>NZ_FPIP01000013.1 GCF_900119075.1 Ruminococcus flavefaciens
ATATCTGATCCAGTTCATAACGCTTGCGTTATTACTTCAATGTGTTTTTTAGTCTTTTCTTGACTTTCTTTCCTAAGTCTTTCAACTTAGCAAAGGAATCTCAAGGGTCGTTACTTTTTTTCTTCGCATTGTTCAATTTTCAAGATGCTGTTCGCTCTCTCCGCTCAGTCTCCCTCACGGGACAGCTTTAATATTATACCACTATCTCTTAGGTTTGTCAAGCCTTTTTTCAAATTTCTTTCAGAAATTTTTCTTTCACTCAACTCTCCTTGTCGGACAGTAAATATATTATAACATTACTTCCACGATTTGTCAAATCGAATTTTACCCAAAGAATCCTCTTTTTTTTGTACGAAATAACGGACAATCAAAAAACTATTATAATATAAGGATAATCCAGCCCGAAGCTGCTCTTAAACAGCCTCGGGCCGAAATGTACTTATTTATTTGACAAAAGCTCCTTATACGTATCGATATACTCCTCGGCAGATGCCGACCAGCTGTGGTCGCACTCCATAGCGCGCTGCATGAGTTCTTCCCATTCAGACTTGTCATTGTAGTCGTTCCACGCACGTTTAACTGCGTCAAGCATATCATTGGCATTATACGTCTTGAATGTATAGCCGTTGCCGTTTTCGCCGCCGTTATCACGGACAGAATCACGAAGTCCACCTGTTTCGCGAACTATTGGGATAGCTCCGTATCGCATTGCTATCATCTGAGCAAGTCCGCAGGGCTCACTCTGAGACGGCATGAGGAACATATCCGAGCCTGCGTATATCCTGTGGGAAAGATCAGGGATAAATCCAATATTGACCGATACTCTCTCAGGATAGCGTGCAGCCATTTCCGTAAAGAAATCCTCATATATCTTCTCTCCGCTGCCGAGGACTGCAAACTTGATACCGTCATGTATCATCTCCTCGAAAACGCAGCGGATAAGGTCAATGCCCTTGTGCCTTACAAAACGGGAAACTATACCGATTATCGGCTCATCACCCTTTGCAAGTCCCAGCTCCTCTATAAGAGCCTCCTTACACTTGGCTTTTCCTGCAAGCTTCTTTGACGAGTAATTAGCCTCTATGTACTTGTCCTTGTCAGGATCATACAGCTTTGTATCGATACCGTTCATGATACCGCGAAGCTTATACTGCTTCGTAACAAGTATCCTGTCAAGACCATGAGCGTACCACGGATCAAGTATCTCCCACGCATAGCTCGGGCTGACCGTGGTTATCATGTCACAGGTCTCGATAGCGCCCTTCATCATATTCACATAGCCGTCATACTCGATAAGTCCCGCGTTATACATGGGGATACCCATGAGTTCACTGAGAACTTCCTTTCCGTACTTGCCCTGATATTCAATGTTATGGATAGTGTAAACTATCTTTATTCCGTCATAGCCCTGCTGATACTTGTAATAAACATTATAATATACAGGTATAAGGGCTGTCTGCCAGTCGTTGCAATTGATTATATCAGGTGTGAATTTGATATACTTGAGCATTTCGAGCACTGCCCTGTCAAAGAATACAAATCTCTCGCAGTCATCATAGAAGCCGTAAAGACCGTCTCTTGAATAGTAGTACTCATTATCAATGAAGTAGTAGGTTATCCCGTCCTTGATAGTCATAAAGATACCGCAGTACTGCTTGCGCCATGAGACATCTACGGTTATATTGGTAAGGAATACCATTTTCTCGCGCAGCTCTGCACTGATGGATTTATAGAGAGGTATTACCACTCTGCAATCGTGTTTCTTTGACTTTATAGCCTTGGGAAGAGAACCTGCCACATCTGCAAGACCGCCTGAGGCTGCAAAAGGTACAGCCTCGCTGGCAGCAAATAGTATTTTCATATTAGATCACCGCCGTCAGATCTTACCGCCTTTTCCAATATACAGCGGGTATGTTTCCGAGCCTGTAAGCACCTTGTCGTTGCTTATCTCAACATTCTTGTCGGTAATTACCGATGATATGCTGCAGCTCGTACCTACCTTTGTGCCCTGAAACAGAACACAATCCTTTACTACTGAGTCCTTGCCTACTCTTACGCCTCTGAAGAGGATAGAGTTGATAACTGTGCCCTCTACGATACAGCCGTCCGCAATAAGAGAATCCTTGATATTGGACTCGAGACCGTACTTTACAGGACCGTTATCGCCTATCTTTGTAAGAACAGGCATCCCCTTTGTGAAAAGAGCATTTCTCTTTTCGGTGTCAAGCAGAAGTCTGCTTGAATTGTAATAGTTCTGGATACTGTCTATCCTTGTAAAGAAGCCGTCGTGCTTATAGCCCATTATCTTGAACTCGTCCTTCTTTGCCTGTAATATCTCACGGGTGAAGCTGTGCTGATTTCTGCTTGCAGCATCAGCAACTATCTTCTTGAGGAAGTCCTTTGTGATAATGCACATTTCCAGCCAGAGGTTGCACTCGCCTGAGATCTGCGGATCAACCAGCGTATCCTTGAGTCTGCCTTCTTCGTCAAATTCAAGGACAGTGGCGCAGTTGTTCTTCTCGCAGTTATAATATCCTCTGCTGTAGATAAGCGTGATATCAGCTTCTGTTTCCTTGTGCTGCTTGAGCACAGGATTGAAGTTTATCATAGTTACCACGTCGCAGTTTGACATGATAACATACTTGGCATTTGAATGTTCAACGTATCTCCATATATTATTGAGGGCGTCAAGTCTGCCCTTATAGATACTGCTCGTATGACTGTAAGGCGGAAGCAGATGAAGTCCGCCCTTTTTACGGGCAAGATCCCAGTCACGTCCTGATCCGAGGTGATCGAGGAGTGAACCGTAATTAGATTTCGTTATAACGCCTACTTCTGTAACTCCCGAATTAACAAAGCTTGATAACGGGAAGTCGATAAGGCGATAACGTCCCCCGAAAGGTATTGAACCCATTGTTCTCTGTTTTGTCAGCTCGCTGACATATGAATCATGCATACTTGCAAAGACAAGTCCCAAAACATTATAATTAACACTCATAGTACATTCCTCCGTCAGATATTTTCGCCGATTATCTGTTTCGGCTCAACGACCTTGTTTTCCGAAACAGTAACGTTATGTCCGACAACGGCAATGCCCCAGTCTTCCCTGTTGTCTACAGATTCGGGACTTGAACCGATACGTGCGTGACTTTCAATAACGCTGTCGCTTCCGACAATGGCGTACTCAACAACAGCTCCCGATTTAATTACCGTACCCGGCATGATGATACTGTAGTTCACAGTAGCACCAGGCTCAATGGTAACGCCTGAGAAAAGGATTGAGAAATCGACTGTTCCGTCGATAGTGCTTCCCTCGGAGATCATTGAGTTCTCAATGCAGGCATTGTCGCCCACATACTGAGGCGGGTAGTTGTTGTTTCGTGAATATATCTTCCAGTTCGGATCATAAAGATCAAGAGGAACATTAGGACTGAGAAGGTCCATATTTGCCTCCCAGAGTGAATCGAGAGTTCCTACGTCCTTCCAGTAGCCTTCAAACTCATATGCAAAGAGTCTCTGCTTGTCGCGGAGCATAGATGTGATTATATCCTTGCCGAAGTCCTTTGACCACGGCTCCCCCTTCTCACGCTTTGCATTGGCTTCATTCTCGTTATCTATGAGGTACTTTTTCAGCTTTGCCCAGCTGAATACGTAGATACCCATTGACGCGAGAGTAGACTTAGGCTCCTTTGGCTTCTCAACGAAGTCTGTTACCTGCTTCTGCTCGTCGCATATCATGATACCGAAGCGTGAAGCCTCAGCTTTCGGAACGTCTATGACGGAGATAGTGCAGTCGGCGTTGTTCTCTACATGGAAATCCACCATTTTTGAGTAGTCCATTTTGTAGATGTGGTCGCCGCCGAGAACTACAACGTACTCGGGATCATAGCGCTCAATAAAGCGGATATTCTGATAGATTGCATTGGCAGTGCCCTCGTACCACGAAGCGCCTGCCTGCGTCTCATAAGGCGGAAGTACATGAACTCCGCCGTTCATTTTGTCAAGGTCCCACGGCTGACCGTTGCCGATGTACTCGTTCAGCACAAGTGGCTGGTACTGTGTGAGAACGCCCACTGTATCTATACCTGAGTTGGTACAGTTCGAGAGAGGGAAATCAATAAGGCGATATTTGCCGCCGTATGGAACGGCAGGCTTTGCCACGTTTTTAGTCAGTGCATAAAGTCTGCTTCCCTGACCGCCTGCAAGGAGCATTGCAACGACTCTTTTTTTACTATACATTGTTCTATACCTCCGAAAATTAATGTAGTAACTATTTTTCTTTTACAGCAGTCTTTTTCTTAGCCGTAGTTTTCTTTGCAGCAGTTGCAGCTTTCTTCGTTGCAGCCGTCTTTGGAGCAGATTTTACACCGCCCTCCTCCGTCTTCGGAGCTCTCTTTTTCACAGGAGCGAATTTGAGATAAATTACCGACAGAGGAGCAAGCGTCATTGAGATACTGTTGTCAAATCCGTGCATAGGCACCTTGTCTGATTTGAATGAGGACTCAGTGATGCCCGAGCCGCCGAATTCAACAGCGTCGGTATTGAAGATAAGCTTGTACTTTCCCTTCTGCGGAACGCCTATCCTGTAATCACGGCGCTCAACAGGGACGAAGTTGCACACAGCGATTATCTCCTCACCGTTATCGTCGATACGTCTGAATGAGATGATACTCTGCTTGTAGTCGTCGTTTGATATCCAGCTGAAGCCGTTCCATGAGTCGTCATTCTGCCAGAGAGGAGCGTTATTGATATAGAATTTGTTCAGCTTTTCAGAGAACTTCTGCAAATTCCTGTGCGAATCATATTCCATAAGTCCCCAGTCAAGCTGTGACTTGTAATTCCATTCGTTCATCTGACCGAATTCCTGTCCCATAAAGAGCAGCTTCTTGCCGGGGTGAGCCATCATATACGCAAGAAATGCACGGTATGAAGCAAACTTCTGGTCATACTCGCCCGGCATTTTATTTATCATGGAGCACTTTCCGTGAACTACCTCGTCGTGTGAGATAGGCAGGATATAGTTCTCCGAGAATGCATAGAAGAATGAGAATGTGAGCTTATCGTGGTTGAATGCACGATAGATAGGATCAAGCGACATATAGCTGAGCATATCGTTCATCCAGCCCATGTTCCACTTGAAGTTGAAGCCCAGTCCGCCTATATCTGTCGGCTTTGTAACCAAAGGCCACGCCGTTGATTCCTCGGCTATCATAAGAGCGTCGGGGTGCTTGCTGAATACAGCTTCGTTGAGATGTCTGAGGAACTCAACAGCCTCAAGGTTCTCATTGCCGCCGTAAATATTTGCAGCCCACTCGCCGTCACGTCTGTCGTAGTCAAGATACAGCATTGAAGCTACCGCATCAACTCTCAGACCATCGATGTGGAACTCGTCAAACCAGTAATTAGCGCTTGATATGAGGAAAGAGCATACCTCTGCCTTGCCGTAGTCAAATACTCTTGTACCCCATGCCTTGTGTTCTTTCTTGCGGTCATCTGTGTACTCGTAGCAGCAGGTGCCGTCAAACTCATAAAGACCTGCCTCGTCCTTGGGGAAATGAGCGGGTACCCAGTCAAGGATAACACCTATCCCTGCCTCATGGAAGAGGTCTATCATCTTTCTCATATCGTCGGGAGTTCCGTAGCGTGAGGTAGGTGCGAAATATCCTGTTACCTGATATCCCCATGAACCGTCATAAGGATACTCGGTAAGCGGCATGAACTCCACATGAGTATATGACATTTTTTTGAGATAAGGAATTATCTCCTTTGCAAATGTGACATAATCAAGGTAAACATCGTTGCCGTAGTTTTTCCACGAGCTGAGATGCACCTCGTAGATATTCACAGGGCTTTTATATATACTTTCGGTGCTTTTCTCCCTGAACCATTTATCATCGCTCCACTCGAAGCTGCTCTCATAGATCTTTGAAGCAGTTCCGGGACGTGTTTCAAAGTGAGCGGCATAGGGATCAGCCTTGTTGATGATCCTGCCGTCTTTAGATTCAATGCTGAATTTATATGCGTCAAACTGGCTGAGCTTACCTATCTCAGCCTCCCAGATACCGTCAGAAATAAGCTTCATCGGGTTCTTTGTTCTGTCCCATTTATTGAAGTCTCCGACAACAGATACGCTTACAGCATTAGGAGCCCAAACTCGGAAAATAAAAAACTTGCTTCGTCCTTTTTTCACAGAATGAACGCCAAAAAATTTATATGCCTCGTAGTTTTTTCCCTGGTAAAAAAGGTACAGCGGAAATTCATTTGAATTATTGTTATTTTTGTTAACAGACATGATTCAGCCTCCTTTGCTATAATACATTTTATCAGAATCAGCAGAATTATTCAAGCTTTTTTATGAAATACGCTCAAATTTCATACGTTATGCTAATATTACCATGCCTTATTAGTGCAATTTGACGTATTGTTTCTCAGTTTTATTTGCAGACTCTTGTTAAAATGCACAGCAAATGTCACCAAATCAGCCGCTCAGTATGACATTTGAGTTAATATTTTGTTCACAAAGTTCATATCTTGTTATTATTATGACCTTATGACTTTCACGCCGATAACGGTCACATCATCGGCATGGATATTGGGATTGAAAACCTCGGACTTCGCACATATTTCGTCAACTATATGCCTAAGGTCATCGCCTCCGAGAAGAAGCTCCTTAATGAACGGAAAAGCCCCTTCCGAGATACCGTCGGAGAACATTATAACTATATCGCCCTCCTCGAATCCGCATTCCCTTACAAAGACCTCCGAGCTCTCGTAAATGCCTATGGGAAAGGTCGGCGAGGTTATTTTCAGTACGCTTCCGCGGTGACGGATAAGGGTAGCGGCGGCGCCGGATTTAATTACGGTAAGTCCGCACTCGTCAAGGTCTATGCGAACTGCGTCAAGTGTCGCAAAGCTTTCGTCGTGTGACTTGGTCACCATTACTGAATTGATGAGCTTAATAGCAGAACCGAAGTCCACGCCGCTGGTCACAAGCCGTCGGAAAAGTCCCACTACAAGCCGTGACTGCGCAGCCGCGTCTTTTCCTGTTCCCATACCGTCGGAAAGCGTTACATATGCCGTTCCCTCACCGTCACAGAACACCGCATGGGTGTCTCCGTTTTCACTTGAGCTATCCGCACATGACGACGCCGCAGCCACCTCTATCGAATAGGCAGGCTTCTCAAAAATACGTATCCGTATCTCGTTTCCAGAACGTATCGGCTCTGTGTGGTCAAGCTGCAAGTGAAGCTCGTCCGTGATAAGGTCGCACACTCTTGTGCTGCTTTCAGGGCAGCATTCCGCGGAGAAGTATACCTCCGCAAGAAGCCTGTTTTTACTGTTATAATATGCGATGACATTCTTCGGCTCAATTCCGAATTTTTCGAGCTTTTTTCTTATGCTTCGGCTGACGTTTTCGGAGTATCTTACGTCTACTTTCTCCCCTGCCGAGCGAACGAGTTCTTCGGTTATTTTCAGCTGCTCATGAAGTATGCTCCTGCTCTCTGAAAAACGCATTTCCATAAGCTTTGCCGCAGCCTTTTCATGGGAGCTCTTTGCAAAGGCGTCAAGCACCTCGCTCTTGTGCAGACAGTCCGCGAGCTCAGAAGGAAAGCTCTCGGCGGCAAACTCCGTCATTTCAGAGAGCTTTGAAAAGCCTCGGTAGGTATTGTACCTGTCCGATTTCCAGCAGAATGGCTTGCGGTAGCACATGGAACATACCCTCTCGCAGTTATCCTCTATCTCCTTTTTTTTGTCACTGCCCACAGCAAGCATTTTTGAGATACGCTCAGATTCGGTTCGCAGCTCCTTGACTGTCTTTGAAAGGAAATCCATTCGCGTGCCAATAATATCCGAAAACGCCGTTTCTTCGCCGCCTATCCTTATCCACTTGTCTGAAAAACGCTGCGATAAGGGGATAAAAATAAATGCGCCGCAGATAATATCAAGCATATTGTCAAAGCTGCCCATTGTAAGCCCTGTCAGTGCCGTAAGAACAAAGCTTATCCCCACAAAACCTGTTGCTGCCGTCTGCGGCTTCTGTCTCCGAAGAAAGCCTGTAAGAAGCCCTGCGGCTGGCAGAAGTACTATATCCGTCCCGACTGTCCCCGAAGCAAGAAATGCTCCGCAAACTGTAAGGGTTCCGCAGATAACTCCGCCTGTCTGCTTGTAGAAATACGCTCCTCCAAGTGTAATAGCCGCTCCAAGTATAACGCCTGCATTCAGTGCAGGAAGCTTAACTGCGCACAGAGCCGAGATAAGGACAATATATATCACAGCGCATGAAAGTCCTCCACTGCCTGACAGGTCAATGACTCGGCGGTGTTTAAGTCCCGTTATAATAAGTGCCGCCGAGTATGCCGCAAAGCCTGCCACGGCTCCGTAAAAGGCGTAAAAGGGCAGCTTGTACAGCAGCTCGCCTATAACTGCCGAGACCGCTGCTCCCGATGCGAGAATGCTTACAAATGTGTTGATACCGCACAGCTTCGGATCGTTTTTCGGCTCAAGGAACATTTTTATCATCACGATAAGCGCCAGAGCCGATAGCTTCACAATATTATGTCCGATAGAACCACCGAGTATACTTCGTACAAGACTTCCCGTAAAAACTGCGGCTGAGGAAGTAAGTCCGACAGCTCCTGCCGCCGAAATATCCGCAAATGACGCAATTCCTGCTATTTTTACGTCCGACATGAAGAATCCCACGGCAAATGAAGCCGAAAAAGCCGCTGCAGTTCCGAAATATTTCCACGATGTTATCTTTTTTAAATTTATCATTGACGTCACCTCACAAAAATATACTATACCATGTGAAAGGTGCATTATCTGTCATTATTCGCCGCGGAAAAGCTCAGTTTCGTGAATTATTTGCGCAAAAAAGGAAAAAAGCTGTGCATTGCACAGCTTAATACCGTATTTTATTTGTTACCGCCTTTGATATAAACAGGCAGACCGCAGGTGACTCTTATTACATCGTCGCTGTTCTTTGCTATGATACAGCCGCATTTTCCTGTTATCTCACGGCGCTTCCGCTCCGCTTTTTCAGCAGGGATTATTCCGCAGCCTATCTCGTCCAGTATGATTATGGCGTCCTTGTTCTCAGCACACAGACGCTCAGTAAACTGCACACAGTCAACGCCGTGAGCAATAAGCCTTGCAATGAATCTGTGATAGCTCTTTATGCACTTAGCGCTTAACGCTTCTTCAAAATCACAGGTAGAACCGTTTGCGATATCTGCGCTCTCAAGACCAAAATGTCTGCATACAAAATCCAGCTTTCCCTGATATGCTCCGCCTGTTACCATTATCATATCAAATACCTCCACGATGTATTGTTTCGTTTTTTCAGTTTATCAGTCAAGCAGTGCAGAGCCCTTCAAGGCTACGGGAACACTGTAAACACACTCGATGACATTATCTGCAAATGCAGTTATCCTGCGGCTTATCTCGCCCATTTCCTTTATGTACTCCATAAGCTCGGGAGAATAGCTTATACCGTCTCTGCTTATGTCATTAGCTACGATGACAAGCTCCGAAGCCTTTGCGCCTATGAGCTCCATACCTGAAACTATCTTATCAACGGTGCGGAGTATCCTGCCGTCAACAAACATTTCATTGGCACAAAGCCTGCCTATCTCCTCAACAAGCACAGCACTGCCGATAGGGATATCAGCATAGGCGATATCACGGGGACACTCTATAGTCACGTATTTCTTCTGAGTATGCATTTTCATGCGCTTGGCAATGACCTCCTGTGCGTCATCACCTACGGGATTTATCGTGGCGATGTAGTATTTAGGACAGCTGAGCCTGTCTATCAGCTTCTCGGCATAGCCTGATTTTCCGCACTTTGTTCCGCCTGTCACAAGAGTTATCATACTCGTTCAACACCTTTCAAAAGCCTCAGCTTTTTCTTTCAAAATCAAGAAATACAGGAGCCTCCGCAGCCGCTATACTGATACCGTCAAATTCTTTTTCCTTTATGATAAGCTTTCCGCCGCTTTTCAGTACCATTTGCTCACATTTCGCTTCAACGCCGTCAAGCTCCGCAGATTCATATTTCTTCATTGGTATACCAAGCTTTTCGCAGAAGCTGCAAAGCTCAGGAACTTCGTCTACAGCAGCGATACAGCTTATGCGTTTAATGCCGATACCGTCAAGAGCGGAAGTCACTGCATTTTCTAATGCCTCGGCTGATGTATCGTTTTTACAGCTTATACCGAGAACTATATTCTTAGGAACAAGATTGACCGTAACATCAAATGGCTTCAAATCTGTATTCGTATCTATACATATGCCTGTTCTGCATATGCCGAACTCAGTGAGTTCCTCAGGCAGTCCGCTGTGCTTGTAATTGCTGAAAAAGCCTATCTTCTCGTCGTGAAGTACGGCTGCCGATATTTCTTTTGCAGCCTTGCTGTCACATATTATAAGGTCATTTGCCGCCGCAAAGCTCTCCAGTGAAAAGCTGCCCGCGTCGTCCTCAGACGAAGTTATAACAGCAGTTACTCCCAGAGAATCCGCCAGAAGCTCAGCAATGTGATTTGCTCCGCCAATATGTCCAGAAAGGACGGGTATAACAAATCTGCCGCCGTCGTCCATAACTATTATTGCTGGGTCATCGGGCTTTGTGCCAAGATAGGGAGCCGCCGCACGAACTGCAATTCCGCAGGCGCACACGAAGATAAAAGCGTCGGAGCGCTCGAAAAGTCGTCCAACCATGCTGCCCATATTCCAGAAAACAGCTGCATTGTCATCGGTATGCTTGTGGAAGCAATAACGGCTTACCCTGTGCTCTGCACCGAGAGCCTCGGCAATGCGCACTGAAAGCTGCCTGCCGTTTTCAGTGACAGAAAAAACTGCTATATTCATCTTCTTTCAGCCTTTCTGATTACAGTTTATTTTTGAAGCTCTGCCGACAGAGCTATGAGCTGCTCCATGTCAAGCTGCTCGATGCGTGCTGCCTCGGGAAGTCCGAGACCTTTCAGAGCTGAATATGCTTTCTCTTTAGGGATACCCATAACAGAGGAAAGTGAATTGGCAAGAGTCTTGCGGCGCTGCGAGAAGCCCGCCTTGACGACCTTGAAGAAGAAGCGCTCGCTTTCCTCGTCAAGTCGGTGCTCGGTGTTAAGGTCTATCCTGATAACAGCCGAATCAACATTTGGTGCAGGCATGAAGCTGCCCCGTGATACGTCAAAAAGCTTCTTGACAGTTCCATAGTAGTTTACTCCAACGGTTATAGCACCAGAATCGCGTGTGCCGACCCTTGCACAAAGGCGCTGTGCGGCTTCTTTCTGTACCATGACAGTTATGGACTCGATAGGCAGTCTATTTTCCAATAACATCATGATAATGGGAGATGTGATGTAGTAGGGCAGATTCGCACATACCGCCACCCGAAGTCCGCCGAACTCCTCGGCTATGAGCTTATGGAGGTCGCACTTCATCACGTCCTCATTGATTATCTTTACGTTGTCGAACTCCTCCAGCGTCTCTGCCAGTATGGGCAGAAGCCGCGAGTCGATCTCCACAGCCGTTACCTTGTCCGCACGCTTTGCAAGCTCAGCTGTAAGTACTCCGATACCAGTACCAATTTCAAGTACGCCGAAGCCAGCCTGTGCGTTACCGTTTTCAGCTATTTTAGGACATATATCGGGATTGATGATGAAATTCTGTCCCAGTCCCTTTGAAAAGCTGAAGCCGTGACGTCCAAGTATATCCTTGACTGTGCCGATATTAGTCAGATTCATTTATTTCTCCTTAGACCTTGTGACGTTCTTTTTCGGAAAACTCCTTCTGCTTAGCGTTGTTGAGCTTTTCCATAGTGTTCACAAGGTAATCAGCCGAGCGGTAGGCTCTCTGAAAATCCATATCCTTGAAGTGTACCTGCAAATCTACATATTCGCCGTCTATAATGATATCCATTTCGCCGATCTGCCGTCCGACATACTTCTGAGAAGCGTACTTTATGTACTCGTCGATCTCGCGTCTGTCCATTTCTCCGCCAATAACATTGATCTTCATATTAAGCCTCCGTTTCAGTTATTATTATTTTTCAAACAAAAATATTTTTTAGTTGAGAGTTGGGAATTGAGAGTTGGGAATTGAGAGTTTAGAGTTATTGTATCGCTGCGTCGGTATTATTTAAATAAAGTGAGCGAACACATTAGCTCTCAACTCTAAACTATTGCTTCCAGCAATGATTCCGCGCATTTCATGCCGTCAACTGCCGCGGAAACTATTCCGCCTGCATAGCCTGCGCCCTCGCCGCAGGGATAAAGCCCTTTCAGGCTAAGGGACTGCATATCCTCTCCCCTGTTTATTCGCACAGGAGAGCTGCTCCTGCTCTCGATACCTGTCAGCAGGGTATCTCCGTCGTCAAAGCCCTGTATCTTCTTTCCCATTTCTGTTATTCCCATTCTCAGGGATTCGCAGACATAATCGGGAAGATACTCCTCGGGAGCTGCGAACTTCACATCGGGGCGAAATGAGGGCTTGACTCTGCCGAGCTTTTCACTGACGCGCCCCTCCATGAAATCACGGAGCACTGCCGCAGGTGCGTGATAATCACTCCCCCCTGCTCTGAATGCCTTTTCCTCAAGGTCACGCTGAAACCACATACCAGCCAGTGGGTGGTCACTGCCGTAGTCCCCGGGACCTACATTCACAAGGAGAGCGCTGTTGGAGTTCTCTGCGTCACGGGCAAAACAGCTCATACCGTTGACAGCAAGCCTGCCCTCCTCGGAAGAAGCCGCCACAACATATCCTCCGGGACACATACAGAATGTATAGAGAGTGCGCCCGTTGGGAAGATGTACAGCCAGCTTGTAATCGGCGGCTTTCAGCGCCTTATGACCTGCAAAATTACCGTACATCGCTTTATCGATATCAGTTCGCAGATGTTCCGCACGAACTCCCACAGAAAAGCTTTTTTGCGAGAGCTCTATCTTCTCATTGTAGAGAAGCTCGAAAACGTCCATTGCACTGTGCCCTGTAGCAAGTATGACGCTTTTCGTGTCGATAGTGCAGATTTGTCCTTCTTTTGTGTATTTAACCGCGGATATTGAGCCGTTTTCGGCTTCAAAACCGCAAAATTTAGCATTGAATATTACCTCTCCGCCCAGAGATATGACTCTCTCTCGAAGCGCCTTGACAGCTCCGCGAAGCTTGTCCGTGCCGATATGTGGCTTTGCAAGGTAAAGTATCTCCTCGGGAGCACCGAACTCCACCAGACGTTCCAAAATCCAGCCTATGCGCTTGTCCTTTATGCCTGTTGTCAGCTTGCCGTCAGAAAATGTACCTGCTCCGCCCTCGCCGAACTGCACGTTGCACTCGGTATCAAGCTTTCCGCCTGACTGAAATTCCTCCACTGCCTTTACACGGGAGTCCACATCACCGCCCCTTTCAAGGACTATGGGCTTTGCTCCTGCCATTGCAAGAACAAGTGCCGCAAACATTCCAGCAGGTCCGAAGCCTACGATAACAGGACGGTAAGCCGCGTTTTTCGCAGCAGGGATATTATACTCGGGCTTTTTGTATTTTACCGCATTTTTCAGCGTTTTAAGAAGCTTTTCCTCGCCTTTCGCCTCGATATCAAGAGAAATAAGGAAGTGAACGTCGCTCTTTTTTCTCGCGTCCACTGACTTCTTTGCAAGGCTTACGCTGATAAGCCTGCTGCGGTCGATTTTAAGCTTCTTGGCGCATATATCTTCAAGCCTTGAAAAGTCTGTATCAAGAGACACCCTGATACCGCCGACTCTTATCATAAGAGCGCTCCTCTCAGAGAATTTGCACAGCATCTTCCAGCCATTATCCCCGATGACCATGCCCACTGGAGATTGTATCCGCCGCAGTCGCCGTCCACGTCAAGTATCTCGCCGCATAGGAATATGCCCTTTGCCCCTCTCAGCTGAAGCTGCTCGTCCACGCAGTCTCCGCTTATGCCGCCTGATGTGACCTGTGCTTCTTTCCACGGCGCACTGCCGAGGACTTCAAAATCCAGATTCTTTATGAGCTGTGCTATTGTACGCAGGTCAGCTTCCTTTAAAGCTGAAATTGGCTCGGTAAGAGGCTTTCCAAGAGCGCGTTTTGTCAGATAAAACGCAAGATTGCGGACGAAAAGTCCTGTGAGAAGTTCCTCTAAGGTACAGCTGCTGCGCTGATACTGGATTATACGGAGATAGCCCACAAGCTGCTCCATGTCCATATCTGAGGCAAGGTCAAGACGAAGCGTCAGCTTGCCGTCGTACTGTGATATAAGATGAGCCATATTGAAAACACAGATACCAGACAGAGAGCTCTCCGTAAACTGTATCTCACCGGTTTCTTCTTTTAGTATCCTGCCTGCGGAAAGAGCTGTTACCTTACCCTTGGCACGAACGCCTTTCAGCCCCTTGAGAAGTTCGGGGCGTACACGCAGAGGTGCTACAGCAGGGCATATCTTCGTGGTGTGACAGCCGTTGCTGCGGAGAAGTCTTATTACGCTGCCGTCAGTTCCGAACTGAGGTGCCGCATATCCGCCTGCTGCTACGATAACTCGCTTGCAGGGATACTTCTCACCCTTTTCCGAGGATATTCTGAAGCAGTCGGGAGTACTCTCAATAAAGTTTGTTTCAAAGCCGCAGCGCTCGATTATGCCGAGCTCCTTGGCTCTGAGACGCAGCGCGTTCAGCACTGTAGCCGCACTGTTGCTGCGCGGATATATCCTGCCCTTGGAATCAGCGGAGCACACAACACCGATACTTCCAAAAAACTCCTTGGCTGTGGGAGTACCGTTGATTATGCGCATCACATTCTTCACGCTGCCGTGATAATGATGTGAGCCCATATCCATGTTGCTGAGATTACATCTGCCGTTGCCTGTAGCAAGAAGCTTCTTGCCTACACGGTCAAGCTTTTCAAGAATGACTACCCTTGCCTTTGGCATGACGTTTTTAGCCTCGATAGCAGCTGCAAGTCCCGACGCGCCGCCCCCTATAACGGCGATATCTGTGATTTTACTCATATTTTCACCCCTTTGGTCTGATATCCATAATGACTACCTCGGGACGGTTGTTGAAACGCACAGGCGCAGGATAAACTCCTATGCCTGAGGTAATAAACATCGTTCCGCCCTCATAGTCAAAGAATCCTTTGTCATATATCTTCTGCTCCTTGTGAAGAAGCTTGGGAAGCCATGTTTTGTTTTCCGAACAGTACAGCGGACCTGCACCGAACGGGAGCTGTGCCATTTCTCCGTGAGTATCTCCGCACAGGGTAAGGTCTGCGCCGAAATCCGCAAACTTATCATAATTCGGGATATGCGCAAGGAGAACATTATAACAGCTGTCATCAAGAGAAAAAGCTGTATTCAGGTCAAATGTTGGACTGTAATATACATTGTCTATGCCCATTATATGGATTCTGTTTCCCTTTACGTCAATAGTCTCCTCATCATAGCTGAGAACGTGGGCTCCGACCTTTTTCAGCTCCGCGACATAACGCTCATCGGTGTCATGCTCGCCTGTTACGCAGTAAACCGGATAGCCTGCGGAGACTAAATCTGCGGTAAGGTCAATGGGCTTCTGTATCAGCTCCCAGTCGCTTTTTCGCGTGTACATATCGCCGAGGATAAATACGATATCAGGAGAAGCGTCCTTTATTTTCTCAACTATTTTGCTGTTCTTTATACCGTGCTTCGTAGCGTGCTGGTCGCTTATAACGGCGAAACGCACCTTACTGCTCACCTTTGGCGAGGTAATGGAAGTCTTGTTGGTATTCAGCGTATAGTTGCCAAACAGCCACACTATGAAAATCAGTATCCACAGCCATAAATGTGATTTTTTCTTCGGCTTGTCAGTTTCTGTCTTTTTTGTCGGAGCTTTTTTCTGCTTGTTTTCAGCCATTAAACCTTATCCTTTACATGAATATCAAGCTGCGGGAACGGTATTTCGATGCCGTTCTCATCAAAGGCAGCCTTTACTGCCTCGGTCATATTGTAGCGCTCGGTGAGGTAATCTGCGTTGTTTACCCACACAAGAACGTCAATGGAGATCGAACTGCTATTATGTGCGCTCATACGGACTATCGGCTCGGGAGCCTTTAGTATCAGCTTCTCATTCGAGATTATTTCAAGTATCACTTCACGAGCCCTGCCGAAATCAGCACTATAGCTGATATCGAATTTAAGGTCGATACGCCTTGTGGGAGTCTCTGTGTAATTAACTATCTTAGCGTCAGTGACCTTACCGTTTGGTATGAACACGGTCTTGTTGTCAAAAGTCACTATCTTAGTATAGAATATGCCGATATCACGGACGGTTCCCACTGTTTCATCAAGCTCTATGATATCTCCTGCCGTAAACGGCTTGGTAAAGAGTATGATAAATCCGCCGCTGAGGTTGGAAAGACAGCTTTGCAGTGCCAAGCTGATAGCAAGTCCTGCCGCACCAAGTATGGTGATTATTGACGACATAGGCACATTCAGCACAGAAAGCGCCATGATTATGACTGCGATATAAAGAATTATCTTGATAAGCGACACAAGAAAGCTTTTTGCCGAGCCGTTTACATTGGACTTCGATACTGCTTTGCCGACTATCTTGGCAATGAGCTTTGAGATAAGTATTCCCACTATCAGTATAACAAGAGCTATTATCACCGTCGGCAGCGCCTTCTGTATATAGCCGAGAGCGTCATTGAGAAGTCCCGAGGTCTTTTCAACGGATTCCTGTATGCTTCCCATGACCTCATTTGTGGTATCGGCGGAAGCCTCCTCTGTAATTATATCCGAAGCCTCTTCTGTAAGGCTGTAAAAAGATGTCAAAATATCATCATCTCCAGAAAAAATGATTAATCATAATTTATTATAACATATGATATCAAAAATAGCAAGAAATGAAAAGAAAATTTACAATAATTCTTTACTTTAACGCAAAAACTGCACTGAGACAGGATATCTCAGTGCAGTTATCATCAATTATTCAGTTACAGCGTTCTTTTCTCTCTGCATTCTGTTGAACTCCTCGGGAGTTATGAATGTAGGAACCATTTCATGGAGAGCTGTTATAGCGACCTCTTCGTCATTGAGCTGTGCGGCGTCGCGGAGCTTCTTAAGACGTGAAGCGAAGTGATCCTCATCGATATCTATCTGCTTGCCGATGAAAATGAGCTTGTTGGAAGTCTTTTGCAGTCCTTCCTCGTCCATAAGGAGCTCTTCCTTTATCTTCTCACCCGGACGAAGTCCTGTGAATACGATAGGAACATCTTTATAAGGCACCTTGCCGTACATTCTGATAAGGTTCTCGGCAAGAGTAACTATCTTTACAGGCTGTCCCATATCAAGAACGAATATCTCGCCGCCGTGAGCAATGGCAGCCGCCTCCATAACAAGGCTTACAGCCTCGGGGATTGTCATAAAGTAGCGGATAATATCCTCATGGGTAACAGTAACAGGCTTGCCCTGCTCTATCTGCTTCTTGAAAAGCGGTATAACCGAGCCGTTTGAGCCGAGAACGTTTCCGAAACGTGTGGTAACGAACTCGGTCCTTCCCTCATGCTGCTGAGAAAGATACTGAACTATCATCTCGCAGCAGCGCTTTGAAGCGCCCATTGCATTTGTTGGGTTTACAGCCTTATCGGTGGAAATCATAACGAACTTCTTTACATCGTGGAACTGTGCAAGTGTAGCTACATTGAATGTACCGATAACGTTGTTCTTGATAGCCTCCATAGGTGAAGCCTCCATAAGCGGTACGTGCTTGTGTGCGGCTGCATGGAATACTATCTCAGGCTTGTACTTCTCAAATATCTGATTCATGCGGTAATAGTCACGAACAGAAGCGATAAGGGTTACAAGGTGAAGATTCTCACCGTATTCCATGACAAGCTCCTGCTGTATCTCATAAGCGTTGTTCTCGTAGATATCAACGATTATTACCTGCTTAGGGTTATATTTGCAGATCTGGCGAACAAGCTCCGAACCGATGCTTCCGCCGCCGCCTGTTACCATACATCTCTTGCCGCTGATGAAGTTTCTGATGTCCTTGTTGTCAAACTTTATAGGATCGCGTCCGAGAAGCTCCTCGACCTTGATATCATGTACCTGACCGAGCAGAGTTGCCGAATCATCAAGGATAAGAGTACCGATAAACGGAACTATCTTAAGGGGCAGCTTTGTCTCGTTGCATATATCTATAACAGCCTTGCGCTCGTCTGATGTAAGTGACGGTATAGCAAGAATGAGTTGTTCTATCTCAAACTCCTTAGCGTACTTAACTATCTCGTCCTCTCTGCCTACTACCTTTACTCCCTGTATCTCCTTGCCCAGCTTCTTCGGATCGTTGTCGATAATGCACACAGGGTTGAACTGCGCCGAATATTTGTCATCGGTATAAGGTGACTTCTGAGCGTTGAATATCTCCTTGAGAAGCATCTCGCAGGCTACGCCGCCGCCTATTATCATAGTCCTCTTTGCACATTCGCAGTAATTAATTTCCGAACTCACAATAAACCTCCCTAATTCCGCATTTCAACGGATACCACAAAAATCATTCCTGAAAATCAGACATATATTTTTTTACAGCCGACAGACATTCCTCAAGACTGCCGTTGTTTGAAAAACGATGTGTAACTCCTGCCTCACTGAGCTTTTCGTCGGAAAAGTCCTCATTGTCAGCAAGAAAACGCCTGCAGAGCTCCGCATATTTTGGAGCCGACTGTCTTTTTTCTCTTTCCACTGCCCTGAGAAATCTGATATCGTCGTCTACTTCTATATAGACAGGCACCAGAATCTCATCACCGAGATATTCCTTTATTTTCAGATAAGACTCAAGCGTACCGATACCGATCCGGTCCCCCCTGTCGGTGCTGATACTGTCCTTTGCGGTGTAATAAGTCCATTTGCCGCATTTTGTATCATATGTACGCCATTCTATTACCTCGCCGCTGTCCCTCATGGCATTGAAACGCTCATCGTCAACGAAATGATACTCAACGCCCTCGCGCTCGCCTGCACGTATGGGACGGGTAGTGTAGAGAACAATGGGGATAAGCTCTGAATCTTCGAGGATACGGCTATATACTGTATCCTTTCCCGATGAGCTCTTGCCCATTAGATAAAAAATATGGTTCATACCATAACTCCTATTTACAAAGTAAGCACAGATAATCCATACGAATTTAATTATATCACAACAAAACCAATAAATCAAGTACACAAATTGCGGAAAAGTCACATTTCGTGCATATTTTGCGGAAATAGTCTAAATAGCCGAAATATTTTGAGTATAGACTATGAATATGAGCAAAATGCCGTTTTATAGCGACAAATTGTAAATTTTCTTTGGCGTTGCTTTACAACACAAATAAAAAGTATTAAAGTATATAGTGGAAAAATTGCAGAAACCGGAGGTTTAAGGCATGAAAAAGAAAAAAATAACTGCTTGCAGAGCTGTTTCGGCTCTTGCTGCTGTCGTTGTTGCGTCAGGCGCTGTATGCCCTGCAGGAACGCAGTTCGCTCCCCTCAATGCGAACGCAGGTCAGCAGCTCGGTCAGACAGACTTTGAAAACGGAGTAGGACTCCCGTGGCACATTGTAGAGTCCGCACCGGGTGAAATGGACTTCAAGATCGAAAAGGGCGCTTACACCGTGACTATCGTAAATCCGGGCGGAGCTTCGCGAGGCGGAGAGGACCGCTGGGACTGTCAGTTCAGACACAGAGGTCTGAAGATAGTTTCGGGACACAAGTACAAGGTATCCTATGAGATAACCCCCTCGGAGAGCGGAAAGTACTACACCAAGATAGGCAACTTAGACGGCGACGTAGAGATATGGCACAACATGATGGCTGACGGCGGTCCCGATTTCAACAGCACATGGGACTGCATTCAGATAGGCAAAAACGAAACAAAAAAAGTTGATGTTACTTTTACAGCAGACAAGTCTCTTGATGTTGCAGAGTGGGCATTCCACCTCGGCGGCGACGGTCAGTACACCAACGGCGACTGCTTCCCTGTCGGCACTGAGATAAAATTTGACAATATGTCCCTCATTGACCTCACGGGCGACGAAAACGACTATCCAACACCCGAGGTCTGGGAGCGTGCGGACATACTCACCAATCAGGTCTGCTATTTCCCCAAAAGAGCAAAAAAAGCTACTCTCCTAAGCGACTCCTCAAAGCCTGTTGACTTCGAGGTAATAGACGAGTCGGGCAAGACTGTATACGAAGGCAAGAGCACTCCCTTCGGTCACGACAAGGACTCAGACGACGAAGTACATATCATCGACTTCACCGACCTTGACAAGGAGGGCACATACCATATCGAAACAAAAGACGGCTCCGAGAGCCGCGATTTCGAGATATGCGGCTCGGAGACTTATTCCAGCCTGCTTTATGATTCACTCAACTACTTCTACCAGAACAGAAGCGGTATCGAGATAGAGAGCGATTTTATCTCCTCAGGCGAGACTTCCGAGCTTGCCCGTGCAGCAGGTCACCCCAAGGACATGGCTGAGATAGAGCAGACATGGGGCTACAGCGGCAGCAGCGGCTCTATAGACGTTACAGGGGGCTGGTATGACGCAGGCGACCACGGCAAGTACGTTGTAAACGGCGGCTTCTCCCTCTGGCTCATGCAGAACCAGTACGAAACAGCGCTCAAATACGGCTTTGAGGACGCTTACGGCGACGGAACAATGCTTCTTCCCGAAAACACAAACGGCACTCCCGACCTTCTCGACGAAGCCCGCTGGGAAATGGAATGGATGCTGAAAATGATTGTTGAAAGCGGCGAATACAAGGGCATGGCTTACCACAAGGCTCACGACGAGAAGTGGACTGCCCTCGGTATCGCACCTGCCGACGACGATATGAAGCGTATCGTCAAGCCTCCGACGACTGCGGCAACTCTCAATCTGGCAGCCTGCGGCGCTCAGGCGGCAAGACTGTGGAAGGACTACGACAGCGATTTCGCTGAGCAGTGTCTCACAGCTGCAAAGAATGCATTCGAAGCTGCAAAGAAGCACCCCGATATGTATGCTCCGCTTGATGAATCCATAGGCGGCGGTGCCTACGGTGACACAGACGTTGAGGACGAATTCTGCTGGGCTGCTCTGGAACTCTTCATCACCACAGGCGATGAGGACTACTACGACGAGGCTACAGAGAACAAGTTCTTCCTCGATGTACCGCAGACTTTAGGCGGCGGCGAAAGCGTTGATACCGTCGGCAGCTTCGACTGGGGCAACACAGGCGGTCTTGCTACTCTCAGCGCAGCTCTCAACACCGATAAATTCGACAAGGGCGACGCTGAGATAATTCAGGAGGCTATAGTTTCCGCAGCTGATAACTTCATTTCACTTGAAGAGAATCAGGGCTACGGCGTTCCTTACGGTCAGAGCAAGCTCAGCTACAACGACAGCGATGAAGGCTATATCTGGGGCTCTAACTCATTCGTGACTGATAATGCTATCGTTATGGCTTACGCTTATCTTCTCACAAATGACGAGAGCTACCTCGACGGAGCTATCGGCGGTATGGATTATATCCTCGGCAGAAACGCCATGGACTACTCATACGTTACAGGCTACGGTACTCACGCTATTGAATATCCTCACCACCGCTACTGGGCAAGACAGATAGACGAGTCCTTCCCTAAGGCTCCGAATGGCGTAATGTGCGGCGGTCCGAACTCGGGTATGCAGGATCCATGGGTGCAGGGTTCAGGCTGGAAGAAGGGCGAGATACCACCTCAGAAGTGCTATCTTGACAACATCGAGGCATGGTCTGTAAACGAGTGTACTATCAACTGGAACGCTTCACTTGCATGGCTGGCAGGCTTTACAGCTCAGGAGGCTACGGACGAGGGAATCGTTGTAACTCCGCACACAAACGGCAAAAAGTCCGACAAGGAAGAAGCAACAACTACAAAATCCAAGAAAACCAAGACCGAGAAAACGACTGCCAAGACTACAAAGGCAAAAAAGACCGATGATGACAAGGACGACGACAAGAACAGCGGCGGACTCCTCAAGGTAGGTCTTATCGCAGGTGCGGCTGTTATAGCGCTTATCTCACTGGAGCTTTTCATCTATAAAATGGCTAAACTCAAGAAAAACGATAAATAAATGAAAAAAGGACGCATTCGCGTCCTTTTTTATTATTTTCATTGGGCAACGTCCCCTACAGTTTACAGTGCCATTACATATATCTGGCAGGGATTAGCTTCGTCCCACAAATCGGGAAACACCTCGAATTCCTTGAATCCGCAGCCTATATAGAACATATTTGTCCTGTCATAATCCTCATATACTCCCATTTTTACAGTTTTTACCTGCATAAATGAATACCCTAAGAATTTAGCGGCTTCTTTTGCTTTTTCAACAAGCTCCCTGCCGATACCTCCGCGGTGATAGGGCTTCAATACTCCCATAACAGCAAGCTCTACTGTAGCGTTGCCAGTTTCCTTAAGGCAAAGGAAACCTACATATTCGCCATTTTCTTCAGCCGCAAAGAATATCCTGTCAGCGCTTTCGGCGATATACTGCTCTCTTGACTCGTCTACCTCGAACCATTCTTTCAGGGATTCAAGAATTTTGCGTGATATAGCTCTTTTCTCGTCTTTATCGTGTATCTGTACTATCATGATTGTTCCTTTCACATGAAGATTTATTTGTAATTCTGTATTATAGCACTTAAACAGCAGAATGTCAATCCAAATCGACGAAAACAAAGTGCAGCATACACTTTTCATCATAATTTCACACAAACAGGCATACTATAGCTTGACTTTTTCCGACATCAGTAGTATAATAGATACATAATTATGTACAGGAGAGTGTTTTTTACATGAGCAGAGGAAACGGCTTTTTCAGCAATCTGAAAAAATCCACCAAGATCACCCTCGTTTCGTGCGGCTGTTTTATAGCACTTACAGCTGTTATTCTTACATTTTTTGTTATGTTTCCAATAACTCCGTCCGAGAAGATGATATCAAGCTTCGGACGTGAGAGCATATACAAGCAGGATCCGCAGAGCACAAGCCCTACTACTGCTGTTACCACTACAGCTACAAGCGCTGTATCCAAGACAAAGCGTACAACTACCGTTACAAAAGTAAAGAAATCTGATTATACAATAACCTTTACATCGGGCAACGGCTTCTTCAAGGGACAGAAGATACCGTCAGGCGATTTCTCCGGACAGCTCAACACCTATACCCCCACTACCACAACTTCCGTTGTAAGCGGCTATGAAGGCGGTACAGGCGAACTCACCACATATCCGAACGGCGAGGGCACGACGCTTGATCCAAACGGCGGAACAGGTACAGGAACCGAGACTCCAGTAACTCCTCCAGAGGGCGGTGCAGGCACAGGTACTGAAACACCTGTAACTCCACCCGATAACGGCGGCGCAGGCACAGGCGGCGAGACCGCAGCTCCTGCACCTGCAGACGGCGGAGCTGCTGCGGCAGCTGAATAAACATAAAAGGCGTGATTAATTCACGCCTTTTTTAATACTGAATTACGCATAAAAAAGCAGGCTTACGCCTGCTTTTTTTCAAAATACTGCTTTTTTTATCATGTCAAGCTCTTCAAGCGAGATACAGTTCGGGATATCCTCATATTTCATTATGGAGAGAAGCTCGTCTATCTCCGCCCAGCATACCTCAGAGACCTCTGATGACTGGAGCACAAGGTCTTCGATGTTGATATTCTCACGGCAGATGTAAACTGCTACGAGCTCGTTATCATGTATGCCGTCCTTGTTGAACTCAGCCTTTTTGAGTCCGATAAACTCAAGCTTGCTTCTGTCAATATCAAGTCCCAGCTCCTCATGCACCTCTTTAAGGGCTGTATAACGGAACTCGTCGCCCTGAGATACGTGCCCTGCCGCAGATACATCGTAACAGTCGGGATTTATATCCTTTTCGTGAGCACGTTTCTGCAAAAGAACAAAAACTCCCATATCACGTCGCTTTATCATCCAAATATGCACTGTAGGGTGAAGTTCGCCGTCCCTGTGTACAAGGCTTCTGGGTTTGCTGTCAGCAGTTATCCTTGCCTTATCATCAATAAGATTAAGAAACTCATCGGAAATAAACTCAACGCTGATCTCAGGATTTTCTTCGGCAGCTTCAGAAAATACCGACTTTATATCTTCGATAGTGCTGTTTTCTATATCCTCGTCGGAAATATACACCTTGTAGGATGCAGGAGCGCCCTTTTCCGCAATAGCTCCCGAAAGTGTGAATCTGTCTGTTATATCAGCCGAGCCAAGCTTTTTGGCAGCCTCGTCATATAGCTTTTCCTCAGATGCAAGTCTGCTCAGAAAAATTTCAACATCTTCCATAATCTTCTCCATTTTATCTCAATTTCTCCCATAAAACGCCATTATTCAGCGCTATACATTATATACCTAAGCAGTGAAAAAGTCAAGACCTTTTGAAAAATTTAAATATTTCGGGTAAAAAAACAGCTCCCCGACAAATATCGGGGAGCTTACAGCGTCCCAAAGAGGAGTCGAACCTCCGGCCTACTGCTTAGGAGGCAGTCGCTCTATCCTACTGAGCTATTGGGACACATCACGTATAATATTTTACCACATTTAACTGCTCATTGCAAGTCTTATGATATAATTTTATATTTTTACTAACTATTAAGCTTCAATATTTAATAATACGTGAATTTTTCTTACCGAATGTTGCATTTCAACAAACTATATGCTATAATACTTTTGTCTGAAACTGAGGGAAGTACGGTGAAAATCCGTCGCAGCAGTCACTGCCGTATAGTCGGATCGCTCGTCAGACAATGGGTAATTACACGTTTTTGGACAGTGAAAAACGTTGCCAGAGAACTCCGCAGTATCGCTGTGGAGCTGTTTGCTGCGCTTTTTCGCAATGCGGAAAGGCTTTTTTATTGTCCCCGACATTTTTTAAGGAGTAGGTTTTTATGAAAAAAACTATCGCTATGGCAGCTGCTCTGCTTATCTCATGTTCAGCTGTCTGTATGACTTCATTCGCTGCTGACGAGACTAAGGTCTTTGTTACTGTTTCCGATGACAAAAAGGATCTTGTTCTCATTCAGGAGCCTATCACCGTTACTGATATCGACAGCGACGGCAAGCTCACTATCAACGACGCTCTCTATATCGCTCACGAGAATAAGTTCGAGGGCGGCGCAGCAGCAGGCTACAAGTCCTCTGTAGGACAGTGGGGACTCGGTCTTGACAAGCTTTGGGGCGTTGAGAACGGCGGCAGCTACGGCTACTACGTAAATGACAAGATGTCCATGGGACTTGCAGACGAGATAAAGGACGGCGACCAGATACAGGCTTTCATCTATCCCGATCCAAAGGACTATAACTACTATTACAGCTTCTTCAATGCTAAAAAGGGCGAGCCTGTTGCTGTTGACGCAGAAGTTCCGCTGACTCTAACATATTACACATTCGGTGCAAACGGCGATCTTGTTGAAAACAAGCTTGCGAACGCAAAGATAACCTTAAACGGCAAGGCAACTGACTTAGTTACCGATAACGACGGCAAGGTTACTGTAAAATTCTCAGAAGCAGGCTCTAATTACGTAAGCGCAGCTTCTGACAGTGTAAATATCGTTCCTCCTGTTTATATGGTCGAGGTCGATCCTGCACTGACTACTACAACAACTACAGCACCCCTGACAACAACTACTAACTCTTCTACTACGACCACTACTACTGCAACAACTACAAAGACTACCACAAAAGCAACAACTAAAGCTTCAGGCAACTCTCCAAAGACAGGCGTAAAGGGTGCAGGACTGGCTGTATTCGGTCTTGCAGGCGCTGTTGCTACTGCTTTTGTTCTGAGAAGAAAGAATGAGGAATAAGGTACTCACAGGCTTTCTGTGCATTGTACTTACATTGGTTTTATCACTGGGCTGTGTCCCTATGGGAGCTCAGTGCAGCGAACATACCGCCGAGGAGGTCAGCGACCTTATCGGCGGTATCGTTGATTATAAACTAAGTCAGTGCGGCGCAGGCAGCGTAGAAGAATGGCTCGGCGGTGAGATAGCCGATGGCGCAGGCAAGACCTCTGACTGGTACGCTCTCGCCCTCAGTCAGTACGGATATTCCGACATTTCGGCATATGAACGCTCACTCACGGACTATCTTGCAAGCAATAACGTTGCATCAGCGACATCGCGTGAGAAATATGCTCTCGGACTGGCGGCGGCAGGCAGTGAAAACAGTTATATATCCGATATACTTGATGATTCCATTGGCGAGCAGGGCATGATGAGCTGGATATACGGACTTCATGTGCTGAACAACGGCTATACCTGCTCCCGTTTCACGGCAGATTCGGTTGTGGACAGTATACTCTCCATGCAGTACGGCGACGGCGGCTGGGCATTATTCGGAGACTTTGGCGATATCGACGTAACAGCAATGACCGTACAGGCACTTGCTCCCCATAATAACAGGAGCGACGTCTCTGAGGCTGTGGACAGAGCGCTGGACTTCTTGTCGACAAAGCAGAAGTCAAACGGCGGCTATGAGAGTTTCGGTACGCCAAATCCCGAGAGCACATCTCAGGTTCTGGTGGCATTGTCAGCTCTGGGGATAGATTGCAGATACGACGAGCGCTTTATCAAGGACGGTCACGACCTTATCGACGGCATTGCGGAATATCGCCTTGACGACGGCAGCTTCTGCCATACTAAGGGAGGCGGCAGCAATCCTACGGCTACGGTACAGGCATTTTACTCGCTGATAGCTTTTCAGCGCATGACTGAGGGGAAGTCTCCCCTGCTTGTGCTGGATAACCGCAGAGTTCACGAATCTCCACAGCATAGCACTGAGGACACACATCAGCAGCAGGAACATAGTACGACTCAGACTGCAGCTGCTGCCGAAGCTAAATCCACGACTTCAAAGACTGGAACTTCTACAACAGCAAAAACAGGTACAACTCTTGCTAAAACCACTGAAACAGGAACCAAAACTATCAACGTTTCCGTAACTATACTAACTTCGGGTACAAAAGTTTCTTCAACAGCTTTGAATGCGCAGAGCAATAATGCTCCCAAGGGTAAGAACCACAAGCCGATGATAATTGTTATCATAATCGGCGCAGCAGGAGTAATTTCGCTTGTTATTTTCATTCTCGGAAAGCGAAGCTGGAAGAACTATCTGTTCATCGTTCTTGTCGCAGGTGCGGCTATAGCTGTTGTGCTTCTGCTGGATATTCAGTCCGCCGAGGACTACTACAGCGGCGAAAAGAAGCGTAAGAAAAACATCGCAGGCACTGTAACTATGGAGATACGCTGCGACACTATCGCAGGCAAATCCGAGCATATCCCTGCGGACGGCGTTATCCTGCCGCCTACGGCTTTTGATTTTGAGAGCGGCGAAACAGTTTTCGATATTCTCACTGAAGCTGCGCAGACCTACGGTATTCAAGTCGAAAACAAGGGCAGCGCAGGCAGTTCTCACGGCATGGTCTATATCGCAGGTATAAACTATATCTACGAATACGATTTCGGCGACTTATCGGGGTGGGTATACCATGTGAACGGCATTACTCCGTCAAGAGGCTGCGGCGAATACGAGCTTTCCGACGGTGATAAAATAGAGTGGCTGTACACCTGCGAGATAGGTCACGACCTTAACGAGGTATATGAAAAATGAGAAGTTTTTCTGAATACAATCCAATAGTCATAGCCGTCTGGTTTCTCAGCGTAACGGGAATAGCCATGTTCTGCAATTATCCCCTGCTCATGGTCATATCTCTGGTGGGAGCTGTTGCATTCTTTGTCATGCGCAACGGTCTTTCCCACGGAAAAACTCATATATTCTTCTGGGTGCTGTTTCTGATACTAGCGCTTGCAAATCCTCTTGTTTCACACAACGGAAAGACGGTTCTTTTTGTCATGAACCACAATCCCGTAACTCTTGAAGCAACTCTGTATGGCTTAAATTCAGCTGCTATGATAATCGGAGTGCTGTACTGGCTCCGTTCATTTACTCAGATAATGACAAGCGAGAAGCTTCTTTACATTACAGGAGCTCTCTCTCCGAAGCTGTCACTGGTGCTTTCAATGGCGCTTAGGTTCGTGCCGCTGTTCGGCAGACAGTCAGCAAAAATAAACGCCGCACAGACTGCCATGGGACTGTACAGGGACGATAATATAATCGACGACATCAAGGGAAAGTCAAAAGTTTTCTCCGTTATGGTAACATGGGCGCTGGAAAACGGCATAATAACCGCCGATAGCATGGAGGCGAGAGGCTTCGGCACAGGCAGACGAACTCAGATGAGAAGATTCAGATTTGCGGCGGCGGATATCGCCTTTCTTATAGCAACGCTTGGGCTTTTTGGCATTACCTGCGCAGCTATAGGAGCAAAATCCCTCAGCTTTGAGTTCTATCCGTCCATAGCAGCAAAAACTCCCGATATACTGGGAGTTCTTGGACTTATCTCATACGGGCTTATGATACTCATGCCCATGATACTTGAATTGGTGGTGAGCCTTAAATGGAAATACTTGCGGTCAGCGGTCTGACCTTTACATATCCGCAGTGCGCAGAACCTGCTGTCAGCGATATATCATTTTCTCTTGAACGCGGCGAGTTTGCGGTGCTATGCGGAGCTACAGGCAGCGGCAAATCAACTTTGCTGCGTATGCTAAAGCGCGAGCTCACACCTCTCGGCGAAAAAAAAGGCTCGGTAAGATTCTGCAATACTGATTTATCTGAACTTCCCGACAGACGCTCTGCTTCGGCTATAGGCTTTGTCATGCAGAAACCCGAACAGCAGGTCGTCACCGATAAGGTCTGGCATGAGCTGGCATTCGGACTGGAAAACCTCGGGACTCCGCCTGATGAAATATCCAGAAGAATAGCCGAAATGGCAAGCTACTTCGGTATTGGTGACTGGTATGACAAGGACGTTGCAGAGCTATCGGGCGGTCAGAAGCAGCTTCTCAATCTTGCTTCTATCCTCGTTATGCAGCCTGAGCTTCTTATTCTCGACGAACCGACTGCTCAGCTTGATCCCATAGCGGCTGCCGATTTTATCGCAACTCTCAGGCGGCTTTGCAGTGATTTTTCAATTACGATCATTATTGCGGAGCATCGGCTTGAAGACGTTGTTCCGCTCTGCGACAGGCTTCTTGTTATGGATAAAGGTCAGCTTATAGCTAACGGTAAGCCCTCAGAGGTCATATCCGAACTGAAAGAACGCCCCGATATCCTCTGCGGTATGCCTGCGGCTGCTCGGCTTTACGCCGAGCTCAGCGGCAGCGAAAGCTGTCCGCTTACAGTCCGCGAGGGACGTGACTTCATAGAAAACAACTTTTCAAATACTGCTCGCGGACTGCCGCAGGCATTGCATGAGCACTCAGAATCCGCGGCTATGGAGTTCAGCGACGTTTTCTTCCGCTATTCACGGGAGGGAAAGGATATACTTGACGGGCTCAGCTTCACTGTATACGAAAAGGAAATATTCTGTATCCTTGGCGGTAACGGCTCGGGAAAGACCACGGCTCTATCGACGGCAGCAGGTCTTCTGAAACCATACAGCGGCAAGATAAAGGTGTTCAGCAAACGTCTCAAGGACTACAAGAACCGCTCCCTCTATCGTGAGTGTCTCGCAATGCTGCCGCAGGACGTTCAGACAGTTTTTCTCAAAAGCACGGTTCGTCAGGAACTTGACGAATGCAGCGCCGATATATCGGCACTTCCATATGATATATCACACCTTATGGATAAGCACCCCTATGACCTTTCGGGCGGCGAACAGCAGCTCACAGCACTTGCAAAGGTGCTGGCTTCAAAGCCCCAATTGCTGCTTCTTGACGAGCCCACAAAAGGTCTTGACGCAGCCGCAAAGCTCAATATCACAGGCATTCTCCGCAAGCTTAAAGAAAAAGGCGTGACTGTGGTCATCGTCACTCACGATGTGGAATTTGCCGCTGTATGTGCAGACAGATGTGCTATGTTTTTTGGCGGCAGGATAGTCTCTACAGGTACGCCAAATAAGTTTTTCAGCAGGAACAGCTTCTACACTACAGCCGTCAGCCGCATGACACGCGGATATTACGACAATGCCGTTACTATCGACGATGCGGTAAGGCTCTGCACACTTAACGGCAGAAAGGAGAAGCCATGCTCCTGATACGAAACGAAAAGCTCCGAAACGCCGTAAAAATAGCCGTTCCGTTCATTATCATACCCTCAATAACAATTGCAGGCGCACTGTTTTTTGACGGCAAAAGACACATTCTGATCGCTCTTGCAGTTGCTGTACTGTCTCTGGTGCTGTTTGCGGCAGGCTTTGAGAAAAAGTCCACAGGTACACGGCGCATGGTGATAGTGGCTGTAATGACAGCTCTCTGCTTCGCAGGGCGATTTATCCCCTTTCTAAAGCCCGTTGCGGCTCTCACTATAATCACAGGACTGTATCTCGGCGGCGAGGCAGGCTTTCTTGTGGGCTCGCTGTCAGCTGTTCTCTCCAATTTTTACTTCGGACAGGGACCGTGGACGGCTTTTCAGATGCTGGCATGGGGACTTATAGGACTATTCGCAGGTATGCTCTCAAAGCCCCTTCTCGGGAACCGCATACTGCTGCTTTTATACGGAGCTCTGGCTGGTTTAGGATACTCATTTTTCATGGATATCTGGACTGTTCTATGGTACAACGAGGGCTTCAGCATAAAGCTCTACGCCGCTGCTCTTGTATCGGCAATACCTTATACGATGTCATATGCAGTGTCAAATGTGCTGTTTCTGTATCTCCTTGCACCGCCTTTCGGAGAGAAGCTCCAGCGCATTAAGGTAAAATACGGAGTATAAACAGCTCTATATCATATTTTCAGAAAGGATAAATCAATGAACGACTGCATTTTTTGTAAAATAGCTGACCACACCATACCGTCAATGACTGTCTATGAGGACGAACACACTATTGCCTTTATGGATACGGCAAAGGACGTTGACGGTCATATTCTTGTTATCCCCAAAACTCACGCCCATAATATTCTTGACTGCGATAATGATACTCTTTCACAGCTTATATCCGCTGTAAAGAAAGTATCCTGTCATCTTGTTGAGAACTGCGGCTTCGAGGGAGTCAATCTCCTCAATGCCAGCGGAGAAAGTGCAGGTCAGTCCGTACAGCACTTCCATATCCATGTGATACCGCGAAAAAACGGCGATAATATCAACGCATGGCCGCATTTTGACGGTGCAAAAGAGGATATTGAAGACGTTTTCAATAAGATAATTATAAAATAAAGCTTTTACTATATTTTTTCGGGCGGCGGAACGCCGCCCCTACAATTGCAACTTCGGGACGTCGAGTTCGCCGTCCCTACAATTAATATTTGACTTTGACAAACAACTGTGATATAATAGTAAGGTAAAATTTAAATCCAATGGAGGTCTCTCAAAATGGGAATGTTCGACAAGCTTATAGCAAATCTTAAAGCAAGCAAGAAAACTATCGTCTTCACTGAGGGCAGCGATCCCCGTATCCTCTCTGCAGCTGACAGACTTATCAAGGAAAACCTCATGGGCGTTATCCTCTGTGGAAACGTTGACGAGGTAAAGGCTGCTGCCAAGAACGGCGGCTTCAATATCGACAGCGCTGAGATACTCGACCCTGCTACTTACCCAGAAATGGACGCTCTCGTAGCTCAGATGTTCGAGCTCAGAAAGGGCAAGATGACTGAGGAAGAGTGCCGCGCAGCTCTCGCAAAGTCCAACTACTTCGGCACTATGCTCGTTAAGGCCGGCAAGGCAGACGCTCTTCTCGGCGGTGCAACATACTCCACAGCTGATACAGTAAGACCTGCTCTCCAGATCATCAAGACTAAGAAGGGCTCAAACCTCGTAAGCTCATCATTCATTCTTTTCCGTGAGAAGGACGGCAAGGAAGAGAAGATAGCTATGGGCGACTGCGCTATCAATCTCGGCTACACAGACAGACTTGACAAGGACGGCAATGTAGTTCTTTCAGCTGCAAGACAGCTGGCTGAGGTTGCTGTTGAGACTGCAAAGACTGCTGATTTCTTCGGCATTGATCCTAAGGTAGCTGTTCTCAGCTTCTCCACATACGGCTCAGGCAAGGGCGGCACAGTTCAGCTCAGCCACGACGCTGTTATCGAGGCAAGAAACATCGATCCAAACCTCGTTATCGACGGCGAGTTCCAGTTCGACGCTGCTGTTTCAGCAGAAGTTGCCAAGACAAAGTGCCCTGACTCAAAGGTTGCAGGACAGGCTAACACATTTATCTTCCCGCTTATCGAAGCAGGCAACATCGGCTACAAGATAGCACAGAGACTTGGCGGATATGAGGCTTACGGTCCTATTCTTCAGGGACTTAACGCTCCTATCAACGACCTTTCAAGAGGCTGCAACGCTGACGAAGTTTACAAAATGGCTATTATCACAGCAGGCATGGCAAGCTGAGCCAGCTTGACCGCTTGCCACGTTGGC
>NZ_FPIP01000012.1 GCF_900119075.1 Ruminococcus flavefaciens
TATGAGCCATCAAAGGGCGAAGTAACATTCAGAATAGCATTCGATGAAGATGCTCAGGATTGGAGAATTGAGCAGAAGGATGTTGAATATGAATACCAAGATAATTCCACAACAACTGAGACTAATTCTACATCTATCGAATAAGCTGCACATAAGCTTACTGATGATTATTAATCAGGGCAATGGTGCTCGTCCGAATGAAGCGCCATTCAGCTTATAATACATAATAAGGAAGCCCATTACGGTAATGCCATTAAGCTAAGAAGACAAAGTAAAAGAAACAGTAGTATGTTTAATGTAAGAAGACATACTACTGTTTTATACACTTCTATAGCATATAAAGTCAAGGAATCATTTGTTTTCAAACTTCTATTGAATAACACTATGCGCTATATGGTCGCTTTTTTATATGTGTTTTTCAGTACTTTTGAGTTAGACAGCATTGAAAGTTACTTGTTGAGTTCTGCCTTTACAGTTTCATATTCCAGAGTTGTTTCCGTTTCGGGAGCGCCTGTTACCAGAGATACTATGATAATAGCTGCAAATGCGCAGAGGAATGCAGGAAGAAGCTCGTATATTGCAAGTACGCCGCCCATAGGAGCAATTGCGAACTTCCATACGAATACCATTACTGCACCTACAATAAGTCCTGCAATAGCGCCCCATTTATTTGAACGCTTCCAGAAGAGAGCTGCAAGCATTACAGGTCCGAAAGTCGCACCGAAGCCAGCCCATGCAAAGGATACTACTCTGAATACAGAGCTGTCCTGATCCCATGCGAGCGCAACGCCGCAGACTGCGATAACGAGGAGTACAACTCGTGCAACCAGCATAGAAGCCTTATCGCTCATTTTTACATTGAATACGCCTTTAAGGATATTCTCTGACATTGATGATGAAGCTGCAAGGAGCTGTGAATCAGATGTGGACATAGTACATGCAAGGATACCTGCGAATACAAGATAGGTATTCCAGAGCATTATGAAGAACATGGTAAAGAAGAATACAAGAAATCCGTAGCGGAAGTATTTGGACTTCATCCACTTCGGCATATCCTTTTTCCGGGACAGTCCGAAATGTCCGCCCAGCATTGAGAAGAGCTGCCCCCGGCCGCAGAATTTGTTGCAGTACGCTTTGTTTCCCCAGCCTATTGATATAACAAGGGGCACAATGAAGCATATCATTCCAAGCCATGCAAACAGAATATTCACAAAACCGAGGATAAGATAAGTAATCGAGAATATCCACAGGTGATCGTACCATTTTTTCTTAGCTTTCATGTTCTCTCTCCTCCAGTGTGATAATGCTCGCAGGACACTCCTTGGAACATTTACCGCAGCCTACGCACATCGTTTCATCAATGACTGCATTTATGCCGTGAGGTACACTTACAGCTCCCTTTGGGCAGACCTTTACACAGCAGCCGCAGGCTACGCACTGACTTTTATCAATTACAGCTTTTCGTTTCATGTCATCGCCTCCTGAGTATATTATATACTCTTTGTGTTTTTTGTTCTGTGACAAAGTCACATTAGCTGATCATAAACCAAAAAATGTTTTACAAGCAATAAAAATTCAAAGTTATACGAAAAATCTCCGACCATATGGTCGGAGATTTTATTTTTTTCAAATGCGATAATATCTGTTATTTAATTGCTTCTTTTGTTAGTCCTGCAGCAAACAGAGCAATCATCAAAATATAACAGCCAAGTCTGAACCATATAAGATACTGTGGTATCTCTTTCCGCATTCTTTTTGCAAGTGCTCCCGAAATAAGCATGATAAAAAGAACGGGAGACAGTGTGCTTACCAGTGAAAACACTGCACCGAGTATGGCTGCAAATCCTACAGGTAAAGTGGCTGCATCAGGTTCTTTCGCTCTACTCACGCATATCCTTCACTTTTGGAAGAGTTGATAGCAAGAAACAAGTGCCCTGTCAGACCTGATCGTTTTGCTGATAGAAAAACTCGTTACCATTCTGCTATCCCCTTCAATTACAGGTTATCATAATTCTTTTCTTGTGTCAATATTTTTTCTGGCAGATCTCTGATCTGTCTTTTCGTGCTGCCTTTTTTCAATAAATACTATCAGGAGTATGCTCGTTTATTTTCAAACATACTCCTGATTCCTTTTCATTATTCGATTAGCTTAATGACATTAACCGAAAAGGGAGCTTTTTATAATTCTATCTATCGATACGATAATATATCTCATAATTAAAATCATCAGGTTTGATTAAGTCATTCTCTTTGGGCGGAGTTTTATCAAATTTTGTACTTAAAATCTCATTTAGTTTATTTTCAATCGCAACCGAAGAAAAACTATCTAAAATAATTATATCACTGTTATCGATCTGCTTCATCAACTGCTGAAAAAACCATGTGTCTTCAGTCTGAAAATTATCAGGATCCTGTGCAAAAGAAGGTCCCTGCGGTGAATGTTCAGTAAGTCCGAAGAATTCGTCTTCTCCGTTAAATCCTAAGAACTGATATCTGTCAACTTCATAAAAATCAAGGAGCTCATCAACATATTCAGCATTTTTCTTAATGTAATCGTATTTTTCATCATAACGCCCGCTGTAAGTCGTTTCGGAAGAGAAAAATACATTTGCCATAGCAACTATACATAAAGTTATTATCGATCCTGAAATATATTTATTTTTGACCTTTATGCTATTTAAGCTTTCTCCGCCGTACATTAAAAATGAGGCATAGACAGGAACGGCAAAAATATAATGATGATTATAGTACTGACCTCCGAGTCCGACACAGAATGATGCAAGATAAACTGCTGCTACTACTTTTGCAGAATGCAATAAAATGTGTTTTGTACTCTTTTTATAAACGGCAATCAATGTAAGAACAATTTCGATCAGGATCATTAGCAGCAATATTTTATTAAATGACATAATATCAGATTCCAGCATTTGTATATTACCGGTTTTACTGATAGTTGAACTATTATCACTTAATCTGGTATTAAACATATGCTTTATGTAAATAGTAAAATACGGCTTTAATACGCCTGTTGCACCTAAAAGAGCTAATGTAAGGACTGCTCCTGTAATATCAGGTATCAATATCACTCTAATAAAATCACGAAACTTATCAACGAACAGAAAAGCACATATTGTAGCTACGACTAAAAAAGGTTCTTTCAGCATTACAGTTAAGCTGATATAAACTGCAGTGACAACTGTCCTTGCCACTAACATCTTTTGGCTTTGGGCGTTGATCATTTTGCGGACCGAGTTTATATAAAGCAGCGAGCAGGCAGTACCAATCGCCTCGACCTGAAAACCTCCGGAACGTTCCTCAGCATATATAGCCAGCATTGTACTGCAAAACAATATCATCCAGAAGCAAAAGAAACCATATATACATTTTGCTTTATTATCCTTGTTATACTTTAATAGTTCCTTTTTCATGTTATCATAAATATTCAAACTCGGAACAAAGGCTATAATTAAAACCGCTAAAATACTGATCCAGTTACACAGTATAGTACTATCAGTAAAATAGAACGATATTGCCGACAATAAAAACACACCAATAGGTTTGTTTTCGTACATTTCAGAATAAGGAGTAAGACCATTGAGCATTCCCCTGCCAACTGCCCAGTAAAGCGGTGCATCTGCTGTATACGCATGAGATAATTCATATGTTATTACACCATAAAAAACACGAATCATCACACACATTGCAAATAACATAAATACAAGTAAATATAAATTATCGCTTATAAATTTGGAAAAATTTTTATTCATCATTAAAGTATTATGCTTTTTTAACTTTAATACACCATTACTCAATGATGACCTTTTAAAATTCATAACTTTTTCTCCTGTAAGTTTAATTATTTGCATTCATTATAACATACTTATATTTTGAATGTCAAGGCTGGTTATTTGTGAGCCGAGATCAAGCAAGATCCGTGTAGTTATTGCAATATACATTTTTCTCAAATTATTTAGCATTATAAGTGCTCTGCCCTACTCCATTAACACTTGCTGCAATAGTAAATAGTTTATCAGACATAGTATCAGCTCATCATGCTATGCATTATTATGCTATAATAGATTATAAGAATTGAAAAGGAGCTATTTATGGGACAGAAAGAGATCATTGACCGGGACACTTATCGAAAAATCAAGAAAATGAACCGCGAGGAACTTACCAAGTTCATTCTCCGGTATGGGGATCAGTTGCTCGTAGAACAGGGAAAAACAATTGACCTTTCTGCTCTTGAAGCAGAACTGAGCAAGATCAAGGGTATCGGTGGTAAGCGCCTTGAAGAGATAATGGTTGTTATAGAGAAATTCTTTGAAGAATAGATATATCCAAGACTTATGGGACGGCTTTACGCCGTCCCTTTATAATCATTAATCTTATTATATTCCCACTTGCATTAAATATGTAAGCTCTATTTTATGCTCCATAGATCTCATGCTGTTTCGTGTAAATTTCCATTGTTGTTCCGGACACATCATATTGACCATGCTGCCGCCTATAGAACCTGCCTCACGGGAGGTAAGATCGCCGTTATAGCCATGCTTGAGGTTGATACCAAGCTCGTTTGCTGACTCCATCTTGAATCTTTCGAGAGCCTCTCTGCCCTTTTCTGTCATTACGCCCTTGTTATTATTGCTGTTATTGCTCATTTCTGTTATCTCCTTAAAAAAGTTTTTGATGCCGTGGTAGTATTATGGCTCTGCAATGAACATTTATAACATGGAAATTAATGTACAAATTCATGAAAATCAGCATGATAAAAATGTCTTTTTTCCGTGTCAGTTTCAACTGTGCAATAATTTTGTTGCATTATTTGTACCGATATGATATAATAGTTAAAAATCTCTGCAAATGCGGGGATTTCGGAGATATGTATATAAATAATAAGTTGGAACAAACGGCGAACAGAAAATCATATTTGAATGGGATTGAGAAGAATGTATTATTATATAAAAAACACGCTTGAAAAGACAAAAAAGCTGGACTTCAAAGGCAAAAGCGGTCAGTTCGTTGCTGTGCTGACGTCTGCGGAATGGCTGGAAAACAGGGACAAGTTCGATATGGGCATCGAAATGGACATCGACCTCTCCGCTATCCATTCCACCAAGGCTGAGGTAAACTACGATTCGCTGACAGGCACTTTTTCTATACCCAACAGAGAGAATATCTCGGCTTTAAACATCAATTTCGCCTTTGCTCTCGATGAAAAGGGCATTGTTTTTATCGATGACAGCGGCTACGTTGATGATACTATCAGCAATATCATAAACTCCAAGCGCTGGACTATTCCCAGCCTTGAACGCTTCATATATGATTTTCTCGAACAGATAGTTTCTCGCGACAGAATAATACTTGAACGTGTTGATAAAGAGCTTGACACCGTAGAGTCCAATATCCTTGACGGCGAGGAAAAAGATCCGTCGCAGAGAGTCAGCCGTATCAGAAGCGATCTAAGAGATCTGCGTACTCATTACGAACAGCTTATCGACCTCGGTGAGGAGCTTGAAGAAAACGAGAATAATTTCTTCAATGAGGATAACATAAGATATTTCCGACTGTTTACCCAGCGAGTTTCAAGACTGCGTGATATGACAGCTTCGCTCCGTGATTTTTCAATACAGATACGCGACCTCTATCAGTCACAGCTCGACATAAAGCAGAATCGCATAATGGCTCTGCTGACGATAATCACTTCCATATTCATGCCGCTGACGCTTATCGCAGGCTGGTACGGTATGAACTTCAGGTATATGCCCGAGCTTGAATACAAGTGGGCTTATCCTGCCGTTATTGCAGTCAGCATTCTCATCGTTATTGTCAGTCTCATCTTTTTCAAAAAGAAAAAATGGCTATAAAAATATCGGGAACAGCTCCAAAAGCCGTTCCCGTTTTGTTTTATTCACCCACAACAGGTATCCAAATCTGGCTCTTGTAGTCAGGCGACGTCATATCGCCGTCGGGATAAGCCTCGATGTAGTCGATAGCCTTCTGAATACCTGTGGCTAAGTTCATGTTTTTCCCTCCATAGAGACCGTTTAGCATCTGTCGGCACACAGCTTTTCGGCAGATTTTGTCGATGACTGCGTTAAAATCACTTGAAATGCGACAGCATTCCTGCGTAATTTTGCCTTGTCCTCACCAAAATCATGCTCGAAAATCTGCATACAAACAGATACTAACCAGTCTCTTGGTGTAATTCTATTATAACATCGCAGGTATGTGGTGTCCTGATATTTTGTGGCTTTTGGTGTCAGGTTTCATTCCTCAAAAAGATGTCTCAATATCTGTTTGCGGTCATTGATGAACATTTTCGTTATCTGATAGCTTTGGGTATCTTCATAGCCAATGGGGCGTATCTCGCCGTCATCGAAGCTGAGGATAGTTGCTTCGGGATAACCGAGAAGAATCGGCGAATGAGTTACTATGATGAACTGCGAATCATTCTTAACGCATTTTGATATTTCAAGCAGAAGCGTCAACTGCCTTTGCGGAGACAGAGCGGCTTCTGGCTCGTCGAGTATATACAGACCGTTCTGACTGAAATTTCTTTGTATGACTGAAAGAAAACTCTCGCCGTGGGACTTTTCGTGGTAATGCTGAGGCTCACCTTGGATCTTTGTATATTCTTCCTCGGCAGAAGCTACATTGTAAAAGCTCTCCGCTCTGAGAAAGTATCCCCATTTGGCTTTATTGAAGCTTCTCACAAGCCTTAGAGCGTCGTGAAGCTCGGAATGTGAATCATAGGTGGAAAAGCTGTAATTGAGAGTTCCGCCTTCGGGATTGAAGCCATAAGCGACAGCGATAGCTTCAAGCAGAGTGGACTTTCCGCTTCCGTTTTCGCCTACGAAGAAAGTGACGGGCGTATTGAAGGTCAGCTCGTCAAGTGCTTTGATAGCGGCTATTTTCCGGAGATAGCTGCAACGCTCTATCTTATCCCATTTTACTTTCAGCCCTGTTAGATATAATTCGTTTGGTTCAAGCATTGTTTCACCTCATTCCAATGCAATAAGGTCAGACTTTTCGTAGCGGTTATGCCCTGCAAGGCTCTTCTTGTATTTCCAGCATTTGATCGCGTCATCAAGGCTTTTTCCCTGATTATCGGCAAAGAAATCACGGATATATGTATTGTACTCAAACTGCTTATCAATGACAGTCCTGCCTTTTTTCTTATCTTCCAATATCTGATAATAAGCCTGTATCGCGTCGGCATAGGTCTTTCCTGCGCTGTTTTTCAGCCACTTCTGAAACGCCACATTGAACGAAAAGGACTTTCCTATCCTGTCCTTGAAAAAGGCTCTGTGTTTCTCCGAGCATACAATGTTCGCTTCAATAACTGTGCTTTCGGTAATGTCTCCCACAGTAGCAGACGTTTTCCTTTGGAGTGTGACGTTCAGCACCTTACCCGTTTCGAGAAAGTTCGCTATTCGCTCTGTAAGCTCTTGCTTTGAACCCGATGTCGGCAGACCGTTATCGCGGCAGAATTGCACCAGTTCTTCTTTGAGATAATAGAAATTTCTAAAAGCGCTTGCATCTGTTTCGATTGTCAATTCAGGTCTTTCACTCATTGTAATTTACCTCGTTTTTCTTAAAATCCAGTCTCACCAGTGCCTTGCCGTTGGGGAGCGGCTCTGATTTCTGCAATATTAGCGAGTAGACTATATCGTTCATGGCAGCCGTCAGTGCCTTTTCTTCCATCTGGTGATGAACCTCGTCCAGCCTGTCAAATGCGTGGAGATACGGTGACTCTGACACCCACTGGTCCTCGTCTGTGTTTATCTGTATAACGCAGGAAACGTACTGGGGAACGGTCTGCAAAACGGCTTTCTGAAATGCTCCATAGCCGATGTATTCGATGAGCAGATTCGCTATGAGGAGCTGAGTCCGCGGCAGTTTTTCGGCTTCGTTCACAAGGTCGATTTGCAGACATTCCAGTACGCCCGAAAGCTCCGTATATCGCTCGGATACCACACGGAGGTAGTCCGCATTTATGTCCACGCCGTATACCTTGCGAAACTTCTCGGGACGGACGTGTTCAAGACCGTTTCCGCCTGCGATACCCAGCACCATTGCTGTCTCGGCAGGATAGGTATTGAACTGCTCCTGCATTATGGAATTCATTGCCTGAAGCTGCCGCACTGAATCAAGGCTCATGTGCTTTTCGTAGTCGTCAAGACTTATTTCTTCCCATGGATTGCTCATATGCCGCACCTTTCCAGATCATACTCGCCGTCTATCAGAAAATAATCGAGCCCGTAACTGATACAGCCTCGGAGGTACTCCTGATTGTCCTGTTTTATCTCCTCGATGTTGATATCGTTGGGGAGCCGCTTTTCGATAATGTTCCCGTTGCTGACAATGTCACTGAAATGGCTGTTTATGTAGCTTTCACTCATGACAAGGCAGACGTATTTTATCTGCGAAAGATAGTTCTCATCGAAGCTGTCATGCCAGTCGAATGGGATATAACAGCCCTCGATTATGAGGTTCTGACCGTTCTCAATGGCGGTCTTTATCATCTCTTTCAGAATGTTCCAGAGGTACGCCGTCAGCTTATCGTCGTCATAGGGCGTGAACTCGGTCTGACCGCTTCTTATCAGCCCCATTTTCAGGTGGTCTATGGACAGGTATGGATATTTGTATTTTTCAAGCAGCTTCTGTGCAAGGAGCGTCTTTCCCGTGTGCGAAGCTCCTGTTATCAGTATTATCATAAGCTTGACCGTATTGCCTTTCTGTAATTTCCATAATTATACCATATTCGGAGAAGTTTTTCAATGGCAGTGAAAAACGCTTGACAGCGGAGACTGCACGGACAGTCCACAGACTTATATTATTTCAATATCCGCTCTGATCTCTATTGAATATCGCGAAAAAAAGTGATATAATATACCTTGACACATATTTTATAACGCTATACTGTAAGGAGCTAAACTATGCGAATTCTAATCATTGAAGACGATATCGAACAATGCGCTATACTAAAATTCAGACTTGAAAAGGAAGGCTTTTCCACAGACGTATGCAACGACGGCGAGGACGCGGATTACTTCCTGCAAAACAACTCATATGATATTATACTGCTCGACAGAATGCTGCCGCACAAAGACGGCATTGCTATCCTGAATGATATCAGAAGATACGGTCTCACCACACCTGTTATCATGGTAACTGCCCTCGGCGAGATAAACGACAGGATATCAGGTCTTGATAACGGTGCAGACGACTACATCGTTAAGCCCTATGATTTTCAGGAACTGATGGCTCATATCCGCTGCCGTCTGAGAAGACCTTCAAATGTCGAGAACACTCATGAATTATCCTTCGGCGACCTCACCTACAAAGCCAATGAAAATGTAATAACAGGTCCCAATGGCAGCTGTACCCTTTCAAACAAAGAGAACGAGCTACTTGAAATATTTTTTCACAATCATGAGCAGACCATAACAAGGAAAACTCTCCTCTCCAAAATATGGGGCGCAGATTATGAGATTGAGGACGGCAACCTTGACAACTATATCTATTTCCTGCGCAGAAGACTTAAAAACGTCGGCAGCAGCCTTTCCATAAAAACTATCCGCGGCGTCGGATACAGACTTATGAAAGAGGAAAGCTGATGTATAAAAAAGTCCATATGCGGCTCACGATATTATTTACCGCAGTCTGTATGCTGATAATATCCATTATGTCTGCCGCCTACCTGTATCTTAACTATAACAGTATCTACAACAATGCGTTTTCCAGCTTCAGCAAGGATATCGTTATATTCAGCTCATCTTTCTCAAACAGCAGTGTTCTGTCCCATGAATGGCTGCAATCCATGCAGAAAAACTACAATTACAGATACCTTATCTACGATAACGACAAACCTATACAGTTTACTCGCAACAATTCCACACCTGAGGAGCTTAAGCTCATAGACGATATTTGCAGCACCTACTCAGAGGACATAACTCAGCTGAAATATTCAGGTATCTCTCAGAACAAAATATACCGCTTAGGCAAAAACAGCGATAAAAAATTCGTGGGAGTAATAAGTATCCCGGGTGAATACGGAAACACCATTATATACACTATAAATCTGCTGCCAAAAGAAAAACAGCAGGTCAGAAAGCTCTTTATCAGCTTTATCGTTATCATTCTGCTTGCTTCTGTAGCCCTGTACATATTCGCCTACCTCTTCACGCGCAGGCTCCTTAAGCCTGTCAAGGAAAGTCAGGAAAAACAGGAGCTTTTCATTGCAGCAGCCTCACACGAGATACGTAACCCTGTAAACACCATAATTTCGGCTCTCGAAGCTGCCGATAAGGGCGACGCAGAGCAGCAGAAAAACTTTTCCGCTATTGCAAAAAAAGAAGGTATCCGCCTGAAAACACTCACCGAAGACCTTCTTACTATTGCACGTACCAAAACAGGCAGCTTTAATTTCGAGACTTCTCCCGAGGAGCTCGATACCATAGTTATTGACTGCTATGAGGCGTTTCTTGCCCCTGCTCAGGACAAATCAATATCGCTGAAGATAAATATCCCCGACGGAACAGTTCCCAAGGCGATGATAAATCCCACCAGAATAAAGCAGGTCATATCAATACTTCTTAACAACGCCATAAGCTATACTCCCGAAAAGGGCGTCGTCCACCTGTCCTATGCTCTAAGCAGTCAGTACCACGTTATTTCGGTATCCGACAGCGGTTCGGGCATAAGCGACAAGGACAAGGAACACCTGTTTGAATACTTCTACCGCGCCGACCACTCACGCGAGGATCGCTCACATTTCGGACTCGGTCTTGCTATCGCAAAGGAGATAGTAGAGCTCCACAACGGAACGATAAGTGTAATGAACGGTCAGAAGCAGGGCACGATATTCACCGTGAATCTGCCTATTGAGCATAAATAAAGGTCAGACGCAAACATAATACTTATACAGAAGCTTTATGTTTATTATTGAGAGAACCCCTTTTGAAAAAGGGGCTTCTCTCAAACTCTCTCCCTAAAACTTTAGTTTTGTTTTTTCACAGATAGGGCGCACCTGCATTTTTGCAGGTCTTTTTTTATTTAAGAAGCGCCCTATCTGCGAAAAAACCAGATAAAAGTCTTTGGAAAGGGGTATGGGGGTGACTCCCCGCAGTGCGGGGAGATGTCACGCAGTGACAGAGGGGCGCGCCTCCGTCAGAGGAACCTTTCCTCAGAAAGGTTTCCCCCATAAATAAATATAATCTTTTATATAGGTATCATGTTTACGTCTGACCTTTATTTTTCTGCTGCCAGCCGAACCTTTTGTCCATCATTCAGTTTCTTTGATGACGATATAACTATCTTTGAGTCATCGGCTTCTGCAAGAGCGTCGACACCGTACATGGTATCATTTTTCTCCTTTATATTCACTTTCTTTTTTCTGAGCACATACTCCTTGCCAAGGAAACCCTCGCTCTCGTCGATAATATAAATAAAGCCGCTTGTTTCACTTGCATTATTTACCGCTTCGATAGGCAGGCAATCGTATTTCTCTCCGGACAGCACTTTTGTGGTCAATGTGCCTATCTCTCCGACTGTAAGCTCGTCATCGCTTACAGGTATCTGAACGTCATACTTTTCGCCGCTTTCGTTCTTGACTATAGAGGTTATCTCACATTTGTCGATGCGCTTTTTTCCGTTTCTGAATCTTACTGAAACGCTGTCGCCGACCGAGATGAGCTTTGTGTCATCTTCTGTTATCTCGGCATTGAAAATAAGTCCGCCCGATACGTCCGCAACTGTTGCAACTGCCTCAGCTGTGGTAAGATTACCTGTATTTAACGTAACATCGGAAACCACTCCGTCAATGGGACTCTGGATATTTCCGTCAGCCTCGGCAAGCTTTCTGAGATTTTCCAGCTTTGATTCCTTTTCAGAGAAGGTGTAATTCGGCTTTGCGTCTCCGCTGACCATTATAACAGCCGAATCTGTAGTGATATCGCCTGTTTTAACAAGCACATCCGTGACAGTTCCGCTGAAATCGCTGTATATCATTCCGCCGTTGGCTGACAGGGCATTGTACTTGTTATACTTTCTTTCCTTGACCTCTATGCTGTTTGCCATTGCGTCCGCACTTGTGTTGTTGCCTTCCTCAATATATCCGTTATAGCTCTGTCTGTCAGACTCAAGCTCGTTATAGAGATCACAGACCTTATCATAAAGATAAGAGGGATCAAGCTTCATGACATACTGTCCGCACTCAACATAGTCTCCTACCTTTACGGGGATCTCTGATATCCTCAGCTCTGAAAGCGCAAAAACAGGATTCTTGCTGCCTGCATTATATACGCCCGAGCCGCCGTTGATGTCTGTGCTTATCTCGTTTTCAAGCTTTTTTATCTGCTCGGAAAGATCATTTTTGTCAAGTCTGATGAGAGTATCTCCCTTTGCCACCTTGTCGCCGTTTTTTACAGCCTTGTCCGCAATTTTTATTCCCTCGGGAACAAATACAGGCGTCTTTTTTCTGGCTTCAAGAGTTCCGCTGCACTCCACCTGATGTGAAAGCGACTGACTGCTTACCCTCGCCGCTGTTACTCTCGGAAGATTATTCGTATAGATCATTCTCGATATAAATGTCATAACAAACATTACCAGAAGAAATATGACGAAATACTTCAGCGCTTTTTGTTTGAATTTTTCTTTCATGATATTACTCCTTCAATGCAGTTGCAATAATACCCTGTTCAAGGAAATCCTGTCCGATTATGAATACAAACACCGCAGGGATAAGCGTTACTATAGCGGCGGTGAGCATTATATCTGCATTCTTTATATCCAGCATAGGCAGATACAGCGACAGCGGAAAAAGCTTCTTGTCCTTGATGAATGCAAGGGGCTGCTCCACCATGTTCCACAGGTCGAGGAAGCTTAGTACAAGACAGGACAATATGCCCGATTTTCCAAGCGGTATGCCTATGTGGAGCAATACCTGAAGTTCATTTGCGCCGTCTATCCTTGCAGAATCCGCCACATCATCGGGAATATCTGCAAAGCCTCTGTATATGAGAAATACGGGAAATGTTGAGAAGATAGCAGGAAGTATTATTGAAAGACGGGTATTCATAAGGTGCATACCGTCCAGTACGATATACTGTGAAAGCATCATTATCTGGAACGGCATGAGCATAAAGATGACATACAGATTGAACAGGAGCTCCTTGCCCTTGAATCTGAATTTTGCAAACGCCCATGCAGACGGAACTGCCACAAGAAGCTGAAACAGCAGTATTGAGCCGACTATCAGTATGGAATTCCAGAACACCTTGTAGAATTCAGGTGTGTAGAGCAGAAGCTTAGAAAAGTTTTTCAGCGTGGGATACTGCGGGATATAGTCTATACTTACGTATCTGCTGCCTGTCTCGGCAAGAGGAGCGAATGTACGCTCCAGCTCGTCCGAATCCTGTATCGGCAGTATGACCGCGATCAGCACTGGAAACAGTATAACTGCGCCAATAACCGCAAAAAGAAAGTATATTGAGGCAGAACGTATCTTTTTCATTTATTCCTCCTTGTTCCACATACGCTGCAAAAGAACGATCGCTGCAAAGATAACAGAGAATACAAGTACAGCTGCCGCAGCCATTTTGTCAAGGTCCATATTTATGAACCAGTTGTTGAACAGGTGCTGAAGCAGGTATATGCTGTCATGTGGATAAGCTCCAGCCACAAGAAATGCTTCTCTGAAGACCTTGAACGAATTCAGGAATGATATTATAGTGATAGTATAAAGCGTTGGTTTGAGATTTGGTATGATTATCCTGAAAAGGATATCCGCCTCGCCTGCTCCGTCCACCTTGGCAGCCTCTATTACAGAACCCGATATCTTCATGATACCTGTTACCCAGAGAATAACGGTATAGCCCAGATTCTTCCATATATAGCTGCCCACGAGAACCCAGAAGGCTGTCTTTGAGCTCAGGAAGCTGACGCTGCCGTGACCTGTGCTGACGAGGATATTATTGATATATCCGTTGTCGCTGAACAGTATCTGCCATATCAGCACCATTGCCGCCGTCGGTATTGCAAGAGGAAAAAGCAATACCGACTTTATCAGGCGAATGCATTTTATCTTTGTTATCAGATAAGAGAGGAAAAACGAAATTATTATAAGCGCAGGGATACATACAGCCGTAAACAGCGCAGTATTCTTCACAGCAAGCGCAAATGCGTCGTTTTTCATTATGACTTCATAGTTCTTTGCCCCGATGAATTTTTCAGAGACCGCTGTAAAGAACGATTTCCTCACAGAATCCAGAAACGGGATAAATATGAATATCATTACTCCTAAAAGACTTGGGAGCAGAAACAGTAAACAATATACGTTCTGCTTCTTTGTTTTACACTTTGTCATAAAATTACTCTTTCATTTTCAGCTCCAGCTGGCTCACTGTCTTTGAAGCAGCCACAGAAATGCTTACAGAATCATTCATGCACTCTATACCATTGTTTACGATTATCTGCTCTGTTGCCTTGTCTACAGCGAATGGAGTATCAAGTGTACGGATAAACTCGTCGAATTCCTTTGCCTGCTTGTTTGTTATCCACTTGATGTCAAAAACAAAGGTCTTGCTCTCATCTAAAGATGTCAGGTCATAGCCGTAGAAATTGTTGATATCATTTTCATTCTTTTTGTAGAACCAGCTGAGTGCGTCAGTATTTACAGAGAATCCGCTTTCCTCCGCAAGCTTCTGGGGCTCTGCGCCGAGAGCATAGGCGATGAACTTTTCTGCTTCCTCATGATTCTTGCCTGCCTCGATGATACCGAGGTTGCACTTAGGAACAAATACCTTGCCGTTCCTGCCTGTGCCGAACTTGTAATCAGCGTTGTTTTCGGGAGTCAAGCCGTTAAGGGACTCAAGAATATTAAGGTCATAGTTGAAGGTGTTGACTGTACCGACGGCAACTGTGTGATCCTCTCTTATGACATTGAATAATCTGTCAACAAATGACATTTCATTGCCGTCATAGCCGTAAGAAACATACTCGCCTTCCTTTTCGTTGTATTTATTGATGTCATAGCAGCTGCCGAAGAACTTCTCAAGCTTATCGCTGTCGATCTTTCCGCTGCCGAAAATATCCCCGCTCTCATAAATAAGAGCTGTTTTTACAAGCTGCTCGGGCTTTTCAAAATACATGAGCGGAAAACGATCGTCATACTGCTTTCTGTTATCCTTGATAAATCCTGCAATATTCTCAAGGCTGTTGAGCTTTTTGAGGTCGTCGGAATCAGCACCTATAGCAGGAATGGTGAATTTGCAGGCTACATTATAGACCTTATCGCCCTTCTTGTTCCACTTTACGATATTGTCAAGAAGCTTTCCGTCCTTGTTCCATTCACTTTCAAACGAAGAAAGATCACAGAGCATATTCTTGTCGATATAGTTATCGATATCCATTCCGTCAAGCATTATAAGGTCGGGAGCATTTCCTGAGAGGACCTGTGTCGTAAAGTCCTTCATAGCGTCCTCGTAAGTGGTGCCGTCCTTCATTCCGATCTGAAAATCGATCTTTACATCTCTGTTCTGTGAAGCATATCCGTTGATAAGCTGTGAAAGCACCTCGTCCTTTTCGAGAGCGTATACCTTAAGCACAACAGCTTTGTCATTCTCCATTTCTGGATCATAGGAAAATCTCGAAATAGTTCCCTCGTCAAAAGCAACTACCATGCTCTCGTCGTCACAGCAATAAATAGATGAAAGCTTGAGCGAAGGATTACCGAGGCTGCATGAAACTCCGTCAACTATCTGCTCGACATTGTTGCCGTTGAGGATATACTTGTATATACCGTCAGAGCAAGCTATGCAGATGCTGTCGTTAGGAGCCTTGCACATATCGATGCGCACCTCCTCGCTGCCTGCCTTGTTGACATATTCAGCAAGGAAATCGCTCAGAGCCTTGGGAGCTTCCGCTTCCTTATCGTTCTTGATATCATAGAAATGAACGCCCTTTTCGTCGATGACGATAACGTTGTCGCCTATCACGTCCATATTGATAACGTTCTCGCCAACTGTCATCAGCGGCTTAACAGAGCCGTTTTCAGCCACCTCGCAAAGATTTTCTCCGCCTACCATGAAAAGTCTTCCGCTTTCCGAATACTCGGCATGGGCTATAAAATCATCAATATCAAGCTTTTTTTCTTCACCCTCGGAAGACAGGAGCAGATACTCGGTTTCAAAGCTTGCACCGCTGGTCCTGCTGATAAAATAACCGTTTTCCGAGCTTGCAAGCAAAGTCATGTAACCGTCTGAGGGTTCGATTTTTTTCATCGTCTGATTAACGCTCGTTTCCACATCTGAGCCATCATTGGGGATAACATATTCATTGCAGAACATACTGTCAAATGTTGTCAGCTTGTTGTCAATGAGCTCAAGCTCAGACAATGAGAATACATCTGAACCGACTTCCATTACCGATTCAACATATCCTCCCTTTGATAATTTAACAGCCTGCTGCTGTTCTTCGTCACTGCAGCCCGAAAGTGAGCTGAACGTCATCAATGCACTGAATAAAGCTGCTGCCTTTAAAGTTCTTTTCATTTTGATTACCTCTCCTTCTGTCTTTTGTATACATATCCTTATTAATTCTTATCTCGTGAGATACAATTCCTTTTCCTCTTATCTCACCATACATATAATATCATTTCAACCTCTAATTGTCCTCTAATTTATCTCTAATTAATCTCTATTTTTCTCTATTTTATCTCTAAGCTCTGCTTATAAATATTTTAAGCCGCTTTTTTATTCAATGAAAAATTATGTACAACCTGACGAAATTAGGCACAATAATGCAGTCCTAAATATTTTCCCCTTGATTTGTCTGCCCATATCATCGTATAATATAAAAGATATAATGCTCCTGCCTGCCGCTGATTACCAAAATTTTTGCCGTACAAAAATTTTTTTCAAAAAAGGTGAGAGTTTTCGCATTTTTATTCGTCTAATTAATAGATACACTATAATCTTCAAAAGGAGAGCTTCTTAATATGCTTTTATCTGCTGTTATCCCGATGATATGCTTCTGCGCAGCATTTGGTGCTGACGCTGTTCTCGGGAAGAAATTCGCAGGCGATAAAAAAATCGCTGAAACTGCGGGAAAATTCCGAAAAAAACTTGTTGGTGCAGTCTGTGTGCTCATCTGCGTATTTATTCTGCTCTGCGCCGTAGCCTCCGCAAATATGATAAACGGCGAAAGCGGTCTTTCCGCTGCTGCTGTGACAGCCGTAAGCCTGCTGACTTTCTCGGCTATGACAGCCGACCGTTATGCAGGCGAAAAAACAGCAAAGCTTCTGAAAAGAGGCGCTGTATGGGCTTTGATATTCATTGCCGCCGAGGTCTTCATATTCAACGGAAAGTGCTTCGGAACAATATACGTAAACGAGCCTGTCTCACCTTATGATATAGAGATATCGGGCTCAGGTGAGACCGAAAACGAAGATGAGCTCAGCCTGACAGGCTACACAAAGCTTATCTTAACCGACCTGCCCGACAATATAAACGATATCGAAATGGAGCTTGACGGCGAAAAGGACATCTCCCCCGTTGATATAAAGCTCAGTATCACTGACGACAACCTTTCCTCCCGAGAGTATACGCTCCAGCACAAGCGCGTAAGCTGCTGTGATACAAAGCTTTCCATGAGCTTCAAGCCATACGGAAAGCTCCGCAGTATCATCATAAGCTTTGACGGCGTGGACAAAAAGCTCATTATCCGCAATATCCGAGTCCTGAGCAAGCCTGCCTACGCTTTCTCCAATACACGATTCTTCGTACTGCTTGCAGCAGCACTGATACTTATCGCAATAAAGGTATACAGGTTCTACGAGGTCACCTATGACAGCAGAAAGAACTCGCATATCATCGCTGTTGCGGCAATGATGCTGCTTGTAGTGTTTACGGGCTATTTTTTCAGCGTTCCCGACCAGACTATACGTGAATATTCTCCCGAAGCCGACTACCTGGACGATCCATATGCGGCGACTTTGAAGGCTTTCATAAAAGGACAGGTATATCTCGACGTTAAAGCCGATCCTGCGCTGGAGACTCTCGATAATACCTACGACGACAGCGAAAGAGCCGACAAGGGAGTCAGTTTCCTCTGGGATTACGCCTACTATAAGGGACATTATTACTGCTATTTCGGAGCTGCTCCCGTTGTGACCTTCTATTATCCCTATTATAAGCTCACAGGCGGCATTCCCACTATGGCTTCGGCTAACAATTTCTTTATGGTAATGGGACTGCTTTTCATGTGCCTGACTATCCTTTCGGCAATAAAGCTTCTGAAAGTCAAGCCGAATCTGCTGCTTTTACTGCTGCTCATGCCTACTGCGGCAGCGACCATAGGCATATGGTTCTCGGGAAACTGCATAGACAGATACACCCTGCCCTCGGTAACAGGACTGTGCTACATCATGCTGTGCCTTGCTTCAGGAATGACCGCGCTGAACGCAAAAAACAAGAAGCTAAAGCCGCTCCTGCTGTTCATAAGCGGTGCAGCCTTAGCCCTCTGCGCAGCTTCAAGACCTACTATAGCCCTTTGTGCGGCTGTGCTCATTCCCTATTTCTGGCGAGTTCTATTTGATAAGAACGAAAAGCTCCCGTGGAGACTGTCCCTTGCGGCAAGCTTTTTAGTTCCCCTTGCAATTGGCGCTGTAATTATCATGAAATACAATGCGGCACGTTTTGATTCGCCATTCCAGTTCGGTGCGATATACCAGCTGACTATCAGCAATGCAGGAGCAAACAAGCTCTCGCTGGCACGTATCCCCGATACTATAATACACTATTTCGTTCATCCGCCGAGACTGAGAACCTCTTTCCCGTTTATTGAGACAGCTCCCGTATATATGGAGAATTACACGGCATATACCTATATATCCTCAGGCTGCGGAGTTCTCATGTATCCTGTAATCATGTTCGGAGCATTCATGCTGCCCTATGCCTTCGGAAAGAAGTCAAAGGAGCAGTCAGACAAAAACAGACGTCAGCTTGTCTGGATATGCCTTGCGGTATCATTTATAACAGCATGGCTGGATATGTCGCTGGGCGGCATAGTTACCCATTATTTATTTGATTTCACACCTATGCTGTTCCTTGTGACCATGCTGGGAATATTCCGCGGCTGTGATAAGCCTCACGAAAACAAGGGCAGATATATCCTTGCAGGTGTTTCCATGGCGGCAACTATAATATTCACGCTGGCGCTTTGTCTGGATATAGGCGACGGCGGTCTTATCAGACACTGTCCGCAGTTCCTTGACAGAGCGGAAGACCTGCTGATATTCTGGCAGTAAATATGACAAAAACACCCGAAAGCTTAACCATGATACTCATATAGAAGTTTTATAATTATTATTGAGAGAACCCCTTTTGAAAAAGGGGCTTCTCTCAAACTCTCTCCCTAAAACTTTAGTTTTGTTTTTTCACAGATAGGGCGCACCTGCATTTTTGCAGGTCTTTTTTTATTTAAGGAGCGCCCTATCTGCGAAAAAACCAGATAAAAGTCTTTGGAAAGGGGTATGGGGGTGACTCCCCGCAGTGCGGGGAGATGTCACGCAGTGACAGAGGGGCGCGCCTCTGTCAGAGGAACCTTTCCTCAGAAAGGTTTCCCCCATAATTAACTGTAAGCTTCTATATAAGTGTTGCGGTTATGCTTTCGGGTGTTTTCTGTAATTATTGAGTAGTGATTAGTGCATAGCAATTAGAATTTGCAGGGGCGGATAATATCCGCCCCTACAGGCTCAATATCTATCGGTGAAACGGTGAACTCCCTCGTTATCCTTATAAGCTATGACCGTATTCACATTGACATTTTCCACGCTTCGGAAGATATTCTTCTCCACCTGCGGATTCACCTTTTTCAGCTCAGCGATGAGGTTCTTTATCTCCAGACGCTTTGACACGGAACGGCTGTCGGGCTCGCAGGTAGTGCAGGTATCAGTGAACTTGCAGGCGCACTGTATGAAATGCAGGTCGTTGTAGTCACGCCAGTGCTTTATCTCAGCCTCGCGTACAAGATACAGCGGTCTTATCAGTTCCATGCCCTCAAAGTTGGTGCTGTGGAGCTTCGGCATCATGGTCTGTACCTGTCCGCCGTAGAGCATACCCATGAGGATTGTCTCGATAACGTCGTCAAAATGATGTCCCAGAGCTATCTTGTTGCAGCCCAGCGCCTTTGCGTGACTGTAGAGGTAGCCCCTCCTCATTCTCGCGCATATGTAGCAGGGATTCTTCTCGATATTGTATACCGAATCAAAGATATCCGACTCGAAAATATGAACTGGTATAGACATTGAACGGGCGTTTTCCTCTATAACACGGCGGTTCTCGGGACTGTAGCCCGGATCCATAACAAGGAACACCACCTCGAACGGAAACTTGTCATGGCGTTTCAGCTCCTGAAAGAGCTTTGCCATGAGCATTGAGTCCTTACCGCCTGAGATACAGACAGCTATTTTATCATTTGGCTGTACCAGCTCATACTCGTTTATAGCCTTGGTGAACTTGCACCATATGGACTTCTTGAACTTCTTACGCAGGCTCAGCTCCACCGCTTCTGTGACGTCGCGCTGCTCCATTTTGCCGCGGAGCCATTCCACATAGCCCCCTGCCAGCTCATAGGCGTCATAGCCCTTGTCGCAGAGCTGTTCGGCGATATCGCCGCTGATGATGCCGCCCTTGCAGTATATGATTATTTTCCTGTCACGGGGAAGCTCCGCTGTAAGCACCTGCTCCTGCGGAATATTCACAGCTCCGCTGATATGTCCGTACTCAAAGGCGGAGCTGTCGCGGATATCCACAAGCATTGCGTCCCCGAAGTCTTTCAGCTCTGCGGCAGTAATAGTCCTGCTCATATATTTTCTCCTTGTTCGTTGTTTTTCTTCTCAATGGGCAGCTCAATGGTAAATGTAGTTCCCTTGCCCGATTCGCTGTCCACATGAACAGTGCCGTTGTGGTACATAACGCCGTGCTTTACAATGGAAAGTCCCAGACCTGTGCCCTTTATCTTACGTGAGCGGCTCTTGTCAACGCGGTAGAAACGTTCGAAGATACGCCCGATATGCTGCTTTGGTATACCGATACCGGTATCGCTGACGGTGATTATAGCACGCTTTGGCGCGTGGGAAATCTTCACGTCCAGCTTTCCGCCGCTGACGTTGTACTTTATGCCGTTGTCGCAGAGATTGTACATCACCTCGCTGAGGATAGTCCTGCTGCCCATAAGTGAGACCTTCTCCCCTGTGAGTGAAACAGCCACGCCCTTTTCCTCGGCGCTGAGCTTCAGACGTCCAATCACTTCCTCTGCCAGTGAATAGAGCTCAACGCTCTCATTCTCATGGGGAGCGGAGTCCTCGTCAAGCTTGGACAGGGAGATGATATCGTTGATAAGGTTGATGAGCCTTTCTGCTTCGCCGCGGATATTGCCGCCGAACTGCACAACGTCCTCAGGCTGAACCATACCGCTTGCAAGCATATCCGCCGTGCCGTAGATAGTAGTCAGCGGAGTTTTCAGCTCATGGGATACATTTGAGGTAAACTCGCGGCGCATGGTCTCAAGCTCCTGCTTTTCGGTAACGTCCATGATGAATACCACCAGTCCGCAGACCATGTCTATGCTGTTTGCAGGGCTGGCGATGACCTCGCGCTGACCGCCGCCTGTTCTAAGTATGCACTCGGAGCGCCTGCCGCCCAGTGCGTTCAGCAGGCAGCGGCGGAAAATATCGGAGTTATTGAGAGCGTAAATGCTCTGTCCCATGGTGAAGCTGCCTGTGCCCAGAAGCTTCAGCGCCGCTGTATTGCAGGCAAGCACCATGAGCTTGGGATCTGCGATTATGAGTCCCTCGCTCATGCTCTCGGTCATAAGGCTGAACTGCTCTCGCCTGCTCTGTATCTCGTCCATTTGTCGGCTGACCTTGTGATTCTGAGTACGCAGCTTTTCCAGCAGGGGCGCCAGCTCCTTGTAGTTCTTCTGCGCGTCGGGATGTTCAAGGTCTATATCGTTGATAGGCTTGACGATATTGCGTGAAACAGCACTTGCGGAAAGCGCCGAGAACAGCGCAGCTGCCGCAAGGATAAGCAGTATTGGATTTATAAGCTTTAAAAACTGCGCGGTAAATGAGCTGTGGGCTCCCGAAACTCTGATAACAGAACCGTCGCTGAGCCTTACTGCGTGGTTCACGGTCTTTTTCATTATTGTCTCGGAGTAGCGTGATGAGCTGCCCTCTCCTGTTTGAAGAGCCTGCGCTATCTCCTCACGGTCGGCATGGTTTTCAAGGGAATCGGCGTCCTTGTCGGTGTCAAATTTTACCGTACCGCCGCTGTCTATCCATGTCACGCGGATATTCTCGGAAAATTCGGTATCTAAGAGATAATCGCTGCCGCCCTTTTCCACGGCAGAAGCTATGAGCCGCGCCTCATTTCCTACCTGCTCCGCAGCCAGCTCCGCAGTCTTGTTGTTCATCAGCACAGTAATGAGCAGCATTACCGCTATTACGGATATACCGCAGATAGACACGATACTCAGGAATATTTTCTTAGTCACTGCTCTCGTCACCTGCCTTGTAGCCCACGCCGCGGATAGTCTGTATCAGTTCGCCGCAGCTCCCCAGCTTTGAGCGGAGAGTCCTTATATGAACGTCAACGGTACGGCTCTCGCCTGAGAAGTCGTAGCCCCATATCTCGCGGAGAAGCCTGTCACGGGAGAAGACCTCCCCCTTGTTCTTGACCAGAAGCAGCAGCATATCGTACTCCTTGAGGGTGAGGGAGACCTTTTCGCCGTCGGCAAACACCTCATGCTTCGAGGGATAGATACACAGTCCCGCAAGCTCCAGCTTTTCGCTCTCCGAGGGGATATCAGCCGTGCGGCGCAGAAGCGCCTTTATACGGGACATAAGCTCCCTCATGCCAAAGGGCTTGGCGATGTAGTCGTCGGCACCGCTGTCAAGCCCCTCTACCTTGTCAAGCTCGGTGTCCTTTGCGGTCAGCATTATCACAGGGAGCTTCCTTGTTTCGGGAGCGCTGCGGAGCTTTTTAAGCACCGTCAGACCGTCCTCCTCGGGCAGCATTCTGTCAAGGAGCAGCAGCTCGGGGAGCTGTCTTGCCATAGCCTCGCGGAGAGCGCCGGGCGTCTCGAAGCCCTCTGCCTCCATGCCGCTGTTTCTCAGGGCATACAGCACGAAATCGCGGATACCATGTTCATCTTCAAGCATATATATCATAAATTTTCCTTTCGGTCAAGTTATAAGTGAATAGTGCAGGGAACGCCTTGCAAGTGAAGGCGTTCCCTAAACGGGCGGATAATATCCGCCCCTACTAAATAATATTATACGTGATAAGTTCGGCAAATTCAACCCCTATGTTAAAAACAGCCGAAAATCTGAGACTGTGCGCCATAAAATTTTTGTGTATTTTTTAAAAGAATAGTTGAATTTTTCAGCCGTTTGTGTTATACTGTAATGTGCAGACTTATGCAACTTTTAATATATCCGCCCTGCGCCAAGGCGCTTTTTCGGACGGAAGAACGGAGTAATCATGAACCTTTTAAATATGCTTGATTCTATTGCACAGATATCCGACGCTGAGCACCCCTCAATATTCCCATTCGGTTTTTCTATGCATATCGCACTTGCTATCATATCGGTCATTTTCTTTGCTTACAGATTCGCAACGCAGAAAAGACCTTTCCAGCTCATTTTCGCTATCGCTCCGCCTATTTCCCTTGCTCTCTGGATATCCGACAATAAAACCCTTTTCTACGCTGTCGGACTCATCGAGTTCATTCTCATTCTCGCAGCACTGATATCCACTTTCATCTGCAAGCCGAAAAAGGCTGAGGAAGCTGCTGACGCTAAGAAAAGCGAGGAGAAATAAGCCGTGAAAATAGCTGTTCTCGACTGGTATACCGTAAATATCAGCGGCGATATCCCCACCACTCAGCTTGAAGAGCTGGGCGACGTGAAGATAATCCCCCTCACCAAGCCCGAGGAGACTGCCGCTAATATCGGCGACGCAGACATAGTCCTCTGCAACAAGGTGCTCATTACCAAGGAAGTAATGGACGCCTGCCCAAACATAAAATATGTAGGTCTTTTCGCTACAGGATTCAATAACGTGGATATAGACTATGCCGCACAGAAGGGCATAGCTGTCTGCAATGCAGGTCAGTATTCCACAAACGCCGTAGCTCAGCAGACCTTCGCATACATACTCGACCGCTTCAGCCGTGTAAGAGACTATGATACTGCCGTAAAAAACGGCGAATGGGAGCGCTCTCCTGCGTTCTCTTACTTCCCCGTCCCCACCTCGGAGCTTGCAGGCAAGACTCTCTCCATAGTGGGTTTCGGCTCTATCGGCAGAAAAGTAGCCGAGATAGGCTCGGCATTCGGCATGAACATCGTGGTAAGCACAAGAACTCAGCCAAAGGACTGCCCATACGAGGTCACTGACCTTTTCACAGCCGCAGAAAAAGCCGATGTTCTCACATTCCACTGCCCTCTCACGGACAAGACCGCAGGCATCATCAACAAGGAGCTTTTCTCACATATGAAGTCCTCTGCTATGCTGGTGAATACATCACGCGGCGGAGTAGTGAACGAGGCAGACCTTGCAGAAGCTCTCAACAGCGGAAAGATAGCCGCCGCATACCTTGACGTGTTGGTAAAGGAGCCGATGTCTCCCGATACGCCGTTAAAGGGCGCAAAAAACTGCGTTATCACTCCTCACACCGCATGGGCTCCGCTGGAGACAAGACAGCGCCTTGTGGATATCGTATGCGATAACATCAGGGCTTGGCAGAACGGCTCACCGAAAAACAAAGTCAACTGAAAGAAGTCAGAACTATGAGAAATATATCCGAAAAACAGCGTATCGTCATAAAGCTGGGCACATCTACCCTCGCCCACAAGACGGGCAAGCTCAATATACGCCGCATGACCAATCTGGTCCGCGTTATTTCCGACCTCCACAACTCGGGACGTGAGATAATCATGGTATCCTCTGGAGCTGTAGGTCTGGGCGCAGGAAAGCTGGGACTTCCCGAAAAGCCAAAGGATACCAAGACCAAGCAGGCTGTAGCCGCTATCGGTCAGTGCGAGCTCATGCACGTTTACGACGATATGTTCGCTAAATACAGCGTTACCGTGGCGCAGATACTGCTCACAAAGGCAATAATCAACAATCCAAGCCACTGCGAGAACTTCCGCACTACCGTAGAATCGCTGGTAGGCATGGACGTTATCCCCATAGTCAACGAAAACGATACCATTGCTATAGATGAGCTGGAGCTTGAAATTGGCGAGAACGACTCACTTTCCGCTCTGGTCGCAGAGCTTTCGGGAGCTGACCTGCTTCTGATACTCTCCGACATCGACGCTCTCTACGACGGCGATCCCCGTGAAAATCCCGACGCAAAGCCAATACCTCTCGTTGAGAAGATAACTCCCGAGATAGAGGCTATGGCAGGCGGCGCAGGTACAAGTCTGGGCACAGGCGGTATGTCCACAAAGATAAACGCCGCTAAGATAGCTACAAACGCAGGCATCGACATGATAATAATGAACGGAAGAGACCCCGAAAAGCTCTACGACCTCTTTGAGGACAAGGAGATAGGTACTCTTTTCAAGTCGCAATACTAAGCAACAGAGGTTTACCATGGTAATATCAAAGGGCTCAGAGCGCGTTTCAAAAATCGACACTTATCTTAACTGCGCCGAGGTATTCGCCTACAGGAGCACTTGTTTAAAGCGAAAATACGGCGCTGTTATAGTAAAAAACGACGCTGTTATAGCCACTGGCTACAATGGCTCGCCGAGAGGTATGGAGAACTGCTGTGATACGGGCGAATGTCCGAGGATACCCCTTGATATGCATCAGGGCGACGGCTATGCCATGTGCAAGGCTGTCCATGCAGAGGCAAACGCCCTGCTGAACTGCTCACGTGAGCAGACCGTTGGTGCAGACCTTTACCTTACAGGCGTAAATCCTGAGGACGGCTCTGTACACAAAGCAAAGCCCTGTCCACTGTGCGCAAGACACATCATACAGGCAGGGATAAGGAACGTTTACCTCAGACAGAGCGGCAAAGCAGGCGATTATACGGTAATTCCCGCAGCCGAACTGGAATGGTTCAAGACTGAATGATACAAAAATCTACATACAAGAGGTGTAAATATGAGTTATACAGAGGAACTGGGCAAAAGAGCCAAGGCTGCCGAGGCAGCTGCGGCAAGCGCTTCAACTTCACTTAAAAATAACGCTCTCGCAGCTATATCAAAGGCTCTCCTTGCAAACAAGGAGCTCATCATAGCCGAGAACGCCAAGGATATCGCCAACGCAAAGGCTAACGGCATGACTGAAGCCAAGCAGGACAGACTCAAGCTTGACGAAAAGCGTATCGAGGGCATTGCCAAGGGCGTTGACGAGCTTATCGCTCTTGCTGATCCTATCGGCGAGATAATAGGCGGCGGAAACCGTCCCAACGGCTTGCAGATTATCAAGACAAGAGTACCACTCGGAGTTATAGGTATCATCTTCGAGTCACGCCCAAATGTTACAGTTGACGCAGCTGCTCTCTGCTTAAAGGCAGGCAATGTGGTCATATTAAAGGGCGGCAAGGAGGCTATAAACTCCAATATCTGCCTCGGAAACATCATGCGCAAGGCTATCGAGGAGGCTGGGCTCCCTGCTGATATGATACAGGTCATCGAAAAGACAGACCGCGAGACTACCACAGAGCTCATGCGTCTCAACGGCTACGTTGACGTTATTATCCCAAGAGGAAGCGCTAACCTCATACAGGCTGTAGTCAAGAACGCTACCGTACCTGTTATCGAGACAGGCGCAGGCAACTGTCACGTTTACGTTGACGCCTCCGCAGACCTCGATATGGCTGTGGAGATAACCGACAACGCCAAGACTCAGCGTCCGTCCGTATGCAACGCTATCGAGAGCCTTCTCGTTCACAAGGATATCGCGGACAAGTTCCTGCCAATGATAGCAGAGCGCTTCAAGAAGCACGATGTGAAGATCTACGGCTGTGACAGAACTATCGCTATCCTCGGCGATTCCGTTGAAAAGGCTACAGAGACCGAGTACGCTACAGAGTTCAACGATTTCATCATAGCAATAAAGGTCGTTGACGATATCGACGAGGCTATAGCTCATATAAGAAAATACAGCACCCGTCATTCCGAGTGCATAGTTACAAGCTCACTGGAAAGCGCTCAGAAATTCCAGAAGCAGGTAGACGCTGCGGCAGTTTACGTCAACGCTTCTACACGCTTTACCGACGGCGGTGAATTCGGCTTCGGAGCAGAAATAGGCATTTCTACACAGAAGCTCCACGCAAGAGGTCCTATGGGGCTTACAGAACTTACTACAGTAAAATATCTGATAAACGGTAACGGTCAGATAAGATAAATACAGCATTTTATTTGATTTTTGGAGGTCGAAATGGCTATTAGAAAAGATCTTGACGATATGCTCAACAGCCTTATGGACGGCGGCGGAAGCAGCGGAAGCACTCCTGCAAGAAGCCATAATACTCCGAGAGCTGCAAGAAAAAGCAAATTCGACGATATGTCCGTCGATGACCTGCTCCACGCTCTCGAGGAGGAAAAGCACCATATAGATGAACAGCCTGTTGTCCACGATGACACGCCCCCTGCTGTATGGGAATTTGCTCCGCCGTCACAGGATATACCTGTCCCCGAGCCTGTTTCCGAAGCAGAGCCCGAGGAGGTCCCCAACATCATCGACGAGGTGATGCATACCGAGGCTTCTGCCGAGGTAACAAGGGTGTTCGACACAGTTCCCATGACTGAGGAGCTGCCAAAGCCCGTCAAGAAAAAGAAGATAGTTATAACAGGCGAACTGCCCGACTACGAAGCGCTCCGCCGCGAGGAACAGGAACGCGAAAGACAGGCAAGGATAGCTGCCGAAAACGCTGCCGAGGAGCAGAGAGCAGCTGAAAGAGCCCGCAGAGCTGCCGAGGCTGCCGCAGAGAGACAGCGCCTTGCAGAAGAAGCTGAGCAGCGCCGTCTGGCACGCGAGGCTGAAGAAGCCGAGCGCCAGCGCAGACTTGCAGAGGCTGCCGAGCAGGCACGACTTGAGGAAGAAGCCGAAAGACAGCGCCGTATCGCTCAGATAGAGGCTGAAAAGCAGCGCAAGGCTGAGGAAATGGCAAGACAGGCTCGTCTCGCTGAGGAAGAAGAGCAGCGCAGACTTGCCGAAGAAGCTGAAAGACAGCGTCAGGCTGAGGAAATGCGCCGCCTTGCAGAAGAAGCAGAAAAAAGCGCTCCCGTTTCTCTTGCAGAGGAGATAATCGTTAATTCCTCCGCTGCCGAGAATGAAGTGGATTCCGCAATAGAAGCTCTCGGCGAAGCAGCAGAAGCCCCTGCCGAGCCAGCGGAAGAAACTGCTCCCGAAGCTGAAAAGACCAGCAAGATAGGCGGTTTCTTCAAGAAGCTCAAAAGCAAGGGCAAGGACGAGGAAAAGCCCGAGACCGCAGCTGAAACAGCTCCCGAGGAGGGACTCTTTGAGGACAATGACAGCGAAGTTTCCGCTACAGACCTCATTGACGCCGCTATCGCCGCTATAAATCATCCCGAGGACGCTGCTCCCGATAATTACAGCGATCCCGTAGGCAGTATGCTGGACAATATCCGCGAGGACGCTGCCGAAGCTATTGCCGATATAAATACTCAAAGGTCCGCTGAGCCACTGGTTCTCACAGACGAGGACATCATCAACGGTCTTACGCCCGACCTCAAGGAGCGCTTTGACGCTCTTTCTCCAGACAAGCAGAGACAGGTCATTGATATGAGACGCTCTCAGATGGGCGCTGTAGCTCCCGAAGCCGCAGAAGAAGCTGCTCCCGAGGAATCGGCTCCTGCTGTTGACGAATACGAGGAGGCTATCAACGAAGCTACCAGCACCGATGGCTTGTTCGAGATAGAGGAGACTGCCGAGGAAACAGCCGCAGAACCCGAAAAGGCTGAAGCTCCTGCTGAAAAGGCAAAAAAAGAACCCTCCACATTCAAGAAGATACTTGACGAGGATCCTGCCGAGCTCATCGCTCAGAGAAGCGAGCACGTTGAGCGCTCCGAAGCAGAGACATTCGCAGACACTCCCAAGAAAAAGCGCCTGTATACCGTACTTGGCGTGGTACTCACAGCCTTTGCAATAATCGGTATCATAGCTACTATCGCAAAGGGTATCGGCTTCGCAAAAAGCTTCACATCAGGCGAGGTAAAGAAGGACAGCTTCACACAGATGATATACCCTGCCGCTATCATGGATATAGAGCCATTCAGCGATCCGTCACAGCTCACCTCCGAGCAGGTCATAACCGCTACAATATGGTCTATAATCATGGACGACAGCAAGGTCTCAAAGTACGACCTCACCCTTGATACCGTAAGTATCCCCGATGTTGACGTTGAAAAGTACGCAGTAGAGCTCTTCGGCGAGAATCTTCCCGCATTTGAGCACGCTACCGTTGGTCCTGTGGAGTCCAGATTCTACTACTCCGACGGCGCATACAACGTTAAGGTCAAGACTATCACACATACCTACGCTCCCGAGATAAAGTCCATAACCAAGAACGGAAACGAGTATACTCTCAATGTTGACTATATCGCAGAGCTCCCGCAGTGGATGGAAAAGACCGTTGCAAAGCAGGCTGAGTACAAGCTTATCGAAAAAGAGGACGGTACGTTCCAGTACAGCTCAATGAAGATACTCTCAGTAAACAGCGGTAATCTGTAAGAAAAAGAGTCATAAAGAAGTAAATCTTCTTTATGACTCTTTTTAATAAGTAGTAATTAGAAATCAGAGAGTAGTAGTCGCTTCCTTGCTGCTCACTAATCACTAATCACTAATCACTAAATTATTACAAATGAGAAAAATCTCCCGTGAAATTATTACAAAAAAAATACAAATTCACAGTATCGCGAATTATTCGCCTCCAAACAGTTGACAATTTCCGTTTTTCTTGCTAAAATAGATATGATGCCTATTTTGTGCATTGACTACTTTTAGGAGGAGGAACTGCTTTGGGAGATAGTAAATTTTGCAACAGATGCATGGAAAAGTATGACGAGTCTATGCACGTTTGTCCGTCCTGCGGATACGTGGAAACAGATGAACATAACCCCATGTATGTCCCACCAGGTACGATACTCCATAGCAAATACCTCTGCGGTGTTCTTCTGGAATACAACGGCGAGGGTGCGACCTATATCGGCGCTGATACAACAACAGGCAAAAAGGTGCTCATAAGAGAGTATATGCCTATTAACCTCTGCACCCGTGTCAAGAATAAGGCGATAATCAGCGTTAATTACAATAACCTTGCCAAGTACAAGGCTTTCATGGCTGAGTATACCGAGCTCAACAAGTCTCTTGCGAGACTCCGCAACAACTCGAATATTCCGCCTGTGCTGGATATGTTCGCCGAGAACAACACCACATATACCATTTTTGAATACATCGAGGGCGTTAAGATACTGGACTACCTCAAGGAAAATGCAGGCGAGCTCAGCTGGGAGCAGGTCTCCAAGATATTCCCTCCCCTGTTCACCACCATCGGCATTCTCCATAACGCAGGCATAATCCACCGCGCTATCAGCCCCGATACAGTCTACATCACCGATAAGGGCGAGCTCAAGCTCTTCGGCTTCTGCGTTTCTGCTGTCAGAACTGCAAATGCAGGTCTTGAATATGAGCTCTTCAAGGGCTATGCTGCTCCCGAACAGTATTCCGCAAGCAGCAGCAGCCGTCAGGGTTCATGGACTGACGTTTACGGAGTCTGCGCACTCCTCTACAGAGCTCTCACAGGCTGTATGCCTGTTGACTCTATGAGCCGTCAGAACCACGACGACCTCCACGAGCCTCATATGCTGGATTCACGCATTCCGCGCCATGTGTCAAGAGTTATCATGGAGGGCATGAATCTCAACGGCAGAGACCGTATACAGACTATCACCGAGCTGGTAACAAAGCTCTTTGAGCAGCCTGCCGAGGACGATGAGGAGTTTCTCGACAATACAAGTACTGTTCTTCTGGGCAGCGGTATAGGCAATACAGCCGCTTCCGCACTGCACGAAGCTCCCCAGCAGCCTGTATATCAGCACGAAAATCCCCAGAACGTCATTCACGAGCGCAGCGCTCCCGTATACAAGAAGCCACGCCGCGATGACAGCTACAGCTACGAAAAGATAAATACCGTGGACAGGATAAAGGTACCGATAATCGTTGCTCTCCTGTTCCTCGCCATTATGATGATACTGGGCGTTATCTTCTATAAGCTCATTGTTCCGCCCGAGCAGGAATCCACCATGTCCAGCAGCAGACGTTCATCGTCAGTTTCGGATAAGGTCGTGGACGACAACAAGGAGTCCACAAAGGAAAAGAACATCGTAATGCCGAATCTGATCAAGCAGTTCTATTCGCTTACCAAGGACAAATACAAGGAAGACTTCGTTCTCGACGCTGATTATGAGTATAACAACGATTACGACAACGATGTTATCTTCGAGCAGAGCGTTGAAGCCGGCGAAAAGATAGCACAGGGCGACGTTATCAAGATAAAGGTCAGCAAGGGCAAGGAAACCGCTACTATCCCCGATTATCAGGGACTTACCATGGAGCAGTACAAGAACGCTCTTGACAAGGCAGGTATCCATGACCATAACTATCAGTTCGTAGAGTCAAAGGACTCCTACGGCAAGGCAAATTCCATCGTCGGCTTACAGGTTGACGGCAAGACCGTTACACCTAACTCGACTTTCAACAACAAGAGCGGCAAGAAGCTCACAGTCTACTACGTTTCTGCAAATACAGTCACTGCTGCACCGACAACAGCTGCACCTGCTACTACAGAAGCACTTACAACGACTGTAGCAGTAACAACTCAGGCGTCTCAGCCTACAACACAGGCACCTACAGCACCGCCTGAGCCAGTAACAAATCCGCCCGAACCCGTAACTAACCCGCCCGAGCCGCCTGTTGAGCAGCCTGCTGAACAGCCAGCCGAAGGCAACGGTGAATAATAACGAAACAAAGCCCGAAAGCATATGCTTTCGGGCTTTTTAATGTAGGGGACGCCGCCCTCGGCGTCCCGCGCCTTCGGGGCGATGTAGGCATCGCCCCCTACACATCGGCTATTATAATATCATCTAAATCCACTGACGGCCAATGGTCGTCCCTACAAATCATACTTATTTAAGGTCAGACTTATTGAAGAGAAGGATTCCGCCAATAGTCGTAACGACGATAATCAATGCGTCTGCAATGAGTATCACAGGAAGTCCATCAGGGAACTTCATATAATTGTATTCAACAAGGCTTACCTGGAAGCTTGGGAGACAGTTGCCGATAAAGTCCTGCACCTTTTCACTCCTGATAAGGAGCATTATCGGCGACATCATCAGTACGACCTCGTGCATGATGAGCGAGATAACAAATCCGCCAACATTTTTCATGGTATTGCAGAAGAATACGATGATGGAAGTGAATGTGAGCTGTATCAGGATAGCTATGCCCATATTTGCGAATACTTCCGCGCAGGGGAAGAACTCGAACTGAAGCAGGATATAGCCCAGTGCAAGTACTGTGAGCCAGAATGCAAGCTGGTAGATAACTGCCACTGTGACGGAAACGATGAGGTTTGCAAGATAGATATTTGTTCTTGAATGACCGATGATTATCTTGTTTCTCACGGTGTTATTGCGGTAATCCTGCACGATGAGCAGACCTGCGGCGATACTGATGAGGAGTGGGAGTGTACCCGTCATCATAAACAGCATACCGTCAGCACGGGCTGTATGGTCGGAATCGAACACTTTCACGAAGGAAAGTACCAGTACTGCAAATCCCACGATAACCGAAAGGACAATGTAGAAACGCTTGCCCTTGAAAAGCCTTCTGTAGCCTTCTGCCAGTAACTCACGCATTGCGAACACCTCCTACAAGTCCCATGAAGTAATTTTCGAGGCTCTCGTGGCTCTCGGTCATGGAGTTAACAAAGCAATTCTTCTCATTCAGCGCAAGAACGAGAGGAGTTACCTGCATAGGAGTGAAAATATCAGCCTCATTGGGTGAATATATCCTGTATTCAGCCTTCATGCCGTCAAGAACCTCTGCCAGAAGCTTAGTATCGTTGACGTTGAGGTGGATAGAGCGGCGGCTGACGTGTTCAAGCTCCTCGGCGCTCATTTCCTTGATGACGTGACCTCTTTCGATGAATCCGTAGTGAGTGGCAAGACGTGAGAGCTCGTCAAGGATATGGCTGGAGATAAGTATGGTGATACCCTTTTCGCGGTTGAGCTTCAGTATCATCTCGCGGACCTCCATGATACCCTGTGGGTCAAGACCGTTGATAGGCTCGTCAAGAACGAGAAACTCGGGGTCACCCACCAGAGAAAAGGCGATTCCAAGCCTCTGACGCATACCGAGGGAGAAGTTCTTGGCCTTTTTGTTACCGGTATTTCCAAGTCCCACAAGCTTTAGTATCTCGTCCAGCTTTTCATCTGAGATACCAAGTGCCTTGGTCTGCTGTATAAGGTTGTCCTTTGCGGACATTTCGGGGTGAAGTGACGGAGTTTCAACAACAGCGCCTATTTTTCGGCGCTTTGCAAGTATATCAGCGTCGGTATTCTTTGTCCCGAAGAGAGTGAACTCTCCCGAGGACGGGTTATTCAGCCCCGTAACTATACGGATAAGGGTAGTTTTGCCTGCGCCGTTTCTTCCGACCATACCGTAGATAGAGCCCTTGGGAACATTTATGGTAAAATCGGTGAGAGCGTTGAATTTTCCGTATTTCTTACAAAGCTGCTGAGTCTGAAGAACATATTCCATGTTTGTACCCTGCCTTTTGTATTGATATTATGTAAAAAGGCGGTCATGCCACTTGGCACGACCGCCTAAAGTCGTTGATAATTAAAGTATCAAAGATTATTCGTTGATCTTTGTAACAACGCCTGAACCAACTGTTCTACCACCCTCACGGATAGCGAAACGGAGTCCCTCTTCGATAGCGATAGGAGTGATGAGCTCAACGTCCATAGCAACGTTATCGCCAGGCATACACATTTCCTTGTCAGCAGGGAGAGATACAACACCAGTAACGTCAGTTGTTCTGAAGTAGAACTGAGGTCTGTAGTTGTTGAAGAAAGGAGTATGACGGCCGCCCTCTTCCTTCTTCAGTACGTAAACCTGACCGCTGAACTTTGTGTGTGGGTGAATTGAGCCTGGCTTACAAAGAACCTGTCCACGCTCAACCTGATCTCTTGTGATACCACGGAGAAGAGCACCAACGTTATCACCAGCCTCACAGAAGTCAAGAGTCTTTCTGAACATTTCAAGACCTGTAACAACTGTGTTGAGCTTCTCGTCAGAAAGACCAACGATCTCAACAGGCTCGTTTACGTTGAGCTTTCCACGCTCTACTCTACCTGTAACAACAGTACCACGACCGGAAATTGTCATAGTATCCTCGATAGGCATAAGGAATGGCTTAGCATCGTCTCTCTCAGGGCTTGGGATGAACTCATCAACAGCGTCCATGAGGTCGAGGATTGGCTTGTAAGCAGGATCGCTAAGATCATCTGGAGCTTCGAGAGCCTTAAGAGCAGAACCCTTGATGATAGGAGTATCATCGCCAGGGAAGTCATAGCTTGAGAGAAGGTCACGGATGTCCATCTCAACGAGCTCGAGGAGCTCTTCGTCGTCAACCTGATCAGCCTTGTTCATGAATACAACGATTGCAGGAACGCCAACCTGACGAGCGAGAAGGATGTGCTCTCTTGTCTGAGCCATAGGGCCATCAGAAGCAGCAACAACGAGGATAGCGCCGTCCATCTGAGCAGCACCAGTGATCATGTTCTTAACGTAGTCAGCGTGACCAGGGCAGTCAACGTGAGCATAGTGACGCTTGTCTGTCTCGTACTCAACGTGAGCTGTATTGATTGTGATACCACGCTCTCTCTCTTCTGGAGCCTTATCGATCATATCGTAAGCCTCATACTGAGCCTGACCCTTCAGAGCGAGAGTCTTTGTGATAGCAGCAGTAAGAGTAGTCTTACCGTGGTCAACGTGTCCGATTGTACCAATGTTTACATGGGGTTTGGTTCTTTCAAATTTAGCCTTAGCCATTGGAAAATTCCTCCTTAGAATAGATTTCAGAAATCTGTATATATTATTATACCAGATTATTTTGGTAAATTCAAGTGTTTCAGTAAAAAAATATTAGCTGAACCACATGATTTTGTAAATTTTGCCCGTTTTACACAAGTTTCCGCATAAAACGGGCGGAATATTCAATTAGTTCTTAGCTCTGTTAGCCATGATCTTTTCAGCGATGCTCTTTGGAACTTCCTCATAGCTGTGAGGCTCCATAGTATACTGACCGCGTCCCTGTGTGTTGGAACGGAGATCACTTGTATAACCGAACATTTCTGAAAGAGGTACGAGAGCGTCGACCTGGATAGAACCTGATCTTGACTCCTGTCCCTGGATCTGTCCGCGGCGAGAGCTGAGGTCACCGATAACTGTTCCGAGGTAATCATCAGGAACGATAACTGCAACCTTCATAACAGGCTCCATGAGAACTGCGTTAGCCTGCTTGAGAGCTTCCTTGAAAGCGATAGAACCAGCGATCTTGAATGCCATTTCTGACGAGTCAACTTCGTGATATGATCCATCGTAAAGCTCAACCTTAACGTCAACTACTTCGTAGCCGGCAAGGATACCAGCCTTCATAGCGCCCTGGATACCTGCGTCAACAGCAGGGATATACTCCTTGGGGATAGAACCGCCGACAACGGCGTTCTTGAACTCGTAGCCCTTACCTGACTCATTAGGCTCAACACGGATCTTAACGTGACCGTACTGACCTGAACCACCGGACTGCTTCTTGTACTTGTAGTCGATGTCAGCTTTGCCCTTGATAGTTTCCTTATAAGCAACCTGAGGAGCACCAACATTAGCCTCGACCTTGAACTCACGGAGGAGACGGTCAACGATAATATCGAGGTGAAGCTCACCCATACCTGCGATGATAGTCTGACCTGTTTCCTCATCTGTCCATGTCTTGAAGGTAGGATCCTCTTCAGCAAGCTTTGCGAGAGCAATACCCATCTTTTCCTGACCTGCCTTTGTCTTAGGCTCGATAGCGAGCTGGATAACAGGCTCAGGGAATTCCATGGATTCGAGAATGATCGGGTGCTTTTCATCACAGAGTGTATCACCTGTGGTTGTATTCTTAAGACCAACAGCTGCGGCAATATCGCCTGAGTAAACAGTTGTGAGGTCCTTTCTGTGGTTAGCGTGCATCTGAACGATACGGCCGAAACGCTCCTTAGTGTCCTTTGTAGCGTTGAGAACTGTATCACCCTGATTTACGACACCTGAGTATACACGGAAGAACGCAAGCTTACCAACGAATGGGTCAGTAGCGATCTTGAATGCGAGAGCTGAGAATGGCTCGTTATCAGAAGAAGGTCTTTCCTCTTCCTCATCTGTATCAGGGTTAACACCCTTGATAGCCGGAACATCGAGCGGAGAAGGCATATAGTCGATGATAGCATCGAGGAGCTTCTGAACGCCCTTGTTCTTGTATGAAGTACCGCATGTTACAGGAACCATGTGGTTAGCAATGGTAGCCTTTCTGATGCAGGTCTTGATCTCGTCCTGAGAAAGCTCGCCCTCTTCGAAGTATTTCTCCATAAGAGCCTCATCCTGCTCAGCAACGTGCTCAACCATTTCATCGTGGTACTTCTGAGCGATCTCCTTCATATCGTCGGGGATATCCTCGACCTTGATATCTGTACCGAGATCGTTTGTATAAATGTAAGCCTTCATCTCAACGAGGTCGATGATACCTCTGAATGAGTCCTCAGCGCCGATAGGGAGCTGGATCGGAACGGCATTACACTTGAGTCTGTCCTTCATCATGTCGATAACATGATAGAAATCAGCACCCATAATGTCCATCTTATTTACATAAGCCATACGGGGTACTTTATAGTTATCAGCCTGTCTCCAAACGGTTTCAGACTGTGGCTCAACACCGCCCTTAGCACAGAGAACTGTTACAGAGCCGTCGAGTACACGGAGTGAACGCTCAACCTCAACTGTAAAGTCAACGTGGCCAGGAGTGTCGATGATATTAAGTCTGTGGCCTGCCCAGTAGCAAGTAGTAGCAGCGGAAGTAATTGTGATACCTCTCTCCTGCTCCTGCTCCATCCAGTCCATAGTAGCGGAACCTTCGTGTGTTTCACCGATCTTGTGGTTAACACCTGTGTAGAAAAGGATACGCTCTGTGGTAGTGGTCTTACCTGCGTCAATGTGGGCCATTATGCCGATATTTCTTGTATTTTCAAGTGAACAATCTCTTGACATAATTTACTCCTTTTACAAAGACGCTTACCAGCGGTAGTGAGCAAACGCCTTGTTTGCCTCTGCCATCTTGTGAGTATCGTCACGCTTCTTGCAAGCACCGCCTGTGCCGTTGAGAGCGTCGAGTATCTCACCTGCGAGTCTTTCCTTCATAGTCTTCTCGTTTCTCTCTCTGGAATACTTTGTGATCCAGCGGAGACCGAGAGTCTGACGTCTCTCAGGACGAACCTCCATAGGAACCTGGTAAGTAGCACCACCGAGACGGCGAGCCTTTACCTCAAGCTCAGGCATGATATTTTCCATAGCCTGCTGGAACACCTCAAGAGCGTCCTTGCCTGTCTTTTCAGCTACGATCTCAAATGCACCGTAAACTATTTTCTGCGCTACGCCCTTCTTACCGTCTAACATGATATTGTTGATCAGACGTGTAACGAGCTTTGAATTGTATACAGGATCCTGTAATACATCACGCTTTGCGATTTTACCTCTTCTTGGCATTTTCGCTTCCCTCCTTCATATAGATTAATGAATTCATAGGTACTCAAACCTTGTCGGTTACTGCCCTGTGGGCTTTGCTTCGCCGACAGGTGTGTCAGGAGCCAATGCAGAGGATCAATCGAATAAATCTATATGATCTCCGCATTACCCTGCGGTAGTAGTTATCCTATATTAATGAATGAACGGCATTGTTTATACAGCCAGCCGCTGACTGATGAGAAGTATCTTACTTCTGCTTAGGCTTCTTTGCACCGTACTTGGAACGAGCCTGATTACGGTTAGCAACGCCCTGAGCATCGAGAGTACCTCTGATGATGTGGTAACGCACACCAGGGAGATCCTTAACACGTCCGCCTCTGATAAGAACGACGCTGTGCTCCTGAAGGTTGTGACCGATACCTGGAATGTAAGAAGTTACTTCGTAGCCGTTTGTGAGCTTAACTCTGGCGATCTTTCTCATAGCTGAGTTAGGCTTCTTAGGTGTAGCAGTTCTTACAGCTGTGCAAACGCCTCTCTTCTGAGGTGAGCTGAGGTCGATCTGAGTCTTCTTCTTAGCATTGTAGCCCTTCTGGAGAGCAGGAGCTGTAGACTTTGTCTCAAGATCCTTTCTTCCCTTACGTACGAGCTGGTTAAATGTAGGCATATTTTTCCTCCTTTTCATTAAATATAGTGCGCATATACCTATAAAAGGGTATAGAATCCGCGCATTGATTATTATACCCTAAAAAAGGGCGGCTTGTCAAGGGGATACCTTAAAAAGCCGTCCTTTTTGATTGTTTTTCGTGATTTTTCCTATTATTGTCTGTAATTTAGACCTTGAGACTTAGCTATTATTTCAGCCATTCTCTCATATCAGCGATAGTTCCGCCGCTTCCGCGGTAAGCGTAATAGGAAAGAACTATAGAAGCGTCCACTGCATTTACCTTTCCGTTGAAGTCTGCGTCAGCCGCCTCGCGCTTATCCTTGTCAAAGCTTGGCTGATGACCTGTAGAGGTGCTTGCGTACTCTGTAAGGATATAGCTTGCGTCTACAGCATTTACCTTTCCGTCGCCGTCCACGTCGCCCAGCTTCACCTTAGAAGGCTGAGGGACTGTTGTGGTAGTAACGGGTGCAGTCGTGGTCGTTGTGACCTTTGTTGTGGTTGTTGTGGTAGTCTTAGGCTTTTCTGTGGTCGATGCTGTGGTTTTGGTCGTAGTTGAAGTCGTCGATGTTGTGGTTGTTGTAGTTGTAGTGGTAGTTGTAGTTGTAGTAGTGGTAGTTGAAGTTGTTGTCGTAGTTGTAGTAGTGGTAGTTGTTGTTGTCGTTGTAATAATTGCAGGTCTATACTCAATAAAGAATGTGTGAGAGTCTGAAACATCCTTACCAAGCTCATAGTTATAAGTTGCAACTGTAACGGTTATGCGCTGACGTCCCACTCTGTTCCTGTCTATATCCATTACAGAATATCCATAACCATAGGGCAGTTCCAGAATGGACTGATTCCAAAGGATCTGATGTCTTTCGCCGTTCTCCTCGATACGCCACAGATTTATCCGCATTCCTGCCAGTTCTATATTGTTGTCGAACTGGTTATACTCAAGCTTGTAAGGATTCTCGGTTATCTCCATTTCAATGCTGAAATCAGCAGGCTTTGCGGTTGTAGTCGTTGTTTCCGTTGTAGTTGCAGTCGTGGTGGTGGTGGTTGTAGTTGTTGTCTCCTCAACTCTTACCTCAAAATCAGCAGAAGCCGTTACCCACTCACCCACTTCTTCATTATATACCTTATAATTGAGCTTCAGGCGCTGAGGACCTATCCTGTTGCTGTCGTAATCCCTTACCTCATACTTTTCGGGGAAGGCGATGACCTCTTCGTTCTTGTTGATGAGCTCCTCGTTTTCACCGTAGGTATGATATACATTCACTCTGAGTCCTGCAAGCTGCAGCTGTTCGCCAACGGTATATACTATTTTATAAGGGAGCTCCATTACCTCGACTCTCGCAGTGAAGCGGTTGTCCTTAGCCGTAGTTGTGGTGGTTATCTGCTCCTCAGCAGTTGTAGATGTAGTAATAACGGCAGGATTTACCTCCACATTGAATTCGGCATATGCAATGGAATCCTGATAGTAATAGCTTACGGATATGGTCTGAGTACCTGCCTTAAGGCTGTCAAAGTCAGACTTTACGATATTCACGCGGTTTCTTCTGTATGAAGCCTCCGTCATGCTGAGGGGCTCAAGCACCGTATCCTTGTAGCTGCCGTCGCTGTAGAACTCCCTGTATGAGCGGAGCACAGTACCGCCGCTGAGGTCGAGCTCGTCGCCTATGGTGTATGTAGTCTTGTAGGGCAGACTGCCGATATCCAGCTTTGCGCTTACGCTTATAACGCGCACCTCTGTCGTGGTAGTCTCTGTAGTTGTCGGTACAGCCGTGGTAGTCGTGGCAGTAGTCGTCTCAGTTGTGGTAGTTTCGGTGACGGTTGTAGTCGTTTCAGGCTGTCTTACCTCTACCTCGAAATCAGTAGAGGCTATAGAGTCCTGATAATAGTACATCACGGAAATGGTGCAGACTCCCGCCTTGCTGCTGTCAAAATCAGACTTGCTGATATTGATATGGTTCATTCTGTATGAAGCGTTTTTCATCATCACAGGCTCAAGAACCGTATCCTGATAGCTGCCGTCGCTGTAGAACTCCCTGTAGGAGCGGAGCAGAACGCCGCCGCTGAGGTCAAGCTCGTCGCCAACCGTGTAGACAGTCTTGGTGGGGTAGCTGCCGATGTCTATCTTCGCACTTACACTGACCACATAGGGTGCTGTAGTAGTCGTTGTGGAGGTTGTAGTAGTTGTTGTAGTTGTGGTGGTAGTGGTCGTTGTAGTCGTTGTTGTGGTCTTTTTGGTAGTTGTAGTAGTCTTTTTCGTGGTAGTAGTTGTCTTTTTTGTAGTAGTAGATGTTGTTGAAGTAGTTGTGGTCGTTGTGGGCTTTGCAGTAGTTGTTGAAGTCTTGGGCGGAGGCGCTGTTGTTGCAGGCGCATCGCCCAGAGAAATGAAATTATAGCCGTTTTTTGAAGCATATGATTCCGCAGACGAGCCCTTGTAGCCGCTTATAGAACCGCCGTATGAGGACTGTCCTATAGAGGCGCTGTTTGAAATAGTTGGCTTGCCGCCTATGATACGGCAGCTTTGATTGCGTATTGTCACATTCCTCAGTGCAGAACAGGCTTTGAATGCGTTCAGACCGATAACCGCCACAGAAGCAGGCAGCTCTATACTGCCAAGGCTTTTACACTCCTCAAAGCAGCTCATATTCAGGTCAGTTACCGTACTCGCCAGCTTTACCGAGGATATCCTTGTACAGCTTGCAAAAGCGCAGGTTCCCACACTGGTTATGCCCTCGCCTATCTCTACCGAGCCTATCCTGTCCCTTATCTTTCCCCACGGGGTGCGGTCAGGAGTATCCCAATAGCCCATTTCGCCGTTTCCCGTGATGACAAGTCTGTCTCCGCTGAGCTCCCAGTAGGCGTCAACGCCGCACTTGCCCGATTCCTCCACTCTGCTGTCCTCGATTATGTTCATCTGAGGAGAAAGCGCCACAGAAACAGACTTAGGCGCGGATATTCCTGCGGATATACTCATTACTGCTGCCATAACGGCAGCTAATATTCTCTTCATCGATACCTCTCCATTTCGATAGCGTCAAAGGCTCAGTTCTGCTTCATGTAGTCCTCAAAGGACTTCTTATCGCCTGTGCCTGTTGAATTATAAGCGTAATAAGAGAGGATATAGGAAGCGTCAACAGCATTTACTGCGCTGTCCTTGTTTACATCTGCCGCCGCAGCCTGCTCTTCTGCAAAGCTCGGAGCATGATTTGTAGATGTGCTTGCGTATTCTGCAAGAACATAGCTTGCGTCAACAGCGTTTACTGCGCCGTTTGCGTCAACATCGCCGAGCTTAAAGCCGTCTTCGCCTGTAACAGTGACAGTTATCTGTGTTTTATAGCCCTCGGTGGTGTAGAAGGTTATTGTTGCAGTACCTGCTGATATGCCCTTTACGGTTTTTGCTGTTGCCTCAGCAACGGAAGGTGCAGACGACTCCACGCTCTTGACTGTCCAGCCGTCTGTGTAAACGTCAGCAGTCTCGCCCACCTTGATGACCTTCTTGCTTATACCGATGCTTATCTTAGGTGTTGTTGTGGTAGTTGTAGCTGTTGTTGTAGTAGTAGTAGTTGTTGTTGTTGTGGTGGTAGTCGTTGTGGTTGTGGTCGTAGTAGTCGTTGTCGTCGTTGTCGTAGTCGTTGCTTTGGTAGTAGTCGGAGGAGTGCTGCTGTTTATATTCTCAAATTTATAGCCGCTCTTGTTGGCGTAAGCCTCAGCTGTAGAGCCGGGATATCCCACGATAACGCCTGTGTACTTATTGTTTCTGTTGGCGGTATCATTGCTTATGGTGTCTTTACCGCCTACGAACTTGCAGGTCTGACTGCGCACGACAACTCTTTTCAGATTATTGCAGTTCTTCAAGCAATACGAACCAACAGTTGTAAGTCCGCTTGGCAGCTCAATGCTTTCAAGGCTGTCACAGTCCTCAAAACAATTCGTTTCAAGAGTAATAAGACTCTGAGGCAGCTTTACCGATGTTGCCTTTACGCAGTTGGAAAAAGCGCACATTCCTATCTTTGTAATACCCTCGCCTACCTCGATAGTGTTTATATTATCACGCAAGCTTGCCCATGGAGTAACGCCAGCGCTGTCCCATTTTCCCATTTCGCCGTTTCCCGTGATAGTGAGCTTGCCGTTTTCAAAGTTCCAGTAAGCGTCGACACCGCACTTGCCTGAATCGGCAACTCTGATGTCCTCAGCGGATATACCGCCCATATCCGTAGTTACCGCGCATACACTCGGAGCCGATACAGCTCCCATGCAGATAGCAGCTGAAAGAGCTGCCGCAACAAATTTTTTCATGTTAAATTCCTCCCATTTTAATCTTTTTACGTATTAATAAAACAGCGGAACGTCCCCACGCTCCGCTGCATTATCATCTTCTTCTCGGAACAAACAGCATTATCAGCGGATATATCTCCAGACGGCCGAGAAGCATATCAAAGCAGAGAACCACCTTTGAAAATGCATTGAGTCCGCCGAGATTTCCTGCAGGGCCGAAGCGTCCCACGCCGAAGCCGATATTATTCATGCAGGTTATGACCGCAGAAAGCGATTCGTCAATATGGAAGCCGTTGAGCGATATCAGAAGCACTGATATTGACATGAGCGTCATAAAAAGTATGAGATAATTGCTCACGCCGCGCACTACGTCCTTTTCCACAGGCTTTCCGTCCATTTTGACAGTAGCTACTGCACGGGGATTTGTAATATATTTCAGCTCCTTGATGCCTGTTTTTATAAGTATCATTATACGCGATACCTTCATACCGCCGCCTGTAGAGCCTGCGCATGAGCCCACGAACATGAGCATCAGCAGCAGAGTCTGCGAGAATTCAGGCCATTTCGCCGTATCGGTGGTGGAGAAGCCTGCCGAGGTTATGGTGGAAGCCACCATAAAGAAGGTATGTCTCAGGGTATCGCCTACTCCGTCGTAAAGCTTGTGTACATTAATGGCGATAATAGCTGTAGCGGCTATTATCACGCCGAAATACGTCCTTACCTCCTCATTCTTGTAAGCCATTGAGAACTTTCTGATGAGAAGATAATAGTAAAGGTTGAAATTTACGCCGAAAAGGATAATGAACGCTGCCACTACCATTTCTATGTAAACGCTGTCGTAATGACCTATGCTGTCTCCCCACATGGAGAAGCCGCCTGTACCTGCCGATGAGCAGGCGTGCAGAATGGCGTCATAGAGAGGCATACCGCCGCAGAGCAGGAGTATCGCCTCGGATACGGTGAGAGTGATGTATATGCCGTAGAGTATTCTTGCGGAAAAGCGTGATTTCGACACAAGACGTCCTACCTTCGGACCTGCGCACTCAGCCCTCATCATATGCATAGTACGAACATCGTTGCTGGACATGATAGCCAGCACGAACATGAGGACTCCCATACCGCCCAGCCAGTGGGTAAAGGCTCGCCAGAAAAGGCATGAACGTGACATAGCCTCGACATCTTCCAGTATGGTAGCGCCTGTGGTAGTAAAGCCCGACACAGTCTCAAAGAGAGCGCTTGGATAGTCGGGTATCTCCCCTGATATCACGAAAGGCAGAGCGCCTATGCAGGACATGGTCACCCATGAAGCTGCAACACTCACAAAGCCCTCCATTGAATAGACCTGATTGTTTTTCGGCTTTATTATCGTAAAGCCGAATCCTATCGCCATAGTTATGAGAAACGGTATGCCGAAGGAGGTCACAACATGGTGTTCCCCGTAAATAAAGCCCACTATTATGGGAAGAAGCATAAAAAGTCCGACGACCTTAAGTATCTGTCCCATAATATAAGATATCATTCTGTAATTCATAGTTTAACCGAAATGCACTCCTTAGTCGAAAATATTGCTGAGGTCGTGCATACCCTTTGTAGTGGTTATTACCACAACGCTGTCGTTGACCTGTAAGCAGTCATCACCCTTTGGGATAATGAGCTCGTTGCCTCTTACGATACTTCCGATAAGGATACCGCTTCTGAGCTTGAGCTTTTTCAGAGGAACATCAACGTATTCCTTCTTGTCGCGGACAACGAATTCTATAGCCTCCAGCCTGTCATTGACCAGTCGGTACAGCGTAGTTACGTTGTTTCCGAGAGAATTCTGCTTTGCACGAACGTACTGGAGTATCTGATTTACCGTGATAGACTTTGGCGAGATGATACTGTCAAGGTCGAGAGTGTCCGAAAGCTGCATGAGAGACATTCTGTTTACCTTGGTGACTACCTTGTCAACGCCGTTGTTCTTGGCAAGGAGCGAGAGAAGGATATTCTCCTCGTCGATGCCTGTCAGTGTGACTACAGCGTCGGCGTCGTAAACGCGCTCCTCCTCGAGGATATCGTGGTCAGTACCATCGGCACAGGAGATATCCACCTTGTTGAGCCTGTCGGAGAGCTCCAGACAGCGCTCGCGGTCTATCTCGATTATCTTGACCTTGACACCCATTTCAATGAGCTGCTGAGCCAGATGATAGGCAACTCGTCCGCCGCCGATAAGAACTGCTTGCTTTACGCGCTTTTCGCGGTAAGCGGCGCTTATGCTCTTGAAGAACTTGACCATATTGCTGTGAGAAGCGGTCATGTGTATCTTGTCTCCTGCACGGAGCACGAAATTACCATTAGGGATAGTGAGCTCGTCACCGCGCTGTACTGCGCAGATGAGCACGTCCAGTCTGAGACGTCTCGAGAGCTGGCTGAGAGCCACGCCGTCAAGGATACTGCCGCTGGTTATGCGTATCTCCGCAAGGTCAACTCTGCCCTTGGCAAAGGACTCGATATTGATAGCCTCGGGATAGCGCAGAACCTTTGCTATCTCGTTTGCAGCGTTGTAATCGGGGTTTACCATCATGCTGATACCAAGCTCCTCACGCATGAATACCAGCTGTTTATCGAATTCGGGACTGCGGACACGGGCGATACAGTGACGTGCGCCCATTCGCTTTGCAATAAGACATGACAAAATGTTTACCTCGTCAGAAGCTGTTACAGCTATGATTATATTTGCCTTTGCAACATTAGCCTCCTCCAGAACTTCTGTCTGAAGGCAGTTCCCGACGATGCCCATTACGTCGAAATCGTTTGAGGCAGCCTCAACAAGAGATTCCTTTTTATCAATTATGGTAACATTGTGTTCATCGCTGAGCACCTCGGCGAGAGCACTTCCCACCTTGCCGCAGCCTACGATTATAATATCCATAACTCCTCCGTAAAATATAGCTAAAAATACTGTTATCAGCAGATATATTTATTCAATATAATTATAAACCCACTGCATGATTTTGTCAATGCTTTTTAATAGTTATTAGTTGTTAGTGATTAGTTTGTAGGGGCGACGTCCACATCGCCCCGTTGGGTTACGTATAAATTAGTCGGGCTGATGTAGGCATCAGCCCCTACAGCGCAGAGCCTGCGCCAACTGCTACTCACTACTCACTCTTTATACTGCTCCTCCAGCCATTTTATCATGGCGTCGAATCCCTCCTGTGTGCGCTCGAACTCCGCCTCATGCTCTATCTCCGCTTTCATGGAGCAGAGCCTGCCGTGCCATGTCATGCACTTCAATACATCGCCGTTGCATATCTTATAGGAGAAGTCACCCTTGCTCCCCGAAAAGTCGTTGCCGCTCTCGAAGTAATAGAACTTGGGTATCTCAAATATCTCGGAAACGCTCATTCGCCGAAGCTCCTTTCAAAATAATCTACAGCAAGCCCGAGATTCTCGTAAACTGCCGACAAAAGCGGCTTTATCTCGTCGTCGGGCTGAGTCATATCTGGTATCATTATAGCGTGACAGCCTGCGGCGTGGGCAGCCTTTATGCCGTTGGGAGAATCCTCGAATGCCGCACATTCCTCAGGCGGAAGTCCCAGTTCCCTTGCCGCTGTCAGGTATATATCGGGGGCAGGCTTGCCTGTTTCCACCATGTCTCCGCATATCACCGCCGAGAAGAACTTCGCCGCTCCTATCTTTTCCAGATATTCCGTTGTTCGGCTTCTGGGAGTTGCCGTTGCCACAGCCATTTTTATCTCCCTGCCCTTTAAATAGTACAGGAGCTCGAAAAGTCCCTTTTTCACTTCAAGTCCGTGCTCGTTTATGTACTCCGCCATGAGCTCGGTTCGGTGAGCTCTTATCTCCTCGGTAGGACAGTCCTCGCCGAGAAAGCCTTTCAGCGTAGGGATAGAGTATTTTCTCGCCATACTGCGGATAGCGTAGACGTGCTCGGGCTTCATGTCATAGCCGAAGTCCTTTGCGGACTGTATCCAGAATTTAAGATAGAGCTTTTCGGTGTCTATCATAAGACCGTCCATATCGAATATTGCGCCTTTTAACATTGTATCTTATCCTTTTTTATAATTAACCTGTATAATTTGGAATTGATCATCAGTCGCAGTCTGCGTCCAGCTGTATATTGTCGAATTTGCGGTCGATGAAGTCCTGTTTGTCCATTATCCAGAATAATTCCCATATACAGCCTACCGAGTAATCGAGCTGTAACAGCAGGAGTTGGTCGTCACCGAGCTGTGGAGCGTTAGCGCCGCTCGGTATACCGAATATCTTATCGTCGCGGCTGACAAAATCATACTCGTCGGCGTCCTCTAAAATATCCATGAGGTCTTCTATCTCATAAGCTGCATTGCGTTCATAGTCGTATTCCTGCCAGAAATCTATCATTGTTTCGTGACAAGTCTCGTCAAAGATACCATTGTCCTCGTCATTGACTTCTTCATAATAGGGCAGAGACGGCTGAGTACGTCTGAGCGTTGACATATCCCCATCCCACCAGATGACCTTGTTTATATGAGCAAGCTCGAGCTCGTCAGGCTTTACAAAGCGATACTCATTGTCAATGTCGAACAGGGTATAGTCATACTCGCCGCTCCAGAACAGATAAAACATACCTGTTTTCGGGAAAAGCCCCTCGGTATCCGCGCCGCTTTCGGCAAGCTCGCGCAGATTTATCTGCATAACGAGGTGCATAGCTGATTTTCCGCAGGTCTTGGTCTCGCTTTTGCCCTTAACGCGCATGGTATAGCCTGTCATAGTGGGGTATTCGATATCGGGCGGCAGGTCGGGAAGTCCGCCTATCTTGCTTGCTCCCACGGGTATGCCGTCCTCGGGAGTTTTCTTAACTCCGATAGATATGATATTGTGCCTGTACTTTTTCAGTTTTTCGGCAGTTTCGGGGTGTCCCTTTGCAATGAGCTCCTCAACGTAGTCCTTTTCTTCCCATTCCTCGCGTTTAGCCTCAAATTCGGAATAAAGCTTGGCAAAGGCTTTCACTTCATCGCTGAGCTGTTTTTCATTTTCGTCATCATTAAGCATATTTTTTCTCCGTTTTAGTAGTCAGTGGTTAGTGATTAATTTGTAGGGGCGAACATTGTTCGCCCGTTGTTCCCTTTGCATATAGATTCAAGGCATTGTAGGGGGCGATGCCTACATCGCCCCGTTGATTTACGTAACAATTGGTCGGGCTGATGCGGGGGACTCCCTGTAGTACAGGGAGATGTCAGCAGAGCTGACAGAGGGTACGGGTGCCTGTTAGGCATCAGCCCCTACAGTGCAGAGCCTGCGCCCCCTTGCCACGGCAGCGTGACGCTGCACCCTTGCCACGTTGCCGCTCGTAAACTCGCTCACTCTCATCAATACCGATAATCGTACATCGCTTACAGCACATTTACATGGAACGCCGAGGAAGCCGTTCCCTACAGATAATCAGCAAGGGCGGAATGGATCCGCCCTCACTCCCTATAATATGTTTTAGAATTATTACCAGTTTATCATCCAGCTGTACATACCCTCGTACTGACGGGCTGAGCTGTTCCATGAGAAGTCCTGCTCCATAGCTCGCTGTACCATTGCGTCCCACTGCTTGCGGTTATCGTAGTACACTCTCTTGGAGTAGTTGATAGTGTTCAGCATCTCGTCGCCGTTGAAGTTGGCAAATGAGAAGCCGTTGCCTGTTCCGTCAAACTCGTTATATGGCTGGACTGTGTCTTTGAGTCCGCCTGTTTCGCGTACTATAGGCAGAGTTCCGTAGCGGAGAGCGATGAGCTGTGTAAGTCCGCAGGGCTCGAACAGGGACGGCATGAGAACTGTATCCGCTGCCGCATAGAGCTTATGGGCAAGTTCGTCGTTGTAGAGGATATTTGCGGAGACTCTCTCGGGGTACTTCCACTGATAGTGTTTGAACATATTCTCGTACTTGGGATCGCCTGTGCCTATTATCACGAACTGAGTGTTCTCGTCGCAGATACGCTCCATAGCGTAATTAACGAGATCAAGTCCTTTCTGGTCGGTAAGACGTGATATGATACACATCATGTACTTGTCCTTGTCAACGGGAAGTCCCAGCTGTTCCTGCAATTTCGTCTTGTTCTCAACCTTTTTGGTCTTGAAGTTCTTGGCTGTGAACGGTGTGAATATCTTCTCGTCCTTTGCAGGATCGTATACCTTGTAGTCGATACCGTTGAGGATTCCCCTCAGTGAAGCTGACCTTGCACGGAGAAGTCCGTCAAGCTGTTCGCCGTAGAAGGGGTATTTTATCTCCTCGGCGTAGGTCTCGGAGACCGTGGTGATGTAGTCAGCATAGACCAGACCGCCCTTGAGCATATTTGCGTTCTTGTTGAACTCCAGCTTATCGGGAGTGAACATATAATCGGGCAGAGCCGTATTGTAGCGGAATGTGTCTATATCCCAAACGCCCTGGAATTTCAGGTTATGGATAGTCATTATCGTCTTTGTTGCACTGAAGAACGGGTTCGTAGCAAAGGCAGAGTGCAGGAAAACGGGAATGAGTGACGACTGCCAGTCGTGACAGTGTATGATATCGGGACGGAAGCCGATAACAGGCAGGATAGCCAGTACAGCCTTGCAGAAGAAAGTGAATCTCTCGATGTCCCATTTAAGGTCTGATGAATATGGAGTATCGCACTTGAAGTAATACTCGTTGTCAACGAAATAGAACTTTATGCCGTTGTACTCATACTCCATAATGCCGACATGAACCCCCTCGCTTCTCATGCCGTAGTCCATATAAAAGTGATGAACGTACTTGAATTCGCTTCTGTACTTATCGGGTATGCAGGTGTAGTAAGGCATAATTACTCTTACATCGTAGTTGTTCTTGTCGATATACTGCGGAAGTGCGCCTACAACGTCAGCAAGTCCGCCTGTCTTTATAAATGGTACACACTCTGAAGCGGCAAACAATATATTATTCATAGCATATCTCCCTTTTTAGTTATTAGTTATTAGTTTTTAGTGATTAGTTTTGGCATAAGCCGCCTTTGTCGTCTGTTCCATACGATTTTTTGATTACTAATCACTAATCACTTATAACTTTAATCTACTTATTATTATATACTAAATAATAGTATTAGTCAACACAAAAATATGAACATTGCACAGCCGGCAGAAACACTGTGAATATCAACAATAGTATTGACATTTATTTGTTGATTAAGCCAAATTCAAAAATTATTATTAATAAATTATCAGTTGATAGTGATTAGTAATTAGTTTGTGTAGGGGCGACGTCCCGTCGCCCGTTATACCCGTTTCAAATAAAATGCCATTTGTAGGGGCGAACAGTGTTCGCCCGAAATAAACGTGGTTTGTCATACACGGGCGCAGAGCCTGCGCCCCCTTGCCACGTTGTCGCTCGTAAACTCGCTCACTATTATCAACACCGATAATCGTACATCGCTTACGGCACATCTACACGGGCGGATAATATCTGCCCCTACAGCGCGTCATTTATCATCTCATTGTAAGGCACGGGCGGCGAAACGCCACTCCAACAGGCTAAGGGCTAAAAAAGGACAGCCGAAGCTGTCCTTTTTTCATCATGTGAAGTATTTAACTCCGCTCTCGAATATCTTCTGGTCTTTTTCGCCCTGAACGTTCTTGCAGATATAGCTGCCCTTACGCTCGGAGTGTCCCATTTTACCGAATACACGTCCGTCGGGTGAAGTGATGCCCTCGATAGCCTCGATAGAGGTATTGGGGTTGTAGCGTATATCCATTGTTGGGTTGCCGTCAAGGTCAACGTACTGTGTAGCTATCTGACCGTTGTTTGCAAGCTGCTGAATGAGACTTGCAGGAGCTACGAAGCGTCCCTCGCCGTGTGAGATAGCAACTGTATGGATATCGCCTACCTCACAGCCATAGAGCCATGGGCTCTTGTTTGAGGCGATACGTGTATTTACCATCATGGACTGGTGGCGGTTTATGGTATTGAATGTAAGTGTAGGTGCGTCGTCAGCCATGTCGATTATCTCGCCGTATGGAACGAGTCCCAGCTTGATAAGAGCCTGGAATCCGTTGCAGATACCCAGCATAAGACCGTCGCGGTTCTTTAAGAGGTCGTGAACTGCGTCCTTTATCTTGGGATTGCGGAAGAATGCTGTAATGAACTTGCCGCTTCCCTCGGGCTCGTCGCCGCCGCTGAATCCGCCCGGTATCATAACAATCTCGGAACGTCTTACTGCGCTCTCGAAGTATCTTACGCTCTCCTCGATATCGCCTGCGGAGAGGTTTCTGATAACGACTACCTCAGCCTTGGCGCCTGCCTTTTCAAAGGCTCTTGCAGTATCGTACTCGCAGTTTGTACCTGGGAATACAGGAATAAGAACTCTCGGCTTTGCTATCTTTGTCGAAGCTGAAAGCTGAATGCGGTTAGGTGAAGAATATGTCTGGGGAGTTGTATCCGTAGTCTTTATGCGGCACGGGAATACAGGCTCCAGCTTAGCCTCCCATACTCTCTGGAGGTTGTCAAGGCTCACTGTGTAGTCCATAGAGAGTATCTTGTAGTCGGAGATAGTCTTACCGATGATGTTTTCGCCGCTCTTTGCGCCGCCCTTGAGCTCGATGATGAATGCGCCGTAGCATGGCTTGTAGAGCTCCTTAGCGCTGAGTCTTGTTGTGAACTCGAAGCCTATCTTGTTGCCGAAGCACATCTTTGCGATACCCTCTGCAAATCCGCCGTAGCCGATAGTCCAGATAGCGTTTGCGCGGTCGTCCTTGATTATCTGCTCTACCTTGTCGAAGCAAGCCTTTATGCTGTCCCACTTTGGAAGTCCGTTCTCGTCGTACTCGGGAATGATAGAGATAACTGTATTGCCCGAGCCCTTGAACTCTGTGGAAACTACCTTATCTGCCGTAGCAGTGGAAACTGCGAATGAAACCAGTGTAGGCGGAACGTCGATGTTCTCGAAAGTACCCGACATTGAGTCCTTTCCGCCGATAGAGCCGCAGCCCATTTCAAGCTGAGCCCTGAATGCGCCGAGAAGTGCAGCCATTGGCTTGCCCCAGCGCTTTGGATCGTTCCGAGTTCTCTCGAAATACTCCTGGAAAGTGAGCCAGCACTTCTTGTAGGTACCGCCTGCGGCAACTACCTTAGCGATAGACTCGATAACAGCCAGCATTGCGCCGTGGTAAGGAGATTTCTCGGATATATCGGGGTTATAGCCCCAGCCCATGAGCGAGCAGGTATTGGTCTCACCCTTTAATACAGGTATCTTTGCAGCCATAGCCTGTGAGGGAGACATCTGGTATACTCCGCCGAAAGGCATGAGGACTGTGCCTGCACCGATAGTTGAGTCGAACTTCTCTATAAGTCCCTTCTGTGAGCATACGTTGAGGTTTGACATGAGCTGAGTCCATGAATCTGCGCTGTCTGCGATATCATCATCAGCTGCGAATGCAGGAGCTTCTACCTCTATGTCTGTATACTTGGGAGCGCCGTTTGAGTTGAGGAACTCGCGTGAAAGGTCAACGATAGTGTTGCCGTTCCATACCATTTTGAGTCGTGGCTCTTCAACAACATCGGCAACGAGGGTAGCTTCAAGGTTCTCCTTGGCAGCCTCCTCCATGAACTTGTCCTTATCCTCGGGAGCAATGACAACAGCCATTCTCTCCTGAGACTCGGAAATAGCAATTTCAGTACCGTCCAGACCGTCGTACTTCTTTGGAACTGCATTGAGGTTGATAACGAGACCGTCAGTCAGCTCGCCGATAGCAACTGAAACGCCGCCTGCACCGAAGTCGTTGCAGCGCTTTATCATCTTTGTAACCTCAGGGTTGCGGAACAGTCTCTGGAGCTTTCTCTCCTCGGGAGGATTACCCTTCTGTACCTCTGCGCCGCAGTGCTCGAGGGATTCAAGTGTGTGTGACTTTGATGAGCCTGTAGCTCCGCCGCAGCCGTCGCGACCTGTCTTGCCGCCGAGGAGTATAACAATATCTCCCGGCTCAGGTCTTTCTCTGCGGATATTCTCAGCAGGAGCAGCTCCGAGAACTGCGCCTATCTCCATACGCTTGGCAACATAGCCGGGGTGGTATACCTCTGCAACGTGACCTGTAGCAAGACCTATCTGGTTGCCGTATGAGCTGTAGCCGTTGGCAGCTCCGAGAGTTATCTTTCTCTGCGGGAGCTTGCCTGCGATAGTATCCTCAACAGGAACGAGAGGATTAGCCGCACCTGTTACACGCATAGCCTGATATACGTAAGAACGTCCCGAAAGCGGATCGCGGATAGCGCCGCCCAGACAGGTAGCAGCACCGCCGAAAGGCTCTATCTCAGTCGGGTGGTTGTGAGTCTCGTTCTTGAACATGAGTATCCAGTCCTCGAGCTGACCGTCTATATCCACCTTTATCTTTACGGAACAAGCGTTTATCTCCTCGCTCTCGTCGAGGTCGGGAAGCTTTCCGTCAGCCTTCAGCTTCTTTGCAGCAAGGGTAGCAAGGTCCATAAGAGTCATGGGCTTGTCCGTTCTGCCCAGCTCCTTGCGGACATTCACATACATATCGTATGTATCTTTTATATAAGGAGTATCTATCTTTACGTTTTCTACATTGGTGAGGAATGTGGTATGACGGCAGTGGTCAGACCAGTAGGTATCTATCATGCGTATCTCGGTGATAGTGGGGTTGCGCTTCTCCTCGTTGCGGAAATAATCCTGACAGAACTTGATATCGTCATAGTCCATGGCAAGACCGAACTTGTCAACGAAAGCGTGGAGACCGTATGCATTGAGGTTGATGAAGCCCTCAAGCTCCTCTACTGTAGTTGGGATATCGTAGTTTGTATCGAGAGTCTTGACAGTCTCAAGTGAAGCCTCGCGGCTCTCAACGGGGTTGATGATGTAGGACTTGAGCTTAGCGAAGTCTTCGTCGCTGATGATACCCGAGATTATGTATATCCTTGCGTTTCTCACGCGGCAGCGCTCTCCCTGACGGAGTATCTGTATACACTGCTCGCAGCTGTCGGCTCTCTGGTCGAACTGACCTGGGAGGTACTCAACGGCAAAAACGCGGTCTGTCTCTGATACAGGTGGGAGCTCGTCGTAAACAACGTCAACGGCAGGCTCTGAGAAAACGGTGCTTATAGCAGCCTTGAAATCCTCCTCGCTGAGTTTGTCTGCGTCGTATCTGTTGAGGATACGGACTCCCGAAATGTTAAGTCTGAGCGCAGTTTTTATATCGCTGAGCACGGACTGAGCTTCAACTGCAAATTCAGGCTTTTTTTCAACGTAAATTCTGAATACGGACATAATTCAGTCTCCCTTCAAATAATTCATAATGCGTAATGCGTAATTAGCAATGAAATATGCCGGAACGAACTGTAGGGGCTGATGCCCACATCAGCCCGTCCATAAGAAAATCGTAATGCTCGGGGCGATGTAGGCATCGCCCCCTACATTCAAAAGTGTACAGGCTCTGCTCTAATCCCTGATTCCGCATTCCGCATTCAAACGTCAGGCACTGCGCTGCCAATGCAGCAGTCGTGACCATACTCCTCTATTATAACACTAATTATCCGATTACGCAAACTTTTTTCTGGATTTTTTCGAGAAATTTTTATTAATGTATAGTCGGGTGCGTATCCGCGGTGAAATTCTGTAGAATTTTCACGTTCAAACAGCACGGGAACCGTTTTGCCTACCAACGAGCTAAGATATTTCTCCCTTGTTTCGTCTGCCGCCGCAGTCATCTCCTGCCAGCGGAGAGTCTTGACGCTCTCGGGAACTTGTCCGTCCATTTTGTCGGCTCTTGTACCCTTTCTCCGCGAATATCTGAACACATGAACTTTAGCGAAACCTATCCTGCGTATGAACTCCACGGACTCGGCATGGTCATCATCAGTCTCCTGCGGAAATCCCACCATTACGTCAGTAGTGAATGAGCAGTCGGGAAAAATGCTCCGTATGCGCTCCGTAAGAGCAAGGTATTCCTCGGCGGTGTACTTGCGGTTCATGGCTTTAAGGGTGCGTTCACAGCCGCTTTGCAGGGACAAATGGAACTGTGGGCAGAACTGGGGCAGGGCTTTCAGCCGCCTGAGAAGCTCCTCCGACATCATCTCGGGCTCCAGCGAGCCGAGCCTTATGCGCTCTATACCCTCTGTTTCGGCGCAGATCTCCGCAGCGTCCGCAAGGTCAAGTCCCCATTCCCTGCCGTAAAAGGCAAGGTTTATGCCCGACAGGACTATCTCCTTAACGCCGTTTTCTGCGATAGCGCGTATCTCCTCACGGAGCACGTCAACTGGCTTCGAGCGGCAGCGTCCCCTTGCAAAGGGTATCATGCAGTATGAGCAGAACTGGTTGCAGCCGTCCTGAATCTTCACAAAAGCCCTTGTATTGCTGTCAAAACGGGTGCATTTCAGGGGCTCGAAGATATCCTCGAAGCTGTAGTCCGAAAGCTCCACGATACGGGTGCGGTTCTCAAGGCAGTCCCCTACCAGCTCCACGATGTGAGCTCTGGACTTGGTGCCTGCGATAATGTCCGCCTCGGAGAGCTTCGCCGCCTCCTCGCGGTTAGCCTGTGGATAGCAGCCTGTCAGGGCTATGACCGCATCAGGCAGAGCCGCCCTTGTCTTTCGCAGAGCCGCCAGTGCACGGCTGTCTCCCGAGGAAGTCACGGTACATGAGTTGATAATGACAGCGTCGGCTTCGGTCAGCTCCTCCGTTATCTCATAGGAAGCCTCACGAAACAGCGATTTCATACACTCTGTCTCGTAGTGGTTCACCTTGCAGCCGAATGTTATAAAATTAATTTTATACATAGTTTGTTCCTTTTTGACGCATTTAACAGTAATTTGTGCGTAATCAGTTATATAAAATATGCACAAAAATACACCTTGTAATTTATGCACACTTAATAACTAAAAAATAACTCTCTCTTACTCAATCAATTATACCAAATTGACGAAAATGTGTCAAACTCCTTGACACTATATGCTTTTAATGTTATTATGATATTGCGGAATCGGAAAAGCCGCAGAAAAAGAAATAAACGAGCAAAAACATAACAAACAGGAGGTATTAAGCATGACTAAAACAACTGTTAATCTTCAGGCAATCAACGACGTAAAGGAATTCGTCAATATAGTTATGAAGTACGACTTCGATATTGACCTTGTTTCCGGCAGATACGCTATTGACGCTAAGTCTATCATGGGTATCTTCAGCCTCGACCTCTCTAAACCCATCCAGCTCAACGCACACACAGACAATGCAGATGCATTCCTTAAAGAGATCGACAAATTCATCGTTAAGTAAGATTTAACATAACACACAAAGCAAAAGGGATATGTTCCATTCGGAATGTATCCCTTTTTTCTTTATATGCTCAAAGCTCATTGCCTGTCATAATATTTCTTGCCGCCGTTTGGACGGAAATAAGTCCTGATATAGCCGTCCTTGGAAAGAATAACGAACTCGTTGGTATCCTCGATATAGTAAACTCCGTCGCCGTCCTCGGCTTCGGTCTTGTGAAGCGCCTCGCTGTTGTTTATGACATCGCTGGCGCCCTTTTCGTATTCAGCGGCGGTGCTGTACTTTTTGTCGAAGTCCTTGCTGAACTCTCCGCCGTGCTTCTCAAAGTGCTCGTTGAGGAGCTTCCTGCTGCGGAAGTGATACTCAACATAAGTACCGTCGTCAAGCCCGAATACGGAAGTCGTTGTCGTCTCGGCAAAAGCCTCAGTAGTGGTGGTTTTCTTCTGGTTCTGCTGCTTTTTCGCCGTAGTCTTTGTAGTTCTGGCTTTTTTTGCCGTAGTCGAAGCCTTTGTAGTCTCGGGAGTTTTGATAGTCCAGTCCTGTATCTCCACAGCGGTGGTGGTAACGGACTGCGTTTTTTCCGAATAACCCGAATTATGGTCGGTACAGCCGCTGAAAAACGACGAAGCAAGCACAGCCGCCGAGAAAAATGCAAATATCCTTCTGTTATCCATATCATTGACTCCCTTCCGAGCTGAGCCGGCTCGACCGCGTCCGCGCTGCCGCTCGTAAACTCGCTCACTCTTATCAAAACCGTTCATCGCATATCGCTTACGGCGCATTTACACGGGCGGATAATATCTGCCCCTACTTTTTCTTTATTATACAGCAAGCCGCCAAGAATATCAAGTTACAATTTGACAAAAAGTTACCATGTAGAGGCGGCGTTTCGCCGCCCGTTTAATTTCACCGTATCCCTCGGGACGTCGAGAACGCCGTCCCCTACAGAGTATCATTCATCATTTTAACGTGTTCTTAGCTCTTAGTTCTTAGTTCTAATAACAAAAAAGCCGCAAGGAAAAATCCTCGCGGCTCTGCGCTTATGTAGTTGTACGAACTTCCCTTATATCATAGCTGAGTTCATAGCTGTCGTCAGAGCACTTGCTGTAGAAGCTGCTGACTATTCGGCTTGCAACAAGGTGTCCGCCCTCGTCATCTGCACCGATGAGAAGTATAACTACCCTGTCGTCTCCGCAGACCGACGACATATCTCCTCGTCTGAGGCATTTGCGCACCGATTCGGCAAGTATGCTCATTGTCTGACGTCTCTCGGCGCCTGTTGTATCGCCGATGTGGTCAAGCTTCATTACAAGCATCTGTGCATTCTTCTGTGTACGCTCAAGTACTCTCAGTACAAAGCGGAATATATTCGTGAAATCAACGGAGCGGACGCAGTATGCTCCCGAATCGCCGTCGTTTATCTCCATAATGCTGTCGATGTTCATCATGTGCTCTGAGCTCTCGCGCAAAGATACCGCCGCAATACCGCGAAGTCTGCGGATAAGCAGCTGTCCGCTGATAGGCAGTCTTACCACGTCGTCAAAGCCCATGCCCAGAAGTATCTCCTGATTCTCGCAGCTGCACTCTGATGTAACAGCCGCCACGGGGACATCTCTGAAGCGTTCATATGTCTGGATATCGGCGACGACCGTGCCTATGGCTCCGCCGCAGTATTCCTCCGACACAAGAAGTATGTCACATTGTTTAAGTCCGTTCACATCGGAAGCTATGGTGTACTCGAACTCTTCGCCTATGGTTTCTTCCCAGAATCCAGCCTTGTTAGGGCTGTCGATGATTCCTGCTATCATAGCTTCGCCTCCTCGTTCAAAAAAAGTTCATAAACTATTATAGCACAGAGGAGGAAAAGTTTCAAGTATCGGTTGCTACAAAAATTCGACACTTTTTTAGTCAAATAAACCAGAAATCACTCAGAAACTATGAAATGTAGGGGCTGATGCCCACATCAGCCCGTCAAAATGCATTTAATCTCAACGGGGCGATGTAGGCATCGCCCCCTACATTCTCAACTCTCAACTGAACCATAATTTTGCACAGCAAAATTATGGTTCGTCATCTATAAATTCCAGTATATCTCCCGGCTGACAGCCCAGCGTCTTGCAAATGGCGTTCAGTGTTGAAAAGCGTATAGCGCTGACCTTGCCTGTTTTGAGCTTTGAAAGATTAACATTGCTTACCCCAACACGTTCACTAAGCTCATTCAGGCTCATTTTTCGGTCAGCCATTACGCGGTCAAGTCTCAGAATTATGGACATATCCCCTCACCTCACAGAGTTTCGTCGGACTCGGTCTGCAAAAGACTGCCGTAGCGCATTATCTCCGCAAAGAACAGGAAAAGAACTGCTATGAATATGGAACCTGTGCCCATAACTCCTGTTTTCAGTATCCCGAGCTCACTGAGCTGAAAAAACGTAGGGAGCATGGCTTTTACGAGAAAAACGCCTGCTATACCTCTGACAGCCCATACATTACCGCGTGTAAAAGGTCTGCCGCTTCTGAATATCCTGAAGAAAATCAGTGCAGCGAGAATAAGTATTGCGGCATATAAACAATATGATACTATATTCTTAGCGAGGATATTTTTCATGTTTTCGCAGGATTTTGTATTATTATAATACCATACTCCTGCCGATACGCTTGAAATTGCTCCCAAAACCGATAATATCATTATCACAAGACTGCTGTTTTTTATTATTGATATATTTTTATTTATCATATTTATCTCTCCTTTGTTCTTACAAGGTCTCGTCAGAAAGCTTCTGCAAGTCCTTGCCGTAGCGGAATACCAGCGAAAATGCGTAGAGCACCAGTCCTGCGAACCAGAAAAGGTCTACCCTTATCTCCCTTGCCGCAATGAATATGCATATTATCTTCCCTATCTCAATTATTATCATGTAAGCGCCTAAATTCCGCAGCAAATTGCTTATTTTACGCGTAAACGGAGTTCTTCTCCTGCCCAGCTCGTTCAGCAGCATAAAAGCCGTGACAAAGCCTGCCACAACCGAAAAGAATATCGCCAGAAACGCCGCAAGATAAATGATATCGATTACCAGAATATTATGATGATCGATATGCAGGGTGTAGTCCTTTCGCACTTCCGAGCCCGAAAACATACCAAAGATATTCAGCGCTCCGTAAGCCACCATAGCTATGAGGCTTATGCGGCTTATCCGCTGTATTTTACGCGTAAGCTGTTTTTTATCCATAGACTCACGTCCTTTCTGCTCAGAGAGTTTCATCTGACTCCTTCTGCAATACCGTTCCGTAGCGGAATACCAGCGAGAATGCGTAGAGTACAAGTCCTGCCAGCCAGAGCATACCTATTTCTATTGTTTCTTCATACATATACATGAACAGTGCTTTTGAAACCTCGAAAACTATAAGGCTCACGCCCATATTTTTGATAGCACGGCTAATCTTTTCGGTAAAGGGCGAAGCTCCGCGGCTCATGCCGAAAAGAAGCTGCAAGCCAGCAACTATGGCTATAACAAGCGCTACTATCATGACGACACTTACAGGGAACCCCAAAACTGCGGCAAAATCTGAAACATCATCTAATCCGTTTTTTTCATAATCATTCCAGCCGTCTATAAAGCCCTGCTTAGCATCGGGAAACATGGCGTATGCTGCAATTCCGATATATGCTATCAATCCGACTACAGATATCCTGCTGATGTTTTTGATTTTAGAATTAAGTTTTTCGTTTTCCATAATGATTCTCCTTTTCTGTTTTTTCGTGGGAGCTCTCCCTGTCTGTGATTACATGATACCACGGCAGTTAATGTTTGTCAATGGTTTTTTATCGTTTATCGTTAAATATTGTATGTTTAAACATAAAAAGGCAGATTCTGGGAGTTCCCTGTTGTACAGTTTACACGATAAAAATTTATCGTTAAACATTAAATCTTGAATTTGGCACATCTGAATTTCTGGCATTTTTCACAGTTTTATTATAGACATCATCGCAGAAATGTGTTATAATATATGTAGGGAACGCCGCCCTCGGCGTTCCGCTTATATGAATTTGCAGGGGCGGATATTATCCGCCCGTTAAGGGACACCCATTGGGAGTCCGCCGACCAAAAACTATATGTAGGGGGGCGATGCCCACATCGCCCCGTTAAATAGCAAATAAAATCGGGCTGATGTGGGCATCAGCCCCTACATCGGAACGCCGAGGGCGGCGTTCCCTACACATCATTCAAATTCAGAAAAGCTGGATTTGAAAAGGAGGAAACCACATGAAAATGACTTTTATCGGTGCTACCCATGAAGTTACGGGCAGCTGTACCTATATAGAAGCCTGCGGCAAGAAGTTCCTTGTGGACTTCGGTATGCAGCAGGGCGAGGACATCTTCGAGAACGTGCAGGTACCTGTATCTCCGTCCAATATCGACTTCGTTCTCCTCACTCACGCACACATCGACCATTCGGGACTGCTTCCCCTGCTCTATGCAGGCGGATTTCAGGGCGAGATATACGCTACGGAGGCTACCTCCAATCTCTGCTCCGTAATGCTCCGAGACAGTGCGCACATTCAGGAATTTGAAGCGGAATGGCGAAGCCGTAAGGCTGCAAGACGCGGCGAGCCCGACTACGAGCCCCTCTACACTATGGACGACGCTATCGGAGCTATCGAGCTTTTCGTTCCCCACCGCTATGAGCAGGAATTTGAGGTATGCGAGGGCATAAAGGTGCTCTTCCGCGACGCAGGTCATCTTCTGGGCTCGTCAAGCATACTCCTCACCATAACCGAGAACGGCATTACCAAGACTATTGCTTTTTCGGGCGATATCGGCAACACCTATCAGCCCCTTATCCGCGACCCTCAGTACATCGAGGCTGCCGATTACGTGGTCATGGAGTCCACCTACGGAAACCGCATACACGACCGCCCTACGGACTACACAGCTTCTCTTGCCCGTGTTCTGCAGGAGACCTTTGACCGCGGCGGCAGTGTCATTATCCCCTCATTCGCAGTGGGCAGAACTCAGGAAATGCTCTACTTTATCCGTCATATCAAGTCCGAGGGACTTGTCTCAAGGCACGACGGCTTCCCTGTTTACGTTGACAGCCCTCTCGCCAACGAGGCTACGGAAATTTTCATCAGCAACCGCGAGAGCTGCTACGACGAGGAGGCTCTCTCCTTTGTCCGTCAGGGCATAAACCCTATCAGCTTCGACGACCTTATCAGGACTGTCAGCAGTGACGACTCCCGTGCTATAAACGACGATCCGCGCCCCAAGGTAATCATCTCCGCCAGCGGTATGTGCGAGGCAGGCCGTATCAAGCACCACCTCAAGCATAACCTCTGGAAAAAAGAGAACACCATTCTTTTCGTAGGTTATCAGGCAGGAAACACCCTCGGCAGAGCCCTTGTTGACGGTGCAAAGCGCGTAAAGCTATTCGGTGAAACTGTCAAGGTAGCCGCAAAGATAATGCAGCTCCCCGGTATCAGCGGTCACGCAGACATGAACGGTCTCCTTGCATGGGCTAAATCGATCAAGGGAGTACAGCGCTTTTTCATCAATCACGGCGAGGCAACAGGCTCAGAGAGCTTTGCACAGAGGCTCCGCGACGAGCTTGGCGCAGAGGTATACGTCCCCTACAGCGGTGCGGAGTTCGATATTGCCGAGAATGTGGTAACTATCGACGCCGAGCCTATCCCGATACCAAAGAAACGCAACAGCGCAAACTTCAGCATCACCTACAGCGACCTCGTTGCGGCTTCCGACCGCCTTGCGGCTCTTATCAGAGACTCCGACGGCAGGACAAACGCGGATATGCGCCAGCTCACCGAGGCTATCCACAAGCTCTGCGACGAGTGGAAATTACCGTAAATATGCACAAAAAAAGGACAGCTCAAAGCTGTCCTTTTTCTGAACAGGGCTTTTTTTGATTAGTTTGGAACTTTTTTAACAAATAATGGCTTGTCACATTCGGAACGGCGATGATATAATTAATTATAAACTTATATTCAGGAGGATATTTTATGAAAATAACAAAAATAGTCGCAGCAGCAATGGCACTCCTTATTACAGGCAGTTCACTGTCATATATACAGAAATATTCACCGAATACGGCAATTGCTGACAGCTCAGGCTATGTACCCTTATATGTGGAAGGCAGTCTCGGCTTTGCAATATATGACAACAAAACCGCAACAGTCGCTTATTGTAACAGCAAAGCTTCAGGGAAAATAGTTATCCCTTCTAAAGTAAAGGGCATTCCCGTAACCGGAATTGACAAAAAAGCATTTTTTGACAACGACGACATCACAACTGTTGTAATACCTGATACCGTTAAGATTATTGATTCATACGCTTTTGAAGGCTGTGCCAATCTTGAATATGTTGATTTTGGAAACAGTTTGGAAACTATAGGTGATTACGCCTTTAGCCGCTGTCTCTCCCTGAAAGAAGCGAATATGCCTGCCTCACTGAAAAGCTTGGGAACAGAAAGTTTTTCATCATGTAGCAGAATGAAAAAAGCAACAATAGGCGGCAGAGTAAAAAGGATAGAAGCAGCAGCTTTTTCAGGCTGTGACAGTCTGGAATCAGTATATATTCCCGATTCTGTACAGGAAATAGGAACATTGGCATTTTGGCTGTGCACAAGCTTAAAAAATATAACTATCCCCCAAAGTGTTACTCTTATGGAATATGCCGTTTTTGAAGATTGCCCGGACCTTAAGAGCATAAAAATAATGAACCCGAAATGTGAGATTATCCCCTATATATACAAGGATTCCGCATGGAAATACTGGACTCTTGGTAATCCCAAGAAAACGACAGTTATAGGCTACGCTAATTCTACAGCGGAAGAGTTCACAAACGAGTCAGGACATCGTTTCGTCGAGATCGGAGGTCTTGGCGATGTAAACGAAGACGGTCTTATAAATGCCATCGACGCTTCCGATATTCTTTCAGTCTATGCAAAGACAGCTACCAAGAAAACAAAGCCCACAAGCGACGAACTTTCCGACTGTGACGTAAACAAGGACGGCTCTGTGAACGCAGTTGACGCTTCATATGTTCTCTCATACTATGCGTATACGTCCACCAACAAGGACAAGGGCGACGACAAGCTTGACTTTGTTACATACGTCATGAATACCTGATATCATTGCGGCAGGAGTGCTCCCCTGCCGTATTTTTTTGTAAAAAAAGCTCTAAAAGCTACTAAAAACAGATTTGCCCTACCTATTTTTATGGCTTTTGACGAATATTGCCTGCTCCGCAAAAATTTCGGCTTTATATATTGACATATTTTGAACAAAGGAGTATAATTTATATTGTATTGCAAATACTTCTTATTTTTATAATATATAACTTGGAGGTTTTTAACATGAGCAGAGTTTACAACTTCAGTGCAGGTCCTGCTGTTCTCCCTGAGGAAGTTCTCAAGGAATGTGCAGAGGAAATGATGGATTACAAGGGCTGCGGTATGTCCGTTATGGAGATGTCCCACCGTTCAAAGGTTTATGATGAGATAATCAAGGAAGCAGAGAAGGATCTCCGCGACCTCATGAATATCCCTGACAACTACAAGGTGATCTTCGTACAGGGCGGCGCAAATCTTCAGTTCGCAGAGGTTCCTATGAACCTTATGAAGAAGGGCAAGGCTGCTTACATCATCACAGGTCAGTGGGCTAAGAAGGCTGCTGCTGAAGCTGAGAAGTACGGCGAGGTAGTAAGAGTCGCTTCTTCTGCTGACAAGACATTCTCTTATATCCCTGATTGCTCAGACCTTGATATTCCCGAAGATGTTGACTATGTTTACATCTGCGAGAACAACACTATCTACGGTACAAAGTTCTGGGAGCTCCCAAATACAAAGGGCCACGAGCTGGTTGCTGACGTAAGCTCATGCTTCCTTTCAGAGCCTGTTGACGTAAAGAAGTACGGCGTTATCTACGGCGGCGTTCAGAAGAACGTTGGTCCTGCAGGCGTTCAGATCATCATCGTTCGTGAGGATCTCATCGCTGACGGTCCTGCATTCAAGCAGACTCCTACAATGATGGACTGGAAGATACAGGCTGATAACGAGTCTCTCTACAATACACCTCCTACATATGGCATCTATGTATGCGGCAAGGTATTCAAGTGGATCAAGAAAATGGGCGGCCTTGAGGGCATGAAGGCTCACAACGAGAAGAAGGCTAAGATCCTCTATGATTTCCTCGACAGCAGCAAGATGTTCAAGGGCACAGTTGAAAAGAAGGACCGCTCACTCATGAACGTTCCGTTCATCACAGGCAATGATGAGCTTGACAAGAAGTTCATTGCTGAGTCAGATGCAGCAGGCTTCAAGAACCTCAAGGGCCACAGATCTGTCGGCGGTATGAGAGCTTCTATCTACAACGCTATGCCTATCGAAGGCGTTGAAAAGCTCGTTGCTTTCATGAAGAAGTTCGAGGAAGAGAATTCCTGAGATAATTTTTGATACTATATTGTAAAGGAGTTTTACTGAAATGTACAAGATTCAGACATTAAATAAGATATCAGCTATCGGCACAGATATTTTTGACAAGAGCAAGTACTCAGTAGCAGAAGATATCGCTAATCCTGACGCTATCATGGTTCGTTCAGCTAAAATGCACGATATGCAGTTCGGCGACAACCTTCTCGCTATCGCACGTGCAGGCGCAGGCGTAAACAATATCCCTGTTGAGCGCTGCGCACAGGAGGGTATCTGCGTATTCAATACTCCCGGCGCTAACTCAAACGCTGTTAAGGAGCTTGCTATCTGCGCACTTCTCCTTGCTTCAAGAAAGATAGTTGAGGCAGCTTCATGGGCAGCTTCACTCAAGGGCACACCTGACGCTCCAAAGACAGTTGAGGGCGGCAAGTCAAAGTTTGCAGGTCCTGAGATCGCAGGCAAGACACTGGGTATCATCGGTCTCGGCGCTATCGGCGGTAAGATCGCTAACGCTGCTGAGTCTCTCGGCATGAAGGTTATCGGCTACGATCCATTCCTTTCAGTAGGCGCTGCTCTTCACCTTGAGCCTTCCGTAAAGATAGTTTCCGATATCAACGAGATATACACAAACAGCGATTACATCACAATTCATATGCCTTACACTCCTCAGACAAAGAACACTATCGACGCTGAGCAGATAGCTATGATGAAGGACGGCGTTCGTCTTATCAACCTCGCAAGAGGCGAGCTCATCAACAGCGAAGCAGTAGTTAAGGCTATTGCTGAGGGCAAGGTTGCCAAGTACGTTACAGACTTTGCTGACGATGTAGTTCTCGGCGTTGAGAACGTTATCGTTCTCCCACATCTCGGCGCTTCAACTCCCGAGAGCGAGGACAACTGCGCTGTTATGGCTGCTGAGGAGCTCATCGAGTACATCGAGAACGGCAACATCAAGAACAGTGTAAATCTTCCTAATGCTTCAATGAACGCAGTAGGCACAAAGATCTGCATTATCCACAAGAACGTTCCTACAACTATCGCTTCTATCACTTCAGCAGTAGGCAACGAGGGCATCAACATCGAGAACATGGTAAACGCAAGCAAGAAGGACTTCGCTTACACAATGCTCGACGTAACAGGCGATGTACCTCCTACAGTTGAGGGCAAGATAAACGCAGTTGACGGCGTTATCAAGGTAAGAGTTATCAAGTAAGATATAAAAGTCAAGTCCCGAAGCGGTCATCAGATCACTTCGGGACTTTTTGTTATTTCATCATTTTTTCTTAAAGGTCCTCGGGAAACCAATATCCATCTGCAATGTCAGATCATCGCCTGATATGGTGTAATTATACTCAAATGCCAGACCGTATTCCTCTTCTTTGCACACTACCTTCTTGTTTGCTTCATCAATAGTGTATGTGCCTGACATATCAGCGTCTTTCGTTACGCCTTTTTCCGAGAATTTTCCGTTGGATTTAAAGGTTATGGTAGCGCCTTCGTCTCCTGTGCCTTCCCATGTACCGACAAGCTCGTTGCCGCCGCTTCCGCCTTCTCCTCCCGAACAGCCGATAAATACTCCCATAATAAGTAAGCATACCGCTGTGAGGACTGCCAATTTAAACACTTTTCTCATACCAGATCTCCCTTTCCGGATATTTTTATTCAATTATATCAGACAAACCACGATTTGTCAATAAAAATGCCATAATACTCCTGAATGTCCTCAGAAATATTATGGCTTGAATTTTTATCTCAGGTATTTGCTGAGCTTTGTTATTACTTTACTCTTGTAAGTGTCTCTGTAGACTTTGAATCCTTGAGCTCAAGTGTATCTCCGTCGACCTTGAACTCAGCTGTTGCCTCTTTGCCGTCGCCGCCGCTGAGGAAGCCTGAGAAGCCTGATACTGTCAGCTTCTTGCCCTTTGTCTCGTAAGTAAAGAGATTATTGAATACTACCTCGCTCTTTGAGCCGTCAAAGTCGATAGTGATATCAAGATTTGACTTGTCAAATGAAGAATCTCCCTGCTTCTCCATACCCTGAACGATGCTGTCGTAGAGGATACCGCTGTCAAGCGAGTACTTTCCGTCGTAGCCCTCGCCGCTCTCAAGCTTTGTCATGACAAGCATATCATTAGTCATTACTGAAACCTTAAGAGTCTTGCCTTCCTCCTTGATATAGTCCTTGGCAAGAACTGTGCCGCCTACATTGAGACCTTCGCTCTCAAAGTGGAGCAGGCTTGAAGTATCAAGATATACAGAACCCTTTCCGCCGTCTGTGAAGATGATTCCGCCTCCGTCAACGCTCTGGTCAGTGTTGCTGAGGTCGCTCATAGCCCACTTTCCGACGATCTTGTCTGCGCTCTTCTTTGCAGAGCTGCCGCATGAAGCGAGAGCACATACTGCAAGTGAGCATACTGTAACAGATGTAATTACCTTTTTCATAAATACCTCCAGTTAGATAAATTCCGTTCATCAGCTGAGCGGAAATATATAAATGAATAATACGATTTATCCTTCACCCCTGTCGTAAGCCTTCAAAGCTCCGACATTACACATTATATCACGTATTATTACACATTGCAAGCAATTCAGTAAAAAGTTATCGAAATGTAATCAAATGTCGCCGCAAAATAAGCAAAAGTAGTTCATTTGCACAGAAAAAAGCCGCTTTTATCCTTGACATCGCCCTGTATTAATGCTAAAATTAAGGCAGACATCAACGATTCGGAGGCATTTTTCATGAATAAGATACGTGCTTTTGCGGCAGCCGCCATGCTGCTGCTTGCCGTACCTGCGTCCGTATACGCAGACGGCAGTATCCCTATGGACTACAACAGCGACGGAGCTGTGAATATATTCGACATGGTAGAGGCTCGCAAGACTGTGACCTCTGCGGCGGAACTGAAAAGGCTCAGCAGCTTTATCCTCGGCAAGGGCGATATACAGCCCGATGAGGAAGGCTATACCCTCCTGTGGAGCGACGAGTTCGACGGCTCTGACCTTGATATGGACAAGTGGAGCTATGAGCTGGGCAACTGGAAACTTGATGACAGCGGCAACTATATCACAGGGGGCTGGGGCAACAACGAACAGGAGTTCTACACATCACAGAATACCACCGTCAAGAACGGAGTCCTCACTATTGCCGCAAAAAAGGAGCAATGGACAGACGAGAAGCAGGGCAGCTACGATTACACCTCCGCAAGAATAAGCACTCAGCACAAGTTTTCGGTATGCGGCGGAAAGATAGAAGTCAGGGCTCGCTGCGATTCGGGCAAGTCCCTCTGGCCTGCTATATGGATGCTCCCTGAGGACAGCGCCTACGGCGGCTGGGCTTCGTCAGGCGAAATAGACATCATGGAGGGCTGGGGCAGCACTCCCGAAAAGATATGCGGCACTGTACACTTCGGCGGCACATGGCCGAACAACAAGTACCTCACCAAGGATTACTTCTTCGCGGAAGGCGACAGCACCGAAAACTGGCATACCTACAGCATAGAATGGGAAAGCGGCGAGATACGCTGGTTCGTGGACGGAAAGCTCTACAGCACTCAGTCGGAGTGGTTCTCAGAGGGCTTCCAGTACCCTGCCCCCTTTGACCAGAACTTCTACATCATACTCAATCTTGCCGTGGGCGGCGCATTTGACGGTATTGACGGAGTTCACGCCGATCCGAGCATTTTTGCAAACGGCAGCAAGAACTTCGATATCGACTACGTCCGCGTATACAAAAAGGACGGCAGCGATTTCGTGCCGTCGGAGATGAGCTCCCTTGCGCTGGATAATTACATCGAAGGTGCAGATGCTGCTGTTACCAATAAGTCGGGCTGCACCACCGTCAATATCAAAAATGCAGGAGAGCTTGAATACGCAGTTATGGGACTTCTCCGCGGCAGAGAGGTCAAAGCAGGCGAAAAGCATACTCTCGAATTCGATGTCAGCTCCACAGCAGAGCGCAGTATGGTAGTCACCGTGGAGGACAGCTCATATACCCGTTATCTCGACGAAAAGCTGACTGTTACCCCCGAAAAGAAGCACTACAGCTTCGATGTGACATTCGCGCAGGATATGGCAGCGGATATAAAGTTCCAGCTTGGAAATATCGACGGAGCCTCCGCTATAGGCGCACATGAGGTCAATTTATACGATATTAAATGGTCATAATGTAAAACTCCCCGAAAGCTATTCTTTTGGGGAGTTTTTTCAGCTTAGCTGCTTTTATTCGTTTTTCTGAGGTTTTCTTTCATAGACATTGCCTGTCTGATCGTTCACCCATTTGAACTGAGGATAATCATCAAAAAGGTCATCACGCATATATAAATATATATGGCTTTCTTCTATACCTGTTTTACATATATAATGCACATAATTAACAGATTCTACCGGTAAATATCTTACTCCTTCAAGAGTTTTTTCATCGTATACTTCATCAAGCGCACAATATCCAATTATAAAATCAGGAAGCCCTTTTTCACGCCATTTTTCAAATACAGCCTCATAGTCTTCTTTATATTTATAATGCATATACAGATCATCAGGACAATCAACATTATAATTCATAAAAATATTCTTTTCAAAATATGGTTCTATCATTTCAGCTGCACCCATAATATAAGTATTATGCCTCTTTATAGGTTTATGTGCAGAAGGCAATTCAAATTTTTTGAATATATATGGATCAAACCCTTCTTCTTCATCAGAATCTTCATCTTTTTCATATTCAACTGACCATGCCACCATTATTTTAGTGTCTTCAAGATGATTATCCTTGATAGTTTTGGCAAGACAACTTAATCCAAAAGTCTCTTTTATATCCGATATCGAAGCAATACCGCTATATATTACAGGAGCCAAACATATGAGTAATCCTCCAACAAATACAAATTTTCTTACAAATGTCGAAGTGAGCTTAGAATTTATCTTCTTAATAAATTCAGGAACGGCTATTTTTCCCTCCTGTTCAATAATTATCCAGAAAATAAAGATATGATACAAAGCACTCATGCCCAAATGATGTAATGAAACATATTTGATTGACATAAAAGCCGACATAATAAAATATGGCAGAAAGAACGTAAAGAACTTTTTGTTTTTAGCGGCAAAAGCTGATAACCCAACCCACATTCCAAAGCCGAATATTCCTTCTATAATCTCTGAAGGCAAGGAAAAAGTACTGCTATTCATAACAATACCACTCCAACTCTCAAAAGGAATTATAAGGAATAATATATAACACAACCCGTTTTTTAATTTATCAATTAATGCACTATCATTTTCTATACCCAAGTAATAACAATCCTCAGCAGGTATTAGCATTATTATGAGCACAACAGCAAGTACAAGTATGAAGCAAAGTGAATAAAAACGCATATCCTTCCAGAAGAACTTCAGCTTCTTGTTTCGGATAAGCTCTGAGATTATTTCAAAGGTCCAGACTATACAAAGTCCGCCTGCCAGCATTATACCATAGGCAGAAACAAGGCACAGCAGCGACAATACAAGGATATAGCGCCACGGATGAGAATTTCTGTCCTTGTAGGTGACAGCCATGAGCATAAAAGCCACCATTGCCAGTGAATAGGGACGGCTCTGCACTCCGTACTGATAGAAGAAAAAAAATGTAAACGGCAGCAGATAGCGTACTATCTTAGGAAACGGCGAACGGAATATGAGCAGCGCCATAGCTGTAACACTGAAAACCGTGTTTATAGCCTTAAGGGTAAAGTCTACAGGTGCGCCGTTCTTGGCAAATACCGAAAGGAGCAGATGCCAGAGGGGAGGGTGTCCCTCATAATGTGGGATATATGTCAGTATCTCCTTATATGAGGCGCATCTTGCTATGAGCCACGCCTGTGTTTCATCGAACCACAGCTCATGGAATGAGGAAACAATTATTATGCCTGCCGTATACAGAAAAAGCACAAGAAGTCCTGTTTTCAGATCCTTTTTTTTGTTTTCCTGATTTGTTTTGCAGCTGAAAATATCTTTTATACTGCTCAAAGCCATTCCTCTTTTCCCCTAATTATTTATTCGTAATAAACTACAGCTATCACCGTTATATTGTCCTTGCTGCCGTTATCGAGAGCTTTTTTCACCAGAATATCCAGCCTTGCCTGCAAGGGCTTGGGCATTTCAAGTACCTCCTCGATATCAAGCACCGAAACATAATCCGAAAGTCCATCGGTGCAGAGCAGCAGCAGATCACCGTACTCCATGCCGCCCTCAAGCTTTACCGTATCTATCTGAGGAGCAGACTTTACATTGCCGAATACGGGAAAGATTATATTCCTGTGGACGTGGGTGCTGCGCTCCTCGCTGGTGATAGCGCCCTCGTCGATGAGGAGCTGTACCAGCGACTGGTCACGGGATATCTGTCTGATACGTCCGCCGCGGTAGCGGTAAAGACGTGAGTCCCCCACATTGAATGTGAGGAGATTATTGTTCTCATCTACGGCTATGCCGCAGAGAGTAGCCTGCATATTGTGTATTTCGGGATCGGACTCGCTGTACTCCGCAAGCTTTCGGTGTATAGCAAGAAGCTCCTCATCAAGCTTCATATCGCTGCTGTAGCCCATATCGCGGATAAGCTCCAGACACATCCTTGAAGCCAGCTCTCCCGAGCGCTCCCCCGACACTCCGTCGGAGACAGCCGCTATGAAAGGCACATCTACGTTTTTCTCGGCGGAACCCGAATCTATTACGCTGTCCTTGATGAGCAGGGCGTCCTCGTTATGGGGCATTATGCCCTTTTCTGTTACTCCGCAGCAGTAATACATTCGTTTTCCTCCTTTCGTTTTATATCTGTATTCCGTACATTGTCATGCCGTTCTGGCAGGTAATGTCGATAAGCTCCTGTGTGGTCATGCCCTTTATCTCAGCCGCCTTAGCCGCCGTATAAGCTATCATGGAGCTGTCACAGCGTTTTCCTCTGAAAGGCTCGGGAGCCATATAGGGGCAGTCCGTTTCCATGAGGAGCTTGTCCATAGGCACCTCAGCAAGGGCTTTCAGAGCCTTTTTTGCGTTCTTGAAGGTAAGAACTCCCGTGAATCCGATGTACATTCCAAGCTTCAGTATCTCCTTAGCGGTCTCGGCAGAGCCGCTGAAGCAGTGCACAACGCCCCTTGGACGGTATTCACGGAGTATCTCCACCGTGTCCTCAGCGGCGTCCCTGCTGTGGACTATAACTGGCATATCTATCTCATTTGCGAATGCGAGTTGTTCGCGGAAAAAGCGTATCTGCTTGTCACGGTCATAGCCGTCGTAGTGATAATCGAGACCTATCTCGCCCACCGCTTTTATCTTGCTGTTGGCGGATATCATCTCGCGGAGCCTGTCAAGGTAATCAGCAGGAGTCTCGTCAACGCACTCGGGGTGAACTCCTGCGGCGGCATAGATATAGCCGTATTTCTGCGAGAGAAGCGAATTCTCGGCAGAGTCATGCAGTCCCGAGGCTGCCAGCATCACAAGCTTTACGCCCTTTTCGGGGAGTTCTGCAAGGACCTGATCCCTGTCCTCGTCAAAGGCGCTGTCTGCGTAATGGGAATGTGTATCAAAAATGCCTGTCATTTCTTTTCCTTGTCGTCCTTTTTAGCCTTAGCGTCCTTATTTACCTTGAAATATGACTCTTTCAGGCTGTCGATGAAGGTGCTGCTTGGGATAAAGTCCTCGCCTGCGGGAGTACCGTCAAGTGAAAGCGGCACAGCGATAGCGCTGCCGTACTCGAACATATTCTTGATACCGTTTTTGCGGTTCTTATAGTCGGCAGCAGTAACATCGGAATCTACCATATTGATAACTATGCTGAAATTGTTGTCGAAGCTGTCGGCGATACGCTTTCCGTCGGACTGATTGACCATAGCCGAAAGAACAGCTGCGGCAGTGAATGCACGCTCGGACTCGCCGCCGTCGAACATAAGATAGTTTACGAAGGTCTCTATCTGGTCGCTGTTGAGGTACTGCTGGCTGCCGTCGTTCTTGAAGCCTGCTATATCGGCGTTTACAGGATAGGTAACGCCGCCGAAGATATCACAGACCTTCTGGAATGCCGCAGAATCGAACTTCATGTATTTGTCGACCTCGATATCGAATACCTTTTCAACAAATTCCTCAGCCGAAGCAGCTCCGCCGTTCTGATAATTCTCGATAATGCTCAGCTGCTGTCCGTCAACGAGAGCAATTGAATTCGAGGGAATGCCGATGAATACCAGCTGCTTTTTCAGTGGGATAGAGCGCATGAGCATGAATGTGGGAGGACTGTGCTTCTCGGGTACGTCGAGTATCAGGAGCATGGTGTGGTTGTCCTCTGCGGTTATCTGACCGCTGGTGCGCGGTACGGGCTCCGGTGGCTTCTCCACCTTGCCAAAGCCGAAATATCGGTAAATACCATAGGCAATTCCGCCGATGATGATAAGTCCGATGAATATTGTCATAAGGAACGGTAATGCAACGTGACCTGTTTTTTTATTAGCCATTTCTCTGGCTCCTTTCATTTTTACTTGTTAATGATTTATCGTTATATTTTTATCGTTCTCTGCTTTTTTATAAATCCCGAACTGATATAAACTGACCGTATAATACTTGTCCCGAAAATATCCGTCATAAAATGAATAAAAATTGTTTTCCAGAATGCAAGTTAAAAAATACTTGGCGGTGCTTCGACTATCCACAGAGTTTTCCACATTTTCCACATAACTGAATGGAGAGTGTATGTTTAAACAGCGGATTCAACAGCCTGTTGAAATAGAACGAGCGTTCATGTCAGAGCACTCCGAAAGTGCCGTTTTTTGGCTTAAAATAGCCATTCATCAAGTGCCGTGCTTTGGAGCTTTGTCCTGCTGCGGCTCTGCTTTTAACGGTATATCGCCGCTTTTCAACAATGTTGAAAAGAATGTTCGCCGAGAGTATTTTTCGCGTTTAAATAATTTTTAAAAACAAATATTTTGCCGCGTCTTGCTATTGCTGAAATATTGTGATATAATATTTAGTATGGCATTTCAAAGACATTTTCCATGAATACCAGCCTGCGGCGTATGCTTTCGATATCAGGTCCGCACTCGTCTATCAGGGCATATGCGTCCTCGAGACCGAATCGGCATATCGTTCTCCCCTGCCGTGTGGCATAGTTGAGAGTCTGGTACGTTCCCGACTTGAAAGAGCCCTCGTTAAAATAGGAAATGACCGCAGAAGCATGGTCTACCATGAAGTAGTTCCTGTCTCTGTACACATCAGGCGAGGTATTCTCCCCTGAGCCCTTTTTCCCGTAGATAACGTCAGGTTCTGTATTCGTGGTGAGAAGCACGTCCGCACCCTTTTCGACGTCGGCAAGAGTCTCCCTGTACTGAGGCGCAAAGCGCTCGGCATGGCGGAGATAAGGCATCACCCCGATAAGACGTATACTGGTGTCGGAGCGCTTCTTGGCAAGAATGTACTTTGCAGCCCAGAGGTCCGTACCCACAGCAAGTCCGCTGATGAAGCTGCGGTAGCCGCTCTCAACAGCCATATCTATATACCTGCACAGCATGAGCTGTACGGTGCGAAGAGTTATACTTCGGTATATTGGCTCGTTCCTGTAGGGTATAACACTGGTCTCTCGGTGTCCTGTAAAGCATACCGTATTATCAATATCACCGCTGAAGTCCTGAGCAGGAAGCACAGGGACTCCCGAATCGAGTGAGAAAAGCATAGTACACCTCGCTTTCCCAAAATATCATACATGAAAATTATAACATACATCATACTTTATTTCAAGACGTTTTTTGACTTGTAATTAAATTTTAACTTTGACATAAACACGAAAGGAAGGATAACGGAATGAAGCCGTATCTGAAAAGAGCATGGGCAGAGATATCGCTCCCACAGCTCAGAAAAAATGTTGATATCATAAGAGGTCTGAACTCTCCCGAAACTGAGATAATGGCAGTAGTAAAGGCTGACGCTTACGGTCACGGCGACGAGCACATCGTCCGCTGTCTCGCCGAGCAGTGCGGTATCAGCTATTTTGCGGTATCCAATCTTGACGAAGCTATCGCCGTAAGGAAGTTCGCTCCCAAGTCCGAGATACTCATACTGGGCTATACTCCCCCAGAGTACGCTCATGAGATAGCCATGTACAATATCATACAGGGCGTTGTGTCCACCGAGTACGCTCAGGAGCTCGTAAAAAACAGCGCAGAGCCTATCCGCTGTCATATCAAGATAGACACAGGTATGGGCAGAATAGGTCTCAAGCACGATACTCCAGAGGCTTGCGCCGCTGAGATAGAGGCTATGATGAAGATAGAAAAGCTCTCCGTTGAGGGCATATATACACACTTTGCAGTTGCAGACAGCGATTCTCCCGACAATATCGCCTATACCGATATGCAGGAGAAGTTCATAACCGATACATACGATGTGCTTGTGAGCCGCGGCATAAAGCTCAGACATCTCCACTTCATGAACAGTGCCGCTACCTGCTACAGAAACAGCTCCAGAAGTACACTTTCCCGTGCAGGTATCATTCTCTACGGTCTGCACCCAGATGTGAGCCTTGATATCCCCGAGGGACTTGAACCCCTTATGGAGCTCAAAGCTGTTATCTCCCATGTCAAGACCGTCAGAAAGGGCGACTGCATAAGCTACGGACGTACATTCGTTGCTGACCGCGAAATGCGTATCGCTACAGTAACTATCGGCTATGCCGACGGTTATTCGAGACTTCTCAGCTCCAAGGGCGAGATACTTGTCCACGGCAAGCGCTGCAAGATAGTGGGCAGAGTCTGCATGGACCAGCTGATGATGGACGTTTCCGACGTTCCGGAAGCTAAAGCAGGAGATATCGTGACCATGATAGGACACGACGGCAATGACCGCATAACTGCCGACGACCTTGCACAGGTCTACGGAACTATCGGATACGAGGTGGTCTGCGGTATCTCAAAGCGCGTACCACGTATATATATTGAATAATAAATCATAATTTAGCGTAATTACTTTTGGAATCCATGAACGGGATTCCAAAGGGACTGTGTTCCTTTGGTCAGGTCAAGGGCAGACAGCCCTTGTGGGGTGTGGGGCAAAGCCCCACAGTTACGAAGGCGCTCCGCAAGGGGTGAATCAAAAAACAGTCCAGTGGACTGTTTTTTGAGAGGGGACGCCCTGCAAGTGAGGGCGTCCCTTAACGGGGCGATGTGGTCATCGCCCCCTACAGCACCCATTTTCGGGACGCCGAGATGGCGTCCCCTACAAATGTAAATTATGATTTAAGGGAGGATATAAAATGAAAAAAGCAATGACTATTTCTTATGAGGTGGGCGAAAACCTCTACCTCAACCTTACAAATAAATGTCCCTGCGCCTGCACGTTCTGCATACGCAACCACGCTGACGGCGCTTACGGCTCCGATCCCCTTTGGCTGGAGCACGAGCCCACTCTCGACGAGATAATCGCAGACCTTAACAAGCGCAAGCTCAAAAAATACCGCGAGGTAGTTTTCTGCGGCTACGGCGAGCCTACAGAGCGCCTTGACGTGCTCCTTGAAACTGCCGCTTATCTCCGCAGCAGAGAGAACTGTCCGCGCCTGCGTATCAATACAAACGGTCTCGGCGACCTTATCCACGGCAGAAGCATCGCCAAGGAGCTCTGCTACGAGCTGGATACAGTATCAATAAGCCTTAACGCTCCCACTGAAAAGGACTACATGGCTGTTACACGCCCTAAGTTCGACAACGCATTCGAGGCTCTCCAGAAATTCACAAAGGACTGCGTAAAGGCTGGCAAGGCTGAGGTCATCATGTCTGTCGTTGACGTTATACCGCCCGAGCAGATAGAGGCTTCCCGTGCTCTTGCCGAAAAGTTAGGCGCTAAGCTCCGCGTAAGAGAATTCGATGACTGATATCGCACTGCGTACATCAGAAAAGGATATAGGCTTAGTCGTAGGACTGATACTTGGCTTTGTACTTGCAGGCGCCTTCTTCGGTATATCCAGACTGAGATACCTGTGCATAAGGCATTGGCGGAAAAAGCACAGCGAGATAGTTATAGGACGAGTCACAAAATGCGAGGAGCTGTCCCTATTCCCCGGAACTCCACGATATCTCCTTACTGTCGAGTATAACGACAACAGCGGAGCCCTTGAGACCGAGGAGCTCATAAGCTTCTCTCCTGCCGCTCCAAAACTGAAAGAGGTGGAGCTTTCGATAGTCAGCTATGCAGACAGAATGAGCCGATACGGCGAGGAATACACGGTTAAGCCCGATTTTGAGGAGCTGAAGCAGTTTCCCCAGCTAAGCGAGGACGAGAAAGAGGCTATGAAACGTAAATTCGAGAATTATCTCGCCGCCGAGCACCCAAACCACGCCACAAGCTTTGCAGACGGCTTCTTACGTCCTTATCTGTGCGCTCAGAAAGCGGAATTCGCCGACAAAAAGGCACATCAGCGCCCTAAGCCGCCGAACGCCTACAGCTTAAAAAAATTCCTTAGAGACGCCGTTATTTTCATAGTTCTGCTCATTTCAGCCTGCGCAGGTCTGGCGTATCTCATGGTGAAAACAGGCTATTAGCCATATCACACAAATACAAACAGCTCTATTTGTGCAGTATTTATGCAGTTAAACTATGGAAAATCATACTGAAATATGATATAATTATTTATTGAAAGATTTCTCTAATCTGAGATAAGGAGTAATTTTTATGAGTAAAAAAGGTAAGATAATACTTGCAGCTTCAGTTTCTACCTCGGTTTTAGCTATTACAGCCGCTGCGGTGACGATTTTCGTCTGCAAGCGCATTTACGAGAAGAATTACTTCTCGGTCACAGATTAACAGGTCAATATTATAAAAAGAAGGTTGAATAATATGGAAATCAAATTCACAAAGGCAGCAAGCCTCAAGGCTAAGCCACAGCCAGGCGACAAGCTCGGCTTCGGTCACATCTTTACAGACTATATGCTCGTTATGCCTTACGATGAGGGCAAGGGCTGGCACGATCCTGAGATCAAGCCATACGCTCCTATCGAGCTCTCACCTGCCGCTATGTGTCTCCACTACGGTCAGGAAGTTTTCGAGGGCTTAAAAGCTTACAGAACTGCTGACGGCAAGGTACAGCTCTTCCGTCCAGAGGAGAACTTCAAGAGACTCAATGACTCAAACAAGAGACTGGTTATCCCTGAGCTCCCTGTTGAGCTTGGCATGAAGTGCCTCACAGAGCTCATCAAGGTTGAGAAGGACTGGGTTCCTTCAAAGGAAGGCGAGTCACTCTATATCCGTCCTTTCATCATCGCAGTTGATCCGTTCCTCGGCGTTAAACCGGGCGCTCAGTATCTCTTCATCATCATTCTCTCACCTTCAGGCGCTTACTATGAGAGCGGTCTCAACCCTGTAAACATCTACGTTGAGAGCAAGTATGTCCGTGCTGTAAGAGGCGGTATGGGCTTCGCTAAGACAGGCGGCAACTACGCTGCTTCTCTTATCGGACAGGACGAGGCTCACAAGCAGAATTACTCACAGGTTCTCTGGCTCGACGGCGTTGAGCAGAAGTACATCGAGGAAGTCGGCGCTATGAACATCTTCTTCGTAATCGACGGCAAGGTAGTAACTCCTATGCTTCAGGGCTCTATCCTCCCGGGTATCACAAGAAAGTCCGCTATCGAGGTTTGCAAGAGCAAGGGACTCACTGTTGAGGAGAGACGTATCGACATTCAGGAGATCGCTGACGCTTACGACGCAGGCAAGCTGGACGAAGTATTCGGTACAGGTACTGCTGCTGTTATCTCACCTGTTGGTCACCTCAAGTGGAATGACAAGGTTATGGAGATCAACGGCAACAAGATCGGTAAGATCTCACAGATGCTCTATGATACAATGACAGGTATCCAGTGGGGCAAGATCGAGGATACATTCAACTGGATCGTTCCAATCGACTAATCATTAATAGTAATACCAAAGGCGCTTCCGAAACGGAAGCGCCTTTTAAAACGGGCGGATAGTTATCCGCCCGTTGTTTTTATTTGCTTGTTTTATTTTCAGCTTTTTCCTTTGTAGCCTTTTCAGTTTCTGAAGCCTTACTGCTGTCATTTATAACGATATCATAAAAATCCTCTGTAGCGATAGCGTCTCCCTGTGATACATAATCATAGGTATGAGCAGTTCCGTATTCCTTTTCCTTTCCGCGGAAACGGCGGCATATGAGAAGATACAGAACCAATGCTGCCAATGCTGATACAGAAATGATAAAACCATACTTTAGTCCGGGAGTCTCATAGCGGAATACTATGGTATTATTTCCGCTTTCTGCCTTTACTGCCATAAGACCGCTATCGACCTTTTCTATATCTGCTGGCTTGCCGTTTACCTCCGCCGACCAGCCGCTGCTGTAAGGCACGCTGAAAAATACCAGCTGAGGCTTATCGAGCTCTATCTCCGATTCAAAGCCATAGGAATCGAATCTGAATGATTTTGAAGCTTTTTCCTGTTTTTCTTTGCAGAGCTCTATATATTCCTCTTCTTCAAACTCCTTATCAGCCGTTACGGGACTCTCGGTAAGTATATCCGAGTATCTGTCGATCTGCTCATCTGAAAGAACAAGAGCTTTCATAAGAGCACCTTCTCGCTGTAAAGGCTCAAGCTCACTTGCCTTATCCTCTGAAATGTACTTGTCATAGGCTATTCCCATTGGGATATAAAGCTTATTCTCGTATATTTCATAGTACTCGTTCTCACTGACATATTCAAAGCCAGGTAGAGCTTCTGTGATATTTACCATATTAGGATCAATCGCATCTTCATCACTTATTCCAAGCTTTTCCATAAGGAGCTCTGTGTTTTTTATCCTCGCTCTTTCTGTTGAACTTACCGCTTCTGCAACACCAGACGCAAACTTCATATTACTTTTCTTTTCACGGTAATAATACTTTGTAGAAAAAAGCGCCCGTAAAGGATATTGACTGATAGAAGGTCTTGAGGATTCTCCGCGCTTAATATCGATTGAATTATAAAATTCTATTATTGACGGCTCAACAACGCTGTGGAAAGCTCTTATATTAGGCAGCTTCCAGAACATCGGATAATTGTCACATCCCTTTGATATTTCAATACGGAAGAAATTATTCTCTGAAACATTCTCATAAACATTATCTGCCGCATTTATAGCATGTTCATCATAATTAGAATCACTGCCATTTTTATAAAATGTTCCGTAATACATAGTATTGCATACAAGTCCGATGACAAAAACAGCTGTAGTCCAGAGCATTGCCTTTTCATAAGGCTTTCCGCGTTTTTTCATATCAAAGAGATATCCTGCAATAAGCAGACTGAATAAGGCGATAGCAACAGTAATAAAGAAATACCCCAGATCATTTGGAACAGAGAAAAGTACTACTGTTTCATCGTCTATGATCTTACTTGGCATAAGCGACTGTACGATAAACGCTGCAAGCACCACAAGCGAGAATATTATCGCAGGCTTTATATTAATGCCCTCTTCGTCTATAGTACGCGCAGTCATCATTGCAAATATAAGTATGGGCATATAGAACCAGCGTGCGTAATAATAGCTGTTCGCCGCCTGAAACAGGCTGTTAAGCACAGGAACAAAGGCAAATATTATCAGACAGTATGACAAACGTGTTGCCCAGTGCTTTCTGTGAGTACGCATGAATGTTATTACTCCCAGCATTCCGAGCAACGGGAAGTATCCGCCTATTGATGTCCATTTTGATTCAGTATCGAAGAGAATCGGATATGCAGGCGGATCTGACGGCATAAAGAAAGTCTGTATTACTTTTAGAATAGTTACCCGATCATCATAAAGTAAAATCTCTGTATCATACATCTTAGAATCAACACGAGGATTATTGATAACACCAAAGAATGACGGAACTAATATAATACCTGCAATTGCAGTACCTATTATCGCTTCTATGCATAATCCGAAAAACTTCTTCCATGAGGTATGGAAATCAGGACATTTCATTCTGAACAGATAGTAAAGAATAAGGAAAACCACCTGTCCGCAGAAGAAATAGTAATTAATAGCCGCCATCAACGCAACAGTGACCGCAAAAACACCTTTTCGGTGATTATTGATGTTTTCCTCCATAGCAATAAGCATAAGAGGGAAAAATGCTGTAACGTCATGGAAATGATTAAAAAAGATATTATATATCTGGAATCCTGAAAAAGCATACAGCAATGCCCCCGTTAAGGCTGTAGTCTTACCGCGCACAAATCTTCTTATATACACATAGGAAGTAAGCGTCGCCAAACCGTGCTTCACTGCAAGAAGCACAGGCATTGAATAGGTCACTGCCCAGCGAGGCAAAAGAACTGTCAGCCAGAAAAACGGGCTTCCCAAAAGATAGAAGGAATATGACGATATAAAGCCTGTTCCAAGGTCAGTATACCAGTTCCAGCCAAACTGACCTCCGCGTACCGCGTCGTTTGCAAGATTGTAGAACGGAATCTGCTGTGCATTATAGTCGCCGTAATATACAAAAATACCGTTTCCCCTTATGATAAGCGGTATCAAAGTTATCATCATTATGGCAAATCCAAGCAAAAATACAAGTCCGTACCTTTCCTTTGACCTTTTACTCAGCCAATTATCTGTTTTTTCCATATAAGCCTCCAAAACAAAATATATAGTAATTATAGCACATATTCAATAAAAAAACAATAATCGCCGCACCTATTTGCATAATTTTTATTAATTGTCACTTCTCTCCGTCTTTTCATATAATAAAGCGATTAGCGATAATCACTTTATGCCGATACGGCGGATTGGAGTTATCTATGACAAGACCTAAAATACTTATTGCAGGCGGAGACACGCGCCAGCTCTACTGTGCTGACCATCTCTCACGCGACTTCGATATAAAGCTCATTGGCTTCGACAAGGAATACTCAGACTTGGCAGCTAAGCTGCCATTTGCGGACAGCTCGGACCGCGGCAGCTTCGATTATGCTGTGCTGCCTGCGCCCTCTCTGGGGCAGGACGGCTACATCTACACGCCCTGCTTTTCGTCGGAACTAACAGCCGATACTATCGACGGCTTTCTCAGCGGCGACGGCATTATTTACGCAGGCAAGACAGACGACAGACTGCGCCGTATGCTGCCGCACCGCGAGATATACGACTACCTCACCCGTGAGGAGCTCAATCTGCGAAACGCAGTCCCCACTGCCGAGGGAGCTGTACAGCTTGCCCTTGAGGAGCTCCCCGTTACCCTCAACGGACTGAAAGTCCTGATAGTTGGCATGGGCAGGATAGGCTGCGCCCTTGCGGAGATACTGAAAGGCTTCGGCGCTGACATCACAGCCGCTGTCCATAATCCACGGGGAGCTGCAAAGGCTCGGCTCCACGGCATAAGCTCCGTACCCACAAAACGGCTCAGAGGAGACTACGGGCTTATTTTCAACACTGCGCCAAAGCTCATATTCGACAGGGAGCTCCTCAGCCGTTTTGAGCCCTCTGCGCTGTTCATAGACCTCGCCTCGAAGCCGGGGGGTATTGACCTTACCGCAGCCTCAAAGCTTGGAATAAGAGCAATCTGGGCGCTGGGACTGCCGGGGAAAACGGCTCCCGTCACCTCGGGCGAGATAATCGCCGATACCGTATGCGCCATGATAGCTGAAAGGGGTGAGGACAGTGAGTGATATCCTCAAAGGCCTTCGCATAGGCTACGCCATGACGGGCTCGTTCTGCACCTTTCAGCGGAGCTTTGAGCAGGCGGAGATACTCATCGAATACGGCGCGGAGCTTCTCCCCATAATGTCTAAACACGCCGCTTCAACGTCAACACGCTTCGGAACAGCCGAAGAAAATCTCGAAAAGCTCCGCAGCATCACAGGAAAAGACGTAATAACGACCGTTTCCGCCGCAGAACCCATAGGTCCCAAGGAGCTGACGGACATTATGGTAGTGGCTCCCTGCACCTCGAATACCGCTGCAAAGCTTGCCGCATCAATAACCGATACCGCCGTTACTATGGCTGTGAAGTCTCATCTGCGCCGCGGAAAGCCCGTAGTTCTCACCATTGCTTCAAACGACTCCCTTATGGGCTCGGCTAAAAATCTTGGAGAGCTGTTTAACCGCAAGAATTATTTCTTCGTGCCAATGGTACAGGACGACTGGATAAACAAGCCTGCTTCCCTTGTGGCGGAGTTCTCAATGCTCCCGCAGGCAATAGAAGCCGCTATGAACGGCATTCAGCTTCGCCCCATAATCTATCACGAATACAGAAAGTGAAAAAACTTGACAAAGGCGCGTTTACCTGTTATAATATCAAATAAGTACAAACCATTTTACAGATAAGAGGCTGATAGTATGTGTTATAAAAACGTAAACATACAACTTGGAAAAGGCGATGTTTTCCCGACTGTGGGGATAGTGCGCCCTTTTTCAGCTTTAGTCGGGTAAAGTCAAAAGGCCTCCTGAATCTGTAAAAGTAACGATATATCGCGCATTATCTCCTTAACGACGACCAAATTCAAGTTAAGGAGATTTTTTTATGCTCAATATCAGAAAACAGCTTTCAAGGCTGTATTTATCATCAGTAATAAGCAATCTGACAATAACTGGAGCATGGCTGGCGATACTCGCCTCCCGCGGATTCAGCCTTGTGGAGATAGGCATTTCCGAGACCGTATTCCATATAACAAGCATTATTTTCGAGCTTCCCTCGGGAGTCATGGCTGACGTGTTCGGACGGAAGAAAATGCTCATAGTCAGCAATATCATGTACACCATAGCTACCCTCATAATGATAGCGTCAAACAGCCTTTTCACGGTCTGCCTGTCCATTGCATTCCACGCCCTGACATACAATTTTTCATCGGGCACAGGCGACGCTCTTGCCTATGACTCCATGAAAAAGGCAAGGATACACAGCAAATTCGAGCGCTATGAGTCCAATCAGCTCATAATCTACAGAGTTTGCACGGGAATATCCACACTTTGCGCAGGATTTGCCCTGACAATAGGCTACAAGCTCGCCTATGCCACAGACCTGATAGCCTGTGCGGCGCAGTTTATAGTGCTTTCCACGCTTACAGAGGTAAACGCCAAGGAAAAAGCCGACGAACAAAGGCTATTTGCAAAAATAGCCGAATGCTTCAGGGAAAGCTTCATATTCCTCAAAGAAGCAAAAAAGGCTCTGGGACTCATGTTCTGCAATTCCTTTGTGGGAGCGCTGGATATCCTCCTGCTGTTCTTTCTGCAAGCAAAGCTCCCCGAAAAGGGCATACCAAAGTGGGGACTTGGCGTGGCGCTCCTGTTTATGGAGCTTGGCGGCGTTGTGGGCTCAAAACTGATACTCCGCCTGCCCAAGGTAGGATATAAGGTGATTTTCGCAGTTACCTCGGCACTGGTCCTTACGGGAATATTTGCAGAGCACTCCCGAAGCTTTGTCATTATGGCGATAGGCGGATTTATAGCCGCCGTGGGCGATGACGCCCTGCAAGTCCGCACAAATGCAAAGCTGCAAAAGATGTTCCCTTCGGAACAGCGAGCAACTCTTACCTCGGTGGAGTCATTCACCTTTTCCGTTATTATGATAGTGCTGTCGCCCCTTGCAGGATTTGTGTTTATTTACTGGTAAAAAATAAACGGCGGTCTTAACCGTAGTACTTATAAAGAAGTTTTATGCTTATTATTGAGAGAACCCCTTTTGAAAAAGGGGCTTCTCTCAAACTCTCTCCCTAAAACTTTCGTTTTGTTTTTTCTCAGATAGGGCGCACCTGCATTTTTGCAGATTTTTTCATTTATGAAGCGCCCTATCTGTGAAAAAACAAGATAAAAGTCTTTGAAAAGGGGTATGGGGGAGAACCTTTCCTCAGAAAGGTTTCCCCCATAATTAACTATAAGCTTCTATATGAGTATCACGGTTAAGGTCGCCGTTTTATGATTCTTTTTCCATATAATAATCATAGGTTGATATCGGTATCTCAATATATTCCTTATCCTTTGAAGGTTCAATGTCATGATACAGGATACTATACTCAGAAAAGTAGTAATTTCCTACATGCTCACGGTTGGTAAACAGACCATTGTCAAGATCGTCTAAAGAGTATTCGCTGTATGGAAGCAGGATTATTTTTATACTTTTTTCACCTGACTCCAATTGTTCCCTGATGTATCTGTATCTCACATCATCAAAGCATCTGTTTGTAAGGCTCACCAATGACATAGCGAAAACAAATGCAATAGATACTGTCCCCACTGCTCTGTCAAGCAGGCTCAAAACTCTTTCAGGCTTTTTCATATTAATAACTGAAAAAATCATTTCTCCGCACAAAAGCATCCAGAAGACATAATTAGCAAAAAAACAACGCGGAGTCACGGGACTTACCAAAATAAAAGGCAACGTCACCAACAAAGAGCTTATAATATATATATAAGATCGCATTCTCCCATTTTTATCAAGAAACACGTTTATCAGATATACTATCGAGACAATGTAAATAAACGAAAATGCCGTCTCAATTGCAACTATCCTCATCGCAGCATTAAGTGGTCTAAAATTTGAAAAACATGATGTAAAAACAGAATACCCTGAATAAAGCCAACAAACAGTTAATGTCAATTTCAGATATTTAGGTTTATTAATACCATTAAATTTTCCAAATAATAATAAGGTAAAGCATATCGATATAATAACAGAAGCTATCCAGTAATCCTTTGAATAATGAACTGCAACATAAGAAAAAGCGGACTGCATAATATCAAAAAAATCGAGCTTCAAAGATCTGCCCCCAACAATGTCGGCCCCTGAAAAAATACCAGAATATACACCATTATTAAACATTAGAAAGCAAGCAATCATTGTTCCGAACATAAAAAAGAAAGAATGCAAAATACAATTTTTTTTGCTTTTTAAAACAATAATAAATAAAGCAATTGAAAGCACAACATTATATATTGTTATATGCTCAACACAAAGTCCGCCAACTAATCCGATCAAAAGGAAAAAAATAGCGATTGGCTTTTGGGGAATATAGTTGTCAAAGCAGCATTTGAAAATAAACAAAAGATAAAACACAATAATGACCATAGAAAAAACATAATTAGGGAAACCGCTGATCCAATGAATCGTCTCCCTATACGTCGCAGAAGGGATCATAATAAGCAAAATAAGTCCGAAATAGTATTTAAGATTAAAAGCAGCTTTCTGAAAATCAATGAGCTTGCCAATAAAGTATATGAAAAGAAAAAGAGTGACAGTAACAAATATTATTCTGAAAGATGTACTCCTAACAAGCACAATGGTGATCCAATTTGAAAAAAGCCTTCCATTCGGAGCACTCCAACCTTCAAGCTTTGACTCTTCAACTGAATAATACCACAAATAATCGTCGCCGATCATAAAAAGAGAAAATGCAGATATGATGGAAAAGATTACTATCAATAATATAGGGAAAAAAGCTTTATTTTCTGTAATTCTTTTTAACATATAATCACCGCCTAAACATAAACAAACTACTGTCAAAAAAACAACTAATTATTCAAGAGCTTTGTACTCATTATAGTCAATAGCTTCGATTACACATTGTTCTCTTTTCATGAAGTCCTCATAGGAAATACCATAATACTTCAATATGTACTCTCCATAGCTAACATTGTCTTTCAAAACTCCAGAAAAAATATTTTTATTACTGAGGTCATCACAGGCATATTTCTGATATGGTAATAACATAATTTCAACGACCTTTGACTTTGACGACATCTGCTCCTGCAAGTATTTATACCTTATATGGTCATAAAGACAATTGGTGATATTCATATTTGCAAATAAAACAAGAATGCTGCATGATATACATATCAGTATCATCTTATAAACATCCCAAACTGAACTTTTTATTCTTTTCATGCAAGCAAATAATACTTCAAGGAAGAATAATATCCAAAATAGATACTCAATAAAAAAACATCTTGCAGTTACAGGCGATACTATAGCAAATGGAAGCGTAAGTATAATGGAGCTGAATAAATATAACAATGCACGTAAACGCTCATCAAACTTAAGATAAATAACAGTATTGTATATCAAAGCACATATATACAAGAATGTAAAAGAAAGCTCTATAGCTCTGATTCTCATTGAAGAGCTAAGGATTGTAAGTTCTTGAAAAACAGAGGTAAACATCAGATAAATAACAAAAAGCCAGCAGCAAATAATACAAAGTCCTGCATACTTGAATTTCTTAACTTCTCTGTTTCTGTAATAAAACACAGTGAATGCAACAGTAGCAAGTATATGAATTATCCAGAAATCCTTGCAGAAATGAGGAAGTACATAACAAAAGATATGCATGAAAGTATCAGCTAAAGATGTTTTAAAACCTCTTGTACCAAGTTCATCTGCATTAACAGCTACTGTATGATATACATCATGTGAAAACATTAATGCCGCACCTGAAATTGCTCCTGCCAAAAAACAAAAATGATGAAGAAAAAGTTTCTTTTTTCTCACATATATTGCAATTACGACAAAAACGCATAACATAATATTATATATTGTAAGGTGCTCAACACAAAGGCAACCGAAAAAACCCATAATAAGAAACAAAACAGAAGAGTAAAGCTTCGGCTTATAATCCTCAAAAATAAATTTAAAAGAACATAGTAAATATATCAATGTAAATATAAATGCAAAACAATAATTGTTAAATCCCGATATCCATCTGAAAATTTCAGTGTAAATACTAGAAGGTATAAGCTGTATAAGAATAAATACAGAAAGAAAAGATACAGGTCTAGGGATATGTTGTTTCCTTACAAGCTTTTCAATCAACACAACAAGACTCATGAATACAGCTACATAAAAAACAGAAAAGGCAGGAATACATTGTACTGAATATCGAGTAATAAAATTGGTAAAATACCTTCCATTAGGCGAAGCATATGAACTTAGTCTGTCATCTGAAAAAGCGTAAAACCATATATAATCATCAGCACATATGAAAAGTGTAAAACCGGATATAGCAATAAAAATAAACACTAAAATATAGCAGCAATTCGCTTTTAAAAGCTTTTTCATGTATACTCCTCCCAATATGCAAAAAAAGCCTATCTAAAATAGATAGGCTTTCAGTGTCGGCACTGATTTAGTTTCCCGGGCCGTCGCCAGCCAAGTATCGTCAACGCGAATGAGCTTAACTTCCGTGTTCGGAATGGGAACGGGTGTGACCTCATTGCCATAAGCACCGACTATTTATTGAAGTTTTGAAACGAATAAAGCATAATGCGAGGCGAAACTCTGAATGAAGTAAAAAGGAAAAGCCCTCGACCGATTAGTACTCGCAAGCTGAACGTGTCACCACGCTTACACTTTGAGCCTATCAAACTCATAGTCTTTGAGAGGTCTTACTCTTACGAAGGGATATCTTATCTT
>NZ_FPIP01000001.1 GCF_900119075.1 Ruminococcus flavefaciens
GAACTAAGAAAGAAACTGATTTAGATTATGCAGGTGATAGTGTTACCTGCAATCTTAGTTCTAAGTTCTTAGCTCTTAGTTCTATACTATAACATTTAATATGGGGAGTTGTAAATAGTAATAACCGCTGATATTGTCGCATAGACTTAAACAGGAGATGATATTATGAAAAACGGAAATTTCGATACGGAAAAATATAAGCAGGAGATGATGAAGCTCTACAGCAGAAGCGCTCCCGATGAGCAGAAAAAAGCTCCACAGCCGCAGGAAATAGAGGACGTTGACGAGAATGCTCCAGATGATACGGTCTATGCAGAGCATACCGACGAGGACTCAAACGGCTCTCCCGAGGATTATAACAGCCGCTATCCAGAGCCCGACCTGTCGGAGCTGGATACGGATTTCGGAACGGCTTCAACTGAGGACAGCGCTGCTCCCGAGTACGATTCAGCGGAGCTTCTCGGCACTGAGAAAGGCTATATACTGGTGAATGTGCGGACAGGTGACGACTCTTCGGCAATTGAGGGGGCTGTAGTCGCCGTTACCGCCGTTGTTGACGGGAAAAGGCTCATACTGGCTTCTGGAGTGACTGACGAGAGCGGAGTCTCACCGAAATTCGAGCTTCCAGTGCCTGACCTTGTGCATTCTCAGGCTCCGAATCCCGAGGAAAGACCGTATAACCTCTTTGACGTCAGCGTTTCAAAGGAGGGCTTCTTCCGTGCAAGGAGCGTTGATGTGCCTGTATTTTCGGGGATAACCTCGGTGCAGAACTTCAACCTCATACCCGTGCCGCTGATGATGAACGGCGATGACGAGACTGTCACCTACTACAACGCGGAGCCAAGCTTCGGCGGCGGAAAGGAGTGAGCCATGCTTACAGGGACTCCCTTTATACCCGAAACTATAACCGTACATCTTGGCTTTCCCGACTCAAACGCTCCCGACGTGGTGGTGGATTTCGCTTCTTATGTCAAGAATGTGGCTTCAAGCGAGATATACCCCACATGGAACGTCAGCGCCCTCCGCGCCAATATCTACGCCATTGTGTCCTTTGCGCTGAATCGAATCTATACTGAGTGGTACCGCTCACGGGGATACGACTTTGATATTACGTCCACTACTCAGTTTGACCAGAAGTTCATCAACGGTCGGGAGTACTTCGAGAACATCAGCCACCTCGTCGATGAGCTTTTCAACGACTATGTCAGGCGAAAGGGCAGGGTAGAGCCGCTGTTCACGGCTTTCTGCAACGGGACTACCACGACCTGCGACGGACTGTCCCAGTGGGGCTCCCAGTATCTTGCGGAGCGGGGTTACAATTCGCTGGAGATACTGAAATACTACTACGGCGACGATATCGAGATAGTGCAGAATGCTCCTGTGCGCTCGGCAATGCAGTCCTACCCAGGGATAGAGCTGAAAAACGGCTCTTTCGGCAACGATGTCAAGTATGTGCAGGTGTGGCTGAACCGTATCTCGCGGAATTTTCCTGCAATACCAAAGATACCTGCCGCAGACGGCGTGTTCGATACGGCTACGGAGGCGGCGGTGCGGAAGTTCCAGCAGGTGTTCGGACTTGAAGTCACAGGTGTTGTTAATGCGGCAACATGGTACAAGATAACCTATATATTCACCAGCGTCAAGCGGCTTGCGGAGCTGGATTCCGAGGGCGTCCGCTTTGAGGAGATATCGCCGCAGTTCAAGGAGAATCTCAGTATCGGTATGCAGTCTATCGAGGTCAGTATGCTCCAGTATTATCTTGCGGTCATCGGCGCTTATTACGAAGCTGTCATGCCTGTGGAGATAACGGGCTATTTCGGGGAGCAGACAGAGCGCTCCGTGAAGTCTTTCCAGAGGGTGTTCGGACTGCCGCAGACGGGAGTTGTTGACAGAGCCACACGAAACGACCTTTTCCGCGCCTATCAGGGCATAGTGGAGAGCGTTCCGCCCCAGTATACCTACGTGGCTCTCTATCCTAACACTGTCCTCCGCGAGGGAGCAAGCGGCGAGTCCGTGAAAATAATCCAGCAGTATCTCACCTATATCAACAGGAGCTATCCAAATATCCCTGCGGTCAGCGATACGGGCTATTTCGGTCCACTCACGCGGCAGTCCGTGACGGCGTTCCAGCGGCAGTTCGGCATTGATCCCTCGGGTATTGTGGGCGCGGTCACATGGGACAGGATAGCAGGAGTCTATTCCGACCTGCGATACGGCTTTGATAAGCGCCCCTACCAGAACCCAGGCTACACTATTAAGTAGGGGCGGATATTATCCGCCCATTAGTGAGTAGTAAGTAGAAAGTAGTGAGTAGTAGGAGACGGCGTCCTCGACGTCCCGAGCCGTTAGCCCTTAGCCGTTAGCTTGTAGGGCGCCTGTTTGACGTTCGTGCTTTGCTAATGAAACGCAAATGACAATATGTAGGGGACGGCGTCCTCGACGTCCCGAGGCTGACGATGATATAACAATATCCGAAGAAATTTGTAGGGAAAGATGCCTGTATTTTCCCGTGGGGCTGCAAAATAATACGTGTGCCCGATAATTAAGCATTGATAAGAACGGAGTGATATAATTGCCATACACAGAACAGCAGAAAAAGGAGCATATCCGTGAGCTCCAGAGCTACCTTTACGCAATATCCATGTTCGACAAGAATATACCACAGATACTCCCCGACGGAGTATACGACGCCGACACCCGTGCCGCTGTCGAAGCCTTTCAGCGCACCTATGGTCTGCCAGTCACAGGTGATACGGACTCCGCCACATGGAACAGGATAGCGGCTATCTACAGGGACTACCTTGACGGCGCTCCTGCGGCGTATCACGTCTTTCCCTCGCGGAGCTTCACTGCCTGTATGGGGGACAGCGGCGAGGTGGTCTACATAATACAGGCTATGCTGTGGAAGGCTGCGGCGTGGTATGACAATATGCCAAAGGTCAGCGTCTGCGGCGAGTTTGATGAAGCAACGGCGTCGGCGGTATGCGCCTTTCAGCAGCGCTCGGGACTTCCCGACAGCGGCACCGTGGACTGTCCCACATGGAATATGCTGGTTAGGTTCCTTGAGAATAAGGTGTGATGTACAGCAGTGTTGCAGCTGGGTAATTGATAAATAACATTTTTTTGTATTATTAAATGCAGAAATAATAGCGAAAAATGTTGTTTTTATTTGGCTTTTTGTTCATTTTGTTTTCTTATGGTATTGACAAATTTAATTCAATGATGTATAATATATAACATAAAGTTGGCCGACTTTAAATAAAATTATAGTAAAGGATATTAAAAACTATGAACAACGTAATGAAAAAAATCGCAGCAGTAGCTATGGCATTCACTGTACTTGGAACTGGCGCAGCTGTAACTAAGACAATCTCACCAAAAACAAGCAACTCAATCACAGCATATGCTATCGGCGGAGATCAGAACTATGCAAAGTACGAAAAGCCAAAGAGCACTTACAATTATGGTAGAAGTGTTGGTCAGAGAGCAGGCGGCGGAATTTATTGGATTCAGGCAATGATGAACAGAGCTTTTAGAAATAATAATAATTTTACTGCTCTTGATGTAGACGGACAGTATGGTCCAAAGACAGAAGATGCTGTTAGAAGATTCCAGCGTTCATATAATAACAGTTTTAGATATTATAATGGTGGCGATGGCTCTTATCTTGCTGAAGATGGTATTTTCGGACCTAAGACTTACGCTGCAACACAGCGTATGGGATACACAGCTGGTAAGTAATTCAAGTAATTGAATAATGCATATAAGCTCCCCTCATATGAGGGGAGCTTTTTGTTGCCTTATCGCAACAACTGTGCTGATAGTACATTTATTGCTGTTTATTACTATAAGTATTGACAAATGCCTGATTTGGGTGTATGATATAACACATAAGGTTATATCTTTGACCTTAAATTTTATGTAAAGGACGAAAAAACAAATGAAGAATAACATCATCAAAAGAACTGTTTGTGCTGCACTGGCTGCTGTTTCACTTTCAGCCTGCATAGCAGTACCGTCAGCTCTCAACAACACCGCAAGCAAGATATCTCTTGTCAATTCAATTGAGGCAGAGGCTGCATTCCAGCCATTTTATGCTACTGTATCTATAATGGGAACTTCGTTATATGATAGCCCGAACAGAGGATATAAAGCAAAACTCTGGGCTTTTACTCCTCTGTATGTGACCGATGAGACAAGAGTAGGAAGAAATTACTATTATAAAGTTCAGACTCCCGAAGGCGAAGGCTGGGTAAACGGACGATATGTTGATAGATGCTCACGTGAAGAATACGATATTCGTGTCGATTTTGCAGAGGGCAAAAGATATGTATTCGGCACTAATATAAGAGGTATGGTTTACAGAAAGTCTCCAAGCGTGGATTCGGAGGTAGCAGGCAGAATTTGGTTCCTGTATATTGCACAGATCGAGCGTATCTGGCCTACAGGCAGTGACGGTATAGTATGGGGACAATTGACAAACGGCGGCTTTTTACAGCTTAGTGACGGAAAAGGACACAGAACTGTTGAATTACTGTCAAAAGAAGAGGCAGATAGATTGAACAGCATATATAGGTATTACAGATAAAATGAGATGACTCCCCTCACATGAGGGGAGTTTTCTTATACATCTGCAAACGAGAGGTGTTCTCTATAGGGCTGGCGGATAATATCCGCCCTTACTATTTGACTTTATCGGCGAAGTATGATATAATAAATTAAATGTGTCTGTCAGCAGGCGGACGTAATATTTACAAAGGATTGATACTATGGACTATAAAGCACTTGCAGACTACCTTTTCCCCGATGTTACGGCGACTCCCGAGGACATCGAGGCGCGTTTCCCCGAGAGACAGCTCCCCGCAGGAGCTAATGTTACCCGTATAGGACCAAGTCCCACAGGCTTCGTACATCTGGGCAACCTCTACAACGCTATAATCGGCGAGCGTATCGCTCACCAGTCACAGGGCGTTTTCTACCTTAGAATAGAGGATACCGACAACAAGCGCGAGGTGGAGGGCGCTGTTGAGACTGTCATCAACGCTATGGACTACTTCGGCGTACACTTTGATGAGGGCGCCACAGCAGAGGGCGACAACGGAAAATACGGTCCCTACCGTCAGAGACAGCGTAAGGACATCTACCATGTTTTTGCAAAGCTCCTTACAGAACAGGGACTTGCTTATCCCTGCTTCATGACTGCCGAGGAGATAGAGGCTGTCCGCGAACAGCAGACTGCAAACAAGGAAAACCCCGGAGTTTACGGTAAGTATGCAAAGTGCCGCGACCTTACTCTCGACGAGGTAAAGGCTAATATCGAAGCAGGCAAGGAATGGGTGCTCCGTTTCAGAGGTCAGGAGACAGGCGAGACTATAGCCGTTGAGGACGCTATCCGCGGAAAGCTTGAAATGCCGAGAAACAATATGGATTTCGTGCTTCTCAAGAGCGACGGTATCCCCACATATCACTTCGCACACGTTGTTGACGACCACTTCATGCGCTCAACACACGTTATCCGCGGCGAGGAGTGGATATCATCACTCCCCATGCACGTTGAGCTCTTCAATACTCTTGGCTGGAAGCAGCCTATCTACTGCCACACAGCTACACTTATGAAGATAGACGAGGAGACAAACGGCAAGCGCAAGCTCTCCAAGCGTAAGGACCCCGAGCTGGCTCTGTCCTACTATCAGCAGGAGGGTATCAGCAGGGACGCTATCTGGGAGTTCCTCCTTACTCTGCTCAACTCCAACTATGAGGAGTGGCGTATCGCAAATCCCGAGGCTGATTATCATGAGTTCCCGTATACACTGGAGAAGATGTCCGTTTCGGGCGCTCTTGTTGACCTTGACAAGCTCCGTGATATTTCCAAGAACGTTATCTGCCGTATGCCTGCACAGCAGGTCTATGACGGCTGGCTGGAGTGGTGCAATGAGTACGACGAGGACTTCGCAGACCTTATAAACAAGTACCCCGAGAGAACTCTTGCCGCTCTTAATGTTGGCAGAGGCGGTGCAAAGCCAAGACGTGATATCGAGACATGGAAGCAGGCTTGCGACTTTATGAGCTTCTACTATGACGAGACATTCAAGGTTACAGACGCTATGCCCGAGGAGTGCGACGAGGCTACAGTAAAGGAATTCTTCGGCAAGTATCTTGCAAGCTATGACCATAATGACGATTCCGCAGTATGGTTCGACAAGGTAAAGGCTATCACCGAGGAAATGGGCTTTGCAGTAAAGCCGAAGGACTACAAGAAGAACCCCGAGCAGTTCAAGGGAAGTATAGTTCATATCACAAATATGCTGAGAATAGCTCTCACAGGACACGCAAACGCTCCCGATATCTGGGAAGTCAGCCACGTTCTCGGTGAGGAGATAACACGCAAAAGGCTTCAGGCTTTTGCCTGATAAGTGAATAGTTATTAGTGATTAGTAGGGGCGAGTTCCGCTCGCCTGCCAATAACTCACGAATTATAAATGATGATCTGTAGGGGGCGATGCCCACATCGCCCCGTGTTTGAATTTTGAATTATAACGGGCTGATGTGGGTGACTCCCTACAGTTCCGCGTTAAAAAATTATGTTTTGTAGGGGACGTTCTCACCTGTCGGCTCGGTCGGTGTTTCTGCGTTGCAGAGGTGTCCACTGGACACCCACACCGTCCTCGACGTCCCACACGAAATATTAATGAAAAAAGAGGAAAATAAAATGTCAGACAATAAAGAAAAGAAGAATTTTGAGATACCCCGTCCTGTATTTCCGAAAAGAGCTGTTGTCACAGGCGGTATGCCATATGGCAACAAGGAGCTCCACTTCGGTCACGTTGGCGGTATGCTTGTATTTGCAGATACCTATGCACGTTTTTTGAGAGACCGTATCGGCAAGGAAAACGTCATCTTCGTAAGCGGTACGGACTGCTACGGCTCTCCTATCGCAGAGGGATGGCGCGTTAAGGTAAAGAACGGCGAGTTTGAGGGCTCACTGGAGGACTTCGTTCAGAGAAACCACAACAAGCAGAAGGAGACTCTTGCCGCTTATGGTATTGCTCCCAATCTGTTCGCAGCTTCGGGTCTTGGACGTTCAAAGGAGATACACGCTTCTGTAACAGACCGTTTCATCAGCTCCCTCCACAAAAAGGGACAGCTGAATCAGATAACCACTATGCAGTTCTTTGACGAAAAGGCAGGTGTGTTCCTCAACGGCAGACAGGTAATCGGCAAGTGCCCTGTAGACGGCTGTACTTCCGAAAAGGGCTATGCAGACGAGTGCGATATGGGACATCAGTATATGCCCGAGAACCTCATCAATCCTGTCAGCACTCTCACAGGCGAGACTCCTACAATGAAGCCTGTTACCAACTGGTATTTCAAGCTCCGCGACTACGAACAGCTCATGAAGGACTGGGTAGAGGAACTAAAAAAGCGCAAGGATATCCGTCCTGTTGTATGGAAGACTATCGACGAGTTCCTTAAAAAGCCCGTTATCTACATAAAGCGCGAGTTCGAGGAAAAGTACATGGAAATAAAGGCTTCTATGCCTGAGCATAACTACCTCGAAGAGCCAAAGAAGCCGTCCTTCACTATCGAGTTCGATAAGCTTTCCGACTGTGACAAAGCCTGCCGTGTTCTTACTGAGAACGGTATCCGCTATAGAACAGGAAAGACGCTTGTTCCTTTCCGTCTCACAGGCAATATCGAGTGGGGAGTTCCTGCACCTGTTATGGACGGCGTTGAGGGACTTACCGTATGGGTATGGCCTGAGTCGCTGTGGGCTCCTATCTCTTTCACTGAGACATATCTGGAGTCTATCGGTCACGACAAGGAAGAGTGGCGTGATTATTGGTGCAGCAAGGATTCTACCGTTTATCAGTTCATCGGTCAGGACAATATCTACTTCTACGGTATCGCCGAGCCTGCAATGTGGATGGCACAGCAGGAGAGCGAAACAAAGACCGCTTCACCTGCCGACGGAGAGCTGCAGCTCCCTGTTATCGTGGCTAACCACCACATTTTATTCCTCGACAAGAAGGCTTCAAGCTCGGGCGCTGTAAAGCCGCCAATGGCTGACGACCTGCTGAACCATTACACTCCCGAGCAGCTCCGTATGCACTGGCTGGGACTTGGTCTGGGACAGCGCTCCGTAAGCTTCATGCCGAAACCCTACAATCCCGACGCTAAGCCCGAGGACGCAGATCCCGTTGTTAAGGACGGTCTGCTCCTGTCCAACGTTTTCAACCGCATGATAAGAACAGCTTTCTATACCACACAGAAGGAGCTTGACGGCGTTATGCCAAACAACGCTCCCGAAGAGAAGTTCGTTGAGGACGCAAAGAAGGCAGTTCTCGAATATGAGAGACATATGTCCAAGTTCGCATTCCACCAGTGCACCTACGTTCTGGACAGCTATATCCGCAACGGCAGCAAGTACATGGCAAAGGCTCTCACAGGTGAGTATCCCGACAAGGAAGCTCTAAAGCAGGCTCTTGCAAATCTGTTCTACATGATAAGGATAACAGGCGTACTGCTTCACCCGATGGCTCCCTTCGGCACAGAGAAGCTCCGCGAATATCTTGAAGTTGACGAGCGTATCTGGTCATGGGATACTATTCTGGAGCCGCTGACATTCTTCACAGGAAACGACCACAAGCTGAAGTTCCTGCCTCCGAGAACGGACTTCTTCACCCGTCACGAGAGCCAGTTTGCTTCTGCGGAAGAGTGATATCTGTAGGGGGCGATGCCCACATCGCCCTGTATTAAATGGTGATTTTTTAACGGGCTGATGTAGGCATCAGCCCCTACACTGCATAAAGACAGTAAGTTCAAGCATAATATTTCTCAGTTCCTGAATCTTGGTTCTTAGTCTGAGTACTAAGCACTAACTACTTGAAACTGAAAAAACTAAGGGGTAGTTTATTAATGGTATACAACAACATTCTGGAAGCTATGGGACATACTCCCATGATAAAGCTCAACCGAATGAATAAAAAGGGAAACGCAGACGTTTACGTTAAGTTCGAGGGACTCAACGTGGGCGGTTCTATCAAAACACGTACAGCCTACAACATGATACGCCATGCCGAAAAGGAGGGCAAGATACACGAGGGGACTATAATCGTGGAGCCTACCAGCGGCAATCAGGGCATAGGTCTTGCTCTTGTGGGTGCTGTAAAAGGCTACAAAACTATAATCATCATGCCCGACTCCGTCAGCGAGGAGCGCCGCAAGCTGGTGAATCACTACGGTGCAGAGGTCATACTAATCCACGATGACGGCGATATAGGCAAGTGCATTCAGACCTGTCTCGATACGGCTCTGAAAATGGCTGAGGAGGACGATAACGTGTTCGTACCTCAGCAGTTTGCAAACGTGAATAATATCGGCGCTCACAAGTACCACACAGCGCTGGAGATACTTGAAGAGACAGCAGTCAAGATAGACGGCTTCTGTTCGGGTATAGGCACAGGCGGTACTATCACAGGCATAGGCGAAGCTTTAAAGGCTCAGTATCCAGATATGGTGATATGGGCTGTAGAGCCCGAAAATGCCGCTATCCTTGCAGGCGGAAACATCGGAACTCACCTGCAAATGGGAATAGGCGACGGCATAATACCTGATATCCTCAACCAGAAAATCTACGATGATATCTACATCGTAACTGACGAGGAGGCTATACAGACCGCAAAGGACCTTGCTTCAAAGGAGGGCATAATGTGCGGTATATCAAGCGGTACTAACGTTGCCGCGGCTCTCAAGCTGGCTGAAAAGCTGGGCGAGGGCAAGACAGTAGTGACTATACTCCCCGATACTGCGGAGAGATATTTCTCAACTCCGCTTTTCGAGGATCAAGTATAACAACTCAACAATAAATCAAGGAGGTAATCAACCATGAGCAGACTAAACGATTTTCTTACAGAAACAGGCATTTTTTTCATTGCCACAAACGACGGAGCACAGCCTAAGCTGAGACCTTTCGGAGCACACGTTGAGGTGGACGGAGTTGTTCATTTTGCTGTCGGTGACTTTAAGGCGGTCTACAGACAGATGCAGGCAAATCCTCTCACAGAGATTGTAGCCTGCAAGCCCGACGGAGTATGGCTCCGCTATACAGGCAAGATAGTCTTCGACACCGATAAGAAGTATGAGGACGCAATGTTCGAGACAAGTCCTGTTCTCAGGGAGATATACAACGAGAAAACAGGCTATAAAATGAAGACATTCCACCTGGAGGACGCAAAGGCGTTCATCATGCCCCAGATCGGGCAGCCCGAGCAGATATTATAAAAGCAGAAAAGCAGTATCGAATGATACTGCTTTTTTTGTGTCCGCAAGAAGCGGTATTATCGTGTGGGCAGCGGAGTCAGCGACTCTGCCCATGTTTTTCTCAGGTGTATTAAAAGTATAGTCATGCCTGTAAAGTTGGTTATCATCTCAGCGATAGGAACTGTCAGCCATACTCCCGTCATGCTCTTTATCATATAAGCAATGAAGGCGAGGGGGATTATGAGAATAGTTCCGCGCATAAGAGAGATGAGCTGTGCCTGCTTCGGCATTTCCTTAGATGTGAAGTAAACCGAAAGTATGGTATTTGCGCCCATGAACGGCATGAACAGGAAGTACTCGCGGAGTCCTGTTTCTGCTATGCTTTTCAGCATTGAGCTGCCGCTGCTGTTGAATACTCCCACTATATACGATGTGCCGAAGAATACGGCAGTATATGCAAAAACAGAGAATATCACCGCTGTTCTCAGTGCAAGCCGCAGTACATACCTTATGGCGGAGGTGTCGCTGCGCCCGTGGTAGCGGCACATAAGCGGCTGTATACCGCTTGCGATACCTGCGTATATAGCCGTGAAAATTATAGCGATATTGGCGATGACTCCGTAGGCGGCTATGCCTGTATTGCCCGATATGCGGTAGATAACGAAGTTGAATATCATTATCACGATACCGCCTGAAACCTCGGAGAAGAAGGAGTGTAGTCCCAGCGAGCCAATCTCCTTTATGGTGCTCAGCGACGGGACTATGAACCTGAGACTGAAAGCGTTCCAGCCCGTAATGAAGTGTATGCTCATTACTCCCATGCTGATGAATGGCGAAATACAGGTAGCAAGAGCAGCTCCCCTCATTCCCATATCGAATCTGAAAATAAAAACGTAGTCAAGTATGACATTGACGAAACAGCCTGTCAGCATACCAAGCATGGCGAGCCGCGGAGCGCTGTCGTTGCGCATGAAGCAGGCCATGAGGTTATTCATAAGGAAAGCAGGCGAGAACAGAAGTATAGTCTTTATGTAGCTTTGTGACATATCGAAGATACTTGCGTCCGCACCGAGAAGGTGCGTCACTTGTTTTGAGAAGAAGATACCCAGTATCTCAAACAACGCAGCAATTGCAAGCATAGCCGCAAAGGCGTTGGTGTAGATAGCGTCTGTCTCTTTTCTCTCCGTTCGGCAGTAAAGCATTGAAAACTTGCTGCCGCCGCCGATTCCAAACATAAGACCGAAGCCGTTGATGAAATTAAAGACGGGCAGAGACAGATTGAGAGCGGTAAGTCCTTCGGAACCCATTCCCCTTGAAATAAAAAATGTATCGATAAGAATATATACCGATACACCTAAAGAGCTGATGACATTCGCCAATATGTACCTGAAAAAATCATGTCGTATTGGTTTTCTGTCCATTAAATTATGTTTGCCCCCCAATATATCGATACACAGCTCGGACCGTGCGTCGATAATGCATATCCAAATTACATTATAACACACAAATGACAAAAAAGCAATAGTTTTTGCACAAAAGTTTCAGGATTTAGATTGTAGGGGCTGATGCCCACATCAGCCCGTGTAATTTTTGAGAATTCACACGGGGCGATGTGGGCATCGCCCCCTACAATACATTACGTATTCCGAATTAAAAAGGGCGGATATGTATCCGCCCTTACTGATTACTTTGTAATTTTACGTGCTTCGATGTAGAATCTCTTGTCCTCGGCGTGTCCCATGGAGAATGTCTTTCTGGGGAGAGCGCCGTCCTTGATAACGGTGGGGAAGAGCTGTGACTTGTCCATATCGGGGAGAATGAAAGCGATACCATTGTGCTTTTCAGCCAGTGACTTAACAGTGTCAGCGCCGTGGATATAGTCTATCTTGCCGCCGTTTGCCTTGATATAGCCGTCAAGGAAGTTCTGGAGAGAACCAACAGACAGATTTGAGGACTTCTTGTTGATGTAGAGCTTCTTTTCAGTGCCCTTGCATGAGCAGATAACGTACTGGTCGGATACCTTAGTCTCGGAGAGCTCCAGTGCGGCTGTGAGCTCATTTATGAGCTTGTCGCAGTCCACATCGTATACAAGGCGGTGGATAGCCTCGAATTTGAGGGCTTCGCTGTGGAGGTTAACTATCTCAGCCAGTGCATAACGTGCAGGGTGGTTTGAGAAGTCCTTATCGGGGTCAGCCTTTTTCAGCTGCTCGTAGAACTCCTTAGCTGTAGCAAGGGAGTGATTTCCGTCGCCCATAGCATAGAGGAGAACGGGAGTATTGCTGAGACCGTATTTCTTGCAGAATGTATCGGGATCGGCAAGTGCGCAGAGAGCCTTGTCGATAGCCTCCTGAGCGGACTTGTCAACCAGCCAACCCTTGATGCTGCCGCCGTTCTGCATGAGCTCGAAATCATAGAGCTTGCTGTCGTCGGAAACAGTCTTTGCAAGGGGCTCGATAACTGTATTGTCGGGATCGTCAATGAGTATCATTATGTGGGGGAGCTCCAGCGGTGCGCCCTGTCTTACCTTGATACGGGGAGGTATACGCTCGATAACGGTAGCCTCGGTAGCTCTTACCTCTGAGGTGCTGCCCTTTGAGAAGTCGTACTTTTCCAGGTCTATAGCGCCCACGATACCCTGACGGAGAATGCCGTTGCTCTGAGTACGCTCAACGTAGACCATAGCGTCCTTGTACTCGGTGAAGATACCGTCAGCGAGGTACTTGTCCATAGCAGTGTGGATATTATCAATGCGCTGTGCAACGCCGTCCTGCTCGAGGTAGAGCTCGGGGAGGATAAGATTCAGCGTTGAGGGAGCGCTGCCGACTGTGGCACTTACCTCGTCCCAGTACTCAGGCTCGCTGGTGTACTGGTCGCAGGCGATAACGGACCACTTGTGCATATCGCAGTCCTTGGGGATAAGAATGTCAGCAGAATGAAATGCGGTTGAGTTCATGGTAAATACTCCTTTATTATTATTTAGAACTTAGAGCTAAGATTGTAGGGGACGCCGCCCTCGGCGTTACGAAAGTTAAGAGTTTAGAGTTGAGAATTGAGAGTTAAGGTGTTCGCTCATATTATTTTAATAAGTCAGCCTAATGCGGCATTATAACTCTCAACGCTCAGCTTCTTTAATTTTATTAAAGAGCCGTCCCACGGGCAGTCCCACCACGTTGAAGAAGTCTCCGTCGATGTGGGAGATAAGGGCGGAGCCCAGTCCCTGTATGCCGTAGCCCCCTGCCTTGTCGTAGGGTTCGTCGGTGTCGGCGTAAGCCTCTATTTCGGCAGCTGTCAGCTTTCTGAACGTAACGTCCGTCACCTCGGAAAATGAGCTGACCTTGCCTGCTTTTATAATGCAGCAGCCTGTCACTACCTGATGTGTGCGTCCCGAGAGCTTGGATATATCCGCGATACACTGAGCTTTGTCACGGGGCTTGCCCAGTATCTCGCTGCCGCAGATGACCGTGGTATCGCAGCCGATAACAATGCAGTCGGGGTATTTTTCCGAAGCTGCCTTTGCTTTCAGCACCGCAAGGTATTCCGAAGCCGCTGTGGGCTCTATCTTCTCGGGGAGAGTCTCGTCGCAGTCTGTTGAGACCGCCTCGAAATCCTCGGTTATGTATCTCATCAGCTCACGCCGTCTCGGCGAAGCAGATGCAAGTATTATTTTCATTAAAACAACTCCTCTTGAGCCGTGAAAAAGGCTCACATAGTTAATTTTACCACATACTGGCAATAGTGTCAAGGTGAAATCGTTATCCAATATGTTTAAATTACATCATCTTTGACATAAAGTAATGATTTGGATTTGGCTTTTCTGTTCAGTCTTTCTATTGATTTTTTGCCTGAAAATGTTGTATAATTAATAGGTATTTGATGTTTTAGAGAAAAGAAGGTTGTTATATGAATGAGAGAATTTATGGGGGAATGGCTTCAAGGACAGGCGGACCGCCCGAGGGTGTCGGAGGACCGCCCGAGGGTGTCGGAGGTCCGCCGCAGGGGGCAGGAGGTCCGCCTGAGGGTATGGGCAATCCTCTCGGATTTGTTCCTGTAGGCTCCCTTATGATGAAGTTCGCTATACCAAGTATCATAGGTATGCTGGTAAGCGCACTTTACAACATCGTCGACCAGTTGTTTATAGGCAATGCAATCGGTCCTCTGGGAAATGCGGCAACAGGTATCGCGTTCCCGTTTTCAACAGCCTGCATGGCAGTCGCACTGCTGTTCGGTATCGGCGGAGCTTCGTGCTTCAATCTTACCCTCGGTATGGGCGATAAGAAGAAAGCTCCGTATTTTGCGGGAAATGCGCTTTCCATGCTGGTCATTCTCGGAGTTATAATCTCGGCTGTTACGCTGATATTCCTGACGCCGCTCCTGAAATGCTTCGGAGCTTCGCCTGCGATACTGCCTTATGCAAAGGAATACGTAAGGTATACCGCATTGGGATTCCCGTTCCTGATACTCGGTACGGGCGGCGGACATATCGTCCGTGCGGACGGAAGTCCAAAGGTGACTATGATATGCAATATTTCGGGAGCTGTAGTAAATACTATCCTTGACGCCATATTCGTTCTCGGTCTCGGCTGGGGAATGAAGGGCGCGGCTATTGCAACAGTCATCGCACAGGTGGTATCTGCACTTATCGTAGTTATCTACTGCTTCAACTTCAAGACGGTATTCCTTTTCGGTTCACACCTTATACCGTCATTCAAGGTGGTAAGCCGTATCTGCTCTATCGGTATGGCTTCCTGCTTCAATCAGCTTGCTATCACCATAGTTCAGATAGTTCTCAATAACTCGCTGAAATACTACGGAGCTATGTCAAAGTACGGCTCTGATGATCCTATAGCGGTTGCAAGTATCGTCATGAAGGTCAATATGATAGTGTTCTCCATTGTCATAGGACTTGCGCAGGGTACTCAGCCTATCGAGAGCTTCAATTACGGCGCTCAGAAGTACGACCGTGTTAAGAGCGCGTTCTGGATGGCTGTCAAGGCAGGCGCAGGTATTTCGCTGATAGCATTTGTATGCTTCCAGCTGTTCCCGAGACAGATACTGGGATTCTTTGCGAACAATAACGCCAGCGAGGGCTATTACGAGTTCGGTTCAAAGTTCCTGAGAATATGCCTGTTCTTTACATGGCTGAACTGCTTACAGCCTATAATATCCACGTTCTTCACGTCCATAGGAAAGCCTGTAAAGGGCGTATTCCTGTCGCTGACAAGACAGATACTTTTCTTCATTCCGCTGTTAGTCGTTCTGCCGATGTTCTTCCAGATAGACGGCGTTACCTTTGCAGGACCTATCGCCGATCTTCTTTCGGCAACAGTTGCAATTCTCATGGCACGGGCTGAGTTCAAGGACATTCACGAGCGCGAGTGGATGTGATTTCAGTTATTAGTGAATAGTGATTAGCAGGGCTGCCTTTGGCAGCCCGTTTTGCTTGTAGTGGAGAGTTTTGCTCGCCCGTCATAATTACAATGTGTAGGGGCGATGCCTACATCGCCCCGTTGGTTTTACAAAAATTTGGCGGGCTGATGTGGGCATCAGCCCCTACAGATCAGAGTTCTGATTGCATCGAAAAAGCCCCGAAGCTTAACCGCAACACTTATATAGAAGCTTACAGTTAATTATGGGGGAAACCTTTCTGAGGAAAGGTTCTCCCCCATACCCCTTTCCAAAGACTTTTATCTGGTTTTTTCGCAGATAGGGCGCTTCTTAAATAAAAAAAGACCTGCAAAAATGCAGGTGCGCCCTATCTGTGAAAAAACAAAACGAAAGTTTTAGGGAGAGAGTTTGAGAGAAGCCCCTTTTTCAAAAGGGGTTCTCTCAATAATAATTATAAAACTTCTATATGAGTATCATGGTTAGCTTCGGGGCTTGAATCATATTCAGTCTATTTTAGTGAATCTTCTTTCTTCTCCTGCTTTCCCGATGAACATTGACTTGGGTCTGGCCCACACCTCGCCGTCCTTGAGGGACTTGTATATCACAAGCTCCTCCATGGTCTCGGTATGACGTGCAACAGCAAGGAGCTCATACTCGTTGCCCTTGAAGTGGCGGTACTTAGCACCTACAACTATCTCGGTGTCCTTGTCCTCAACAATGACTGCTTCCTCGGGTTCGTTGTTAACGATATCGTCTGCAACGATTATCATTGCAGAATAGGGAGCCATGCGCACAAATGCATTGCCGTTCTCAACCTGTATAGGAGTTGCTGTAAATACGTCTACAAGACCGCTCATGTGAGTCTGGAAGTTAAGGTCGAACTCGTAATCGCCGAGGTTGAGAGCTACGTATACAGTCTGCTCGCCCTGTATCTTTTTGAAGAGGAGCTGCTGATTGGTTATCATAATGCGCTCATAGCTGCCTGTTCTGAGGGCAGGGTATGCGCGGTATATCCGACCGAGTTTTACGATGTGGTGATAGAGGGAAACGTTTTCGCGCTCCATATCCTGTAAATGGAGACACGGGCGGAGAGCGTCGTCGGAGTTGTTCTCCTTGCGTCCCTCGATACCGTATTCACTGCCGTAGTAGATAGAGGGTATACCTGGCATGGTGTACATGAGAGTGTATACCAGCGGCAGGTGAGCGTTGTTGTGGAGAGTGCTTGCCAGACGATTTACGTCATGGTTGTCCACGAAGTTGTACAGGTCAAGGTTGCGGTAGATACCGCCGTTAGCGCCTGACTGTCTGTTGATTGAGTAATCTATCTCGAAGTAGTTTTTATCATTGTGTGATGACCATAGTCCCTTGTAGCATTCATAGTTTGTAACGCTGTCCAGCATCTCGGGGTTAGCCCAGCGGTTGTAGTCGCCGTGGATTATCTCGCCCATGAGCCAGAAATCAGGCTTCTTGCCCTTGCAGAAGCTTCTTATCCTCTTGAAGAAGTCGAAGTCTATGCAGTCTGCGGCGTCAAAGCGTATGCCGTCGATGTTGAAGGACTCTATCCAGTAGTTTATGGCGTCGATGATATGGTCGCAGACGCCTACATTGCGTAAATTGAGCTTAACAAGGTTGTAGTGACCGTTCCAGCCCTCATACCAGAACGGATCGCCGTAGGGGCTTGGTCCGCCGAAGTTGAGATTCTGGAACCAGCCGCAGTACTCAGAGCCCTGTCCCTTTTCCTGAACGTCCATGAACTGTGGGAATCTTCTGCCTACGTGGTTGAACACGCCGTCAAGAATGACGCGGATACCGTTTTCATGGAGCCTGTCGCAGATAAAGCGAAAAGAGTTGTTATCGCCGAGACGTCGGTCTATTTTCTTATAGTCTATGGTATCGTAGCCGTGCTCAACGGACTCGAAAACAGGTCCGAAGTAGACGGCGTCCACATTCATCTCCTTCAGGTGAGGTATCCAGTCCAGCACCTTATCAAGTCTGTAGGTCACATCTTCGCTCCCGTCGTTGAACTTGGGCGCACCACAGAATCCAAGAGGATAGATGTGATAGATAATGGCGTTATCGTACCAGTTCATAATAAAAACTCCTTACATTTATTTATTTTTCTGAGCCTTCCATATAGTAGGACGCCTCCATATCGGCCACGTTCAGTGCCAGAGCGAGTGGGTACATTTCAAGTGCCCTGCCGATCGAGTTTCTTTCTTCCGTTCCACCATATGAAAAACCCATATGATACCTTATTGCAAAGGCTTCTTCACGGGTGAGCCTGTTCTCGCCGTAGAAGTAGCCGGAGAGTATGTATACGGACTTTTCGCCGTGTCCGTAGGGGAGAGTGTCGTTTATAGCATAGTACGGGACCTTCTCCCATTGTCCCGTTGCGTCGCTTTTCTTGTTGCGCATTTCCACAGTGTAGAAGTTCACCTTGCATACATCATGGAGCAGAGCAACGATAGCGATCGTCTCCTCGGAGTAGTCCATACCGTAGAGTTCTTTAGTGCGGGGACGTGAGAGGTAGTCCTTGAGGCAGTGATAGACGTTGAGGCTGTGCTGAACGAGACCGCCCTCATATGAGCCGTGGAAACGGGTACTGCTTGGAGCTGTGAAGAAGTCGCTCTTTTCGAGAAACTCTAAAAGCTTGTCGGCGCCCTCGCGCTTGATGTTTTGCTTATATATGGTGATAAATTCTTCTTTTGCGGACATATTGAAACTCCTTCTGAAACTATATAAATATATTATACCACAAAGTGTAAGTAAATTCAATAGGCAGATATTATTTTTTTATTGAATTTTACTATAATTGGAAGTACAGCTTTTTTTGCGGCAAAAAAGCGCCCTCAGGGCTTGAAATTTTCTTTGAAATGTGTCATAATTAATAAGTAGAAAATGTAGGGAACGCCGCCCTCGGCGTTCCGAAAATGTTTTGTGTAGGGGCGGATGCCTACATCCGCCCGTTTTGATTTATATTATACTTGAACGGGGCGATGTGGGCATCGCCCCCTACATAAACAAAATACGGCGTCCGCTGCCGTAAAGCGGAAGTTAAGGAGGGACTTATGTCTAACCAGCTTTGTATCGTTCTCGATTTCGGCGGTCAGTACAACCAGCTCATTGCACGAAGAGTCCGTGAGTGCGGCGTTTACTGCGAGATCAAGAGATTTGACACTCCTATCAGCGAGCTTAAAGCGCTGAATCCTACCGCTATCATCTTCACAGGCGGTCCTAACAGCGTATATGATCCGAGCTCGCCCCATATCTCCAAGGAGATATTTGAGATAGGCGTGCCTATCCTCGGTATCTGCTACGGCTGCCAGCTCATGGCTTATACTCTCGGCGGCAAGGTGGAGAGCTGCGAAAAGAGCGAGTACGGCAAGATCGAGATATCACAGAACAGCAACAGCCTTATCTTCCGCGATGTTCCCGAAAAGAGCGTCGTATGGATGAGCCATACAGACTTTGTAAGCCAGCTTCCCGAGGGCTTCAGCGTTACTGCCAAGTCTGCGGACTGTCCATGTGCTGCATTTGAGGCTCCCGATAAGAAGCTCTACGCTGTACAGTTCCACCCCGAGGTAACTCACAGCGAATACGGAAAGCAGATACTCCATAACTTCCTTTACAATGTATGCGGCTGCACAGGCGACTGGGTAATGGATGACTTTATCGAGAATACAGTCAAGAAGCTCCGCGAGCAGATAGGCGACAAGAAGGTTATTCTCGGTCTGTCGGGCGGCGTTGACTCATCAGTAGCAGCGGGACTTCTCAGCCGCGCAGTAGGCAAGCAGCTCACCTGCGTTTTCGTAGATCAGGGACTCATGCGCAAGGACGAGGGCGACTTCGTCGAGGAGACCTTCACTAAGCTCTTCGATATGAACTTTGTCCGCGTAAACTGCAAGGACAAGTTCCTTGCGGCTCTCAAGGGCGTTACAGATCCCGAGCAGAAGCGAAAGATAATCGGCACTGAGTTCTACAACGTTTTCTGGGATAAGATAAGAGAGCAGGGAACAGACGGCTTCTTCGCACAGGGAACTATCTACCCTGACCGTATCGAGTCGGGCAGAGGCAATCAGGCAGGTCACGGCAGCACTGCTGTTATCAAGACTCACCACAATATGGTAAAAATGCCCGATGATATCAAGTTCGCAGGTACTATCGAGCCTCTCGGCGACCTCTTCAAGGACGAGGTAAGAGCAGTCGGCGAAAAGCTTGGCATACCTCATGACCTTGTATGGCGTCAGCCGTTCCCCGGTCCAGGTCTGGGAGTTCGTATAATCGGCGAGATAACCGAGGAAAAGATAAAGATCTTACAGGAAGCAGACGCGGTCTTCCGTGACGAGATACGCAAGAGCGGTATCGAAAGTGAGCTCAAGCAGTTCTTTGCAGTTCTTCCCGATGTCCGCACAGTTGGCGTTATGGGCGACCACCGTACATACGACCACCTTATCGCTATCCGTGCTGTAACTACCGACGACTTCATGACAGCCGACTGGGCAAGGATACCTTACGATGTGCTGGCTAAGGTTTCAAACCGCCTCTGCAACGAGGTCGAGCACGTCAACAGAGTAGTGTATGATATCACTTCAAAGCCCCCCGGAACTGTGGAGTGGGAATAATTCCCGAAGCGCTGCCAGCGGCAGAAGAAGCGAGGGAATTATTGCGCAGCGGTCGAAATATGCAAGCGAAAGCGAAGCAGATTTCGGGAACCGCAAGAGGGTACCGCTTCCCGAAGCGCTGCCAGCGGCAGAAGAAGCGAGGGAATTATTGCGCAGCGGTCGAAACATGCAAGCGAAAGCGAAGCAGATTTCGGGAATCGCAAGTGGATTTCGCTGAATAAAAAATCAAGAGCTGACCTTTATGGTCAGCTCTTTTTTTATATAGTGATTACATTATAACACATTAATTGTGAATAAATCTATCAAAGCATTGCCCCGAAAAACTGTGAAATAAACAAACACCCCAGAAAAACCTGAGGTGGATTCTGCGAGTGGACTCGAAGGGGATCGAACCCTCGGCCTCTGCGTTGCGAACGCAGCGCTCTCCCAACTGAGCTACGAGCCCGTAAAACAAATATTATAACCATTTACATTATATCACGCCGTGGTGTTCAAGTCCATGAAAGACTATGAAAGTTTACAGTTTGTTCATATTTTGCGGAGATAAAAAATCGCCTCAGTTTTACTGAGACGATTGCTTCTTGAAGTGCCGATGGCGGGGGTCGAACCCGCACGGTGTTGCCACCAACGGATTTTGAGTCCGTCACGTCTGCCAATTCCATCACATCGGCTTAAATATAACATATCAATTATATCAAATCGGCAGTAAAAAGTCAAGAGCGGAACGGCAAATTTTATTTTTATTCAGATTTTATATACTCCGAGGGCGTTTTCGTACATGAAAAGCTCACGCTGTTTCGGCGTGATATCGAGGCTTGCGGCAAAGTCAAGGTGGACTTTCTCGGAGCAGCTTCCGAAGTCGGAGCCGAATATGAAACGCTCGGGCATGGCGGATATGGCAGCTTCAAGAGCTGTTTTTATCTTCGGACAGATACGTGAGTCATCTGCTACCGATGAAGTATCGAACCAGACATTTCCGCAGTCTTTAAGAGTTACGAAGCACTGCTCCAGCTCGGGATAGAAGCAGTGGCAGTAAACGAACCTGTTCTGAGGACGGATCTGTGCGAGTTCCTTCATCTTATCGGGAGCTGAATACTGCGTATTATCCCAGCCTGTGTGGAAAAGTACAGGCACTTCGAACTCTGCGGCAAGGTCATAGACAGGGGAGAGCACATGGTCGGTGCAGTAAAAGCTCTCGTGTCCCGTATAGAGCTTCAGACCGATGATATCGCCCCTTTCAAGGAGCTCCCTGCACAGACTGAGCTGCTGTTCATAGCTGATAAAAGGACTTATACCTGCGATGACCTTTATAATATCGCTGTTCCTGAAAAGCTCCGCGCAGTCGCGCACCGAGCCGATAACGCTTTCAAGCTCGGAATCAGCGATAACTATGCCCTTGTCAACGCCGTTTCTGCGGAGCTCCGCTATAAGGGCTTCTTTTTTTGCGCTTAAATCGGGATAGTCAACGGGGAGGTGCAAATGTGAATCTATTACCATAAACAATATCCTTTCGGCAGAAATCATTAGTTCTGCGTAAAATATAGCACGTTTCGGCGTCAAAGTCAAGCTTTTCCTTTACATTTTTGTCGATTTGTGTTATAATATAATTTATGATTTTAAAATATTAATTTCCTGAAAGCTGACAGCTCGGGAATGAAAGGTATAACATGAAACTAAAATATATAGTAATGTTCTCGGCAGCGCTGTGCCTGCTTACAGGCTGCGGCGGCAAAAAGGTCTCAACATCTTCCGAAAGCGCCAAAGCTTCTTCAAGTACGGTCACAACCACTGTTACGACCACAACAACTGCTGTATCGACAACGACTGCTGTCACCACTACAAAGCCAAAATGCGATCCGCCCAAAGACCTTGTGCTCAAGGGACTTGATTCCGTTGAGGTCTATGAGGATATCTCCCTTGACAGCTTTATCACGGAGAAAAACGTTGATTTGAAGGACGGCTCGGTGAAGCTTAACACCTCCGATACGGGAGTTTTCGAGGTGGAGGTGCCGTATATCTACAACGGCTGTGAGTTTACTCAGAAGCTGCAATATTCCGTAATGGATACGACTCCGCCTGTGGTACTAAATGCAGGCTGGGAGCCAAATCACAAGGTAGGAACGCCATTTGACCTCAATGATTATGTGGGATTTGCGGATAATTTCGACAGTAACCCCGTTCTTACATTCACGGGCGATATCGATCCCGACAAGGTGGGACTTTATCCGCTGACTGCCACTGTTACGGACAGCTCGGGAAACTTCACGACATGGGATCTGAAAATATGTGTGCTGAATGAAGTTCCACGTCCTGTTGACGATAATCCGAGAGTGAACTACAGCGACTTTATCGCTCAGTATAACAGAGACGGAGTACGCTTCGGAATAGACGTTTCGGCATGGCAGACCGATGTGGACTACAACGCTGTCAAGGCGGCTGGGTGCAGCTTCGTTATAATCCGCGTGGGCTACTTCTACAGCGAGATAAAAATGGACGATTATTTCCGCGAGAATATCAAGAACGCCACCGAAGCAGGTCTCGATGTGGGAGTTTATTTCTACACCACCGATAATACTCAGGAGGGCGTCCGCGAGCACGCTCGCTGGATAGCGGAGCAGGTCAAGGGTTATGAGCTGCAAATGCCTGTTGTGTTCGACTGGGAGGAGTTTGCTAACTTCCAGAAATACCACATGAGCATAAAGGATATCAACGACGTTTACATGGCGTTTGCCGACGAGGTCGAGAAGTGCGGCTACAAGGCTATGCTCTACAGCAGCAAGAACTTCCTCAATAATATCTGGAACGAGGAAACAAAGGCTTCTCACCCTGTATGGCTGGCACATTTCATTGACGAGACCGACTATGACGGCGAGTACGCTATCTGGCAGGCGAGTGCCTACGGTCATATCCCAGGCATAAACGGCGATGTGGACATGGATATCCAGTATCTTGACAAAAAAATAGACTGACGCAGGGGCGGATAGTATCCGCCCTTTCTTTTTGTGTATTTTAAAAAAAATATCTGCCGCAAAGAAATAAATATATCACTTTTGTGCTGAAAGTTCTTGACAGCTTTTCGCACAATATGCTATAATGAATGAAACGCATTCATTATAATTGCTCTAAATGCCCTTGCAGATACGCAAATCACAGATTTGCTCCCTGCAATCGGGCGCTTATAGCATAACGCTTCGCTTTTATGCTATAAGCGGCGAGCCGCCGCAGCCTTTTTCGCGCTGAAGCTATAAAAAAACGCAAGTTTTTGCCGCGAATAATACTCATTTCGTACTTTTATGCTATAATTTATTTTAAAGAAAGATAAAGAGGAGTGCATCACTTTGAGAATGGTCGAAATAGGATACAATCACAGACACGGCAGGAGCTTCTGCATAGACCGTCCCGACGGCACAGACAACTGGCTCATGCTCATCGTAAAAACACCCGTACACTTCAGGATAGACGGCAGGGAGATACGTACGACCTCCCATTCGTTTATCATTTACCGTCCCAATACACCCCAGTATTACTATCCTGCCAGCAATGAATACTTCGATGACTGGATGCATTTTTACCCCGACGAGGACGAGCAGAGAATGATGAGTGAGCTGAATATCCCGCTGGACAGACCTGTGGAGATAGGCGATATTACCGAGATGTCGTCCATGATACGCAGTATGTGCTTCGAGCATTATTCGGGCAATCAGTACAGGACAAACAGCATAGACCTGTATTTCAGACTGCTTATGTTCAAGATCTCGGAAAAGCTGAGGAAAAAAGAGGCTTTCCCGAACAGGTCAGAGGGGATATACTCCGAAAAGCTCCTGTGGATACGCAAGTCTATCTATCGCTGGCCGAGCCGTGATTATTCCATTGACGATATGGCAAAGGAACTCTCGCTGAGCCGCTCACGTTTTCAGCATCTGTACACCGAGACCTTCGGCGTCAGCGTAAACAGGGACGTCATCACAAGCCGACTGAACAAGGCGGCGGAGCTTCTCAAGACTACAGACCTGTCCGTAAAGGACGTGGGAATTAACGTGGGCTACGGCAATACATCGTATTTTGTAAAGGCGTTCGGCAATTTCTACGGACTTACCCCATTGCAGTACAGACAGGCGGAAATGAAATAACAAAGAGGGAGTGATGATATCACTCCATTTTTATAATAATTTGATGTCCCTCTGAAGGGGATTCCAAAGGGACTGTGTTCCTTTGGCAGAGTGACTCCCCATAAGATGGGGAGATGTCCGAAGGACAGAGGGGACGTACCGGTAAGGTCAGAGGCGGCGCCTCTGGCAGGGTTCGGGGCAGAGCCCTGATATCGTTAGGTGCTCCTAACAGGAGCGAGTACCCTCTGTCAGCTACGCTGACATCTCCCTGTACTACAGGGAGTCACCGCAAGGGTGAATTAAAAAAAAACAGTCCGGCGGACTGTTTTTTTAAGAGGGTGACTCCCCACGGGGTGGGGAGATGTCGCAACGCGACAGAGGGGACGGACCCGATTAGGGGGCCCTGCAAGTGAGGGCGTCCCTTGTTTGCAATTATTTATTATAGATGAAACTGTCATTGATACGTGTCTCGAACTCCGCAACGGGCAAAGGTCTGTCAAAGTAGAAGCCCTGCGCCAGATTACAGCCGTTGGAGCTAAGCAGATTTACCTGCTCGATAGTCTCAACGCCCTCGGATATGCATTCAAGACCTATTTCCTGCGTCATAGCGACAATATACTTGAACATTATGGTCTTTTGCATATAATTCTCTGTCTTGTGGTCGGGGAGCAGGCTCTTGTCAAGCTTTACAACGTCCCACGGTATCTCTTTAAGGAGATTCAGCGAGGAATAACCAGTTCCGAAGTCGTCGACTGCTGTTGAGAGCCCAAGCTCCTGCAAGCCGCTGATTATGCGCTTTAAGTCCTTGAATTCCACATCGGTGGTGGTCTCGGTGAGCTCTATCTCGATATATTCGTGTGGAACACTATGCCTGTCGATTATTTCGGTTATATGCTGGAGCAGGTCCATATCCGAAAGATGACGGCGCGAGAGATTTACCGATACCCTGACAACGTTTTGTCCGCTGTCCAGCCACCTGCGTATATCACGGCACACCGAGTCGAGCATATAGAAATCCAGTTTGCAGATATCGCGTCCCTGTTCAAGAACGGGGATAAAGTCTATAGGCGGAACGAGCCTGCCGTTATGGAGCCAGCGGCACAGCGCCTCTGCGCCTACAACGCGGCGCTGGTCTATATCCACCTTGGGTTGGTAGTATACGAGGAACTCCCTGTCCTCAAGAGCCCTCGGGAAACAGGCTGTTATCTCGTTATTGCGCTTGGTACGCGCAAGGAGAGCGTCATCGAAGTACACCACGTCCTGCTTTGACGAGCCCTTTGCAAGGTGAAAAGCCATGCTTACTCTGTCCATGATATCCGTGGGCAGGATAAAGCTGTCCATATCGGGGATAACGTAGACTCCGGCAGTGGCTGACAGCAGTATTCTTTCGCCCTTTGCCTCGTCATAGACTATGCCCGTGCCGTTGAGAAGCCGCAGTATAGTCGGGAGCTTTTCCTGTTTTATGAGGGTAATGAAGTTATCTCCGCCGATACGACAGACGTTTTCGTATTCGTCGTCGAGCTGGTCAGCTATAAGTGAGATGAACTTCTTCATTACCATAGTGCCCTTTTCTCTGCCTATCTGCTGATTGACGAGGGAAAAGCGCTTTAAATTGAAGTAAACGGCGGTATATTCGTCCACTCGTTCAGCTTTATAGAGTATTTTGATACACTTCATGAACTGGCGCAGATTGAACATATCCAGCTCTGTATCAAAGAAGGTCAGGTGATGAGCTATGCCGATAAGTCGGCTTTTGGCATGGCTGAAGGTGAGGATATCAAGCAGGACATCTATCCTGTGTTCCTCAGTTCTGTCCCATGAATAGTCGTCGGAAGACCATATCCTGTAGACAGCGATATTTTCGTCACCTGTAGTAAATCGTTTGTTTAAGCAGACATCGTTCTCGTGCACCTTATGCCTTCTGCCGTAAAAGCAGAAATACTTGTAGATATTCAGGTGCTCGGCAGCCTCGTTATCGTAGGCGTACATCTCTATCTTGATTATATTCAGGACAGAGCAGATGCCCTCCAGAGCGGGGGTGATGTCGGAGTTGAGTGTGTCGGGATATTTTTGCAGATCTGATATGAAGTTTTCCAGTGCGGTCAGATAATCAAGTTTTTTCATACATATCCCCTCCGATCAGATAAAACATCTGTCAGATTTATATAAATTTACACCAACATTATATCACAGCGGCAGCTTTCAGTGATTGACATTCTGTGAACTCATTGTTAAATTTGCGGCGAACACCTAAATTTCATGAATAAATTTAGCATTAATGCACAATAAACACTCAGAATCGTCTGCTGGGAGCCGTTAATAAGGTGACATATTAAATTTCATCGGGTAAAATCTTTAAAGCAGAAAAGTGTTGACAGTTATAATAGTATATGGTATAATTTTTTCTGAAGTATAACGCCGCGTAAATGCGGCGCTGCATAATCTAACGGAGGCGTTGATATGAAGAAAATAAGCGTAAAAACCAGCCGCCCTTATGAGGTACTCATCGAGCGCGGCGCTCTTGCAAAGAGCGGAGAATACATCGCGCAGGTGACAGGCTCAAGAAAGGCTGCTATAATAACTGATGACAATGTGGAGAAGTATCATCTCCCCACAGTTCTGGATTCTATGAAAAAGGCAGGCTTTGAGTGCTCGGTTTACGCTTTTCCTCACGGCGAGCAGTCAAAATGCCTCGAAAATTTAGGCAATATCTTCGATTTTCTCTGCGACAGCGGCATAACAAGAAGCGACATCGTTGTTGCTCTCGGCGGCGGAGTTGTAGGCGATATCACAGGCTTTGCGGCTGCTTCATATCTCCGCGGAGTCGATTTCGTACAGATACCCACTACTCTCCTTGCACAGGTGGATTCATCTGTTGGCGGCAAGACTGCCATTGATATAAAGGGCGGCAAGAATCTGGTAGGCGCTTTCAAGCAGCCTGCTCTGGTCATCTGCGACAGCGACACCCTGAAAACTCTCCCCGAGGAGGTTCTTTCCGAGGGCATGGGCGAGTGCATAAAGTACGGCATGATTCGTGACGGTAAGCTTTTTGAGCTCATGGAGTCCCACGACCTTGACACAGTTGACGATATAATGGACGAAATGGTATACAAGTGTGTGGATATCAAGCGTCAGGTAGTTGAAAACGACGAGTTCGACAGGGGAGAGCGCATGATCCTCAACTTCGGTCATACTCTCGGTCACGCCTTGGAGGGCTGGCATAAATATACTGGAATATCTCACGGCGCAGGAGTTGCCGCAGGTATGTGCATGATAACCGATAAGCTTGCACCTCAGCTTTCTGACAGGCTCAAAAAGTGCTGTGCGGCATATAAGCTCCCCACAGGCAGCGATATCCCTATGAGCGAGCTTCTGCCATTCTGCTCAAAGGACAAGAAAAACGAGAAGAAGGACATAAATTACATAATCTGCAAGGAGATCGGCAAGTGCGAGATAGTTAAGGTGCCTTTCACCGAATTCTGCCGACTTATGGAGGGCTGAGCATGGATATAAGGATAAGCCCGTCAAAGCTTCGCGGCGACCTCAGCGTGCCTGCCTCAAAAAGCTGCGCTCACCGCTCCATTATCTGCGCCGCTTTAGCTGAGGGAGTTTCACACCTCAGCGGCGTTACAATGTCAAAGGACATCGAGGCTACAATAGGCGCAATGACAGCTCTCGGAGCTGAATTTACCGTGAACGGCGGCGATATCACCGTAAAGGGAGCAGGAGGCAGAAAAGCTCAGGACTGCGTTATCGACTGCAACGAGAGCGGTTCTACGCTGCGCTTCATAATCCCAATAGCAGCGGCTCTTGGCACCAATACGGAGTTCCGCGGCAGAGGAAGACTGCCCCAGCGACCTATCGACATATTTATCCGTGAGCTGGGCAAAAATGGTGTTAGCTTCGGTTATCAGAATACTATGCCATTTACTGTATCAGGCGGTCTTAAAAGCGGCAGATTCGAGATAGAGGGCGACGTGTCCTCGCAGTTCATCACGGGACTTCTCTTTGCACTTCCGCTTCTTGACGGAGATTCGGACATAGTGCTCACATCTCACCTCGAATCCCGTCCATATGTTGATATTACCATTGATACTCTGCGAAGATTCGGCGTTTCCGTTACCGAGACAGAGGAGGGCTTCCGCGTAAAGGGCGGTCAGAGATACATCGCAAGAGACGAGCATATCGAGGGCGATTATTCTCAGGCGGCGTTCTTCTGTGTGGCAAACGCTCTCGGCTCTGAGGTAAAGCTCCATAATCTTGTGGAAAACAGCGTTCAGGGCGACAAGAAAATCCTTGAAATTATCAGCGATATGTGTTATAATGGCAATATCGGACACTACAGAGCCGACTGCTCGGATATCCCCGACCTTGTACCAATTCTGGCTGTTCTGGGAGCCTTCGGCAGCGGCGATTCGGTAATATATAATGCAAAACGACTTAAAATAAAGGAAAGTGACCGTCTGCAAACAACAGCTGCTCTGCTGAATAATCTCGGCGGCAGTGTTGATATAACAGACGACGGACTTATTATCCACCCCACAGGAGCTATGCACGGCGGTACTGTTGACAGCTTCGGCGACCACAGGATAGTCATGGCAGCTGCCATCGCGGCTACCGCTATCGACGGCGAGGTCATTATCAAGGGCGCTGAGGCGGCGGAAAAGTCCTATCCTGCTTTCTTTGACGACTACAGAAAACTCGGAGGTAAGGCAAATGTCATCATTCTGGAATAATAGGATATCTGTGTCCATGTTCGGCGAAGCTCACGGACCTGCTATAGGCGTTACAGTGGATAATCTCCCCTCTGGAGAGTATATCGACGCCGAGGAGCTCGCTCGTTTCATGGCAAGAAGATATCTTGGCGGCAGCGCACCTGCTGTGAATTCCATGCCCCACATCATGTCGGGCATATTCAAGGACCGTACTACAGGTACTCCGCTGTGCGCTTTTCTCCAGAATCCCGATACATCTGCTCCTCAGCACGATAACCTCGACAGCCTTGCCCGTCCGGGACACGCCGACTATACGGGCACTATGCGCTACAGAGGCTTCAACGACGTCCGTGACGGCGGACATTTTTCCGACAGACTTACAGCTCCGCTTTGCTTTGCAGGAGCTGTCTGCGCCCAGATACTTGAAAGGCGCGGAATATACACAGGAGCTCATATACTCCAGATACACAATATCAAGGACAACCCCTTTGACCCCGTGAATATCACCCGTGACGGCATTCTCAGCGTCAGGGAAAAGGATTTCCCCGTTATCAACGACCGCAAGGGCTGGGCTATGATAGAGGATATCAACAAGGCTCACGAGGGCGGCGAGTCCCTCGGCGGCGTCATCGAGTGCGCGGCTGTCAATGTTCCTGCCGGTATAGGTTCGCCTATATTCGACGGACTTGAAAACAATATCGCTCAGCTGGTATTCGGTATCCCAAACGTCCGCGGACTTGAGTTCGGAGCAGGCTTCCTTTCCGCAAAAATGGTGGGCAGCCAGAACAACGACGAATTCTACGTAAACGACCACGGTCACGTTCTCACAAAGACCAACAACCACGGCGGCATACTTGGCGGTATATCTTCGGGAATGCCTATAACTCTCAGAGTTGCTTTCAAGCCCTCTGAGTACGTTGCAGGTCAGCAGGAGGCTGTGAATTACCGCGATATGACCAGCGAGACCGTTGAGAGCGTAAAGCATATCCCTTGCAATGTGCCCTCGGCAGTACCGTGTGTAGAGGCTGCGGTGAATATCGCCCTTCTCTCGCATATGCTGGATTATCCTAATTTTTGTTAAGGTGACATATCATGCAGGACGAAAATATCATGAAAATGGCAGAGCGTGCCGATACCGAGATAAAGGATATCCCCACGCTGAATATACTGCTGTGCTATCTGCTCTATAAAATAGACCGTCCCGTCAGTCCCGACCAGCTCTATGACATAGCTATCGGAACGGGGATAATCAATTATTTCTACTATCAGGACTCTATCGGATATCTGCTGAAAAACGGGCTCATAGTTCTTGAAAAGGACGAAAATGATACCGAGAAGTACGTTCTCCAGCCCAAGGGCAGGGAGTGCGCAAAGCAGCTGAAAAACTACGCTCCCAAGTCCTACAGGGACAAGCTGGTGCTGGCGGCGCTTCGCTATTTTGCCCGTATCAAGTACGAAAAAGAGCTGAAGATAGAGTACGAGCCTGTAGGCAACGGCTACTATGTTCGTGTAAGGTGTATCGACAATACCTTTGACCTTATGGACCTGAGACTGTATGCTCCCGATATGACGCAGGCGAAGCTCATAGGCGAGAAGATACTTCTCAATCCTGCGGGCTTTTACGGAAAGGTCATCGAGGTGGCTCTTTCAAATGAGGAGCAGCCCTACGACCTCAGCGACAATTGACAACATAAGGAGCTGTTTTCCGCAGCTCCTTTCTAATTAGTTTTTAGTGATTAGTTATTAGTGCATAGTTTGGCTGCTTTTTTTCTAATCACTAAGCACTGATCACTAATAACTTGTAAAAAAGGGAGAAAGAGATGAAATACGGACTTGTACTTGAGGGCGGCGCTATGCGCGGACTTTTTACCGCAGGCGTTATTGACGTCTTCATGGAAAACGGGATAACATTTGACGCGGCTGTGGGAGTCTCCGCAGGAGCGGCTTTCGGCTGCAACTACAAATCGGGACAGATACGACGCGCTATCCGCTATAATACGCGATTCTGCAAGGATAAACGCTATTGCAGCGTGAACTCCCTCATAAAGACGGGAGATATGTTCGGCGGCGAGTTCTGCTACCACACTGTTCCCGACAAGCTTGATTTAGTGGACGTTGAGACATTCAACAACTCGCCTATGGACTTCTGGGTTGTATGCACCGATATCACCACAGGCAAGGCGATATATCACAAGTGCGGACATATCTGTTATGACGAGATGGAATGGTTCCGCGCCTCAGCTTCAATGCCTCTTGCAGCCCGTATCGTTGAGGTGGGCGGATACAGAATGCTTGACGGCGGTATTGCCGACTCTATACCACTGAAATTTATGGAGAGCCGCGGCTGTGAAAAAAATGTAGTCATCGTAACTCAGCCCCGTGACTATGTCAAGAAGCCGGCAGGCGCTCAGAAGCTCATAAAGCTGAAATATCATAAGTATCCCGAGCTTAGGAAGGCTATAGCCAACCGCCACAAGATGTACAACGGTGAGCTGAAGTATATCCGTTCAGCTGAGGAAGCAGGCAGGGCATTTGTTATAGCTCCGCCCGAGGCGCTGCCTATAGGGCATATCGAGCACGATCCCGAGGTAATGCTGGAGGTCTACCGCATAGGCAGGCGTATCGCCAACGAAAATCTTGAAGCGGTGAAAGAATTTCTTGAATTAAATTCGTAATAAGTAATTATTTGCCGAGCCCATGAATTGGATTCCAAAGGGACTGTGTTCCTTTGGCGGAGTGACTCCCCATAAGATGGGGAGATGTCCGAAGGACAGAGGGTGCCGGACACGATTAGTGTCGCCCTGCAAGAGAGGGCGTTCCCTAAACGGGACGTCGAGGACGCCGTCCCCTACACAGATAAAAAGCCATAAGAAGCATTGCTTCTTATGGCTTTTTTTACAGATTCAGCTGTTTTTTCACGCGGCTTGATATCACCGCTGCAAGCACAAGCTTGATAATATCGAATGGCACGAAAGGTATTACGCAGAGCTTCAGCGCCTTGTAGAAGCTCATGGTGTTTTCGCCCTTTGAATAGCCGAAAACGAACCATATCGTTCCGAAAAGATAACATACAGCGAGTCCTGCTGTAAGAAGTCCGATGCTTACGGGGAGCTTGTCTCCGAAAAGCTTAGTGCCTGCCCAGTACAGCAGAGCCATGAGGATAAATCCCAGTATATAGCCGCCTGTTGGTCCCGTAAGAGCTGCGAGACCGCCTTTGAAGCCTGTAAATACGGGAAGTCCGATAGCTCCGAGGAGGATATATACCGCAATAGAGAATGAACCGTTTCGTCCGCCCAGCAGGCTCAGTGCGCAGAAAATGCCGAAGGTCTGCAAGGTAACGGGGATAGCACCTATTGGTATGGATATCCACGAGCAGACCGCCATAACAGCGGCAAACATTGCGATGAGCACAAGCTCCTTAGTGGTGAATTTGTTTGTGTTTTTCTTTAAAATTGCCTGATCTTCCATGATGAAAAACTCCTTTTGTCTGATATGAGTACATTATAGCACAGTTTATTTCGATTGTCAACCCTCTTAGCTTAATTTGGTTGACATTTATTTTTCTTCTAAGCCATTGAAATTATTATGGAAGTGTGATATACTTAATATAATAGTATTTTGACGAGGAGTTAAAAGGACGTAATGAATAAAACCAGTGAATTCCGAGATGTTATTGATATAAAAAGAATAAAAGCCGACTATGATACTGGACTTACCTCTGCGCAGGTCCAGCAGAGAGTATCAGAGGGAATGGACAACAAGCCTGTTGAAGCTCCCTCGAAAACGGTCAAGGAGATTCTTGCGGACAATATCTTCACATACTTCAACCTTATTTTCGTGATATTATCCGTGCTTCTGATAATCGTAGGCTCATACCGCGACCTGACTTTCATGCCTATCATCATAGCAAACGCCCTTACGGGTATCATTCAGGAGCTTCGTTCCAAGTCCGTACTGGACAAGATATCGGTGCTGAACGCTCCCGTAACTACGGTAGTCCGTGACGGCGAGGTAAAGACAGTTCCCTCAAAAGACCTTGTTCTTGATGATATCGTTATCTTCAAGGCAGGAAATCAGATAAGCGCCGACGCAATAATAGTTGACGGAAACGTATCGGTAAACGAATCGCTCCTTACGGGTGAATCCGACGAGATAAGCAAAAAGCCCGGGGACACCCTCATGTCGGGAAGCTATATCGTATCGGGTTCGTGCCGCGCAAGACTTGAAAAGGTGGGCAGGGATTCCTATATCTCAAAGCTTACCATACAGGCTAAGAAGTCCAAGAAGGGCGAGCAGTCCGAGATGATACGCTCCCTGAACAGGATAGTAAAGTTTGCAGGCTTTGCGATTATCCCTATAGGAAGTCTGCTTTTCTACCAGTCATATTATATAAATCACGACTCTATCAAGGAGAGCGTTCAGTCAATGGTTGCCGCTGTTATAGGCATGATACCTGAGGGACTCTTCCTCCTTGCCAGCGTTGCCCTTGTAATCAGTACAATGCGCCTTGCATTGGGCAAGGTACTTGTTCATGACATGAAATGTATCGAGACTCTTGCACGAGTTGACGTGCTCTGCGTGGACAAGACAGGTACTATCACCGAAAATACCATGAACGTTTCCGCTGTTGTTCCTGCCTCCGACCAATATGACGAGGACGTTGTCGAGGGACTTATCAGCGACTTTGCGGCGGCTCAGGACTCCGACAACGAGACCATGGCGGCTATAAAGAGCCATTTCCACAGACCTGCTGGAAGATATGCAGTTTCTTCCACAGGCTTCTCCTCCGAGTTCAAATACAGCAGTGTCACATTTGAGAGAGATTCCTATGTGATAGGAGCTCCAGAATTTGTAATGAAGGACAGGATAAGGGAACACAGAGAGCTTCTTGAATCCTACAGCCGCAAGGGCTACAGAGTTCTTGCATTCGTGAAGTACAAGGGCATTCCCGACGGAAAGGCGCTTAAAGCCGACGTTGAGCCTGTGTGCTTCGTGATAATGTCAAATCCTATCAGAAAGAACGCTCCCGAGACATTCAGATACTTTGCCGAGCAGGGCGTTGAGATAAAGGTAATTTCTGGAGACAATCCCGTTACCGTATCCGAAGTCGCAAAGCAGGCAGGCATTAAGAATGCAGGTGAGTACGTTGACGCTACTACTCTCACTACCGACGCGGCTATCAAGGACGCTGTAACGCGCTATACCGTATTCGGACGAGTTACTCCCGAGCAGAAGCGCAAATTCGTCCGCGCACTGAAAAAAGCAGGCAAAACAGTCGCTATGACAGGCGACGGCGTAAACGACGTTCTCGCGCTGAAAGACGCGGACTGCTCCGTGGCTATGGCTTCGGGAAGCGACGTTGCGGCACAGGCAGCACAGCTTGTTCTCCTTGAATCCGACTTCTCGAAAATGCCTGATGTAGTTGCCGAGGGACGCAAGGTCGTAAACAACCTTGAGCGCTCGGGAAGTCTCTTTATCGTAAAGAACATCTTCTCACTGATAATCTCAGTGCTGTTTATCTGCTTCGGACTTGCTTATCCGCTGAAGCCCTCGCAGATATCCCTTATCAGTATGTTCACTATCGGACTTCCTGCATTTGTGCTTTCACTTATGCCCAACCGCGATATCATCCGCGGAAGATTCATCATGAATATACTGCTGAAGGCTCTGCCTGCGGCTCTGACGGACGTGCTTGTGGTCTGCGCTATGGTATACTTCGGAAACATCTTCAACGTAGCGCCAACGGATATAGCCACGGCGTCCACCATACTCATGAGCATGGTCGGCATGATGATAGTATTCCAGATATGCAAGCCTATGGATATGTACAAGATGTGGATGTGGATAGGCTGTGCAGTGGGACTTGTCTGCTGTATGATATTTGTCAGTGACCTGTTCGCCATTACATCAATGTCTAACCGCTGCATACTCCTCTGCGTGAACTTCTCTATCATCGCAGAGCCCTGCCTGAGATATCTCACACTCATAACCAAAAAGGTGCAGGATTTCTTTATAAAAGACGAAGAATAAATAAAAAACTCCCCGAAAGTGAATTTATAGCTTTCGGGGTTTTTCATGATAATATGAAAGGGATTCCAAAGGGACTGTGTTCCTTTGGTCAGGTCAAGGGCTGACAGCCCTTGCGGGGGGCGGGGCAGCGCCCCGAAAAAACGAAGGCGCACCGCAAGGGTGAATTTCAAAAACAGTCCGGTGGACTGTTTTTGAAAGAGGGACGCCCTGCAAGAGAGGGCGTCCCTTAATTGCAATAATTATTTGAATCCGAAAAGCTTCTTTTTCACATAGGGCTCGGAGGTTATATCAAGCACCTTGTAGCCGTCCTTTTCGATAAGCTCTTTCAGTGCGGCTTTGTCAAGCTCGTTCTCCGAGATGACCTCGGTAATGCCCTTGCTGTGGGAGGAAGTGACCTTTTTGGGCGAAACTGCGCCGCGGATAGCGTCGTTAACGTGAGCCTCGCACATATTGCACATCATACCTTCTATTTTGATAATAGTTTTTACCATAATGATTATCTCCTTTTATAGTTAGTATTAGCTGACATATTAATTTTACTCCTTTTTTTAGGCAATGTCAATAGAAATCACGAAAAATAGTGTGCACTATGCAGTAAGCTTTTGGGGCGGATTGACTTTTCAGTAAAAATGTGGTAAAATAATTATTGTCAGTTTGATCTTTCTTTGAGAGGAGAAAAAACAATGATAACGAAAACCAAGAGAGCTGCGGCGGTAATTGCAGCTTTATTTATGATATTGACGATACTGATGATATATCCATTCGGACTTTCCGCTCACGCTGCTGCATATGCGGTATGGCCTACAGAGCCGAAGTTCAAGAACATAACCACATACTTTGACGCGGCAAGAAACACCAATGATGTTTCGGGATACCATAACGGTATCGATATCGAAGCCGACGGCGGCAGCAATATTTACGCGGCTGTAGGCGGCAAGGTCGTTGCTGCGGAGTGGATGGACGCTTACGGCTACACCGTGATAATCCAGCACCCCGACCTCGGAGTGTACACTTTCTATGCTCACGCTTCACAAGTGCTGACCAGTGCTGGCGCACAGGTAAAGCAGGGTGACGTTATCGGCAAGGTCGGAAGCACAGGTAATTCCTCGGGAAATCACCTCCACTTCGGTATATGTGATTCCTTACAGGCTGGCTGGCCTGCACGTACATATTACGATCCGATGAGCTATTTCGCTTATTCGGACAACAGCGGCAGCGGAAATACTCCTGCTGAATCTCCTAAGACCGACTGCGGCTGCTCGGAGGAGTACGCAGGCGAGTACACCACAAAGGGCGTAGTTACATACCTCAACATGAGAGCCGACCATAACACATCTTCCGCTGTTATAGGCGAGATACCTGCAGGTGCGGAGTTCAGGGTGACAAGGGGCAACGGCGAGTGGGCTCACGTTGAGTACAACGGCAAGAGCGGCTTTGCTTCAATGGCTTACATGGAGAAAAAAGCTGACCTCAAATCCGAGATAAAGATCGAAAACGTTACAGCTCCCGAGGGAAATCTCGATAAGGGCAAGACATTTTCAATAAAGGGAAATATCACTTCAAATCTGGTAATCACCAAGGTTTACGGCGGAGTTTATTTCCGAAGCGGCGAGGCTACAAGCCAGTGCGCAGAGGCGGCTCCAAATACGATAAAGTATGATCTGTCAACATATTTTGACAAGAACATTGCATTCAATGCTCTTAATGACGGCGAGTACACTTACAAGATAGTTGCCGAGGACAAGAGCGGCGCAAGTGTTGAGCTGGTAAAGACAGACTTTACTATCGGCAGCAGTGCTCCAAAGGAAGTTCTGGGAGACCTCAATTCCGACGGCAAGCTGAATGTGACGGATATAGTTGCTCTCCAGAGCTATATACTCGGCAAGAACAAGGAGTTCACCAAGGAGCAGTACCTTGCTTCTGATATGAATAAGGACGGCACTGTGGATATATTCGATCTTACAGCACTGAAAAAGGCAGTTGTCAAGGCAACAGCATAAAAAACAGCCATAAAGCTAAGAGGAGGTGTGATAAATAAATTTTATCACACCTCCTAAAATAATAAATAAGAAAGAATAATGAATAAAGAATAATAAAAGAGTCCGCTTTGCGGACAGATTTTAATCAATTGCCGATAGGCAATACTTCTTATTTATTATTTCTTCTCTATTCTTTGTTATTTTAGAAACAGTCATAAAGAAGTATTACTTCTTTATGACTGTTTCGCTTAAGCTTTATGGCTGTTTTTAGTGAATAGCGTAATATCCCCTGACAATAATATTGAAAGGATCAGAAGTCGTATTCGTAGTTAAGATACTGAGCGATAGTTGCATAAAGCTCAGGGTGAGAGTGCTTTGTACGCAGGGGTTTCATGTTCATATCAGTGAAGCAGTGTGTGGAGCTTCCCTCTGCGCATATTTCGCCGCTTCTGCGGCTTACTACCTTGTATACAAGGTGTATGGTAGCGCCGTTGAACTTATCCATTTTCATGTACACCGCAAAGGGCTCGTCAAAGACAAGAGGACGCTTGAAGCTGGAATCAAGGGCAAGGCATGGCATGAGTATGCCCATTTCTTCGATCTTTTCAAAAGGCAGACCTGCTTCTGTGAGATAGTGCATACGTGCCTCCTCGAAAATGCGTATATAGTTTGAGTGGTGTACTACTGCCATTTTATCGGTCTCGTAGTAAAAAACTTTTCTTTCGTATGGTCTGAGTTTGTTCAAAAAAAGACGTCCTTTCGTGTTGAAATTATGATATATAAGCGCTGAAATAACCGTAATCGGAAGTTTTCAGCCGCGAATATTGCATTTTATTTTATTTATGATATAATAATATTATAATATTTTTCTGAGGTGTAACATGAAGCTTAAAAAACTTCTCGGCAGTATACTCAGCTCAAATGCGGCATTCGTGATACTGCTTTTATTGCAGATAGGCTTCCTTTTGCTTGCCGTAGCGAGCCTTGGAGAGCACTTTGTGTTCTTCTATATCGCGCTTATTGCACTGGATATATTTCTTGTAATATATATTACCAACAAGAACGAGCCCATATCCTACCGTGTGGCATGGGTAGTTCTCATAAGCGTATTTCCGCTTCTTGGCGGAGTTTCCTATATCTACATCAAGCTTTCACAGCAGTTCCCGAAATCCATAGATATGCGCAATCAGAAGCAGACTCGTGAGCTTCTTGTGCAGGATAAAAACGTCATGGCGGAGCTTGAAGCGAACTGTCCCGATTCCGTGAATCTGGCAAGATACGTTACGGACTACGGTATGTATCCCGTTTACCGAAGTACCTGCGCGGAGTATTTCAGCCTTGGCGAAGCGCAGTTCTCAAAGCTGGTTGAGGAGCTTGAAAAGGCTGAGCGATTCATTTTCCTTGAATTTTTCATCATAACCGAGGGCTATATGTTCGACGTTATGTCGGAGCTCCTGATACGCAAAGCAAAGGCAGGAGTTGACGTCCGTCTGATGTATGACGGCATAGGCACTGGTATGCTGAATTCCGTAAAGCCTTTCCGAAAGCTTTCCGATAACGGCGTGAAATGCAAGGTTTTCAACCCGTTCCGTCCCATGATATCCTCGGTACAGAACAACCGCGACCACCGCAAGATAGTCATAATCGACGGTCACACGGCGTTCAACGGCGGTACTAATCTTGCCGATGAGTACATCAACCGAAAGGAGCGCTTCGGACACTGGAAGGATACCGCAATAATGATACGGGGACAAGCCGTGTGGAATTATACGGTAATGTTTCTCCAGCTCTGGTCGAAGTCCGACAGCAGTGAGATACGCAGATTTGAACCCGTTATAAATGCAGACCTTGCTTCTGCCATAGGCGACGGCTTCATACAGCCATTCTCCGATTCTCCCCTTGACGATGAGCCCGTAGGAAAGCGGGTTTACCTTGAGCTTATCAACAACGCACGGAGCTATGTCTGCATAACCACTCCCTATCTGATACTGGACGAGGAAATGACCAACGCCCTTGGCTTTGCGGCTAAAAAGGGTGTAGACGTGCGTATCATCACGCCCCATATACCCGACAAGTGGTATGTTCACATGATAGCGTGGAACAACTACAGCCGGCTTGTGAATACGGGAGTAAAAATATACGAATACACCCCCGGCTTTATCCATGCCAAGACCTGTGTAGCCGACGGCACATCGGCGGTAGTAGGCACTATAAACTTTGACTACCGAAGCTTCTACCTGCATTTTGAATGCGGCTCGGTGCTCTACAACAGCTCTGTTATCGGAGATATAGTTGAGGATTTTGAGCGTACAGCGGCAGTTTCTGAGCTGATAACAGCTGAAGCCTGCGCAAAGCGTCCCGTACACAAAAAAATAGCGGGAGCAATACTGAATATATTTGCTCCCTTGCTGTGATGTGTATATTGGTGTGAATTATAGTGCGGAATAGTGGTAAGATAAAAGAGTAGCAATGAAAGGGCGGCTTAAAGCCGTCCTTTTAGTTATTTCAGAAATAATCCTCGGCGAGGATACTGTATATGCACACATCGGTTATGCCCGACTGTATGCGCTCGGAGCTTCTCAGCGTTCCCTCATAGGTGAGACCGCATTTTTCGAGAACACGTCCCGAAGCCTTGTTTCTGGTATCGTATCTGGCTTCTATCCTGTTGGCTTTGACCTCCTCGAAGAAGAACTGTATCACAGCGGCACAAGCCTCCGTAACATAGCCCATGCCCCAGTAGCCTGAGCCTATACAGTAGCCTATCTCCACGGTATCGGTGTCATTGTGTATCTCAGAGGCGGAGATAGTACCGATAGGGAAGCCGACTTCCTTCGGCTCTATTACCCAGTGATACCACTGCGGATCGTTGTATTTTTTTATCCATGTAAGCCCCAGCTCTTTTGTCTGCGTCAGTGAGCGGTGATTCTTCCAGCGCAGGTACTGAGTTACTTTAGGATCGCTTGTCCAGACGGAGAAAGCAGTCTCCGTATCGCTTTCCTCAAAGCGCCTGAGGATAAGTCTTTCGGTCTCAAGCCTGATCGTTCCCAGATGATTCATATTGGATCTCCTCTTCACTTTCTTCGTGTCTGAGGTAGCGTGAAGTGCGCTTGCGCTTCTTGTTTGCGTACATTATCTCATCAGCCTGAGTGATAAGGTTGAAAAGCGTTACATTATCCTGTATTTCGCTGACGATAGTACCTATGCTTGCCGCTATGGTGTATGGCTTTTTCACAATGGTGTTTATGTTTTTCAGCTGAGCTTCAAAGACTGTTTCCAGAGCCATTATGTCCTCTTCACAGGCGTTCTCGCCAAGGATAATGAACTCATCGCCGCCGAATCGTGCGCATATCCTGCCGCCATTGCAACAGTCGGATATAACGCCTGCAAGGCGCTGAAGTGCGAAGTCGCCCTCGTTATGACCGTAGCAGTCGTTGATGTGCTTAAGACCGTCCATGTCGATAAAAGAGATAAGGAGCTTCTGCTTTGACGCCTTTGTGCGCTTGAACATAGGATCGGCGTTTCTGATGAAGCCGTTTCTGTTGTAGATATTGCAGAGCGGATCAATAACATAAAGCTTGTCCAGTTCCTTGACCATGCTCTTCAGGTGTACCAGCTTGCGGATATTCTCGATAGAATTGCTGATAGTGAGCATGAGTGCGTGACACAGCAGGCTCTTTGTGGGGAACTTGCTGTTTGTGAAGATGTAGTAGCCCAGACAGCGCTCGCCGAAATGAAGCGGTACGAAGAAGCTTACGTTGCCGCCGTTTTTCAGTGGTGCAGGGTACATATCGGCGCTGTCAAACATACTTACGGGATCGTTGATGTTGTTCTCCAGTATCAGTGGAGCCAGCATTTTCGGAGTATAGCCGTGTATCTGATAGGACGAGGTATCAGTTGGATCGATATTGAGTCCGTTTGACACTACCTGATCCCAGTTTGAGCACAGACACAGGCAGAATCTGTCGAATTTTATCTCGTTGATTATCTTTGACACGGTATGTATAGTCGAAGCAGAATCCTGAGTATCAGCAAGCTCTGTAGTCATGCGGTTGAGCAGTGAAACGTCCCTGCGGCAGCTGTTCAGCAGCTTGTATGCGGAAACTCTGTATTCAGAGATATCTGTTTCTTCAACGGATACGCAGCCGCAGCTCTCCGAGAATACGGGAGAAGCGTTGAGCACGGTATTCTTTGGGTATTCTCTGCCGATTATAAGACCTATGAGTATCTCACAGGCTTTGAAGCCTGCGTCGTCAAGAGGACGGGATACAGTTGTCAGGGCAGGGAGGTGATGACGGGCGTTGTATGTGTTGTCGAAGCCCGTAACTATCATATCATCAGGTATCTTGTAGCCGAAGTTGCCCAGCTCCTCCACAGCGGCAAGAGCCATAGCGTCGTTAGCGCAGATGATAGCCTGAGGACGCTGCAAGCCTGAGCTGAGGAATGCGTCAACGGCGTTTTTGCCGTCAGCAGCTCTGAATTCTCCCACGAAAACGCGCTCGTATTCATAGGGAATGGAATATTCGGCTATAGTCTCACGGAAAGCTCTCATTCTCTCGGCAGCCTCGGGGTTTTCCATAGGACCTGAGATATAGTTGAGACGCTTGACGTTGTGTTTTTCGATAACGTGTCTTACTATAGCCTGCATAGCAGTGTAGTTATCTATACTGATGTTATAGAATTCAGGGTGTTTATCGCAGTCAAGGATAGTAACAGGCAGACCTGTGCTTTTAACCTTTGCGATTATCTTTTCCTTATCGACAGGGGAGCTTATGGTATTTGTCATAAGAATAACGCCGTCAAATTTGCTGTAATTAATAAGTGAGTAGATGTTGTATTCGCCCACATCGAATTTGCTGTTGGCAAGGACTCCGCCAAATGCGCAGAAGCATGAAATATTTGCATTATTCATTTTTGCGCAGTGTCTTATGCCGTCGATGACTCCGTTCTGATATTCCTCGTCGATACCAGCGACGATAACGGCAATTTCAATCGGTTTATCCATATGAAACTCCTTTGCTTTAGCTTATTTGTCCGTGGATTAAATATATATATTATTATAACATATTTTGGAATGAAATTCAAGTCAATTTGTGGAAAAAGCTGTCAATTTTTAGGCGAGAGCAATTCATAAGATATTAAAATTATTAAAAACCATAATTTATGTTTGTAGGGGACGGCGTCCTCGACGTCCCGTTAAGGGACGCCTTCACTTGCAAGGCCCCCTAATCGGGTCCGTCCCCTCTGTCGCATTGCGACATCTCCCCATTTTATGGGGAGTCACTCTGCCAAAGGAACACAGTCCCTTTGGAATCCCGTTCAAAAAGTGCTTTGAGCGATGTGCGATTATCGTTGCCATGAATAGTGAGCGAGTTTATGAGCGACAACGTGGCAAGGGTGCAGCGTCACGCTGCAAATAATGATTTATAGCATTGACCGTATAAAAACAAGCCCCGAATCGCTTCGGGGCTGTGTTTATTATGCAATTTCCTCTACTCTTACATTGCTGATGTAAACTGTAGCTGTTGAGCCGCGCTTACCCATATTGAACTCGAGACGTCCGTTGTTGTCGTCCTTTTCCTTCATCTCGAAATCATAGGTGAAGCTCTGCTTTTCTGTGGTAAGTGTCAGCTTTGTATCCTGTAAATAGCGTATCCAGCCTGCTGACGGAGCAGAAACGCATACTACGATGTCGCGCTCCTCGTCAGCGTAAGCGTCGAATGTAACGCGGTATTTCTTGCCCTTTATCATCGGAAGGTCGGGCTGTACAAGCTGTACGGAGTATTCCTCTGTACCCTCTGCCTGAGAGGTTATCACTATCATGTTGTCCTTTATCTCAGCCGAGCCCTCGCCGCCGTTGAACAGCAGGAACTTCCAGTTTACGTCGTCTGTGAGATCCTCAGCCTCGGAGAAGTCTCCGTTGAAGATGAAGTTGCCGTCCTCCTGAGCCTGACGGAATACCTTTTCGGGCTTCTTAACATTCATATCGTACTCAGGCTTCTGGTAAACTCTTACGTAGTCGATCTCGAACTCTGCCTTGTCGAAATCTGTTGTAGCGTCGGGATTGCCCGGCCATGTGCCGCCGACTGCAAGGTTCATCTGAACGAAGAAAGGCTGATCGAATGGAGCAGGATATGGCTTCTCGTCCTCACCCTGAACGGCTGTGAACCAGTCGTTAGCTGTATTGTAGAGGTTGCCGTCGATATACCAGCGTATCTCGCCCGGCTCCCACTCTACAGAATACTCATGGAAGCTGTCAGCGTAGGTCTGACCTGTAAGTCCCCATGTGCCCTGTATCTCGCCGTGGGGCTCGCCGAAATGGAGAGTACCGTAGGCTGTGCTTACGTCGTTGCCGAGTACCTCCATGATGTCGATCTCGCCGCACTTAGGCCACTGACCGTAGTAGCTCTCCTCCTTGGGCATCATCCAGATAGCAGGCCATAAGCCCTGTCCCTCTGGCACCTTAGCGCTTACGACTACCTTGCCGTAGGAGAAATCGGTCTTGTTCTGACCTGTTACCTTACCCGATGTATAGTAATCCTTGCCGTTCTTTTCGGACTTGATAGCCTTGATGACCAGCTTGCCGTCGCGGAGAAATACGTTGTCTGTAGATGTTGTGTACTCCTGTAATTCCTCGTTTGTCCAGCCCGGCTCGTGGGGCTCGTAGTTCCACTTGCTCTCGTCAAGAGCACTGCCGCTGAACTCGTCGTTCCAAAGCAGGCTGTAGCCCTCTATCTCGGGAACGTCAACAGCTTCTGTAGCTGCCTCGGTAGGCTTTGCGGTCTCGGGAGCTGTGTCCGAACCTGAGCTGTTCTTGTCACCGCAGCTTACAGCGCAGCCAAGCATTGCAAGTGCAGCAGCGAAGGATAAATACTTGTTTATTTTCATTTTCATGTCCTCCTTGAAAATAGGATTTCTCTTTCTTGTGGTATTATTATAACTTTTTATATGGAAAAATTATAGCAAAATGGACTGATTTATAGTAAACTTATGATGTAACCACAGCTTTAGAAGGACATGGTATGATTTATCAGCCGAAGCCGTAATTACATATTATCCAGTCGGAAGTGCCCTTTGTGCGGGCAAGCATCCAGTTCCAGTCTTTATAGGTCTCACCGCGGTTCCATGCGGAAGTTTCATTCTGGAATATCTCCAGCGGATTAACATAGAAGTCAGACTTGAGCACCATATACTCCTCGTTTTCGTTCTGTGAGTCACGGGATTCCAGTTTTGTTTCCGCGTCTCCTGCATAGCGCAGCTCCAACAGGTCGCAGGTCTCAAATTCGGGGAAGAAGTCCTTGACGCATTCAACCGCGTCACTGTAGTCCTGTTCGGTGAACATCTCCGAGGATATAGGCTTTACGACAGCCTTGTCCACAGTGCCTGCGGGATAGGGCTTATTGTACTGCCGTGCCCAGAATCCGACGAATAATGCGGCTGAAAGTGTTAAAACTCCTGCTGATGTGATGATGATACTGCGTTTTTTCATAGTTGTGCTCCTTTCTGCGTATAGCTTTAGCTTTGAATAAAGTATAGCACAGCAGAATGACAGCACAGTGACTTTTATATTACAGATACGTCACTTTTTCAGCAGACCGAGCCTGTTCTTTCTCATGAGTATCCTCATAACGCTCTCGTCTATACGTGATTCGGGTATCTCGCCGCTTTCAACAGCTCTGCATACCTCGTCAACAGCTGCGCGGTAGTCCACGGGCATGAGTATGATATCCATGCCTGCCTTTATGGAAAGCTTTGCGGCTTCTCCCGAGGTGTAGACTTTTGAGATAGTATTCATCTGCTGAGCGTCTGTTATGGCGATACCGTCAAAGCCCAGCTCGCCGCGGAGCATTTCCGTTACTGCCTTGTAGGAAAGGTCGCAGGGCAGCTCGTCACCGAAGCTGGTAACGGACTGGTGTCCTACCATGATAAAATCAGTGCCGCTGTCTATGCCCTTTTTAAAGGGGACGAACTCCGTATTGCGGAGCTGTTCGAGTGTCCTGTCTATGATTACCGTGGAGTTTGTGTGAGTATTGCCGTTTTCAGCGCCAAGTCCGGGAAAATGCTTGAGAGTAGCGCTTACGCCGTTATCCTGCAAGCCCTTTGAGACTCCGCTGACCATATTTGCAACTACGTTGGGATCGCTGCTGAAAATACGGTCGCCAAGCTCGTTGCCGCTGTCGATATTAACGTCTGCAACAGGAGCGAAGTCCACGTTGAAGCCGAGACTGCTCAGGTCTTTTGCGAGAGTTGCTCCGATATCATAGGCGGTCTTGTAGTTGTTTTCTTTGCCGTACTGCTCCATAGGCTTGAAGGCTGTAGTGCCAAGATTCTGGGCGCATCTTGCCACCTTTCCGCCCTCCTCGTCGACTCCGATGAATAGTCCGACGCCGCAGGCTTCACGGGAGAAGTCCTGAGTATTGCTTATCATTGTCTTTATCTGGTTTCGGGAGCTTAGATTCTGAGAGAAGTAAATGATACCGCCAACGGGATAGTCGTTCATGGCGTTTTTAGTGCCGTTTCCCACCTCTGTCATGGGAGAAATACCTGTTATAGCTTCGGGAGTAACCATGAACATCTGGCAGACCTTCTGCTTCAGCGTCATATTATTCAGCACTTCCCACGGAGATATCTTAGCTGCAGTTGTTGTAGTTATATGCTTTGTGGTGGTAGTACAGGCAGTTGTGCGTTTTGAAGTATGTACATAAGCCGCAGTTGTTACTGTCGGCTGATAATCCTCATGGCTTGATTCGAAATTGTTTTCCTGAGGCTGCTCATCTGAGCTGCTGTTATTGTTGCTGTTTTCTGTATTATTAACAGTCTGAGCAGCAGTCTGAGGCTCCTCAGTTGTGGGAGCGTCTGTAGCCGCTTCAGTTACTGCTACGGGCTCTGTTTCGGGAGCCTTGGGAGCTGCTGTCAGCTCGGTCAGGGGCTCGGTAGCCACCTCCTGAGAAGAAGTGATGTCTGTGCTATCTGTTTTGCTGTCCTTTTGTTCGGCAGTGCCGCCGCAGCCTGTGAGAAAAAGGCTAAGACCGAGAAGCACCGCGGTTATTTTTCTGTATTTCAAGGAAATTTCCTCCTGTGGATATTGTATATTAATATCTTACCATATCCGACAAAAAATGTCAATATAAAACAAAGCTCATAAACCTCGGTCTTGCCGAGATTTATGAGCCGGAATCCTTATTTTATAGCCGCAAATGCCTGTTTTAACGTGCTTGCGGCGATAATTTCTATGTCGTAGTCCTTTGCATTGATAGCGGACATACACTGTTTGGGTATAACGCAGGTCTTGAAGCCCATGCGCTCTGCCTCGCGGATACGGTGGGTGATATGGGATACGGAGCGTATCTCGCCGCCCAGGCCTATCTCACCGAATGCCACAAGCTGCTCGTCTATCTGCTTGTCCATGATACCCGAATACAGCGCCATAGCCACAGGCAGGTCGCCTGCGGGCTCGTCAAGACGGAATCCTCCGACGATATTCAGGTACACGTCAAGGCTGCCCATAAATATCCCAAGTCTTTTTTCAAGGACTGCGATTATGATATTGAGTCTGTTGAAGTCAAAGCCCGTCACCATACGTCTTGGTGCTGAGTAGCTGGTCTTTGCCGCCAGCGCCTGCACCTCCGCGAGTATCGGTCTGCTGCCCTCCATAACACAGGCAACACAGGTGCCCGATACGTTATGGGGACGTCCCTCAAGGAGCATCTGCGACGGGTTGTCCACCTCGCGCAGTCCCTTGTCTATCATCTCGAAAACGCCTATCTCATTTGTAGAGCCGAAACGGTTCTTTACAGCGCGGAGTATTCGGTAGCTCTGGTGGCGTTCGCCCTCAAAGTAGAGCACAGCGTCCACGATATGCTCCATGACCTTAGGACCTGCGATAGCGCCGTCCTTGTTGACATGACCGACGATTATGATAGGTATCTCCTGATTTTTCGCGGTATGCATGAACAGATTGGTGCATTCGCGTACCTGAGTGATACTGCCAGCGCTGGAAGCGATACGGCTTATGGTCATGGTCTGTATGGAGTCGATTATAGCGATATCGGGAGCGCTGGAAGCTATGGTCTGCGCGATAGCTTCGGCGTCGGTAGCTGTGAGTATATAGAGGTTTTCCGTGTCAACGCCAAGGCGCTGTGCGCGGAGCTTTATCTGCCTTGCGGATTCCTCTCCCGAAACGTAGAGGACCGAGTGCTCCTCGCCGAGAAACTGGCATATCTGGAGCAGGAGAGTACTTTTTCCGATACCCGGTTCACCGCCGAGAAGAACAAGAGAGCCTTTTACAAGACCTCCGCCGAGGACTCTGTTCAGCTCTCCGATACCTGTATCATAGCGGACGTCGCTGTCTGCGCCGATATCCTCAAGCTCGAGGATATTATCAGAAAGATCGGGAGCAGAACCTGACGAAGCGGAGCTCCTGACGCCGACGGGAGCTTCCGCAAGCTCCTCCTCAAAGCTGTTCCATGCGCCGCAGGACGGACATTTTCCATTCCATTTAGTGCTTTCGTAGCCACATTGATTACAGGTGTAAACATATTTTGATTTAGCCATTTTTTACCTCATCAAAGAAAGGCTTTTGCCACGCTGTCCTTTGTGAGCAGGTTCTTTCTGCCGCATTTCATATTGCTCTCGGAAGGAGCAAAGCCGTTTATATCAGTGCCTGCCATAGACCAGCACTTCATCTCGCCGTAAAAATCAGTAGCGTAAAAGACCTTTGCTTTCATATCGTAGTGTATACCGCCGTCGGTATCACAGGTGCAGTCTATCTCTTTGACGTCGTTGGTGTCAAAATAGAATATCCTTACCTGAGAGTCGTTGAGGATACCTGTTGATACCACAAGCTCGGGATTGCCGTTCATGTCAAGGTCGACAAGCTCAAAGGCGGCGTCCTTAAGGTCGGCATTTTCGAGTATAGCCGAAAGTCTGTCGCGGTAAACCTGCTTCTGCTCGTCTCTGAGAACAGTGTTCCATGTTTCGCTGTAGTTTATCGCGTACTTTATAGCGTCGTCGCCGAAGGTGTATTTTCTGCCTGTCTTGAAGGCTGTAGCCTCCTTGTAAGGCTGGAGAGCTTCTTCATATTTTGCAAGGGTAACGTCGTCGCCATTTATCTGATATTTGATGACAGCTCCCGAAGAAGCGCTTTCAGTGTTGTTGTAGAAGCTGACTGCTGTCTGGAATGAGCCCTCCTGCAATGTCTGGTATTCTCCCACAACGAAGCCATCGCCGTTGTAGGAAAAGCCTACAGCACAGGGCTCGGGGAGATAGTCAAACTGTCCGTAGGAGCCTATATCTGCGATCTTATCAGCAACAGTGCCTGTCATTGTGTAGATTATGCACTGAGCGTTTACGTCCTCCGATGGTGAGATAATAAGCTCGGGAGTACCGTCGCCTGTAAGGTCGGTAAGGTCAAACATAGAGCTGTCGGAATACTGCTCTGAGTTCTTGAAGGATTTGAGCAGAGTCTCATAGTCCTTCTGCCATTTGAACTCCACCTCTTCGGGCTTCATATTGGTGTCAAGCAGAGTGAGGGGGAGACTTTCCACTTTTTTTGTCTCGGAACAGCCTGCACATACAGCTAAAACAGCGCCTGCCGCGAGAATGCTTATCTTTTTATTTATTGTCACTTTTGTTGCCTCCATTGAAAATCATATACATTTATTATTCTACCACTTTTGACGAAATGTGTCAATAAATTATAGTATACGCCAAAATAAAAAATTCCCTGCAAAAAGCTTTGTTTTTCGTTGAAAAATTCACGGCTGGAGAGTGAGCTCCCAGTAATACTTCCTTTTGCACTGTGGAAAGTCGCTGAGTACACCGTGCTCGGGATCGTAGAATGTGCCTCCGCAGTACAGCGACCAGTGCCAGCACCGCGGAGTTTCCAGACTGAGCAGACACAGGGGAGGGAGCTCCTCCCTGCGCTCTGCCTGCTTTCGCACGTCGGATATCTTAACACCGTGTTCACGGAATGTGCGCTTCATTTCTTTAAGGTCGGTCTCGCGGTCATTTCCGAGATACTCGCATATATATTCGGGCGTTTTTCCCAGTACCATAGCCAGAACAGCCTGTCCGCACTGTAAGTCCGTAGGCTCGTGAATGTAAGTAATTTCCACATTATCACCTCTCAGATATTTTATCACATATGGATTATGATGTAAAGATGTTATTTATGGTAAAATGTCCACCTTTTATTTAAATATAGGGTTGCTATTTTGTTGAAAATGCGCTATAATGTGCGTAGGGGACTAAAATTATCACTAAGAAGCTCGACAATATATGGAATATGCACATAAGGATATGCATATGGGCTTCAAAGTAAAGGAGGAATACTTATGAGGGAAAACTTGATCAAACGAGCAGTTGGTACTGCGGCGGCGCTCTGTGTTATGGCGCAGTCTTTTTCGGGGATAGTTCCGAAGCAGTTCACTGCGGACGCAGCGGTAAGCTACTACAATGCCAAGGTGGCAAATCAGGGCAGCGGTGAGGGAACAGCCGTTATCAAGGGCTCTGACGCATCGGTAGTTTACGACAGTGAGCTCAGGTCAAATGTGCTTGACCTTCACGGAAGCGGCTTCGGAAGCGGCTGGTTACAGCTGCCTGCCATGTTTGAAAAGGGCTGTGACAAGGGCTTCAGTTTTTCGCTGAAATTCAAGCTGGACAGCGGAGCAGGGAACTACACAAGACTTTATCAGTTCTCGCCAGTGCCATTCGGCGCAGGAGCTGCTCCGAGCTATTCGTCGCCTGATATCTCCGTTGACTTAAAGGATAAAAAGGCGTACAGAACAAGCGTTTTCGTCGGCAAGGGAACTACTACCGAGAACGACGAGAAGCACCGTGCTATCTTCGATATCGAGACTGCTCCCGACAGTGGAAAGTGGCATGAGCTTACGGCGGTGTATTCGCCCGAAAGCGCAGAGTTCTATATGGACGGCAAGCTTCTCGGCAAGGGCGAGAGCGATACTCTTTCCGCTACAATGAACAGCCTGTTCAGCGAGGGCGCACTTCCCTCATATACATACAATTCCATAGGACATTCAGTCTACTCGGACGATGATATCATGGCCTGCGTTGACGACGTAATGATGTACGATTATGCGCTTACAGCGGCTCAGGCGGCAAAGCTGCCCGATGATCCGCAGTACCGCTACACATTCGAGCCCGATACCATTACCGAGGGCGAGGCTGTTCCCGACGAGGAGACTGCAACAGCCCGTGACGGCACGGCGCTCACAAGCATACCCGAGTACGAGACTGTATCACCTGACGGCACACTCGTCACAAAGTTCTGGAAGGACGCTCGGGGCAGCTATTATTACTCCGTAAGAAAGCAGAGCCACGGCACATGGGGCAATGTTATCGAGCCCTCAAAGCTTGGTATCGTTACCACTACCGAGGACTTGTCGTCGGGCTTTTCACAGACAGCTCCTGCGGCTGTTTCTGTTGAACACGACGAGACCTACAATATGCCATACGGCAAGCACACAAAGATTCGTGACAACTACAAGGAGATATCCTTCCCGCTGAAAAAGGGCAATTCCACGCTGACAGTATACTTCCGCGTATATGACGACGGTATGGGCTTCAGATATGCTCTCGACCACGGCGCAACAATAAAGGAGGAGACCAGTCAGGTCATCTTCCCAAGCAAAAGCAAGTTCTGGGGCAACTGGCCAAATGCCACTTATGAGTGGGACATGGTGGAGCTGCCGAGAGACCGTGCAAACGAGACAAATGCCACTTATTCCTGCCCGTATACAGGCGTTATCAACGATAAGTACTGGGTAACCGTAACAGAGGCAAGCGTTTTCAACGAGGACAATCCCTACTGTGCAGGCTCTCTCCAGTTTATCGGCAATTATCACAGTCTCCGCTTCAAGGGCGGCGTCAAGGTAAGCGGCATATCAATGGGCAGCGCTTTCCATACTCCGTGGAGAGCAGTTGTCATCGGCGACAGCCTTGACCAGATGTCATCGAGCGACCTGATACTAAATCTGAATCCTCCCTCAGTCATCGAGGATACAAGCTGGATACGACCCGGTAAAACAGCGTGGTCATGGTGGAGCAGCGGCGGCGATTCGCCTGTTGAATACCACACTCAGAAGGACTACATCGACTTCGCAGCAGACAACGGCTGGGACTTCGTGTGTCTCGACTTCGGCTGGGCGCTCTGGGACGACAGTGAAGCAAAGGTCAAGGAGCTTTGCGACTATGCTTCAAAGAAGGGCATAGGCATTTACCTCTGGTACGGCGTAAACAACAAGGGACACTCAGGCTACAAGGACAGCAAGGGCAATCCTGCATATCCTTATTACTCGCTGCTTGACGAGGCTACTATAGTCCGCGAGTTCAAGCGCATAAGAGGTCTGGGCGTCAGCGGCGTCAAGGTAGACTACTACGAGAGCGACACTCAGGAGACCATGAAGCAGATGAACCTCTGCGCAAAGATAGCTGCCGAGAATCACCTCATGGTGCTTTTCCACGGCTGTACAATACCTCGCGGCGAGAGCAGAACTTATCCCAATATAGTTTCATTCGAGGCTGTAAACGGAACCGAGTATTACAAGTGGTTCGAGGCTCCTGCGCTGGCTAACAGAGTATCATATACATTCACAAGAAACGTTGTGGGCTCGGCAGACTTTACACCTACAGGCATACCGATATACGGCATAAAGGCAACAGCAGGCTTTGCTCTTGCAGACGTTGTAACTATCGAGTCGGGCATACAGCACTTCGCACATTCCGTATACACCTATCAGGGCAATAAGGCTCTGCCATTCCTCAATGACGTTCCCGTTGCTTGGGACGACATGAAGGTTCTGGACGGCTATCCAATGCAGTTCAATGTTACCGCAAGAAGAAGCGGCAGCAACTGGTACGTTGGAGCTTCTACACTGTCCGCAAGAAAGGTCAGCGTAAAGCTTTCGGAGCTGGTCGACGATGACGGAACATACACCGCATATATCTTCGGCGACAACAAGGACGGCAGCGAGATAGAGGTCAGGATAATAAGAGACCTTACAAAGGACAGCGTTATCGAGGAGAATCTCCTTGCAAACGGCGGCTTCGCCATGAAGATAACAAAGAGCGGCATGAAGCTCACAACTCCTTACAGCAATTTCAAGTTCTATGAGGCTGAAAAGGCTAAGATCACAGGCAAGGCTTCCATTACATCAGGCAAGCAGGGCAAGTACAGCTCAGGCAGTGCCTATGTTGGCTATATCGGCGGCGGAGCTGATAATGCAGTTACATTCGAGAATGTGAACGTTGACAAGGCAGGGGAGTACACCCTCCGTATCTACTACGTATCAGGCGAGAGAAGAAGCCTCAGCGTAGATGTAAACGGCACAAACGCAGGCAGACTGGACGGACTCTACGCTAACAGGAACGACTGGTCGGGTATCGCGGCGGCTGATACTAAGGTAACTCTCAAGGCTGGAAACAACACTATCAAGCTTTACAACGCAAGCGGAAACGGTCCGTCGATAGACCGTATCGCAGTGGCTATCCCATTTGAGGAGGTCATCGGCGACCTGAATCAGGACGGAGCTTTCAACGTGGCTGACCTTGTTCTCATGCAGAAGTATATCCTCGGCGTTGAGACATTCAACAAGGAGCAGGCTAAGATAGCTGATATGAACGGCGACGGTAATATTGATCCGTTTGACCTTGTAAGCTATCGTAAAGCGATAATTAAGAAATAAGAACTAAGAGCTAAGAACTAAGATTTAGGGGGCGATTTTACATCGCCCCCATTTTTTTATCAGCCCATTAAAGCTTAACCGAGTACCGATCATAAAAAAAGAGCCATGACAAGTCGTCATGGCTCTGTCTGTTTAATTATGACTCTGGTTTCAGTGAAGTTACCTTGCCAAGCAGGAATTCCTGTATACGGAGAGCATCGTTAGCTGTAATGCCCTTTGCAGAAGTATCAACGTCGCCGTTGAGCTGTCCCTGCTCTGTGATGTGTTTCTCGTCTGAGCCGTCAAGTCCGAACTTGTTGGGATTTGCAAGGCTCTGCATGATGAGGACTACGTCTGACATATCTACATCGCCGTCGCAGTTTGCGTCGCCGTAAACGACCTCCTGCTGAGGATCGGTAGGCGGCTCGATATCATCAGGTCCTGCCTCTGCCATGTTGTCGAAGTCTATCCACAGCTGAACAACGTCGCTGTCAGGTCCGTACTTCGGTGAAGCTGTGTTCTGTGAAGCAAGCTCTGAAGCGTCCAGCGCCTTGCTGTAAACTCTCATTTCATAGAACTGAGCCTGTGAGCTTCTTCCTGTCTGTGGACAAGCGCCGATAGTAAGGTTATAGGCTGACTTTTCAACGCCTGATGTTGTACCTGCTGCCTTTTCGCCGAGCATCTTGCCGTCTGCATATACGCGGAGCATATTGTTTGCAGCGTCATATACACCTGCTACCTGATGCTTTTTGCCTAACCAGTCAGAAGGAAGTGAAGCACTTACTGAATGCCAGCCTCCTCCTGCATAGATGAAGAAGTAGAGGACAGAAGGATCTGCTCTGAGGCCGAAGGAGTAGTCGCCCTTGCTTGCGAACATATTGAAGTCAGGCGAGCCTGTGGGAACTATGTTAGCTTCTACAGTGAAGGAATTTTTGCCTTCAAATGTTGAATCAAGCTTGCTGTTGTGAGGGATAGTAACTGAACCTGTTACGTAGCTGTCACCGCTGCTGTTCTTGCCGAGCTTGGCTGAAGCAGTAACGGGAACTGTAAGAGCGTTGCTGCTCTTGTCCTGAATAACTGCGCCGTCTGAGCGGAGCTTAGCTGCGAGTGTGGTCATATCCTTGCCTGTGCTTGATGAATCTACAGGGATAATTGTGTATTTCCAGCTGTAAGGTCTGCCTGAGGGAAGTCTGTACTGTTCAAGAGTACCCTGACCGCAGGTAGCGCTTCCTGTACCCATTGAGCCGTAGTCAACGCTGAGGATAGTCTCGCTTCTTGGCTTCAGCTTGTATGGGTGGTCGGCATTCTGGAGATCCTCGGGCATGAAGTGGAGAGCGCTTGCCTCTACTTTTCCGTCAGCGGCAATGAGAAGGCTTGAACCCTTGCTCTCGTTCTGAACGGCTATCCACTTGACGTCTGTGAGGTTTCCGCAGTCGTCAGCCTTCATGTAAGGATAGAACATTTCTGAAACTGTGGATTCCCATACGCCCTGTCTGCCGTTGGTCTTACGGTCGTTGAATGTCTCGACAGGACCGTTTCCGTACCAGCTGAGCTTCTCTGCACCTGCGGGGAGCTTCATAAACGAGCCCACGCGGATAAAGTTGCCCAGTCCCTTGTTTATTGCGTTTACGTTGAACTCAACGTCAACTGTGCCGTTGCAGTGGATAGTGTATGTGATGTCAACTGTAGTGCCGCCAGCATTCGGAAGTGAAAGGTGTGAGATTATCTGCTTCTCGCCGCCGTCAAGGTCCTTGACATCGATGCTGTTGCACTTTGCGCCCTTCATGGCGTCGCGCCACTTTTTGTCGTATAAGCCGTTAGCGCCCCAGCCTGTGTCGTTCTCTACATTGCCGCGCCAGAAGTTGGGAGTCGGTCCCTCGTCGATGAGGGCGTCGCCCTTGTATGCATAGGTCTTCATAAGACCTGTTGACTTGTCGATGATGAAGTTGAAGTCCTTGCCTGTAGGAACATAGCCGCTTGGAGTATCAACAATAGTGACAGGCTCGCTGCCCTTGTCAAATCTTGCAGTTGAGCCGCTGCCCTGAAGTGCTATCTGTCCGTAGGATATCTCAGTGCCCTCGGGAACGAGCTCAGTGCCGTTCTTTGTAGCAACTGAGATCTCGATGAAGAATTCATCGCCTGCCAGATATTTCTTTGGAAGTGAATACGGAACGCTGATAGTACCTCTTGTGAGAGGAGCAACATCGGGATTTTCCACCTTGCCGCTCTGTATCTCGATACCGTTCTGAAGGAGCTTCCATGTAACATCGAAGCTGCTCAGGTTAACGAAATTGTTTTCGTTATATACGCCGACCTGTTTCTTTTCCAGCTGTGAAGCATCAGCAGAGAACCAGAAATTCTGATACTGGTACTTTACTTCGGCAAGCTCAGGCTGAGGAGTTCTGTCAGGGCTGATGAGTCCGTTCTCGCAGAAGCTTCCGTCATTTGGACGGTCACCCCAGTCTCCGCCGTAGCCGTAGTAATTGCCCTTAGCCTCGTCCTTGTAAAGATTGGCCTTTGCATATGATTCCGAGTAATAGTCCCAGCCGCCGTTGGGTATCTTGACAGCTCTTGACTGGTCTACCCAGTCCCAGATGAATCCGCCCATCATATTGTCGGATTTTCTGATATTGTCCCAGTACTCCTTGAGAGCGCCCACGGAGTTGCCCATAGCGTGGTCATACTCGCACATAACGTAGGGCATCTTGCCCTGACCTGCATTGTAGGCTATATTGCCCGAGCCCGGATACATATTGCTCTTCATATCAACACCCATTGCGCTGTCCTGACCTTCGCTGTGTACAGGACGGGTGTAGTCGTTCTTCTTGAAGTACCATATCATATCGCGGAACATGCCGCCTGCATCGTTTGCGTTGCCTGTATAGCCCATTTCGTTTCCGATGGACCATGCAACGATGGAAGGATTGTTCTTCAGGCGCTTGAAGGCTGTTTCTGTTCTGTCCATAGCCAGCTCATAGAACAGAGCCTTTGTATTGTTGTTCTTGCCGTCCTGAAGTGCATGGCACTCCATATTGGTCTCACCCATAACGTACATACCATACTTGTTGCAGAGCCAGTAGAGGTAAGAATCGTTGCTGTAGTGTGATGTTCTTATAGCGTTGATGTTGTTCTTCTTCATAATGGAAACATCCTCGCGGATAGTCTCCTGAGGAACAGCCTTTCCGTAGAAAGGATCGGTATCATGGCGGTTTACGCCCTTAAGGAGCAGGCGCTTGCCGTTGATAGTGATAGGCTGCCACTGCTTTGTGGTCAGTCTGTATGAGCCGTCGACCTCTGCACGGGTGAAGTTTATCTCGCGGAAGCCCAGCTGTGATGAGAGTATCTCCTGTACGTTTCCGCTGCCGTCGGTGAGCTTCAGAACGAGAGCGTAGATGTTAGGCGTTTCAGCAGACCAGAGCTTTGGTGAGTTGACTGAGGTCTTGATAGTGCAGGTACTTTTGCCGCCGCCGTTGAGGTTGTCTATTTTTGTGGAGGCGCCGCTGAGGATATTGTTTCCTTCCTCATCGTAAGCCTCGGCAGTAACGCTCCAGCCGTTCTTGGCATTGCCTGAGCGGTTCAGTATATCCAGAGAGATCTCAAGGCTTGCATTGGTGAAGCTGTTGTCAAGGTCTGTTTTTACGTTATAGTCCCTTATCTGCATTTCGGGAGCACTTACGAGGAAAACGTCACGGAAGATACCGCCGTCGTAGATCATATCCTGATCCTCGAACCATGTACCGTCGCAGAACTTGTGCACCTCGACTGCAAGAGTGTTCTCGCCGTCGGTGAGAGCGTCTGTGATGTCAAATCTGTGAGGGCTGAATGTGTCCTCGCTGTAGCCGATAGCCTTGCCGTTGACGTATACATAGTAAGCGGACTCAACACCGTCAAATTCAAGATAAATGCGTCTGCCTGACTGCCGCAGGGAACTGTCAACAGTGAACTTCTTGCGGTACAGACCTACAGGGTTATAATTGGTGGGAGCCTGTGGCGCAGGAACGTAGCTGTCGTATTTTGACTGCCATGGCTCACCGACATTGGTGTAGATAGAGAAGTCAAAGCCAAGACGAGTCCAGCTTCTCGGCAGCTGCACCGTTTTCCACCCTTGCGCGGATGACGGCTGATAATTGGGATTGAAGCAGCCTGCATTGATGTGATTCTGAGCCTGCTGAGAGTTCTGGACTACCACTAAGTCCCAGTTCTCGTTTTTTCCTGTGAGCATCTGAAGATACTCTGACTGCTCGCGTGCATTGTAGTCCCAGACTGCATTTACGGCTGAATCCGTGTCGTGGTAGGGAACAGGGTTACAGCTGGCGGCTTCGCGGTTTATTGCGAAAACGTCCTCTGCGCCGTTTTTTCCGGTCCACTCATTGCCTGAAAATCTTACATCTGCGGCTGTTACTGCTGAGGGAACTAAGGTTCCCATGGACATAGCTGCTGTCATAATGGCAACAACTGCTGAAACGAAACGTTTCATAAGTAATTCCTCCTTTTGATTTTAATTCCCCTGATATGTGTGTTATTTCTAATTATCCTATGTTGATAATTACCTATTATGTTTAATATAGCACAAATATGAACAAATTGCAACTGTTTTTTTACGGAATATGTCGAAAAAATATATGTTTGTGATTTTTTGTGCAGAATATTACCAAAAAGCCCCTTCTCAGTGCAAGAGAAGAGGCTTTTTTCAGTCGTGTTCAATTATATTTTTGATTGCCTGCATACGGATATCCCACTGTGCGCTCTGGTCAGCACATTTTTTCAGGTCGTCCGTCAGCATATCCAGCTTATACTGGGGCAGGTCTTTCTTATAGCGGAGCTTGTGCTCGAGACTTGCCCAGAAGTCCATGGCGATAGTTCGGAGCTGTACCTCTGCTTTCACGAGGCGCTTCTCGTTTTCAAGGAAGATAGGCACCTCAACGATAAGGTGAAGGCTTCTGTAGCCGTTGGGCTTGGGGTTCTCTATGTAGTCCTTTTTCTTGATGAGGAAGATGTCGTCCTGCTGCAAAAAGCAGTCTGCAAGGCGGTAGATGTCCTGCACGAATGAACAGACTACACGTATGCCTGCGATATCGAAAATGGTGCTCTCGATAGCTTCAAGGTTGCGCGGTATGTTGTGTGATATTATCTTGCGGTAAATGCTTCCGTAGCTCTTTATACGGGACTGTATGAACTCTATGGGATTGCTCTCACCGTTTATTGAGAACTGCTCGTTGAGTACGCGGAACTTGGTCTCAATCTCCATTATTGCGCACTTGTAATACGTGAAGAACTGCTGCATGGGGATAAGGTTGTTTTCTACTGCGCGGAGGAACTCCGACTCTGTCATATCGCTGTCCGCAAGCTTGCGCAGGGACAGTGCGGCGTTATTGTTTATGTTCATGGAAATCTCCTGTTTTTCAATATTACTTGTATTATAGCATTTATATCACGAAAGGTCAATCGCTTTTTGGAAGTTTCCCCTGATTGACACAGAATTGGTACTGTGATATACTGATATCATATTTATGAAAGGAGCACGGTCATGGCATTTGATTACAAAAAAGAGTACAAGGAATACTACTTACCAAAGAACAAACCACAGATAGTGGATATACCGTCCATGAACTTCATTGCTGTCCGCGGAAAGGGCGATCCCAACGAGGAGGGCGGCGAGTATAAGCAGGCTCTGGAGCTTCTCTACGGCATTGCCTATACTATCAAGATGAGCAAAAAGACCGACTACCGTATCGAGGGCTATTTCGACTATGTTGTGCCGCCGCTGGAGGGCTTCTGGGAGCAGGATGGCAAAGTCGGTATCGACTACAGCCGCAAGAGCGACCTGAAATGGACGGCTATGATAAGAGTGCCAGATTTTGTTACAAAAGCCGACTTCGACTGGGCTGTGGCGCAGGCGACAGAGAAGAAAAAGCTTGATTTCTCAAAGGTGGAGTTCATCACTGTGGAGGAGGGGCTCTGCGTTCAGTGTATGCACATGGGCTCATATGACGACGAGCCTGCAACCGTTGCACTTATGGACAGCTATGCGGAGTCTATGGGCTATGATATTGACATAACTCCTCAGCGTCAGCACCATGAGATATACCTTTCAGATCCAAGAAAAACAGCTTCCGAAAAGCTGAAAACAGTTATACGGCACCCTGTTAAAAAGTGATAATAATGTAATGTTGTACAAATCGTTTCTGCGATTTTTGTAACTTCTTACAAAGATAAAAAATGCTATTGACTCTCACGTTACGTCATGGTCTATACTGAAATCACACGAGAGGAGTGGTAAACATGATGACGGTCAAGCAGGTAAGCGAGCTTACGGGAGTGAGTATACGCACTCTCCGATATTACGACGAGATAGGGCTTCTGCCCCCTGCGTCACATAGCGAGGGCGGCTACAGGCTGTATGACGATACGGCGCTGGAACGGCTCCAGCAGATATTGCTTTTTCGCGAACTGGAGTTTCCGCTCAAGGATATAGTGCGCATAGTGAGCAGTCCCGATTTCGACCGCAAAAAGGCTCTGGAGCAGCAGATAGAGCTCCTTGAACTGAAAAAACAGCACCTTGAGAACCTCATCAGCTTCGCTCGCGGAATAAAATTATTAGGAGTGAGAGCAGTGAATTTTTCAGCATTTGACACATCAAAGCTTGATGAATACGCAAAAAGAGCAAAGGAACAGTGGGGGAATACTCCCGAATATAAAGAGCTCAAGGAAAAGGAGAGCAAGCGTACTCCTGAGGAGGAGCAGCAGCTCATAGAGCGCTTCATGTCGCTGTTTGCGGAGTTCGGAGAGCTGAAAAGCGGAAGTCCTGAAAGCTCAGAGGCGCAGGCAATGGTGAAGAAGCTTCAGAGCTTCATAACCGAGCACCTTTATACCTGCACGGATAAGATACTGGCAGGACTTGGGAAGATGTACGCAGGCGGCGGAGAGATATCCGAGAATATCGACAAGGTCGGCGGCAAGGGTACTGCGGATTTCGCAGCGGCGGCTATCGAAGTATACTGCGGTAAATAAGTAGGGGCGGATATTATCCGCCCGTGATAACGAATTTATGAAAAACGGAGCATAATTGCTCCGTTTTTGTTTTGTAGGGGCGGCGTTCCGCCGCCAGTTATTCCCGTTGTAAATAAAAAACAATGTGCGCCCCTACAATCTTAGTTCTTAGCTCTTAGTTCTACAATCTAAGGTGACATATTGTGTCATAGAATCTTAAATTTTACTGCATTATTTTACATAGCTATCGCAATTGTAGACAAAAAAGTAGTAAAAAGATACAATAAATCATTGCCAAATTATGAATAATCATGTATAATAATATGGATAGGGGACTTCTGTCCCAAAATAGTGATAAAAAATACACAGGGGGAATTGAAAATGAACCTAAAGCTTAAAAAAATCGCGGCTGCTGCTGCCTCTCTCGCAGTTGCTGCAAGTTCAAGCCTCAGCATGAGCACCTCTCTCATAGCTGACGCCGCTTACGGAAACGGCGGCAACGGTACGGCTATCATGGAGTACCTCGACCGCGGAATCTACGCTATCAAGTCGGGCAACGGAATGTTCATCAGCTGGCGCTTCAACGCCAACGACAAGGACGACGCTGAGTTTCAGCTCTTCCGCGATGACCAGCTCATCTACACCAGCAAGGCTGGCGAGGCTACAAATTACTGGGATGCAAGCGGCAATTCAAGCTCAAAGTACCGTGTTGATACTCTTGTGAACGGAAATGTGGTCAGCTCAGAGGACTGCCGCTTCACATCGGGCAGCAATTACTTCGATATACCTCTTGATGTTCCGAGAGGCGGAACTATCAACGGTGAAGCCTACACCTATTCGCCCAATGACTGCTGTGCAGGCGACGTTGACGGTGACGGTCAGTATGAGATATTTGTAAAGTGGGATCCTTCAAACTCAAAGGATAACTCCCAGACGCACAATCCCGATAAGGGTATTCAGGGCTTTACAGGCAACGTCTATATCGACTGCTACACCCTCACCGGAAAGAAGCTCTGGCGCATAGACATGGGCAAGAATATCCGCGCAGGTCAGCATTATACACAAATGGCTGTTGCAGACTTTGACTGCGACGGCAAGGCAGAGCTTGTTACCAAGACCTGCGACGGTACTGTTGACGGCAGGGGACAGATCATCGGAAACGGCAGTGCCAACTATCTGGACAGTGCAGGTACTGTTCTGAAGGGGCCTGAGTATATGACTCTCTTTGAGGGTGCAACAGGTGCAGCTCTCGATACTATCGATTTTCCTGTACCGAGAGGTGATGCTACAAGCAATACCGCAAAGTCCACATGGGGCGATAACTACGGAAACCGCTGTGAGCGCTACAACTGTGCTATCGCTTATCTCGACGGAGTTCATCCTTCTGTTGTCTACGGCAGAGGTTACTATACAAGACTTACTCTTTCTGCTGTTGACGTTAAGGACGGCAAGCTTGTCAAGAAGTGGGTATACGATACGGGCTTCAACAAGAACGACCCTGCTTACGGCTGCGGAAACCACAACGTAATGGTTGCGGATTTCGATAACGACGGCAGACAGGAAGTCTGCATGGGCGCAAGCTGTATAGACGATAACGGAAAGCTTCTCTGGTCTACAAAGCTGCTCCACGGTGATGCTATGCACATTGGCGACCTCGACCCTAACCGCGAAGGTATAGAGGTGTTCCTTTGCCACGAGGACGGAAAGTACGGTATCTCTCTCGTTGACGGAAAGAACGGAAGTATCATCTGGCATTACGACGGCGACAAGGATACAGGACGCTGCTGCGCTGACAATATCGTTGCAGGAAACAGCGGTGCGGAGTTCTGGGGCTCAAGACCTGCCAATGCAGTATTTGACGTTTCAGGCAAGCAGATAGGCAACAAGTGGCCTTCCACAAACTTCCTTATCTACTGGGACGGCGATCTGGAGCGTGAGCTTCTTGACAATATCACTATTACAGACGGTGCGGCAATAAACAACTATCCGACAATTTTCACAGCTACAGGCTGTGCTTCAAACAACGGCACAAAGGCTGTTCCTTGTCTTACAGCCGACCTTTTCGGCGACTGGCGCGAGGAGCTTGTTCTCGGGACTGAGGATAACTCAAAGCTCCGCGTATGGTGCACAAATACAGAGACCAAGTACCGCATAACAACTCTCATGCACGATATGCAGTACCGTATGCAGTGCGGCTGTCAGCAGTCCTCATACAATCAGCCTCCTCACCCAAGCTTCTATCTCGGCACAGAGGCGCAGCTTCCTGCAAGACCTAACGTAAAGCTGAACAATACTCCTCCCGAGCCTGTAAACGGCAAGCTGGTGAAGAATTTCCTTGTTAAGGACAACGCTAACTCGGGCTCATGGAAGCTTATGGAGTCCAACAAGACAGGCGGTCCTATTTACGGCGACAGAGACTTTACATATACATCTCTGCCTTCCGAGCTTGAAAACTGCGAGTACATCATGACAGCCTGCAACTCCAAGAATACAGACGCTGATCTTGCTGAGTTCACAACAGCTGACAAGTGCGAGGTATTCGTTCTCGTCGATACCCGTGAGGAGGAGGCTAATCTCGTTCCCTCATGGCTCAGCGACTACACAAAGACAGCTCTTACAGCTAAATCAAGCAATGAAGTAATCTTCTCGGTATACAAGAAGAAATTCGAGGCTGGTCAGAAGGTAGTTCTCGGAACCAACGGCATGACAGGAAACGTTATCAATTACACTGCTTTTGTCAAGGCTCCCGAGGTAGTTACAACAACTACTACCACAACTACAACCACTACTACGACCACAACAACTACAACAGAGAGCACGACTACAACAACTGAGACTACTACAACTACAACTTCCACAACAACATCGACTACAACTGTTACAGAGCCGATAACCACAACTACCACAAACGGCGATGTTACAGTAAAGAAATACGGCGACGCCAACTGCGACGGCGAAGTTGATATGTCCGACGTAGTTCTCATAATGCAGAGCCTTGCAAATCCTAATAAGTACGCTTTAGGCGGCTCTGACGAGAAGGCAATAACCGCTCAGGGACTTGCAAACGCAGACGTTGCCGACCGCGGCAACGGCGTAACAGCAGGCGACGCGCTCCGCATACAGGAATATCTCCTGAAAAAGATAGCAAGCCTTGAACCGAATAACTGAGTAATAAAAAAGCTCGGAATTCTTAACCGCAATACTTATATAGAAACTTATAGTTAATTATGGGGGAAACCTTTCTGAGGAAAGCGTTTCCCCCATACCCCTTTCCAAAGACTTTTATCTGGTTTTTTCGCAGATAGGGCGCTTCTTAAATAAAAAAAGACCTGCAAAAATGCAGGTGCGCCCTATCTGTGAAAAAACAAAACGAAAGTTTTAGGGAGAGAGTTTGAGAGAAGCCCCTTTTTCAAAAGGGGTTCTCTCAATAATAAGCATAAAATTTCTGTATAAGTATCATGGTTAGGATTTCGGGCTTGTTTTATTCATTTGGGAATTTCATTCCCCACTGTTTTCTGCATTTGTCCATTATCTTCATGACTTCAATAGTATCGCTGTGTGGGACAAGCGTACTTTCAAGAAGCCCTGCTTCAAGACAGCGATGTACCTCGTCAACCTCGTACTCATAGCCGTTTATCTCGTCCTTGTACACGAAGCGCTCGACCTCGTTTCCGCGGCGGTCAAAGAGAACTCCCTCGTCGGTGCAGTGGAACCAGTTGCCGAGAGTGATGAAGCCCTTGCTTCCCGATATAATGGCATTGTTGCGGAGCTGTATCTCAAAGCCGTTGTCTGCAGATACGAAAGCGCCGCTCTTATAGCGGAGCATGATAGAATTGCTCATATCAAAGCCGTTCATCATGTGGGCGGAGCTTATTATCTCGTCAGGCATACCCAGCAGGTCATGTGCAAGAGTGAGCGGATATATGCCGAGGTCAAGGAGACAGCCGCCGCCGCAGTCTGCGCGGAAAAGCCTGTCGTTCTCGTCATAGGTGATAAAGTTGCTGAAATCAGCCTTGATGTACTCTATGTCTCCGATAAGTCCCGAAGCTATCCATTCTTTCATCTTGCGGTAAACGGGACGGCATTTCATCCACATAGCCTCCATGAAGAAAACGCCCTTTGCCTTAGCAAGCGCAAGAAGCTCCTCGGTCTGTGCCGCATTGAGAGTAAGGGACTTTTCGCAGAGTACGTTCTTTCCGTGTTCTATGCAGAGCTTAGCGTCTGCGAAATGTGAAGCCATAGGAGTTGCGATGTAGACTATCTCAGCGTCGCTGTTTGCGGCGAAGTCGGCATAGCTTCCGTAGTATTTCTCAAAGCCGAACTCCTCGGCGAATTTTTTTGCTTTGTTTTCAGTTCTTGAAGCAACGCCGCAGAGCTGTGCCTTTTCGCAGTGTTTAAGGGCTACTGCGAATTTGTGAGCTATCTTGCCTGTGCCGATGACTCCCCATTTGAATTTTTCCATGATAGAGCTCCTTTCAGTTTTGTGATTGGTCGATAACGCAGTCGATAGCGATTATGACTGCCAGTGCCATGACTGTATCCTGTTCGTATGCTATGTCTATTTCAAAGCTGTCGCCCCATGTCATCCAATGCTTGTGGATAGAAGCAATGTACTTTCCGCCGCAGGTTATCCTGTAGTCGTGAGCGAAGATGTCTCCGTCTATATGCCAGCCAAGCCCCTCAACGCGGTAATTCTGACTGAAAAACGTGAATTCCTTTACTACGTCAGCCATGTACTGACCGTTGATGTAAACCGAGAAACGCGGCATAAGATGCAGAAGTCTCTGCTGTACGAAGCCTACTTCACAGCGGTTCATATCGTAGATGTGCATTCTGCGTCCGAGAGAGAATATCTCGCCCTCAGCAACGAAAATCACGTTTCCGAATTCGTCGAAAATATCCGTGCGCTGTTTGAATGAGAATACCCTTTGCTTAAAATACAGTTTCATATAAAAACCCCCATATCATTATATATCTGTTACTGTCTGTCCAGCTGCCAGAATGCAACTGCGCTTGCGGCGGCGACGTTCAGGGAATCCACACCATGAGTCATGGGTATCTTCACAGTATAGTCGCAGTCCGCAATGGTCTTGTCGGCAAGTCCCTCACCCTCAGTACCGAGGACTATCGCCAGCTTGTCAATGCTTGTGAGCTCGGGAGCGTCAATGCTTACCGAGTTGTCGCTGAGAGCCATAGCAGCCGTGGTGAACCCCATTTCACGGAGCTGCTGTGGGTAGTCGTCATTGCTTGAAAGATATCCCCACGGTATCTGAAAAACTGTTCCCATGCTTACCCGTGAGGAGCGCCTGTAAAGCGGATCAGAGCAGGCAGGCGTCAGCAGTACGGCGTCCATATTGAGAGCCGCCGCGGAGCGGAAGATAGCTCCGATATTTGTAGGATTGACCACGTTTTCCAGAACTGCGATACGCCGAGCGTTTCTGCACAGCTCCGCAATATCCGCAGGGTGTTTTCGCCTGAAAGCACAGAGAGCTCCGCGGATAAGCTTGAAGCCCGTGATCTCGGTTATCTCGTCGTAATCTGCGATATATACGGGAGCTTCGCCGCAGCGCGGTATAAGCTCTTTCATCTGCCCGTCAACGTCGCGGCGCTCCATAAGAAGCGCATATGGCTCATAGCCTGCATTGAGAGCCCGTTCGATGACCTTGGGACTTTCCGCTATGAACAGTCCGAGCTCGGGCTCAAAATAGTGGAGCAGCTGCGGTTCGGACAGCAGAGCGAATATTTGCAGCACATCGGTGCTGTTATTGTTTATTTCGATTATGTTTGACATATTATGCCTTTCTTTTAATAACTTGATGAACCCATGAAAGAGATTCCAAAGGGACTGTGTTCCTTTGGTCAGGTCAAGGGTGACTCTCCACAGGGTGGGGAGATGTCGCAACGCGACAGAGGGGACGGACCCGATTAGGGGGACAGCCCTTGCAGGGTGACTCCCCACAGTGTGGGGAGATGTCGCAAAGCGACAGAGGGGCTGGGGCGGTTAGCCTGGGGCAGCGCCCCGAGATACGAAGGCGTCCCCTACTAATTACTATAATTATATCAGTTTCCCCTGATTTCGTCAATATCCGCAGTCATAACTCTTTTTATCTTTTTCTATGGCTTTTTTAATTGATATGTGGTATAATAAAATTACATTTTATCAAGGAGTTTTTACCATGGCTACAAATGATATAAACAGAATGAAAGAGCTCAACGAGCTTCTCGCAAAGGCGGCGGACGCCTATTATAACACAGGCGTGGAGATAATGTCCGATAAGCAGTACGATGACCTCTACGACGAGCTGGTCGCTCTGGAAAAAAAGACGGGCGTTATCCTCAGCGGCAGCCGTACTCAGCAGGTGGGCTTCGAGGTCTCATCGGGACTGAAAAAGATAAAACACCCCTCAAAAATGCTCTCCCTTGACAAAACAAAGAGCGTTGAGGAGCTTAAAAGCTGGCTGGGGGAGCACAAGGGCTTTCTCAGCTGGAAGCTTGACGGACTTACCCTTGTCCTGACCTATGAGGGAGGCGAGCTGGTTCAGGCTGTAACCCGCGGAAACGGCGAGATAGGCGAGGATATCACTCAGAATGCCCGTCATATCAAGGGCATACCTGCACGTATACCGTTCACGGGACGTCTTGTTGTCCGCGGCGAATCACTGATGAAATACAAGGATTTCGAGCGCGTAAATGCGGAGATTGACGACGGCTCAAAGTACAAGAATCCCCGAAATCTCTGCGTGGGAACAGTCCGCAATCTGGACTCACGGGTTACTGCCGAGAGAAATATCAACTTCTTTGCCTTCAATCTGGTCTCAGCCGAGGGCTATGAGGAGAACTCCTTCTCCGCCCGTCTTGACTGGCTGGAGCAGCAGGGCTTTCAGCGAGTTTACGGCATAACTGTTACAGCTGACAATGTTGAGGGAGCTGTTGCTGACTTCGAGAAAGCTATCGCCGAAAATGAGTTTCCCTCGGACGGACTGGTGCTCATGTACGACGATGTGGCATACGGTCTTAGTCTCGGCGAAACATCTCATGCACCGAGAAACGGTATCGCGTTCAAGTGGCGCGACGAGACTGCCGACACAACTCTCCGCGAGGTGGAGTGGTCTGCAAGCCGCACGGGACTTCTCAATCCTGTTGCTATTTTTGATCCCGTGGAGCTGGAGGGAACTACGGTATCCCGAGCTTCCGTTCACAATCTCAGCATAGTGAAGCAGCTACGACTCGGTATAGGCGATACGCTGACCATTTTCAAGGCTAACATGATAATACCACAGGTTCTGGAGAACAAGACAGCTTCGGGAAGTCTGGAGATACCTGCGGTATGTCCCGTATGCGGTGAGCCCACTGAGATACGTACCTCAGACGAGGACGTGGAGACTCTGGTCTGTACCAATAAAGCCTGTGCAGCCAAGCATATCGGCAAATTCGAGCATTTCGTACAGCGTGACGCCATGAACATAGTCGGAATGTCAACGGCTACCATAGAAACTCTTGTTTCCGAGGGCTTTGTCCGTCAGTTCCGCGATTTCTACCATCTTGACGATCATAAGTTCAAAATTGTAGTGCTTGAGGGCTTCGGCGAGAAGTCCTACCAGAAGCTTGCCGACGCAGTTGAAGCTTCACGTAATACCGAGCTGAGCCGTGTGCTCTACGCAATGGGCATACCTAATATCGGCAGACAGGCTTCGCGTCTTATCTGCGCCCAGTATCCCACAGCCGAGGAGCTTGAACACCTGACTGTTTCGGAGCTCACAGCTATCGACGGCATAGGAGAAGTCCTCGCCAATGATTATGTGAAGTTCTTTGCCGATGAGAAAAATCTTGCGGAGTATCATGCACTGCTTGCGGAGCTTCACATCGAGGAAGCCGCCGCAGTGAACAGCGAGTCCGCAATTGCAGGCAAGACCTTTGTTATAACGGGTTCTGTCCATATCTGGAAGAACCGCAACGAGCTGAAAGCCTTTATCGAGCAGAACGGCGGAAAAGCGGCAGGCTCCGTGTCCTCAAAGACTGACTACCTTATCAATAACGATAATACATCAAATTCCACCAAGAACAAGACCGCCAAGGAGCTTGGCGTGCCGATAATCACCGAGGAAGAATTTCAGGCAATGGTTGAAAAGTGAAATGTAGGGGCGCCTTTTGGGCGTCCGCGTCTTACAATGCAATTATGGATGAACATTTGTAGGGGACGCTGCTCTTGACGTCCCATGGATAACGAAAAAACTATAAAAGACATATGTAGGGGCGGATATTAACCATGATACTCATATAGAAGTTTTATAATTATTATTGAGAGAACCCCTTTTGAAAAAGGGGCTTCTCTCAAACTCTCTCCCTAAAACTTTCGTTTTGTTTTTTCACAGATAGGGCGCACCTGCATTTTTGCAGGTCTTTTTTTATTTAAGAAGCGCCCTATCTGCGAAAAAACCAGATAAAAGTCTTTGGAAAGGGGTATGGGGGAGAACCTTTCCTCAGAAAGGTTTCCCCCATAATTAACTGTAAGCTTCTATATAAGTGTTGCGGTTATCCGCCCGTCTTACTTTTTATAGAAATTTTTGAAAAAGCTGTAATAAATCAAAAAGTCATTCGTCTATATAAGTGAAGGAGGTGAGAAGATGAAGCAGGAACTGCACGAGATATACGAAAAATACAGCTCAGACCTTTACGCCTTTATCCTGCGAATGTGCCGCAGCGAGCAGCTTGCCAAGGACATTTTGCAGGACACCATGCTGAAAGCCATGACCAGCGCCGACAGCTTCAAGGGGGACTGCTCCGTAAAGACGTGGCTGTACACTATCGCAAGGAATCTCTGGTATGATAGGCTGAAAAAGGCTGAGAACCGCAATCAGCCGCTGGACAGTATTCCCGAGCCTGCGGCACAGGAGAGTATCGAAGCCTGCTTTGCGGACAGGGATACAGCCCTGCGCATACATCATCTTCTTCACGAGCTTGACGAGCCCTATCGTGAGGTCTTTACCCTGCGTGTTTTTGCGGAGCTCAGATTCGCCGATATCGCCAAGGTATTCGGCAGGACTGAGAACTGGGCAGGAGTGACCTATTATCGGGCAAAGCAGAAGCTCATTGAACTATTGAAAAGGGAGGGACTTTTATGAAAAACACCATAGACTGCAATGTTATAGTCGATCTTTTGCCGCTGTACAAAGAGGAAATTTGCAGTGAGGAGACAAAAATACTTGTTGAGGAGCACCTTGCGGAGTGTGCGGACTGTCGCCGACTCAGTGAGCAGGTGACGATTCCCGAAGTCGGGAAAAAAGAAGCTCCCACTGAGACCGAGACCTTTAAAAAGGTGGGAAAGAAGCTGAAAAAGAGCCGCTTTACCAAGTTTTTGTCAGTGCTTATGTGTATATGCATAGTTCTGTTTGCCGGAGTCAACGCCGCGTGGTATATTCTTAAATACCGCCCCATGAAGAAGCTGTGCGAGGGCATGGAAAAGATAGCACCTTATGATGACGGCAGCAAGGACTTGCCAAGAGTAAATAAGGTGACAGTATATTCATCTGAGGACGATAAATACCGGTATTTAGTGGGTATGCCCCATTATCTGAATTTTAGTATGGGATATATGCTTGTTGCTCCAAAGGGTGCTGTATCGGTAGACAGTAACGGAATGCGCGGCATAGACGGCAGGTCGGAAGAACCGATCCTTTGTATGTCTTTCTGCCATAACCTTTCGCCTTCTGACCGTGTCGAGGTCACTGCTTCGTTTGATGAGACATATGACGGACAGAAAACAAAGGGAATGTTTATATTCTTTACTGATTTTGACTTCAAAGCACTTAAAGAAGCACAGTATCTTGATCCCGAGGATACCGCAAAGCTTAGAGATTTTATCGAAAAACACAGAGACGAGCTCAATGACATGAAAAAAGCTGCCCAGAACAAATGGGGAGACTATATCAAATAAAAAAACAGCGCCCGAGATCATTCTCGGGCGTTTTGTTATATGTGCGGTTTGATATTCATAAGCCTGGGATCAGCCGCTTTCATGCGAGCCTTGTCCTCGTACATCATAGCGTCTACTTCGCGGAAAACATTGTCGAAATTCATGCCCTTCTTGTACTCGCCGAAGCCTATGGCGATACTGTAGCCTTTTTTGTGTACAGCCTCTTTCAGCTTATTTGTGGTGAGCTCCACATCTGAATAGGTAGCGTGCGGGTAGAGTATCTCGAACTCGTCGCCGCCCATTCGGTAGAATCGGCACTTCATGGGAAGAACTTCAAATGCGCTGTCGGATACCGAAAGTATAGCCCTGTCGCCTGCGTCGTGTCCCTCGGTGTCGTTTATTCTTTTCAGACCGTTGAGATCCATGGATATCACGAACATCTGGTGTTTTTTCATATTCTCCACGTCCTTATAGAAGGAGTGTCGGTTGAAGGCTCCCGTAAGAGCGTCACGGGTGAGAGTCTCCGTAGTAAAGAAAATGTAGTAAAACAGGCAGGAGAGCACCGCCATGCCGCTTATGAGGAACTTGAAATGGAATACTGCATTCATTATGGTAGCTATTACGATCGCCACCGAAAGGAGAAATATAAAATAGCTCTCATTCTTGAAGCCAAGCCTGAACTTGTTTATCGAAGCCACAAGAAGCAGTGCGATATAGATAAAGCTCAGCAGATAGGGAACAAGGGCGAATTTGCCCATATACCTGTTGCCTGTTTCGTCAAAGGCGAATATACAGCCGTTGAATATACTGATAATACAAAGCAGAACATTGAATATCGCTAAACACAGCACTGCTGTACGGGCTTTTTTCTTGATGACGTTGGTCAGGAAGATAAACGGCAGCATTACAGGTCCGCTGATAGAGTAACCTATGGCTGAGAAAATCTTCATAAGCATGATATTTTTGCCTGTTCCCGTGAAAAGATATACCATGATATTGCAGATTATCATAACCATTGCGATGATAACACCTATAAGAAAAGCCATTTTTCGCTTTGCAGTCAGCGCTGAGTTGTAAAACAGAAAAATTAGGAGCGTAATGCCTGCGACCACAATAAGATAGCTGTTCTGGATAATCTCTTTGATCATAGGCATCACGCTCCTTAATATAATGATAAGTTATAATTAGTATAACATGATTATCATATAAAATCAAGAGCTTTTAATAAAAATTTAAATTGTTGCGAAATAATTTTGTGCAAACATACAATTATGATATCTCTTTTTCGATAAGAGCCAGCGCCCAGTCAGAGTTTATGAGCACCTCTTTGTCAGCGTCAAGCGCCGTCTTGAAGCTCTTGGCGATATTTTCATAGGTACCGCTGCTGAACTCAGCACGTCCCCAATGGTCGCCATCTGTCTTTACAGCGAAATTTGTAGTGCCGTCCTTCTCTTTGTTGAAAAAGACCTGCTCTATCTTCATGGTCGGCTCTGCCTTCTGAAGCTCGGCTATAAGGAATATCTTCTGGAGCTCTATTATCCTGTCGTCATAGCCGTGGTCAAGGATAAGGAGCTTCTCGCGGAAGCTGTTCATATCCGTAACAACACGCTTGCGGCAGCCCTTTTCAAGCTTTATGCTCTCGTCGTATGGATCGTGGGTGAGAGTTTTCATGAAGTTTATTGCCATGAAAGGAGCGTCGGGGATATAGTGGATAAGCACCTTATCCTCGGGCTGATGATAGTATGTAGGGTAGAAAACTATGCAGTCATTGCCGCACTTGGGGCACTTCCACATAAAAAGCTGACCGCTTCTGATAAGCTCTTTGAGCTCGGGATCATCGGAGGTATTTATGCTCTCCCAGACCTTGAAATCGCCCTCGGTCTGGCACTCGGGGCACTTTATGATCTCATTGTGATTTTTTGACATAGTGATTCCTCTTTTCTGTATGATTGTAATGGATAAGCTTACTCGTCAGCCTCGCTGAGCAGATTGTATATGCCGTCCTCGGAGAGAACACCTCGTTTCAGCTCCTTTGGAAGAAGTCCTGCTTCATCAGCGGCAAAGTCCTGTTTCCATGCGTCGCTGGTGTAGTATTTTTCAAGCTCTGCAAGAGCCTTTTTCTTCTGAGAAGTGCCGTTTTTCAGCTTCTCCGCAGTATCCATGAGCTTTTCATAATAGGTTATACGCTTTATCTGTTCGCTGAAAGCAGTTTCAGATGTTTTTTTTGATAAAAGCTTTCTTTTCATAGTATTGCTCCTTTTACATTATTTCTGCTCAGCAGGCTTTTTGAAAAGACCGCATACAGGCTTCTTTATGAAGCGGTCATACAGCATTACAAGACCAACGGGACCTAATGTTCCTGCAAGGAAGTAAACCAGTTTGAACTGTGAAACGTACTCCCAGCGGTACCAGTTTGAGTCCTGAAATGCCTCAACATCAAAATAGGGGAGCCCTGCCACCTTGTTGATACCAAAGAGTATGCAGTTGAGGATATTGAAGCAGACAACATGGAGGCTCATTATATAGAAAGTGTTTTCAGAGATAGCGTTGACTATTTTGCTGGTGTAGAACGGCTTGCCGATGAGATCGACTACCTCCAGCCAGAAGAGCATACCTACAATTGCCGATATCATTGGAGTTACAGCATAAGGACTTGTAAAGCCTGTAAGAGTTGCCATGCTGTCGTAAGCGAGATCGTATTCCTGCGGCATGAAGAATACTCTTATCATGTTGATAGTGAGCATTGAAAAAAGCAGCAGCAGGGGATTGATCTTCTGTATCTTTTCCTCCAGACCTTCGCGGTAGAGAACGCCCATTTCCATGAACGGCAGGAAGAACAGCACCTTCAGCGGCAGAAGCAGATAATCAGGTACCTCATGATCCTTTGCGTACCAGACTACTGCAATGTTGAGGATAATAAACGGAATGACCATTATCTTGCTGTTCCAGTGGTTGGCAAACAGTTTCTTCATAAAACCGTAAACTATCTGAACAGCAAATAACATAGGTACGAACCACATGGGCAGTGCGATAGTGGTTATCTCGCCGCTGGTAAAGATGTTCAGCATCGCCTTTGCTTTGTATTCCAGCATAAAAGGCTGCATGGCTTCGGTTTTTATGCACAGCATCAGCCATTCTGCAATAAGCGCCAGTATGGAAACTACTATGTACGGCAGCAGAAGCGTCTGGAATTTGCGCACCGTGTACTTCCACATATTGGTTTTCGTGTCAACTTTGTTGAAATAGCCCGATATAAGCACAAACATGGGCATAAAAAACGAATTGAAGGGGAAGAAATTAGCGAAAATATTGAATGTTCCCCATGTGTGGGAATCTACTACCATGATAATGCCGATAGCGGACAGTATCATGAACTTTTTGTTTGACTTTGCCAAATAAAATCACTCCTAAATAATATCAGAATAAAATATGCTTTTTTCAGAATTTCTGCCAGTGAAGCTGCTTTTCCATATCGGGAACGAGCTGCTTTGTGCGCTTTGCGTTTTCAGCAGGTCTGCCGATACCGATAAAGCAGGGTATCATATATTCTTCGGGAAATCCTGTTGCTTTCCTTGCGGCTTCCTCCTCATTGCCCCACGGTATCCTGAGATTACAGCCGTAGCCCTCTGCCGTTGCAGCAAGCCACAGGTTCTCGATACTGCACCACACCGAAGCAAAGCAGTTCAGATGAGAAAGGTCGGCAGGGTGCAGGATATCGACTTTCTTCTTCATAAGCGGAATAATGACAGCTGCCGCGTTTATAAGCATACTGTACTGCTTCGGAACGGCGACCTGATAGGACTCCTTCTGAACAGGATCGGATATGAAGGTCATTTTGTCAACGTCCTTTACGGTGAGGTCTTTCGGAACTCCGCTGAGAACCTCAGCCATTAGGGCTTTATCCGTCACAACAATAAAATGCCAGTCGCGGAAATGGTCGTTTGTGGGAGCTTTATATGCCGCTTCGATTATTCTTTTTATAGTTTCCTCGGGGATAGCTTCGTCGGTGAAGTCACGAATGCTGCTTCTTTTGTTTACTGCTTCATAGAAATCCATGTTTTTTCTCCTGTGTGACATCAATGGTGATCGGTAGTGCATGAGCATATTAAGAGGTATGGCGCAAAACGGAATTGCTCTCGTGCAGTGCTGCCACAGTTGTGATAACGCATAAAGCTGCTGCGAAAAGAGTGGTATCGATAAAGTTGAAAACAAGCGGAAAAAGGAATAATGCAGCTCCTGCGATCTTGTTTATAACAGAATGGACAGAGGTGAACTTTTTTAGTCTGATATAGCTGATAAATACGTTGGCAAGCTTGATAAATGCAATGACAGCGATCCATAGATATATCCAGATCGGCATTTCTATCAGAGGAAGAATTTTTATCATGCAAACTGCTGTGAATACAATATCTGCAATGGTATCAAGCTTCGCCCCGAATTCGCTGTCGGTACCTGTTTTCCTTGCTGCAGCACCGTCGATCATATCGGAAAAGCCTGCTGAAATATACAATGCATAAAAAGGTATCGAGAATGTCGGGCATAGCAATAATGCAAAAGAGAAAATTATCCTAAAACCTGTTATTACATTTGCCATTTTATTTAGTTCTTGACAGCATAACTACGCATTCCATATGCGCCAAGACGTAAGAATTGATAACTGTCAACTTCATTTGATAGTCCCTTATTACTAAGAAACACTTCATCTGAAAAGCGTTCTTTGATTGATTCTAAATCAGTTCTTAAATTACTCATACTTCACCTCAGTGAAAGCAGTTAAAGGCGCACAAAGCAGAATCATCACCTACTGCCGAATTCCTTCTTCTAGCTCTGGGTATAAAAAAACAGGCTTGAGCGCCTGTGAACGCACATTATCAAGATATTCGCATTCAACAAGGAATCTTGTAATTACTTGTCGAATCTTAGCCCTGGTGCTTTCAGACCAATCTGAAGCAGCAGGATAGTATTCCTGCAAAGTGTCAAAAAAGCAATTGATATCTTTATGTGAGAAATCCATCTGTTGTGTTCTGAACTTTTCTCCAATAACATCAGTCATGAAATCATATACAATACTGTTCTCACGCATGATGGCATAAAGATTGATTTGCTTTGCGACACTTGTTGAAGCATTAGCTAAAAATTCCACCAGTGTTTCTGAGTCAAGTTAATCAATCCGCTTAAAGCAGATATTCGTCATTGAACGTATCATACGTTCTGTTGGATATTGAAACAGGTTTTCCTGTGCAACTTTATCATATATTTCTTTACGGTCGTTTCCCTCACATAACAAGGAGGATAGCGTTCTTATTTCATAGAACAGAAATTTCTCTCTTGTCAGGCCACCGCTATAGTGTTTTTCATTACTCATACTTTTCTCTTTCTATCTCCACAAAGCCATCGTGCTTTTGCATAGCTATATGGCTTTAATTGGAGAATTTATACATTATTATATTCTATCACATTTTGCTCGAAATGTCAAGATTCTGATTAGCTATTTTCAACAAAATTTCAGGTCTCTGTTTAGAGGTATGGAATAAACACTTACGAATGCCATATTGGTATGTAATATGTCATTATTGCTGTTCGTTATAATAATTAAAGGACTCTGTGGTGTGATGCATTACTATATTGAATCTTATTCGTGTGATAAAGCCAAAAAAACACGATATCAACAAATGAATAAATATATAAGCAGTCATTGTTAAGTGACTGCTTTTATATTTCCTATGGAGGTGTCGGCGATGCCGAGGAAGGCACTGAAACCGTGCAAGCACCCCGGCTGTCCGAGACTGACCGAGGGTGCGTACTGTGACGAACACAAGCCCCTGCACCCTGACCGACCGTCTGCCGCCAAGCGCGGCTACGGCAGCAAGTGGCAGCGTGTCAGCAAAGCGTACCTGCGGAAGCATCCGCTGTGCGTGAAGTGTCTGGCGCAGGGAAAGTATGTGACCGCAACGGTCGTTGACCATATCGTTCCGCACCATGGTGATCACTACCTGATGTGGAGTGATACCAACTGGCAGGCGCTTTGCAAGCCCAGTCACGACCGCAAAACCGGAACCGAGGACAGCAGACCGGAATACACATACTAAGCCCCCGGGGGTATCAAAATCTCTGCGGACTATCCTCAGGAAGACCGGCGCCCCCTCTCACGCACAAAAAGGCAGGTTCAAACGCCCTATTAACCCCCTCGGATATTTTTTAGAGCCGAAATCCCAGTGATTCCGCACTTTTTATGATTATACAGCACAGCCGCCTATATGTCAATATCTGGAGGCGCTGTAATATGCACAAATATCGGAAAATCCTCCCCGCACATATTCTCCGTATTACAGTATTGCTATCTGTGAGGTTCAGAGTTAATATGTAACTACGATAAAAACCGCATCAGCGGCAAACACAGGAGGTCACATTATGAATATCAAGTTCAATATTGAGAAGAGCGAGCGCAAGGCACTGGCACAGAAGATCGGCGAACTTGCTGAGATGGACGTCCGCTACTGCGGTGTTCCGAGCTGTGCCTACGAGATCGGGTTCTTCACCCTGAGCAAGGATGCGGTGCTTTCCTTCGCAGACCGCATGGACACTGAGGTCATCGAGAAGGTGCTGGACGGACTTGACAAGGCAGGCTACACTTCCGAGGACGAGCCGGAAACCCTGACGATTTCAATGCCGAGGGACTTCTTCACGGAGCAGTCGATGAATAATCTGCTCCAGCTCATCGCCAACAAGGAAACGCTCCTGAAGCACCTTGAGGATCAGATTCTCGACTGGGAGAGCGACGGCATCCGGGTGGATGCACAAGACCTCGAAGATTACTGCGCAAACGGTGACATCTGAAACAGAACAGCCCTTCCGGAGGACGGAGGGGCTGTCTTACATATAATATGAATACTCATTCATTACCAAGCATCACGGCTTCTTTTAGTGTGATCCTTCCTTTATCGATAGATTCTTGTAAAAGACCATTATTTTGAGATTTCTCAAGTAGTTCACGATATTCCGGCTTGCTGAGTTTATGAACCACTGTTTCAGAACCAATAGCACCAGAAGAAGAAACGACATATTTTGTGATACATAGCAGGTCACCACTTTTGGAAATACCGACAAAAACATCTGAATCCGAATAATCATGACTAATATGTACTGCAAACAGGATTCGATATTCTATTGATTTATCATACAGTCGTGTCATCTTATTATTTCCTTTCATCCCGATATACTGCGGACATTCCTCGCTTTTCATTATTATATCACAAGCCCATACAAAAAGTCAACGAGAGGAGTGATGAACATGGGCATTTTCAGCGGACTGTTCCGGTCGAGGGACAAGCCGAAGGACAGCTACGATTCGCCGTCCTACAGTTATTTCTTCGGGCGGACACACGCAGGCAAGCGTGTCAACGATCGCACGGCAATGCAGATCATCGCAGTTTATGCCTGTGTGAGAGTGCTGTCGGAGGCAATTGCACAATTGCCGCTGCACGTTTACCAATACACCGATAACGGAAAAGAGCGAGTGCCGATGCACCCGCTTTATTTTTTGCTGCATGACCAGCCGAATCCCGAAATGACATCCTTCGTTTTCCGGGAAACGCTCATGGCGCACCTGCTGATCTACGGGAACGCCTATGCACAGATCATCCGCAACGGTCGCGGTGAGGTGCTGGGGCTGTATCCACTGATTCCGGACAAGGTGCGTGTTGATCGTGACGACCACGGCAGGCTCATTTACCGCTACAGCCGATACGACGAACACAACCCGAATTTCAGGCAGCAGGGCGAGATCATTCTGCCGATGGAACAGGTGCTGCATATTCCGGGACTGGGCTTTGACGGCTTGGTCGGATACAGCCCCATTGCAATGGCGAAAAACGCCATCGGGCTTGCGGTCGCCTGCGATGAATACGGCGCATCGTTTTTTGCAAACGGCGCATGCCTCATCAAGAATCCTGACTTCCACATCAAATGTCCAGTCATCGATTGCAAGGGAAGAATTGTATATCTGTCATGGATTCTCCTCTGCATTGACCTCCAGCATTGTACCATCAGTCAGATAAATCGTATAATCCAGATCGATTGTAACAATTCCTTTCACATTGCCAAGTACAGGATGTGTAATCCTTTCAATCTCCAGTTTTTTTCGTATGAAAGAATTGCTTTGATAAAGCTCATTGAAAAAGAAATGATTATTCTCATCGCTGGGAAGATAGAACCAGTCTTTGTCTCCAACGATGATTGTCTGGTCAAGTTCATACCAAGCTGCAGTCCATTTCAGGATCATGTCAGCGACTCCTTTCTGTCTGCATGAATAACGGATTCATTATGGATTCTGATATCAAATCTGAATGCTCAGATGCTGATATCCGTTACAACCCATTCATTTTCCTCAAGCGGATAGGTGCTGCCGCAGAACGGGCAGACTTTGACCTTTGCCGCATCGAAACTTGCACTGCAGGACGGACAGGTTACAGCCATGACAGAAAAACCAAGATCGATAGGTTTTTTGATAACTTTTCGCAGACTCATGCGGATCTTGTCGGACTCGCGGATGATTTTGCCGCTGCGGTAATGCAGACTGTCGGTATAAAAGGTAAGAGAAACATCACAAACACCGTCCCTGATGCTGTATTTATCCACGCCGGAATTATAGTAAGTAATATCCACGATCTCACGCAGTTTATCCGGGATCGGCTTGTCGCAATGGCAGATGGTCAATTCCTGGGGATTCTGGCTGTAGAGCATGAATTTCAGAAGAGACATGGACTTGTCACGAAAGTATTCTGTTGAAAAAGATGGATCAAGCGTATGCATCTTATTACAAAATATCAGGGATTTCATCATTTTACTGCCGCCACGAGCATTCTTACCTAGCATTTTTACTGAGCCTATACTATTTGCAATATACCACGCACCGGCACCAAATATAGCGCCGGGAATAATGCTTCCCAATATACTGAATGCGCTGTCGATCAAAAGGCGCGGGTTGTCCAATTTCCCATTGAAGGCATTGAACAGCGTTGATACAATGGTAACTGCAAGAAAGAAACCGGTACAGCAAACGATATATTTTTTGAGTTGTTTCTTGTCAAAGACAGCCTTGCTGTCTTCCTTAATGAAGAAATGCATAACCTTCGGATACAGTTCATCCATGAGGAATTTTGTGTTACAGAATTCACATCCGGATTCGAGCTTACCAATAGTAGATGGCGCACCGCAGTTCGGACAGCTCATCGCAGTATCAGGAGACGGAACGCTGCCCTCTTTTGGATCCTGCATGATAATGGTCAGCTCGCCCTCAGCGTCACTGCTGAAGATCTCATTCCCGGAATTGCTGATCTTCGTGGTGATGTGCCTGCCTGCGCCGATGATCGAATTCACAAAGACGCTGTCACCGTAGGTTAGCACCCCTGTGCTTCCATTGTCCGCGTCCGGGTTCCTGAACTGTATCTGCATATCCAGTCCGAGTGACTGGAGTTTCTGTTTTTGCAGTTCCAGTGTAAAGCGAGTGTCCTGACTGGCAAGCCCGGGTGTCTTTCCATCGCAGTACCAGTCGGAAAGCTGTTTAGCAAAACGCTGAAAATGCTGTTTCATTTCATGGCCGTTTGAGTTGTTGTTGTTGTTATTGTTCATTCCATATTCTTCCATAATGTCATTTCCTCCATTCCCTGCTTGGGGGGGTGAAGCACAATTCAAGCTGTTTTGAGTATTAAAACATTTCTAAGCACTCAACCCTATCCCTCAATCGCAATTTTTGATTAGCACGATTTTTCTCTATTTTTCGGAATTTTTAAAGAGTGACAGCATTTCTGCACACTTAAAAGTTACAAACAGCAGTTTTAAGCACAAAAAATCGAGTGCTTAAAAAGACTGTTTATATCGCGAGTGCGCCGAAATGCTGTCTGTATCTCTTTAGGTGATATTACGTGTTCCCGCATACAGAAAATGAGTGCTTATTTTGGTTGTTTACTGAACTGCAAAATGCCAATTATCCGCGATAAATCGGCATTTTAGGATTTCTTCCTTGACAGCAGAACTACGCACTCAACGTGTCCTGTTTTCGGGAACAGGTCAACGCCGCAGATCTTATCTGCGCTGTAGCCGCGCTCCGAGAGGAGCTTGGCGTCTCTCGCGGCAGTAGCAGGATTGCAGGATATCATGACTATCTTCCGCGGAGCAGCCTCCGTCATGACGTCGATAGTTTCGGGAGAGCAGCCTTTTCGCGGCGGATCCACAACGATTATATCGGGCTTGCAGCCCTGTTTGCGTAGCTTTCCGAAAACCTCTCCTGCGTCGCCGCAGTGGAACTCAGCATTGGCGATATTATTGCGGAGAGCATTTTTCTTTGCGTTTTCAACGGCTTGTGGAACTATTTCCACGCCAACTATCTTATCCGCCTGTTTAGCCATGGAAAGTCCTATCGTGCCTGCGCCGCAGTAAAGGTCAGCGATGACTTCGCTGCTTTCGGGAGCTGCGTATTCAAGCGCCTTTCCGTAGAGCCTTTCAGCCTGCACGGTATTGACCTGATAAAAGGACAGGGGAGATATCTCCACTGTGTTTCCGCACATTGTATCGGAGATAGTATCGCTGCCCCATAAAGTCACGCATTCATCGCCGAGAATGACGTTGGTCTTTTTTGAGTTTATATTCATGACGATACTTTTTATATCGCCGAATTTTTCGGTAAGAGCCCTGCATAGAGCGTTGAGCTGTCTCGATATATCCTTGCGCACGACAAGACACATCATTATCTCTCCAGAGTGAGCTCCTCTGCGGAGGTAGATATGGCGGATAATGCCTGTATTAGTTTCCTCGTTGTAGACCGACAGCTTCCTGTCGTTTATGTAGTCAAGGACAGCTTTTATTATCTCGCTGAAAACCTCGGGCTGCAAAGCGCAGTCCTCGACGGGTATGACTCTGTGGCTTCGGGGAGCGTAAAATCCGCAGACAGCCCTGCCGTCCTGCACTGCAAGAGGGTACTGAGCCTTATTGCGGTAGCGCTCGGTAGTCTCAGCGCCGAGAAAGCAGTCAAACTTCGGAGAAAGTCCGCCTATGCGCTCAAAGGCGTCGCGGACGATGTCGTTTTTGGTTCGGCATTCAGCCTCGTAGGAGATATGCCTCAGCAGACAGCCGCCGCACTTCTTGTACACGGGGCAGTTATTCTCAATACGGTCGGGAGAGGGGGTGATAAGCTTCTCGGTAATTCCGAAAGCATAGCTTTTCAGCACCTTCACTATCCTTATCTCACAGACGTCGCCTACAGCGGTCTCAGGTACGAAAACTGCCATGCCCTCGATGCGGCAGACGCCGCTGCCCTCTGAGGTCAGCCCTGTTATCTCGGCTGTATGGACTTGATTTTTTTCAAGCATTCCGTGATCTCCTCTTTTTTCTCCATGAGCTTGTCGAAGCTTTTTATGTACTCATATGGAAATTTGTAATTGTGTATGCGTTCTATCCTGTTGCCTGCATAGAGCAGCTTTGTTGAAGCGGCACAGCCTGCGCCGAGAATTGTCTGAGTTTCGTCCATGATGAAGATGTTGTAATAGCTCTCGAAGCCCTTTTTGGCGTAGCCCACGTTTTCAAGATTGTCCACTGTGTTCTTCTGACGGTACATATAGTAGGGCAGATAGCCGTGTGACATAAGTGTGGGTATGCTGTAGTCCACCATTTCAGCCGCAGGATTTGCGTTATTGGCATTGCCCTGCGCAAAGAGCGTAGCCGAGCGCTTTATAGTCAGGGTATGGACTGTAATGCTCTCGGGGTCAAGTTCTATCATTCGGTCAAGGGTGTTGCGGAAACTCTCCGCAGACTCTGTTGGCAGACCTGCTATAAGGTCGGTATTGATGTTTGTGAAGCCCACCTTACGGGCAAGCTCAAAGGCTTTTACAGCGTCCTCGCCAGAGTGTTTTCTGCCGATGACCTTCAGCACCTCGTCGTTGAGTGTCTGAGGGTTTACGGAGATACGCTCCGCACCGAGCTCTTTGATAACGCGGAGCTTTTCCTCGGTGATGGTGTCGGGACGGCCTGCTTCAACGCTGTACTCGCGGACTTTGGTTAGGTCAAAGTTCTTCTCAACAGCCTCCATGATAGTGCGGAGCTCCTGTGCTGACACAGAAGTAGGAGTACCGCCGCCGAAGTAGATAGTGTCTATCTTGGTGTCGGTCTCCTTGACTATTTTACCAAGTATAGCAAGCTCCCTGCAGAGTGCTTCGATGTATTGCGGCATGAGTTTTATAGCCGAGTCCATAGAATGAGATACGAATGAGCAGTAGCTGCATCTTGTAGGGCAGAATGGTATCGAAACGTAGAGACTTGCGGCAGTGCCGTCTATCTTATCCAGTATTGGCAGCTGGTTTATCGCCGTATCATAGGCGAGCTGCAGCTTCTTGTCCTGTATCTCGTACTTGTCTTTAAGTCGGCGGAATATCTCGTCCTTGGGGACGTTCTCACGTATGAGCTCCACTACTTTTTTCACGGGACGTATGCCTGTCATAAGTCCCCATGGCGGAACTATTCCCGTCTTATCGGAGAGGATATGGAACAGTATCCTGCAAAGCTCATGCTCCTTATTCTGAGACTGGTCAGCAACAGCTTCACGCACCTCGGGAGCTTCTCCATTGAGCTTTACCTCAACGCGGAGCCTGTCGCCGTCAACCTCGGCAATGACGTACTCGTCGCCAACAGCTTCTTCACGGGATTCGCCGAAGCTGTACCTCGCTGTGCTGAAAAAGAGCTTCATGGTAGCTTCGACTTCGTATTTAAAAGAATTGCCGATGAGTATTATCGGCATTTTAGTCTCATTGTTCGTCATTTTTGCCTCTGAATGGTCTCATATAGGGGTTGGATTCACGCTCATAATCGAGAGTTGTGCTCTCGTTGTGACCTGGATAGACCTTGTAGTCTCCCACAAGATTGTACAGCTTGTTCACGGAGTAGGTCATGGCTGCGGAGGAGCTGTCGGGGAAATCAGTCCTGCCGACGGAGCAGCAGAAAAGGGTATCGCCCGAGAATATGACATCGCCGCAGATGTAGCACACGCTTCCCTGTGAATGTCCGGGGGTATGGAGCACACGGAATGTGCATTCGCCGTCGTTTATGAAGCAGTCGCCGTAAACGCAGGTCCAGTCTGTAACAGGAGTGAACGTAAAGAACGACATATTTGATGCCAGCGAATCCGTGGCGCTGGTGAGCATATGAGCGTCCAGCTCGTGAATGTATATCTCAGCGCCCGTAGCCTTGTGTACCTCCTCTGCGCCGCCGATGTGGTCGAAGTGACCGTGGGTGAGGAGTATCTTTGTAAGGCGGAGCTTCTTCATTTTAAGAAACTCCAGAAGCAGACGGCTGTCGCCGCCGATATCAACTGCCACACAGCGTCCCGGGGCAGTTTCAATTATATAGCAGTTTGAACGGAGAGGTCCAAGCTGTAAATGATGAATTTTCATGTGTTTACTCCTTAAATAGCGGCTCTCTCAACGGAGATGACGCCCTTTATCTTTCTGAGCTTCTCAAAGAGGTTCTTGAGCTGCTCGGTGCTGGAAATAACGATAGTACCCTCAAAGAGAGCGTTGCCGTTTTTGAGGACTCTCGAAGCGGAATGAACGATAGGCACTCTTGCTTCAAGGAGAACTGCGGATATATCGTATACAAGACCAACACGGTCTGTAGCTGTTACCTCAAAGCTGGTCTGGAGCTGTGTATCGCTGTTGTCAGTCCACTGGATATCAACCCAGCGGTCGAGCTCCTCGGGATTGTTTCTGGCAAGAGCCGCCTTGTAGTTGGTACAGTTTGTGGTGTGTACGGAAACTCCGTAGCCGCGTGTGATAAAGCCTATGATATCATCGCCGGGGAGAGGATTGCAGCACTGGGCGAACTTTATGAGCATATCGTCTATCTGGTCAAGGATAATACTGCTCCTGCCGTTTGGCTTTGGCTTTATGAGCGGGATTACAGAGGGCTCGTCCTCCTTTTCGTAGAGCTTCTCGTACTTGTCTTTAAGGCGGGGTATCATCTTTGAGAGGAGTATACCGCCGTAGCCTATGGAAGCGTAGAAGTCGTCAAGAGTCTCGCAGTTATGGCGCTTGAAGTCGTCCTGCAGGAACTCTGTGTACTGCTCCTCCTTGAGGTTTATCCTGTGGCGCTTGAATTCGCGCTCCAGCTGTGCCTTACCCTCGACGATATTTTCCTCGCGGCGCTCTTTCTTGAACCATGAGCGTATCTTTGAGCGAGCTTCATTGGTCTGTACTATATTCAGCCATGCACGGTTAGGTCCCTTTTCGGGGTCCTTGCTGGTGATTATCTCGCATATCTGTCCTGTCTGGAGCTTGTAATCGAGAGGTACTATCCTGCCGTCTACCTTGGCGCCTACGGTTTTGTGACCTATTTCCGTATGGATACGGTAGGCGAAGTCGATAACAGTTGAGTTTATAGGCAGGCTTACGGACATACCCTTCGGAGTCATGATTACTATGTCCTCGGGATCAAGGTCTGTCTTGATTATGCGGACAATTTCCTCAACGTCGTCGGAGGTCTGCTGTGCCTCGATGACCTGACGCACCCATGCAAGACGCTGTTCCATTTTGTCCTTGCCCTGTATGCCCTCCTTGTACTTCCAGTGAGCGGCGATACCGTATTCAGCGGTCTCGTGCATATCCCATGTTCGTATCTGCACCTCAAAGGGGATCCCCTCCTTGCCGAGAACAGTTGTGTGGAGAGACTGGTACATATTGTTCTTAGGTGTTGAGATATAGTCCTTGAAGCGGTTGGGCAGGGGCTTGAACATATCGTGGATAAGGCCGAGAACGTTGTAGCACTCGGCAATAGTGGTAACTATGATACGGACTGCATATTTATCGTATATTTCGTCGATATCCTTGTGTCCGATGAATATTTTGCGGTATATGCTGTAAATGCTCTTTACACGTCCGTCTATCTGAGGAGGCTGTGTAAATTCCTCGGACTTGAAGCGCTGAGCGATACGGCTCTTGATTATCTCGATGAAGGCTTCGCGCTCTTCCTTTTTGTTTTCGAGAATGCTTTCGATTTCGGAATAAGCATAGGGATCGAGATAGTGGAAAGCGAGGTCCTGAAGCTCCTCCTTCATGGCTCTGATACCGAGACGGTGAGCTATAGGTGCGTAGATGTTCATTGTTTCGAGAGCTGTATTGCGCTGTTTTTCAAGCGGACGGTATTTCAGTGTACGCATATTGTGGAGACGGTCACTGAGCTTGATTATCATTACGCGGATATCCTGAGACATGGCAAGGAGTATCTTTCGGATATTCTCAGCCTGCTGTTCCTCTTTTGTGGAGGTTGGGATCTTGCTCAGCTTTGTAACGCCGTCCACCAGCAGGGCAACGTCCTGACCAAAGCGCTTTTTCAGGTCATCAAGAGTTGCGTCGGTGTCCTCAACTACATCGTGGAGCAGGGCAGCGCAGATAGTATCCGTGTCCATGCCGAGCTCCAAGAGAGTATAGGCAACTGCAAGAGGGTGGGTGATATAGGGCTGTCCCGAGGAGCGGACCTGTCCCTCGTGAGCCTTTGCGGCAAACTCGTAAGCCGAGATTATCTTGCTCAGGTCATACTGTTTGTCGTCGGTAAGTATCTTCTGAATTATCTTCTCAATAGTGAAATTATCGTTGAAATCAGGGATATCGCTGAGAAGCTCCTTTGGATCCTCGGGGAGAGCTGACTCGGGTATTGGCACTTCCACCTCGTGATGCATGAGATTTGATACATTCATGTTGTCGGGCATATCTATTCTCCTTTATCTATGGCAGTTCAGCCGAGCCTGCTTCTGAGAGACACAAGCACGGGAGCTGAATCAAGGTCGGCTTTCTGAGTGACCTTGACTCTTTTTATCTTTGATTCAGCGCTTGACACCGTAACGAGCCCCAGCTGTCTGAGAGCTTCTGCGGCGGCGCAGAATTTGCAGTAATTTATGTTGGGATCATTGAGCTTTATGTACAGGGTATCCGTACATATGCCCTGATCGGGTATGGACTTGTATATCTTCACCACGTCGTCCCTTTTGGGGTACATATGCGAGTAGTAGTTCTTGGGGAGCTCCTCGCCGCGGAGAAAGGCTTCAAAGGCTGAAAGCGCCGCGAAGTATTTGCTCTGCTCAAAGCCGTGGGGACGGATATCGCTGACGATGATATTGGGCGATATGTTTCCGCGGAACTCGTTTACTCCGAGGGTGACTATCATGTCGCAGATGTCGCCCTTTGAGACTATGAGCTCCTCGGGAGACTTCCTGAATACCAGCGCCTCTGCTTGTGTGAAGCCAACTTTTATTCTTAGTTTTGAGTGGGCGCCGTCAGACAGGGGGATTATATCCAGAATCTGCGCGTTTTCAATATAGTAGAGGGGCTTTTCATTGTCTGTGCCGAAGGGCTCCAGCAGGTCAAGTCCCTGTATGTTCTGTATGTTCAGCTCCTGAGGAGTCAGGGGAGCGTCGGCTTTCAGCTCTGAAACAGGCATGGTCCTGTGATTTTCAAGAGCATACTTTTCAAGAAGCTCCGCAAACTTGTCCGCCATGCCGCTTTTTATGGTGAAGCCTCCTGCGGCAGGGTGTCCGCCGAACTTTTCAAGCACCTCGGAGCAGGCGGTCAGTGCGCCGAATACCGAAAACTCTCCGAATGAACGTGCCGAGCCGCGGAGCTCGCCCTCGCTTTCCGAAGCGATGAAGCAGGGCTTGCCGAAGTGCTCTACGATACGTGAGGCAACAATGCCGATAACGCCGTGGTGCCAGTCCTTGCCGCACAGGAAGATAACTCTTCCGCGGACAAGGTCGGGCTTTTCATCTATCATTGCAAATATATCCGAAACAATGGCATTTTCAGCGTCCTTGCGCATATTGTTCAGCTTGTCCAGCTCTCGGGCGGCTGTCATTGCTTCGTCATAGTCCTCGCAGAGAAAAAGCTCTGCCGCTGTTTTCGGAGAGCCGAAGCGTCCTGCGGCGTTTATCCGCGGAGCTATGCCAAAGCCGATAGACTGGGTGTTCACGGGCTTATCCGCAAGACCGCATACCTCTTTGAGAGCCATGAGTGCAGGTCTGTCAGTATTGCTTATGAGCTCCATGCCGTAGGAAACAAGGAAACGGTTCTCGCCTGTAAGGCTTACTATATCGGCAACTGTAGCGATAGCGGCAAGGTCGCCGAACTGCTCTAGCGCCATAGTGTAGTCGCCGCCGTCAAGAGCAGCAACCAGTTTAAGTGCCAGTCCTGCGCCGCACATATTCTTGAATGTGGAAAAGCAGTCGTGACGGTGGGGATCAACTATAGCCTCAGCCTTGGGGAGCTGTTCACCCTGCTGGTGGTGGTCGGTAATGACGAGCTTCATACCCATAGCATAGATGTACTCAGCCTCGGGGATAGCCGATATTCCGTTGTCCACGGTGACTATCAGGGTTGCTCCGTCGTCGGATATCTTATCCACGGCTTTCATATTGAGACCGTAGCCCTCGGAGCGCTCGGGGATATAATAAGTAACGTCCGCCCCCGCTTCTGCAAGATAGGAATACAGAATGACTGTAGACATTACGCCGTCGCAGTCGTAATCGCCGTAGATACAGATACGCTCGCCGTTTTCAATGGCTGAGTTTATGGTATCCGCAGCCTCCTGCATATCCTTTATGAGAAAGGGATCGGACAATTCGTCCGTATTCAGGCTCTCCACTACTGATTCGGGAGAGGAATAGCCCTTTGCTGCCAGTGCGGAAGCCGCAAGTGAGGTAACTCCGCAGCTCAGCATAAGAGCAGAGACCGTTTTTTTGTCGGGAACGCCGACGGTCCATTTTTTCATACAATGACTCCTAAAGATATATTTAGTCTATTATACCACAAATGGGAGTTTTTTTCAATAGGAAAGCGTCAAAAAAATCAAGAACTAAGAATGTAGGAGCACACAGTGTGCGCCCGAAAACATGAAAATGCGAAAAAATGGGCGAACACTGTTCACTCCTAAACAAAAAATTACGAATTATGTATGAAAAAACCGCAGCATTTGCTGCGGTTTTGAAAACTTATGCGTAGCGGAGAAGCTTCTTTTTGCGCTTTACATCGTACATCTTCTGGTCAGCCTCTGTTACGAAGCGGAAAATATCCTCTCCCTTTTTCGGAGCAGCTATGACGTAGCCCGTACTTGCGCTGAGAATAAATGGATTAAAGCCTGTATCATTGACTTTGTTGATGTTCTCCTGTATGGTTTTTGTCAGCTTTTTTGCCATATCCTCGGTATAATCAGCGCCGAATACTATAAACTCGTCGCCGCCGAATCGGCAGAATATCTCGCCGCCCTGACAGGAGTCCACAAGCACGTCCGCAATGCTGCATATAGCCTTGTCGCCTGTGCTGTGACCGTAGGTGTCGTTAATGACCTTAAGTCCGTCAAGGTCGATGAACATGAGCATGATATCGCGGTGCTTTTCCGCGCAGTCCCTGTAGATGTCCTCAGTTGCCTGCATGAAGCCGTTTCGGTTGAATATGCCCGAGAACGTATCCATGGTATAGAGGCTGCCGAGGCGTTTTACTGCGTATTCAAGGCACATGAGCTTTCTGATGTTCTCAAGTGAGTTTGAAATATTTATACAGAATGTCTCGAACATTATATTCTGAAGGGGCAGGCGAGTGCTCCTGATGACCATGTAGCCGAGACAGCGCTCTCCGAAATGCAGGGGATTTATGAAGTAAAGCTTGCCGTCTTTGCCGCTGTCGGCGACAGGCGGTAAGATGTCCTGTGAACGTATACGGCAGCATTCGTGGAATTCGCCGTTATTGTACGCTATCGGGACTATCACGTAGTCGGTATATGCCATTGGTACGGCTCTGCGCTGCTTATGCCTGCTTGTTGAGCGGTCGACGTCATTCTCCGAATCCCAGTTCTCGCAGAGACAGAAGTAGAACTCGTCGGGGTGTATCTCAACGGCGATACGCTTCAAGGAAGCTATATAGTCGTCGAAATTGCTGCAAGCAAGAAGCTGTGTTGACATTTTGTTCAGCACTGACATATAAGTCTGTATGCTCTCGAAATTGGAGAAATTGCGGTAATTGAGCTCCTTGAGCTTGCTGACGTCCGAAAGGGCGTTGTGTCCGCAGCCGCAGCTCTCCGTGAATCTCGTGGACATATTCAGTATGACATTTCTTTCCTGAGCAATGCCGTTTAAATGGTTGTACAGCATCTGGCAGGCGAGCTCGCCTGACTGCTCCAGCGGTCTCTCAACGGAGGTGAGCTCCATCTGGTAATTATGGCTGTTGTATGTGTTATCAAAGCCTGTTACCGCCACGTCCTCGGGAACTCTAAGTCCGTGTGACATGAGCGTAGTTATGGCAGAAGCCGCCATTACGTCGTTTGCGCAGATGATAGCTTCGGGAAGCTCAGGCAGCTCCTCGAGGAACTGCTCAACGGCAGCCTTGCCCGAGGGAGCGCGGAAGTCTCCGTAGGCAATAGCCTTATCTGCTATCTCAAGACCGTTCTCTTCCAGAACAGTGCGGAATGCGGCAAGTCTGTCGGAGCTTTCGGGATTGTCGGTAGGTCCCGAGATATAGGCGAATTTTTTGTAATGATGTACGTCTATCATATGCTCGGTGATGACGCGCATGGCGTCATTGTTGTCGATACCGATATGATAGAAGTCTTCAAGGTCGTTGTCGATGCTTACGGCAGGTATGTCTGCTATAGCAATGCGTTCGAGTATATCGTTTACGACGACCTGATGTGAAAGTGTGTTGGTCAGCAGTATAGCTCCGTTAAAATCGGAGAAATCAGGGAGATTGAACACGTTGAACTCTCCCATGTCGTGACGCGGATTATCCATGTCGCCGCTGAATGAGGTGAAAACAGAGACGTTAAGACCGTATTTTTCAGCACCTGTTGATATACCGCTGATGATAGCGCTCTGGTAGCTCTGTCCGATTTCTTCAATAATGACCGCTATCTTATAGCTCAATGACAATACCCCCTTTTGATTTTTTGTTCTACGAATGAATGGTTTCTCTTTTTATAAATGCGGAATATAGCATATAACTATTTTACTACAAATTATATAAAAAATCAATAGATTTTTATTATAATTTTTATTGGATATATTCACGCTTTATTAATATTCGTCAGGATATCGTTAAATCGAAGTTAAATATTATTACCATTGAAGTCGAAAAGACGAAAAATCTTCGGGATTTTTGGATAATTTATCAGATTTGCCGAAATTGAATGGTCATATTGACAAATCACAAAAAAATGGTATACTAATTAGTAGGGGATAACGTCATGTTTAATGGCTTTATCAAATCATTTCCGTTACTGTGCCCGATGCACGGACGGACCGCCGCGGAGGAAATCCTATGAATATTTGGCATAAGATCAGTCCAAAAAGAATAAGTCCCGATGATTTCATCGCTGTTATCGAGATCGGCAAGGGAAGCAAGATCAAGTATGAGCTTGACAAGGAGACAGGTCTCATAATAATGGACCGTATCCTTTATACTTCCACACACTATCCCGCTAACTACGGATTTATCCCGAGAACCTTCTCTGACGACAACGATCCGCTGGACGTTCTCGTGCTCTGCTCGGAAAAGCTCATGCCGCTTACGCTGGTAAGATGCTATCCTATCGGAGTTATCAGAATGCTTGACAACGGTCATCACGATGAGAAGATCATCGCTATACCCTTCGACGATCCGAATTACAATATGTACAAGGATATCGAGGAGCTTCCAAAGCACGTTTTTGATGAAATGACACACTTTTTCACAGTTTACAAGGAACTTGAAAACAAAACAACAGCCGTTAACGAGGTCGATCATGCGGATATTGCAAAACAGATCATCGCCGAGGATATCGAGCGATATATCGAGAATTTCTGCAAGTGAGCAATGCTCTGACCGAAAGTGACTAAAAAGCGAAAGGAGTATCCTGCGCATCTGCGCGGGAAAAAGTGTTTATGACAGCTTCAAGTGAAATTTTATTCGGCAGCGATTCAAATGTCGCACCTATCGGCATTATCGCTATGAACAGCGTTACCGAGCTCGGTAAGAAGATCGACGATTATCTCGTTGACTGGGCAGGCAAGGGCGGTATCAACGTTGATTCCTTCCTCGTTGAGAGCGAATGCCCCCGTTTTTCTTCGGGCGACGGCAAAGGTCTTATCAAGTCCACTATCCGCGGAAAGGACCTCTTCATCATAGTTGATGTCGGAAACTACAGCATAAAGTACGACTACTTCGGAATGCAGAACGCTATGTCCCCTGACGACCATTTCCAGGACCTCAAGAGAATAATTCAGGCTGCAAGCGGCAAGGCTCACCGTATAACTGTCATCATGCCTACTCTTTACGGCGGACGTCAGCACAGAAGAAGCTATCGGGAGTCACTTGACTGTGCCTGCGCACTTCAGGAACTGGAGGCTATGGGCGTTTCAAACATCGTTACCTTTGACGCTCACGATCCGAGAGTTCAGAACGCTATCCCGCTCATGGGCTTTGATAACGTTATGCCTACTTATCAGGTACTTAAAGCTATGCTCAAGGACGTCAAGGATATAAGCTTCAGCAAGGACAAGTTCATGGTAGTAAGCCCCGACGAGGGAGCTCTCAACAGAAATATGTACTATGCTTCTGTTCTCGGTGTTGAAATGGGTATGTTCTACAAGAGAAGAGACTACTCAACTATCGTAAACGGCCGCAATCCTATCGTTGCTCACGAATATCTCGGAAATCCCGTTGAGGGCAAGGATATCTTCGTTTCAGACGATATCATCTCATCAGGCGAGTCTATGCTGGACGTTGCTTCTGCTCTTAAAGAAAAGAAGGCAGGAAGATTCTTCGCTTACGCTACTTACGCTATCTTCACAAACGGTCTTGAAAAGTTCGACAAGGCTTATGAGGACGGCATAATCGACGGTGTATTCGGTACAAACCTCACATACAGAACACCTGAGCTCCTCAGCAGACCTTGGTTCCACGAGGTAGACGTTTCAAAGTACATCGCATACTTCATTGAAGCTATCAATCACGACGTTTCTATCAGCAAGATCATCGATCCTCACATAAAGATCGACAATCTGCTCAAGAAGTACGGCATGAAGTAATATAACAAGGGACACTGTCAACAAACGGTGTCCTTTTCTTTTGTGAAATTTGTGTGAAACCATTGTTAATTTCCTACAACGCGATTGACTTTTATTCGTCAAAGTGCTATAATCAAAAGTGGAAAATTTAATATGCATATAGGATTAAAGGTAAAAATATTTACAGGAGGGGATCCAGTGCTACAGCTTAAAGACATAGTTAAAAAGTACGGCAGCGGAGAGAACATCGTAACGGCTCTTGACGGAGTGAGCGTTACCTTCCGCGAAAGTGAATTTGTGGCTATCCTCGGTCATTCGGGCTGCGGTAAGACCACGCTTCTCAACATCATCGGAGGTCTCGACCATTATACTTCGGGAGACCTCATAATCAACGGTACTTCCACCAAAGAGTATAAGGACAGGGACTGGGACGCTTACAGAAACCATTCTATCGGCTTCATTTTCCAGAGCTACAACCTTATCCCGCACCAGACAGTATTATCCAACGTTGAGCTTGCTCTTACTATCTCGGGCGTGTCAAAGTCCGAGCGCCGCAAGCGTGCCAAGGAGGCTCTTGAAAAGGTAGGTCTGGGAGACCAGCTTCACAAGAAGCCCAACCAGATGTCTGGCGGTCAGATGCAGCGTGTGGCTATTGCCCGTGCGCTTATAAACGATCCTGATATACTCCTTGCCGACGAGCCTACAGGCGCTCTCGACTCGGAGACTTCCATTCAGGTAATGGAGCTTCTTAAGGAGATAGCCAAGGATAAGCTGGTCATAATGGTAACTCATAACCCTGAGCTTGCTGACCAGTATGCTACACGTATCATCAAGATAAAGGACGGAAAGCTCACAGGGGACAGCGCTCCCTTTGACGGCGCAAAGTCCAAAAAGGACAAGAAGAAAAAGGAAAAGGCTGGTACAAAAGCGAAGACTGAGAAGAAAAAGAAGGTCTCAATGTCATTTGGTACGGCTGTTTCGCTTTCTCTCAATAACCTGCTCACCAAAAAGGGAAGAACTATACTCACAGCATTTGCAGGCTCTATCGGTATCATTGGTATCGCCCTGATACTTTCCCTTGCGACTGGTATCAACGAGTACATCGACAACGTGCAGGAGGAGACTCTTTCCTCTTATCCGCTGGAGATAATGCGTGAAAACACCGATACCTCGGGTATGCTCAATGCGCTGATGAAAAATCAGGAGGAGTACGAGAGCCGTGAGTTCAAGGAGGACACGATCTACGCAAATACTCAGGTATACGATATGTTCAACTCCTTCAATGCCTCTGCAAAGCAGATAAACAACATGAAGGACTTCAAGACCTTCCTCGACAGCGACAGCGTTATCAAGGAAAAGTCCACGGCTATAGGCTACAGATACGACGTTAAAATGCCTGTGTTCACCGAGTCTCCCTCGGGCGATATCATAAAGGTGGACTTCATGGATATGTACAGCAAGGCTATGGGCATGAGCGACTCCGACATGATGGCGGCTACCATGAACAATCCTATGGCGGATATGGAAATGCAGGCTTTCGGACTCAATGTCATGGAGGAAATGCTGGCAGGGGAGAACGGCGAGCCTGTAAGCAATATCGTCAAGGAGCAGTATGAGGTGGTAAACGGCAGATGGCCTGAGAATTACGACGAGGCTGTAGTTGTTCTCACCAGAAACAACGAGCTCCCCGATATCATAGTTTACGCTATGGGACTCAAGGATCAGGAGGGCTTCAGCGAAAAGCTGAAGGCTGTAATGAGCAATCAGGAGATAAAGGACTACGGAAAGACAGAGTGGAGCCTTGACGAGATAACAGGGAAGAAGTTCAAGATGATTCTGCCCTGCGAGTACTATCAGAAGAACCCCGCAGGAAAGGGATACAATGATATCTCGGCAACTCAGACAGGACTTGATTATCTCTTTGATTCGGGCGATATCGGTACAGATATCAAGATAGTCGGCTTTATCCGTCCTACAGAGGACGTAAAGGTGCCTATGCTCAAGGGCTATGTGTGCTACACAAGCGCCCTTACCGATTATGTTATTGAAAAGACCAAGAACAGCGATATAGTAAAGTCCCAGACAGAGGACAAGGAGAACGATGTGCTGACAGGTACAAAGTTCATGACAGATGACTATGTTGCTCCTACAGCCAAGGAAAAGGCTGACACGGCAAAGGAGTTTATCAAGAGCGCTGACGCCGATACAAAGGCTGACATTTACAGACTTGTTGCCGAACAGCCCGATCCTGCACAGGCAGACGCTCAGGTGCAGGCGGCTATGAAGGACTTTGACCGAAACCAGTTCATTAGCCAGATAACAGAGATGTATTCCGCAGAGCTGGGAGTTGACGCTTCGCAGATTACCTCATTCGTTGCGCAGATGAGCGACGAGGAAGTAAAGAACTACGCGGAAGAAGCTATCCGTGCTCAGATAGCAGAGCAGTACGCAAAGGCTGTTCAGGAACAGCTTGGCTCACTGCCGAATGCGGAGCTGGCAAAAATGCTTGATTCCGCAACGATAAGCGATGAGGTATACGGACTTATCTTCGATAAGTATACTCCCGAGGAGATATCGGACTCCACATATGATGACAACCTCAAAACGCTGGGCGTTGCTGACGAGACCGATCCGTCGCTGATACGTATTTACGTCAAGAGCTTCGAGGACAAGGACGACATCGCAGACGCTATCACGCGATACAATGACGGTACCTCAAAGGAGCAGGACGTTATCCACTATACAGATATGGTTGCACTTCTCATGTCCTCTATCACAGGCATTATAAGCGGTATATCCTACCTGCTCATTGCATTTGTAGGTATCTCGCTGGTGGTTTCATCAATTATGATAGGTATCATCACCTATATCTCGGTTCTTGAAAGAACACGAGAGATAGGTATCCTCAGAGCTATCGGTGCTTCAAAGCACAATGTAAGGACTGTTTTCAACGCAGAGACGCTTCTTGTAGGTCTTGCGGCAGGTCTTATGGGTATCGGAGTATCGGTGCTCCTGACTATACCGATAAACAGCATAATCCACAGCGTGACCAGCCTCGATACGCTTCGCGCTCATGTTCCTGTAAAGGGAGCGATAGTGCTTATCATCATAAGCATGGTGCTCACTCTTATTTCGGGACTTATCCCGTCGGGCGTTGCGGCAAGAAAGGATCCTGTGGAGGCTCTCAGAACGGAATAAGCTATACTATTATAAATATAAGCCATTTGAGCTTTTGAAGCTCAAATGGCTTTTCTTTTTGCACAAAAAGAAAGACAGCGCATAAAGCGCTGTCCTTCATATGTCAACTATATCATTATTTGAATGCGTATCTCATGAATGTGTAGAGATGAGGCTTTACAGAGCCTGCGTCGTGTCCGCCGTTAGGGATAGACTGGTAAACGTGGTCAACGCCGTTTCTTGTAAGGATATCGCTGTACTGCTTCGGGAATGTTCCTACGACGCCGTCGTTTGTGCCGCCTGTTATCATAAATACATTAGGCTCAGGTCCAACGTCTCTGAACTTCATTTCGCTCTCCTGCATACAGCCTGGGTGCTCCATGAACATATCCTTGCCTGGGGTGATACCAGGTGCAGGGCAAGCTCCGCCAACGTAAGCGAAGAGGTCGGGGCGCATAAGACCGATGTAGATAGCTTCACGTCCGCCCATTGAGAAGCCTGTGATAGCACGGTTCTCTCTGCCTGTCTTAACGGGGTAGTTAGCCTCGATGAATGGGATAAGGCTGTCTGAGATATCATAGAGGAAGTTATCGTAAGCTGCGCATACTTCCTGATTGATTCCGAAGCCGCCGCCGCCATTGCCGTTCTTGCTGGTGTACTGGCTCGGGAGAACGATTATCATTTCCTCTGCCTTGCCGTTTGCGGTAAGACCTGCAAGAAGCTCCTGAACGCCCATGCCGCTTACCATGCTTCCCTCGTTTCCGCCGATACCGTGGAGAACGTACATAACAGGGTACTGCTTGCTTGCGCTGTAGTTAGGTGGTAGGATAACGTTGCAGCTCTTCTGACCGCCTGTGAACTTGCAGTTGTATGTCTTCTTCTCGACCTTGCAGCCGCCGCTCTTTTCGTTTCCACCGGGAACTGAAGTAGGCATATCCTTGCGGATATCTGCGTTGAGGTTCTTGCCTGAGCTTGAAGAAGATGAAGAAGTAGTTGTGGTAACTATCTTCTCGGTAGTTGTTGTTATCGGCTTGGTTGTGGTAGTTGTTACAGGATCGGGGAACGACTTCTCCATACCGAGTATAAACTTCTGGAGAAGCAGGAGGTCTGCAACATTTACGGTGCCGTCGCCGTTTACGTCAGCATTTTCGGGAGTCGAGCCGCTGCCTGACATCATCTTGAGAATGCCTCTTCTGAGAGGAGTAAGGTCGAATGAGTTGATAACGCCGTCGCCGTTGATATCGCCTCTGATACCCTTATTTGATGTTGTTGGGACTGTTGTTGTCTCGTCGGATGGAACGCTTGTAGTATGGCTTCCGACATCTTCAAGAGGAGATGTGTTCTTGATGCCGCCGAAAGCGTTGTCGATATAGAAATCCGTAAGGCTGTCGGGAGCTTCAACATAGAGAATAAGGTCTGAAGCGCCTGACGGGATAGTGAACGATGTATTGGAAAGGTCTACCCATTCGCCCTTTGGAGCTGTGAACTCTGCAACCTTATCGTAATTGGCTGTGCCGCTTGCGTCGTTATACTGGAGAGTGAGCTTCATAGCTGTTGAGGACTCGCCGTCCTGCTTTACAAGTGTGCCAAAGCTGTATGTTTCGCCTGCGGTGAAAGCGCTTGAGTCGAGTGTGAGCTGTGCACCGTGCCAGTTGTCGCCGCGTCCTGATACCAGTATGCCCTTTGAACCGTTGAAGCCGTCAGAGCTTGTTACCTTAGCTCCTGTTCCGCGGGCTGACCAGTCGCCTGCGCCGCTCTCGAATTTTTCCTTGAAGTAATAGCCGTTTGCGTCAGGCTCTGCCTTGACAACGGGCTGAGTTACGGGCTCGCTTGTGGGCTCGGGTATACTGCCGTCGAATGAGATAGCTTTAACGTTAGCGTTTCCGCTTGATCTGTAGCCCTCGATGTTGAGGGATACCTCGTAGAGAGTACCGCTCATATCCAGACCAGCCTTTGACCATGCGTCAAAGTGCTTGGATACGCTGATAGTACCCTTCATATAGTTGGTGGTATTATTCTGTGAACCGCTCTTCTGACGGACGCTCCAGTACTGAGGGAATGTAGCCGTGCCGTCCAGAGATGGCTGATTATAGCGCATTGTTTTGCGGATATCGTAGGTATTGCCGTTCAGGGTAACTGTACCCTTGTTTTCACCGTCATTTCCGGGTGGACGCCAGTCGCCCCAGCCTTCGACGATGTAGTATTCCATGAGAGGGTTCCTCGTCCAGCCGTATACGCACATATAAGAGTTGCCCTTGGGGGTGTACTCTACGTCGTAGGAGAGGGTAATGTCTCCGAAAGCCTTGTAGTTCTTTTTCTGGCTGTCGTAGTTCTTGCCCATACGTGCGAGGAAGTTTTCAATGTTGCTCCATGAGCAGGTGAAAGAGCCTGCCTTAGGCGTCATTGATACCTGTCCCTGACCGTTCTGGTTCCACATTTCGTAATCGAAACCGCCGATATTGCCTCTCTGCTGGGCGTCGGCTGCGTTCACGGAAGGAACGGCAGGCAGGCTTGCAGCCACCATTAACGCTGTAACGGCACTGCTGATGAATTGTTTAACTGTTTTTTTCACTTCAATCACTCCTTTGTTTTTTAGAAAAAAAGCAAACTTATGATTTCAGTAATCCCCATAAGGAGCCAAGTGCCCCTTTTATTTCTATGATATCATTATAAAACATCTGACCTGTTAATTGCAAGTTAAAATTTGCGGACCTTGTATATCTTGGCTAAAAATTGCTGACTATACCAAGACGATATATAACAATAATGTAAAAAGATGAACAACCATTGTACAGGTTTTTACGTTTAAGATGTCTGTATATTTTACATTTTTGGTGGATTTTTTAAATAATAGTATTTACACTGTATAGTTTAAAAATAATCAAATTATAAAATATCGTTAAAATTGCTAAATAGGGTAAAGATATTGTTACTTAAAGGAAAATTTTGGTATATTATTACTACAATATACATTATAATATAGATAATATATAAAGAAAGTGTGAACTCTGACCGTTAAGAAGTTCACAAAACCAGAAGGGAAATTATAGGCAAGCATCTAAAAAACTTAATAATGGGGGCATACTTATGAAAAAGATCATTTCATTCGCTGCGGCGGCTGCAATGTCTCTGACATCTCTGACAGCCATTTCTGATGGCAGTATTGTCAAGGCGGACAATCCTGTTATCCAGACCATCTACAGCACCGATCCTGCGCCTATGGTGTACGGCGACACCGTGTATCTCTATACAGGCCGCGACAAGGATAAATCCGATTTTTACTATATGCCTGACTGGCACTGCTATTCCTCGAAGGATATGCAGAACTGGACAGATCACGGCATGATCTTATCGTGGGATTCCTTTACATGGGGCAAGGAGGACTCGGCATGGGCTGCACAATGCATAGAACGCAACGGCAAGTTCTATTACTATGTGACTCTCGAGAACAAATCAGGCGGCGGACGTGCAATAGGCGTTGCAGTTGCCGACTCGCCCACAGGACCGTTCAAGGACGCTTTAGGCAAGCCGCTTGTTGGTCCTAACTGGGATTACATCGATCCTACGGTATTTATCGACGATGACGGGCAGGCTTGGCTCATGTTCGGAAACCCCACCTGCTACTATGTAAGGCTCAACGAGGACATGGTAAGCTATTCGGGTTCTATCGGAAAATTTGACATGAACGCCCAGACATTCGGCCCTTCGAGCAAGGCTTCTTCCTACGGCGAAGGTCCGTGGTTCTACAAGCGCAATGACAAGTATTATCTTGTATTTGCCGCATTCTACGGCAATGACGGCGGTGAGAGCATCGGCTACTCAACAGCTCCGTCACCGACAGGTCCCTGGACATACGGCGGACAGGTTATGAAGCCTATCAACTGCTTCACAAACCACCCCGGCGTTATCGACTTCAAGGGACATTCATACCTGTTCTATCACGACGCAAGTCTTCCGGGCGGCGGAACCTTCGACAGAAGCGTCTGCATAGACGAGTTCCGGTACGGTGCAGACGGCTCCATTCCGACTATCTCGCCTACAAAGACAGGTCCGAAGCAGCTTGAGGCTCTCGATCCGTACAAGAGGGTAGAGGCTGAGACTATCTGCTTCTCAAAGGGCGTAAAGACCGAGAAGTGCAGCGAAGGCGGCTTGAATGTTGGCAATATCCAGAACGGCAGCTACATCAAGGTCAGCGGAGTTGACTTCGGCAGCGGCACAGACAAGTTCACAGCGAGCGTTTCCTCCGATACAGACGGCGGAGACATTGAGATATACCTTGACAGCCTTACTGGCAAGAAGATAGGTACCTGCAAGGTGTCGGGCACAGGCGGCTGGCAGACATGGAAGGAGGTCTCATGCGATATCAGCGGCGCAAGCGGCGAGCATGACCTCTACTTCAAGTTCACAGGCGGCAGCGGCTATCTGCTGAATATGGACTGGTGGCGTTTCGGCAGCGGTGAGGAGCAGCCTGCAAAGACTACCACCACAACGACTACTACAGCTCCTAAGAAGACCACGACAACAACTTCTGCAACTACGGCTTCTGATAAGGAGACAACTACAGTTACAACTACTTCGGCAAGCTCGGAAACAGATGATTACATCTTTGATTACTCATTCGAGGACGGTATTGGCGACTGGACAGGCAGAGCAGGCGCAAGCGTTGATACTGCTTCAAAGGCTTACAAGGGCAGCAAGTCCCTTTTCTGCTCGGGCAGAAGCGAAGCATATCAGGGCGCAGCTATCGAGCTGGGCAGCAGCTTCAAGGCAGGGGAGACCTACAGCTTCAGCGCTAACGTTATGTACGAAAGCGGCAGAGACAGCGATACTTTCCACTTCACCATGCAGTACGACATCGGTGACGAGACCAAGTACGAAAAGATAGCTACAGGTCAGCCTATGAAGGGCAAGTGGGTGCAGCTGGCAAATACTGATTTCCGGATACCTTCGGGTGCTGAGAATATTATGATATACGTTGAGACCGACAAGAGCACCTGCGACTTCTACGTTGACGATGTAAAGGCTGCTAAGGCTGGCACAGTCATCGGCGGAGCGGAGGGCGGACAGTTTATCCTCGGCGATATCAACTTCGACGGAAAGGTAAATTCCTTTGATGTTCTGAGGGCGAGAAAGCTTCTTGTTGCAAGTAACAGCGCGGAAGTTTCAAAGCTTGCTGACGTTGACAAGAGCACAAAGTACGAGATGAACGACCTTGTTCTTCTCCAGAACTACGTTCTCGGCAAGATAAAGGAATTCCCCGATAATTCACCTGAGCCGCCTAAGAGCGACTTCAACTACAACGCTAATCTCCAGTACAAGGCAGCGCCTGACAGCTATTTCCGTCAGCCTGCGAATCACGGTACTGTTGTCAAGGAAAACTACAACGGAATCAACGGCAACAAGAATATGTACGTATATCTGCCGTATGGTTATGATGAGTCCAAGAAGTACAACGTCTTCTATCTCATGCACGGCGGCGGAGAGAGTGAGGAGACCTGCTTCAACGACAACAATATCAATATCGACATTATGCTTGACAACATGATAGCTAACGGTGATATTGAGCCTATGATCGTTGTAACTCCAACATTCAACAAGGCTCCAAGCGCTGACGGCGTTTGGGAGGAAATGCGCAAGAGCATTATCCCTTACGTTGAAAAGAAGTATTCCACATACGCTGAGGATACGTCTATCGACGGACTCAGAGCTTCGAGATATCACCGTGCATACGGCGGATTCTCAATGGGCGGCGGCTCAACATGGGCAAACTTCAATAACAATCTCGATATCATCGCATACTTCATGCCGCTTTCAGGTCACTGCTGGGACGGCGCAGGCAAGGTGCTGAGCGCTGCAAGAAACTCAGGCTTCAAGCAGAACGAATACTTTGTACTGGCTGCAACAGGTACCGACGACCTTGCATACGGCAACATGGTTCCGATGATAAACGAACTTAAAAAGAATACAGACGTATTCACATACACATCTGACTTCTCAAAGGGCAACCTGTACTTCCTCGAAGCAAGAGGTAATGTACACTGGTGGCCGCAGGTACGTCATTACATCTATGACGCTCTGCCGTATTTCTTCCATGAGAACCAGTAAAGTCTTTATAAAAACCGAATAATTACAGTTATTCAAGCTCACCATGCACAAAATGTATGGTGGGCTTGAATCGGGTACCGCAGATTTGCTTTTCAGGGGATAGTAAAAACGCAGAAAAAGTGGTACTATACTTACCAAAATACTTGAAAAATTCACAATTTGATGATATAATAGGGGTAGAGTATCAAATGCGAGGTGACCTAAATGAGCGATTACACAGAAAAGTATATTTCTTCCCATCTTTTCCTCAAAAGAGAGGAAGGCTTTGAGCACGCCCCGTTTGACCGCGAAATAGCTTGCTATGAGAGCATTTGCTCGGGTAATATCGAGCTCGTCAAGGTATTTGCAACTCCGCTGTGCAGCGAGGGATACGGTATTCTCAGCAAGGATCCGCTGAAAAACCTGAAATACCATTTTGCTATCTCAGCTGCTCTCATCGCACGATTCTGTATCAACAGCGGTATGACTCTCGAAGAAGCGTATAACCTCAGCGACATCTACATCATGAAGGCTGATGAGTGCCGCACCGAGGCAGAGGTTCACGCAGTTCATCAGGAGATGATAGAGGGCTACACAAGGCACATGAGAAGAGTGCGCAACAGCGGTATTTACTCCAAGCAGATAGTCCGTGCTCTGGACTATATCAGCGAGCATCTCCACGGAAAGATCATGATAGAGGACGCAGCTGCTTATCTTAAAATAAGTCCTGCATATCTGTCGAGACTTTTCAAGGCAGAAACGGGTATCGCGTTCAGCAACTATGTCAGCAAGACAAAAGCCGAGGAGGCTGCCAATCTTCTGACCTTCTCGGAGTACACAGACTCTGAGATCAGCAACCTTCTTGGGTTCAGCTCACAGAGCTATTTTATCAAGATATTCAAGAAATATCTCGGTGTAACTCCCAAGGAATACAAAAAACGTTACAAATTTCCTGACTTCACGAAAGAAAATCAATAATTCTAAGCCTATCCCCCGCTTGTGCGGGGGATAACATTTTGTGCAAATATCATAATTGTACCAAATTTGACATCATAGTAATATATTTATAGGTTGGAAAGTAGTATAATCTAATCAATAAATGAACGTTTCGTGAATGTTTAAGCGGGAATCTGTCACAAAATAAAATGAAAAAACTTAAAGCGAGGGTTTGACAATGATCATTAACAATGTTGGTTTTGACCACTGCCATGACGCAGATTTTTTTATCGACAGACCTGACGGAAGCGGCGACTACCTGTTGCTTCTGCTCCGTACGCCTGCGATATTTGAAGTGGACGGAAAAGAAATCCTTACCCCTGCGGGTTCTGTTTTTATTTACCCGAAGGGCAGGGCACAGCGCTATCGCTGCGTGCCCCTTAATGTGTTTGAAAATGACTGGGTACATTTTGACTTCGACGATCCGGGCGAGGAGGAGGAGTTTCTCAGCATGGGCATACCTATGGAAACTGTGGTAACTATGCCCCTTGAGTTCCTCAGCTACTGCGTGAAGTCAATAGCATATGAAAAATATTCGGATAATCCTTGCAGATGCGAGTCTGCGGAGCTCTTTATGCGGCTTATGTTCATAAAGATACGCGAAAAGACTCAGGATAAGGTATCGGGCAGACGCAGCAGTCAGTTCGAGCTTATCTCTACAGTGCGCAATAAGATATACAGCAGACCTTACGAGCAGCGCAGCGTTGACAGCACTGCCCATGAGGTACGTATGAGCCGCTCGGCTTTCCAGCACGCATATAAGAAGCACTTCGGCATGACCTTTATCGAGGATCTTGTCCGCAGCAGAGTAAGCTATGCGAAAATGCTTCTTTCAACTACAAATATGAATATCAATGACATTTCTGTGAGCAGCGGTTATCACAGCTATGTTCATTTTGCAAGACAATTCAAGGAGCAGACAGGATTTACTCCGTCTGAATACCGCAAAAAGGCGCAGAATGCGATGTGAGCTCGTTCGTTCGGGGGATATTGCATTATTATAAATGAAAAAATAGTGGCTACGGTCACGGAATGAGAGGCATATCATGAAAAAGCACACATTCAGACGGTGCGCAGCTGTTTTTGCTGCCTGCACAGTCATGGCTACGGCTGCTTCATTTGGCACAGCGTCTGTTTCGGCAGCCGACGGAGTAACAAAGTGGGGAGACGCTAACTGCGACGGCACAGTTGACATGGGCGACTGCGTCCTTGTAATGCAGGCTTTAGCTAACCCAAACAAGTACGGTCTTAACGGAACCGACCAGCATCACATCAATGAGCAGGGCGTTGCCAATGCTGACGTTTTCGAGAACGGCACAGGTCTTACAAGCGGCGATGCACTTTCTGTACAGAAGTATCTGCTCCACAGCATTTCGACTCTTCCCGAGTCCTACAAGCAGGGCAATAATCCTGTAGAAAGCACTACAACTACAACTTCTACAACAACTACCACCACAACCACAACGACTACTACAACATCTACAACAACTACTACCACCACAACAACAACTACTACAACTCCTACAACCACCACAACCACAACTACAGCTCCTAAGTCAAATTTTCCTGACATGGGCACACCTATGAACAGCTCGGCTACAATGGTAGAGGACTTCCGTGACGGAAACTCCAAGTATTTCATTGCTTCCGACGGCTGGGAGAACGGCGATCCGTTTGACTGCGGCTGGTACAAGTCACAGACATCTCTCGATAAGGGCTGCCTGACACTCTCTATCGACAAGGACTACAGCGGCAAGTATCATTACGCAGGCGCTGAGTACAGAACAAATGATTTCTATCATTACGGCTACTATGAGACTTCAATGAAGGCTATCAAGAACGACGGTGTTGTTTCTTCGTTCTTTACATACACAGGCGAGTCTGACAAAAATCCTTGGGACGAGATTGACATCGAGATCCTTGGTAAGGACTCCAGAAAGGTGCAGTTCAACTACTACACCAACGGACAGGGCAAGCACGAGTATATGTATGATCTCGGATTTGATTCTTCAGAGGCTTACCATACATACGGCTTCGACTGGCAGCCCGATCACATCACATGGTATGTAGATGGCAAAGCTGTATACACAGCTAACCAGAACATTCCTAAGACCGCAGGCAAGATCATGATGAACACATGGCCGGGACGCGGAGTTGACGGCTGGCTGAACCACTACAACGGAAATACTCCTCTTACTGCATATTACCAGTGGGTAACATACGATCAGAAGGGTGCTCCAAACGGCAACAACAATAATAACAACAATAACAATAATAATAACAATCAGCAGCAGAACCCTTGGGAGCAGAACAACAATAACAATAATAATAACAATCAGCAGCAGAATCCCTGGGAACAGAATAACAATAATAATAACAACCAGCAGCAGAACGGCTCCATAAAGGACTACGGTACTGCTATGGATTCATCTGCTACAATGGTAGAGGATTTCCGCGACGGCAATTCAAGATACTTCATTGCTTCCGACGGCTGGGAGAACGGCGATCCATTTGACTGCGGCTGGTACAAGTCACAGACATCTCTCGATAAGGGCTGCCTGACACTTTCTATCGACAAGGACTACAGCGGCAAGTATCATTACGCAGGCGCTGAGTACAGAACCAATGATTTCTATCACTACGGTTACTATGAGACCTCTATGCAGGCTATAAAGAATAAGGGCGTTGTTTCCTCATTCTTCACCTACACAGGCGAGTCCGACAACAATCCTTGGGACGAGATCGATATTGAGATCCTCGGCAAGGATACCACAAAGGTTCAGTTCAACTACTATACAAACGGACAGGGCAAGCATGAGTATATGCATAGCCTCGGCTTCGATTCATCTGAGGGCTATCATACATACGGCTTCGACTGGCAGCCTGACCACATCACATGGTATGTAGACGGCAAGGCCGTTTACACAGCTAACCAGAACATTCCTAAGACCGCAGGCAAGATCATGATGAACACATGGCCGGGACGCGGTGTAAATGAGTGGCTCGACCAGTACGATGGCAAGACACCTCTTACTGCTCGTTATCAGTGGGCTACATACAACAAGAACGGCAAGTCGGGCAGCAGCAATAACAACAATAATAATCAGCAGAATCCATGGCAGCAGAACAATAATAACAACAATAATCAGCAGCAGAACCCTTGGCAGCAGAACAACAATAATAACAATAATAACAACAACCAGCAGCAGAACAAGACAACTGCTTCAGGTCTTGTAGACTATGGTACTCCTATGAAGTCAGGCACAACAATGGGCGATGACTTCAGAAACGGTTCTTCACGCTATTTCATCGCTTCTGACGGCTGGGAGAACGGCGATCCGTTCGACTGCGGCTGGTACAAGTCACAGACTGCTTTCAAGGATGGAGCTCTTCAGCTCAGCATCAATAAGGACTACAGCGGCAAGTACAACTACGCGGGCGCTGAGTACAGAACCAACGATTTCTATGGCTTCGGCTATTATGAGACTTCCATGCAGGCTATAAAGAACAACGGCGTTGTTTCATCGTTCTTTACCTACACAGGTCCTTCTGACAACAATCCTTGGGACGAGATCGATATCGAGATCCTCGGCAAGGACACAACAAAGGTGCAGTTCAACTACTACACCAACGGGCAGGGCAAGCATGAGTATATGTACAGCCTTGGATTTGACGCTTCACAGGGCTATCATACATACGGCTTTGACTGGCAGCGCGACCACATCACATGGTATGTAGACGGCAAGCCTGTTTACACAGCTACCCAGAACATTCCTAAGACCGCTGGCAAGATCATGATGAACACATGGCCGGGCAGAGGTGTTGACGAGTGGCTGGCTCACTACGACGGCAAGACTCCTCTTACCGCTCGCTATCAGTGGGTTACTTACAACAAGCAGTAATTTCTGCGAATGAGTTTTTTCTATCCATAGTTATAACAAAGGCGGTACTTTTTAGTACCGCCTTTGTGCGTTTATGAAAAAGCTGCGGTAAATAACCATGATACTCATATAGAAGTTTTATAATTATTATTGAGAGAACCCCTTTTGAAAAAGGGGCTTCTCTCAAACTCTCTCCCTAAAACTTTCGTTTTGTTTTTTCACAGATAGGGCGCATCTGCATTTTTGCAGGTCTTTTTTTATTTAAGAAGCGCCCTATCTGCGAAAAAACCAGATAAAAGTCTTTGGAAAGGGGAATGGGGGAGAACCTTTCCTCAGAAAGGTTTCCCCCATAATTAACTGTAAGCTTCTATATAAGTGTTGCGGTTATACCGCAGCGATTTTTTATTGTTCGTCTGATATTTTGTACAGCGTTTTGAATTCTGTAGGAGTGCAGTTCTTAGCCTTTTTGAACGCACGGTTAAAAGTGGTCAGACTTGAGAAGCCTGCACGCATAGCGACTTCCGTAACTGACAGGGCAGGATCAATGAGAAGCCTTTCTGCCGCCTTTATGCGCTTTCCGTTTATATACTGTATGTATGAAACGTTGTTGTACTTCTTGAAGATACGTGAGAAGTGATATTTGCTGTAGCCTGCGATATCTGCGATCTTTTCCAGAGGGATCTCAAACATATAGTTCTGATTGATGTACTTCATTACCATATTGAACTTCTTGGAGTCCTCGCGGCCTGCCATTTCGCCTGAGAATGCGTCGGCAGCCTGAGTAAGCTGAAATTCGCGTACAGCAGTTATCATATTTATAAGGCAGAGATAAATTTTTACATCTGCAAGAGTCGATTTTGAGTAGTACTCGGAATAGATGTCCAGTATGCTCTTTCGTGAGAGGATATAGAGCTCCTTGCTGACATTCGGCGTTATGTAGAATGCTTCCGAGAAAACGGGAAGCAGAGCCTCAAGCGCAGGAATATCGCTTATAATGCTGTTGTCACACTGGAAAATGATTCGTCTGCCTTCCTGTGCGGGCATAGAGTGGAGTTCGCCGGGCGGTATGATAATGATCTCTTTTTCATTAAGGTGGTAATCTGTGCCGCCGACGGTAACTGTGAATCCGTTATGCAGAGGTATTATCACTTCCACAGCATTGTGCCAGTGAGTCGGATATTCCTCTATCTCATCGTTATCATAGAGCATTACAAAGCGTTGATTTTCGTATTCAACGGTCTCATATTCGCCCGATAGATTTTTAATCATGATTAGCCTCCTTAGTCAAAAATTGTTGTGAATTTTATGTCAAACTTCGCGTTTTTACCTTGGAACTGGATATATTATACACTATTACGATAGTATTTGTAAAGTGAATTTGAATAATTTGTGCAATGTTCGCATTTTTTGAATATCAAGTAGCAATTTTTGATTAGTATAAATTGCCGAAGTGTAATATAATATCGTTAGAGCAAACGAAAGGTGATGTATGAATGTCTGTAAAATGCTATGAGACCGAATATGAGAATTTCGGGAAATGTCAATGCCTCGACAACGGCAGGATAAAGCTTATCGCTACTACCGATGTTGGACCGAGGATCGTTTTTTTTGGCTTTGTTGACGGCAGAAACGTTCTGTTTGAGGATATTGACAGGAATTTCTACGAGATGAACAACGGCTACGGAGTGTGGTACGCTTACGGCGGACACCGTATCTGGTGTGCTCCCGAGGAAATGCCCGAAACTTATCTTCCTGACAACTCAAAGGTCGAGGCGTTTTTTGACAAAGGTACACTTACACTCAGACCTGCAAGAACAAAATTTGATAAGCAGTTTGAGATACTTATCACTATGGGCGATGATGATAAAGTTATTATCGACAACAGGATAACAAATTGCTCTGATAAGTCATCAAGATTCGCTCCGTGGTCCGTTACTGGACTTGCGGCAGGCGGTACGGAGGTCATTCCTCTTTGCACAGATGACAACGGATTTCTTCCCAACAGAACAATGGCTCTGTGGAGCTATTCCGATATAAATGACAAGAGATTCACTCTCACTGACAAATACGCCCTGCTGAGACAGGACGCCAAGGCGGAAAAGCCTTTCAAAACAGGCTTCAATGTTACGGGAAAAGAAATAATCTATGTAAACGGCAGGAATGTCCTCAAGGTTAGATTCGACGGATATACCCCTGCGGAATATCCTGATTTCTGCTGTAACTTTGAAACATATACAAACAGTCTTTTCCTTGAATGCGAGATACTGGGCGAGCTTAAGACGTATAAGCCCGGCGAGACCGCTTCGCTCAAGGAAACATGGGAGCTAAGTTCTACAGATAAGACTCCCGAAAATGTCATAGATGAGTTTGTAAGCAAAATATAACAGAGAAAGGTAAATGCCTAATGGAGAAGTATTTAAACGAAGCATTATCTGCACTTGAGAGAGCCGAAGACCTTACGGACAGGCTTTCAGTGGAGGAACAGGCAGAACAGCTCAAATATGACGCTCCTAAGGTCGACAGACTTGGGATACCCGCTTACAATTGGTGGAGCGAGGGACTGCACGGCGTTGCAAGAGCTGGTACAGCTACAATGTTCCCGCAGACAATAGGTATGGCAGCAATGTTTGACGAAGAGGCTGTGCATAAGGCAGGAGAGATAACTTCTGTTGAAGCAAGAGCTAAATATAATGAGTATTCCGCTCACGGTGACCGCGACATCTACAAGGGACTTACCCTTTGGTCACCTAACGTAAATATATTCCGCGATCCGAGATGGGGAAGAGGTCAGGAGACCTACGGTGAGGATCCGTTCCTTACTTCCAGACTCGGAGTTGCTTATGCCAAGGGACTTCAGGGCGACGGCAAGGTCCTCAGAACAGCTGCCTGCGCCAAGCATTTCGCAGTTCACAGCGGTCCCGAGGCTACAAGACATGAGTTTGACGCAAAGTCCAGTATGAAGGACATGACCGAGACCTATACCGCAGCTTTCGAGGCTCTCGTAAAAGAGGCTAAGGTTGAGAGCGTCATGGGTGCTTACAACCGTGTAAACGGCGAGCCTGCCTGCGCAAGCAAGTTCCTCATGAAGAAGCTTGAGGAATGGGGCTTTGACGGTCACTTTGTTTCAGACTGCTGGGCACTGAGAGATTTCCACACCAATCACGGTGTTACAAAGACCGCTCCCGAGTCCGCTGCGCTGGCTCTCAAGACAGGCTGCGACCTCAACTGCGGCAATACATATCTTCACCTTCTTATTGCATATAATGAAGGGCTCATCACTAAGGAGGATCTGAGAAACGCCTGCGTTAAGCTGATGAGAACAAGAATAAGGCTGGGTATGTTCGACAAGTCCACAGAGTATGACGGACTTGACTACGACATCGTAGCCTGCGACGAGCACAAGAAGTTCGCTCTCGAATGTTCTGAGAGAGCAATGGTGCTCCTTAAAAATAATGGTATCCTGCCGCTTGACGGCAAGAAATACAAGACTATCGGAGTTATCGGACCAAATGCCGACAGCGTTCCCGCACTTGAGGGCAACTACAACGGCAGAGCTGATGAATACATCACATTCCTTGACGGAATCCGTGAGGCATTCGACGGCAGAGTTCTTTTCTCCGAGGGAAGCCACCTCTACAAGGACAGATGTATGGCTCTCGCTCTCCCCGACGACAGACTCGCCGAGGCTGAGATAATCGCAGAGCATTCAGACATCGTTGTTCTCTGTGTAGGTCTCGACGCTACTATCGAGGGCGAAGAGGGCGACACAGGAAACGAGTTCTCGTCAGGCGACAAGAACGACCTGAGACTTCCCGAGTCACAGCGCAAGCTTGTAAAGACGGTAATGGCTAAAGGCAAGCCCGTTATCATAGTAACAGCAGCAGGCAGTGCGATAAACGTTGAAGCAGACTGCGACGCGCTTATCCAGGCTTGGTATCCCGGTCAGATGGGCGGAAGAGCTCTTGCAAACATACTCTTCGGCAAGACATCTCCTTCGGGCAAGCTCCCTGTTACATTCTATGAGGACGCTTCAAAGCTGCCCGATTTCTCGGATTACAGCATGAAGAACCGTACTTACAGATATTCCGAGGGCAATATACTTTATCCCTTCGGCTTCGGACTTACATATTCCGAGACAGAGTGCTCGGAGCTCACTTTTGAAAACGGCGTTGCTTCTGTAAAGATAACAAATACAGGCAGCCGCGCTACAGAAGATGTAGTCCAGTTCTATATTAAAGGTTATTCGGAGAACGCAGTTCCAAACCACAGCCTCTGCGGCTTCAAGAGAGTCGCACTTGACGCGGGCGAGAGCAAGGTCGTACAGATCACTCTTCCTGAAAGAGCTACAATGGCAGTCAACGAAAAGGGCGAGTGGGTAAAGGAAGGCAGTGAGTTCACCCTCTATGCAGGAACTTCGCAGCCCGACGAGCTCAGCCAGAAGCTGACAGGAAAGAAATGCACTACTCTGAAAATAAATGTATAATTATGGAGGAAAATAATGGAATTTTTCAAGAATATCGGCAAGATCGAGTATAAGGGAAAGGACAGCAAGGACGATTTCTCATTCAAGTACTACAATCCCGATGAAGTAATCAACGGCAAGAAGATGCGCGACCACCTCAAGTTTGCTCTCTCATGGTGGCACACAATGGGCGGCGACGGAACAGATATGTTCGGCTGCGGCACAACAGACAAGACATGGGGACAGGCTGATCCTGCTGCAAGAGCTAAGGCTAAGGTAGACGCAGCTAAGGAGATCATGGATAAGCTTTCCATCGACTACTACTGCTTCCACGACCGTGACCTCTCACCTGAGTACGGCAGCTTAAAGGAAACAAATGCTCAGCTCGATGTTGTTACAGATTACATGAAGTCTGTAATGGGCGACAAGAAGTGCCTCTGGGGTACAGCTAAGTGCTTCGATCACCCAAGATTCATGCACGGCGCAGGTACTTCACCTTCCGCAGACGTTTTCGCATTCTCAGCTGCACAGATCAAGAAGGCTCTCGAGTCTACTGTAAAGCTTGGCGGTAACGGCTATGTATTCTGGGGCGGACGTGAGGGTTATGAGACTCTCCTCAACACAAACATGGCTCTCGAGCAGGATAACATGGCTCGTCTCATGAAGATGGCTGTTGAGTACGGACGTTCGATCGGCTTCAACGGCGATTTCTACATCGAGCCAAAGCCAAAGGAGCCAACAAAGCACCAGTATGATTTCGATACAGCTACTGTTCTGGGCTTCCTCAGAAAGTACGGTCTTGATAAGGACTTCAAGATGAACATCGAGGCTAACCACGCTACACTTGCTCAGCACACATTCCAGCATGAGCTCCGTGTTGCAAGAGACAACGGTGTATTCGGTTCTATCGACGCTAACCAGGGCGATCCGCTCCTCGGCTGGGATACAGACCAGTTCCCGACCAACATCTACGACACAACAATGTGTATGTACGAGGTCATCAAGGCAGGCGGCTTCACAAACGGCGGTCTCAACTTTGACGCTAAGGCAAGAAGAGGCAGCTTCACTCCCGAGGATATCTTCCTCAGCTACATCGCAGGTATGGATGCATTCGCACTCGGCTTCAGAGCTGCTCTCAAGCTCGTTGAGGACGGACGTATCGACAAGTTCGTAGAGGACAGATACGCTTCATGGAAGACAGGTATCGGTGCTGACATCATTGCCGGCAAGGCAGATTTTGCTTCACTTGAAAAGTATGCTCTTGAAAAGGGTGAGGTTACAGCTTCACTCACAAGCGGCAGACAGGAAATGCTCGAGTCTATCGTTAACAACGTTCTTTTCAGTCTGTAATTTAAGCGGACTGCTAAGATAAATCAATTTATTCCAAAATTGGAGGTAAAGAAAAATGAAAAAGGCATTATCATTCATTTCGGCACTTGCACTTCTCGCAACAGCTACTGCTTGCGGCGGTACAAAGGATTCGTCCAAGCAGGGCACAGACGCTGGTACAAGCAATACTGAGTCCAAGAAGGATGACGGCGGAAAGTCCGGCGGCAAGCAGACTATCAATCTCTGGTCCTTCACAGACGAAGTTCCTAAGATGGTTGACAAGTACAAGTCACTTCACCCAGAGTTTGCAGACAAGTACGATGTTAAGGTAACTATCGTTCCTACAACAGACGGTGCTTATCAGCCTGCACTCGACAAGGCTCTCACAGGCGGCGGAGCAGATGCACCTGATATGTACTGTGCAGAGGCTGCATTCGTTCTCAAGTATACACAGGGCGAGATGTCAAGCTATGCAGCTCCTTACAAGGATCTCGGAATCGACGTTGACAACGAGATCAAGGCTGCTGATATCGCTCAGTACACAGTAGATATCGGTTCAAACAACGGCAACGTAGTAGGTCTTGGCTATCAGGCTACAGGCGGTGCTTTCATCTACAGACGTTCAGTTGCTAAGGCTGCTTTCGGTTCAGACGATCCTAAGGTAGTTGAGGAGAAGATCGGTGCTGGTTCAAACAGCTGGGATAAGTTCTTTGAGTGCGCTGAAGAGCTCAAGGGCAAGGGCTATGGTATCGTATCAGGCGACGGTGATATCTGGCATGCTGTTGAGAACAGCTCTGATACAGGCTGGGTTGTTGACGGCAAGCTCAATATAGATCCTAAGCGTGAGGCATTCCTCGATCTCTCCAAGAAGCTCAAGGACAACGGCTATCACAACGATACAGAGGACTGGCAGGATGCTTGGTTCGCTGATATGAAGGGTGAGGGCGCTAAGGAAGTTCTCGGTTTCTTCGGTCCTGCATGGCTCATCAACTATACACTTTCACAGAACTGCGGTTCTTGGAAGGAAACAGGCGAGAAGGATGCAGACGGTAATGCTATCAAGGAGCTTGATACATCTATCGGTACATACGGCGACTGGGCAGTTTGCCAGCCACCAATCGGCTTCTTCTGGGGCGGTACATGGGTACTTGCTAACAAGGATTCCAAGGTTAAGGAAGGCGTTGGAGAGATCATCGACTGGATCACTCTCAACTGCACTCAGGACGGCCTCCAGTATATGTGGGCTAACGGTACATTCGATCCTGCTAACCCAACTAAGGACTGCGTAGCTTCAGGTACAGTTCTCGCTATGTCCGACGGTAAGGTTGACTTCCTCGGCGGTCAGAATATGTTTGACGCATTTGTTGCAGGTAACAAGCTTGCAAACGGTAAGAACCTCACACCATACGATGAGACAATCAACCAGAAGTGGCGTGGACAGGTTCGTCAGTACACAGCAGGCAACAAGTCAAGAGAAGAAGCTTTAAAGGACTTCAAACAGGAAGTTGCTGACGAGCTCGATATTCACTAATTTTATGCATAACAGAGCTGTGCCGCTGAAAAAGCGGTACAGCCCTGTAAATAAAAAAGGAGGCTTAAGGCTTTGAAAACGAAGCTTAAAGGTATTAGCTATTCCAAATACGGATATCTATTCAGTATTCCTTTTGTTGTTGCATTTTTGATTTTTACGCTGTATCCTACTATTTATACAGCGATCCTCGGCTTTACAAATTGTAGAGGTGTTAATAACACAGAATTTCAATTTCTGGAGCATCCGTTAGAAAACTATAAACTTATATTACAGAATGATTCTTTCCGTGTATCTCTGAAGAACACAGTAATGATCTGGATAATGAACTTTATCCCTCAGATCACTATAGCTCTTCTTCTCACTGCGTGGTTCACATCACACAGCAACGAGATCAAGGGAAAAGGCTTCTTTAAAGTCGTTTTCTATATGCCGAACATTATTACTGCTGCAACAGTAGCGATCCTCTTCCATTCGCTTTTCAACTATCCTATCGGACCTGTAAACGATATCCTTACAAGTTCAGGTCTCAGAGATGAGTCTTATTACTTCTTCACAAGTAAAACAGCGTCTCGTCTTATAGTTGTATTTATCCAGTTCTGGACATGGTACGGAAATACCATGATAGTTCTTATATCAGGTGTTCTCGGTATCAGCCCTGACATTTACGAAGCGGCAGAGATCGACGGAGCAAATGGTGTTCAGACCTTCTTCCGTATTACAATACCTAACATAAAGACAGTTTTACTGTATACACTCGTAACAAGCCTTGTCGGCGGACTTAATATGTTCGATATCCCGTTCCTCTTCCTGAAGGGCGGTCCTGACAGAGCTACACTTACGACCAGTGTATTCATTTACAATCAGGCGTTCTCGGGAAGCTATCTGTACAACAGAGCTTCTGCCGCAAGTATGCTGATGTGGATCATTATAGCTGCACTCTCAGGTGTATTGTTCTTTATAATGCGAGATAAGGAACAGATACAGATGGATAAAGAGATCAAGAGAGCTAAAAAAGAGGCTAAAAGAGCGTCAAAGGGAGGAGTAAATCAATGGCAGTGGTAAATAAAAAGCCGGGTACATACGGCTTTAAGATCTTTGCATATGCATTTTGTATACTTCTCACTGTTCTGAGTATTTTTCCGTTTATTATAATGATCGTGAACTCCACGAGAAGTACAGGCGAGATACAGAGCCATGCGGTATCATTTATCCCTGGTATGAACTTCAAAACAAACTGGAGCATACTCACAAAGAGCGGTATGTTCAATCCGCTTCTTGGATTCAGAAACTCACTTATAGTTTCTGTAGGTTCCACAGCGTGCAATATCTATTTCTCAACAATGACAGCATTCGCACTCGTTGCGTATGACTGGAAACTCAGAAAACCGTTCTTTACTGTTATCATGGCAGTGCTTATGATCCCTGCTCAGGTAAGCAGTATCGGTTTCTACACATTCATGTATAAGATCCACTGGACAAATAGTTTCCTGCCTCTTATACTCCCTGCTATCGCTGCCCCGACTACTGTATTCTTTATGAGGCAGTACATGATACCGTCACTTCCTATGGAGATTCTCCAGTCTGCAAGAATCGACGGTGCAGGTGAATTCAGAATATTCAACCAGATCGTTCTCCCGATGATGAAGCCCGCTATGGCTACACAGGCTATCTTCTCCTTCGTAACCAGCTGGAACCAGCTGTTTATGCCTCAGATTCTTAACACAAATATGGATAAGTATACCATGCCACAGATGGTATCGCTTCTCGGCGGTGACGCTTACAAAACCGAGTACGGTTCAGTTTATCTGGGACTGTTACTTACCGTAATACCGATCCTTATTGCATACTTCCTGCTTTCTAAATATATCATCGCAGGTGTTGCACTGGGCGGTGTCAAGGGCTAAAGTGTTCTTAATGTTATCACATTTTTCTTTCTTAAATCATAGAGGGCTGCACTTTTATAGTGCAGCCTTCTTTGTTATTGTGGAAATATTCTTTCCAAACCTTGCATTTGTTCGCTGAAAGTGGTATAATAATATTATTATTACAATGTTTCGGAGGATATATTTATGTTATCTGATATTGAAATCGCTCAGAGCGCCGAAATGAAGCGTATTGACGAGATCGCAGCAGGTCTCGGCATCGACGAGGCTGATATCGAGCCCTATGGTCACTATAAGGCTAAGCTTTCTGAGGCACTCTACACAAAGCTGGCAGACAGAGAGGACGGCAAGCTCATTCTTGTCACAGCTATAAATCCCACTCCCGCAGGCGAGGGAAAGACCACTATAAGCGTTGGTCTTTCAGACGCTATGCGCAGGATAGGCAAAAAGACAGTTCTTGCTCTCCGTGAGCCTTCGCTCGGACCAGTTTTCGGCATGAAGGGCGGCGCAGCAGGCGGCGGCTATGCACAGGTAGTTCCTATGGAGGACATAAACCTCCACTTTACAGGCGATATGCACGCTATCACAGCTGCAAACAATCTTCTCTGCGCAATGATAGACAATCATCTCCAGCAGGGGAATACATTGCAGATAGATCAGCGCAGGATAATGTTCAAGCGCTGCATGGATATGAACGACAGAGCACTGAGAAATATTCTCATAGGTCTCGGCGGCAGAGCCAACGGCGTTCCCCGTGAGGACGGCTTCAATATCACGGTTGCTTCCGAAGTAATGGCTATACTCTGTCTGGCTTCAGACCTTGCTGACCTTAAGGAGCGTCTCGGCAATATCCTTGTTGCCTATAATCTCAGCGGCGAGCCTATATATGCAAGAGACCTTGGCTGCACAGGCGCTATGACAGCTCTTCTCAAGGACGCTCTCAAGCCAAACCTTGTACAGACTCTTGAGAATACTCCTGCATTTATCCACGGCGGACCTTTCGCAAATATCGCTCACGGCTGCAATTCACTGAGAGCTACAAAGCTTGCCCTCAAGCTGGGCGACTACGTAGTAACAGAGGCAGGCTTCGGTTCAGACCTTGGCGCTGAGAAGTTCCTCGACATCAAGTGCCGTATCGGCGGACTTGCGCCATCATGCGTAGTTCTTGTAGCTACTATCAAGGCTCTGAAATACAACGGCGGCGTTCAGAAGCAGGACCTCGGCAAGGAGAATATGTGGGCTCTTGAAAAGGGTATCGAGAACCTGAGAACTCACATCGAGAATATGCACAAGTATCACGTTCCTGTAGTTGTGGCTATAAACAGATTTGCTACTGATACGGACGAGGAAGTAAAGTTCGTTGAGAACTTCTGCTCCGAAATGGGAGTAGAGGTGTCCATGTGCGAGGTATTCGCAAAGGGCGGCGAGGGCGGCACTGACCTTGCAAATAAGGTCTGTGAGGCTATTGACCTCTGCGGCGACAACGAGTTCAAGCCCCTTTACGATACTCACGCTACTATAAAGGACAAGGTCGAGAAGATAGCTAAGGAGATATACCGCGCTGAGGGAGTTACCTTTACCGCTCAGGCTGAAAAGGCTATCAAGGAAATTGAGAATATCGGCTTCTGGGACCTTCCTATCTGTGTTGCAAAGACTCAGTATTCACTCTCGGATAACCCGAATCTTCTCGGAAAGCCAAAGAACTTCAAGATAACTGTCCGCGACGCCAAGCTTTCATCGGGCGCAGGCTTCGTAGTTATATACACAGGCGATATCCTTACAATGCCGGGACTTCCTAAGGCTCCTGCGGCTCTGAATATCGACTGCAACAGCGACGGCACTATTACAGGACTTTTCTGATAGGGCTGACAGAATATGAAGATAGTAACTCATTCTCCTCAGGAGACCATTGCCGCGGCTGAGAAGCTGGGCGGTCTGCTGAAAGCAGGAGACATGATAGCATATAAAGGCGGACTGGGTGCAGGGAAAACTACCTTTACCCGTGGTCTTGCCATTGGAATGGGGCTTGGGGACAGCGTTACCTCGCCCACATTCGCCCTTGTCAACGAGTACCGCGGCGAGCGCATAACGCTCTATCACTTTGATATGTACCGCATTGACTCCGAGGACGACCTTGAATCCACAGGCTTTTATGACTATCCCTTTGAGGACAACGTCGCGGCAGTGGAATGGTCTGAGAATATCGCGGAGTTTCTGCCAAAGGACACTATCTATGTGACCATAAACAGTCTCGGTGAGAACGACAGGGAAATAATTATTGAGGACGGTGGAAGATTTGCTGCTGCTTGGGATTGATACCTCGGGAAAGACCGCTTCCGCAGCGCTTTTTGATTCGGACAGCGAGCTGTTTTTGGCTCAGGCTACCGTTTATACCCAGAAAACACATTCACAGGTCATAATGCCTATGGTAAAAGACATTATGGCACAGGCAGGCAAGGAGCTCTCTGACCTTGGCGGTATTGCCGTTGCAAACGGTCCGGGCTCTTATACGGGACTTCGTATAGGAGTTGCCGCAGTAAAGGCGCTCAGCTTCGGGCTTGGTGTGAAATGCTGCGGAGTATCGACGCTTCTGGGACTTGCCTGCAACAACCTTGCCTACAAGGGGCATATATGCGCCATTATGAAGGCGAGGGGAGAGCTGGTCTACACCTGTACCTACAAGAGCGACGGCTACTGCGTTGAGCAGGTCACCGAGGAGCAGATAATCTCCCGTGACGAGCTTGCGGAGTACCTTGCTTTCAACGTCAAGGAGTGTATGCTCTGCGGCGACGGAGCTGCGGATTTCTATAATGCATACAGCTCGCCTGCGTTCATCATCGCCCCACCGCAGGGACGTTTGCAGAGCGCTGTGGGCGTGTGTCTTGCAGGAGTTTCAAGAAAGCTCTCTCAGCCCGAGGAGCTGGAGGTATCCTATCTCCAGAAGGTAAAGGCTGAAAAGGACTTAGAAAATAAAAACCAATAATTGGAGATGTTTAAAGATGATAGCTATAGGCTGTGACCACGCAGGCGTGGAAATGAAAAAGGCAGTAATTGAGTATCTGACAGAAAAGGGCTTCGAGCTCAAGGACCTCGGTACTAACGGAGAGCCCTGCGATTACCCTGTAATGGCAGAGAAGCTCTGCGGAGAGATAACTTCTGGCAATTGCGAAAAGGGCATACTTATCTGCGGAACAGGTATCGGTATGTCTATCGCTGCCAATAAGATAAAGGGTATCCGTGCAGCACTCTGCGCCGACAGCTTCTCTACTAAGTACACACGTCTGCACAATGACGCAAACGTAATGTGTATGGGCGCAAGAACTCTCGGTCCGGGACTTGCAAGCGAGCTTGCCGAGATATTCCTCACAACAGAGTTCGAGGGTGGACGTCATCAGAGAAGAGTTGACCTTATCACTGCTCTTGAAAACAAGTGATGAAGCATACGGGAACTGTTCCCTTTGAGACAGAACGGCTCGTCTGCCGCAGATTTGAAGCCTATGACTGGCGCGATATGCTGGAGAACTGGGCTTCACTTCCCGAGATACAGACCGAGTACGGCGAGCCTGTCTACACAGACGAAGCAAAGGTGAGGGGACTCCTTGACAGCTATATCAGGAGCTACGAAAAGCCCGACTTCTACCGCTGGGCGATAACAGAGCGTTCAAGCGGCAGGAATATCGGACAGATAGCCTTCTGCAAGGTCTGGGAGGAACAGCGTACTGCCGAGATAGAATACTGTATCGGCACTGAGTTCTGGGGAAATGGCTATGCAGGAGAAGCTCTTGCAGGTCTTATGGCTCACTGCTTCAGAACTATGGATTTTGACAAGCTTGAAGCCTATCACAGAGCCGAGAATACAAAGTCGGGACGAGTTCTCAAAAAATCCATGATGCATACAACTGATACAGTTCAGCGCTTCATACACGAGGGAGTTTCTCCCGAGGGCGAGGTATGCTACTGTATCGAAAAAGATGTATATATGAATATTATTAATGAAAGGAGCTGCTAACTATGGGAGAATTACACATCATTGACCACCCACTGGTTCAGCACAAAATTTCACTTTTAAGAGATAAGAACACAGGAACAAAGGAGTTCCGTGAGATTGTTTCCGAGATAGCAATGTTCATCTGCTATGAGGCTACAAGAGACCTCCCCCTGAAGGAGATAGAGCTTGAAACTCCTCTTGCTGTGGCAAAGACAAAGATAATCTCAGGCAGAAAGCTTGCGTTTATCCCGATACTCCGTGCAGGTCTCGGCATGGTAGATGGCGTTACAACTCTCGTTCCTGCCGCAAAGATAGGTCATATCGGACTTTTCCGCGATCCTGTTACAAAGGAGCCTGTGCAGTACTATTCAAAGGTGCCTGATGATATCAGCGAGCGTGATACTATCATTGTTGATCCTATGCTTGCAACAGGCAGATCGGCAGTAGCCGCTATCACAGAGATGAAGAAGCTTGGTTCTAAGCACATCAAGTTCATGTGTATCATATGCTCACCCGAGGGCGTTAAGGCTGTTCAGGAAGCTCACCCTGACGTTGATATCTACGCAGGTGTTATGGACGAAAAGCTCAACGAGGACAAGTACATCGTTCCGGGCGTCGGTGACGCAGGAGACCGTATCTTCGGTACTAAGTAAAAGCTGACTGTGAAGAATACGGAAACAGCGGTACTGCGGAAGTATGGCTGTTTCAGTGTTTAGTGATTAGAAATCAGAAAAGGGCGGATTATCCCGCCCTTTACTCATATTCGTCAAAACCTGCTTCTCTAATCTCGCTATTTATCCGAAATATTTCTGCCAAGTGTTCATCTATAGTCTGTTGAATCATTGTTTTATAGTTATTCCAGAAATCAAGTTCTTTACATGATGACTTTTTCAAAAAGTGAACACTAAGTTTTTTTCCTGTTTCATCCATGTGAGGAAAATCGCCAATCAATAAACTACGCCCGTCAGTAGAATGTAGAAGTTCAAAAATCCTCATATATATCTTTTTATTATCTTCTGTATAATCAACAGATAATTCAATATCATATGATCCATAAAATTGAGGCAGAAATGATTCAAGCCATTTCAAGTTTTCAATATGCTTTTTTCTCTCTTTTATCTTTTTTATTCGAGTTTCATATGCTTTTTGAGTTTTGAACACGGCTGCTTTTTTAGTTTTTTCCTTTTTTTCTATTTCATTAAGCTCTGACAATAAATGCCATTCTGGTTCCGGAATATCAACACCTATATTTCCGTCATACATTTTAGCGACATTAAGTTTAGGCTTATATTTATTAATGAAATACGACTCATAAAAATCTGTTTGAGCCGAATTTTCATATACCGTATAATAAATAATTGCTTTATCAAGGTATGGCTGAAATTTCATTTCTTTTGCATGACCATTCACCCTATTAAGAATTGAGTTATCTGACTTGCCTATGTAAATAATCTCGTTGTCATACACATACTTATAAATTCCAAACATACATCATTCTCCTTATCCCAAATCAAAAAACGACCTTAATTTTATTATACATACAAAATAGTAATAGGTCAAGTACAATAATCGGACAGCCAAAGGCAGCTCCTACAAAGCAAATGGGCGCACACTGTGCGCCCAAACTAAAACGGGACGCCGAAGACGGCGTCCCCTACAATATATCACTAAGAACTCAGAGCGCAGCGACCTTCTCGGCTGCTTCTGTGAGCCATTCACCCTCAAAGAGCTCTATTGTTCCCTGATCGCAGAGCTTTGCAAGCTGTGGATCAATAGGGAGCTTTGCAAGTACAGGGATATCGTACTGTGCAGCTATCTCCTCGATGTGGCTCTCGCCGTAGATGCTGTGGCGCTTGCCGCAGTCGGGACATTCAAAATAGCTCATATTCTCGATGATTCCAAGGATAGGGATATTCATCAGCTTAGCCATTTTTACAGCCTTTTCAACTATCATTGAAACAAGCTCCTGAGGTGAAGTTACGATAACGATACCGTCAACAGGGAGAGACTGGAAAACAGTCAGCGGAACGTCGCCTGTTCCCGGAGGCATATCAACTACGAGGCAGTCTATGTCCTTCCAGATAACGTCTGTCCAGAACTGCTTTACAACTCCTGCGATAACAGGACCTCTCCATACTACAGGATCGGACTCGTTTTCGAGAAGAAGATTTATCGACATGATATCAAGTCCCATTTTGGACTTTGCAGGGATAATGCCGAATTCGCAGGCGTCAGCCTTCTGGTGGATACCAAAAGCCTTTGGTATAGACGGACCTGTGATATCAGCGTCCATGATTCCCACATTCTTGCCAAGACGCTGCATTGAAACTGCAAGCAATGAAGATACGAGAGTCTTACCAACGCCGCCCTTACCGCTGACAACGCCGATGACCTTTCCGATATTGCTCATGGCATTGGGCTTTTCCAGTAAGCTCTGCGGCTCCTGTCTGCTGCCGCAGTCGCTTCCGCAGCTTGAGCAGTCGTGTGTACATTCGCTCATTAAAAAACACTCCTTATGATATAATACATTTATTATACCACATTATTCAGAAAATAGCAATAGCATATTGACAAATCTCTAACACAGTGATATAATATCAGTTGAGAGTTGAGAACTAAGAATTAAGAGCTAAGAACTAAGAAACATAGTTCTGAATAAGTCTCTTACATACTAATTCTTAGATCTTAGGTCTTAAATTATATCTTCGGGGCAGGGTGTAATTCCCTACCGGCAGGCGGAGTGCCTCCGCTCCCAGCATACGCTGACGAAGAATAACTGAATATCCACTTTTTATCTTCGGGGTTAGGTGAAAGTCCTGACCGGCAGGCGGAGTGTCTCCGCTCCCAGCATACGCTGACGAAGAATAACTGAATATCCACTTTTTATCTTCGGGGCAGGGTGTAATTCCCTACCGGCAGTATAGCCTGCGAGCCTTATTGGTTGATTCGGTGTGATTCCGAAGCCGACGGTAAAGTCCGGATGAAAGAAGATAAACCGCACATAAAGTGCAGTATATGACTTCGCGCCCCGATATACGGGGCTTTTTCTATTTTTTCATACGGAGGGATACTATGAAGAATACTTTACGGAATATCTTTCTGACAGTAGGTCTTGGAACCCTTATATTCACACCGATGCTCATTATCGACAACGGCTTGGACGACACCATGAGGTCGGTAGTTATCTGGCTTACCGCTTCATTGCTCTACGGACTTTCATTCGCTATACTTAACTGGAAAAGCATATTCCGCATACCGCTCCATTGTGTGACCTGCTTTGCCATAACATTTCTTATAAGATGCGGATATTCCTATTTTTCCAACGGCGAGATACACCTGAAAAAGCTTCTGCTCGTAACTATCCCCATTTTTATTGTTGTTTATGCGGCACTTTTCTTTTTTATCAAATACTTCGGCAATATCCCCGACAGGGAAAAGAAACAGGACTAAACTCACTATCATACATAATAACACGGACTGCCCAAGGCAGCCCCTACACTTATTAACATAAACAGGAGATACTATGACTAACGAAGATTTTATGAGTGCAGCTCTCGAACTTGCAAAAAAAGGCATGGGCTTTACATCGCCTAATCCCATGGTAGGAGCTGTTATCGTCAAAAAAGGCGAGATTATCGCCGAGGGCTATCACAGGAAATACGGCGACCTCCACGCAGAGCGCTCCGCCTTTGCGTACTGCGAGGAAAACGGCATAGACTGCAAGGGAGCGGATATGTATGTCACTCTGGAGCCCTGCTGTCATCACGGCAAACAGCCCCCATGCACCGATGCGGTAATAGCTCACGGCATAAAGCGCGTTTTCATAGGCTCTTCCGATCCTAATCCTCTTGTCGCAGGCAAGGGCGTTGAGATACTCCGTGAAAACGGCATAGAGGTCATCGAGGGTGTACTCAAAGAAGAATGCGACGCTCTCAACGAGATTTTTTTCCATTATATCACAACGGGACTTCCCTTTGTGACTATGAAATATGCCATGACCTCAGACGGCAAGATAGCCTGCTATACAGGACAGTCCAAATGGATAACAGGTGAAGCCGCCCGTGCTCACGTTCAGCAGGAAAGGCTTCGTCACAGCGCTGTAATGGTTGGCGTTGGAACTGTACTTGCAGACGATCCTCTTCTTACCTGCCGACTGGAAAACGGTAGAGATCCGCTGCGAATAATCTGCGACAGCTCTTTGAGAACTCCCCTTGACAGCAATATCGTTAAGACTGCAAGAGAAGTTCCCACGGTGATAGCTACGATCTGCGATGACATCGACAAGGCGGCTGTGTATGAAAATGCAGGCTGCCGCATAATAAAGACTGCTCCCAAGGACGGTCGTGTGGACTTAGCCACGCTTATGAAGCTTCTGGGCAAGGAGAGACTTGACAGCATACTCCTTGAGGGCGGCGGCGAGCTGAACTGGTCGGCACTTAATGCAGGCATAGTCAGCAAGGTTCAGGCGTATATTGCTCCTAAGCTTTTTGGCGGCAGCGGCAAGTCACCTGTCGGAGGACAGGGCGTCCCCGTGCCTGCTGAAGCGTTCATGCTGGAGCAGTGCAGTATCAGACATATCGGCGAGGATATCCTCATAGAAAGCAGGGTGAAGAATGTTCACGGGAATAATTGAAGAGGTGGGCACAGTCAGCCGCGTACAGCATTCGGGTAACGCCTCGTTCATTGAGATACAGGCAAAAAAGGTGCTGGAAGACGTTCACCTCGGAGACAGTATAGCCGTCAACGGCGTATGCCTTACGGTAACTCATTTCGGCGGCGGAGTTTTCCGCGCAGACGTTATGAATGAGACTCTCAGCCGTTCATCGCTGGGAAGTCTGACGAACGGCAGTCCTGTAAATCTTGAACGCGCAATGGCGGCAAACGGACGCTTCGGCGGACATATAGTATCGGGACATATAGACGGCACAGGAATTATAACCGACATAAAAAACGACGGTATCGCTGTGTGGTATACAGTCAGCGCAGCTCCCGAGCTGCTGCGGTATATCGTGGAGAAAGGCTCAATAGCCATTGACGGCATAAGCCTTACAGTGGCAAAGGTAACGGATACGTCGTTCAGCGTGTCCATTATCCCTCACACCGCCGCTCAGACCATTCTCAGCACGAAAAAGACAGGCGATACGGTAAATCTCGAAAATGATATTATAGCCAAATACGCAGAGAAGCTCATGAAGCCTGCGGAAACTCCGAAAACAGGCGGCATTACCATGGACTTTCTTGCGAAAAACGGATTTTAAAAGGAGAAAGCTATGAAGATAGTAAAAGCAATTCTTACTTCATCACTTATAGCGGCAGCTCTGCTCACAGGTTGCTCCGACAGCAAGAACAGCAGCAATATAAAAGTTGGCGACGTAACCATAGACCTCAACGATGTCGACAAGGAATACGCAAAGAACCTGAAGTTTCAGAAAAACTACACATTTGAAACTCCAAAGCCAATAAATGCCATGTCAATTGAGGTACCAACAGGAGATATCGAGGTTGAGCACTCAGGCGACGACAAGTCAGGCTTATGCCTCAGGTACAGGATATACGCCGATACCGATGAAACTATCGATAACGTCAACGAGCATATGGGCTCTGTCTCGGAGGTAAAGGACAACGTTCTTGTGATAAAGCTGGTAGAAGCCGAGACATCAGAGGACATAAACACATGGCTCGAAAAGAATGCACCAGACTGCCGCGTGGAGTACGATGTCTATATCACCGTTCCCGAGTATGTCAACGATTACAGGACCAAGTGCGGGATCGGCAATATAACTTTCAAGGAAATGTCGGGAAGCTTTACAGCAGATGCGAGCGTCGGAAATATCACATTCTCTGATGACGAGATAACAGGTTCCTCTGTGATAAAGTGCAATACGGGCAATATCACCATGAACAGCATTACCTACAAGGCTGATACTGATATTTATGCTGAAACAGGCAATATCAAATTCTGTCTGCCCCTTAATGGCTCTGACGGAGCTGATATAAGCGTAAAGGGTGAAACAGCAAATATCGAAGTCTCAGGCATAAAGAACTATGAGGTCAAGGACGAGAAGACAAAGGGAACGTCCCAGAGCCTCAGCATAGCAGTTGAAAACTGCAATATCGACTTCGCTGTCGATACAGGCGAGATAAAAATAGATAAGGAGTAATCTTGATGTTTCAGTACAACACTGTTGAAGAAGCCTGTGAGGCTCTCCGAAACGGCGAAATCATCCTCGTTACAGACGACGAGGACAGAGAAAACGAGGGCGACATGATATGTGCCGCTCAGTTTGCAACTACAGAAAACGTAAACTTCATGGCGGCTCACGCAAAGGGACTCATCTGTATGCCCATGAGCGGAGAGCTCTGCGACAGGCTTCATCTGCCGCAGATGGTGGACTACAACACCGATAACCACTGCACGGCATTTACGGTGTCTATCGACCACGTAAAGACTACCACAGGCATTTCTGCCGAGGAGCGCGGCTTCACAGCCCGTATGTGCGTCGATAAGAACTCAAAGCCCGAAGACTTCCGCCGCCCCGGGCATATGTTTCCGCTGACCGCCAAGAAAAACGGCGTTCTCGAACGCGAGGGACACACAGAGGCTACCGTTGACCTTATGCGTATCGCAGGGCTCGAAGAATGCGGTCTCTGCTGTGAGATAATGCGCGACGACGGCACTATGATGAGAACTCCCGAGCTTCAGGAAAAGGCTCGGGAATGGGGCATGAAGTTCATAACCATTAAGGCGCTGAAAGAATACCGCAAGGTGCACGATGTGCTTGTGGAGTGCGTTGCCAATACAAAGCTCCCCACAAAGTACGGCGAGTTCAGAGCCCTCGGCTACGTGAACAAGCTCAACGGCGAGCACCATGTAGCTCTTGTAAAGGGCGACATCGGCGACGGACAGGATATACTCTGCCGAGTTCATTCCGAGTGTCTCACGGGAGACGCCTTCGGTTCGCTTAAATGTGACTGCGGACAGCAGTTTGCGGCGGCTATGTCACAGATAGAAAAAGAGGGACGGGGAATACTCCTGTATATGCGTCAGGAGGGACGCGGAATCGGTCTTATCAATAAGCTTCGCGCCTATGAATTGCAGGACAAGGGCATGGATACCCTTGAAGCTAACCTTGCTCTCGGATTCCCGGGAGATATGCGCGAATACTACATCGGAGCACAGATACTCCGCGATTTGGGCTGCAAGACTCTGAGACTTCTCACCAACAATCCCGACAAGGTCTACGGTCTCAGCGGCTTCGGACTGGAAATAAAGGAGCGTGTACCGATACAGGTGGACGCTACCGCCTATGACCTCTTCTATCTTAAAACCAAGCGCGACAAGATGGGACATATCCTTGATTACTGAGGTGAATTATATGGAATACAGCGTAATAGATATCATAATAATGGCGATTCTCATTATACTCTGCATTATAATGGCAATACTGGATATAACTGAATTCATTTCATGGACAAAGGCAAAGGAAAAGGTCTTTGTGGGCAACTGGATAAATATTGCCGTGACTATGCTTCTGGCACTGGCTCTGCAGATACGCCCGTCGCTCATAACAATACTCTTCCTTGTTCTTGTAGTTCTGACCATACCGATATGCGGCTTTGAATGCATTTCTCCCGAGGGATTAAGATATCCTCTCTTTATGAACAAGGGTATCTCTCCTGTGGAGAATCACAGCTATGAATATAAAAAGGGACTTTTCGGCATAGAGCACCTCTATATCTACAACAACAGAAGCAACAGAAAGCTTTCCTATAATTTCGGCATAAAAAACATCAGGACTGTGAAAATGCTGGCTGACTGGTACGGCAAGCACGGCTACGAGAATCCTCTTACAAAATAAAGGAGCATACACGCTATGACAAAAATATTTGCAATATGCGTGCTGAGTATCATGGGCGCGGTATTCGTTTTCGGTATCGCAGGGTATTTCATCTTCCTCAGCCGTGTAAAGACCAAGAAAACAGCAATAAAGCTGAAAAGACATCTGAAAAAGAACGCAGCGTGGTGGGCTTGCTGCTGGGCGGCATGGCTCATAGTAGGCTTTCTCGAATGGAACGGCGCAAGGAAAATGAATGACAACTACCACATGATATGCTACGGACTTCTTCTGCTGGCGCTGCTGCTGCTGACCATACTGCTTCTGCTGGACTTCTTCATCGGCAAGTACGCCTACATAACCTCCCAGAGAGTGTATTTCCCCGATAATTTCGGTCTGGCAAGACAGAAGAAAAAGATAATGTACAAGGTATCGGGCGAGACTCTCAGTCTCTGGTTCAACAACAGTATAATGCCCAAGAAGTTCACTATTATCGAGAAACACGACGAGCTTGTAAAGCTCCTCAAGGACAATTACAAGCTCAACAAGTCAATATAAACTCTGAAAGGAAGAATAATTATGAAAACTTACGAAGGAAAACTGGTCTCAAAGGACACAAGAATAGGTATCGTTGTTGCTCGTTTCAACGAGTTCATCACATCTAAGCTCCTCGGCGGAGCTGTTGATACCCTCAAGCGTCATGACGTCAGCGAGGGCGCTATCGACATCGCATGGGTACCCGGAGCATTCGAGATTCCCCTTATCGCTTCCAAAATGGCTAATTCAGGCAAGTACGACGCTGTTATCTGCCTCGGCGCTATCATCAGAGGCAGCACCTCACACTATGACCTTGTATGCAACGAAGCTGCAAAGGGTATCGCTCAGGTATCTCTCCAGACAGGTATCCCTGTAATGTTCGGCGTTATCACTACCGAGAACATCGAGCAGGCTATCGAGCGTGCAGGCTCAAAGGCAGGCAACAAGGGCAGCGAGTGCGCTGAGGGAGCTATCGAAATGATTAACCTCATAAGAGAGATAGAGGCATAATGACCAATCTTATCTTTGATTACGACGGCACTATCCATAATTCCATGCTGACCTATGCTCCTGCATTCCGCGGCACTATGAAGTGGCTCTCGGATAACGGCTACATAGCTGACAGAGAGTATACCGACAAAGAGATAAGCTACTGGCTGGGCTTCAATTCCACGGATATGTGGGGACAGTTCCACCCCGAGCTTGCTCCCGAGATACGTGAAAAAGCCCGTGTTATGCTGGGCGAGGACATGGCAAGGCGAGTAGACAACGGCGAGGGCGCTCTCTACGAGGGCGCTGAGGAAATGCTCACACAGCTGAAAAAAAGCGGCTATACGCTGATATTCCTCAGCAACTGCCGCTTCCACTATCTTGAACGCCACAAGCGCGTATTCAGGCTTGACCGCTTTTTTGACTATTTCTACTGCTGTGAAGCCTACGATTTTATACCCAAGTATGAGATATTCCGCAAGATAGCTCCCAATCATGAGGGCGACTTCATCGTCATCGGCGACAGATTCCACGATATCGAAACAGCGGCGCAGAACGGACTTCCGTCCATAGGCTGCGGCTATGGCTTCGGTTCAACCGAGGAGCTTGCCAAGGCTGATATCATCGTACCGCATATACAGGATATACCCGAAGCTGTGGAAAAGCTCAGTATAAAGAATCACATATAAGAAAAAGACTGCGTTTGCAGTCTTTTTTTGTTATACGTATATTACGGGAGGGCGAGGGAGCCCTCCCGTACAATGGCTTTTATCTGTATTTGTATACTGTAGCCGCTTCAAAGCCGTGCGCAGAGCCTGCGCTCCCGTCATACATTCAGGAAGTCTTAACGTAGCTTATCTGTATTTGTACACTGTAGCCGCCTCGAAACCGTCCAGCAAGGTAGTCATTCTTCCGAATGCCATGCCTGTGCCCTTTGCAACGCAGTTTATTGAGTCCTTGGCGATATTGCAGTTTATGCCGAGAGTACGCTTGATAAGCTGGGTAAGTCCGCCGAGGAGAGCGCCGCCGCCTGTGAGCAGGAGACCGTTATCGTAGATATCTCCCACAAGCTCGGGGGGAGCTTCTTCAAGCACCTTGCGGATAGCCTCCATGATAGCGAATGTGTCGTCCTCGATAGCTTCAAAGAGCTCTGTTTCGCTGAGAAGAACCTGCGCAGGCAGACCTTTCAGCAGGCTTCTGCCCTTGACTATGTAGGTCATTTCGTCGCTCGGGTCATAGAGGTTGCAAAGCTCTATCTTGACCTTTTCGGCAGTTCTTTCACCTATAAGGAGCTTGTACTTGTTCTGCATATACTTGATGATAGAGCGGTCAATAGCGTTGCCTGCTATCTTGACCGTATGGGAGCGCACCACGCCGTTCATGGAAACGATAGCGACATCTGTAGTACCTCCGCCGATATCAACTATCATGTGTCCCTTTGCCTTGGTGATGTTCACGCCTGCGCCTATCATAGCGGCGATAGGCTCCTGTATGAGGTATACCTGCCTTGAACCTGCGCTCTTGGCAGCTTCTACAACTGCACGGCTCTCGATATCAGTGATGAACGAGGGTATGCAGATGACGATACGTGGCTTCATGAGCTGTTTGCCTGTGACCTTGAGTATGAACTCGCGTATCATGCTGTGAGTGAGGTCGTCGTCGGAGATTACACCCTCGCTGATAGGACGTCTTACTGCTATGTAGTCGGGATTCCTGCCTATCATCTCATAGGCTTCCTTGCCAACCGCAAGAACTCTTTCTGTTCTTGTGTTGTAAGCGATGACAGAGGGCTCGCTGAGCACAACGCCCTTGTTTCCCATAGTCATTACGATATTTGAGGTACCGAGGTCGATACCAATATCAGTGTTTGCCATTTTTATCTTCCTTTCCTACTGCTCAAAAGGGGAGCTGCTTTTCTTTGTCCCTGCGAGCATATGGCGCAGGCAGGTGTATCTCCGCGTGCGCTTGTTGTTGTCTACCATTTTATATATATTCTCCTCAGTTCCTATGATTATGAGGAGCTTTTTTGCTCTTGTAACGGCTGTATACAGGAGATTTCTGTAGCACAGCTTGTCGAAGCCGCCCATTATTGGGAGTATCACAGCTTCAAATTCGCAGCCCTGACTCTTGTGTACAGTGACTGCATATGCAAGGTCTACCTGAGACAGCAGGTCAAATGTATATGTAGCCTTTCTGCCGTCGAAGTCGATGACTGCAAGGGAGCTTCTGTTGTCGATACTGATTATGCGTCCGATATCGCCGTTGAATATGCCTGCGCCCTGTTCGCCGTCCTTAGACCATGTGATGTCGTAGTTGTTTCTCGTCTGCATGACCTTGTCGCCCTCGCGGTAGGTGTAGACGTAGCCCTTTTTCTCCTGCTTGTTCTTGGCAGGGGGATTGAGCTGGTCTTGCAGGAGCTTGTTCAGCTCCACAGTGCCCGTAACGCCCTTTCGTGAAGGAGTAAGCACCTGTATATCCTCAGTGGGGGAGTAGTTATAGGCTTTCGGCAGTCTTGTCTTTACAAGGTCAACAATGAGCTGCAATGCCATCTGATAGTCGCTTCTCTTGAAGAAAAAGAAGTCGCTGTCCTTGCGTTCAAGGTCGGGATATTCTCCTGCAACTATCTTGTGAGCGTTGGTGACGATACAGCTCTGCTGAGCCTGACGGAATATCTCTTTCAGCTCAGTAACGGGAACTATACCACTGTCGATTATATCTCCGAGGAGATTTCCTGCGCCTACCGAGGGGAGCTGGTCGCTGTCGCCCACCATTATGAGCCTGCACCCCAGCCGCACAGCACGGAGGAGCTTCTCAAAGAGTACCACGTCTACCATTGACATCTCGTCAATTACAAGTACGTCGCAGTCAAGGGGATTGTTCTCGTTATGGGCAAAGGTAAGCCTGTCTCCCGAATCATAGACCACCTCAAGGAGACGGTGTATGGTCTTGGCTTCACAGCCTGCCAAGTCGGACATACGCTTTGCGGCTCGTCCTGTGGGAGCTGCAAGAAGCACCTTCATGCCCCGTTTTTCAAAAATGGAGATTATAGCGTTGAGAGTAGTGGTCTTACCTGTGCCGGGACCTCCCGTCAGCACCATAAGTCCCCGTGAAACAGCGGTGGTGATAGCCTGCCGCTGGAGCTTTTCATATTTTATGTTATGCTCCTCTTCTTCGATGTCAATGAGGGTATCATAGTTGAAGTCCTCGGGAGAGGAGAAGTCTTTCAGAATATGTATCCTGTCCGCAATGAAGCTTTCCGCGTAGAAGTAATCGGGGAGATACACGAACTCTATCTCGTTCTTGACGTATTCAAAGAGGTCATCGTCGTCAAGAGCAGCGTTGTATGCGGCGTAGAAGTCGCTCTCCGATACGCCGAGAGTGTCCTGAGCCTTTTTTGCAAGGACCTCCAATGGCAGGCAGGTGTGACCTATGCCGCCGTTGGCGCGGAGAATATACTGTACTCCTGCCAGTATGCGCTTGCTGTCGTTGCGGGCTATGTGCATATCGTGAGCAATGGTATCAGCCTTTGCAAATTCAAGGTCGATATCCTCGCTGCAAAGCAGATAGGGATTCAGTTTCAGCAGCGTCATGGCGTCCGAGCCGTACTTCCTGTAGGTGTTCATGGCGAAGCGTGACTTTACCTCGTACTGTGACAGGAAAGACATGAGATTCCGCAGGCAGAAAAGCTTCTGAGCCTCTGCAGCTATCTCGTCGCACTTTTTTGGAGATATGCCCTTTATCTCGGAAAGACGGAATGGAGCGTTCTCCATGATATCGAGGGTGCGGTCACCGAATACCTCGACTATCTTCTTTGCAAGTCCCGGACCTATGCCCTTGACAGCTCCCGAAGCGAGGTATTTCTCGATGTTGATGACTGTTTCGGGGAGCTTTCTCTCGCAGTACACTGCGCTGAACTGAGTTCCGAACCGTGGGTGAGTGATATAGCTTCCCTCAAGGATAAGTCCCTCGCCCTCCTCGATATCGCCAAGCTCTCCCACAACGGTTATGAGCTCGCCGCCTGCGTCAAGGTCAAGCACGATATAGCCGTTATTCTCATTTTTGTAAAGGACATTTTCCACAGTGCCCTCGATGTGAAGGACCTCGTGCTCCACCGTTTTCACCTCTGCACATAAAAATACATCTTATATTATAACATATTATAGGATATAATGCAAGTAGTGATCAGCGATTAGTTTGTAGGGGGATGCCGTCATCGGCGTCCCGCGAAAACCGAATTTACTATAAATGACCTCAAATCCATGTAGGGGCGGATAGTATCCGCCCGAGCTATTAGATTTTAAAGTGGTTTGCAATGTCAGAAATTTTTATCAGCTCCATAGCATGATAGTGAGCGCAGAAATCCCTGCAAAGCTGTATCTGCTCCTGTGTTCCGTCGATATCTATGAGAAGCACCGTTCCGATAAAAGTGCTGCCCTCCTCGATAAGAGATGCTATGTATTCCAGACGCTGTGGGAGCTCCTTATCCTGAGAATTTACAGGCAAAGCAACGCACAGGGGATAGCTTTTGTTTTGCAGCTTCGAGCAGATAAACAGGCAGAAAAGCTCCGCGGCGGCAATAACTGTGACCACAACTATCGCAATTATCTCGGCTTTTTCCATAAGACCACTCCTTCCGACTTATTATATGCGGAGCATGGTCGCGGTGACACAAAAAGGACGGTGATATCACCGCCCGGATATTATTTTTTTCGTATCAATATACATTCATCGCGTTTGACAAATCCCAGCCTTTCGGCTATACGTGCCGAGCCGAGATTTGAGCGCTGACAAGTCCATGCAGGACACTTTTCGGGGAGTATATCTTTTATCAATGCGGCGGCTGCCGCAAGAGCAAGACCGCGGTGTCTGTGGGCTTCGGCAGTCTCGATACCGATATCGACCTCGTTGCTGCTTACCGCTGACGAAAATGCCCACGAAACAGGCTCATTTCCATGCATTACGCAAATACCACAGCCGTTTTTACTGTATTCTTCATAGCTGTTCCAGTAAACTGAGGGAGCAACACGTCCTGTCAGTCTGCTGAACAGCTCTTCATCTATTCTGCGGAGAGCAAAGCCGTCAGGGAGACCTATCTCGGGAGCTTTTTCGTGTGGATAGCTGTAGATATCTCTCGGGACAAGCTCAACATCGCCGTATTGAAGGAACTTTTGAGCAATTGAAGCTTTCTGACACAGGAATTTAAGACTTTCGGAAAGAATCAGCTCATGTATTTCGCGTAGCTCTGCTTCACTGTTATCTCCGGACATAAAAGTGAAATTGCTTTTGTGGCGTATGAGTATAAGGCTTTCGCTCTCGTTTGTGTATATGCAGCCGCTCTGCCTGCCCTCAACAACTGAAAGAGGGAACACTCTGCAAAATGTAATGCTCTCTGCGCAGGATAAAAAACGGCTGTGCTCTGAAACAGGTATTTCTTTCATGGTATCACCTCGGTATTATTATATCATTTTCACTGAATGAGTGCAATAAAAAGCTCCCCGAAGGGAGCTTGTGTTCATATTATTTTGTTCACGTATGGAACGAATTTCAGCAGTCTTGTTATGACATATGAAATGATAAGAGTTACTATGCATATGCCGATGACTGCTATAGTGCCGCCGTGCTCGAATGGGTTGAACTTCATAACGGCGAAGATGTATTTCAGCACCGCCATGTGTATCAGGTATATGCCGAATGAGCAGTTGTCAAGCTCTGCGGCGATAGTATCGAGAACGGGGAAAGGCTTGTTCTTAGTTCTGCGGAAGTAGCCGAATGCTCCTATTGAAGCCGCAATATATATCGGGAACGAGTAGCCCTCCAGAAAAGCAGTTATCCTTGCGCTTGCCACAGGAGCGCTCTCAGCTGCGCCTCGGCTGTAAGCCGTAAGCATAGCGGTTATTCCTATACATATGAGGAACATCAGTCCGCAGGCGTTCTTCGGCAGCTTTATAACTCCGATGTGGAGCACATGACCGAGGAACAGATAGAACGGGTATATCGTGTACACGCATATATAGAAGGGAAGTGACTTTCCCGAGAGCGTTCCGATAAACGGTATGACCGACATGAATAAGCAGTATACCAGCAGCAGATATTTCAGCTCGTTTGGCTTTGCATTGGAGCTTATCATCTTATAGAACGGCAGCAGGAGATATATTGCCAGCATAAGGTAGATATACCACATATGCGCCCAGCCCGTGCCTATGAAAATATCGCTGAATACGTCCTTAACGGTCTCGCCGAAGGACGAATGCTTTATAAGCGCTGCGTCGAATACCGAGAAAAGCAGCGAGAATACCACAAGAGCTATTGCCATACGCGGGATATATTTTCCGAAAAGCTTCTTGTTTGACAGTATCCTGTTCCTGTCAAGGAGAAGTGCTCCCGAAGCCATTACGAAGCAGGGTACAGCCCACATCATGGCGTTTCTTATGGAGAGTATAGCGCTCTGAGCGCCTGTTGTTGCCGCAAAGGCATTGGCTGCATAGAATCCGTGGAGGACCACAACAGCAATGCAGGCAAGAGCTTTCAGACGGCTCAGATAAAGTATGCGATTATTCATTGAAGAGTCCGCCGCCGCTTAAACAGCCGCCGTTTCCGTCATTAGCAGCTGCCTGTGTAGGAGCCTCTGTAGGAGCTACATACTGTGTAGCAGGCTCGATATACTGAGTTGCAGGCTCTGTGTAAACAGGCTCCTGATATGCAGGCTGAGTGTAAACAGGCTCGTCATAGTAGGACTGCTCTATCTCGGAAGCAGCCTCTGTAGTAACCTCTTCCTTATTTGTCTCAGCGATCATCTTTTCAGCTTCCTTGGTGCTTACCTTCTTGTCGGAGAGCTTTGAGATGTACTCGATGTAAGCTACGTCCTTGTCCATGAGTATCTCGCCCAGCTCTACATCGCCGAACGGGAACTGGTGGAGCTCAGCTTCCTTGTCGTCTGAGAAAGTGATCTTTACAGTGTACTCCTGTGTAGCTATCTCGTCAGTGTCGCCGTAGGTAACATCGCTGGTCTTTACAGGAACGTAGAAAAGTCTGCGTCTTTCGTTCTTTGCGAAGCTGTCCTTGGGTTCGAGCATATTTGCAGGATACTCCTCCTCGGTGTCAGCCTTAATGGTGAAGCCCTTGATATCCTTGCCTGTCTTGTTGTCAAGAGTGATGATGTATACGGAATCGCCTGTAGCCTTGTCGCCGATGATCTTCATCTGATCCTCAGATGTTGTTGGCTCTGTAGCGACAGCCTTTGTTGTTGGCTGTGTTGTTGTGGGCTGTGTGTTAGCAGCAGTTGTTACCTTGCCGCAGCCTGCAAGCACGAGAGCTGCGATGAATGCCATTGTACCAATAATTTTCTTCATGATTTATCCTCCCTTGGTCAGCTCATTACTGAGTCTTTCTGGTACACCCATGTACCTGACTGACCATATGTTATCATATAACCGTTTCTCTTTGTCTCTTCTGTAAAGTCAGGATCACAAACATAAGTTGTGCCCTCGAATGTTATCTCTACCCATGAGTGAGGTCCGTAACCGCCTGCTTTAAGCGGAACGCGTCCCGATATCTGATGAGCGTCATAGCCGAGAAGCTTTGCCATTTCGCAGAACATAGCAGCCATAACGTAGCAGTTGCCCTTGCCGTTCTTGAAGCCGTAATCTGCATACCACTGCATTGTTGTCTTGTCGTCCTTGGGGAAGTCGGCAGGACCGTAGTACGGAGTTGATGCGGCGTCGTTGAATGCTTTTTTCAGATCCCAGCCTATCTTATCGAGGCGTTCCTTTGCCAGCGGATAAGAATAGGTCGTGGTAGTTACCATTGTTGTAGGCGGCGGAGCGGTTGTGGATACTGTCCAGTTGGTCTGTGAAGCGTAGTAATCCTTTCTTGCCACTACAGCCTGAACTATAACAGCTGCCGCAAAGTCTATAGGAGCTGACGAGTGGAACTGAGCAGCGTCAACAGTGACCTTGCCGTCCTTGTAGTTTACCGAATTTATCTTGACATCGGGAATAGCTGTGTATTTTGCTTCAAGGTCGGATACCTTTGTAACGTAATCCATATTTACATAGCCAGATACGCCGTTTATATTGACATGACCGTATTTTCCGTCACTGTAGGTTATGGTGAACTTCTGTCCGGGAAGTATCTTGCCCAGAGAAGCAGAATTATAGTCATGTTCTTTTCTGATGTTCATGTACTCGGTAACAGCTGCCGACGGTACATATATACCAGCTTTTTCTGATGTACAGCCGCAGGGAGCCTTTGTGACCGCCGTCTTTATCTGATATTTGTCGGGATCAAAGTAGGCAGGCTTTACCATAAGTACTGAATCCTTGAAGAAGGTATCGTTGTATTTATCTGTGTAGCCCTTTACAACTGCCTCGGAGAAGTAAGGGGAAAGAGCCTTTTTCAGCTCGTCAGAGGACTTTACCACAGTGTCGCCTGCCTGTATGTCAAGCTTTTTCAGTGCGTCTGTGAATCCGCTCTGTACACGGTCTGTGACAGCCTTGAACTTTAAGCTTCTGGGGCTGGCGAGAATGAGCTTTCTCAGTGCGGAAATGTCATAGGAGTTTACAGCTCCGTCGCCGTTTATATCAGCCAGTTCTGACTGTGATTTGTCAAGCTCAGCTTTTCCCAGTACATAGTTCTGGAGCAGAGTGAGGTCGTCTGCGCTGATAACGCTGTCATTGTTGATGTCGCCTTTTGAGATAGCGTAGGTCGAAGCGGGCATAACTGCCGATGCAGATATGGCAGCTGCAAGCAGTACGCTCATCATCTTCTGATGCTTCATAAGAAAATCTTCCTTTCATATAAATCGTTCTATAATAACATAACGTGCCGACGAAAGGAATTGTGACAAAAATGGCACGATTTTTTTTGAAAAATTATAGAACGTAAAAAATAACGTGAAATATAGGCATTTATTTCAGCTCGTTAAGCTGAGCTTCGGTGAAATACAGGGTGCCGTCGTCAACAGAGACATAATTGTCCTGTATCTTTCTGAAAACAGCGATGTTGCCGTTTCTTACAGGACGATAAGCGCCGCTTACTGGACTTTCATCGTCCTTTGTGATGAAAAAGATATATTGTTTTCCCTTTTCCTGAGGGAATCTGCTCTCGCCCTTTTCATAGACGGAGTATTCCTCGGGAGAGGGTATAAATACGTCGCTGTGGTTTTCGAGATACTTCTCCGCAGGCACATAACCGCCGCTGAAGAATACCGTTATCCTGTCGTTTTCTCTGAGGTCTCCCTTGTAGGAGCTCACTATGCTTATATTCTCTGCGGTAACGGCAGCGCCATCAATAGAAGTATACAACATTTCGTCCGTATTTGCAAGTACTACGGCGCTGGAATCATTATACATACTTTCCAGCAAAGCACTTGTGTCCACAGGCTTGCTGTTGATAGGTCCCTGATTTTCAAAGCCCGAATCCTTGGGGTATATCTGGTCCTCGGTGAGAGTTTTCTCACGGAGGGGATATGTCATGTCAACAGGAACCGTCATATTGCGTTCTGAGTCCTTATTGCCGCCGTGTGTGGGGACTATGTCCTCGGGCGGAGCAGTTGTGGTAGTGACAGGCTTCTGTGCGGCTTCGGTCTTTTCCGCAGCCGATGTGGTGCGTACAGTCGTATGAACAGCGGTAGTTCTTACGGCTGTGGTCCTTTGTGAAGCTTCAGTTCTCTGCGCAGTCACGGTCTTGTCAGTAGTTGCCTGCTTTGCTGTTGTAACAGCAGTGCTTGTTGTCTTAGCCGAAGTGGTCTTATCAGTCCTTACTGCCTTTGAAGTCGTAACGGCAGTCGTTGCAGCTGTTACAGCCGAGCTTGTGGGTACAGATGTAGTCTCGGTGACAGTTATTATCTCGTCCTTGTCGTGTCCGAAATCCACTGTATCCTTTGGCATAAAGGCGAAAACTCCGACTATTATGGCTATCATTGCGGCTGCTGCGGCAAAGCGCATGACCACAGGGAACAGACGCTTTTTATTATTATTCACGGAGAGCCTTGCAAATTCCGCAAGGAACTCTTCTTTTCTGTCGGGCTCGGGGAAGTCAAAGGCTTCTCTGAGGGCTTTTTTCTCTTTATCTGTCATATAAGCTCCTCCTTTCCCAGATACTCATGCAGTCTGCCGAGGATATTGTTTATCCTGCGGTTGAGTGCAAAACGCGACATATTATGCAGCTTTGCGATAACGTTCAGAGGAACTCCGTTTATGTATCGGAGCATGATTATCTCCCTGTCCTCGTCGGAGAGCTTTGCAAGAGCCTGTTTCAGCTCAAAGCCCGACAGAACGCTGTCCTCTATATCCTCGCCGTCGGCTTTGTCCTCGGGGAGCTCCGCAGTCTTAGTCTTTCGGAACTCGTCATTGCAGAGGTTGCCTGCGATAGTATAGAGAAGCTGCAAGGTCTTATCGACGCTGTTATAGTGTGGGTGTTCGAGGTAGCGAAGGAAAGTCTCCTGAGTTATATCCTCGGCGGTCTCCTTATGGCGGACTCTTAGAAGGCAGTAGCGGTATACCTTATCGTACTGCTCGTCAATGCTTATTGACATGAGTCCACCCCCTTCGCGCACTTATAAAATACATTATATCATATAATAAGTAATAAAGCAACATCAGCAGGGGATAATTCGGCTTAAATGGCTAAAATGGAGCATATACACGCCGTTTTTTGTAGAAACCGTGCAAAAACTTCGTCTATATACAGGAAAACCGTATCATTGAGATACGGTTTCCGATCTGTCCCCGCGCTGAGCCTCTTTTGCGGAGCAGGTCAACAAACCCTTAATGACCTTGCCGCGTATCCCGATTTTCCGAGTGGGACTTGATAAGAGGCTCTTGCAGAATTTGGATTTATGCTTGCCGCTGATGTGCAGATGCGGCTTGTATGTGTTTACTATAACAGGCTTTACTTAAAACAATCTTAAAAAAGGCTTATTCAAGTGAATTTAAAACACCTATGAATACAGGCAGATAGTTGTCTGTATCGAAGATGCAGTATACGAAAGGTCTGTCGAAAACCACTTCCTTTTCGGGCTCCCGCGGCATTGCGGTATCCTTCACGGCAACTAAAGTTGCAGCTGCTGCCTTGGTGCCGTTCTCGTCAAGGTCTATGAATGTCTTGTGTATAACATAGCCTATAGAGAGTGGGTTCTGGTCATTTATAGCAGACATTCTTGAGAAGTCGGCATCGTCAGAGAATGCAGTGGGCATACCCATTGCGCAAAGCTCGTCACTTAGCTCGTTTTCGTATTCATACTTGAACTTAGGCAGCTTCATGTTTGCCATTTCGTAGTTTGTGGTGCGGTATTCCGAAATGAGGTTGTGGAGCTTTTCGGCAGTCATGTTCTCGATATATGTGTCAATGTCGGTATCCTCGCTGGGGAGCAGAGCTGCAAAGCCGTATCTTCTGCCCGAGTAGAACTTTATCATGCCCTCGGTGTTCTCGTCTGAGGTGTATATCTCAGAGCTGCAAAGCATCTTAGCGTCCTGTTCCTTGCCGTCGGCAGATGTGAACTTGCCGTCCTTTATCATGTATTTTTCATAGGGATCCATCCATTCAGCCTCGAAAGCAACTGCATTGACGAGGTACATAACGTCATCTGGATTGATCCTGTTGAGGATCTTGGGTATCATCTTGTTTGTCTTGACATTTACCCAGTTGTTTACGTCGTTAAGAGTTGTATCGTCGAATGGAGCGATATAGAACTCGGAATCATAGTAATCAACGCAGTTCTGGATAAATTCGGGACGGGGCTGTATGCGGCTCGTGTCGTTTCTTGCCCATATTGAGTTAGCCGTGCTGAATGACCACTTAGCCCAGTCGTTCTCGTTCACTGTCATTTCACGCTGACCTTTGAGATAGCGGTTAAGGCTTGCTATATCCATGCCGCCGCCAAGTACGTTTTCCATTTCTTTAAGAGTATCGCCGTCGGCTCCGTTTGCTGTCATGCCGAGAGCCTGTACGATAGAATATGGAGAGATAAGGTCGTTTGCACCCTTTTTCTCACTGTAGGTCTTTTTGAGCATATCAATAGTGAAATTTGTCTGGCTGTCGATAAACTCCTTGTAGTTCTGATAATCGGGCATATAGATACCGCTTGTATTGGGTGACTTCTTTATACCCTCGCAGAGGTTTCTTGCAGCAGTTTCAACTTCAGGCTCGGGAGCTCCCGTAATATCCTTGACAATGAGCTTTCTCATGCCGATAAGGTCGAAGATGTCCATGCTGCCGTCCTTGTTCACATCTCCTCCGGGACCGGGCTCTTTATAAGCAGGGAAGAGCACCTCGCAGTCGTCGCCGCGGAGATATCGCTGGAAAAGAACTATATCGGCAAGATTGAATGTATAGTCAACATTTACGTCGCCTGGGATTACTTCGTCGATAGGCTTTGTAGCCCATGCGGTCATAGCATTTGATGCAGCAGGTGCTGCGAGACATAGTGCAGCTGAAGCTGCGATAAGCTTTCTGAATTTCATAATAAAACCTCCTTTAAATAACATAACGAAACGAAAGCACAGATGTGCATTTTCATATAGCTTAACGTTTGAGAGGGGCAAAATGTGCGGTTTGAATTGTAAATATTCTGTGAATTTTTCTGATACGCAAAGTGCTTTATATTTCCCTTGACTTTTTTGAAGTCCTGTGTTATAATAACGTAAATTGGACTGAAAGAGGTGTGAGGATGAAAAGATAATTCACTTTTGAGTACATGAATATCAAAGCTGACAGTGTGCAAACAGGCGTACTGTCTTATCATGTTGCCAAAAGTGGATTATGTTCTCATAACCTCTTTTTTGTGCGTTTTTTGAATATTGCAGAGGGGGATAACTGTGCAGTTATGCTCTTTTTCTGAGGTTATAGGTACGTAATGGAACTTTTTGGCAGCAAAGGGTTCCATTTTTTTGTTTCGGAAGGAGAGATGAATATGTCACAGATAAACGTAAACGGACTGACATTTTACTACGAGGGGAGCTTCGATAATATCTTCGAGGACGTTTCCTTCTCAATAGATACCAACTGGAAGCTTGGCTTCATTGGGCGCAACGGCAAGGGCAAGACCACTTTCCTGAATCTGCTTCTCGGGAAGTACAGCTACCGCGGCAGCATTGACAGCTCCGTGAGATTCGAGTATTTCCCCTATGTGATAACCGAGGAGCAGGCAGAGCTTACGGCATCGGAGTTCATATGCGACATAAAGCCCGACTGCGAGGAATGGCGCGTCATCTGCGAGCTGTCACAGCTCCGCGAGAACGCAGACCTGCTGTATCGACCGTTCAAAACTCTCAGCCACGGCGAGAGGACTAAGGTACTGCTTGCGGTGCTGTTTTCGGGAGAGAACGACTTTCTTCTCATCGACGAGCCTACCAATCACCTCGACGCAGAAGCAAGGGAGACTGTCAAGGAGTATCTTGCCTCGAAAAAGGGCTTCATACTGGTATCCCATGACCGTGACCTGCTGGACGCCTGCACTGACCATGTGCTTGTGCTCAACCGCAGGAGCATTGAAGTCCAGAGCGGTAATTTCACCAGCTGGTGGGAGAACAAGCAAAAGCGCGACCAGTTCGCCATAGCCGAGAACGAAAAGCACAAAAAGGAGATAAAAAAGCTCCGACAGGCGGCGAAAAGGACCTCGGAATGGGCTGACAAGAACGAGCGTACAAAGATAGGCTTTGATCCGATAAAGGAGCATGACAGATGTATCGACACAAGGGCGTTTATCGGCGCTAAAACCAAGAAAATGCAGAGCCGCGTAAAGCAGATGGAAAAGCGTATCGACAGGGAAATAGAGGAAAAGGAGGGGCTTCTCAACGACCTTGAACGCACTGCCGAGCTGAAGCTCTCACAGCTTGCTCATCACAAAAATACTCTCATAAATATCAGGGACTACAGCGTGAAATATCCAACTGCCGAGGAGCCTGTATTCACAGGGCTTGATTTGGAGGTGAAGCGCGGCGAGAGGATAGCTCTCCACGGCGGAAACGGCTGCGGAAAATCAACGCTGATACACAGCATACTTCAGAAGGCAGGCTGTGCAGACAGGGAAACAAATATAACCGAAAACGGCATATGCGAGACAGCCTCGGGACTTATTATATCCTATGTGGATCAGGACACATCGGGGCTCCGCGGCAGTATATCGGAATACTGCGATAGCCGCGGACTTGATCTCAGTATGTTCTGCACTATTCTCCGACAGCTTAACCTTGAACGGGCTCAGCTCGCAAAGAAAATAGAGGAGTTCTCCGAGGGGCAGAAAAAGAAGGTGCTCCTTGCGGCGAGTCTGCTGACTCCTGCTCATATCTATATCTGGGACGAGCCGCTGAATTACATCGACGTTTTCTCACGTATACAGCTTGAGGAGCTTCTTCTCAGCTATGAGCCCACAATGCTTTTTGTGGAGCACGATGTGCGTTTCCGCGAGAAGATAGCTACGGCAGTAAAGGAAATGTGAATCTATTCGGAGTTTCTCGTAAATTCGGGAAACTCCGACGTTTTTTCGCCTTGACAATCTATGGAAAAAATGTTATATTGATTACAGATTTGCAGATATAGTATAGTGGTCATTACTTCAGTTTCCCAAACTGATGAGGCGGGTTCGATTCCCGTTATCTGCTTGCGCAGAGCCTGCTTCTGTGAAAAACGACCTCAGCAATGCTGAGGTCGTTTTTTATATGTATTCAACTCCGTTTTTAGTCAGCTTTTCGTGTTGCTTTGCCTGTTTTTCAGCCTTATAGCGGCAGCCTGTACAGCTTTTCAGCAGGTAAGTCCTTACCCCTGCCTTGACAGTTCCGAGAGCGGTAGCTCCCACACAGCCGCACTCGTCAAGACCGCATACAACGACCTCGTCGTAGCCCTGAGAATTGAAGAATTCACGGAATTTCTTAGCAGTAAATGCGTTGGGGAGATTCTTGTCGAAGCACAAGTCTGAGACAACATCGAGACCGCCGTAAAGCTTCGCGCCCTCAGTATTTGCAATTGAAAAGCCTATTATCCAGCGGTTTGTGATGATATTGGGGAATATCTGGGAGATATAGATTATATCCCAGCCCTTGTCCTTATAGCTGTGTATAGCCTTGTTCACATTGCCCACAAGTTCGGCAGTATCATAGCTGAACATGGGCTTTCTCTGCTCCCACAGGTAGTCGTTCTGCATATCAACGACAATAAGCGCCTTTTTGCTCATAATTATCCTCCTAAATCAGAAAACGTGAAATATTATCGGTAACGAATCGGCGGAGCTGTACTTCGTCGGCAAGGTCAATACCTGCATTCTGTTTCAGCTCCCCGTATTTGAGAAATGCAAGCTCATTCAGACTGGTGAGCTGAAATGTGAGCAGTCTGCATTCCTCTTCGGATTTGTTGCCACCGTAATGCGCCATGACAAATGGCAGACTTTCCATGCCCGTTTTTAAATCGCGCTCCAGCAGTATATAACGAGTTACAGCCTTTGCAATGCCAATATTTTTCAGCATGAGAGACATCATAAAAACATGGAGCTCTATCAGCTTATCCTTTGGGGAAAGCTCCGAAGCCATGACCTCTCCGAACCGTGTGTCTGCGGCTGTAGCCTTGCTTATAAGCCGTGAGAATACCTCAGCAAGGAGCTTTTCCCGTGAGCCGAAGCAGTAGTTTATCATGGCAAGGTTTACTCCTGCGGCTTCGGTGATAGCCCGTGAAGTTACCTCGGCAGGATCATCGCAGTCCGTCATCAGCTTTTCCGCCGCTTCAAGAAGCTGTTTTTTTGTTCGTTCTATATCCCGTTTCATGGTTTTGTCCTTTCTAATTAAACACGTTTAATTATATTATACACGAAATTTCTGTTTTGTCAAGTATAAAATAAAACAGGAGCAGTTTAAACTGCTCCTGTGGTCTTATCTTCTTGGTCTTTCGCCGCCCTGAGGTCTTTCAGGCTGCTGCGGCTGATTTGGTTCCTTAGGCTGGTCTTGGTTCTGTGGCTGGTCATTATTCTGCGGCTGTTCTGTGGTCTGCTGTGTATCGGTGTCTCTCATGCTGAGCAGAAGCTCTCTGCGCATTGCCACAAGGTCGAATACGTCGATAACGCCGTCCTCGCAGAGGTCGCCTGCCTTCCAGTTGACAAGCTCGGTATTCCTGTCGGCGCTGAGCCACTTTTGCAGCATAACGATATCGGCAACGTTGAAGTCTCCGTCGGCGTTTACGTCGCCGATGATAACATCGTTTTCGTAGACAGCTCTTACAACAGCGTTGGATTGGAGCTGTATCTTTATAGATGATGAAGTCTCGCTGCCCTCAACTATTTTAGCTCCGCTTATGCTCCAACGTGAGAACTGAGCCTCCTCGCTTGGAGAAACGCTGAGGTCGATAGTGTAATCGCCGTGGTATTTGCCGCTCCACTTGGAGACTGCGCCAAGGTCAAGGGTGTTCAGCCTGATACTGCCCTTTGAAGCGTTGTTGTTGACTGTAAGGCTGTAGGCGTTTGAGCTGAGCTTTGCAGCCTGTCTCGTTGTGCTCTCTGCGTACTGGAAGCGCTGAGCATAGAAATTTATTATGGTCTGATAAGCGCTTTCAAGCTGTCTTTCGCCGCCCGAGCTGCGTGAATTGAAACGGGCAAAGCTGTCTGTTATCTGCTGCTTGTAGTTGTTCAGATAGCTCTCAGCCACGGACTTTGTTTTGTCAGTGGTGAAGTTATTATTTGCGATATCCATGAATGTTCTGGAATACTGCAAACGGAAATTGTCGTTTTCAAGAAGCTTTATGAACATCTGAGCGAATTCGCCGTCTTCACGGAGCTCCTTGAGACGTCTGTAGCAGTCTGCATTTGCGGACTTGTCGTAGCTTCCGTAGAGTCCCTGACCTGATTCTGTATCGTAGAGGATAGGTCTCCACTTGCCGTCTGCGTAGGGATTTTCCTCGTCAATAGCGTCGGAGCGCCACATTGAGATGTTTCTTTGCGGCCAGTCTGCGTTGCACCAGTATATCTGAGCTGCCATGTAGTCCATATAGCTCTGTATATCAACTTTCTGGCAGAACTGCTCATAGCTTACTGTGCCGTTTATAATGCCGTTCTGGAGCTGTAGCCAGTCCTGAAGATCCTGCTCTGTGCCCTCGTCCAGCTCGCCGTTTTTGACGATAGCCACGTCGCTCTTCTTGATGCCGTAATGCTCGTTGATATAGCGCTTGTCTATCTTTTCCATGAGCTGATAGATTCCCCAGTATTCGCCGTCGAGGAATACCACGCACTCTGTAGTTGCCTGATATGCGAAGTTTCTGTCGGTGATAAGGCTCTGGTTTATGCTGTCGCGGAAGAACGCAGTGCCGTTGTCGTTGCCGCCGTTTCTGAGAACAACGCCCTCGTACTTCTTGATAGACTTGCCGTTCTTGGCTTTTGTTGCCTTGCCGTCGAAGAAGTCGTACTCAAATTCGGGCATTCCGTAATCCTTGCGTGTATAGATGTTGAAGCTCTTCTGTGCAAGGCTTCGTGAGTAGTTGCCCTTGATACGGATACCTACCTCCTGTTCGACAACCTTTTCACCGTTGTCAAAGAGGGTGAAGCTTGCGGGGCGCTCCCACTCTCTGCCGCGCATTGAGTAGTTTGCGATGAGGTTCCATGGCTGAACATTTCTGCCTGCGCCTGTGTTTTCGGTCTCGTAAGCCTTGCCGAGACAGTATATTCCTGTTTCGTAATCGAAAAGATTATCGGGATCGGTAACAAGGGATACTACCTTCATTTTCGGGTAATAGCCGGAATTTGTAGTGCCGATGAAGTATGTCTTTGTAACGGGCTCGCTTATGCGTCCCTCGCTGTCAACTGATACAGCGCGGATAACGGCAGCCTTGTCCACGTTTTCACGGGGCTTTTCAACGCCGTTTGGAGCTATATCTGTTCGTGCGCTGAGACGGTTCGCGGTATCAGACATATCCTTGACAGTTATGGGAGCTTCGTATTTTTCGGATTCGGTAGTTGGATCGCTGCCGTCCATTGTATAGTAAATGGTGCATCCCTCATCGGCTGTCAGCGTAAGAGCGAAGCTGCTGTCGTAGAAGCCGCTGTCCTTGGAGAAAGCAGGCTGATGAACTGCCGCAGAGCCCTCGGGAGCTGCGTTTTCCTTTTCGGGAGTAGAGCTGAGCTCATAGAATTCGCCGCTTCCGTCGGGGTACTGACCGTAGGAGGTGTCAGCTGCCAGAGCGCCGAATGTGAGAGTCTGAGCTGTATTGCCCTGCTTGTCGGTAAGCGTGAGAGTTTCGCCTGTGGACGAAAGTCCGAATGGAACTATCTTAGTGTCGTTTGCGCCTGCATTGCTGTCGCAGAAAACAATTAGTCTGCCCTTTGCAGGAACTTTTGTGCCGTCGGGAAATGTGTAACGGTAGGGCTCAGCCTCCTTGTCGGAGAAGCCCCAGCCAGAGATGTCAGCTTCCTGACTGTCGCTGTTGTACAGCTCTATCCAGTCGTAGAGATTTCCGTCTGCTGCCTTGTAAGTGCTGTTCTTGGAGCAGACTTCGTTTACAGTCACTTTGCTTGTGTTTTCGGCATTAGCCGGCAGATAGGCTGCTGACTGCATAACAAGTCCCAGACATAAAATGCCTGCTGCCGCTTTGCCCATAGAAATTTTTTTCATGTTTTCCTCCTGTTTTTTTTTCAGTGCTTTTTTCTCAAAAAAATAATGTGCTTATTATCTTATGAGCACAGGTATGGATTTTTATATCTTTTATCTTTTTGTAAGTATTTACGGTATCTTTTTTTTATTATTATAGCACGATAGCAACAGCTTGTCTACTCAAATATTACGGTTTTTGTTCAAAAAATGCGGATTATGAAAGATAAGTCGGCGATGAACGCTTTAAATATAATAAAACCCCTCTGTAGTATACGGAGGGGTGAGATATTTTTCGGGGCTTTTTCAAATAAATTTCAAAAAGCATTCTGCTGATATATGCGTTTATTCGTCGGGCAGATTTTCACAGAGGGTGATAGCGATAACGTCCTCCGAGTAGCTGCTCTTTACGAAGTAATCCGTAGTCTCTACCTTGCGGTATACGCCGTCGTCGCCAAGCTGTCTTGTGACAAGACGTATCTCCTGTGCCCCCTCGCTGTGCCTTGCGATGAGGTTTTTACGGTCAAAGGTGGTGGCGAAGGCTTCTCTGTCGTCGGGGTGCATACTGCTTGTACCGTGAACTATCAGCTCATCGAAAATGCCTGTTGACGGGCATGAGGTAGTGGTAAAGTTCTGATAAGCCATCATATAGAAAGTATTTCTGGTGAGATTTGTGAAAATAACAAGGGGATAGCGGCGGAAAACAGCTTCAAGGAGCAGATTTACCGCACTTGCAGGGCTCTGGAGCTGTAATATGTCTGTAGGCTCCTCCACTGCCTTGTGGACCATGCACAGAGAGAGGTAATCCTCCTCGGGCATCGGCTTTGCGAAGAGATAGCCCTGTATCCTGTTGCAGTCGCAGGTCCTGAGAAATCCGAGCTGTTCTTTGGTCTCTACGCCCTCGGCAACAGTTTTCATGTGAAGTCTGTGGGCAAAGTTGAATATGCTTTCAAGAACTATGCGCTCCTTTTCGTCCTCGCAGTTGTGGCTCAGGAGAGATTTGTCTATTTTCAGGACATCGGCAGGGATATCCTTGACGAACTGAAGTGACGAAAGACCGCTTCCGAAGTCGTCTATAGCTACGGTAAAGCCTGCGTTTCTGATAGAAACTATCCAGTCAAGGATACGTTCCTCCTCGCCGACCATAGCGGACTCAGTTATCTCCACCTCGATAAGAGAGTGGGGGAGTTCGTATTTATCTACAAGAGCAGTGAGTCTCTCGGCGAAGTTATCCTCCTGAATATGTTTCCTCGAAAAATTGATAGATATCGGGAACTGGGGCATCATATTCTGTTTTTCGAGAGTTTTGCAGACAAGCTCTGTGACGTACCAGTCTATATCCATGATAAGGTCGGATTCCTCTGCAACAGGAATGAAGAAAAACGGCGAAATTACCGTACCGTCGGGCTTTATCCAGCGTACAAGAGCTTCAGCGCTTTTGAGCTGGCTGGTCAGTGCGTCGTACTGAGGCTGATAGTAGGTTGTAAGCTCGTTATTTTGCAAAGCGGCTCTTATTTCATCTGCTGAGTATTTCATAGAAATTCCGTCCTTTCATAATGCGTTATGACTGTCTCATAATGTTATATTGCCTGCTTTTTCCCCTTTGTGCAGGCATATATCCCTTAAAAATAATATTCTGTATCATATTATATCACAAATTTGCATATATTTCAATAGATGAAAAGTAAATTTTTATTCAAAATGTGTAATCACGATAATAAAAAAACAGTTTTGGCTTATTGTTTTTTTAAATTGGTCATAAAAAAGATAATAAATATACCTTGAGTAATTATAAATTGCCTTTTATTTGCAATAATAATTGCTTCATTTGTATATAATGTCGAAAAGTTTTGCTATAATGTGAATATTAGAGAAAAATATTGACAGTAAAGCATAAATGGTATATAATGTAATTGTAAACAAAAGGTATAAAGAAGTTGCATAGTGTGCGAATGAATTCTCATTTTTTACTCCTCCATAACAGTTTTTAGAAGCCTTTCGATATGCTTTGCTCCTGACGGGTGTGAACTCGGCAGGACTAATTAAAAAAGTTTTCATCAATGGCTCATAAAAACCTCTTTAACATGGCGTCCCCCTCTTGTAGCGAGAGGGGGACGTTTTTCCATTAAAACATTTCACTGCAATTTTTCGCTGTTATAACGGTTTTCGTTAAAAAACACCGCATTTTTGTTATAATTAATAGTTATTTCATTGACATTGCGCAGTAAATATGGTATAATAAAACAAATATAAAATATATATAATGTAGAAAGAAGGCGGTAATATGGCGGAAAAAGGAGTTCAGACCACAGTCGGCGGTTTAAGGGCTGTTGAGCTTAATTACCGCAGTATAAGGGAGATCGCCAGCGGTCAGACTGCTTTTTATCAGTCCCGTACAATGCTCAATTCTCCCAAGCTGGGAGTGCTTTCTCCCGACAAATACCGCGACGTATGCGAGATGACCAATCAGGCTGACCAGCTTTTCCGACTGGAGCTTGTACAGGCTCTGGAGGCAAACGCCACATTTGCGGAACGAGATTTGAATTTCGGCTGGCTTTCGGTGTATCTTCCCGTGAGAATGCTCAGAGAGAAACGTACATCAAAGCTTGCTACGGATTATGCGTCACGTCACCAGATACCGACGACACGCATTTGCTTCGAGCTCTCTGAGAAGCTTCTCATGGAGACCGACGAGCAGGTGCCATCCACTATACAGGTAATGCGCAATCTGGGCTTTCACTTTATGCTGACCAATTTCGGTGCAAGCAACTGCCCGCTCATGCGCCTTTCGGATTTTCCCGTTGATTACGTTATGCTAAGCCCTGAGGTAACAAACTACATCGGCAGGGGCGAGCGTTCGGACAACGCGGTAAGATCAATAATTTCCTTCGTCAACGATATAGGCTCTGAGCCTGTTGCTGACGGAGTTTTCAACAGCCGTCAGGCGGAAACGCTGTATTCATTTGAATGCTCTTACTGCGCAGGAAACCTTTCGGGCAAGTATATGACGGAAAGATATGTCAGAAGGAGATCAGATTCTTGAAAAAATTAATAATGGATTGGAGAGTTCAGTGTGGATAAAAAGGTAATTGATGTCCTTGAACTCAGAAGAACCGCGAAAGAGGTCAAGCGTCATTCCGTGCTGATGCGTGTCCTTGCACTGCTGGCGATAATACTTATACTGCTTGTCGCCATAGCCTACGGTATATCGTATTTTTACGATAAATTCGGAAGCTTTACGGTCAAGGTCAACAAATACGACATGGTAAAGCAGGGACTTTCCCTTTCGGAAGCGCCTGAATATGATAAGTCAATAGCGGTGCTCAATGCAGATATAGTCTACGATATGACCAATATAAGCGGAGAAGACCTTCCCGATAATATAGATAAGGTAAACGGAAGCCATAACGGCGATAACTTCATCGCCTATACCTTCTACCTGATCAATTCGGGAGACGATACCCTGACTTATACAGGTGAGATGCTCATTGAGAACGTCACCAAAAACGTCGATGAAGCAGTCCGAGTCGCAGTTTATAAAAACGGCGTCAAGACTGTTTACGGCAAGACTAAATCTAACGGCGGCGGCAAGGAAAGCGACTGCGACAGCGAATTCCTGACTTCAAGCGTTGTTATGAGAACTTCTACGGAAGGCTTCAAGGCAAAGGACAAGGACAAGTATACGGTCGTGATATGGCTGGAGGGAAATGATCCCGACTGTATCGACGACATAATCGGCGGAACACTAAAGCTGAGTATGAGCTTTAAGATAACTGAATCTACGTGATAAAGGAGTAAAAACAATATGAAAAAAGTTCTAAGAGTGACTGCAAATGTTCTTGCATGGCTGGTGCTTATAATCGCATTTCTCGTCACTATAATAGTTTTCTCATCGGGAAGAAATAACGGAGTTGCAAATATCTTCGGATTTATACCAATGACAGTAGAGTCGGACTCAATGAAGCCTACATTCAGCAAAAACGACCTCATCATCTGTAAGGAGATCGACGACATCAACAGCCTTAAAGAGGGAGATGTCATCACCTTCTGGACCGTCATCGACGGCAGAAGAGTCAAGAACACCCATAGAATCGTAGAGGTCGAGGACACAGACGGTTCAAAGAGCTTCATCACACGAGGCGATAACAACCCCGTAAACGATACAGCTCCTGCTTATTCGGGAGACCTTATCGGCAAGTGGACAGAAACAAAGATAGGCGGAGTGGGCAAGTTCCTCAACTTCATGCGTACAAAGAAGGGCTTCTTCATTTGTATCGTTATACCGATGGCTCTGTTCTTCCTGTTCGAGCTTTACAAGTTCATCGTTACTCTCATCGAGGCAAAGCGCCCCGAACCTGCCGAGCAGCTTGACGAGGAAGAAATAAAGAGACGTGCTATCGAGGAATACCTTGCAAGCAAGGGCGAGTCTGCCGAGAATGCGGCGGCTAAAGCCTCCGAGGCTGTTGGCAAGGCTGCCGAAAAGGCTGAGGATACTGCCGAAAAAGCCGCAGGAAATTTTGAAGAGGCTAAGAAAGAAGCCTTTGAAAAATTTGAAGCAGTAAAGCAAGAGGCTGAAAAACTTGAAAAAAAAGCAGCAGATGACGCCAAGAATATTGCGGAAAATGCGGCTGAGACCGCTGGGGCAGCAGCTGAAAAAGCAGGTGAGGCTGCCGAATAATACGCGATATATGGGAAAGCATTTGACTTTCGGAGTATATTATGAATGAATTCTTGAAATGGTTTTTTGCATTTATTTCTGAAATGCTCAAGGGTTATGCGGATATCGTAAAGGGCTTCGGGCGAGGAATAAAGCAGATATTCAATATCAAAAACTATATAAATATCTTTAAGGAGCATTCTCAGGATTACAGCGCACTCAGCTGGGTGCTGTCGATACTGGCTATCATCATAGTAATAGCTATTTATGCGCTGATATTCATGATGATAATCCTCGGAATAAGGAAGTATATCCGTTTCCGTCATTCTATCGTCAGCAATGAGGACCTTCTCGAGGAGATAAGTGAGCTCCAGCGCAAGGTGCTGAAGATGACAAAGGAAAAGGACGAGATAATGGCTATGAAGGTCGCTCAGATGGGACTTCCTGCCGGCTCGGGAGCTCTTTCCCTTGCGGACGGCACTATGGCTGCCGAGGGTGCAGAGGGCGGCGGAGATGCTGCGGCTCCTGCTGTTGTGGAGAGCGGCGTTGTCCAGACCAACGAGTACAGATTCTCAAAGCTCATCGAGGTGGACACCTTCTACAAGACCTACGAGCCGCCTGCATATGACAATGAGATAGACCTTCCCGGCATTTGCGAGAACTTCCGCAATTTTGCCTGCTCGAGAATGCATCTTTACTATGAGCCTAAGATAATCTGGCTCTTTATGGCAGGTATGGCTTCCACAAAGCTCATTATCCTCCAGGGTATCTCAGGTACAGGTAAAACCTCGCTTCCTTACTCATTCGGTAAGTTTTTGCAGGTGGATACCACTATTGCTTCTGTACAGCCTTCATGGCGTGACAGAACCGAGCTTTTCGGATACTTCAATGAATTTACCAAGAACTTCAACGAGACAGAAGTTCTCAAGAGAATATATTCATCGGGCTATAACAACGATGTAAACCTTATCCTCCTCGATGAGATGAACATCGCCCGTGTCGAGTATTACTTCGCGGAAATGCTCTCTATCCTCGAAATGCCTAACGCTGACGAGTGGGAGCTGGATATCGTTCCAAACGTATGGAGCACCGACCCTGTAAAGCTCGATAAGGGCAAGATAGTTATCCCGCAGAATATCTGGTACATAGGTACTGCTAATAACGACGACTCTACCTTTGCTATTTCGGATAAGGTATACGACCGTGCGCAGCCTATCAACCTTGACACCAAGGGCGTTGCATTTGACGCTCCCGACACACCGCCAATGAACCTCGGCTTCGATCATCTTGACAAGCTGTTCAAGGAGGCGTTCGACAAGTACCCGATCTCACAGGAAAATCTCAAGAAGATACAGCAGCTTGACCTCTGGGTAATCGAAAAGCTGAGAGTTGCCTTCGGTAACCGTATCCTCAAGCAGATGAACCTCTTTGTTCCCGTATATGTAGCCTGCGGCGGCGACGAGCTGGACGGCATCGACTACATTCTCGCAACAAAGATATTCCGAAAGTTTGAGTCTCTCAACCTTGCAATGCTTAGAGAGGAGCTTCGTGAGCTCTGCGCTTACATGACCAAGACTTTCGGAAAGAATAAGATGAACGAATCTATAGCTTATCTCGAAAGACTCCAGAAGCTGTTCTGATTCGGATAAAGAGCAGGTGAGAAACAAGTGAACGACTTATACAGCAAATGGTACGAGCAGTTTGAGACGCTTTCCGAGACCTTCGGCAGTGATGAGTTATATCAGGCACTTGATTCTCTGCTGATCTCAAGCCGCAATACCTTCGCTTTCAACAGGAAAATAATGGAGAAGGCGATAGACGTATCATGGGTAGAGGCTATCGAAAACGGAATAACCCATGTGGACAACTTCCTTAGAAATCCGCGTAAGACCATTGAGGACGTGGAGGAGATAGTGCCCATAGCTCTGTCGAGAAAAACTACAGTTGAATCGGTAAAGCACTTAGCGCAGCATACCGACCTGATACAGAGCATTGACAAGAAAACTGGAAAGATAACCCCCTCAAAGATACTGAATGTCCATAAGGAGGAAAGTCTTTTCACCTATGAGAACAAGTTCGTCAATACTCTTATAGACAGACTTTACATATTCATAAATACAAGATACGAAAAGCTTGCGCAGGTATCCCGTGACGAGGAGGTTTTCTCCCTCGGATATGATACCGTCGTGGACGACGGCGCAGGCGGAAAAATGAAGATAGACGTAAAGATAGAGACCGTGGACAGCCTTGATTCCTATGACGCCAACGGCTATACCGTATGGCAGCGAGTGGAAAAGCTGAAAACAGCTATTGAGGGCTACAAGGGCTCGGAGCTTTGCAGGGCTCTCGGAAACACCTATATCCGACCTCCCGTAATGCGTACCAACGCTATCATGAAAAACGTAGACCTGAAAGCTTGTCTTACTCTCTGGCAGTACATCGAGAGCTACGACAAGGTGGGCTACGAGATAAACGTGCAGAATACGGCAGTCCAGCCTCAGCAGGAGTACGTTGACGACTTCTATAAGCTGGTAATTCTGAATCTGCTGCTGTTCCGTTCGTATATGAACAACGACAACGAGGACAAGCTGAAAGAGCTGAAATCCCACACCTCAAAGCCAATGGCTCCTAAGTTCCTGAAGAAATTCGACAAGGAGCTGGCGGCGGACTACAGCGTATCCTCTGAGACTACAGCAGGATATATCGCTGCCGAGGGTACATTCAGATTTGAAAAGCGACTTCCTGTTGACCTTAATGTAATGTTCGAGCAGCTTTCCGAGATCATAAAGATCGAAACGGCGTATCTTGCCGAGCTCGAACAGACAAGGGCAGAGGAAGAAAAGCGACGGCAGGAGGAGGAAGCAAGACTTGCCGAGCAGCAGCGTATCGAAGAAGCAAGACTGGCAGAACTGGAGCGTATCCGACTCGAAAAAGAGGAGGAAGAACGCAGAGTTCAGGAAATGCTGGAAAAGAAACGCGCCGAGCAGGAAGCAGAGGAGCGGGAGCGCCAGCGGCTTGAAGAGGAGCGTCTTGCCCGTCTGGAAGAGATACGTCTGCGAGAAGAAGAAAAGCGCCTGAAACGCGAGGAAGAAGAGCGAATCGCTGCCGAGCGTGAGCGTATCAAGCAGAACAAGGAAATGGCTCGTAACGAGCTGGGCGAGGCGGAAGGTCTCGACGAGGAAGCTCTCAAGACTAAGGAGCCCGATCAGGAAGAGCTTGAAAAGCAGGCTTACAGTGAGGTCACCGAAGAGGAGATCGAGGAAGTCAAGGCTGAAATGGAGAATGAGGCTGAGACAGAGGGCGAAGCCTTTGAGGATCCGAGAGCTGTTGCGGCACGAAAGAAGCTGGAGCAGCAGAGACTGGAAAAGGAACGAGCCGAGACAGAACGGGCTCAGCGCCTGAAAGCCGAGAGAAAACGTCTGGAAAGCAAGCCTTTCAAGGTGATATACCGCGAATATTCGTGGAATCCTATATACGTTCTCATAAGACTTATACGGCATTTCTTAGCAGTTGTGCTGGGTATCGTGCCTGCGGATACGGATAACCCGAGGTACAGGCAGATACTTGCCGATAAGAAGAAAAAACAGGAGCTCAAGGAGCACGAAAAGCAGGAACGTCAGGATATGGAGGTGTACTACAGAAAGTACGCCCACAGTGTTAAGTACGATTTTCTGAGATTCGTCGGCGACATGAAGTTCAAGCGCAAGAAGCGCAAGGCTGACAAGAACAAGCCGAAACCGGCATACACTCCGCCTAACAGAACTCCCGAGGAGCAGAAGACTATCGACCTTGAGATGAAGAGACTCTACAGAGAGTACCACGTAAGTGTTGTCAAGAAGATAGTTCTTGCGATTCAGGAGCGCAAAAAGGATAAGCTGGAGATAGAAAAGAGTATCCGCGAGAGCGAAGCAAGCATAAGCAATGAGGACATAGAGAAAGCCGAAAAGGACGACGGAGCAAACAGGACAGCAAATATCATTGTTGCCGTTATAACGGCGATTGCTCTTGCGTTCGTAATATACGTAATGGTTTGCTCGGCTAAGGGCAAGGCAGTAAATGTCTTCGGCAAAAGCGTTCTCAAGGTCGTAACGGGAAGTATGGAGCCTTCGATACACGTGGGCGACTACATCGTCGTTGAAAAGACCGATACCAATGCGCTCTCAGAAGGCGATATCATCTCCTTCTATTCGGAGCAGAGCGATATCCGCGGACTTCTTGTGACTCACAGAATAGTGGGGAAGAATACTGACGGAAGCTATATCACAAAGGGCGACGCAAATCCTGTTTCTGATACGGTAAGCGTAACGCAGGATAAGATAGTCGGCAAATACACAGGCAAGGCAAGGTTCTTTATCTGGGTGAATTCCTTTGTGAATGCCAAGAAGCTGCTTCTGCTGCTGGTAGTTATACCAATGCTGCTGATATCACTTTATGAGGCAAAGACCGTTGTGAAGATAGGCAGAGAGGTGGCAGAAAAGGATAAGCTTACTCCCGAGGAAAAACGTGAAGCCGCAATGCGTGAGGCTATCGAAAAGGAGAAGAAGCGCCTTGAAGAGATGGGCTTTGATCCCGAAAACGAGGTGAATACGATTGAATCAAGAGAAACTGATGAAAAGGAGAATGATTAGAGCGATCATACTCTTTATGATAACATTTGTAGCTCTTCTTGTATTCATCGCACTCTACATGGACGAGACCAAGAGGGTACAGGAAACATACCGCAAGCAGTACAAAGCGAATCTTACAAAGGTGGTTACCGATATAGATTCCTATACAAACGGCGAAGGCGATTTTGAGCTGAGATATATGCGTATCGTCAGTGACATGAGCGCGGCAAATTCATTTGTATTCCTTATAGATTGTCCTGAAGAAAAAAAGAAAGCTATCAATGAAATAACCGCGTGCCTTATGAAGTATCCCGAGCAGATGAAAACAAAGCTTGAAGAGCTGAAAACAGCAGTCAATGATATCATTGACGAGCTGGACAAGGGCTACGACGAGGTCTCGGCAGTAGTCGGAGCGGTGGATAAACAAGGATATTAGTGCAGAGGAGGTTTTACAATGGGTGAAAAAAGCCGTCTTAAAAAGGAAATAAAGCTCTGCATGAGCACCATTAAGGAGATCGAGCGAAAGCGTTCGCGTTCACAGTCGGCTCTGGTACAGGCGATCCTTTTGCAGGAGCAGCCTGATGAAATGGACGTTGAGTGGTTCAACAAGTACACAGGCGAGATAACTGCCTGCCGTAATCATATGATAGAGCTTCAGAAGAAGCTGAAATCACTCGGATAATCAAAATGGACGTCAGTGAAAAACTGACGTCCGGTTTTTGTATTTAGCACGCTGATGATATTTATAAAATGAAAAAGCGCCTCAGTTTAACTGAGGCGCAAATAAACCAAAGTGCCGTAAGCGATGTACGTGCAGCAGTTTATGAAATTGTGAGCAAGCTTGCGAGCGGCAATGTGGCAGCGGTCAAGCTGGCTCAGCTTGTGGTGGAGGCGAGGGGAATTGAACCCCTGTCCGAAAGCTCATTCATGCAACTTTCTACGAGCGTATTTTACCTATTATGATTCCCTGTAAATACCGCCGATAAACGGGCTGAAAAAACAGGTAGTCCGTATACAATTGACGGACACGGACACTTCCGCCAATCGTTCACCGCTCATCGATGCCCAAGCGAGAGCCGCGGTACTCCCTCGGTGGACAGAAGCTGACTTAAGCAGCTACCAGTTCGCTATTTCTAGAAACTGTAATGTTATTTCTTGCGTTTATATTTAAACGTGGCGCAGGTTATGGAGATCACGCCATTCTCCGCTCGCTTATCACACTTCAAAACCCCCGTCGAAACCTTTACGCCCCCATATAAATGAGGGTACAGGTTAGGGAGCTGCAGTGCTCCGAATAATATTATAACTTGTTTTTGAAGATTTGTCAACTGCTAAAAATGACGAACCGAGTCTTTTCAAGCCATTAGCTTGTAGGAGCGCATAGTGTGCACCCGTCGGATATCATAACAAGGTGATTTCTTGTTTTTCCGCGTCAACGTGAGCCATAGCTCCGTAGGGGAGGATAGCTCTCGGAGTTCCGTGACCGAAGTTCACATTATAGAGTATGGGGAGCTCCGCGTTATTTACCACATCGCGCCAGACGTCCTTGTATTCCTCATAATACTTCTCGTTCATGGGCTTGCCGATGATGATACCGTTGATATTGCCGAAAACGCCCTCGTTTTCCAGAGCTTCAAGGTATTCTCTCAGCATTTCGGGAGTCGGCATTACCTCGCTTGTTTCAGCAAATAGTATCTTGCCGCGCCATTCCTCGTCAGTGGGAATGATATTGTTTTTTCGGGTAATCTCGTTCTGTTTTGTGAAGTCCTCTCGTTACTGGTTGCGTGATTTGAGATTGCGGTCTATTTCACGGTTAGCGTCGCGCTTTGCGATATCAGCTCGTTTGTCGTAGAGCTTCTTGCCCTTGCAGAGCCCCACCTGCATTTTCACCCGTGAGTCCTTGAAATAAAGGCTCAGCGGAATAAGGGAAAGTCCCTCCTGTTTAAGAGTTCCGTAGAGTTTATTTATCTCTCGCTTGTGCATGAGGAGCTTTCTCACTCTCATGGGATCGCGGTTGAAGATATTGCCTTTCTCATATGGGGAGATATGCATACCGCGGACGAAAAGCTCGCCCTTATCTATAGAGCACCATGAGTCCTTGAGGTTGACGCCGCCCTGACGTATGGATTTTACCTCAGTGCCAACAAGCTCGATACCTGCTTCATAGGATTCGAGTACAAAATAGTCGTGTCTTGCCTTGCGGTTCTCGGCAATAGTTTTAGTACCTTTTGAGCGCATTTTATCATCTCCTGTTCATGTAAAAATTATACACTATCGCAGAAAAAAAGTCAACTGAAAACAGTGTCAAAGTAAGCTGATGTACAAAGAAACAGCCCGAGAATACTCAGGCTGTTGATTCGGGACGTCGAGGACGCCGTCCCCTACAAATGCTTTCAGATAGTCAACTGTAGGGGCTGGCGTCCCCGATAGCCCATTGATATTGAAAATAGCGTTAAGCTGTTATTTGTTCTGCTCGTACTTAGGCATGAGCTGTAATTTATGGAGATTAGCTCTGTGCATACGGTCTATCTTTTCCTTTATCTCGGGAACTGTGCTCAGGTCGTCCAGACCGCGGATATACTTGTCCAGCATAGCGTATGTGAAGCCGAGATTCTCCTCGTCAGTCTTGCCGCAGAGACCGTCTATAGGTGTTTTGTGGACAAGCTCATTTGGAAGTCCCAGATATTCGCCCACCTGCAATACCTCGGTAACTGTCAGGTCGGAAAGGGGAGAGAAGTCTCCTGCTGCGTCGCCGAATTTAGTGGAATAGCCCACCCAGTCCTCGGAAAGGTTGCAGGTATTGACAACTCTGCCGTTGTGGCTTGCTGCAACTGCATAGAGAGTAGTCATTCTGATTCGTGCCGGAGTATTTACAACAGCCTGATTTGAGGGTTCCATGTGTTTTTTCAGCTCGTTCATGAATGTGGAAACTGTTTCACCGATATTGATAGTGTAGCTCTTTATGCCGAGAGTATCCACCAGCAGACGGCTGTATGCAATGTCAGCCTGTTCGCCCTGAGGCATGAGGACGCCGATAACTCTGTCCTTGCCGAGAGCCTTTACGCATACCGCAGCAGCTACGGAACTGTCCTTGCCGCCTGATATGCCGATAACAGCCTTTGTCTGCGGAGTTGCTGTTTTCTCAAAGAGGTCGCGTATCCACTGTACTATTTCATTTGTGACCTGTTCAGCGTTAAAACTATAGCTCATATTTATACGCTCCATTCTATTCAACTATCATCTGAACGACTTTCATTGCGTTCAGAGCATTTTCGTGGCTTTCGGGAGAAACTCCTGCACAGCAGTCCGAAATTACCCTAACGGGTATCTCGGGATATGCCGCCTTGATTATCATAGCGTTTGAAATTACGCAGATATCGGTGCATACGCCGATGAACAGGAACTCCTCGATATCCTTGCCTTCGCCTATTATCTCGGGCAGGTTTATTGCGCCAAAGGTAGGCTTCTCCACGATAGTGCAGTCCTTGCCGAGAGCCTTTTCCACCTCGGGAACGAGCTTCCAGCCCTCAGAGCCGCGGATACAATGGGGAACAGGGAGATTCTTTCCCTCCTGAGTATTCATGTAGTCCTCGGTGTGAGTATCAAGGGTAGCGATTATCCGCCCGTCCTTTTCTGACTTGCGGAACTCGTTTATCTTCTTAACGACATTTGCCGTAACAGCGGCAGTCTGGGGATTGCCCAGAACTCCTGTGGTGAAGTCGTTCTGCATATCAATGACGATAAGTACTTTCATGGGGTTAGCCTCCTTTAGATAAAGTTTTTGAACTGTATGGGAATGGTCTCAGACCATTGCCTTTTTGATAGCTGCAAGGAGCTCGTCATATGTCTCGAAAGCAGGGAGCTCAGGGTGATCCTTCTTTATCTGCTCTGTGCTTCTGAAGAGGAAACCAGCCTTGCTTGCTTCTATCATGCCGAGGTCGTTGTAGCTGTCGCCGCTTGCGATAGTATCGTAGCCGATAGACTGGAGAGCCTTTACTGTAGTGAGCTTTGACTTCTCGCAGCGCATCTTGAAGCCAGTTATTTCGCCGTTGGGAGCAACTTCAAGGGAATTGCAGAAAATAGTAGGCCAGCCCAGCTTCTTCATAAGAGGAGCTGCGAACTGTGTGAATGTATCGCTGATGATGATTACCTGACCAAGCTCGCGGAGCGCGTCGAGAAACTCCTTAGCACCCTCCATAGGCTCGATCTTAGCGATAGTGTCCTGTATTTCTTTAAGACCGAGACCGTGCTCCTTGAGAACGCCGAGACGCCAGTTCATGAGCTTGTCGTAGTCGGGCTCGTCACGGGTAGTCTTTTTGAGTTCGGGAATGCCGCTTGCCTCAGCAAAAGCGATCCAGATCTCAGGTACGAGAACTCCTTCAAGGTCGAGACAGGTTATATACATAATAAATTCCTCCATTAAAATAAATATACTCATATTATACTACTTTTGTAGTTATTTGTAAAGTCCCAATGTAGGGAACGCCGCCCTCGGCGTTCCACTAAGTTAAGAGTTGAGAGTGTAGAGTTGAGAGTTAAGAGTTATGGTGTCTCCTGCGGAGACATTATTTAAATAATGTGAGCAGAGCGAACACCTAAACTCTCAACTCTCAACTAAAAAAGCGCAGCTTTGCGCTGCGCTTTTTGCTTATTTTGCTGCTGTAAATGCTGCAACACCGCAAAGTGTAGCAACAGTTATGATGGCTGCTGCGAGAACAACACCGCAGGCAACTGCGACAATGCTCTTCTTGAAGTCAATTTCAAGGAAGCTTGCTGCAAGAGTGCCTGTCCATGCGCCAGTACCGGGGAGCGGAATGCCAACAAAGAGGAGAAGTGCCCAGAACATACCCTTTCCTGCCTTTTCTTTGAGCTTTTCGCCGCCGCTGTGTCCCTTTTTAAGGCACCATGTAAAGAACTTGCCGATAACGGGCTTGTCAGCGCCCCATTCAAGGACCTTTCTTGCAAAAAGGTAAATAAACGGTACAGGTATCATATTTCCGATCATACAGATAATAACAGCGTGATACCATTTTACTCCCATGCTCACGCCGAATGGGATACCGCCTCTGAGTTCTACGATAGGGATCATTGAAATAAGAAATGTCAAAAGATATTTTAACATAATAAAACTCGCTTTCCTAAAAATTCACAAGTCTTATTATCGCATATTTTTTGTCTGTAGTCAAGCTTTTTCGGGATTTTTTTATTTTTTCTGCGGACAGTTGACGAAATCACGGCTATAGTATATAATATTATTGTTTGAAAATTTATGATAACAAAGGAAAGTTTATTATGAAAATAAGAAAAATAACGGCTCTTGCCGCTTCAATTACAATGCTTGCAGGCTTTGCTTCCTGCTCTTCAAAATCAGTGGGAAAGATAGAGGGCGCAGACGGTCCTGCCGAGAAAACAACGGCTGCCGAGGTGACAACAGCTCCCGTGACAACGACTGCAAGTACTGCTGAAACAACTACAGTACCGCAGTCCGCAGGGGCAAAGGGCAATATCTACGACGCAAAGGGACATCTTCTCGTTTCAACTTCCGAGGACGGCAAGCGCAGAGTATTTGCCGACGAGTACGCGGTATCCTTTGCCAATATCCTCACTACCATGTCCGAGGGCTACGATACAGCCTTTGAGGATATACTCACAAAGACTTCTCCGAGCGGAAGTCCGCAGGCGATCAAGCTGACGCTTGACGGCGACGTGCAGAATCAGATATACGGCTACATGGAGAGCAATAACATCGTGGGCGCGGCTGTAGTTCTCCGCACAGACGGCTCTATCATGGCGCAGGTAAGCTATCCTTCATACGATCCCAATGCAGTTGCCGACCAGAAATACGACGAGGACCTTGCATGGGGCGACGTGGGAAACAAGGCTTTCAGCAACTATGAGCCCGGCTCATGCTTCAAGATAATGTCCGAGGTCATCTCCGACAAGCACGGCGTTTATTCACTTCATGACGACGGCACATGGGATTTCGGCAACGACCACCCCATTGTAAACTGGGATCACGAGACCAACAAGGCGAGCTACCCTATGGAGCGCTCACTCAGCTCCGCGTTTATCAACTCCAGCAATATCTTCTTTGCAAAGGCTTTCGATAATATCGGCGAAGACGCGGTTCTCAGCGATTTAAAGACCATTTTCCACTTCGGAGCTGATGATTCCGACGATATCAAGTGTGATTTCGGAGTTTTGAGCAATAATATCGAGATAGAGGACGTTGACGATCTCCGCAGAAGCGCGTTCGGTCAGTCAAAAGTCCTGACCTGCCCTATATTCCTTACCGCTCTTGGCAGAGAGGCCGTATTCGGCGATATGGTAACTCCGTTCGTGCTGAAGGACATCGTTGACAGCAGCGATCCCAATACAAAGATAGGTGACGGCTCAAAGGCTTACGATGTTATAGCTTCAATTCCGCCCGAGTGCCGCGATAATCTTCTTAACGGCATGAGAGGAGTAGGCTCTGATATCGGAGTTTACGTGGCAGGAAACTACAGCTTCTATGCCAAGACAGGCACAGCCGAGGGCTGGCGCGGCGATTATCTCTACATAACAGGCTGCGCTAAGAACAACAGCGACAACGGCTCACAGACTTATGAAAACTATGATAACTACGGCGAAACAGGTTCTTATGTAGTTGTTATGGAGATACAGAACCCCGCAGACCACGGTTTTGAGTTTGCATCACAGTCCGCAGGACTTTATAACGGCATCATGAATATCGTTGCAGGTAAATAAATGTCGAAAAATCCCTTTTGCAGCCGCGAAAGGGATTTTTTATCATTATTTTTTAATATTTTTTAAAACGTATTGACGAATTAAGGAAATAAATGTATAATAATAGTAGACTTTCCGCGCTGCGGTCTGCGGCGCTAAGCACACATATCAATTTAGGACGGTAATCAGTAATGATAATCAGGGGAAAAAGACTTATGCCGCTGTTAATAGCAGCAGCAGCGGCGCTGTCGTTTCCGTCCTGTTCAGCAGAGGTAGGACAGTTTGAAGTCCACAATGATAAAAGCTCCCGCTCGGCAAGGCAAGAAACTACAGAAGAGACTGCTGCTCCAGAAACCACTGTAACTACTACAACTGAATTCGTATATAGGGGGAACATATACGATACCAATCACAGGCTTCTGACCTATGGCACATATGCCTATGAAAACGAGGATCAGCGCTATTACGGCGAGGATTGCGGTTATCCATTCGGAAATATAATCAGTGTGGCTTCGTCAGGTCTTGACGAGGCGCTTAAAGACCTGCTCTGCACCAAGAATCCAACCCCTGTTAATGAAAGCAATAATGTTGGCGAGTCGGTAAGACTTACCATTGACGCAGATAAGCAGACAGAATTATGTACATATATGGCTAATATGGGTATGGCAGGCTCCGTAGTCGTGCTGAGAACGGACGGCTCCATAATGGCGGAGGCTTCTTACCCCAACTATGATCCCGAGCTGTTCTACTCCGATACTGAGTACAGCAGCAATCTCTACAGCGGCACGTTGCAGAACAAGGCGTTCCAGAACGCTTCGCCGGGTTCATGCTTCAAGATAATGTCCGAGGTCATTGCCGACAAGAACGGCATACACACTGTCTATGACGACGGCGAGTGGTTCGACAGCGGCGCTACTATCGTGAACTGGGATCACGATTCGGGTATGTATCCTATCCCCGAAAGAACTCTCAGTTCCGCGTTTGTAGGTTCCAGCAATATCTTCTTCGCAAAGGTATTCGACCAGCTTGGCTCGGAAAAGGTCCTTGAAGAGCTTGGCGGCATTTTCCACTTCTGCGATCCTATAGACTGCGATTTCGGAACTATCCAGAATAATATCGAGATATACTGCCTTGACGACCTGCGCAGGAGCGCATTCGGTCAGTCCTATGTAAAGACCTGCCCGATATATCTTGCGGCTCTTGGCAGAGAGGCTGTTTTCGGCGATATGGTAAAGCCCTTTGTGGTACAGCAGGTAGTTGATACCACCGATCCCAATAAGGAGTGCGCAAAGGGAAGCGCTCCCTATGAAGTCATAGCAAGCATACCAAAGGAGTACCGACAGAATCTTCTTGAGGGAATGAGGGGCGTTGCTAATAATATAGGCGTATACGTTCCCGAAAACTACGAATTCTTCGCCAAAACAGGAACTGCGGAGACAGGCGCAGGGGACTTCCTGTATATCACAGGCTGTCTCAGGAACGTTGCCGACAAGTCAGCAGAAAAGCCTGTTTACAGTGACTACAGCAATTACGCTCAGGACGGCTCATACATAATCGTTATGCAGCTTCAGAATCCTGCGGATTTCGGCTTTAATTTCGCCAGTGAGACAGGTTTCCTTTATCAGGGCATTGTTAATATCGTGCTTTCGGAATATTGATAATACAAAAGTTAAAGCCATAGTACATGATGTGCTATGGCTTTCTTGGTATAACAGGAGTTTTTTATGGACATTTTTAAGAAAAGAACTGTGATAATAACAGCTGCCGCTGTATGCTCATTCGGTATCCATATGTATGCATATGCGGCTGACGAGCCATACTACACTGTTAAAGCTCCGCAGGGTGAGGAAAACGGCGTCCTGACTCTTGCCGACGGACAGAAATGGTATAAAGTCAACGGATTTGAGGACGAAAACGACTACATCATCTGCGTAAAGAGCAGCGACGGCAGTCAGAAAATATTTACCGCTGAGGACAGCCGCAGCAGTGAGTATATCTGGCATTATTTCAGAAGAACTATCGTCACCAGTGTTGCTCCGAAGTATACCACGCTGTCATCAAGCTCGTTCCGCCTTACCTACCATGAGGGGCAGCTCTATACCTCCGCAGACTGGTGGACTGACGGCGACAATGTTTGGGATTACAGCGGCGGTACTCTGAACTTCAGCGAAAACGGCAGTATCCATTATCTGAAATACACCGAGGAAAGCAACAGACCTTTTTCCTGCACTGATAATGCGGCGGAGGCGGCTCAGGTCTGCATTTACGCCAAGGGTGAGCAGCTTAGCCGCTGTATAGGGAAACAGCCTGCCGCCGAGAGCTATGTCATAGAGGGCAGCGGCTATGCCGCGCCGAAATTCACGGTAGAGCTGTCAGATAAAAATATCATCACGGATAGCGTTAAATGGTTCGTGGACGGCGAGGAGCAGGATTGCGCAAAGCTTACATTCACGGCAGATTCTTTGAAGGGTAAGCCTGTGGGAGTTCATCGCGTGGGCTGTCTTATCGAGGGACACGACGCCGACGGCGTTCACTACAGGGAGCGCTCTGCGGATGCGGCTTTTGTTATTGCAAAGGGAGTTCTGCCCGATTCATTCATGTCGTTCTCGGATATCCATGAGCAGTATGAGTTCATAGACCGCGCCGTTGAAAAGATAATGGAGAGCACAGGCGGCTATATCCCGTCACTGGTGGTCTGCACAGGCGACCTTGTAAACGGTCCTACAGCAGACAAGGACAGAATGCTGAACAGGTATTACCCTCAGATAGTGTCCCATTTAGGCGGACTTGACGCTGTGTTCGTATCGGGAAATCACGACTCGGGAGAGGCGGCTTCTGTTATGTCGCTCAGAGCTGGTCTTGGAGCTGATATGGATAACGGCTTCGGCGGCGGACAGATATTTCGCGGTATGTCCGATGCTGTGAGATCAAAGGGCAGAAACAGTAAATATGCCAAGGGCATCACGGTATACGGAATGAACTTCGAGAACGCTCTTTACCGAAATGGCAATGAATTTACTTATTCCTACGACAGAACGCTGAAAGACCTTGACAGCTTCCTGAAAAAGACAGCCGAAAATTACAAAGGCGAGCTTGTGGTGATATCCGCACATTCGGGACTTCATGTTCTGGGAATTCAGCCCGAGTGCGTCAACGCAAACGGCAGGTCTATCGGTAAATGGATAGGCGAAAATCAGTACAATATCGACAGTTCCTACGAGCTTGCGAAGCTTATCAACAGCTATGCCGAAAAGTACGATATGGATATAATGTACCTGTTCGGTCACGACCATTCACGTGGGGAGACAGAGTTCATACTCGGCGACGGTGATACTCTCATAAGCACCGAAAAATACGCCGATTCAAGCTATAATTCGCAGGAGCTCAGCTTCACATACGGCCATTCGGGATTCCTTTCAACGACAATAGGCAGTGCAAATGCGCGTTTCAGCTTCATTTATCGTGACGGCGACCATTATTCCTACAATATCATGAATCTTGACGGCGAGACAGTCCGTCACAGGGATATCAAGGCAAAAAGCGACTTCATCGAGCCTGCTGTGTCAACAACAGCGGCAAGCGTTACCACAGCGCTGTCTGCGGCAAAGGCAAAGAACTCCGCAGACAGTCCGAAAACAGGGGACGGGTCGGGAGCTGTGCTTGCGGCTGTGCCTGTAGCTTTATTTGTCTTTTTCCTGAGCAGAAAGAGAAAAAATAAGTGATATAAGTCCGGATACGTAACTTGTTTGCGTATTCGGACTTTACTTTTGTAACCCCGTCGGCTTCTTTTTCATAGTATGTAATGTGCGGAGGACTTCTGCACTTGTTCTCCGCGCAGGAAAGGAGGACATATCAATGAAATTGGATCTTTTTGACGATATGGAAGGCTTGATTCTCCATGAGCGCGAAAATTCCATGGGCGCAATGGAAATGAAGTTCAATATTTCAAATAACGGAAACGATTCTGTATCACGTTTCCCTGCAAAAACGCCCCTTGCAATGGCATACGTGCCGTTTCAGCAGTGGGGAGAGACCTACGGCGACGATGAGGCGCTCAGCAAGGGAACACTTTTCCCCGAGCTTGACTTGCCCTTTTCGGGAGGAGGCGACAGCAGATGAATGAGCAGAAAATGCTTCTCAGCAAGATAAAGAAGTACGATTTCACTCTCAAGGAGCTTAACCTTTATCTTGACACCCACCCGAACTGTCGGCGCGGTCTGGCTATGTTCCATAAGTACAGGAAACTCCGTGAGAATGCCGTTGACGAGTATACACGGAAATTCGGACCGCTCACACCCGAGCAGGTGAACAACAGCGAGCGCTGGACATGGACTGACGATCCGTGGCCGTGGGAAAGGAGATAATATATGTGGCAGTATGAAAAAAAATTACAGTACCCTGTAAAAATAAAAACGCCAAATGCAAAGCTGGCAAAGGTCATTATTTCACAGCTTGGAGGTCCTGACGGCGAGCTTGCTGCGTCCCTGCGCTATCTCAATCAGCGCTATGCAATGCCATACGGCGAAGTAAAGGGGCTTCTGACCGATATTGGAACTGAGGAGCTGGCTCACTTCGAGATGATATCAGCTATACTTTATCAGCTTACCAAGGACCTTTCCATGGAAGAGATAAAGAAAAGCGGCTTTGACACTTATTTTGTAGACCATACCACAGGCATTTATCCTGTAGCGGCTTCGGGAACTCCCTTTACTGCAACTTATTTCCAGTCAAAGGGCGATATCATAACCGATCTTTCCGAGGATATGGCTGCCGAGCAGAAGGCGAGAACCACCTATGACAATATCCTCAGACTTGCTGACGATCCCGATGTACGCGATCCTATCCGTTTCCTCCGCGAACGCGAGATAGTTCATTATCAGCGCTTTGGAGAAGCTCTGAGGATAGCGCAGGATAAGCTGAACTCCAAGAACTTCTATGCCTGCAATCCTTCTTTCGATAAAAACTGCGGCAAAGTTTGATACCGCTGGGTAATACTTTATATTTGATTTACTGCGCGTATAAATGATGGCTTCTTATTTCGTTATAATATATAAAAAGAGCGCTTGTGTTTAGCTGAAACAGCGAAATAATGCAAAATTCTCCAATTTATGCTTGACTTACTGAGAGTATTATGTTATAATGTATACAAGAAAAGTACTTGACTTATCCGATGCCTGAACGTCGGAAATGAAAAGTATAGATGGGGAATCGAAAGAGGATAATGAAGCTGCCGATTTTTGTCGGCAGCTTCGTGCGTTTACGACGGCTTTTGCGGGAATAATTCGGGACGAACCGACTTTTTTTACCTGAATAAGCTGTTTCTGAATGCTGAGAAATGTCCGAACCCACAGAAAAAAAGGATAATGCGGCGGAAAATGTTGAGAATAATTGCTTTGCAGGCAGCTCCCGAGCTGTTATACTTGCTTTAAAAGGAGTGAGTGAAGTGAAAAGGATTCTTTTCGGCATTTTTGCCGCTGTTTTTTTGCTTATGACCGCAGTTTTTAAAGCTTACGGAGCGGAAAAAGATGATCTTGAATATTCCATTATCGGCGGCGAAGCGGTGATAGTCGGCTTCAAGGGGGAGCCGACAGAGGTCGTAATCCCCGATTTTATCGGCTGTTACCCCGTTACTGAGATACGTGACAACGCATTCTGTAATTGTACGTCGCTGAAACGCATGACTCTGCCCGAAACTCTTATGAAGATAGGACATCACAGCTTTTATGGCTGTTATTCACTGAAAAGTGCGGAACTTCCTGAGGGACTTGCCGAGATTGGCGAGGGCTGCTTCTGCGGCTGTACGGGACTGACGTCTGCATCGATACCCGATACTCTGGAGATACTGCCCGATTCCTGCTTTCGCGCCTGCACATCGCTTAGGGAGATAAAGCTGCCGGATCAGCTGAAAGAGATCGGAAATTTCTGCTTTGCAGGCTGCACCTCCATTGAAAAAGCCGAGACAGGGGAGGAACTGCTTTCTGTCGGGGAGAGGGCTTTTTTTATGTGCGGCAGGCTTAAAAGCCTTTACATTCCGCCTGTTTGCAAGCAAATTGGCTCTCAGGCTGTGGGCTATACCTGTGACGGGAATATAGTGCTTCGTCAGCGTGAGCTCCTCGTAAAGGGGAGTAAAGGTTCTGTCGCGGAGCGCTATGCCGAAGAAAACGGCTTTCGCTTTTATGAAGCAGAAAAGGCTTCGGAGGCATTTTTGGTGACGGGAACTGATAATGGGGCTGAGGAAAAACGCTTATGTGAGGTGTTTGTGGGAGCTGTTATAGTTTTGATACTGATATTATCCTTTCTGAGAATTGTTTTTACTGATTGGTCAGACCAAAAGCTTAAATAATTAACGCTTACAGCGGCTCTGACCATAAATTGCGCTTTGTAAAATGCTTACCATTTTGAGGAATATTTGCAGAAATAGCTTGCTTTTTCTGTAAAAATATGCTATGATATATATGTGTGTATGCGTTAAGTCCGATATTTAAGATTAGGCACTTAAATTATCGGTTTAATAAATATTATACAATGATCTGGAGGGATCAAATTGAAGAAAGAAAAACTAAAGCGGTCCGTGAGCACTGTAGCGGCTGCTGTCATCGCTGCGGCGGCGATGAGCCTTCCCTCTGCGCCGAAAGCTCCTGCGGGAGTGTCGGCTGCCGACAATGTCCTCAAATATGAGTTCGAGGACGGCAAGACCAGCGGAGGAAAGATCCATTCAAACGGAGTTTCAGACGTAAAGCTTGGCGACTTCCCCGAAGATACCGACCTTAGCGGATACTCAGGAAAGGGCTTTGCTTACCTCGACCAGAAGGGTACTACCCTAAGCGTTGAGGTCGATGTGCCCGAGGCAGGTCTCTATGAGCTGACCATTTGCTACTGCGAGCCCAGCGATCCGCGCAAGAAGGTGCAGTATCTCAATGTCAACGGCGTGAATCAGGGAGAGCTGACCTGTCCCTACACAAACAAATTCGCCGAGACCTCAGGCGGAGTGGTAAACCTCAAAAAAGGCAAAAACACCATTGAGCTAAAGGCTTACTGGGGCTATACCTTCTTTGACTACCTTACCCTCAAGCCTGCTTCCGAGAAGCTGACAAATCTCTCGCCCACGAGAGAACTCTGCAACCCTAAGGCTTCCGAAAGTACAAAGAGGCTTTACAGCTATCTCTGCGACGTCTACGGAAAGCACGTCATCTCAGGTCAGCAGGAGTACTGCGGCGACCATAACTACAATCTGTGGAACAGTCCCGATGTGTTTATCAAGGACAACGAGGCGGAGTTCGAGTACATCAAGGAAAAGACAGGCAAGCAGCCTGCTATCCGCGGAATCGACTTCCTCGCCTATAATTCATCTTCGGACTGGCGCGACCACGCTCCAGAGCGTGTTATCGAGTGGGTAAACAAGTACCACGGCATCGCAACTGTCTCATGGCACTGGAACGTGCCATGCGAAAAGGGAAGCGACGATGTTGCGTTCTATGTTGAATCCGCAAATCCAAAGTTTACTACATTCAGTATTTCCAAGGCTCTCGAAGAGGGCACATGGGAAAACGAAGTCATAATGAAGGATATCGAGCTCATAGCAGGCGAGTTCAAGAAGCTCAAGGACGCCGATGTTCCTGTACTTTTCAGACCTCTCCACGAGGCTGAGGGCGCATGGTTCTGGTGGGGAGCTGAGGGACCTGAGCCCTGCAAGAAGCTCTACCGTCTCCTCTATGACAAGCTGACCAACGAGTATGGTCTGGACAATATCATCTGGATATGGACAAGCTCAACTTCACCTGCCGCCAAGGACTGGTATCCGGGCGACGATGTTGTGGATATCCTCGGCTGCGACAAGTACAACTGCGCAGACGGTGTAGCTAACCTCAGTTCTATAGCGTCCACATTCTACAGCATGGTCCAGATAACTGACGGTCAGAAAATGGTGACCATGTCCGAGAACGACTCTATACCGTCACTTGAAAATCTCGTAAACGACAAGGCTGCATGGCTTTACTTCTGCCCGTGGTACATGAACTACCTCACAAGCGAGCAGAACAACCCTGTTGACAACCTTATCGAGATATACCAGAGCGACTACTGTATCACTCTTGACGAGCTGCCCGACTTAAAGAAATATCCTATAAGCGGCGGCGGTGAGACAGTTGTCTCGGTAACTACTACAAAGCCTGCTGTTACTACAACCACCACAACAGCAAAGACTGTCAGTAGTACAACAACTACAGCAGTTACCACAACAGCTCCTAAGCCGACTTCAACAACTTCTTCAGCGGTTACCACTACAACAGTGAAGCCCACTGACGGCAAGTATAAGAAGGGCGACGCAAACTGCGACGGCTCAGTTGATATGGGCGATGTGGTACTGGTAATGCAGTCTCTGGCAAATCCCAATAAATTCGGCACAAGCGGCTCCGACGCAAAGCACATTACAGTGCAGGGCGCGGAAAACGCCGATGTTGACACCACAAGCAAAGGACTCACTTCAAACGATGCTCTGGAGATACAGAAGTATCTTCTCGGTCTTTCAAAGTGGGATAAATAAAAAATAAATATTGGTTCACATTAAAAGGGAGGAATTATGATGAATCACAAAAAACTGACCGCAGCGTTACTTAGTATCGTTACTGCGGCAACTTCACTGTGCTCGGTGATATCGCCTGTAAATGCGGTAGACGCTGACACTACTGAGGAGCAGCAGTTCTGCGCTCCCATAAGCGAGGTCGTTAAGGACTCGGGACTTGATATCGACTATGCCCGTGCACTTCAGTACTCGCTCTATTTCTACGACGCAAATATGTGCGGAGAATTCAAAGAAAACGAGAACAGGCTCTCATGGCGCGGCAGCTGCCACACCTATGACGCTCATGTTCCTATGATAGAGTGGGACGGCGTTACTACAAAGACCAGCACAGGCGGTACTAACCTTTCAGCAGAATTCATGTCCAAGTACAAGGACATTCTCGATCCTGACGGTGACGGCACTATCGACGTTGCAGGCGGTTTCCACGACGCAGGCGACCACGTTGAGTTCGGTATGCCTGAGAACTACACAGCTGCTACTCTCGGCTGGGAATACTATGAGTACGGCGACGTATTCAAGAAGCTCAAGCAGGACGAACACATGGAGACTATTCTCCGCCACTTCAACGATTATCTTATGAAGTGTACATTTATCGACGATGACGGCAAGGTCATCGCTCACTGCTATCAGGTAGGCGAGGGCAACATAGACCACGCTATCTGGAACAGCCCTGAGGTTGATACTATGCCTCGTCCGGCATTCTTCCTTACAGCTGAGAAGCCGCAGATCGATTATGTTGTTTCAGCCTGTGCTTCACTGGCTATCAACTACCTCAACTTCAAGGAGAGCGATCCCGATTACGCAGCCAAGTCGCTGAAATACGCAAAGGCTCTCTGGAAGTTTGCCAACGACGCTATCGAAGAGTACGGTCCTACAAGCACAAAGGACAAGGATATGCTTATCTCAGATAACGCTGACGGTCCTGTACAGTTCTACAAGTCAAGCAAGTGGGAAGACGACTACTGCTGGGCTGCTGCATGGATGTATATTGTAACAGAGGACGAGAAGTCTTTCGATTACGCTGTAAAGATATTCGACTACTACGCTCCTTCCGGCTGGTGCTACTGCTGGAACGATATGTGGAGCGGTGCAGGCGTTATGTGGGCTATAGTAAACCAGCAGCACCCTGAGCTCGACCTCGTTCAGAAGGTCAGAGACGCACAGGGCAAGAACCAGTATGTTTTCGACAACTTCTGGGACGACGACTGCGTAGGCAAGTGCCTCAAGGCATGGAAGCAGAAGGAGACTCCCGGCGGATTTGCTCACCTTGACACATGGGGCAGCTGCCGTTACAATACTGCTATGCAGTTCATCTGCCTCCTCTATGATAAGTACGTAAATGACAGCAAGCCAAGCGAGTGGAGCGAATGGGCTAAGAAGCAGATGGATTACGTTCTCGGAAAGAACGATATCAAGTACAAGGAAGATGCCAAGTACGCAGTTCTTGCAGGCAAGAACGGTACTCACGGTCCAAGAGCATTCGTTGTCGGCTATAATGACAGCGCTGTAAAGAATCCTCATCACCGTGCAGCTTCAGGACTCCTCATGGCTGAGGATCCCCGTGAGCAGAAGCACATTCTCTGGGGCGCTCTTGCAGGCGGTCCTGACGCAAGCGACGGACATGACGACGCTACAAAGGACTGGACAGAGAACGAGGTAACTATCGACTATAACGCTTGTCTCCCGGGTGCAGCAGCAGCTCTCTATGCTGTATACGGCACTCCAGAAATGGCTATAACTCCAAACTTCCCACCTGAGGACGAGAAGAGAGTTTACGGCACAAACGGCGGCGACGGCGGCGGAAGCGGCTACTGGATAGAGGCTATCGGCGTTGACAAGCCAAACCTCAACGGCGACGGTTCAGGTACAACACAGGTATCCTTCAAGGTTCTCTCAGGCGAGAGCAATCCTTCAAAGAAGACATCAGTACGTTACTTCTTCAATGTAAGCGAAATGGCTAAGGGCATCGACGGCCTCGGCGAGGTTCGCGAGCTCTACGATCAGTCAAGCACTGAGGACGGAGCTATCGGCGCTGACGGTAAGCTCACAGGTCCTTTCAAGTACGACAAGGTCGCTGATACCTACTATGTTGAGATAACATGGGAGGACTACGTTATCGCAAACTCAGGAAAGAAGTACCAGTTCGATCTCGGTATGTACTACGGCGACGTATGGGATCCTAAGAACGACTGGAGCTACAAGGATCTTAAAATAGGTGACAGCACAGACTTCTTCGCAGTTGACGATCCGCCGGAGCAGCGCACAGACTATATCTGCGTATACGACGACGGCGTTCTCGTAGGCGGTACCGAGCCTGACGGAACAAAGCCCGATGCTAAGGAAGAGGACAAGACCACAACTACTACAAAGCCAAAGACAGTTACAACTACCACAACAAAGAGCGGCGCAACAACTACAGCCAAGACTACCACAACTGCCGGTCCTACAACAGTTACAACAACTGCAAGCGGCAAGCCGAACAGCGATGTCAAGGTAACAAAGGCTGGCGACGCTAACTGCGACGGCGCAGTAGATATGTCTGATGTTGTTCTTATCATGCAGGCTCTCGCAAACCCCAACAAGTACGGTCTTGAGGGTTCTGAGAAGAAGCATATTACCGAGCAGGGCTCTGCAAATGCAGACGTTGACACAAAGGTAAAGGGACTCACAGCAAACGACGCCCTTATGATACAGGAATTCCTTCTCGGCAAGGTAAAAACTCTGTAAAATACCGAAAGCTGCACTGAAAAGTGCAGCTTTTTTTATGCCAACATTTACTTGTTGTTTTCGATTTTTGTGTATGTTATAATTTTACCGTAATCCATAAAGGAGTTGAGCATACATGAAAAAAAGAAGATACGGCTTGTTCGGGAGCTTCGGCAATGCAATGGCTTTCGGGAAAAGCAGTGCGAAGATATACGTCAAGGCTCAGACGGGCAGGACATTTGCCGACGTGGCAGGGCAGGACGAGGCGAAAGAGGCTCTTGCGGAGATAGTGGACTTTCTCCACTGCCCCGAAAAATACGCAGATATCGGCGCGAAGCTGCCCAAGGGAGCTCTCCTTGTTGGACCTCCCGGCACAGGAAAGACGCTCCTTGCGCAGGCTGTGGCAGGTGAGGCGGATGTGCCGTTTTTCTCCATATCGGGCTCTGAGTTCGTGGAGATGTTCGTGGGAGTTGGCGCGGCAAAGGTTCGGGACTTGTTCAGACAGGCTGCGGAAAAAGCGCCCTGTATCGTGTTTATCGACGAGATAGATACTATCGGCAAGAAGCGCAGCGGACAGTCGGGCAGCAGCGATGAGCGCGAGCAGACGCTGAACCAGCTTCTCACGGAAATGGACGGCTTCGACGGCAACAAGGGCGTGGTGATACTGGCTGCGACAAATCGTCCCGATTCCCTCGATGCTGCGCTGCTGCGCCCGGGACGTTTCGACAGGCGCATACCCGTGGAGCTCCCAGACCTTGCAGGCAGAGAAGCTATTCTCCGCGTTCACGCCAAAAAGGTGAAGCTGAGCGGCGATATCGACTTCGGCGCCATTGCAAGGGCTACCGCAGGAGCTTCGGGTGCTGAGCTTGCCAACATTATAAATGAAGCGGCACTGAGAGCTGTCCGCAGTGGGCGGAGCTCTGTGGAGCAGTCCGACTTTGAAGAGAGCGTTGAAGTAGTGATCGCAGGTTATCAGCGTAAAAACGCAGTCATATCCCCAAAGGAAAAGGAGCTCATAGCCTATCACGAGATAGGACACGCACTTGTGGCGGCAATGCAGAAGGACTCCGCTCCCGTACATAAGATAACCATAATCCCAAGAACATCGGGAGCTCTGGGCTACACCATGCAAGTGGACGAGAATGAGCGGTTCCTGCTGTCAAAGGAGGAGGCTCTTGCAAAAATAGCTGTTCTCACGGGTGGACGCTCTGCGGAGGAGCTTGTTTTCAACACCTGTACCACGGGAGCGGCAAACGACATCGAAAAGGCGACCAAGCTTGCCCGTGCAATGGTAACTCGTTACGGAATGAGCGAGCGCTTTGATATGACGGCACTGGAAACTCTGAACAACCGATATTTAGGCGGTGATACCTCGCTTGTATGCTCTGCGGAGACTGCGGCAATGGTTGACGAAGAGGTGAGGAGTATTATAAAAAGTGCACATGAAAAAGCGCTGAAAATACTTTCCGACAACAGGGAAAAGCTCCATGAGCTGGCACAGTATCTTCTTGACCGCGAGACCATAACGGGCGAGGAGTTTACGGCGATACTTGACAAAAAAGCCGCAATTGCTGTATAATCAGGACAGTATCTGCCAATTATAGCTCCTGAGGTGATATTTATGAGAAAACAGGTGGGAGCTGTCATGGCGGCAGGTCTGATACTGGCTATACTTATTTCTAATATCGGAAGTTTTATCAGTGACGGGCGAAAGCTTGACGAGCTTCGGGGGAGTGTGCTCCGACTGCATATCCTTGCCAATTCCGACAGTGAGCAAGACCAGCGGCTGAAGCTCATGGTGCGTGATAAGCTGCTTGAAAGCGGCCTGTTTGAGTCGGCGGAGAGCCTTTCCGAAGCCGAAGCTATAGCAGAGGAAAAGCTTGACAAGATAACCGACATAGCCGAGGGAGTTCTACGCGAGAATGATTGTACTGACAAGGTTACTGCGGAGCTTGCGGACGTTGATTTCGGCGACAGGACATACGGCGATATCACCATGCCTGCGGGGAGATACCGCGCTCTGCGCATTAAAATAGGAAGCGCAGAGGGACATAACTGGTGGTGCGTCATGTATCCGCCCCTGTGTCTGCCAGCCGCCTGTGAAGCAGAGGACGGAGCAGGTGAGGACGAGTCCGCGGCAGAGGCGAACTTTGACGAAAAAGAACTGGATATACTTCACAAACCGAGAAAATACAAGGTTAGATTTGCAATTTGGGACAAAATAAAAAGTATTATCGGCGATGATGATGTGCAAAATGCCAAAAATCAAGAGACGCCTTGACAATTACAGGAAAAGGGTATATAATATTTGAGTAAACAAAGCAGAACTATGCGTTCTCACCGTCGGGCTATGCTGAAACGGTCAATATGTATCGGTAATCGGGCTGTTCTTGCGGCAGCTGTGATATATCAGTGTGTATTGGTGAGTGCGGATAATTTCTGCACTCATTTTTGTTTTTAAATTATATTGCTTGGAGGTGCTTGACTATTAGCAAACAGGAACTGCAGATCAACGAAGAGATAAGAGACAAGGAAGTTCTCGTAATCGACGCTGACGGAAAAAAGCTCGGCGTACTGTCCGCCAAAGAGGCTCAGCAGATTGCATTCGATCAGGATCTGGATCTCGTAAAGATCGCTCCGCAGGCAACACCGCCCGTATGCCGAATCATGGACTACGGTAAGTATTGCTTCGAGCAGGCTAAGCGTGAGAAGGAAGCAAGAAAAAATCAGAAGGTCGTTTCTATCAAGGAGATCAGAATGTTCTCCACTATCGACACTCACGATTTTGAGACGAAGGTAAATCAGGCTGTCAAATTTTTAGAGGGCGGCGACAAGCTCAAGGTATCCGTAAGATTCCGTAAAAGAGCTATTGCACATCCCGAACTTGGCAACGAACTTCTTGATCGCTTCAAGGAGGCAGTTTCTGCGGCAGGCACTGTGGATAAGCCGGCTAAAATGGAGGGACGCAGCATAGTAATGTTCGTTTCACCAAAGGCCGCTAAGTAAGGAGGATAATATAATGGCAAAGGTAAAGGTTAAAACTCATTCGGGCGCTAAGAAGCGTTTTAAGATTACAGGAAGCGGTAAGGTAAAGTACCAGCACACCAACAAGAGACACAGACTTACTCAGAAGGATACAAAGCGCAAGAGAATCGCTCGTAACGCAGGTGTTGCTGACTGCACAAATGCACCTACAATCAAGAAGCTCGTTCCTTATATGTAATCTGAGCGGAATATCCGCAAAGTTTTGAGCTAATTCCCGTAATTTTAATATTTGGAGGTAAAAGACTATGGCACGTATTAAAGGTGCAATGATGACTCGTAAGAGAAGAAACAAGACTTTAAAGCTTGCTAAGGGCTACTGGGGTTCAAAGAGCAAGCACTTCAAGATGGCTAAGCAGGCCGTAATGAAGTCAGGCAACTATGCATATATCGGAAGAAAGCAGAAGAAGAGACAGTTCAGACAGCTCTGGATCACAAGAATCTCAGCTGCTGCTAAGCTCAACGGCATGAACTACTCAACATTCATGAACGGCTGCAAGAAGGCTGGTATCTCTCTCAACAGAAAGATGCTCTCCGAGATCGCTATCACAGACGCAGCTGGTTTTACAGCAATTGCTGACAAGGCAAAGGCTGCTCTTTAATTCAAGAAAATAAACACGCTTCTTAATTATATTAAGAGCGTGTTTTTGTTAATTCGTGATCCGTGATATGCGGCGGAGCTTTGCGCTCTGACCGCATATATACGGTCTGAACAGGCGGTGTTGTGCTATTGGAAAACATCATCACTTCAAAAGATAATCCCACAGTCAAGCTGTATCAGAAGCTTTCCTCATCGAAAAAAGAAAGGCTTCAGTACGGCTTATTCGTGTTGGAGGGGCTCAGGATAGTCACAGACGCTCTACGCGAGGACAGCGGCATTACTCAGCTGATACTTACGCAAAAGGCGCAGGAGCGCTTCGGCGAGGAGCTTTTGCAGGCTGATTTGAGAAACACAAGGACAATTGTCATTTCAAATGAGCTTGGTAACAAAATCGCTTCTACAGACACCACTCAGGGAGTATTCGCCATGTGCAGGATACCTGCGGCAAGGACTGTCGGCAGCATAATGAAAAGCGGCGGAAAGTATCTGGTGCTTTTCGGCTTGCAGGACCCCGGCAATGTGGGCATGATGATAAGAACAGCCGACGCTCTCGGCATAGACGGCGTTATCATGTCAGGCAGCTGCGACCTGTACAGTCCAAAGGTGATACGCTCGACTATGGGCTCGGTTTTCAGAATGAAAATAGCTGTTGAAAACGACGCAGATGTGCTCTTTGAGGAGCTTGATTCGGCAGGAGCCGTTACATCTGCCGCTGTGATTGACAAGGACGCGCAGCCTGTTACGGAGTGCAGCTTTGACGGCACTCAGGCAGTATTTATCGGCAACGAGGGCAACGGACTTCCTGCCGATATCGCACAGCGCTGCAGGCGCCGCGTTATCATACCTATGCACGGAAATATTAACTCCCTTAATGCTGCTATGGCGGCAGGTATTCTTATGTGGGAGCTCAGCAAGTAAATTCTATTTGATGGTTTTGCAAAAGGGGGGCTTTGCTATGGAGGAAACTAAATACTGGGTGTGGCTGAATATGGTATTCGGCACGGGAAATCATCGTATCTGGGAGATAATGAGCTTTTTCCGCACGGCTGAAAAGGCGTATCATTCACTGAGTACGGACAGCTCCGTAGTGAGCCTCAACGAGAACGAAAACAAAAATGTCCACTCTGTTCAGCTTCGTCATGCAGAGGTATTCCTTGCCAACTGCATGAAGCGCGGTATCGGAGTCATATCCATAACAAGTCCCGAATATCCCGAGCAGCTGCGGCATATATATAATCCGCCGTCGGTGCTGTATTACAAGGGCAATATCGGCTGCCTGCAAACTGAGCTGACAGTCACGGCTGTCGGCACGCGAAAGGCTTCTGCCTACAGCCTTAAAGCCGCCAAGGAGATATGCTCGGAGCTTTCCGCCCGGGGAGCTGTTATAATCAGCGGCTTTGCAGTAGGTATCGACCTTGCGTGCAGTATGGCTGCCGTTGATATGGGACGTCCTACCGTATGCGTAATGGGCTGCGGTGTGGACGTGGACTATCCGAGACAGAATTTCGCCTACAGAGACGCCATAATATCCGCAGGAGGAGTGTTTATATCAGAATTTCCGCCTGCAACTCCGCCTAATTCGCCTAATTTTCCAAAGCGCAACCGCATACTTGCGGCACTGGGAAAGGCTGCGGTAGTTTTTCAGGCAGGAGCCAAGAGCGGCTCGCTCATAACTGCAAATCTTGCCGCAGGACAGGGGAGAGACGTGCTGTGTCTGCCGCCTGCCGATATATTCAGCGGCGATTATGCAGGCAATATAAAGCTGCTCCGCGACGGTGCTGTGCCAATGTATGACGCTTCCGACGTCATAGAATGCATAACGGGTAAAAAGTCTGTTTCAGCGCCTTTGCCTGTAGTGAACAGAGGAGCTGAAAAGCCTGAGATACAGGCGGATATAAGCGAAGCCGAGATAGCTTCGGCTATGGAACACCTTAATATTTTCGCGGACGATGTCCGTGAGGAAAAAGCCTCAGATGATGATTTTGAGCTGCCCAACGACCTGACCGAGCAGCAGAGGCGTATTTCGGAAGAACTTCTCAGCGGCGCAATGCACGCAGACGAGCTTGCAGCACGCCTTGAAATAGATTCCTCGGAGCTTATGACGGAGCTCACAGAGCTGGAGATATTCGGTATCGTCCGTTCGCTCCCCGGAAAAATGTATGAACTTATCAGATAAGGGGAACTATAAATGTCAGATTTAGTTATAGTAGAGTCGCCTGCAAAGGCAAAAACTATTCAGAAATACCTTGGACAGGGCTATGAAGTTATAGCCTCCATGGGACACGTCCGCGACCTGCCAAAGTCCAAAATGGGCGTGGATAAGGATAACGATTTCAAGCCTCAGTACACCGATATGAAGGGTAAGGAGGACGTTATCAGAGAGCTGAAAAAACGCGCCAAGAAGTGCGACAAGATATATCTCGCTACCGACCCTGACCGCGAGGGAGAAGCTATATCATGGCATATAGCACAGATGCTGAAGCTGGATATGAACGACGACAACCGCGTCGCATTCAATGAAATTACAAAAACAGGCGTAAAGAACGGTATGAGCCACCCTCACAAGATAGACGTTGACCTTGTGAACGCTCAGCAGGCTCGCCGTATCCTTGACCGTCTGGTAGGTTACGAGCTCAGTCCTTTCCTGTGGAAAAAGGTCAAAAGAGGTCTGTCCGCAGGCCGTGTCCAGTCAGTTGCTGTACGCCTTGTAGTTGACCGCGAGAACGAGATAAGAGCTTTTGTGCCCAAGGAATACTGGTCTATCGACGCCAAGTTCACAGCTCCGTCGTCGAGAAAGGTTTTCGACGCAGCACTGGTAGCCGTTGACGGCGAAAAGCTGGAGATACCCAATCAGGCAGAAGCAGACGGACTTCTGAAAAGACTTGAAAGCGCCGAGTACACAGTAACCTCTGTAAAGAAGCGCGTTACCAAGAAGCAGCCTGCACCTCCTTTCATTACATCAACATTGCAGCAGGAAGCCTCACGTAAGCTTAGCTTCAGCGCAAAGCGCACCATGAAGGCTGCACAGGAGCTTTACGAAGGTGTTGACGTACAGGGCGTTGGTGCAGTAGGTCTTATCACATACATGAGAACCGACAGCCTGCGTATATCCGACGAGGCTAAGAAGGCTGCCGCTGAATATATCGGAACTGTTTACGGCAGTGATTATCTGCCCCCCGAGCCAAGAAACTTCAAGACCAAGAGCAATGCTCAGGACGCCCACGAAGCTATTCGTCCGTCAACTCCCGAGCTTACTCCCGAAAGAGTAAAGTCCAGTCTCAGTTCCGACCAGTATAAGCTCTACAAGCTTATATGGGAGCGCTTCATCGCAAGCCAGATGGCAAACGCTCTCCTTGATACAGTTTCTGCCGATATCGAAGCAAACGGCTGTACATTCAGAGCTTCGGGCTATTCTGTGAAGTTCGACGGATTTATGGCTCTTTACGTTGAGTCCACCGACTCCGAGGACGGCAGCAAGAAGATGCTGCCCGAGCTGAAAAACGACGACAAGCTAAAATTAAAGTCTATCGCAGGAAATCAGCACTTCACACAGCCGCCTCCGAGATACACAGAGGCTTCGCTTATAAAGGCTCTCGAAGAGAACGGCATAGGCAGACCAAGCACCTATGCTCCTACAATAACAACTATTACCTCACGCCGCTATGTGGAGCATGAGGGCAAGGCATTAAAGCCTACAAATCTCGGCGAGGTCATCACCGAGCTTATGAAGGACCACTTCAAGAAGATAGTTGACGCAAAGTTCACAGCGGAAATGGAAAACAATCTCGACGAAGTCGAGCACGGCGAAAAGGACTGGGTAAGCACTCTCCGCGAGTTCTATGACGATTTTTCGGAGACGCTGAAAAAAGCCGAGGAGGCTATGGATGGCAAGCGCGTAAAGGTACCCGACGAGGAGACCGACGTGGTCTGCGAGCTCTGCGGCAGGAACATGGTCATCAAGTACAGCAAGTACGGAAAATTCCTTGCCTGCCCGGGATTCCCCGAGTGCAAGAACACCAAGAAGATAGTTACCGAGACCGAGGGTAGCTGCCCGAGATGCGGCAAGAAAATGCTTCTCAAAAAGTCCAAGAAGGGCAGAAGCTTCTACGGCTGTGAGGGATTCCCCGATTGCAGCTTCATGACATGGAATGTCCCAACAAAGGAGCTTTGTCCACAGTGCGGCAAGAGCCTCTTTATGAAGGGCGGAAAATCAGGCAAGCTCGTTTGTGAGAGCGAGGGCTGCGGCTATGAAAGAGAGCTGAAAAAATGATAGTAAACGTTATCGGCGCAGGACTTGCAGGCTGCGAAGCCGCATGGGCTGTTGCCGAAGCAGGCATAAACGTAAGGCTTTATGAGATGAAGCCCGAGAAGTTTTCTCCTGCCCATAAATACGGCGGATTTGCGGAGCTTGTATGCTCAAATTCGCTGAAAGCCGCAAGACTTGAATCCGCTGCGGGACTTCTGAAATACGAAATGGAGCTTCTCGGCTCGCTGACAGTGCCCTGCGCTAAGGCAAACGCTGTTGAAGCAGGCGGCGCTCTTGCAGTTGACCGCGAGAAGTTCTCCGACGCAGTTACGGAAAAGATAAAGAATCACCCCCTTATTGAAGTGATAGGCGGCGAGGTGACCGAGTTGCCCGAGGGTACGACCATTATCGCCACAGGTCCGCTTACACAGGGCGCTATGGCTGATATAATAAAGGAGCTCTGCGGCGAGGGACTAAGCTTTTATGACGCGGCTGCGCCTATTGTTACTGCCGAGAGCATAGATATGGAAAGAGCCTTCTATGCTTCGCGCTATGACAGAGGAGACGCAGATTACGTCAACTGTCCCATGAATAAAGAAGAATACCTTGCATTCTATGAGGCGCTTATCGGTGCTGAAAAGGTACAGCTGAAGGATTTCGAGACACACCCCTTCAGCGTATATGAGGGCTGTATGCCTATCGAGGAGCTTGCCTCCCGAGGTGTGGACACCATGCGCTTCGGACCAATGAAGCCCGTGGGTATCGACGATCCCCGAACAGGCAGAAGACCGTATGCAGTGGTACAGCTCCGCAAGGAGAACCGCGAGGGTACGCTTTTCAACCTTGTAGGATTCCAGACCAATCTGAAATTCGGCGAGCAGAAGCGTGTATTCTCCATGATAACGGGACTTGAAAACGCCGAGTTCATGCGCTACGGCGTAATGCACAGAAATACCTTTATCAACAGCCCCGAGCTTCTCAACTCCGATTTCTCCATGAGGAGCCGTCCCGAGATATACTTCGCAGGACAGATAACAGGCGTTGAGGGCTATATGGAATCGGCGGCAAGCGGACTTATAGCAGGTATCGCTGCTGCAAGAAAGCTGAAAGGACTGGAGCCGCTGAAGCTCCCGAGAGATACCATGACAGGCGCTCTTTCAGGCTATATAAGCGATCCGTTCAACAGCGGCAGCTTCCAGCCTATGGGCGCGAATATGGGTATATTACCTGACATCGGCGTAAGGATAAAGGACAAAAAGGAACGCTACGGCGCATATGCCCGGCGTGCAGTAAACTCGCTGAGAGGAGAGCTTGAAAGAATTGGCTGTAAGAGTTATAGTTGACGCCTTCGGAGGAGATAACGCTCCTCTGGAGGTTATCCGAGGATGTGAAAGAGCAGTCAGAGAGCTTGGCGTGAGCATAGTGCTCACAGGCAGAGAGCCCGAGATAAGGGCTTGTGCAGAGAAGAACGGACTCAGCCTTGACGGCATGGAGATAGTTCATACCGATGATATTTTTGATATACATGAGGAACCGAAGGAGATAATCAAGTCAGGAAAGAATACTTCCATGGCTGTTGGTCTCAGTCTGTTGGCAGAGGGCAAGGGCGACGCCTTTGTATCCGCAGGCAGCACAGGCGCTCTCGTTATGGGAGCCTCCTTCATCGTCAAGCGTATCAAAGGTATCAAGCGTATAGCTCCGTCGCCTGTTATGCCTGCCGACAAGGGCAGCTTCGTCCTTGTGGACGCAGGTGCAAATACCGAGTGCCGTGCGGATATGCTGCTGCAATTCGCTGTTATGGGCAGCGCCTATATGGAAAAGGTCATGGGAGTAAAGTCTCCCAAGGTAGCACTGCTGAATATCGGCGCAGAGGAGACCAAGGGCAGAGATTTGGAGATAGAAGCATATAAGCTCTTACAGGAGTCCGAGCTCAATTTCGCAGGAAATATCGAGGCAAGAGATATGCCGAAGGGCGAGGTGCAGGTTGTCGTTACTGACGGATTCACAGGCAATATCGCACTTAAACTCTACGAGGGCATGGGCAGCTTCTTTTCAAAGAAGCTGAAATGGTTCTTCTCGGGAGCAGGCAAGATAGGTGCTCTTTTTGCAATGAGCAAGATAAACACATTCCGAAAGCAGATGGATTACAAGGAAGTGGGCGGTTCGGCGCTTTTAGGCGTAAGAAAGCCCGTTATAAAAGCACACGGCAGCTCTGACGGTACGGCGTTCTTCAATGCCGTAAGACAGGCGAAACGCTGTGTGGACGGCAATGTCGCAGGCGTAATAGAGGGCTATGTTGCCCGTATGTCAGCCGCAGACAAGGAGTGATTAAAATGAAAGACCTTTCAAGTTTTGAAGAAGTTTTAGGATATAAATTCAAGGATATCGAGCTGCTCAAGCAGGCTTTGTCTCACTCGTCATACGCAAATGAAAGAAAGCGTCCCAACGGCAGCAACGAGCGCCTTGAATTTCTCGGCGACAGCGTTCTGTCAATAGTAGTATCGGACTTTTTATACAAGAACCTCAACGTTGCAGAGGGCGAGCTCACAAAAATGAGAGCTTCGCTGGTATGCGAGAAGTCTCTGCATATCTTCGCACAGCAGATAGGACTGGGAGATTATCTGCTCCTCGGCAAGGGAGAGGAGAACACAGGCGGACGTCAGCGTCCCTCAATACTTGCAGACGCCTTTGAAGCAGTTATCGCTGCTATATATCTTGACGGCGGTATCGAGCCTGCTTCAAAGCACATACTCCGCTTCATGCCAAAGGATATACAGCACGCAAAGAAGCCTGTTTTCAATGACTTCAAGACAGTTTTGCAGGAGATAGTCCAGCAGAATCCCGAGGAAAAGGTGGAGTACGTCCTCATCGGCGAGGAAGGTCCCGACCACAACAAGAGCTTCGTAGTTGAGGTATGTCTCAACGATCAGGTAATAGGCAAGGGCAGAGGCAAGAGCAAAAAGGAAGCCGAGCAGCTTGCGGCAAAGGAAGCGCTTGAGCTTATGGGCTATGAAGCACAGTAATATTTCCATATTCATTCCCCATATCGGCTGCCCTCATATGTGCAGCTTCTGTGACCAGCGCACTATCAGCGGAGCGCAGCACGCTCCCACAGGAGACGAGGTCAGGGAGATATGCGAAAGGGCTGTCCGTGAGGTAAAGGAGCCCGAAAACGCTGAGATAGCCTTTTTCGGCGGCAGCTTTACCGCAATTTCCCGTGATTATATGGTGGAGCTCCTTGAAGCGGCTCATGATTTTATCGGTGAGGGAAAGTTCAGCGGCATACGCTGTTCCACACGTCCCGACTGCATAGATTTTGAAGTTTTGAAGCTCCTCAAAGAGTACGGCGTCACCGCCATAGAGCTGGGAGCGCAATCACTTGACGACGAGGTGCTTACCCTTAACGAGCGCGGACATACCGCACAGGACGTTGAGGACGCCTGCCAGCTCATAAGAGCATTCGGCTTTGAGCTGGGCTTGCAGATGATGATAGGGCTCTACGGCAGCACTCCCGAAAAGGAGTGGGCGACTATTGAGCGTATAATTGCTCTCAGTCCAGATACGGTGCGTATCTATCCCGTAGTTGTGCTGAAAAACACCCGTCTGGGAGAGCTTCTGCTGTCGGGAGAATACAAGCCTTTCAGCTTTGACAAGGCGGTGGAGACAGCCGCTTCTGCAATGGCTATGTTCGAGGACAGCGGCATAAGAGTAATAAAATGCGGACTTCACGCCAGCGAATTCGTGGAGCATGACATGGTGGGCGGATTTTATCACCCTGCTTTCAGAGAGCTATGTGAAGCGCTGATATACCGCCATAATATGGAATTTGAGCTGAAAAGCGCAGGGGAAATGCCAAAAAACGCTGTAATTGCAGTGAATCCGTCCTGTATAAGCAAGGCGACAGGACAGAAAAAGTCAAATATCATCTATTTCAAAAATCTTGGAACAGATGTGAAGATAATCGGAGACGAAAGCGTTCCGAAATACAGATGTATGCTGAGGAGGTGAGCGAATGTACCTGAAATCACTGGAAATACAGGGATTTAAGTCCTTTCCCGATAAGATAAGTCTGACCTTTGACAAGGGACTTACCGCAGTTGTCGGTCCTAACGGAAGCGGCAAGAGCAATATCGGCGACTCGGTGCGCTGGGTACTGGGCGAGCAGTCCACAAAAACGCTCCGAGGCAATAAAATGGAGGACGTCATCTTCTCGGGTACTGTTGCGAGAAAGCCTATGGGCTTTGCGGCAGTTACGCTGAATATCGATAACTCCGACAAGACTCTCCCCGACATGGATGATGAGGTGGCTATCACTCGTAAGCTTTACCGAAGCGGCGAGAGTGAGTACATGATATGCGGCAAGCCATGCCGTCTGAAGGACATTAACGAACTCTTCATGGACACAGGTCTTGGACGCGACGGCTACTCCATTATCGGACAGGGACGTATCGCCGAGATAGTCGGTGCAAAGAGCTCCGAGCGCCGCGACATATTTGAAGAAGCGGCAGGTATCTCAAAGTTCCGCTACAAGAAACTGGAGGCTGAGAGAAAGCTCACCGCCGCACAGGAAAATCTCCTTCGTCTGACGGATATCCTGTCGGAACTGGAGGGCAGAGTGGAGCCGCTCCGCATACAGTCGCAAAAGGCTGAGAAGTTCATAAAGCTTGCCGAGGAGCGCAAGAAGCTGGAAATATCCGTCTGGGTGACAAAGCTGGACGAGATGAAGGTAAAGCTTGACGAGATAGAGAGCAAGATACTCGTCAGCAAGAACGAGTACGAGAATATCGAGAACGATATCCAGCGCGAGGAGCAGAAGATAGCAGACGGTATCAGAAAGATGCAGGAGAGCACCATGCGTGCCGACGAACTCCGCCGCAAAATGCTGGAGGAGGAGCAGACCTCATCGGAGATGAAGTCTGGTATCGCCGTTCTCGAAAACGATATAAAGCACTGCAACGAGGCAGTTGAAGCCGCTCAGAAGAACATCGACAGCTCCGAAGAAGCCAAGAAAGCTCTGGAGCAGGAGCGCAAGGCTGCTCTTGACGGACTTGCAGAGCTTGAAGCAAAGAAAAAGACTCTTGAAGCCGAGATAAAGGCTGCCGAGGAGAGCTTCGAGAAAGCCGAGAACGAGAGCTCAAAGCTGGGAGACTCCGTTGACAAGGCAGGCAGCGAGATAAACGCTATGTACATCAGGCAGAGCGAGCACCGCTTCACTATCGAGTCCTCAAAGGCGACCATAGAGGAGCAGACCGCCCGTCTTGCCGAGCTCCGCGAAAGCAGCGGCGATATCAGCCGCAAGCTCAGCGAGTATCAGAGTCAGGCTGCCGAGATAAAGGCAGAGAAAGAGAAGAACGCAGCGAGAGCCGAGGAGCTCCGCAACAAGCTCAGCGGACTTGAAAGACTTTACAAGTCGCGCCGCGAGGGCTTCGAGCAGGCTAAGAACGACTTCGAGCTAGCGCTCTATGAGCTGAAAGACAAGCAGCAGCGCCGCAAGATACTCACCGACCTTGAAAACAATATGGAGGGCTTTGCAGGCAGCGTAAAGCAGGTTCTGAAAGCCTCAAAGCAGGGACGTATCGGCGGAGTAATGGGCACTGTAGCTCAGAATATAGGCGTTGAGCCAAAGTACGCAGTAGCAGTTGAGACTGCGCTGGGCGGCGCAATGCAGAACATCATCGTCGAAAACGAGGACATCGCAAAGCGCTGTATCCGTTTCCTTAAAGAGCAGAAGGGCGGACGTGCAACATTCCTGCCTATCACATCTGTAAAGGGCTACGAGCTCCGCGAGCAGGGGCTTGAAAACTGCGAGGGCTTCGTGGCAAATGCCAACAAGATAGTGACTTATGACCAGAAATTCAGCGGTATAATCGCTTCACTTCTGGGACGCATAGTCATCGCAGAGGATATCGACACCGCAACTCTTATAGCCAAGAAATACGGCTACAAGTTCAAGATAGTAACTCTCGACGGACAGGTCATCAATGCAGGCGGTTCATTCACAGGCGGTTCCGCACAGCGTTCGGGCGGTATCATAACCCGTAAGAACGAGATAGACACTCTCGACGCCGAGATAGTAAAGCTGGAATCAGAGCGGGACACTCTCCGCGAAAAGGCAGAGAAGCTCCGCGCCGAATCCGAGAAGCTCCGCTTTGATACGGAGGCTGCAAAGGAAGAACAGGCACAGTGCGAGGCTGACAGAGTCCGCATTGGAGCAGAGCTCAACAGCCTTGCTTCACTGGAGGAGCAGTTCCGCGCACAGTCGGAGAACTCCGAGAAAGCAGCAGCAGAGATACAGCAGCGCATAGCTGCCGCAAAGCAGAGCATAGTCGATTCGGAAAAGGCTCTTGCCGATACAGACGCCGAGATAAAGGCGGCTGAGGAAAAGCTTGCACAGGGACAGGATATCCGCGAAAAGCTGAGATTACAGCGTGCGGAGCTGTCCGATAAGCTGTCAGAGCTGAAGATAAAGGGCATGGAGCTTGCAAAGGACGTGCAGGCTCAGGAGCTGGAGCTCTCCCGTATCGACCGCAGAGAGGAAGAGCTGAAATACGGCGCTCACCGCTTCGAGGAGGAGATATTCCGCCAGAAGGAGATAATCTCACAGAAGCAGGCTGAGATAGAGGAGCTGAAAAAACAGCTCTCCGATTTCAAGGACAACACCGAGACATACAATGCCGAGATACAGCGCTGTCATGCAACTCATACAGAGCAGAACCGTCTCGTAAATGAGATGCAGAACGGCTTGAAAACTATCAACGAAGCAAAGGAAAAGCTGTCCGCAGATATCACCCGTCTTGAAGAGCGCAAGGAGACAGTCTGCCGCGATACCGACAATATCATCAGACAGCTCATGGAGGTCTACGAGCTTACGCGCTCCGAGGCTGTTGCCATGGCTGAGAAGATAGACGATATGATAGCCGCACAGGCAGAGCTCACCACCATAAAGAACAAGATACGCGCCCTCGGAAGCGTAAACGTTGACGCTATCGAGGAGTACAAGGAAGTATCCGAGCGTTATCAGTTCATGTCCGAGCAGATAGCCGACGTGCAGAAGTCCAAGACAGAGCTGGAAAAGATAATCACAGACCTTACTTCGGAGATGTGCAGGATATTCTCAGAGAGCTTTGAGATAATAAACTCAAATTTCAAGAGCATATTCGTGGAGCTCTTCGGCGGCGGAAAGGCAGAGCTGATACTTACCGATCCCGAGAACGTTCTGGAATCGGGCATAGAGATAAGCGTAGCGCCTCCCGGTAAGGTCATCAAGAACCTTATCTCACTGTCGGGAGGCGAGCAGTCTTTCGTAGCTATAGCTATCTATTTCGCTATACTCAAGCTGAGACCTGCGCCTTTCTGTATTCTTGACGAGATAGACGCGGCTCTCGATGAGGTAAACGTAAGAAAGTACGCACAGTACCTCAAAAAGTTCACTGATACCACTCAGTTCGTGCTTGTTACTCACAGACGAAGCGCTATGGAAGAAGCCAATGTCCTTTACGGTGTAACCATGCAGGAGGACGGTATTTCCAAGCTCCTGAAAATGGAGCAGGTGGACTTCCAGGAGGACGTTGCGGATATTCAATAATTTTTTTGTCACAAAATCGTTTTTCATTTCGATAAGTATAATAGACCATGTTTGGAGGATATAATGGGACTTTTTTCTAAAATTGCCAGCGGTCTCAAAAAGACCAAGGATTTTCTTTTCGGCGGTATCCAGAGGGTTCTTAACCAGTTTACCGTTATTGACGAGGACCTTTTCGACGAGCTCGAGGAGCAGATGATAATGAGCGATATCGGCGTTGAGACCTCCGAGGAGATATGCGACAGGCTCCGCAAGAAGATAAAGGAGCGCGGTATCACCGATCCAAAGGAGATAATGGGACTTATCCATGAGGTCATCTCTGAGATAATGGGCAATGACACAGGACTTGACCTGTCTGTATCTCCCGCAGTAATCATGGTCATCGGCGTAAACGGCGCAGGCAAGACAACAACTATCGGCAAGCTCTGCCACCAGTTCAAGCAGGAGGGCAAAAAAGTTCTCGTTGCCGCTGCGGATACATTCCGTGCAGCAGCTATCGACCAGCTTGAGGTATGGACGCAGAGAGCAGGCGTTGACATAGTTAAGCACGCCGAGGGCTCCGATCCCGGTGCGGTAGTATACGACGCTCTCGAAGCTGCAAAGGCAAGAGAGTGCGACGTTGTCGTTATTGACACCGCAGGACGTCTCCATAACAAGAAGAATCTTATGGAGGAGCTCAAAAAGATAAACCGTATCATCGACACAAAGGCAGGGGACTGCTCACGTGAGGTGCTTCTTGTACTTGACGCTACAACAGGTCAGAACGCAGTAAATCAGGCTAAGCTTTTCAGCGAGACTGCACCTATCACGGGTATAGTTCTCACAAAGCTCGACGGTACAGCAAAGGGCGGTATCGTTATCTCCATAAAGAACGAGCTTGGCATACCTGTAAAGCTCATTGGCGTTGGCGAGAAGATAGACGATTTACAGCCATTTGACAGCAATATGTTCGTTGACGCTCTCTTTGCAAGTCCCGAGCAGCTTGAAGAGCTTGCCGAGGCTGAGGAGGACGAGGAGAACGAGTCCGAGGGCTACACTGAGGATACCGAGTACGAAGAGGACGAGGAGACCGTTGAGGTCGACGGCGTAAAGGGCTATTACAACGAGTACGGCGCATTCGTTGCCTATGAGGAAGACGAAGAAGCCGATGAAGCAGAGCCTGAGTACGAGGAAGAGGACTACGAAGAGGAGTCCGAAGAAGAAACCGAAGCTGAGACAGAGTCTGAAGTTGAGTCTGATGATGAGGCTGAAGCTGATGAGGACACAGAGGCTGAGGAAAGCGAGCTGACCGAAGCAGCTGAGGACGAATCCTACGAGGATGAGTCCGATGACGCCGAGGATTCCGACGAAGCTGATGAAGAAGAGACAGCCGAGGAAGAGACAGAGACTGCTGCTGAGCCCGAAAAGAAGAAAAAGCGCGGCTTCTTCAGCAGACTGTTCGGAGGTAAGGACAATGATTAAGCAGCTTGTAATGGCTACAAATAACGCAAACAAGCTCCGCGAGGCAAGAGAGATACTTGCACCTCTCGGGATAGAGGTCCTCTCACAGCGTGAAGCAGGAGCAAACTGTGATCCCGAGGAAAACGGCGCTTCCTTTGCGGAAAACGCTCTTATCAAGGCAAAAGCAGTTTACGAAGCTGTAAAGCTCCCGACTATCGCAGACGACAGCGGTCTATGCGTTGACGCTATGGACGGCAGACCGGGAGTTTATTCCGCAAGATATGCTCCCGAGGGACAGCACTGCGCGAAGCTTCTTGAGGAAATGAAGAACGTGCCCGACGGCAAGCGCGGAGCTGCATTCGAGTGTACTATCGCGTACATCGACGAAAACGGCAGCCACACCATGACAGGGGAGTGCAGAGGGGCTATCGGACATGAGCAGCGCGGCACCAACGGCTTCGGCTACGATCCCGTATTTATGGTGGGCAAGCGCACAATGGCGGAGCTCACAGCAGATGAAAAGAACGCTATAAGCCACAGAGGTGCGGCTCTCAGAGAGCTGTACAAGTATCTGAAAGAAAGATTTGGTGATTGAATGTTAACAAGCAAGCAGAGAGCTTACCTGCGCGGTATCGCCTCTACATACGAGACCATATATCAGGTGGGAAAGGGCGGCGTTACCGAGGCTATGTGCAAGGATATTGAAGCTGCTCTTACAAAAAGAGAGCTTATAAAGCTGAGAGTTCTTGACAATTCGGGCTGGACCGCAAGAGAGGCTGCCGACGCTATCGCAGAGCAGACAGGCGCCGATGTAGTACAGGTCATCGGCAGCAAATTCGTGCTTTTCAAGCGCAACGAAAAAGAGCCTGTTATCGAGAATATCCCAAAGGCTAAGTAAGACATGAAGGTTCTTATAATAAGCGGCACAAACCACAAGGGCTCCACCTACAATATCGGGCGTATCATGGCTGAGAAGCTGACCAAGCCCGATGAGATCAGCGAGGTGTTCCTGCCCCGTGACTTTGACGAGTTCTGCTATGGCTGTACAAATTGTTTCGAGAAAAACGAGGAGCATTGTCCTCACGCCGAAAAGCTGAAGCCCATAACCGAGCTTATAGACGCATCAGATGTGCTTATACTTACGTCTCCCGTGTACGTTTACCACTGCACAGGACAGATGAAAGCGCTCCTCGACCATTACGGCTGGCGCTGGATGGCGCACCGTCCCGAGGAAAAGATGTTCAGCAAGCAGGCAGTAGTGGTTGCAACGGCTGCGGGAGCAGGCGTGAAGTCCACTATGAAGGACATGGCGGACAGCTGCTTCTTCTGGGGCATACCTCAGACCTACAAGCTGGGCAGAGCAGTTGCGGCAGTTGACTGGCAGAGCGTAAAGCCCAAGATAAAGGACGATATCAATAAAAAAGCCGACAGTATCGCAAAAAAAATACTGAAAAGGCAGGGGAAAGTACCTGTTTCACTGAAAACAAAGGGCTTTTTCAAGATAATGAGCCTTTTGCAGAAAAACGGCTGGAACAAAGCCGACATGGACTACTGGAAGGAAAAGGGCTGGACAGAAGGCAAGCGCCCGTGGAAATGAATGGAGTGATGAAATGCGCATAGGAATATACGGCGGAAGCTTCAATCCCGTACATAACGGTCATATACATCTTGCGCAGACAGCGCTCCGTGATTTTTCGCTCGACAGGTTGTATTTGGTGCCGTCGAAGAAGTCTCCCCACCGCTCCATAGCGGAGTACGCTCCCGATGAGGACAGACTTGAAATGCTCAGACTTGCCTGCAGGGCAGACGAAAGGCTTTTTGTCAGCGATTATGAGATAAAAAGCGACCGCGTGAGCTATACTATATACACGGTGGAGCACTTCCACGCTGAATTTCCTGAGGCAGAGCTTTTTCTCATGGTGGGAAGTGATATGCTCATGTGCTTCGATACATGGCACCGTTTTGATGAGATACTGGCAAAGGTAACATTATGTGTCGTATCCCGTGAGAGCGGAGACCTGCCTGCACTGAGAGCAAAGGCAGAGGAACTCAGCAAATTCGGCAAGATACTGGTATCCGAGGCTGATCCTACGGTGATTTCGAGCACCGAGATCAGAAAAAAAATTGCAAAAAATAAGGATTTCGCTTGCTATCTTGACGAAAATGTAGTACAATATATAAGATCGAAGGGATTATATTCAGTCAGAGGTGAAGGAAAATTGCATTACGATGCAGACGATAAAAAGAAATACCTGAAAGCCAATTTATCGGTTAAAAGATACACACATTCGCTGAATGTTGCCGACGAGTGCAGAAAGCTTGCGGAAAAGTACGGAGAAGATCCCGAAAAGGCATATTTTGCAGGGCTTCTTCATGATATCTGCAAGGAAATGCCCGACGATCAGCAGAGAGCTCTTGTAGAGGAGAGCGGCTACACGGTATGCCGCGAGGAGCTTGAAACGCGTTCGCTGCTCCACGGCATTGCAGGTGCATATTTTATTAAGAAAGAGTTTGGGATAGAGGATATAGATATCCTTAATTCCATCAGATTTCATACAGTCGGACGGGCTGGAATGTCCCGTCTTGAGGAGATAGTTTACATCGGCGACCTTATTTCTGCCGAAAGAGACTACAAGGATGTGGATAAAATGCGCAAGCTGGCTTATACCGACCTTAATGCGGCTATGCTGGAGGCTTTTGCATTTTCCATGAAGTCGGTTATAAAAAAAGGCGGAGTAATACCTATTTGTACCGCAGAGGGATATAATTTTTATACACGGCTTTCAAAAGCAGAGAAATAAAATACTGGGAATTTGAAAAGAGGAGTCAAATGAACCGAGAAGAACGTAACGAGGAGTTATACAGCAGATCTTACGGAGCTCCGAGGCAGGCAAAACCTCTTAGAAAGCTCAAAAGGATCGATAATAATAACAGCAGACCAAAAGAGCCCGAGTATCATGGATTGCACGAGGCTCCTTCAATAGATATAAGGATCGAGGGGGAGAAACCTCCGAGACCGCAGTTAAATGAGCAGCAGTATCACGGACTTCACGAAAAGGGCAGAGAAAGATACGTTGAATCGGCAGATTATGATGAGGATCTCGACGATTTTGACGACGAGCCGAAAAAGAAAAAGAGCAAAAAGGACGCATTCATAAAGCTTACGTCCATTCTGCTAAGTATCGCGGCTATAATCGCTCTCTTCCTTAATATGCCTATACTCTGGTATAAAAAGAGCGGTCAGCCCGATGAGAGAGTGTCCATAATGACCTATTTCAAGCGCTGGCAGCCTACTGTTGACATCGAGGGCGAGCTTCAGAAGCCTACAATGGATCTGAACGTCGATACAGATATCGTTACCGAGGACTTTACAGACGGTCTGGATCTTCCGCAGCTTGTCGAGGGACAGTACACCGTGCTTTTCCTCGGATTTGACGAGGATCAGGAGCTTACAGACGTTATCTGGATATGTCAGTTCGATATCGGAGGCGGAAAGCTAAATATACTGCAGGTGCCCCGTGACTGTGCAGTTCCGAACTATACAAGCAATCCGACCACCAAGATAAACAGCGTTTACTTTGACGCATGGGATCAGGAATCAAACAAGATCCAGCGTGTGGTAAACTGTATTCAGGAAAACTTCGGTATCCCGATAGACGCATATATAACAACTGCCTGCTTCGATATCGTCGATATCGTTGACCTTATAGGCGGTATCCCGATGCACCTTGACAACGAGATAATCTATGAGGCTGACAAGAGAATACCCGCAGGCGACGTAGTCCTCAACGGTAATCAGTCTGAATGGTTCGTGCGTTTCCGTCACGAGTGGCTGCAGGGCGATATCGGACGTGTACAGAACCAGCGCCGCTTCATGCAGGCAGCTATGAAGAAGCTCCTGTCCATCGTCAAGGACGAGGGCAAGATGAAGCTGTACAGCTACCTCAATACCATATACAAGAACAAGTGGATAGCAACCAATATGAGCGTTGAGGACCTCAGCAAGCTTGCTGATTTCGGCTCGGTGCTCAGTATGGAGAATGTCAGCGTAAATATGGTGCCCGGTGAAGACGCTATCTATTATATCACCAATGAGGAGTTCTACAGTATCTACTCGATACACAAGAGAGCTACAATAGATATGCTCAACGAGCATTTCAGACCTTATCAGAGACCTATGCTGCTCTCAGAGAGCAATATCGTCGAATATGTTGACGAATACAACTATCAGTATGAAGTATATGATGATACCGGCATGACCTTTGAGGAACTCGAAACAGCTACTGAGCCGCTCAGAGACCCAGAAAAGAGACCTGCATGGAAGGAGTATGAAGAATAAATGACCGAACAGGAAAAGCTTGAACTTATCATAAAAACTCTCGACAGCAAAAGAGGCGAGGATATACAGGCAATAAAGATATCAGACCTCACTATACTTGCAGATTATTTCGTAATAGTAAACGGTACCAGCAATACTCATGCAAGAACACTTGCAGACGAGGTCGAGTTCGTCCTCTCACAGAAGGGCATTGAGCCCCAGCGCCGTGAGGCTGATACGGGAAATACATGGATAATCCTTGATTATGCTGATATAATCGTTCATGTATTCTACAAGGACACACGTAATTTCTACAAGCTGGAAGGCTTATGGGCTGACGGCGAGCAGATAGATATCAGCAGCCTTATCACCAAGGAGTGAGTTATTTGTTCGATCAGAAGGAAAGAGGAAACAAGATATGCATTGCCATGGCGGTATACGTTGTCGCCAAGGCTTTGCTTAATATGATACTGGCGAAGCATTTTGTGCTGTTTAGTTTGCTTATTGCCCTTGTAGAAGCGATTTTTTTCTTTTCAAGGTTCAAGTATGTGAACTATATTCTTGCCGCAGTCCTCGCACTTGTCGCGATAGTTTATCTGCCGCAGAATATAGCCAATATCGGTGCAAACTGGATATACCTCTTAGAGGGCATTATAGACATCGGCTGTGCAGCACTGCTGTGCTTTAACCGCGATGTCAAGAGCGTATTCTACAGATCAGTAAATTATTAATTATATTATAAAGGAATGATATTACAATGAGCAGATATGATTTCACATCTGTTGAAGCCAAATGGCAGAAATACTGGGAAGAACACGAGACCTTCAAGACTGATGTATGGGATTTCAGCAAGCCTAAGTTCTATGCGCTGGATATGTTCCCATATCCGTCGGGAGTAGGTCTCCACGCAGGACACCCCGAGGGCTATACCGCCACAGATATAGTTTCACGTATGAAGCGTATGCAGGGTTACAACGTCCTTCACCCAATGGGCTATGACTCATTCGGACTTCCCGCAGAGCAGTATGCCGTAAACACAGGCAACCACCCCAACGGCTTTACTCAGGAGAATATCAAGACCTTTTCAAAGCAGCTTAAGGAGCTGGGCTTTGACTACGACTGGTCAAAGATGATAGCTACATCAGATCCCGAGTTCTACAAGTGGACTCAGTGGATATTCAAGCAGCTCTACAAGGACGGCTACGCAAAGTACATCGATATGCCTGTAAACTGGTGCGAGGAGCTTGGAACAGTTCTCTCCAACGACGAGGTAATCGACGGCAAGTCCGAGCGCGGCGGCTTCCCTGTAGTAAGAAAGAACATGAAGCAGTGGGTAATCGACCAGCCTGCATTCGCTGAGAAGCTCCTTGAGGGACTCGACGAGATAGACTGGCCTGAGTCCACAAAGGCTATACAGCGAAACTGGATAGGCAAGTCCACAGGCGTCGAGGTTGAATTCGACATCGTTGGCGGCGGAAAGTTCTCTATCTTCACCACCTGTATCGAGACTATCTACGGTATCACATTCATGGTTCTTGCTCCCGACGGAGCTATCACAGAGAGCCTACTTGACCGTGTTCAGAACAGGGAAGAGGTCGAGGCTTACATTGCAGAGACCAAGAAGAAGAACGATATGGACCGCACAGAGCTCAATAAGACCAAGTCAGGCTGCGAGCTCAAGGGCGTAACCTGTATAAATCCCGTAAACGGCAAGGAAGTCCGTATGTTTATCGGCGATTTCGTACTTGCAAGCTACGGTACAGGTGCAGTTATGGCTGTTCCGAGCCACGACCAGCGTGACTTCGAGTATGCAATAGCTCACAACATAGACATGATCCAGGTAATCGACGGCAAGGACGGTCACATCGACGTTTCAGAAGCCGCTATGGAAAAGACCGAATACCTCGGCAAGGGCTACAAGCTCATCAACTCCGAGGAGTTCACAGGGCTTACCGTTGAGGAAGCCAAGGAAGCTATCACACAGAAGCTTGAAAAAATGGGCAGAGCAAAGCGCACTGTCAACTATCACTTCCGTGAGTGGATATTCGCACGTCAGCGCTACTGGGGCGAGCCTGTTCCGATAGTTCACGGCGAGGACGGCGAGATACACGTTCTTGACGACGAAGAGCTGCCGCTCATTCTTCCTGAGCTTGACGACTACAAGGGCAAGAATGGCAAGGCTCCCCTTGAAAATGCAACAGAGTGGAAGAAGTACGACAAGAACGGCATAAAGGGCACACGCGAGACTTCAACTATGCCCGGAAGCGCAGGTTCGAGTTGGTACTACTTCAGATATATCGATCCACACAACGACAAGGAGTTCGCAAATCAGGAGCTCCTGAAGCACTGGATGCCTGTAGACCTCTACATAGGCGGTCCCGAGCACGCTGTAGGACACCTTATCTACTCACGTATCTGGAACAGATACCTCTACGATAAGGGACTGGCACCTACAAAGGAGCCTTTCAAGAAGCTGGTTCATCAGGGCATGATACTTGGCGAGAACGGCATCAAAATGGGTAAGCGTTTCCCTGAGTTCGTTGTAAATCCTTCCGATATCGTAAGAGACTACGGCGCAGATACTCTCCGTCTTTACGAAATGTTCATGGGACCTCTCGAGGTAAGCAAGCCATGGAGCAAGAACGGTGTTGAGGGTGCTAAGAGATTTATCCAGAGAGTATGGAACTTCTTCACAGAAGCCGAGAACCTCACTGACGACAACGACGGCGCACTTACTAAGGTTTACCACCAGACAGTCAAGAAGGTTACCGACGACTACGAGAAGCTTGCGTTCAATACAGCTATCAGCCAGATGATGATATTCGTAAATGCTGTGTACAAGAACGGCAAGTGCCCCAAGGAGTACGCCGAGGGACTTATCAAAATGCTGTCCTGTATCACACCTCACATGGGCGAGGAAATTTGGAGCATCATGGGACATAACGATACTATCGCCTTTGAGCAGTGGCCTGTTTACGACGAGGAGCTCTGCAAGGAGGATACTATCGAGATAGTTGTCCAGATAAACGGCAAGGTAAAGGCAAAGCTGAACATCGCTGTTGACGCTGACAAGGATTCCGTAATGGAAATGGCTATGTCCGATGAAAAGGTCAAGGAGTCAATCGACGGAAAGACCATCGTCAAGCAGATATATGTACCAAATAAACTTGTTAATATTGTTGCAAAATAACGAATTTTTAAGTAAAAGAAAAAATGCTTGACAACGAGCAGAAAATGTGGTAAACTTATACTATATTCTTTTATATTAATTTAAGTAAATCTGCTATACGGTGGGGTATATGATGACTAACACCTTTTGGTGCTTAGTATAGAGCTTTGGAGCAGTGCTCCGAGCAACCTCTGAACAAGGGAGGGAAATTTAGTGGCAGAAGTTCGTGTTGGCAAAAACGAGTCTTTAGACACAGCTCTTAAGAGATTTAAGAGATCATGTGCAAAGGACGGCGTAATTGCTGAGGTTCGTAAGAGAGAACACTACGAAAAGCCTTCAGTTAAGCGTAAGAAGAAGTCTGAGGCAGCTCGTAAGCGTAAGTATTGATCTTGCGGAATTATTAATGTTGATAAAAGCGGGCTGCGGCTCGCTTTTTCATTTGTTGAACGGAGTTGACAAAAAGCTTGGGATTCAAACACAAAATTACAAGGACCGACGTGGATTTTGCGTTCAGAAAAACGGTGAATATCACGCCTGATTTTCTGAAAAAGCATGGCGTTAAGGGACTCATACTCGATGTCGACAACACGCTCACGACGCACGACCACCCCGTACCTGCAAAGGGTATCAGGGAGTGGCTGGAAAATATGAAAAGTAACGGCATAAAGCTTATTATAGTATCAAATAACAGCGCTGAAAGAGTCAAGCCCTTTGCTGATCCGCTGGGACTGGACTTCGTAAGCGACAGCGGCAAGCCGCTGAAAAGGGGATACAAGGCAGCCATGGAGAAAATGGGACTTACTCCGTCGGAGACCGCCGCAGTAGGCGACCAGCTCTTTACCGACGTGTGGGGAGCCAACTTCGCAGGAGTGAAAATGCTCTATGTCGAGCCTATGGAGCTTGAACCAAAGTCCAAGCGATTCATACGCTTCAAGAGAGTTCTTGAAAAGCCCTTTCTTCCGAAAAAATTTGCCGACGATACAAAGGAGAAATTATGATAAAGAAAATACTTGTTATACACGGTCCTAACCTTAATCTGCTGGGAGAGCGCGAGCCGGGTGTTTACGGAAACGCAAACATCGACACCCTCAACAGCAATATAATCGACCGTGCAAAGGAACAGGGCTTGGAGTGCGAGATATTCCAGTCCAACCATGAGGGAGCTATCATTGACAAGCTCCACGCCGCAAGAAAGACATTTGACGGCGTTATCCTCAATGCAGGAGCTTACACACACTACAGCTACGCTATCCGCGACGCTATCGCGGCTATCAAGATACCCGTTATAGAAGTACATATCAGCAACGTTTTCGCACGCGACGAATTCCGCTCCAATTCCGTTATCGCACCTGTATGCAAGGGCAGCATAAGCGGCTTTGGCTTCGGAAGCTACTACCTTGCAGTTCAGGCTCTTGCGGAGCTCTGAGAGGTGCGAAATGACCAGATTTGAAAAGCTTTTTGAGGTGTTTGAGGGAGCTGACTGCGTACTCATAACATCTGACATAAACCGCAGATATTTCACAGGTATGAAGTCCTCAGCTGGAGTAGTTATTGCTTTTCCCGAAAAGGCGTATCTCCTCATTGATTTCCGCTACATCGAAAAGGCGAGAGCAACAGTAAAGGACGCCGAGGTCATTGAGATGAAAAAGCTCTATCCACAGCTTATGGAGCTGCTGAAAAATCACGGCGCAAAGAATATCGCTATAGAGTCTGAGACCATGACCGTCAAGGAGCTTCACGCTTATGAGCATTTCTTCACGGAGTTTGAGTTCATTCAGAACGATTCACTGAGCAATGCTATTGCAGCACTCAGAATGACCAAGGACGCCGAGGAGATAGAGTGCATCAGAAAGGCTCAGGCAATTGCCGAGAAAGCCTTTTACGAGCTCTTAGGCTTCATCAAGGTGGGCGTTACCGAGCGTGAGATAGCTCTGGAGCTGAACCGTCTGCTTTACGCTTACGGTGCAGAGGACTTATCCTTTGACACCATTGTTCTCGCAGGAGCAAACACCTCCATGCCTCATGGAGTGCCCTCGGACAAAAAGGTGGAGAACGGCGAGTTCGTGCTCATGGACTTCGGTGCTGTGTACAACGGCTACCACAGCGACATGACAAGAACTGTCTGCGTTGGCGAGCCTGATGACGAGATGAAAAAGGTCTATGATATAGTCCTTAATGCTCAGCTTGCAGGCATTGAAGCTGCTAAGGCAGGCATAATGGGCAGCGACCTCGACAAGGTATCCCGTGATATCATCGAGCAGGCAGGCTACGGAAGCTGCTTCGGACACTCACTCGGTCATGGAGTTGGTATGGAGATACACGAAAAGCCCAATGCTTCGCCGAATTACAAGCTGCCTCTCAATGAGGGAGCAGTAGTTACCGTAGAGCCGGGTATCTATATCGCAGGCAAGTTTGGTGTGAGAATAGAAGATTTTGTCATTTTAACTGAAAACGGCTGCGAAAACTTGACAAAAACGGCAAAAACTCTCATATCTTTATAATAATATCACATTAGGTATTGCAAAAATCCCGAAAATGTGATAAAATAAAGTATCATATTAATTTGAAAAAATACGGAGGTATTTATAATGATTTCAGCAGGAGATTTCAGAAACGGCGTTACCTTTGAGCTTGACGGACAGGTAGTTCAGGTTATCGAATTCCAGCACGTTAAGCCTGGTAAGGGTGCTGCTTTTGTAAGAACAAAATATAAGAACGTTATCACAGGTTCAGTTGTTGAAACTTCTTTCAACCCAACAGCTAAGTTCCCTACAGCTTACGTTGAGAGAAAGGATATGCAGTACAGCTACAACGACGGCGACCTTTACTATTTCATGGACCTTGAGACATATGAGCAGGTTCCGATCAGCGCTTCTATCCTCGGCGACAGCTTCAAGTTCGTTAAGGAAGAGATGATCTGTAAGATCCTTTCATACAAGGGCAACGTATTCGGCGTTGAGCCGCCTAACTTCGTAGAGCTCAAGGTTACACAGACTGATCCCGGCTTCAAGGGCGATACAGCTACAAACGCTACAAAGCCTGCTACACTTGAGACAGGCGCAGAGATCAAGGTTCCTCTTTTCATCGACGAGGGCGAGATCATTCAGGTTGATACAAGAACAGGCGAGTATATGTCAAGAGCATAAGCTCGGGCTGTACTTTCTATACTATAATTCGAGAGGAGGAGCTTGCTATGAAGCTTACCGAGAAAATGTCATATTTACAGGGACTTATCGACGGTCTTGAGATCGATTCTTCCACTAAGGAGGGAAAGGCTCTTATTCAGATGTCCGAGGTAATGTCAGAGCTGGTGCTCTACGTTGAGGATCTCCAGTCACAGGTGGACGAGCTTACAGAGCTCTGCGATATCCTTGATGAGGATCTTGGCGCAGTTGAGGACGATTTCTATGATGACGACTATGACTGCGACGACTGCGATGAGTGCGATGAAGATGATGATTGGGACGATGACGACGAATTCGACTTCGACGATGATGACGATGAGCTTTATGAGATCACATGTCCTACCTGCGGAGATACTATTCTCCTTGACGAGGGCATGATCGAAGAGGGCTCCATGAACTGCCCTAACTGTGATGAGCTCCTTGAGTTTGATTACGACGATCTTACTATCGAGGACTTCGAGGACAAGGCAGAAGACGAGCCTGAAAAGAAGTAATAGTCAAAAAGCACACAGCTGCGGAATGGGATAACCTGTTCCGCAGTTTTTTTATGTTCTCATGTATTCCTCAGAAGTATTTGTATGCTACTTTTCTGCTAAAATATTGACATTAAACGGCGTAAAAGGGTGAAATAATGCCGATATCACATGGAAAATAAAAAAATAATGCTATTATTTATCTGTATTGCGCTATAATGTTCATTTTGTCCACCTAATCCGCATTTATTCGGTTGCGGTTTATTGAGCAAAATGTTACAATTAATTAAAATTGGAGTAATAATATACGTTTATAATGACGTATCGAAGAAAAACTTTTTTGTCATTGTGTACAAAATAGTATTAATGAAAAGTGGGATATTAAAATTGAAGGAGGAATTTTCATGAAACAATTAAAACTCAGGAGAGCTGCGGCTTCTGTTCTGGTAGCGGCAGCTGTTGCCCTGCCGTCGATATCGGCTTCATCAAGCATTATCAGCACTCCTGTGTCGGCAGCGTCCACAATTAACAACCCTATCATCTGGGCTGACGTCCCCGATGATGACATCATCAGAGTAGGCGATACTTATTATATGGTCAGCACGACCATGTTCTTCAGCCCCGGTGCTCCTATTATGAAGTCCAAGGATCTCGCTAACTGGGAGATCTGCAATTACGTCTTTGACACATACGCTAACGGCGACGTTCAGAACCTGAAAAACGGCAAGCACGACTACTCTCACGGACAGTGGGCTACAAGCCTTCGCTACAACGAGAAGAAGGGCAAGTACTATGCTTTCTTCGGAAGCTACGGCTCCAACAAGTCCTATATCTGCTCTACAGACGACATCGAGAACGGTGAGTGGTCAAGGGTTGAGCTCAACGGTATGTACCACGACGCTTCCATGCTCTTTGACGACGACGGCAGAAACTACCTCGTTTACGGTGCAGGCGGTACCTGTAACATCAAGGAGTTCAACTCCGATATGACAGGCTGGGCAGCAGGAGCTACCGAAAGACGTCTTTTCAAGACAAACTTCAATAACCTCGCAGGCGAGGGCTGGCATATCCATAAGATAAACGGCTACTATTATATACTCGGTATCGCATGGCCGTCAGGTCACGGCAGACTCGAATTCTGCTACCGTTCAAAGAGCCTTAACGGCAACTGGGAGAACAAGACTCTCCTCGATTCAGGTCTTGGCTCATACGGCAGCGGCTGCGCACAGGGCGGTATCGTTGATACCCCCGACGGCAAGTGGTACGGACTTATGTTCCAGGATCACGGCGCTGTTGGACGTATCCCTGTTCTCGTTCCCGTAAACTGGCAGAACGACTGGCCTATGATGGGCGTAAACGGCAAGGCTCCTATTACTCTTGACCTTGGCACTACACAGGGTACTGATGTAGCAGGCGACGACAGCTTTGACTACACCACAAACGACCTCGCTCTTGAGTGGTCATGGAACCATAACCCCGATAACAGCGCATGGTCTGTTACAGAGCGTCCAGGCTGGCTCCGTCTTAAAAACAAGAATATGGCGTCACATCTGCTCAATGCAAGGAATACCCTCACAATGCGTACAGAGGGACCTGCCTGCAGCAGCTATATCAAGCTTGACGCTTCAAATATGAAGCCAGGAGACTACGCAGGTCTTTCGGCATTCCAGCTGAAATACGGCTGTATCGGTGTCCGCGTTGACGACAACGGCAATAAGAAGGTCTATATGTCTGTCAACACTGGCAGCGATGTTCCGACAAGCTCCAACAAGATAGTTGCAGAGCAGAATATGAACGGCAACGAGGTTTACCTCAAGGTCGACTTCAAGTTCGCTAACGTTAATTCTGACGGCAGCTCCTCCAACAATATAGATAAGGCTAATTTCTATTATTCATATGACGGTCAGAACTGGACAAAGCTCGGTCAGGAGCTCTCGATGTCCTATGACCTCAAGCTCTTCACAGGCTACCGCAGCGGTATTTACAGCTATCCTACAAAGTCCACAGGCGGCTATGCCGATATCGACTTCTTTGAGTATGACCGTCAGACATGGAACGGATGTAACGGCAGCAAGGTCCTCAGCGGCACTCCCGTTATCATCGAGCCCGACGAGAACGGCTACTACTTCCATAATACATTCGAGAGCGGCACAGAATCATGGACAGGCAGAGGTTCTGCAAGCGTTGCTGTGGATAAGACAGAAGCTTACGACGGTTCAGGTTCACTTGCTTGTACAGGCAGAAATGCAAGCTGGAACGGCGCTTCAAAGTCACTTTCTTCAAACGTATTCAAGGCAGGCGAGGAGTACAGCTTCAGTACTGTTGTAAAGTACACGGAAGGACCTGCTTCTCAGAAGTTCTACCTCACTCTCCAGTATGAAGCAAACGGCGATGTAAACTATGACAAGATAGCTACAGTTGACGAGCTGCCAAAGGGCGAGTGGGTTCAGCTGGCAAATACAAACTATAAGATACCTGAGGGCGCTTCAAATCTACAGATGTACGTTGAGACAGATTCCGACGATTACAGCTTCTATGTTGACGAGGCTATAGGCGCTGTTGCGGGAACTGCTATAGACGGACCACAGGCAATAAGTGTTATTTATGGTGATGTAAACGGCGACGAAGTTATCAACAGCTTCGACCTCGTTGCTGCAAGAAAGGGCTTGCTCTCGGAGAAATTTGCTGATGACAGAGCTAAGAGAGCAGCTGACGTTGACAAGAACGGCAAGGTAGAGATGAGTGATCTCGTACAGCTCCAGAGCTTTGTACTGGGCAAGATCTCGGAGTTCGGCAAGTCCGACTCCCAAAGTGCCAGTAGCGGCTGACAAGTAGAAGAACAGACTGCGCCTACAAAGTATACAATGGCTGAGTACACCAAGCTTGTGGAGCCAAAGGTCGCAAACAAGGAGCCCGATTCTTCACGTCAGGAAAAGGGCGGAGTTCAGTACGGCACAGTAAAGAGCGACAAGTATTTTTCAACCACCTGCAACCGCGAGAAGCCTTTCAATATCCTGCTTCCCGCAAACTATGATCCGAATAAGAAGTATCCTGTAATGTACATCATGCACGGCTACTATGAAAATCAGGACAGAATGATAATCAAGGGCAACGGTACTATGTACACACGCCAGATAATCGGCAATGCTATCGCTGAGGGCGAGGCAGAGGAAATGATATGCGTATTCCCGTATATCTATTCAAGTGCAACACAGAAGGACTGCTCGGGTATGGACGACAATAATAACCGTGCATACGACAACTTCATCAATGACCTCACAAAAGACCTCATGCCTTACATTGAGAAGAACTACAGCGTAAAGACAGGCAGAGACAATACTGCTATCACAGGCTTCTCAATGGGCGGACGCGAGTCTCTCCTTATCGGTATGAAGCGCCCCGACCTCTTCGGATATATCGGAGCTATCTGCCCTGCACCGGGCGTAACAGGCGATTTCAAGTGGAAGAGCGGCGAAGAGCCTCATCTCCTGTTAATTACAGCAGGAAGCAACGATGAAGTAGTATATTCAACACCTAACGGCTATCACGACAGCTTTACAAAGAACGGTGTTCCTCACATCTGGCACTACGTAAACGGCGGTTATCACGGCGATAACTCCATTCATGCTCATATTTATAACTTTGTGCGTGCGGCTTTCAAGGCATAATTGAATACTTACCATACATTTTAACTTCCTCAAAGAAAAGCACCGCAGCATTAGCTTAGCTGCGGTGTTTTTCGTATCATTTATTCTTACTTTGCGAGGAATTCCTCAAAGGTCTTTACGTTTTCCTTTGTTGTTGCTGTGTAAGCATAGTAGGAAAGGATATTAGAGGCGTCAACAGCGTTTATAGCACCGTTTTTATCCACGTCTCCGGCAAGCTTCTGAGTTTCGTTGAATCCGCCGTCCTTTTTGATGGATACCATTGCGTAATAGCTGAGTACAGATGAAGCGTCAACTGCGTCTATCTTGCTGTCGCTGTTTACATCTCCCAAGGTGTAGCTTGGAGCGGTGTTGGTCTCAACGAAGTCATAGCTCTTTACGAGCCATCTGCCGTCTTCGGCAACAAGATTTATCCTGCCGTAGCCGTCCTTGTCGCTCTTTTCAGCGGTAGTTGCTGTAAATCCGTTTGCAGTTACATTTGAAACGGTCACGCCTTCGTTGATATTAAAGCTGTATGCTCCTCTTGCGCCAATAGCGGCGTAAACAACATCGTCTTTTTCAACGAAACGGTCTTCAGCCTGCTTTATAAGGCTGTCGCGGAGCTCGCCTGTGCATTGCTCGGTGATGTATTCCTTGAAAAGGTACATCGAGAAGCTCTGCATATTGTCACTTGCTTTGCCATATTTCTTGCCGTTGACTGTTATTGTATCCTTTGAATCAGCAGGAGCACCGTATGCGAGAGTTTCGAGTATGCTCTGCAGGTGGAACATTCTTACATATGCAGCGTCTGCAAGGTCTTCTGTGGATTTATTGACAGTGAAGTAGCCGAATTCATAGTCGTTTATCTTCCATTTGCCGTCTTCGAGGGCAAATGCAGCTCTGCCGTAATCGTTCATCTCGTCGCTTTTCTGAGTTACGGCTCTGAATGACTTATCGGTCTGATCTGTGATGACAACGCCGTTGTCCGTAAGAAATGTATAGAAGAAACGTCCCGAACTTCTTTTGTAAAGAGCTCCGTTTTCTTCCTTCAGACAGTTTGCGCAGCTTGCGAGAAACATTTCCTTGAGGTCGCCTGTGCAGGTGTCGGTGATAAATGCCTTTACGCTTGCGATAGTCTTGAAGCGTGAATCCTCGACCTTGACGAAGTCATTAAGTGTGCTGTCAGCGCCGTCGGTAAGGCTGAGGATAGTATTCATATCCTTAAGCTTTGCAACAGCTGTTTCGCTCACGCTGCTTGCTGCTGTTGATGCGGCTGTTGTCGTATCAGCTGCAAAAACTGCTGCTGCAGGCATAGACGCAAAAAGAGTAAGTGCTGTGAGACAAGAAATCATTTTTTTCATACCCATTACCTCTTATTTCTATATTTTTCCGTGTTTTAAACACAGATTATATTATAAGGGATATTTTTCAAAAATGCAAGGGAAATGAATATTTTTTTCATTTATTTTAAATTGACTAAAAAGCAGTTCCTGCTTTAGTGAAAATAACGGAGTGTAGGAGGAAAAACGCCATGAAATGATAGGAAATTACCATAAAAATCATGATTTTTGTATTATAAATTATGATGATATATTATAATAAAATTATGTTAAAATTAGTCTATCATGCACAAATGAGGTGAATGATAGCAGGGGAATTAAAATTGGCTTTTTCGGACTCAGCCTTAATAACAAGAAAACAGTCTTTTAGGCAAAGGCTGAGTTTGTTGAGCCGAAAAGGAGGAATACTTATGAATATGACAAAAAGAGCTTTAGCACTTGTTGTCAGCATGGCAGCTGCAATATCAGCGTTTGATATTGCAGTGCCCCAGAGTACAGCTACAGCGGCTGACGTGCAGGCTGTATTCTATGTTGCTCCCGACGGAAGCGACAGCGGTGACGGTTCTATCGGCTCGCCCTTTGCTACTCTCGAAAAGGCGCGAGACGAGGTGCGAAAGATAAACAGCTCGATGACAGGCGACATCGTTGTTTATCTCCGCGGAGGCGATTACCGTATCACAAAGCCCGTTGAGTTTGACACAAGGGACTCGGGCAAGGGCGATTACACCATACGCTATGAAGCGTATCAGGGAGAGACTCCCGTTATCAACGGAGCTACACAGGTCACAGGCTGGAAGAAGTACAACGACAAGCTGTGGGCTGCACCTCTGGACAGAGACTATAAGCTCCGCAACCTTTATGTAAACGACCGCCGTGCCAATATGGGCAGCGTTCAGGTTCAGGCTAAGGGCGGCTACGGAGATTACTACATACAGGCAGGTCAGGCTGACTGGGCTTGGGTTTCGGGCAAGAAGAGCGACGGTATCAAGTACGACGCAGGCTCTATGCCGAAGGTGACCTCGAACTTTGACGACCTCGAAGTTGTAAACGGCACCACATGGAACGAGAATATCGTATGCTCCCGTGATGTCAAGTACGACGGCGGCAGCATGATACTCCTTATGCAGCAGCCTTACGGCGCTATCGCTCAGACTCCCGGCTGGGGCGCAGGCTTCACAACAGGCGGCACTCACACCATATACAATGCATTCTCATTCGTTGACAGCGAGGGCGAGTTCTTCTTCGACAAGACCGCCAAGATGCTGTATTACTATCCGAGAAACGGCGAGGATATGACAACAGCTGACGTTGAAGCTCCTGTTGCTGACGGTCTTATCAAGATTGCAGGTAAGTCCACATCAGACCGTGTATCGAATATAAGCTTCAGCGGCATTACCTTTGCCAATACGGATTATCAGCTCACAGATGTAGCAGGCTCTCACGGTAAAACTACCTGTCAGGCGGCACAGACCTACATTGCCTTTGCTGATTCCAACTGGCACAGCAAGAAATACGAAATGGTTGATACTCTGCCTGCTGCTATCCATATCACAAGCAGCAGCAACATCAAGCTCACAGGCAATGTTGTAAAGCACACAGGTGCAGACGGTATCTCCATGACCAATGATGTTGTGGATTCTGAGGTCCGTGGAAACTTCGTTACCGACATCACCTCAAGCGGTATTACTGTCGGTCATCCGCAGCATATCTATATCGGGGACGCAGCAGGCAATAACAAGGAGAAATTTCCTAAGGGCGTTGAGGGCTTATGCAAAAACGACCTCATCACCGAGAATCTTCTCTACGATATCAGCGTTGTTCACGGCTTCGGCGGCTGTGCAGCCATTACTGCATACTTCGTTGACTCCGTGAAGATACTCAACAATACTATCGAAAAGACAGCATACAACGGTATCCACCTCGGCTGGGGCTGGTGCAACTTCAAGGACAGCACTACCTGCCGTGACAACCAGATATGCTACAACAGAGTTATAAACTCCCTTAACCGTCTCCACGACAGCGGCGGTATCTACACTATCGGACAGATGCCAGGTACAATAATCAACGAGAACTACGTTCAGGGTATCCCTGCTGGCGGTCCCGGCTGGCCTACATACGGTCTACATAATGACGAGGGCACAGCTTACATCAAGGAGCTTGACAACGTCCTTGAAATAAGCCCTAACGTTACCTATACCATCAACTGTGAGGACTATGGTCAGAAACACGATCTCACTATCAAGCGCACATATGCAACAGTCAATAAAATGGGCAAGAATCCTCCCACAAGCGATATTGACACTCCTATCGTTGTTTCCGATAATGTGTGGCCATTCGCACAGTACAAGATATGCCTTAACTCGGGTATCGGCGATGACTACCGCAAAATGATGCCCACATGGCTGAAATCAGCTGCGGACTATGCATTCCCTGCAAGCTGTGCAACGACTTGCAGCAGCAAGCTCCCCATAAGAAAGGTAGACGGCACAGTATGGATAGCTCCCGACGGCACTACAAGCTTCACAGCAGGAGCTGACATGACAAAGGCAAGAGGTACGGCAGGCACTATCAAGACTCCGTCCAAGGAGGGCGAGTACAGGATATACGTGCTTGACGCTAACGGAAAGGTACTGAGCAAGTCTTCACACCTCCTCCGACTCAAGGGCACAGGAAGCGCTGAGGCTGAGGGCGTTATCGAGGCTGAGTCCTGCGATTACAAGTCGGGTATCGAAACTGAGACCTGCTCAGAGGGCGGCACAGACGTGGGCTACATCGAGGACGGCGACTATATCGGCTTCAAGAACATCGACCTTACAGGCGCAGATAAGGCAGACTTCCGTGTAGCTTCAAACGGCTCGGGCGGTAATATCGAGGTAAGACTTGACAGCGCTGACGGCAAGCTCATAGGCAAGGCAGAGGTTGCAAGCACAGGCGGCTGGCAGGACTGGACGACCAAGACCTGCACTATCGAGCCGACCTCAGGCAAGCATGATGTATATCTGGTATTCACAGGCGGAGAGAGCTACCTCTTTAATCTGAACTGGTGGAAGCCGAATACACCTGCCGCTGAAGTTATTCTCGGCGACCTTAACGGCGACGGAGTTGTTGACAGCTTCGATATGTGTCAGATGAGAAGAGCGGCAGTAGAGGGCGACGCAGAGCGCTTCGAGGCGGCTGATATCAACGCTGACGACGTTATCGACGGTGAAGACCTTGTATTGCTCAAGAAGTTCATTCTCGGCGAGATAAAGTCATTTTAAATAGTTTTATGAAAGGGCGGAGCTATCCGCCCTTTTCAATTAGGCAGCAATTTGTGCGGCGATGTTTTAAAGCGGGCGACGGGACGTCATTGCTCAATAAATCTGTTGACGTCTGCCGAAAAACGTGGTATAATCAATAGGCATGAAAATTTGGAAGGACGGTTTTATGGAGAAGGTCTGGAAATTTATAAAGGCACAGCCTGTACTGATAATCGCGTTCATTCTTGCTGTGGCGACAATGTTCATCGTTCCGCCTGACAGGGAGTACATCGGCTATTGCAACAGAACGGTGCTTATCGAGTTGTTCGCACTTATGGCGGCTGTAGCAGGACTGCGGAGCATAGGCATATTCGACACGGCGACGAGAGTGATACTGCAAAAGACGGGCACAGTCCGCCGACTTGGCGCAGTGATGATCCTCATATGCTTTTTCAGCGCAATGCTGGTCACCAATGACGTGGCTCTCATTACATTCGTACCGCTGACGCTTCTTATCTACAGCAACATCAAGGACGACAAAAGTCTGATACTGACTATCGTTCTTGAATCGGCGGCGGCTAATCTGGGCAGTATGATGACTCCCGTCGGCAATCCGCAGAACCTGTTCCTTTACGATAAATACGGGCTCACGGCTATGACCTTTGTGAAAACCATGCTCCCCGTCGGAGCTCTTGGACTTGCGGCGGTGCTTTTGCTGACATTGTTTCTGCCAAAGGACAAATGCGAAGCTCCAAAGCGCAATGACAACAAGCTGCCCGTAATAAAGGCGGCGGTATATACGGGCGTATTCGTGTTGTGTATCGCGGCAGTATTCAGGCTTGTTCCCGACTGGGTATGCCTTATAGCGGCAATAGCGGCGGCGCTTATCTGCGACGTGAAGCTTCTTCTGAAAATAGATTACATACTTCTTGCAACCTTTGTCTGCTTCTTTGTTTTCGTAGGAAACATCGCCCGAATCGACGCGGTAAGCGAGTTCTTCTATGGAATACTTACAGGCAGGGAATTGATAGTATCGGCGCTTCTTTCTCAGTTAATCAGCAATGTACCTGCGGCAGTAATGCTTGCGGAGTTCACGGATAACGGCACACAGCTTCTCCTCGGAGTTGACATCGGCGGCTTCGGAACTATCATCGCTTCTATGGCGAGTCTTATCGCATTTCAGATATACCGCGGCTCTGACAGAGCTCAGACAGGCAAGTATATGGGCGTATTCACACTGGTGAACGTAACGCTTCTGGTGCTTCTGCTGGGAACACAGCTTATTATATCGCACATATGAAAGTTGAGAGTTGAGAGTTATGGTTTCGCCTGCGGCGAATAATTAAAGTTCAAATAAAAACAGGCATAAAGAGTAACCGCAACACTTATATAGAAGCTTACAGTTAATTATGGGGGAAACCTTTCTGAGGAAAGGTTCTCCCCCATACCCCTTTCCAAAGACTTTTATCTGGTTTTTTCTCAGATAGGGCGCACCTGAATTTTGCAGGATTTGTTAATCTATGAAGCGCCCTATCTGAGAAAAAACAAAACTAAAGTTTTAGGGAGAGAGTTTGAGAGAAGCCCCTTTTTCAAAAGGGGTTCTCTCAATAATAATTATAAAACTTCTATATGAGTATCATGGTTATTCTTTATGCCTGTTTTTATTGTTTCCTGTTTTTTCAAAAATTTTCGTTAAATACTTGACAAGCTTGTTATTAATGTGTATAATGTATATATACACTTGCGTGGCAGTATCTGGCAAACAATAATTGACATCTGCTGCGTATTGATGTATAATTACTATTGCTGCATATTTATTTTATATGTCACAATAATTATTGGAGGATCAAAATGAAGAAAAAACACAGGCTGCTGCCGCTCCTGCTTGCCGGACTGCTGACGGTCAATGTCTGCGGCTGTTCCATGCAGGCTAATGACGATTCGTCAGGCAGCAAAAAGACCGAAGCAGAGGACTCAAAAGACGACGGGGATAAGTCCGAGGACAAGGATACCAAAAAGGAAAGACGCCCTCAGGACGATTTTTACGACTATATCAACTATGATAAGCTTATGAACATGGAGATATCTTACGGTGAATCTGCTGCGTCATATTTCGCAGGTGAGGAGATACAAGATGTTATCGAGAATATGATAGTTGAGATAGGAAATTCAAACGAGAAGTTTGCCGACGGCTCAAATGAACAGCTTGTCCATGATCTTTACAAACAGGCTATTGACTACAAGGAAAACGACGATGTAGTAAAGACTATAATGGGCAACTGCGACAGGATACTTGCAGCAAAGGACGTTCAGGAGCTCTTTAAGATATGGGGCGACCTTTGTATAAACTACGGCGCTCAGTCTATTTTTACTTTTAATATCGGAAGAGACTATACCGACGGAACCCGTTACTGTATCGAGCTTTACGGCGCAAATGATTTTCTTGGCACATCGCTAAAGGACATAAAGGACGATTCAAGCAACTGCTCTGCGGCTAACGCTATTGCAAGAGATATGCACAGAGTAATGGGAGACGACTATGAGACTGCCGATGAAAAGGGCAGGCAAATGGTTTATCTTGCAATTGATATTGCAAATGCAACAGATACCGAGCATAATATGACTCTTGAAGAAATGATTGCTACTCCAAAGACCTCCTTTGCGGAGCTTGACAGTATTATGAGCAACCTTGACGGTTCTCTTGTTGAGATGTTCGTTGGTGACGCAGTAAGCAAAACTGACGGTATCTACATTTACGATCCTGAACAGCTCAAGGCTGTAAACGAACTCATTACCGACGAAAACCTTGAAAAATGGCGTTCATACATATTTGCGGGCTATCTTAAGGAAATGGGTATGTATATCCCCGAGAGCAATTCTATTCTCAGGGACTACAATCCCGAGAGCAAGGAAAAGGACGAGAAGGTAGCTGCCTTTGCTGTAGTGAATTACCTTGGAACTGCTATAAGCGAGCTCTATGCGGAGAGATATTATACTCCCGAGCTCGATAAAGGCATTCACAAGCTCTTTGACGAGATAATAGAAAGCTACGACGACCTTATCAACAAGGCTGACTGGCTGACTGCCGATACAAGAAAGGCTCTTCTTAAAAAGCTTCACGGTATCAAGCTCCTTACGACTCCTACTCCTCACAAGGTGGATCCAAAGGACGCAAAGGTCATAGGAGCGGATTTTTATCATTCTTCTATCAATATCAAGAAAAAGACCACTGATGACAAGATAGAAAAGCTTGACAAGACCGTAAGTCTTGACGAGGTGGATATGTCAGCGGCTGAGTTCAACGCTCAGTATCTGCCAAGCAACTGTATCAACATCACAGTGGCTATCATGCAGAAGCCGATGTTTGATCCCAATGGCGACAACGCCGAGAATCTTGGTGCACTGGGCAGCGTTGTGGGACATGAGATAGGTCATGCTTTTGATTCCACCTGCATAAACTACAATGCAGAAGGAAAGTACGATCCAAGCTGGATTAACGATACCGATAAGCAGGTGCTCAAGGAGCGTGCAGACGCCCTTGCCGAGTACTACAGCAAATTCACGATAATGGAGGTCTACCACGTAGACGGCAAGCTCACCAACAGCGAGAACTATGCCGACCTCAGCGGTATCGAGTGTGTTACCAATCTTGTGGACGACGAGGAGGAGCTTAAAAAGCTCTTCAAGGCGTATGCTCAGGCGTGGTGTACATTAATGGTGGATTCTGACGCTATAAGCTCACTTAAACTCGATCCGCACAGTCCTGCCAAGACCAGAGTTAATGCTGTCCTTGCCTCGAACAAGAAATTCAACGAGGTATACGATCTGAAAGAGGGCGACGGAATGTACGTAGCTCCCGAGGAAAGGGTAAGCAGGTGGTAAGCGATGAGATTGGTATTTAAGCATTTATTCAAAAATATATGGGCGCATAAGCTCAGAACGGTACTGCTCATACTCATTATTGCAGTATGCAGCTTTACGGCTATGATAAGCTTTGATATGAGCGGTTCGCTCAGCGGAATGATAAAGGGCGTATTCTCCAACACTCTCGGAACCTCGGATATACAGATAGATACAAAGTCGCCTGTGGACGACAGCTTCGGAGAGGGAGCTCCTGACTGCAATATCATAAAAATGGCTGCAATGGGCAGTGCATTTGACAGACACATAGATTTTGACAGCTCATATGTAAACCGTTCAATGATAACAGTATTCGGCTTGGATGAGGAGACAGCCAAGAAAATGAGCCTTATCCGCGAGGGCACTGAGCTCGGCGGCAAGAAGGCTGCTATTTCCGAGAGCTTTGCCGACGAATTCGGCTATAAGGAAGGCGACAAGATTGTTTTCCACGGCGAGCAGGATAAGCCTGTAGAATTCACCGTAGGAAGCATTGAGAAGAAGCAGGGCGTCTTCAATATGGGCGAGATAGCGGTTATCAGCTTTGAGGATATGAAGGAGCTCACACTCAGCGGCGAACTTGAGATAACCAGCGTACTTGTTGACGTGAAGGACGACAGCCGCGTTGCTGAAGCCGAGAAGTTCTTCAAGAAAAAGTATCCTACAGCAGAGGTCACGAACTTCCTTGAAAGCAAGGAGATCACCGACGCTATCAAGAGCATAACAAGATTGTTTATCGTGCTTTTTGCAGTATGTATGCTTCTTGTTATCTTCGTTACCATATCCGTTTCCGAGCGTATGATAGTAGACAAGATGTCTGTAGTCGGAACCTTCCGAAGTCTTGGTATCTCGGCTAAGAAGACCACCTTTGCTCTGATGTTCGAGAACGCATTGTACGGTCTTGCAGGCAGTATCATAGGTATTATTGTTTACTGTCTTATAAAGAAGCCGTTCTTTGACAACGCATTCGTAATAGGCGGCACAGATGCTATCAAGCCGCCCGTTCCTATGCCGAAGTGGTATCTTATCGCAGCAGTTATTCTTGGCTCAATGCTCATCGAGTGTCTCTGCCCAATTAAGGAAGCTATAAAGGCGATAAAAACTCCTATCCGTGATATTATTTTCAATACAAAGGAAACAGAATACCGTCCAAGCAGAGTATTTACTGTTATCGGCATTATTCTCATGGCAGTGTCTGTTGTGACATTCTTCTTCAAGGACAGCTTCGTGCTCAGTATGACCTGCTTTGTGTGCTTTATAGCAGGCGTGGCAATGCTTTTCAACTATGTTGAGAGAGGTATCGCAAAGCTTCTTGCAAAGCTGTTTGCAAAGCGCAATTTCCCGATCGCACATCTTGCGGCAATAGAGGCAGGAAACAAGAAGAGCACCGTAGGAAGCTCGGTACTGTGCGTGACAGCGGCTGCACTTGCTATCGTTATTTATATTTTCTCGAATTCACTTGCTTCCATGTATGCTCACGAAGCCTTCAAGAGCGACGTCATCTGTACGCTCAGCGAATGCAAATCGGATATATTATCCTATGTTGAGCAGCTTGACGGAGTAGAAAAGGTAGAGTTCTTCTATCTTATATCAGACAATCTCAAGCTTGACGATGAAAAGGTTGACTGCTATGTTTACGGCTTGAACAATGACGGCGCAGAACTTGTATCTGCATTTGATCTTGATGTTGACAGCCTTGAAGAGAACGAGATATGCATTGACAGAATGCTCATGAAAAAGTACGGCTACAAAGTGGGCGACAAGATAAAGATGACCTTTATGGAAAAGGGCTATCTCCCGATAGTGAGAGAGTTTACTATCAAGGCTGAGGTCAAGATAGATTACATGACGGCGACGGGAACATCGGTCATTGTAAATGAGGACGTATTCAAGGAGATATACAACGACTTCCCGCAGTTCATGCTTGTGAGCGGCGATGACGCAAAGGCTCTGAAAAAGACCATACAGGATCATTCCGCAGACTACATACAGGTAGCTCTTACAAAGAGCGAGTATGACCTCAATGTGGCTCTTACAAAAGCTGTATTGAAAATGATACTCAATACCCTTATTCTTATCGGCGTAGGACTTACATTCGTGGGAGTTGTAAGCAACCAGCTTATCGGACTTGAGGGAAGAAAGCGCGAGTGCGCTGTAATGACGTCAGTGGCTATGCCGCGAAAGAAGCTTTCAAAGATGTTCCTCATCGAGAACATGATATCCTCTGGATCAGCGCTTCTGTTCGCAGTGCCTATCGGTGTGTTCATGTCCTATGTATTCGGCAGGATAATGGATATACTGGAGCAGGTAATGCCGCTTCAGATACCTGTGGTCAAATGCGTGGTATATGCTGTATTCCTGTTCGGCGTATTCACACTGGTATCGCTTTTCCCAATAAGAGCACTGAAGAAAATGGACGTAGTTTCACAGCTGAAATACGAATAAAGGAGAGAGTACAATGGCAAATGTAATAGAAGTAAACAATGTATATAAAGCATTCGGCAAGGGCGAGAGCATGACAAAGGTATTGTCGGGAGCATCACTCAGCGTAGAAAAGGGCGAGTTCGTATCACTTATGGGCGCTTCGGGAAGCGGTAAATCAACGCTTCTGTATCTCATAGGCGGACTGGACAGATACTTCAACGGCAATATCAGCGTATGCGGCTATGACATCGGCAAGATGAAGGAGAAGGATCTGTCAAAGATGAGACTTGACAAGATAGGCTTTATCTTCCAGTTCTATAACCTTGTCCAGAATCTCAATGTAGAGGACAATATCCTGCTTCCCTCAAGCGTAAAGGGCAAGAGCAAGGCTGAAATGAAGGAGCAGCTCGATGAGATACTCCGTATCACAGGACTTACCGAGAAGCGCAAGGCAAAGCCCTCAGAGCTTTCGGGCGGTCAGCAGCAGAGAGTCGCTATCGCAAGAGCGGTCATAGGCAATCCCGAGATAATCCTCGCAGACGAGCCGACAGGTAATCTTGACTCAAACGCAGGCGCTGAGATAATGAAGCTGTTCTCAGACATCAACAAGCAGAAAGGCATAACTATTTTGCAGGTAACACACTCCCACAAGTGTGCTTCATACGGCGACAGAATAATCGAGCTTGTAAACGGCAGAACAGATATGCAGTCTGAAGAAAACGCAGAAGCTCCCGTACAGGAGACAGTTGCTGTTCAGTAATACATAAGAAAAAGGACGCCTGAGGCGTCCTTTTTTAACCGTAATTCTTGAAATAAAGACCTCCGAAGAGACTGAACATCAGCTTTGTGAGGAATGCTACATCAGCCTTGCAGCCCTGAAGCACATAGTTCTTGGCGATACTGTTCATGCCGCTGGCGATGAAGTCCACGATGAATACGCGGTCATCGTCGGAAACGTCACCGATGAAATGCTCGCATTCGAGGAGCGACTTATACTGCACGTCATAGAGAAAATGTATCATGCTGTTCCGCACCAGAAGCTCTATGATATGTCTGTTATCCACGATATATCTGCTGTAGCCCTCGCAGAATGAGCGGAAAGCCGCAGAATGGCAGGCAGGGGAGCTCTTATCGGGGAGAAAGCAGCAGTTATGGCTGAGTTCATATACTACAACGTTTTCTTTTGTGCCGAAAAGGGAATAGAAGGTCTGGCGTGATACCTGAGCCTCGCGGCAGAGGTCGCTTACGCTTATATCATTGAATGGCATGGTTTCGAGAAGCCGCAGCAGCGCGTCTGAGATAAGCTTCTGAGACAGGAGAGCGGATTTGTTGCTGCCTTTATACATGGACAAAATACCTCGCTTTGTAAAAGTTAACGGTAGCTCCTTGACAAATGTCAAAGACTATGATAATATTATAACAACGGGCTGGACATTTGTCAAGCCCTGAATAAAAAAACGGAGGTCACAATATGGCACAGGTTACAAAGGAAACAAAGATAGGCGAGCTTCTCCAGCTTGATAAGGACGTATCACCAATTCTTTTCAGTATCGGAATGCACTGCCTCGGATGTCCTGCTTCACAGGGCGAGTCCATCGAGGAAGCAGCAATGGTTCACGGAGTAAACGCAGACGAGCTTGTAAATGCTATCAATCAGAAGCTTGCTGAATAATAGCATATAATAATCAATGGCACCCGAAAGGGTGCCATTTTTGTTATGGAGTAACTATATTGTGGTCGTATACCAGCAGATTGAAATCAATTCCGTTGATACTTCTCTGAGCTGTACGTATCGGCTCATTGTATATCGGGAAGTCTGAAAGATTCATCTGCTCCATTTCGTTGCCTGAAAGAAGCAGGAAGTATTCGCCCTGCTCGGGATCAGTCTCATACCATCTCTTAGAGGACTGATACGGACGGCTGAATACGCCTCTTTCGTTTACATCGACATCGCTTACCTTTATTCTTTCACCTGTGATAACGGTTACCGAGTTAGCGTTCCAGAATGTGGCATAGCCTCTGTTTACGCCCTCTTCCTCAAGGAAGTCAGCAAGCATATACTGTGTATTGTGCTTGTACTCGTCCTTCTTCATCTTTCTGACGTCGTTGCAGTGAAGCATGCCTGCCATGAATATAGGAACGAAGAGTATTACGGTTATTCTTGAAACATCTACGCTTCTTGTGACAGACCATGAAAGGAAAAGGATACTTACTATAAGTGAAGTGCCTATCATAGGGATAATACGCCAGTCTGCTGCTGCAAGAACGCCGAAGACATATCCCATGATGTTTACAGCTGTAACAGCCCAGTGCATCCATATCCAGATACGGAGCATCTTAGCTTTGCGGTCGTCGCCGAACTTTTTATAATAGCAGGTAGCGATTACAGGGATAACAGCGATAAGGATAGCAGCCATAAGGAATATCATATTCGGGATACCCTCTTCGCTTGTGAACTTTACATACTGTAAGCTCTTTACGCCGAGAAGTCTCATCCATGCAAACGGCAGATTATGGAAGTGCTCCAGCCATTCCTCCATAGGTGAGAAGTTTGAATTAGCCTCCTGATAGCCTGCTGTCATGTCTCCGAGGAGCTTGTTGTTTATAGCGTTTCCTAATACAGCCATGATAAGGAATACTAAACATCTGAATGTAACGAGAGCGGTCTTGCCGCTGAGGAGCTTATGCTTGGTATTCACGAACTGCTCAGCGAAAACAGCTCCTGCGAACGGGAGAGCGAACAGTGTGAAGCCTGTGATTCCGTCTGTGCCTGTAAGGAGCATGAATAAGCAGATACAGAGGAAGATGATAAGCTTGTGGATAGTGGTCTTTTTATTGTTCTTGCCGTCCTTTTTGAGGGCTCTTGCCTTGCTGCCGACAGAGAGAAAGCGGAAGTACATGAACGCTCCTATTACAAGGAAAAGTATACCTAAGCTGTAGTAAATGGTATGTCCCCAGAAAATCTCTCTCATTTTCTGAGTAGAGAGCGTAATGGAGAGGAAAATAGCCGTGCCCACAAGCGACATCGGATAGCTGCCTGTCATCTCGTGTATCATGAATACGAGGAACACGGTCAGCAGTATGAAGAAGCACATCATACCAACGATATGTGCGGTCATTGAGAGTCCGAAGAAGTGGAGCAGGGGATACATGATAGTGCTTGTGCTGAACGGAAGGAAGCAGGCGTAGCTGAATTCCTGATCGTACACGTGACCGCTCTCTGCGGTAGCGTTAGCCCACATGATAGTATCTGTGCAGTCTGCGTGGAACTCTGCCTTCTGAGCAGTAGTTACATAGTAGGTAGTAACGCATACAGCTCCGAGGAAGATGATGCCTGCAACTACCCAGATGATTATCTTGCTTAGCAGGTCAAAGTGATACTTCTCGCGGACAGAAACGGGAGCAGCTTCTGCTTCTTCGCCCTCAGCTTCTTTTTCGTCAGCATTTTCGGGAGCTTTCTCCGCTTCATCTGTTTCAGCCTTTTTGTCGGAGTCCTCTTCTGTAAGGTCGAGTATATTCTCGGTTGCGTCAGCTGCGTCTTCGGTAAGGTCTATGACGTCGGAAGCAGTCTCCTCGGCGGTTTCTACAGCCTTCTCAGCCTCTTCCTTTACCTCCTGTGCAGTCTCGGCAGCCTTTTTAACAGCGTCTTCTGTGTTTTTTGCGGCGCTGTTTTTATTATTCTTTGACAATGTTATCAACTCCTTAGAATTTTATAGGCGGATACTATCCGCCTATAATAATTAATTTCAGTTCTTGTCTTCCTTTTTGGTATAAAGGAGTATTTTTCTTGCGAAGAAGTTCCAGAGGAACGATACCGCAGTTGAAACTACCTTTGCGATTATCTGGAAGAGGCTTGTTGTATCGCCAAGCCATATCTCGAAAAGCTTGGTAATGCCAATGGTTATAAGAAGTCCCACAACACCGATAGCGGCAAAGCTGATAAACTCAACAAACTTGTTCTCTACCTTTGAGTTTTTGAATATCCAGAATGTACTTATAACATAGTTTACTGCAAGACCTGCGATAAATGACAGGGAATTGGCTATCCAGCCGAATTCCTTCTGTTCTCCGAAAGCAAATCTGAACAGTATATAGGATAATGCGAAGTCAACGACAAATGCAAGTCCGCCGACGAAAAGGTAGCGGAAGAACTGTATCAGCGTATTATCCGTATCACCGACAAACAGCTTCTTGAACTGTTTGTCGCGGAATATCTGCTTAATCTCGTCCATTACTTCTGCTTCTCCTCGTGATATTCCTTTTCTGTATTAACGTTCCAGATAGCAGACTTGTCTGAGCTGCCGTTCTTGATAGCCTTTACAGCCTCGAAAGAAGTTACCATAGAGTGGTCGATATTGTTGTATCTGTGCTGACCGTTACGTCCTACACAGTAGAGGTTCGGGATAGTATCAAGGTAGCTGATGAGCTTGTCCATTTCTTCGTATGTATCGAAGTAAGCAGGATAAGCCTTCTTAACCTTTTCCATATGTGTGTCGATGACTTCGTCTGCGCTGTCGATAAGACCGAGCTTAACCATTTCCTTAACGCAGAAGTCGGAGAACTGCTCCTCAGTCATGTTCCAGAACTTGTCGCCCTCTGTTACGAAGTACTCAAGACCTACCCATACAGTATGACCGAGGTCCTTTACCATATAAGGAGACCAGTTGTTGTATATCTGGAAACGTCCCATTTTAACACGTCTGTCCTGAACGTAGACCCAGCAGTCAGGCACGATGTTGCCGACTGTCTTCATATTTGTCTTGTTCTTGAGCTTGAGCTTCGGAACGAGAACACCGAGTGTCATGTAGTCACGGTAGGGAAGTCCTGCTGCGATACGAGAAGGCTCCTCGGGAACATCGTTCATTCCTGCAACGAGGTCCTTGACAGGCATTGATGAGATAATAACGTCGCCGTTGAGCTCAACTTCCTGACCGTCCTTGATGTAGGTAACGCCTGTGAGGACGTTGTCGGAATTCTTGTGGAGCTTCTTGACAGCAGCCTCCATGATGATGTGACCGCCAAGCTTCTTTACTTCATCAGCAGTGACCTCCCAGAGCTGTCCTGGACCGAGCTTAGGGTACTTGAATTCCTCGATAAGAGATGTATTTACCTTACGGTTCTTTACCTTGAAGAGCTTTCCGAAGAAGTCCTTGATGATACCTACGATAGAGAGTCCCTTTGTACGCTGAGCGCCCCATGAAGCGTCTATCTCGCTGGGGTGTCTGCCCCAGAGATTCTCGGTGTAGTACTCGAAGAACATGGAGTAGAGCTCCTTACCGAAGCAGTTGATATAGAAGTTTTCAAGATTTGTCTCAGGGCGCTTGTGGATAGCAGCCTTGAGGTAGCTGAAGCCGACCTTCATTGTGGTGAAGAATCCGAAGTTCTTGATAGTTTCTGGCTTCAGCGAAACAGGGTAATCATAGAACTTGTCGTTGAAAAGGATACGTGATACTCTGCGTCTCTTGAGCATTACGCGGTTTTCCTTCTGAGGATCCGGACCGCCTGCTTCAACGTTTACGTGTCTTTTGAGGAATTTGTCGTCCGATGACGGCGAGCCCTGCATAGGAAGCATATTGCTCCACCACTGATTTACCTCGGGGATCTTGGAGAAGAAGCGGTGACCGCCCATATCCATACGGTTGCCCTTGTAGTTTACAGTTTTGGAGATACCGCCGATAGCGGTAGTTTCCTCAAGGACGGTAACGTCGTACTCTCCCGAGCCGTCCTTCAGAAGCTCATATGCAGCGGTAAGACCGGCAGGTCCTGCGCCGATGATAATGACTTTTTTCATGATGTATTACCTTTTCCCTTCCACGGAGCGGTGAGCTCCGAAAAATGCTTTATAATAATTAGACGTATGGGAAAGAAAAAACTCTCACCATTCCGAGAAATTTTTTTCTTTTACTCAAATAAGTAAAATTAGCCATACTATAAAGTACATTATATCACATATAAAAATAATAATCAAGAGAAACGACGAATTTTTCGGCTCTGTCCAAAAAAAGTGCATAATCAACAGTAATGCACAGTCCGATTTGTGCATATATACAAAACTATTAGAGCTTAGAACTAAGAGCTAAGAACTGAGACTGTAGGGGCGGCGTTTCGCCGCCAGTTAGGGGACGCCCTCACTTGCAGGTCCCCCTAATTGGGTCCGTCCCCTCTGTCGCGTTGCGACATCTCCCCATTTTATGGGGAGTCACTCCGCCTAAGGAACACGTCCCTTAGGAATCCCGTTCATACTATCAGCGAGTAAATTCGGAGTAGATATTTCTACTCACTAATCACTAATAACTAATCACTAAAAAGGCGCACATGAAGTGCGCCTTGGATATTACTTTTCAGTGCAGAACTCGACCTTTTCGCCGTTGAGTATCATATTTGTAGTCCTTACGGCGCACATCTTGCCGCACATTGAGCAGGTGTGTCTGTCAGCAGGGGGAGTGCTCTCGAAGTATGCGCGAGCTTTTTCACCGTCAACAGCAATCTCGAACATCTTCTCCCAGTCAACTGCGTGGCGAGCCTCAGCCATAGCGTTATCGCGGTCTGTAGCGTGTGGTATGCCCTTTGCGATGTCAGCGGCGTGAGCTGCGATAAGGCTTGCGATTATGCCCTCCTTAACGTCGTTTGTATCAGGCAGGCGAAGGTGCTCGGCAGGAGTAACGTAGCAGAGGAAGTCTGCGCCGCTTGCAGCAGCGATAGCACCGCCGATAGCAGATGTTATGTGGTCATAGCCTGGGAATATGTCAGTTACAAGAGGTCCGAGGACGTAGAACGGAGCGTTGTGGCAGATACGCTTCTGTATCTTCATATTTGCCGCTATCTCGTTCATTGCCATGTGACCGGGGCCCTCGACCATTACCTGAACGTCCTTTGCCCATGCTCTTTCTGTGAGAGCGCCAAGCTCAATAAGCTCGGATATCTGACCTGCGTCTGTAGAGTCGTCGATACAGCCCGGGCGGAGTGCGTCTCCGAGGGAGATAGTGCAGTCAAATTCACGGAGAATGTCGAGAACTTCGTCGTAATGCTCATAGAACGGGTTCTCGTTGCCTGTCATCATCATCCATGCGAAGAGCAGTGAGCCGCCGCGTGAGACGATGTTCATTTTGCGTCCCTCTCTGCGGAAAGCCTCAACAGCACGGCGGTTGATACCTGCATGGATAGTCATGAAGTCAACGCCCTCTTCTGCGTGAGCACGTACAACTCTGAGGAAGTCCTCGGCGGTTATTTCGAGTAGGTCCTTTTCAAGATAGCCGATAGCGTCGTACATAGGAACAGTTCCTATCATAGCAGGAGCCTTTTTGATAAGAGCCTTTCTGAAAGTGTTTGTCTTGCCGTAGTTGGAGAGGTCCATGATAGCCTCAGCGCCGAATTTCAGCGCCATGTCCACCTTTTCCATTTCCACGTCGTAGTTCTTGGCGTCACCTGAGATACCGAGGTTTACGTTTATCTTGGTGCGCATTTTGGTACCGATACCCTCGGGGGATATGGACTTGTGGTTGATGTTGCAGGGGATACAAACCTCACCCTTTGCAACGAGAGCGCGGAGCTCCTCGGGTGTGATATATTCTTTCTTGGCAACTATTTCCATTTCGGGAGTTATGATACCCTTTTTAGCTGCTTCCATCTGTGTATGATAATTTCTCATAATATAATTCTCCTGTTTAGCATTATTCTGTTTTAGCCTTGAGTGATTTTGCGCTTCCTGCAAATATTTTCTTTGCGGCAACGCAGATGATAATAGTTACAGCCATATCGGGCAGTGTATTGCCCACAGGGATATCCTTGGTCATAAGGAATCGGTAAAGGGCAAAGCCCAGTACCCATACGATACAGCTTATTATGTCGAAGCTCTTGTCGGAGCTGTCTTTTTTGAGTATGAAATGGTCTGCTATCTGAACAGCTATCATAGGTGCGAATACCGAGCCGATGAGATAGAGGAAGTTTGTTATATCCTCCATGGGGAAGAGTATAGCTCCTGCTGTACCGATAACGGCAGCAGCAACAGCCACCCATTTGCCCTTGAGTTTTGAAAGTATGGACTCTCCCGAGATACCTGCCGAGTAAGCGTCAAGGAATGTAGTTGTAACTGTTGAGAATACCACGATAAGGAGACCTGCTATGCCAAGGCCTGCCTTTACCATTATCTGAGCGATATCGGATTCAGCGGTGAAAATAGCAGCTCCCATGCCGATAGCGTACATCCAGCAGCTGATTATACCGTAAACTACAGCGCTTGCGGCAGTTGCAGCCACGGGCTTTTCAGCTTCTCTTGTGTAGTCGCTGATGAGAGGCAGCCATGAAAGAGGCATTGCTACCGAGAGCTCCACAGCAGCGCCGAAGCTCATGCTCTCCTCTGAAACAGGAAGCTCGCTGCCGTCAAAGAAGATGACCTTGCATAGTATAAGTGTAAGTATGAAAAGTGCAGCCATAGCCACAGTATTTATCTTGCCGAGGTTTTTGATACCGATGAGTATCCAGAGGATAATGAGTCCGCCGATGACGAGACACCATACCCATTTTCCTGCGTCAAAGATACCGTTTGCAGCCAGTGAGCCATCGTATATCATTATCGCGGTCCAGCCGACCAGCTGAAGCACGTTGAGTATCGAAAAGAAGATACCGCCCTTGCTGCCGAAGCTCATTTTTACGGTCTCCATAGCGCTTCTGCGAGTCCTGCCGCCGATAAGACCTGCAAGGAAAAGCATAGTGCAGCCGATGATATGACCGATTATTACGGCGAGAAGACCTTTTCCGAAGCCGAGAGGTGCGAAGTATGTACCTGTGATTATCTCGGCGATTGAAACGCCTGCGCCGAACCATATAAGTCCGTTTTCGTAAACTGAGGTTCGCTTCTGTTCCATTATTCTGCCTCCTTGGCGAACTCGCCTGTAAGAGCGAATGCGTGGTTCATAGGACCGCTGCCTTTGCCGAGGTCGAGCATTGCTGCGAGAGCGCCCGAGATATAGTCCTTGGCGCGTTCAACGGACTTCTCCAGTGTGAACCCCTTAGCAAGATTTGAGGCGATAGCGCTTGAAAGTGTGCAGCCCGTACCGTGAGTGTTTGGGTTGTCGATACGTCTGCCGTTGAACCATTTTGTGCTGCCGTTATTCCAGAGGAGGTCGTTAGCGTCGCTGAGACTGTGACCGCCCTTGCAGAGCACTGCACAGCCGTATTTCTCGCCGATTATCTGAGCTGCGTTTACCATGTCGTCCTGTGAAGCTATCTTCATATCCGCAAGTATTTCAGCCTCAGGGATATTTGGTGTTACCACAGTTGCAATAGGCAGAAGCTCTGATTTCAGAGTTTCGACAGCCTCGTCAGCAATGAGCTTTGAACCGCTGGTAGCTACCATAACAGGATCCACAACTATGTTCTCCGCCTTGTATTCGCGGAGCTTTGCAGCTATGGTGCGGATTAGCTTGTCGGAGGATACCATGCCTGTCTTTACTGCGTCGGGACGAATGTCCGTGAACACAGCGTCAAGCTGCATGGCTAAAAATTCAGGCGATACCTCCATAATACCTGTTACGCCGGTCGTGTTCTGCGCAGTGAGAGCGGTTATCGCGCTCATGGCAAAAACACCATTCATGGTCATGGTCTTCATGTCCGCCTGAATGCCGGCGCCTCCGCAGGAGTCGCTTCCTGCGATCGTTAATGCTGTTCTCATATTCATTTCTCCTTTGTGATCGTTTTGGGCGAATGCCCCAGCATTAATTTTGTATAGCGAGACAAAGTGGTGCCCCCGATGTCCCTCTGCAAAGCAAAGCTTTGCGGTTGAGAGTTTAGAGTTGAGAATTGAGGGTTATTTGAAGATTTTTCCAAATATTTGTCTGTAATGGCAGACAATAGCTCTGAACTCTCATCTTTCAGCTCTCAACTTTTTCGAGCATAAGCTCGAAAAATAAAAAGAGTGTGTCCGCAGAGAGACACACCTATTTTACATAAGTATTTCCCTACGTTGGCATTATCCAAATCAGGTTAGGTCGGAGTTTGAAACTCCCTCTCAGCCTGTTACACAAGCTCCCTTTTTCATATCTATTATAGCACTTTTTCGTCAAATGTCAAGGAACTAAAATGTTCACAAAATATACTTGACTACCTGAAAATGTTTTGGTAAAATTATAATATGAGATAATAAAAATCTTCAGTGCAATTCTATATATAATCGGAGGTATCATACTATGGACAAGAAAGCTATGTACAAAATAAGCTACGGACTTTTCGTTGTTACAGCCTGCTGTGACGGCAAAGACAACGGCTGTATCACAAATACACTTGCGCAGGTGACATCAACTCCCAATAAGGTAAGCCTTACCGTTGCCAAGAACAATCTTACGCACGATATGATAATGTCTACAGGAAGATTCACCGCTTCTGTAATAAGTACAGACGCAGATTTCTCGCTGTTCAAGCATTTCGGCTTCCAGTCGGGACGCGATGTGGACAAGTTTGCGGACTTTACCGACTGCAAACGTGCTGAAAACGGCACACTTATCGTAACAAAAGGCACAAACGCCTATATCTCATGCTCTGTATGGCACAGCATTGACCTTGGCACACATACAATGTTTATCGGCAATGTTACGGATATGGAGGTCCTCAGCGATACTCCTTCAGCTACCTATGAATACTATCAGAGCAATATCAAGCCAAAGCCCGAGGCTGTAGGAACGACCTCCGACGGTCAGACTATCTGGAGATGTGTTATCTGCGGTTATGAGTACGTAGGTGAGGAAGTTCCCGATGACTTTGTCTGTCCAATATGCAAGCACGGCAAGGCTGATTTTGAAAAAGTATCGGACGGCGGACATGATGCTGTACCTGTTGGAAAGACCGAGAACGGTCAGACTGTATGGAGATGTATGGTCTGCGGATATGAATATATCGGAGACGAGGTACCTGCTGACTATGAATGTCCTATCTGCGGAGTAGGTGCTGATCAGTTTGAAAAGATAAGCTGACAAACGCGCTGATGACATAATAATGTATAGGGGGATATATATGATAGTTTATTTTTCGGCAACAGGAAACAGTAAGTATGCGGCGCAGCGTATCGCCGAGGCTTTAGGTGAAAAGACCATGTCCATTGAGGACGGCGTATACGATATAACCCTTGAAGAGGACGAGCACTTCGGCATAGTTACGCCTACTCACTGGTGGGCACTGCCTATACCTGTGAGAGCATTCCTTAAAAAGCTCAATCTTAAAAGAAGCGGCAGACACTACATCTTTGTGGTTTCTACATATGGAACGACGCCCGGGTGCAGCGGCGAGGAGACTCGCAGACTGCTGAAAGAGAAGGGGATAAGGCTTAGTGCGGCTTACAATATTAAAATGCCAGATAACTGGACGGTGACCTTTGACCTGTCCGATCCGAAAAAGGTGGCAAGGCAGAACGAAAAGGCTGAGGTCAACATCGACAGGACTATAGCCAAGATACTCCACAGGAAAAAGGGCAATTATATGAACCTGAAAACGCCTTATGCTATCTATCCGCTTACGGATAAGGTGTTCGCAAAGGTGAGAAGCACAAAGAATCTCTCCGTGGAGGACAGTTGTATCGGCTGCGGTCTCTGCGCTGAGAAATGTCCCGTAAAGGCTATCAGGATAAAGGACGGCAAGCCCGTATGGGTTCGGGACAGGTGTGCGCTGTGTTTCAGATGTCTGCACCACTGCCCTGAGTTCGCTATCCAGTTCTGGAACGGAGCAACAAAAAAGCACGGACAGTACACAAATCCAAATGTAAAAGTATAAAAAATGAAAATTTTTATGAAAAAGCCTGTAAAAATGAACGCCAGTCGTTTTTTGCAGGCTTTTTTGTTCCGGAAAACATTCTATTTTTCGGAATATATCGGATGTATTATACTGCAAGTAATAAAAATTGGTAGTACCTTCTGCTCGTTGGAACGGAAAATAGCCCTAAACTATGTTTGTTTTGTATAAAAACGGGGTCGCAAATGGCGTAATATACGTCGATTTGTCATTTTTTCGGAAATTTCTTGACAAATTGTTATAAAGGGTATATAATTCAATTGTAAAATCTATTTTATGGAGGATAAAACTATGACAAAGACCGAATTAATCAGTGCAGTTGCTGAAAAGGCTGACTTCACAAAGAAGAACGCAGAGACTGCTGTAAACGCTATCATTGCAACAATCACAGACGCTCTCGCAAGCGGTGAGAAGGTTTCAATCGTTGGCTTTGGTACTTTTGAAGTTCGTGACCGTAAGGAGAAGCAGGTTATCAACCCTCAGACAAAGAAGATGATGACTGCTCCTGCTTCAAAGGCTCCTGCTTTCAAGGCTGGTCAGGCTCTCAAGAACGCTGTAAACAAGTAATTCGAGGAGGATACTATCATGCCAGATAAGAAGACTGCAGAAACAAAGGTAGAGGTAACAGCTGCTGCTCCTGCTGAGGAGAAGAAGACTGCTGCAAAGAAGCCTGCTGAGAAGAAGGCAACTGCCGCTAAGAAGCCTGCTGAGAAGAAGGCTACAGCTGCTAAGAAGCCTGCTGAGAAGAAGGCAACTGCTGCTAAGAAGCCTGCTGAGAAGAAGGCTACAGCTGCTAAGAAGCCCGCTGCTAAGAAAACAGCTGCAGCTGCTGTAGACAGCAAGGTAGTTATTCAGGCTATGGGTTCAGAGGTAAACACAGCTGAGCTTATTGCTAAGGCTACTAAGGCTTCAGGCGCAAAGACTGTCAAGAAGGTTGACGTTTATGTAAGACCTGAGGTAAACAAGGTTTACTATGTTGTCAATGGCGATATCCTTGGCGATTTTGATCTTTTCTAAGAATTATGAAAGCTCCGCTTTATGCGGAGCTTTTTGTGTTTTATAAGAAAAGCTACACATTAGCGAGGGTGTGATAAAAATATTTATCTCGCCCTCTAAAATAATAGAGAAGAAAGAATAATAGTGGTTTCGCCTTCGGTGATATTATTTTTAATATGTCCGCAAAGCGGACACATTGATTCTTATTTCTTATTTATTCTCTATTCTTTATTATTTTAGAAAAAGCCGCAAAGAAGCTGAAACTTCTTTACGGCTTTTTCGCTTTTCTGCTATATCATGACAGATCATTCTATTCCGATAAGCTTTTTCTGTAACACCTCAGCGTCCTGAACGGTTATTCCGCCGCCGTTGACGTCACCGTTGAACAGACCGTCTATGGTCATTTTTATTTTTTCTGTACCGTCTAAGCCATATTTATTGGGGTTGGCAAGATACTGCATTATAAAAACCACGTCCGACATATCCACTTTACCGTCGCAGTTTGCATCACCATTTCCGACAGCAGGTCTTACTATTTTTAGGTCGGCGCCTATTATGTAATTCCTGTCGGTATCAATGTAGAATGCTCCAGAAACGATATCGCCCTTTTGGATATTGCAGTCTATGTAATAGTTTTTGTAATTGTATGTGTCCATGTCGAGATTGAAATCGCCTATATCCTTGATGCTGATATTATTGCCGAAGCTGTAGTCGGTTATTTCCTTTTCGTCTATCAATACTATCTTGTTGCTGCTGTCGTTATCCTCAATATATATGGGGAAGTCTATAACGTAGCAATCCTCGGCCTCGTGGATAACGTCGGGATTGTCGGGCTCGGAAAATCTCAGTATCCCTTTCGGGGAGTAGATGTGTACGTCGATTTTGTTGCTCTTACTTTCACCCCATTTGCTGACGGTTTCACCTGTTTCGGGATCGATAATATGAACAAGGTCGGTGCAGACGTCATTGAAGTTCACTTCATTGTCGTATATTTTGCCGATTTTGTATTCGTGACGGACTATCTGACTGAAGCCTGAGTAATAATCCATGCGGGTATGTATGTCCTCGTTAACAATTATGCTGAGTCCGCTGATGTCAAAGTCGTCTAGGTAAGTGTCTTTATTGTAAATGCGCTTATCGGGAAGAGTGTTTATGTCTTCAAAACGCTCTGTTCTGGTGACTATCGGATATTCGGTATTGTCGGCTGCCTGAACTGTCGGCAGAGCAAGCCGTTGTGAGAAGCCTGCAAAAGATAATGTAACAGCTGCTGAAAGAAGCATTGATAATAATTTTTTGGTGTTCATAATAAAACCTCCTTGTTGATATGAAATTTGTTTCCATTTATTAGACGTTTGAAGCTGTAAAAACTCTCGCTTTTTATCGATACTTTGTATGAATGACTAAATCAGCACATGAGATATGCTCTGTAATGCACATTTATGTTTTTATATAAGCGTAATTGACTGATTGTGTATGATGTTTTGAATATAATAGCACAAAGCGTCAGCTTATAAGTACTATATGTCATTGAAATGTTTTCGGGACGGATATATAATATAGTCAGTAAGAGAAAAGCGCATATTCAGGTGCGCTTTCAGAGGATATTAAAATTTGGAGGGATCGTCATGAGAAATAATGTGATGAAGTTAAAAGCAGCTTCTGTTGCAGCTGCTGCAATGATGACTGTTTCTGCTGCTGTGGGAACAACGGCCTCAATGTTCGGCACTGGTTTGAGCTCGTCCGTCATCACTTCTTATGCAGCTGAAAGCAGCGTAAAGGTGCTCAGCAGCGCAGGCTTCGGCGAGGGTATGTACGCCACATGGTCTTCTGTTTCGGGAGCTTCGGGCTACAACGTTTATGTGGACGGCACAAAGATAGATACAATGCTTATAAGACAGTACAGCGGCTATATGAGAGCAGACGCCGTAGGTCTCAAGGCTGGCAGCCACACAATGAAGATAGTTCCCGTTATCGGCGGCAAGGAGGACGGCTCCAAGGCTGCCGAGGCAAAGGCAAATGCCTATGCCCATGACAGAAGCGGATTCGGTTTCGTGAACGGAAATTCAAACGGAGCTTACAATTCCGACGGTACCCTCAAAAGCAATGCAATAGTCGTATACGTTACCAACGGAAACAAGGACAGCGTTACGGCAAGTATCGACGCCACAGGTAAAGGTGCAGAGACTCTTACAGGCGTTCAGAATATCATCACAGGCTACAAGAAAGGGAAAGAATCAAGACCTCTCAATATCAGATTTATAGGAAACATTACAGATCCCTCCGTACTTACAAAGGGAGACCTCATGGTCGATTCGGTAAAGGCTGGTCTCACTGTCGAGGGTATCGGAAACGACGCAACTCTCAACGGCTTCGGTCTTGTACTGAAGAACTGTTCAAATGTTGAGGTAAGAAACCTTGGCTTTATGAACTGCAACAGCAATGAGGGCGACGACTGCGGACTCCAGCAGAACAATAATCATATCTGGGTGCATAACTGCGACTTCTTCTACGGCGACGCAGGCTCCGACGCCGATCAGGCAAAGGGCGACGGTTCACTTGATACCAAGACCTCTACTTATATTACTCACTCTTACAATCATTTCTGGGACAACGGCAAGTGCAACTTGCAGGGTATGAAGTCTGAGTCTACAGAGAACTATATAACATACCACCACAATTGGTATGACCACTCAGACTCACGCCACCCCAGAATAAGGACCTGCTCGGTTCACTGCTACAATAACTATTTCGACGGCAATGCAAAGTACGGCGTTGGCGTAACAATGGGCGCTTCATGTTTCGTTGAGAACAACTACTTCCGCAACTGCAAATATCCTATGCTCATCTCAATGCAGGGCTCAGACGATATCACAGGCGGCACATTCTCGGGTGAAGCAGGCGGCGTTATCAAGTCCTTCGGCAACTTCATGACAGGTCAGAAGGCATACACAACATATCAGCAGAACAAGACAGATTTCGACGCTTACGAGGCTTCTTTAAGAACAGAGAAGCTGGGCGGCGACGTTAAGGCTAAAAGCGGCGGAACTGCTTACAATAACTTCGATACATCAAGCGTGATGTACAGCTATACTCCCGACAAGGCAAGCGACGTTCCTGCTATAGTTACTGCAAAGGCAGGACGTGTTGACGGCGGCGATTTCAAGTGGCAGTTCAACAACGCTGTTGACGACGAGAGCTATGCTGTAAATCAGGGACTCAAATCCGCGCTTACCTCATACAAGGGCTCTGTAACAGCTATCGGCAGCGGCTTCAAGGAGGACAACGCTCCTGCGCCTACAGTTACAACTACAACTGTAACACAGCCGATCGTTACCGATATCACAACAACTGCTGCGACTACAACTGTACAGCAGCCTGTGGCAACAACTACTACAGCTGCTCCCGTGATAACTCCCGTTGCAGGCGGAAAGGTGATATATGCTTCACCTAACGGCGGCGGAGACGGAAAGACCGAGAATTCGCCTACAGATGTTCTCACAGCTATAAAGTCTGTACCAGCAGGCGGAACTATTTTCCTCCTCGGCGGTACATACAAGTACACCTCAACTATCATGATTGAGGAGAGCAATTCAGGTAAGGCAGGCGCTTACAAGACAATTGCAGCTGCTCCGAATGCTACAGTAAAGTTTGATTTCACAGGACAGGCTGTTGACGGCGCAAACCGCGGCTTCGTACTGGACGGCTCTTACTGGCACTTCTATGGCTTCGAGATATCACACGCAGGCGACAATGGTATGCTCCTTTCGGGCGACAATAATATCATCGAGATGATGATATTCGACCGCAATCAGGATACAGGTCTCCAGATATCAAGATATAACGGCTCCTACAATACAGTTGCACAGTGGCCTACAAACAATCTCGTCAAGAACTGCACATCGCGCAACAACTGCGATGACGCAACTATGGAGAACGCCGACGGTTTTGCTGCAAAGCTCACCTGCGGCGAGGGCAATGTATTTGACGGCTGTATCGCATACTGCAACTCCGACGACGGCTGGGATCTCTATGCCAAGGAGGCAACAGGTCCTATAGGCAAGGTAACTATCAAGAACTGTATCGCATTCCGCAACGGTTTCACCGAGGACGGCAAGGGCTACGGCGACTGCGACGGAAACGGCTTCAAACTTGGCGGCGGCGGAGTTGGTACACGTCACTATGTTGAGAACTGTCTCGCATTCGAGAACCTCAACTGCGGCTTCACAGACAATAACAACCCAAAGTTCGGCGATATGAAGAACTGTACAGCATACAACAACGGTATCGGCGGCAAGGGCAAGGCTAACTATATGGTATACCGCTGTGATACTTCAGCTACCTTCAACGGTATGATGTCCTACATCAACACAGGCAAGGTAACAAAGACCAATGCGGCTGGAATAAAGGTCTCCAACGACAAGTTCGTAGGAAACATGAGCAATTCCATTTACTACAACAGCAAATACTACTATGCGAAGTCCAATACAACTATGACTAACGGCGCTAAGCTGGGAGATATCATCACTCCTGCTGACAGTGATTTCATCAGCCTCAATGTAGGCGGTCTGGGAACTGATTTCCACAAGCAGTGGAGAAACGCAGACGGTTCTCCCAAGCCAAACGGCTTTGCCGAGACATCAGGTTCAAGTCAGTACAAGAGCATTGGCTACCACATGAGCGGCGGAGTTTCACAGACTTCTGCTCCGAATCCCTATGATGTAGACCTTACTCCTGTTGAGACTACAACTTCTGAGGCAACTACAACGACGACAACAACCACAACTACTACCACTACAGTTATAACAACAACATCGACAACCACAGCTCCTGCACCTGTAGGCAAGGCAGGCGACGCAAACGGCGACGGTCAGGTAGATATGTCCGACGTTGTACTCATCATGCAGTCTCTTGCAAATCCGAACAAGTACACTATCGCTCCCGAAAACCGCGATAATGCGGACGTTGAGCGCAGGGGCAACGGCATAACCAACGCCGACGCACTTTCTATCCAGAGATATCTTCTCGGACTTGTGCCAGCTCTCCCCGAATCCTGATAGATTTGGGTTCTCTCTAATATAATGACGTGAAAAAAGGAACTATGCCCCCCATAAGTTCCTTTTTTCATTATTTAAGCAGATTACTTAAATAATCACAGATTATTTACATATTAAATAGGCTTTTTCTATTGACATAGGGCTTAAAAGATTGTATAATAAAGTCGGTAAATTATAGGCATTCCCATAAAGGAGGAAAACATGAAAAATAGGCTTAAAAAATCACTGGCACTGGCGGCTGCGGGCGTTATGGCGGCAGTACAGTGCAGCTCCCTCTCGTTTTTCAGTTCTTTTGCAGCAGGTGAGGCAGCTGCTGCAACAAAGTTCCCTTACACTATCGAGGGCGAGGACATGGAGGGCGCAGAGCTCTGGACAAGTATCTATCAGACAGAAATACCGGGATACTCAGGAAAGGGCTTCTATTATCTCACTGCTAAACCCGGCTCATTTGAGGTGAATGTTCCCGAGGACGGTATGTATTCTATCGTTGTTCACGGCGCACAGATACTCAATAAGGAGGGCAGACAGCAGGCGATCAAGATAAACGGTGTAAAGTACACCACACAGGCTGCTTATTCCGATAAGTGGATAGACTATGACTTTGGAATGGTGCGTATGAACAAGGGCGTGAATACTATCGAATTCATCAACGAGTACGGCTATATGGCTATTGATACCGTAACCGTAGACCACGCTTCATTCCCCGACCTTTCAAAGGCAAGCGATACGCCTGTTGATGCTAAGGCTACTCCCGAGACAAAGGCTCTCATGAAGTACCTCAAGAGCGTTTACGGCAAGCATATCCTCTCAGGTCAGCAGGAGATATACGGCGGCGGTCATGCTGTTGAGACCACTATCCGCTATGACGCAAACGCAAATAAGTGCGTTGACCAGAATGGCGTTGAGTACGTTATCGACGAGGAGAGCTGGGACAAGACGGAGCAGGGCGAGAAGTTCCCGTGGCACTGCACAGGTCCCGACGGACAGGTCTATACATACAGCACTCAGAACCGCAACTACACATACAACGACTATGATTTCGAGGTGAGATACCTCAAGGAGCTCACAGGCGAGGAGCCTGCTATCCGCGGCTTTGACTTCGGAAGCTACTGTCCGTGCTATGCATGGGACGACGGCGTTGCACAGCGTATGATAGACTGGGCGACCAAGAAAAACGGTATCTGTACAGCTTCATGGCACGTAAACGTACCTACTCAGAAGGCTGACTATACTCTTGGTGAGCCTCTTGACTTTGCAAAGACAACATACACTCAGAATACAGACTTCGTAACTGCAAACTGCATGAAGAAGGGCACTATGGAGTACGATTACTTCCAGCTCTGTATGAAGAATCTTGCAGCCGAGCTCAAAAAGCTTCAGGACGCAGGTGTTCCTGTTATCTTCCGTCCTTTCCATGAGGCAGAGGGCAACCCCAGCCATACCGACGATCCTATAGACGGTTCGGGAGCATGGTTCTGGTGGTCGAAGGAGGGCGCTGTAGTTTACAATCAGCTCTGGGCTTTCCTACAGGACACTCTCACCAACGAGTACGGTCTCCATAACCTTATCTGGGAGCAGAACCTCTATGCGTGGTCTGATAACTCCGCTAAGTGGTACTCTGGCGACGATAAAGTAGATATCGTTGGATTTGACAAGTACAACTGCCAGTACAACCGTCACGACGGAAAGCAGCAGGGCGTTCCTAATGAGGACGCCGAGGCAGGTATCTTCTATACCCTCAACAAGTTCGTCAAAGGTAATAAAATGGTATCTATGCCTGAGAATGACTCTATCCCGGGACTTAACAATATGCAGGTGGAACACGCTTACTGGCTGTATTTCTGCCCATGGTATGATTCGGAGCAGGCTCACTTCCTCTGCGGTAAGGATTATCAGGACGCAGACGCAGTAAAGGCGCTCTACAACAGCGATTTCTGTATCTCGCTTTCCGAGCTCCCAAAGGATCTTTACAAGGGCAGTTCCGAGCCTTCCACATCATCGACTACAACTACATCAAAGCCTGTAGTTACAACAACTACGACTACAACAGCTCCCGTGCCTACAGATGTGAAGTACGGCGACGCTAACTGTGACGGCAATATTGATATGTCAGACGCTGTTCTCATTATGCAGAGCCTTGCAAATCCTAATAAATATGGCTTGAACGGTTCTGACGAAACACATATCACTGCAAAGGGACAGCTCAACGGAGACGTTGATGTGACTGTAAAGGGCATTACCTCCAATGACGCTCTGAGAATACAGGAGTTCCTTCTCGGTAAGGTCAAGGATCTTGCTCCAAGTGCAAAATAAACCTCCCTTATAGCAAAAGCGGCTAAGATAACCATAGTACTTATATAGAAGTTTTACGTTTATTATTGAGAGAACCCCTTTTGAAAAAGGGGCTTCTCTCAAACTCTCTCCCTAAAACTTTCGTTTTGTTTTTTTCTCAGATAGGGCGCTCCTGCATTTTGCAGGACTTTTTTTATTTATTAAGCGCCCTATCTGAGAAAAAACCAGATAAAAGTCTTTGGAAAGGGGTTCGGGGGAGAACCTTTCCTCAGAAAGGTTTCCCCCGATAAATAAATATAAGTTTCTATATGAGTATCACGGTTAACTTAGCCGCTTTTAGTATAGAGTTTATAGTTGAGAGTTTATGTATTTGCTCTGCTCATATTATTTAAAATATATCGCTGCAGGCGATACAATAACTCTCAACTCTTAATTCTCAACTATCAGTTTTTATTATGGTTTGTAGTTTTTTATTATATCCATGATATCCGTATCGTAGACATTTCCGCCGAGAACGCTGCCGTCTGGCTCAAAGCACAGAGCACGGATATTCCTCGGATCGTCCTCATAGGGATTTGCGATAGTATTATCCTCGTCGAAGTACTCCGCAAGAAGCACCTTTGCGTTGCCCTGTGGGAATATTATGTTTCCCTGAGAAACACCGAAGCCCTTGTCCGTGAATATCTTCAGCAGGCTGTGCGTTTCGTTATTGTATGGATTGTCGTCCTCGGGACTTCTCAGCCACGCAGGACTGAGAAAAATGGGAACTCCCGCATTTCTCACAGATTCTGCAAATATCATCACAGGCTCAAGTGGGATAGTCTCCTGATGAAAAGCGTCAACGGACAGCAGAACACAGTTCACGCCGCTTTCTGCAAGCATTTCAGCGACTTCACGTATCCTGCTTTCTTTTTTGCTGAAATAGCCGTTGGTTATGATGTCGCGCTGCGGTATTCCCGAAGCTCTTGCGGCGCTGTGTATAGCGCAGACGGTCTCAGGGTAGAGTAGAGGCTCTCCGCCGAAGGTCATCAGTGATTTTATGTCGTAGTGTCGGCAGACTTCGGCAACGGCTTTTGCAGCCGCTGAGCCGTCGATGTGCTCGCCGCCGAAATCGTGGCTGCCCTCGCTGCAATGTCTGCACCTGCCTGTGCAGCCCATTGTAACTACAAATTCTATTCTTTCAATTTTTACATATTCGTTCATAATAACTGCTCCTTTAATATTATTTTTCAAATATGGGCGCAGTATGGGAACTATTCTTACTCGGTGGGACGTTCCCTTTATTACTGCACCGAGCAGTTAATTCGTTTTATCACCATGATGTTAACCTCAGACTGAAAGAGTTATATTCTTGCCGCTGGGCTTGTATTCCTCGGTCTTGACTCCGCACTTGTCGAAAAGTATGCACGAAGCCTTGACACCGTCGGTATCTGCGTACTTATTGCTGTAGTAGACCACGCGCCTGATACCCGACTGTATGATAGCCTTGGCGCACTCGTTGCAGGGGAAAAGTGTAACATAGAGAGTGCAGCCGCTGAGGCTTCCGAAGCTGCTGTTGAGTATAGCGTTGAGCTCCGCGTGGCATACAAAGGGGTACTTGGTATCGAGAGGGGACTTGGCACTGCGCTCCCACGGCATATCGTCGTCATCGCAGCCTGTGGGCATACCGTTGTATCCTACGGAAACTATCTTGTGCTGGTCGTTGACGATACAAGCGCCGACCTGTGTTGAGTTATCCTTGCTGCGCTGAGCGGAGAGCATTGCAATGCCCATGAAATACTCGTCCCAGCTTATATAATCGGTTCTTTTCATTGTTTTCACCTCGGATAATTACGTAATTGATAACTTATAATATCATATATATAGGAAAATGTCAAATAGCAGTTAGAAAGTGGAGAGTAGTGGGCAGGGGCTGCCATTGGCAGCCTGCAAAAAATTATATTTGAATTTAGGGTATAAGAAAACCGCTCTCAGTGAGGGCGGTTTAATCAATATTGATCGCAGGTGCTTGATGTACTTCATAATTGCATTTTGGACAATAAAATGAATGTGCTTTATCAGCTTTGGCTTTAAATGGAATGATATAATCCTTTTTGCAATTAGGACACAAACATTTTTCTGTTCGATACTTTTCAAACATGGTCTTTTCGTTTGCCATAAATCATTCCTCTCACTTTTAACTGCTCACTATTAAATCAGCCCGACAGCATATGTCGGGCGTTTCAGGATTGGGGCAGCGGGATTTGAACCCACGAATGCAGGAGTCAAAGTCCTGTGCCTTACCGCTTGGCTATACCCCAAAAACTCACTAAAATATTATAACAAAAAAACGGGCATAAATCAAGTCTTTGGGATATTTATTTTTATTTTAACATGGGCTTCTCCATATTGTCAAAGCACAGATAATCACCGTTTTCGGTCTTGATAGCGCAGTATTCCTTAAAAACATAACCTTTTTTGAGATAAATAGCCTTTGCAGGCAGAGATACGGACAGCTCCGCCCTGTCATAATTCTCGGCGATACGCTCCTCGGCAAAGCGCAGAAGAGCTCCGCCGAAGCCCCGTCCCTGATACTCGGTGAGCACAAAAAGTCGGTTTATCTCGTTTTTCTCGGTGGTGACAGTGCCTGCCGCTTCATTTTTATCGGTATATAGCAGAAAAACATCGCCGTTTCGGATATCGCGCATTATATTTTCGTCGCTGTGGTGGGCGAGAAAGAAGTCCACCACTCCTTTTGGATAGTAGTGGGGATAGACAGCCTTTATAGTCTGCTGAGTTATGGATCTTACGGTATCGAAGTCTGCTTCTGATGCTGCGGTTATTTTCATGTATCATTCTCCTTTGCGGCTTTTTTCACTATATCCTTGATGACCTCGCCTGCGATGATAAGTCCCACAACCGAAGGCACAAAGGCTACAGAAGCAGGCGTGGAGCGCCTTGCAGAGCCGTTTCGCATATCGGTCTTGCCCGAGCCGTCGTCAACAGCCTGTCCCTGTGGAGTAATGGGCTCTTCCTTTGAATAGACTACTTTGAGCTTTTTAACGCCGCGGCGTTTCAGCTGATAGCGCATGACCTTTGCGAGGGGGCATACGGAGGTCTTGTAAATATCCGCGACCTCAAACCGCGTAGGATCAAGCTTGTTTCCTGCGCCCATTGAGCTTATAACGGGAACTCCTGCTTGTTTAGCCTGCATGATTATCTCGATTTTGCCTGTGACCGTGTCGATAGCGTCAATGACATAGTCGTACTGGGAAAAGTCCAGTTTATCAGCAGTTTCGGGCATATAGAACATCTTGTGGCAGGTCACCTTGCAGTCGGGATTTATCTCGCGGATACGCTCCGCCGCTGCGTCCACCTTGTACATACCAACGGTGCTGTCAAGGGCTATTATCTGGCGGTTTATATTGGTAACGCAGACCTTGTCGTCGTCAATGAGGTCAAGTGCTCCCACTCCCGAACGTGCGAGAGCCTCAACGGCATAGCCGCCTACGCCGCCTACGCCGAAAACTGCCACACGGGAGTTTGCGAGGATTTTCATGGCTTCTTCGCCGAAAAGAAGCTCGGTTCTTGAAAAACGGTCGGACATAGTTTACTCCTTCTTATAGTGACTTTTCCATGTATCCGCAGGTAAACGTGAAGAAATCGAATTTTTTCGTGTATGTATGTACAGCTCCATGTTTTTCGTACCATTTGCGGAGCTTCTCATTTTCTTCAACTATGCTGAATACAAGCTTATCGCAGCCTTTATCCTTTGCTTTTGCACAGGCGTCGGCGAACAGAGCTCCGCCAATGTTTTTATGCCTGTATTCCGGAAGAACGCAGAGATTATTCAGCTCGCATTCATTGTTTTCGAGAAGAAGCAGGGAATAATATCCGATAATTCTTCCGTTTTCGGAAAAATAGCCGTACATCGGACGGTGCTCGCTGTCAAACTGCGAGTACAGCTTATCATCAGTAGTTGCAAAGGCAACAAATCTGGGAGCGTTTTCCACAGTGAAGCCGAACTCGTCTGCAACAGTCATAAAGCTCGTTCTTATGACTTCCGTACATTCGGGAATATTATCTCTTTCTATAGCTTTTATTGCAAGTATCGCAGGAGTTCTGAACTTTTCAAGGCGGTAGAGCCTTTCCTCGTCGAGCTCCGCTTTGCCGTTCTTGTAATCGTAGCCGAACTTTCTGTAGAACTGGCAGCCTGTAATGGAAGCAGGTATTTCGATGCGCTTTGCACGGAGGAAGAACTCGTCTTTTTCGAGAGTTTCCATAATGAACCTGCCCACGCCTTTTCCCTGATACTCGGGGAGTACAAATATAGTGAACAGACCGCTTTCGTCTTCCTTGCCCCAGAAAGGACCTATAGAACCGCAGCCTATTATCTGTCCGCTGTCCTCGACTACATAAAAGTGCGTCCAGCCGGCGCGCTCGAGGATATTCTGCGGCTGCATTGACTTCACTATCTCCTCCATGAGTTCGGCAGGGTAGTCCTTTGCGTTGGAAATGCGGAGAGTTTTTATAACAAGAGCAGAGACAGCTTCTGCGTCAGTTGTTTCAAAGCGTCTGATGTTCATATTATCATTCCTTTCGTTTATGTGCAGTGATAATTGTATAGCTGTAGGCATTAACAGTGATGATACAGCCGTTTACGGTTATATACCAGTTCTTGCCGCGTCGCCCGATAACGGCTTCTGGGGAGAGTATCCTGTATCTGCACCATTTGACCGTATCGGAACATTCAAGGGAGAGATTCCGTTTTATGCGTACTTCTCCCAGTTCGGTGGTGTGAAGCTTGTCAATGTTATTTATCAGTTCGCTGTTCATAGAAGCTCCTTGAAGCGGAATTTTATGTGAAATATTTAAAAAAAGAGCGCTCCGCAAAGGAACGCTCTTAATTTACCGTTACATGATCAAGCTCTCTCAATCTTGCCTGAACGCAGACATCTTGAGCAAGCATAGATATGACAAGGAGTACCCTTGACGATAGCCTTTACGCGCTTTACGTTAGGCTTCCATGTTCTGTTGGAACGTCTGTGTGAGTGGGAAACCTTGATACCAAAGGTTACGCCCTTTCCGCAGATATCACATTTTGCCATTAGGTTGCACCTCCTTAACTAACCTGTAAAAATACAACATGATTATTCTAACACATAATCAGAAAAAAAGCAAGTGTTTTTTCAAAAAAAATGAAAAAAATTTTTTTGCGGCACTTAATTTGCTTTTTTTACTTGAAATATATACCGTTATGTAGTATAATATATATTGTATAACTATATCGGGGCAGTTTTGCCCTGTGTTTTGAAAGGATAAATATGTTTGAAACAGATATAAGCGAATTTTTGCTTACTGCTGCTGTAAGAACGGCGGTATTTCTGCTTATTGTCCCTTTGCATGAATCAGCCCACGGACTTGTTGCGCACTGGTTCGGCGATGATACGGCAAAGGAAGCAGGAAGAATAACACTTAATCCCTTTGCTCATCTGGATATCGCAGGCTTTGTGCTTATGCTCATTCTGGGAGTAGGCTGGGCTAAGCCCGTTCCTGTGAATCCTTCAAAGTTCAAGAAAAGACGTCTGGGTATGGCAATGGTCTCACTTGCAGGACCGCTGTCGAATCTTATCGCTGCTTTTATCGGACTGGCGCTATGCATGGTTTTAATGTGCTCTGCGTTAGTAACAAATGTGGAAACTCTTGAGATTTCCACCAAGACGTCGGGAGCACAGATAGCGGGAACACTGCTGTATTCCTTTGCCTATATAAATATCAGCCTTGCTGTATTCAACTTGATACCGCTTCCTCCGCTGGACGGCTTCAATATAATCCGTTCCTTTATGCCTGCGAAGTTCGATATGTGGGTGTTCAGGAATTTCAGAGCGATCAACACAGCATTTATTGTATTGCTGCTTCTTTCTACGCATATCACCGAGCTTATGATGCCGTATATCTTTGTAAGGGAAAAAGTCGAGGAGCTGCTTTGGCTCTCTGTTATGTGGATACCAAAGCTTTTCGCTTTATAATCAAAACGATCAGAGGATAATATGGAAAGTATTTCATTCAAGCTGGAGGTCTTTGAGGGACCTCTCGACCTGCTGCTGAGCCTTATTGCCAAGCATAAGCTGAATATCTGCGATATCGAGATATCCAAGCTGCTTGAGCAGTATCTCATCTACATAGATCAGGCTCACGAGCAGAATCTGGAGCTTGCAGGCGAATTTCTGGAAATGGCTGCAAGGCTCATATATATCAAGACAGCGTTTCTGCTGCCCCAGCCCGAAGAAGCTGAGCAGATGAAGCGCGAGCTGGAGGGAGCTCTTATCGAGTACTCGCTGTGCAAGATAGCAGCTCAGAAGCTTGCTGAGGCTTATGTCGGCGGCAGTATATTCGTCCGCGAGCCTATGAAGATAAAGGCTGACATGACATATACTCTTGTCCATGAACCTGAGAGACTTGCCATAGCCTACAGCGCCATATCCCTTAAAAATATCAAGTCCGAGCACGCAAAGCTCCACGTTGAGAACAAGATAAACTCGGTAGTGAAGCGGCGTATAGTTTCAGTTATGACCAAGGTGGTACATATTCTGAGACAGCTCTATGAATCGGGCGAGGTGTACATGGATAAGCTCTATGAGGGAGTAACGGACCGCTCCGCAAGAGTGGCGACATTCCTTGCAGTGCTGGAGCTCACCAGACACGGACGTATAACCATCAGTGAAGATAATATGATGATATACTTCAAGGGAAATAAGAACGGAGTGAGAAAAGCTTGGAGATCAAAGAAAAGCTCGGAGCAATAGAGGCTATCCTCTTTGCAAGCGGCGAGCCAATCGAGATATATCGCCTTTCGGAGGCAAGCGGCGTTGACGCAGGTACACTGCCGTCAATGATAAGACTGCTCAATGAGCACTATGAGGACTACAGCAGCGGTATCTGCATCAAGAAATTCGACAGCAGCTATCAGATGTGTACCCGTGAGGAGTTCGGCGAGCAGGTGAGGGCGGCCCTTGAAACAAAGAGGTCTGCGCCCCTTTCAAATGCGGCAATGGAGGCTCTTACCATAATTGCCTATAATCAGCCTGTTTCAAAGGGCTTCGTTGAAAACGTCCGCGGCATAGACAGCTCGTCTGTTATCAACAACCTCGTGGAAAAGGGACTTGTTGAAGAAGCAGGACGTCTTGACGTTCCCGGAAAGCCCATAGTCTACAGGACAACATCGGTATTTCTGAGAAGCTTCGGTCTCAGTTCAGTAGCCGATCTTCCGCCGTTACCCGGTCAGGGAGACCTCGTGCTGGAAACAGAGGACGAATTCGTGGAAAGAGAGCTTTCCGAGTCAAATCAGGAATAAAATAAACGTAAAGGAGCGGCAGGAATGATAATTCTAAAAATTCTGCTGTATATACTTCTTGCCGTATTGGCTTTGATATTAGTCGTGCTCATAACTCCTGCAGGAGGAGAGTTCAGCTATATCGACGGCAAATTCAGATATAAGGTCAAGCTTTGGATAATAAACCTTATGGATTCAGAGGGCGGAGGTCTTTACGGCTGGTGGAAAAAGCGCAAAGCCAATAAGAAAGATAAGCCGAAGAAGCCCAAAAAAGAAAAAAAGCCCAAGCCTGTAAAGGAAAAAAAGTCCAAAAAGAAGAAAAAACAGCGCGAAAAGTACGAATGGGAAAAGGAACTGGACGATATCCCCGTAAACGATCCCGAGGCGGATATGGTGCCTGCGGTCACGGAGGATACAGACAGCGGAGCCCATACGGAAACTGCTGAAAACAGTTCTTCGGGAGTTACGGCTCATACCGATGAAGCTCCTAAGGAAGACGATAAAAAGAAAAAAGACGAAGCCGACGACGATCCATTCGAGTCAGATGATGACGATAAGGAAAATGACGAGGAAAAGAAGTCCCTCAGCGACAAGGTTGAGTTCCTTGTGGGAATATGGGAGAGCGCTCAGCGCCCCATGCTGAAAATATTCAAGGGCTTCAAGCTCAAGGACTTCTACATCGACTTCATAATCGCCGACGAGGACGCTTACGACTGCGCCCTCAAATACGGAAGATATTCTACTCTGATATTTAACGGCATAGCGTTTTTCAGCCAGCTCTTTACCGTAAGGCTGAAAACTATAGATGTACGTCCGCAGTTCGGCGCAGCAAAGGGACGCTGGGACACATCCGGAAAGCTTTCTTTCCGACTCGGTACAGCAGTCATCGCAGGAGCATGGTTCCTGCTGACATATATTTTCAGGACATTTATCCCTGATAAGCTCAGAAAACGCAAAATGAAAAAATCAGCCGCAAGGCAGAAGTGAGGTATATACAATGAGTGCAAAAAACACACCTGTAAGCGAACTTTTAGGAATTTCTATCGAGAAGATCAAGGAAATGGCTGACGTCAAAGCTATTATCGGCGAGCCTATAAAGCTCCCCGACGGCACAACTATCATTCCCGTTTCCAAGGTAAGCTACGGCTTTGCTTCGGGCGGCTCAGACCTGCCTTCAAAGTACGATAAGGACCTTTTCGGCGGCGGAGCAGGAGCAGGCGTTTCCATAAAGCCCGAGGGATTCCTCGTTATCTCTCCTGACGGCTCTGCTAAAATGGTCAATATGGAGGGCTCTAACGATCCTATCAGCAACGCTATCGAGAAGATGCCTGCAATTATCGACAAGGTAAGCGGCTTCATCAACAAGAAAAAGAACGGCGGCGCAACTGAGATAAGCGACGGCGGTATCACAGACGAATCCGTGCCTCTTAACTGAGAATAAAAGCTGATATATCGGCATATCCTTTAGCATAGCTTTTGTGCGGAGGTGTGCCTGTGAAAAGGTCAATTGCAGTTTTTTCGTCATTTATCATATTTTGCGGTACTCTTGGCGGTCTGAACGCCCATGGAGCTGAACCGCCTGAAATATCGGCAAAGGCGGCTGTAGTCATCTCTGCTGATACGGGAGAGGTCATATATGCTCATAATGCCGCAGAGAAGCTCCCCATAGCGAGCACGACCAAGATAATGACAACTCTGCTGTGCCTTGAAAGCGGCGGGCTTTACGATGAATTTATAGTGGACAGCGAAGCCATAAAGGTTGAGGGCTCGTCCATGGGACTTCGTGAGGGCGATACCGTCACAAAGTATGCTCTTTGCTGCGGTATGCTCCTTCCGTCGGGAAATGACGCTGCTAATGCGGCGGCTGTGAAGATTTCGGGAAGTATCGAAAAATTCGCAGAGCTTATGAACAAACGCGCCCGTGAAATGGGACTTTCCAAGACCTATTTCGTTACGCCCTCGGGACTTGAGGGAGAGGGGCACGGCTCATCGGCTGCGGATATGGCTCTGCTTGCCCGTGAAGCTCTGAAAAACGATATCTTCCGCGAGATATGCTCACAGACAAGTCTTAAGCTGAGATTCGGGGATCCTCCATATGAGCGGTGGCTGAAAAACACCAATAAGCTGCTGACCATGTATGACGGAGTCTACGGCGTAAAAACGGGATTTACCGATGAAGCAGGACGGTGTCTTGTATCAGCCTGTGAGCGTGACGGAAAAGACCTTATCTGCGTGACGCTAAATGACCGCAACGACTGGAACGATCATATGGCGCTTTATGACTATGGCTTTCAGACCGCAAGAACTCAGGAAGTTCCGCTACCTGCGGATATTTCCGCAGATATAGTGGGCGGAAGCAGTGAAAAGCTTCATCTTTCAGCCAAAGAGAGCACCATTTCCGTGACTACAGCGGCTGGTGATATCAGCGACTTTGAATTCACGGTCATTGGTCAGCCTTTTCTGTACGCTCCCATAAATGCAGGAGAAGAAGCAGGAAAGCTCCGTGTAAGCTTCATGGGACGCGAGGTGGAAACAGTCCCCTTATATGCCGACGAGGATATAGCCTTTGAAAAAAAGTGTGCGGACAGGAAAAGCCTGTTTGCGAAAATAAAAGAAAATCTCGGGAGATTTTTCTCCCCTTAAGGATAGGATTACAGTGGAAAAAATAAGAATTCAGAAAATGATAGCCGACTGTGGAGTTTGCTCACGCAGAAAGGCTGAGGAGCTCATAACCAAGGGCAGGGTAAAGCTCAACGGTCACCCCGTAAAGCTGGGAGACAAGTGCGGCTTCAAGGACATTATCACCGTTGACGGTGAGCGTATTGCCATGCCGCGCAAGAGGAGCTTCGTTTACCTTATGATGAACAAGCCCAGAGGCTATGTTACTACGGTTTCCGACGAGCTTGACAGACGCTGCGTCATGGACCTCCTTGAAGATGTCGAGGAGCGCGTTTATCCTGTCGGACGTCTTGACAGGAACTCCGAGGGACTTCTCCTCTTTACAAATGACGGTGAATTTGCCAACAGCATAATGCACCCGAGCAGACATATTTCCAAGACCTACCGCGTAACTGTACGCCCCGACATCACTGACGAGCAGCTTGTAAGGCTGTCCGAGGGCGTTGAGATAGACGGCAGAAAAACTATGCCTGCTACGGTAGTTGTCAAGGACAAGGCTGAGGGCAGGGTAGTTCTGCTCATGACTATAAAAGAGGGCAGAAACCGCCAGATCCGTAAGATGTGCGAGGCTGTGGGACTGGAAGTTGCAAGACTTCGCCGTATCAGCATAGGACCTCTTAAACTGGGTATGCTGAAGCCGGGTACCTACCGCGAGCTTACTGCCGAGGAACTTCGTGCTATACGAAACGCTATCGGCAAGGAGAAGTAATATGCTGGAGATACAGGAAAGGTTCGACACTGTCGGCTACGAGAAGCTCTCGGAGCGTTCAGGCAGTGCTGAGCTCCATATTACCGAGGCTCTGGACAGGGGAGAAGTAATAGGCTTCATCGCCTATTCCTACGGAGCTGAAAGGACTGTGGTCTACGACTATGACGATGGCGGAGACCTTATGCTCTGCGACGGAATGGTGCGCTCGGTCATGCTGAAAAGCGTTCTAAAGGGCATAAAGCATATGCTTTTCGAGCTCTCCGACGACAGCAAGTTCGACAATCTTAAAAAGCTCCGCTTCATAAGCGGAGACAGCAGACAGTGCGGCGACCTTGACAGCTTTATGAATGGCTGTCAGAGCTGCAAGAATAAGAAAGATAATGTATGAAAGGAAGGATTTTGAATGCCGATAAGGATCTCGTCAGAGCTGCCAGCATTCAAGACTCTTGGAGAAGAAAATATCTTCGTAATGTCCAAGGAAAGGGCGGAGCATCAGGATATCCGTCCGCTTAAGGTCATTATACTCAATATAATGCCCAAAAAAATAGAGACCGAGAGCCAGCTCATGAGACTGCTCAGTAATACGCCTTTACAGGTGGACGTTGAGCTTCTGCAAATGGCTTCTCATGTTTCGAGAAATACATCAAGTCATCATCTGGATTCTTTCTACAAGACCTTTGATGAGATAAGCGACAACCGCTACGACGGAATGATAATCACAGGCGCTCCCGTGGAGCTTCTTGACTTCGAGCAGGTGGATTACTGGAAGGAAATAACCAATATCATGGAGTGGTCAAAGACTCATGTTTTCTCCACTATCTATATCTGCTGGGCGGCTCAGGCAGGACTTTACTATCATTACGGTATCCCGAAATATACTCTCGACCAGAAGATGTTCGGTATTTTCCCTCACAGGGCTGAGGTAAGCAACTGTCAGCTCCTGAGAGGCTTCGACGATATATTCTATGTTCCTCATTCACGCAATACCGAGGTTCGCAGAGAGGATATAGAGCGTATACCACAGCTTGAGATACTGACCTCGTCGGAGATATCTGGAGTTCACATCGTTGCAAATAAAAACGGCAGGCAGTACTTCATCACAGGTCACTCCGAGTATGACAGGGATACTATCGCCAACGAGTACAGGAGAGATGTGGAAAAGGGCATTGATATACAGATACCCTATAATTATTTCCCGAATGACGATCCCAATAATATGCCTGTATTCTCATGGAGATGCACTGCAAACCTTATGTTCTCGAACTGGCTGAATTACTGCGTATATCAGAAAACTCCCTATAATCTTGAGGAGCTTGAAGTCCGCAACTGGAACTGGGAGACAAGTCTGTAAAGGAGAAGTTTAAATGGACAATAATTACGGAAATAACCAATATAATAACGGCTATAACAACAACGGATACAATAACGGATACAATAACAACGGCAACGGCGGCGGATATCAGAACAATAATCAGTACGGCAATTATAACAGCAATTATAATATGCCCCGTGACGAGCGCAAGGGCGGCGGATTTGCTATCGCTTCCTTTGTTATGGCGCTTGTCAATATCATACCATGCTGCACCTGCCTTAGCATAATCACAGTTCCCCTTTGTATCATTTTTGCTATCATATCCCTTGTGCAGAAGAGAAAGGGCACAGCCTTTGCTATAATCGGTATCGTGCTTTCGGTGCTTGCAGGAATATTCTTTGCGTATTACGGCTTTATCATGTACAAGATAATGCCTGACGCTATGTACTTCGCAGAGCACCAGCAGCAGATTACAGAGGATTACGACAGAGACGGCACTATTCCCGAAAGATTCGAGAAGTACCGCGATCCTAAGTACGATAAGTACTGGAAGAACAGCGGCTACGACAGCTTTGATGAATTCTTCGGCAAGGAGATAATCGAGAAGAACCGCTACAGAATTGGTTCATCGTCATCTTCACGTTCTTCATCAAGAAGCTCATCGTCGAGAAAGTCCTCAGGCGGAAGTATAGACGACCTGACGCTGACATTTTTGCCCGTTTTTGCATAGTAAACACTGCTCCCCGATATTACACGGGGAGCTCTTTTGTTATCCGTTCCATGTATTCCTCAGTGGTGAGAAGACCGCTCCTGTTATAGCGGAATATACCGTATAGACAGTCAGGCTTGCGGGTGATAGTGTTCATGCCCTCACGGCAGGTGAGAGTCATGAGTATGCCGCTGTCACGGAGCACAGGCAGGCTCTCCTTGCTGAGAGCTCCGAAAGGATAGGCAAATACCGCAGGCACAATGCCGCAGTTATCGTGAAGCTCGGTTTTCAGCAGTCCTATATCTGTGCGAAGAATTGATGTGTAATCATCATTGCTTTCCTCGGGGAGCTTAGCGCAGCCCTGCCGCAGTCCGTTTCGGGAATGCATATCGTAGGTGTGGCTGCCTATCTCAACGCGCCCCGAGGCGGCAAGCTCCGAGATATCCGCCCATGTGAGATAAGAGTAGCAGTCCGCATGAGGATCGGCGGCTGCATAATCGTCGGTATATCTGCCAACAATAGATACAACGGCACACATATCATGCTTTTTGAGAAGCGGCAGGGCAATTGACAGATTATTGTAAAAGCCGTCGTCAAAGGTTATGAGCACGGGCTTTTTCGGCAGGCTGCCCTTGCCGTTGGTGTAGTCAATGAGCTGCTGTGCGCTGACTGCCGTGAAGCCGTGAGATTCAAGCCATTCAAGGTCTGCGTCAAGCTGTGAGGGAGAGACTATGTAGTCCGCAGGGGGCTTTTCGCATACGCTGTGGTACATTATCACAGGGAGCGACACGGGAGCTTCGCGGCTTTTTTCGGCAGCTGCAAGGGAAAGCCGTGAGCCGATGACAAAAAAGCTGACGATAAGTGCAGCTGTAAAAATATGGCGCATAAGCCTGCCGAGCCGCAGACATCTGTACATGAATATCACCTCTCTGCATAATATGCCGAAAAAGTGCGGAAAATGACCGTAATTTACGGACATACTCGCGCCGATAGGAGAATATACTTATCTCAGATGAAAAAAGTGAGGTGAGTGTATGAAACGCCATAAGCGCAGAAGAAAAAGCGGTACTGTAAGGTGCATAGCGGCTGTAATGCTGCCTGTTGCGGCGGCAGCAGCAGTTCACGGAGCATTCGGCATTAGAGACAGCTTCTTTTCGTCAAAGGAGCTGATAACTCATACGGAAACTGCGGCAGCTCCACATAAAGCAGACAGCGAAACTATCAGCCGTATCGTCCGTGAAGACGAGCTTCTGGAGGGGAAGATGACTCTTTCGGTGGGCTACGGAGTGTGCGATGAAAAGGCTGAGAATCAGGAGTATCTGCGCCTGCCCGATCCGAGAGACACCCGTGCCGATGACGCAGGCGCAAAGCCCTACCCCAAGAGCTGGGGCAGTGACGGTGAGATAATACGCACGACCTACGGCGAATACAGCGGCAACTCCTTTTTTGACTTGGAGGGCGGCGGACAGGTCAACAACAAGACCGATATCCCCAACGAAACTCTTATGCAGGAGAGCGGCTATCTCCCCAATTTCACGGTAAAGGATACCGATGAACCGCTGGTGCTGATATATCACACTCATACTACCGAGAGCTTTGAGCCCTATGTCCGCGATAATTACGATACATCATTCAACTACAGGACTACCGATCCGACGAAGAATGCTGTCATGGTTGGGGACGCCATACAGGCGGAGCTTGAAGCGCAGGGGATAGGCGTTATCCATGCAAGGGAGATACACGATTATCCCTCTTATAACGGCTCATACGGCAGAAGCCGCGATACTATAACGCCGATTCTGGAGCAGTACCCGAGTATAAAGGTAGTTCTCGATATTCACAGGGACGCTATCGGCGGTGACGGAGTTGCCTATCAGCCGTTTATCGAAGTGGACGGCAAAGAAGCGGCGCAGATAATGATAATATCGGGCTGTGACGACGGCACTCTCGGTATGCCGAATTATATGGAGAATTTCCACTTTGCCTGCGCTCTGCAAAGCAAGCTGGAGTCCGACCACAAGGGCTTTACCCGTCCCATATTATTCGATTACAGGCATTATAATCAGGACCTTACCAATGGAAGTCTCCTCATAGAGGTAGGCTCTCACGGCAATACTCTGGGACAGGTGCAGTTTGCGGGACAGCTTTTCGGCAGGTCGCTGGGACAGCTTCTCAATTCCATGAAAAGGAGATAATATGCGCAGAAAAAATAAAAACACCGCCCTCAAAGCAGTTTTTTTATATCTGCTTCTGAGCGGCGGCTCATGGATGTTTATCAATTGTTATGCCAATTCCTACAACAGGCTCAGCGGTGAAGATATCCGACCTGCGGGAGCTGTAATAAGCGGCGGACAAGCCTCGGTTGAGCTTCTTGACCACAGCGCTAAGTTCAGCATATCGGGGATAGCTCCTGAAAGCAAGGCTTACTGCGGAGCTTATCTTCTCTCACCTGACGAGGTGAGAACGGCGGCTTATATCATATCATTATGTATATAGCTTGGATTGCCTTGTATAGTAGAAAGTGTTCAGCTCGCCTGTATAGATAAGGTCTGCACCCGGGAAACTCCTGAAATCATCAGGTTTATATAGGCTGAACGCCTTTTCCAGCGGTATTCCTATCTTATCCATTGTGTAGGCTACGAACTGCGAACAGACGAAGCTCCGCTCGCGTTTCCATTCGATATTGAAGTAAACTGCAAGGAGACCGAGCAGATTATACGAATACACCTTGCGGTATTCTTCAAAATGGTGGATTATCTTGTTATATGCTTCCTTTTGTTCGTCAGTAACGCTGATGCGATATATCTCACATGGTATATTGTGGTACTGTCCCAGTGTGCCCTGACCGACTATTTCCTTGTTAAAGGTAGCAGGAAGCGGAAAAGGACGGTAAGTACGGCAGAAGCTGTACATCTCGGAAAGTTCTATATCGCCTGAAAGAGAAACGTGATTATAAGGCTTTTTGGTGAAAAATTTGAAGAACCTTGCAGGTCTGGTGCCTGTTTGTGCAACTATCAAATAAATGTAGTTCCCCAAAACGTTCCCTCCTAATTTATTTTTTATAATTATAGCACAAATGCTTGCAAATTTCAAGAGTTTTTGATATAATATTATAGTATTATTATTTATGCGCCTGTAGCTCAGTGGATAGAGCATCCGCCTCCGACGCGGTGTGCGCTGGTTCGATTCCAGTCAGGCGTATCCGCACAGAGCCTGTGCGCCCAACTACGTTGGCGCTCGCAGGCTCGCTTACTTTTTATAAGAGGCTTACCCTGCTTACACATTAATGCCCCTTGATATCAGGTCAAGGGGCTTTTTCATCGTCTCCAATAGTTATATATTCCATAATTTCAGCGGCATCGCTTCGTGAAAGCCCGTCTATGAGCAGCAGCTCATATTCGTTACGGAATCCGCCTGCACGCTCTCTGAAATCTATTATCCTGTCAGCGATTTCCTCGTCCACATGAGGCAGAAGCGTCAGGATATCTCGCTCTGCGGTATTGATGTTAATGGGAGCAAGTTCTTCAAGAGTGGGAACGTGTTCCGTTTCCTGTTCAACATCGGGAGTGTCGCCGATGACAGGCTCTTCCTCTGGCTCATCATAAATCGGATCAATAACGTAGATATGGTCGCGGATATCAGCGAAAATGCTCTCGCCTATACCCTTTACGTTCATTATCTCCTCGATATTTCTGAAACCGCCGCTGTTTTCGCGGTAGCTTATTATTTCCTGCGCAAGGACTTCTCCAACGCCCTTAAGCTTTGTCAGTTCGTCAGCGCCGGCGGAATTGATATCAAGTCTGACAAATTCGGCAGTAGTCGGAACAGCTGTAGTCCTTGAAGTATGAGAAGTGGTTTTGCGTGTCGTAGTCTTTGATCTTGATGTGGTCGATGTCTTTGAAGTCTTTGTGTATTCTGTGGATATATCCTCTGTTCTTGGGATTATTGTTACAGTATTTCGTGTATTTTCAGGCTTATCCGTTACATAAAAGAAGAATATCACAGCGCCGATAACTGCGGCTGATAAAAGCATAAAGAGCAGATACTTTCTGATTGGATCATCTTTTTTCAAGGATATCACCTCTCTTATACTGCTTTTTTCGACAAAATGCGACAAAAAACGACAAATCGCGGCTATGGATACAGGCTGACTTTCCGTGGAAGGTCAGCCTGTTCTGTCACATATCGTAGCGTTTTATGTACTTCTTTTCGCCTATCCTGAATCTCAGGGTAAGGGTATCATCGTCAAGGTCGGCTGAAATTATTTCAGCGTCCCTTATTTTCAGTATTTTCGATAGCTCCTTTGTTTCTTCCTCAGTGTAGTCGAAGAAGTTATCGGAGGTAAAAAGCACGCTTCCCATGAGGGCATTGACCTCTGCAAGGCACTTTTTCTGCTCGGTTGAAAGGGAATTATTGCAGGGACGGAGCAGGAAAACGTCGGGATCGTTCAGGAAAGCCCGTCCGTCAAGCTGTCTGCGGAACACAGTGTTGAGGATAGTATTCCTTGTGCTGACGCGCTCGCGGTGCATTAGTCTCATGTGCGGCTTGTCGTTCCAGTCCAGACTTACATCACAGCCGATACGGCAGTATTCCACCTTGCCGAATGCCGAAGCAAGAGGAACTCCGCAGCCAAGTATCATGGCGTCTCCTGCACATTCGCGGAGGAAGTCCATAGCTTCAGCCATTATCTGTCCGCGAGTCTTGTCACGCCGCGGTACTATGCAGGCGGCATAGAGGAAGTCAAGCTTCAGAAGCTTGTAGCCCCATTCCTTGACTATGGTCTCAATAGCGTATTTGATGTACTCCCGAACCTCGGGATTATAGATATCCAGCGCATAGAAGCCGCTCCAGTTTGAGCCGCCCCTGACGTATTCCTGCTTGTCGTCAAGAAGCAGCCACTCCTTGTTATTGCGGAAAATATCGGAGCTTTCCTCACAGACGAATGGAGCAAGCCATATTCCGGGGATAAGACCTGCGGCGGTTATATCGTCGGCGGTCTTTTTCATGCCCTCGGGGAATTTTTTATCATCAACGGACAGCCAGTCTCCGACTGCGGTCTGCCAGCCGTCGTCTATCTGGAAAACGTCAGCCTTGCAGGTGAGAGCGTCCAGACCATTGAGGTCGTCAAGTATAGTTTTTTCATTTATATCCTGATAGTGGTTATACCAGCTTGTATAGCCGAAGATAGGCGTTGCAGCCCTTGGCTTTACTCCGAGCTCCGAGAAGTACCTGTCAAACACTTCTGCTTCGCCGCCCTCGGTGATAAGGAGCTTTATTGCGCACCATTCGCCGTTTATTGTAACGCCCGAACAGTCCTTTTTCAGGGAGACAAGTCCCTTGTCAACATGGGTGATGAGCTGTGTGAAGCCTGTATTTTCGGCAAGAGAGCCGATAAAGATATAGTTAGTATCATTACGGATATAGCCGTATGACCAGCCGTGCATATCGTCGCCGTAATCTGCGAAATTATAGTCGCCGTACTGTGAAAAGGCGTATTTTTCACGGATAGCGCAGGGAATATGTCCGATACCGCGCATTTTTCCGTCAACAGGACGTTCCACCGAATCTGTCCACGACTGATAGCCGTTTAGGAATATCTTATCGCTGTCCCTGAAGTCATATTCAAACTCCGCACACAGCTTCTGAATGGTTATTTCGTCATTTGCTTTGAGCTTTACGGTAAAAACATCGCCGTCGGTATTAATTTCAAGCTTCATGCGCTCGTTGCACACAGAGCTGGAGGTTATTGCCATAAAGTCGTTTTCGCCGTCATTATAAAGGAATTGCAGGGATTTGAATTTAAGCATTTTTCTGTCCTCCCTCGATACGGTCAATGACCTTCTTTTCGTTGTATTTGAGGAAAACTATTCCGCCAAGCAGGCAGAGACCTGCCGCTAACAGAGCTGTGAGGCGGTATCCGAGACCGTAGCCCGACTCGCCCTTTTCAACATCGCCGCCGATAAGAGCGATGCTTGTGAACATGAGCATTGCAAGGGACTGTCCCAGCTTGAATGCAAAGGTGCGTGCAGCATAGAACATACCCTGTCGGCTCTCGCCTGTGTCGAGCTTGTCTGCTTCTGATATATCAGCAACTACAGCCTGTGGGAGTATGCCCAGTATAGCCATTGGTATAGCTGCGAGAACAGCTATGATAACTCCGTATACAAATGGCGGTATAGCGAGGATACCAGCGGCTGCGGTAACGAGAAAAGCAAAGGAGAAGAAAAGGAACGCGAATGCTATGAGCTTCTTTTTGCCCAGCTTTTTTGAGAAGATGTTTACCAGCGGATAAAATGCCAGTGAAACAACTGTCATTATTGCAAACAGTGGGAAAGTCATGCCCGAATCAAGTCCAAGAAGAACGGTTATATAGAATGAAAGTCCTGTCTGGAACAGCGTCAGACCTACCCAGTAGAGGATATCAGAGCATACGAAAATGCGGAAGTCCTTGTTCTTGAATGTGGCAAGAAGCGAACTGAATGCTGAGCTCTTGCTGGGAGTGGTGTCTGCGTACTGATTTTCGTCGATAAGGAATGCAGGGACAAGCATACAGATAACAGCTACAGCCGCAAGTATAGCTATAGTTACGCGGTAGCTGTTTGCGTAGCCCATGCTTTCGAGGAACATACCTGCGATATTCGGAACGAGGTATGCAACGGCAGTGCCAAAGAAATAAGTAACCGAAATAAAAGTGGAAAGATTTATTCGTGCGTTCTGAGTGCTGCCCAGCTCGGGTATAAGAGCATTATAGGGAGTACAGTAGCAGGTCATGCAGAAGTAGAACATCATGGCGAATACAAAAAGAGTTGCTGCGTTTCCGAAGCTGCCTGCTTCAAAGGGTGATACGAACATGAGAACTGTTACTGCGCCAAAGGGGATAGCGGCAAAGCGCATAAAGGGGATACGTCTGCCCCATTTGTGCTTCAATGAGTCGGACTTTCCTGCAATAAGCGGATCGGTCACAGCGTCAAAGATACGTCCGAAGGCTGTGATGATACCGATAGCAGTTAGACCTATGAAAGTGCCCTTTGGTATGAACTGGAGCTGACCTTTTGCAAGCTCCTCCTGACTTGGCTGATAGAAGAATACGAGCCAGTTTGCGATGATTCCCGAAAGCAAAGACCAGCCAAGCTGACCTATTGCAAATATCCATAATATCTTGTTTGTTGCAACTTTTCTGTTCTCCATAAGGTTCACTCCTTTCTAAGGAAGAAAACGGCTGTCTCAATGATCGTCCCGAGCTCGTCAACAGCGTGAGAGAAGTCATCGCCCGGGAGAAGCTCCCCTTGAATGAGCTTCTTGCTGAGCTCCATAAGAGTGTGTGCGTAGGAAAGGTAAAATAATCGTATATTGGGTATCTCACGGACCGTACCGTCATACAGTCCCGTCAGATAGGCATTTTCAAAAACGGGGTAGAAGTTTATGATAGACTTCTCGTAGTTTTTCAGATCCTGCTTGGGGATATCACCTGACATGAGCATAAGGTCGAATTCCGAGAGAAGCTTCATGAATCCCGGGTGTGCCTCGTAGAGAACTATGAACATTCTCATCAGGTCATTGACCTGCTTTATGCCTGACTGAGCAAGAAAGACATCGGATTCAAAGATACCGCTGAACATCTTGTTGAGCTCGTTCCACATATAGGTCATGGCAGCGATAGTGATACCGTTTTTTGTGCCGAAATAGCGATAGAGAGTAGCTACGCCGACGCCGCTTTCCTTGGCGATATCGGTCATTTTTACAGACTCGATGCCGTTTTTGAGGAAGAGCTGAGCGCTGACTTCCACTGCTTTGTCGAATCGTTGATTTTTCAAATTATCCTGCGAAAATGCGTTTTCCACTTGACAAACCTCCTTTTTTGTGATAGACTATATATCAGATGATAGACGGTCTATCATTGTTAAAATAATTGTATCATATTTTACGCATTTTGTCAAGACCTTGGAGGTATTTTTATGGACAGATCAAAATTAATCTTTGGCAATGAAATATCCCGAAAAGCCTACAAAAAGGCAGTTAAGACAAAAGCAAAATTCATTGATAAATACGGCGACGATTCCGACGCTGTATACCACCTTGCCGAGGTTGAAGCTCCTGCGGTAGGAAAGCCGCTTGGAGTCCGCAAAATAGTCATCGGTAAGGAGAGCACCTGCAAGTTTGACGATAAGAGCCTTGTTATAGGCAATATCCGCATGGGCTTCGGACACTACAGGATATCCATGGCTATAGCTTCGGCAGCTCATGCTATGGGCTATACGCCTTATTGGTTCGACCTGCACTCATTCAAGGAGGCGTCCTGCGGCAAGATAATCGCCCAGCAGAATGAGCTGTATTCTCTTGGCTCACGTCTGTCTCAGCGCTTTTCGCTTTTCAACAAGATAGTATGGGAGCCTCTTAACAGCGAGGGCTTCCGCAAGCTGACCTATAACAGCTCCGACCAGAAAACAGCAGAGCTTATGACGGCTGTTTTCAAAGAGCTGCCAAAGGATATCCCTTATGTAGCAACTCATGTATGGCCCTCACAGGCGGCGATACACGCAGGGCTCACTCATGTGGTAAACGCTGTTCCCGACAACTGGCCCATGGCGCTCCACCTTTCCGAGGGAGCTGTCCATGCGGTACAGACTCCGTCCGCTTATCTCGGCTACAGAGCTCTCCGCGGAATGGACAAGAAGCGTCAGCTCAAGCCTATGCCCAAGGAGGCTATAGCTTACACAGGACATTTTATTGACCATGAGCTTGTAAGCAATATCGAGGCTGACTGTCAGAAACGTATCAACAGAGTGAACAGCAAAAAGCCTGTACGCTGGCTCATGTCCGTAGGCGGAGCAGGCGCACAGAAGGAGATATTCATCACTGTTATCCGAAAGCTTCTTCCTGCTATAAAGGCGAGAAAGGCTGTGCTTTTCATAAATGTGGGCGACCATTCAAAGGTATGGCATGAGCTTGTTGCCGCAGTTCCGCAGATGAAGCCGTTTCTTCACGAGCATTTCGACGATTTCGACGAGACCGCAAGCTTCTGCGAGGGAGCTTACAGCGGCGAAGTCAGCGGTATCCACGCTTTCTGTCATTCGGATATTTTTGCCGCAGTTTACTCCACAAATCTGCTTATGAGGTGCAGCGACGTTCTCATCACAAAGCCCAGTGAGCTGGCGTTTTACCCAATACCAAAGCTTATGATAAAGCGCGTTGGCGGTCATGAGGCATGGGGAGCTATCCGCGCTGCCGAGATAGGCGACGGTACATATGAGTGCTCGACGCCTGCGGAGACAGCTGCTATGATAGACATGATACAGCACGGCAGGGATATCATCGAAAAGATGTGCGGATACATTCTCGATGCCAAGAAAACAGGCATTTACAACGGAGCGTACCGCGCTGTTGAGCTTGCTGTGGGCAAAAATAAATAGTATTTACGACCGTGTTCATGTGCACCTTTGCATATGGACACGGTTTTGTATTTTTACACAAAACATCAAGATATCCGATGTGCAAAACGCTGAATTTCACGTTCAATCTTTGAAATGTCCACCATATATGTAAATTATAGGTTGTCATATTTTATTAGGTAAAGTATAATATGATTGGAGAAATTTGTATTTTTAAAGGAGTGATACTAATGAAACATTCAAATGTTTTGGGGAAAATGCTTTCTGCTGTAACAGCGTCTGCATTGCTGTTGGTAGGCAACACAGCTTTCCCCGAAATAGGCACAATGTCCGCTAAGGCTGCCGATGCGCAGGACAGAGGCAACATAGGCGGATATGACTACGAAATGTGGAATCAGAACGGCAAGGGACAGGCGTCAATGAAGCCCTCGGCAGGCTCATTTACCTGTTCATGGAGCAACATCGAGAACTTCCTCGCTCGTATGGGCAAGAATTACGACAGCAAGAAGCTCAATTACAAGGACATAGGCAATAATATCGTCCTTACCTACGATGTTGAGTATTCGCCGAGAGGAAATTCCTATATGTGCGTTTACGGCTGGACAAGAAAGCCTCTCATGGAGTACTACATCGTAGAGGGCTGGGGCAGCTGGAGACCTATCGCAGGTGACGCAGAGAGAAAAGGCACGGTAACTCTCGATGGAAATACCTATGACATTGCCAAGACAATGCGCTACAATCAGCCTTCACTTGACGGTACGCAGACATTCCCTCAGTACTGGAGCGTCCGTCAGACAAGCGGTTCAAGGGACAATGTTCAGAACAACATGAAGGGCACTATCCATGTTGGCAAGCACTTCGACGCTTGGGCTAAGGCAGGACTTGATATGTCGGGTACTCTCTATGAAGTATCTCTCAATATCGAGGGCTATAGGTCCAACGGCTCAGCTAACGTAAAGAGCGTAAGAGTTTACGAGAATTACGATGACGGCGGAGAGAATCCGGATCCCGGCACATCTGAGGAGCAGCCAAAGACAGCTGTAGAGCCTGATGAGAACGGCTACTACTTCAACGATACATTTGACAGCGGCGTTGGCGACTGGGCAGGAAGAGGTGCAGCCACAGTTGATACGACCACCTCTGAGAAGTTCGCAGGTACAGGCTCACTGAGCGTATCAGGCAGAACAGCTAACTGGAACGGCGCTGTAAAGGCTCTTGATACTTCAACATTCAAGCCAGGCGAGACCTACAGCTTTGCTGTAAATGCTATGTACAAGAGCGGCGGCTCTGAGGAGAAGTTCAAACTTACTCTTCAGTACAATGACGGTACAGGCGCACAGTACAGCGAGGTAGCTTCTGCTTCTACAACAGCAGGCGACTGGGTACAGCTTGCAAATCCGAGCTACACTATCCCTGCTGGCGCAACAGACCTCCAGCTTTATGTAGAGACAGTCGATACCGATATCGATTTCTATATTGACGAAGCAATAGGCGCAAAGAGCGGCACAGAGATAAAGGGCGCAGATGGTCCGAAGGTAGTTATCCTCGGTGATGCTAACTTCGACGGAGCTATAAATTCATTCGACCTTGTAGCAGCAAGAAAGGCTCTCCTTGCAGGCACTGCAAGCGGTTCAGACCTTAAAGCTGTTGATGTTGACCAGAACGGCAAGCTTGAAACAGCTGACCTTGTTCTTATCCAGTCCTTTGTTATCGGTAAGATAAGCGAATGGCCCGAGCCGCCAGAGCCCGAGAAGCCCGATTACGATACCTCCAAGTGGGATAACTACAAGGAGACAGCTTCGGCTCAGTATATCGACTTCTACAAGAGCTCAATAAAGCACATGGGCAACACATACCGACTCACCCAGAAGCTGGCAGCAGCTGAAAACGGCGAGTCTCTCACAGTAGCTTACCTCGGCGGTTCTATCACTGAGGGCAAGAACTACACAACACCTTTCTCCAATTACCTTAAGAATACCTTTGCAAAGGGCAGCTTCAAGGAGATAAACGCAGGTCTTTCAGGAACATCTTCCGTTGTAGGACTTGTCCGCAGCGAGAAGCAGATAGTCGAGCAGAAGCCTGACATCATCTTCCTCGAATTTTCAGTAAACGATCACGAGGATATCATGTACAAGAAGTGCTTTGAGAGCTGTATCAAGAAGTTCCTTGATATGCCTAACGAGCCTGCCGTTGGTATCGTTATCACACGTTCAAAGGGCGGCTTCTCAAGTCAGGCACAGATGTATCCTATCGGTAAGAACTTCGATATCCCTGTAATCAGCATGGACGACGCTCTTACAAAGGCATTCAACAGTAAATTCCTTCAGGCAAGCGACTACTACACAGACGAGTACCACCCACATCAGAAGGGCGGACAGCTTGTAGCAGATTGTATGGCTTACTATGTTCGTCAGGCTTTAAAGACTGAGAATCAGTCCGCAGGCTACACACAGCCTACAAAGTACGTTTACGGGGCAGAGTACGCTTCATGCGTAAATGTTGATCCGAAGACATTCACAAACTTCAATGCGGGTTCATGGAAGGCAGGAACAGGCTATAACTCACTGCCATACTCCTACACTCTTAATGGCGGAAGTCCTATGACATTCAAGACACAGGGTAAGGGCTTCATAGTTGTATTCAAGGCTAACAGCTCGGGTATGGGCAGCATCAATGTTACTGTAAACGGCAAGACTACCAAGATCAACGGCAACAAGCAGTACACATGGGGTGGTCCTGACGCAGAGCTCGGCTACTATCAGGATACTACAGGCGACCTTAACGTTTCTATCACCGGAAGCGGCAGCTTCACGATCTGGGGCATAGGTCTCATAAAGTAAAATTCAACATTAAAAGCTCCGACCTTGTGTCGGAGCTTTTTTGTGCCATAAGATACAATAAAGCACAAAAAACTATTGATTTTTGGGATAAAATAGTATAGAATAATAGTGATTAGTTATTAGTGATCAGTAGGGGACGGCGTCCTCGACGTCCCGAAAAAAGGAGTAAACAATGGCATCATCAAAGAATTATCTTGAATACGTACTTGAACAGCTTTCAGAGCTTAACGACATAACATACCGTGCTATGATGGGGGAGTTCATTATCTACTATCAGGGCAGAGTCATCGGCGGAATCTACGATGACAGATTTCTTGTGAAGAACACGAAAACTGCAAGAGCACTCATGCCCGATGTGTCCCTTGAACTTCCCTATGAGGGCGCAAAGGAAATGCTTCTTGTGGAGGATATCGAGAACAAGGCTTTTCTTAAGGAATTATTTGAGGCAATGGTAAACGAACTGCCATTGCCTAAGAAAAAAAGTAAATAGAGGAGGTTTAGGGAATGAACAGACTGAAAAGGCTGCTTGCAGCTGCAAGCGCCGCTGCGCTTGTATTTGCGGCTTGTCCTGTTACCGCGCAGGCGGCGGTGACGGCGGACTTCGCAGACGAATACGGCGAAGTCATCAGCGGAGCGGACTACACTATCATGGTTCGGCTCAGCGGCAAGTACATAACAGCGGCAAATGACGGAAATGTCCACCAGTGGGAGAAGTTAGGCGACGAATCACAGATATGGCACATTGAAAGCGTAGGCAGCGGAAAATGCTGTATACTTTCGGGCAAGGACAGAAGTCTTGCTCTTACTGTGGAAAACGGCGACTCCACCAACGGCAACAACATCTATCTTTCGGAGTACAAGGATACTGCGGCTCAGCATTTTTTACTCCACCGCACAGATGACGCATATTATATCACAGCGGAGTGCTCGGGCAACGCGGCTCTGGACGTCTATGACATAAGCTATGAAAACGGCGCTAACATTGACCAGTGGGATTACTGGAAGGGCGAGGGACAGAAGTTCTATATCCGTCCTGTTGGCGGCGATTTCAGGTTCGTTTGCGGCGACCTTAACTTTGACGGAGCTGTGGACAGCTTTGACCGTATCATAATGCAGCGCGGACTTATCAGCAGCTTCGATGATACCATGTCTGCAATTGCCGATATGAACGGCGACGGAGCAGTAAATACTGCGGATTTAGTCCTGCTTACAGGCTATATCCTCGGAAAACAAGCCGATATACAGACCTACAGCACTATTTCCACCGAAAAGCCTGATGTGGCGTATCTTTTTGCATACTTCCTCGGCAATGCTCCCGAGCAGGAGCGCCTTTCCTACGCGGTCAGCACTGACGGCTACAATTTCAAGGCGCTTAACGGCGGCGGAGCTGTATGGAAGTCCAGCGTAGGCACTGAATGTCTCCGCGATCCCTATATTTTCAAGGGTGAGGACGGCTTCTACTATATGCTTGCCACGGATATGAAGTCCTCCCTTGGCTGGAACAGCAACCGTAATCTTCTCAGCGCCAAGTCCACCGACCTTGTACACTGGTTCGATGAGACAAGCATTGAAATAGCAAACAAATATCCTCTTATGCAGGGGGCTGACCGTGCGTGGGCTCCGCAGGCTATATACGATCCAGAAAAGGAGTCCTACATGATATACTTTGCGGCGAGAGTACCCGGACGTGACAACAGGACTATCATGTATTACGCCTACAGTAAGGACATGAAGCGCCTCGATACCGAGCCGGCGCTACTCTTTGCTCCAAAGAACGGCAACGACGCTATCGACTCCGATATCATTTATCAGAAGGGCAAGTACTATATGTACTACAAGAACGAGACAAACAAGCGTATTTATCTTGCCACAGCCGACCACGCAAGCGGTCCTTACAGCGAGATAAAGCAGGTATCTGAGGGCGATATCGGCGTTGAGGGGCCGAATATCTATAATCTTATCGGAACCGACAAGTGGCTGATGATGTCCGACGCATACGGCAACGGCTATTATGTAATGCAGGAGACCACTGACCTTGAGAACTTCAAAACTGTCAGCCGAAACAGCTACAGCTTCAACTTTACGCCCCGTCACGGATATGTTATCCCTATAAACGGTGACCAGTACAACGCGCTTATAAGCGCATATCCCTCGGCAGGTCTTACTCCTATAAACACAGGAATAAAGAATCCTACAGTAAATGTAAGGGCTGGCGAACCGCTGAAAATGCCTGAGACTGTCACGGCGACATACACAGGCGGCGGCAGGGGCGAACTGAGCGTTGACTGGGACAGCTCTGCTGTCAGTAATGTCAACACTGAAAAGGCTGGAACTTACACCGTAAGCGGCACGGTAAAGTCAAGCGCGGAGCTCTATGCCGATCCCTTTATAAAAGAAAGAGCCGATCCCTATGTGGTGGACGGCGGTGACGGATACTTCTATTTTACGGCTTCTTATCCTGCTTACGGCAGCGTGGATAAGGGCTATGACCGCATAATCCTCCGCAGGAGCAATACCGTGGGCGGACTTGCCAATGCTGAGGAAAAGACCATTTGGAAAGCACATACCAGCGGCATACTTGCCAAGCATATCTGGGCTCCCGAGATGCACAAGATAGGAAACTCTTGGTATATGTTCTTTGCGGCAGGCGCCAGCGGAGATATATGGGCGATTCGTCCCTATGTACTGAAATGTGACGGTGATCCCTACACAGGAAACTGGACGGAGTGCGGACAAATGCAGGCAAGTGCAGGGGACAGCGAATCCTTTGCGAACTTCTCCCTTGATATGACTTACTTTGAAAACAACGGTAAGCACTATGTTATATGGGCAGAAATAAAGGGCGATTCTTCGCTGTTCATGGCAGAGATTGATCCTGCACAGCCGTGGAAACTCATATCCAAGCCCATACTCCTCACCAAGCCCGAGTATAAATGGGAGCTTGTAAACAACCGTGTAAACGAGGGTGCGGCGGTTCTGAAAACGGATAAAAAAGTGTATGTATTCTTCTCGGCTTCGGGAACGGGTTCGGAATACTGCGTAGGCAGGCTTGAAGCGGATATTGATTCAAATCTTATGGATACAAAGAGCTGGAAGAAGCTGACAGAGCCTGTGCTTTCAACAGCCGATGTCAAGGGCAAGTCGGGACCTGGCCATAACAGCTTTGTGACCGATGAGAAAGGAAATTTGCTTATCGTGTATCATGCACGTCCCGACAGCCATGCTTCACAGGGCTGCGGAACCTATAACAAGGATCCGCTGTATGATCCGTGCAGACATACCCGTATCAAGCGAGTTGTTTTTGACGGAAACGGCGATCCTGTTCTGAATTTAAGCGATGAAGCGGAGCTTTCTGCGGCAAATAAAAAGGTCACAGCAACAATTATTGTTAGCTGAATAAAAGTGTAACGCGATAACTTGCCGAGCCTATGAACGGGATGCCAAATGGACTGTGTTCCTTTGGCGGAGTGACTCCCCATAAAATGGGGAGATGTCCGTAGGACAGAGGGGACGTACCGGTAAGGTCAGAGGCGGCGCCTCTGGTGGGGGGCAAGCTTAACAAGCCCGTCCCCTTTGTCGCCGTGCGACATCTCCCCACACTGTGGGGAGTAACCCCGCAGTTACGAAGACGCTCCTAACAGGAGCGAGTCCCCTCTGTCAGCTACGCTGACATCTCCCTGTACCACAGGGAGTAACCGCAAAGGGGGAATCAAAAAAACAGTCCGGTGGACTGTTTTTTTTGAGAGGAAACGCCCTGCAAGAGAGGGCGTTCCCTAAACGGGCGGATAATATTCGCCCCTACAATGCTTTTAGCTGTAAACTGATTGCTGTATGTCTTAGCTGATGCGGATGGAAATGCGGAAGGCCGTGAGGCTCATTAAAATAGGTGAGCCAGCTTCTTGCTGCATCTACCTTGAGATGTTCTCCAAAGTAAACCGGAGAAGTAAAGACAGCTTTTTCATCCATGTTCCACTCTCCGCTATTATTGATCAACTTTTTCTTATAATCATTATAGTAATCAGAAAGCATCTTCATGATGCTGGCATCAAGATAAATCCATCGAACGCCGCTTGATGTTTTGCAGCCTTTCTTTATGACATAGCCCTCTTTAGTCTGAACATAGTGCTTGCAGATGTGTATGCGTTTATTGCAGAAATCAACATCTTCCCAGCTCAGTGAACAGATTTCCCCTATTCGGCAACCGGTTGCTATCATAAGACTGAAGAAAACCTGATAGGTATAGTTTGTTCCTTCTGAATAAAGAGCTTTGAAAAAATTCTGAAGTTCTTCTTCGGTCAGAGCCTTTATCTCTACCTTTTCCTTTTTGGGCGGTGCAGCATAAGCTGCATAATTTTTCGGAATTATACCTTCTTTTGTTGCAAATGCAAGAATTATGCGTATAACACTATGGATATATCTCACATGCTTCTTGCTTTTACCACATTCAAGGAGCTCGGAGTATAGCTTGTTCAGTACATTCGGTACGAGATTTTTCAGCTGAATGTGACCGATATGCTTCTCTATACTTTTGAGCACTTGTCGGTAGGCTATAGCTGTACCTTCAGTAATGTCGGACTTCTCTTTAATACTGATAGCATACTCCGCATATTCTGCAAAAGTGATTCTTGAATCTGTCAGAGTTTGTTCCTCTATACCTTTCTCGAATATTGCAGCTTGCTTCTCAGCATTCTTCCTGTTCCAGCTCTCGCTCTTGCTGTTGTCATATTTAATAGAGAGATTTCTGAAAAATTGCTTACCCGTTTCGGTATCGCGGTGATCAAACACTCTGATACGATATGAAGTTATCTTACCGTCTTTGTTTCTGCGTTCCTGAATGTTCATAAGCTCACCTCCGTTCCATTAGAGGTGATGATTTTAAATGACTGTCTGTACATAAAACTTTCCTTTCCGACAGTCGAACACTCTGCTGAAATTATACCACAGATTTTCCGACTTGTCACTACTTTTTTATTTGTGCATTTTTAAGATTCCTCGTAGCAATAGTCACTGCTGCAAATCTCTTTTCTCTGCAACTTTTTAACCTTCCCTGACCTAAGGGCGCACTTATATACCACTGACATGGTATGTTCGCTCTGCAATGCATAAGAAATAATCCCACAAATGATTTTCAAACTTGCAATTCACTAAAATAAATGATATAATAAATGCTATAATAAAAATGCTTAGAGGTGAACTATGTCCCACATTCTTATTATCGACGATGACGAACATATCAGCGGAATGCTCTCAGAAGCCCTGACTGCCGAGGGCTACACGATTTCCGCGGCATATTCGGGCACTGAGGCTCTTATGCTGCTCTCAAAAGAAAAGCCAGACCTGATACTCCTTGACCTTATGCTCCCAGGACTCAGCGGAGAGAAGCTTCTGCCTCAGATAAAGGATATCCCTGTTATTATAGTAAGTGCTAAAGCCGATGTTACAGACAAAGTGGAGCTTCTCCTCGGCGGCGCGGCTGATTACATCACCAAGCCATTCGATATGCAGGAGCTTCTTGCCCGTATCGCTGTACAGCTCAGAAAAAACAGCGGCAATAGGGACAGGGCTGCTTTGAGCTTCTGCGGTATAACGCTGAATACAGACACTCATACTGTTGATGTTAATGGTACAGAGATAAAGCTCACAAGGACGGAATATGCCATACTGAAGCTTCTCATGCAGAATCCCGAGCAGGTGGTGGCAAAGCTGACCATACTGGAGCGTATCAGCGATGATACTCCCGATTGTACCGAGGATTCACTGAAAATACATATCCATAATCTGCGCCGTAAGCTGAAAGCGGTAACAGGAAAAGAATATATCTCAGCGGTCTGGGGCATTGGCTTTATGCTGACGGAAAAATCTTAACCCTATCTTAACTGTTCCCTTAACCGGTTTCTTAACTTTTGTGTGATATACTGTTTTCAGAAACAAAAGGAGGTCATAATATGGACTATGTTCTGAAAACGAATGCTCTTTGCAAGCAATATAAGGATTTCAAAGCTCTCAGCGGCGTGACCATGAGCGTGCCAAAGGGCTCTATTTACGGATTTGTAGGCAGGAACGGCGCAGGCAAGACCACGCTGATACGCCTCATATGCGGTATGCAGTTCCCGACAGACGGCGAATTTGAAATTTACGGCGTAAAAAACACTGATGCCGCAATATCAGACTCACGCAAGCGTATCGGCGCTGTTGTGGAAACTCCGTCACTTTTCCCCGAAATGACTGCACAGGATAACCTGAAATACCAGTACAGACTGCTCGGGCTTCCAAGCTTTGAAGGGATAACGGAGCTGCTGAAGCTTGTAGGGCTTGAAAATACTGGCAAGAAGAAAGCTAAAGATTTCTCCCTCGGTATGAGACAGCGCCTCGGTATCGCAGTCGCTCTCTGCGGAAATCCCGATTTTCTCATTCTCGACGAGCCCATAAACGGACTGGATCCGCAGGGAATAATAGAGATACGCGAGCTTATACTAAAGCTCAACCGCGAGCGCAATATCACCGTCCTTATCTCATCACATATCCTTGACGAACTTGCAAGGCTTGCCACACATTACGGCTTTATCGACAAGGGTTCTATTGTCCGCGAAATGAGCGCAGAGGAGCTTGAAGCAGCCTGCAGAAAATGCATAAGAGTCACGGTAACGGCTACCTCTGCGGCTGTAAGAGCTCTGGACGATATGAAGCTTGAATACAATGTCACAGGCGACGACAGCATAGATATCTACGCCAAGCCAAGTATCACAAAGCTTGCGGCTTCGCTCGAGAAAGAGGGCTGCGAGATACTCAGCTGTACGGAACGCGACGAAAATCTTGAAGGCTTCTTTATTTCTCTTGTGGGGGGTGGCAGTGATGAGTAAGCTTCTTAATGCTGATATGTCAAGGATATTAAAGGCAAAGTCACTCTATTACGGAATGTTCATCACGGCTTTGCTGGCGGTATTGTTTGTATTTCTCAACAAGGAGGACAATGTATTCGCCTCTATTCCCGAAAGCGGAGCTCTTGTGATACTGCCGTTTTTCATCGGTTCTGTCATTGCTCTCAATGTATCTACCGAATTTACAAGCGGAGCTATACGGAACAAGCTTATCATCGGACACAGCCGTGTGAATATACTGCTTTCGTGGTCTGTATGCTTTACTATCGTGACAGTTCTGTTCTTTGCAGCATACGAGGGCGCGGCATTCGCTTCGGCAGCTATCATGTCATATGACCTGTCTGCGCTGAAAGCTGATATAGTTCTGGAAAACCTGCTGCTGGTACTGGTTCTGGTATTTACAAATATGTTCCTGAGTCTGCTGATATGCGTTATCATAGAGGACGTCCGCAGCGTAGCCGTAATGTTCATTTTGCAGTTCTCCATGATGATGATAGCTACCATCGGCGGTGAGGCTCTCAGCGACAGTGAGGCAGCGAAGCTGATATTCCGATTCTTCCCTCAGGGACAGATGAATGTGATGAGCATACTCACTGCTCCCGACAAACCGTGGCTGACTGCGATATGCACAATGTCAGCAGGAGCGGCAATGCTCATACTTTCCATAGTTTATTTCAGAAAACACGATATGAAATGAGGTAATTGAGTTGATTTATGTGATCTTTTTTGTCATGGCAGCTGTGATCGTATTTCTTACAGTCAAGGTCTGCCTTTTGAAAAAATCGGCAAAAGAGATCACAGCTGCAATGCCTGATATATTAAAAAAAGACACCAACAGTCTTATTGGTATATCAAGCCGCGACATGGATATGTGCAAGCTCGCCGACAGCCTCAACAAGCAGCTGAAAGAAGTCCGTGAACAGCAGCTTCGCTATGAGCTTGGCAATACTGAGCTGAAAAATGCCATTACTAATATATCCCACGACCTGAGGACTCCGCTTACGGCGATATGCGGCTATCTGGATATGTTCGGCAAGACCGACGTTACTGAGAAGCAGCAGCGCTATCTTGACATAATGCACGAGCGTGCCGACATGATGAAGCAGCTTACCGAGGAACTCTTCCGCTACTCGGTCATAGTTACCGACGGCACCGAAATGGAGTGTGAAAACGTCTTTGTAAATCAGCTTCTTGCGGAGAGTATCAGCAGCTTTTATCCTGCATTGAAAAGCAGCGGCATAGAGCCGAAAATAGAGCTGACGGAGCAGCGCGTGGAACGATTTGTCAACAAGGCGGCACTGTCAAGGGTTTTCTCGAATCTGCTTAACAACGCTGTTAAATACAGCGGCGGCGACCTTGAAATTTCCCTTTCCCATACGGGTGATATAACATTTTCAAACACGGCAAAGAAGCTCTCCGCTGTTGATGTGGAGCAGCTCTTTGACCGTTTCTACACAGTCGAAGCTGCACATCATTCCACAGGTCTTGGACTCTCCATAGCGCGTACTCTGGTGGAGCGCATGGGCGGCACTATTACTGCTGAATATAACAAGGAACGACTCAATATAATACTGAAACTTTGAAAGTGTAAGATTTCTGAAGAAAAAAGTCAGCTTGTACGGATTGTACAAGCTGTTTTGAAGTATTCGACTGTCATTTCATTATTATTGTGGGCAACAATGGGTCAACAAAGCTACCTTAGTCTGCAAAATATTGCCTAAAATGATTATAGAATAACTTGGATGTTTCGCAATATATCATCGTTTACGCAACTTAGCCATACATTGCTAAAAACTAAAAATTTAATTTAGATTTATACTAAGATTCAAATCAATGAAAAAGCCCTTTCGGTTCAAACCGAAAGGGCAATATTTTTATTCAGCCAAAAGCTTTTCAGCAGCTGCTATCTTTACGCAGATAACAAAGAGATCCATTGCCTTGCTGAGGTCCTCTATCGGAGGATATGTAGGAGCAAGTCTGATGTTCTTGTCGTCGGGATCAATACCGTATGGGAAAGTAGCGCCTGCGCCTGTAAGAGTTACGCCTGCTTCACTGCAAAGTGAAACTATTCTCTTTGCGCAGCCGTTAGGAGCGTTGAACGAGATGAAGTAGCCGCCCTTCGGAGTTGTCCACTGACCGATACCGAGAGGAGCGAGCTCCTTTTCGAGCTTATCGCATACGAGGTTGAACTTAGGAGCAATAATGCTCATGTGCTTCTTCATGTGCTCCTGCATATTTTTGAATGTGCCGAAGAACTTAACATGACGGAGCTGATTCATCTTATCGTGGCTGATAATGCTTATGCCGAGATACTTCTTGAGCTCGTCGATATTTTCCTTGCTGCCGCCCATAACTGCAACGCCTGCACCCGGGAAAGTAACCTTTGAAGTCGAGCCGAAAACGTAAACGATGTTCTCGTTGCCGACCTTCTTTGCTTCGTCGAGGATATTGAGGATATATTTTGGTGAGTCGGTGAGGTGATGAATACAGTAAGCGTTATCCCAGAAGATACGGAAGTCCTTAGCAGCAGGCTTGAGAGCAGCGAAACGCTTTACTGTCTCGTCGCTGTAGCATATGCCGTCAGGGTTGGAGTACTGAGGAACGCACCAGATACCCTTGACAGTCTCGTCGTTCTTAACGAGCTCCTCTATCATGTCCATATCGGGACCTGTGGGAGTCATTGGGATATTTATCATCTCAACGCCGAAGAACTGAGTTACCTTGAAGTGTCTGTCATAGCCTGGAACAGGACAGAGGAACTTTACCTTGTCGTACTCCGACCATGGCTTGCTGCCGAGGATACCCTTGTTGAAAGCACACTGAACAGCGAAGAACATAGCGTTGAGGCTTGAATTACCGAAGATGATGATCTCATCGGTGTTTACGCCGATCATTTCAGAAAAGAGTTTTTTTGCTTCTGGGATACCGTCAGGTACACCGTAATTGCGGACATCATTGCCGCATTCGCTCATAAAGTTGCCGTCGTCGAAAGCCTTGAGCATATCAAGACTGAGGGCGAGCTGTTCACTGCATGGGTTGCCTCTTGACATATTGAGGCAGAGTCCCTGACTCTTGAAGTCATTGTACAGCTTTTCGTTTTCACTTTTGAACGAAGCAAGCTCTTCTTTAGTCATCTGGGATAAATTCATTATCGGGATCTCACCTTTCAAATAATTAATAAGTGCAGTAATATGCACAAAATCTCCACATAACAGTATATCACAGCAAACCGACATTTGCAAGTGTCAATATAACAAATTATACTGAGAGAAAGCTCTATTTTTTGGCACTTTCGGCATTATTCGCCTATATATAGCGATATTCTCTTTTGGAATAGCAAATTGCACTAAAATACCAATGTTAATTTTTAATGAAAATCAAGTGATAACTATTGACATTTATGGGCAGTTTATATATAATATAATTATACAGATAAACTAAGGGGATGGGCATTAATAGTTTCAATAGGAGGGTTCTGTATGAAAAGATTAATCTCATCGACAATTTCATTCTTGACAGCATTAGCTATGACGGCAGGTGCAGGTACGGCAGGCGTGGTATGCGCCGTTGATGATACTGGAGAGGTCTCAGGATTTGAAGTGACTTTAGGAGACGCTGACTTTGGTTCTTTGACTTTGCCTGCTTCACCAAAGGCTCAGTCTAATTATAAAAGCGGCTCCTTTAACTACGGAGATCAGCTTGACGCCAATAATACTGCGGTCTACAATGAATTCGTGAAGCTCACTGTTCCTGACCTAACACCTATCGTTGTAGATCTGCCTGAAACTGTTACTCTTAAGGTTTCTGCGCTGCCTAATTCAGCGCGTTTTACAGACGAGGATCAGGAGAACTTCCAGCTGGCTGTATTCGGAGCCTGTAAGCCGGGTATAGATGCGGCGCTTTTTGACTGTCCCGAGATATACTGGATAGAGCCTTCTGGCATAAATATCGCTCTTGGCGAAGATACAGGCGTTACCTCCAGCTTCTGGACGGGCGGCTATACCCTGAAGATAAGGTCTCTGGAAATCACTCCTGCCTATCTTGACGGCTTCACCTCTCTTGAGGAGGCAAAGAGCTACGGTCCGCTTCTTGAAGAAGGTCTGGACAAGGTATCAATTGAGGGCTCAAACAGATACGAGCAGCTCAAAAGCATACACGACTACATAGCTAAATTTACAAATTACGACCTTAAGGCAAGGTTCAGCAGCTCTGCTCTCGGCGCTGTTGTTGAGCCCGGAGTTGTCTGCGAGGGCTATGCCGAGGCATTCAAGCTCATGTGTGACAGGCTGGATATCCCATGCGTATGCGTATTCGGCAACCTCATAGAGGAGGACAATACGGGACATATGTGGAATTACGTCAAAATGGAGGACGGCATATGGTACGCCATGGACGTAACATGGGACGACCTTGACGGCAAGTACGGCAGGGAAGTCAAGTATGATTATTTCCTGAGAGGTTCAAAGAGCTTCTCTGAGAAGCATACTCCCGAGTCTGATTATAAAATAACTCATTTTGAGTACCCCGAGCTTTCGGAAACAGATTATGTCCTGACTACAGGACCAAAGCAGACCACTACCACAACTACTACCACTACGACTACAACGACAAAGAAGCCGACTACAACAACTACCACCACTACGACTACTACAACCACAAAAAAGCTGACCACAACAACGACTACATCGACAACTACCACAACAAAGCCGACTACAACAACTACAACGACTACTACGACCGCTAAGCCAACAACCACCACTACAACAACAACGGCTAAGCCTACAACCACAACAACCACCACAACGGCTAAGCCGACAACGACCACAACTACTACAACGACTACGACAACAACTGCGCCGCCAAAACCGCTTATAGGTGACCTTAATCAGGACGGCGAGGTAAATGTTGCAGATCTCGTATATTGTCAGGGAACAGTAATCGGCAAGATAAAGCCTCAGCATTCCTGCGACGCTAACGGCGACGGCAATACGGATTCGTTCGACATCGTATTCATGAGAAAACTGCTCATTGCAGGCAAAGTGAAGTAACACGATACATCGTTTATTTTCTTTCAGTTCAAAGGTGAAAAAGGCTCTTACATCGTCTATCAGAGCCTTTTTCACTGTGTACACCAACAGTAAAGGGCTTTACAGAAACGGAGAAAGGATATTATGAAAAATGATTTCCAGAAACCCAAGGATAATCTGATGATACTGCGAGCCCTTGCGGCTTGGTGGATACTGGGGTTTTCCATTATATTTTCAGCCACAACGGTCATAGACCTGCTTTCATCGGCATGGAAGGACATTAGTATCGGCAGGGCGATGATGTTCCGCGTTGTATTTTCAGCTCTTTCGGCAGTTCCTCTGACGTTCATCGTGTATTTCTTGGTGATACCGCGAGTCAATAAGCAGTTCCGTATATTCAGAAAGATAGTTTCAAGGATATCCGACGAGGGCTATTCCGACACGGTAATAAAGGATATGGAGGCTCAGCTCCAGTTCTGCATGACTATGCCTACAAGCTACGCCACATACAGGAATCAGTACGCAATGTTCCTGACCGAGGCTTATATGTCTCTCCATGAGTATGAGCTTGCCGAGGAAAAGCTTGGCTGTGTGGATTATGAGTTCATGAAAAGCGAGCTCCGCGGCACAAATACCATATCATTACAGCGGAATATCCTGCTTATCCATGTTCTGAGAGTTCAGCTTGCCGCCGTAAGCGGCGATATAAAGCTGACCGAGGAGCGTGTAGCCAGCGGCGAAAAGGTCTTCGTATTATACCGCGACAAGAGCGAAATGATGAACTATCTTATAGATACGGCGTATTTCGAGTCCCTTTTAGTGCATGAGCAGTACGAAAACGCTGATAAGCTCCTTGAGAAATACAAGGACAACGAGGAACTGAGATTCGGATATCTGCTTGACAAGGGACGCTGTTATATGCGAATGGGCAGAACGGAGCAGGCTGAGAGCTACTTCAACGAAGCCTATTCCATGGCTACAAACGACTGGCGCAGGCGCACTATAGACCTTGAAAGAAACAATCCTATTTCTTCAAAAACAAGAAAAAGCACTCGCAGATAATGAGGTGATACCTCATATCAGCGGGTGCTTTTTGAAATCACGGCTGGTCTCGAATGAATCGTACTCAGCCCTTGATATTTCTACACATTCCGCCGCAAGTTCATCGACTTCGGCGGATTTTTTATATATTACGGGGAATTTTGCCACCTCTCCCGACTGAAAATTCAGAGTAGGGTTCAGCTGACCAAAAATATAGGCAAAAACCTTGGAATTGAGAAGTGCGCAGATGAAGTGCTTTTTGCCGCCAAGGTCAAAGATACAGCAGCCGCCGTTATCAAAGATATAGCCCTTTCTGAACTCGCGGATACTGAATTTGCCGCTGGTTAGAGTAGACCATGTAAGCCCTGCCTTTGTGAAATAGCGGTAATTCGCTACAACAGCAGTTGGGATAGCCCTTATCTCTGCGCCGTCGTCGAACCAGTCGATGACATAGTCGTTGAAGCCGTACCACTTCCGATAGCCGCCGCCCTTATTATAGGGAAACCAGCGTTTTTTCAGGGTTTCAGCCCTGTCAATGTAGCTGCTGTCAAGGTTAAGCTTGTTTTTGTCCACCTCGAACCATAGCCGCAGGAATCTGTCATTATCCGATGTGGAGTTGCCCTTACGCGGAGCTGCGATACTTCCCAGAGGCGGATATTTCGAGAAAAGTCCTCGGACGTTCTCGCTTAGCCAGTATGCCGCAGGAGCATTGGGCAGCTTGCAGAAATCCTCGGCGTCAGCCTTGAACACATAATTGCAGTCAGGAGAAGCTATAGCTTCAAGAAGCTTTTCACGCTGAACTTCAAGACCGCCGCGGAAGTCCGTAAGACGGAAGTAAACACCCTTGCACTCGGTTTTGCAGTTGCGCATTGTAAAGGCGCAGACAGGCACGGTAGCCTCCTCAAAGGCGGAATACTCGAACTGCACAAGACTTTCGAGAGTACGTTCGGTGAACATCATTCGGCGGAGCTTTTCGTAGCTCTGAATGAACAGCCAGACAAAGGGCGTAAGGAAGCCAAGATAGCCCACTGGCTTTGCAAGCTCGGTGCAGCGCTGTATAAAAGCGGAAAACAGGTCAGCACGGCTGTCGGGGTAATTGGCCTTGATGAAGCAGAGAAGCTGAGAACTCATATTTCCGCAGCTTAGATATGGCGGATTTGTCACCACGGCGTCGTATTTGCGTGTGAGGAGTTCATAGACCTTTGCCGCTTTTGTGCCATGTGTTTTGGGCGGTATGGTCGGTCTGAGAAGACTGCCGAAGAGCTCCGAACCCTCAAACTGCTGCGAAAAATCGTCTGCGCCTGCCAAATCCTCGGTATCCCAGAGATTCAGCTCAATATTACAGCTGAGTATCTCGGGAGCATAGTCCGCTGCTTTCATTATCAGCGCAAAATGGGACATTCTCCGCATACGGCTGTCAATATCCAGACCGAAGATATTCCGCGTAAGAGCGAGCTTTGCGGCTTCAAGGCGGTCATAGCCGCGGGAGATATACAGCTCCATGAACAGGTCGAGTGCAGCAGTGAGGATATTTCCGCTGCCCATGCATGGATCGAGAAAGGTTATATCCTCGGGAGCACAGGGGATAGCTTCGGTATCTCTTTGGATATGATAGGGGAGATTTGATGTATCAAATCCGCAGACTGACGAAAAAGCCTGACCGAGAGTATTTTCCGTCATATAGCGTACGATCCATTGGGGAGTGAATATCTGCGTAGCAGCTGAGATGTTCTCAGCGCCAACCTTGACATTGCGCTTCAAGCCGCTGAGTGCAGCCTCCTTTGCGTCGCTGTTGAAGTACTGATAGAGCCGTCCTATGAGCTGAACGTTGCTTTTCCACGATTCATCGGGGATATCGCCAAGCATTTTGCATACCTTATCAGAAGCTGATATAACTGCGCTTTCAACGGTAAGCCTTGGGAACACTTCGGGGAAAGCGTCGCTGAGTGCCGTTTTATCTATTTGCAGCTTATTGGCGGCAATGTATCGCATGGCAGCTCCGCGGAAAAAGGCTTCAAATCGAAGCTCATCGGAATCAAGTGCGCTGCGGAACTCATTTTTTACGGCTTCGGTGATATTTTTCAGCGATGACCTTTTCACGGTATCCCCCCCTTAAATCAAATAACATTATTATTATAACACACAGCGGCTTTTCTTTCAAGTGAAAAGGGAATATTGCCGATATAGTTCGTTTTGGGTAATATGCGAATTTTTTTGTAAACCATTGACAATTTACCGTGGGCGTGTTATAATAATTTTGTATTCAATGACTTTAGTTTAAATAAATTGCGTATAAGCGATATGTTTTTAGCTTATTATCAGTTAATAATTCGATTATTTACATCGCAGCTTGGCGGTAATACTGTTTCTATTTTTTTACAACGGGGGGACTACATATGAAAAAGGTCTTGAAATGGTTGTCGGACGGTCTCGGTTTTGAGAAGCAAAGCAAATATGTAAACGAGTATTTCTTCAGAGCGAATATGCGTGCGAGCATTTATATGTCCGTTGTTGTAATAGTTCTTGAAATATGGATGATAATCCGTATGACCAATACCATATTTGAGAATAATCTTCAGAGTAATTTCAAGCATTATTTCGAGAAGTATTACATCAATTATATAATTCTTCTGGTTTCGGGCGTACTTATGCTCCTGTTTTCACAGAGATATATCAGGGGAAAGACCAAGAATCACGCTCTCGGACAGTGCATAAAATGGGTATTTACCTTTATATGCATCTATTTCGGAGTAAAGATATCCATTAACGATTATGCAAAGGGCGAGCAGATACTTACTTTCCTTACTATGGAGCTTTTCTCCATGTGTCTGCTTACATGGAAGCCTTTGGCGGCGTTCCTTATCTCAGGCGGCTCTTATCTTTATTTCTTCCTGCGCATAAATGATATGGTGGCAGTTAATACGGGAGACCAGGGTACTACTATAGCAACACAGATAAACTTCTTTACCATGTGGATATCCACTATGATGGTATGTGTTGCAAATTATAACAACACACGTTTGCAGGCTATCAAGGACGAGAATCTTGAGAAGATAAACGCTTATCTCTCAAAGATATCCGTAGAGGACGAGCTTACGGGCATACATAATATGGTTTACTTCCGCTCGGAGGGCGCAAAGCTTCTGAATTATGTAACGACCGATAAGGACAATATCCTTTTCCTGTTCTTTGATGTCGAAAACTTTAAGTCCTACAACGAAAAGTACAGTTTTCAGGCAGGAAATGAGCTCCTTAGAAAGATAGCTCATATGATAGAAGATGAATTTGAAGGCTCGCTTGTTTCGCGCTTTTCCGACGACCATTTCGTAGTCCTTACCAGTGTTGACGGAGCTCAGAATAAGATAGGACAGCTTTCAGGGGAGATAAAGAAGCTACAGAAGGAAGTCCACCTTGAACTGAAATGCGGCGCTTATAAGCCCACGGACGATAAGGCTGATATCAGTCAGGCGTGTGACAGAGCACGTTTTGCCTGCAACAGTATCAAAAAGCATTATGACCGTACTTTGCGTTTTTACGATAAGTCCCTTGAGGACAAGTTCCAGCAGAAGCAGTACATCGTCAATAATATCGACACAGCTATTGAAAACGGCTGGATAAAGGTATTCTATCAGCCTGTTGTGGATACTTCTGACGGCTCTATTTGTGGTCTTGAAGCCCTCGCAAGGTGGCAGGATCCGAATTACGGACTTCTTCCTCCGGGTGCATTCATCGAGATTCTTGAAGAATACCGCCAGATATACAAGCTTGACCTCTGTATGGTAGAATCGGTTTGCAGGGATTACAGAGAGTCAGTTGAAAGCGGAAAAGCCTTTGTTCCTGTTTCGCTTAACTTCTCACGTCTTGATTTCGAGCTTTGCGACATCGTCGGAAATCTCTGCGAGATCGTTGAGAAGTACAACGTTCCAAAGGAATTTATAGATGTGGAAGTTACCGAGAGCGCTCTTACCGATCAGCAGGATTTCCTGCCGAATGCAATAAAGAGCCTCAGGGAAATGGGCTACAAGGTCTGGCTGGACGACTTCGGAAGCGGCTATTCATCACTGAATGTACTTAAAGATTATCATTTTGATGTTCTCAAGATAGATATGAAGTTCCTCAGAGGCTTTGACAGCAACGAAAAGACAAGACCTATCCTTGAAAATATCGTAGACCTGACCAAACAGCTCAGTATGGTATCGCTTACCGAGGGCGTTGAGACTAAGGAACAGTTCGATTTCCTTGCGAATATCGGCTGTAACCGCGCACAGGGCTACCTGTTCAGCAAGCCTCTGCCGCTTGAGGAGCTAAGACAGAAGATCGCCGCAGGCAAGCTTTCTATCTCAAAGCAATATGCAAAATAATATTAAGGCGCTTTCGTTTAACAGTAATACTTATATAGAAATTTTATGTTTATTATTGAGAGAACCCCTTTTGAAAAAGGGACCCTCTGACGGAGGACGTCCCCTCTGTCACTGCGTGACATCTCCCCGCACTGCGGGGAGTCACTCTCAAACTCTCTCCCTAAAACTTTCGTTTTGTTTTTTCACAGATAGGGCGCTCCTGCATTTTGCAGGGCTTTTTTATTATATAAAGCGCCCTATCTGCGAAAAAACCAGATAAAAGTCTTTGGAAAGGGGTATGGGGGAAACGCTTTCTTCAGAAAGGTTTACCCCATAAATAGCCATAAGCTCTATATTAGTGTTACGTTTATCGGAAGCGCCTTTTTATACAAACAAAATACGAATTTTTAACCTGCGGTGCATATTCTTCTGCGTTGATTTTTGCACTTTGAGTGCATAAAACGCCTTTGGAAATGCTGAAATAGTAATTTTGATACCGAAAATATTTAAAAATATCAAAATTCTGTTGTCAAGCATGACTTGTTGTGCTATAATTAATACAGAATATAAAAGTTGTTCACGGGACATTAATATTTAGGAGGAATAATTATGAAGAAACAGATCATCAGTACTGCTCTGGCACTTATGGTGCTCGGGGCGACAGTTCAGCCCTTTGGGCAGAGCGAGAAGAAAGCATTTGCCGCAGACAGCACTATGCGTGATATCTCGACTATGGATCTTGTAAAGGAAATGGGCGTAGGTATCAATCTCGGCAACACTATGGAGGCTTGCGGCGACTGGATAGCCGAGGTCGATGCAGAGTGGGGCGACGGAGTTCTCACTGTTGAGGAGTACGAAACAGCATGGGGAAGCCCTGTTGTTACTCAGAAAATGATTCAGGGCATGGCTGACGAGGGCTTCGGCGTGGTACGTGTGCCTGTAGCGTGGTCAAACCTCATGGAGGACAACTACAAGATAAACAAGGACCTTGACGCTCGTGTTCATGAGATAGTTGACTGGGTTATCGACGCGGATATGTACTGTATCATCAATATCCACTGGGATAACGGCTGGGTAAACACTTTCCCCGACAATAAGGACGAGTGCATGAAGCGCTATCAGACAATGTGGGAGCAGATATCCGACAGCTTCAAGGACTATGGCGACAAGCTGATGTTCGAGTCACAGAACGAGGAGCTGGGCTGGGAAAAGGTCTGGAACCCATGGGGCGGAACAGAGGGCAAGGCTGAGTCCTACGCTCTTGTAAATGAGATAAATCAGAAGTTCGTTGACGTTATCCGCAAGTCAGGCGGAAACAATCCGAAGCGTCATCTGCTGATATCGGGATACAATACGGGATTCGACCGCACCTGCGATCCTCTTTTCAAAATGCCGAGTGATCCTGCAAACCGCATGGCAGTATCGGTTCATTACTATACTCCCGCAGGCTTTGCTATCCTTGAGGATAAGGATGAGACATGGGCAAAGGCTCGCGCAACATGGGGTACAGACGAGGATTACAAGGAACTCAACGCGAATATGGATATGATGAAAAATGGCTTTATTGACAAGGGCATACCCGTTATCGTAGGCGAGTACGGCTGTCCTACAAAGGGCAAGGAGCCTGATTCAGTAAGACTTTTCATCAGCTCTGTTTGCAAGTCGGCATATGAGCGTGGACTTTGTCCTGTGCTCTGGTCAACTCCAGGCGGACACTATAACCGCGAGACCTGTAAAATGGAAGATCAGGAGCTGAGAAAGCTTCTCAATGAGATATCAGGCTTCAAGCCAAAGGCTCCTGCTGAGACAACAACGACAACTACTACAGCAACAACTACTACCACCACGACTACAGCAACAACAACTACTACATCTTCCACAACTACAACAACTGTAACAACTACAGCCGAGACAACCGCATCTACCACCAGCGTAACAACAACTGCCGAGCCTGTTGTTTCTACAACGACTACAGCTCCAAAGGCTGGCAAAAAAGGCGACGCAAACTGCGACGGCAATGTTGATATGTCCGATGTTGTACTGATAATGCAGTCTCTTGCAAATCCAAACAGATTCGGAGAGAGCGGCACAGACGAGCACCATATCACCCGTGAGGGAGCAGATAACGGTGACGTAGCAGGCGGCAATGACGGTCTCACCAGCGGCGACGCTCTTGAGATACAGCTTTTCCTTCTTGGTATCAAGTCCTCTCTTTAAAACCTAAAGAGGTGTATATCCCGTAAAAAGCCCACAGCTTAATGCTGTGGGCTTTTGCCTTTAATCTTTAGAAAAAACTTCCTTGTCGATGACTTCTCTGTTTGCACCGAAGTCTACCTGTAGTACGTTTCCTACGTCTACATCTGCACCTGTGAAGGTTCCCTCGGCAGGTATCTGTATCTGCTTTGTCTTGTATTTAAGAGCAAACGGTGCTCTCAGAGAAAGGAGATATGCCTTTGGTGTGGACATATTTGTAGCAACATCGGGGATAACGTCCGAAGCAAGGTTCTTGAAGATAGAGGGCTTGAATGTCTTCATCTTAGCGATGATAAGTGACATTACTCTGCGCTGGCGCTCTGTTCGCTCGAAGTCGCTGTTGCCTACCTTACGTATACGTGAGTAGGAGAGAGCCTGTTTGCCGTTGAGATGGAGCTTTCCGCCGCCGCTGAGCAGGTCTGCGTCGGGAGGATCGCCCATAAGACCATTTACCTCTGACATGAGGATAACGTTTATCTCCTGAGCTTCTGCGTCGCTTACCTCGATATCTATGCCGCCTACTGAATCCACAAGGGATACGAACGAAGCGAAATCAACGGAAACATAATCGTCGATACGCACATCGAAGTTGAGCTCGATAGTGTCCATAAGCAGGTCAGCTCCGCCGAATGCGTAAGCCGCATTGAGCTTGTTCCAGCCGTTATTCGGTATCTCAACATAGCAGTCGCGCATGAATGATGTCATGATTATCTCATTGGTCTTGCTGTTGAGGGATACCAGTATCATTGAGTCGGAGCGCCCTACCTCGTCAGCTGTTCTGCCGTCGGTACCGATAACGAGGATACTGCGGACATGACCTCTGCCGAGACTGTCAGCATAATGATTTCGGCTCTCTGAGGGCTTGTACTCCATTTTCTTTATGAGAGATACCGAGGTGCAGGAGTAAAGTCCGAAAAGAAGCAGGAAGAGTACAAGGACTGTCTTGAATAATCTGCCGACTATCCTGCGGAGCAGGGACTTGTGACGGCGCTTTTTCTTTTTAGGACGTTCCTCATGCTCAGGCTGAGGAGCGGCAGGTCCTTTGCGTTTCTGTGTCGGTCTTGGCGGCGGAGGCGGTGCTGCTTGTGGAGCAGCAGGAGGCGGATAATATCCGCCGTCGCTGTAGCCGCTGTATTCCTGAGGAGACTGCTGATTATAGTCGTAATACTGGGGTTCACTGTAATTTGGCTGCGGTGGGGGAGCAGAGTGGGGAAACTGTGGCGGCTGCTCTGAATGTGGGAACTGCGGCGGCTGTCCTGACTGGGGAAAGCGGGGAGCCTGCTGCTGCGGAGCACTGCTGCCTGACTGCGATGCAGCTCTGCGGTTTACTCTCCTTAGGGGCGGCAGCTCCTGTTTTGGCGGAGCGCTGTAGCCGCTTACTCCGTTGGGGAGCAGCATAGTATCCTGATTATCAGTGTTTGGAATGTTGTCCTCGTCTCTGCCATTATATCTGTTTGGCATTGTGAAGCTCCTTTCAATGTTTGAAGAACCCGTATCATAGCTGACACAGGTTCTTGTTACGTCATGTTTTTTTGAGACTTACGGCTATATATGTAAGCACTGTCCATGCCACGTTATAAACGATAAGGGCTGTAGCTGACATATACACGTAATTTGAGCGGAATGCTTTTGAAAGTATCAGCATCATACACAGCACAAAGCCGAGAAGTATTGAAGCTGTCTGTAAGATAAGTCCTATTATAGCCGAGGAATGAACTACCTTTGTGCCGATGAGAAGCTCGGCAAGTGAAGAAAATTTGCCTGTGGTAGCCATTGAAGAGCTGAGACGTACTGCCTTTTTAGTCTCCTCATAGAAGTCCTCGTGGAGCTTCTTCGGCAGTATCCTTGCCATTTCCTCGGGGATACCAAAGAGCTTGTTGAGCTTTTTCAGTGTTATACAGGGATCAATGCTCTTGATGAACATACATATCTTGTTCTTGCAGAGCTTTTTCGCCCATTTTTTCACATATCTGTCGGCAACGATGTCAACAACGAACATTGCCGCAAGGTTACCTGATATTGAAAGGTAAAGAGCGTCCTTGCCTTCCTCAACGAACTCAGCTTCCTGAGTTTTTGTGGGAACGCCCTCGATGTTATGGCTGGTCATTAGTTCGCGGTTGCCGAAGAGCACACGCTTGTTGTTTATCCAGCCGCACATTCCCATGCCCTCCTCATAGGAGTAATTCTCAATGGGATAAAGTGCACCATTTCTGCCAGCGATTACGTCTGTGAAGAGCTGTGACATGATACTTCCCGATGTAGCCGTAAGACTTGCGGCTTCAAGGAATGCTTCGTCCAGCTTTGTATTTGAGAATACCTTGATACCGTCCAGTCTGACAGTGCCCTCAGGGAATAGGGTAGATGCGTCAATGAGTATGGAGTTTGTATCGTAGAAATCGTCAACACTCTGATAGCCAAGCATTATGCCCTTATTCTGGATAGCGCTCTTGGAAACGTTCTCAAGAGGGATATTTACTACGAAAGGCATTGCGATACAGGAAGTAGCGCATATCAGCATACTGAATATGGAGAAGCCGAATGCCGCCGCGTCAAGAGTGGTTATGGTTCCCTTGCAGAAAATGGTAAGGAACAGTGCAACAACTATTGAAGCGAACAGACAGAGCGGTGAAGCTTTTTTGCAGAAATCGTCGGTCATATCCGACGAGTAGGTGTACCGCAGGAAATCCGTGAGGAAGTCCGTCTTGCGCATTGAAGCGAGGATAGGGAAGTCTCCGAGAGTTCCTCGGGTTATGCGCTCTGCTCTGTCCTCGTCCCTGACGTAGGTAACGCCGTGACGGTCAAAGTTTTTCGACACGAACTTGAAGTTTCTGGCGGCTCTCCTAATGATAAGGTGCTTGCCCAGCGCATTAATGAGAAGCGCAAGTATGCCCACAGGCATATAAATGTGTATGTTTTCAGAACTTACAAGGTCGGGACTTAGGAATGCAGGTATAATAGCTATCAGGCAGGAAAGTGCGGTGATAGCCGTCATAGAGTCTCCGTCAGCCTTGAAGCTCAGAAGCTTACGCAGTCCTTTTGTTATGACCGCTATGGACGAAATGATAGAAACAGTACCCAGTATAAGGTGGACAGTCAGGTATGACTTGATATTTGACATACTGAAGATATCCAGCGTGGGCACGTTGAACTGATTTGCCAGTGTAATGAAGAGACTGAGAAAAGCAGTCATTGCCAGTATCACAACACGTACTGAGATAGTGCTTTTCAGCTCGTAGATATCGCGTCCGACGTCCTCGACATCGCCGTAGTAGTTGAAGTCAACGATACGCTTTGTACGCTTGTTCTTGGAGTGCACCGACATATACTCGTCAGCGCCCTGAGTGATATGTACGTCCAGCTGAGTTGCGTCGATATCAGCCTTTTCGCTGAGATTTATGCTTGTGAGCTCAGCTCTCGGAGCAGGCTCAACAGGCTTTGCGGCTTCTACAGCTGCAGGCGAGGGGACGATGTCCGTTATCTGCTTTCTGCCCTCTGGGCTCTCAGCTTCGTTGATTATCTGAATGCGGCTTCGCTTTTTCTTCTTGAACTCAGGAGGAGTATACATATACTCTCCCTCGGGAGTTTCTCTTGCGTAGGTATAATTATCCTTTTTGCCGCGGCGAGTTTTCTTGTTCTTTTTGTTCTCTATCTCCTTGGCACGGGTGGAATCGCTCATACGCCTTATTTTAGGCGCTTCATCGGGAGTCATCTGCACGGGGGTTATAGTTCCCGAGGGTATGACCTTCCGCTGAGGATTGGTGCGTATCTCGCTCATTGCGTCGGAGCTTACCACAGCCACCTTATGTCTTGAAAGGTCGGCAGGCTTTACCTCGTCGGCAGGAGATTCGTTTCGGTGCGCGTTATCGAAAAGAGCGGATTTTTCATGTGAGATAGGCGGTCTTGAAGCAGGTCTTTTGACAAATTCAGGAGCGTCTACCGTAGAATTTATTATTTTCTGGGCGTCAACTCTGCCCACTTTATTAGGTTCAAGAGAGTCGGGAGAGTATTCGTCAAGAATAGCCTCCAGCGACGGTTTCTGTTCTGACATATTTATCTCCTTATTCAGAGCCTCTGCGCTGGCGCAGTACCTCGTACATGAAGATACCTGCCGCCACGGAGGCATTGAGTGAATTTATCTTTCCAAGCATCGGGAGCTTTATCATGAAATCGCATTTTTTCTGTATCAGCTTGCTCATGCCGAAGCCCTCTGAGCCGATAACAAGGGCAACTCCCCCTGTGAAGTCGGTCTCGGAGTAGTCCGTGCCCGAAGCGTCGGTGCCGTATATCCACACTCCGTTTTCCTTGAGGGTGTCGATACAGGAGGCAAGATTTGAAACTCTTGCCACAGGCACATAGCTTGCCGCGCCTGCTGATGTCTTAAAGACAGTAGCGTTCAGCGAAGCGCTCCTGCGCTTTGGGATAATGACTCCGTCAGCGCCCGATGTTTCGGCAGTACGGATTATAGCTCCCAAATTATGAGGATCCTCGATCTCATCGCAGATGATAATGAAAGGCTTGGTGCCCTTTTTCTGCGAAACGGCAAGAATATCCTCTACCGTAACATACTCTCCGCAGGCGCCCTCGGCAACTACTCCCTGATGAGAAGCGCCGCCTGACAGGCGTGAGAGCTTTTTATCGTCAGCGTCTTTGACTACGACGCCGTTTTCCTTTGCAAGTCGGCGGATAACACTTAGACTGCCGCCGTTTCCGTCGATATAGACCGTGTCGAGATTAGCTCCCGATTTCAGCGCTTCTATGACGGGATTACGTCCGCAGATCATATTCTGCGGCATTTCCTTGATATTTTTCTCTTTTTCCATATTTGACAGCGAGCGCGAAACGCTCATGCTCCTTTTGTTCTGTTTTTGTTTCTGAAACCAATTAATGCCTGCGAAAATCCTGTTTTTTATAAAGAATTTGCGCTCTCTGAACATAGTTCAGGGCAATAACCGCCTGAGGGCTGTTATTGCATACAAATTTATTATATCATCAATGAATTGAAATTACAAGTACCTTTTCGCATAAAATTGCTATATATCAGCATTATTAGTTGTTTATATCTATTATCGAGAGCTCGGGACGGTTGAAAATACGGGGTATGAATATCATACGCATAGGTCTTGCAAGTCCGCGGCTGATTATGTGAGTGGTATCATCAATGTGGTAGATACCTGTGGTATACTTTGGAAATATGCCCTGATCCGGGGCGTAAAGTCCCTGTTCCAGTATCTTTGGCAGTCTCCACTGACCGCCGTGAGCGTGTCCCGAAAGGACAAGGTCAAAGCCCTTGCCGTCACTGCCGAAGCAGTCGTCTATCTGCTCGGGCTGATGAAGAAGAAGTATATTGTAATACTTATCGTCGAGTTCGTCTATGCATTCCTCAAGCTGAGTTTTCTGCTTTCCCCACTGGAGAGAGTCAACAACACCGTAAAAGCGGATATCCTGACCGTTTATGCTGAATTCTTTCATATCGCCCATGAGTACGGGACAAATACTGCGTGCTTTTTCGTAGAATTCCTCGGTGTCGTCCCGCATACCCTCGTGATTTCCTGGAGTGTATACGCAGGGATATTCCGCGCTTAGAGCAGACATAAGGTTCAGGGCGTATTCTGTGCCGCCCCACATATCTATGACATCGCCGCCGAATACCACCATATCGGGTTCAGCCTTGTTAACCTCGTTTATGAGCTTTGAATTGTCGGTATTACCGTAAAAGCAGTTGTGCAGGTCGGAAATAAAGACTATTCTCATGCCCTTGTCAAGCTTTTTTGTGCTGACGCTGTAGTTTACGGGCTTCATAGCGAAGCCCCATGCGCTGAGAGCGCATAAAACCGCAAAGACAGCGGCGATTACAAGTCGTTTTTTCGCTTTTTTTGACATTATTTTCCTCTTTCAGCGATAATTGCAAGCATTTCTCCCACATTCTTCATGCCCGATACCTCGCGCATCTTGAAGCGCAGACCGAATTCGTTTTCAACTGCGGCAATGAGATTGATGTGCTCAAGACTGTCCCAGTCCTCAATATCGGCAGATGTGGTATTCTCGTTCACTGAAAGTGACGAGTCGCCGAAAACATCTCTGAATACCTCATTCAGACGGGGGAGTATTTCATTATTATTCATTCAGGATTCTCCTTATCACGTATTTTTATTACCTTATTCTTGTTTTCATAGCCTTCTATGTCGAGATGCCACTCGGAATCTCCGTTATCCAGCTTTTTATCAAGCGTGAAGCCGAATGAGCTGTAAAGTTCAGCTACCATGCTGTTCTTGTGCGTCTTGTAATAAAAGCCGTTTATACGGGTTATGCCCTTGGCCTTTGCGCGGCGGACCAGCTCGTCCAGCATGGCGAGCTCCATGTCTCTTTTCAGTACACGGCAGCTCATGAGCCACAGCTCTATATCAAGCTCTTTGTCTCTGCACTTGCCTATAACTACGGAAACTATGCCGTTATCGCCGAATTTGTCCAGCAGTCTGCCGCATATGCAAATATGGTCGGGACTTGTGCTGACCTTCTGTATCTCGTCTTCGTTGTAGCGGCAAGTGGTGAGATTGAACTGGTTGCTCTTGTTGGTGAGCTGAGTTATACGCTGTATATAGACAGGCTCAAAACCGCAGATGACAGCGTGCATATCAAGGCTGAGCAGATAGTCCTCATAGCTCTCAAAGCTTCTCAGCTGTGCCGCTCTCTGAGCGTTTGCGGCGTACATCTCCGAGCGGTGCATATCGTCATCGGAAACGGCTGTCACCTCGAAGAAACCGCTTCGTGTAAGCTTGTACATTGCTTCGTGAACGGTGCTGAGGTTTATGGTCTGAACCATGGGGAGCTGTCCCTCGATAATAGCGCATTCAGCAGGATTGTCGTCGATGAATACGAAGCTGTCCAGTCCGAGACTGAGGTCAGCGGCAGTTTCGGCGATATTTCTGTCTTTTGGCTCCCAGTTAGCCTTAATGGAGACAAAATCTGTGGATTTTAGGACTCCGCAGGGGTGATTCAGTCCGAGAAGTGCGTTTTCCTCGTCGTTTTTGGAGCATAGTGCAAGAAGCACACCGTAGTCCTTGTAGCCCTTGATAAAGCTCTGAAACTCGCTGAAAGCCTGTCCAATGGCGGTTTCCTGCCCAATCTCAATGCCCTCCTGACCGTCGTCGCCGATGACGCCGCCCCAGAGAGTGTTATCGAGGTCAAGGTCAATGACCTTGTGGTTCTTGCCGTAGATAGACTTTATTATGCACGCAAGGCTGTAGGCAAGGTCGGGGATAACGTTGGTGCTCATGGCATATTTGTAAAGATACCATGCCTCGGCGTCGTGCCAGTTAGCAAGACCGCAGACTGCGGAGAGGTAATTGATATCGTGGATATACAGACCGCGGGTGCTGCGGGCGTAATCCGAAAGCATGACGTTCATGCGCTGAATGAACGCAGCATGACCTGCAGTGCTCCAGCCGTCGTAACTGCCTGTGCGTCTGAACAGCGGCAGCTCGAAGTTGTTCTGTATGACAGGGCATGAGAAGTGCTGTTTAAGGCTGTCCCACACCTGCTTGAAGTATGCGAACTGGTCGTTGAGCTTCTGTTCCACTGTCTCGGCAGTCTCGGCAGGGCTCTCCGGGAGCATAGTGAGATTGCGCGATGTAGTATGGATATAGATAACGTCAGGATCAAAGCTGTCAAGCTCGGGATTGCCGAAAACGGCGTCTTCATAGAACTTGTTGTATTCTGACAGATAGAATTCGGGCTCGATTCCGAAATTCAGCAGAAAAAGCTCAAGCGCGGATACAATATGATTGGTCGTTGAGCCCCCCAGCACAGCGATCCTCTTCTTTACGCGGACGCAGCCGTCCGCAAGCAGCTGCTTGCGAAGCGCAAGTCGTCTGCGGATTATATCCTTGCCATCGAATGGAAAGTTGAGTTCTCTCATAATATCACCTTATTTTGTCAGATTGTTGTATATACAGTTTCTGTTGCCGCCTACTGCGGAGAATGAACACATGGCAAAAAGGAGATCCGTTGCGCCGACTCTGTTTATGAAATCTACGGCGTTAAGGTCGAAATAACGTATATCGCAGAGATATATGTTTTCAAAAGAGCCTGTCAGCATTGGCAGCAGGGCGTTTCCGTAGCTGTCCTTGAATATGACAAGAGTTCTTCCATTTTTGCATTCTGTATTGACGTGAACTATCCTCTCGTCAGCTCCGAAAACCATATAATAGCCTGAATTAGCCATATATGACGGATCGAGAAGAAGATTTGCGGCAACAGGGTTTTCAAAGCGTGTGTTGTACTGTGTGACTGTTACGGGTGTTTTGGGCTTGTAATAAACGAAGTCCTCGGGATTATTCATGAGTGTTGCGCTCTGTGTGTACATATAAAGGGTGCCGACGTAGCCAGGCAGTGTAACTGTCTCGTATTCCGATAACTCTGGATAGGGGACGCCTGCCGTGAGAGCGAACTGCTGTGCGGCATAGTAAGCGCCGAGAGGCTGCCAGTGGTGGTCGGTACGGGAATAAATAGCCTCGTCCTTGTGAGCATCGAGTATGCTGTAGGCGTCGATAGGGATCACGTTATGGAGAGCCGCGTCGAGCCTGTCGAAGTCCTCTTTCTCGCTGTAAGCGAGATTCTGATATTTTTCGGGAAGATAGAACGAGCTGGACGTTGGCAGCACCATTGAGTAAACGTTTACATCGGGGAGCTTTTCCTTGTAGAGACTCACATATGAAGCGTATTCCTGTTCTGCGCCCCAAGCGCCGCTGTAAAGAGTTACTCCGCGCTTGTTGACGATGAGGATATTGTTTGTGAGCTCGCCGTCAGCAGGAGCTTCTTCCGCAGGAGCAGTAGTTGCCTCGGGGACGGCAGTTGTAACTGATGTGGATACCGAAGCGGCAGTAGTTACAGGAGCTGTCGTGATTACAGCTGCTTTTTTCTCGAAGCCGCTGCCGAAAAGCTCGGCTTCTTCGCCGTCAGCGCCGTATTTTCTGCCCTTCAGCTGCATGATGTAGTCGGAGATGAACTCCTTGATATGAGCTCTGTCATGGACAGTATCGTCGAAGTAATCGGCAACGCCCTCGGTAAATTCGCCGCTTGCATAGCTTTTTGCGGAAAACTCGGGGAATTTTGTGAGATAGCGGTTCTCGTCGTCGGCTTTTGTCTCGTGGGGCAGTAGCGTTACATAAACGAACCCGCCTGCGAAAATAGCACTTATAGCTACTATATTAGCCAGCGAAATGAAGTTAAGAGCCTTTTTCCGCTGCTGTTTTTTCAGCTTTTTTGGTTTTATTGAAACATCTATGGAAGCGCCTGCGCGGTCGGAAGCTTCTATGGAGATAGATGGCTCCGGCAGGCTGTTTTTGTTTTTGTTATCGGTCATGGGTTTGCCTCGTCAGAATCTGAAATAAAGGAATGGATTTGCAGTAGAAGCTACCAGCATAATGCTTGTAACTATGAGCAGCAGAGCCGCTGCAACAGCAGCTGCTGAGGAAACTGCGGCTTTTGTGACAAAATGCTTGTCCGCTGTCTGTTTAACCAGTTTGATGACAGGGAAGCAGCATATAACGGCTACAGTCAGCAGATACATATTGTTGATGACGGAAATCCTGTCCTGAACGGCAAGGAATCCGTTTTCGCCGAAGCCGAATGCAGTCTTGAAGAATGTGCCGAGCTTGCCAAGCTTCTCGAAATAGAATATACCGAAGCCGATGATGATAACAAGCTTGCTGTAGATATGGCGGATTACAACAGGTATCTTCTTCATGCGTTTCTTGCCTATGAGCATTTCGATGAATACGAAAATACCATAGTAAAGTCCCCATATGATGAAGTTCCAGCTTGCACCATGCCATATTCCCGTGCAGAGCCACACGAGGAAAAGTCCGCCGTACTTTCTGCGCTTGCCGAATATAGGGATATAGAGGACATAGTCGCGGAAGAATGTGCTGAGGGAGATATGCCAGCGCTGCCAGAATTCGGTGATGTCCCTGCATATGAACGGGTGGTCGAAGTTCTCATCGAAATGGAATCCGAAGATACGTCCCAGACCTATTGCGATATCCGAATAGCCAGAGAAATCAAAGTATATCTGCAAGCCGTAGGCTATAGCTCCGTACCATGCTCCGAACATGGTGGAGCTGCTTATATTGCCGAGAAAGCTGTCAGCGATGATGCTCAGCTGATTTGCAAGGAGCACCTTTTTGCCAAGACCGAGAGCCACGCGGTTGAGTCCGTATGAAACGTCGCTGAGTTCAATTTTTCGTTCATTTATTTCTTTTTCGATAGTGCTGTAGCGGACAATAGGTCCTGCTACAAGCTGTGGGAACAGCGTCAGGAAAAGCAGGTACTTTCCGAAGCTTTTCTGAGGCTTGACTTTTTCCCAGTGGCAGTCTATGATGTAAGAGATAGTCTGGAATGTGTAAAAGCTGATACCGATAGGAAGTCTTATATCGGGAACGGGTATCGAAGATGAAAAAAGGGCGTTGATGTTTTCAACAATGAAGCCGCTGTATTTGAATACGCCCAGCATGAGCAGGTCATACGTTACCGCAATGACAGTAGCGGCAGTATTGCCCCTTTGTCCCTGATATTTTCCGATAAGCAGACCTGCGCCGTAGTTTACAGCGGCAGTTGTCAGCATGAGGAAAATATAGACGGGTTCGCCCCAAGCGTAAAAAATAAGCGAGAAAACTATCAACACCAGATTTTTGGCTTTCGTCCCTCTTGCCAGTGCATAGCACAAAAGGCATACGGGGAGAAAGATATATATAAAGAAAAGTCTCGAAAAAACCATTGTTCTACCGCCTTGCAGGAATGAATTATATATCTGTAGTTTTACCGCTTAAAGACTGACGGAGAAAATAAAATAAAAAAGCATTGTAATTGAAATCTTTATAGTTTATTATACAACAAAAAGCGCTTAATTGCAAGCAAAAATACGGCTGATTTTTATTTTTCGGGAGCTTTTTGCTAAAATCGTATCAAAACACAAAAAATCAGCATTGACTGCGCAGTTTTTTGGCACCAAAAAAATACTCCCCGAAAAATCGGGGAGTATCTGCGATATTTTAGTTTGCGTTATAGCCCTGATAGCCTGCATTGCTGTTGTTAGCAACAGGTGCAGCAGGAGCAGTGTCCTTTTCAACGATAGCCTTGAGGCCTGTTGCAAGACCTGCAAGTCCCTGTATCTCGCTTGGGATAATTATCTTTGTAGCCTTGCCGTCAGCAGCCTTTGCAAATGACTCAAGTGATTTGAGCTGGATAACTCTTTCATTCGGGTTAGCGTTATTGAGCTTTACGATACTTTCAGCGAGGGCTTGCTGTACCATTTCGATAGCTTTTGCTTCACCTGTAGCCTCCAGGATCTTCTGCTCTCTTACAGCGTCAGCTCTGAGGACCATTGCCTGCTTCTGAGCCTCTGCTTCGAGTATCTGAGCTTCCTTCTTAGCCTGTGCACGGAGTATCTGTGACTCCTTTTCACCTTCGGCAACGAGTATCTGAGACTTCTTGTCACCCTCTGCCTGAAGTATCTTCTCACGGCGCTCACGCTCAGCCTTCATCTGCTTCTCCATAGCGTCCTGAATCTCACGAGGAGGGAGGATGTTCTTGAGCTCAACGCGGTTTACCTTGATACCCCAGCGGTCAGTAGCCTGATCGAGGATAGAAGTGATCTTTGTATTGATAACGTCTCTTGATGTGAGAGTAGCGTCCAGCTCCATCTCACCGATGATGTTACGAAGTGTTGTAGCCGACAGGTTCTCGATAGCTGCCAGAGGTCTTTCAACGCCGTAGATGTACTGCTTGGCGTCTGTTACCTGATAGAATACGACAGTATCTATCTGCATTGTAACGTTATCCTTTGTGATAACGGGCTGAGGCTTGAAGTCTACTACCTTTTCCTTGAGTGATACCTTGCCTGCGATCCTGTCGATGAAAGGAACGAGGATATGAAGTCCTGTTTCCCACTGAGCGTGGAAAGAACCAAGACGCTCGATAACAAAAACGTGTGCCTGAGGAACTATCCTGAAGCATCTGATGAAAAGGAAAAGAAGAATAATGATTACGATCAAAACAATGATTCCAAGTGTGTCCATAATGATTTACCTCCGATATTGGTGTGTAATAGATAATATTGCAGAATTAATTTTCAGGTGCGACCATAAGCTTGGCGCCCATTACTTTTTTTACGATAACGATAGTACCCGCAGGTATTATTTCGTTCTCGTTTTCGGGAACGGCACTCCAGTTAACCCCATTCAAAGCGACTCGCCCCGTACCTTTGTCCGCGTCGATGTCCTCGATGACAGTGGCGTGTTTGCCAACGTCAAGCTCGGCGTTCGTTGCGACCTTGACCTGCTGTTTTCGCCGCTTGATGAACGGCAGACTTACCAACAGGAACAGCACTGATGATACAATGAACAATCCCAGCTGCTCCATAGTGGACAGGTCGTAGAAATAGCAGGCTATCATCGTTATAAAAGAACCTGCCGCGAACCAGATAGATACCAGCTGCACGGTAGCGATCTCAGCTATAACGAAAGCGATAACGGCTATTGCCCAGAACAGTACATTCAAAACGAGCTCCCCCTTTCACAAAATATTTGTAGTAATCCCTACAGCAAATATTATAACATGAAAGTGTGAACTTTTCAAGTATAAACCGCGATATTTCGACAGAATTTTTGTCCTGTGAGTATAATCAGGAGAGTTTTTTCATTTCTGTATATGCCATGATATAGGGAGCTATGCCCTTGGCGTCGTTTTCGACTATCTTTTCACTGAGATAGTATTCCGCAGAACCGTCGCGGTTATTCTCGCCGCCGAGACCTCCCACAAGGCAGATGTTTTTCAGTACGGGTACGTCACCGCTGTCGTCGATGAATTTTTCGGTGACGGTATCGAATGTGCGCTGACCTGCCTTACGCATATCGTCTCCGCATATGCCGAGCCGAGCCGCCTTGAGTGCGGCGTAGGCAAACAGCAGAGAGCCGCTGGTCTCGGGATAGTTGTTTTCAAGCTCGGAGCGATTCGGAAGCTGTAAAAGCATACCGTCCTCCATGCAGTACTTTGAGAGAGCAGTGAGCAGCTCTGACAGTTCTCTTTTGAGGAGTTCGTTTTTGGGGAGCAGTTCACAGCTGTCTGCAAGAGCCGCGCACATCCAGCCGTTTGAGCGGAGCCAGAATTCCTGAGAAAGTCCCGTTATCCTGTCAGCCCAGCACATGGTGCTGGTGTCGTCGTAGCCGTGATGGAACAGCCCTGTATCAGGATCGCGGAGTATCCTTCGCATATCCCATAGCTGACGGATAGCGTCATCGATTATACCCCGTGACTTATGGAGCATACCGTACTCAATGAGAAACGGCAGAGCCATGTATGAGCCGTCCAGCCATATCTGATCTGGGTAAATGCTCTTGTGCCAGAAGCTTCCGCAGTCAAGACGGGGCTGACGAACGAGCTGTTCCGTCCAGAAGCGCTCAAAGCCCAGCCTGTAGCGTTCTTCGTTTGTTATGCGCCAGAGCTTGAACAGATTTTTAGCTCCGTTTATATTGTCAAGGTTATAGTCGGCGTAGTTCAGGGTGGGGATATTGCCGTCCTCGGCAACATAGGTGTTTATGAATCTTATTGAGTAATCCAGAAGATCCTCGTCATCTGTGAGCTCATACATCATCAGAACGGCTGTTATCATGCAGTTGTCGATATAGTTCCATTTCGGAGCTTTGTCCAGAAGCTCGTTCTCCTTATTCCATATGGGAGAAAGAGGCTCTGAGGGGAGTATTAAATTATCGATATATTTTGAAACGATATTTTCAGCTTTAGTCATCCTGTAAGACCTCCTGCGGTGATACCGCTGACAAATTTTTTCTGAGCAAGTGCGAACACTGCTACAGAGGGTATAAGACCAATGACAGACATGGCAATGACCTTGCGCTGCTCATAGCCCTGTCCCGTACTGTCCACGGACAGTCTGAGGGCAAGAGAGAGAGGGTATTTTTCCACTGACTGTATCATTATCAGCGGCTCAAGGAAATCGTTCATTGTCCATAAGAATGTGAAAACCGCTATGGATATGACGGCAGGTCTTATGCATGGCAGAAGCACGTAAAACAGCGTTTTCAGCGTGCCGCAGCCGTCTATCCTTGCCGCCTCGTCGAATTCACGGGGTACGCCTTTGAAAAACTGCACCAGTATGAATACGAACATTCCCTCCTCGGCAAAGAGCGAGGGGAGCGTAAGCGGTATATATGTATCAAGAAGTCCGAGCTTGCTCCACATGAGATACCGCGGCATTATAGTCACGATAGAGGGCATGAGCATACCGCATATAAGCAGAGCGAAAAAGAACTTCTTCAATGGAAAATCAAACCTTGCAAAGCCGTATGCGACTATCGCTGAGGAAGCGACGGCGAACACGGTCTTTGGTATAATAATTGCAAAGGTATTGAGAAAATAGTGCCCCATGTTGTATGGAGTAACGGTCTCCCAAGCGTTTTTGTAGGAGTCCGTACAGAAGCTTTTCGGCATGAACCAAATAGAGGAAAATATCTCCTCGTTGGTCTTGAATGAAGCTCCCACCAGCCAGAGCAGGGGATAGAGCATTGCAGCTCCCACAGCGGTCAGCAGGAGATAGAGAAACAGCTTTTTCACTATGCGTCCCTCCTTGCCTTGTCTGTCAGCTTATACATAAGAGCCACAACTGCGGCGATTATCACGAAAAGCACCCATGATACCGCGTTTGCCATACCCTTGCTGCCGTAGGTGAACATCTCCTCGTAAATGAGCATACCGATAGTTCTTGTTTTTCCCAGCGGACCGCCTCCTGTGAGCATATAGGGAGCGTTGAACTCCTGCATAGCCCCGATAGTCTGCAATATGAGATTGACGAAAATTACATTCTTTATCTGTGGGAGAGTCACAGCGAAAAAAGCTCTTACCCCTCCGCAGCCGTCAACCTTTGCGGCGTCATAGAGCTCACGGGGAATATCACGGAGAGCCGCAAGAAATATGACCATAGTCGAACCGAATTCCCACAGCCTAAGCAGAACTATTATAAATATGGCTGCGTTTGGCTCTCCGTACCAGCTTACAGGGGAGAGTCCCACAGCTTCAAGAAGCTGATTTACCAGACCGTCAGATGTAAAGAGATACTGCCACATGATTATGACTGCGAGATTAGCACCCAGTATTGACGGTATGTAGAATGCTGTGCGGAATATGCCTATGTGTTTCAGCTCCATATTGAGGAGCAGAGCAACAAGCAGTGACACTATGAGCTTCAGCGGTACAAGTATCAGCGCGTATTTCAGAGTAACGCCTGCCGCCTGTCCGAAGTCCTTGCTGCTGAGCATTTCGCGGAAATTTTCAAAGCCAGCGAAGCGGCCACTGTCGGTAAGTCCGACTACAAATGAGCAAATAAAGGGATAGACGATAAACAGCAGGGCGCCTATGATAAAAGGCGATATAAGCGCGAGACCTGTGTACTTGCTGACGCCCACGGGATTGCGGTATTTACGGGTATTCATTTTCTTATCTTCTCCAGATAGTCTGTGATAGAGCCATACATCTGACGGGCAGCAGTATCCGTGTCGGCAGTGCCGTAGGATACTGATTCTATGGCGGTATTGTAGAATTCCTTCATGCGCGGCAGCTCCATATAAGGACTTATGGTAGATGTATCTGCGGCTGAAAGGATATCATCACATTCCTTGGCGAGTCCCGACAGCTTGCCGCTCTTTTCGAGAGTTGCCGCTGCTTTTTTTGAAGCAGGAATGCCGCGTGTAGTGCCGAGAAGCTCCGCACATTCCTCATCATTAACGAGAAAATCTACGAATGCCGCGGCTTCGTCGGGATATTTTGTATTACCAGATACAGCGTAAAGCAGGGTAGGCTTTATTAGCCAGCCGCCTGTATTACCGCTTTCGTCGGCAAGAAGGGGACCAGCCTCCAGAACGCCGTCAGGCAGAACGGATTCGTATTTGCCAACGGCGCTTCCCCATTCAAGAACGCCTGCCACTCTGCCGTCAATGAACTCAGATGACTGATAAAGGGCGGCATTCCCATCCTCATCAGTCCTTGTTCTGACAGTTCTGATAACATGATCCTCTTCAAGGCTTTTATAAAATTTGAGTGCGTCACTGATGTCATCGACGGAAAAACCAAGCTTTCCGTCATGGGTTATGAACTCTTTGCCTGTTTTCTGCTGAATGTACACTACCGCAAGATACCATGCAGTTCCTCCCGACTGGATATCGAGGTCAAGAGGATAGAGACCTTCCGCGCCGAAGCTCTTTCCCAGAGCTGCAAGATCTGTCCACGTTTTCGGGTATTCCGCTCCGAGCGAACGGAATACATCGGAATTGTAGAACAGACTTCTGCCGCTGACTGATATTGTAAGGGCGCTTAGTCTGCCGTCGGCTCGCCCGAATGACAGTATCTCGTCGTCATAGCCTGACAGGTCGAGAAAGCTGTCAAGGTTTTCCAGATCGTAGAATCTGCTGCCGTTCTCGGACATGGAAATGAGCCAGTCGTAGTTTATCTGCATGATGTCGGGCTCTGTGCCGCTTTTGATCTGTGCGGAGACCTTTTCCGTCCACCCGTCCCAGCCGCCGTATTCGGGGGTTATGGTGATATCGGGGTGCTTCTTGTTCCACAGACTGATAGCGTCCAGAGTTGCTTTGTGTCTGTCATCGCCGCCCCACCACGAAAAACGCAGTGTGCACTTATCCAGCTTGCCGTCGGGAGGCGTAACAGTGTCGTTTTTTCTGCTTGAACAGGCAGAGAGCGTTAGTGCGCAGCAAACAGCTGCGGCTTTGAAAAATCTTTTCATACTCTCAGACCTCAAACTCTAATATAATGACTTTTTGGATCCTTCTCTATAAAACTTATACATATTCAATTATACACTATAATCTTCTCGAAATCAATAGAAAAATGTCAGAATATAACAAAAAGCTCTCCTGTAGGAGAGCAGAGTTCATACGCTGTTTTTTATGCGTTCAATAGCGTTTTTTTCAAGGCGTGAGACCTGAGCCTGAGATATGCCTATCTCGCCTGCGACTTCCACCTGTGTTTTTCCGCGGAAGAACCGCAGATACAGGATATTCCGCTCCCGTTCGCCGAGGTCGTGGATAGCGTCGCGGATAGTGAGCTCGTCCATGCGGCTCTCAACGTCGTTCATGTCGCTTATCTGATCCATGATGTATAGGTTGTCTTCTGAATCGGAATAAACAGGTTCATAGAGCGACACGGGATCGCTTATACTCTCAAGAGCTATTACCACATCTGAACGTTTTTCGCCTATCTCCTCGGCAATTTCCTCCATTTTGGGCTCGCGCTGGAGCTTTATAGTCAGCCGTTCCTTAGCCTGTATAGCCTTGTAGGCGAGGTCGCGGAGAGAACGGCTCACCTTAACGTGACTGCTGTCGCGGAGATAGCGGCGGAGCTCTCCGCTTATCATGGGTACGCAGTAAGTGGAGAAGCGGACTTCCTTTGAAAGGTCAAAGTTGTTGATAGCTTTTATAAGCCCGATAACGCCTATCTGAAAAAGGTCGTCTATGTCCTCACCGCGCCCTGTGAAACGCTGTATCACGCTGAGTACAAGCCTGAGATTACCGTTTATGAGCTTGTCCCGTGCAGCCTTGCTGCCTGTAGCTCTTATTTCCTTAAGCAGGGCTATTTTTTCCTCTTCTTTGAGCACTGTCAGCTCCGAGGTGTTTATCCCTGCGATAACGACTTTGTTGTATGCCATGAGCCATATCCTCCGTAAAAGATTACGAGGATATTATTGCCGTTTATGTACAAGGTAATCACAGGGAATAACTGGAATAAAAAGAAAAAGCAGCCGAAGCTGCTCTCAGATCATCTTTTATTTACGTATTCTATCAGCTTTCCGAGACAGAGCTCAAAGCAGCTTCCGTACCATGTTTCCTGCATATTTGGTATGGTAGCTTCAATGCAGTCGAGGGTGAACTTCACCGCGATATCGAGGCATTGCTGTATATCCATGCCGAGAGCGCAGGCTCCTGAGAAAACGCTGCTGAAAATGTCTCCCGTACCGTGAAAACGCATATTCACGTTCTTGTCAAAGGAGAAGTAGTATTTATCGTTCACCGAGTCATATGCGGCAGCGCCCTGCTGCTTGTCGTCAAAGTGAACTCCCGTGATAACAGGAACCTTGCAGCCGAGAGCGGCAAGTCTGCGGAGAACGTCCCTGACGTATGCTTCGTCGTAGGTCTCGGTGTAGGGGATACCGAGGAGAAAAGCCACCTCGGTCATATTAGGCATAATGAAATCAGCCTTTGCGCAGAGCCTTTTCATTTCCGATACGAACTCCTGAGTAAAGCCTGCATAGAGCTTTCCTGCGTCTCCGAGAACGGGATCTACGATTATATAGTTGTCCTTGGTGCTGAAATCGTCAAAGAAGTCAGAAACGATCTGTACCTGCTCCATAGAGCCGAGATAACCTGTGTACAGTGCGTCGAACTTCAGGTCCATGCTCTTCCAGTGCTTTGCAATAGCAGGGATATCGCTTGTAAGGTCGCGAAATGTATAGTCCTTGAAGCCCTCTCCCGTGTGAGTTGAAAGCACAGCCGTTGGGATAACTGCGGTCTCGATACCCATAGCCGAGATAATGGGCAGAGCCACTGTAAGGGAGCATTTTCCGAAGCAGGAAATGTCCTGTATAGAAACGATTTTTTTCATATTCATCATTCTTTCGATATATATTATCAATTTTTGATTATACCCCAAACAGGCGCTTTTGTCAATATGCGGAAAATAAAAAGCTGCTGTAAAAACAGCAGCTTTTAATGGATTATTCTGTATTGAGAGGTGAGAAGCAAAGCGCTGCATAAATTAAAAATATTCTTTCGGCGAATAATGCAAATAGCCGTTCTTTAGTGAAAAACAGTTGCAATTTACAAAAATGTATGTTATACTATAAAAAAATACCGCAACTTTTACCTGTATTTTTTATGAGGAGTGAGATCAATGAAAGAAATACTTAACGAGCATTTTTCTGGGGAAAGAGCTCTGTTCCAGCGCAATGGTCTGAGGATCAGCGGCACTGTTTTCGGCGAGGGAGAATCTCCGCTGAAGCATAATGCCTACATCGAGCTTTCGGACTGTGCCTTTGACGCAAAGTATCCTGTGTGGTACAGCGAAAAGGTGAAGCTGAACAACTGCACTATCCGCGAGACAGCAAAGGAAGGCATCTGGTATTCGACAGAGATAAATATTTACAACACGCTTATCGAATCGGCACAGTGCTTCCGACATTCAAACGGCATAAGCCTGAAAAACGTAACATTCACAAACGGCGACGAAACATTATGGAAATGTGCGAATATACGCATGGACGGCGTCAAGGTAAAGGGCGATTATTTCGCTATGGACTGCGACGGAATGGAGATATGCGGACTTGAACTCAGCGGCAGCAATGCCTTTGACGGTATCAAAAATGCGACTATCCGCAAGTCAGTCATCAGCGGAAGCGACTGCTTCTGGAACTGTCAGAACGTAACGATACATGATTCTGTCATTACTGGAAAGTGCTTTGGCTGGAATTCACGCAACATCATGCTGGTGAACTGCACCGTTGAGAGCTTACAGGGAATGTGCTTCATGGAAAATCTTGTGCTCAAGAACTGCAAGCTGCCAAATACTACTCTTGCATTTGAGTATTCCGACAATATCAGCGTTGACATCAAGGGCAGCATAGAAAGCGTCAAGAATCCTGCCGGCGGACTTATCAGAGCTGAATCAATCGGCGAGATAATCATGGAAAACGAAAACGTAGACGTCACAAGAACAAAGATAGTCTGCGGCTAAAGCTATAGTTAAGAGTTGAGAGTTTCGACTGACAACTAAAAAACCTCGGTGCGATAAGTGCATCGAGGTTTTTATGTTGCTTTATATTGTTTTTTGTGATATAATTACTTGGAAATGAGAGCAAGTGTATCTCTTGCGATAAGGAGCTCCTCATTTGTAGGAACGATCCAAACCTCGATCTTTGAATCAGGTGTGGAGATCTTTGTGAGCTTGCCTCTGATAGAGCGGTTGAGAGCCTCGTCGATCTTGATTCCGAAGTAATCCATGTTCTGGCAGACAGCCTCACGTACTTCCCATGAGTTCTCACCGATACCGCCTGTGAAGAGGATAGCGTCAACGCCGTTCATAGCAGCAGCGTAAGCGCCTATGTACTTCTGGATCTCGTATGTGAGCATATCAGAAACGAGCTGAGCCTTCTGGTTGCCCTGATTTGCAGCCTCCTGAATGTCACGGTTGTCAGAGCCAACGCCTGATACGCCGAGGAAACCTGACTTCTTGTTCATGTATTCGCTCATCTGTGAAGGAGTAAAGCCGTGCTTGTCAGCAACAAAAGTAACTGCTGAAGGATCAACAGAACCTGTTCTTGTACCCATAACTACACCGTCAAGAGGAGTGAAGCCCATTGATGTATCAACTGACTTGCCGCCGTCAACAGCTGTAATGGAAGAACCGTTGCCGAGGTGGCATGAAACGATCTTGAGGTCCTTTACGTCCTTGCCCATAGCGTCAGCGAGAGCCTTTGATACGAAACGGTGTGATGTGCCGTGGAAGCCGTACTTTCTTACGTGGAGCTTCTCATAATCATCATAGGGAAGACCGAACATAAATGCCTTTGGAGGCATAGTCTGGTGGAATGCTGTATCGAATACAACTACCTGAGGAACGTTTGCAGGGATAACGCTCTTACATGCTCTGAGAGCGAGAGCGTGTGCGTGGTTGTGAACAGGAGCAAGCTCGCGGAGCTCGTCGATCTTGTCGATAACCTCGTCAGTTACGAGAACAGACTTGTCGAAAACGTCAGCACCCTGTACTATTCTGTGACCTACAGCAGAGATAGCGTCCATGCTGTCGATAACCTTTGCAGCGCCTGTTGTGAGAGCCTCTACCAGCTTCATGAAAGCCTCTGTGTGGGTAGGGAATGCGCAGTCCTCGTCGAGAACTCTGCCGTCAGCAGTCTTGTGGTTGATATGTCCGTCGATACCGATACGGTCGCAGTTACCCTTTGCGATAACGCTCTCATCGCTCATGTCGATGAGCTGATACTTAAGGGAAGAGCTTCCCGCATTAACAACTAAGATGATCATATATGTAATTCCTTTCAAAAATAATTTTGCATATATTATTATATACTATTTTTTGAAAAATGCAAGTCCTTTTTTCAAATAAAAGCTCATTTAAAGTCGGTCAGGGCGTACTTTTGCCTGTTCAGACCGTAAAAAACGGGCAAATCCTTTTGCAAAACGCCCAAAACACGTCAGTAATACTTTAATAATCTGTAGAGTAGATAAAAAATTATGAAAAATCATTGAAATTTACAAGGAGAGGTAGTAAAATGAAAGTCAGCGGTATAGTATGCGAGTATAATCCGTTCCATAACGGACATCTTTATCACATAAACAAGACTCGTGAAAACGGCGCGACGCATATTGTCGCGGTAATGAGCGGCAACTTCGTACAGCGGGGCGATACAGCAGTTATGGACAAGCTTGAAAGAGCTCGTCTTGCAGTGCGCTCTGGTGCAGACCTTGTCATCGAGCTCCCTGTGCAGTATTGTCTCTCCTCGGCGGAGAATTTCGCCGCAGGAGCGGTATATCTCCTTGACGCTCTCGGAGCAGTGGACGAGATATCCTTTGGAAGTGAGTGCGGCGATGTTGAGAGTCTCCTTAAAGCAATGGAGACTGTTGACCTTGCGGCTGTTACTCATGCCGACGAGATACGCGCTATCATGGAAAAAGGCTATACCTACCCCCGTGCGCTGAATTCCGTGGTCAACGGATACGACGCAGAGGCGGCTGCTATGATATCAGAGCCCAATAATCTCCTTGCCATAGAGTATCTAAGGGCGCTGAAAAAGAGCGGCAGCAATATGACGGCTTTTACAGTAAAGCGTAAAAATGCCGCACATGACAGCGCAGAGAGCGAGGACGGTTTTGCCAGCGCTTCTCTGATACGTGAAATGATAGACAACAGAGCCGATATAGGCGAGTTTACCACTCCCGAATGGGCTGCGGCGATATCTGGAGCCGTAGAAAAGGGCGAAACAGCTTCACTTGACCGTCTGGAAAGGGTAATGCTGTATAAGCTCAGAACTTGTTCAACTGACGAGATATCCCAGATATATGACGTAGGTCAGGGACTTGAGCACAGGATATACGGAGCAAGAATGGCAGGCTCACTTGATGAACTGCTGTTCACAGTAAAGACCAAGCGATATACTATGGCGAGGATAAGACGCATTATGCTCTCCCTACTCATTGGCATAACAAAAGAGGACATGAAGCAGCTTCCGCCATACGGCAGGATACTTGCATTCAATGAGCGCGGCAGGGAGATACTTGCCCGTGCAAAGGGATCTGCAAAGATACCCTTTGCCTCCTCAATAGCCAAGCTTTCACAGCTCAGCGACACTGCCGAGCGCTTTGCTGAACTTGAGATAAGGGCGTCTGACATATACGGACTTGCTCTCAAAACTGTAACTTCGGCACAAAAGGACTACAGAGCCAAAATTATGATAGATATGGAGTAATGATTTGATAAAAGGTGTAATTTTTGATCTTGACGGCACTTTGCTGGACTCCATGACGGTATGGAGCAGTATAGATCGTGAATTTCTCATAGAGAACGGCATAACCGATCCACCTCCCGAAGTCTCGGACGTGGTGAAGAAGATGACCGTTGACCAGTCCTCCCAGTACTTCATCGACCGCTTCGGTCTCAGCTGTACAAAGGAGTACGTCATCAAGCGTATTGAGGAAATGGTTCGTCAGCGCTATGAGGAGAAGATACCACTGAAGCCATATACTACGGAGCTTCTTGACTTCCTTGACAGCCGCGGCATACCCTACGGAGTTGCCACAGCTACCTACAAGGGGCTTGCAGAGGCTGCACTGAAACGCTGCGGTGTTTTTGACAGAATGAGATTCCTGCTTACGGACAGGGAATACCCCACAGGCAAGAATTTCCCCGATATTTTCCTCGGCGCCGCGGAGCTTCTCGGTACTTCCGTTTCGGAAACCCTTGTAGTTGAGGACTCCCTTCACTGCATTGAGACTGCAAAGGCGGCAGGCTTTCCCGTATGCGGAGTCTACGACAGCGTTGCAGAAGCCGATATGCCGAGAATAATAGAGCTTTCGGACTATTACGTCAGGTCTCTTGACGAGATAATAAATATACTTTAGGGCGAACAATGTTCGCCCGTGCTGTTTTCAAAAGGAGCGATAGAATGAAAAAGGTCATGGTGGGAATGAGCGGCGGAGTTGACAGCTCCGTGGCGGCAATGCTGCTTCGCGACAGGGGCTTTGAAGTCATGGGCGTAACGCTGAAACTCTTCTCCGATGAGGATATATCCGAGGCGAAAAAAGAGGGAAAGACCTGCTGTGCGCTTTCGGACGTTGAGGACGCAAGGAGCGTGGCTTACCGTCTCGGCTTCGAGCACCTTGTTTTCAATTTCAGGGACGTTTTCCGCGAGTACGTAATGAAGCAGTTCGCAGACAGCTACCTCTGCGGCAGGACTCCCAATCCATGTATTGAGTGCAACCGCCATGTGAAGTTCGACAAAATGCTGCGCCGTGCTCAGGAGCTTGGCTACGACTACATAGCTACGGGACATTACGCCGTGAATGAGTACGACGAGGAGCGTGGACGCTGGCTGCTGAAACGCCCCAAAGACCGCAGCAAAGACCAGACCTATGTGCTCTACGCTCTCACTCAGGAGCAGCTGTCACATACACTTTTTCCACTGGGAGAGCTTGAAAAATCGCAGGTACGTGAGCTTGCGGAGCAGGCAGGTCTGGTGAACTCCAACAAGCCTGACAGTCAGGATATATGCTTCGTACCCGACGGCGATTACGCCGCATTTATCCGCAGGTCAACGGGCTGTGATACGCCCTGCGGCAACTTCGTTGATATGGAGGGAAAAGTCCTTGGTGAGCACAAGGGCATAATCAACTACACTATCGGACAGCGCAAGGGACTGGGTATCGCTCTCGGGCACCCTGCCTACGTGGTGAAAAAGGATATCGCTGCAAATACGGTCACTCTCGGTCTGGAGTCCGACCTGTATACAAAGAGCCTTATCGCTGACGATTTCAACCTTATTTCCGTTGAAAAGCTTGAAGCTCCCATGCGCGTTACTGCAAAAACGCGCTACAGTCAGAAGGAGCAGCCTGCGGTAGTATCTTACCTCGGAAACGGCGAGTACATGGTGGAGTTCGATGAGCCCCAGAGGGCGGTAACAAGCGGTCAGGCGGTAGTTCTCTACGACGGGGATATCGTAGTCGGCGGAGGTACCATAAAATGACGAAAACGGCACTTCTTGTCATAGACGCGCAGGAGCTCATAACCAATGAAAGTCTCTATGCTTTTGATAAATATATCGAGAATGTCCGCCGATTAATAGCAGGATCCCGTAAAAACGGCATAGAAGTCATCTATGTCCGCCACGATGACGGCGAGGGACAGCCCCTCTCCAAGGGTAATGAGGGTTTTGATGTGTGCAGGGAGTTTGCTCCCGAAGCAGGCGAGCGGATATTCGACAAGTTGGTGAACAGCCCCTTTCGTGACAGTGAACTGCTTGAATATCTGCGGAAAAAAGCCGTGAAAAGGCTGATAGTCACTGGCTTGCAGACGGATTACTGCATAGACGCAACGGTGAAATGCGGCTTTGAGCACGGCTTCGAGATGATAGTGCCCGAGTACTGTAATTCTACATTTGACAATGACTTTATGACAGCGGAGCAGACCTACCGTTACTATAACGAGTTCATGTGGAAAAACAGGTATGCAAACTGCGTTTCTATTGCGGAAGCTCTTGAAATGATACAGAATAACAAATATGAGCCGAAAAAAAGGAATACTAAAAAGGCAAATAACATCAGAAGAGCGACAGAAGAAGATGTTTCAAGAATTGCAGAGATACTTGTTTTTGCAAAACGAATGAAGTATCGTTCGATTTTTAAGGACGATGTGTACGCATTTGGCGAACTACAGGTTCTTTCTGTGGCTGAAAAGTACATTGAAAACGGATTTCTTAACAATATGTTCCTGTATGATGACGGAATAATAAAAGGTCTTATCCGCATTGAGAAAGAAGAGATCATTGAATTGTATGTCGATCATTTCTTCCAGGGGCAGGGAATAGGCTCGGAATTAATAGAATTTGCCAAAGAAAACTCTCAGGTAAGTTTTCTTTGGACAATTGAAAAGAACACTGATGCTATACGTTTCTATGAAGCTCATGGTTTTCATCTTACAGACAACAGGAAGCTGGAAGAAGGAACTACAGAATATATTGTAATGATGAGAAACTGATCGTTTATTTATGAAAAAGGAACATTATGGAATACAAATACGAAAAGCTTACCGATAAAATTTACGTCTGTGCCAGCAGCGACCACCGCTTCGGTACGGACGCCTTTCTGCTGGCGGATTTTTCTCAGTACCGTGCCAAGGACAAGGCTTGCGATTTAGGCACGGGCTGCGGCATAATACCGCTCATCATGCAGAAGAAAATGCCGCCGCAAGTCACATATGCGGTGGACATACAGGAGGGCGCAATAGAGCAGCTCCGTCTCGGACTTGAAAAGAGCGAAACTTCGGGCATTGTCCCCATATGCGCCGACCTGAAAGAGCTCTGGGAGGGGGCTCCTCTGGGGCAGCTCGACCTTGTGACCTGCAATCCGCCTTATAAGGTGAACAATGCAGGCTTTCAGAGCGTTATCACAGCCCAGAAAATAGCCCGTCACGAGATACTCTGCACTATTGACGACGTTTGCGCGGCAGCTCATAAACTGCTGAAATTCGGCGGCAGGCTCTGCGTCTGCAATCGTCCCGAGCGTCTCAGTGACGTTATATTTGCCATGAAAAATCACGATATCGAGCCAAAAAGGCTTCGCTTCGTATCGAAAAACGCCGACGAAGCTCCGTGGCTTTTCCTTATCGAGGGCAAAAAGGGCTCAAAGCCCTTTATGAAAGTGGAGCCTCAGCTATACATACGCAGCGAAAACGGCTTCACGGAGGAGCTGCAAAGGATATACGACACAGGAAAGGAGCAGCCATGAGCGGTACATTTTACGTTATAGGAACACCCATAGGCAATCTTGACGACGTTACAATAAGACAGCTCGATACTCTCGGAGCTGTGGACTTTATATGCGCCGAGGATACCCGTGTTACGCTGAAATTATTGAATCGCTTCGAGATAAAGAAGCCCCTTGTAAGCTTTCACGAGCATAGCTCCAAGGCTGACGCGCAGAAGATAATCGACAGGCTTCTTGCAGGGGAGAGCTGCGGTATCGTTACTGACGCAGGTATGCCCTGTATTTCCGATCCCGGAGAGGTGCTTGTGAAGATGTGCGCCGAGAGCGGTATCGACATAAAGGTAGTCCCAGGACCAAGCGCTGTTGTTTCTGCGGTCGCTGTTTCGGGACTAAGCACTCGCAGATTTACCTTTGAGGGGTTCCTGCCCGTTCCCAAAAAAGAGCGCACCGAGCGCCTTGAAAAGCTCCGCGGCGAGACTGCGGTCATGGTGTTCTATGAAGCTCCCCACAAACTGAAAACAACTCTCGCAGACCTTGCACAGGCTTTCGGCGGAGAACGCAGGATAGCGCTATGCCGTGAGCTTACCAAGATACATGAGGAAGTATTGCGGCTTACTCTTGCCGAGGCTGTTGAGTACTATAATAATAACGAGCCACGCGGAGAGTTTGTTCTCGTTCTTGAGGGAGCGCAGGAGGGCACTGGTGAGGAAATAACCATAGAGCAGGCTATGGCTCAGGTGCAGAAGCTCATAGAAATGGGCGAGAAACCCACCGACGCCTGCAAAGCTGTGGCAAAGGAAACGGGCTTCAGAAAAAGCGAGCTTTACGCGAAGCTTCAGTGATAATTTTTACTGCTGATATTGCGTAAAAGTTATAAAAATTTGAAAAATGCAATAAAATACTTGAACTTTTGCTGGATTTGTGATATAATTATAGGCGTTATTTATATTGTAACGGTAAAATTTGCGATTATGTTCTAAAAAAAGCGCCATATAAATACAATATTATTAAATTCAGCCGCTGTAGAATGCGGCGAAAGAAGGTTATGTATGATTTGCGATCTGCACTGTCACACTACGCTTTCCGACGGCTCGCTTGGCATTGAAGATGTAATTGCACAGGCGAAGCGCATGAATATCGACTGGCTCTCTATCACAGACCATGATACAATGGCTTCTTTTTCAAGAGCTGATGTTCTTGGCGAACGCGCAGGAGTAAAAATGCTCCACGGCGTAGAGCTTTCGGCATGGGATAAGGAAAGAAACAGCAAGGTACACATACTTTGCTATGCACCTTCAAAGCCTAACCGACTTGAAGGACTTTGTTTGAAATCCTGCGAGATAAGAAAGGAATGCTCCAAGGAAATGATCGAAAAGGTCATGGCGAAGTTCCCTATAACGCAGGAGAGCATACTTAAACGTACCACAGCTTCAAAGAGCATATTCAAGCAGCATATCATGCGTGCTCTTATAGACTACGGCTATGCCCTTGAGTTCTACGGAGACCTTGACAGAGAGCTGTTCAATCCCAAGAACGGTTCATGCTATGTTGAGCGTGAGTACCCTGACGTAAATTTTGTAATCGACCTGATACATACCGCAAGGGGAGTAGCTGTTATGGCTCACCCTGCACAGTACGACAATATAGAGCTTCTTGAGGAGCTTGCCAAGAACGGCAAGATAGACGGCGTTGAGGTAGGACATTTCTCCGCAGATGAAAGCTGCCGAAGCGACCTCAGAGCCATTGCCGAGAAGTACGAGCTTATCCGGACAGGCGGCTCAGACTTCCACGGACTTTATAATAAGGTACCGACTCACCTCGGAAGCGAAACAACTTCAAAGGAAAATCTTGACAGGATACTAAAGCTTGCCGCTGCAAGGAGCAAAGAGGCATAAATGGACGCAAAGGTTATACCTGCGGTCATATGCTTCGGGCTCTTTCTGCTGTTTGCCGCACCAGTACTCACAGGCATATTCAATCTGGGCAACGGCGCAGGCATGGCAGTTTCGGCAATGCTGACAGCCATATTTCTGCTGTGGGGCAGATTCACTGCTTTCCTCGGAAAATCGTGGTCAGGAGCTCTCGGCAGAACAGTTCTTATAATAATAAGTGTGATAACGGCAGCTTCTGTGGTGCTTGCTGTCGTTATCAGTGTATTCATGCTTCGTGCGGCTGACGATCCTCCCAAGGACGAAAATACTACCGTGGTAGTTCTCGGCTGTAAGGTAAAGGACGGTAGACCGAGTCTCATGCTGGGACGAAGGCTTGAAGCCGCATATAAATATCTTTCGGAGCATGACAGCGTTTGCGCCGTAGTTTCGGGCGGACAGGGAAAGGACGAAGCCATGAGCGAGGCTCAGTGTATGAGGGACTGGCTTGTGGGACGGGGCATAGCTCCCGAAAGGATATTCATGGAGGACAAGTCTGTGAATACCGAGGAGAATCTTCGTTTTTCCAAAAAGATAATAGCCGAAAACGGCTTGCCCGAAACAGTAACTCTTATCACCGACGGATTTCATCAGCTCCGTGCTGAGATGATAGCCGAAAAACAGGGGATAAGCGCTTACAATATATCGGGATATACCTCATGGTATATCGTTCCTACCTACTGGGTAAGGGAATGGTTCGGCGTGGTACACTACAAGCTTTTCGGATAGGAGCGATGAGCCGTGCAATGGGTGATAAAGCGCAGTACTGATGATCTGTATGCAGTTTCACGGCGTTTATTCGTGCACAGCAATGTATTTGCCAGACGCTTCAAAACAAAGAAGCAGGCGGAGGCATATATAACGTCAGCTGGTTTTGACAAGGGCATACACACAGCTGTAGAACTTCAGGTTCAGGCTGATGATATGATAGATATGACAGACAGCGATATTAATTTTTAAAAGGAATGATAAATGTGAAAATCGGATTTTCAACACTTGCTTGTCCTGAATGGTCATGGACAGACATTTATTCAATGGCAAAGGATTTTAAATTTGACGGTATCGAGATCAGAGGTCTCGGCAATGAGATATTCTCCGTCAAGGCTCAGCCCTTTACAGAGGCACAGCTACCTAATACCATTGCCAAGCTACAGTCGCTGGGACTTGAAATTCCTTGTCTATCATCAGGTGCCTGCCTTAAATTCAAGGACAAGTATCAGGAGGCAGAGGACGAGATAAAGGCTTATGCTCAGCTTGCAAGCAAGCTCGGCGCTTCTTATATCAGAATACTGGGCGACCTTGAGCCTGCTCCAGGCGGTGATGTTGACGATGACTATATCATAGAGACTTTAAAGAAGCTCGTTCCTATTGCTGAGGAGTACAATGTAACTCTACTCGTTGAGACAAACGGCGTATATTCCGATACTGCAAGACTTGCAAAGGTGCTTGACAGCGTAAAGAGCCGCAAGGTGGCTGCTCTCTGGGATATGCATCACCCCTATCGTTATAACAATGAAGCTCCCGAGACTACAGTTTCAAATCTCGGCGAGTATATCAAATACATACAGGTCAAGGACAGCGTTATGCGTGAGGACGGCACTGTAGAGTACCGTATCATGGGCACTGGCGATATCCCTGTAAAGGCTATGATAGAAGCTCTTGACACTATCAACTATAACGGATATATCTCACTTGAATGGGTAAAGCGCTGGGCTCGCGACCTCAGTGATGCAGGTATCGTAATTCCTCAGTTTGCTGAGTATATGGCTCCATACAAGAAGAAACACAAGCATCCTCTCCAGACAAACATGAGAGGTGACGGTCAGTATCCATGGCCAAAGGAGCGTATCCTCAACTATACATTCCCAGACATACTTGACCGTATCTGCGAGCAGTTCCCCAATCAGTATGCATTCCGCTATACTGAGCTTGACTATACAAGAACATATCCCGAGTTCCGCGACGACGTTGATACCTTCGCTCGTTCACTCCTTGCAATGGGCGTAAAGAAGGGCGACCACGTTGCTATCTGGGCTACGAATGTTCCTCAGTGGTATATCACTTTCTGGGCAACCACAAAGATCGGTGCTGTTCTTGTTACAATGAACACAGAATACCGTATCCACGAGGCTGAGTATCTTCTGAGACAGTCCGATACTATGACTCTCGTTATGATAGACGGTATCAAGAACATCAACTACGTTGACATCATCAAGGAGCTCTGTCCCGAGCTGGAGACCTGCGAGGCAGGAAAGCTCAATTCTGCAAAGCTTCCTTACCTCAAGAACGTCATCACTGTTGACTCAGAGAACAAGGGCTGCTTTACATGGGAGCAGGCTGTTGAGCTTTCAAAGAATGTTCCCTACAGCGAGGTTGAGCGCGTAAGAAAGACTATTGATATCCATGATGTTGCAAATATGCAGTACACCTCGGGAACCACAGGCTTCCCTAAGGGAGTAATGCTTACACATTATAATGTTGTAAACAACGGTAAGGCTATCGGAGACTGCATGGACCTCTCCACAGCCGACCGTATGATGATACAGGTGCCTATGTTCCACTGCTTCGGCATGGTTCTGGCAATGACAGCTTCTATGACTCACGGTACAACAATGTCTCCTATAACACGTTTCTCACCGAGAAAGGGACTTGCTTGCATCAACAAGGAAAAGATAACCTGCTTCCACGGAGTTCCTACAATGTTCATTGCTATGCTTGGACACGAGGACTTCCCGAAGACAGACTTCTCTTACATGAGAACAGGTATCATGGCAGGCTCTCCTTGTCCTATCAAGACAATGGAGGAAGTTGTCGAGAAGATGCACATGAGCGAGATATGCATCACTTACGGACAGACCGAAGCTTCTCCCGCAACTACCATGAGCAAGACAACTGACTCATTGGAGCAGCGTGTCAATACAGTCGGCGGACCTATCTTCGGCGTTGAGTGCCGTATAGTTGATCCCGAGACAAATCAGGAGGTTCCTGATGACGTTGACGGCGAGTTCGTAGCAAGAGGCTACAACATCATGAAGGGCTACTATAAGATGCCCGAGGCTACTGCTGCCGCTATCGACAGCGAGGGGTGGCTCCACACAGGCGACCTTGCAAGACGCCGCTCTTCTGACGGATATTTCAAGATAACAGGACGTATCAAGGATATGATAATCCGCGGCGGTGAGAACATCTACCCCAAGGAGATAGAGGACTTCCTTTACACATATCCTAAGGTAAAGGACGTTCAGGTAATAGGCGTTCCTGATGAGGACTACGGCGAGGAAATAATGGCTTGTATCGTTCTTCAGGACGGAGAAACAGCTACGGAACAGGAGATCAAGGACTTCTGCCTTGCAAGAATGGCAAAGCACAAGTGTCCGAGATATGTTGACTTTGTTGACGGATTCCCGATGAATGCCGCAGGAAAGATACTCAAGTACAAGATGAGAGAGCAGGCAGTTGAAAAGCTGAAGCTCCACAAGGCTGACAGTATCGTTACCGCCTGATAGCCGAGTACATATTAAATATATAAGCCCGTATTTGAAGAAAGTACGGGCTTTTTCTTGCTTTTTTTGTGATTATGTGTTATAATAGCCCTATATGACCGAAGGGGGCGGTATAATGAATAGGTTCAGCAGTGGTTTGGCGGCTATTCTTACAGCGGCGGCAGTAGCCTGCTGTTCTGTGCCTGCGTCTGTTATCGCGGAGTCAAAAACTATATGGGAAAAAAGCCGCAAAGAAGTTGTAGTATCAGCTCACAGCGGCACTTTATCAATGCCTGTTCTTCGCTCGGTAGCTGCGCAGGACGGCGTGAGGTTCGAGCCTTCCGCTCCGTATATGCCCATAGGCACAAATACTGTCAAGGCAGCTGACAGGGAAGAACTCCCCTCAGCGTTTGATATGCGCAAGGTATACGGTACTGCTTCCGTAAAGAGTCAGGGCTCTTACGGTACCTGCTGGGTACACGCGGCTATAGCAAGCGCAGAATCAAGTATGCTGTCCTATGTTCCGCATATCGACCTGTCGGAGCTCCACACGGCTTATTATAATTATTTCGGCTTCGGTCAGCTGAGACCTGCCTCCACAGAGACCTCGGATATTCTTTCCGAGGGCGGCAACGCCCGTATGATAACCAATCTCTGGTCACAGTGGATAGGACCTGTCAGCGAGGAGAAGCTACCATATGAAAATACAAGCTTCTTTGATAACCGCACGGATACTGAGCTTATGAATTATCAGTCGGATTATCACCTTAAAAACGCCTATAATTTTGAATATGACAGCGACGGATCTAATTTTGACGAGATAAATGCACTTGTCAAGGACTTTCTGTACAGCGGACAGGCAGTTGATGTTTCTTACTGGTCCGACAAAGGAAAGAACTGGTCAAGCGAGTACAACAGCTCCTACTGCGATCGCAAGCCGAGATTCGCAAACCATGCTGTTACTATAGTCGGCTGGGACGACAGCTATCCTGCTTCTCACTTCAGGAAGAAGCCCAAGGGCAACGGCGCATGGCTCTGCCGCAACAGCTGGGGAACTCACGACGGCGACGACGGATATTTCTGGCTTTCCTATTATGACGGCACGCTGAGTGATTTTGCGGTCTATCAGCTGGAAAACACCGACGAGCACGATATCATCTATCAGTATGACAGCTTCATACCCATACAGACAATGTCAGCTTATGAAACTGCCGAGGAAAACGGTTCGTCCTATATGGCAGATGTTTTTACTTCGGTGGGAGACATACAGCTGAGCGCTGTGGGTACTTACATATATAATGCAGGCACTGAATACGAAGTGACTGTATATTCGGGACTCAAGGACAAGAACGATCCGTCGTCAGGAACTCCCTCGGCTGTTACCAAGGGCAAATGCGATATGACGGGCTTCTTCACTATCGACCTTGACGAGCCCGTAATACTTACAGAAAATGAGCAGTTCAGCGTTGTTGTGAAGCTCTACTGCGAGGATTCGCCTTTTGTTCTCCCACTGGAGAGCAGTCTCTACGTAGAGAGCGAGGATAATTCAATAACCGACATAAGCACTTATGTTTCGGACAGCGAAATGCGCGATCTTACAGGCAGGGGCGAGAGCTTTTTCAGTGCTGACGGCAAAACATGGACAGACGTCTGCGACGAGAGCGTGACTTATACCCAAGAGGAAAAGCAGTTCATGCTTGACTCGTTTATAGAACAGCTCTACGACGGCATAGACGAAAGCGATACCGAACTCTGGCGTGCCGCACAGCAGGGTGAAAAGAATTACAGAAAACTGTTCGCTATGGGCGATATCAAGTCCAATTTCGGCAATGTTACGTTAAAAGCCTATGCAGAGCCTGTTGGCAAGGTTAAGTTTTCACAGCCTGCGGGAGCAGTAGCTCCTGATGAAAAGGTGGAGCTTTCCTGCGGCAGTTCTCAGGGAGATATATTTTTTGCCGTAAACGATAATGCGGAGAGCAGATATGAAGCTCCGCTTGCTATAACAGACGCGGTAAAAATAAGCGCCTATGCCGTAAACGGAGGCATAAAGGGCAATGTTGTCTCGGAGAGAAGCTTTGCTCCGAAATACGCCGCCTTTAACTGGATAGGCTACAGGTCTGCTTCTGAGGTCTACAACCGAGACCTCAGATACGCAACCCGTATATCCGACCACGAATATACTATCAATATTCCCGAGGAATTTGATTCCATTTCAATCACTCTCGGAACTGTGAATAACGTTGAATACAACGGCAGAAAGTACGGCGCTTACGGCGTGATTGATTCCGTGTCTGCGGATTACGGACTTACAGATGTTGAGTTTAAGCTGACAGGGGAGAATTGTATCGACAATACAGTTACTCTGCATATAAACCGCTCTCTGGTGCGGTTCGATGTTCAGAGAGGTATCATCAGCACCTCACTTGCCGACAGTATAGTTGCTCCCGACGGAAAACTTCTTTCTGTAGGCACCAACGTACTGGAATATGCAGGAAAAACGCTAACTGCCGTTAAGGACGGCAAAGAGATACCAGTTACTGTTCCCGACAGAGCGGATATATCCGAGCTTAAGATAAACTACCGTGCAGAAGCTCTCGGACCTTTCAGCAGAGAGGTGAGCGAAAAGCTTGAAATAGCCACAGGTAAGTCAGATGACAATGAGTTCGGCTCAGCAAAGGGAAGAATTATCAGCGGCGCCGATGTATCTCCCGAGGATTACGGCTTATACTATATAGGTATAATCCCGGGTGAATCGTTCAGGCTCAGAGTTTCAGGCGGAAACGGCATATTCCCAAGCGAGACCGTCAGGTATGATATCCCCGATGCTCCTGCATGGGTTCCCGATATCGGCTCCCTTAAGCAGTACGACGCAGATCACTGCGCATTTGAGGACGATATTTATGAGATCGCCTATGAGGGATACTTCTCTGAGATGATAATAGACGAGATAGCCAGCGAATACGGCTATACCTATGAAGAATTCGAGACGCTTATGGAAAAGCGTACAGGTCTTGAAAGAGAGGCTCTCAATAAAGTCATCGGGAGCGAATACAAGGCAGGCAGCATTATAAAATATGAAACACGCTGCTATGTCAGGTATTCCGCGACTGATAATTCCTTTGCTTCTCGGACGGTATATGTCCCGAAACAGTATGGAGCAAAGGCAGGCGACGTGAACTTTGACGGTCATGTGAACGCTGTAGACGCCTCAGCTGTACTGAGCCACTATGCGGCGATATCCACGGACAGACCAAGCGAACTTACCGATTCACAGGCAAGAATGGGGGATATGGACGGCGACGGGAACACAAATGCCGTGGACGCTTCCATTATCCTTGAGATATATGCGTTCAACTCTATTGGCAGATTTTAACAAAGTCGAATATATGTTTGATAAAAACGCTCAAAACGGAGCAGGTTTATCAAAAGAAATTTTATATGTTGGGCAATAGCCATAAAAGAATAAGCTCCCATTGGGTAATAAATGTCAATATGACTTCCAAAAAACCTTTTACCGATTTGTAACTTTCGCACATAATCATGTGATTGTGCACAATGAGGGGAAGGTAATCTTGGATAATCCAACCAAAAAAGGTTAAAGAATGATACAAAGTATTGACTTTGACCGCAAAATACGGTATATTTGTAAATGCAAAAGCAATTGTTGCATAATGACTGCTTGTCCGAGAGGGAAAGATAAACGTTCGGAACTGATCGGCGACAGTATTATGATATGGAATGTATGCAGATTGCACAGGCTCTTGTGACGTCAGATGTGAAGTACGTTCACAGCTGTTCGCCGCCCATGCATGAAACAGACAGGAAGTATAAAAACAGCTGCAATGCAAAAAAGAAATATGTGAAGCTGAGCTTCACGGGAACAGAAGCAAAGGTTGACGGAACGGTTGCAGGACGTCAGCGGTGAGCACAATCATCGGACAGTAATAAAGCCGCGATGTTACCCGCAAACAATATTATTAACCACGTAAATATTATACGCAAGTATAATATAGATATTTAAGGAGGAAAAATCTCATGAACACACTTAAGAGAACTTTAGCTTTAGTAGCTACACTCGCAATGACAGCTACAGCTTTCGCAAGCTGCGGCGACAAGGGCTCATCTTCAAGCGACAAGGCAACAGAGGCAACAACTGCTGCTAAGGAAGAACCAACAGAAGGCGCAGAGCCAACAACAGTTGAGCCAGAGGGCGACGGCACAATCGATGCTTCAGTAAAGACAGGCGGCGACACATTCACAGTTGCAGCTTGGAACCACGATGACGTTCCTGCTCTTATCGCTTCTTGGAAGGGCCTTAACGCAGATACAATCGTTCAGGATCTTGCAGACGGTAAGGTAGAGGGCATCAAGTTCATCGACTTCGGTGTAGGCGGCGGAAAGGCTTCCGAGAACTACGACCAGCTCTTCAATGACGGTACAGACCTCGATGTTTACTTCGTAGAGGCTGACTGGGCACTCAAGTACATCAACGATGATTCAAGAACACTTCCTCTCAGCAAGCTCGGTCTTGGTGACAGCGATTTTGCTAACATCTATAAGTACACAGACGAAATCGGTAAGGATTCCAACGGCGTTCGTAAGGGTATCTCATGGCAGGCTGCAGCAGGCGGCTTCGCTTACAGAGCTGACCTTGCTAAGGAGTACCTCGGTGCTGAGACACCTGCTGATATGCAGAAGCAGATCAACAACTGGGATAACTTCGTAGCAGCTGCTAAGACAGTTTCTGAGAAGTCAAGCGGCAGCGTTGCTCTCGCTGATTCACTCGGTGGTCTGTGGCAGGCATTTGCTTGTGGACGTACACAGCCTTGGGTTAAGGACAACAAGCTCGTTATCGATGATTCTTGCAAGAAGTTTGCTGATACAGCAAAGGCTCTCTGGGATTGCGGCGGTGTTACAAAGAACAGCCAGTGGACAGATGAGTGGACAGCTGCAGGCGTTTCAGGCAATGTAATGGGTTACTTCGTTTCAACTTGGGGCTTCGGCGGATTCTTCCTCGATGCTGCAGGCGGAGAAGGCGGCGCTCAGTACGGCAAGTGGGCTGTATGTGAAGGACCTCAGGCATTCTACTGGGGCGGTACTTGGATGGTTGTTAATCCAAAGACTGATAACGGTGACCTCGCAAGAGAGTTCATCATTGCTGCTACATCTGACGAAGCTAAGATGTCTGCATACGCTAAGAGCAAGCCAGAGTATGTAAACAACTCTAAGGTTATGGACGATCTTATCTCTGCTAACACAGTATTCAACGAGAAGATCTCCGGCAACTTCGCTGACAAGCAGAACTACTTCGCAGAGCTCGCTAACAACGCTAAGAACATCGACTTCAAGGGCCTCATCACTCCTTTCGATTCAACAATCAAGGGCAACTTCGCTGACGCTGTTAAGGAGAACTACCTTGAGGGCGGCAAGGACTGGGATGCAACTGTTGATGCATTCAAGGACAAGGTTGCTGAGTCAGTACCTGATCTCGAGTGGGAAGACTAATTTAAGTAAAATAGTCTAACAGTACAATGTAATAAATATGCCTACGGAATACTCATGTATTCCGTAGGTGTATATTTATTTATATTATTATTCTACCGAGAGGGTGTGTGTTATGGCATCAGGCGCGCAGAGACGCATAAAGTCTATTAGCTATGCAAAGTATGGCTATATCTTTATTTTGCCGTTTTTTCTTGTTTATTTCTTTTTCCAATTATGGCCGCTGATCAACACCTTTATCGTAAGTTTCCATGGCAACGGTAAGTCCGTTGAAGCATGGGTCGGACTTCAGAACTATAAGGACATTCTTTTTGGCGGAACCAGAAAAGTTCGAGTTATCCACGAGAGCTTTTTCCAGTGCCTGAGAAATACTGTTATCCTTTGGGTCGGTAACTTTATTCCTCAGCTCGCACTTTCACTTTCACTGGCTGTTTGGTTTACAGAAGCACAGTTAAAGATCCCGGGCAAGGGTTTCTTTAAGGTTGTTATGTACCTTCCAAACATCATCACTGCTGCCTCAGTAGCTGTACTTTTCCTTCAGCTCTGCGGACAGTCAGAAACAAACCCCGGCGCTGTAAACTACCTCTTATATAAGATGGGAATAGTTCACAGAGACGCTACTTCGGGACTTTACGACTGTGTACCTCTCGTTGAGGGCGTTTGGCAGTCACGTATCGTAATCATGTTTATCCAGACATGGATGTGGTTCGGTAATACCATGATCATGCTCATGTCAGGTATTCAGGGTATCAACCCTTCACTGTTCGAGGCTGCAAGCATCGACGGTGCAAGCTCAGGTCAGGTATTCAGAAAGATCACTCTTCCGCTTCTTACTCCAATCATGGCATACACACTTATCACTTCCATGATCGGTGGTCTCCAGATGTTCGATATTCCTTTCCTCTACACCAAGACTGGTAACGTTAAGGATCATATCAAGACTCTGGCGGTAATGATCTTCCAATACTTCCACGCTCAGGCTGATGAGAATAAGATGGGTTACGCTGGTGCTACATCAGTACTCCTCTTCTTTATTACTCTTGCTCTCGGTCTCCTTGCATTCTATCTTACAAGAGACAAGGACGAGATCGCTAAGAAGAAGCAGCGTAAAAAGATCGCTCAGCAGGCTAAGAGAGAAAGCAAGCAGTTTGGAGGGATCAGTTTATGAGTGATAACATGAAAGATGTTTACGGAAAGGCAAAGGACAATTACAGCTTTAAGATCAAATTAAAGTCTGGTATTCTTGTCGTTTGGTTCATTATCCTTACAATCATATGTCTGCTTCCTATTTATATCCTTGTTATCAACGCAACACGTTCACACACGGATATAGCAAACGGACTCAGCTTTATTCCAAGCAATTATCTGAAGAAAAACTGGGACAAGGTATTTACTGATCCAGGATTCAAGCTCTGCTACAGTGCTCTTCACGGTTACAAGAACAGCTTGATCATCACAATATGCTCAACCTTCCTCACAGTTTTCTTCTCAGCTCTGACTGCTTACGGAATCCATGTATATGACTTCAAACTCAAGGAGATCTCCTATACAGTTATCCTCCTTGTTATGATGGTACCTATGCAGGTAACATCTGCCGGATTCATTGCATTTATGTCAGACCTCAAACTGACAAATACATACTGGCCTCTTATAATCCCTTCGGTCGCGGCTCCGGGTGTTGTATACTTTATGAGATCATACATGAAGTCATCATTCCCGCTGGATATCGTTGAAGCTGCTCGTATCGACGGCTGCGGAGAGTTCAGAACTTTCATCTCAATTGCAATCCCAATGATGAAGCCAGCTATTGCTGTACAGGCTATTTTCGCTTTCATCGCAAGCTGGAACAACTTCTATACACCTAACATGATCCTCATCAGTGTTGATCTGAAGCAGAAGACACTTCCTATGATGGTATCTGCTCTTCAGTCATCTGATAAGTTCAATGATTACGGTGCTATTTACCTTGCAATTGCGCTTGCTATTATTCCTATCATAATCGCTTATGTATTCCTCTCAAGATTCATCATCGCTGGTGTTGCTCTTGGTGGTGTAAAGGAATAATCACAAAAAATCACAGCACACTTCGGTGTGCTGTTTTTTTATGGACGCTTCGGCGTCCTTTTTTGTTCTAATCACTTTGAAAGATGAATAGTATTAAGTGTAAGGAGTGATGAAAATGCAAGGCAGTACAAGCTTTGAGACAATAACGAGCTATCTCCCCGATAAGCTCCGCCGACTGCTTCTGAATATCCCACGGGATAAACTCAGCGGCTTAATGGAGGTTCGGCTTCGTGCCGGGGGAGCGATGTATCTTGTTTACTCGGACAAGATATCTTTTATACGAAGTGACGGCGGACTTTCTTCCTATTACAATAAGAAGGAAATCTATAATGTGACCGCAGCTGACGTAAAAGAGACTGTGGAGCGGCTGTGCCATTATTCTGTGCACAGCTGTGGAAAACAGCTTTCACAGGGATACTTTGTCGTTAAAAACGGAGTTCGTGTGGGAGTATCAGGAGCATATTCAGCTACCGATAAGCCTGTTCTTACGGAGTTTACATCCCTTAATTTCCGTGTATCAAGGTGTGTTGAGGGCTGTGCAGATGAGTTTTTTGCTTCAAACTATGACAAAAACATCATTATATGCGGCGAAGTCAACTCGGGAAAGACCACTATTCTCCGCGATTTATGCAGACTTACGGGGAATGTCAGAAAGTGCGCCCTTATTGACGAGCGTAACGAGATTTCCTGTCTTTATGACGGTGTTCCGCAAAATGACGTAGGAGCAATGACCGATATTATCAGCAATTCCAGTCGCAGTGCAGGTATAATCTCCGCCGTCCGAACTCTTTCTCCCGAGGTCATCGTATGCGACGAGATAGCTTCTATGTCGGATTCCGAGGCTATAATCAGCGGTATTGGCTGCGGCGTGAAGTTCATAGTGACTGCTCACGGCACTTGCTACGAAGAACTCATTAAGCGTAAAGAGATTGCATATCTCATCGAAAGCGGACTTTTTGACGTCGTTGCCTTTCTTAGGGGAGCTTCAGCTCCATCGAAGATTCGTGAAATAAAGAGGCTGAAAAATGGGAATTAGAGTAATTGCTGCTGTTTTAGCGGCGTTTTGCGGAGCATTTTACGGCTTGAACCGCTCCGAAAAGCTGAAAAAGCGTGTTCTCATCTGTTCAGACGCAGATAAGGTTTTCAGGCTGACTGAGACTATGATAAGGAGCAGCGGAACGGATATATACAGCATTTTTTCGGTTATAAAGCGTGAGAATATCTCTGGGCTGAGCTTTATAAACAAGCTCCCCGATGATTACAGTGCTGACAAGGATTTTCACAGTCTGTGGCGTGAGCTTCTGATGAATGAGCCCGATATACCGCAGGAAGAACAGGGGATACTTCTGGATTTCGGTGAGCTTCTCGGAACAAGCGATATTGACGGACAGCTTAACGGTATCGCCGCAGTAAGGTCACTTATGCAGGAGCTGTATTTGCGGCGCTCCGAGGAATATCACTGCAAGGCGAAGCTTTACAGGAGCGTTGGAGTACTGGCAGGAGTAATGGTAGGAATAATGGTGATATGAGGAAATGGAAATTGATCTGATATTTAAAATCGCTGGCACTGGTATAATTGTTGCCGTTCTTAATCTGGTGCTGAAACGTGCAGAGCGTGAGGAACAGGCTATGATGACCACGCTTGCAGGACTCATAGTAGTTCTTGTGGTAATAATCGACGAGATAGGCGACCTTTTCGACAAGGTCAAGAGTGTGTTCGGACTATGGTAGACAGCTGTTTTTCTGTGGGAGCTTTTTGCCTTGTGGGAGCTCTCATATCCGTAATTTTAAAACAATATTGCTCTGAGCACTCTATGGCTGTAAGTATTGCTGTATGTGTGGGAGTAATGACGTTTTTTGTGCTTCTCTTTGACGACGCCATAGACGAGATAAGAGACATATTTGAAATGGCAGGCATAGCCGAGAGCTACATCTCTATTATCTTCAAGACTCTGGCAATATGCTGTATTACCCATATTACAGCCGAACTGTGCCGTGACAGCGGTGAGGGTGCAATTGCCTCTGCGGCGGAGCTATGGGGCAGAGGAGCGGTGCTTGTTCTTGGACTTCCCGTGTTCAAATCTTTTTTACAGCTGATAGACAAGCTTATTTAGGTGCGTTATGAAAAAGATAGGAATAAAAATAATTATAACTATATTGCTTTTGCTGTTTGCTGTACCTGTTTCAGCTTGTGCAGTCGATGAGCAGGACACAAAAAGCGAGTACACCAAGCAGCTTGATGACATACTTGCAGACTATGACATTGAGACAAACTCTGATGAGATATCTGCTCTTAGTTTCGGGAGCTTCGCAAGGACCATCGCTGCTAAGGTAACTGACAGCGAAACATCGCCGTTCAAGCTTCTCGGAACTATCCTGCTTGTGATAGTTCTGTCAGCGCTGTTGAAAAGTGCAGGGAGTATTGGGTTCAAGGGCTCTGCTGATATTTACGGTCTGGTCAGCGTGCTTACGGCGGTGACTGTAATATCTCCTCAGCTTTTCGCGGCGTTTTCTCGGGCTTCTGAGGCTGTTAACGTCAGCGGTGGTTTTATATCTGTTTTTATCCCCGTATTTTCGGGAGCTGCTGCCGCTTCGGGACATATGACCTCAGCCGCAGTCTATGACGTGGCTGTCCTGGCGGCTTCGGAGCTCATAGTTCAGCTGGTTTCTGCCTTTCTCATGCCCGTTCTCAGTGCAGCCGCTATGCTTTCAATAACGGGTAGTGTTTTCACGCAGAATGACATGAGCGGTGTTGTTCAGCTTCTGAAAAAGGTCATAACATGGGGAATGACTATAACTATGACCGTTTTTATCGGCTTTGTTACGCTGAAATGCAGTCTTGCAGGCAAGACTGACGGCGCAGCCACAAAAGCCGCTCGATTCGTTATATCTGGGAGTGTTCCTGTGGTAGGCGGAGCAGTCTCCGACGCCTATGCCGCAGTCCGCAGCAGCTTCGACCTTATCCGCGGAACAGTGGGGACAGTCGGCTGCATAGCGGTGACCTTCATTGTATTTCCACCAGTGATACAGCTTATGCTTTTTCGCTTTGTTATGTGGATAGGAGCATCGGCTGCGGAGCTTTTCGGCGCAGAGCACATGAAAAAGCTGCTCAGCTCTTTTGACAGCGCCCTTGCCATAGCACAGAGCGTGCTTGCTTGCTATGGCGTGATGTTTGTGCTTTGTACGGGAATACTTATGCATACGGCAGGTGGTTAAATGGAAAACTTTGTTACGGCAGTCCGTGCAGTCTGCTATGTTTCCGTGGGGATATGCATAGTTCGGAGCATTACCGAGGGCACTCGTCTACGCGCACAGGCTGAATTTATCTTGAAGCTGATTTTTGCCGTGGCGGTTACAGCTCCTGTAGTCAGCGGAGTTTTCAACATAGAGCTGCCTGACCTAAGCGCCTTTGACAGAACTGACTACAGCTTTTCGGCGGAGATATATGAAAATGAACTGAGAGCTCAGCTTTCCGAGAATATTTCAGCAGTGCTTAGCGAACAGCTTGCAGCTGCAGGGATAAAAGCTGAAAAAATCAAAACAGAGGTTAATATTTCGGAGGACGGCAGCATAAGTATTAATAGAGTCATTATCAGCACGTCGGACTTTGAGGCGTCAGCCGCTGTTATCCGCGGCAGTATCGGACAAGAAACGGAGGTCATAAATGGAAGTAATTGAAAAAATAAGAGAGCTTCTAAAGAACAGGAAATGGGCTGTATTTATGACCGTATGCGGAACAGCAGGTCTGCTGCTGATAATGATATCGTCGCTTTTGCCCGACAAAAAGGCGGCTCCTGCTGTAAATGCGGAGCGGCAGAGCGTATGCGACAGTGCAGCTTACTGCAAAGACACGGAAAAGCGTCTTGAAGCCTTTCTCAGTGAGATAGACGGGGCAGGAGAGGTGAGAGTTTACCTGACTGTTGGCAGTGAGCAGCGCTATGTGTACGCTACAGAGGGGCGGCACAGCCGCTCGGACAATAAAACGGAGGAGGAAGAGAAATATGTGATAGTCGGCGGCGGAAGCGAGAAAAACGCACTTATCGAAACAGTTGAAGCTCCCGAAATTACTGGAGCGGTGATAGTCTGCGGCGGAGGAGGCGATGCTGCTGTACGTGAACAGATATACAAGGCGGCTGCGGCTGCTCTTGGGATACCGACGGCAAAGATATATGTTGCAAAAATCAGATAAAGGAGAATAACTATGAAAAAACCATCAATAATAATCGGAAAGAAACAGATAATCATGACCTGCCTTACGCTTATGCTGGCAGTTGCGGTGTACATAAACTATGCTGCCTCACCCAAGCTTGCACCAGACAGCAGCTCCATGACTTTCAGAAAGGATACCGACAGTATCAAATACGGCGAGACTGAGTTTGTAAATGCTCCTGCGGAGCCTGCCGCAGAGGACTACTTCGCACAGGCGCGTCTTGACAAGATGAAGGACAGAGATGAGGCGGTTCAGACCTTACAGACCATGATAGGCGGCGGAGATGTTACCGAGGACGAAATGGTAGTGAACGCCCTTGACGCTGTACAGGTATCAAAGCTTATCGAAAGCGAGGGAACTATCGAATCACTGGTGAAAGCTCAGGGCTTTCAGGACTGCGTTGCATACCTTGACGGTGAGAATGCAAAGGTCGTAGTCAAGACCGAGGGACTTGACAAGGCGCAGGCTGCTTCAATAAAGGAGATAATCCTTGGGGAGACCGAGATACCTGCGGAGAATATCCGTATTTTTGAAGTGAAGTAATGAAATGAATAATTATCCATATTTTAAGCGTGGAAAGTGACTTTTTCACGTAAAAATGAAAAATAAATTGTAGTTTTTTGCCGCGTTCCTTGCCTTTTTTGAAATTATATGTTATAATACAATGGTCGGGGTGTAAGCATAATTATAGTTAAAACAAACACCCAAATAAGTGCCCACGGAGGTTCGCTATGGAAGTTGAAGAGATGAAGCCTGAGGTTTCAAGCAGACTTAAGATATCAGACGACGTTATAATCGCCATTGCCAAGCTTGCTGCACTTGATGTCAAGGGCGTGGCAAGCCTTGGCGGCGAGATAGGAAAGATGAGCAAGCTCAGAAGAAACGGTCCTATCAGGATAAGCATGATGGGCGACGTAGCTGCCATAGATATGAAGATAGTCATCAAGAGCGGCGAAAAGGCTGTAAACGTAGCACAGGAGGTCCAGACTGTAGTCAAGGAGAACGTCCAGAACATGACAGGCGTGCCTGTAGCAAGAGTCAACGTTATCGTCAGCGGCGTTGTATTTGAATGATAAGACGATACATACCGTCCGACCTGAAAATGGCTGCCGAGGTATTCCGCGCAGCCTTTGCTGCTGAGCCGTGGAACGAGGAATGGTCTCTTGAGCTTGCCGAGACCAGAATAAAGGAGCTTATGTCAGCTCCGCATTCCATAGGCTATGTGTCCGAGGAGAACGGCGTCATACAGGCTGTACTCTGCGGAAGAAAGCTCACATATCTCCACGGTGTGGAATACGTCATAGACGAGTTCTGCGTGTCGCCTGATATTCAGCGAAGCGGTATAGGTACAGCTGTGCTTGACCATGCCTGCGGGGAGCTTACGGCTGAGGGAGTCGCTGCAATGGCGCTTCTGACTACACGCGGTTATCCAAGCGAGAGATTTTACATAAAAAACGGATTTACGGGCAGCGATACAATGGTTTTCATGTATCGCACCATTAAGAATAAGGAGTGTTCAAATGACAAGACGTGAAATAAGAGACAGCGCATTCAAGCTGGTTTTCGAGCAGCTTCTGCGCGATGATGATATAAATGAGCTGTATGAGATAGCCGAGGAAATTGACGAGATAACCGTAAATGACGAGGTAAAGAAGATCGTCGAGGGAACTCTCGAACACGCTTCGGAGCTTGACGAGATAATCTCAAAGTACAGCAAATCAAGAAGTATTTCGAGAATCTCCAAGCTTAATCTTGCTATTCTCCGCATTGCCATGTTCGAGTCACTCTATGACGACAATACTCCCATGAATGCGGCTATCAGCGAGGCTATAAAGCTTTCCATGATGTATACATATCAGGAGGACACTGCTTTCATCAACGGCGTTCTCGGAGCATTCTCCCGTGATACACAGAAGTCGGAGGGCGAAAATGCCTGAGTATCTGGGAGTCGATACAAGCAATTACACAACCTCTGCTGCGGTATACGTCAGCGAGGAGAACAGGATATACCAGACCAAGAAGCTTCTTCCCGTCAAGGAGGGAGAGCTTGGACTTCGCCAGAGCGACGCGGTTTTCCACCACACCAAGCAGCTTCCCGAGATGATAGAGCAGCTTTTCAGTGAAAACAGCATAGCCATGCCCAAAACGGTAACGGCTTCAGCCAGACCGCGCAACATTGAGGGCTCATATATGCCCTGCTTTCTCTGCGGAGAGGGCTTTGCACGCTCTTACGCAGCTGTAACGGGAGCCAAGCTGTACACCACGTCTCACCAGATAGGTCATATCCTTGCGGCGCTTTATTCTGCGGACAGGCTTGACCTTGTGAACGAGCGCTTCATTGCCTTTCATGTCAGCGGCGGAACTACCGATTGCCTGCTTTGTGAGCCCGATAATGAATGTGTGCTCAGAATAACGGAGATAGGAACTTCTCTCGATTTAAAGGCAGGACAGGCTGTTGACCGTACAGGCGTAATGCTTGGACTGCGTTTTCCATGCGGCGCGGAGCTTGAAAAGCTGGCAATGAACGCCAACAAGCACTTCAAGGCAAAGCCTGTGCTGAAAGACGGAAATTGCTGTCTTTCAGGTCTGGAGAACAAGTGTGGAAATATGCTTGACAGCGGCGAAGCTTCCGAGAACATCGCAAAGTATTGCCTTGATTTTATTGCCGAGACCATACTTGCCATGACAGACCATGCCATAGATAAATATGGCGAGCTGCCGCTGGTTTTTGCAGGCGGAGTAATGTCGGACGTTATTATCCGCGACAGGATAATATCCCGATATCCGTCGGCAAGCTTCGCACAGCCGCAGTTTTCCTGCGATAACGCGGCAGGAGTGGCTATATACGGTTATTTGAAAACCACAGGAGAAAAATAATGCCTGTAATCACAGTTACACAGATAAATAAATACATCGGCTCAATACTGAAAAACGACCGCAATCTGCAAGGCATAATGGTTCGCGGCGAGATATCCAACTACGTGAAGCATTTCCGAAGCGGACATGTTTATTTCACGCTGAAAGACAGCGAGAGCGCTATAAAAGCAGTAATGTTTGCAAGTGCTGCGGCTCGTCTTAAATTCGAGCCCGAGGACGGTATGTCCGTTATTGCCGCAGGCAGTCTTGGAGTTTTCGAGCGTGACGGAGCCTATCAGCTCTACGTCAACGATATAATCCCCGAGGGTGCAGGCAAGGCAAATGTGGCTCTGGAACAGCTGAAAAAGAAGCTCCGGAAAGAGGGCATATTTGCTGAGGAGCACAAGCGTCCCATACCGCCCATGCCAAAGAAGATAGGTGCGGTTACGTCCCTCAGCGGCGCGGCTGTCCGCGATATAATCAATGTGCTTTCAAGGCGCTATCCTCTGGGAGAGATCTATGCCGTTAATGCTCAGGTGCAGGGCGAGGGAGCTCCCGAGTCTGTATGCGCAGGTATACTCAAAGCCGAGGCGGCAGGCTGCGATGTTATCATTGTCGGACGCGGCGGCGGTTCCAGTGAAGACCTGAGTGCGTTCAATACGGAAAAAGTGGCGTATGCCATATACAACTGCAAGGTGCCTGTGATATCGGCTGTTGGACATGAGACCGACTTTACTGTTGCTGACCTTGCCGCAGACCTTCGAGCTCCTACACCATCGGCGGCGGCGGAGATTGCAGCTCCCGATATAACGCTGCTTTACGAAAAAATAGCCCTTTTGGAGCGCAGAGCGGAGCGTTCTGCTTTGTCTGTTCTGGACAAGTCTACTGACAGGTTCGTAGCGCTGAATGCGCGGCTCACGGCACAGTCTCCCGAGAATCGTCTGAAGCTTACGGCGGAAAGGCTCAGTGCCTTTGACAAGCGCCGAGATACAGCCTTTCTGCGGTACATGGACAGGCTTGAACGCCAGCTTGAAGAAAAGGCTGCAAGGCTTGACAGTCTCAGTCCGCTGAAAGTTCTTTCGCGCGGCTATTCGCTGGTATACAAGGGCGAGAAGCTGCTCAGCAGCTCCGAAGCTCTCAAAAAGGGCGACAAAATAAAGATAGGCTTCGGAAGCGGCGGCGCAGAAGCCGAGATAACTGATAAATGGTGATAAAATGGAAGAAAAGCTTACATTTGAAGATAATATGACTCGTCTCGGCAAGATAGTATCCGAGCTTGAAAAGGGCGATATCCCCCTTGAAAAAGCTGTGGAGCTCTACGGCGAGGGCGTTAAGCTCTCGGCGGCTTGCAGAAAGCAGCTTGACGAAGCTCAGATAAAAATAACCGAGGACGACGGAGGAATGGAAAAATGAGTAATTTCAAGGAAACAATGCAGGAATACATAACATTTACAGAGGCTAATCTCAAAAAGTACAACGCTTTTTCCGAGAGCATGGCGGCTCAGAAGAACCTAATCGACGCCATGAATTATTCTCTTGAAGCAGGCGGAAAGCGTATCCGTCCCGTTCTTGTGTATGCATTCTGCAATGCTCTCGGAGCTGATTACAAGAAAGCAGCTGCACCTGCTGCTGCTATCGAGATGATACACACATTCTCGCTTATCCACGACGACCTTCCTGCTATGGACAACGACGATTTCCGCCGCGGAAAGCCCTCCTGTCACAAGGCTTTCGGCGAGGCAATGGCTATTCTTGCAGGTGACGCGCTTTGTATGCTGCCATTCGAGGTCATCGCCGATGACAAGCAGCTCACTGCCGAACAGAAGGTAAGACTTGTTTCATGTCTTGCAAAGGGCTCAGGCAGAGAAGGCATGGGCGGCGGACAGGTCATCGACATGGAAAACGAGGAGCGCACTGACGTTGACGAGGCTAATCTCCGCAATATGTACCACCACAAGACAGGTCAGCTCATCGCTGTGTCCTGTATGATGGGCTGTATCTGTGCAGGTGCTGACGAGGAGAAGATACAGGCTGCTGCCGATTACGGCTTCAAGCTTGGACTTGCTTTCCAGATAATCGACGATATACTTGACGTAACAAGCACTACTGAGGAGCTTGGCAAACCCGTCGGCAGCGACGAGGAGGAGAACAAGACCACCTTTGTTACTCTCTATGGAGTTGAAAAGGCTCAGGAGATCGCAAATAATATAACCGAAGAGGCTCTCAGCTGCCTTGAAAAATTCGGAAACGACGCATTTCTTACAGAACTTACGGAAATGCTTCTGAAAAGAAAGAATTAACGCAAAGGAGCTGCGGAGCTTATCCGCATTTCATAGAATATGAAAGAAAATATAAGTAATAATGAAAAGGTGACGCTGGAGGAGCTCCAGCTGCCTCAGGATCTGAAAAAGCTTACTATTTCTCAGTGTAACGGACTTTGCAAGGAGATAAGAACTATACTTATTTCCACAGTTTCAAAAACAGGCGGACACCTTGCTTCAAATCTGGGAGCTGTAGAGCTTACAATGGCTCTACACCGCAATTTCAATTCTCCCGAGGATAAGATAGTCTGGGACGTCGGTCATCAGGCTTATACTCACAAGATACTTACAGGCAGACTTGACAGATTCTCCACACTCAGGCAGGAGAACGGCATATCAGGCTTTCCCAAGCCCTCCGAGTCCGAGCATGATACGTTTATCAGCGGACACAGCAGCACATCTGTCTCCGTTGCCTGCGGCATATCCGAAGCTATGAAGCTTCAGGGTAAGGACAACTATGCGGTAGCCGTAATAGGTGACGGAGCTATGTCGGGCGGTATGTTCTACGAGGCTATGAACAACTGCGGCAGAGACCGTCAGTGCAATCTCATAGTAGTCCTCAACGACAACAATATGTCTATTTCCAAGAGCGTAGGAGCTCTTTCAAAATACCTCACATCTCTGCGTAATACCGAGAGATATCTTCATACAAAGAGAGCTGTTGAGCGCGGACTTGAAAAGATACCTCTTGTCGGCAAGAGCGTTACCAAGGGTATCAAGAACGTTAAGGACTCAGTAAAATCAAACATTCTTGAGCAGAGCACCATGTTCGAGGATATGGGCTTCATCTATCTCGGACCTGTCAACGGACACAATCTTGCGGAGCTTGAAGAGGTTTTCCACATGGCTAAGTCCTATCATCAGCCTGTGTTTATCCATGTCAAGACCGTAAAGGGCAAGGGCTACAGCCCTGCCGAGGCAAATCCCGGTGAGTATCACGGTATCTCGAAATTTGACATAGCTACGGGTAATCCCGAGGTAGCCGCCGCAGACAGCTACTCCACCGTTTTCGGCAAGGAGCTCGTAAAGCTTGCCGATAAGGACGAGAAGCTCTGCGCTATCACAGCGGCTATGAAGTACGGTACGGGCTTGCAGTTTTTCCACTTCAAGTATCCCGACAGATTCTTCGATGTTGGTATTGCCGAGCAGCACGCAGTAACCTTTGCAGGCGGACTTGCCTCCATGGGAATGACTCCTGTATTTGCGGTATATTCCACATTTTTACAGAGAGCCTACGACCAGCTCGTCCATGACGTTGCTATAGGCGGACTTCACGTTGTCCTCGGCGTTGACCGTGCAGGCATTGTGGGCGAGGACGGCGAGACACATCAGGGACTCCTCGACGTGCCTATGCTTACTTCCATACCGAATACAACAGTTTATTCGCCCTCATGCTACATGGAGATGAAAATGTGCATGAGAAAGGCTATATACGAGGATAAGGGACTTGCGGCAGTGCGCTATCCGAGAGGCTCTGAAAAAATGGAGTTCGACCAGTCCGATATCACAACAGAATGGCTCTTCAAGCAGCTCAGCGGCAGCAAAACTCTTATCATTACATACGGCAGATTATATAATGAAGCTATCAAGGCTCAGAAAGAGCTTGAAAAGAGCGGCATAAACTGCGATATATTGAAGCTTACAAAGATATTCCCGCTTGACGGCAAGCTGGGCGATGAGATAAAGCAGTACCCGAGGATAGTATTCTTTGAGGAGTCTATGGGCGAGGGAAGTATTTCCGAGAAAGTCGGTGATATCCTCTCGGAGCTTGGCTACTGCGGAGACTACAGCAGAGTTACCGCAGACGGCTTTGTAAAGCAGGCGTCCGTGCGCTCATGTCTTGACAAGCTTGGACTTACAAGATGCAGAATGGCGGATTATATCCGTAACAGGAGCAATAATAATGGCAAGGCTTGACAGCGAGCTGGTCTTACGGGGACTTGCAAGAAGCCGCCAGCGTGCCAAGGAAATGATACTTGCAGGAAATGTCACTGTCAACGGAAAGACAGCAAAAAAAGCTTCCGATGAAGTAACTGCCGAGGACGTTATCGAGTCATCTGAGAGCGAGAGCTACGTCGGACGCGGCGCTCTGAAGCTTGAAAAGGCAGCCGAGGTATTCGGACTTGACTTCAAAGATAAGGTCTGTCTCGATATCGGAGCTTCTACAGGCGGATTCACAGATTTTATGCTGCAAAACGGAGCAGCTAAGGTCTTTGCAGTCGATACGGGACATGGTCAGCTTGCACAGCGACTTGTTGACGATGACCGAGTTGTCAATATGGAGGGCACTGATATCCGTGACGTTACCGTCGATGACCTTGGCGGACAGGCTGATATCATATCCGTGGACGTTTCGTTCATTTCCCTTACCAAGATACTTTCCAAGGTCTATGAGCTCCTCAAAGAGGGCGCAGCAGCCGCTGTGCTCATAAAGCCGCAGTTTGAGGCAGGCAGGAGCGATATCGGCAAGCGCGGCATAGTCAAGGACAGAAAAGTCCATATCCGTGTATTGTCGGAAATAGACAGCTTTGCACAGGCTATCGGTTTTTTGACCGAGCAGTACACCTATTCGCCCGTCCGCGGCGGCAGCGGCAATATAGAGTATCTTGTGAAACTCAGAAAAACCACAGGAGAGCCTAAGATACATGACTTCAAGGAGCTGACAGACAGTTCATTCACTAAACTATAAGGAGTGCGTTTATGAAGGCAGCGTTGTACCCTAATTTCCAGAAGACCAATGCGCTCAGCTGCGCCCGTGAAGCCTGTGATGTGCTTGCGGACTGCGGCATTGATGTTTCGGTCAGCGAAATATTCAGAAATGATTTTTCAGACAAACCGCACGTAAGCTTTGAAGATATAAACGAGGCTGTAAAGACAGCAGACGTAGTTCTTGCCATAGGCGGCGACGGAACTATCCTTCGCTGTGCAAAGCTGCTTATGGGCAGCGATACCAAGCTTCTCGGTATAAATACGGGAACTCTCGGCTTCATGGCAGGTCTTGAAGCTGACCAGCTCGACAAGCTGAGCCTGCTCACTACAGGTGAGTATGACATATCACAGCGAATGACTCTTGATGTATTATATCACGGTAAGGACGGCGACGTTACGGCAACTGTCCTCAACGAAGTCTCGGCCCGCTCGGGCAGCTTCAGGATATGCGACTTTGAAGTCTATTCCGAAGGATATCTTGTGGGAAAATACCGTGCAGACGGTGTGCTTTTCAGTACTCCATCAGGCTCAACTGCCTATGCGCTGTCCGCAGGCGGTCCCGTTATCGAGCCAGACCTTGAATGTATAGAGATGACGCTTATATGTCCTCATTCTCTGTTTTCGAGAGCTACCATGTTCTCACCAAGCCGCAGACTTCGCATGAAGGTAACGACTACCCGAGAGGACAGCATGGTCATAAACGTGGACGGAGAGCATTTCATAGATCTTGCCCGTGAAGAATCAATAGAGATATTCCGCGGAAGGAACAATATAAACTTCATAGACCTTATAGGAAATTCCTTCCACGAATCTCTTTGCAAAAAAATGTGCAAGCCCATAAAATAAGGAGCACGGTGGTATTATGAAAAACCGCAGACATGAAGCAATTCTTGAAATAATAACCGAGCAGCCCGTCGCAACTCAGGAGAGGCTTATCGAGCTGCTTGCAGAGCGCGGAATAAAGACCACGCAGGCAACCCTGTCCCGTGACATACAGCAGCTCTCATTAGTGAAGCAGCGCGATGACAAGGGCATTTACCGCTATACTATGCCTGCAGCGGCTATCACGGAAAAGTCTCTCTTTGAAGAAGCCGTTATATCGGTGGATTACGCCATGAATACCATTGTTCTCAAATGCCGTGCAGGCATGGCGCAGGGCACCTGTGCCGCCATAGACTCCGTGGAGCATCAGGGCGTTGTGGGAACAATCGCAGGCGACGATACTATCTTTATACTGGTGCGGAGCGAAGCCGACGCAAAGAAGCTTTCCAAGAAGTTTCGCAGCGAGCTTTTCCCCAGGAGGTAAACTCTCAGAATGTTAAAAGAGATATACATACAGAATCTTGCTGTCATAAAAGAAGCGGTGATACCGCTGGGCAGCAGGCTGAACATTTTTACAGGTGAAACAGGAGCAGGTAAGTCCATACTTATCAACGGTATAAATGCTGTTCTCGGACAGCGCTGTACCAAGGACATAGTTCGCACTGGCTGCGATAAGGCAGTTATAACTGCGCTTTTTACAGAGCTTTCCGATGAAGTGTGCACAAAGCTTGACGAGCTTGGCATTGCCCATGATGACCGAGAGATAACGGTCACAAGGGAGATAAGCGCCGACGGAGGCAGTGTTTCACGCATCAATAACAGAACGGCAGCAGCGGCTCTTCTTAAAGAGATAGGCTCAATGCTTATCAATATCCACGGTCAGCACGACAACCAGATACTTCTCGACAGTGAGAAGCATTTGCAGATACTTGACGGCTTCGGCGGCGATGATACCTTGCTGAATGCGTACAGGGAGACCTTCCGCGAGCTTCAGCATACTGCAAGACGTCTCGGTGAGCTGAAAAAGCTGGAGCAGTCCCGTGTTGAGCGCAGCCGTTTTCTTGAGGATATAATCAGCGATATCGGCGAGCTGGAGCTTCACGAGAATGAGGACGAGGAGCTTGAAAAGGAGTATGAGACTGCAAAGAACTCCGAAAAGACCATAATTGCCATTAAAAACGCAGTGAACGCCATAACAGGCGAAGAAGCTGCCAATGATATGCTTGTTTCGGCTGAAACTGAGATAGCCCAGTATACAGAAAACAGTGAAAAGCTAAATACACTGTATGAGCGCCTTTCTGCGGCTGAGATAGAGCTTGCAGATATTGCCTCAGAGCTTGAATCACTTGCCGAAAGAGTTGAACTGGACGGTCAGCGTCTGGAATATCTCGGCACAAGACTTGGAAGTATAAACAAGCTGAAACGCAAGTATGCCACCGACTGCGAGGGACTCATAAAAATGTACGATGATGCCTGCCGCGAGTCCATGCAGCTTGAAAGCTCGGGGGACGAGATAAAGTCACTTACAGAGAAACGCGATGAGCTTCTCCATAAAGTTACGGAGCAGGCAAAGAAGCTTTATGACTACCGCGAGAGCGTTGCAAAGCGTTTTACCGAGCGCGTCACAGCAGAGCTTGAATTTCTTAACATGGAGGGCGTAATAATCGCAGTACGCCACGAAAAGGGCAAGCTCACAGTAAACGGTATGGACAGTGTTGAGTTCCTAATCTCTGCCAACAAGGGCGAGGAGCCTAAGCCCATATCAAAGATAGCTTCAGGCGGCGAGCTTTCACGTATAATGCTTGCGCTGAAAAGCGTTATCGCCGACAAGGATTCTATCCCGACTATGATATTCGACGAGATAGACACAGGCGTAAGCGGCAAGGCTGCTCAGAAGATAGGTATAAAGCTCCGTGAGATAGGCAAGGTGAGACAGGTCATCTGCGTTACCCATCTTTCACAGATAGCTGTCATGGCTGACGACCACCTTCTCATTGAAAAGCAGATAGTTGGAGAGCGTACCGAGACTCATGTAATGCACCTTGATATGAATGGCAGAGTTGCCGAGATAGCTCGTATCATGGGCGGTGACAGTCCAAGCGAGCTCATGCTGGACAATGCCCGTGCAGAGATAGAAAAGGCTTCTGAAATATAACGGAGGAATCGTATTGAAAATATTCTCAACGAGGCATGGACAGACCTCATATAACAAACAGGAGATCATCATGGGGACAACGGATATTGACCTTGATGAAACAGGTGAAAAGCAGGCTCTTATACTGGCTGAGAAGATAGCCGATATGAACTGCATTGATATTATCATTGCTTCTCCCATGAAGCGGGCACAGCGTACAGCCCGTGCGGTTGCTGAGCGCTGCGGACTGGAGATAGTCACTGACGAGCGCCTTCGCGAGTGGGACTACGGCTATTATGAGGGCAAAAGCAGATTTACCGAGGGCTTTGCAGAGAATAAGACCGAGTTCGGCGTGCGTATGGGCAAAAGCGGCGAGTCTCTCATGCAGCTTGCTCACAGAGTTTACTCCGCACTTGATGACATCATAAAGAATTACAGCGGCAAAAATGTGCTTGTAGTAAGCCACGGCGGAGTTTGCCGCGTTATTGAGACATATTTCAACGACATGACTACAGAGCAGTTTGCAAACTGGTTCATGGATAACTGCGGACTTATAGAGTATTCCATAGACTGACAGGAGGATATTATGAAAATAGGCGTTGACTATTATCCCGAGCAGTGGGACAGGGCATTATGGAAGGCTGACTCAGACCTTATGGCGAAGATAGGCGTAAAGCTTGTCCGTATCGGAGAGTTTGCGTGGTCAAAGCTTGAACCGCGTGACGGTCAGTTCGACTTTCAGTGGCTTGATGAAGCCATAAGTACTTTTTCGCGCCATGCCATAGGAATAGTTCTCTGCACACCTACAAGCTGTCCGCCGTTATGGATGTACGAGACTTATCCCGATATCGTACAGGTAGGCGCTGACGGCAGAAGAATACAGACGGGTATCAGAGGACACAGATGTCTCAATGCGCCTATGTTCCTGTATTACGCAAAGCGTATCACAGAGCAGCTTGCAAGGCGGTATGCCAATAATCCTGCAATTGCCGCATGGCAGATAGACAACGAGATAGAGGCTTATCCCTGCACCTGCGAGACCTGCCGCGGACTGTTCCGTGACTGGCTCATAGACAAGTATGATACTCTTGAAAACATCAATGCCGCTTTCGGAAACAGCGTATGGAGCGGAGAATACAGCGATATCGCACAGATAAAGCCGCCCACATCATATCCGAGAGCATGGCAGAATCCTGCCCTTTGCCTTGATTTCGCGCGTTTTTCATCAGATACAGCCGTAAAGTTCGTAAGCGATATGGCTCAGATAATAAAGCGTGAGAATCCAAGAGCAAAGGTCACAACTAATACCTTTTTCTGCGAGAATACTCCCGATTTTTACAAGCTTTTCAGTATGCTTGATTTTACATCATACGACAATTATCCGCCTGTTCGCATATCAGGCGATGACAATAATCCCAATTCCCATGCTTTTGAGCTTGATTTTATGCGCGGACTTAAACAGCGTAATTTCTGGGTAATGGAGCAGCTCAGCGGTGCTACAGGCAGCTGGGCTCCTATGGGACCAACTCCCAAGCCGGGACAGATAAAGGGCTATGCTATGCAGGCAATGGCTCATGGAGCTGATACTGTCATGCATTTCCGCTGGAGAACTGCCAATAAGGGCGCGGAGATGTTCTGGCACGGACTTCTTGACCACAGCAACGTGCCTTCACGGCGCTTTAAAGAATTTGCCGAACTGTGCAGAGAAGCTTCAAAGCTCAGCGTTATCGAGACTACAGAGCTTGTTTCCGACGTTGCCATACTCTATTCACCTGAAAACGACTGGGCGTTCAGGATACAGCCCCAGACCGAGGGCTTCAATTATCTTGAACAGCTGAGATATTTCCACGCAGCCTTTACACGCTACGGCACAAATGTGGATATCATATCTCCAACAGCCGACCTTTCCAAGTACAAGGCAGTAGTTGCACCTGCAATGTATGTTTACGACAAGGCTTCTGCCGAGAATATCTACCGTTATGTAATAAAGGGCGGTACGCTTATAATGACAAACCGCAGCGGCGTCAAGGACCAGTGCAACAACTGCATTATGGAGCCGCTCCCCACAGTATACCGCGAGATGATAGGCGCGGAAGTCAAGGAGTACGATCCTATCGGCAATACCGAGCAGACCATTGCGGACTTCGCAGGAAATAAGTTCACCTGCCGCCAGTGGTGCGATATACTTGAGGTCACTACAGCCCGTGCCTACGCTGAGTACAAGGACAGCTTCTATGCAGGCAGTGCAGCGGTAACTATGAACCGCTATTGCAGCGGCGTCACATACTACGTGGGTACAATCTGCAATATGGACTTCTACGAAAGCTTTGCAGGCAATATCATGAAACAGACAGGTATACCTCGCCTTAAAGACCTGCCAAGAGGCGTTGAGGTAACTACAAGGACAAACGGACTTGACGATTATATCTTTTTCTTCAATAATTCGGAGGAAGAAGCTGATATAACACTTCCAAAGGCAATGTACAGCATTATCGACGGCGGCGAAAGAGAAACTCTTACCTTGAAGCCGTTCGGTATGGATATTGTCAGAAAGTAGGCATAAATGAGGATAGTTTTACAGCGAGTAACCTCTGCAAGTGTAAAGGTAGACGGAAATATCATCGGCGAAATAGGTACAGGATTCCTGCTGCTTTTCGGCGTTGGACATGAAGATACCGAGGATGACTGCCGCAGACTTGCGGACAAGATATCGGGACTTCGTATCTTCTCTGACGAGAATGACAAGATAAACCTTGACCTTGACAGCGTGGGCGGACAGCTTCTTGTGGTTCCGCAGTTTACGCTGTATGCGGACTGCCGCAAGGGCAACAGACCGAATTTCATACAGGCGGCAAAGCCTGAAAAAGCGAATGCACTGTATGAATATTTCGTGGAGTATCTCCGCAGCAAGGGCAAGCACGTTGAAACAGGGGAGTTCGGCGCTGATATGAAAGTTGAACTCCTTAATGACGGACCGTTTACGGTAATACTTGAATAATTTAAAAGCCGCAGATACTTATCTGCGGCTTTTTGCATATTATTTCGTGTACTGACAATACTCACCTTTGAGGTGATATTATGGTCAGAAAACGCGGAGAACACGGAGTTCTGATACTTACGGCGATATTTTTTCTATCATTTACTCTGCTTGTGGGCAATTATTACAGGCTTGCCTTTTATTCACAGGATATCCCTGCGGCGGATTTCAGCAGCAAGATGACTTTAGAGGTAGGAGAGTGTCAGGGGACGATTTACGACAGGAATATGAAGCCCCTTACAAATGCTGAAACCAAGCATATGGCAGCTGCTGTTCCCTCGGCTCTCAACCGTGAGGATACGGCGCGTTATGCCGAGGATAAGGAGCAGTTCTACCGTGATTTTGAAAAGGGGGAGCCATTTGTTTTTACCTGTACCGATAATGCTCTTGAAAGCGAGGGACTGACAGTATTTGAAGTCCCTGTCCGTTACTCCGAAAAACAGACTGCTCGCCATGTAATTGGCTATTTATCGGATAATAAAGGCGTTGACGGAATAGAGTACGCCTATGATTCCATACTGCGGAACAGATTCTCCGAGAACAGCGTTACCTATACTGTGGACGGCTTTGGAAACATAATGATAGGCGACGGAAAAGAGGTATTCCGTACAAAGGCGTACAAAAGCGGAGTTGTGCTCACTCTTGACAGGGATATACAGGAGATATGCGAGAAAAGCGGCAGAAATATCGAAAAGGGAGCTATCGTCTGCGCAGATATTAAAACGGGTGATATTCTTGCAATGGCGAGCTTTCCAAGTTATGAGCCCGATAATATAGCTGAAGCCTTAAGCGACGAGAGATGTCCGCTAATTGACCGTGCCTTGTATTCCTACAGCGTTGGCTCGGTATTCAAGCTTGTAACGGCTTCTTCCGCGCTGGAGCAGGGGCTCGGCGGATATATGTACGATTGCGGCGGAAGTATCGACGTAGACGGAAAGCTGTTCAACTGCCATAAGCTTGACGGTCACGGCTTGCAGAATATGTCAGAGGCTATGACAAACTCCTGCAACACATATTTCATCAGTCTGAGCCGATGTCTTGATATGAAAAAATACAGGCAAATGGCGACATATCTTGGCTTCGGCAAGGAAAACTACCTCTGCGCAGGCATAACAGGCTCAGGTGGAGTACTGCCCACAGAAAAGGAGCTCAGCGTTCCTGCTGAGCTGGCAAATTTTGCATTCGGACAGGGCAAGCTTACGGCAACTCCGTTACAGATAACTCAGCTTACCTGCGCAATTGCAAATAACGGAGAAATGCCTGTACTGAGACTTATAAGAGGACTTACTGCCGACGGGACGGAGATAGGCGACGAAAAAAATCCTCAGCTTTCAAAGGTAATGAGTGAGGAAACTGCTAAAGAGCTTCGGCAGATGATGATACTTGCAGTGCGCGATAACGAGCGTTCAAAGGCAAAAAGCCGAAAGATAAGCGCAGGAGCAAAGACCTCCACGGCTCAGACGGGAAAATACGACGAAAAGGGCGAGGAGCTCTGCCATGCGTGGATAACGGGCTTTTTTCCTGCAAGACAGCCTAAGTATGCGGTAACAGTTCTCATTGAGGACGGCGGCTACGGAAATGACGCCGCAGCACCTGTTTTTCGCGAAATTGCGGAGAAAATAAAGGAGCTTAACAGTAAAAAAGCCACTTAATTGGGCTTTTTTTCAGAAAAATTTATAAACCCATTGACTTTTTAAGGAAACAGCGCTATAATATTAAATGTATAGCGTTGACGGGATTGACTGTCTGTATGCGGAGCTCAGAGAAAAGGCGTTTGGTGCGAGCCTTTATCCGCAGGGCAGGTGCTCCCCCCGAGCTACCCTTGGAAACAAGGGCGTAATTCTGCGTTAAAGATGTATGAGGAGAAAACAGCGGTTTTCTCAAATTTGGGTGGTACCACGAGAGCCTTCGTCCCATTTGGCGGCGGGGCTTTTTTTGTATTGCTAAGTTTTATATTTTTATTAAAGGAGATATATTTATGCAGTGGACAGGTCTTAACGATCTACGTGAAAAGTATCTTTCGTTCTTCGAGAGCAAGAACCATACGAGAATGGCAAGCGCCTCTCTCGTTCCTCAGGGAGACAAGAGCCTTCTCCTTATCAATTCAGGTATGGCTCCTCTTAAAAAGTTCTTCCTGGGACAGGCTACTCCTCCAAACAAGAGAGTGACGACCTGTCAGAAGTGTATCAGAACTCCTGATATCGAAAGTGTTGGTAAGACAGCACGTCACGGTACATACTTCGAGATGCTGGGTAACTTCTCATTTGGTGATTACTTCAAGACTGAGGCTATCGAGTGGGCTTGGGAGTTCCTTACAAAGACTCTTGCTATCCCTGCCGAGAAGCTCTGGATAACTATTTTCGAGAGCGATGACGAAGCAGAGCAGATATGGGAGAACCACATCGGTATCCCTCATGACAGAATTATCCGTCTCGGCAAGAAGGACAACTTCTGGGAGCACGGCTCAGGTCCATGCGGTCCATGTTCAGAGATACACTTTGACCGCGGCGAGGCTTACGGTCCTTTCGAGAGCTTCGAGCAGGCAAGCGACTGCGACAGAGTCATCGAGATATGGAACCTCGTATTCAGCCAATTCGACAGCGACGGCGAAGGTCACTACGCTGAAATGAAGAACAAGAACATCGACACAGGTATGGGACTTGAGAGACTTGCTTGTGTTATGCAGGGCGTTGACAATATCTTCGAGGTAGATACTGTTCAGAACATAATGAAGCATATCTCAAAGATAGCTGGCATCGAGTACAAGAAGGACGCCAAGAAGGACGTTTCTCTCCGTGTTATTACAGACCACATCAGAAGCACTACTTTCATGGTAGGCGACGGTATCCTTCCTTCAAACGAAGGACGCGGATATGTTCTCCGCCGTCTGCTGAGAAGAGCTGCCCGTCACGGCAGACTCTTAGGCGTTACAAGACCATTCCTCACAGAGGTATGCGATACAGTTATCAATGAGAACGCAAATGCTTACCCAGAGCTTGGTGAAAAGCGCGACTACATCAAGAAGATAATCGGCGTTGAGGAAGAAGCCTTCGCTAAGACAATCGACAAGGGTACAGAGCTCCTCAATCAGTTCACAGACAAGCTTGCTGCTGAGGGCGGCAAAGTCCTCTCAGGCGACGACGCATTCAAGCTTTCCGATACATATGGTTTCCCGATTGATCTTACAGAGGAGATTTGTGAGGAAAAGGGCTATACAGTAGACCGCGACCGCTTCACAGAGCTGGCAAAGGAGCAGAGAGCAAGAGCCAAGGCTGACCACGCTGCAAAGGCAGGCTCATCATGGGCTGACAACAGCATAAAGGTAGACGCTCCTGCAACTGTATTCACAGGTTATACTTCATTTGAGGCTGACGGCGCAGAAGTCCTTGCTATTTACAAGAACGGCAATGAGATAGAGACTGCTGTTGAGGGCGACGATGTTGTTATCGTTCTCGATGTTACACCTTTCTACGCTGAGAGCGGCGGACAGGTAGGCGATACAGGTATGCTGCTCAACGGAGCTAATATCGCTTCTGTTGACGATACTATCAAGTCTGAGGGACATTTCCTCCACGTTGCTACAGTTGAGCAGGGAAGTATCTCCAAGGGTGACAAGGTCCTTGCCCAGATTGAAAAGGACAGAAGAATGTCTATCATGCGCAATCATACCACAGCACATCTTCTCCAGAATGCTCTGAGACAGGTTCTCGGCGACCACGTTCATCAGGCTGGTCAGCTTGTAAACGAAAAGGCTTGCCGTTTTGACTTCAACCACTTCAGTGCTATGACCGACGAGGAGATAGCAAGGGTTGAGGATATCGTAAACGGCTATATTTTCAGCAATATGCCTGTTACAATGCAGGAAATGCCTATCGAAGAGGCTCGAAAGCTCGGTGCTATGGCTCTCTTCGGTGAGAAGTACGGCAATACAGTAAGAGTTGTTACCGCAGGTCCTTCTATTGAGTTCTGCGGAGGTACACATCTTTCAAATACAGCACAGATAGGACTTTTCAAGATAGTTTCCGAGAGCTCTGTTGCAGCAGGCGTAAGACGTATCGAGGCTGTTACAGGCGCAGGCGTTCTTGAGCTTATGAACGGCTTCAAGGATACTATCCTCCGCTCTGCAAAGGCTCTCAAGCTTGCAAATGTAAGCGAGCTTCCAGAAAAGTGCGCAGCTATTGCAGCTGAGTCAAAGGAGAAGGACAAGAAGATAGAGAGCCTTACACAGCAGATCGCAAACTCCAAGACAGCTGCCCTCTTTGACAATGCTAAGGAAGTCGGCGGTATCAAGATAGTTTCCGCACGTATGGACGGCTCTGCTCCAGACGCACTCAGAAAGCTGGGTGACAGTGTAAAGGACAAGGAAGAGGCGATCATTGCTCTCTTTGCAGGCACAATTGGTGAAAAGGGTACATTCTACTGCGTATGTACAAAGGACGCTGTTGCCAAGGGCGCTAACGCTGGCAAGATAGTCCGCGAGATAGCTGCCGTAACAGGCGGTAAGGGCGGCGGAAAGCCCGACGGTGCTATGGCAGGTGCAGGCGACATTGCCAAGATAGACGAGGCAATGGCTAAGTTTGCAGACGTAGTTGCCGATACAATTAAGTAATATAACGGGCGGCTATGCCGCCCACGTAATAAATGATAAAGGAGAATCAATATGGACTGTTTATTCTGTAAGATCATCGACGGCGAGATACCAAGCACAAAGGTATACGAGGACGAATTCGTATTCGCATTCAAGGACATCGCTCCTATCGCACCCGTTCACTATCTCATCATTCCAAAGGTACATATCTCCTGCGCAAACGAGATAACTGAGGAAAACTCAAATGCTGTAGCAAAGGTATTCGAGGCTGCTGCAAAAATTGCAAAGGCTGAGGGTATCGAGAGCTACCGTATCATAAATAACTGTGGCGATGATGCCGGTCAGACTGTTAAGCACCTGCACTTCCATATGCTTGCAGGCGTAAAAATGGGCTGGGGACCTGAGTCTCTGGGCAAGACAGAATAAGGAGGCAGCTATGGCTAATACATATAAAATGACTATTGCCGGGCTTGAAAGGGAGCTTCCTATCTGTCCGCTCAATGATAAGATAGATATTGCGGCTTTCGTTATGTTCTCAGATGTTGAGCTTACCGTAAAGGCTGCTGAACAGCTTCTTGGAAAGTCTCCGTATTTCGATATTATCCTCACTGCCGAGTCAAAGGGCATACCGCTTGCTTACGAAATGGCAAGACAGAGCAGCAAGCGCTATGTTGTTGCAAGAAAGTCTGTAAAGCTCTATATGACCGAGCCTATTTCAGTAAGCGTCAAGTCCATAACAACTGCTGCTGAGCAGACGCTTTACCTCTCACAGGAAAAAGCAGCAATGCTCAAGGGCAAAAAGGTGCTTATCGTTGACGACGTTATCAGCACAGGCGAGTCACTTCGCGCTCTTGAGGAGCTTGTACACGCGGCAGGCGGTATAATATCGGGCAGATCTGCGGTGCTTGCAGAGGGCGACGCTGCGGACAGAAAAGATATCTGCTTCTTAGAGAAGCTGCCTCTTTTCTTTAAATAAGGAATAGATTATGAAGCGAAAAATGATTGGAGCTGCGGCAGCGTATATGGCGGGATTGTTTTTCGCTTCATTTTTTACAGATCCTGCTATACTGATAATATTTTTACTGATTATTGCCGCAGCTTGTATAGTTGGGATACGATTTGGCTTTAAGCGGAAAGATATTGCACTTATGGCATTATTCTTTGCAGCTTCTGGGGGAGTTTTCTCCGTATATACGGCTGTAAGATACAAGCCTGTTGTTGCTATGAACGGCAGTTCGGGCAGTTTTGTCGGCAAGGTCACTGACGTTCAGTATTACAGCGGAGAGAATGCTTCATATACGCTCAACGGCAGGATAAACGGCAGTATAAAAGCTAAAGTCACATATTATTCGGCTTCGCTGGGAGCTGAAAAGGGCGATATCCTTGATATCGGCAGCTGTACTTTTCAGATACCCAAGTCGGACTATCTTTTCGACGGTGAGAAATATTACAAGTCTGACGGGATATTTCTGACCTTGCAAAATGCCAAGGACATCAGCGTTGAACACAGAAATGCAAGAAAGCTCGGAAAAGCCATTGAACGTTACAGAGAGGACATGATATCAGCGTTTCGGCTGAACCTTGGAAAGGACAGCGGAGACCTGCTTGCAGGAATGGTATTCGGCGAAAAGCGCGGCATGGACGACAACGTTAAAGCGTCAGTCTATCGCTGCGGTATCGGTCACATGCTTGCAGTCTCGGGACTTCATGTTTCGGTCGCTGTGTTTGTGCTTATGTGGCTGCTGAAACGGCTGCGAGTCAATAAATATGCTTCATTTGCGTTAATGGAGTGCCTTATCTTGTTTGTTGCTGCCATGGCGAATTATCCCGTGTCAGCCATAAGAGCAGCCATAATGATGAACTTTTTCTACGCCGCAAGACTTTTCCGACGGCAGAATGATACATTCAATTCACTGGCAGCAGCTGTTTTTCTGATATGTATTTTTCAGCCATATGCTGTCTATGACGAGGGCTTTATACTGTCTGTTGCAGGCACATTCGGTATCGGCGTATTTGCACAGTACATGACTAAGGATATGCCTGATGAACATCTTTATCAGAGATTTATCAGGAACTGCGCTGTAATGCTTTGTACTTCTCTGTGCGTATTTCCGTTTTCGCTGCTGTTCTTTGACGAGACATCTCTTATTTCGCCGATAACAAACATTTTCATAATTCCGCTTTGCTCAATATCTATGATAATCGGTCTTATCTATGCTCTCACAGGAGGAATCGTTGATCTTCTGTTCATTTCAAAGTATATCAACGAATTTGTGCTGAGGATATCCGATATTGCCGCAAGAATAAGATTTACTCATTTTTCCTGCGACAGTAAAGAGCTTGTACTGGGGCTTCTGCTATTTATAGTTGTTACTGCAATAACAGCGGTTCTTTTCGGCAAGAGAAAGTATATATGCTGCACTATTGCGGCAGCTGTTGTATTCATGTTTGTTGGCGCAGGCATTATTCGTATACAGAGGGACAGTCGTACGACTATCGCAGTCCTTGGAAATGGCAGTAATGCGGCTGTAGTTGTATGCGGCGGCGGAAGCACCGATATCATCGACCTCAGCGGACATTACAAGTCTGCTCGATATGTGAGGAAGTACCTTGCACGAAACGGGATAAGCTCTGTGCAGAACACTGTTCTTACCAATAAAGTCCAGTCCTCCTATGCGAGCTATCTGTATGAGCTGGAATTCGTTGATACAGGAAAATGGCTTGCTTCTGGCGGTGATGTAAGTTCAGAAGACTTCGGCATCACTTATTTTGGTGATAACAGCGTCGTTATTGATGAGGGCAGCTTTTCTGCTGAGTACAGCGGCGGTACAGTGACTGTAAGAAGCGGCGATAAAAAGGCAGTCATTACTTCTGCTAAAGGCGGCGAGATATCGAATGACAGTATTACTGTTATGTACGGAAATGTTCCTGAAAATGCCGATAGAAGCAATGATTCTGTGATATATCTTGCAGACGGAAATAATTTTGAGATAGTGCTGTCAGATTCTGGCGGCTGTAATATAAGGAGGCTGTAATGCCACAGACTGATCCTAAAACTGTAAAGGCGGAGCTTAAAAAAGGCGATCTGAAAAATCTGTATTATATCTTCGGAAAGAACATTCCCGAAGTTGAAAAGCTCACTAAGCAGATAATCAAGGCTGCCGTGGGTGACAATGAGGATTTTGCTCTTAATAAGCTTGACGGGCGTTATCTTGATACTTCGGAGCTTTATGACATGATACAGATGATGCCCATGATGTCTGAATACAACTGTATCCTCATAAACGACTATAACTGCGAGAAGCCACGTGAAAATATGGCAGGACTCCGAGCCGAGGACCTAAATAAAAAGCTTGTAGAAGTACTTAAGGATATACCTGAGCAGACTGTTGTTATATTCAATGTCACAGGCTTTGAGATATCGGTAAAAACCGATTACAAAACAGGAAAAAGTATCATTAAGGACAAAAACAAGAAGCTTTCCGACCTTGCTGCAAAGGTTGGAGAGCTTGTTGAGTGTCCCATAAAGTCAGAGAATGAGCTTGCAAAGGAGATAGCAGCAAGTGTTTCTGCCCGAGGAGCTCTTATCTCCCTTGACAGAGCCCGTGAGCTTGCGGAAATGTGTCAGTCGGACACTCTTACTATCAAAAATGAGATAGACAAGCTCTGCTCCTATGTTGGCAGCGGCGAGATAACCTCTGAGGTACTGCAAAATCTCGTTCACAGACAGAGCAACGTTACCTTTTTCAAGCTTGCCGACGCTGTTGCGGCTTTCAACAAAAGGTCTGCATTCGAGGCTCTTGACGAGCTCATGCAGGATAAGGAAAACAGGGTAGCTGTCCTTGCCAATATTACGGGTTCGTTTATAGATATGTACCGCGCCGCCTGCGCGAGACAGCGCGGAAAGCAGGTCATGGACGTTAAAGAGGATTTCGCTTATGTCTGGGAGTTCAAGGTGAAAAATGCGTTCCGCGACAGCTCACGTATGAGTATACGCAGGCTCAGGGAGTGCATAAAGATACTTCGTGACACTAATATAACGCTGAATTCAGGCGGCGGAGACGAAAAGACCATACTTGAGCAGACCGTTACAAAAATGCTGATGACTAAGAATTAACGGGTGAGATAATGATAAAAATAGATGAAGCTATAATCGTTGAAGGTAAATATGACAAGATAAAGCTTTCCTCCATTGTTGACGCTGTTATCATAATCACTAACGGCTTCGGCATATTCAAGGATACCGAGAAGCTTGAACTTATCCGTTACTACGCTAAAAAAACGGGAATAATCATTCTTACGGACTCCGATGCGGCAGGCAGGCGCATACGCGGCTATATAAAGGGCGCTGTAGGCGGCGGAAAGATAACCAATGTCTATATCCCCGATGTTTTCGGCAAGGAAAAACGCAAAGTAAAGCCCTCAGCCGAGGGAAAGCTCGGCGTTGAGGGCATCGACGTACAGACTCTTCTTGCAGCTTTTGAAAAGTCCGGTATCACGGCTTCAAAAAGCGGAAAACGTTCTGATATAACTAAGCTTACATTATATGAGCTCGGACTCAGCGGCGGTGAGAACAGCCGCGAACTCCGCGAGAAATTACAGCTTCATCTGGGACTGCCGAGACAGCTTTCAGCAGGTGCGCTCATTGAAGTTCTTTGCACCATGATGGACAGCGCAGAGCTTGCGCAGGTAATGAGTGAATTGAAGGGAGAAAATAATGGTATATAGCAGCTTGCTGTTCATATACGGGTTTCTGCCCGTTTCTGTACTGCTTTTTTATATAACGCCGAAGAAGCTTCGTGAGCTGACGCTGCTTTTTCTGAGCATAGTCTTTTGCGGTATGATAAGCCTGTACTTCCTGATATTCATACTTGCATTTACTGCGCTGAATTATGGCTTTTCACATCTTATCAGCCGCCTGAGAAAAAATGAAAAGGCAGCGGCGGTACCGCTTACGGTCGGTATTATAATCGACCTTGCAGCTCTGATAGTGTTCCGCACTGAATATTTTGATTGGCTGTACAGGCTGATCAAAGCTCCCGAGGGCTTTTTTCCTGTTGGAATATCATTTTTCAGCCTTGCGGCAGTAGGCACTCTCATTGACATTTACAAAGGCAGGATAAAAGCTGAAAAGAACATAGTTCGCTTTTCGCTGTATTTTATGTTCTTTCCAAGGCTTATCATGGGACCTCTTCTGCGGTACGGAGTTTTCAGGAGAATACTTGACAACCGCAGGGAAACACCTGCAAATATCGGCATAGGAATGACTCTTTTTGTGAAAGGTCTTGCGAAAAAGGTCATTGTTGCCGATGATCTGTATATGCTCTATACAGCTGTTCAGAGCCAGAATGTAAAGGAGCTTTCGGCTGTTACCGCATGGCTTGGAATAACAGGCTTTGTGCTGTGTCTTTATTTTAATCTTTCAGGCTTTGCTGATATGGGCACAGGTATAGCCTACTGCTTCGGCTATCGTATGCCTCAGAGCTTCAACTATCCTCTTGTCAGCACAAAGATAAAGTATTTTGCGGCAAGGTGGCAGTCTCAGGTGATACAGTGGCTGAGAAGATACGTCACCAAGCCGTTATACGGCGTTTGCGGACAAAGGTGGATAAAGGAGCTTATCTTCATATTCGGCTGGACTCTGTTTGGTATTTGGTACACATTCAGCGTAAACGGCGCTTTATGGGGCTTGCTCATAGGAACAGCCGTTATTATTGAGCGCCGTATTGCCAAGAGAAAGATAATGAATATCACGGGTATTATTTATACCGCCTTTGTTATAATTATCTGCTCTGTTTTCCTTGCAGGCAGCAATCCCTCATATTCGGGAAGATATCTGCTTGCAATGCTTAGCGGAAACGGAGTAATAGCTGATTCACAGGCATTTTATCTGCTTAAGTCATATATAGTCATGCTGCTTGCGGCTATATATGCCGCCTCGGACCTTTTCCGAAATCTTATGACTCGTTCGGGCAAAAAGAAGGTAAAGGCTGTTATCAATGCTGTTTCGACGCTGGTGGTGCTTGCTGCACTTATTATCTGCACGGCACTTCTGTCCTACAGCGGCAGCTCTGAAATGCTTATCATGAAACTGTAAGGGGGGAGAATATGCCTAAGATAGCGAATAAGATAACAGCTGCTGTTACTCTTGCGTTCATTACTTTTTTCGGCGCGGCTACAGTTTTCGGGAATAAGTCGGAGGTCTCTTATACCGAAAACAGGAGACTGGCAAAGCTTCCGAAGATAACGGCTGAAAAGCTTTATAACGGTGACACTTCAAAAGAACTCGGTACGTATATGACAGATCATTTTGCGGGACGAAGCCAGTGGCTTTCAGCGAAAACTGCTATGCAGACAGAGCTTTCCGAGAGCATAGTCAACGGCGTTTATGTGGGAAACGAAAGGCTTCTTGACGTTGACGCCTCACACAGAGTTCCTATATCCGTAAATGCTGATATTTTCAGCAGGTATGCGGAGAATTACGACGGAACTGTGTATTTTGCAGCTATACCCACTTCTTCAGGAATATATGGTGATACTCTCCCTGTATATATCGATAATCGCTCCGACAGCCAGCAGATATCTGCATTTTATGATTTTCTTGACACTGATATAAGGAAGATAGACGCTTATAATATTCTGAAAATGCTCAAGGATAACTATATTTATTATCGCAATGATACTAAATGGACGAGCTACGGGGCATACTGTGTATATAAAACGGTAGTTAAGAAGCTTGGTTTTCAGCCTATATCCTATGATAAATACGCAGTAGAGCACGTTACCGATGAGTTCAGAGGGAATCTTTATAACAGGACTATCTCAAAAAAGCCCGAGGCGGATATCATCGACATATATGAATATCCCGAGGGCGCGGAGGTGCTGACCTGTGTTTGTACTCGTGACGACGGGAGTAAATTCGAGGGAAGACTCTATGACAGAAGCAGACTTGCTTCAAACGATATGTACTCGATGTATCTTGGCGAGTCAGTCCCTTTTATGAGGATATATACCTCTGCAAACACGGATAAGAAGCTTCTTGTCATCAAGGACAGCTATGCAGACTGCTTCATACCGTTCCTTGTTCAGCATTACAGCGAGATAGCTGTTGTTTCTCCGAAAGATATGAAAGGCAGCATTTCGGATCATCTCAACATCAACGATTATGGACAGACATTGTTTTTATTCGGCATTGAAAATTTAGGCGACAGAAAAACTCTTGAAAAGATCATCGAAAGGAAATGAAAGTTATGAAAGCATTGATAACAGGCGCTACATCAGGTATCGGACAGAGCTTTGCGGCTAAGCTTGCCAAAAGAGGCTGGTCGCTTATCCTGACGGGTAGAAATGAGAAAAGGCTTAAGGAATTACAGGAATCTCTCGGCGGAAATATCGAGATAATCGCTGCCGACCTTGCAAAAAAAGAGGACGTTTTCAAGGTTTATGAGTTTTGTAAAGGCAAAGATGTGGATATGCTCATAAATAACGCAGGATACGGACTTTTCGGCAAGTTCGAGGATACAGACCTTGATGACGAAGTAAATATGATAAACGTAAATATCACGGCGCTTCATATCCTGACTAAGCTTTTTCTGCGCGATTTCAAGAAAAAAGACCACGGAACCATACTCAATGTTGCTTCTGCCGCAGGCTTTATGGCAGGACCTCTTATGGCGGCGTATTACGGCTCTAAGAACTACGTTTTGAAGCTCTCGGTCGCTATCTGGGAGGAGCTCCGCAGAGACCATTCAAATGTAAAGATAACAGTGCTCTGCCCGGGACCTGTTGATACTAATTTCAATAACCGTGCAGGCGTAAGCTTTTCAGTAAAGCCGATAACTCCTGATTATGCAGCGGAATTTGCACTGGATAAGGCGTTCAGCGGCAAGCTTTTTGCAGTTCCGGGGCTTTTTGTAAAGCTTGGAACTGTTGCTCAGAGATTTGTTCCGCAAAAGATGCTGTCTGCGATAGTATACAATATCCAGAGTGCCAAAAAGACATCTGACGGAAAGGAAAAGGCTCTTAAATAATGAGAGATATCAGCTACAGAGTAGCGCTGGGAGGCATAGTTTCCGCACTTTGTCTCGTTACAATGTTCCTTGCGGGAGTTCTTCCTGCGCTTTATCTGCTGCTTCCCGGGATAGCAGGCATACTGCTCATGATAATAGCTGTGGAGGTAAACACAGCATGGGCTTTTCTGACGTATATCGCAGTCAGCCTGCTGTCGCTTTTTATAACCTTTGACAAGGAAGCGGCGTTAATATTTATAATGCTGTTCGGACACTATCCCATATTGAGGTTCTATATACAGAAGATACCGCTTCGCATTATAAGACTGCTTATAAAGCTTTTTATCTGCAACGTCTGCATTATAGGCTATTTCTATGTGACGGTATATATATTAGGAATTGAAGATATGCTGGAGGAATTCAACGATTTCGGAAAATACGGAGCTTACATACTGCTTGGTATTACCAATCTGATATTCCTTGTGTACGATATAGACCTTGACTTCATGCATAATCTTTATAAAAAGAGGATAATGCCGAAATTCCGCAAAAAAAGATAGACCATGCCATTTGTTTATTATGGTATGGTCTGTTTTTTTATGGTAATTTATTATCGCCTGAAGATACATATAATAAATGTTTATTGCAGCGAACAATAATAACAATTATTTATACTTGATTTATTAACATTTATATGATATAATGACTATGTAATATTTTTAATGGAGTGATTTTATGAATACTATCGCTATCATCGGAGCAATGCCTTCTGAGCTGGCTGATATAAGAGCTATTCTCGGCAAGGGCGAGGTAAAGCGTATCTCGGGCTTTGATTTTTACATCAATGATAGAAACGGCAAAACTGTTATCAATGCCTGCTGCGGTATCGCAAAGGTAAATGCAGCAGTTTGTACACAGGTTATGATCGATAATTTTCACCCTGACTGTGTGATAAATACTGGTATCGCAGGCGGAATGAACAGTGCAGTAAAGGTCTGTGACATTGTTATTTCCACAGAGGTGCTTCCTCACGATCTCGATCTTCACTTCTTAAAGGACTATCCGCCCTACTGCGGAATATTCAAGGCTGATGGCGGGCTTATGGATATAGCAGAGAAGGTTTGCGGCGAGTTTGAGGTGAAGTCCTTCAGAGGACGTATCGTTTCAGGAGAGGCATTCATCTCAAGCAATGAGGTGAAAAAGGCTATTCAGGAAAAGTTTGATCCATATGCCGTTGATATGGAGAGTGCCGCAGTTGGACACTGCTGTTATCTCAATGAGCTTCCGTTTGTTAGTGTGCGCTGTATATCTGATAATGCAGACGACGAGGGAGCAATGTCATTTGACGAATTTGAAAAAATAGCTGCTAAGCGTGTTGCGGAAATAGTTCTGCGCATGGCTGAGCTGCTGTGAAAGGAGTATTTTATATGAAAAAGGTTGTATCAATTATTTCTGCATTAGCTCTTACTGTAGGTATGGCTGCTTCGTTCAGCGCTAATGCTGCTGACAGTTCAGCTCCGACAGTCTACTTCAAGACAAAAGAGACAAAGGGCGTAGAGGTGCTTTCAAGCGGTAATTTATACGTAAACAAGAAGGCTGCTGACGCTAACGGCGCAGTTATTCCTGCTGAGGTATATCTTAGCGATAAAAATGCAGGTGCCGGCTGGGTATGTGTAAAATGGGCTTGTGAAAAGCAGGGACTTACTCTTCAGAATGTAAAGGATCCTCAGACAAAGCCATATAAGAGCTATACTAACGATACGATTACTTCCGAAAAGACAAAGTCAGACGGAGTCAAGGTATTATCAGCTCTTTACTGTGACGCTAATGTGCCTACAGACGGTAAATTAAAGCCATTACAGCTTGCCGGTGAGAAGAGCGATTCATATCCGCTGGCTACATTTGAGGCTGCTGTAGACAAGTCAGCTGCAGGCAGCTATGATATAATTATTTATAACAAGAATCAGGATTTTACTTATGTAACATACCGTACAGGCGATAATCCTGAGTACGTTCCTGACAGCGAAAAGTACAAGCTTAACTGCAAGGAGCTTCGTGTAAACGTTTCCGACAGACTTCTCGGCGATGTAAACAACGACGGCAAGATAAATGCAGTTGACGCTTCTGAGATACTTTCAGCTTATGCAAACGTTGCAACAAGCAAGCCTACAGGCCTTTCAGCAGAGGCAGAGGCTGCGGCTGATGTTGACGGCAACGGCAAGATAAATGCAGTTGACGCTTCAAATGTTCTCAGCTACTATGCTTATCAGAGTACATCAAATGCTGATAAGAGCAAGACTCTTAACGATTTTATCGTATAATATCAAACGCAGCTGATTATTATCAGCTGCGTTTTTTATATAAACAGAATGAAAAAGGAGCGCTTTGAGCGCTCCTTAGTTTTTACTTTGCAGATAAACTGCTGAATGCGTTGTCTACTACCTTCTTGTCGGGAGCCTTTGTGAATGAACTTACTATCGGAACGATAATAAGCGAGATTATCATTGCAAATGCACCTGCGTTGATAGGTGAGAGAAGCTGAAGCGGGCAGTTGAGGTCGATAACAGCCTGCTTGATACCGCTGAAAGCTTCAATGTTAAAGCTGAATAAAAGCATATGCGTTACGCTGATACCTACACCTGTTATCAGGCTTGCTGCAACAGCAGCCTTTGAAGCCTTCTTCATGAACAGACCATAGAGGAATGGTCCGAGGAACGCGCCTGAAAGTGCTCCCCATGAGTAAGACATGAGAGTTGAGATAGAAGCGTTCTTATGGCAGGCGATGAATACTGAAACTACGAGGAATACTGCGATGAATATTCTCATGAACATTACCTGATGCTTGTCATCAAAGTTCTTGATACGTGGCTTGATGAGGTCGTTTGTAAGAGTTGAGCTCGATGTGAGAACAAGTGATGAGAGAGTTGACAGCGAAGCTGAAAGAACCAGAACAACTACCAGACCGATAAGGAGATTAGGAAGTGCCTGATGAATAAGAGCAGGAACCATTGTATCGTAAACAGGCTTGCCGTTAACAGTTTCGATGAATGCTCTGCCTGAGCCGTCTGCACTGTCAAGTGTGCAGTAGAGTCTTACGAATCCGCCCATGAAGTATGAGCCGCCTGCAACTACGATAGCGAAGAATGTGGAAATGATCGCACCCTTCTTGATAGCCTGTTCGTCCTTGATAGCGTAGAATTTCTGTACCATCTGAGGAAGTCCCCATGTACCAAGTGATGTAAGGATAACAACTCCGAGGAGGTTTATAGGATCAGGTCCGAAGAGCGAGCCCAGTGTTCCTGTCTCGGTCTTGCTGTCGGAAATAGTATTGAGAGCGTCAAGTGCTGCTGAGAGACCGTCCTTCTTCTGAACGGTAAGAGCAACAACTGTACCGATACCGATGAGCATGATGATTCCCTGGAAGAAGTCGTTGAGAGCTGTAGCCTTGTAGCCGCCGAGTGTAACGTAGATAGCTGAAAGAACAGCCATTGCGATGATTATGATAGTACCGCCGTTTTCTCCGAGGTCAAATACCATGCCGAAAAGACGGGAAAGTCCGTTGTATACAGAAGCTGTATATGGTATAAGGAAAATAAATACGATAAGAGCAGAAGCTGTCTTGAGTCCCTTTGAGTCAAATCTGTGCTCGAAGTACTCAGGCATTGTCTTAGCGCCAAGATGATTTGTCATAAGACGTGTTCTCTTGCCTATGAGGAAGAATGGGATAAGGCTTCCGATAATAGCGTTTCCTATACCTACCCATGTTGCTGAAGCACCGTACAGCCAGCCAAACTGACCTGCATATCCGATGAATACAACTGCTGAGAAATATGTAGTACCATATGAGAAAGCAGTCAGCCATGAACCGACGCTTCTTCCGCCAAGCATGAAGTCCTCAGAGGACTTGGTACGTCTTGACATATAGATTCCGATACTTACCATTATCGCTACATAGATAGCGAGTATGACGAATGTTGCGGCTTGTGAGCCCATTGATATCGCGACCTTTCTTACGCTTTAAAGATTTTACGTCATAACCTTGTAAAGCTTTAAATGAATAAAGTGAATAACCGAGTTTTATTATACTATATTATAATAACATTGTCAATAGGCAATCTCCAAATTTTTAATAAAAAATGAATAAATAATGTTTTGATTTGCTAACATATTAGGATTAACTGATAATTTCCGTTTCAATGACAGAAAAACCAACGCTTTTATACAATTTGGCAGCGTTGTGATTATACTCGGCTACGTGAAGAGTTATAGGCTTGCTATTTTTATTTCTTATCGAATGTATCGCCCAAAGCAGCAGTTGTCTGCCGAAGCCTTTGTGCTGATACTCGGGAGCAACGATCAGATCGTCGATCTCATTTCCGTAACAGGCGACAGAACCTATGAGCTTGCCGTCTTTTATAAGCAGACTGATATCGCTGCACTTATCAGCTATCTGAGATATATCGCTCAGGAAGTCGTACGGCTTTATATCAAGTGCAGTTCTCATTTTGCGGAAACAATCGTTGTATATCCTCTGATATTCTTTATAGTACATCATATCGAAAGGAATGCATGAGATATTGCAAGTAATATCAATATTGCCGTCAAGCTGCATTTTGTAAACCTTTATCACAGTATCACCGTCCTTAAAAGGAGTAAAAAATAACGCCTCGCTGAAAAGCGAGGCGCAAGTGCCGCTGACCGGACTTGAACCGGTACGATATTGCTACCGAGGGATTTTAAGTCCCTTGTGTCTGCCAATTCCACCACAGCGGCATATAAACGGTATATCACATAATGTGATATACCGCGCTTAATGGTCGAGGTGACAGGATTTGAACCTGCGGCCCCTACGTCCCGAACGTAGTACTCTACCAAACTGAGCCACACCTCGACAGCATAAATATTATACTACAAATGGGGAGTAATGTCAAGTAAAAATAAAAACAGCATAATTATTTTTATCTTTTTACAATTGCACGGCTTGATATACAGATATTTTTAAGAGAAAATTGATTTGTAACCGTTTTTAACTTGACAATCTATGTGAAAGAGTGTAAAATATACTAATGTAGGCATATTTAGCCACATAATGAGTTTTTACGGAGGTTATTATGGATCCTAATCAGAACAGACCGCAGGGCAGACGTAAGAACGTTACCTCTGGCGGCAATGGAGCACATAGACGAGGCGATGGTCTCGGCACAGGTCCTGTCGGTTCGGGCAGCTATTCAGGCGGCAGTACAGGCGGTGGCGGCGGAGCCAAAAGAGCTGCGGCTGGCGGCGGCGGTCTCATTACACTTATTATAATCGGTTTTATTATATTCAAGCTTATGAGCGGCAGCGGCGGTGCAGGCGATCTTCTCGGTTCACTTACAGGCGGCGGAAACGGAGGCGGTGGACTTGACATCGGTTCAGTACCGTCAGGCTTTGGCTTCAGCACTGAAGATACCGCGACAGGCAGCGCTACAAGCGACAGCAGCGTTGATACATCAGTTGCAGCAGGCTCCCGTGAGAAGAGAACCGTTATAAAGGGCAACAATCAGGACGTTGTGACCATAATGGTCTATATGTGCGGTACTGACCTCGAATCAAAGCACGGCATGGCTTCTTCCGATATGGAGGAGATGAGAGCTGCTTCATACGGTGATAATGTAAATGTTATCGTATTTACAGGCGGCTGCTCAAGCTGGAAGATAAACGGTATCAGCAATAAGGTAAACCAGATATACCAGATAAAGAACGGTCAGATCGGCAGGATAGTTGAGGACGCAGGCAGCAAGGCTATGACCGATCCTAACAATCTTGCTTCATTCATTCAGTTTTGTGCAAAGAATTTCCCCGCTAACAGAAACGAGCTTATCCTCTGGGATCACGGCGGCGGATCAGTTACAGGCTACGGCTATGACGAAAAGAACAAGAACAGCGGCTCTATGACGCTTGAAGGAGTAGCTCAGGCACTTAAGAGCGGCGGCGTTCAGTTTGATTTCGTAGGCTTTGACGCTTGCCTCATGGCTACAGCCGAGACAGCACTTATGCTCAACGACCACGCAGACTACCTTATAGCTTCTGAGGAAACAGAGCCCGGTATCGGCTGGTATTATACAAACTGGCTCACAAAGCTTGGCAGCAATACTTCAATGCCCACACTTGACATCGGCAAGAACATCGTTGACGATTTCGTATCCGAGTGCGGCAAGAAGTGCAGAGGACAGAAGACTACACTTTCTGTTATTGACCTTGCAGAGTTCTCAAATACAGTACCTAAGGATCTTTCTGCCTTTGCCAAGTCCATAAGCAGCAAGATCGAAAAGAATGAGTATAAGGAGATCTCCAATGCAAGATACTCCACACGCGAGTTTGCTCAGGGTACACGTATAGATCAGGTAGACCTTGTTAATCTTGCAGAGAACGTAGGAACTGCCGAGGGTAAGGCACTTGCTTCTTCACTTAAGAATGCTGTAAAGTACAACAAGACCTCTTCAAATATGACAAATGCATTCGGTGTATCGATTTATTTCCCGTATCAGCGTTCATCATATGTTGACAAGGCTTGCAAGACATACGACAAGATAGGCATGGATTCCGAGTACGCTCGCTGCATAAGACAGTTTGCTAAGGTAGAGACAGGTGGACAGATAGCAGCAGGCGGCACAGGTTCACCACTTGATGCACTCTTTGGTATGGGCGGTTCTTCAGGCTCATCAGGCAGCTCAGATATGATAGGTTCACTTCTTTCAAGCTTCCTTGGCGGCGGCGGAAGAAGTATTGCAGGTCTTGACGACAGCAATACAGAGTTCATGAAGGATACCGATGTAAATGATACAGCCGAGTATCTTGCTAACAACTATTTCGACGCAACAAAGCTTACATGGGAAGAAAAGAACGGCAAGTATACTATGTCGCTTTCTGATTCTCAGTGGGAGCTGGTACACGGTCTTGACCTTAATATGTTCTATGATGACGGAACAGGCTACATAGACCTTGGACTTGACAATATCTTCACTTTTGATGACGACGGAAAGCTTGTTGCTGATACAGAAAAGAACTGGCTTTCTATCAATGGCAATGTAGTTGCTTACTACCACACAGATACAGTGCAGAGCGGAAATGACCTTATAATAACAGGCTATGTTCCTGCACTTCTCAACGGTGAAAGAGTAAACCTTATCATTCAGTTTGTAAATGATGATAACGGAACTGTCGTTGGTGCTTCAACTGACTATGTCGGCGGAGAGACAGAGGCGGTTGCCAAGAATCTCACCGAGATAAAGGCAGGAGACAAGCTTGACTTTATCTGCGACTACTACGACTATGATATGAATTATCAGGACAGCTACATGATCGGAGATCAGGTAACTGTTACCGATAATCTGACCATAAGCAACACAAGCGTAGGAAAAGGCTCATGCCATATTCTCTATCGTTTCTCTGATATCTACAATCAGAACTACTGGTCAGAACCTATAGTTATAGACTAAAAATCAAGAGCAGTCCGGATGGACTGCTCTTTTTGCATATTATTGTTTTATAAGAAGTTTTCTGAGTCCCACAACATCGAATACATCAATATTGCCGTCCTCATTAATGTCGGCATTGGAGCTGTTTGTCAGCTTGCCTGCTCCAATTATATACTTCTGGAGCATTACCAGATCTGCGGTATTCATAACACCGTCGTCATTCACATCGCCCTTTACGGGGAGAACAATTTCTTCGGGAATAGCAGGCTCAAGAACGAATTTCTGAGTATTTGCTCCTGTGAAGCTGTTTATATTAAAGCCTGCATCTTCCGTTGAGCTGTTCTTGTCTATCTCAATGCAGACATCGTTTTGAAGCAGTGAGTAGCTGCCGTCCTTATTGCAGATGACTTTGAACTTCTGATTATCAGTTTCCGAAGCTGCTTCAACGACGAGTTTGTTTGAGCTGTTTACGGCAAGTGCCTGTCCCTTTTGATTCTTGATAGTATAGCTGCCGTCGCTGAGCTTTGTGAAGCTCCATATCTGATCGTTTAGGGTAAACGGCATTTTTCCTGTACTGTCAGGCTGAACGGATTTTCCGTTTGCGTCGAACTGCACAACATTACCCTTCATATCGAATACGAACTGTCCGCTGTCAATGCTGCGTATCATGTAATTACCGTCAGTGACCTGAGGGTGAACAGGGGAAAGGCTCCACAGCTGGCAGCCTCCCTCCCAGTAATTCCACTGATTTACATTGCCGCCGTTTTCCTTTGACCATTCATAAACGTCAAGTCCGCCTGTATCGTTGGAGCATTTCGACACGATTCCGTAATCAGAGCCGCATTTCTTTATTTTGAATAGCTGATTGTCCTTGCCTGTGTAATTCTGGAGCTCTATATTTACGCCGTCGTCTGCGGAGCTCTGAGCCACTGCAATACACATGGATTCGTCACCCACAGAAACTATCTTGCAGTAGTCCTTGTCAACAGCTATGATACGCCATTGTTGTGCCCAGCTGCCATTGCGCTCCCACTGCTGTATATTAGTGCCCTCATCAAGCTTTCCGTTGGGCAGGTCTATCGCCATGCCGCTGTTCTGGTTTATGATATAGTAGGGAACACCACTGAGAAGCTCTGTACCGCTGAGCTTTACCGCAGCGCCGCTGCCGCTTACTGTATCAGCCTTATTTATGAGCTGTGAGTTTTTGTCGGTAAAATCAACAAGTTCCGAGCGCTCTGTGCCGCTGAACTGCTTGGTCTGAACGCCCCATATTGTCTGGTTGTTGCTGCCAACAGCTGTAAATGACATTACCTTTTTGCCGTTTTCGTCTTTGGCAGCAAGGAAATAACCTGAGTAGCTCTGATTTCCGATAGTTATCACAGCTGCGGAGTTATCCTGCGCCTGAGACCATTTACCGGTAACAGAGCCGCTGATAGTTCCGTCAGCGTTGAGCTTTATACTGCTGTAATTGATTATTTTTCCGTCAGTTGAGCTGCCGTGATTGATGAACTCATAATCACCGACGATATCCTCATCATTGTAGCCTGTTTCGGAGATAACATCTCCTGCGTATTCGTATGGCGCAACAACAGGCCAGCCCTGCTCGTTGAAGTACATTGAATGAACACGAACCTCATGGAATTCAGCTCCGTCATCAAATCGCGTATGATAAACCAGATACCACTTTCCGTCATCATCTTTCAGCACGGAGTTGTGTCCGCAAGCCATATAAGCCTTGCTAAGTGAGCTGAATTTGTAATTGCCCATGACTTTCAGACCTGTTGAGTCAAGATTGGGATTAGTGGGAAGTACAGCCTGTCTGCCTGCTGGATCCGTGAACGGTCCCAAAGGTGATGTGGAACGGAAAACGCGCATATTATAGCCGCCTGTGGAGGTAAGTCCGCCGAATGTCACCCACAGATAATAGTAGCCTGTTTCTGCATTGTACTCAATGAACGGACCTTCACCTGATTTGCCGTAACCGCCTGATATCTTTGTACCAAAATAGCTGTCCACCATTCTTCCGTCAGCGGTCTGACCTGTTTTCGGGTGGATACACTGACCTGTCTTAGGATCAATTTCCAGAGTAAAGATACCGCCCGACCACGAACCGTAGCACATATACATCTTGCCGTTGGTATCGTAATATATAGTCGGATCAATTGCATTAGGGAAGAGCTGGTTATTGAAGTTATTCTTATTGAACCAGTTGTTATTGAATGTGACCTGTCCCTGAGCAATAAGCTCGTCAACATTTGTAGAAGTGTATTTGCGGTTGACGTTCTTTGTATTGCTTGTAGCATAGCTGTCGTTGTTGGTGAAGCCTGAGTAGATGAGGGTATCTACAAAAGTGTAGGGGCCTTCGATATTCTTTGAAGCAGCATAAGCAATTACCGAGCGTATATATGTAGACGATGTACAGAAGTACATGAGGTAGGCGCCCTTGCTGCCGTCTTTGTTTATATAATCGGCGTCCCAAACAACATCGGGAGCCCATACTGCAAAGCCGCCGACGCAGTCCTCAAGGTTTTCACCTGCCCAGTCAAAGGCTTTTTTCAGATTCTGTGAGAGATTGCCGAACTCCACATTATTTGTAGTGGCATAGCCATTTGAGAAGCGTTTCCAGTTCTGGAGGTCGTTGGATTTGGCAGCTTCGATATGAGAACCGAAAACATAGTAAGTGCTTTTGTCCTTGACGATAGATGGATCGTGGACAGAGACACGAGTGCCGCCTGCAGCAGTTGAGAGACCTGTCATGGCAGGGAGCATAAGGCAGGCAGAGAGGGCTGCCGCCATAAACTTTTTGATTTTCATTTTAATATCCTCCGATAGAAATTTGTTGATAATATTATAGACTTTTTTGGCAGATTTGTCAATAAATCTGCGGTGTACAAAAGTGTTCTCAATATCAAAAATAATGCTGAAATAAGGCGGAGAAGCCTGTTTTACATATTTATTATCATGAGACTTAGCTGCTTTGTAAAAAGCTCTGATTTTTGATATTACTATTGGAAAGAGCACTAAACTGTGCTATAATAATTCACGTATTATGTTTTAAGGAGCTTTTTATGAAAGACGGTTCTGTATTGACAAAGAAAACAGTGGTTTTGCCGCTGACCTTGCTGTGCTGTCTGCTGTGGGGCAGTGCTTTCCCGTGCATAAAGTTAGGCTACGGATTTTCAGGTATCGGTGCTGAGGATACATACTCCCAGATGCTTTATGCAGGGCTGAGATTTACGGGTGCCGGTATTCTGGCACTTCTGATAGGCAGTATTATAGCTCGGAAGCTACTTATCCCTCATGCCGATGAAGTACCGAAGGTCATGAAGCTTTCCCTGTTTCAGACCATACTGCAATATACATTCTTTTATATCGGACTTGCCCGAAGCACAGGCATGAAGAGCTCGGTAATAACAGCGTCGAACGTGTTCCTGTCCATACTTGTGGCGGCACTTATATTCAGAACGGAAAAGCTCACATTCCGTAAGATCTTTGGCTGTATCGTCGGCTTTTCGGGAGTTGTTCTCATAAATCTCAGCGGTATGAGCGGCGGATTTCGGCTTACAGGCGAGGGCTTTGTGTTTTTGTCGGCACTTTCCTATGCTTTTTCGGCAGCTCTGATAAAGCGTTACTCATCAAAGCATGATCCTGTAATGCTCAGCGGCTGGCAGTTCATATTCGGCGGTATTGTAATGACAGCTGTCGGCTTGATATGCGGCGGCAGGATAACAGTCATAAATAAAGAGGGAGTACTTATGCTGCTCTATCTTGCATTTGTGTCGGCAGCTGCCTTTTCCATATGGGGAACGCTTCTGAAGCATAACCCTGTCTCAACAATATCGGTTTTCGGCTTCATGAACCCTGTATTCGGAGTTATTCTTTCTTTCCTGCTTCTTTCGGAGAGAAGCGCCGCAGGACCTCTCATTGTGTGTGCGTCACTGATGCTTGTAGCCTTGGGGATCGTTATCGTTAATATTTCTGTTCACAAAAAATCAACTTGAATTTAAGATTCATTTAAGGTTTCTATTTTACAATAAAAGCAACAAGGAGAGGGGGAATCGGTAATGAAAAAGCTATTTCTTATTCTTACATTATGCGGGATCCTTGTCTCAATGAGCGGCTGCGGCACAGAGCCTGTAATTGATAATGAGGACGAAGCAGTAAACGGTTCGGTAATCTATGTATCTCCTGCTGATGGTACGACGCAGGCAAATGTTTCACCTGTAATGAATTCAGCTGAGGCATGAACACAAATAATAATTCAGATAAAAGCAGCTTTTATAGCTGCTTTTATTTTTTCGTTGATTTTTTTGTGCAGATATGTTATTATATAATGGACAATTATTCGGAACGGAGCTGTATCGCCTTGAATAGGATATTACTTGTAGAAGATGATAAAGAAATAATCGCTAATCTCACCGAATTTCTCACAGGAGAGGGATTCAGCGTCAAAAATGCCAACGGACAGACAAAAGCACTGGAAATGGTTGAGAATGAGAGCTTTGACCTTGTGCTGCTCGATGTATCCCTTGCAGAAGGCAACGGATTTGCAGTCTGTTCGGCTATAAAGGCTAACACCTGTATCCCTGTTATTTTCCTTACTGCTTCGGGAGACGAATTCAGTACGGTAACAGGCTTTGACCTTGGTGCTGATGACTATATAGCAAAGCCTTTCCGTCCCCGTGAGCTTGTTTCACGTATCAAGAACGTACTGCGCCTTACAGGCAGTACAGGTTCTGTAACTCAGCTTGGAGATGTGCTTGTTGACACTGTAAAGGGAACAGCCAGCAAAAACGGCAGGGACCTGTTCCTGTCAGCTCTGGAATACAGACTTCTGCTGGTTTTCATCAATAACAGGGGAGCTGTTATGACAAGAACTAAGCTTTTAGAGTCCATATGGGACATTGCAGGTGAATTTGTCAACGACAATACACTTACAGTTTACATCAAGCGCCTCCGTGAGAAAATAGAGGACGATCCTGCAAATCCGACAATAATAAAGACTGTAAGAGGTCTTGGATACAGGGTGGACTTATGAGAAATCTGCTTAGAAATTCAGAGATACTGTCTTCTTTCACTATATATACGGTTTTGTCATTGATAACCATTGTGGGAGCGTATCTTTACGACAGAAAGCTTGCTTTGCCGGCTCTTTTCGTTTGCACAGTATTCACAGTCATACACATGAACTGTATCTATATTCGCTACAAGCGCATTTCAAAGCTTTCGGCTGACATTGACAGGATACTTCACGGAGAAGAGGATATACAGTTTGAGAATTACTCCGAGGGAGATATAGGACTTCTGCAAAGCGAGGTCTACAAGATGACGGTCCGTCTGCGTGAGCAGCAGAGCAGGCTTATGGAGGAAAAAGTCAGCCTTGCCGACCTTCTTGCGGATATATCGCACCAGATAAGAACTCCGCTCACATCAATAAATATACTTGTCTCCATGTTATCTGAGCCCGACCTTACATACGAAAAGCGCGAGCAGCTCGTACATAAGCTCTACGGACTTCTTTCGCGTATCGACTGGCTTATTACTGCGCTGCTGAAGATGTCAAAGCTTGACGCGGGAACTATCAGGTTTCACAGCGAGGATATAAGTATGCAGGAGCTTCTTGACAAAGCCTGTATGCCTGTCCGCGTGCCCATTGAGCTCCGCGGTCAGGAGCTTGTTATCGAAGCCGAGGGCGAGCTTAGCTGTGATGTGGCATGGAGCTGTGAGGCTATCGGCAACATCGTAAAAAACTGCATGGAGCATACTCCTGACAGCGGCACTATCAAGGTCTGCGGCAAGAGAAATCCTCTTTACTCCGAGATAGTCATTTCCGACAGCGGCAGCGGCATTTCGGCTGAGGATCTGCCTCATATATTCGAGCGATTCTATAAGGGCAGGACTTCCGAGGACAAGGGCGGCTTCGGTATCGGACTTGCTCTTGCAAGAATGATAGTCACAGAGCAGAATGGAACTTTGAAGGCTGAAAATGCTCCCGACGGCGGAGCTATGTTTACCATGAGATTCTATGAATCTACCGTATAATATGAAGTAGTTAGGGCGCACAACGTGCGTCCTTGTTTTATGTGACATTTTTGTTATTTTAAAGTCACCATACAGTCATATTGACATGATAGAATATGTACATAAACCAAGAAAAGGAGCACTTACCATGGAGATACTCAGAGTTGAAAATTTATGCAAGGTATACGGCAGCGGCGAAAATGAAGTTCACGCACTTGACAATGTGAGCTTTTCGGTTGAAAAGGGCGAGTTTATTGCAATAATCGGTCCTTCGGGCTCGGGAAAGTCCACTCTGCTTCATATACTCGGCGGAGTTGACAAGCCTACATCTGGCAAGGTGTTCATGGACGGCAAGGACGTCTATGCGCAGAATGACGAACAGCTTGCTGTATTCCGCCGCAGACAGGTCGGACTTATATATCAGTTCTACAATCTTATACCTGTTCTCAATGTCACAGAGAATATTACGCTTCCCGTACTTATGGACGGTCAGCAGGTAAACGATGACAGACTTAACGAGCTTATCGCAACGCTTAAGCTCAAAGGCAGAGAGAATCATCTTCCGAATCAGCTTTCAGGAGGTCAGCAGCAGAGAGTTTCTATCGGCAGAGCACTGATGAATGCTCCTGCGGTAGTACTTGCAGACGAGCCTACAGGAAATCTCGACAGCAAGAACAGTCAGGAGATAGTCGACCTGTTAAAGCTATCGAATCAGAAATACAATCAGACTCTCATTATCATTACCCATGATGAGAATATCGCATTGCAGGCAGACCGTATACTTGCTATAGAGGACGGAATTATAACCCGTGACGAGGTGATACGCAAATGAATATCTTCAATAAAGTAACACTTCAATCGCTGAAAAAGAACCGCACGAGGACATTTGTTACCATAATCGGAATTGTGCTCTCTACCGCTCTTATCTGCGCAGTCACTACTTCATTTGCGTCTGTAAGGCAGTATGCTATCAGTTATTTCGAGTATACCGAGGGCAAATGGCACGGCATAGAGAAAAATATCGACAATAACAGCTTTAAGAAGATAGATGAGGCAGACGAGGTAAAGGACAAGGCGGTACTCAGCTATATAGGCTATGCCGATATCGGAAGCACAAACAGCTACAAGCCGTACCTCTATATATCAGGATTTCATGAGGACGAGCAGGGAATAGCTCCTATCCACGTAATATCGGGACGTATGCCCCGGAACAGCGGTGAAATAATGCTCCCCGATCATCTTGCAGACAACGGCGAGGTACATTATAACGAGGGCGATGTTTTAAAGCTTGAGATTGGCGACAGAGTTGCAGATACAGACGAGCTTCTCAAATTGGATACCGATAAAATGGACTATTCTCTCAGACAGAATATTGATATACAGAGCCTTATCAATGATAATATTGATCTTATCAACAGCCAGATTTTCAGACAGGATACACCGTATATCGCTGTTGACGGTGATGACGGAAAAACTATCAATGCCGAAAAGCTCAATATAAGAGAGACACGGGAGTATACAGTTGTCGGATTTTATTCCCGACCTGATTTTGAGGATACTTTTGCTCCGGGATATACAGCATTGACTGTTCCCGATAAATATACCAAGGATACTTATTATACAGTTTTCTATCGCATGAAGCATATGGATGACATCTATGACTTTATGAAGAAATGCGGCTTTGATGATAACGGCATTACCAGCGGAGCTCACAGTGACCTTCTCATGTTCAGAGGCGTTTCAAAGTACGCCAGCTTTTACGGCATGATATACGGTCTTATGGCAGTAGTTATCGTACTTATCATGTTCGGCTCGATAATGCTTATATATAACGCATTTTCTATATCCGTTTCCGAGAGAACAAAGCAGTTCGGACTTCTTTCATCGATCGGTGCTACAAAGAAGCAGCTCCGCAAAATGGTGCGCTTTGAAGCAATGACACTCAGCTTCATTGGTATTCCCTTGGGTATTGGCTTGGGAATCCTTGGTATGTGGGTAACATTCCTTGCTATCGGCAGTAAATTTGCTATTTTTTCTGGAGAAAAATTCAGCGAGCCTATGCGTGTATGCGTATCTCCCACAGCGCTGATTGCTGCTTGTATTATCGCTTTTGTGACTATAAGGATATCTGCCTGGATACCATCTGTCAGAGCAACAAGGATAACCGCAGTTGAAGCTATCCGTCAGAATTCCGACATAAAGCAGACAAAGCACATAAAAACTCCGAAAATCATTTTCAAGGTATTCGGACTTTCGGGAATGCTTGCACATAAATACTTCAAGCGAAGCAAAAAGAAGTACCGTGCAACTATAATCAGTCTTTTTATGAGTATAGTTCTCTTTATTTCGGCTTATGCATTCACATCTTATCTTGTGTCATCGGTAGGCGATGCATACGATACATTCAACATGGATTATATGTATACTCTTTACGAGAGACCTGATAAAGACAGCAATGTAGATGTTGACGAGCTTCTGAGAGATATAAAAAACACCGAACATATTACAGGTGCAAGCTATTATACAAACAGCTTTCAAACTGCATACATAAATGAAAACTATCTGAATAAGGAAATGCTTTCTTCAGAAAACAGCTCACTTATGGAAGAAGCATACGACATGAAGAAAAAAGACGGCTTCAAAATAATAAATGTGAGCGCCTGTTTTGTTGATGACGAGACTTTCAGGGATGTTCTGAAAAAATACAGCCTTTCAGAAAGTGAATTCATGGATAAGGACGCACCGCTTGGAATAGCTTTTGATGATTCCTTTGACCTTGATACAGAAACAGGCAGAATGGTACGCAAAAAGCTGTTCAATACCGACAGCTTTGAAATGGAGTTCACAGCACACAAGAGCTTCAAAGGCTACTATTATACGGAAACTCATATTGACGGCAAGGTAGTATACAGCTCTCAGGACGGACTTGATAAAAAAGAGTGGAATGCAGCGGATTGTTCAAGAGATGTTACGCTTAAAGTAGGAAAGGTCATTGACGATACTCCTTTCTTCCCTAATTATTACGGCTCTGCTGTAATATATCCGTACAGCTCGATGAACAGCATTCTCGGTGAAGACGAAGAGGGCGCAAACGGAGTTGACTATTCCATTAATTCTGATGATGTTTTCGGCGGCTACAAGGCTCTCGAAAAAATGTTTAAGGAAAATGACAAATACGTTGGCGACCTGTACAATTATGCAGAGTTCGCTGAAACAAGCAGAAGCATTATCGTTATTGTAAAGGTATTTGCATACGGATTTATCGTACTTATCTCACTGATAGCAGCTGCAAATGTTTTCAACACCATTACCACTAACATCAATCTCAGGAGAAGAGAATTTGCAATGCTCAAATCTGTAGGCATGACAGCAAAAGGCATGAAGAAAATGCTCAATTTTGAGTGTATCCTTTACGGCACAAAGGCGCTTCTTTACGGACTTCCTGTATCGGCAATAGTTACATATCTTATCTATTGTTCCATAAGAAGGGGAATAGATACTTACTTTACAATGCCGTGGGGAGCTGTAGGTATTGCAGTACTCAGCGTGTTCCTTGTAGTTTTTGCAACAATGATGTATTCAATGTGCAAGATAAAGAAAGATAATCCCATAGACGCACTGAAAAACGAAAATCTGTAACAGAAAAAGCTCTCCTTTCGGAGAGCTTTTCGTTTAGCTGCTTTTGCGGAAATTTTTGTCAGTAAGTATCCTTGCGAAGATAAGACCGAGTGGAAGTGCCGTAACTATCAGTACAGCCTTCGTGAGCCACATTTCGCCTGTCGTTATGTCGTTTATGACGATATAATAAACACCCTTATACATGAACATTCCCGGAACCATTATGACTATAGACGGTACGGTGAGAGTTATTCTCGGATAGCCTATCCAGTGGTGTATAGCAGAAGCAAGGAGTCCTGCTGATAATGCTCCGATAAATGCGGCAAGTCCAACGTGGACTCCTGCAAGATCTATCAGTTCCAATCTGAGAGTGTTTGCACACATTCCGATCAGCCCTGCTGTAGCAGCCATTTTTTTTGTACTGTTGAACATGAGTGAGAAGCCGTATACTCCGCAGAAGCTTGTTATCATAATAAATACCGTGCGGAGCAGGGGATCAAGCTCATAAGCCTCAAAGTCCTGCGGATAGAAGTGAAACAGCGTCGCACATAGCCAGCCTGTAAGTGTAGCAACTATTATGATAAGCAGGGCGTAGGTGATACGTTCGAGACCTGACCGCAGGTCGAGCTTGGCAAGGTCCATACCGCCTGTTATCAGTGGAAATCCCGGGATAACAAAGAGCATTGAGCAGATGTATCCTGCCTGATGTATTGCCGAAACTCCCATTAGAAGCTCAGCAAGCTTAATGAATATGACGTATGTACAGCAAGCCGAGGCAACTCCTGCTGCAACATTTGCAAAGAGAGTGATATGCCTTTCGAGGAGCTTTTTTCTTACGAAATTACCGATTCCCGCACCGAAAAAAGCGCATATCATCTCGATAATACCGCCTCCGAGGAGAAAAGTGAATGCGCAGCAGGCAAGTGCCGAAGCAAGTCCGAGAGACAGGGCTTTATAGTTGCCTTTCATATCCTGAAATTTATCAAGTATCATGTGGAACTGCTGAACGGAGTATTTCTCGGCTCTATCTGCAAAGCCGTCGGCAAAATGCTCCAGCTCATTGAGCTTATCAGTGTTTACGCCCGTTGTATTTATGGAAATAGCGTTTGTATAGGTCTCACTGCCGCTTATACAGGTATATTCAATAGACAGCAGACCTATATCGGCGTTGCAGGTTATCCCAAGAGCGCGTGATATCTTGTTCATTGAAGCTCTTACGCGCCATGCGGCTGTACCAACAGAAAGCATCATCAAGCCAACTCTTCCGACAAGAGAAGCTTTTTCCTGCAATGAAGCATTTTTTGCAGGTATATCGCTTTCGGTATTTACGATATCATGCCATTCGATCGCCATATGCTGTTTTCTTAGTTTACTCATATAACGCTCCTTTATATGCTTTAGTCTGTGTATCAAGCTATATTATACCACTTTTGCGGCTATAAAGCAATAGAAAAAATAAAACGGAAGTATGAACTTCCGTTTTAAATATTATATAAGGTTATTTTTTATTGCAAATACCGCAAGCTGAGTACGGTCCTTTACATTAAGCTTTTCAAGGAGCTTGGATACGCTGTTTCTTACAGTACCTTCAGCAAGGAAAAGCTGTGAGGCGATTTCCTTGTTGTCGAGTCCGTCGCAGATGAGTCTCAGAATGTTAACATCGCGCTCGCTGAGGTCGAAATTCTTTCCGTCCTGCTGTAAAAGAACGTCTTTTTTGATAGAACGGAAAATATTATTGCAGAATACATTGATACCGCCTGCAACTGCTTTTATAGAATTTATTATCTTGTCGTTGTCCATTTCCTTGAGGATATAGCCGTCTGCTCCACTGGAGATAGCTTTTTCCACTGTCTCCTTATCGTCAAAGGTCGTGAGTACGAGTACTTTGATGTCTGGGAGAGTATCCTTTATCTTTCTTGTACCGTATCCGCCGTCATAATCAGGCATTCTCATGTCCATAAGCACTACATCGGGCTTATAGCGTACGCACATCTCATATGCCTCTTTGCCGTCGGAAGCCTCGGCTACAACATTTATGTCCTCGTCGCTTACGAGGACTGCCTTTAATCCTGCTCGGAGTATCTTAACGTCGTCTGCTAAAATAACGTTTATCATATCTGCACCTCTTCTAATGGTATTTTTATAACAGTATTGAAGCCTTCGCCCGGTATTGAGCTGAATTTAACAGTTCCACCGAGTTTTTCCGTTCTTTCGCGGATACCGCGGAGTCCGTTATGCTCGGAAATAGTCTCACAGCCTTTGCCGTTGTCAAAAATATACATTTCAATACGCTCATTGAGAAATTTCAGGATTATATCTATCTTAGAAGCTTCAGAATAGCGCAGTGAGTTAGTGACGGTTTCACGGCAGTTGTCGTACATATCTCTTATACAGAAGCTGTAGCGTTCATCTTCCTCGCCCTGAACACAGAGCTCTATCTCAACTCCTCTTACAGCAGTAATTACTGTCTGAACAGCCTTTGTGACCGAGGTCATGAACTCGTCGTCACGGAGGTTATTGATAGTACAGCGAAGCTGAGTTACGCCGCTTCTTGAAAGTCCGTCGATCTCCTGTATGTTTTCCACCATTTTCGATGTATCGGGAGTTTCCTTATCAGCTTCAAATTTAAGCAGTCTTGCAAGAGAGCTTATCATAGTAAAGGTGTGACCTGCTGAATCATGCATTTCCTGTGCGATTCGGGTTCGTTCCTGTTCAAGACTGAGCTTTTTTTCAGCCGCGGCAAGCTCATGGTATTCCGTAACATTGCTTATGGTAACTACGCTTGCGACCTTATTGCCGTTTTGGTTATCGCAGTATGTCTGTTTGAGACTGTAATATTCCTTGTCACATTTTAATTCCAGAGATGTGAAATCTGCAGGCGCAGGACTGCCGCTGACCTCTGAAACAGCACTCAGAAAGCTTTCTATGCTTGTTGTGCCTTTGAGGAACGGCAGAGTATCAGCGTATTTATTTTTGTAGGTTATGATGCCGCTGTTATCGAAAATGATAACGCCGCTGTTAATGTTATTGATAGTATCGCGGATAGCGATGTTGTTGATATTAAGAAGCCCGTATCGTCCGAGGGCGATTATTATGAGCAGGCTCGATAAGCCGAAGAACAGCGGAGTAAGCGTTGCCTTTGAGGTGAATATGCCTGTAAGCGACAGGGTATTGATTCCAAGCGGTATCGCCGCAGAAAGTATCAGCAGTATCGACTGCTTGGTTATCTGAACGGAATTTCGGGTATGCTTAAGGCATATTATGGTAATGCCTGCGATTATGCAGATGTAGTATATTATCTGATATACGTAGAAAAGCGGTCCGTATGTAAATCTATGGTCAACAAAATCCGAGTAGTACAGATGATGTATGGGATTTGTGCACACAACGCATATAGATGATATGGTTATCAGCGGCAGAATCCAGAGAAGCTTCATTTTCTTCTGACCGTTGTAGGTGTATTCCTGCGACAGCCACAGCCACAGAGGTCCGAAGCAGCTGATACCTATATTGCCGATAGTGTAGCTTATCCAGTACTGCTGTTTCGTATACGAAAAAAGTATCAGGAGCTCAGATATCAGCCAAAGTACGATAGATGACTGACAGAAAAGAAATAAATGAGTCAGTCTGTTTTTATTGCCGCGTCTTAGTATCCATGTTATCGAGCCCAGCATTCCGCAAAGACCGATCGCAAGGAGTACGGCTGAAGTTATGGTTGGCGTTGTAATGCACCTCCATTTACAGTGATAATATATATAATAATTATAACACATTAATAGTTTTTCGGCAACCTTTTTTTGTAAAAATATAAAAATGCTCCGCAATTAAGCGGAGCATTGCTGGATTTACCATGTCCAGCCGCTGAATCTCTTAGCGACTGAGGACTTTATAGTCTGATTATTCTTCTTGCAGTATTCATTGCCTGCTGCAAGAGCTATAAGTGTGATACCTGCTAAGAAGAGGTATATCCACCAGTTAAGTGCCATGAGATACTCTCTTGTTGCGTAAACTGTGATAGTGAAGAGCGAAGCTGCTGAAGCTATGAACCATGTCTTTGATCTTGCCATTATTGATACTATGAGCACGAAGAGCATTACTGACATTACGAAGATAGTATTTACTGCTGTATCAAAGTAGAGTGCGTCAACAAGGAGGGCAATGAATGCTGTGAGGTATATGCTGTTTGAAGCGCACTTTGATACACTTGGGAACTGACGCCAGATAAAGCGGCAGGCAAGTCCTACCAGTGCAACGATGCCTATGGATATCTTCCATGAGATCTCCTTTGACTCTGGAACGAGAAACGGTCTGAACATAAGTGCCAGAGCTGTGAGTGAAGCTGTTACTGTAAGGAGTATAGAAGCTGCTTCCTTTGCAGTGTTTTTCTTTATGAATGAAGCACAGTAGACTGCTATTGCTATAAGGAAGAAGAATACAGAGTTCCTTGAAGTATCCTGATACATCATAATTATTGCTATCCAGCCTGAGAGAAGCATTGGATCAAAGATAAGTCTGTCATTTGACTTTACGATGATACCGTTGTTGTAAATGAGCTTGGAAATAGCCATGTAGATACAGAATACTATCATAAATACGATAGTTGTTGCGAGCTTGCCCTGTGTGCCTTCGTCAAGTATAGCATATACACAGCTGAGAAGTGCTGCTGATGAAAGAAGGGCTGTAACGTTGCAGCGGAGCTTGTTTGATACTGCGAAGTGAATGAAGCACATTAGCGCAGGAAGTAACATAAGTTCTCTTGCTGTCGGAACAACTATGAGTAAAAGTCCTGATACGACCATGTTTACGTAGAGAACTACATCGTTGCTGCGTGGGTGCTTTGCGTGGAAGTTGAATGCGAATTTGGGGAGATATGCTATAAAGACAGCTGCTGCGATAAGAACTGCTGCAAATATGCTCCATGCTGCTGAGTATGCTGTGTTTTCATCAAATCCATATGCGTTTGATACGTAATATGCAGTCATTCCTGTGATGAATGCAGGTATCACAGGAGCTGTAAAGCCTGCGATAGACTGGATAATTTCATTTTTATGGAAGATATATGCTGCAATTATAGCTGAAACTGCTGCTGCGAAAAGCATTTCAGGTATGAAACCTTCCGGCTTTGCTGAGTATATGCATACAAATGCGCTTATAACTGCTGTTAAAAGGCTGATGGATTCTGTAAAAGCGTTCTTAAGGAAAGGAACGAAGCAATGTGCAAGGTAAATAGCTATTGCGAATGCACAGAATGAAATTATTCCGTATCTTGCCTCTGATACCTGAGCTATATTAAGTGATGTCATGTATGCAAGAAGAACAGTTACCATAGTGCTTATGGAAGTAAGAACGTCTTCCTTTGTTTTCTTTGCATAGAAGAGAAGCTGAGCTATCATAGCTGCAAGAATGATGTAGCTTATGAAAGTCGAGCGGCGAAGTGACTGGAAAACGTAGATAACAGGGAAACAACCATAGATAAATGCTGCGCACGAGCCGATTATCTTTATAGCGAGTTCGTTTTTCTTACCCTTGAATATTTCTGCACCATAGACAGCTGCTGTGATAAGCACCTGAAGTGCAAGGAACACGGGAGCTGTTACCATAAGGTCGCTGCTTATCTGTAATACTGCGAAAAGCGCTGTAAGAGCTGTTGCTGAAAGAGCTGTGTAAATAAGCGGAAGCTTACTGAATATCTTGTCGCCGATAAACATCATTACCGCTGATATTCCTGTTGCTATAGCGAGAAGCGCATACATTCCGCCGCCGCCGAATGAGAGCCATTCGCCCATGAGTTTATAATAGCCTGCTGTCAGGAATGCTGTAGCTATAAAGCCTGAGCCGAGAACGTAAAATGAAGTTGATGTTCCGTTGAGCTTGAGGAATTTGCCTACAACTGCGCTGAGTAAGAATGATACCGCTGAAGCTGCCATTATGATAGCAACTCTGCCTTCGTGAGAAGTGTGTACCCACTTAGCAACGCCGAATGCAAGACCTGAAAGGACTACGAATGCTGTTCCGATAAGGAAGAGTATATTTGATACAGTCATGTCGTGCTTCTTTGCAGCCTTTGGAGGCTGAGCTGCCGGTCGATTCTGATATGCCTGCGGAGGCGGAGGACAGTTCGGATATGGTGGCTGAGGACAGCTGTAGTAGCCGTTCTGCATAGTATAAATATAAGGTGGGTTCTGATCTGTTTTTTTGTTGCTGCACGCTTTTACTATTCCGATTATAACAAGCGGAATAATGATCGGCGTAACCAGTATAAGCATGGTGATAATAGGATTATTTAACATAATCATCATCCTTTCTTTATGTCTGTGTTGGTTTTGCTGTGATTATATGATAACACGTTTTTTAGTGAAATGTAAGGTGTCATCTGTCACTTCTTGAGTGACATTTGTCACTAAAAAAGTGACAAATGTCACTATGAAATAGTATTTTAAATGTGGTAAAATATGGATATGCTTATTTTTGCTTGAAACAGCATAATAAAGATGATATAATTATAGCTGATTTAAAAGTTTGGAATGGAGTAATATAAATGAAGAAACAACTTATCATTCCCGAGAGATCGGTATATGATAATCTTAAAAGAAGCGCCAAAGAATACGGCAGTCTTTGTGCTGTTGATTATTTTGGCAGGGAGATATCTTACCGTGAACTGGTACGTGAGGTAAACAGGTGCGCTTGTGCACTTGTTGCTATAGGTGTAAACAGGGGAGACGTAGTATCAGTCTGTCTGCCTAATGTGCCGCAGGCAGTGTATCTTTTGTATGCGGTAAACAAGCTTGGCGCAGCTGCCGATATGATAGATCCATACTGCGATGAAATGGATATAAAAGACGGGCTCGTGAAAAGCGGCAGCAGGTATATCTTTGCACTGGAAAGCATTTCCTCTAAGCTTGAAAACATAGTTGATGCCCTTGATATAAAGCTTGTTGTAACTGCGTCTGTCAGCGACGAAATGCCACTTGTGATGAAAACAGGTCACATTATCAAGAATTTCGGTAAAAAGAAGCGAAAAAGTCCTTTTTTGGACTGGAACGGTTTTATTTCCAAGGCTTCGCCTACCGACAGATACATAGTTGTTCACAGCTCAGGTGAAACGGCGGCAGCTTTTATAAGTGAGAGAGATGATTCGCAGAGCATTTCAGTAAGCAATAAGAACTTCAATGATTTTGCATTGTATTGCCTTGAGGAATGCGGCAATATAGATAAGGCGGACAGAGTTCTTGCAGTTGTGCCCATATCTCAGGGATTCGGCATAGGCACCTGTATCCATTCTGTTTTTTCAGTTGGCGGAACAGCTGTCATACTGCCTAATTTCAATAATAATGACATCGACAAGGCTATCATAAGATACTGTCCGAATGTAATTGCAGGCGACAGCAGAATGTACAAGGTTATGGCGGAGAGCAGCGGTTTTGACAGTAAGGATTTAAGCTTTATTAAGACTGCAATTTTGGCAGGCGGTAAATTTGAAGAGACTTTGAAAAAAGAGATTAGAGAGCTTCTTTGTTCATGCGGAAGTATATGCAGGATATGCGAGATCGAAAGTCTGACCGATCATATTGCCGAAAAATAGCATTAAAAAGGATATACAAAGAGTTAATACACTTTGGAGTTCTACAGGCGATAAATCGGCGATAAGTCATATTTTTGCATGAGAAGCTTAAATTATGTGGCTCCTTTGGCAATATTGACGAATTTCAATGAACTTTTTTATTGATTTCATATTTAGTATTGATTTTTCGGAAAACAGTTATTATAATAAAATCATATTAACATAGTTGAGGTTATATATATTTATAAATATTTTTAAAGGTTGATTTTAACTTTTAGTATTATTTTTAGCTTTTAATCGTTATATCTGATCAGGCTAAAAATGTCGCATAGCGGCTGAATCGGAGGGATTATTGTTATGAAGGAAATGTGCAGGAATTTTAAATGCCGAAAAGTTATTCTTGCTTTTGCAGATGCGTTTATCATCTCAATGGCGGCGCTTATCGCAAATTTTATTCTTTCATTTGCGGGGAAAGCACTTGATGAATCAAGTATTATTGTTTCAATCGCCGTCAGTTCCATATGCTGTATCGGAAGTTTGCTGATAACAGGGGCATACAGTAAGCTATGGCGCTATTTCAACAGAAAAGACTATCTGACCTGTGTATACGGAGCTATAGTTGGTATCTTTGCTTCAGCTTCTATAGTGTATATAATCAGCAGAACGCTTTATCCTTTGTATACGATGCTTCATCTTATGATACTTACTTTTGGCATATGTCTTTTCAGGTATATGTTCAAATGCACGTTTATCAACCTTGTAAAGGCTGAGCCATTCAAGGGCAAGCGTACTATGGTAATAGGCGGCGGACAAGCCTGTAGAACTATCCTTAAGGAGATTCACAATGCTCAGAATTCTCCTTATACAGGAGACAAGCAGGTGACTCTCTTTGATCCTGTATGTATTATTGATGACAACAGGGACAAGGTAGGCACTGAGATAGGTGGAGTTCAGGTAGTCGGAACTACAGCTGAGATACATAGATTTATCAGAGAGAAGAAAATTGAGCAGATACTCTTTGCTATCCCTTCGTGCCTTGAAGATGAGCGAAAGCGTATCCTTGATATATGCTCAGATACGAAGATACCCGTAAAGATAGTGCCCTTTATCGGTAATCTTGTATTTGACAGCGAAAACAAGACTATTATCAATCAGATACGCGATATCAAGGTCGAAGATCTTCTCGGACGCGAGCCTATCAAGTTTGATAACAAGGATATCCGTGATTTCATCGGTGGAAAGGTCTGCATGGTAACAGGCGGCGGCGGAAGTATAGGTTCCGAGCTTGTTCGACAGATAGCCAAGTATAATCCCGAGAGAGTTATTATTGTTGATATTTACGAGAATAACGCCTACGATATTGAGCAGGAGCTTAAAATGGAATACGGCGATGAATTATCGCTGGTAACTCTGATCGCTTCTGTAAGGGATTATTTCCGCATGAATCAGATATTCGATACTTACAAGCCCGATGTTGTATTCCATGCAGCTGCCCATAAGCACGTACCTCTTATGGAGGTATCTCCAATGGAAGCTATCAAGAACAACATCATCGGTACATTTAATGTTGCGACTCTGGCACAGTATCATAACGTCGAAAAGTTTGTAATGATATCAACCGACAAGGCAGTTAACCCCACAAACGTAATGGGAGCTTCAAAGCGCTGCTGCGAGATGATAGTTCAGTATCTTGCACAGCAGCATGAAGGCAGAACAGAGTTTGTAACAACACGTTTCGGAAATGTTCTCGGCTCAAACGGTTCTGTAATCCCTCTTTTTAAGAGACAGATAGAGCAGGGGAAACCTGTTACGGTCACACACCCTGATATTATACGTTATTTTATGACTATTCCTGAGGCTGTAAATCTTGTTATGGAGGCAGCTGCCATAGCAAACGGCGGAGAGATATTTGTTCTTGACATGGGAAAGCCCGTCAAGATAGTAACTCTTGCAGAGAATCTTATCCGTATGTATGGCAAGGAGCCGTATAAAGATGTGGAGATAAAGTTCACAGGACTTCGCCCCGGTGAAAAGATAAAGGAAGAACTCCTCATGAATGAGGAAGGCTTACAGAAAACATCAAACAAACTCATATTTATCGGTAAACAGATAGAGATCGACGAAAGAAACTTTGCTTTCCGACTTAATGCGCTGAGAAATGCTGCTCTCGAAAACAACGAGAAGGTTGCGGTAGATGCTCTTCACGATATGGTACCTACGTTCACAACTCCGGAAGCCTTCAACAGCAAGGAGCTCAAGAAGGAAACAATGGAAAAGGCTGCTGCGTCAGCTTAATAAATGCTTATCCGTTCCTTTCGGGGGATATTGGTACAGCCGTTCTTGCGAACGGCTGTATTTTTTATTACGTATTATAAAAATAAAAACGGAGAACTTTTAAAGTTCTCCGTTTTAGTTACTGATGATTACTTCTTAATTGGAAGTGAAGTAACCTTTTTAAGTAAATACTTCTGGATAGCCAGTGCATCGCCTGTAGACATACCCGCTGATGAAAGATCACAGTCTGCATTGCTCTGGCCCTCTGCTGTAAGGTGGTTCTTATCGGTACCCTTAAGACCATACTTGTTTGGGTTTGAAAGTGCCTGCATTATAAGTACAACATCTGACATATCGACCTTACCGTCGCAGTTAGCGTCACCGTATGAAACGTTGGTTGGTGTGTCGTCGGTCTTAGAAGCCTCAGTCTTTGTTGTAGTTGTTGTCTTTGAAGAATCAGACTTCTTTGTGGTAGTAGTTGTTGTATCCTTGTCAACAACGTACTCGCTGCCGCCTGCTGTTGTGCCGTCTGGCTCTGTACCCCAGATAAGCTTGTCATCAGCGTAGAGTGTTACCTTATCTGTGATAGCAGAAGCAGCGTTCTCGTCCTCGAAGCTTACGAGGTCAGGGTAGCTGTAGTCGTTTGAAGAATCCCACTCAGGATAGATATTTGTTTCAGGATCCATCTTTGTTGTAAGAGCGAACTGATATACACGGCTGCCGTAGAACTTACAATCCTTCCATGTTACATCAACGTAGTAAGTACCCTTGTCGTCGTACTTGACAGGATCGGAAAGTACAGCGTGAGACTTGTTGTTTGTATAACCTGCCTCCTGATCGTAGTCGATACGAGCAGTGATATAATCGATTCCGTAGCCCTGATCGATGAGCTCCTGAATATTGAAGTAGTATCTTGCCTTTACATCGCACTCAAATCTTGGAGGATTGATTGTTCTGTTGTGGAGAACAAGCTTGAGCTGGATACCGTCTTTCTTTTCCTGAGCCTTACCGCCTGATACGAAGTATCCAACAGGAAGCGGATCGCCGTTCTCGTCTACCTGATCGTAGCCGATAGCGTTGCTTGACATATCAAAGTCCTTGATGACGTAGTTTTCTTTTTCGTCAACCTTGCCCTTTGCACCGTAGTAGTGGTAAAGACCTGCAAGGTCGCCGCAGAAGCCTGCGTTATAGTCGTCGGTAACTTCGTTGTAGATGTAGTCCTTTGTCTCGTCAACGTGAACGTCCTTGAGGTCAGGACCGCCTACGAGAGCACCCCAGAGGGTATGTACCTGAACGATAGGATCGTCCATGCTCTGTGTAGCTGAGCAGTGTGATGAACGGTGGTGTGGGTGGCTTGCAAAGTTGGATTCATAACCTACTTCGTAAGAGTATCCCATTGGGTTCTTACCGAGGATGTATTCCATCTGAGCCTTTGCCCATGGGAGGAATGTCTCGTCGCCTGTGGTCTTTGCGTATACGCAAGCACAGAGTCCTGCAGCTGTATTGTAACGAGCTGAACCGTAGCCTGAAACAACTGCCCAGCCGTTAGGAGACTTAGCGATGAAGTCGCCGCTTGTTTCGCTGTCAGGAAGTTCAGGGATCTTATCGCAAGTCATAGGCATATTCCAGAGATAATCGTCTCTGCCGAAATACTTATGACCGTGAACCGGCTCATAGCCCCATGCAGAGCAGTCAGTTGTCTTTGAGCAGCCTGACCAGAACTCAAGGTTGTAACGGAAGATGTACCAGTCACGTGCAGTATTTGTAATAGGAGCAAGCTTTGCGAATACGCCGCCCCAAACAGTATCCCAGCAGTGAACCCAGATATTCTGCCAGCAGTTGCCTGTATCAGTAATGATACGCTTCATATAGCCTGTGTAAGCGTAAGAAGGCTGCTGACCTGTCTGAGCCTGTTCATCATATGAACCACTGTCAGAAATTGGCTTAGTAGTATCAACTGAGATAATATCATCTATGTAATCATAGTTTTCAGTACAGTAGTAGAGCCATACAGCAGCCCATGCAAGCTCATCGTAGTCGTAGCTTGATGTATAGAAGCCGCCGTCGTAACCAAGGCTTGAGTTGCTTGGAACCATACCTGGCTTCCATTCCTCGATATGAGTCTCTACAGCGAAATCGTAGAGAGCCTTGGCGTACTTGAGACACTCGTCAGCGTAATCGGGATCGGTATCCTTGAAGTTTAGGTAGTTGATAGCCAGTGAAGCGGAAGCGCCTGCACACTGGTCTGAAGCCGGCATCTCTGTTGTAGCGAAGTAAGCAGGACGCTTAACTGCACATGATGAAGAAGCAACCATTGTGTTGTCCTGCTGGAGCTCAGGAGGACACCAGTAGTTATGGTCGTTGTTACCTTCACCGACCTGATAGCAATATGCAACTACTTTTCCGTCGCCGTCAAGGAATGTAGCCTTCATGAAGTAATCATTGATCCAGCGGAGCTCGTCCTCAACGTGCTTGTCAAGACCGAGGTCCTTATAGGAATCGCGGAACTCATAATAACCCCAGCCTACAGTAGAAGCTGAATAGCTGCCTGGGAGACCGAACTTTACGTGGTCACCTGCGTCGTGCCAGCCGCCTGTGAGGTCAACAGTACCGTTTCCGTCGGGATCAAGGTACTTCTTGTTTGCTTCTATAAACTTTTCGGACATATTTACGCCTACATAAAGATCCGGATCGTCGTCGCCGAGATTTGGCTTCGCCTTGCCTTCGTCGCCCTGACCAAGTCCCTGATCCTCCTTGAGCTGATCGTCGGTCTTACCCTTTCCGACAGTCGGCATAGGATTCATTGGCTTGAGCGGGATCTCACCGTCGATAACGTGACAGTTAGCACGCCATGAGTAGTAACCGTCATCTGCTACCTTGTCGCCGCACTTGTTTGCGTCGTAGAAACAAAGTGCGAGCTGCAGTGCTTCAGCGTAGTTGTGGTAATTGTTTTCTTTGCCCTCGGTGATGACCGCGGCGTTTGCGCTTGTCGCGATACCGCTTGATAAGAGAGTTGCGGCAGCAGACAGGCAGGCTAAGGATTTCTTGAATATCTTCGCCCTCTTCATTTAAGATCTTCCTTTCAAGAATGATTATTGTCTGAGCTTTTTATCGTCATAGCTCAGTAAAGACATTTATTTGAGCAGATTCTTCCCCTTGAGTCTGTCAAAAACAATATTATAGCCGTCGTTTCCGTCTTTGAGGGAACGGTTTACTCTGCTGATTGTAGCAGTGCTTGCTCCTGTCTCGGTAACGATACTGTTGTAGACTCTGTGCTCGTCGAGGAGCTTTGCAACGTGGAGACGCTGAGCAAAGGATTTCAGCTCGATGCTTGTACAGAGATCATCAAAAAACTTATAGCAGTCGTCGACGGATTCAAGTGTAAGGATGGCTTCAAAGAGCAGATCCATACTTTCTGATTTGATTTTTTCGATCATTACAATTCTCCAATCTGCCATAAAGGCATAATTAAACAGTTTTATACTTTACATTGTAACACATTATTACGCAAAAGTAAAGTATTTTTTTGAAAAGCAGCTTTACTTTTTGTTTAATGAAATATAAGTATACTATTATTTATACCTTTGTGTAAATGATACCATAGAATCAACAAAAAGTAAAGGATATTTTGTGAATTTCGCAATTTTTGGTGTAACGCACCAAATTACCGCAAGTTTTCGTACAAAAGAACTATTTTCCTGCTTTAATTATTGTTGATAAAGAATTGTTGGTATCTATTTTTAATTTTGGTAGGATTGTGATTTAATTTTGTTTTGCATGAGATGATAAAATATGTTGATGTTTTCCCGTGAGGGGTTGAAATTGTTTCGTTTTTATAGTATAATAAATCTAAGCCTATATTTTTGGCTGAAAGGATTAATATGATACCAACAGAAATGCGGTGATTTTATGGAACAGACCATTAAAAGTGATAAAAATATTGAAGAGAGCAACATTCTTTACACAGTTGCGATGAGAGGTCTTGTTGCGTTTCCGAAAATGGTAATGCACTTTGATGTTTCAAGAGCGAAGTCTATCTCCGCTATAGAGCATTCTCTTAAAGAGGGAGGCAAGCTTTTTCTTGTAACTCAGCATGAGGCTTATATAGACAACCCCAAGGCATCCGACCTTTACAAGGTGGGAGTGGTTGCAGAGATAAAGCAGGTCCTCAAGCTTCCTGACAATATCATGAAAGTGCTTGTGGAGGGCGTATACAAGGCAAATCTTGTCCGTCTTATCGACGACGGAGAAGTTCTTAAGGCTGAGGTAAAGCGCACGCCTACATATTCCCGTGCAAAGTTCGATGAGGTAGAGGCTGAGGCGCTTATGCGTTCAGTCAAGGACGTTTTTGAGAGATACGCTTCTTTCTTTCCGAAAATGCCAAAGGAGCTTCTTACGTCTATAATGACACAGGATTCTCCTCTGAAACTCTTTGAAACCGTCACCTTCAACTGCAACCTCAACTACAGAGACAAGCAGACTCTTCTTGAAGAGACAAATGTTATAAACAAGCTGTCAGTACTTTTTGCCTGTCTTACTTCCGAAGTAGAGATACTTGAACTTGAAAACCTTATCAATGAGCAGACAAAAAACAGCATAGATAAGGGACAGCGAGAGTTCTATCTGCGTGAGCAGCTCCGTGTTATTCAGGAGCAGCTGGGCGAGGATGAGGGCGAAGAGGCTTTCGGCTACATCAATGATATAATGGAGCTCAAGATAGATGAAAAGAGCAGGGAAAAGCTTTTGAAAGAAGCCGATAAGCTTACAAAGCTCCCGCCTTCATCACAGGAAGCCTTTGTTATCAAGAATTATCTTGATACAGTGCTTGATCTTCCATGGGGCAAGTACACAAAGGCTAAGCTCTCAATGGATAAGGCAGAGGCAGTCCTCGAAAAGGATCATTACGGTCTCAAGAAGGTCAAGGAAAGAATACTCGAATTCCTTGCTGTTCATATGCTCAATCCCGAGATAAAGGGACAGATTATCTGTCTTGCAGGCCCTCCCGGTATCGGTAAGACGTCTATTGCTAAGTCCATAGCAAAGGCTATGGGACGAAAGTATGCAAGAGTTTCACTTGGCGGCGTAAGAGATGAAGCTGATATCCGCGGTCACAGAAAGACCTATGTCGGCGCAATGCCGGGACGTGTCATCACTGCACTTACACAGGCAGGCTCTGCAAATCCGCTGATACTCTTTGATGAGATCGATAAGCTTTGCAGTGATATAAAGGGCGATCCGTCCTCTGCGATGCTTGAAGTTCTTGACGCAGAGCAGAACTATGCGTTCCGCGATCACTTTATAGAAGTGCCTTTTGACCTTAGCAAGGCAGTATTCATTACTACAGCAAATAACGTAAGCGCTATACCTGCGCCTCTTCTTGACCGTATGGAGGTCATAGAGCTCCCGAGCTATACAGCTGAGGAGAAATTCCATATTGCAAAGGAACACCTTGTGCCAAAGCAGCTCAAGGAGCACGGATTGAAGGCTTCACAGCTGAGAATTACCGATGACGCTATCAATGAGCTTATCCAGTATTATACTAAGGAGGCGGGCGTTCGTTCACTTGAAAGAAGCATTGCTTCACTTTGCAGAAAGGCTGCCAAGAAGATAGCTGCTGACGAGGCAAAGCGTGTTAGCATAAAGGCTAAGGATATCAATAGCTACCTTGGTATCAGAAAGTACCTCAGTGACCTGTCATCACAGAAGGATCAGGTAGGTGTTGTAAACGGTCTCGCATGGACATCTGTCGGCGGTGTGCTTATGCCAATTGAAGTTCTTGTAATGAAGGGAACAGGCAAAATCGAGGTAACAGGCTCACTCGGTGAGGTAATGAAGGAAAGCTCCAGAATTGCTGTAAGCTATGTGCGCAGCATTGCCGACAAATACAAGATAGATCCTGATTTTTATAAGGATAACGATTTGCATATCCACGCTCCCGAGGGCGCAGTCCCCAAGGACGGCCCGTCGGCAGGCGTGACCATGACTACCGCGCTTGTATCTGCTCTTTCAGGCTTAAAGGTTCGTTCAGACGTTGCAATGACAGGTGAGGTGACTCTTCACGGAAAGGTTCTGCCCATAGGCGGACTCCGCGAAAAGACAATGGCGGCTTATAAGGCTGGCATAAAGACAGTTATTATCCCTGTGGCAAACAAGCCTGACCTTGAAGAAGTAGATCAGGTGGTAAAGGACGCAATTGAATTCGTATACGCAGAGAATCTGAAAGATGTTCTTGATACAGCACTGATAAAGTAAACAGGAGGGAACAGCGTGAAGCTAAATTACAACAAAGCGGAATTTACCGCTGCATATGGTAAGTTCTCGCAGATACCTGCTCCCGAAAGGATAGAGATAGCATTTGCAGGGCACTCAAATGTTGGCAAATCCACTCTTATCAATAAGCTTTTCAACAGAAAGAATCTTGCGAGAGTCAGCTCAGTTCCGGGAAAAACTGCTACTATCAATTTTTACGGACTTGAAAACCTTTATTTTGTCGATCTGCCGGGGTACGGCTATGCTAAGGTGTCAAAGTCCGAAAAAGACCGCTGGGCAGGACTTATCGAAGGATATCTCGGCTCTGACAGAGATATCAGGCTTGTATTCATGCTTGTTGATATGCGTCATGCTCCAACAAAAGATGATGTTCATATGATAAATTATCTTATAGATACGGAAATGCCTTTTGTACTTGTGCTGACAAAGGCTGATAAGCTGAACAAGACAGAACGTGCAAAGCGCATGGAGGCTTTCAAGGACGAGATACCGTGCTTTGAGGATATCCACTCAATTCCGTTTTCATCACAGACATTTGAGGGCATTGAGGAGCTCAGACAGATAGTTGAGGATATCGCAGACGACAATGACGTCGCTGACGAATAAATTATACCCGAAAGGATTGTTAAAAATGTTTGTATCCGAAAATTTAAGCGTCAACAGCGCTGGGCATCTGGCTATCGGCGGCGTTGATACGGTGGAGCTTGCAAAAGAATACGGCACTCCGCTATATGTCATGGACGAACAGGTCATAAGAAACAGCCTGCGCCGATTCCATGACAGTATGAACAAGTATTATGACGGAAAAGGCGAAGTTCACTACGCAAGCAAGGCTTTTTCCTGCATGGAGATGTGCAGGGTGGTTGCCAGTGAGGGCGACGGACTCGACGCTGTTTCCATAGGCGAGCTGTACACAGCTTATAAGGCAGGCTTCCCGATGGAAAAAGTCGGTTTTCACGGCAATAACAAGACAGATGAAGAGCTCAGATATGCTCTGGAATATAAGGTCGGACACATAATCGTTGACAATATCAGCGAGCTTCACAGACTTGAAGCTATCGCAGGCGAAATGAACGTAAAGCCGAGCATAATGTTCAGGATCAAGCCAGGTATCGACGCTCATACTCACGATTTCGTAAAGACAGGACAGATAGACAGTAAATTCGGCTTTGCCCTTGAAACAGGTGAAGCTTTTGAAGCGGTTAAAGAGGCTGTAAGCTGTAAAAACGTACATCTTGCAGGCTTACACTGCCATATCGGTTCTCAGATATTTGATATTGCGCCTTTTGAAGAAGCAGCAAAGGTAATGCTTGGCTTTATCGCCGAGATAAAGGCGAAGCTGGGCTTTGTTGTCGAGGGGCTCAACCTTGGCGGCGGTTTTGGTATAAAATACCTTAACGAACACGATCCTGCGCCTTTTGAAGTATACCTCGAAAGAGTATCCTCTGTTGTCAAGAACGAGTGCGCAAGACTTGGCATTGAGCTCCCGAAGATGTTTATCGAGCCGGGACGTTCTATTGCAGCGCCTGCCGGTATAACTCTTTACACAGTGGGCGCGCGTAAGGTGATACCCAACATCAGAACATATATCTCAGTAGACGGCGGAATGGCTGATAATCCGAGATATATCCTTTACGGTTCTGAGTATGACGCTGTAGTTGCAAACAAAGCGAATGAAGAACGCACAGAAAAGGTAACTATCGCAGGTAAATGCTGCGAGAGCGGAGATCTTATCGGCGAGAATATGCCACTTCAGCACGCAGAATCAGGCGATATCATTGCTGTGTGCGCTACAGGTGCTTATAATTACTCTATGTCGTCAAACTATAACAGGCTCCAGAAGCCTGCGGTAGTATTCATAAACGAGGGCAAATCAAGAGTTGTTGTCAAGAGAGAAACTCTTGATGACATAATCAGAAACGATATATAAAAAGAAAACGGGCAAGAATTATTCTTGTCCGTTTTTATGTTTCTGAATATAGTTTGCCCTGCCATGTGTCAAGCTCGGCAAGACACTTGTCAATTCCTCCAAGAACGGCGATTTTATCAGCACTCCACATTGGTGCAATGAGTTTGCTTTTGTCTCCGTCGCCTGTGATGCGTTCTATAACAGTTTCGGGAGGAAGAAGCTCAAGCTGATGAGCTATGATATCAATATACTCGTCACGTTCAAGAAGCTTGAATTCTCCATTTGAGTACATATCAGCCAGTTTTGTGCCTTTTATAACGTGGAGCATTTGAAGCTTTACGGCATCGGGACGAAGCAACGCGAGTTCCTTTGCTGTTTCAAGCATATCGTCTTTGCTTTCATATGGAAGTCCGTTTATAACGTGCAGACAGGTACGGATACCTGTATTTTTTAGCTTGTAATAGCCCTTTTTGAACTCCTCGTGGGAACAGCAACGATTTATGAGAGAAATGGTATTTTCATGACAGCTTTGCATACCAAGCTCGACAGTTAGATGAGTTTTGCTGTTTAATTCTTTAAGAAGCACCATGATATCATCAGGAAGGCAGTCTGCCCGAGTTCCTATTGAGATACCGAACACATTTGGAAATTCAAGTGCAGTATAATAAGCCTTGCGGAGAAGCTCAACAGGTGAATATGTGTTTGTATTTGCCTGAAAATAAGCGATAAACTCAGCACTTTCTCCGTATTTTGAGCATATCCTGTTTTTTTCAAGTCTGAGCTGAGCTTCTGTGTCAACCTCTCCGTGAGTGAAGTAGCCGCTTCCGCCGTCGCAGAATATACAGCCGCCTGTACCCTTTGAACCGTCGATATTAGGACAGGTCAGCCCAAGGTCAATTACGGCTTTGTAAATTTTCTTTCCAAAATTCTGCTTGTTGTAATAATTTAATGTATTATACCGCTTGTTATCGTTTGAATATTTAAATGGATTGTTGCCCATAGTCCCCTCCTTTTGAAAATATGTTATCATATAGCCTCTGTTTTGTCAATATTTAGTGTAAAAAATAAAATATCGCAATATATGGTTCAATTGTCTATTGACATTTTGCACAAAATGAGTTAAAATGTAATAGTAATCAAATTTCGAGGTCATCATATGAATGGTAAGAATATTATTCTGATCGGTATGCCAGCTGTAGGAAAAAGCACAGTGGGCGTTATTCTGGCGAAATTGCTGGGTTACAGCTTCGTTGATACCGATCTTGTGATACAAAAAAGTGAAGGAAAGCTTCTCAAAAATATAATTGCCAAAAAGGGGATAGACGGTTTTATTGAGACCGAAAACCGTATTTTAAGCAAGCTTGATACCGTAAATTCGGTTATTTCTACAGGCGGCAGTGTTATTTACGGTGACGAAGCCATGAAGAATCTTTCACGCAATGGTATTGTGATATATCTTAAGCTTGACTATAATAAGCTGAAATATCGCCTGCATAATATCAAGAACCGAGGCGTTGTCATCAGGGAAGGGCAGTCTTTAAGTTCGCTTTATCGCGAAAGAGCCCCGCTTTATGAGAAATATGCCGATATCATCATAGATGAAAACGGCTGCAGCATTGAAAAAACAGTCAATAAGATAATGGATAGCCTTGATAGCGCTTTGTAAGAGTTGTACAATTCGGTGCATAAAAAAAAGCGCTTTTGCACAATTTTATCCTTTATTTGAAAAAGTGCTTTGACATTTAGCTAATTATGTGTTATAATGTAAAGTAGGATTATTATTATAAAGTAATTATAAGACTTCCGTGCCGTTTATGCAGCAAAACTGCTCTGGCTTGCGGATATCGGAAAGGAACAAAAATGTCTAAAATAATTGCTGTTACTTCAGGAAAAGGCGGTACAGGAAAGTCTACCGTATGTGCAGGTATAGGTTATACTCTTGCAAAGCAGGGACACAGGACTCTTATCATTGAGCTCGACTTCGGTCTGAGATGTCTTGATATCATCTTCGGTGTTGAAGAGAATATCAAATATGATCTCGGCGATGTCCTCAGCGGCAAGAAAAGTGCTCTCGACGCTGTTGCACAGATTCCTATGGCTTCAAATCTCAATATCCTGTGCGCTCCGAAAACTCTTACAGCGGTAAACGCAGAACAGATCGTTGATATCTGCCGTTCTGTAAAGAAGTATTTCGAGTATATCATCATCGATACAGGTGCAGGTATCAATTCTCATGTATTTGATATCGTTGAACAGGCTAACCTTATACTCGTTATCTCAACTCCTGATCCTGTATGTATCAGAGACGCCAGCCTCATGTCAGACGAGTTCTACAACAGAGGCAATAAAAGCCAGAGACTTATCATCAACAAGATAAGCAAGAAGATCATCGGCAGCGAGCTCATCTCCAACCTTGACGAGATAATCGATAAGGTAGGTGTACAGCTTATCGGTGTTATCCCTGATGACTTCAAAATGACAGTTGCAACAGGAAAGGGAAATCCTATCCCGACAGACAGCGAAGCCCTCAAGGCTTTCGATGCTATCTCAAAGAGACTTGGCGGAGAGTTTGTTCCGCTTACAGTAAAAACTGTATAAACATGAAAAAATCATTCCGCTTTGCGGGGAAAGGGCAGAAATATGAAGATAGCAATTATAGCACATGATGCAAAAAAAGAGCTTATGGTGCAGTTCTGCAGCGCTTACTGCGGAATATTATCCAAGCATACTCTTATCGCTACAAATACAACAGGCAAGCAGGTAAGCGAAGCAACAGGACTTCCTATCAAGAGATATCTCAGCGGTCAGGGCGGAGCAGAGCAGATACTCGCACTTCTCTCATGTAATGAAGTCGATGTCCTCCTTTTCTTCCGTGATCCTATCAACCCCAAGGCAGCAGATGTTCACGGTATGAATCTTCTCAGACTCTGTGACGTTCATAACGTACCTGTTGCTACAAATATCGCTACCGCAGAAGCGCTGATACTCGCTCTTGAAAGAGGCGATCTTGATTGGCGTGAGGTCGGTAACCCCAGCATCTAAATCTTTAATTGTCCCTTTTAAAGGGACAATTTTCATGTAAAAACAAACAGGAAAGGCTTGAAATCTATGGCAATTAATATCAAACGCCCAAACGGCACCGAAGATGTTCTTCCGAAGGATGTCTATAAATGGCATACTGTTGAGAAGATCACAAGAGATACCGCAGAGAGCTTTGGTTTTTCGGAATTAAGGTTTCCTACCTTTGAGAATACAGACCTTTTTCTGCGCTCTGTAGGCGAAACTACAGACGTAGTTCAGAAAGAAATGTATACAGTAAAGGCTAAGGAGACAGAATTTACTCTCCGTCCCGAGGGTACAGCAGGCGCTATCCGTGCAATGCTGCAAAACGGACTTCTCAATGAGGCTCTGCCCCAGAAAATATTCTATATCATATCTTGTTTCCGTCACGAAAGACCACAGGCGGGAAGACTTCGTGAATTCCATCAGTTTGGACTTGAAATGGCAGGAAGCCCTGCTCCTACAGCAGACGCAGAGGTAATTTGCCTTGCCAAGAATATTCTCGACAGACTTGGTCTGAAAAATATTGAGCTTCACATCAATTCTATCGGCTGTCCGACCTGCCGTGCTAAATATCATGAAGCTCTCAAGGCGTTTTTCGAGCCTCACAAGGACGAGCTCTGTGACACCTGTAAGGAAAGACTTGCCAAGAATCCGATGCGCCTTCTTGATTGTAAAAGTCCGGAGGATCGCGAGATCGCCAAGGATGCACCTGTTATACTTGATTATCTCTGCGAAGAGTGCAGCGAACATTTTGCAAAGCTGAAGAAATACCTCGATAATGCAGGCATTGCCTATACTGTAGATCCAAAGATAGTTCGCGGACTTGATTACTACACAAAAACAGTTTTTGAGTTCATTACAACTGAAATTGGCGCACAGGGAACAGTATGCGGCGGCGGAAGATACGACGGACTTATCGAGCAGCTCGGCGGTCAGCATACACCTGCGCTTGGTTTTGGCATGGGTATCGAACGCCTTCTCCTTGTTATGGATAAGCAGAATTGCGATTATCTTTCTTCTAAAAAGTGCGACATCTATTTCGCAACAATGGGTGACGCTGCCCTTGAAAAGGCAATGGAGCTCACAAGAGGACTTCGTGAGTACGGCTACTGCGCAGAGTACGACCTCATGGGCAGGGGCATAAAGGCTCAGATGAAGTACGCTAATAAGATAGGCGCTGTTTATACCGTTGTTCTTGGCGACAACGAGCTCGCAGACGGCAAGGCTAAGCTTAAGGAAATGGAAAGCGGCAAGGAGACAGAGATTCTTATTAACGATAAATTTACATCAAATTTTGAAAATGAATACTTCAATAAAGTCCTCGACGTAATGGACGCTGAGGGCGGTCCAATGTTCGCATTTACAGGGGAGGATAAGTAAAATGGCAGACAGTATGAAAGGTCTTAAGCGTACTCACTACTGCGGAGAAGTTACCGAAGCAGGCAAGGAAGTCGTTGTAGGCGGATTTGTTGACAGAATAAGAGACAAGGGCGGAGTTATCTTCATCGTATTAAGAGACAGAACAGGTGTTGTTCAGCTTCTTTTCAACGACGAAACTGACCGTGAGCTCTTTGATAAGGCAGCGAGCTGCAAGAGTGAATATGTTCTCATGGCTAAGGGCGAAGTTCGTGAGCGTGAGAGCAAAAATGACAAGCTCAAGACAGGTAATGTCGAGATATTCGTTACTGACCTTAGAATACTTGCAAAGGCTCAGACACCGCCTTTCGAGATAGTTAACGAGACAAAGGTAAACGACGAGCTCCGTCTTAAATACCGTTATCTTGACCTAAGACGCGCACCGCTCCAGCAGAATATCATCATGCGTCATGAGATCGCTAAGGTAACAAGAGAGTATTTCTATGAGAATGGATTCCTTGAAATAGAGACTCCTATGATGATGAAGTCTACTCCTGAGGGAGCAAGAGACTATCTTATTCCGTCAAGAGTACATCAGGGCAAGTTCTATGCTCTGCCGCAGTCTCCTCAGATATATAAGCAGCTTCTTATGGTATCAGGATATGACAGATATATCCAGCTTGCACGTTGCTTCCGCGATGAGGATCTCCGTGCAGACAGACAGCCTGAGTTCACACAGATAGACCTTGAGATGTCATTTGTTGACGCTGATGATATTCAGGAGTGTGTTGAGGGCTTTATCCAGCGCGTATTCAAGGAAGTTATCGGTGTTGACGTACCGACTCCGCTTCCAAGACTTACCTTTGCTGACGCTATGAACCGCTACGGCTCTGATAAGCCTGATACACGTTTCGGTTTTGAGATTCAGGATATCACCGATACAGTCAAGGATATAGACTTCGTAGTTTTCAAGAACGCTATAGAAGAGGGCGGCTCTGTACGCGCTATCAATGTTAAGAATGGCGCGGCTACATATACACGTAAGGAGATCGACAAGCTTGTTGAGCACGCAAAGGGTATCGGCGCTAAGGGACTTGCTTATATCCGCTGGGCTGACGAACCTAACTGCTCATTCAAGAAGTTCCTCGCTGAGGGCGACCTTGAAAAGATATGTGCAGCAGTAGATGCACATGAGGGTGACCTTGTGCTTATCTGCGCTGATAAGACCAAGACTGTTCTTGCTACTCTCGGCGCTATAAGACTTATCTGCGGCAAGAGACTGGAAGTTATCCCTGAGGATCAGTACAACTTCCTCTGGATCACAGAAATGCCGTTCTTTGAGCATGACGACGAGAACAATACATGGGTCGCTGCACATCACCCATTCACAATGCCTATGGAGGAGTGCCTTGAATACCTTGACACCGATCCTGCTAATGTACGTGCAAAGGCTTGGGACCTTGTGCTTAACGGCACTGAGCTTTCAAGCGGCTCTATGCGTATTACCGATTATGAGCTCCAGCAGAAGATGTTTGAGGCTCTTGGCATGACTGACGAGGAGATACAGGCTAAGTTCGGATTCCTCGTTGACGCATACCGTTACGGTGCACCGCCTCACGGTGGTATGGGTATCGGACTTGACCGTCTTGCTATGATAATGTGCAAGGCTGATAGTCTCCGTGATGTAACTGCATTCCCGAAGGTTCAGAACGCAAGCGAGCTTATGTCTGAATGTCCGTCATCTGTTGACGATGAGAGCCTTGAAGTTCTCGGCATCACCGTTGTAAAAAAAGAAGATGAGTAATCGTTTTTACGCAGTATGCGGTATACTTGACATAGACGGGAAGATACTTTTTGTAAGGCATACATATGGTCCAGCAAAGGAGCGTATACTTATCCCCGGAGGCTATGTCAAGGAGGGCGAGCTGCCAACTTCGGCAGTCAAGCGGGAATTCTTTGAGGAAACAGGCGTAAATGCTGAAGCTGAGTCGGTATTTGCCGTTCAGTTTCGTACCGAGCAGTGGATAATCGTATTCAAGCTTAAATATATCTCAGGTGAACCGCACTCCGACGGCTATGAAAACAGTGAAGTACTGCTGCTTACTCCGCAGGAGGCTGTGGAAAGACCTGATATAACCAATATGAGCCGCGCTATTCTGAAAGCGTACATTGATAATGTCGATAATACACTTGAAAAAGGAGATTATCGGTCAATTACACTTAAAGCAGGCGAATATGAAATATTTGGTGTTTAAAAAATACACAAATTTATTAATATGCATTGACATTTTAATTGAATTGGTGTATAATATTAACTGTACCATGAAAAACATCTAAGGGAGCTGTCTGTAGGATAAGCTCCCTTTGCGTTTATTTATAAATTTATTCATAATTTATCTATTGACTGCAATAAAAATAGGTGTTATAATCTTAATATTAAATGACCAATAGTCATTTTAGGGAGGTATGACAATGGCGTCAGAAGCTGTAAAAAAAATTCTTGAAGCCGAAGCGCTCTCCGATAAGAAAAATGCGGAGGCACGTAAAAAGCGTGACGAGATAATTGACGCTGCCTCGGGAAGTTCTTCGCTTGCTATTCAGAAAAGGCTCAGCGAAGCACATTTAGAGGTCGCAAAGCTAAAGGCTGATTTCGATGAAAAGTTCAAGACTTATGAAAAGAATGCCGAGAGCGAATGCGAAAAAAACATTGATAGTATAAAGCAAAAGGCTGAAAAAAATATGGCGTTAGCTGTTGATGAGATAATCAGCAGATTCTTTTGATTTTGCTCTTGAAAAGGAGTGTGATGTAAAATATGGCGAAGCTCAGAATGAAAAAAATCGAGCTTATTGCTATGCTCACGGACAGTAAGAAGATCATCGAGCTGCTTCAGCGGCGAGGTGTTGTAGAGATATCCAAGAATGATGATGAAGAGCTTGAAAACACCAATGTGACAGCTGTTGTGGGAGAATTCGATAAGTTCCGAAACACCGCGGTTCAGGCGCTGGAGATAATCGACAGCTATTTCCCCGAAAAGGTGGGATTAGCCGATATGTTCAGCGGCAAGACTGAGGTCGAAAAGCATGAATTCGGAAAAGAAGCCATGCAAATGGAAAAAGTGATGTCCGCTGCGAATGAAATTATTAAAAATCAGCGTATCATTACAGAATCCAACGCGAGTATTTCTCAGCTTGAGATAAAGTGCGATATGCTTGAAAGGTGGACGCCCCTTGACGTTCCGCTGAACTTTAAGGGAACAGCTTCAACATCGGCGTATATCGGTACTTTGCCGTATCAGATAACGGCGGAGGAGCTTGAACAGCAGCTGCCTGATAATTGCAGCGTTGAAGTTGTCAGCGGTTCAAAGGAACAGACTAACCTGTTTATCCTATGCAGCAAGGATTCCTATGAAGAAGCAGGGGATAAGCTGCGAAAGCTTGCCTTTGCGACGGTCTCCGAGCCTGAAAGCAAGACTCCAAACGAGTTGATAGCTTCTTATAAAGAAGAAGCAGAAAAGCTTGAAAAGAAGATAGAGGACGCGAAGAGCTCCATAGAAAAGCTTACGGAGAATCGAAAACAGCTTCGGTTTGTTATTGATTATCTGCAAATGCGTAAGGAGAAGTACGACGCCCTCAGTGGTCTTGGCTTCACAGAGAGCACATTCGTACTTACAGGCTATATACCTGAAAAATATGCGGAATCCCTGAAAAAGGAGATCGAAGCAAAATACACAGCGGCAATAACGTTTACCGATCCTACGGACGAGGACGATGTTCCTGTTTTGCTTGAAAACAGTAAGTTCTCCGCACCTGTAGAGGGGATCACGAAGATGTATGCAATGCCGGGCAAGGGCGATGTCGATCCTACGCCTGTAATGTCGTTCTTCTATTACCTGTTCTTTGGAATGATGTTATCCGACGCAGGCTACGGAATCCTCATGATAATCGGAACCACCATAGCCTTGAAGAAGTTCAAGCTTGAAACAAGCATGAAGAAAACTCTGACAATGTTCCGAAACTGCGGTATCTCCACAGTGTTCTGGGGAGCGCTCTTCGGAAGCTGGTTCGGAGATATTGCACAGGTAGTTGCAAGGAACTTCTTTGATAAGGAGATAGGCAGTCTTGCACTTTGGTTCGAGCCGCTTACCGATCCTGTAAAGCTTCTTCTGGTCTCATTCGGACTGGGAATACTTCATCTGTTCCTCGGCGTTGCCGTGGCATTCAAGATGACATGGGACAGCGGCAAAAAGCTTGACGCAATATTTGACGCACTGCCTATATATCTGATAGTTCTCGGAGTTGCTCCATTAGGTGCGGGAATGTTCATACAAGTGCCTGATGTGCTCAGCAAAACAGGTATATATATGCTTATTACAGGCGTTATAATACTTGTTCTGACGGCAGGTAGAACATCAAAGTCCATATTCGGCAAGTTTTTCGGCGGACTGTATGCACTGTATAATACAGCCACAGGCTACTTCGGAGATATACTGTCTTATTCGAGACTTCTTGCTCTCGGACTTGCAACAGGAAGTATCGCCAGCGTTATCAATCTTATCGGTACAATGCCCGAAAATAAGGTGTTCAAGCTCATACTCCTGATAATCGTATTCGTTGTCGGACATATAGCAAACCTTGCGATAAATCTGCTGGGTGCGTATGTTCATACGGACAGACTACAGTTCGTTGAGCTTTTCAGTAAATTCTACACAGGCGGCGGAAGAGAATTTGCACCGCTCACTGTAAATACCAAGTATATAAAATTCAAGGAGGAAAATTCAAATGACTAACGGTTTAGTATTAGCAATTATAGGAGCTGCTCTTGCAGCACTTTTAGCAGGTATCGGTTCTGCAAAGGGCGTAAGCCTTGTGGGTGAGGCTGCTTCGGGAGTAGTTTCCGTTGATCCTTCAAAGTTCAGTAAGGTGCTGGTTCTTGAGCTCCTTCCTGGTACACAGGGACTTTACGGACTCATCGCAGCTATGTTCATTCTTCTTCGTACAGGCGTTCTCGGTGGCGGCGCTGCTGAGCTCACAGTTCAGCAGGGACTCGGTTTCCTTGCAGCTTCACTTCCTATCGCAGTAGTTGGTCTTATCTCAGGTATCATGCAGGGCAGAACAGCAGCTGCCGGTGTAAGTATCACAGCTAAGAAGCCAGACCACAACGGTAAGGCTATCATCATGGCTGCTATGGTAGAGACATACGCTATCCTTGCACTTCTTATATCAGTTCTTATGATATTGAACATCACAGTATGACGGAGGTGGGAATATGTCAGGACTTGACGAGATTCTTAACCTCATCGAAACTCAGCAGCAGCAGGGAGAAGAGCTTATCTTGAAAGCTGCCAAAAGCAAAGCAGCTGCAATAAAGGCTGAGGGCGATAAAAAAGCTCAGACAGCCTACGAAGATTTTATGCACAGGTCAAAGGAACAGACTGAAAAGGATTACGAAAATGCCTGCAATTCCGCTGACGCAGAAATGAAGCGACGCATTCTTGCCTGTAAGGTAGGACTTATTGATGAAGCTATTGAAAAGACTGTTGCTAAGTTGAAGGCATTGCCTGATAATGAGTATTTTCAGCTTATCATAAAGCTTGCAGAGCGTCACAGCCAGCCTGAAAAAGGAGTGCTGTCTCTATGCAGCAAGGATCTTGCAAGAGTTCCTGCAGATTTTGAAAGCAAGCTTAACGAGAGTATCAATAAAAAAGGCGGAAGTATAACTCTTTCAAAAGAAGCTGCCGATATCGAGGACGGTTTCATACTAAGCTATGGACTTATTTCGGAAAATTGCAGTTTCCGTGCAATTATCGAATCAGAAAAGGACGAGATAAGAGATACGGCTGCGAGAGCGCTTTTCGGTAGGTGATATCATGAACGATACAAAATATGCAAACGCCGTGGGCACTGTCAGAGCAATGGAAAATTCACTGCTTACCAGAACCGATATAGACCAGCTTATAAATTCAAGGAATAAAGCTGAGATATCATCTATTATACAGTCAAGAAGCGGTTCAAGCAGCAGTGAAAGTCTTTCCGACGTATGGGCAATGCTCAGGGCATATGCTCCCGATTGCAAAGAACTTCCCATACTGCTATACAGAAATGATTTTCATAATCTGAAAGCTGTGCTGAAAGCTATAATCTCCAACAGAGAGCCTAAACAGTATTATATCGAACCTTCAAACGTGGAGCTTTCAACGCTTGTTGAAGCCATAAATTCAAAGGAGTATGATGAACTCCCTAATTATATGCAGAGCACAGCTGAAGAGGCATATGAGCTCATCACACAGACTCTTGACGGTCAGCTTTCGGATTCGCTTATAGATATGGCTGCACTTAAGGCTATGCAGAAAAGTGCGGAGGAATGCGACAGCAGCTTTATGCAGAGATACACTGAGCTTCTTACCGTATGCGCTGATATCAAGACTGCTTACAGATGCAGTATTCTCGGCAAAAGTGCTCAATTCATGGAAAGCGCCATATGCGGCAGCAGCGAGCTTGACAAGGAGCAGCTTATAAGAGCTGCGCTTGGCGGCATAGAATCACTTTTCAGTTATCTTGAGGGTACAGCTTACAGTGACGCAGCGGCACTTCTGAAAGACTCTGCGGCGCAGTACGAAAAGTGGTGCGATGACGTTATCATGGAGCTTGCAGAGACTGCACGTATGCAGGCATTCGGCTCGGAGCCTCTTGCGGCATATTTTATTGCTAAAGAAGCCGAGATAAAGAATCTTCGCATTCTCTCAGTATGTAAAGAATTCGGCGCAGACAAGGAAACTATCACGGAAAGGATGAGAAAGCTATATGTATAAAGCAGCAGTTATAGGCGACAGCGCAAGCGTGTCGGGATTTGCGGCTCTTGGGCTTTCTGTATTCCGTGAGACTGAGCCTGAAAAGATAACCAAGCTTATTTCAAGACTTGCAGCCAATGAGTTCGCTGTTATATATATAACCGAGCCTGCGGCTGCGCTTGTGAGAGATACAATAAACAAATATCGGAGCAGCAAGCTTCCGTCCATTGTTCTTATACCTGCCATAGAGGGCAACACAGGTGAAGGTGTAAGAGCACTGCACGAAGCGGTTGAAAAGGCTGTTGGTTCCGATATATTAAATTAGGAAAGAGGCGGATAAGCAGAAATGAACAGCAAAGGTACAGTAGTTAAAATATCAGGACCGCTTGTAGTTGCCGAGGGCATGAGAGATGCCAATATGTTTGACGTTGTCCGCGTCAGCGAGAAGCGTCTTATCGGTGAGATAATCGAAATGCACGGTGACCGTGCTTCAATACAGGTTTACGAAGAAACATCAGGACTTGGTACAGGCGAAGCTGTAGAATCTACAGGCGAGCCTATGAGCGTTGAGCTCGGTCCGGGTCTTATCGGAAGTATCTTCGACGGTATCCAGCGTCCTCTTGACGCTATAAGAAAGGTCTGCGGAAACAACCTTGCAAGAGGTGTTGAAGTCCCTTCACTTAAAAGAGAGACCGTATGGAAGTTTACTCCCTCAGTTAAAGTCGGAGACAAGGTCGTAGGCGGAGATATTATAGGAACAGTTCCTGAAACAGATATAGTTCTCCATAAAATAATGGTGCCAAACGGCGTGAAGGGTACTGTCAAGAAAATATCAGAGGGTGAATTCCACGCTGATGATACTGTATGTATCATTGAAACAGCCAAGGGAGAAAAGGAGCTCTCACTGATACAGAAATGGCCTGTTCGTCAGGGCAGACCTTATCAGAAGAAGCTTTCACCTAATATGCCGCTTGTAACAGGACAGCGTGTAATTGACTGCCTATTCCCAATAGCAAAGGGCGGAGTTGCTGCTATCCCGGGACCTTTCGGAAGCGGTAAAACAGTTACACAGCATCAGCTTGCAAAGTGGGCAGAGGCTGACATCATCGTCTATATCGGCTGCGGTGAGCGCGGAAACGAGATGACAGACGTTCTCAACGAGTTCCCTGAGCTTATTGATCCGAATACAGGAAAATCCCTTATGGAGCGTACAGTTCTTATCGCTAATACCTCGGATATGCCTGTTGCAGCCCGTGAGGCTTCGGTATATACAGGTATCACTATCGCAGAGTATTATCGTGATATGGGCTATTCTGTAGCTCTTATGGCTGATTCTACATCACGTTGGGCAGAGGCTCTCCGTGAGATGTCAGGACGTCTTGAAGAAATGCCAGGTGATGAGGGCTATCCTGCTTACCTCGGAAGCCGTCTTGCTCAGTTCTATGAGCGTGCAGGACGTGTTATCTCAACAGGTACAGAGGGCAGGGAAGGCGCACTTTCAGTAATCGGTGCGGTATCGCCTCCCGGCGGTGATATCTCAGAGCCTGTATCACAGGCAACGCTTCGTATCGTAAAGGTATTCTGGGGACTTGATTCAAATCTTGCTTACCAGAGACATTTCCCTGCGATAAACTGGCTGACCAGCTATTCGCTGTATGCTGATTCGCTTGCAGACTGGTATAACAATAACGTATCCAAGGACTGGATGAAGTCACGTGCAAGATTTATGGAAATACTCCATGAAGAAGCCGAGCTCAAGGAGATCGTAAAGCTCATCGGTATGGACGCTCTTTCGCCTAATGACAGACTGAAAATGGAGACTGCCCGTTCTATCCGTGAGGACTTCCTGCACCAGCTGGCTTTCCATGAGGTAGATACCTATACCAGCCTTAAAAAGCAGCTTTATATGATGAAGCTTATTCTTAACTTCAATGACGAGGCTGCTGATGTTCTTGCCAAGGGCGCTGATGTAGAAGCAGTTGCTAACCTTGAGGTAAGAGAAAAGATAGGTCGTTTCAAGTATATTGAAGAAGATAAAACAGACGCAGAATTTGACAAGCTCAGTGTGGAGATATCCTCAGAGCTCAACGAGCTGCTTGACAAGGAGGAAGACTAATGCCAAGAGAATACAGAACAATTGAAGAAGCGGCAGGTCCTCTGCTTCTTGTCAAGGACGTTGAGAATGTAACTTACGGCGAGCTTGCAGAGATAAGACTTAAAAACGGCGAGAAAAGGCGCTGCCGCGTTCTTGAGATAGACGGCTCGAATGCTCTTGTTCAGCTCTTTGAGAATGCCGCAGGTATCAATTTACAGGACAGCAGCGTAGTATTCACAGGTCACCAGATGGAGCTTGGCGTATCCGAGGATATGCTGGGACGAGTTTTTGACGGTCTCGGCAGACCTATTGATGACGGTCCCGAGCTTATACCTGAAATGCGTCTTGATGTAAACGGTCTTCCTATGAATCCTGTTGCAAGAAAGTATCCGCAGGAGTTCATACAGACAGGCGTATCCGCTATAGACGGACTCAACACCCTTGTAAGAGGTCAGAAGCTGCCTATTTTCTCGGCAAGCGGACTTCCCCATGCACAGCTTGCTGCACAGATAGCAAGACAGGCTAAGGTTCGTGGAAAAGACGAGCAGTTTGCCGTTGTTTTCGCGGCTATGGGTATTACATTTGAGGAGTCTGAGTACTTTGTACAGAGCTTCAAGAGCACAGGTGCACTGGACAGAACTGTTCTTTTCATAAACCTTGCTAATGACTCGGCTATCGAGCGTCTTGCAACTCCTAAAATGGCACTTACTGCTGCTGAATACCTTGCATTTGAAAAAGGTATGCACGTACTTGTTATCCTTACTGATATTACCAACTATGCAGACGCTCTTCGTGAGGTATCTGCCGCACGTAAGGAAGTACCGGGACGACGTGGTTATCCGGGATATATGTACACTGACCTTGCTACTATTTATGAGCGTGCAGGCCGTCAGGAGGGCAAAGAGGGAAGTATCACAATGATTCCTATCCTTACCATGCCCGAGGACGATAAAACACACCCTATCCCCGACCTTACAGGATATATCACGGAGGGACAGATAATTCTTTCCCGTGAGCTCTACAGAAAGGGAATCAATCCGCCTGTAGACGTTCTTCCGTCACTTTCACGTCTTAAAGATAAGGGTATCGGCGAGGGTAAGACTCGTGCCGATCACTCTGATACTATGAACCAGCTCTTCTCTGCCTATGCACGAGGCAAGGACGCTAAGGAGCTCATGGTCGTACTTGGTGAGGCAGCTCTTACTCCTACAGACCTTATTTATGCAAGATTTGCAGACGAATTCGAGAAGAAATATGTATCTCAGGGCTTTGAAAACAACAGAAGCATCGAGGATACACTTTCAATTGGCTGGGAGCTTCTGAAAATGCTCCCGAGAAGCGAGCTGCGCCGAATCAGAGAGGAATATCTGGTCAAGTACTATGATACTCAGAAATGAGGTGAGCTGATTGGCAAGATTAAATGTTAATCCCACCCGTATGGAGCTTAGCAAGCTGAAAAAGAAGCTTTCCTCTGCGCGAAGAGGACACAAGCTTCTTAAGGATAAGCGTGACGAGCTCATGCGTCAGTTCATGATACTCATTAAGGAAAACCGTCAGCTAAGAACAGAAGTAGAGGCGGCTATATCCGAGGCTAACCGTTATATGGCGGTAGCAGGTTCTGTAATGCAGAGAGAGGTGCTTGAAACAGCCCTTATGCTCCCGAAGCAGGAAGTCGAGCTTGAAGTTTCCGAGAAAAACGTAATGAGCGTTTATATTCCAGAGTTCAAGCCAAAGTATCGCTCAGGCGATACCAATGATATCTACTCATACGGTATGGCGTTCACGTCTATCGACCTTGACGGTGCGGTAAGCGCTCTCAGCAGTGTCTTTCCAAAGATGATAAGACTTGCCGAGGTTGAGAAGGCTTGTCAGCTCATGGCTGACGAGATAGAAAAGACTCGACGCCGCGTTAATGCACTGGAGCATATAATGATACCTGATTATGAGGAAACTATCAAGTTTATCACCATGAAGCTTTCAGAAAATGAAAGAAGCACCACAACTTCACTTATGAAAGTAAAAGATATGGTGCTCAAACAGAGTCACAATTTTCACTGATACAACAAAGGCGGTCATATTGACCGCCTTGATTTTTTCTATAAAAAAGCTCCATGTGCTGTCGCATGGAGCTTTATAAATCTTAGTTATTCTTCTTAGCTTCAATATCAGCAAGAGCGTCCTTGCGTGAGAGATTGATTCTGCCCTGACGGTCGATCTCTGTTACCTTAACAACGATCTCGTCACCGATAGAAACAACATCCTCTACCTTTTCAACTCTCTGCTTGTCGAGCTTGGAGATATGAACAAGTCCGTCTTTACCTGGAGCAATCTCAACGAATGCGCCGAAGTCCATAATTCTTACTACCTTGCCCTTGTAGATAGCGCCTACCTCAGGATCGTTAGCGATTGTATTGATTATCTGGAGAGCCTTGTTTGCGTTATCTCCGTCAACGCCGCTGATGAATACGTTACCGTCGTCGCTGATGTCGATCTTAACATCGCAGTCAGCGGAGATCTTCTGGATAACCTTGCCCCCCTGACCGATTACCTCACGGATCTTATCAACTGGAATCTTAGTCTGGAGCATCTTAGGAGCGTACTTATTGACAGTAGGTCTGCTCTCAGGGATAGCCTTGAGCATGATCTCATCAAGGATATAGATACGAGCCTTTCTTGTCTTTTCAAATGCTTCCTTGATGATAGCAGGTGTAAGACCGTCAACCTTGATATCGACCTGGATAGCTGTGATACCCTTGTGAGTACCGCCAACCTTGAAATCCATATCGCCGAAGAAGTCCTCAAGGCCCTGGATATCGACCATTGTCATGAATTCATCGCTGTCAGGCTTTGTGATAAGTCCGCAGGAGATACCTGCAACAGGAGCCTTTATCGGTACGCCTGCGTCCATAAGAGCAAGTGTAGAACCGCAGATAGAGCCCTGTGATGTAGAACCGTTAGAGGAAAGAACCTCTGAAACCAGTCTCAGTGCATATGGGAATTCCTCAACAGGAGGGATAACAGGAGCAAGAGCTCTTTCAGCAAGAGCACCGTGACCGATCTCGCGGCGTCCCGGACCTCTGCTTGGCTTTGTCTCACCAACAGAGTAGCTTGGGAAGTTGTACTGGTGCATATATCTCTTTGAGTCTTCCTCGTCAAGACCATCTATCTTCTGAGCGTCGCTTACAGGACCGAGTGTAGCGATAGTGAGAACCTGTGTCTGACCTCTTGTGAAGAGACCAGAACCGTGTACTCTCGGAAGAACGCCTACCTCTGCTGCCAGAGGACGTATCTCGTCTATACCACGTCCGTCAACACGCTTGCCCTCATAGAGCCATGCACGAACGATCTTCTTCTGGAGCTTGTAGATGCACTCGTCGATCATAGCGATCTGCTCAGGGTACTTTTCGTCGAAGTTAGCATGGATATCGTCAATGATAGGTGCAAGTCTCTCGTCACGTACATTCTTGTCGTTTGTATCGAGAGCGAACTTAACGCGGTCAGAAGCAAATGCTTCGATAGCGTCGAACATATCGTGGTCAACTTCCATTGACTCGAATGTGAACTTTGGCTTACCGATCTGAGCACGGATATCGCTGATGAAAGCTACCATTTTCTTGATCTCTTCGTGTCCCTTGAGGATAGCTTCAAGCATTGTGTCCTCGGGAACTTCGTTAGCGCCTGCCTCAATCATAACGATCTTTTCAGCAGTACCTGCAACTGTAAGAGTAAGGTCTGTCTTAGCTCTCTGCTCAAGAGTAGGATTGAGAACGATCTCGCCGTCAACAAGACCAACGTTGATGCCTGCGATAGGACCGTTCCATGGGATATCGGAAATAGAGATAGCGATAGAAGTAGCTATCATACCTGCAATTTCAGGTGAGTTGTCAGGCTCTACAGCAAGTACAGTCATAACAACAGAAACGTCGTTTCTCATGTCCTTAGGGAACAGAGGACGGATAGGTCTGTCAACGCAGCGTGAAGTAAGGATAGCCTTTTCAGAAGGCTTGCCCTCGCGCTTTGTGAAAGAGCCTGGGATCCTGCCTACTGAGTAGAGTCTTTCCTCATAGTCAACAGAAAGAGGGAAGAAGTCAACGCCCTCTCTTGGCTTTGCACTTGCAGTTACGTTTGCCATTACAACAGTTTCGCCGTATCTTACCCAGCATGAACCGTTGGCAAGTCCGCAGGTCTTTCCTGTCTCAACAACGAGAGGTCTGCCTGCATAGGTTGTTTCAAAGGTTCTGTAGTTTTCAAACATCTTTAATATGCCTCCAATTTTATAATATTTATCAGAGGAGAGCCTTTAGAAGTTAGAGGTAAAAGCACGATATATCAGCTTCATAGCCCTTACCTCTGACTTCTAATCCCTGCACTCTGATAGACGTAAAGGCAGAAGGGCATAGAACCCCACTGCCTTCTTTTACATTTGTAATTACTTACGGAGACCGAGCTTCTCAACGATAGCACGGTATCTCTCGATGTCCTTCTTCTTGAGATATCCGAGAAGGTTACGTCTGTGACCAACCATCTTGAGAAGACCTCTTCTTGAGTGGTGGTCGTTCTTGTGTGTCTTGAGGTGGTTTGTGAGATCGTTGATTCTTCTTGTGAGAATAGCGATCTGAACCTCAGGAGAACCTGTGTCTTTTTCGTGTGTTCTGTTAGCCTCGATAACGGCTGTCTTTTCATCCTTCAATAACATTTGAAGCACCTCTTAATAAAATATTCCGTCAACTCAGTGGGGGGTGAAAATCGAGGTCAAGCCCCGAACCAAGTACACGGTGATAATATTATACCATATAAAAAAGACTTTGTAAAGAGTTTTTTTCGATTTTTGAGAAAAAAATAAGATTCTTTTGTGCAAAAGAAATATATATGGCTTATTCAATTTGTTGCAAATATAGTTTTATAAGGTAAGATAGTTGACTAACGGTGCAATATGTGTTAAAATAGTAATACTAAGGTTTGTCAGATAAGGATTGGAGGATCATGCTATGAAAAAAAATGCATTTGATTATGTATGGACAGATAAAAAACGCTCACTTTTCGGACTGCCTCTTACTTTCACACGCTACTATCTCACAGAGACAAAGTTCATTACCAGAACAGGTTTCCTTAATATCGATGAGGACGAGATAGACCTTTACAAGATAACCGATAAAAAGGTGAAATATCCTTTCTTCCAGCGTTTGTTCAACTGCGGAACAATAATAATCTACAGCCGTGACGCCGATACTCCTTCAAAGGAAGTACACTGCGTCAAGAATGTCAGAAAGGTTTCCGAGCTTATTGACAAGTACCTCAATATCATGCGTGACAAGTATGGTATCAGAGGACGAGATATGATGAATATGCACTCGCACTGCGACCATGATGATGATTTTGATGATACGCAGTATCACGACGGGGATTATTGATTAAAGAGGTGATAGGGACAATGCTCTCGTTTATAACTGAAAAACAATCCAGCTGGGACAGACTGAAGGCGGAAGATCGTCCCATATTCATCTACGGAATGGGTGACGGTGCATTAAAGATAATGTCCGTTTTCCGTGACAAGCATATAACGGTAGCAGGTATCTTTGCCAGTGATGATTTTGTACGCGGTCACTCTTTTGAGGGCTACAGAGTTCATAAGCTTTCCGAGATAGAGGAAGCAGTCGACGATTTTGTCGTAGTACTTGCTTTTGCCGCAGGCTATCAGGAGATAGTCGACAAGGTGCAGGAGATAGCTTCAAAGCATACTCTTTATGTGCCAGATGTGCCTGTAGTGGGAAGAGGACTTTTCACTTATGAGTACTGCATTGAGAATGAAGATAAGATACAGCAGGTTTATGACAGCCTTGCTGATGACTATTCACGCAAGGTGTACGCTAATATCATAAACTTCAAGATAAGCGGCAAAATAGATTATCTTTCCGCTGTAACTACTTCTAAAGCAGATATATACAAGAGAATAATCAAGCCGAATCTCAACGAGATATACGTTGACCTCGGCGCATATAACGGCGATACCATAAAGGAGCTTTTAGAGTTCACACAGGGCAGATATGCTTCTATATATGCACTTGAGCCTGATAAGAAGAACTTCAAGAAGCTTGCTAAATTCATAGACGGTATGCCTCATGTTTATGCTTATAATTCGGCAGCCTGGTGTACAGATACGGAGCTACCGTTTGCTGCTAAAGCAGGCAGGCAGTCTGCTATAACAGCAGAGTCCGAGAATATGATAGGAGCGCTTTCCGTTGACAGTATCCTTGCCAAGAAGCCTGCAACTATAATCAAAATGGACGTTGAAGGCTTTGAACGTGAAGCTATATGGGGAGCTGCAAGAACCATATCTCATTATGCTCCTAAAATGATGGTTTCACTTTATCACAGGAACGAGGATATATTTGAGCTCCCATTGCTTATAAAGAAGCTTAATCCTGCATATAAGCTTTATATAAGACATCAGCTTTACATTCCTGCATGGGAAACAAATCTTTACGCAACAGTATAACAAAAGCGACAGGTTTTAGCCTGTCGCTTTTATATTTATGCTTCTTTTGCTTCGTATATTTTAACTGAGATAAACCATGATATCAGCAGCATTACTGCAAGTACTCCTATCGCTGCTGTACAAAACAGACCTGTATTACTGAAAAGCTTTGCTGTTTTTTCTGTTATTTTGCTTGAATCGGAAAGAATGATCGGAGGTAAGATACCGCAGATAAGTCCGATGATTACGAGATATACTATTCTGCCCTTTGTTGTGCCGAATGGATAGTTTATCGGCAGTGATACACATGGAACAAGAGCTCCCAAAAGAAGTGCTATGACAGACATAGACAGCATTTCTTTAAAAACAGCAGGGGAGTTAAAATTAACGGCGAGCATCATTACAGCAATAATTACAGCTGAAATTACGGACATGATCGCTACTGAGATATATCTTGAGGACACTATAGTTTTTTTGCTTACGGGCATACAATAAATGTATTTGTCCCAGTGGCTCATTTCATCGTATGACATTTGTCCCAGAGGCAGCATTGAAAGCAGCATAGGTATCAGCATGAGAAACGTACTCTGCTTGTTGATAAGTCCGACGATAGCAAATACAGGTACTATAATAAGAGAAAATTTGTTGTTTTTGAAGTTTGTTATCATTTCTTTTATAAGTAAGCCTTTCATTTACTTTTCCTCCTTAGCCATAAATACGAAAAGATCCTCTATTGTAACAGGCGATGAATTGAATGTTGACGGTATTTTCTCAACATCTGCGATAGCTTCAACGCTGAATTTGCCGACTTTTTTGCCTTTTATTGCAGCAGGATCAAGCTCTGAGAGCTGCTGCTCGGTAAGATTTATGAAGCGGTATTTTTCGAGGAGAGCGTCTTTTTCTTCGCAGAGCATGAGATTTCCGTTGTGCATAAAAGCAATATAATCACAGAGCTTTTCGAGGTCGCTTACGATATGAGAAGATATAAGTATCGAGTGGTCTTCATCTCTTGTAAAGTCATTGAGAATGCCGATTATCTCGTCTCTTACAAGGGGATCAAGACCGCTTGTAGGCTCATCGAGTATGAGAAGCTTTGCGTTGTGGGAAAGAGCGACAGCGATACCGAGCTTCATTTTCATACCCTTTGAGAAATCGCTGAACTTTTTATCCGTTGGGAGTGAAAATGAATCAATATAGCCGAAAAAAACTTTTTCGTCCCAGTTCTTATACATATTCTTCATTATCTTGTTTATATCCTTGATATTCAGCGATGAAGGTATACCGACTTCGTCAAGAACAACGCCTATATCCTCCTTAAGCTGTGCGGAAACAGTCTGTCCGAGTACACTGATACTGCCGTTGTCGGGCTTAGTCATACCGAGAATAGAGCGGATAGTCGTGCTTTTTCCTGCTCCGTTTTCACCGATAAGTCCCATAATACAGCCGCTTGGCAGATCAAAGGAAATGTTGTTGAGTGTGAATCCTTTATAATTTTTTGTGAGATTTTTTACTTCAATAGCGTTCATAAGATCACTCCTGTTCATATATGATATTTATCATTTCGATCATATCATTTTTTGACAGCCGACAAGCAGCTGCAAGATTTTTTATCTCCATAATGTGCTCTTCGATTTTTTTCAGATTATGTTCTTTAAGCAGTTCCGTATTCTGAGCCGCCACAAAGCAGCCTTTGGCAGGCAGGGTATAAATGAACCCCTCGCGTTCAAGCTCATCGTAAGCTCTTTTAGTGGTGACCACGCTTATCCGAAGATCTTTTGCCAGGTTTCTTATTGAAGGAAGAGGTTCGTTTGCGATAAGCGATCCGCTGATTATCTGATTTTTTATCTGACTATAGATCTGATCGTAGATCGGTGCACCGCTTCTATTGTCGATAAAGATGTTCATCTGTGCTCTCCTTTCGTACTGTATATATACAGTATACACAGATAGAGCAGATTTGTCAAGTACTTTTTCAAAAAAAATTCTCCCGCTGGGAGAATTTTTTTAAATAAGTATATCTTTCAGTTTTTCATAGTTGGCTTTTATGCCGTCGTCAAGATCAAGTTTTATGCGGCTTTCAGCCATTTCATGAAGCTTATGCAGAAAGCCTTCCATTTCCAGCAGAAGAATCTGCATACGCGAAATATCACGGCGGAGTTTAGTTTTTTCACTGCCTTTTGCAGCGACATATTCTTCACTTAGCTTGTGAAGTTCATCTTTTAGCTTAGCATGATAGGGGAGAGCGTACTTTTTTTCAAGAACCGACAGGAGACTTTCATCATAGCGATGAATATACATCACTGCACGGAATGCTCCTTTTCTTCCCGAAGTGAACTGCCAGTAAATTGGACGGTTCTTATATATTTTGGAATGGTCTGCAAAGAAACTCTTTTGCAGATAGTCATGGATAGTTTTGCGGGAGTCTGAACCTTTTCCGAGAGCTTCTGCCACAAAATCAAGGTTTTCTTCAAGAGTATCGCTGCCGTAGACTTTTTCTATAAAATCTATCACCGCCGCTGTTAAACCGCTTTCCATATCGTTTACAGGCATGACATTGTCAAGACAGGGGATAATGGTTTTATATGCAGAGCTGTCCCACTTGCCGCCTGCAAAGCACAGTCCCTCTCTGTCGAGCGAGTAACGTCCGAATATACAGCCAACAGCATAGCTGATAAGGCTTTTTATCTCCCTCTGAAGCTCTGCACGCCTGACCGTTATATCCGAATCATTGACCTGTGGATCAAGTTCGTCCGCAATATCGTACAGGTCAATGAAAAAGCTGTTAAGCTTTTCTTCGTTCTGTTTCAGCTTACGGAATCGCTGCTCGCAGAGCTGTTCCCATTCTTTATACTTGTCTGATATAAGATAAGACATTTTCTACTCCTAAAAAAGATACTTCCGAAGAATATCGGAAGTATCGGTGATTATTCTATTATTCAAGTACAGGCAGATAAGCGAGAGCGCCAAGCTCGGCAGCCTTAGCCTTTGCTTCTGCAAATGTAAGCTTTTCGTTTGTCACATATGAAAGACCGTTTTCATTGTTGTAGACTTCAACATCGCTGATAGCTGAGCCGCCCGGAACGCGGAAGTACCATCGAGATGAGAAATTGTCGATGCTGTCAACGAATGAATTGTCGGAAGATGACTCCCATGACTGAGAGAATACAGTTACCTTGTGCTTTACAGCTTCGATAACGTCACCCATAACCGCACTTGCAGTTGGCAGCTTTCCTGCGCCTCTGCCGTAGAACATTGTCTGATCGATACCGTCACCGTAAACCAGAACTGCATTGAAAACATCGTTTACGCCTGACATAATGCTGTCATATGATACCAGCATAGGCATAACAGAGGGGAGGATCTTGCCGTTATCCTGCTTTGAAACGCAGGCAATGAGCTTGATAGCGTAGCCGAGAACGTCAGAAGCCTCAACATCGCCGAGCTGAATATCAGTGATGCCCTTTGTGTAAACGCTCTTAGGATAAACGTGCTTGCCGAAAACGAGTGAAGAGATAATGCATATCTTGCGGCAGGCGTCGTGACCTTCGATATCTGCTGTTGGATCCTTTTCTGCGTAGCCAAGCTCCTGAGCAAGCTTGAGAGCCTCTGCGAAAGGCATATTATCATTGTACATCTTTGTTAAGATGAAGTTTGTTGTTCCGTTGAGGATACCTGCTACTTTTGTGATGTCATTAGCTGCAAGGCATCTGTGAAGCGGACGGATTATCGGAATAGCACCGCCAACGCTTGCTTCAAAGAAGAAGTTGCAGTTGTGCTCTTTTGCTGTCTGGAGAAGAATATCGCCTTTTTCAGCAACGAGCTCTTTGTTTGAAGTTGAAACGCTCTTGCCTTTTTCGAGACAAGCCTTTACAAAAGTGAAAGCAGGCTCAACGCCGCCCATGCACTCAGCAACAGAAACGACCTCATCGTCATTAAGTATATCGTCAAAGTTTTTGGTAAACTTGTCAGCGTAAGGGGACTCAGGGAAATCTCTGAGATCGAGGATATACTTGATATCCATTTCAGTTCCTGCGTGCTTTTCAATGCTCTTTCTGTTCTTGTAGAAGAGCTCAACAACGCCCGAACCTACTACACCGTGACCTAAAACTGCAAATTTAGCTGACATAAAAGAAACCTCCGTAAATTACTCGGCAGAGAGGATCTTGACCTCTAAAACTCCGTCGAGTTCAGTAATTGAATTGAGCTTGGCGAGTTCATCATTTGATTCGCCTGTGAGTCTGAGTGAAATATTTACCGCAGCAGCTCCGTCAACGGGGATACTCTGATTAACGGTAAGGATATTTGCATTCAGATCGTGAAGAAAAACAAGCGCACTTGAAAGCACTCCGGGACTATCACTGAGGAGAAGATACATATTGACTATCTTACGGTTAAAGAGTTCCTCGTAGGAAAAAACGCTGTCCTTGTACTTGTAGTAAGCGCTTCGTGAAATGCCGATACGTTTGCAGGCTGAGGCGAAGCTTTTTTCACCTTTCTGCGCCATAAGCTTTTTGACTTCCAGTACTTTTGTAAAGACCTCGGGAAGAATATTTGCATCGGCAACAATAAGCTGTGATTTGTTATCCATAAAGAAATCACCTTATAAGTTATTGTTAAATCGTCCGCCAGTGGTGAACAATTGTATTCTACTTAATTACTATAACATTTTTTATAGGTTTTGTCAATACCAAATAATTCCAGTTTTAGCTTATGAAATTAGGTATCTTGACAATAAAATATCCGCAGTATGAACTGCGGATAGGTCTATTTATCATGTTTTTCCAGTATCTTTTGCCTGTACTGGTATGCAGCCTGCTCCTGCTTGTTATCGCCGAAATGGTAGTATACATGGTCAGCGATAGCGTCTGGGAGATACTGCTGTTTGACGTAATGGTCGGGGAAGTTATGGGGATAGAGATAATGCTGTCCAACGACTTTAGCACCCTTGCCGTCAAAGTGAACGTTCTGTAAATGACGAGGAAAATCAAGAGCGTCGCAGCTTTTTATATCTTCCAGTGCTGCGTCTATAGCCATGCAGGCGCTGTTTGATTTAGGAGCAGTAGCCATGAGTATGATAGCCTCTGCAATAGGCAGCTTAGCTTCGGGAAGTCCCAGCTGTAATGCGGAATCCACACAGGCTTTTACTATCGGAACAGCCATAGGATAGGCGAGACCGACGTCCTCGGAGGCTATGCAGAGCATACGCCTGCACAGAGAGATTATATCACCAGCTGCGATAAGCCGAGCCGCATAGTGTAGCGCCGCATTTTCGTCTGAGCCGCGGACAGATTTATGGAACGCTGAGAGTATATCATAATGCTGGTCGCCGTCACGGTCATAGCGCATATTGCTGCGCTGGGCGAGAACTTCAAGGGAATCTTCGGTAACAGTTACCTTTCCGTCGGAGGCTTCACCGCAGACAACAGCGAGCTCCGCCGTATTCATAGCTTTTCGCACATCTCCGCCGCAGCTGTACGCAATCTTGGTTATGATATCATCTGAAGCTACGACTTCATAGCCGTTTTCCTCGGACATTATGCGAAAGGCTCGTTTTATGGCGGGTATGAGTTGTTCTGCGGTAACAGGCTTGAACTCGAATACGGTACTTCGGCTGATAACTGCGTTATATACTGCAAAGTATGGGTTTTCGGTAGTCGAAGCAATAAGCGTGATATCACCGTTTTCGATGTATTCAAGGATACTCTGCTGCTGCTTTTTGTTGAGGTACTGTATCTCGTCAAGGTAGAGGAGAATGCCGTTTTCGCTGCCGAATGTGCCTATATCGGCAACAACGTCCTTGATATCGGACAGTGAAGCATTGGTGCCGTTGAGCTTGTACAGTGACATACCACAGTTTTCGGCGATAATACGGGCAACAGTTGTCTTTCCTACGCCTGACGGACCGTAGAATATCATATTCGGGACAGTTCCGCTTTCGATTATGCGTCGGAGCGGCTTGCCCTCGGCGAGGATATGTTCCTGACCGACCACGTCGGCAAGAGTTTTTGGGCGTATTTTATCGGCTAAAGGTGCAGACATAACGTTTCTCCTTTCATTTTACTTTGCAGGTGCGGTGATTTCAATGTGATTCCCCTCTGAATCAACAAATTCAGCCACCCAGTTGTTTCCAATACGGGTTACAGGAAAGCATATCTCTTTTTCGTTAAGCTTTTCATTCAGGCGGTCAATACTTTCAACACTGATACTTGGCAGGCAGTTGCTGCCGAAAGTGTGCAGTTCATTCTTCTTTTCATAGGCAAATAAGCCCAATCGAAAACCGTTTACATCGAAAACGCTGTAAACATCATCTTTTTCGGTTACTTTCTGCTCAAAAAGCTCCTCGTAGAACTTTATAGCTCTTTCCATGTTTTTAACGCACAGATAGAGCGACTTTATGTTAATTCCCATATTATGAATCAGCGTTTACCTGTTTGAATAAAACGTATCAAGGCTTCGATATCGTCGAAATCATCATAATCGCCGATAATGCCTTCTCTGTGGTAAACAATACCTGCTTTTTCATTTTTTTCAAGACAGTCCAGAAGCTCATCAACGCCAAATCTTCTTGCATATTCCGCAAAAGCGCGAGCTTTTATTTTGTCCGCATATAAACCTTTGCGGCAGTCTTTCGGTTCACACTCATAGCAGCCGTTTATGTTCTTTTCAATTACGCATTTTCTGTTTACGCACCATTCTGCGTCCTTGCACCATGCAAGATCAAGAAATCCATCGCGTTTGCAGCCTTTACATTCAACATTTTCAGAGCACAGGCAGCAAGCCAGTCCGCATCTGGCTATTCCGAGTTCGCGTTTCATAGTATACTCCTATAATTATAAAAATCAAGGGACGGACAGCTCGTCCGTCCCTTATTGGCTATTGATTACTTGTAAAGTGGGAACTTCTCGCAGATAGCGTTTACGCCTGCACGGATCTCGTCAGCCTTGTTCTCGAAATCTGTAGCGCAGAGGTAGATGTACTCAGCGATCTTTTCCATTTCCTCGATGCCAAGACCTCTTGTTGTAACAGCAGGAGTACCAATTCTGATACCGCTTGTTACGAAAGGCTTCTCAGGATCATTGTGGATAGCGTTCTTGTTTACTGTGATATAAACCTCGTCGAGTCTGCGCTCAAGCTCCTTACCTGTGATGTTGAAAGGACGAAGGTCAACCAGCATGAGGTGGTTGTCTGTACCGCCTGAAACGAGGTTGAAGCCTCTCTTGAGGAGTCCGTCAGCAAGCGCCTTAGCGTTAGCAACAATTCTCTGCTGATAGTACTTGAACTCAGGCTTGAGAGCCTCGCCGAAGCATACAGCCTTAGCAGCGATAGTGTGCATAAGAGGACCGCCCTGTGTGCCTGGGAAGATAGCAGAGTTGATCTTCTTAGCGAGGAACTCGTTGTTTGTAAGGATAAGACCGCCTCTTGGTCCGCGGAGAGTCTTATGTGTAGTAGTTGTTGTGATATCAGCATATGGAACAGGTGACTCGTGGCAGCCTGCTGCAACAAGACCTGCAATGTGAGCCATATCTACCATAAGGAGTGCACCCACAGCTCTTGCGATCTCTGAAAGACGCTTGAAGTCGATAGCACGGGGATAAGCAGAAGCACCTGCAACGATAAGACGAGGCTTTGTCTTGTTAGCAAGCTTGTAAAGCTCATCGTAGTTTATTGTCTCTGTCTCGTCGTCAAGACCGTATGAAACGAAGTTGAAGTACTTACCTGAAAGGTTTACAGGTGAGCCGTGTGTAAGGTGACCGCCGTCAGCAAGGCTCATACCGAGAACTGTATCGCCGGGCTGGAGAACAGCAAAGTATACAGCTGTGTTAGCCTGTGCGCCCGAATGAGGCTGAACGTTAGCGTACTTAGCGCCGAAGAGCTTGCAGGCTCTCTCAATAGCGATCGACTCTACTTCGTCAACGCACTGACATCCACCGTAGTAACGCTTTCCGGGATAACCTTCAGCATACTTGTTTGTAAGAACGCTGCCCATAGCTGCCATAACAGCAGGGGATACTATATTTTCGCTTGCGATCAGCTCAAGGTTTCTCTGCTGACGAGCAAGCTCCTTGCCCATAGCTTCGCCTACAGCAGGATCGTAGCTGCTTACGAAGCCGATTGAATCCATAAGATCGTTGTACATTATAAGCACTCCTTTAATAATAGTGTTCTGCGCAAATGCATTACTTTATAATTATACATTATATTTCTATAAATTTCAATAGGAAAAACGAAAAAAATTCATAAAATTATTTATTCAATAAAGAAAGCCCCGAAAGCGCTTGGAGATGTCTTTCGGGAGCTTTGTCATTTCTGTATCTTGTTTTTTATACGTATCGCAGCTTCTGTGTGCATTATCCAGTGACGTGAAAAGGGCATCTGTATAAGTCCGCGGATATCCTTGCCGCACCAGTAATCAATGAGCCAGACAGCATTTTCGTCATTGCTGACACAGGTTGAGCTTTCAAGAGCCTTTCTGCGCTCTGAGGATATCTTATTTTTCAGCATATCAAAGGGTAAACTGCTGATAATACTTTCGGTACTTGCTTTTACATCATGTATATAGCTGTAAAGCACATCTATATTAAGCTGAGCCGAAAACTCTGCAATTTCTTCTCTTATAAGCTCATTTCCTGTCGTTATGATAGGGGCACCTGTACGATTCTGATAATCAGCAGTGAAAAACACCTGCTCATCGTTTTTTATAAGTGTGTGCGCAACTATATCCTCGATTCGGAAGATATGCCATAAGGAATAGGCGATAGTTTTGCTGTGATATCCCTCCGCATTGACAAAGGGGATAGCATTGAAGTCCTCGCGTGAAAGCTCAGTCCTGAATGAATCTATAGTCTGCATAAGCTGATTCCTGAGTTCAAAGAGCGTATCCAAGCCGTTTTGAAAAGAATCTTTCTTTTTCAGTTGTACTTGTATTGTTTTATTGAGTTCAGACCATTCTTTGTTCAAGGCTATCACCTGCAGTATTATTTAGTACCGAGTATTTTGTCATAGTCAAGGAAGCTTTCCCAGTCCATGAATTCCTTTGATGTTGAAGTTTTTGCGTAATAATTCAGTATATATGAAGCGTCACGGGCGTTTACAGCACCGTCCATATTTACGTCAGCAAGCTTTATGAACTTATCCGAAACGGTATAGTTCTTTGAAGCAGCCATATTTGCATATGCATTCAGTACCGCGGAAGCGTCCACAGAGTTTATGTATCCGTCCTCGTTTACATCGCCGAGGTCTCTGTAGCAGACTATATCAAACTGACAAAGAGATTTTGTGTCTCCAAGAGGGTACACGGTTATCGTAGCCTTATCCGACTTGGCAAAAGCTTCCGAAAGGGAAGAAGGGGAGGCTTTGCAGCTTGCGGAAATATCAACTACATTTTCTTCAGTGATATAATTGCCGTTTTTGTCCTTTTCAGGCTTCTGAACAGTCTTTTTTACCGAGACTTCGAGTCCGTCAAGAATAACATTGCCTTTTGTCGAGAAATAACGGTATTTCTTTGGTGAATTCTTGAATGTTATCGTAGCTGTCTGCGATAAAGCGTGGATAGTATAATCATTATCCGCAAATGAGGGAGTTATGTCCCATGCATAAAAGTCCTGTTCGGTATTTACTCCGAGATGCTTGTGTAGTGAAGATGTATCCACGGATTTATAGTTTATAGGATCGCCTTCCTCGACCTCAACAGTTTTCATAAGCTTGCCGTCAAAATCAAGGAACTTGATGATATATGTTTTCAGTGTAGTAGGTTCGGTAGTTGGTTCTGTAGTAGCCGTTGTAGTTTCAGTTGTTAATGAAGTTGTTGTTCCTGAGCTTTTTGTTGTGTTTACCGTAGTTGCAGCTATGGCGTTAGTTCCGCTGTTGGTTGTAGCTGAGCCTGCTGTGAATACAGCAAGTCCTGCTGCGGAAACAAAAACAGCTGAAATTACAGCTGAGACAATACTTTTTATATTCATTCGATTACCACCTAACCTTGCCAAACGCAGAATAATCTGCAAAATTTTGAAAGCCTTTGACATACTCTTGCATAGTGTTCAAGTTTAAGCTTGCGAAGCATAAAATTCGCGTAGATAAACTGCTGAGTTTCTTCGTCAAAGGCGTATATCGCAAAAAGGATAACTTCATCTTCTTTAAGTTCGGATGAAGCTTCAACTGCCATGGAATGATACTCTTCAAATCTTTCTTCAATATCTTCAAGCCTGTAAAAGCCATGATAGATAAAGTCGATATAAAGATCAATATCCATAATATATGACTCCTTTTATTGATCTTTGGTTTCTTCGGAACTGTTCTTTTCTGATCTGCTGATGCTGTTTTTTTTGATCTTGAAGCTGACAAATCCTGCAATAACAGCAGTTATTATGAATACAGCTATCATAATGCATATGATAATGCTTTTGGGAATATCAGTTTTGTTTGAAGCTTCAGCTGCAAAAGCGTTCGTGCATGATGAAAATGATAGAAACGCTATTGTAAAAGCCGATAAAAGGACATTGATAACTCTTTTATGCATACTTTCAGCTCCTTCCATTCGCTATTATAACATATTTTTTTTAAAATAGCAAGGAACGAGGCAAAAAACTACAATTTTTTCATTAAAGCTCAGTGTCAAATTAGAAAACAGAAAAGATTTTTCAGTATTTTTGAAAAAAGTGCTTGACAAAGCATTATAATGATGATATAATATATAACGTTGATTGCGATAACGAAACCGTCTGGGTGTGGCGCAGTTGGTAGCGCGCTACCTTGGGGTGGTAGAGGCCGTGGGTTCAAGTCCCGTCACTCAGACCAATGCGATCAGCATACCCCAGAAAACCGATACTCAAATGAGTATCGGTTTTTTCCATATATATGATTCTACAATATGCATAATTATAACGATTGATAATTATCTGTATTTTTTATTTGGAAAATATTGACACATATGTATAAATGATGATATAATTAATTTATCGGTATATCCGAAATATTTTTTATATGTTAAGGAGGCAAATTCATGGAATCAATCAAAAAATATGTGGCAGAAGTTATAGGTACATTCGTACTTGTTCTTCTTGGCTGCGGTACGGCAATGCTGGTCGGCTGTGACGCTAAGAACGGTGGGGGATATATCCTGACTGCTCTTGCATTCGGTCTTGTTATTGTCGGTATGGCTTACTGCGTGGGAAATATTTCAGGCTGTCATATCAATCCTGCAGTTTCTCTTGCAGTTTTGGTAAGCGGTGGAATGACATTCACTGACTTTGTCGGTTATGTAGTTTCACAGTGTCTTGGCGCTATAGCAGGCGCAGGTACATTGAAGCTTATCTTTGAACTTGGCGATGTTACAGATATGACAGGCGGATACGGTGCAAACGGTCTTGCAGGCGTTAACGGAAATGCAGGCGCAGGCGTTATCGTAGAGATAGTTCTTACATTCATTTTCGTACTCACAATTCTCGGTGTTACATCTAAGAATGCTAAGCACGGCTCATTCGGCGGACTTATAATCGGTCTTACACTTACACTGGTTCATATCTTTGGAATCGGTCTTACAGGTACTTCTGTAAATCCTGCAAGAAGCCTTGGACCTGCAATTTTAGCAGGCGGAGACGCTCTCAATGATCTCTGGGTATTTATTGTCGGACCGTTTGTTGGCGCTTCAATTGCTGCTGTAGTTTATAAATGTCTTGAGCCTGCTGCAAAGGCTGCTCCTGCACCTGTTGAGAAAGCTGCTGCTGCAAGCAAAAATACATCTTCAGCTAAGCCTGCAAACCACAACAATAAAAAGAAGAAAAATTAATCTCAAGAAAGCTCCCGATATGGGAGCATTTCTTTTTGCCATGAAATCTTGAATTCCTTACAGAGAAGTGATATAATAACTATAATGAATTTAAAGACAAAGTTTCACCAAATCAAAGTTTGGTGAAACTTTGCAAACGAAAATGAGGTTGGATTTATGAAACAGCTCTTTAAAATAGATCTGAAGGATTATGACGAAAGCTATAGACGCTTTAAACGTCCGTCTGTAAGAGGCGTAATTATAGCTGATAATAAAGTCGCAATGGTTTACAGCCATAAATATGACTATTATAAATTTCCTGGCGGCGGAATTGAAAATGATGAAGATCACATTGAAACGCTTAAACGCGAAGTTCTTGAAGAAACCGGTTTAACTGTTCTTGATGATTCGATTCGTGAACTTGGTTCTGTGGTTCGTATTCAGAAAAGCCGATTTGCTGAAAATGAGATCTTTGAACAGGAAAACTTTTATTATCTGTGTGATGTTGAAGATTCTGTAAAAACACAATCCTTAGACGAATACGAACTTGATGAAGGCTTTGCCCTGAGATTTGTTTCTCCCAAAGACGCTATTCTAACAAATAGAACCCACGATCACGGCGATTATGACCTTATACTTATTGAACGTGAAGCCCGTGTTCTTGAATACCTTATAGAGAATGATTATTTATGAAAAATTTAAACAATAACTCCAATCCCGAATTTTTAAATGAATATCTTATACATATCAAGATCGTTCAGCTGCTTGCACAGCGTACTATTGAGGAGTATTATACCGATATAAGACTTTTTCTTAGATATATCCACGAAAGTAACCTTAATAGCGGAAAGGACATCGAAGATATAGATATAAGTGATATGACTGTCGATGAATTGCAAAAGATATCTGTTTCCGATATATATAACTTTATTTTTTATACTTCAGATGAGCGCTTGAATAAAGACAGAGCGCGTTACAGGAAGATATCTTCTTTGAGAAGCTTCTTTAAGTATCTCGAAAAGGTAGCTCATATTATCAAGGAAAATCCTACAAAAGACCTTGATGTTCCTACTCCGAAGTCTTCCCTGCCGAAATTTCTTTCACTTAATGAGAGTATGAGACTTCTTGAAACGGCAGATTCTGCTGATTCAAAACGTGATTACTGTATAATCACTTTATTCCTTAACTGCGGAATGCGTCTCAGCGAGCTTGTAGGCATTAATATTAAGGATATTGATTTCTATGAAAATCGTTTAAAGGTTCTTGGAAAGCGCAGCAAAGAGCGCATGGTGTATCTTAATGCTGCCTGTGTGGATGCTTTGCAGAAATATCTTGCAATCAGGATGAACAATCCCAAAGCTGCTGATGAACCTGCACTGTTTATAAGCAATCAGAACCGCAGGATCTCAAAGCGCAGAGTTCAGCAGATAGTTGAAGATACGATACGAAAGGCTGAACTTGATGGCAAGGGGATTACCACTCATAAGCTCAGACATACTGCGGCAACTCTTATGTATCAGTACGGTGACGCCGATGTTCTTACGCTTAAAGAACTTCTTGGACACGCAAGCATTTCCACAACCGAGATATATACACACCTTAATGATGAAAATGTAAGAAATGCTGTCGAAAGCAATCCGCTCTCCAAAGTGAAATCCGATAGTTCTGATGACAAATAATATCTTCTAATTTAAAACTTTAGTGTTGCAAAATCTGTTAATTTGTAGTATAATATTTTGGGAGATTTAATCGATAGATAATCGGAGGTCACGTATATATGTGCGGAATCGTAGGTTTTACGAATAATATTGACAATTCAAACGACGTTCTTGAAAAAATGATGGACCGTATAAGACATCGCGGCCCTGACGCTGAGGGCAAATATATAGATGAGGATATTGCTCTTGGTCATCGCAGACTGAGTATTATAGATGTTAGCTCCAGTGGTGACCAGCCGATTTTTAATGAGGATTCCTCGCTGGTTATCGTTTTTAATGGCGAGATATACAATTATAAGGATATTCGCCAGGAGCTTGTTGACGCTGGTCATACGTTCAGAACAAATACCGATACTGAGGTTCTTATCCACGGTTATGAGGAGTTCGGTGAAAAGCTTCTCAACAAGCTGAGAGGTATGTTTTCCTTTGTTATCTGGGATAAAAACAAAAAAGAGCTCTTCGGTGCACGTGATTTCTTCGGTATCAAGCCTATGTACTACGCTAATATGAACGGCGTATTCATGTTCGGTTCTGAGATCAAGAGCTTTTTGGAACACCCTAAATTCACAAAGGAGCTCAATACTGCCGCACTTGAGAACTATCTCACCTTCCAGTTCTCCCCTACTTACGAAACATTCTTTAAAAATGTTTACAAGCTCCCACCTGCACATTATTTCAAATTAAAGGACGGACATTTTGAAGCTAAACGCTACTGGGACGTTCATTTCAACGCAGATGAAAAGCCTACTCTCGATGAATGGGTAAACAGGATATCAGATACGTTCCATAACTCGGTTGAAGCACATAAAATTGCTGATGTTGAGGTAGGTTCATTCCTTTCAAGCGGCGTAGATTCAAGCTATGTAGCAGCTATTGCTGATGTTGACAAGACCTTTACCGTTGGCTTCGGTACTGACGAAAAGTATAATGAGATAGGCTGGGCTAAGAACTTTTCCAAAGCTATCGGCAAGGAAAATACCAGCAAGGTTATCACTCCCGAAGAATACTGGGATAATCTTTCTATGATACAGTATCACATGGACGAACCGCTTGCAGATCCCTCTGCAATTGCACTTTATTTCGTATGTAATATCGCTTCAGAAAAGCTTAAAGTCGTTCTTTCGGGTGAGGGTGCAGACGAGATATTCGGCGGATATAATGTCTACAGCGATCCGAACGGTACAGTTTATGACAAGCTGCCGAGAGCTGTAAAGCGCGGCATAGGTGCTATAGCTTCAAAGCTGCCTGCAAAGCGCGGAGTTAATTTCTTTGTCCGTAAGGGTAAGGACGTTGAGGAACGCTTTATCGGAAATGCCTATATGTTCAGGCCTGAGGAGAGAAAGGCTCTTCTGAAAATAACCACAGACGCTCCTGATCCGACAGTTATTACCAAACCGTTTTATGCAAATGTCAAGGGTAAGGACGATGTTACGAAAATGCAGTATCTTGACCTGCATATGTGGATGGCAGGAGATATTCTCCTTAAAGCCGATAAAATGAGTATGGCTAATTCACTGGAACTTCGCGTTCCGTTCCTTGATAAAGAAGTAATGGCTTTAGCAGAAAAAATACCTGCAAAATACCGTGTAACTCACGATAAGGGCACTGACGAGACCAAGTATATCACCAAATATGCTATGCGTCTTGCTGCAAAGAAGGATACTCCTGAGCAGACTGCGAAAACTGCGGCAAAAAAGAAGCTTGGATTCCCTGTGCCGATAAGAGTATGGCTCAAAGAAGATAAGTATTATGAGCTTGTAAAGAGCTATTTTGAAAGCGACAGTTCTAAGGAGTTTTTCAATACCGCTCCCCTGCTGAAGCTTCTTGATGACCACCGTGAGGGCAAAGCTGATAACAGCCGTAAGATATGGACTGTTTTCATTTTCCTCATCTGGTACAAGGTCTACTTTGAAAATAACGGAAAATACTGATAAACGGAGATAATATGGCAAGTAAGGTTACCTATAAGTACATTAAACAGAACCCTGATATAATGGAATATATCCGCAGAGCCGACAATGCGCTTGAAGCTCTCGGATATACCGAGCATTCATTCCCTCATGTTGAGCGTGTTGCGCATACCTCGGCGCTTATCCTTGAAACACTGGGTTATGATGAAAGAACAGTGGAGCTGGCTAAGATAGCTTCCATAATGCATGATATCGGCAATGTTATAAACCGCGTCGACCACGCACAGAGCGGAGCTGTAATGGCTTTCAGGCTTCTTGATAATCTCAGTATGCCTGCTGACGAGATATGCTCTATAATCTCAGCTATAGGCAATCATGATGAGGGTACAGGACAGCCGCTGGACGCTATTTCTGCGGCTATGATAATCGGAGACAAGACCGACGTGCGCAGAAGCCGCGTCCGCAATACCGACCTGCTCACATTCGATATTCATGACCGAGTAAACTACGCTGTTGTTCAGTCGGCTGTAAAATTCAACGATGATAAGTCGTCAATAATCCTCGAGCTTCAGATAGATACTGAAATATCCTCTGTTCTTGAATATTTTGAGATATTTATGAAGCGTATGCTCCTTTGCAGGAGAGCTTCCGAGTTCCTTGGAGTTCAGTTTGAAATGATAATCAATGACAGTAAAATACTGTAATAATATAACGGAGGTACAAAATATGATTTCGGAATATCAGCATCTTATTGACCTGAACGATTATCCTGTTTCATGGTGGAAGAAGGTGGTAGAGCTTGGTGAAAAGATATACCAGTCCCCTGCTGAATATGCTCATGTGTGTGATGGAAAGATAATGGCTACACTTTTCTATGAGCCCTCCACACGTACACAGATGTCCTTTCAGACAGCTATGATAAGGCTTGGCGGTCAGATAATCGGATTTGACAATCCTGCAAATTCATCTGTTGCCAAAGGCGAGACCATAAAGGATACTACAAAAATCGTCAGCAATTATGCAGATGTTCTCGTTATACGTCACCCAATTGCAGGAGCAGCTAAGGCGGCTTCTCTTACGGCTGACTGCTCTGTTATAAATGCAGGTGACGGCGGTCATCTCCACCCGACACAGACTCTTACCGACCTTCTCACTTTGAAAATTGAGAAGAAAACTCTTTCTGGTCTGACTATCGGTATGTGCGGCGACCTTCTCAACGGAAGAACTGTTCATTCACTTTGTAAGGCGCTCAGTATGTTTGAGAACAACAAGTTTGTGTTCATCTCTACATCTCAGCTTGGTATGCCGGCTTATATCAAGGATATCATCAAGGCTAACGGCAGCAGCTTCGTTGAAGTAAACACTCTTGAAGAGGTCATCGGTGAGCTTGATGTGCTTTATATGACAAGAATACAGCAGGAGCGTTTTGCAAGTGAGGAAGAGTATCTTGCTCAGAAGAATACCTATGTGCTTGACAGAAAGAAAATGCTCGGAGCAAAGAAAGACATGATAGTTATGCATCCCCTTCCGAGAGTTGATGAAATTACTGTCGAGGTGGACGACGATGAACGTGCAATGTACTTTAAGCAGGCTAAATACGGTATGTATGTGCGTATGGCACTTATAATGACTATCCTCAGTGATAAAAAATCCTCCGAAACACTAAAGGGCAAGGTATTCAGCGGAGTTCGCTGTTCTAATCCTAAATGTATCACAAATCATGAGGAGTATCTTCCTAAAAGTTTCCGTTCAAGCGGCGATGAAACCCTTCTTGAATGTGAGTACTGCGATGAAAGAAAGCTTATATAAGTTTAAAAGCCACAGCTTAACCCATAGTACTTATATAGAAGTTTTATGTTAATTATTGAGAGAACCCCTTTTGAAAAAGGGACCCTCTGACGGAGGACGTCCCCTCTGTCACTGCGTGACATCTCCCCGCACTGCGGGGAGTCACTCTCAAACTCTCTCCCTAAAACTTTCGTTTTGTTTTTTCACAGATAGGGCGCTCCTGCATTTTGCAGGACTTTTTTATTTATTAAGCACCCTATCTGCGAAAAAAACCAGATAAAAGTCTTTGGAAAGGGGTTCGGGGGATAACCTTTCCTCAGAAAGGTTTCCCCCGATAAATAAATATAAGTTTCTATATGAGTATCACGATTAAGCTGTGGCTTTTTTTATGGTTCACATCTGTGAATGACCTTTACAGGGCATGATTCAATGCATATTCCGCAGTTTGAGCAGTTGCTGTGGTCGATAGAAGCATGGAAGTTATTGACGATAATAGCTTCATTGGGACACTTCTTTTCGCATATCTTACAGCCTATACAGCCGTTTTTGCATACAAGCTTTGTAGCTTTGCCGTTGTCTCCTGACGAGCACATAACGTCAATACACTTTGATACGGGCTTTATCTCTATGAGCTGGTTAGGACAGACTGCTGCGCACTGACCGCAGGCTCCGCAGAGAGCAGGTGTTACTTTAGCGATACCGTTGACGATTTTTATAGCGTCATGTTCGCATACGTTCACACAGTCTCCGAGACCGATACAGCCGTATTTGCACATACCGCTGCCGCCGTAAAAACGCTTTACAGCCTTACAGGACTGCACACCGTCAAAAAGGAAAGCTTTTTCTGTAGCGTTGCAGTCTCCGCTGCAATGTACAACTGCTGTCATTGGAACAACTTCTGCTGCTTTTGTTCCGAGAATAGCAGCAATATTATTTGCGGCTTCACTTCCTCCGGGGCGGCAAAGATTAGTTGCTGCGCCCTTATTTATTATTGCGGAAGCGTAGTCTGAACAGCCTGCAAAACCACAGGCTCCGCAATTTGCCTGAGGCAGAGCTTCGTTTATTTTCTCTATTCTTTCATCGACCTTTACATAGAATACCTTTGCAGCTATGGTAAGAAGAACTCCTGCGAGAATACCGCAGCCGCCGAGTATAAGAGCAGGGATAAGATAAGTCATATCGAATACCTCCTCACTTGATAAGTCCTGCAAAGCCCATAAAGCTTATTGAGACTATAGAGGCAGCAATAAGAGTAGCGGGAACTCCCTTGAATGTCTCGGGAATATCTGCGTATTCAAGCTTTTTGCGCACTCCCGAGAAAATGACAAGTACTATCATGAAGCCGAGTCCGCCGAAGAGAGCGTTGATAATGGACTGGAAGAATGTATAGTTATTGTCGATGTTAAGAACAGTAACGCCGAGAACAGCGCAGTTTGTAGTTATAAGCGGCAGATACACGCCAAGAGAGCTGTACAATGACGGTACGCATTTCTTTAAGAAGTTTTCCACCAGCTGAACGAACAGAGCGATTACAAGGATAAATACCACTGTATCGAAGTATTCAAGTCCGTTGGGGACGAGTATTTCGTGATGTATCGGGTATGTAACTATAGTTGCGCATATCATTACGAAGGTAACTGCGACACCCATTCCTGCTGCGCTGTCGAGCTTCTTTGATACACCGAGGAACGGACAAATTCCCATGAATTTTGAAAGGACAAAGTTATCTGTCAGCATTGCTGAGAGCATAATTGCAAGTATGGTCTTCAATGACAGTCACCTTCCTTTCCACAGTTCTTAGCATTCGGACAGCCTCCGCAGCCAAGCTCCTGAGGCGGCTTTTTATTTTTGAGCTTATTTACAGCTGCAATTATCATGCCAAGTGTGAAGAAGCCTCCTGCAGGCATGATAAAGAACAGCATTGGATTCTCACTGAGTACAGGTAATTTTATTCCCATCCACTGACCTGCACCGATTATTTCACGTACAGAGCCCATGAGGAATAATGCCAGAGTAAAGCCTGCGCCCATGCCTATTGCGTCGAATGCAGAGGCTAAAATGCCGTTTTTACTTGCGAACATCTCAGCTCTGCCAAAAATGATACAGTTTACGGTAATAAGCGTAAGGTAAATACCGAGGCTGTCATAAAGACTTGGCACGAAGCCCTCGAGCAGGAAGCCTATGAGAGTTACAAAGCTTGCGATAATAACGATAAACGCAGGGATTCGCACCTTGTCGGGAATAACCTTTCTGAGTGCGGAAATAACGATATTAGAGCCAAGGAGAACGAATGTAGTCGCAAGTCCCATACCTATTCCGTTCATAGCCTGTGTGGTAACGGCAAGAGTAGGACACATACCCAGAAGCATAACAAGCGTCGGGTTCTCCTTGATTATGCCTTTTGTAAGCTCTTTTACGAGGGGAGTTTTCTTATCAGCCACCGAGTATCGCCTCCTTGTTTTCATTGTATGCTTTAAGCGCAGTATCTACTGCGTGCTTCATTCCGTTGGAAGAAAATGTTGCGCCGCTTATAGCGTCAAAGCTGTCTGCCGGCTGTGAAAGTCCGTAGAACTGCTTTCTGAAATCGGCTTCATCACGTACCTTAGAGCCAAGGCCTGGGGTTTCGCCGAGAGAAACGAACTCAATTCCTGAGATACTTCCCTGCGCGTCAAAGCCCACAAGTATGTTTATACCGTCCTTTGAGTAGCCGTCTGTGATGACTTGTATAACGGTTTTCTTATCAGGAGTTACAGCAATAGTCTGTATCTCATCATAGCCGCATTTTATGTTTACGACCTTGCTTTCGGTCTTGCCGAAGAGTGCTTCAACACTGCTGCTGAACTTCTGAGATTTCTGTTCTGCTATACGGTCTTTGGTCAGCTCATACGAAAATACCAGAAGCAGAGAAGCTATCACGCATATTATAGTAAGTACAACGGTAGGCTTTACCTTATCCTTCATTCTTCTCAGCCTCCTTTGCACCAAGTACCTTAGTTCTTGTAAGCTGCTCGATATACGGAGTAAGAACGTTCATAAGGAGTATTGAGAACGAAACGCCTTCGGGATAAGAGCCGAAGCGTCTTATGATAAACGTTATGATACCGCAGCCGAGTCCGAATACTATCTTGCCCTTTGTTGTTATAGGAGTTGTTGCGTAGTCTGTAGCCATGAAAAATGCGCCGAGGAATACGCCGCCTGCGAGTATCTGATATACAGGATCAGAGCCGCTGATCCAGCTGAGAATGAACAGACTGCCGATGAATGAGAGTGGAGCTGCAAGGGAGATTATCTTTCTTGCTGCAAGATAAAGTCCGCCTATGAGAAGTGCAAGAGCGCAGGTCTCACCGAGACAGCCGCCGCACTTTCCGAGGAATAGATCAAGGTATGATACGGCATTGTCAGTTCCTGCAAGAGGAAGCGGGGTTGCACTTGATATAGCGTCAAGATCTGTATGTGTAATAGGCTCTACCCATTTTGTCATTGCCGCAGGGAAACTTATCATAAGGACGATACGTGCTGTTATGGCTGGGTTAGCGAAGTTTTGACCAAGTCCGCCGAAGAGCTGCTTTACTATTACTATGGCAATAAATGAGCCGATAACAGCCATCCAGTAAGGCAGAGTTGAGGGCAGATTCATCGCAAGTATAAGACCTGTGACAACAGCTGAAAGGTCTCCGATAGTATTGCTGCGTTTCATCATTGCACGGCATATGTATTCAAAGAATATGCAGCTTCCGATACAGACAGCAGTCAGCGGAATAACGCGTAAACCGAAGAAATATATCGCTGCTCCCCATGCAGGAAGAAGAGCGATTATGACATTCAGCATTATATTTGTGGTTTTAGTGTAGTTCTCGTCATGTGGGGACGGTGAAACAATAAGCTTATTCATTGGTTATCCGCCTCCTTACTTTCTTGGGATAAGTGCTTTTGCAAGCTGATTGGTCTCTGCCAGCTTTCTGTTTGCAGGACAGACATATGTACAGCTGCCGCAGTTCATGCAGAGCATGACTTTAAGCTGCTTGAGTTCTTCTATATTACGTATTTTATAAGCTCTGTCTATATCTGCGGGCATAAGTCCCAGCGGACAAACCCTTACGCAGCGTCCGCAGCGGATACAGTTGGATGTTTTGCGTTCGTCGTAATGATTGAAAGCAAGGAGAGCGTTTGAGGTCTTGACTACAGGCATATCAATATCAGGAACGCTCATGCCCATCATAGGACCGCCTGCAATGAGCTTTTTTATAGACGGGATATCGGCTTTGCAGAATTCAAGAAGCTCCCTGAATGATGTACCGATAACAGTGCGGACGTTTTTAGGCTCCCCTACTGCATTGCCGTCAATTGTAAGGCGGCGTGTGACAAGGGGCATACCTGTCTGCATATAGCGGTAGAGAAATGCAACGGTTGACACATTCATAACAATTACGCCTGCGTCGGCTGGCAGTGAGCCCTCGTTGACTATTCTTCCCGTTGAGTTATAGATGATTACCTTTTCAGCGCCTTGTGGATACGCTGAGGGCAGAGTGATTATATCTATAGTATCATCATTTTCAGCCATAGCCGTGAAATTCTTGATAGCTTCGGGCTTGTTGGCTTCGATAGCAAGCTTTGCTGATTTGATGCCAAGTTGAGACTTAACCATATTGATACCGTTGATAATATCCTGTGGATTTTCTATCATTTCGCGGTAATCGGCAGTTATGTAAGGCTCGCATTCTGCCGCATTGATTATCAGCGTATCAATGTCAGCTTTGGGATTCAGCTTTATATGTGTAGGAAATCCTGCACCGCCAAGTCCGCAGGCGCCGCTCTGACGAACAGCCTTTACGAAACTTTCCTTATCGGTAACAACAGGCGGTTTTACTTCATCGGAAATAGTCTGAAGACCGTCTGTTTCTATCTCGATCATCTTGCAGACTGTTCCCATAGCGTTGCGATAGTCGCTTATGGCAGTTACCTTTCCCGAAACGCCTGAGTGTACGGGAGCACTGAATGCCGCGTCGGTATCGCCTATCATCTGACCGACTGCAACGGTGTCCCCTACCTTTACAAGAGGCTGGCACGGAGCGCCCATAGTCATAGACATCGGGATAGTTACTTTAGAAGGAACAGGAAAATCTACAGTAGAGCTGTTTTCCGTATTTTTACGGTGTTTAAGCTTTATACCGTTGAGCTTTTTCATATATTTCTCCTTGATATAATGGCTTGATATTAGCCATTTTGATTTCGGTAATAATGTTGTATTGAAAGCTGGGCGAAAAGAGCCCATACAATAATATTATATATGAAATCAGTATAATATTCAAGAGCTTTTTACAAAAAAATTCATATTTTATTAAAGAAAATAAAGGAAAAAATAAAAGGCACCCGAAAGTGCCTTTAAAAAAGCAAAAATAAAAAGCATCTGCTGTTGCAGATGCTTCGAGAGGCGCCACCCAGATTTGAACTGGGGATCAGGGTGTTGCAGACCCACGCCTTACCACTTGGCTATAGCGCCGCATTTGGAGCGGATTACGAGGCTCGAACTCGCTACCTCCACCTTGGCAAGGTGGCGCTCTACCAGATGAGCTAAATCCGCATAATGGCGACCCCGAACAGATTCGAACTGTCGACCTCCTGCGTGACAGGCAGGCGTTCTAACCAACTGAACTACGAGGCCAAAGAATTGGTGGGGACTACAGGGCTCGAACCTGTGACCCTCTGCTTGTAAGGCAGATGCTCTCCCAGCTGAGCTAAACCCCCACTTTTTCTTCTGTTCATCGGTTAATCAGTTCCGACGACTTTAATATTATACCACGTTATTCTATGTTTGTCAAGCAATTTTTTGAAATTTTTCAAAAAAATTTTTTCAGCCTGATTAAAGGCAGTATATCGTTAAAATCAAAGATCAGATAATATAGAACCAGCTTTCATCAGGATCAACTTCTTCTTTCTGGATTGAGATCTGAGAGTCAAAATAATATCTGAGTTCCTGATTCTTGATACTTACCTTTGCTCCCTCAGGGATAGAGCGTGTGATAAATGCGTTACCGCCTATTACAGCGTTTTTGCCGACAACTGTCTCGCCGCCAAGTATAGAAGCTCCTGAGTAGATAGTAACATTGTCCTCGATAGTTGGGTGACGTTTCTTGTTGCGGAGCGACTGACCGCCTCTTGTTGAGAGCGCACCGAGAGTAACACCCTGATATATTTTGACGTTGTCCCCTATCTCGGTAGTTTCACCGATAACAATGCCTGTACCGTGGTCGATGAAGAAGTATTTTCCGATAGTAGCACCTGGGTGTATATCAATACCGGTTTTGCTGTGAGCATGCTCGGTCATTACACGAGGGATAAGCGGCACACCAAGGAGAAACAGCTCATGAGCAAGTCTGTTGACAAGAATTGCATATAATCCGGGATAAGAATAGATTATTTCATCTTTATTATATGCGGCAGGGTCACCGTCATATGCAGCCTGAACGTCAGTTTCAATATAGCTTCTTATCTTTGGTATCTTATCGAGGAATTCAAAGGTGATCCTTTCAGCGTTCTCGTTTATTTCATTTTCATTGAGGTCAACATATTTTTCATCATAGCGCAGTACAATAGAAATCTGACGTATAAGCTTAAAGATAACGTCTTCAAGTATCATAGAGATGTTATTGCGGACAGTGTAGACGCGATAGCTTTTATTTCGGAAATATCCCGGAAAAACTATTCTTCTCAGGGACTCGATTATATCAATGATGTTTTCGTTATCAGGGTGATCAAATGTTTTGACCTCATCTATAGTTCTGTTATCCTGATAGTCAAAAAGTATATTTTTTGCCAGATTATTGATATTTTCTTCAAGCTTATGCATTCTTGCCACCTCACGCGAAAATTATATGTACTGTTATGCCATAAATATATCATATATAATTATACAACAATTCACTTATATAGTCAATAGGCATTATATGCGTATTTTACTTGACTTTGTTCAGAATTAGCGTTATAGTATTATATGAATAATACTAAGTGAGGGTTATCATGAACAGCAGTATAGACAGCTCTATAACAGGAGAATTCGGCAAGAGTATATGGTCGAAATTCCGTAAAGGCATTGAGGAATACAGGCTTATCGAAAATAACGATAAAATAGCCGTATGCATTTCAGGCGGCAAGGACTCCATGCTCATGGCTAAATGTATGCAGAGACTACAGAAATACGGCAATATTGACTTTGATGTCGAATACATAGTTATGGATCCAGGGTACGCCGATGAAAACAGGAAAAAAATCGAGGATAATGCTAAGCTTTTAGATATTCCAATAAGAATTATGAACACAAGGATATTTGAATCTACGGAGAAAGTTGAAAAGAATCCCTGCTTTCTGTGCGCGAGACTTCGCAGAGGCTGGCTTTATAAAACTGCTCAGGAGCTTGGCTGCAATAAAATAGCACTGGGACACCATTTTGATGATGTTATCGAGACTATTCTTATGGGAATGCTGTACGGCTCACAGGTGCAGACCATGATGCCGAAGCTTCACAGTGAGAATTATGAGGGAGTACAGGTCATTCGTCCATTATATCTCGTGCGGGAAAGCGATATTATCCGTTGGGGCGAATACAATGATCTTGAATTTATACAGTGCGCCTGCCTTGTGGCAAAAAGCGAGGGCAGTTCAAAGCGTGCTGAGGTAAAACAGCTTTTGAAGCAGCTTCGCTTGACTAATCCTGCTGTTGATATGAATATCTTCCGCAGCGTTGAAAATGTTAACCTACAGACGCTCATTTCCTATCATCGCGGCAGTGAATATCATCATTTCCTTGATGATTTTGACAAGGGACTAAGTATCAAGGGCACAAATAACTTTGCGGATAAAAAAGATGAAACGGAGCAGGAGCAATGCTGAAAACGATTCGCGGCAGTTTAATGCTCCTGACGGCGGCTTTTATATGGGGAACAGCTTTTGTGGCTCAGAGCAAGGGCATGGACTACGTGGAGCCCTTTACATATAATTCAGTACGTACTCTTATTGGCGGACTTGTTCTGCTCCCTATGATTTTCTTTTTCAGACGCAGAAGCAGCAGAAAAGCTTCGGAAAACAATATAAAAATAAGCTTTATCGGCGGAATTATCTGCGGATTGGTGCTTTTTGCTGCGAGTTCCTTTCAGCAGTTGGGTATCAGTCTGACCTCTGCAGGCAAAGCAGGATTTATTACAGCACTTTATGTTGTTATAGTGCCTGTAATTGGGATAATATCAGGACAAAAACCAAATATAAAGATATGGCTGTGTGTTTTTATTGCGGTTTTGGGCTTCTATCTTCTTTGTATAAAAGAGGGATTCAGGCTTTCCAAAGGTGATTTATATGTTCTGATTTGCGCGGTATTTTATTCGGTGCATATAATAGTTATTGATCATTTCAATTCAAAGGGTGCTGAGCCTGTAAAAATGTCCTGTGTGCAGTTTTTTACCGCAGGAAGCATTATGATGATATGTATGTTTATTTTTGAGTCCCCTGCCCTGTCGAGTATTTTCGCAGCAAAATACACCATATTATATGCAGGAGTAATGTCCTGCGGAGTTGCTTATACATTACAGATGATCGGACAAAAATACACGGAACCTACTGTCGCTACGCTGATAATGAGTCTTGAATCAGTATTTGCAGCTCTTGCAGGCTGGATAATTCTGAATGAACAAATGAGTATTAAGGAATTTTCGGGCTGTGCTCTGGTATTTACAGCTGTTGTGGCTTCACAGCTTGATATCAGCTTCAAAAACATAATACAAATCAGAGAAAAGGGCGATACATGAGTATTGCCCTTTTATACTGTGATATTCTTTGTTATTAGTATTTTGCCGTTCTCGATATCAAGCTTTATACTGTCTCCTTTTGTTATCTCAGAGCTTATTATCATATTTGCAAGCCTGTTCTCGAACATTTCAACAGCTTTTCGCTTTATTTGACGTGCTCCGTATTGATATGTGCCTTTTACAGAGGCTAAGGATTCGATAACTCTGTCCGTAAATTCGATATTTATCCCTATAGAATCCGAGCGTTTTTTCAGGTCTTCAAGAGTTTGACGGCTTATCTTTATCAGGTCGTTCATTTCAAATGGTTCAAAGACGACTATTTCGTCTATCCTGTTAAGAAATTCTGCTGAGAAATAACTCTTTACAGCTTCAAGCGCCTTTTTCTCAATATTTTCATGACTGTTTTCGGCAAAACCCAGTGATGACTTCATAATCATATCCTCGGCACCTATATTTGAAGTCATTATAATTATACAGTTTCTGAAGCTGATTTTTCTCATAAGTGAATCAGTAAGCATACCGTAATCAAGTATCTGGAGCAGGATATTCAGTACCTCTTTCTCGGCTTTTTCAATTTCATCGAACAGTATCAGTGAATATGGATTTCTTCTTACCTTTTCGCACAGATTATTGTCGCTGTTGTCGTATCCTGCATAGCCGGGAGGTGCGCCGATAAGCTTTGCAACTGAGTGTTTTTCCATATATTCAGACATATCTACTCTTATGAGATTGTTTTCACTGTCAAAGAGGCATTCTGCGATTGCTTTTGAAAGCTCGGTCTTTCCAACACCTGTAGGTCCTGAGAATAAAAGCGATGCAATAGGTCTGTTGGTTTCACGAAGCCCCACTTTTGCCCTGAATATTGCATTTGTTACTTTTTCAATCACATTATCATGTCCTATTATACGCCTTGAAAGAACAGTTTTCAGTCTGCTGAGCTTTTCAGATTCGTGTGACGATATTTTATTGGTTGGTATGCCTGTTTTAAGAGAAATTACAGTGTTCAGGTCGTCTTCCGTTACATAGCAGTTTTTAGGTGCTTCGATGACTTTGTTGAGCCTTGAAAGCTTTACTCCTTCCATGTCTATCAGTTCTGTATCCTTGGTAAGTTTTGGACAGCTGTTTTTTATCTTTGCCCACGCGCAGGCTTCGTCAAGTATGTCGATAGCCTTGTCAGGAAGAAATCGGTCGGTTATATAGCGTTTTGAAAGCTCTACTGAAAGTCGGATAATATCGTCGTTTATTTTTATATCGTGGAATGTTTCGTAGTTTTTTCGCAGTCCCTTTATTATTTCGATACAGCTTAGATTATCGGGCTCGTTTACCTTTACAGGCTGAAAACGTCGCTCTAAAGCCGCGTCTTTTTCGATTGTTTTGCGGTATTCTTCAAATGTAGTAGCACCTATCAGCTGTAACTGTCCCCTTGCGAGCTGTGGTTTCATTATATTTGCGGCGTCGATCGCTCCTTCGGCAGCTCCTGCGCCGACTATAGTGTGTATCTCGTCTATGAAAAGTATGATATTCTTTGCTTCTGCGGCTTCTTCTATGCAGGATTTGACTCTTTCCTCGAAGTCTCCGCGGTATTTGGCTCCCGAAAGCATAGAAGTAAGGTCGAGTGAAAAGATATACTTGTTTTTCAGATTATCAGGGACGAGATTTCGTATGAACATCGCTGCAACACCCTCGACTATGGCAGTCTTACCGACTCCTGCTTCACCTATAAGGCAGGGATTATTTTTAGTTCTGCGAGAGAGAATCTGCAAAATACGTTCTATTTCGTTTTTTCGTCCGATAAGAGGATCGTTTTTGCTTATAACCGCTATATCCGTGATATTTTTGCCGAATCTGAACAGATTAGGATATTGTGAGGGCTTTGGCTTTAATGATTCGTAGAGCTTTATATTCATTTCTTCATCTGTAATGCTTCTGAGTCTTTCGCATAAATATGGTATATCAGCGTCTATTCTTTTCAGTACCGTACAAGCACTGCATGATGATTCTTTTATAATAGCCGCAAGAATATGCTCAGGAGTGGCTTTTTTTGCTCTTGTATTTGCAGCCGCTGAATATGCTGTTTCAAGGATATGCTTAGTCGCTGTTGTGAAAAAGCGCTGATTGAGAATGGAAGGAGTTCCCCGCCCTACCATATCTATTATCTCTTTTTCGGCAAGTTCATAGGAAACGCCGCTTTCAGAAAGCATTTTTTCGGCTTCTGAGATATCATCGTCAAGCATAGAAAGCAGCAAATGCTCGCTGCCTACATACGTGTGACCAAGCTCGGAAGCGTGATCTATAGCGCCTTCTATCATCTGTATTGTTTTTCGTGTGAATTTTTCGTTGTTTATCATAGCTTGCTCCTTTATAATGTTCTACATATATTATGCCACTATATCTGTGCGATAACTGTCGAAACAGCGTCTGCAATAAAATCTGTAACACTTTTTTTGCTATGGCATACTATGTACTATAAAGCGAACAGAAAACGCTTTAAATACATTATTCAAGGAGCTTTTAATTATGTGTAATTCATGCTTTGGCGGAAACAATTGCTGGTGTATCATTCTCTTAGTACTTCTCGTTATCATTCTCTTTTCAGGCTGTGGTAACAATGGCTGCGGCTGCGGTGACTGCGGCAACAATAACGGTTGTGGCTGCGGCTGTTAAGCAACGTAAAAAAGGGACTGCGCTTGCAGTCCCTTTCGTTTATTCAGCTTTTAAAAGCTTGTTTCTTCTGTTTATAAGCAGCGGTTGGGTTTCATTGATAACGCAGTCAGCTGTTACAGTTACCTTAGCTATGCTGCCGTCAGACGGAACAGTAAACATAGTTTTCATAAGGATAGACTCAAGAATGGAGCGGAGTCCTCTTGCGCCTGTCTTCTGAGCGATAGCTTTCTTAGCTATCTCGGTAAGAGCTTCATCGTCTATTTCAAGTTCAATATCATCGTATCTGAAAAGCTTCTTGTACTGCTTGACAAGAGCGTTCTTAGGCTCGGTAAGTATTCTTACAAGTGAAGCTTCGTCGAGCTCCTCAAGAACGGATATAACAGGCAGTCTGCCTACGAATTCAGGTACCATACCGAATTTTACAAGGTCCTTTGGAACGACCTTTTTGAAGATATTTTCAGTCTCAATGTTATGAGTATTGATATCTCCGCCGAAGCCGATAGGAGCCTTGCCGATACGCTTCTGAATCTGCTTTTCAAGTCCGTCAAAGGCACCGCCGCAGATAAACAGGATATTCTTTGTGTTTATCTGGATAACCTCCTGATTCGGGTGCTTTCTGCCGCCCTGAGGGGGAACGTTTGAAACAGTACCCTCGATAATCTTAAGGAGAGCCTGCTGAACGCCTTCACCGCTTACGTCACGGGTAAGTGATGTGTTTTCGGATTTTCTGGCGATCTTGTCTATCTCATCAATGTAGATGATTCCGCGCTCTGCTGACTTTATATCGAAATCAGCAGCCTGAATAAGTCTGAGAAGTACATTCTCAACGTCATCGCCGACATATCCTGCTTCGGTTATAGTAGTTGCGTCAGCTATAGCGAAAGGAACGTTAAGAAGCTTTGCGAGAGTCTGGGCAAGGAAGGTCTTACCAACACCGGTAGGACCGAGGAGAAGAACGTTGCTCTTCTGGAGCTCGACACCGTCCTTGTCGGAAAGGTCCTTGTCATTTTCCTGACTCATAATACGCTTATAATGATTATAAACTGCAACAGAAAGCGATATTTTTGCATCGTCCTGTCCGATAACATATTCATCGAGAAAAGCCTTTATTTCCATAGGCTTCATGAGCTTCATTGCAGAAACATCATTTTCTGTATCTGCCTTCGATGCTTTTCTATGCGCTTTAGCTACTCCAGAGCCATAGAGCATTTCATAGCAGTAAGTTACGCATTCATCACAAATATTAGATGAACCTGCCGAGAACATACTGCGAACTCTGTTTTCCCCTTTGCCGCAAAAGCTGCACGATTTAAACGTTTCAGCCATTTAATAACCCCTACCTTTTTGTGATGACCTTATCTATAAGTCCGAATTCGAGAGCCTCCTGGGCTGTCATATAATTATCTCTCTCACAAGCAGCGTGTATTTCTTCTACGCTCTTGCCTGTATTTGTTGCGATTATTTCTTCAAGCCTGTCTCTTGTACGCTCAAGATTCTTAGCGTGTATCATGATATCGGTCTGCTGACCGCCAAGTCCGCCGCCGATAAGAGGCTGGTGGATCATTATCTCACTGTTGGGGAGAGCTATTCTCTTGCCCTTTGCTCCTGATGAAAGCAGAAATGCTCCCATTGAAGCAGCCATACCGATACATATCGTTGAAACGTCGCATTTGATGTAATTCATAGTGTCATAAATAGCCATTCCTGCGGTTACAGAACCTCCGGGGCTGTTTATATAAAGTGAAATGTCCTTTTCAGAATCCTGACTTTCAAGATAAAGAAGCTGAGCCACAACAACGCTTGCTGTAGCATCGTTGACCTGATCTGAAAGCATTATGATTCTGTCATTGAGCAGACGTGAATAGATATCATAGGATCTTTCGCCTCTGCTTGTCTGTTCTACGACATAAGGTACCAGTACGCTCATATTTTATCGCCCTTTCTTTAAAAACAGTTGTCCCACATAAGCTGCGGGACAACATGATATTTTTTATGATTAATTGTCGAAAAAGCTGTTATTCAGCCATTTCTTATGCAACAGTGTTGTCTACAACAGCGTTTTCCTTAACGAGCTCGATAGCCTTCTGAACTCTGAGGTCTGTGATATAATCCTCAACAGGGATAAATCTCTTAACTGTTTCAACGTCGATGTTATTAGCAGCTGCGATCTCGCCGAGGCTGTTGTTGAGATCCTCGTCAGAGATCTGGATATTCTCGAGATCAGCGATCTTCTCAAGAGCAAGTCTGAGCTTAACTTCGTTTACAGCTCTGTCTCTGTATGTCTCTCTGAATGAATCCATATCCATTCCTGTGTACTGGAAATAGAGCTTAATATCCATGCCCTGCTGCTGGAGCTGCTGCTCGAATGATCTCATAAGAGAATCGATTCTCTGCTCATACATACAATTCGGAATAGGAGCGTCAACCTTGCTGATAAGAGCTTCCATTACAGCGTTCTCAAAGCCTGACTCAGCCTGCTGAGTTGCAGCCTCTTCGAGCTTTGTCTTGATGTCTTCCTTGTATTCTGCAACAGTCTCAAATTCTGTAGCGTCCTTAACGAGATCATCGTTGATCTCAGGGAGCTCTTCATAGCTGATAGACTTGAGCTTGCACTTGAATGTAGCGTCCTTGCCTGCGTAATCTGTCATCTGGTAGTCCTCTGGGAACTTAACGTTTACGTCAAACTCGTCGCCGATGTTGTGACCAACGATCTGATCCTCAAAACCTGGAATGAACTGACCGCTGCCGAGACGAAGAGGATGATCCTCACCCTTGCCGCCTTCAAATGCTTCGTCACCGAAGAAGCCCTCGAAGTCGATGATAACTTCATCGTCCATCTGAGCTGCTCTGTCTTCAACAGAAACGATACGAGCATTCTTCTTTCTGATGATATCAATCTGCTTGTCGATATCTTCATCAGTGATCTCCTTAACTTCCTTGGCAGCCTTGATGCCCTTGTAATCAGAGATCTCAATCTCAGGCTTTGTAACGCAGATAGCCTTGAGCTCTACGCCCTGCTCCTTATCGATAGAAGTAACTTCAACGTTAGGTCTGTCAACAAGAACAAGTCCTGTCTCCTTAACAGCTGCGTCTATTTCAGGTCCGAGGAGTGAGTTGATAGCGCCCTCATAGAAAGCACCCTCGCCGAACTCTCTCTCAGCAAGCTTTCTGGAAACCTTGCCTTTTCTGAAGCCTTTGATCTGGATATTCTTCTTCTGACGCTGATATTCTTTTTCAACAGCAGCCTCAAAAGCGTCTGCGTCAATTGAAATTACTAACTCGGTAGTATTTACATCTGTCTTGTTTGATGATTTTAAACTCATATTGATACGTCCTCCAATATTTATATAACATACTTGGTATATTATACCACATTTCCAAAAATTTTTCTACTGATTTCCAACACTTCTGCATTATGCACAATTTACAAAACTTTCTCTGGGATAAATTGTAGATAATCGCCTGCGATAAGATGGAAATTCACATCATCATAGGTGTTTTTTACGCAAAGTTCATGAGCTGAACGACCGTGTATGTGACCATAGTAGCAATCTTTTATCTTGTAGCGATAAAGGACTTCAAGTATGTCATAGTTAAAATTTGTTGCAAAAATAGGCGGATAGTGCAGAAAAACTATAGGTTCGAGATCTTCTGCAATTGCGGAACGGATAGAGGTCTCCAGACGCTGTACTTCCCTTTTCAGTACTTTTTCGTCCTGAGATTCACCGGGCATATTCACCCAGCCTCTTGTACCGCATATCCCGTATTTTTCATATGCATAATGATTGTTATGCAGTATTTTTATTGTATCAAGCTTCTCGGCAGCAAGGAACTCTTCCATTTTTTTCATGGTAGTCCACCAGTAATCGTGATTTCCTTTGATGATTATCTTCTGCCCCGGAAGCTCGTTTATAAAATGAAAGTCAAGTGCTGCTTCTGCAAGGGACATTCCCCACGAAATATCCCCGGGGAGCACAACTGTATCATTTTCATTTATCAGTTCAAGCCAGTTCCTTTCGATCCGCTCCTGATAGTCCTCCCAGCCATTGAATATACTCATGGTCTTTTCGGGAGCACCCTTGCACAGGTGCAGATCAGCAAGTACAAACAAGCTCATTTTATTTGCTCAGAGTTCTGAGCACATAATCCTTCTGGTCTGCCTTGTCTATAACATCATTGAAACGCTCAGGCTTGTTTCTGAGGTCAGCAAGTGCTGCAGGAACAGGTATATCTGAAAGCTCCGCGATCTTGTCTACCTTGTCGTATTCGTCGATATCAGATACCTTTCCTTCAAGAGCTTCAAGAACAGCAGCGCTGAACTTGTAAGGACTTGCCGTTGAAGCGATAACAGTCTTTGTTGTATCGCCTGTAGCGTTCTTGTAGTCGTTGTAGACCTTTACTGCAACAGCTGTGTGTGTGTCGCAGGTATAGGAGTATTTCTCATAAATAGAGTGGATAGTTTCCTTTGTCTGTGCGTCATCGCAGAAGCCTGCGGCAAATTCCTCGGCAAGTTTTGCCTTTACGTCAGCATTTACTTCATACTTGCCCTCGGAAGCAAGCTTTCCGAACCAGTCACGGATAAGAGAGTCGTTCTTTCCTGTCATGAGGTAAAGAAGTCTCTCAAGATTGCTTGAGATAAGGATATCCATAGAAGGTGAAACAGTAGCATAGAACTGTCTGTTTCTGTCGTAAACACCTGTGTTTATGAAATCAGTGAGAACGTTATTGATGTTTGAAGCGCAGATAAGCTTGTTTACGGGAACTCCCATATGCTTTGCATAGTAAGCAGCAAGGATATTTCCGAAGTTTCCAGTTGGAACTACGATGTTTATCTTGTCGCCGAGCGCTATCTCGCCGTCCTTAACAAGCTCGGCATAAGCTGATACATAGTAAACTACCTGAGGAACAAGACGTCCCCAGTTGATAGAGTTAGCACTTGAGAACATCATTCCCTTTTCTTCAAGTGCCTTCTTTACGTCGTCATTGGTGAAAATAGCCTTTACACCGTTCTGGCAGTCGTCGAAGTTGCCCTTGATAGCGCATACTCCTACGTTTGAGCCTTCCTGAGTCTTCATCTGTCTCTTCTGCATCGGGCTTACGCCGTCCTCGGGATAGAAAACAAGGATAGAAGTTCCTTCAACGTCCTTGAAGCCCTCAAGAGCTGCTTTACCTGTATCGCCTGATGTAGCAACGAGGATAACTATCTTCTTGTCGAGCTTTATCTTCTTTGCGGAAGTTGTAAGGAAGTAAGGCAGTATCTGGAGCGCCATATCCTTGAATGCGCAGGTTGGACCGTGCCAGAGCTCCAGCATATATGTACCATCGAAGAGATGAGCCATCTCTGCAATGCTTTCTGTTTCAAAGTTCTTTGTGCTGTACGCATTGTCTGTACAGTAATGTATCTCAGCCTCTGTAAAGTCTGTGAGATACTTAGCAAACACATAAGCAGCTCTGTCGGCATACTTCATGTCGCCGATAGCTTTTATCTCGTCAAGAGTGAGCTGAGGAATGCTCTCGGGAACAAAAAGTCCACCCTCTGCTGAAATACCCTGTGTAATGGCTTCAGCGCTGCTGACCTTGACACTGCTGTTTCTTGTGCTGTTATAGAACATATTTATCACCTTTCAAAATATGAAGTTGTAGCCTGTTGTATCATAGGCATTGGTTATATAATCAATGCTGAGCACCTTGCTGTCCGAAATGATGACTTGTGCGACATCGAATCTCGGTTGGAGCATATTAGGGTGCTTACAGCAATAATCAGCGGCAGTTTTTATAATAAGACCGCGTTTTCTTTTGTTGACAGCCTCAAATCCTGAGAGCATGCTGTCGGGCTTTCGGGATTTGACTTCAACAAAAGCGATATAGTCACCGTTTTCAGCGATTATATCTATCTCACCGCCCTTTATCCTGTAATTTCGGGCGACGATATTATATCCGCGCTCGGTCAGATAAGTGCAAACACTTTCCTCGCCGAGCTTTCCTATTTCAGTTTTAGTCATATAGTTTTTTCAGAAATGTCTTGCGATGAACTTCTGATATACCGAATTCGGCTATCTTTTCATAGTGGAGCTTTGTTCCGTAGCCCTTGTGCTGCGAAAAGCAGTACTCAGGATACTTTTCGTCAAGCTCGCGCATATAGCGGTCTCGGGATACCTTTGCAAGTATTGAAGCTGCGGCTATTGAAGCCGAAACAGCGTCTCCGTGGATAACAAACTGGCTCTTGCAGTTGAGCTGGGGCAGCCTGTTTCCGTCTACAAGTGCCAAATCAGGACTTACGCCAAGTCCGTCAACAGCTCTTTTCATAGCAAGCATTGTTGCCTGCAAAATGTTGAGTTCATCTATTTCCTGTACGCTTGCCGTTGCAACGCAGTATGCGTCGGCTTTTGCGATAACTTCGTCGTAAAGAAGCTCTCTGCGCTTTTCGGATATCTTCTTGCTGTCGTTGAGATAGTCTATAAGAACAGAATCGTTGAGGATAACTGCAGCGGCATAAACATCGCCTGCAAGCGGTCCCCTGCCTGCTTCATCGACTCCGCAGATAACCGGATATTTCTTTCGGAGTTCTGTATCGTAGTCGAAAAGCTCCTTGTGAAGAACTATTCTTGCCATTACTGCTCCTTCTGCGGCGGAGCTTCGAGAGTTATCTTTCCGAGCTTGCCGCTTCTGAATTCATCAAGAACTGTTATTGCGGCGCGTTCGGTGTTTATCTCACCGCCTGATATCATCATGCCGCGCTTCTTTCCGACTTTTTCAAGGAGCTCAAAGCCCTTGTCCTCTTCCGAAAGCTCTATTTTGTATCTTTCGGTGAGAGAAGCAGGATAATTTTCGGCAAGATAGCTAAGAAGCTTCATTGCAAGAGTTTCGATATCAAGGATATCATCGCTAATAGCTCCTGTAAATGCAAGCCTTATTGCAACGTCCTGATCCTCGAATTTAGGCCACAAAACACCGGGCATATCAAGAAGCTCTGTGTTGTTGTCGAGCTTTACCCACTGCTTTGTACGGGTAACACCGGGCCTGTCCTCAACCTTTGCACGCTTAGAGCCTGCTAACTTATTTATAAGAGAAGATTTGCCAACATTTGGTATTCCGACTATCATAAGGCGTATTGCTGCGCCTGTCATGCCGTTTTTGGCACGTTTTTCCATTAACTCTTTCAGGACAGTGTTTTTTATAGTCGGAAGAATGGATTTCAGTCCTTTTCCTGACTTACAGTCTACTGCCAAAGCAGCGCAGCCGCAGTTCTTGAAGTAGTTCACCCATAGCTGAGTAGCCTTATCGTCAGCAAGATCACACTTGTTGAGCAGAACCATTCTCGGCTTGTTCCTTGTAAGTTTATCCATTTCAGGATTTCGGCTGCTTAGGGGAGTTCGTGCGTCCAATATTTCTACAACAGCGTCAACAAGGGAAAGATTAGAAGCTATCAATCGCCTTGTTTTCGCCATATGACCAGGAAACCACTGGATCTGTTTCATATCGCTGTTATCCATAATTGCCTCCTGTTTATGTGTATCAGTTGATTTATCAGAATTTAAGGATCTTGAAGTCCTTTATAGGTGAATATCTGATAAGTGCTTTTCCGTATATCTGTTCTTTCTTTATAAGACCAACATCGCCGCTTCGGCTGTCGGAAGAATTTCTTCTGTTGTCGCCCATAACGAAGTAGTAACCCTCGGGTACTGTTATAGGGAAATCAAACATTCCGCCGTCAGAAACTACGGTCTCTTTTATGTAAGGCTCATCAAGAACCTTGCCGTCAACGATGACCTGCTCGTTTTCGGCGTCAATATCGATAGTCTGACCGGGCTCTGCAATAACTCGCTTGATTATGCATTCCTTAAGTGAGGAACCTGTGATATCTCTTTCGTAAATGCTGCCGTCTTCATTGAGGAGGTATGCCTCGTCGTTGTTGATAACGATGATATCTCCATAGTGAGGACCGCCGTAAATAGTTGTCATGAAGATCCTGTCCTTGTCCATGAGAGTATCATTCATCGATCTTCCCACAACATTTACAGGGTGAAGCAGATATGTAAATATCATAACGATAACGAATACGGTAACAAGAGTTGATTCGATTATTTCAAGAATATCGTCAACTATCTTGCTTTCCTTTTCTTCTGCCTTTTTTTCTTCATCGTCTTTATCGTTGGATTCTTCGGAAGCCTTTTCTGCTTTTTCAGCAGTTTTTTCTGCTTTTTCTTCGGCTTCAACAGCAGCTTCGGATGCTACTTCTTCCTCTGTGTTTTCGGATAAATCTTTTATTTCATCAGCCATAATTGCTGCCTCCAGACCATATTAAATATCAAAATGTAGCAAAAAAGGGACTTTAAGTCCCTCAAGGAAAGAAGATGAGTCAGCCGAAATTGATCGGCTGAACTCAGTCTGCAACCTGTTAGCGGATCTGTTCCTTGACCTTAGCAGCCTTACCAACTCTGTCTCTGAGGTAGTAGAGCTTAGCTCTGCGAACTTTACCGTATCTTACAACCTCTACCTTGTCAACAACAGGAGAGTGAAGTGGGAATACTCTTTCGATACCGCAGCCGTGAGCAACACGTCTTACAGTGAAAGTCTCGCTGATACCGCCGTGCTTCTTAGCGATAACAGTTCCCTCGAAAACCTGAATACGGCTCTTGTCGCCTTCCTTGATCTGTACGTGAACCTTTACGGTATCACCTACATTGAACTCAGGAACGTTTTCCTTCATGCTTGATTCGCTGATTAACTTGAGTGCATCCATTTTATTTTCCTCCTAAAATTTCCGAACATTCTTACCTGTTCCGCAGCAGCCGTTCAGCATTCGGCTTGTGCAGAAATAATGTAATAAGTGTACTTATAGTACACAGGCTCAAAATGAGCTGCAGGCAGCGGACTATCCGATTTAATGTCTTTCGGCATTAACCCTCATTCGGGCATAAAGATACCCGAACGGATTTCAAATGCTTTTATATCATACCACACTCTGACAAAAAATGCAAGTGTTTTTTGTGCAAAAATATATATTTAATATATTTACTTCTTTCTGAGTATTGCCATTGCTGCATGGTGGAGTATCTCAAGCTCATCAGAAGGCGTTTTCGAAAGCATTTTCATGTGTTCTTTTTCCCATGCGGCTGTCTCTTCAGCAGAAAGCGAAGCTCCGATGCCTCGGCAGGCTTTCATGCGTCCGTTCCATGTTTCGCGGGTAAACGGCACCATGAGGTCATAATCCTCTGTGTATTCGATATTAAAATAGTCATTTGCTATTTCGGGAACAAATACAGGCTGACGGGTATATCCGCCTCCTGTCCACTGAGGATTATATTTCAGCACAAGCTTTTCGCTGTCCCCTGCCAGTTTATCCTCATCGGGAAGCCAAGCCATGAATAATATGACCAGTCTGCCGCCTTTTTTCAGAAGTCGAGCAAGTTTAGGGATTACTACGTCATAATCAAAGTAGAAAAAGCACTGACAAGCGGTTATTACATCAAAGGTTTCATCAAGAAAATCAAGGTCTTCAGTAGCGGAAACTACAAAATCAATGTTCATTCCGCTGCATTGAGCAAGCATTTTTGCCTGTGCTATCTGGTTTTCGGATATATCAGAGCCTGTCCATTCTGCTCCGTAATGATACATATTTCGCGGCACAACGCCTGTACCTGTACCGATATCAAGAACGCGCTGTCCCTTGACGCAAAGTCCTCTTTCAGCGACCTTGCCAAAGAAAACAGGTGGGTATATATCTCTGAATTTAGCATAATCGGACGATGTGCGTCCCCAGTCGAAGGCTTTTCCTCCGTCGATATTATTTTTCTGTATATCCATTTTTTGCTCCTTTTGTTATTCAAATACTGTGTTATCAGCGCATAAAATCGCTGTTCTGCGTATGTTTTTTGTTTCAAACGGGATTTTCGTTGTTTTTTTCAATGCTTCAATAAAAAGTGTGGGATTGTAGTTGGTCTGAGTACCTGCGGGAAGATACATTGAAATATCAATGGAATTTTCTGCCTTGTTACAGGTAAGTATCTCCATATCGGGCTTTATATCAACAGTTTTTAAGCCTTTTTTAGTTTTTTTCTCAATTAGTATCTCAGGACTTGCAATAAGCTCCTGCACAGCGGCAAAAAGTTCGTCTGTTTCATCAGAAACCAGTGAAAAGCTGTATTCAGCCTTGGCGATAGCAGTTATTTTCTGCTTTTGCTCTGCGACCTTAACTATCCGCATACCCTCAGGCATCACGGCGTTGAGCTTATCCCGTATTTCATCAAACGGGATATCCTCGTTAAGATTGAAATCGAGTATCTCGCAGCTGCTCTCAAATCCGAGAGAAAGCGCCAGTGCAAAGCTGTAATACGGGTGCGGATTGAAGCCCTCAGTATACCATATAGGCAGACGTGAACGCCTGAATGTTCTCAACATACAGCGGTTCAGGTCAAGGTGGGAGATATATTTTGCACGTCCGCATTTTTCAAATGTAGCTCTTACACGTATCAAAAGCATTCCCTCCCGACTTTTTTATTAACTCCGCAGCCTGAACATCTCAGGCGGCAGTTTGGCGTTGTTTTGGATTGGTGTGCTGTCTTGTTCTCACGGATAAGAAATTCCTTTGATACGAGATAATCAAGATGATCCCACGGGAGTATCTCATCGTACTCAAATCGGCGGTTTGCATAGAATGAAGTATCTATGCCGCATTCCTCGAAAGCCTCCAGCCACTTGCCAAAATGGAAGTATTCGTCCCAGCTGTCGAATTTACAGCCTTTTTTCCATGCAGTGTAAACTGCCTTGCACAGTCTGCGGTCTCCCTTGGCAAGTATGACTTCAAGCATACTTACATCGGGATTATGATAGCTTACCTTTATCTTTTTAGTCTTTACAGAATCAAGGAGAAGTTTCTGCTTATGTTCTATCATTTCACGAGTATCCTGCGGTTCAAACTGGAACGGTGTAAAGGGCTTGGGAACGAATGTAGCACAGCTGATTGATATCTGTACTCCCCTGCCCTTCGGACGATTCTCTATGCTGTAATAAAGGTCGATAATACGATTTGCAAGCTCGGCGATACCGACAATATCCTCGTCTGTTTCGGTTGGAAGTCCCATCATGAAATAGAGCTTTACCGATGAATAGCCGCCCTCAAATGCGATTCGGCAGGTGTTCATGATCTCTTCTTCGCTGACATTTTTGTTTATAACGTCGCGGAGGCGTTGTGTTCCTCCCTCTGCCGCGAAAGTAAGACCGCTCTTGCGGACTCTTTTTATCTTTTCCAGCAGAGATTCCGAGAAGTTATCAACTCTCAGGGACGGAAGCGAGAGATTTATCTTTTCACTTACCGTATAGTCAAGAAGCTGTGTAAGAAGAGGATCAATCTCAGAATGGTCGCTGGTGCTCAGTGAAGCAAGAGAAATTTCATCATATCCTGTATTTTCACAGAGACTTTTTGCAGATTTGCATATTGTATCAGCGTGCTTTTCGCGAAAAGGTCTGTAGATGAAGCCGGCCTGACAGAAGCGACAGCCTCTTATACAGCCGCGGAGTACTTCAACGGATACTCTGTCCTGAACTATCTCGGTGAACGGAACTACGAAATTATCCGGATAATAGACCTTGTCAAGGTCTTTGATTATGCGCTTGCGGACTACCGCAGGAGCTCCGTTTGTGGTTTCAACGTGATCTATAGTTCCGTCGTCTTTATATATAAATTCGTAGAATTTCGGTACGTATACGCCTTCAATTTGACAGGCTTTGCGCAGAAAATCATCTCTTGAAGCGCCCTGCTTCTTCATTTCATAATAAAGGTCCATAAGTTCGAGGTTTACTTCCTCGCCCTCTCCGAGAACGCATATATCAAAAAAATCGGCAAGGGGCTCGGGATTACAGACGCAGGGACCTCCTGCAATGACTATCTGGGTGAGCTCCTGTGTTCTGTCCTTGGAGAATATAGGGATCCCTGCAAGGTCAAGCATATTGAGGACGTTGGCGTAGGAAAGTTCATACTGCATGGTGAAGCCGATGAAGTCGAAATTCTTAATGGGATCAAGGCTCTCCAGTGCATAGAGAGGAATATCATTTTCACGCATAATGGCTTCAAAATCCTCGCTCGGAGCAAAACAGCGCTCGCACCAGTAATTCTCACGTTCATTTGTAAGAGAATAAAGTATCTTCATGCCGAGGTGTGACATTCCGATGTCATATGTATCGGGAAAGCAGAAAGCGAATCTGACGTCTATTTTTGACTTGTCCTTTATAACACTTCCCACTTCTCCGCCTATATATCGTGAGGGCTTCTGAACTTCCAGAAGATGTTTTTCGATTTTATCTCTAAGCATATTTCCTCCAAATATCAGTATCTTTTATCAGCAGGTATCAATGACATAAAGTCTCTGTACTCGCCGTGCCAGCCTACAGGAACAAAATTCTCAAAGTTTTCAGGCTTTGGGAACTGAGAATACATGGCATTTCTGTCAAAATCAATGAATAGAGCTGCGTCGTAATCCTTTTTGCGGTCATCGTGGGCGACCATGCGGAGAAGTCTGAGTTCATCGGCTGAATATCTGCACTTGAACAGATGTGCAAGGAAATTATTTGCTGTGAAACCGTCTATGACCTCGATATTCCAGCGCTTTTCGCAGAATTGCTCATAGGTTCCGATGTCTATTTCAAGCTGTTCTTTTGTTTTGCCGCTCTTTTTGTACGCAAGCTCCCAGACGGAATACAGCTTTTTATAATCCATTTTCCATAGATTCTTCGGGGTGACATACCATTCAAAATGTCTCTTGAACATTACTCCGACTACTATATTTTCACCGTATTTCGGCAATAACTTCTCTATCTGTTCCATAATTATCGGAAAGCTCCTTTTCAAAACATATCATATCACACAATTGAACACCTGCTTCGTATATCGGGTGATCATAGTTATCAATAAAAAAGTTCTTGATAACGCCGCATTTCCTGAAGCCGCATTTTTCATAAAACGGAACGGTCAGCGGACTGTCCCCTGTTCCGAGTATCAGCTTTCTGAATGCTCCTGCGAACCTGTTCTCTATAAATAAAATAAGTTCCCTGCCAAGTCCCTGACGCTGAAATTGTTCTGCTACAGCTATATTTTTCAGCTCAAGGGTAAAATCTCCCTCGTCGGTAACTACGCAGACTGCACATACCGTATCGTCTTTTTTCATTACATAAAGCCTGCCGCGGTCAAGGTATTTCATTATCATTTCTTCCTGCTCATCGCCCAGCAGAAGAAGCTCCATATAATCAGTTTTATTTGATGTTATCTCATAAATGCGGATCATTTCATGCTGTCCTCGTTGAAACGCTTGGGCAGGAAATCGGAGAGGCTGTGTTCGCCGTCGGAAAGGATTATCCTGAAGCTGTCGCCGCAGAATTCGCTTAATACCTGTAAGCAGGCTCCGCATGGAAAGCATGGCTTGGAGAAGTCATCGTTTCCGCTTCCTGCAATAGCTATGGCTTCAAAATCGGTATATCCCTCGGAGACTGCCTTAAATACGGCGGTACGCTCAGCACAAATAGTCAACGAGTAAGAGGCATTTTCAATGTTGCAGCCTGTAAATACCTTGCCGTCAGATGTGAGAAGAGCTGCTCCCACAGTAAAATGGGAGTAGTTAGAATATGATTTTTTGGCAGCCTTTACAGCAGCTGCATAGAGCTCGTCATTGCTCATGTACTCACCTTCCCTTGCCTACCTTATGCTTTTTGCCGTCGGGCGTCATTATGTATGTGTTTTCAAGCTGTGCAGCGAGATTACCTGTTACAGCTCTTCTGTATTCGTTTCTTAGCTCAGTCTGCTCAGCTTTTTCGGCTTCTGTAAGACCTTCTGATTTTGATTTGCGAGCAAGCTCGTTGATACGATCGATTTTTTTCTGATCCAATTTAAACACTCCCAGATTAATATATTTTATATTGTAACATGGATTCTCAGTAATTTCAAGTATTGGACTGGATTTTTTAGCTTCTGTATGCTATAATTATAAATATTATCGTTGATAAGGAGAAAAATATGAAAAAGGCACTTGTTACAGGCGGAGCAGGCGGTATCGGTGAAGCGATATGCCGACGTCTTGCGGCTGACGGATATTTTGTATATGTAAACTACGCTCATTCGGTTGAAAAAGCAAAGAAAATCGCAGAGGATATAGGCGGAGACGCGATCTGCTTCGATGTTTCAGACGTTAATGCCGTAAAAGAAGCGTTCAGCATTATCGGAAAGCTCGATCTTCTTGTAAATAATGCAGGAGTTTCGGATGTTGACCTTTTTACATCGATATCTCAGGATTCAGCCGATAAAATACTGAATATAAATCTTAAAGGAGCTATGAACTGCGCAAGAGCTGCTCTGCCATATATGATTAATGAAAAATCAGGCAATATCATCAATATTTCTTCAATGTGGGGGCAGTGCGGAGCTTCCTGCGAGGTGGATTATTCTGCTTCAAAGGCAGGAATGATCGGCTTTACAAAGGCACTTGCAAAGGAAGTGGCTCCCTCGGGAATACGTGTGAACTGTGTATCTCCCGGATTTATAATGACGGAAATGAACAGTCGATTCTCGGACGAAGATCTGGAGCTTATAAAGGAAGATATCCCGCTCGGGATATTCGGTGAGCCACGCCATATCGCAGACGCAGTTGCATTTCTTGCATCGGGAAGCGCTGAATACATTACAGGTCAGGTTCTTGCTGTAAACGGCGGAATGGTGATTTGAGGTGATTATATATGAAGGAAAGACTGGAAAAGCAGATCAATTTTATATTGGAACTGGACAAAATGAAGAATCTGTACCGTCAAACTTATGTGCTTCACGAGAACAGAAAAGAAAACGATGCAGAGCACAGCTGGCATATCGCAATAATGGCGATATTGCTGTCTGAATATGCAAATTCGGATATAGATTCTGCTAAAGTAATAAAAATGCTGCTCCTGCACGATATTATTGAGATAGATGCAGGCGATACATACTGCTATGACTCTGTCGGAAACTCCACTAAGGCTGAGCGTGAGGAAAAAGCAGCGCAAAGAATCTTCGGACTTCTGCCTGAAGATCAGTGCACAGAATTTTATAGCCTTTGGCGCGAATTTGAGGACAGTGTTACTAAAGAATCTCGATTTGCAGCTGTTCTTGACCGTTTGCAGCCACTTATGCTCAATTACACCAAAGGCGGCATTTCATGGCAGGAACACGGTATACATAAGGAACAGGTGTTAAAAAGAAACGAGAATTACTTCAGTGAAGCTGATGAGCTTGCGGAGCTTATTAAGTCGGTCATTAATGATGCGGAAAAGAAAGGCTGGCTCAAATAGCTGTGCGCAAAATGCACAAATTTCATCTGCTGTTGCCGTACACTATTACTAAAGCGCTGAATTTCGTGAACAAACGGTGATATTTCTTTTGATAACTTGAAGTTTATGGCGTATTATGTTATATTTATAATGTTAGATAATATAAATACCAGTATTTGTGTTTGAAAAAAGGATGATAACAGTATGAATAAAAAAACAAATGTGAATGTCAGCGTATCTGATGAAAAGGATAAAAAGACGTTCATAAAAGATATAAATGATCCTATTGAGGCTGCTATTGAGCCAGTATCTGAAAAAAAGGAGCATTTTTCGGGTTTCAAGGGATTTAAACAGAAGCGTGAGGATAATACTGATAAGTATCATAAATTCAATTCGTTTCTCATGCTCATTTTCCCTATTTTTATCTGCTTTATGGCTGAGATCAATCAGGGAAAGTACATAAAGCCGTTTCTTGTTTTTGCAGCGGACCGACCTACTGTTATTCTGTTTGATATTCTGCTGACAGCAGTCGTGTTTGCTTTCTTTCTCGGTCTCTTCAAAAAAGGCTGGATAGCTATGCTTGCTCATAGTATTTTATATATGGCGCTGAGTACGACCGAGCTTTTTAAATACGGAACTAACGGAAATCATCTTATTCTTTCCGATATGAAGCTTCTGAGAAGCGTTAAGAGCCTTACTTCATTTGCTTATATCAAGATAACTCCGAGGCTTCTTATCTATTATGCCATAGTTTTGCTTTTTGTTATTGTGGCTATGTACTTTAACCCAAAATTAAAAGCTACTCCTATGCGCAGAGTGGCTATTTGCTGCGGCTGTCTGCTGCCTTTTGCTGCACTTGTGGTCCTGCCTGCATTTTATAATCCTGTATACAAGACTTTCAAGGTGGATACAACGAGCGCAACAAACGCATTCAAGCTCAATGAAAAATTTGATAATAACCGTTTTCTTGCCTTTCTTGTTCAGACTGCAAGTGAAAGCTATTCCAACAGAATAGTTGTTCCTGAGGATTATAGCGAAGAATACATTGATGAAATCATGGATATCCCTGTTGATACAGACGAGGACTTCAATGGCGGCAAAAAGCCTAATGTTATCGTTATAATGAGCGAATCATACGCTGATTTCCGCGCTTTTGACCAGCTCAGTATCGATAAGAAGTACTATCAGAAATTCGACAATGCTATATCCGAAGGTCAAGGCGGAATCGCTATTACTCCTACTTACGCAAGCTGGACTGTCCGTTCTGAGTTTGAGCTTCTTTTCGGTCTTCCTGTAAGAGGTCTCAATACTCCTAATATGCCGCAGAGAGAGCTTGCTGACCGTGCACAGCCTGCCCTTGCTCAGTATTATAAGGCATGGGGCTACAATACAGTTTATGTTCACCCATTTCAGAGTACTTTCTACAGCAGAGCGAGAATATATGGTCATTTCGGCTTTGAAAAGATGATATTCCACGATGATTCAACCCAAACTACTGATTTTACTGTTCCTGTTGAGCATTTCGGTACATATGTGGACGATTCGACTGTTTTTAACCAGATAATCGCAGAGATCAAGTCTTCAAAGAAGCCTGTTTATCTTCATACTACAACAATGCAGAATCATCAGCCGTATAATCAGGGCGAAGATCCTGACGATGAATTCGGCAATTATCTTACATGGATAAGCCATACAAATGACGGGCTTGAGGAGTTTCTCTCCGAGCTTAAGGACATAAAAGAACCTACACTCGTGTTCTTTGTCGGGGACCATTTCCCGTCACTCAGAGGCGAAACAAGTGTATACAATCAGCTCGGTCTCACAGGTATGAACTGCGATACTCTTTACCAGCAGAAATACTTCTTCTGGAGCAATTATGACGCTGATTTTTCTTATATTCCCGAAAACGAAGTATCGTTCTTCTATATTCCGTATGTCATTCTCAATATTATCGACGCTCCCAGAGATGCGTTTATTGAGAAGATGAACGAGTACATGGAAACATTACCTGTATACTCAAATGAATATAACAGCGAGATACCAAGAAACGAGGAACTTGATATTCTTACCCTTGACAGAGTTGTAATGGAAGAGTATTCACCTTCGCCTATTCCCGAAGAAGAACTGACTACTCAGGATTAAGGAGAAAACTATGAAAGAACTTACAAAAGGAATCACCGGAACATCTGAGCTGACTGTTTCAGACAGCGAGCTTGCAGTAAACGTCGGCAGCGGAAGTCTTGAAGTATTTGCGACACCTGTAATGGTAATGCTTATGGAAAAGGCTGCTTGCAGCTGTATCTCTGAATATCTTGAGGGCGATGAAACTACTGTCGGTACTGAGATGAATGTGAAGCATATATCTGCAACTCCCAAAAAAATGAAGGTGTGTGCGGAAGCTGAGCTAACAGAAGTAAACGGCAGAGAGCTTGTATTTTCCGTGAAGGCTTATGATGAAGCAGGCGATATCGGTGAAGGAATCCATAAGAGATTTCTGGTTTACGGCGAAAAATTTACTTCTAAAACTTACTCAAAGATATAAAATAAAAAGTTCACTCTTGCGAGTGAACTTTTCTTTTAGTTTTCTGAAGTGTTTGGATCGCTTTTGGGATCCTTCAGATCTTCGGATACGTATTTTGCTTCCTGCAGCGTTACTTTTATTCTGATATCTCTGCCGTTTCGGGATACCGTAATTGTAACCGTGTCTCCTGCTTTGTACTTATCTCTTATTTCGTTGAGTTCCTGAGCAGTTGATACGGCCTCTCCCTCAATATCTATAATTACGTCGCCGATCTCAATACCTGCAAGATCAGCAGCACTTCCCTCCTGAACAGTTCTTACGTAAACTCCCACAGGAATATTCCAGTAACGCGACTGAGCTTCGCTTATATCGTTTGTTGTGATACCGATCTGAGGTCTGCCTGTAACGTATTTATAGTTGATAAGGTCATCTATTATTGATTTAGCTTCCTTTATCGGGATAGCAAAACAGAGACCTTCTACACTTGCCAGATTGCTGCTGTAGCTTGTTGACATCTTTGCGGAGTTTATACCTATTACCTGTCCGCAACTGTTAAGCAACGGACCGCCTGAGTTGCCACTGTTTATTGCTGCATCTGTCTGGATAAGATTCATTTTTCTCGCATTTATGTCGATTTTTCTGTTCAATGCGGAAACGATTCCGCTTGTAACCGTTCCGAACAGGTCGAATCCGAGAGGATTGCCGACTGCGATAACAAGCTCGCCGACTCTCAGTTCGTCACTGTCTCCCAGAACAGCTGGCTTCAAGCCTTTTTCATTTACTTTAAGGACTGCAATATCAGTATCGGGATCATAAGCGATAATACTTGCTTCGTGCTCTGATTCATCGCTGAACAGGACAGAAACCTCTGTAGCCTTGCCTGCTTTATATTCCTCGTCGTAAACTACGTGAGAATTTGTAACGATATATCCGTCTTCAGATATAATAAAGCCCGTTCCCGTTGCTCTGAACTGCTGCATTTGCGGCTGAGGATTCCAGCCCCATATGCTGAAAGGCTGCTCCTGTTCGTACTCAAATGTAGAAGCAACCCCTACAACTGACGGCATAATAGAATCAACTATATCGGGGAGTGGTTTTGCGTCCGACCTTGAAGCGAGCTCTATCAGACTTGGCAATGGTTTCTTATCGGTATCCTTTGGCTTCTCTTCATCGACTATTTTTGTAACTGTGCGTGATGGCTCACCAGTGTATTCGGCTACCAATTCGTCTTTGGTAACGCTTAAAAACTTATATACCTTTACTCCACAGGCGCATAATACTGCAACTGCGAGAACTGCAACTGCGCTCCTTAGAATAAGATTTATCTTCTTTTTGGAAGATTTTGAAGAGTTTTCAGATGTAAATGCATATGATGAACCTGAATCGTAGCTTGTTTCATTACTGTTTGATCTGTAGTCAAAAGAATTTTCTATATTGTCAGATGAGTTGCCGCCAAATATACCACTTGATCTATCGCCGCCTGAGGAGATATGATCCCTATCGTTGTAATTGTCTGACATACTGCTCGTCCTTTCTGCATAAAGTCACTATTTTATATTATAAACATTTTTGTGATAAATATATGATAACATAAAGAAAAATACAAATTTATATGGCTTGTATCTCTATATTCAACAGAAAAGCCCCGACAGACTTACATCGGGGCTTAAGCTATTCTGTTTGTTAATAATATAAAGCGACTTTCATCACTTTGCTAAATTACCCTTTGGACTCACCCTTTCGGATTAGATATTCAATGTGTACCACTTTTTCATGTACATCATTCCTTTTCTTCAAAAGTAATTAAGCAATGTAGTTTTTCTCCATTGGAATCACCTATAAAGTTGTATTTATCCGATCTGATCCTCGGATAGTTGCAATTTCATAAAGTAATAACCTATCTTCTCATTGGACTCTACCTCTTGTGAAAGATTTTTTTCGCAATATATCTAAAGACTCATTGTCGAAATTTCAGATAACTCTGTATCTAAATATATTGGACATGAAGCCGTTTAGATCAGCAATACGTCAGCCTTGTAATCGAATTATAAAGCCATATTGAGCTATTTTCAATGGAACAAGCACGAAGCCTATATTCCCTTTTTCACTGAATCCAATTACTCAGCAAGCCCGCCGGCTTCACGCAGCTGTGCGAACTTTTCTTCCATTGGACTCACACTCCCTTCCGCGTATTATCATTTACATTGAGGCTTTCGCCTCAGTCCAAGTAAATACAGCTTGGATCGCTCATCTGAGCTCTCCTTTTCTTTGATTATATATTACCACATTTCTTGTGCATTGTCAATAGAAATCACATAATTATCACGAAACTTTAGTGTAATTCGGCGTATATCACAATGAAAGTTACTTCCCATTGACAATTTTATCAATAAACTTATTACTCAATTTCCCTCTTGATTTTTTTAATATATTAGTGTATAATTAAAACATCAAATAGCGTAAGCTGGAATGGAGATTATTATGTCAGAAATGAATGAATACACCCCCGACCTCTTTGAGCTTATCGATGAGGAAGGGAACAAAAAACAGTTTGAACTTTTTGATTGCGCAGAGATCGAGGGTGAGCAGTATTTTGCTATGCTTCCTGCAGTTGAAGATGATGATTTCCTTAACTCCGACTGCGAGCTGGTTATTCTTAAATCCATAGAAGAGGACGGCGAAGAAATACTTGCGTCAATTGATGATGACGATGAGTTTGAAACAGTTTCTGCATTCTTTATGGAAAGATTACAGGACGCCCTTGAAGAATAAGACAATTTCATCAAATTTTAATAATTTTACATAGATTTGCTATTGATTTTTTGAAATCTTTATGGTATAATAGATATAGAAAAAGAAAATATTCTGCCTTGTTCGGGTAAATATAGTTTTTATAATCCAACACATAATTCAAGGGAATTCAGCTCCGTATGTGGACTGCAGACCTCCCGCTTTGCGGACGAAGGGAGCGAGAAGCATAAGGGCGGGTACCCACCTGCTTCGTGCGGGTTTTATGCACTATATGACGGCAAGGCGGATTTTTTTACCCAACTAAAAAACGGTTTCCATACATCGGAAACCGTTTTTTTTATTATTATGGTTCTGCTTCGATTGCTTCGCCTTTTTTCAGACTCTCATGACAGTTGATATACCTCTGGTTGGAGCTTCCACGGAATTTTATCTCCCAATCCTTTTGTTCAAGGATGAAAGGTCCGTCGATAAGAAAATCGGTGACTTCAAGGAGCTCGCCCCAGTGGTTCTGAGTGCGTTCTTCAAAAAGCTTTTCAAAAGTATAGCCTGTATAGGTTATTATATCAAGTCCGAGCTTTTTGATCTCCTTGCCGAGAACGGAAAGAGCTTCTGCCTGACAAAATGGCTCTCCCCCACTGAACGTAACACCGTCAAGGAGCGGATTGCCTTTTATTTTTTCGAGAAGTGCTTCTGTTGTAGTAACAGTTCCGCCCTCGAAATCGTGAGTCTGAGGATTATGGCAGCCCTTGCAGTTATGAGGGCAGCCCTGTACAAATATAGTAAATCGTATTCCGGGACCGTCAACGATCGAATCGTTGATAGTTCCCGCAATTCTGAGTTCCATTATATCACCTTACACATCATGCTTGACTCTGTCGCGCTCTTCTGCACGCTTACCGTTGTTGAAGCGGTCAAGTGTACCAACAAGATAGCCTGTGATTCGGCGTATTCTGTCGAATGCAACGTTGTTTGAGTGCTCTTTTCTTCCGCAGCAAGGACAAGTCTCGCCGATGATACCTGTGTAGCCGCAGCAAGGATCACGGTCTACAGGGTGATTGATAGCGCCGTAGCCAATGCCTGATTCCTTCATGCAGCGAACTATCTTTTCAAATGCGCTGAGGTTCTCAAGCGGATCACCGTCAAGCTCGATATAACTGATGTGACCTGCATTTGTGAGCTCATGGTAAGGAGCTTCTATCTTGATCTTCTCAAATGCACTGATAGGATAGTAAACTGGTACGTGGAATGAGTTTGTGTAGTAGTCACGGTCTGTAACGCCCTCGATAATGCCGTACTTCTTGGCGTCCATACGTACAAAACGACCTGAAAGTCCTTCGGCAGGAGTTGCAAGAAGTGAGAAATTGAGACCTGTTCTCTTTGACTCTTCGTCGAGACGCTTTCTCATGGAAGAAACTATCTCAAGTCCGAGCTCGCGGGCTTCTTCGCTCTCGCCGTGATGAGCGCCGATAAGAGCCTTTAAAGTTTCTGCAAGACCGATGAAACCAACGGAGAGAGTACCGTGTTTAAGTACCTCGCCTACTGTGTCGTCAGGACCAAGCTTGTCGGAGTCTATCCATATACCCTGTCCCATAAGGAATGGGTAGTTTCTTACTCTCTTCTGAGACTGGATATTGAATCTGTGCATGAGCTGGTCGATGACGAGCTCCATTTTTTCCTCGAGCATTTCAAAGAAAAGACCAACATTGTGATCTGCCTTGATAGCAAGACGAGGAAGATTGATAGATGTAAAGCTGAGATTTCCTCTGCCTGTAACTATCTCTCTTGAAGGATCGTAGTTGTTTCCGATAACTCTTGTACGGCAGCCCATATATGCGATCTCTGTATCCGGATTGCCCTCCTTGTAGTACTGGAGGTTGTATGGTGCGTCGATGAAAGAGAAGTTCGGGAAAAGACGCTTTGCAGAAACTCTGCAAGCGAGCTTGAATAAATCATAGTTAGGATCGGTAGGATTGTAGTTGATACCTTCCTTGATCTTAAATATATGTATCGGGAAGATAGGTGTCTCTCCGTTACCGAGACCTGCCTCCTGAGCAAGAAGTACATTCTTGATGACCATTCTTCCTTCAGGAGATGTATCTGTACCGTAGTTTATAGAGCTGAAAGGTGTCTGTGCGCCTGCACGGCTGTTCATAGTGTTGAGGTTATGGATAAGTGCTTCCATAGCCTGATAAGTAGCTCTGTCGGTCTCTTTTTCAGCATTTCTTGTAGCGAAAGCCTGAATTTTCTCCGCAGTTTCCTTATCGGTGTACTTCAGCAGAAGATCCATTTCCTTTTCTTTGTAGCCGTTATCGTTTGCAAGAGTTGGCTTGAGTCCGAAGTTTTCTGACATTTCTTTCTTTATTTCGTCTACTGCTTCAAACTCGTTCTCTACTCCGCCTATCAGAGAGAGAGCTCTTGCGACATTCTGTGTATATCTTGACGCATATGTTTTCTTTACGCCGTCAGCCATTGCATAGTCAAATGTAGGTATACTCTGTCCGCCGTGCTGATCGTTCTGGTTGGACTGGATAGCGATACAGGCAAGAGCAGAATAGCTTGCTATATCGTTTGGCTCTCTAAGGAAGCCGTGACCTGTTGAAAAGCCATTGGTGAACAGCTTGTGCAGATCAATCTGAGTACAGGTAGTAGTCAGAGTATAAAAGTCGAGGTCGTGTATATGAATATCTCCCTCGCGGTGAGCCTTTGCATGGGCAGGCTCAAGGACATACATTTCATAGTATTCCTTAGCTGATACAGAACCGTACTTGAGCATAGTACCCATTGCTGTATCGCCATCTATATTAGCGTTCTCACGCTTTATATCACTGTCTTTTGCAGGACTGAAAGTCAGCTCGTTAAGTACGCACATCAGATTGGTCTTCATCTCACGTGAGCGTGTACGCTCATAACGATAGAGAATATATGCCTTTGCTGTTTTTGCGTGACCTTTTTCGATAAGAACTTTCTCGACAAGATCCTGAATCTCTTCAACAGTTGGAGTTTTATTAGGGTTCTGTTCCTCGTATAGTCTGCACACCTCAACTGCAACATCCATTGCAACGTTGAAATCTGTACCCCCGCGAGCCTGTGCAGCCTTAAAGATAGCGTTTGCGATCTTTTCTATATTAAAAGGAACTTTTCTTCCGTCTCTTTTAATAATGTGGATTATCATTTCTTTATCATACCTCCAAACACAATATATAGTGTCTCTCTTTCAATCGTTCTTTATAAGTATAGAACATAATTCATAGATTGTCAATGTAGGCTTTAGACAACTAACCAGAAAAAATTACACTTGTTTTTGGAGGAAATGTGCATAAATCATTTATAAAATGGACTTTTAGCGATATTTCGAGCTTTGAAAAGGTCTACAGATAGTAAATCGGTCAAACACTATATATAGTGTTTGACCGAAAAATTATACAGTATGACAAAGCACGTAATCAGCAATGGTTTTATATGCTTTTTCAGTAAGAGCTCCTGACTCTGAGTCAATAAATTCTTTTGAAATATTTCCGTCTACTCCCTTGAGAGCTGTGTTGGTATCTATGCAGTAAACGTTATTTGTATTAGCAATTGTTAAAAGCTTTGTATTGAATTCGTTTATGACGCCGTTGTCGATAGCACTTCCCTCTCCTGACGGCGGCAGCTGCATGATATAGATATCTGCGCCGGTGAGATATCCTCTTACATTTTTTACAAACTCGGTATAGTTTGAGATCATATCGTCTACAGAAGAGGTACCGATGTCATCTCCAAGCATGATATAAACCTTTTCAGGCTTTTTGGTCTGCAATATTTCGTAGGCTGTCTTTGTTCCGTATGAGGAATCCATTGTATATGTGTTGCAGTTTGCAGCACCAAGCTCGCCGCTGCCGATTATATCGGTAAGTCCTGTATACTTTCCCATATCTATGAGAGTATTATCGGTCACAAGGCAGCATGAACCAAGATACGAAGCGTCCTTGGGCTGAGACTGACCAATAGGATTTGTCACAGATGAACCGCTCTGCTGAACGTTCTGTTCAGTGTCAGCTGAGCCGCCTGAGCTTTCGCTGTTCTGTTCGGCAGACGTTTTATCTTCGACAACTACATTTTCAAATTCATCGCTAAAAAAGTTTTCGTTAAAGTTTGCGGCTACCATATAAAGAATGAAGCAGGTTGCAAATGAGAGCATAAAAATAGTGATAAGTCCACAGAAGCTGAATCTTATCTTTGGTCTGCCACGCTTTTTATCTGAAATACGTGTAATACTTTTCTTTTTAGCCATATTAACTCCTGATATAATAAAGCGCAGACCTGTTTCAAAGGATTATGCGCCGTGATTTGCCGTTGCGGCAGTTATTAATATTATACCTCTTTTTCCTGATGTTTGCAAGACTTTTAAGAAGTTTTATTTTATTTTTGCGTATCAGCTTGAATTCTTCTCCAAAATAGACTATAATAATACTATAATGTTTTAAGGAGGGATGATCTGTTGTTCCATTGCGGCAAACCGATGATGAAAGGCTGTTTTAAAATTGAAAAGCGCGGTATTCCAACAAAAGGTGCTTCTCTTGAGTATCCTGTTTCGACGTTCTATGACGGAAATAATAAGATATGTGAAGTTCCTGTTGATAAGACGCTTGGATATTACTGCACAGAGTGCGGTATGCTTATCGGAGTTTTTCCTGTAACTCACCCAACCGGATTTGCAGGGAAATACAATCAGGATATCGACGATAAAATTGATGTTCTGCCTAAAAAGATATGCATCGAGTGCGGCGCAGAGATCGACGTTGATTATCCTCGCTGTCCATTTTGCGGTCATATCTATGAGGCAATATAACAGCATAAAACGATAATTATTTACATAACGGAGGTATATACAATGACTTACAAGGAAAGCTTTATTAAGTTCATGGTGGACTGCGGAGTTCTTACATTCGGTGAATTTACACTTAAGAGCGGCAGAAAGGCTCCATACTTCATCAACTGCGGAAACTACAAAACAGGTGCTCAGCTTGCTAAACTTGGCGAGTATTATGCGGAGTGCATAAATGCTAATCAGATACCTGTTGATACCCTCTTCGGACCTGCATACAAGGGAATCCCGCTTGCTGTATCAGCTGTTGTAGCTCTCAGCAACAAGTTCGGTATCGATGTTTCCTACTGCTTTGACAGAAAAGAAGCCAAGGATCACGGCGAGGGCGGAATGTTTGTTGGTAAAACTCTTACCGATAATGAAAAGGTCGTGATCATTGACGATGTTATGACTTCAGGAAAGGCTCTCCGTGAGTCTATGCCAAAGCTTATGACTGCCGCTGATGTAAACGTAACAGGTATGGTCATTACTGTTGACCGTATGGAAAAAGGTACGGGAGAGCTTTCTGCTGTTCAGGAGGTAAAGCGTGATTTCGGCGTTATCGTATATCCTATCGTTACAATGGAGGATATTATCGAGGCTATAAAGAACGATATTGTTCCGGGTAAGGAATACCTTGATAAAATGCTTGAGTACAGAGAAAAGTACGGTGTGAAATAAAAAAATCAGCGCTTCCGCAATGGAAGCGCTATTTTTTACTTGAAAAGTATTATCAGGAACTGTGATACCAGAACTACCGATATAAGAGCTACAGGATAGGTTGCTGCATAGGCAGAAGCAACATTTTCTGTTCCTGCTGTACTGATAAGAGTTCCGAGGGCGGGTGTTGAAGTCATACCGCCTGTGATTGAGCCGAGGTTATTGAGAAGACTGAGTTTAAGAACATATTTAGCGAACAAATAGCCGATCACCATAGGAAGTACGGTCATTATTATTCCATATATAAAATATACTGCGTCAAAATACTGAACGAACTTAGCTCCGCCAGAAACTCCTGCGCCGATAAGAAAGAACATGAGTCCAAGCTCACGGAACACTTTGAGTGTTGAGTCCTTTGGCATTATGGAGAACTTGCCGATGCGTCCGAAATGTCCGAATATAAGAGATACTAACAGACAGCCGCCTGTTGTTGACAGTGAGAAATTGCCGAATTTGAATGAACCGATGATGATTCCGAAGAAAGCTGCCATAGCAAAAGGCATGATTCCGAAGCTGTCCATTTCGATGGGCTTGAACATCTTCTTTTCCTTGGTATCTTTTTTGACTGTAGGTGCGAGAAGCTCTCTTTCCTTTGCCATATCAGCTTTTGTGAGCTTTGGTATTATCTGAACAAAGAGAACAACGCCGATTACTCCGAAGATATATGCAATAGCATAGCCTACTGAAACGATACTCTGGAGATGGTCGTTGCCGACTGCGTCCTTAGCAGCCGAGAATCCCGGAGTGCTTGTAAGTGCTCCTGAAAGGATACCTGTCAGCATAGCAGTGAATTCCTCGTTGTTAAGGTCGGTAAAGTTCCTGCCAATCATTATGCAGCCTGCACAGGCAAGTCCGCCGCTGAGTATGATGATTATTGCAAGGATAACGTAGGACTTGAAGTTTTTCTTGAAGTTTCCGAAGAAATTCGGACCTGCAATAAAACCGACTGCTGTAACAAAAAGTATAAGTCCAAGGTTGTCAACTATTTTCAGCGCATTTCCTACAAAGTCGGTATTTATCTCATTGGAGAGATTCTTATAGAAAATACATCCATAAATAAGAGCTACGATGAATACGCCTGCTGTTCCGAGAGAAATGCCTTTTATTGTTATTCTGCCAAGAATATAACCGAGAGCGGCTATGGCGATAACTGATATCATAAGGAAGGAAACGCCGTGAATTGACAGAATTCCGTTAAAACAATCCATTATTTATCACTTAACTTTCTTTTATAATATACATACTTACGGGACGCTTTTTACGGCGTCCCGTAATTTTTATTTCTTTCTTGCGTAATGTGGGAGAAGCATTGGTGAAGCTGTATTGCTTGCAGCGCCTGCTGCTTCGAGCTCCTTGTTGAACTTCTCGATATGAGCAAGTGTGAGCTTTGCAGGAGCAGCTGTCTCCTTAGCCTTTGCGGCTGCATAGATACCTGCGTTTCTGCCGAATACGATAACATCAAGGAGTGAATTGCCCATGAGTCTGTTTCTGCCGTGGATACCGCCTGCTACCTCGCCTGCTGCATAGAGGTTCTCAACTCCTGTAGCGCAGTCGTCGGAAATCTCCAGACCGCCGTTCTGATAGTGGAGCGTCGGGTAAACGAGGATAGGCTCCTTGCGGATATCAATGCCATACTTGCCGAACATTCTCATCATGGCAGGGATACGCTTTTCGATAGTGCCCTCGCCGTTCTTGTACTCTATCATAGGTGTGTCGAGCCATACAGCCTTGCCGAGGGAAGTTTCGATGCCCTTGTCACGCTCGGTACACTCGCGGATAATTGAAGCTGCTGTAACGTCACGAGTCTCAAGTGGGTGCATGAATACATCACCGTCGATATTTACAAGCTTAGCTCCCAGTGAACGAACCTTTTCGGTAACGAGAGCACCGAATATCTGCTCGGGATAGCCTGTACCCGTCGGGTGATACTGAAGTGTATCAGCATAAAGGAGCTTTGCGCCTACACGATAGCCGAGGATAAGTCCGTCAGCTGTAGCACCGTAATGGTTTGAAGTCGGGAAACCCTGATAGTGAAGTCTGCCTGCACCGCCTGTAGCGATAATTACAGTTTTTGCCTTGGCAACGAGGAGCTCCTTTGTCTCCATATTCATGAGAACAGCGCCTGCAGCTCTGCCGTTTTCATCGAGGATTATCTCGATAGCAGCTGTAAAGTCGATAACAGGGATACCGCGGTTGATGACTTCATCGCGGAGAGTACGCATTATCTCAGCGCCTGAGTAGTCCTTTGCTGCGTGCATTCTCTTTCTTGAAGTACCGCCGCCGTGAGTTGTTACCATAGTGCCGTCAGGCTCTTTGTCGAACTCAACGCCAAGCTTGTTGAGCCACTGGATAGCTTCTGGAGCCTTTGTAACCAGCTTCTTTACAAGCTCGGGTTTTGCAGCGAAATGTCCGCCGCCGAAAGCGTCGAGGAAATGTATAGCAGGAGAATCGTTTGGCTTATCAGCAGCCTGAATACCGCCCTCAGCCATCATTGTATTAGCGTCGCCGATACGAAGCTTTGTAACTATCATAGCCTTAACGCCTGCTTCATCAGCTTCGATGGCAGCAGAAGCGCCTGCGCCGCCGCCGCCGATAATAAGAACGTCTGTCTCATAATCAGGAGCGGTAAGGTCAACGTCAGAAGCGCTGATACGGCTTTTGCCCTGTAAAAGCTCAGCGAGCTGTGTAGGAACTTTGTCGCCCTTGTTTACGCCGGCGGAGAGAACTGTGAACTCCTCCTGCTTGTAATCGGGGTGAAAATGAGCGAGAAGCTCGTCCTTTTCCTCTGCTGTCATACGTCTGGGTTCAAGAGCAGCATTTTCGGCTCTCTTAGCTGCAACTACTTTTGCAAGCTCGTTAAGTTTATCAATCTTGTACATACTCTCTCCCCTCCTTACTTCTCGATCTCACGGTGGTTGTACATATCTTTTATTTCTTCGATATTGTCAACAGCCTTAGTCATGAGCTCTTCGATCTCCTTATCGAAGATACCCTCGTTTACTTCCTTTACTCTGTCGGAGAGATGTCCGCACTCAGGCTCTATGTATTTGCCGTTGAGACGTCTTGCGAGCATAGCTACCTGTGGGTGGGAAATACCTGCAGGACATCGTGAAGAACATACGCCGCACATTACGCAGTCAAAGCTCTCCTCTGCACACTTATCGTACTCGCCTCGCTGAGCGTATGCGATATACTGCATAACGTTGAGTTCCTGAGTACAAGCCTTTGTACAGGCATTGCAGCCGATACAGCTGTATATCTCAGGATAAAGCTGCATCATTATCTGCTGAGTCGGCTTTATTTCTTCTATATTGTAGGTTCTCTTTTCAAGTGGGAAGAAGGGCAGTGTTGCTACATACATTCCCTCCTGAACCTCTGTCTGACAGGCAAGACAGCCGTGAAGCTCTATCTCGCCTTTTATTCTGTATATGGTAGCACAGGCTCCGCAGAAGCCGTTGCGGCAGCCGCAGCCTCTTACAAGCTCATAGCCTGCATATTCCATAGCTGTCATTATTGTAAGACCTGCGGGCACTTCGTATTTTTTGCCAAACAGGTAAACATTCAACATATTATCCATGCGAGTATCTCCTTATTAATATTCGTCGGGCAGTTCGCCGAGTTGATCAAAGCGGAAAACAGGACCGTCCTTGCAGACATACTTGTTGCCGATATTGCAGCGTCCGCACTTGCCTACTCCGCACTTCATACGAAGCTCCATAGTGGTATATACCTGAGTTTCCTTGAAACCAAGTTCTTTAAGTCCTGCAAGAGTGAACTTTATCATTATCGGAGGACCGCAGATAAGCACAGTCTTGTTTATGGAAGGATCAAGCTCCTTTACATAGTTAGGAACGAAGCCTACATGACCGTCCCAGCCCTCCTGCGGATTGTCTATGGTAAGGTTTACTTCAATACCAGTGTCATTCATCCACTCGTCAATTATCTCTTTATAATCAACAAGGTCGTCTTTAGAACGTGAACCGTATATAATCTGTACATCACCGTAATTAGCGCGGTTATCGCGTACATAGTTAATGACCGAGCGGAGCGGAGCAAGACCGATACCGCCTGCGATGAACAGGAGGTCCTTGCCTTTAAGGTCTGACTCTACAGGGAAAGCGTTTCCGTAAGGTCCGCGGATAGTTATCTGCTGACCTACGTCCATAGCGTGGAGCCATGTTGTAAGACAGCCGCACTTCTTTATGCTGAACTCCATGAATTCCTTGTTTGTAGGAGAAGATGTTATTGAGAACATAGCCTCTCCGACACCGGGAATCGAGAGCATTGCGCACTGTCCGGGCATATGCTCGAAAACCTTGCCGCCCTCGGGAGAAACAACTCGGAATGTCTTTACATCGGGAGTATCCTGTCTTATATCGGTAACTACACCAATGTAAGGTATCAATGTATCATTATTCATCACTTTACCTCCAATGCTTTCATTACCTTGACGATATTCATGGATATAGGACATTTTGCAAGACATCTTCCACAGCCGACACAGCCGAATTCTCCGTTGTTGTTTGCTGGAAAGTACACAAGCTTATGCATGAATCTCTGGCGGAAACGCTCAAGCTGAGTAAGTCTCGGATTACCGTGAGCCATTTTCGTAAAATCAGAATACATACATGAGTCCCAGCAGCGGAAACGCTTTATGCCGTGACCAGTGTTGAAATCCTTGATGTCGTAGCACTGACAGGTAGGGCACACGAATGTGCATGTACCGCAGCCGAGGCAGCTCTCTGAGAGCTCTCCCCACTTATCGGAATTGAAGTACTCGTTGAGCTTATCGCCGCCGAAATTATCGGTAGTAAGATTTGCAAGAGGAAGTTTTTTGAGTATCTCTCTTGTCTTAGCGCGAACAGCTTCAAGCTTTGCTGTGTCGCCGTCTTCAAGAAGAGAAGATATCGAGTCGATGAACTTCTGTCCCTTTTCGTTATGAGCCTCGATGAATAAGCTCTCTCCGTCACTGTAGCAGGCGGCGTCGCCCTCAGGAGCAGCTGCATCAATGCCGAAAGTGCCACAGAAGCAAGTCTCGGTAGGACGGGTACAAGCCATAGTTACGACTGTACCGTGATCGCGGCGGTTCTTATAATAGCTGTCAACAGGCTCAGCAAGGAACACCTTATCAAGTATTGTAAAGCTTCTTGCGTCGCAGGCGCGAACTCCGAATATTACGAAATCCTCGGATTCCTCACGTACATCAATGACTTCGATGTTTTGGCCTTCCATTTTGAAATCAACGAGATTTTCGGTCTGTGGGAAGAAGAAATCCTTTGCACTGCGCAGAGTATTGAGAGCGCTGCTGAGCTTCATGCCGTTTTCGTACTTCTTGTACTCAGCCGCACCGTCCTCACGGTCAACGGGAATATAGAGAGTCTGTGAAGCTGAGATAGCTTCAAAAAGCTTGTCAAGCTTATCAAGTGATATCTTAAGCATTATTCAACTCCCCTTTCATGTACTACGGTCGTTTCGCAGTCGTCCTGCTTGTAATCGTTGAGAGGAGCGCGTGATGTAGTATCCTCGCCTGCCTGATACTCGCCGTAAAGTGAATTGATGTCCTTTATGAACTTGCGGTTCAGGAGGTGAAGTGGAATATGCTGTGGGCATACTCTTGAGCATTCGCCGCAGTCTGTACATCTTCCGGCAACGTGGAATGCACGGATTATATGGAACATATTCTCCTCAAAGCTGTCAGCAGGAGCCTTGTTCTCTACACCTGAGTTCGGGTTATCGAATACGCACTTTTCACAGGTGCAAGCTGGACAGACGTTTCGGCACGCATTACAGCGTATACACTTTGAAAGCTCTCCGCGCCAGAAGTCGTAGCGTTCCTGAGCGGTCATATTTTCAAGCTTCTCGACCATATCGAAGCGATTTGAGTCGAGGACTTCGCCCTCGTCACCTATGAGCTCGTCATAGACAACGTGCTTTTTGCTCTTGCAGGTCGCGCACTTATCAAGGATAGCCTCATAGAAAGGCATTGTCTCCTCGCCGTAAACGGTATCTATTTTCAGAGTGTAATTCTCGTTCTTTACGCCGAGTATGCCTGTAATGCCCTTGGCCTTTATCTTTTCAGCGTCGAGCTTAGGACCTCCGGGGATACCAACGATGTAAACGTTCTCGCGTACAACTCTGTGCTCCTTAGTGAGCTGATTGAAGCTGTATGTATCGCAGGGCTTTAGAAAAGCAAGTATCTTGCCTTCTTTTTTGCTCTCCTTAACGAGGTACTTGGATACATTTGCAGCTGTAAAATCGTCAAAAACGAACTCTTTTTCAAGTTCCTCGGCAGTTTCAAAAACAGCAGGAGTTATATCATAAGCGAATTCTCCCCTTTTCCAGCCGATAACGCGGTCAACAGTACCGTCAGCCAGAAGCTGTTTTGCCTTATTAATCATTGCTTCCTGCATCTCAGGTCCTCCAATCTGCGGTTTGGTCCAAGCTTTCTTACAGCCTCAGTGAATTCGTTCATGGTAGCAGCAAACTTAGCGCCTTCTGCTGCCGATACCCATTCAACTCTTGTTCTGTCGCGCTCTATACCGAGGAAATCAAGCATACTGAACAGAAGTGTCATTCTTCTTCTTGTGAAGTAGTTGCCTGATGTATAGTGGCAGTCTCCCGGGTGGCAGCCGCAGAGGATAACTCCGTCAGCGCCGCGCTGGAAGGCTCTGAGAATAAACATGGGATTTACTCTGCATGAGCAGGGCACTCTGATTATCTTAACGTTTGTAGGATAATTAAGTCTGTTAGTGCCTGAAAGATCGGCTCCTGCATAGGAACACCAGTTACAGCAGAACGCAACGATCAGCGGCTGAAAATCTTTATTATCATTTACTTGCATATTGCGTCCACCTCCGACATGATCTGGCTGTTAGAGAAGCCGTTGAGGTCCATAGCTCCCGACGGACAAGCAACTGTACAAGCGCCGCAGCCCTGACATACGGCAGGATTAACACTTGCAACTCTGCGGATAGCAGTGGTTCTGTCGGGCATTCTGAATTCCTTGTCAATATATGTGATAGCGCCGTAAGGGCATACCTTTTCACATGACGAGCAACCGTTACACATGAGCTCGTCAGAATGAGCGACACATGGGTTGCAGGTTATGCTGTTCTTAACAAGAAGTCCGATAGCCTTTGCGGCTGCTGCACTTGCCTGCGCAACAGTTTCGGGGATATCCTTTGGTCCCTGACAGGCACCCGAGAGGAATATACCTGCGGTAGCGCTTTCTACAGGACGGAGCTTCGGGTGTGCTTCTGTAAAGAAGTCATTTGTGTCCATCTGAGTTGTAAGCATTGTTGCCAGCGGACGAGCTGTCTTGTCAGGCTCGATAGCTGCTGCAAGAACTACCATATCTGCGTCGATATGGAGCTGTTCGTTTGCCAGAAGATCAGAAGCCTGTACATCTATCTTTCCGTCTGAGCGAGGTGTTACCTTTCCTACCATGCCCTTGATGTAGTGAACATTGTACTGCTCAACTGCACGGCGGTAGAACTCATCGAAGTTCTTACCTGGGGTACGGACGTCGATATAGAACACGTAAACATCGGTATCAGGATATTTTTCACGGATAAGCATAGCGTGCTTGGCAGTATACATACAGCATATCTTTGAGCAGTATGGCTTGCCCTTGCTGTCGTCACATCTTGAACCCACGCACTGTACGAATACTATCTTGTGAGGGTGAGTTTTATCGGAAGGACGAAGCAGTGTGCCGCCGTTAGGACCTGCGGCGTTCATAAGTCTTTCAAGCTCCAGCGATGTAACTACATCGGGGCACTGATTATATGCAAACTCATCGTACTTGTCAAGCTTTATAGGATTGAAGCCTGTAGCAACTATGATAGCACCGTACTGCTGCTCGATTATCTTGTCCTCCTGCTTGTAGTCGATAGCTCCTACAGAGCATACTGACGAACAGATACCGCACTTGCCTTTCTGAAGCATCATGCAGTAGTTAGGATCAATAGTTGCCACCTTCGGAACTGCCTGAGCAAAAGGTATGTATATAGCTGTACGGTTATCAAGTCCCATATTGAACTCGTTGGGGACTTTCTTCATGGGACATTTTTCTGTACAGAGACCGCAGCCTGTACATTTTGTCTCGTCAACAAAACGAGCCTTTTTCTTTATCTTGACAGTAAAGTTGCCCACAAATCCCTTAACATCGGCTACTTCGCTGAATGAGTGTATAGTGATATGCTCATTCTGTGAAGCTTCTACCATTTTAGGTGTAAGGATACAAGCTGCGCAGTCAAGTGTCGGGAAGGTCTTGTCAATCTGAGCCATTTTACCGCCGATAGTAGGATTCTTTTCCACGATATCAACATCAAAACCTGCTTCTGCGATATCAAGAGCAGTCTGTATACCTGCGATACCTCCGCCGATAACGAGAGCACGCTTTACAACAGGGCTTTCACCTGCTGTCAGAGGCGAATTGAGATGAACCTTAGCAACTGCTGCCTTTCCGAGTATAATAGCCTTTTCTGTTGCAGAAGCGATATCCTTGTGTATCCATGAGCACTGCTCGCGGATATTTGCTATCTCAACGAGATATGGATTCAGACCAGCACTTGCAGCAGCCTTTCTGAATGTATTCTCATGCATTCTCGGCGAACATGAACATACAACCACACCTGTGAGGTTATGCTCTTTTATTGCGTTCTTTACGAGGTTCTGTCCCGATTCGGAACACATATACTGATAGTCCTGAGAGATAACAACTCCAGGCTCATGCCCCAGCGCTTCCGCTACGGCTTTGACGTCTACTGTTGCAGCAATATTAGTACCGCAATGACAGACAAAAACGCCTATTCTTTTCATGGTGCTGTCTCTCCTTACTTTATGTATTTTCTGAATGCTGTTACGATAGCCTGCTGCGGCAGATCGTCGTCAAGCATTTCGGGTATCTGATTCGGATTCATGTGATTATTTCCCTGCTGGCGTACAGCTGCAAGGCGTACAGCCTCTACCACCTTTGCGGGCTCAACGTTACGGGGACATCTGTCCACACAGGCAAAGCAGGTAAGACATTTGTATATGGACTTTGAATGCATCAGAGTCTCGATATCGCCGCGTTCTACCATATATACGAACTGATGTGGGTGGTATTCCATTTCATCGTATGAAGGGCAGGTTCCCGAACATTTGCCGCAGCGCATACATTTGAGCACGTTTACTCCGCTTGAACGCAGTACTTGTTCTTTTAAGTTCTTATCCATTTTGAACCTCCTTCAAGCCGAGAGCTTCAGCAAGGAGCTCTGTGAAATAATACACAGGAAGCTCTGTATCTGAGTTCTTTTTTAAGTTGTAAAGACACAGTGGACAGGCTGTTATTATCATATCAGCGCCCTGATCTTTAGCTGAACGTACAACAGCGCTGCTTCTCTTTGAAGCCTGAGCCTTGTCCTCAAGAGTTATATAACCGCCGCAGCATTCATTTCTCTGGGCGTAGATGACAGGAGTGCCGCCGATCGCTTTTATAAAATCTTCCATTATAGTTGGATTTTCAGGATCGTCCATTGCAAGTGCCTTTGAAGGACGAAGCAGCAGACAGCCGTAATATGCAGCGATTTTCTTCCCTTTGAGAGGATTTACCACCTTCTGTGCAAGGGTGTCGAATCCTACTACATCACGGAGCATCTCAAGATAATGATAAACAGTCGTTTCTCCGTTGTAGGGCTCTGGAAGTTTGAGATAATTATTTACTTTAGCAGCCATTTCCTCATCGTTGGAAATATCGTAATTAGTCTGCTTTATAACGTTATGACAGGCTGAACAGACTGTGATAAGCGGTCTGTTCAGTTCCTTGGCGGAGTTAAGTGTTCTTACTGCTGAGAGCTTTGTGGCAATTTCGTCCTTTGCGGTGGTATACGCGCCGCCGCAGCACTGCCAGTCTGCAGGTTCTTCGAGGTTTATACCGAGACATTCTGCACTTTTTCTTGCATAAGTATCAAGATCTTTGGCCTTTGTTCTAAGTGTACACCCCGGGTAGTAAGTAAAGGTTTCCATATATGCGATTCCTTTCTTGTATGATCAGACCATTTCCTCTGGGTGGAATACCTCGTCGAAACGCTCGGCAGTAAGGAAACCAAGTTCAACGCAGGCTTCTTTGAGGGAAATATTGTCTTTAAATGCTTTTTTAGCTGTTTTTGCTGCATTTTCATAGCCGATATAAGGATTAAGAGCGGTTACCAGCATAAGAGAATTATGCAGATTATGGTGCATTTTCTCCTTATTGGCTTTAATGCCGACAGCGCAGTTCTTGTTGAATGATGTTATCGACTCGGTAAGAAGTCTTGCGGATTGCAGGAAATTATATGCACATACAGGCATAAATACGTTGAGCTCAAAATTGCCCTGAGAAGCAGCCATGCCTACTGTTACGTCGTTTCCCATTACCTGGACTGCGACCATAGTTACCTGCTCGCACTGTGTTGGATTGACCTTGCCGGGCATTATGGACGAACCGGGTTCGTTCTCCGGAATGAATATCTCACCGAGACCGTCACGAGGACCTGAAGCAAGCCATCTTACGTCGTTGGCTATCTTCATCATGTCGGCTGCAAGAGCTTTAAGTGCGCCGTGTGCAAATACTATTTCGTCTTTTGAAGTAAGAGAGTGGAATTTATTGGGAGATGATATGAATTTTTTGCCTGTAAGCTCACTTATCTTTTCAGCTGCCTTGTCAGCAAAGCCCTTTGGAGCATTAAGTCCTGTTCCGACAGCTGTGCCGCCTACTGCAAGTTCTTTAAGCTCTTCGCAGGCGGATAAGAGCATTTTTTTATCCTTTTCAAGTGAAGCTCTCCAACCGCTGATCTCCTGTGAGAATTTGATAGGAGTTGCGTCCTGTAAATGTGTTCGTCCGCTCTTAACAACGCCTTCATTTTCTGCTTCAAGGCGTTTAAAGGTAGCTATAAGAGTGTTGATAGCCGGAACGACCTTATCTTCAACTGCAAGAACAGCTGCGATATGCATTGCCGTCGGAAATGTGTCATTTGATGACTGACTCATGTTGATATCATCGTTTGGGTGGAGCAGCTTTGAACCTGCAATTTCATTACCTCTGTTTGCGATGACCTCGTTGGTGTTCATATTGGACTGAGTACCGCTGCCTGTCTGCCATACAACAAGTGGGAAATGCTCGTTGAGAGAACCGCTTATTACCTCATCGCAAGCCTGACTGATAGCTGAAAGCTTTTCGGCAGTCATTTTTTTAGGCTTGAGATCGTGGTTTGCAAGAGCAGCAGCTTTTTTCAGTATTCCAAGTGCATGAGTGATCTCACGCGGCATAGTTTCGATACCGACACCGATAAGGAAATTTTCGTGGCTTCGCTCGGTCTGAGCGCCCCAGTACTTATCAGCAGGAACCTTTACTTCGCCCATGGAATCATGTTCAACGCGATAATCCATTTTAATATCCACTCCCAGAAAAATTTCAGATCCTGTGTCGAAAGACATCAGAATATACTTTAAACTATCACATATAATAAGTATAACAGCATATTATGAATAATTCAAATTCAAGTTAAGAATAGCGCTATTCAGATATTGATATATAATTAACAATGATATATTTACAAATATTTTATATAACACCTGCACAGTATATTTATTTTTATATTACTGATTTGATAGGTATTGCATTTATGTAACAAACAGTATATTTTTCTGGGGGTGCAACATACATTTCGTTATAATACAGGCAATTATAACTATAAAACCAGTGGTCATTCCTTTAGAAATTTATGATATGAGAATTTCATTTTGGAAAAAATAAGCTTTATTTTTTATGCAAAGCTTATAATTAATGATAAAAATATCGCATACTATAATTCCTAATAATATATAAAGCATAATAAAGATTGATATTTTTTTCACAGCTTGATATCAAAAAAGCGAAGCACATCCCTGCTTCGCTTTTTGAGTTATTTACTTTCGCTTGATTCGAGATTATTCAATCCGTATGAAAGCGTTGTAAGACTATCTCCAAGATGAACATTTTCAACAGCGATACCCTTATGTGTAACTTTCAGGTCGTAGTGGGTGAAGTTCCAGAACGCCTTTATTCCACACTCTATAAGAGTATTGGCAAGCTTTTCTGCTGCATTCATAGGTACGCAAAGAATAGCAGCTATCGGCTTGTTTTCCGTACAGAATGTACTTAGCTCATCTGTGCTTCTGACTTTCAGCTCGCCTATTTCCTTGCCGATGATATCAGGATTTACATCAAAAGCGCCGATAAGATCAAAGCCCTTATTGTGGAAATCAATATGGGAAGCAATTGCTTTTCCGAGATTTCCTGCGCCGAGCAGTATCATCGGAGTCTGCTTGTCAAGACCGAGTATCTTGCCTATTTCCAGACGAAGATCGCTGACGTTATAACCGTAGCCCTGCTGACCGAATTCGCCGAAGCAGTTGAAGTCCTGCCTTATCTGTGAAGCGGTAAGCCCCATTTTTTCGGAAAGCTCTCTCGATGATATTCTTACGTAGCCGTTATGTTCGAGCTCGCCGAGAAAACGGTAATAACGAGGAAGTCTTCTTATTACAGAGTTTGATATTGAGTCCTTTGACATTATTATATGCCTTCTCTCTTATTACATTAATTTATCAAGCCTGATCTTTATTTCGTCAAGGAAGGTCTTTGAATCGACCTTTTTCTTATTGTCGAGCTTGGATATAAGATAAAGATCACCTGTCATTACGCCGTCTTCGATAGTCTGGATAGTAGCTTTTTCAAGCTTATCAGCGAATGTGCAGAGCTCAGGAGTGTTATCGAGCTCTCCCCTCTTTCTTAGCGCTCCGCTCCATGCAAAAATTGTTGCAACGGAGTTTGTAGATGTCTCTTCTCCCTTAAGATACTTGTAGTAATGACGCTGAACAGTACCGTGTGCAGCTTCATATTCGTAAATTCCGTCAGGTGAAACGAGAACAGAAGTCATCATTGCAAGGCTGCCGTAAGCTGTAGATACCATATCTGACATTACATCGCCGTCATAGTTCTTACAAGCCCAGATATAACCGCCGTTTGAACGGATAACTCTTGCTACAGCGTCGTCTATGAGTGTGTAGAAGTACTCAATTCCTGCTGCTTCGTACTTCTCCTTGTACTCGTTATCGTAAATCTCCTGGAAAATATCCTTGAAACGATGGTCGTACTTCTTTGAAATAGTGTCCTTTGAAGCGAACCAAACGTCCTGCTTAAGGTCGAGACCATAATTGAGACAAGCTCTTGCAAAGCCTGCGATAGATGCGTCAAGGTTGTGAAGTCCCTGAATGATACCGTCGCACTTTGTGAACTCGTGGATAAGCTCTCGTGTTTCATTGCCGTTTTCGTCTGTAACAACGAGCTCAGCCTTGCTGCCCTTATTTACACGCATTTCTGTGTTCTTGTATACGTCGCCGTATGCGTGACGAGCAATTGTGATAGGCTTTGTCCATGTTGGGATATATGGCTCGATACCTTTAACGATGATAGGAGTACGGAAAACTGTACCGTCAAGAGCGGCACGGATAGTGCCGTTTGGTGACTTCCACATCTGTGTGAGATTATACTCAGGCATTCTTGCGGCGTTAGGTGTGATGGTTGCACACTTTACTGCAACGCCGTACTTTTTGGTAGCCTCAGCGGAGTCTATAGTTACCTGATCCTTGGTCTCTTCTCTGTGCTTGAGACCAAGGTCGTAATATTCGGTATTAAGCTCTACATATGGTTCAAGGAGAGTTTCCTTTATCCACTGCCAGAGAATTCTTGTCATCTCGTCGCCGTCCATTTCGACCAGCGGAGTTTTCATAGTTATTTTGGACATTGGTTTTTACCTCCATATTAATTTGCATAATGTATTAAATGCATTAAATATAATTATAATATAAATATCCCAATATAAAAAGATGTAAGGGATAAAAGACATAAAATATCCATTTTGATATTTTTCCTCCGCCTCTTTTGCCGTTATACAGCATAATTACTATCGCGGGGACGAATAAACCGAATTTATACCAGTTCATCGCAAAAATATCAAATTGACCTTTTATAAGATACTCTATAACCGGCAGACAATACCAAGTTGCAGCAATAGAGTATGCGATACATTGCTTTTTTTTATCGCCGCGAGCAAATTCAAACGAAAGCGTAAACACTATTGCGGTCATACCCCAATCGCATTTATCGGCAAAAAACGCGGCAATTGCAATAAGAGGAAACTTGTATGCAATACTCAGCTTTTTTGTATTAACAATGTTGACACTCAGCAAGCATAACGTAAGCGTTGCTATAACACTTGATTGTGTAAAACTGAAGAATGTACCGTAAAAGCCATATGAATATGCAAAATGCGAGATCACTGCGAAAATAATCATTCTTATGTAATATTTTCGCAGATTTTTTGTGTAATGATAGCCCTCGCAGATGAAATAACACATAACAGGTATTGTAAAACGACCTATAAAACGCATTATACCATATGCTAATGAATCACACGGGACAAATATATATGCAAAGTGATCGATAAACATAGCGATAATAGCTATGTACTTTAATTCGGTAGCGAAAAGGCCTCTTTTTTTAGTTCCCATAAAAACTAAAAGATCATTTCATAGACTCTCTTGTGAAATCAAGAAGTCCACCTGCAAGCATAATATCCTTTGTACGTCCCGAAAGCTCGCAAAGTACGGGTATTTCCTTGCCGTTAGTCTTGTTTACAACGGTAAGCTCACTCTTTCCTGCTTCTACTACTTTTCTTACGTCTGCAAGTACAAGCTCATCGCCCTGTGAAATGCTGTCATAATCGGCTTCGTTTACGAATGTAAGAGGAAGAATACCTGCGTTGATAAGATTTGCACGATGGATACGTGCAAATGATTTAACGAGAACAGCCTTTACACCAAGGTAAAGCGGAGCAAGTGCGGCATGCTCACGTGATGAGCCCTGACCGTAGTTGGAACCGCCTACTATTATGCTCTTGCCGAGAGACTTAGCTCTCTCAGGGAAACTTTCATCGCATACAGCAAAGCAGTGCTGTGAGATCTTCGGAATATTTGAACGAAGAGGAAGTATCTTGGCACCTGCGGGCATAATGTGGTCTGTAGTGATGTTATCGCCGACCTTGAGTGAAACAGGAGCGTCGATAGTTTCAAGAAGCGGAGCTGTCTCCGGATATGGCTTGATGTTTGGTCCGCGGAGAATCTCTACGCTGTCCATTTCCTCAACAGATGCAGGAGGAACGATCATATTATCGTTGATGACAAATTCCTCGGGGAGCTTGAATTCAGGCATATCACCAAGCTCTCTCGGATCAGTGAGATAGCCTGTAAGTGCTGAAACAGCAGCCATTTCAGGTGATACGAGGTAGATCTGACCGTCCTTAGTACCTGAACGGCCTTCAAAGTTTCTGTTAAAGGTTCTGAGAGAGATACCCTTTGAGTTAGGAGACTGTCCCATACCGATACATGGACCGCAAGCGCTTTCGAGGATTCTTGCACCTGCGTCGATAAGTATTGAAAGCGCACCATTCTGAGCAAGCATATTGAGTACCTGCTTAGAGCCGGGAGCGATAGCAAGTGATACATCAGGATTAACAGTCTTGCCCTTGAGGATATGAGCGACCTTGAGCATATCAAGGAGTGAAGAGTTTGTGCATGAACCGATACATACCTGATCTATCTTGAGTCTGCCTATCTCCTCAACGCTCTTAACGTTATCAGGAGAATGAGGACAGGCAGCAAGAGGAACGAGTTCGCTGAGGTTTATCTGAAGCTCCTCGTCGTATACAGCGTCAGGATCAGCAGCAAGAGGAGTCCATACCTCTTCACGCTTCTGAGCTTTGAGGAACTGCTTTGTGATCTCATCTGATGGGAAGATAGATGTTGTAGCGCCAAGCTCTGCGCCCATATTTGTTATAGTAGCTCTTTCAGGAACTGAGAGAGTCTTTACGCCTTCGCCGCAGTACTCGATTACCTTGCCTACGCCGCCCTTAACGGACATTCTTCTGAGGACTTCAAGAATAACGTCCTTAGCAGCTACCCAAGGCCTGAGCTTTCCGGTGAGTTCAACTTTAACTACCTTTGGGCAGGTTATGTAATATGCGCCGCCGCCCATTGCTACAGCAACATCAAGTCCGCCTGCACCGATAGCGATCATACCGATACCGCCGCCTGTAGGTGTATGGCTGTCAGAACCGATAAGAGTCTTTCCCGGGATACCAAAACGCTCAAGATGAACCTGATGACAGATTCCGTTGCCGGGGCGTGAGAAGTATATACCGTGCTTCTTGGCTACACTGCCGATGAATCTGTGGTCATCAGCATTCTCGAAACCGCTCTGGAGAGTATTGTGATCTATGTAAGCAACTGAACGCTCGGTCTTTACGCGAGGAACGCCAATAGCTTCAAATTCGAGGTAAGCCATTGTGCCTGTAGCGTCCTGAGTAAGAGTCTGGTCGATACGGATACCGATCTCCTGACCTTTTACATATTCGCCGTCAACCAAGTGTGCTTTGAGGATCTTTTCAGTTAAAGTTAAACCCATTGAAGATCATTCCTTTCAATACATAAAAAATACATATTTATTTTACAACATTTTACGCAGTTTGTCAAGAATTAAACAAAGTTTTTTATAAGAAACAAAAAGAGCCTCATAAGAAGCTCTTTTTTACATTATGAAGCGAACTGACTGTTGTACAATTCTGCGTAAAATCCGCCGTTTTTCATAAGCTCGCTGTGACTTCCCTGCTCTATTATATTTCCCTGTTTCATGACAAGGATAACATCTGAGCTCTTGATTGTAGAAAGTCTGTGGGCAATAACGAAGCTTGTTCTGCCCTCCATAAGCTTCTGAAAAGCTTTCTGTATCCTCTGTTCGGTGCGAAGATCTATAGAGCTTGTAGCTTCATCAAGAATAAGCATCGGTGGATCCATGAGCATTATTCGTGCTATACAGATAAGCTGCTTTTGTCCCTGAGACAGACCGCTGTCCTCACTTATCACTGTATCATAGCCCTGCGGCAGCCTTTTTATGAATCCGTGCGCATAGACAGCCTTTGCGGCTTCGATTATCTGCTCCCGTGTTGCATCAGGAGCTCCGTAAGCGATATTTTCAGCTACAGTTCCTGTAAACACCCATGTTTCCTGCAATACCATGCCAAAGCAGCTTCTGAGACTATCACGGGTGATATCGTTGATATTTTTACCTGATATCATTATATTTCCGCTGTTTATATCGTAAAAGCGGAGCAAGAGATTGATAATGGTCGATTTACCGCAGCCCGTAGGTCCTACGATAGCTATACGCTGTCCGCTTTTTACATCGAGAGTAAAGTTTTCAATAAGCTTTCTGTCGGGGGTGTACGAAAAGAAAACATCATTGAATTCAAGACTTCCGTCGCATGATGTAAGCTTTTCCTTGTTGGAATCGTTGGGAACTTCTTTTTCGTCAAGTACATCAAATACGCGCTGTGCAGAAGCTATGGCGTTCTGAAGTTCTGCGATAACTCCTGATATCTCGTTGAAGGGCTTTGTGTACTGATTAGCATAGGCAAGAAAGCTTGACAGCTTACCTACTGACATATAGCCTATTATTGATGAATAGCCGATAACGCCGAGAGCGCCAAGCATACCTACTGCCGCGTAAATAAGTCCGTTTACGAATCTGGTTGTAGGATTGGTCATGGAGCTGAAAAATGTTGCTTTTGCGCCGATTTTGCCGTAAGCGGTGTTTATCTCGTCGAAACGCTTTTCTGCTCTTTCGTCATAGACAAAAGCCTTGACTATCTTTTGATTGCCTGCCATTTCCTCCGCAAGTCCTACCATATCACCGCGCAGCTTGGACTGCTTCATATACGAATCGTGAGAAGCCTTTGTTATTCGTGAAGCTGCGACAAATGAAAGAGGTGTAAGAATTACTACAACAATGGCTATCTTCACGTTTATTGTCATCATGAAAATGAGCGTTCCGATGATAGTGACTATACCGCTGAAAAACTGAGTAAATCCCTGCAATAAGCCGTCTGAGATTATCTCAATATCATTGATGACGCGGCTTGTGAGCTCGCCTTTTGTGTGTCCGTCGATATATTTCAGAGGAACTCTTTCAAGCTTGTTAAATATATCTGCTCTCAGATCGCGTATGGTGAGAAAAGCAAGCTTATTTGTGCATAAACTCATGAGCCATTGAAAAAACGTACTTGCAATTACTATAACGGCAAGAGTTATAATGATTTTCAGAAGTTTGTCGAAGTCTACGTTTCCTTTTCCAACACAGCAGTCAACTGCCTCGCCGATAAATACAGGTACAGACAGAGAAAGCGCTACTCCGAGACCTGCAAAAATCACAGTCAGAAAAAAGAATTTCAGGTAGGGACGCGCATATGAGAATACACGTTTCAATGTTTTAAGCATTATTCTCCCCCTCCCTCTGATTCATCTGTGAACGGTATATCTCATTATAGACCTCACAGTTATCGATAAGTTCGTCGTGAGTACCGATTCCGACAGCTTCACCGTCGTCCATAACGATTATTTTATCAGCGTCTTTAAGTGAAGTCGTTCGCTGAGAGATCATAATAACAGTGGTATCAGGCATATCACTGCTGAGCGCTCTTCTCAGGGCAAGGTCTGTTTTATAATCCAGAGCACTGGTCGAATCATCGAGAATTAAGATATCAGGCGAACCTATAAGAGCGCGTGCAATAGCTATTCTCTGCTTCTGACCTCCTGAAAGGTTCTTTCCTCCCTGAGATACTACAGTGTCAAGTCCGTTTGGAGTTTGCTTGACAAATTCCCATGCCTGAGCGGTTTTCAAAGCGGAGACTATTTCATTATCAGTTGCATCAGCTTTTCTCCAGCGCATATTTTCACGGATAGTTCCCGAAAAAAGCACGGCTTTCTGCGGAACTGTGCCTATCCTGCTTCTGAGCTCGGACGAATCGAAGTCATTGACATTTATACCTGATATACTTACTTTACCGTTAGTTGCTCTATAAAAGCATGGTATAAGGTTGGCAAGCGTAGACTTTCCGCAGCCTGTACCGCCGATTATTCCGAGCATTTGTCCTTTTTTCAGTGAAAAGCTTATGTTTCTTACGGAATAATCTCCTGCACCCTCATAAGAGAAAGAAACATCGTTAAATTCGATAATGTTCTCTGATTTATTGTCAAAATCAGCTATATCGCCGCTTCTTTCGGCTGGAAGCACAAAAACTTCGCTTATTCTGTTAGCCGAAGCAAGAGCTTTTGTAAAGATAACGATAAGATTTGCAAGAACAACAAGTGCAAGAAGTATCTGCGTCATGTAGTTGGTGAACGCCGTAAGCTCACCCTGAGTAAGTCCACCGATATTTATGCGTTTTCCGCCGAACCATATTACGGCTACGATACCGAGGTTCATTACCATGAATGCCACAGGATTGAGTATTGCAGATATTTTGCCGACAGCAATTGAACAGGCTGATATTTCGTCAACTGCTTCTTTAAATTCGTCGATTTCCTCCTGCTGACGTGAAAAAGCACGTATTACCCTTGCTCCTTCCAGTCCTTCGCGTGTTAAAGTTGATGCTCTGTCAAGACATTTCTGTGTTTTTTTATACATCGGAACGGTCTTTTTCATTATAAGGAATATAATTACGGAGATAAGCGGAGCAACAACAAAGAATATAAGCGATAGCTTTACATCTATGGTCACAGCCATAACAGCCGCTCCGATAACAAGAAAAGGCGCTCTTACAGCAAGACGGATAAACATATTGACTCCGTTCTGAACAGTGTTGGAGTCGTTTGTAAGTCTGTTTACCAGAGAGGAAGTACCTATTTTATCGATACTGCTGTAGGAGAGCTTATTGATGTGCTTGTATAAGGCTGAACGAAGCTCCGTACCAAAACCGTAAGCACATTTTGCGGCGAGATACTGGCAGGTCAGAGCAAAGCAAAGTCCGCAGACTCCCAGCAAAACTATAAGTCCGCTCATTCTGAAAATATAGGAACTGTCATTTCTTCCTATGCCGTTATCGATTATTTTAGCCATTACAACAGGCACGATAAGCTCAAAAATCGCCTCCAACAGCTTGAAAAAAGGTCCTAATATGAGCTCTTTTTTGTAATTTTTCAGATATTTCAAAAGATCCTTCATTTATAATCAAAACACCCACTTTTTCCATACATAGGCAACGACACTTCTGAATCATCAAAAGTGCCGTTGTTTTACTTTTATATACTTACGCCGTTTGCTTTAAGAAGCTCTCTTGCAGAATCAACAGAATCAACGCCTGTTGCATTTTTTACAGGAGCGAATTCTTTTTCACGAACAACTTCGTACGCAAGACAGCTGTCCTGCATATGTACCATATCAAGAACCAGAGTCTCGAATTTGTGTCCGTTTGGTTCGGACGGGATAATGTATTCGCCGTTCTCGTTCATATAAGGTATCTTCTTGTCAACTATATGAACAGGCAGTTTTTTGTCGCATATCTCTTCAAGCTTTGCAACGTTGAAAAGATAATTGAGGATAACGCCGTATTTATATGCAAGCTCTCCGTTTTCATTTAGAAGAGTGCGCATTTCTTCTGTCATCTCGTAGTATTCAACGATAGAGGGCATACCGTCCTCAAGGCAGAGAACTCCAACCTTTTCATCAGGTGAAGCCTTGCTTACGACCTTACCGCCTGACTGGAGACCTGATTTTATAACAGCTCCGATAAATCCGGGATCTGTGATACGCTGAAGAACATTGTCAACAGCAAATACATTTAGCCATTCTACGCCTTTTTCTTTGATCTCATCAAGAAGCCCTGCTCTTACCAGAGATGAGAACCAGCCGCCGTTTCCGTTTGGCGATATGGATATCTTTGATTTGCTTTCCATTAATATTTTGCCGTCAAAATCTACGGAAGGAGCCATATCCTGTATAAAGAAGCGGATATACTGCGGATCGTAGCCAAAATAATTCTTTTCCTTGAAGAACTCTGTTGTATCTTTGTGGTTCTTCTCGCTTGTCATGATATAGAGCGGGATCCACGCATCAGCAAGCTTTACGACGTCCATGAGATTATTGATAAGACATTCAAAAATGTAAAGTTCCTTGTTTACGCCTATATTAAACATACCCTTTGGCTTGTCAAAGCCAAGTCTTGTGCCCTGTCCGCCTGCTAAAAGTACGGCAGCCGCCTTGCCTGCCTTTATGGCTTCGATTCCTGCTTTGATATATTCATCGCTGTTTGAAGCTATATTATCTATTGTTACAGCACCCAGCGGCTCAAATTTGCCGCGGACCGAATTGCTGTTTTTTTCAGCGTTAAGATTGTTGAGAACAGAAAAATCTATTATTTCTATCTGACCAAGAAGCTCCTGCTTACCTGCTTCGTCAAGTTCGTCATAGTGTTTTAAAATGTGTTCCTGTCCGTATTTTGAGAGGATACGGAGCGCGTCATCTCGATTTATCATAAACTCCTCCTTGAAAGCGGCTTTTACCGCATGATTTTATATATTATAGCATAAGATATTAAAATAGTCAATGGCATTAATGTACAATATTTTGCTATTTATTGCTGTATTGATAAAAAAGCAGCTGCCTTCTCAGGCAGCTGCTTGGTAACTTAATTAATTTTTGTTGGTTTTACATTTGGGTATTTTTTCTTTTCATGAGTTACCCCGTAAATCACCATAAGCGAGATTCCGATTACAGCAAGAGCTATGCTTGCAGCCGCAAAAGCTTCGGTATACTTATACATAAGGCTGGTAAAAGCTTTAAAAACAGGTACTTGCTTGATAGTAAACGAATCATAATAACGAGCTGCGATTAGGTATATGCTTGGAACAGCTCCGAGTATGCCTGCAACTATCGAAGAAACACCGCACCAGTACATAGCTGTTATTTTCTTCTTGTGATTGATAAGAGTCAGAAGAATTATCATCAGTACTATCGCACCAAGAACCGCGATCGAAGCCTCTATGCGGTGAGAATATACTTTTGCGAGCTTTGAAAGGATACCATGCTGATTCATGGAAGAAAACTTGTATACATCACAGAAAGAACCTATTGTTGTATAGGCATTTTCCTTGGTATTGCGAAGCTTTAAGCCGAAATTATCGTCCTTTTCGTAGTTGTTTTTTTCTGCGAAAGAATTGAAGAAATTATCGATATTTTCTTCAAGCTTTGCGTTTTTAGGGTGGACTGAAGCCATTTTAGTGCCGCTTTCAAGAGCTTCAAAGGCAGAATCTATATAAGCTTCTTCGTATGAGCGGATATAATTTTCATCTATCGCGTCCATAAAAACCTCGGCAGGGATTCCTGTTGTATTGTACTTATCCTTGTAATACTTGCTTATCTCGGGATAAATACTTGTTTCGAGGGAATTCTTCTGTGCAAGCTTCTTGAGCTTTTCACCTGAGATATTGATGTCTACAAGCAGCATTGCCGAGCCTGCTATTGTAAGAAAAACAAGTAATATCGAAACTATCAGTGAGGGAAGATATGTGCTGATCTTTTTCAATTTGAACTCCCCTCTCCTGCTTTTTTGTAGAATTTCTTTTCTGTAGGCTCGCAAATAACACCGATTCTTTCATCAGCATTACCGAGTATATCCTTTTTGCAGGTATATAGCGTAAGCTTTGAAGAAGCTGACGGAGAAACGTATTTGCCGTCTTTTTTATTGAATGTTATTTGCTCTTTGACTTTATAGGTGAATTCACCATAATTTGTCTTTAAGGTAACTGTATCGCCGCTTTTCAGTTTGTTAAGCTGTGAGAAAAAGGTGTCCTCATGGGCACTGATGACAGTATTTCCGTCCTCACCTGCAATCTTTGAACCTGATGACTGACAAGCTCCGCGCTCAAAAAGCTCTGAATTGCTGCCCCAGTAAACAGGGATAGAAATATCAAAGGCAGATGTTGTAAGAACAGCATACATTTCGCCGAATTTCGGGCGTATTATTTCGCCCTCATCGTATGTCTGACCGTCAAATTCGTCTATAATATCGTTGTCTCTTACAACAAGTCCTGAGCCTGCGGCTTCGGGAGTTGCTTTCAGATTATCCATAAATGCAAGATTAAGATAAACCTTGAGCTTGTCCGACGGCTTTATCATTGCTGCAATGAATATTCCGACGCAAAGAAACAATACGATAAAAGGAGTTATGATATGGATAAATGCGCTATCTTTTTTCTTTTTTTCAGCCATTATTCTTCTGCTCCATTTGCTTTAAGTTTACGCATAACAAGAAACAGCGCAGAAATACCTATGCCCATAAATGCAGCTACACAGGCTAAAATGCCTCTTCTGTCATATCCTGTATCCTCAACGGAAGCTCCTGCTGTAGAAACGTTAAGAAGCTCGCCGCTTTCATTTCTCATTGCTATGGTAAGTGAACTGTCGCTTATTTCGTCAACAGTAATATTAAGTCCCATTTGCTCTGCCGCCTCTGAAAGCTTGCCTACGATCTGGAGCTTCTGCTCAGAAGGACTCTGCTTCATAAGACTTCTGTATTCCTCGGGCGTCAGATTATCGATTATAGCCTGCTGCTGAGCTTCAGGAAAGCTTCTTACATAAGCCATTTTTTCATCGTATGACATATTGATAAAGGCTGTAACGCTTATTCTTGTAAATGTTGTTCCGTCGCTTGCAGTAAGAGTTATACCGTCATCTACGGTTTCCGGATTTTCGGGATCGTTGGCGACGGTCGTTGTCGTTGGAACACTTGGCACCTGCGGACCTACAGTTATTATCTGATTTCCTGCTTCGTGAAGCTTCTGGATAGCCTTATCAAGGATTTCCGACGGATAATCCTGTGGGTGTGCGTTATATTCGTTGTATCCTGCCTGAATATCTTCCTCTGAGTAGCCGTATGATCTTGCAACAGCAGCAACATCATCGGCTGTTGTTGCATATACATTTGCAGAAAAAGCTACAGAAGCTCCTGCTATGACAGCTGAAGAAGCTAAAGCAGAAATTATCTTTTTAATGTACATATAAATCCCTCCAATCTCATATATACAATAAACATTATACCTTTTAATCAGAATAATGTCAAGAAATATTATAACATAATGAGCTTTTTAGCTTTTAAGAGTTCTTGATAAGCTCTTTTCTGAGAAGTACAAGGTCGAAAATATCAACTGCATTATCTTTATTCATGTCATATTTTTCAAGTGTTGCCTCAATATCAGCAATTCCAAGGAGATACTTCTGAAGCTCTACAAGATCAGCGACTTTATAAGAGTTTTTTTTGGTAGGTTTATTTTTCAGGTAATTATCGATCTGTTCAGCCCAGTACTCTCCCATAAGCTTGTATCCCTTGTTGTTTGGGTGAACGCCGTCCATAAGCTGAGTTTTGACATCGGTAATTACAGAAGCAACATCTGCAGAGCGCAGATAAGGACCATCTAAATCTTGTATATCAGGGCTTTCACGCTCTGATGTAATATCCCAATTGTTCGCGATTTTTACTGCTATCTTTTTTTGAACCAAAGCTGTAAGATTTGAATTATACGTAATAAGCTGTTTTATTATTTTTTCTTCTGCTTCTTCATCTGAGTAATTAGTCTGCCAGTCTGCTGAATGGCGGTAGTTGCTGAACCAGTTATAAACCTCATGACGATTCGGATCAACATCGGGGATAGTTGTTACAAAAAGAGTAGCGTTTTTTGATATATTGCCAAGTATATAGTCTATAAGCTCTTCAAGATCAGAATGAGTTTTGTTTGCGTCATAATTATCAATTATATTATTTGTGCCGATTTGAAGAATGACAATATCAGGCTTGCAGGTCTCGAGGCAGTTTGTGGATTTCAGCGTTTCAAGGATACCGTTTCTGCCGGAGTATTCCTTTATAGTATATCCGCTGTAGCCTGTATTATCGTCATCATAAGTGAAGCTTTCTCCTGTTTCATCGTCGGAAAACTCGATTTTCATATCGTTTCCCTTTGAACCGACCATATCTATATCATATCCTTTTTTAGTAAGCTCATTATAAAAATATTTGCGATAAGAGCCTGTTACACCGTATCCGTCGGTTATCGAATCGCCTATTGCCATGATTTTTATAGGTTCTGAGCCTGTTTTATCCTCGCAGACGGCAGTTTTGTTTGAAAAAAACATTCCTGTATATGTCATAGCTAAGGCCGTCAGGATTGAGATAAACTTTTTCATATAGTCCTCCTATTGAGTTTTTTATGATTATATCATGGAAATGTTAAATTTTCAAGTAAAAAAGCAAAAAGCCCTACGAAAAATCGTAAGGCTTTTTTGGCGTGCCTGGAGGGATTCGAACCCCCGACCTACTGGTTCGTAGCCAGTCACTCTATCCAGCTGAGCTACAAGCACATCGTTTGATGACTTAAATATTATATCATGATATTACAGAAATGTCAACAACAAATCAAAAAAACGTCAAGTTGCACTAAATATTTTTGCAATTGTTGGCTTATAGACTGATTTTATAAAAAAGGCGGAAAAGCCTTGACAACCAAGCTAAAAATTGATATAATTATTTTTGTTGTGAGACATTAGCTCAGTCGGTAGAGCATACGCCTTTTAAGCGTAGGGTCGAGGGTTCAAATCCCTCATGTCTCACCAGCGCCTCGGCAATAGTCGGGGCGTTTTTATTTTACCTCATATATGCCTTTATTACGGTCATGCTCGGAGTGAAGGCATTTTATTTTATGTCAGGACACTATTTTTGATAAAAAAATCCCCTTGAATCATCAAGGGGGAAATCAAATAAATAATAGCCTCAATCCTATGATATATTACATTACAGGAGATCTGCGCAATTGATCCTTATCCACTCGGAAACAGTGGAAATAAAGACAGAATTTGTTGGAATATCGTTTGTACTTTGCAAAGTGTTCATAAAAATCTTTTCTGCAAGCTCCTCATTATGACGATACCAGCCTGACTTGATTGCATGCCTGACGGCTCTTTCTATTGAACATTCAGAAGTCTGGTATTTGTCTGCGAGCTTGGCGTAAAGCGTTTTACTGAAATTCGTTATGTGCTCGTTTGATGTCACACACATGAAGATCACGTCTCGCAGATAGTGGTATCCTTTTGTGTTAGGAGCTATTCCGAGATTCAGAAGAGTTTTTACAATTATTGCTACAACGTTATTCATTTGGCTTTCGCACTCCTTTTAGCAATGATAGTATAATTATAGCATAATTGTTATAAAATGGTAAGGGTTAATTGCGTCGATTATTGACGAGTTTTGTCGAATAATGTCGATTAATTAAAAAAGAGCAGCATAGCTGCTCTTTTTTATCAGTTTTTGATCTGTTTTGCAACAAGGCTTTCGCCGCAGTAAATGGAACGAAGCTTTGGCTTCTCAATTTTTCCTGTGGGATTTCTCGGAACATCTGCAAATATGATCTTGTGAGGTCTCTTGTATCTTGGAAGTTTCTGGCAGAATGAAGTGATATCCTCTTCTGTACAGGTATGATCTTCCTTAATGGAAATAATAGCTGCTGCGATCTCACCAAGTCTCTTGTCAGGGAGTCCTATAACAGCTACGTCCTTGATAGCAGGGTGACTTCTGAGGAAATCCTCTATCTGTACAGGGTACAGATTCTCGCCGCCGCTGATGATAACGTCTTTCTTACGGTCAACGAGGTAAATAAAGCCGTCTTCGTCCTCCTGAGCCATATCGCCTGTGTAAAGCCAGCCGTCCTTTAATGTCTCCGCAGTAGCTTTTTCGTCACGATAATAACACTTCATAACTCCGGGACCTTTAACAAGAAGCTCGCCGACCTGTCCGCGTTCAACGGCATTACCGTTTTCATCGGCTATTTTTACTTCCCAGCCATAGCCAGCCTTTCCGATAGCACCTACCTTGTGTATGTTTTCAACACCAAGATGAACGCAGCCAGGTCCTATAGACTCGCTGAGTCCGTAGTTTGTATCGTATTGGTGCTTGGGGAATACTTTCTTCCAGCGTGCGATAAGCGACGGAGGTACAGGCTGAGCACCGATGTGCATAAGTCTCCACTGATCGAGGTCGTAATCCTCGAGATTGATATCTCCCCTGTCTATAGCGTCAAGAATATCCTGCGCCCACGGAACAAGAAGCCATACTATTGTACAGCCTTCTTCAGAAACAGTTTCGATAATCGACTTTGGCTTTACGCCTTTAAGCAGAACAGCTTTGCTTCCTGAATAAAGGCTGCCAAACCAGTGCATTTTTGCGCCTGTATGATAAAGCGGAGGAATACAAAGGAATATATCGTCCCTTGTCTGTCCGTGATGATTCTGTTCTACCTTAGCTGAGTGCATAAGGCTTGTATGGTCGTGGAGAATCGCCTTTGGGAATCCTGTAGTTCCTGATGAGAAGTAAATTGCTGCATTATCATCATCTGTGATCTTTACGTCAGGTGCTGTACTTGCACAGTTAGCAACAAGGCTGTCATAGTGCTCTGCAAATGAAGGACATCCCTCGCCTACGTAGAAAAGAAGACGATTCTTGCTTATCTCATCGGCTATTTCCTCGATTCGTCCGATAAACTCAGGTCCGAATACAAGAATATCTACCTCTGCAAGGTCGAGACAATACTTTATCTCGTCAGCTGTATATCTGAAATTAAGCGGCACAGCAAGAGCGCCTGCTTTAAGAATACCAAAGTAGATAGGGAGCCATTCGAGGCAGTTCATAAGAAGGATTCCGACCTTATCGCCCTTTTTGACGCCTCTTTCTAATAACATATTTGCGAAGCGGTTAGCTTTTTCGTCAAAAACCTTCCATGTTATCTCGCGTCTGTAATGACATTCGGGATTTGGCTCGATAAGCTCATATTCTTTCCATGTAATTCGTCTTACCTCTGTTATCTCGGGATTTACTTCTACCAGAGCAACATCAGTACCGTATAATTTAGCGTTTCGTTCAAGTAATTCTGTTATTGGCATTATAATGTTCCTTTCTGACTATGCTGCTTTTCTGCTTTTATGTTTAAAAGGCAAAAAGCTGCAAAGCGATAAACTATTTTTATTTTATCACAAAAAAGCGAAAAAGTAAATACTTCTTAAGCTCATTTTTGAACAAATTGGAACGGCTGTTTTTCAGCAAGTTGCATAAAACAAGGCGCATTAATGAAACTAATGCGCCTTCGATCATTATTCTACTGTTACATCTGAAACTGTCTCGGTTTCAGCTTCTTCAACTTTTTTACCGCATTTATCGCAGTAAACCTGCTCTCTGCGTATCTGAGAACCGCAATTTGTACAGAATACCTTGTCTTCGAGAGACATGAGCTCAGCTTTAAGATCGTCAAGTTTTAGTGTTTTTTCCTTGATGTCGTTTATTGTTGTGATAAACTCACTGTCAGGATCGCTGCAAATCTTTTCGTACATTACCTTTCCGAGCTCTATGTAGTCTGTATTGATGTCAGATTCAACGCGAGCCATTTCGCGCTTTATCTTAGTCTTTTCTGCAAATCTCTTAGAGCTGTTTGAAACTGTTTTTGCTCCGCGCTCAACAGATTCTCCGAATTTTCCTGCAAAATCCTTTACTGAATCAACAAATCCCATATTTATGACCTCCTGTTATGTTTTAGAGTAATTATATTACGTATAACTTGGCTTTTCGGTTATCTCAAATTTGACTGCATTCAGAGCTCTTACCGCAGCGTCCGAAAAATCGCTGCAAACTGTTGAATACAGAGTCATTATGATGTCATCGGCAGCAAGCTGATCGCCAACATCACAGTTCATGACGATACCTGCGCTCATGTCGATCTTATCGGTCTTATTAAGTCTTCCTGCGCCGAGCAGCAGAGATGTCATGCCCAGCTCCTCACAGTTGAACCCCAGTATCTTCATTCCCTTTGTAGCTCTTATCTCGTATTTTAGGAGCGGCTTCGGAAGCAGTGAAGTATCATCACATATCTTTTCGTTTCCGCCCTGTAGCTTGATAGTTTCACGAAGAACATCAAGTGCTCTGCCCGATGAAACGGCGTCTTCAGCCATTTTTCTGCATTCTGCATTAGTTCCTTTGCCTGCAAGCTCTAATAAATCAGCTGCAAGCTCTATGCAAACATCATACAGCTTACCCTTTGATTTCCCTTGCAGAAGCTCTACCGCTTCTTTAACTTCAAGAGCGTTTCCGATGTTTTTACCGAGCGGCGTATTCATGTCAGTTACGACAGCTTTGCACTTCTTCCCTGCTGATCTGCCTGCTTTTTCCATAAGAACCGCAAGCTTTTCAGCGTCCTCTTTGGTTTTCATGAAAGCTCCCGTGCCGTATTTTACGTCGAGAACAAGACAATCCGCGTTCATAGCGAGCTTTTTGCTCATTATACTTGCACAGATAAGCGGTATACTGTCGACCGTACCTGTTGCGTTTCTGAGTGCGTACATTTTTTTATCAGCAGGACAAAATTCTCCTGACTGAGAGATGATCGAGAAGCCTGTTTTTCTGAGTATTGCCTCAAACTCGTCCAGAGGCAGATCAGTTCTGTACCCCTCGATACTTTCAAGCTTGTCAATAGTTCCGCCCGTATGACCTAAGCCGCGTCCTGACATTTTTGCCATGCATACTCCGCAGGCAGCTGCGATAGGTCCGATGATAAGAGATGTTTTATCTCCGACTCCTCCTGTACTGTGCTTGTCCACAGTAAACGGGATATTCAGATGCAATATATCTCCGCTGTCGCGCATTGCTGCTGTAAGAGCAAATGTCTCTTTTTCGGTAAGTCCGTTAAGGCACACAGCCATAAGCCACGCAGACATCTGATAATCGGGGATTTCATCATTAGTATAGCCTTTTACAAGCCATGCTATCTCTTCTTCGTTAAGTTCCTGTGATTTTTTAGTTTTATTGATTATATCGATGATATTCATGATCCACCTCCTATACATATATTTTACCATTATTATCGTAATAATTCAATAGTTTTTGTGAAATAAGCCTTTGAATTTACAAAAAATTCATTATTACAATAAATACAACAAAAGGAACTCCAAGGATAAGACTTCCGAGTATATTGAAAAGATTAAGAGGAACATTTGCTCCGAATAAAGCTCCGTATTTATTGACAATAAAGAGCGCGGCTCCGCCTGTAAATGCGCCTATAATAAAGGATAACAGCTTTTTTTGCCGCCTGAAATAATATATCATCATTATAATGACTACGATTCCGCACAGTATTTTAAACACCATTTCAATATCCATATTTTACCTCTCACATCAGTATATATCCAAGTGCGATAATAAGTTTGATATCTGCACCTTCTTTTATAAGCATATATAGTATGGCAGCGATAAGAAGCTTGTCACTATCTATGCCGCCGTCGAGAAATTCATCGATAAGGCTGTCAAAAATACGGCTTTTTGCATTTTTGTCCTCATGCTGTTCCGAAAAATGCTCGCTTTTTTCTTTTTGGCATATATCAGGCGGCAGGTCGACAGCGGTATTATGCCCTGTACTGTGATACAGCCTAAAACAGTTCATATCAGTATGCTTTGGTGATCTTTCTCCGTATACCGCCATCGGCTCGCCTCCTTTCTTAAATCAGCTCCTGCAAAAGACCGCTTTCTTTTGCAATATTCCAAATAGCAAGTAGTTTTAAAAGCTTTAACGCTTTATCAACACGCTTTTGCTTTTCTGCACTGAGATGTGGTTTTAAAGCCAGAAGCAGATCAGCATTTTTGTCCTGTTTTGAAGCTTCGCCGATAAGACTTGTCAGCTTTAGCATTGAAGCTATATCAGGCTGTTCTTCGGTTGTGGCATTATCAGCTTTTTCTGCTTTTTCACCGCTCTTTTCACTGTCTGAGACCAGCATTTGCGCCAGCTCGGACAGTTGCTTCACGCTTTCCTCGTCTGACAGCAGCTCGCTGATCTTGCCCATTATATCGTCCATTTTATTTCTTTCCGCCCGAAAGCTTCTCGTAAAGCGCTTTTGCCTGCGGCGTACTCATCATCTTTTCAACAATTTTAGGATTATTCACTGCTTGTTGAAATCTTGCCGCGTCATTTCTGTTCATCGCAGAGAGCGCACTGTCAAATTTGCCTTCTTCAAGCTCTGCACGTAATTTCTCTGGCGGAACTCCTATCTTTTTGCTCACAACATTAAGAAGTCCCGATATCTTATTAGGATCGATATTGTTCATAGCTGCCTCCATAAAAACTTGATATATACAATAATATATTGTATTTACTGATAAAATATGTTTTTAATGCCTGTACCTGCCGCATTTTTGCGATTTTAACAAACAAGGCTATATTTTTTTGATAATACCTGTTGATTTTTTCAAAAAACTATGTTATAATATGGTATAAACTTCTTAGGAGGGATATAATTGCGCATTGTTGTAATATCAGACACACACGGTAATTCTTATGCTCTTGAAAGTGTTATTATGCGAAATACTGACGCAGACTGGATAATCCATCTTGGTGACGGTGAACGCGAGCTTGATAATTTTATCCTGTCTCATCAGAGAATGGCTCCTAAGATAATCCATGTTGCAGGCAACTGCGATTTTGACAGTTTAAGCGACGATTACTTCGTTCTTCCACTTATAGGTCATAAGCTTCTCGCTACCCACGGTCATCTTTACGGTGTAGGCTGCTCACTTGACAAACTAAAAGCGCTTGCAGCTGCCAATGAATGTGATATCATTCTTTTCGGGCATACTCATGAGCGCTACCAAAGCTTTGAGGACGGATTCTATATCATGAACCCAGGCAGCGCTTCTATCCCACGAGACGGTGCAAAGCCGTCATTCGGGCATATTGATATTACTCCCGAGGGTGATGTTGTCACCAATATCGTTAATGTCTGATACTCCCTGCTTATATTTTATGCAGATCATATTTTATTGTTACATAAGAAAATCCCCTTGAATCAACTTCAAGGGGATAATTTTATTTTCAGTTTGCTGAAACTGCATTTGGACGCTCATATGAGCTGTCATACTCTTTTATTCTTGTGATATCTGCCGACATAACCACTGGACTTCCGTTATGATTAACGCTTATCTCTGCTGTCATATCCAATGCGTCCTCGCCGTTCATATTATGAAGAACTGCATGAACCTTGCATACGTGGATAGAAGGATCATATTCTGTAACTTCAAGCTTATCCATGATATGTCCGATACCTCTGCCTGCTTTGCCTTCGGAATCATAGCCGATATTTATATCGTTATATTCTGCTCTCTTCTCAATATAATTCTGAATAGCTACTGCTGATGTGTATTCTGGTCTGTCGCCTGTTTCGATTGAACTTATTTTCCACTCACCGTTGATGAGGTTGAATGTAATAATTTTTTCATCGCCGTATTTAGCGTTTTCCCAGCCTGTATAAGGCGTTTTTACGAAACAAGATGCTTTGAAGCTATTATCTTCTGTTTCGAGTACATTAGGTTCAGTCGTTAAGCTTGTCAGGAATGAGTGCTTGCCGTTTGCGTAATAGGGAGCTGTTTCCGACTCTACAGTACGCTTTGAAACATACAGATTTCCGTTGTATTCAACGTAAATTCCGATATTGATCGAAAAGGCTTCGTCATCACAAGTGTCTTTGCCATTTGGTCTGATGTCTACCCTGCTTCCGTTCTCGAACTTGCTTACATCTCCGCCAAGCCAGCTTTGTAAAGAAGATTCATACTCAACGTCCGCTGCATCTTTGAAGTTATCAGGCATTGTAAAGCTTTCATATGTTTCGCCGTAATGTTTTCTGTCTATTGAAGACGCAATCGGTGCTTTGTAGTACTCGTAGATATCCTGACAGCTCTTGAAGCGTTCATCAGTTACCTTGTAGAATGTTCGCTCTCCGCCGTAATTATTTGACCATTCTTCTCTTGTGCTGTCATAGGTATAGAATGTTATGCTTTCATTGCTGTCATATGACACATCGCCGTATTGCATTACATTCAAACTGTCAATATAATGCTGTGTGAGCTCATTTGCAATTGCTTCATAATCATATTCAACAGGCGGCTCTGTTGGCTCCTCAGTTATTTCTGTTACAGCCTCGGCAGTTGTTTCTTCTTCGATGACCTCGGCAAACTGCTGAGCGTTCTTACTGCCCTTGTGGAGCAGTACTCCTGTTGTGCCTATACCGCCGACGATAATTGCGCAGGCTGCTGCTATACCGACATATTTCATTATGCCGTGACCGCTGCGCACTTCAACGCCTGATACGGATTCGGTATATTCATTTGTATTCAGCTTTATTTTGTTCTCACGTTTACTCATGTCAAGTACCTCTTTTCTGCACCGCTCGTCAGGTGTCAAGCGGTCTGTTACTCTTTTATAATCATTCATATTCATAGTCGGAGCTCCTTTCCAAGAATATCCTTAAGCTTTTTACGTGCACGGTATAGCTGAGTCTGTATTGCGGTCTCTTTATCACCTGTAATGGCACTTATCTCTTTTATTGAGTATTCCTCATAATAAAAGAGGTGAATAACTGTCCTGTATTTCTTCGGAAGTGACATTACAGCATGATATACGTCGCTTTCCTCTTGTGTTTCGAAGACAAGACTTGCTTCTTCAAGCGGTATCGAGGTCAGGGAGTACTTATATCGCAAAGAACGGAACAGATCCCTGCATTTGTTGACAGTTACTTTAAGCAGCCAGCTTTTCTCCTTTGTTTCGTCCTCAAAAACAATGTCAGCGGAAAAGCGGCTGATAAACACCTCCTGCATTATATCCTCAGCGTCAGCTTTATTCTTACAGTAAGCAAACGCCATTCGATAGACGGCATTACTGTATTTATCGTATATTTCCGTCATTTTTTCGGAATCCATCGTTTGCTTCCTTTCTTTTTGAAGTACTTCACTAATAAAACGAAAAAGCTATCTCAAATATCACACAAAAAATAAAATCGGCACAAAAAGTGCCGATTATTTTTAGGATATTCTTTTTCCCTTGCCTTTTGCTCGCTTTTCAATAGGCTTTTCCTTGCCGCCCATGTCCTCGAAGATACGCTCGTCTTCGTCGGGAGTATCGTCAATAAGCTCGGGGTTTATCTCGCCTATGCTTGTGTAATATGGATTAATAACATATTTCTGTATCACAGGATAGCTGATAAAGCAGCTGAACAGACACAGGAATGCTGCTGGAAAAAATGGCAGCAGAAGCATGAATACAGGGAATACGAAGAACAAGAACACTCCCATAATCGCAAGTGTCAGCAATGAAACGATAAATATAATGAAATTCTGCTTCAATGCTACAAAAGCGAGGGCAAATGAGTTCTTCAACAGATTTTTCAGAGATAATGTTGTCGCAATCATCATCGGGAAGATGTAATAATTCATTATCAAGATAACGAGGAACAAACTGAATGCAATAACCATAGGTACATACATTATCTTAGACCCTGTTTGGATAGCGATTGCAGGATAGACCTGAAATGACGCAAATGCTGACGCAAGTACAAGACAGTCGATAAAGCCGACTATAGCGGCATTTTTGAAGTTGTTTTTGAATGCGTCCCAGAAGTCACGCCATATAAATGTGTGCTTTTCGATTACAAACGCCTTTATTACCTTGGTCATTCCTGCTGTAGCAGGTCCGATGAGAACTGCGAAAATCACCAATAAAGCGACTGTGGATATTACAAAGCCATTATAATTGTTCTTGAATATTGCCAGTGCAAATAATATCAGCAGAAATGGCAGGAAAAATAACATATAGATAAAATTAAGTGCCAGAAGTTTCCAGAATTTTCTGCCAAGTATGTCAAAAAAAAGTGCAGCTCCTTTCTTTTTAGGAGCGTTTTTGGCTATACCCGAGCCTGCGCTGACATAATCCTTGAAAAAAATGCCCAATTGAAATTCCTCCGATTTCTATCTGCGGAAAGAACTGTAGAGATGCAATATAGCTCCGTCAGCCGCAGAAATAAATATTGAAAAAATAATAAGTACGATAAATCTGAGACAATACAGCTTGAAACTTATACTGTTTTCGCTGCTGTCGTATTTATTGGTGCAGAAAGCAAGGATAGCCCTTGAATTCCGAACGGATTCCCTTACTGATACTGCGGCAATAAACGCAGCAGCGGCAGCTCTTGGCAAAAAAGTGAAAACAACAGACAGCACAGCGCCTTTGCCGTAAACAACATACATCATTGCTGCCGACACGCCTATACCTATCCCTCTGTATATGAGCAGAGCAAGTCCGCAGGCTCGTCCGAATGCAAATAATCCTGCAAGATAGGCTGCACCTAAAAACAGAAGCAGCGATATAAAAGCATGCAGTGAAGCCCTCCACGAAAAGGACTGCGTAAAAAGCATCTGATTTATCCAAACAGAAGCCGAAAACTGTCCTTTGCCCGCAATAAATGCGCCTATTGCAATGCCTATGATAATAAATATCATGTAAAAAAGCAGACTTGTCCCGTCTTTTTTATTGTTGAACGTACTTATTTGTTTCATGCACATCATTCCTTTCACAGAAATATATGCGCATGATAATTATTTTAGACTTATTTTGAAAGCTCGTATGCTCTCTTTGTACAGCTTTCGCAGCAATTCTTTACTACATCTGTAAGATTGCCCTCGTAAAGTCTGTCAAGACCTGCAAGAGTAGTTCCTCCCGGTGAGGATACCATTTTTATGAGTTCGTCGATCGAATAGCCTGAATCGGTTATCATCTTTGCTGAACCGATAAGACTCTGTGTGAAAAGCTCTTCAGCTGCCGCCTTGTCGATACCAACTGAAGCTGCGTAATCAATGAAGCCCTTTGCGAAGAGATAAATAAATGCAGGGCTGCTGCCGTTAATAGCGATTATCTCCTTCATTTTATCCTTTGAGATAACTGCTGCCTTACCGCATATCTTGAAGATGTTGAGAACGACATCAAATTCTTCATCTGTAACACGCTCGTTTCTTGAAAGTGCAGAAGCGCCCTCGCCTAAAAGGAGAGGAGTGTTAGGCATTACAAGAACTACCTTTGCGTCGGGAATAGTTTTCTTTGCGATAAATTCGTCGCCGATACCAGCGGCGATAGAGATTATAACAGTGTCTTTTGTTGTGTGTGCGGATATTGCCTCAAGTACGCCCTCGATTATCTGTGGCTTAACTGCAAGAAAAACATATTTGCAATTCTCCATTATCTCCTTTTCGGAAGAGCAGCCGTTTACTCCGTATTCAGCAAGAGCAGCAAGCTTTTCTGTGCATGGATCAAATGCGAAAAGCTTTACCTCAGCTTCGAGAGTGCTTGTTGAGATTCCTTTCATTATTGCGGTGCCCATGTTTCCTGCACCGATAAAACCTATATTCATCATAGCTATAGCTCCTTATGTAATAATGCACTATTTATTATACATCACTTTGTACAAAAAAGCAAGTGTATTTTTTGCGTTATTCAATGATTAGCGGCGTTTTTTTGCGGCGTTTATTGACTTTTTATAATTAGGGTGATAAAATTAGATTATTCAGTCGGCGGAGGGAACAAAAATGGACAGAAAGAAACCCAAAAACAACAAAATAACACGCTATTCCAACAGTGTTATCTATTATAAAAGTCTTTCATGCAGGGCAAGTATATACGAGGACAGGCTTATAACTGATTTTTGTAAAAAGAACAGGATGTCTAAGAGCATTTTTCTTGCTTCTGCGGCTATGTATTGCATAAATAACAATATAAGCGCAAAGGAACTGCTAAACAGCACTGCTACCTCTGAAAACTTTGATTTCAGGGAATATAAGGAAGATGAATATGAATTATGAATGCAAGCTTTGTCCGAGAGAATGCGGAACTGACAGGACAAAGGAAAAAGGTTTCTGCGGTGCTGGAGATAAAGCTGTAGTCGCAAGAGCTTCACTGCACAAATGGGAGGAACCTTGTATTTCCTATAAAAACGGCGCAGGAACTGTTTTCTTTTCAGGCTGCAATCTGCATTGTTGTTTCTGTCAGAACAATAAAATAAGCAATGAGCTTTTCGGAAAAGAGATATCTGACGAGAAATTAAGCGAAATTTTTCTGCGATTGCAGGACATGGGAGCAGATAATATTGACCTTGTTACTCCGACACATTTCGTTCCGAATATTATAAAAGCTCTTGATATGGCAAAAAATAAACTGACCATACCTGTAGTCTACAACTGCGGCGGCTATGAATCAGTAAAAACTATCGAAATGCTCGACGGATATATAGATATCTATCTGCCGGATATGAAATACTTTTCCTCAGAAATATCAGCAAAGTACTCCAATGCTCCTGATTATTTTGAAAGAGCTTCGGCGGCAGCGCTTGCAATGATAAAGCAGACAGGAGAACTTAAATTCAACGACGAAGGCGGTCTTTTGAAAGGCACTGTAATACGTCATATGGTACTCCCCTCTCACAGACATGATTCCATGGAAATAATCAGGTGGATAGCTGAAAATACGTCTCCCAAAAATGTACTTGCAAGTATAATGAACCAGTATACGCCTTTTGAATTTATCTCTGATGAATATCCCGAGCTAAAACGCCGCGTTACGAAAATGGAATACAACAGCGTTGTGAATCTTGCAGCTGAGCTTGGTATCAACGGCTTTACTCAGCAAAAAAGCTCTGCTTCACAGGAATATGTGCCCGATTTTGACCTTTCGGGAATATAAAAAGCTCCAATACGGAGCTTTTTTAATTTTTGTGTCACAAATAGCGTTTCAAATGTGTTATATGTTATGAAACGTTTCAATCGAGGTGATAAAATGACTTATGACGAATCTGAAAAGCTGAAAAAGCTTTATGAAATATACGAGCAGCCCATGTACAGGATAGCATATGCTGTTCTGCATGACGTGGGACTTGCCGAGGACGCTGTCTCAGAGGCTTTTATCCGTATCATGCACAAGATAGGAAAACTCGGTGACTGTCACAGCGAAAAGACAAAGGCGTATATCGTTAAGGTCATAAAAAGCACTTCCATAAACATCTATCGCAGGAATAAACGTCGGTACAGCGAGGAAATCTCCATTGACGATGCCTTGCAAGTCGCCGATAAAGCTCAGCAATATTCTGATAACGGTTCAATTAACGAGATATTGGGCGTACTGGGCGAGACTGATAGAAAGATCGTTACTCTTAGATGTATCGAGGAACTGTCATGGAAGGAAGTTGCGGATAAATTATCCCTCACCGAAGCAAATGTACGAAAGCGTTTTGAACGTACGAAAAAGCGCTTGAAATCGAAAGGAGAGATCAACAATGAGAAATAAAGGTATACCTTCCGAAAAAGAATGGGACAAAATAGTTGATGAAGCCTTTTCATCAGACAAAAAGCATGATTTCTCCGTGAGGTATGAACTTCGCAGGGAGGACATACAGAAAGGAAATATTATGAAAAAGACAACAAATCATATTAAAAGGCGATATATCGGCATGGTAGCGGCTGCGGCAGCCGTTGTTATAGGCGCTCCTATATCGATATATGCTATCTCAAGAGTAATTCCCACTTCGTCACCTATGGCTGAGGTTGAGAACGAGGAAGAAATTGCAACTCAGACAGTTATAACTCCCGAAGAACCTACAGAAGCCGAAGACGAAACAAAAGGTGTACTCCAGCTTGAAAAGAACGGCGAATATCAGTATATCCTTAAATTTACCCCTACTGATGAAGAAGCAAGCGACGAGCAGAACTATGATGTTGAGTACACATTTCTGCCTGAAGGAACTTATATGAGAGAACACGACTTCAAGTATGTTGTAGGAACAGGCGGAGGCATTACTCCTATTAAATACCGTGTATCAGCGGCTACACCTATGATCGAAAAAGTGGGCAGTATAGTAAAGCTTGACGATGTATCCAATGATGAAAAGACAGCTTATATATTCTACCGTCAGGAAAATATGTACTTAGGGGCAGAAGACACAAATTCATTCGGACGAGTTGTGTGGATTCATTTCAAGGGAACAAACTTTATGCTTCAACTGTACCTTACCGATGATATCTCAGACGATGACGCCCGCAGTGTTATTGACGGTGCTAAGCTTGTTCCGTCTGAGGAACAGGCAGCAGGTATATGGTTCAACAGAGAAGAATCTGCCGGCAACAATAACGTTCAGCCTGCAACAAGCGGAAAGAGTATTGACGACTTTACTATAGTAAGCGTTGGTGATACAGTCAAGGACGAGCGTGAAGACGGAAATAATATCGAAATAACTGTTAATGACGCGTGGGTTCAGGATAATTTCGACGGTATAACAACTGACGGCTGCGGCTGGGATGCGGATTACAGCGAATTTCTTGGCGAAGACGGCAAGATATATGAAACCTATTACTACGGTACTGTCGGAGACGGTATAAATACTATTGATGAAATTACAGATACTGTAAAGACACAAAAGAAAGTTATAGTTCTCGATTTGACATATAAAAACGTCGGGGACGAAGATATATGTGAGGATCTCGAAAACTGTAAGGTCGGCTGCAATATATTCCCAAGTCTGATCATAGCTCCCCAATGGGACTGCAACTGGCGTGTTAAAGCAAGCAATACAGATAAAATGCTTCTGAATCACAGTAAGCTTGCCTGCGAGGACTTTTTATCACTTGAATCAGATAATAAATCGGGTAAAAACGCTATAAATATCCCGGCAGGCGGCGAAACTCATGTAAGGATATCGCTTGTCGCTGATGCAGATGACCTTGATGATCTGTATGTAGACTATACAGGTCATGCGATGAATCATTCATACTATAAGAACTCGGAAAAATACCCGATATTACCTGTAAAGGATATCAAATAATATCAAAAGGCGATACATCAGTGTGTATCGCCTTTCTTTTATAATTATACGTTGTAAATGATCTCGGAATAAGCCGGGATTGGCCACTTTGAAGCAGGCATATTAAGCTCTATCTCGTCTGCAATGCTTCTCATGATATCCATTTCAGCAAGCACCTTGTCGTGGAAGAATTCAGCCTGAGCCTGTATCTCCTTGACTGCATTTGCTTCAGTGATACGAGCTTCGAGACGCTCTATTGAATCGTAGAAGCGGTCAGCAAGCTCATTGAGCTTCTTGGCTATCTTCTCATCTGTGTTGCAGGTAAAGCCTATCTGCTTCTTTGTTGCAATAGCTTCACAGAGACTCTGAACGTGTTCCATAGTTGCAGGAAGAAGCTGCTTTCTTGCCATTTCGACCATTGTACGAGCCTCGATACGTACAGTCTTGGAGTACTTTTCAAGGTGTATCTCGGTTCTTGCAGCTACCTCGTTCTGATTGTATATCTCAAACTTGCGGAATATGCGGATATTCTTTTCATCTGTGTAGTGAGGCATACAGTCAACAGTTGAAGCATAGTTCGGAAGTCCCCTTTTCTCTGCTTCCTTGACCCACTCGGCAGAGTAGCCGTCGCCGTTGAAGATTATCCTTCTGTGATCTTTGATAACGCTCTTGAGGAGCTTTCTTACCTCTGCATCAAAGTTATCCTTGCCCTTGAACGGCTCAAGTATCTCAGTGAACTGGCTGAGCTCCTCGCACATGATAGTGTTGAGAAGTACATTCGGACAAGCAATATTATCGGAAGAACCAACCATTCTGAACTCAAATCTGTTACCTGTGAATGCAAATGGTGAAGTTCTGTTTCTGTCTGTAGAATCCTTAGGGAAAGACGGAAGAGCGTCAACACCTATTTTGAATGTACGTGTCTTTGTCTTGTACTCGCCGTCGTCCTCGATAGCCTGTAATACAGCTTCAAGCTCTTCACCGAGGAACATTGAAACGATAGCAGGCGGAGCTTCATCAGCACCGAGTCTGTGGTCGTTGCCTGCTGAAGCAGCTGACAGTCTCATAAGGTCAGCGTATTCGTCAACGCCCTTGATAAGAGCGCAGAGTATTGTGAGGAACTGGAGATTATCCATTGGAGTATCGCCGGGATCGAGAAGATTCTGACCGTCGTTTGTGGACATAGACCAGTTATTGTGCTTACCTGAGCCGTTTACACCCTCGAAAGGCTTCTCGTGGAGAAGGCATACAAGACCATGTCTGAGAGCTACCTTTTCCATAACTTCCATAGCAAGCTCGTTCTGGTCTGTACCGAGATTAGATGTAGTGAAAATAGGAGCCATTTCGTGCTGTGCAGGAGCTACCTCATTGTGCTTTGTCTTTGAGTAGATACCAAGTTTCCAGAGTTCTTCGTCAAGGTCAGCCATATAAGCCGCAACTCTCGGACGGAGATTTGCAAAGTACTGATCGTCAAGATCCTGTCCCTTTGGCGGCTTTGCACCGAAAAGTGTTCTTCCTGTAAGGATAAGATCCTCACGCTGGTCGAACTTTTCCTTGTCTATTAGGAAATATTCCTGCTCTGCGCCTACAGTTGATGTTACTCTTGTAACTCTGTCGTTTCCGAAAAGCTTTAAGAAACGGACAGCTGTCTTGCTGAGAGCCTGCATTGACCGAAGAAGCGGAGTTTTCTTATCAAGGACTTCGCCTGTGTATGATACGAATACTGTTGGGATATAGAGACTTCCCTCTTTTACGAAGCAGTAGGAAGTAGGATCCCATGCTGTATATCCTCTTGCTGAGCTTGTTCTTCTGAGTCCGCCTGACGGGAATGATGAAGCGTCAGGTTCGCCCTTTACGAGAGCTTTGCCTGAGAACTCCATGATAGCCATACCGTTAGGGGCAGGATTTATAAAGCAGTCATGCTTTTCGGCTGTAGAGCCTGTCATTGGCTGGAACCAGTGTGTGTAGTGAGTAGCGCCTCTTTCTATAGCCCATTCCTTGATAGTATTGGCAACAACATCTGCTGTTTCCATATCAGCAAGGGGCTCGTTGTTCTGCATTGTTCTCTTAAGTGCCTTATAGACATTCTTTGGAAGTCTTGTTTTCATTACTTCCTCGTTAAAGACGTTGCAGGCAAAAATCTCGGGGATATTAACTGACATATTCTTTCCTCCTCAGAGCATATCCGCTCCTAAATACAATACTCCATTATATTTTTCAATTATACCACTATGACGTCAATTTGTCAATATAACATGAACTCGAGGGATATACTTTTTCTTCTTGATACAAAATATATGTACGCTGATGTTAAAAAAAGTATATTTTGCCATGCTAACATAAAAAATCCTCGGAGCAATCCGAGGATAATTCGTTATATTACAAAGTTAAGAGGCATACCGTTCTTCATAATTGCGTGGAGTTCGCCCTGTATAAGCGGCATAAGGTAGTCATATGCAGGCGGAAGAACGTTGTTTCCCTCCTCGTTGATCCACTCACGCGGAAAGAACTTTTCTGTATTTGCTGCCTTTGCTGCGTCTACAGTATCTATCCTGTAGCTGTAGGGCATATTTGATTCTCTTACAAAAGTCATCATACAGCCTGATTTGCCCTCAAGTCCTGCATTTACAGCTGCCATACCTATAGCCTCTGCGGACTGAATATCCTCCAGCGAAGCAATATGCGAGCTGCATCTCTGCATAACATTGAGTTCAATAGAACGAACCTTGCAGCCTATCTCAGCACCTACAAGCTTTTCAAGGAACTTGCCGATTCCTGCGAGATAGCTGTGACCGAAAACGTCCTTCTGACCTGACTGATATTCCTCGGCGGCGAACTTGCCCTCAGCAGTTTTTACTCCCTCAGATACAACAACAATAACTGCACGGTGCTTCTTCATCTGTTCCTTGACATCTCTGAGGAAACCTTCGATACTGAACACAGCTTCAGGAAGATATACCAGATGAGGAGCGCTCTCGCCGTTTGCTCTGATACAGCATGAAGCGGCAGCAAGCCAGCCTGCGTGACGTCCCATAGTTTCGATTATAGTTACTGACGGTATACTGTAAACATTACTGTCACGGGTTATCTCCTGAACAGTAGCAGCAACATACTTAGCGGCTGAACCGAATCCCGGTGAATGGTCTGTTTCGCAAAGGTCGTTGTCTATTGTTTTAGGAATACCGATTATTTTTATATCATCAATATTGTATGCACGAAGATACTCCGAATACTTGGCAACAGTGTCCATGGAATCATTACCGCCGATATAGAAAAATATGCCTATATCGCGCCAGCGAAGCACTGCTGTTATCTTTTCGTAGATCTCAGTGCTTTCTGTATAGCTCGGAAGCTTTTTTCTGCATGATCCAAGTACTGCTGACGGTGTTCTGAGAAGCAGCTGATAGCTTACATCGCTGTCGATCTTTTCGGACAGATCAACCATTTGGTCATTAATGATACCCTCTATGCCATTTAGAACGCCAAATATCTTGTTTATCTTGCCTGATTTTTTTCCTGCGTTGAAAACGCCTGCCAATGAAGCATTTATAGCGCAGGTCGGACCTCCTGACTGTGCAACTGCAATATTCATATTCACATATTAGCTCAGCAAAATATGCTAAGCTGTCCCTCCCATAATATTAGCCATACGGCTTCAATTATATTATATCATGATGAATAGTATTTTTCAATAAGTATAAAATCCAAAAAACAGTAACATCAAAGCGCAATATTTGAAAAATGCAGCAATTTTTGCACAACATATATACGATCGGTTATATCAAATCAAAATGCAACAATGCGTTTTTTATTCCGTCCTCTTCAATAGGAGATGTTATGTACGAAACATATGGATAAATATTCTCGGCTCCGCCCATAGCAATACTGTTCGGAACCGCTTCAAGCATTGGCAGGTCGTTGGCGCTGTCTCCTATTGCATATGCGTTATCAATTGATATTCCAAGCTTTTTCAGTACCATTTCTATACCTGTAGCCTTTGAGTAGCCAAGCGGAACGTTTTCGTAAAATCCGCCCCCCCGATCAATTATCGAGAAATTCTTTCCTATTTCGCGTCTGAAAAGCTCCATATCACTATCCTGAGTTGTCCAAATTACGAATTTATCAAATCCAAAATCGTTGTCCTCTACCCTACCGCTGATGTCTATTCCCGAATCCACAAATACTTCCATAAACTCTTTCAGGCCATCGGCTATCGGAGCTTTATCATCGAAAAAATAGCCCTCTGAGTGCTCATAAACAGGTGTAACCCTGCATTTTCTCATTAGTTCTGCTATATTTCTGCACTCTTCCTGTGGGATAGTTCTTGAAAAAAGCACTTCTCCGCCGTATTCTATATATGTTCCGCAGCCGCAGATGTAACCGTCAAATCCCAATTCCTTAACTCGCGGACTGATATTGAAAGCAGTTCTGCCCGAATTAATAAACGTTAGATTGCCTTTCTGACGAGTAAGCTTTATAGCTTCACGGGTGCTTTGGGGAATTATTGCTCTTGCGTCCTCGGTTACAAGAGTCCCGTCGATATCGAAAAATATTATTGAACGCATAAAAACACTCCTTATTCATTAACAATAAACATTATATTACGAAATAAAGGCAATGTCAAGAAATTTCGGAGTTGCAAATAATACTGTAAAATGATATAATGTATTCGAGGTGATGAGATATGCTCCACATTTACTATGGCAACGGGAAAGGAAAAACTACTGCCGCTGTAGGTTTGGCTGTACGAGCAGTTGGTGCAGATATGAAAGTCGGCTTTTTTCAGTTTTTGAAAAACGGCAGTTCTTCAGAGATAACAATTCTTAAAAATATAGGTAATATCGAAGTGTTTTGCTGCGATAAATGTAATAAATTCACTTTTTCAATGAATGAACAGGAGCTTGATGAAATAACGAAGCAGCATACTGAAATGCTCAGAAAAGCGGCTGAATTACTTGAAAAAGGCGATGTTAAGCTCCTTGTTCTCGACGAGTTCGTTGACGCATACAATAAAAAGCTTATTGATATAGAATTTGCCGATTATTTTATAGATAATATGCTTGATAAGTGTGAAGTTGTAATGACAGGTCGTGCTCCGAATGAAAAATTAAAAAAAACTGCCGATTATCTCACTGAAATGTCAGCTGTAAAGCACCCTTATACAAAGGGTATTTCAGCAAGAAAAGGTATTGAATATTAAAAAACTGCCGCTATCATGCGGCAGTTTTTATGTCATTTCTTTAAGCTCTTCAAATAAAGCTATGTCTTCGGAATTTACCTTCAGATTAGTTATTATGGTCTTGCTGTCCCCCTCGGGAGGTATCACCTTGATCTCTATAATACTTCCCTCTCGCACAGAACCAACGGCAGCTTTGAAAAAAAGCGGAACCTTTGGGTGGTTTTCTTTAAATCTATCGAGAAGAGATTTCAGCTTTATCAGATTCATTGGATTCATTTTTTTCACCTCTAATGTATTATATCACATATTGAGGGATTTTTCAATCTGTTTTTTCAAGGCTTCCTCTTTTTATAAGGAACTGTGCACATAATCCTGTGAAAGCGCCTGCAATACAGCCTGAAACTATCAAAAACGGATAAACAGAAATGACTGCAAATGAACGCATTACAAGAACTGCAGCTATCATTTGTCCGGTGTTATGCAGTATCGCGCCTAAAATGCTGCTAAGCCAAATAAAATTCATCGGTACGATACGCTTGATAAGAAGCATACCTGCAAGGCACAGCAAGGCTCCTGCCATACTGTACATGATAGCGGCGATATTTCCGCCAAAAATCGAGCCAAGAACTACTCTTATAATTACAATTGCTGCTGTTTCCTTAGCTGAGTACTTATATACAGCATAAACTGTGACAATATTGGCAAGTCCAAGCTTTACGCCGGGTATCGGGATAATATTCGGAATCTGCAGTTCTATAATGAATATTATGAGAGCAACAGCGGTCAAAAGTGCCAGTCTGGCTAATTTTTTTGCTTTCATACTATTCGTTCTCCTTATCTGCAAATCTGATAACGAGCTTATGCGGCAGACACACTATCGGAATACTTTCAGAACGCAGAACGCCTGTCTTTACGCAGGTCTTATCAGGACAATCTGCGTCGATTATTGATATTTCGTCGTTTTCTATTTTTATATCATTCCAGCCGCCGTCAGCGAATTCTACTCGGAAAGTCCTGTTTTCTTCCTGAGACAGGTCAAATCTGTATATTATTTTATTATTCTGAACTACCTCTACGCAGGTGCTGTCCGGTTTTTTTGTACCGAGAATTATTGCTATTACCGACGCAATGAAAATCAACGCTATTGCTGCTATCAAAAGCTTTATACTCTTAGTCAATATCTATCACCTCGGCACTCATTGAGCTGATGTTCTGGAATTTATCCTTGATTCCACCTGTATAAAGAATTTTTTCATCGTCAGTAACAAAAATAAAGTCATAGTTAGGATAGTCCATCATAATATCCTTGTATCCGTCTATACCTGCAACAAAAAGTGCAGTTGACAAGCAGTCGCAGTTCAGGCCGTTTTCGCCTATGACTGTTACGGAAACAAAGCCGTTATCCGCAGGATAGCCGTCAGCAGGATCAATAATGTGCCAGTATCTTTTGCCGTCATCTCCTGTAAAGAACCTCTCATAATTTCCCGAAGTTATTACTGCTTTGTCACTTATTTCCACTACGCACATATCATTTTCAGGAGAAAACGGATCGCGGACTGCTACTTTCCAGTTTGTTCCGTCGGGCTTGCTTCCAAGTGCCTGTACATTGCCGCCAAGGCTTACTATAGCAGAATCAATGCTGTGCGACTTGAATACCTCCATTATTTCGTCGCCTGTGTAGCCTTTTGCAAGAGCTCCAAGGTCGATTTCGGATTTCTCGGGAATAGAAACAGTCTTATCATTCAGTTTTATTTGCCTGTAATCAACGTTTTCAAGCAGACTTTTTAGCTTGTTCTCATCAGGGATATGATATTTCTCTGTTGTGAAGCCCCATTCCTTTAAAACTGGAAAAATCGTAATATCAAGAGCTCCGTGAGTGCTATTCCCTATTTCTAATGCTTTATCAATTAATGCGGCTGTATCACGGCTGACAGCAGTTTCTTCTCCGCTTGAATGGTTTATCTTCCATATATCGCTTTGTTCCGAAGTCGCTGAAAGCTCATTTTCAAGCTCATGGATACGCTTTTCAGCTTCTTCAAGAGCAGGTTCGGCGTTTTTGCCATAAGCTTTCAGATTCATATATGTATCCATTGCAAATACATCGCGTGTTACTGCAATATTCTTATCATTGTTTGTTTTATCTGCGCAGCCGCAAAGGATCGAAACAGCGGCAATTACTGTGAAAACAAGATTTTTTCTCAAAGACATAGATGTTCTCCTAATCAAAACTGTGCTAATTATAACACATCTTGTTAGCATTTGCAACCATTTTAGTAAACCAAGTGCAACAAAAAAGCGGATCATATGATCCGCTTTTAATATTACTTCTTGAGGAGACTCTTACCTGTCATTTCAGCAGGCTGTGGAACTCCCATGATATCGAGCATTGTAGGTGCAAGGTCTGCAAGTACGCCGCCTTCGATAAGCTTGCCCTCAACGCCTACAGCGATAAGAGGAACAGGATTTGTTGTATGAGCTGTGAACGGACTTCCGTCAGGCTCCATCATTTTGTCGGCATTACCGTGATCGGCTGTGATAAGAGCTGCGCCGCCCTTTGCAAGTATCTTGTCTACCATACGTCCTACGCAGGTATCAGTAGCCTCAACAGCCTTTACAGCAGCGTCAAAGATTCCTGTATGACCAACCATGTCGCAGTTTGCATAGTTAAGTATAATTACATCATACTTATCAGAGTCGATAGCCTCGCATACAGCGTCGCATACTTCATAAGCACTCATTTCAGGCTTAAGGTCAAATGTGGGAACGTCAGGAGACTTGATAAGTATTCTGTCCTCGCCCTCGAACTGCTTTTCCTCGCCGCCGTTAAAGAAGAATGTAACGTGAGCGTATTTCTGTGTCTCAGCAATACGAAGCTGTGTTTTACCGAGCTTTGCAAGGTACTCACCCATTGTCATGGTGAGCTGCTCAGGCGGATAAGCTACTGATACATTAGGCATTGTAGCGTCATACTGAGCCATGCATACAAAGTTGACATTGAAGAAGCCGTTTCTTCTCTCAAAGCCGCTGAACTCAGGATCAACGAATGAACGTGTGATCTGTCTTGCTCTGTCAGGACGGAAGTTGAAGAAGATAACGCTGTCATCAGCCTTTATCTGAGCGCCGCCCTCAATTACTGTTGGCAGCATAAACTCATCAGTAACTTCGTTAGCATAGGAATTCTTTATAGCCTGAACAGGATCGGATTCCTTAACACCTTCGCCGTAAACGAGAGCTGCATAAGCCTTTTCAACTCTGTCCCATGCGTTGTCTCTGTCCATAGCGTAGAAACGACCTGAGATAGTAGCTATCTTGCCAAGACCGATCTTTTTGAGCTCTGCAACCGCCTCTTCCATATACTCGGCAGCAGATGACGGAGGAACATCACGTCCGTCAAGGAATGCGTGGATATAAACCTTGTCAAGACCATTCTTCTTAGCCATTTCAACGATGCCGTACATATGCTCCATGTGGCTGTGAACGCCGCCCGGTGAGAGAAGTCCCATAAGGTGAAGTGCACTGCCCTTTGCCTTACAGTTGTTCATAGCGTCGAGAATAGCCTTGTTATTATAGAAAGTGCCGTCCTTGATATCCTTTGATATCTTAACGAGCATCTGATATACGATGCGGCCTGCACCGATATTGGTGTGACCTACCTCAGAGTTGCCCATCTGTCCGTCAGGCAGACCAACATCAAGTCCGCTTGCGCCGATGATAGTATTCGGGCACTCTGCCATATACTTGTCAATGTTTGGCTTCTTTGCGGCAGCAATAGCGTTGCCGTATTTATCAGGATTGTAGCCGAAGCCGTCCATGATGATAAGTGCTACAGGTTTCTTTGCCATTCTAATTTTCCTTTCATACATAAGGGCGGAAGATATCCGCCCTCATAATTATAAGTTTTATCAGCCGTTTACAGCTGCCTGAACGATTACGTTGAAATCCTCAGCCTTGAGTGAAGCACCGCCGATAAGACCACCGTCGATGTTTGGCTTAGCAAGGAGCTCAGCTGCGTTCTTAGCGTTCATAGAACCGCCGTACTGGATTGTAACAGCGTCAGCAGTTGCCTGATCGAAGAGCTTAGCAAGCTGTGCACGGATGAATCCGCAAACCTCCTCAGCCTGGTCGGGAGTAGCTGTAAGACCTGTACCGATAGCCCATACAGGCTCGTAAGCGATAACCACGTTCTTTACCTGCTCAGCAGTGAGTGACCAGAGGTCGAGCTTGATCTGACGAGCGATAACTTCCTCAGTGATATTGCATTCGCGCTCCCACTTGAGCTCGCCAACACAAACGATAGGCTTGAGACCAGCCTCAAGAGCAGCGATAGTTCTCTTGTTTACAGTCTCGTCTGTCTCACCGAAGTACTGTCTTCTCTCGCTGTGACCAATAACAACATACTCAACGCCAAGCTCTGTGAGCATATCAGCAGAGATCTCGCCTGTGAAAGCGCCGCTCTTCTCGAAGTGAACGTTCTCAGCACCGATTTTTACGTTGCTGCCTGCTGTTGTGTTGATAGCTGTTTCAAGGTTTGTGAAAGGAACACATGCGATGACCTCGATCTTGCCTTCAGCGTTAGCAACGAGGGGCTTGATAGCCTCGAGAAGTGCTTTAGCCTCGGGGCGTGTCTTGTTCATCTTCCAGTTTCCTGCGATAATAGCCTTTCTTAATGACTTGTTCATGTTAATTAACTCCTTTGATCAAAATTTTACTTCATCATCATAATAAGGAAGTGCTTCTGTTTCCTTCTCGTAAGTAGTATTGCCGTTATTGCAGCCTATCTTTACTCCTTTTTTTATTGGAGAAAGGAAAAATCCAACGATGATACCTGCAAGAAAGCTGCATACAGCAAACAGCCATACTGCCGTGGAACTGTTCTTGACTTCCTCTGTAAATTTACAATTGCAATTACAATTTTTCATGATAATTTCCTCTTGATTTGAAAATAAAGCGAATAATACAAACAAAAAGCATTATATTCTGTAGGATCATTCACTTTATCAAATAGCAATCAAGGGCGAATATCTCTACCCGCCCTATTGATTATAAAATTACTTTTCAGCAATAGCTGCAACGCCTGGGAGTACCTTACCCTCAAGGTATTCCAGTGAAGCACCGCCGCCTGTTGAGATGTGGCTCATCTTGTCAGCAAAACCGAGCTGGATAGCTGCTGTAGCTGAATCGCCGCCGCCGATGATTGTTGTAGCGTCAGCCTGTGCAAGAGCCTCGCAAACTGCAACTGTACCCTTCTTGAGTGTTGGGTTCTCAAATACACCCATAGGTCCGTTCCAAACAACTGTCTTAGCAGACTTAGCAGCCTCAGCAAAGATAGCAGCTGTCTTTGGTCCGATATCAAGTCCCATCTTATCAGCAGGGATCTTGTCTGCGTCAACGTACTCTACGCTGATCTCTGCGTCGATTGGATCAGGGAATGAAGCTGCAACAGCTGTGTCAACAGGAAGAAGGATCTTCTTGCCGAGCTTTTCAGCCTTAGCAAGCATTTCCTTACAGTAGTCAAGCTTCTCTTCGTCAACCAGTGACTTACCGATAGAGCCGCCCTGTGCCTTTATAAATGTGTAAGCCATACCGCCGCCGATGATAAGTGTATCACACTTCTCAAGGAGGTTAGAGATAACGTTGAGCTTGTCAGCTACCTTAGCACCGCCGAGGATAGCAACGAAAGGTCTCTCAGGAACCTCTACTGCATTACCGAGATACTGGATCTCCTTCTGCATGAGGTAACCAACAGCTGTCTCCTTAACGAACTTTGTAACGCCTGCTGTTGAAGCATGAGCTCTGTGTGCAGAACCGAAAGCGTCCATAACGAATACTTCGCCGTCGACAAGATCAGCAAGCTCCTTTGAGAACTGCTCGCCGTTCTTTGTCTCCTCATCGCCGCGGAAACGTGTATTCTCAAGAACAACTATCTCTCCGTCCTTCATAGCTGCTACAGCCTTCTTAGCGTTCTCGCCTACAACTGTATCGTCAGCTGCGAAAATTACGTTTGTCTTAACGAGTTCGCCGAGTCTCTTAGCTGCGGGAGCGAGTGAGAACTTAGCCTCAGGACCGTTCTTTGGCTTGCCGAGGTGTGAGCAAAGAACTACCTTTGCGCCATTCTCAACGAGCTTATTGATAGTTGGGAGTGCAGCCTGGATTCTGTTATCGTTTGTGATAACGCCGTCCTTCATAGGAACGTTGAAATCAACTCTTACGAGAACCTTTCTGCCCTTAACGTTAATGTCTTCTACAGTAACCTTGTTTAATCCTGCCATGGGTATGACATCCTTTCGTAATAAAATTCATTCTTAGCTGTTGTTATATTATTAACAACGTACATTTCTATTTTACACTATTTTGAAATATTTTGCAAGCTTTTCCGTAATATTTTTCTTGTCAAACATGAAAATTTTTTGTGACCGAGCAATTTTATGAAAAATGCCCTGTTTTATCCAACAGGGCATTTCGTATTACTTGAATACTGCAAGCAGGAATCCTGCTGCGATAGCAGAACCGATAACGCCTGCTACGTTTGGTCCCATAGCGTGCATGAGCAGGAAGTTTGAAGGATTTGCCTTCTGACCTTCCATCTGTGATACACGGGCAGCCATAGGTACAGCAGAAACGCCTGCCGAACCGATAAGCGGATTGATCTTGCCGCCTGTTACAGCGTACATGATCTTACCAACAAGAAGTCCGCCGACTGTTGAGAAGCAGAATGCTGTAAGTCCGAGAACAACGATCTTGATAGTTTCCAGTGAGAGGAATCTGTCAGCAGCAGTTGTAGCACCAACTGAGATTCCGAGGAATACTGTTACGATGTTCATAAGAGCGTTCTGAACTGTATCGGAAAGTCTCTCTGTAACTCCGCACTCTCTCCAGAGGTTACCCAGCATAAGGCAGCCAACGAGAGGAGCTGTTGAAGGAAGAAGCAGGATAACGAACATTGCAACAATTATAGGGAAGATTATCTTCTCTGTCTTTGATACAACTCGAGTCTGCTCCATTTTTACCTCTCTCTCCTTCTTGGTTGTAAGGAGCTTCATGAGAGGCGGCTGTATCATCGGGATAAGAGCCATATAGGAGTATGCTGCTATAGCGATAGGTCCGAGAAGATGAGGAGCCAGTCTTGTTGTAAGGAAGATAGCTGTAGGACCGTCGGCACCGCCGATGATACCGATAGAAGCAGCTTCATTTCCTGTAAATCCAAGGCATACAGCTCCGAAGAATGCAAGGAATACGCCCATCTGAGCAGCTGCGCCGAGGAGAAGGCTCTTAGGATTGGAAATAAGCGGACCAAAGTCTGTCATAGCGCCAACGCCGAGGAATATCAGCGAAGGATAGATACCAGCCTTAACGCCTATGTAAAGGATATCAAGAAGTCCGCCGTGAGCCATTATAGCTCCGTAGCTGTGATAATCCGCGTGTTCAGGGTTAAGGAAGTTATCCCACAGATTTACATGGTAAAGTGCGTCAGAGGTGTCTCCTGCTGTAAAGTATGAAAGATTTACAAGGAGACAGCCGAATGCGATACCAACGAGAAGAAGCGGTTCAAACTTCTTTTTGATACCGAGATAAAGAAGGACGCAGGAAACAGCTATCATTATAAGGTTTTTCCAGCCTCCCTCAATGAGAAAGCTGTGGAAGCCCGAGCTTTCCCAAAGGGTTTTAAGGGTTTCGAGAATATCCATTTTCTGTCCCCCTTATGCTATAACAACAAGAGGTGCGCCAGTATCTACAACTGAACCCTTGCTTGTAACTACCTGAGCTACTGTGCCGTCCTTGGGAGCAACGATCTCGTTCTCCATTTTCATAGCCTCAAGTATAATAAGGATCTGACCAGCCTTTACTGTATCGCCCTGTGCAACGTCAACTCTGAGGATATTGCCGGGCATTGGAGCTGTAACAGTCTCGCCTGCTGCGAGATTTACAGGAGCAGCAGGTGCAGCCGCAGGAGCGGGAGCTGCTGTCGGAGCAGCGGCAACAGGTGCAGCAGGAGCTGCCTGTGCAGGAGCGAGTGCCTCATATTCATCGAGAAGAACAGCTTTTCCCTGTTCAACTTCTACTTCATATGTCTTACCGTTAAGTGTAACTTTATATTTCATGATTATTTGACCTCCTTAATGGAAATAAAGTGCAGCTCATTGAGCGGCTTCTGCATTTTGTCGGCAACAATTGCCATTATCATTGCAGCTTCCTTATCAGGAACGTCAAAGAGCTTGACATGACCTGCTGAACCCGGTGCAAGCGGAAGTTCAGCCTTTGTTTCTGCCACAGGCTCAGCAGGAGCAGCCTTTTTAGCAGCAGCTTCGGCAGCAGCCTTGGCTTTTGCATCTTTTGACTTGAAAATAGCTCCTGTGATATAGAGAACGATCATCAGGATAACAAGACCTGCAAAAACAACTGCATAACCAAAAATGGCGGTTATGGCAGCATCGCCGATGGAAAGCTCATCAGCTGTTTCAGCTGCGGCAGAAATAAGCATATTATCAAACATACCTCTGCCTCCTTACATTTCCTCGATAGTGTAAACAGCTTCGTTTTCTTCCTTTGCCTTGCGGTCGTTCAGGAACTTGATCGTCTGGTCAGGATAGCAGATGTAGCTCATTACATCTTCCTCGCTGCGGCAGAGATCGCCGAGAGCTTCTCTTGCTGCTGCGAATTCTTCGCCTGTACGCTTCTGATCCTCGATACGGCAGTCAACAGCCTCGCTGTCGCCAAGAACCTTCTCGACAAGCTCCTGTGCGATAGGTGCAGGAGGATTGCCGTACTCGCCCTTGATGTAATTCTTTATCTCCTTGGAGATGTTCTTGTATCTTTCACCAACAAGTACATTTGTTACAGCCTGATTTCCGACCATCTGTGAAAGAGGTGTAACCAGCGGAGGATAACCCATGTCAGCTCTTACCTTTGGAATTTCAGCGAGAGCATCGTCAAACTTATCCATAGCGTGCATATCTGTAAGGTTAGCGATCATGTTTGAAAGCATACCGCCAGGAACCTTATATACAAGAGCCTGAGCGTCTGTTCCAAGGCTCTTTGGATTGAGCTGACCGTTGTCAATGTACTTCTGCTTGATAGGCTTGAAGTAATCGTTTACCTTATTGATAATGTCTTCGTTGAGACCTGACTCGATACCATACTGACTGAGAGCATAGAACATTGTCTCGGTTGCAGGCTGTGATGTACCGCCAGAGAAACATGATGTAGCTGTATCGATAACGTCAATGCCTGACTCGATAGCCTTGGTGAGAGTCATGTAAGCCATACCTGTTGTGCAGTGAGTATGGAGAATAAGAGTCATATCGCCGATAGCGTCCTTGATGCCCTTGATGAGGTGCTCTGCCTCGTATGGAGACATTGTACCTGCCATATCTTTAAGACAGATCGTGTCGAAGCCCATTGTCTTGAGCTCCTTACACATTTCAATGTACTTGTCAACAGTATGTACAGGGCTCTGTGTGTAGGAAATACAGCCTGAAGCAATAGTCTTTTCTGTTGCATACTTCTTAGTAGCATTCAGTGCTGTCTCGATATTTCTGAAATCATTAAGTGCGTCAAAAATACGGATAACATCGATACCGTTCTTGATAGAGAGTTCAATGAACTTCTCTACAACGTCGTCGTGGTAGTGCTTATAGCCCAGAAGGTTCTGACCTCTGAGAAGCATCTGGAGTCTGCTGTTGGGAAGATTCTTTCTGAGATTGCGAAGTCTCTCCCATGGATCCTCACCGAGATAACGGAGACAAGAGTCAAAGGTAGCTCCGCCCCAGCACTCGATAGAGTAATATCCTGCCTTGTCCATATCGGAGAGGATACCCTCATAATCCGAATAAGGCAGACGTGTTGCCATCAATGACTGATTGGCGTCACGCAAAACGGTTTCTGTCAGTTGCACTTTTTTCATGTACAAGCCTCCTCAAAAATAACTCTGCATAGCAGAAAAAAATTATATAGATAATAAACCACGGGATCAATTGCATACCCTGCAAAAACCCCAATCAAAATTTATTATATCACAGTGAAAAACAAATTTCCACTACTTTTTTCAAATTTATAATTATTTTTTTATTTAAACAAAATATACGTTTACATAAATAAAAAGACCTGCCTGAAGCAAGTCTTTTATTGCTATTTTATTGTATCAATGTACTCTTTTATTGCACTTTCAGCAGCTTCAACACGCTTTCTGAATTCAGTTGCCGATATTCTCATTGCTCCGTTGCCGAGAATTATCATCTGTTCAAGTCCGTCAGAAGTCGCAACGCGAACTCTGTGCTTCTTTGAAAGTTCGTGGCTCACTTTTTCAATGTATGAATCGGCTGTCTCAGATTCTTTTGTGTAAACGATGTTTATATTGCAGTACTTCTCGACATCGCGGTGCTTGCCTTTAACGCGGTAAGCGTCAAAAACAAGTATAAGCTCACTTCCGTTGTATCCCTGATAGTTACACATCTTGTGTATAAGCTCGGCTCTTGCGGCGTCAAGATTTTCTTCGGCAATCTTTTTAAGATCGTCCCATGCAAAAATTATATTATAGCCGTCAACAAGCAGATAATCAGGTCCTTCGTACTGTGGAAGTCTCACCTTTTTATCTTCGATCGAAACAGCCTTTGTCTTCTTGAAAGCTCTTACAGGATCTCTGTTTATCTTGCCGTAGGTCATTTCAAATATAGCCATCAATTCTTCGTCACTTACGGCTTTTTCAATGAATTTAGCGGCTTTTACACTTCTTTGCTCCTCATTTTCGTTCTCTTCATCATTGCTTATAGAGAGCGGCAGGTGCATATGCTCATACACCTCGTCCCACTTCACGACATAGCCTGCACCGTGAGAGCAAAAAATAGAATCAGCGCTGTTTTCAATATCACTGTCAGAGTCATAGCCGATTTTAGCAATAACATCATCAGTATTATGACATTCCTTATAGCCGCTGAGAGTAAATGAGATATTTCCATTTCCGTGAGTATAGGCAATAAGCTCCGAGCGATAATCGTTTATTTCGGAAACAGGAGCATTTCCGCGGATAATGGACATTTCACCGTGACTTTCGGGAGCTTCAAATTCAGCGCACATATGCTGTAGATCAGCTATTGCCTTGCCAACATTTTCGGTGGGAAGTTCTATCTCATAATCGTAATACGGTTCGAGCAATACCGACTCCGCAAGACGAAGTCCCTGTCTTACTGCACGATAAGTAGCCTGTCGGAAGTCTCCTCCCTCGGTATGTTTGAGATGTGCCTTTCCTGCCACAAGTGTGAGCTTCATATCTGTTATAGGAGAACCTGTCAGAACGCCGATGTGTGTTTTTTCGGAAAGATGCGTCAGAATAAGTCTCTGCCAGTTTCGGTCAAGCTCGTCCTCGGAGCATACAGTATCAAAGCTCACACCGCTCCCTCTTGGCATTGGCTCAAGAAGTATATGAGCTTCGGCGTAATGACGCAGCGGCTCATAGTGTCCAACACCCTCTACAGTAGCTTTTATTGTTTCCTTATAAGTAACTGCTCCGTTTTCAAATGAAACTGTATATCCGAAACGCTCCGAAATGAGCTTAACAAGGACTTCCAGCTGTACAGCACCCATTATCTGGATATGGATATCCCTGTTCTGCTCATTCCAGCAGATATGTAACTGCGGATCTTCGTCTTCGAGCAGTCTCATTTCTTTTAGCACATCAAAAGCGTTCTTATCCTTGGGATAAATAACACGGTATGTCATTACAGGCTCAAATAATACATCGTGAGAATTATGCTCGGAACCTATTCCCTGCCCTGCGTATGTTCCGATAAGTCCTGTTACCGCACATATTTCTCCTGCTTCTGCATTATCCGCCGTTCTGAATTTTTCGCCTGTGTAAAAGCGTATGGAGCTTATCTTACTCTTCTGCTCGATTTCATCACTATCTAAGTAACAGAGCTCGTCTCTCATTTTCAGCGAGCCGCCTGTTATCTTCATGTGAGTAAGACGACTGCCTTTGGGATCATAGGAAATTTTATATATTTTTGCTCCGAAATCGCTTTTATACTGTCTCTCACAGGTAAATTCATCGAGTACAGACAGAAATTCGTCAACTCCCTGCATTTTCAGCGCAGAACCAAAGAAACACGGAAAGATACGTCTTTCGGTTATAGCCTGTATTATGTCGTTTTTATCTACTGTACCGCTTTCAAGATATTTATTCATGATCTCTTCACTGCAAAGAGAGACATTTTCGGCTATATCACCGAAATCTCCTGTAAAATCAACGATGTTCTGAGATAAACGATTCCTGAGATCGTTAATTACAAAGCTTTGATCAGCTCCTATAAGATCCATTTTGTTTACGAAGATAAAAACAGGAACTTCGTACTTTCTCAGCATATTCCATAATGTCGAGGTATGGCTTTGTACGCCGTCTGTGCCGCTTATAACCAGTATAGCGTAATCAAGGACGCACATTGTACGCTCCGTCTCGGCAAGAAAATCAACGTGTCCGGGGGTGTCAAGGAGTGTGATACGTGAATCATTTGTAAAAAGCTCAGCCTGTGCCGAAAAAATAGTAATACCGCGCTCACGCTCGATAGAATTAGTGTCAAGAGCAGTATTTCCGCTGTCAACGCGGCCAAGATTTCGGATGCTTCCCGATTTATAGAGCATTGCTTCGGCAAGAGTGGTCTTTCCCGAATCGACATGAGCTGTTATGCCGACAGTTATCTTTTTCATCGTATCACCTCGCATTTATAAAAGTATTCTATCATAAAAAACAGGTTTTGTCCATTTAATAATAGTATTTATCACATAAATACATATCAGCGAATATAATATCAACAAATAATATCATAAAAAGGTGAATTATGCGATATCGAAAAAAGTCAAACAGATCGCACTGCACAGCATTTCTATTTTTACTGTCAGTGTCAACTATAGTGCTCATTGCACTTATAAAAACAGAAAAATGCATCAAACCTGTTGCTGAATTGCAGGCAGAGCATTTTGCTCAGAAAACAGCCGCTCAGGTCATTGAAACAACTGTTTCGGATTATCTTGAAGCAAACAGATTTACATACAGCGATTTTGCAGCCGTTTTATATGATGATGAGAAAAAAGTATCAGCAATCGAAACGGTTCCTTATAATATCAACAAAGTGCAAGCGGAGCTTGGTATATTGATAAATAAAAAAATTGAAAAATTAAGCGGAAAAGCCACTGATATCCCGATAGGTTCTCTTATGGATTCTAATATTTTAGCGGGAAAAGGTCCGAAAATCAATATCAAGGTCTCCCCAGTGGGTTCGGCACAGATAAGGATCAAAAATGACTTTTCAAGCGCAGGACTGAATCAGACCTGTCACAGAATATCGGCACTTATATCCGTAAAAATGTCATCTTCAGTACCGCTGTACAGCTTTGATACGAATACAGAATATGAATTTGTTCTCGCTGAAAATGTCATAGTCGGCAATGTTCCTGACATTTCACCGTACAATGTCGGATAAAGCAATTATAATTTGTTTCCCTCAGCACAAACCCATTTCTTTCCGTCAAGAGTGTTGATCTTTACATCTGTAAAGCCTGCTTTTTCAAGGAGAGTACGGAATTCTGCAAGAGTTGGATTAAAAAGCTGATATTTCTGTATGCCTTCGATATCAGTTTCGTCAAGCTCTGCGTCGCCGTTAATATCGGCAACAATAAGAAATCTGCCGCCTTTCGCAAGAACACGGTATACTTCCTTTAAATTTTCCTGTGGATCAGGCCAGAAATAAAAACTCTCCACGGTAATTATCTTATCAAAGAAATTATCCTCAAATGGCAGATTCTCAACTGATGCTTCGACAACGCTGACTTTTCCACATTTAACGTCGTTTACATTATGCTGTGTCGAAAGCTTTACTGAAAGCTCAGAATAATCAGCACCGTAAATTCTTCCATTTTTCAGCTTTTGGGATATTTTTCTGATAGTTTCGCCACCGCCGCAGCCTATATCCAGTACTTTATCTTCATCCCTGAACTCAAAGAATTCCAACGACCAGTCTGTCACAGGAGAATGATGTTCGTTCATTCCTGACAGCATTTCAGCTCCTGCTTCGCCGTGAGGTTTTCTCGGATCACCCAATTCGGTGATCGATATTTTTTGTTCGCTCATTTAAATCACCTTTGTATATATCTTCAACCTAAAAAGGCTGACGTAAAACGACAGCCTTTTATTGTTATTATTCTACTGTAACGCTCTTTGCAAGGTTTCTCGGCTTATCAACATCATAGCCCTTTGCAACGGATACATAGTATCCAAGGAGCTGTAACGGGATAACAGAGAGGCTTCCTGCAAAATGGCAGTCGGTCTGTGGGATATATACTGTAAAGTCAGCAAGATCCTCCATGCTGTAATTGCCATATGTTGTAAGTCCCATAAGTGAAGCACCGCGGCTCTTTACCTCGACCATATTGCTTACTGTCTTTTCGTAAAGATCCTGCTGGGTAAGTACACCAATTACAGGAACTCCTTCTTCGATAAGACTGATAGGACCGTGCTTGAGCTCTCCTGCTGCATATGCCTCGGAGTGAATATAGCTGATCTCCTTCATCTTAAGGCTGCCCTCAAGACCAATGGCGTAATCGATACCACGACCGATGAAGAATGCGTCCTTAGCGCTTGCAAGCTTGTTTGCGTACCACTGGATACGCTCCTTATCCTCGAGTATTTTTTCGATTTTATCTGGAATAGTGTAAAGCTCTTTAAGAAGCTCCTCACACTTCTCCTCTGTCATTTCTCCGCGTGCAACTGCAAAGCGAAGAGCAAGAAGATATCCTGCGATAAGCTGTGTGCTGTATGCCTTGGTTGTAGCAACCGAGATCTCAGGACCAGCGAGTGTATAGAATACGTTGTCAGCTTCACGAGCAATTGAAGAACCAACAACATTAACGATACCAAGTGTCATTATCCCCTTAGCCTTTGCTTCTCTGAGAGCAGCAAGGCTGTCAGCAGTCTCGCCTGACTGGCTGATAACGATAACAAGGCTGTCCTTAACAAGAGTCATCTTTCTGTATCTGAACTCAGAAGCAAGCTCAACTCTTACAGGGATAGAAGTGAAATCCTCGATAACATACTGAACTGCCATACCAACGTGATAAGCACTTCCGCAGGCAACAATGTATATCTGGCTTACCTTCTGCATTTCCTCATCAGTAAGTCCAACATCAGAGAAATCAATCTTGCCGTCCTTGATAACTGAATTGATAGTATCGCGTACAACCTTTGGCTGCTCATGTATCTCCTTGAGCATGAAGTGCTCGAATCCGCCCTTTTCAGCAGCTTCAGCGTCCCACTTTATCTCTGTGAGAGGCTTTGTTATCTCTTCACGGTCAATATTGAAGAAAGTTACAGCGCCCTTTTCAAGCTTGGCGATCTCCATGTTGCCAATGTAGTAAACGTTTCTTGTATACTTAAGAATAGCGGGAACATCAGATGCAACATATGTCTCGCCGTTTGCGATACCGATTATCATCGGGCTGTCCTTACGTGCTGTGTATATCTCGCCCGGATAATCCTTGAACATTACACATAATGCGTAAGAACCTCTGATTCTTATCATTGCACGTGCGATAGAGTCAACAGGACCAAGACCGTACTTCTTGAAGTAATAGTCGATAAGCTTTACAGCGACTTCTGTATCAGTCTGAGAATTGAAGGAGTAACCGCTCTTTACAAGCTTTTCCTTGAGCTCCTGATAATTCTCGATGATACCATTGTGAACAGCGATAACATTCTCGTCATCACTGCTGTGTGGGTGCGCATTAAGAGCAGACGGCTCACCGTGAGTTGCCCAGCGTGTATGACCAATACCGCAGTCGCCTTTAACAGCGTCGCCGTTATTTGTCATTTCCTTAAGAACTTTAAGCTTGCCCTTAGCCTTGACTACTTCTGTTTCCTTTTCGCCGTCACGAACAGCGATACCGGCTGAGTCGTATCCTCTGTATTCCAGCTTTGAAAGTCCGTCAAGCAGAATAGGTGCTGCCTGAGCGCTTCCTGTAAAGCCAACGATTCCGCACATAATTCAATTTCCTCCAATGTATATTATTTAATAATTACTTGTATATCAATAAATTATATTGAAAAACACCACAGTATATTTATTATATAACAAACAAGTCGTTTTGTCAACTCAAATATTGCGGTCAATTCTATTTCTTTACAGAGAGATTCTGCGGTGAAGCGGCTCTTGCAATGGGAGTTTTCTCGACTTTGGTACCAAGATGCTCGTCTGTCTTGACCGAAAGCTTAAAGCTGTCCTGTTTGCGATAATCCGTTGCGCCTGCCTTCTTATGCACTGATTTCATGCTTGACTTCATAATAGAAACCGCCACAAGACCTATCAAAAGTCCTATAATAAGACTGATAAAAAATGAACGAACTGGATTGAACTGCCTTACAGCTGTTCTTTCCTCCTGAGTATCTTCTTCGTCATACTCATCTGCGTAAGCATTGACTATATCTTCGGCGTCATCTTCGTCTATAAACTCAAAATCATAATCAGCTGTAGCACAAAGCGACATATCGGCATAAGGAAGACTTTCACTAAACGTACCTGCTGCACAGAACATAAGCAGGATCGTGGCAGCAGCAGATGCAAATCTTTTTAATTTCATTTTCTCATCTCCTTAAAGTCCGAGAAGCATAGATAAGCCAAAGCAAACTGCTGTTGCAACAGCCGATATGCCAATAAACCATTTAAATGCCGCTCCCGAATCAACAGGCAGGTCTCCGACAAATTTTCCTGTCTGCCCGTTCATTGCAAAGGTGTATTTATTACCGTTCCATGTTGTGTTTAAAAGCCATACAGGATACAGTGCATACTTAGCTTTACCGCCTTTCAGGGAAATATTGCCGTTTTCCTTGTTGAATGTGTCGTATCCCTGAACTGTACTTGCAAAAAGCTGCTCTGTTGTATTCTTTATGCGCTGATTGGCACGTTCAATACTTTCTTCCGCAGAAACATCGTATTTATCAGCAAGATAGCCTGACAGATATGCAGTCTGAAAAGCAACAGCACCATTTGCGTCAAACGGCTCAATGGATTCCATAAGCTCGTCTGCCATTTTCTTTGAACCGTCAACGGGAACGTTTTCAAAAACCACTGCTCCCTCTCGTCTTACGGAATAAAAGCTTCTTTCAACGTAATTGAAGTTATTATCGCTTCTGCGGCGTATCTTTTCGGCTTTATATATCATCCGGGCGTCAGCTTCGGCGTCAAAAAGCCACACAGGAACATAAACGCCCTTTATCTCGTCGATATGATTCTGATCCTTGAAGACCTTTGGGAGAAGCTTTCTGCCCTCAATATGCTTGTTAAGAGCATTTTTGGCAGCGTTTTTATCGAATTTAAAAGGAATTATACAGTCAGGCTTGAGTATTCCCGAGAAATTACCGCTCATTACTACCGGATTATCACAGTAAGGACAGGTAGCAGCAGAAGTCGTTGAGTCTGTGATTATCTCACCGCCGCAGGATTTGCAGGTATAAACGCGCATTCCCTCCGTTTCTCCGTCCTTCCAATCATTCCCTGCCGTATCCCATGACATATCGTCCTCTTTGGAGTTTTCAAGAATATTATCATATTCCTTTAACGACTCAACTTCAAACTCGGAATCGCAAAAAGGGCACTTCATCTTCTGGGAATTACTGTCAAATTCAAGTTTACCGCCGCAGGCAGGGCACTTGTACTCCATAACATTCGGCATTTTGTTCACCTCTCATATCAAAATGTATCATTAAAAACGGGCGGACGCAAAGGTCCGCCCGTTATGGAGAAATTACTTTACAATATCATCATCAGTGAAAGGATCGCCGCACTCCGGGCAGAACTTAGGAGGATTCTTAGGATCCTCGGGCTCCCAGCCGCACTTATCGCACTTATAAAGCGGTGCGCCCTCCGGCTTCTTCTTTCCGCAGTTAGAGCAGAATCTGCCCTTGTTTACGGAACCACAGTCGCAGGTCCAGCCGTCTGGAGTAAGAACTACAGGCTTTGGCTTGCCGCAGCTTGCACAGAACTTGCCTGTATTTGTCTCGCCGCACTCACACTTCCATGAATCAGCTGCGGGAGCGCCGCCGCCAACAGGTGCCTGAGGAGCCTGCTGTGCCTGATTCTGCTGAGCCATGCCAAATAAGCTCTGAGCGTTCATTCCGCCAGCCTGCTGAGCCATTCCCATACCAAAGAGTCCCATTGCAGCACCGTTCGGATTGCTTGCAGCATTCTGCATAGCCTGTGCCTGTGCTTCAACAAGAGTAGCAGCAGCATTGCCTGGATCGCGGTTCCAAGCTCTGTCTTCGAATTCCTGAATACGTTTCATGTCAGCGTCGCTTACTGTAGCAGAGAGAATGCTTACAGACCAGATCTTAAGACCTCTCTTTTCAATCCATACAGGATTTACCTGTGTCTCGAATGCCTGCTTTACCTCGTTCTGCTTGCCGGGAAGCTCATCATATCTGATACCTGTTGCTGAAATAGCAGCAAATGCAGGCTGGAGAGCATCAACAAACTCGCCTCTGAGCTGGTTGTCAAGCTCTGCACGTGTGTATCTGTCAGTAACGTTGCCGCATACATTTACGTAGAAAACTACAGGATCAGCTATTCTGTAAGAATAGATACCGTTGCAGCGAACGCCTACTGTAAAGCTTCTGCCGAGATCGGGATATGTCATTCTGAAAGGAACAGGATTCTGTGTACCGAACTTATTGTCAACAAGCTCCTTCATGTTGAAGTAATAAATTCTCTGATCCTTAGCAGCTGTACCGCCGTGCTTGATACGATCCCACATTTCCTTGAAAGTTTCCTTGAGACCTGCACCGAAGCTGCTTGAGAAGATGCTTGGAGAAGTGCCTGTTTCGTACTTGTAAACGCCCGGCTCGGTAGCAATTTCAGTTACTACGCCCTGATCAACCATGATCATAGCCTGACCTTCGTGTACAACGATACCGCTTCCGTCTGAAATAACATTATCATTTCCCTTTGTGTTGGAAGAATGTTTGCCAAGCTGCTTCTTTCCTCTTACGACAAGAACGTCGCTCGGAATCGATTCACAAACGAAGAATTCCAGCCATGTATCAGCCAGTGTTTGACTTGCTGCTACGAGACCTGCTTTGATAAGACCCATAATTATAGCTCCTTTCGGGAAATAATCCCTATAAATATTTCGCGGAAAATAGCTGTTTTCCGTCATTATCCTGTTAGTGTCCAAACCAACATGATGTAATTATAACATATTTTAAGAAAAATTGCACTACCTTTTAGCAATTTTTTACGGATTTCAATATATTTTTATTTTTTAACTATATTAATCCCATTCCTTCCAGATATCAGGACAATAACCTATAGTAGCTTTTTTGCCGTTTCTAACTACAGGAGTACGAATTATCTGTGGGTTTTCAAGAATCTTCTCCTCTTTGTCCTCGTCGGAAAGATATTGTAAAAGTGCCAGTAAGTCCTTATCCTTGTGTTCGGTGTTTATAAGCTTATCTGTTCCGCCTACAGCCTGCTTGACATTATTGAACTCGCCGCGGCTCATGCCTTTTTCCTTCATGTCGATAAACTGATACTTTACTCCTCTTTCCTTGAAGTAACGCTCAGCTTTTTTACTGTCAAAGCACTTTTTTGTTCCGAAAATCTGTATATTCATTGTCAATTATCCTCCGCAAAAGCAAGATCCATATCATCAGCCTCACGGACAAGCCTGAACTCTATGCTGTGCAGGTCGAGTCCGTTCTGAGCAAAATAAAGCCGTATAGCTGTAAAGCGTGAGAAAAACGGTATTTCACAGTTCAATGCAACGGGCTTTCCGTCTGTTCCGTTCCATGTAAGAGTTCCGCTTGCTGTACCCATAGCAAAGATAGTAACAGGTATCTGTGCCAGCGGACTCTGAGTTGATGAAGCTGTAATAGTAACATCATACCAGCCCTGTTTACTTATAATAAGTGCAAATGAATGATTCTTTCCTTTTTCACTTTTAACGCCTGAAAGATCAAGCTTGAAGTTATCTTCGATTTCGTAGAATACTACAGGCTCGTCGGAAGCATCGTCACCTTCACTTCGGTTTATTATTTCAACCGTGTCTTCTTCGCCCATGATACGCTTCATAGCGTGAGTATCAATGATAAATCCAAGGATATTCATAGCGTTTCGCTGAAGCTCTGCTCTTGTGAGTGTTCCGTCCTTAAGTGCGGCTTCAATATCCTCGTCAATACAGGAGCTGTCGGAACAAACCATATAAACGTCATTCTGAGCTCTTGCCATTGGAACATAGTAGTTACGTTTAGGCTCATGACCGCGGAAGTTTACATTAGCCCACCAATCTGTCATGGTAAAGCCCTTGAAGCCCCATTCGTCACGAAGAATCGTTGTGTTTAGGTCAAAGCTGCCTGCTGTCCATAAACCGTTTATAGAACCGTATGTTGTCATTATTGTTTTTGCTTTGCCGACCTTAACAGCAATTTCAAAGCTTTTAAGGTATATTTCGCGCAATGCTCTTTCGGAGACTATAGAATCGAGGAAATGACGATTAGTCTCCTGATTATTTGCGCAGAAGTGCTTTATTGTTCCTGTAACGCCTATCTTGTGAAGTCCATTCAGTTCGGCAGAAGCCATGTGTCCCGTAAGGAACGGATCTTCCGAGAAATACTCGAAGTTTCTGCCGTTAAGCGGGTGACGGTGTATGTTCATTCCTGGACCAAGGAGACAATCTACTTTATTAGCTATCATCTCAGTTCCCATGAACTCAAAAAGCTCTTCCACAAGCTTACGATTGAATGTTGAAGCTATAAGAGTACCATTGGGCAGACTGAACGCCTTTGTTCCGCAGTCAAGTCTCATGCCCGACGGTCCGTCTGAGCAGCAGCCTGCAGGGACCCCGAATTTAACAAGAGCGTCTGAAACTCCGCCGAATGCCGAGGCTGTACCTGCTGTAACACGAGGACTTCCCATGCCCTCGCCACGAATTATACACGACAGGTCGTGATCGGAAAGCTGAGCCACAAACTCCTCCATAGTGTACTTTCCGTTCTTGACATCGGCAAGCTTGATACCCTTATCGCCTGTGTAAGCTATCTCAGCAGGCAGATTGTCAAGTCTGCACTTTTCCTCGTTAATTTTACTGAGAGGAGCCTTTTCCATGACGTATGAAACACCGTTAGCTGAGGAAACAGCCCTGATCCTGTCAAATTCAGCATGAGGTGCAAGAGCCTGAGAGCACTGTTCAATGATTTTATCGTTTTCGATCTCATAAGAGCATTGCAACGTACAGTTTCTTACGCTGTTTCCAATATGAAAGATATACTTTCCCTTTTCAAGAATCCAGCAATTTTTGCCATCTGAATCGTCATATGAAGCAAGGTCGTTGTGTTTTACCCTTATCTCCATAGAATGAGCTTCGAAAGGAGCAAGCTCACGTGTTTTTTCAAAGGCACAAAGTACCATTTGCGGTTTGCCAAGTCTTCCCTGAGGTGCTTCACAGTAGACCTGAACTACCTCTTTGCCCTTGAATTTTCCTGTATTTGTAACAATAACACTAATTATGGTTTCGTTTTCTGTATTTTTGACATCAGTCAGCTCAATATCAAATGTAGTGTAAGATAATCCGAAACCGAAAGGATAAAGCACTTTATCCTTTGCAAATGTCTCGAACCAACGATAGCCAACGAAGATGTCTTCTTTATAAACAGCCTTGTTCTTGTCGCCAAAATACTTGTCCGAGGGATAATCTGATATTTTATAAGCGATAGTATCAGGGAGCTTGCCTGACGGGCTGACCTTACCTGTCAGAACAGCCGCTGTGCCTGTACCGCCTGTCATACCGCCCTGCCATACATATAATAATGAATCGGGAGAGCATTCGAGTATCTGTTCAAGGTCTATAAGTCCGCCGACATTGAGCAGTACAACGACCTTTTTGAAGTGTTTTCTCACCTTTTTGAGCATATCAAGCTCTGTTGAAGTAAGCAAATATGAACCCTCTTCAAGGCGAGCGTCCTGTTCTTCGCCTGCTGTTCTGCCTATTATAACAATGGCTGTATCGCTTAAAGAAGCGGCTTCTTCCACAACGCTCTCATCAAGCGGCATTTCCTTTTGGTTCCAAGGCTCTCCGCCCCAGCCGTCACCCTGATCAAAGGGATTTTCCTCGTCCCACTGACGATATATGTCAAACAGCTTTTCGTTTATTTTTACGCCTGCATCAACAAGTCCGTCAACAATGCCCGTGACCTTTGAAACGTTTACCATTCCGCCCGAGCCTGTTCCACTTTTATAATAATGTAACTGTATACGTCCGAAAACAGAAACGGTTTTACTTGTATCAAGAGGCAGCGCATTGTTATCATTTTTCAGCATAACAATGCCCTCTGCAACTGTTTCTGCGGCTTTTTCAAGATATTTGTTCCAATCGAGAGTTCTTTTCATAGCTGTGCACCTCACTGTGAAAAAATATTATGAATACATTATATCAAATTAATGTTGCCATTGCAAGGGCTTTAGTTAAAATTATACAAAAAATTCATTTTTATAAAAAAAGCGAGGCATTCGCCTCGCTTTTTATGTATCATTAACCGAAGTATCTCTTGAGAAGTCCTTCAAAAGCCTTGCCGTGACGTGCTTCGTCCTTTGCCATTTCATGAACTGTGTCGTGAATAGCGTCAAGATTAAGCTCCTTAGCTTTCTTTGCAAGCTTCAGCTTGCCCTCTGTAGCGCCGTGCTCAGCTGCAACTCTCTTTTCGAGGTTTTCCTTTGTTGAAGCAGAAACGACCTCTCCAAGAAGCTCTGCAAACTTAGCAGCGTGCTCAGCCTCCTCGTATGCAGCCTTCTCCCAGTAAGCGCCTATCTCGGGATAGCCCTCTCTGTAAGCTACTCTTGCCATTGCAAGATACATACCAACCTCTGTGCACTCTCCACTGAAATTAGCTCTGAGTCCGTCAAGTATCTCCTGGTCTGTTACAGCTTTTGCAACACCGAGCTCATGCTCGCAGGCAAATACAAGCTTGTCGCCTGTTTCCTTTTCGATGAACTTAGAACCAGGAACACCGCACTGTGGACATTTTTCTGGTGGTTCGTTTCCTTCGTGAACGTATCCGCAAACTGGACATACATAAGTTTTCATAATAATTACCTCCATTGTTTTGAATTATTTTTAGTCCGAGCTAAGCTGAAAGCCTTGCGATATGGACATTTTAAACGGAATGCTTTACTCTGTCACGCTCCTCTGCGCGCTTGCCGTTGTTGAAACGGTCGAGTGTACCTACGAGATAGCCTGTGATCCTTCTTATTCTGTCAAACGGCACATCCTGTGCAAAATCGTAGCGGAGATCAACGTATTCACCGTCGGTCTTAACTGTCATGCCAAGAATCTCTCTGTCGCTGTACTTCTTCTTGCCATAGTCGATATAGGCGTTTATCTCGTCCTGTGAGAGCTGTTCGCCAATTACATTGATTTTCATAATATTTTGACCTCCATAAACATAGTATTGACATTTGTCTGAATATATTGTATCATAAAAGGAATCAAAAATCTGTTGCATATGCAACATCAGGAGAGTTTTTTATGTTACCAGAAGATAACGTATTATTTAAAGGTATTGAACGGGATGACTGCCACCGTATGATAAGCTGTTTTAACGCGGATATCAGAAAATTCAAATCAGGAAGCCGAATCATGGATTATTCCGATAATCCCGACAAGCTTGGCATAGTACTGAACGGTACTGCTGTTATGGTCAGGTACGACGCGAACGGAGTACGCTCTATTATGGAATCTCTCGGAGAGCAAAGCGTTTTCGGCGTATATTTTACTTTTACCGCCTCTCAGCGAAGCGGAATCGAAATAGCTGCCGAAACTGATTGCGAGGTCATGTTCGTAAGGCGTTCCGAGATCACAAAAAGATGCGAAAACGCTTGTCAGTGTCATTCGCGAGTAGTTGAGAATCTCCTTGAACTGATGTCGGAAAAGGCAATATCGCTGAATGAACGCATCGAAGTCCTCAGCCAGCGCAGTATTGAGGATAAGCTTATAAGCTGTCTAAGTATAATCGAAGAAAAAACTCCGAAAGGAAAAGCACCGCAGATACCTTTTTCAACTACTGCCCTTTCGGACTATCTCTGCGTCAACAGAAGCGCATTACAGCGCGAGATATCAAGGCTGAAAAAAGCAGGCGTACTTACAATTTCAAAGCGCAAATTCAAATTACAGCATTCTCCTGACCGCGACATTTAAAATAACAATTTCGTCACATCAGAAAATATATGTTGACTTTTCGCTATTGAAGTGATAAACTAATAAATGTTGATTTTTAATTGAAAGGAACAAAACAAACTATGATTTGGGAGATAATCAAAACAATCATTCTCGGTATCGTCGAAGGAATCACGGAATGGCTGCCTATAAGCAGTACGGGACACCTTATTCTTGTAAGCGAATTCCTGAACCTCGATAAATCCGAGGACTTCAAGGAAATGTTCGATGTTGTCATTCAGTTCGGAGCAATAATGGCTGTTGTCGTTATATTTTGGAAAAAGCTTTGGCCATTCGGAAAGAAAAACAATGCTCACCCGTTAAACAAGTCACCTTTCGGTCAGATGATAAAGAAGGATATATTTGAAATGTGGTTCAAGGTGCTTGCGGCCTGCATACCTGCTGCTGGTGTCGGACTTTTTTGCGACGACTGGATAGACGAGCATTTCTACAATCCGTGGACTGTTGCAGTTGCCCTTATCGTATTCGGTATCGCATTTATCGTTGTTGAAAACTGGAACAAAGGCAAAGAACCAAAGATAAAAACTATCTCTGAGCTTACTTTTACTGCGGCTTTGATAATCGGAGGTTTTCAGCTTATCGCAGCTATTTTCCCGGGAACATCACGTTCCGGAGCGACTATAGTAGGCGCCCTGCTTATCGGCATTTCACGTACAGTTGCCGCTGAATTCACATTCTATCTTGCAATTCCTGTTATGTTCGGTGCAAGCCTGCTCAAGCTTGTAAAATTCGGCTTTGATTTCACAGGAAGCGAACTTGCTGTTCTTCTTGTTGGCTGTGTAGTTTCATTCCTTGTATCATTATTTGTCATCAAATTCCTTATGGATTACATCAAAAAGCATGATTTCAAGGTGTTCGGCTGGTATCGAATAATACTCGGTGCACTTGTACTTATTTATTTTGGTGCAAAAGCGCTTATTAAATGATAAAAGGCAGCTCAATGAGCTGCCTTTTTATTATGCTTCGTCAAATGAATCAAGATCGATACCTGCAAGAAGTTCCTTGAGCTCTGCAAGCTCATCGGCTGTAAGAGTAACGCCCTTGCCCATTCTTGAATGATCAGGTGCCCACTCGCGTATATCATATTTAGGCTCATGCTCATTCCAGCTTACCATGTTAAGCTCCTTTGTCCATCCCTTTGCGTTTTCGGAAAGAACGCCTATCTTTTCTGTAATTTCATATTTAAGCTCTGCCATTGTCAGTTCTCCTTTCAAAATTTGGCTGTTTACCATTCAATTTAGTATTATAACATAAAACATAATAAAAAGCAACAGCCACGGAGAAAAAAATTCAAATAGATACTCTCAGGAAATCAAGTGCCTTTGTGTAAAGCTGTCTCGGGCGGCATCTTTCGGATATCAGAGCCTCTGCAAAAGCTACAGCGTCCTCTATATTTCGTGAAAAATCAGGAATACTTTCCTTTTCACCGCTTTTTCTGTCGATCACCTCTATTCCGTATGTAATAAATTCATCGCCGTACATGAAAAGCCTGCCGCTGAGAACTCTGTACGCTACTTTATTATCACCGAAAATCTCCATATATACGGTCTTGTCACGTACCTCATGTGTTACTCTTTTTACTATCCCGAACATATTTATGCTCCTTTCGTTTTCTGTTCCGTCATAAGACAATACTATTATAACATCGACAAAGCGCATTGTGAACGGGTGTTTTTTTGTAAAACAGAAAGCATTAAGCGGCATTTTGACGAAAAAACTCGCCCATAGATGTGAAACTCATATAAAAGTTTTATGCTTATTATTGCGAGAACCCCTTTTGAAAAAGGGGCCCTCTGACGGAGGACGTCCCCTCTGTCACTGCGTGACATCTCCCCGCACTGCGGGGAGTCACTCTCAAACTCTCTCCCTAAAACTTTCAGTTTTATTTTTTCTCAAATAGGGCTCGCTCTGTATTATTACAGGGCTTTTTTATTTTGGGCGAGCCCTATTGAGAAAAAATCAGCTAAAAAGTCTTTGGAAAGGGGGGCGGGGGAAAGCCTTTCTTCAGAAAGGTTTCCTCCGATAAAAAGTATGACCTGCTATATAAGTATCACATTTAAGGCAAGCTTTTTACTATTCCATATCATTTATCTGCATATAAATTCTCTGCATTTGTATGTCTGTCTGCGCAATCCGCTCGGCACATTCCCGAAGTTCCTCAGATATCTCGGGAGTAATCTCGGAAGACGTCTTGTATTTTAGCTGATGCTCCAGACTTGCCCAGAAATCCATAGCAATAGTCCTTATCTGTATCTCAACGGGAGCGTATTCCTTATGAGTTGACAGATAAACAGGTACATTCAGTATCATATGATAGCTCCTGTAGCCGCTTGGCTTGGGATTTTTTATATAATCCTTACGCTTTATGACTGTAAAATCATCGCGCCTGCTCAGCATTTCAACTATAGCATAAATATCCGATATATAATAGCACGTCACGCGGATACCCGCAAGGTCAAGAAGATTCTTCCTTGCAGCGTCGGTAGAAATAGGAAGCCCCTTTTTCTGAAGCTTCCCTATTATAGATTGAGGAGATTTCAGTCTGCTTTCAATATTATGGATAGGATTACGCTGGAATTTCACGCTGAATTCGTTATCAAGTATGTTAAGGTGAGTCCTTACAACCTCGATAGCCGAGTCATAAAGGTGCTGTAACTGCAAAAAATCATAGAAAACATGAGAAAACATCTCTTTCATAGATTCGCTGTTGTCGTTAAGTGCCGGAAGATTGTCAAATGCTTCTATAATGAAGTCCGTTTCGCTCATATGTATCCTTCCTTTCTGTCTTTAGGCTGTGTGATCCTCACCCTCGGTATATTCAAAGCGCTCATTACCGTTTTCGGCTTTGCTGAACTGTGTCTTATAAAGCTCAGAGTAAACGCCGCCTTTATTAACAAGCTCACTGTGAGTGCCTCTTTCTGATATTACGCCATCTTTTATGACAAGTATCTCATCTGCGGCAAGAATAGTCGAGAGTCTGTGCGCTATGAGAATACTTGTTCTTGAAGATATAAGCGGCTCTATAGCGTCCTGTATCTTCTGCTCCGAGATAGAGTCAAGTGCAGATGTAGCCTCGTCAAATATCATAAGTGCAGGATCCTTAAGCAGCACACGAGCTATGGAAATACGCTGTTTTTCACCGCCCGAGAGCTTCAGTCCTCGGTTTCCCACTACGGTATCCAGACCTTTTTCCTGCTTTCCGATAAATTCGTAGATATTTGCCTGCTTGCAGGCTTCGATAAGCTCCTGCTCTGTTGCATCAGGCTTTGCATAAAGCAGATTTTCACGGATAGTTCCGTTAAACAGATATGTTTCCTGACTTACTATTCCTATATGACTGCGCAGGTACGCAAGGTCAAGCTTTCGCACGTCGATTCCGTCGAACAGAACACTTCCTGCCGTGACATCGTAAAGTCTTGGGATAAGATTTACAAGAGTGCTCTTTCCTGAGCCCGACGGTCCTACAACAGCTATGCACTTTCCGCTTTCAAGGGTAAAATTGATATCACTGAGTATCTGACGCTCCTTATCGTAATAGAAGCCCACATTTTTGAACTCCACCTCACCTTCAGGCTCTTTGTCAGGAGTTACAGCATCAGGAGCGTTCTCAATCTCAACAGGCATATCGAAATACTCGAAAATTCTTGTAAACATAGCCATAGAGCGTATCCAGTCAACCTGTATGTTAAGAAGCTGATTCACAGGACCGTACATTCTTCCGAGAAGTGCTACAAGGACAGTGATATCGCCCACAGTAAGGTCTGAATCGTATTTCATCATCAGAATACCGCCTGCAAGATAAATAAGCATAGGACCAATGCTTGAAAAAGTCGTAAGTGCAACTCTGAACCAGCGTCCTGCCATACCCTCGCGGATATTCAGCTTTATCATCTTGCGGTTGACGTTCTCATATTTCTCATATTCGGCCTTTTCCATGCCAAAAAGCTTTACAAGAAGCTGACCGCTGACAGACATTGTTTCATTGAGTATGCCGTTTATCTCGTCACTGCAAGCCTGAGACTCCTTGGTTATGGACCAGCGAGTCTTTCCTGCACTTCTTGTAGGAATTGCAAAAAGAGGTACCACAAGTATGCCGACTATTGCAAGTATCCAGTTCTGTCGAAACATAACTATCATTGCAACGATAAGAGTTATGGAGTTTGACAGGATGCTTGTAAGCGTATTGGTGATTATCTGCTGAACTCCCGATATATCACTGGTCATTCGTGTTATGATATCGCCCTGATTATTGGTTGTGAAGAATCTCTGGGACATCTTCTGCAAGTGGGCGTACATCTTGTTTCGCATATCATAGGTTATATGCTGAGCTATCCATGTGTTCATATAGCTTTCCAGCACACCTATGAGATTTGCTCCGAGAGTTACCGCAAGAGACATAACAATAAAGAATATAAGCTTCTTTAAACTTCTGCCGATAAGTCCCTCGTCGATTATCTTGCCTGTGAGCACAGAAGGAAGAAGGGTAAGTGTAGACGAAATGATTATAGCTGCAAGAACTAACAGCATTTGTTTCCAATAAGGCTTTAAATATGAAAATATCCTCTTCAGCAGCTCTTTGGTAACTTTCGGGCGGTTCTTCTTTTCTTCTTCGGTAAGATAGCCCATTCCGCGCGGTCCGCCAACAGGAGGCATAAGTATCAACTCCTTAAAAATTATTCCTTTTTATCTGAAGCTGCTTTTCCGTCCATTGCTTCAACTATCTTGTTTACAGCGCCGTAATAGTCTTCTTTTGCAGTAAGCTCGTTTGCTTCTTTAAGCGCTGTATCAAGCGCCTTCGGCAGCTTTTTATCGGAATAAGCTAATATCTTTTTGCTTTTGGTATCTATCATCAGCATAATTCCGTCTCTGTCTATGTATTTGCGTTTATAATACGTCTTTAATATCTCTTCGTTAGGAGTAGACGAGTTATTCTTTGAAGCTAAAAGCGTTATATCCTCCTTGCATGAAGCAAGTGCCTTTTCCAGAGTTTTGGACTGTTCATACTCAAAAAGCTGAACATTATCCGCTACATGAGCAGGACAAAGCTCGCCCAGCTGCAAAAGACGCATGATACCCTTTCGGTAATCTCCGCTCATAAATTCCTTTGTAGCCCAGTAAACAGCGTTTTCCTGCTCCTTATCGCTTATATTGGTAAAACAGTTACCTGTTTTGAAGACAATATCTTCATTTGTGGCGTTATTGATAAGAATTATCAGACCGCTGCCCTTTGCTTCATAAATATCGGCAAATGCATCAGCAGCATAATCGTAGGGAGATTTATCCCCCAGGTCATTTACAGTCAGAACTGCCGCATTTATAAGCTTTTCACTATAAAGCCAGCCTGCGTAGTCATTGCAGGCTTTTACAGCCTCGGGACTCAATATACCTGCCTTATCAAATACATAAGTTCCCTCAGCCGCTCTTACCTCACGCTCTGTAAAGGGCTGACTTGTTGTTTCAACTTTGCTTTTTGGCACGTAATAAGTTGTACTGCTCTTTTTCGAGCAGCTGCATATTGTAAGTCCGATAGCAGCCGCAAAAACTGCTGCGGATAAAAATTTTTTCAAAAAAATCATTCCTTACTCTTGTAATTACTATTATATTTTAGTATAATTTAATAGAAAAATCAAGTACAACCGTTCAACAAATTTCAAAAAAAGGAGTTGTAATATGGATTATCGCGTACAAGGCAGAGATATTATCGTACATGAGCCAGATCTTGACCTCGATGAAACTCTTGACTGCGGACAGGCTTTCCGCTGGAAAAAGATATCGTCGGACTATGAATGCACATATGAGGGCTTTTTTATAAATGATAAGCTTATGATATCTCAGGAAAGCAAGGGCAATTTCATTTTTCACAACACATCTGAAAACGATTTTGTCTCAAAATGGATAAGATATTTCGACTTTGAGACAGATTATTCTGAACTGAAGCGCTGTTTCTCTGAAGACGAAACACTTTCAAAAGCCTGCAAATTCGCTCAGGGCATACGCTTGTTGAGACAGGACAGCTGGGAGTGCCTTATTTCCTTTATTATTTCCCAGAATAATAATATCCCGAGAATAAAAGGAATAATCGACCGTCTATGCGAACATTATCACGGTAAATTTCCTGAGTCCAAGCAGTTATGCTGTGAAACCGAAGAAAGCCTTGCATATCTCAGAAGCGGCTTCCGTGCAAAATACATCTTAGACGCCGCAAGCAAAACTTCATGCAGTGAAATATCCCTTGATAAAATAGCAATCATGCCTATAGACGAGGCACGTACCGCTCTGAAACAGATAAAGGGGGTCGGACCAAAGGTCGCAGAATGTGTGCTTCTTTTCGGAATGTACAGAACAGAAGCCTTTCCGATCGATGTATGGATCAAGCGAGTTCTTGCGCAGTACTACCCCAATGGATTCCCTGAATTTGCCAGAGAAAAAGGCGGTATTGCTCAGCAGTACCTTTTCCATTACATAAGAAGCATTGCCAAACAGGGCGAATAAATCGTCGAAAGCCGTCAATACTCCCAATAAATCAATATTGAGGAGATTCTATGGTTAAAGGCGTTAATAAGAGTATAATCGAGATAAATAATCCCGACAGTATCTATTTTGAGAAGGCAGTTTTGTATGTCAGACCAAACGTCACTGTTTTTCCTGAAGCTGTCAGACGAAATGAGGCTGAAAGACTTCTTAACAGACTGCTCCCTGATAAAAAAACAGGAAAAGGCGGACGGATAAGAAAGTATATCATTTCTTCCCTGATCATAGCTTTATGCCTGCTGATATTATTATTAATGGGATGATTTAAACATCTTCAAGTAAAGGAGTCCGAGTATGGAACATCATGAAAAGAAATTCAGAAACAAGCTTTCAAAAAGAATAATATCCACGCCGACTCCTGCCGCTAAAAGCGCTTTTTTCTATATACAGGAGGCAGGCTGTACCATGAAAGAGGACGCTTATGCCGTACATCGCCGCGAACTTGACCTCTTCCTTATTGGTGCTGTTGTCAGCGGACGGGGCGAACTTACTGTCGGTGATGAAACGATCTCTCTTGTCAAAGGAGATTGTTTTTTCGTTGACTGCCGCGATCCGCATTCCTATAAAAGCTCGGAATCCGAGCCGTGGGAGCTGATGTGGATACACTTTAATGGCAGTACTTCTCAGCAGTACTATGACTTCTTTGCTTCAAATTCAAAATATACGTTCAGACCGCCTTTTTTTGATAAGATAGTTTCGGATATAGGCAAAATAATCGGGCTTTACGAGGAAAACGAGCCTAATGCAGAGATTTATACATCAAAATATATCGTTGACCTGCTTACTATTTCCCTGACAGTCAATAACAGTGAGCAGCAATACGATTCCGCGTTAAAACAGAAGCTTGCCGCTGTAAACAGCTACATAGAAGACCATTTCACCGAGGATATCTCACTTGAAAAGCTTTCATCGGAGTTTTACATAAGCAAATACTATCTTACCAGAGAATATAAGCATATCTACGGAAAAACTATCTTCCAGCATATAATAACTGCACGTATCAACTACGGAAAGAAGCTTCTGCGCTTTTCGGATAAATCCGTTGAAGAAATAGCTCATCTTTGCGGCTTCAACGACCAGAGCTATTTTGCAAGACAATTCAAAAAATCCGAAAATCTCACCTGTTTTTCTTACAGAAAGATGTGGCGAGACTGAATATATAACAAAAAAGAGAGCATAAGCTCTCTTTTTTATGACCAGACCGATAAGCCGAGTTCTGTCGTGTGCGGTAATTTATCTACGCTTACCGTCGCCGGTAAGCTCAAGCCGTCATTACCTGTTATCCGCCGAGCCGACGTTAAGATAACAGGCACCAATAGACGTTGCATCGGATAGGGTTTACATAGCAGTACTGTCTCCAGTACTCTGGTGAGCTCTTACCTCGCCTTTCCACCATCACCGCCATAAAGACGGCAGTATATCTCTGTTGCACTTGCCCTAAGGTCGCCCTCGGCTGCCGTTAGCAGCTACCCTGCTCTATGATGCTCGGACTTTCCTCGTAAACTAAAACGTTTCCGCTACCGCATAGTCTGCTCATTTGATATAATACCATTTTTTTGCGAAAAAGTCAAGTTTCAACCTTTTCACCAAGCTTATAGCCGAGCAAATCGGCTATTTTTCTTACATCAGCAGCTTTCATAGCCTTTATCTTGAAGCGTCTGTGCTCCTCGCCCTCGAACCATATGCTCATGGCACATCTGCCGCTCATTGCCTGCAAAAGATTCTGTTCAAGCTCTATCTTGACTATCTTTTCACGCTCTGAAACCACAGTATGGAAACGAGTCCAGGCGGAACAGCGTATCATTATTTTGTCGTCGTAAAGGGCGACTCCGCTTGTAAGAAGCGCTACAAACTTCACGATTATGAACCATACCGCAGGTATCTCAAGCATGACAGCCACGAAGAAAGACAGCTCCGAAAAGCGCGGAAACAGCTTTGCAAGCCAGTCGTGGGAGGGTATTATCAGCGAAGCCACAACAAGCGGGATAAGCAGGTATGAACCGATACCTGCCGGCTGAGCGCTGTAATCGTTCTTTATGCCGCTGTAAATGCCGATGACCTGCAAATTGCTGCCAAGCCGCTTTTCCAGCTTGACAGGCAGAAGCACGGGAAGTCTGTTCTTTGAAGAACCATAGCCTGCACAGCTTATGTTGACCGCAACCGCCTTGAACAGCTTCATTATCAGATTCTGGCGAAGGTCTGTATAATTTATATGAGAATTCTTTATCCTGTATTCCTTTCTGTCGAAGATACCGTAGGCAACTTTCATGCAGTTCTTATCACAGTCAATGCTGAACCTGCCGTATCTGAAAAGATTTACAAGAAAAGACAAAAACCACGAGGCGATAAAGAATACACCTACAAAAATTGCCGCTGTAGGTATCTTTAATACCAGCTTTTCAGTAAGCTTTGCTGTCTCTGTGGTCAAAATATTCAAGGAACGGCTGATGATATCATAGGCTATATCTCCGCCCTTGAAGAAGAATGTAGCAAGGTAGATAGTTCCCGAAAAACCGCTGGAAAAGAAAACTGAAAAAAGCAATACCGAAAGCGATGTAGGCTGCGGTATGCCGTTTATCTTTTCGTTTTCATTTATATCGGGCATATACTTCATTATGGCATTTCGTGTTTTTTTGCTCACAAGAAGCTTTAAGTCCACGGTCTTGAATATGCCTGCACGGGTATCACACCTGAACCGCATAGCTCTGAAAGGAGCCATATAAAAAGGTCTTTCAATGGTAACGGAGCTTACGTTCTTAAACGGTATATAGGTGTTTACACGAACGAATACTCCGTCACGATGTACAAGTTCCTGCTGTGTGAAATCAATTCGCGAAAAGAACCAGCGCACAAAACCAAATATAATGATAGCTCCAAGAACAGCTATGTCGAACCATGCGCCCTTTACCCAGCTGTAGAGCCAGTTTTTATCAAAATGATAGGTGTAGACTCCGCGAAGCAAAGGAAAAATAAGGAGCCATATGTTCTTTGCCGAGTATTTCAGTATTTTCAGAGGGTGTTCATGGTACATACCTGTCCCCCTTTACACTTATGCTGCCCGAAAGCTTTATTATCTCCTTGGCATCGGATTGTTTAAGGAAAAGCAGTCTAAGCTGTCCGCCGTAAACGAAGAATATTATGAAATTGAATCCCGTATACTGAGAAAAAGGGCTGCTAATGATTGTTGTATACTGGATAGAGGAATAACGTACAGATTGATGTACTTTAATAAAAACGCCGCTGCTTTTCATAACTTCCGTTTCAGTGGCAGTGTATTTTATGGAAGAAAAATACAGAGGGAGATGAATGAACATTTCAAAACAGCCAATGGAAACGGCTGAGATCATTATGATAAATACTATTTTATCTACGAGAATAAAATATTTAGCCGCAAAAATGATAATAACGACTGCTGCGGTTATTAAAATCCTCAACGTTGACAGACAGTGCCTGTCAGGTACATACTGCTTCATTCTCAGCCCCCTCTCGCATTAAGATCAAGTTTTCTCAATGGTTTCTCTTTATTATATCACAAATACAATTTATTGTAAAACAAAAATTAAAAACAAATTGTAAACTTTGCAAGGAGTATAAGGTGATATGCTGGAAAAGATCAATTCTCTCGTATGGGGCGGCTTTCTCATTTCTCTTCTTCTGACAACAGGAATAATATATACGTTAAAACTCCGTTTTATACAGTTCAAGATGTTCCCCTATTTTATAAAAAGCTTGAAAAATAGAAGACATAAAGGTCAGTTCCGCACGATTTGTATGTCTCTGGGGACTGCAATGGGAACTGGAAATATCACGGGCGTAGCTTCTGCAATATCGATAGGCGGTGCAGGAGCTGTTTTCTGGATGTGGGTTTCAGCCTTTTTCGGAATGGCTACTGTATACGCTGAAAACAGTATTTCCGCAGAATTTACTGACAAAAACATTCGCGGAACTATGGCTTACATAGAAAAAGGACTTGGTAGTAAGCGTTTAGCTGCTTTTTTTGCACTTTGCTGTATTCTTGCCTGCTTGGGCATGGGAGGAATGGTCCAGATAAACGCTCTTTCGGAAAGTGTGAGAAATTGCAGTGAAATACCTGAATTTTTTCTATCTGTAACACTTTTCGCCATTATATTGGCAATAATCAGCGGCGGAGCAAAGCGGATCGGCTCTGCCGCACAGCTTCTTCTGCCATTTGCAACAGTGCTTTATACAGTACTTTGCATTGTCGTGATAGCTAAATACAGCGTCAGACTGCCTTCTGTTTTATCTCAAATCTTTAGCGAAGCTTTCGGCATAAGGCAAGCCGCAGGAGGAATATCAGGCTATACGCTATCAAAAGCTGTTTCAGCAGGCATACGCAGGGGTGTTTTTTCAAATGAAGCAGGTCTGGGAAGCTCCCCTATACTTCACAGCACCTCCGAAAGTGCTAACTGCGGCGTTATACAGGGCATGAGCAGTATGCTTGAGGTCTTTATTGACACAATGCTCTGTTGTACACTGACAGCCGCAGTTATTCTATGCGCTTCAGATGACAATACTGTCAGAACAGCCTTTTTCCGAGTAATTGGATCAAAAACCGATTTTTTTCTCGCAGTGATAATGTCTGTTTTTGCATTGTGCACCGTTATAGGCTGGTATTACTGCGGTGAAACTGCTTTTAAATATCTTTTCAAAAGCAGAAAAACTGCCATATTCGCTTTTGTTTTCTCTTTGACTGCTTCACTCGGAGCAATATTCAAGGCTGAAAGCATATGGACTATATCCGACATTTTTAACGGATTAATGGCTTTCCCGAACCTTCTGGCGCTTCTCCTCCTGAGAAAAACGTCAGACGCGAATAAAAGTACGCTCCTGCGCCAATAAATAGAATGTGACCTTTTGATATCGAATGACATATTTCACTATACAATAAATTCAACTCTCAGTAAAAATTTATTGATTTTGCATAATGTTGTATTAGTCACACTTTTACTCTTGACAGCCGTCATCTGATTATGTATAATTATAGTTGAATAGTTATGCTTGGCAAATTATGCCAAAATGATTTTTTTAAGGCTTTTATGGCGAAAAATCGTCATTAAGATATAAGACCGCAAGGCGATATACGGTCAACAGCTTCGGGATAATAATGTTATCAGGTCACATATACCAACAGGTTTGGCTCAAATTCAAAGAGCTTGTACGTTTGCCTGCTTGATGTGGTCAGTATTTTTATCGCTATTTTGATGATAACATTGTATTTTACATTTATGTTAATATTGATTAATTTTTACACAATGTAATATTCCGGAGCTTTTTTACATATCATACAGACCTTCACACCGTTCATGTGAAAGTCTTCCCTATTTTTGAAAGTGAGGTCATATAGTGAACGAAAAAGAAAAAAACAACGCAAAGAAGTCTGCGGCTCCTAAGAGGACATACAGAAGAAGAACTTCTCCAAAGGAAAAGCCTGCAAAGGATACTGCTGTAAAGGCTGATACCTCTGCTCCCGCAAAGACAAGGACGAGAACAAGACAGCCCAAGGAAGTAAAAAAGACTCCCGTAAAGATAATCCCTCTCGGTGGACTTAACGAGATCGGCAAGAACATGACCGTATTCGAGTGCTCAAACGATATGTTCATTCTCGACTGCGGACTTGCCTTCCCTGACGCTGATATGCCGGGCGTCGATATTGTTATCCCCGATTTTACCTATGTTGAGCGCAACAAGGAAAAGGTAAGAGGTATCGTTATCACCCACGGTCATGAGGACCATATCGGCGGACTTGCTTATCTGCTCAAAAAGATAAACGTTCCTGTTTACGCTACAAGGCTTACTATCGGACTTATCGAGGGCAAGCTCAAGGAACAGGGACTCTACGGAAAGGTTAATCTCAACATCGTTGAGCCAAAAAAGACTGTAAAAATGGGCTGTATGGCTGTTGAGTTCATCAAGGTGAACCACTCTATCCCTGATTCGGTAGGTATGGCTATCCATACTCCAGCAGGTGTAATCGTTCATACAGGCGATTTCAAGGTTGATTACTCCCCTATTGACGGCAAAATAATTGACCTTGCACGTTTCGGTGAGCTTGGAAGCCGAGGTGTTCTCGCTCTTATGGCTGACTCCACAAACGCTGAGCGCCCAGGATATACTCATTCAGAGAGAACTGTCGGAGACTCCTTCGACAAGCTTTTCCAGAAGGGCGAGGGCAAGCGTATAATCATCGCTACCTTTTCATCTAACATACACCGTGTTCAGCAGATAGTGAACTGCGCCGCAAGATATGGCCGTAAGGTCGCTGTATTCGGCAGAAGCATGGTTAATGTTATAAATACGGCTATTGAGCTTGGATATCTTGACGCACCAGACGGAATATTCATTGACATTGAAATGATGAACCGCTATGCAAGCGAGCAGATAGTTCTTATAACCACAGGAAGTCAGGGCGAGCCGATGTCAGCTCTTACCAGAATGGCTATGAATGACCACAAAAAGGTCAATATCACCCCTATGGACTTCATTATCATCTCTGCAACTCCTATCCCCGGCAATGAGAAATTTGTTACCAGAGTAGTAAACGAGCTTATGAAATCAGGAGCTGAGGTAGTTTACGAGGCTATGTACGAGGTACACGTTTCGGGACACGCTTGTCAGGAAGAGCTTAAACTCATGCAGTCACTTACAAAGCCAAAGTTCTTTATCCCTGTTCACGGCGAGTACAAGCACCTGAAAAAACACGCAGACCTTGCGCTCCAGCTCGGAATGCCAAAGGATAATGTTATAATCGCTGAAATAGGCAATGTCATCGAAACTGACGGCAGCACTATGAAGGTCGTTTCACAGGTGCCTGCAGGACGAGTTCTCGTGGACGGTCTTGGCGTAGGCGATGTTGGTTCAATAGTGCTCCGTGATAGAAAGCATCTTGCTCAGGACGGTCTCATCATTATCGTTATCGGTATCGAGAGAAGCAGCAACGAGATAGTTGCAGGTCCTGATATCATATCACGCGGATTTGTTTATGTCCGCGAATCGGAGGAACTCATGGACGAAGCAAAGGGACTTCTCACTGATACCCTTGCTAACTGCTCCGCAAGTGAGCTCAGAGAATGGAATTCACTTAAAGGCAAGCTTCGTGACGCGCTTTCTGACTATATTTACCAGAAAACTAAGCGCAGTCCTATGATACTGCCTATTATCATGGAAACATGATAGGCTGTGCCTGAGTCTTAACGCTCAGGCAGGCATATCCGAAAGGAGCTTAAAGTTGAAAAAGAAATTTCCGGCAGTTCTGATGATGCTCCATGTTTTGGTACTTGGAGTCCTTATCCCGACGTATCTGCTGATAGACCGCAAAAACACAGTACTAAATGCACTGATACTATCCGTGGTCGCACTTATATTAATTTGTGTTATCTATACTATAATATATTCCAAGAACTCAATGCGGCGCATTTCTAAAATGAATCAGCACCTTGAAAGCTCCGCCGCTGAATTTATGAATTCGCTCCCCGCTCCTGTGGCAGTTATCGACGAAAGCAGACAATTTGTCTGGTATAATCAGATATTCGCCGAAAAAATAGGTCTCGGTCAGGACGTATACGGACTTGAGCTTGAGGGCTTCGTCAAAATAGACATGAATATGCTTTTAAAGGACGGCTCGGCTATATGTCCCATGAACGGCTCGATATATAATGTCACAGCCGAAAAGTTCGACAAGAACGATATGTCCTTCCTTGTTCTGTATTTCCACGACGATACAAGCTACTATACCGTCAAGAAGCGAATGGACGAATCTCGTCCTAATGTTGTTATAATAAATATCGATAATTATGACGATATCATGCAGAATGCAAAGGAAAGCGAAAAGGCTCAGGCTTCCGTTGAGACGGAAAAGCTCATTGAAAACTTTATGAGCAAGACCAACGGATTTATAAAAAAGACCTCGTCCAATACTTTCTTTGCAATTCTTGAAAATCATCATGTAAACGAGATAATCGACAACAAGTTCAAGATACTTGACGCAGCAAGAAATATCAAGATATCAGGCAAGTATTCCCTCACTTTCTCCATAGGTGTAGGTCAGGGAGCGACTTCTCTTGCAGAAAGCGAAAAATTTGCCCGTCAGTGCCTTGATATGGCTCTCGGACGCGGCGGCGATCAGGCTGTAGTAAAGACTGACAACGGCTACCGCTTCTTCGGAGGCGTATCAAACGGCGTCGAGAAGCGTTCACGCTCCAAAACGCGAATTATCGCTAACGCTCTTCAGGATCTTATAATGAACAGCGACAAGATATTCATTATGGGACATAGATTCGGCGATCTTGACTCTGTAGGCGCCGCCTGCGGTCTTGCAGGAGCTATCTCACTTGTGGGCAAGCCTGTTTATATAGCTGTTGACAGGACTAAGAACCTTGCCGCTAACCTTATTGACATTGTTGATGAGGAAACTGAGGGCGAATTGTTCATAACTCCCTCTGAGGCTGAAGGCATGATCGCTCAGAATGACCTGCTCATTATCGTCGATACCCATAACAAGGATTATGTTGAGAGCAGAACCCTCTATGAAAATGCAAAGAATGTGGTAGTTATCGACCACCACAGAAAGAATGTCAACTTCATAGACAATGCCGTTATCTTCCATCATGAGCCGTATGCTTCGTCAGCTTCGGAAATGGTCACAGAGCTTCTTGAATACTTCAATTACGACGGTGACGAAAAGCTCAGAAACTGTCACGCTGACGCTCTCCTTGCAGGTATCATGCTTGATACAAAGAATTTTGTTATGCGTACAGGCGTCAGAACATTTGAAGCAGCAGCTTTCCTTAGAAAACTGGGAGCTGACACAGTTGCCGTAAAGCTTCTGTTCTCCAATTCAATCGATTCATACAGGAGAAAAACTCAGATTGTGGCATCTGCGAAGATACATAACAACTGTGCTATCGCCGCCGCTGATTTCAAGTCAGACGATATACGGCTTGTAGCTCCGCAGGCTGCTGACGAGCTCCTTGGCATAACTGATGTAGACGCATCATTTGTTATCTACAAAACAGGAAACACCCTCAATATCTCAGCTAGATCTCTCGGTGCGCTCAACGTGCAGGTAATTATGGAACAGCTTGGCGGCGGCGGTCATCAGACTATGGCTGCAACACAGCTTGAAGGCACTTCCGTTGAGGACGCTGTAAAATCACTTATATATGCAATAGACGAATGCCGTAAAAATGCGGATAATACTCACTAAGAAAGGTTGGAATCACCAATGAAGGTAATTTTTTTACAGGACGTTAAAGGTTCAGGAAAAAAAGGCGAATTAAAGAACGTTGCAGACGGATATGCACGAAATATGCTTCTCCCCAAGGGATACGCCGTTGAAGCAACTCCAGAAAATATGAACAAGCTGGAGGGAGCTCAGGCTTCTGCACAGCACAAAATAGACGTTGATGTACAGGCTGCCAAGGACGCTGCTGCAAAGATCAAGGGCAAGAAAGTCGAGATCGTTGCAAAGGCAGGTTCAAACGGCAAGCTTTTCGGCTCGGTAACTGCTGCAAACGTAGCCGACGCTTTATCACAGCAGCTTGGCGTAAAGGTCGATAAGAAAAAGATAGTTCTCAGCACCGATATCAAGAACTTCGGTTCCTACACCGCAACTGTAAAGCTCTATAATGGTATTGCAGAGACTATCGACGTTGAAGTCAGCGAAGGCTGATAGGTGCGTAATATGGACGAAAACGATATCCTGCTCTCCGCCAGAGAACTGCCACACAGTATCGAGGCGGAGCAGTCTGTTTTAGGAGCGATAATCTCCGATCCGCAGGTCCTGTCTGACGTGATCGAGCTCATAAAGCCCGAATACTTCTACAATGACCAGCATAAGGCGCTGTATTCAATAATGCTGCAAATGAACTCCATGAGCCTGCCAGTTGATATCGTGACGGTACTCAACGAGGCTGAAAAGCAGCACATATTTGAAAGCCCTGCCGAGGGAAGACGCTATCTCGCAGAGATAGGAAATCTTCTCCCCTCAACTGCAAATATCGAAAGCTACTGCAAAATCGTTGCAGATAAGTATTTCCTCAGAAGCCTCAGCTATGTGGCAAGAACTATACTTGAAGAGGTACAGTCAGGCGAGCAGAACGCTCAGCTTCTTCTTGACGCGGCTGAACAGAAAATATATGATATCCGTCAGGGACGTGATGTAAGAGGACTTGTTCCCCTTTCTGAGGCTATTTCCGAAGCTTATGACCGTCTCGGTAAAATATCAGGTCCTGATAAGGAAAAATATGTAGGTGCAAGGACAGGCTTTACTCTCCTTGACAGCATAACCTCGGGACTTAACAAGTCAGATCTAATAATCATTGCTGCCCGTCCTGGTATGGGAAAGACCTCTTTTGCCATGAATATTGCAACGAATGTTGCAAGACGTGCCGAAAAAGAAGTCGTTACCTTCAATCTGGAAATGTCCAAGGAGCAGATAGCCACAAGAATCCTCTCGACGGAGGCTCTCGTAGAGTCAAATACGCTCCGAAACGGCAGAATATCAGGTGATGACTGGGTAAAGCTTGCTACAAGCGCAGGCTATCTCAGCACACTCCCCCTTTATATAGACGATACAGCGAGCATGACTGTTCAGAAGATGAAAGCTAAGCTCCGCAGGACTAAGAACCTCGGGCTTGTCATCATCGACTACCTTCAGCTCATGGAATCTACGTCAAAATCCGATAACAGAGTTACTGTTATCAGTGAGATAACCCGTCAGCTAAAGGTCATGGCTAAGGAGCTGAATGTTCCTGTAATACTGCTTTCACAGCTCTCACGTGCTGTTGAGAGCCGTACAGATAAGCGCCCAATGCTTTCAGACCTCCGTGAATCGGGTTCTATCGAGCAGGACGCTGATATCGTGCTTTTCCTCTACCGCGACGCTTACTATAATAAAGAAAGTCAGCGGCAGAATATATCCGAATGTATCGTGGCTAAAAACCGTCACGGTGAAACTGGCACTGTGGAGCTCATCTGGGACGGACAGTATACACGCTTCTCTAACCCCGACTATAATGCTACACCTGAAAATGTATGATGTTAACCAAGGTTTACAAATTCATTGCTGATAATAAAATGATATGCCGCGGCGATACTGTTGTGTGCGGACTATCAGGCGGTGCAGACAGCGTTGCACTTCTAATTTCAATGTCTGAACTCAGCGAAAGGCTTGGAATATCCGTTGAAGCACTTCATGTCAATCATTGTCTGCGCGGCGCTGAAAGCGACGGCGACGAACAGTTCTGCCATGAACTGTGCGCAAGGCTGAATGTTCCATTCAAGGCTGTGTCATGCGATGTAAGGTCATATGCAGAACAGTATTCCCTTTCGACGGAAGAAGCTGCAAGAAAACTCAGATATGATATTTTCACGGAGCATTCCAAAGGCAAAAAGCTTGCTACAGCTCATAATGCCAACGATAATCTTGAAACTGTAATACTGAATCTTGCTCGCGGCACGGGCATCAAAGGACTTGCAGGAATACCAATAGTCCGCGGAAGTATCATCAGACCGCTTCTTGCTGTAACACGTCAGGAGATAGAAGATTTTCTCACAGAGCATTCACAGTCCTTTGTGACGGACAGCACAAATCTGTCTGACGATTATACCCGAAACAAGATTAGACACAAGATACTGCCCCTGCTTGCTGAAATAAACAGCTCAGCAGTGGAAACATCTATTAACTCGATAAGCACAGTCCGTGAGGAAAACGCATTTATAGAAGAGCTTGCTGATGATGCAATGAAAAATTGCCGTCAGGAAAATACTCTGAATGGACTAAAAAAGTATCCGCCTGTTATCAGAAAGCGCTGTATTTCAAGGCTTCTCAGTGAAAAAAGACTTCCCTACTCGCACAAACGCCTTGAAGAAGCTGATAATGCGCTGATGAATGGCGGCAAGATAAACATTTCAGGAGATATCTACCTTATCGGTTCAGAAGATTCTCTGGAGCTGAAAAAAATCCCAGCACAGACAAATAATGTAAAGGAAGTACCTCTTATAATCGGTATAAACCGAATTTTCGAGAACTGTGAGCTTATCTGCGAAATTGTCGAATGTGATAATTTGAAGAAAATTGAAGCTGTTCATAAAAAATCCACATTTTATCTCCTTGATTATGATAAAATAAGTGGAAGGACTATTTTAAGAAGCCGAAAGTTCGGCGACAAAATAAGGCTTAGCGGAAGAAGCTTTACTTCTTCGATAAAAAAGCTGATAAATGAAACTATTGATGCTGGATCACGTCCTACGCTTCACTTCATTGAAGATGAAGCAGGTACGATTTTTGCGGAGGGCATAGGTATAGCCGACCGCGTTGCGCCTGATAATAATACAGTCAGATGTCTTAAGGTTTCAGTAGAAAGACACTAAAGAATGGAGAGGATAATTTGACACCTAAAAAAAGCAAGGGAGTTTTTACCTACCTTATCGTTATTACCATTGCTGTTCTTTGCCTTGTTCTTATAAGCTCAAAGCTCAATGCTAATACCGACAAAACCGAGTATACTGAGATAATCAGTTACTTTGACAGCTATGATGTTTCATACTACGAGCTTGATCTCGGTACAGGAGAACTCACATACAGGATCAAAGACGAAGAAAAAGACAGGCATTACACTGTTCCTAACGTTAATATCTTCCTCGAGGACACAAAGGATTACCGTAAGGAATACAATGCCACACATGATACGCCTCTTGAACAGGACTATATCAAGATAACAGACAGAACATGGCTGTATTCGCTTATTCCTGTTATACTCACTATACTTCTCGGCATCGCTATCCTCTACTTTATGATGAAACAGGGCGGCGGCGGCGGAAAATATGCTACCTTCGGCAAGGCAAACCTTAAGAACGGCGCAAGCGGTCGTAAGGCTACCTTCAAGGACGTTGCAGGTGCTGATGAGGAAAAACAGGAGCTTATCGAGATAGTTGACTACCTCAAGAATCCTAAGAAATATACAGAGCTTGGCGCAAAGGTGCCTAAGGGCGTACTTCTTCTCGGCCCTCCCGGTACAGGTAAGACTCTTCTTGCCCGTGCAGTTGCAGGTGAGGCAGGCTGTCCGTTCTTCCCTATCTCAGGTTCTGATTTCGTTGAAATGTTCGTCGGTGTCGGTGCTTCGCGTGTAAGAGACCTTTTCGAGCAGGCTAAAAAACACGCTCCTGCTATCATCTTCATCGATGAGATAGACGCTGTAGGACGCCACAGAGGCGCTGGTCTCGGCGGCGGACATGACGAGCGTGAGCAGACGCTTAACCAGCTTCTCGTTGAAATGGACGGATTCACAGGCAACGACAGCGTAATCGTTCTCGCCGCTACCAACAGACGTGATATCCTCGATCCCGCTCTTCTCAGACCGGGCAGATTCGACAGACAGATAGTTGTAGGATACCCTGATGTCAAGGGACGTGAGGAGATACTTCTTGTTCATTCCAAGAACAAGCCTCTTGGCCCTGATGTTGATATCAAGCGTATTGCAAGAACTACCCGCGGATTTACAGGTGCCGACCTTGAAAACGTACTCAATGAAGCAGCTCTCCTTGCTGCAAGAAATGACAGACTCTCTATCACTGAGGCTGATATCGAAGAAGCAACCCTCAAGGTCATTGCGGGTCCTGAAAAGAAATCAAGGATAGTTACTCCCCGTGATAACTTCATTACCGCTTACCATGAAGCAGGTCACGCTGTTGCTTCCTATAACCTCAAGACTCAGGACAGAGTTCATCAGGTAACTATAATCCAGCGCGGTATGGCAGCAGGTATGACTATTTACCGTCCTGAGACCGATGATCAGCACCTTACAAGAACTACAATGTTCGAGAACATCATCTCGCTGCTTGGCGGACGCTGTGCAGAGGAGCTGTTCACAAATGATATCTGTACGGGAGCTTCAAACGATATCGAGCGTGCAACATCTACCGCAAGAAAAATGGTGACCAAGTACGGCTTCTCAAGCAAGCTCGGTACTGTTGTATACGGTTCTGATAACGACGAAGTATTCCTTGGCAAGGATTACGGTCACACAAAGAACTACAGCGAAACTGTAGCAGCTCAGATAGACGAAGAAGTAAAGGCTATCATCGACAAGGCATATGCTGATTGTCTACAGATACTCAGAGCTAATGCTGATAAGATGCATCTCCTTGCAAAATATCTGCTCAAGTATGAAAAGATCGACGGCGATGACTTTGAAAAGCTTATGAGAAATGAGCTCATAGTTGATGTTTCGGATATTCCCGACGAGATTCCGCCTTATGAAAAGGCTGATGTTGACGAAAGCAATTTATAATAGAAATATCCCGAAGAGATCTTCTTCGGGATTTTCTTTGCCTTGTTGAACTCCTTGCTGATTTGTGATATAATATAAATCAGTGATAAAAAAATAACATTATCTGATCGGAGGTTTTCTTTTGGAATCACTTGATACGATATTATGTATTGCAGCAGCCGCTGCACTTGATGTGTGTATATTCGTACTGCTTCTGACCGCCTACCGTGAGCGCAGGTCATCAAAGAAGACATGGCATGAGTTATCACACGATATGGTTCTGACTGAGCAGAACGTCACTTATGAATTAGGCTGTGACGAAGTTCTCATCGGACGCCACGCGTCGGCAGATATCAGACTACCCGACCTGTCAGTATCCCGATATCACGCCATGCTTACTGTTTCAAACGGTATATGGACCATACACGACATGGGCTCTAAATCAGGACTCTTTGTAAACGGCAGTATGGTCCGCGAGGCTGTTCTGCACGAAAATGACCTCATTACTCTCGGCAACCGCAGACTGATTTTCAGAAAAAGGAGGTCTGAACGTGTACGCTAACCCTGTTGCATATGTTTTCTCATGTATTTTTGTTCTTATTGCTCACATTGCAATGCTTCTGAACGTGTATTTCAACGGAAACTACACCGAAGTAAGAGATGTTGCAGTTCTCGGAGCAGCAGTTCTCATACTTGATATTTCCTATTTTATAGTGATACTTCTATTCAAGCAGACCTCATACGTCCTTGATTTTTTGCTGATACTTGTACTTAATATGAGCTTTATCTTCCAATCCTGCTTCGGCAAGGTAGGTTTTGACGTAAAACACCTCATAACATGTATCGTTTGTCTTGCTTCATGTAAGGCAGGGTATATTCTTTGCAGGAATCACAAGCTGCTACAGGACAAAAAGCCATATATCTACGGCGGAGTAATATTTGTAATGCTCATTGTTTTTGTATTCACCAGTCCCGAGGATATGTGGATAAGAATAGGCAGCTTCGCAATACAGCCCTCAGAGTTTGCAAAGCCGCTGTTCATACTTGCCTGTGCAACTTCAATTGCAGACCAGCAGAAGAAGCACAAGATACTTACTTTCAGCGTTGTCTATGAGAATCTTGCTCTTTTGGCTCTTACTGCGATAGTATGCCTTATACAGGTAAAATCCCACGATTACGGAAGTCTCCCCACTTTTTTAAGCATTTTTGCCGCAGGATTTCTTCTCAGGATATGCTATCCAAAGGCAAAATTCTCAAAAAAGAAGCTTATAGGCGTTATCGCTCTTGTTATCGTTTTCGTTCTTATCGGTTTAAAGTACGCTCCCGAGTACGTTCAGCACAGACTTCATGTTGACATATGGAGCGACAAGACAGGCGACGGCTATCAGCAGTCACAGGCGCTTATCGCTATTGCCAAGGGCGGCTGGTTCGGCGTAGGTCCCGGAAAAGGGTTTCTTTCAAATGTATTCGCCTTTGAAAATGATATCGTATTTGCAACAATAAGCGAAGAATGGGGACTAATTTATGCGCTCATGGCGATATTCGCTATTCTCGTAATGACATCTGTTCCCCTTGTAAATCCTGCACGTTCATACTATCACGGTACTATATCAGCTTGTGTATGCGCTGCTCTGATAGTACAAATGGCTCTGAATATCTTCGGTTCATGCAATCTTATTCCCTTCACAGGCGTTACGATTCCGTTTATTTCTGCAGGAGGAAGCTCCCTCATGGTAAGCGGATTCATGGTTGGAATGCTTATGGCTGCACAGTCGCCTTCTTTCAAAGAACCCAAGCATAAGAAGAAAGAAGCGGACGTACCGACTTGGAGGTGGCAGGAATGAAGAGCATAAGAAGAACTCAGCGAATAATAAGTCTCATAATTATCCTTTTCATCGCAGGCATGGCATTTCTGGTTTTAAAAATAAACCACGAAGCCGATTTCTACATGATGAACTCCGACACACATCAGCTTGGTTTTGTTTATGACCGCAAGGGCGATGTACTCTTTGACGGTACTGGACAGGGCTCATATCCCGATAATTATTTCCTTGACATCGGCAACCTCATCGGTGATGACAAGGGACAAATGGAGAACACTCTTGTTGCACGCAATCTCCAGAAGCTGAACAACTACAGCTTCTCTGACGGACTGAAAAAACAGGGCGGAAAAGCCGCTATCTACACGACACTCAATCACGAAGCCAACCGTGCTGTATTCAATTCATTCGGCTATATGGAAGGCTGTGTATCGGCTTATAACTACAAAACAGGCGAAATTCTTGTCTGCACAAGTCTCCCCTCTCTTGATGTTACAAAGGGCTATGAGGGGCTTGAAAACTTCAAATCAGGTACTCTCTTATCTAAGAATATGTACGGAACAGTTCCAGGTTCGACACAAAAGGTCTCCACGGTTATTTCCGCTGTTGAAATAATGGGAAGCGCTCAGCTTTTCTCCAAAAGCTATACCTGTAACGGCAAATATACCAACAGGACAGGAAATGACATTGACTGCCATAACATCTACGGTCACGGCACTCAGAATATACAGGAAGCCTTTGAAAACAGCTGTAACCCGTTCTTTGCACAGCTTATCGAGGACGATGATATGCCTCTTGAAAAGGTAAAGAAGCAGTACGAAAAAATGGGGTATGTTCTTAACGGCGGCAAGCCGACCTATATCGACATCAACGGTATACAGTGTGAAACAGCCTCCACAACTCTCGAAAACTCCTACGAATTCCGTACCCAGTGGGGCTGTATCGGTCAGGGCGATACTCTCGTAAGCCCAATACAGCTCATGATGTGGCAGAGCGCCATTGCTAACGGCACAGGCAAAATGACCATGCCCTACCTCATCGACCATGTGACAGACCTTAACGGCCACGAAAAAGAAAAAGCCAAAACTCACTACAGCGAAAAGCTTTTCTCCGAAAGCACAGCTTCAACCGTAAAACAGATAATGCTGACAAACGGCTCCGATAGATATTCATATCTGATAAGCGGATATAAAGTCGGCGTAAAGAGCGGTACTGCACAGGTAGACGAGGGTGCAAAGGAAAATTCGCTTCTTGTGGGCTTTGTAGATGATCCCTCATTCCCTATTGCATTCTGCATTCTTATCGAGGATAAAGACAGCGGATATCTCACTACAGAACAAGTTGCACAGGTGCTTCTTGATAATTTAAAAAACAATTATTGATGTCAAAACAAACAAATTATGGAAAACTCTTTGTGCATTTAAACAAAATTAATAAAAATCTATTGTATACCACGATTTATTATGGTATAATATAACCATAAACTTATGCTTTGTTTTTACAAAGCAAAAAGGAGGACCAATATGAAAACAACTATCACAGCTAAGAAAATGCAGATTCCAACAAACTTTACAGAGTATGCTGAAAAGAGAATCGACTCCCGTCTGGGAAAATTCTTTGGAGAGGACGCTGATGCAAAAATCGTAATTTCTGAGATCAAGACTCAGATAGTTCTTGAGCTCACAGTAAAATATAACAGCATTATTTTCCGTGCAGAAAGGTCTGCCGAGGACAAGTATGTTGCCCTCGATGACGCTATCGACAAGATAATCAGACAGATCCGCAAGAACAAGACCAAGGTCGAGAAGAAGCTTAAAGACGCCGCTTTCAAGGAGGCTTTCGCTTATCCTGTACCCGAGACAGTCGAGTATGAGGTTATCAAGCACAAGAAGTTCAAGATGAGACCTATGGACATCGACGAGGCTATACTCCAGATGAATATGCTGGATCACGAGTTCTTTATGTTCACAAATGCAGAGACAGGTCTGATAAACGTAGTTTATAAGCGTGACGACGGAAACTACGCTGTACTTGAGCCTGACAACGCTTAATTAATTATTGAAATAATATGCGGAACGTTATGTTCCGCATATTAAATTTATAAAGGAGTAAAGATCATGGACGATAATAAAAAATCAATAATCGAAAAAAGGATAAATAAAACAGGCGAAAACCTCAAAAAGAACAATATGGAATTCTACTACGCCGAAACAAGCGCCGATGTCTGTCCTATCGTTGAATCTCTCTTAAAAGAGGGCGACGTTATCACAAACGGCGGCACGATGACTATGGGAGAGATAGGACTCAAATCACTCCTTGAATCGCCAAAGTATAAATACCTTGACCGCGCAAAGGTAAATACTCCCGAGGAAGTAGTGGAGCTCTACAGAAAAGCCTTTTTCGCAGATGTGTATATTTCAAGCTCAAACGCTATCACCGAGGACGGCGTTCTTTATAATGTTGACGGCAACAGCAACCGTATCGCCGCAATAGCTTTCGGACCAAAGTCTGTTATCATTATCGCAGGCTACAATAAAATTGTAAAGGACCTCAGGGAAGCAGAGCTCCGTGTTAAGCGCGAGGCTGCACCGCCTAACTGCGTCCGTCTCAACTGTGATACCTACTGTAAGGAAAAGGGCGAATGCGTCTCTCTTACAAAATCGGGCTCTCAGATGTATGACGGCTGCGGCAGTGACGGCAGAATATGCTGTAATTATCTTATCTCCGCACATCAGCGCCATAAGGGACGTATCAAGGTCATTATCGTCGGCGAGGAGCTGGGCTATTAATATATGAACGATACTGCCCTTGCTATCTGCCGAACAGCAGGCTATTTCGTCATATACGCCTTTTTAGGCTGGTGCCTTGAAGTCGTTTATCAGGCTGTAGAACATGGCAGGTTCATAAACCGCGGCTTTCTCAACGGTCCGTATTGTCCTATATACGGCTTTGGGGTGATACTCGTCTGTTTCGCCCTTGAACCTATCAAGGAGAACATTGTTGTTCTTTATGTTGGCTCTGTTCTGCTGACAACGTTCCTTGAACTTATTACAGGCTTTCTGCTGGAAAAGTTTTTTTCGCAGAAATGGTGGGATTACTCAGGTGAACGTTTCAACCTCAAAGGCTATATATGTCTTAAATTCTCCCTTCTATGGGGAGTCGCCTGCCTTGTTACCGTCAGACTTATACACCCTCTTACTGTTAAATTTGTCCGCGATATCCCCTCTGCCTTCGGTATCGTTATCTTAACGGTGATACTTATAGGTTTCATCAGCGATACTATAATCACTGTTGCGGCAATAATCCATATCAAGCAAAGACTTGTGGTTCTTGAAGGAATATCCGCTGAAATGAGAAAGATATCAGATAAAACAGGCGAAAAGATCTTTACGGGTGTAGAACACGTCATGGACAAGAAAAGTGAGCTCGATGAACGCAATGCAGAATACAGACAAAAGCTCGAAGAGCTCAGGGATAAGTACAAATCGATCCATGAGAAACGAAGCTTTACTCTTAAACGTCTTTCCAAAGCATTTCCTCAGCTTGATATCATAAACATTAAAAGCTTTAAGGATCAACTCGAGGAGCTCCGTAAAAACAAACATTGAATTAACAAGGGACTTTTTTGCAAAGTCCCTTGTTATTTTACATAAAAATTTGCATTCTTAAACTCCAAAAAAGTATTTGACAAAGTACAAAATGTGTGATATACTATACAAAGAAACAAATCGCTTTAAAGCTCAAAAGCTTAAAAGCGTTACAGTTTACTTTGTGAAAGAGGGATAAATATGAAAGAGATATCTAAGCTGATGAATTACAGATCAGATGTGAGAGTTGTAGACGCTACTCTCCGCGACGGAGGACTTGTAAACGATTTCAGATTTTCTGATGAGTTCGTAAGAGACCTTTACCTGTCCAATATCAAGGCAGGCGTTGATTATATGGAGTTCGGCTACAGAGCTGACAAGGAAATGTTCAAGGTCGAGGATTTCGGTCCATGCAAGTTCTGCGACGATGAGTATATCCGCTCTATAGTTGGCGAGAACCACACTGACCTCAAAATAGCTATCATGGCTGACGTAGGACGCTGCAACTACAAGCAGGACATCGTTGAGCGTGAGAACTCCCCTGTTGACCTTATCCGTGTTGCAACATACCTTCACCAGATACCAACTGCTGTTGATATGATAGAAGACGCTAAGAAGAAGGGCTATGAAGTTACCTGCAATATCATGGCAATATCAAATGCTCAGGAGGGCGACCTTAAAGTAGCTCTTGACATTATCGGACAGTCCCCTGTTGATGTATTCTACATCGTTGACAGCTTCGGAGCACTCTACCCCGAGCAACTGGCACGGATAGCAAACCTTTACCTTGAAGCAGCAGACAAATACGGCAAAAAGGTCGGTATCCACGCTCACAACAACCAGCAGCTTGCTTTTGCAAATACAATTGAAGCTGTTGGCGACGGTGTTGACTGGCTTGACGCTACATACTCATCAATGGGCAGAGGCGCAGGCAACTGCGCAATGGAGCTTCTTCTCGGTTTCCTCAAAAATCCAAAGTACAATGTATATCCTGTATTCCAGTTCATTGAGAAACACATGGAAAAGCTCCGCGAGGAAGGCGCTGTATGGGGATATGATCTCCAGTACCTCCTCACAGGTCTCTTTAATCAGCACCCAAGAACAGCTATCCAGTTCACAAAGGATAAGCGCAAGGATTTCTCCGAGTTCTACAAGGAGATCATCTCACAGGAATAATAAAGATAAAGCCCGAAAGCAATGCTTTCGGGCTTATTTTTATCAGAATGTAAGTTGATTGCTGTCTCCAAGCTCCTTTGCAGGCTTGCCTGCGGCAGGAACGCTCTTTGAACGGTATTTTTCAAGCTCAGGCAGTTCCTCGGGAGCTATAAGCGAAGCCGATGAAAGAGTCGCTTTCTTTCTGAGTGTTATGACCTGTACGCCCTGAGAATCTCTTGTAGACTTGGGCAGTATCATTCCTGTATTGAATACAAGAGCGTGACCGCTTGTAGTTCTTAAGAGTATATCAGTTTCTTCTGGGATAAACAGAGCTGCAATAAGCGGAGACTTTGACGAATATGCATTTGCAAGCTTCTTACGGTTAGTCTTTGTCTCATATGACTTAAGCGGTACCTTTGCAGCTTTTCCGTTTTCAAAGAAGAATATAACATATCCGCTGTAATCAATAGTCGGAACTACCATTTTAAGGCTCTCACCCTCGTCAAAGCTGAGCTTCGCAGGGATATAATCACCCATAACACTTGCCTTTGTATCGTCAAAGGCGCTGGCTCTCGATTTGTAAGCCTGAGCCTTATCCGAGAAGAATACAAGCTCAGTCTTATTAGTTGCCTCGAAGCACTGACTGATGAAATCTCCCTCTTTAAGCTTCTGTTCGCTGCTCATACGGAGAGACTGAGGAGTTATCTTCTTGAAGTAGCCGCTGTCGGACACAAAGATATTAACAGGATAATCGGGAGTATCATCGACCTCCTCAGCTTCCTCAACGTCAGCCTGATAGTAGAACATCGTCTTTCTCGGCTGAGCGTAGTTCTTAATGACGTCACGTAGCTCGTTTACGATTATCTTGCGTATCTTCTTCTTGTCACGGAGGATATCCTCCATTTCCTCAATATCCTTTTTGAGCTGGTCGACTTCCTCAACACGGCGGAGAATATACTGCTTATTGATGTTGCGGAGCTTTATCTCTGCAACATATTCAGCCTGTATCTCGTCAATACCGAAGCCTATCATAAGGTTCGGCACAACGTCCGCTTCGTTTTCGGTCTCACGGATTATCTTTATAGCCTTGTCAATATCGAGAAGTATCTTTGAGAGAGCCTCCAGCAAGTGGAGCTTTTCCTTTTTCTTCTGTAAGTCAAAGTATGTCCTGCGCTGTACGCACTCCTCACGGAAAGCAGTCCACTCGATAAGTATCTCACGAACTCCCATTACCTTTGGAGTACCTGCAATAAGTATATTGAAGTTGCAAGGATAGCTGTCCTGTAATGGAGTAAGACGGTAAAGCTTCTGCATAAGCTTATCGGGATCGGTTCCGCGCTTCAGGTCGATAGCGATCTTAAGTCCGTCGATATCAGTTTCATCACGGATATATGATATCTCTCTTATCTTGCCCTGCTTAACGAGGTCGATTATCTTCTCGATAATAGCTTCGATAGTGGTCGTATAAGGTATCTCAGTTACCTCTATGCAGTTAGCGCTCTTATCATAGCTGTATTTTGAACGTACTTTTATACTTCCGCGTCCTGTTTCATAGACCTTGTTGAGCTCTGCTTCATCATAAAGCATAAGTCCGCCGCCGGGAAAATCAGGTCCTTTAAGCGTACTGATAATATCATGATTCGGATCCTTCATGAGAGCTATTGTAGTCTCGCAGACCTCTTCAAGGTTGAAGGGACACACATTGCTCGCCATTGAAACAGCGATACCTGTGTTTGAGTTGACAAGCACAGTCGGGAATGTTGCAGGGAGCAAAGTTGGCTCCTGCATGGTATTATCGTAGTTAGGTACGAAATCTATAGTCTCCTTGTCGATATCACGGAAAAGCTCGTTGCATATCTTTTCGAGCTTTACCTCAGTATATCGCGGAGCAGCAAAGTGCATCTTGCTTGAATACTGCTTTCCGAAGTTACCCTTGCTGTCAATATAGGGGTGCAAAAGTGCCTCATTGCCTCGTGTCATACGGACAAGAGTCTCATATATAGCCTGATCGCCGTGAGGATTCAGCTTCATTGTCTCGCCGACAACGTTAGCAGACTTGGAACGCTCCTTATCAGGGCTTAGCAGTCCCCTTTTGTACATCATATAAAGGAGCTTTCTGTGTGATGGCTTGAAACCGTCTATCTCAGGAAGTGCTCGGGAGATGATAACGCTCATGGCATAGGGCATATAGTTCTTTTTCAGCGTATCTGTTATTCTTTCATCAACAACGCTTCCCGAGCCCTCAATATAAGCTTCATGCTTGAAAACAGGCTGTTTATTTGGAGTATCCTTTTTCCTTGGCATTTATTCTTCTCCTTCTTTACGTCGTTCACTCTTTTTCAGGAGCTTTTCGGGATCTTTTACATAAGACCTTACAATACTGCCGCAATCTCTGCATATGGTATGATACAGTGATGTTGAGCGCATAAGGCTGTCGGCACTGTAAACAGCTCCGTAAAAGTTCTGATATCCTGTTATAAATTCAGTTCCGCCGCAAAAACGGCATTTTGTCATTCTGATCTTTTTCATAGGACAGCTCCTTAGCTGATATCAGCAAGTTCAAGGTAATCAGCGCCGTATTCAGAGATGTAATCCTTACGACCCTGCAGATCGTCACCGAGAAGCATCTCAAATACCTCTGCGGACTCCGTGATATCATCGGCAGTTACCTTGATAAGACGCCTTGTATCAGGATTCATTGTTGTAAGGCTCATCATGTCGGGTTCGTTCTCACCGAGACCTTTCGAGCGCTGTATAGTGTGCTTTTTATCGCCTATCATTTCGAGAATACGCTGCTTTTCCTGCTCTGTATAGGCAAAATATGTCTTTTCCTTAGTGTTTATCTCAAAAAGCGGAGACTCTGCGATATAAACGTATCCCTGCTCGATAAGAGTAGGTGTGAGCCTGTACAGCATTGTAAGTATTAGTGTTCTTATCTGGAAACCGTCAACGTCCGCATCGGTACAGATAACTATCTTGCTCCAGCGGAAGTTATTGATATCAAAGTTTGAGAGTTCTTTGTTAGCCTTGGTGGTAACTTCAACACCGCAGCCAAGTACCTTGATAAGGTCAGTGATTATCTCGCTCTTGAATATCTTTGAGTACTCAGCCTTGAGACAGTTGAGTATCTTGCCGCGGACAGGGATTATAGCCTGAAACTCCGCATTTCTGGCAAGCTTTACAGAACCGAGAGCCGAATCACCCTCCACGATGTATATTTCACGGCGTGAAACGTCCTTTGTACGGCAGTCCACGAACTTCTCCACCATATTTGCAAGATCGATAGTACCTGTGAGCTTCTTCTTTACATTAAGGCGGACTTTTTCCGCGTTTTCACGGCTTCTCTTGTTTATGAGTATCTGCTCGGCTATCTTCTGGGCTTCATCTGGATTCTCAATAAAGTATACCTCAAGCTGATGACGCAGGAACTCTGTCATAGCCTCGCGGATAAATTTGTTGGTTATAGCCTTTTTGGTCTGGTTAGCATAAGAAGTCTGAGTTGAGAAGGAAGATGATACAAGTATCAGACATTCCTCAATATCGGCATAGGTTATCTTGCTCTCGTTCTTCTGATAGCCGTTCACGGATTTGATATAACTGTCTATCTGCGCCTGAAAAGCTCGTTTTACAGCCTCGGCAGGTGAACCGCCGTGCTCAAGGAAGCTGGAGTTATGATAATACTCCGTAAGCTTTGCCTTATTTGAGAATGTAACAGCCACATCAAGCTTTACCTTGTACTCAGGCTTGTCGTCACGGTCTCTGCCCTTTTTCTCGGCAGTCCAGTGCTGTATTGAGGACAGTGCGCCCTCACCTGCAATCTCCTGAACGTACTCGGTTATACCCTGCTCATATAAGAATTCCTGCTCATTGAAGCCGCCTGCTTCATTTTCTGAACGGAAAACAAAGAGTATATTCGGATTTACGATAGCCTGACGCTTTAAAATATCACAGAAGAACTCATCAGAAACATTTATATCAGTAAATACTTCAAGGTCAGGTCGCCAGCGAGTCTTTGTACCTGTTTGCTTTTTCTTGCAGGGCTCTTTTTTAAGTCCGCCTACATTATTGCCCTTTTCAAAGTGCAGGTCATATTTAAATCCGTCTCGAATTACCTCAACGTCCATAAATTCCGAAGAATACTGGGTTGAGCACAGACCGAGTCCGTTAAGACCAAGTGAGTACTCATAGGACTCAGCAGCTGAATCATACTTGCCGCCTGCATAGAGTTCACAGTAAACAAGCTCCCAGTTATAACGCTTTTCATTATTATTATAGTCTACAGGACAGCCTCTGCCGAAATCCTCTACTTCGATGTCGTTGTTCCTGTAATGAGTGATTATTATCTTGTTTCCGTAGCCCTCACGAGCTTCATCAATAGAGTTCGAGATGACCTCAAAAATCGAATGCTCGCAGCCGTCTAAGCCGTCAGAGCCGAATATAACCGCAGGACGTTTACGGACTCTGTCCGCGCCCTTGAGCATTGATATACTGTCGTTGCCGTAGTCTTGTTTCTTAGCCATAATCCTCTGCCTTTCGGTCACGTTTTAATGCATACAAAAGTTATTATATCATATAATTTTCAAAAAAGCAAGTGCGCGGCAATAATTTCCCGATATACTGAAAAAAGCAGCCCAAAAGACTGCTTTTTATATATTCATCGGTTAATGCCGATATATTTATATCCTGCGTCGTTAACGGCTTTTTTGACTGCCTTTTCGTCAAGGGTGCCTGATAAATTAAGCTCCGCTGTTCCCTTTTCATGGCTTGTTACTGCTTCATCAACAAAGGGCAGCTCCTCCAGAGCCTTCTTAACTCTTGCCTCGCAATGTCCGCACATCATGCCTTTTATCTTTATGACCGCAGTATCTGCTGAACCTGAAGCTTCGGAGAGCGTATAAGCGCGTTTCTTGTCACGGCTGCTGTCATTAACCTTAAAAAAGTTAAGTCTGAGAGCGTTGCTCACAACAAAAAAGCTCGAAAGGCTCATTGCAGCGGCTCCAAACATCGGATTCATCTGCCAGCCGAAAAGCTTTGAGTAAACTCCTGCCGCAAGCGGTATACCGATGATATTGTAGATAAACGCCCAGAAAAGATTCTGCCTGATATTCCGCAGAGTTGCCCTGCTAAGCCTTACAGCCGCCGGAACATCACTTAGTCTGCTCTTCATAAGGACTATATCCGCAGCGTCAATAGCTACATCAGCGCCTGCTCCGATAGCTATACCCATATCAGCCGCTGTCAGTGCAGGAGCGTCATTGATTCCGTCACCGACCATTACAGTCTTGCCTTGCTTTTTCAGCCTGCGTATAACGGCTTCCTTGCCGTCAGGAAGTACGCCTGCAATGACATCGTCAACACCTGCCTGAGTTCCGATAGCTTTGGCTGTGCGCTCATTGTCACCTGTAAGCATTACAACGCGGATACCCATATTCTGCAATTCGCGGATCGCCTGAGGGCTGTCCTCCTTTATAACATCAGCAACAGCGATAATCCCGACAAGAACTCCGTCTTTAGCAAAGAACAGCGGAGTTTTTCCGTGCTCCGATAGCTTGTCGGACATTGCTTTAATATCCTCGCTTATTACAGCAGCAGAGCTTATAAGTCCGAAGTTTCCGCCGATATATGTGCTTTCTCCGCACTTTCCCGATACGCCGCTGCCTGCGAGTACCTTGAATTCGGTGATCTCATCAGATGTGATCCCGTTTTCACTTCCGTATCGTATTATAGCGCCTGCAAGGGGGTGTTCGCTTTTCTTTTCCAGAGAATACGCGAGCGTTATTAGTTCATGCTCGCTGTTGGCGTTTACGGGGATAATATCTGTGACCTTCGGCTCACCGCTTGTTATCGTACCTGTCTTGTCAAGGGCTATTATCTGAGCCTTTCCAGCTTCTTCAAGTGAAGCCGCTGTTTTAAATAGCAGTCCGTTTTTAGCTCCAACGCCGTTTCCGACCATTATAGCAACAGGAGTTGCAAGTCCTAAAGCGCACGGACAGCTTATAACGAGCACAGCTATGGCTCTGCCAAGCGAAAAGCCTACAGATTTGCCGATAATAAGCCATACTATAAGCGTCAAGACCGCGATACCAATTACTACAGGTACAAAAACGCCCGAGACCTTGTCGGCTATTTTCGCAATCGGTGCTTTTGTAGCCGCTGCGTCACTTACCATTTTTATTATCTGGGACAGTGTTGTGTCCTCGCCTACACGGGAAGCTTCGCAGCGCAGATATCCGGAACTGTTTATCGTTGCCGCGGATACGCTGTCGCCTGCAGTTTTGTCAACAGGTATGCTCTCACCCGTGAGAGCCGCTTCGTTTACTGCGCTTTCACCTTCAATGACTATTCCGTCAACGGGTATACTATCGCCTGCCCTGACTATGAAAATATCGCCTTTTTTTACCTCAGCCACAGGGACTTCTGCTTCTGCGCCGTCACGAACCACAACAGCCGTCTCGGGGGCAAGCTTCATAAGACTTTTCAATGCGTCGGTAGTTTTTCCTTTGGAGCGGGCATCAAGCATTTTACCTACGGTTATAAGAGTCAGTATCATTGCCGCCGACTCAAAATACAGATCATGCATATAGGCATGGACCGCAGATGTATCTCCTCTCTGCTGAGCGGCAGTCATCATAAACAGTACAGCCGTGCTGTAAACGAAAGACGCTCCCGAGCCGAGTGCAACAAGAGTATCCATGTTGGGTGAACGGTATATTATTCCCTTGAAACCGTTTATAAAGAACTTCTGATTGATGACCATTACTATAGCGGCAAGAAGAAGCTCCGCAAGAGCAGTCATAACATGATTTCCTGCCATTACGGAGGGCAATGGAGCTCCGAACATAGTATGCCCCATGGAAATATACATCAGTATCAAAAGGAAACCAAGTGAAGCTATAAGTCTTCGTTTCATCTTAGGAGTTTCCGTGTCCTTGAGTTCATCTTCACCTGAAGATACATTGCTGCTTTCACCTTTAACTGACGCGCCGTAACCTGCATTCTTCACAGCGGCTATTATCGCTTCAGCAGAGGCAGTTCCCTCGACTCCCATTGAATTGGTAAGGAGACTGACGGAGCATGATGTAACGCCGTCAACTGATGATACAGCCTTTTCTACACGTGCGCTGCAAGCCGCACAGCTCATTCCCGTAACATTATACTGCTTCATAGTTTATCTCCCTTCCTTTTATTTGATTATACTGCAAAGTCTGACAATTGTCAATTAACCGCGGTTAACAGCACATATATAGTATTACTTGAAAAGCTCTTCGTATTCCTTTTCCCTGAAACCTACAAGTACATTGTCACCGTCAACGACAATAGGTCTTTTTACGAGCATACCGTCCGAAGCAAGCAGCTTTATCTGCTCGTCATCGCTCATATCAGGCAGCTTGTTCTTCAGCTCCATTGATTTATAGAGAAGTCCGCTTGTGTTGAAGAACTTTTTAAGAGGAAGTCCGCTTTTCTTATACCATTCTCTCAGCTCTTTTTCTGTCGGATTATTCTCCTTGATGTCTCTAAGCTCGTAGGATATTCCCTTATCATCAAGCCATTTCTTTGCCTTCTGGCAGGTAGTGCATTTTGGATAGCATATAAACTTCATATCAATTCTCCTTTTTTAGTTTGTTTTCGAGTATACTTTTCAGCTTTGCAGGATCTGCCCTGCCCTTTGAAAGCTTCATCGCCTGTCCGACAAGATAGCCCAACGCATTGGACTTTCCGCCAATATAATCGCTGACGCTCTTCTCATTATCTGAAATTACCTTCTCCGCAATTTCATTAAGAAAGCCCTCGTCTGAATTCTGTGCAAGACCAAGCCTTTCTATTATCTCGGCAGTGTCTCCGCCTTTTGTTACAAGCTCGATGAATACGCGCTTTGCGCCTGTACTTGATATAACGCCGTCCTCAGCGGCTTTACAGAGTTCGCTGAGAGCTTCGGCAGTAAGAGGCGTATCAGCAATGCTTCTGCCTGTATCATTCATGAATTTCGTTACATCGCCAAGTATTCGGTTTGCAGCAGACCGCGGCTTACAAATACTAAGAGCAACGCACTCATCATACAGCTTCGCCTTATCAGGTGAGTCAGCGATAACAAAGGCTTCATCGCAGTTCATGCCATGTTCAATGACATAGCGTATCATCTTTTTATTCGGGAGTTCAGGTATCTCATCGCGAAGGCGCTCTATCCTCTCATGTTCAAGAACTATAGCACCAAGGTCAGGTTCGGGAAAGAATCTGTAATCCTGCAAATTCTCCTTGCTTCGCATTACTGTGCTTATGCCCTTTTTATCGTCCCAGCGCCGAGTCTCACGCTCTACCATGCAGCCTGAGCTTATGATATCTTTCTGCCGCTTTATTTCGTATTCGATACCGCGGACAGCCGCACTGAAACTGTTGACATTTTTCAGTTCACAGCGCTCACCGAGAGGAGTTCCTTTTTCATGAACAGAAACGTTCACATCACATCGTATACTTCCCTCCTGCATTTTGCAGTCGGAGATATCGATGTATCTGAGTATGCTTCGTATGTTTTCGAGGAAAACATAGGCTTCACGGGAACTGTGCAGGTCAGGCTCTGTAACTATTTCTATTAAAGGCACTCCACAGCGGTTATAGTCACAGAGAGTTCCTGCAAAATCATCGTCGTGTATAAGCTTGCCCGCATCTTCTTCGATATGGATACGTGTTATTCCAACAGTTCTGATATCCCCGTCGACTATGATATCAAGCCTGCCCCTGCCGCATAAAGGGATATCCGACTGAGATATCTGATAGGCTTTGGGAAGGTCGGGATAGAAGTAATTCTTTCTGTCCATACGGCTTACCGGATTTATCTCACAGCCGAGAGCGTGTCCCATTTTTACTGCAAAGTCGCAGACCTTACTGTTGAGCCGCGGCAATGCTCCCGGAAGACCGAGACAAACGGGACATACATGAGTATTGGGCTCTGCGCCGAACTCATTCTTACAGCCGCAGAATATCTTTGTCGCAGTTTTGAGCTCTGCATGGACTTCAAGCCCTATTGTACATTCAAGCTCATACATCGCAGCCACCTCCTGCAAGCTCATATCCATACGCTGCATCGAGCAGCTCCTCATCGCCACATCTCCTGCCTATGAGTTGTAAGCCTATGGGCAGTCCGTTGCCTGCCCTGCCGCAGGGAATACTTACGGCAGGCAGTCCGCCAAGGCTTGACGGTACTGTGCATATATCAGCAGCATATAACTCTGCGGGTTTTCTTTCAGCTCCGTGAAGTATCCCTGCATTTGGATAAACAGGTGCGGCAATAAAGTCGCATTCTGTAAATATATCATCAAATTCGCCGCAAAGTTTCTGCCTGAGAGCTGCCGCTCTTTTGTAATACCTATCAAAACATCCCTCGCTGAGTACAAAGGTTCCAAGCAGAATACGCCTTTTGACCTCATCACCGAAGCCCTCGGTCCTGCTCTTTCTGAACATCTCGGCAGGAGTGGTGCAATTATCTGCTCTGAAGCCATAACGTACGCCGTCGTATCTTGCAAGATTGGAAGAAGCCTCAGCCGAAGAGATTATATAGTATGCTTTTACAGCTGCCGAAGCTGAGGGCAGGAATACCTCTTTTATGATGGCTCCTGCTCTCTCCATCAGCTTCACTGCATTCATAACGGCTGACTTTACTTCATCGCTTATATATTCGTCAAACAGCTCCTTGGGAACACCTATGCGCATACCTTTAAGACTGCCGCAGAGAGTTTTTGAAAATTTTTTTGGAATATGTGTTACATCTTTGATATCCGAAGCGTTTATTATATTGTGGAGCATATGAACATCGCGCACGTTTCTTCCGATAGAACCTATTCTGTCAAGAGAAGAGGCAAAGGCTATAAGTCCGAAACGCGATACCGCACCGTAAGACGGACAGAAGCCAACTGCTCCGCAGAATGAAGCAGGCTGACGCACAGAGCCGCCTGTATCCGAACCGAGTGCAAGTACTGCACCGCCGCCTGCAACAGCCGCCGCTGAACCTCCTGATGAGCCGCCTGCGGAATATGCTGTATCTGCCGGATTGTACACTGCTCCGAACGCTCCTGTATCCGAGGCGGAGCCCATGGCAAACTCGTCCATGTTGGTCTTGCCTATAATAACAGCTCCTGCCGCCTCGAGAAGCTCAACTGCCGTGGCACTGTAGGGAGGTATGTAGTTTTCAAGCATTTTTGAAGCACAGGTGGTACGCAGACCTTTTGTAGAGATATTGTCCTTTACAGCGATAGGTATTCCGCATAAAGGCGGAATATCTCCACCCTTTGCAATTAGCCTGTCGGCATTTTCGGCAGCATTTTCTGCCTGGTCATTGAATGTGATATACGCATTGAGCCGCGGCTGAAGCTCCCTTGCTCTGCCCATTACATCATGCAGAAGCTCCTTTGCACTGCACTTTCTGCTTCTGAGCATTGCAGCAATCTCATATGCGCTTTTTTCATACAGCTTCATCAGTACTCCACCGTCCTCGGAACAGCAAAACAGCCTTTGACAGACTCAGGAGCATTTTTCATAAGCTCCTCACGGGATACAGCGCTATCTTCTACAATATCACTGCGAAGCTCCATAGGCATTCCGATAAAGCTCTCGCCGCCCAAATCGGGAAGCTCTGATACCATAGCGGCTATATCTTTCATATCACGTTCAAAGCGCGGTATATCATCATCAGAGATATCAAGGGACGCAAGCTCTGCTATTTTTCTAACATTAATATCCATAATCAACTCCGTTTATTTTTATATATTATATCACATCGGCAGTTTTTATGCAAATAAAAAAACAGCCGACTGTATGCCGACTGTTTTGATACTATTAATTAATAGAAGTGGTTACTGTAACCGTCACCCCAGAAACCAATGTAACCCTGAGTAAAGGATCCATTTTCCTTGAAGTAAAGTGTAACCGCGTCCTTCACGCTCTGTGTAACGTGAGAACTGTATGTGTTTAAGTTTGCGTATGTACTTGAACCCGAGAACTGGTACGGCTGTGTGATTACACCGTAAATCGTATTCGGGAACTTAGGAGAAGAAACTCTATTCATAATCACTTCTACTACCTTTGCCTTATCCTCGGTACTGATCCAGTTGCAGCCTGCTTCGTGTGCCACAGCGTTGCAAAGGAGTATGTACTCTTCATCGGTTATAGGCAATGAGTCCTCTTCTGTTTCAACATCGATCACTACAGGCTCTGTTTCAGGCTCAACATAAGTCTCTGTTGTTTCCTGCGGAGCTTCGGTTGTTGGTTCAACGTATTCTTCTGCAGCAATTGTTGTTTCTACCATCGTGGTCGTGGTGGCAGCAGTCGTTGTTGTTGTCATCAATGTTGTTGTAACTACGGGCTTTGCAGTAGTTACCTTAACTGCCTCTGTAGCTCTTGCTACTATTGCAGCAGTTGTAGATGCCTGCGTAGCAGGCTGTGTGATTGCAGCCGGCGCATGTGCCGGTGCGGGCACCGATCTTGAAATCTGAGCAGCTGTTGTAGCTACTTCTATACCGTACAGTGAAGTTGTGCCTTCCTGTGCAGCAATTTGGTTTTTGCTTGCAGCCGTCGACTTTTCGACTGTATAAGATTTCTTGGTGGTTGTTCCTTTGTTTGCAGTTGCCTTTTCGGTCATTACTGAAAGCTCAGCCGCTGTGTTTGAAACAGCGCTCATGGCATTTGCCACTGTGCCCTCCGCACTAACTATATCAGATGTTCTTACGGTCGAAGATGTAAGATATCCAACTCCGATTCCTCCGCCCAAAACTGAAGCAACTACTCCGCAAGCTAACGCTGCGGCTTTGAGATTACCCATCAACTCATCCTTTCCTGAAAAAGTGTTTTCAATTTTTTCGGGCTGTTGATATGATAACACATCTTCCTCGAAATGGCAATACTTTTAGGATTTTTTCCATTTTGTGGCTAATATTTTCCACGGTATTTATTGACTCGGAGTAAATGTGCACATATTATATGGAGATTTAATGGACTATGTGTTACTAAATTATTAATAATAATTCGATTTTAACTGCGTTTTGTTACAAAATAGTAACAACGCAGTTCGTTTTGCCGTATATTTGCGCAAAATTAAACTCTCTGTTTTACGCCATTTCCACCATTTTACGACATTTTGCAAGAGTGTTTTTGGTAACTGAATAGTTACAAATCACTATTGTAAAAATATACAGGGAGCTATTGCAAATGTCAGCTTTTAATGCTATAATAATATAGTATAAACAAATTCATAGGAGAAACAATATGGACAAGACTTATTATACTAACCAAATAAATTCTGTAATCGCAGAAGTAAAAAAAGCCGTTATCGGCAAGGACGCTATAATCGTCAAGGCACTGCTCGCTATGCTGTGTAAAGGTCATATCCTTATAGAGGATATCCCCGGCGTAGGAAAAACTACTCTTGCACTTGCTTTTTCAAAAGCACTTTCTCTTGAACACAACCGTATGCAGTTTACTCCCGATGTACTCCCGTCGGACGTTACAGGCTTTTCCGTTTATAATAAGACCAACGGAAAATTCGAGTTCCGTCCCGGTGTTGCATTCTGCAACCTCTTTCTTGCTGATGAGATAAACCGTACATCAAGCAAAACTCAGTCAGCTCTTCTTGAGCTCATGGAGGAAAAAAGCATTACCGTAGACGGTAATACATATAAGCTCCCTGAGCCGTATACCGTAATAGCTACACAGAATCCTATCGGTTCGGCTGGTACTCATAATCTTCCCGATTCGCAGCTTGACCGTTTCATGATAAAGCTCAGCATGGGCTATCCTGATTTCAGCGGAGAGGTGTCGATACTTAAAGCCAAACATAATGACAATCCGCTTCAGAATGTAAAGCCTGTTGCCGACGCAAGCTTTATTACCGAGCTTCAGGAATACATATCAAATATATACATAGATGACAGAATTTACGAGTACATCGTTTCTATTTCCGCTGCTACACGTAAGCACCCTATGCTCAAGCTTGGCGTCAGCCCCCGCGGCACTCTGGCACTTATGCAGCTTTCAAAGGGTATCGCTGTTGCTATGGGACGTGATTACGTTATTCCCGAGGATATCTCATATATCTGCAACGATGTCTTTGAGCACCGTATAATGCTCAATTCCAAGGCAAAGCTTTCGGATACCACTGCTTCAGATGTGATCACGGAAATACTCAGAACGGTTCCTGTCCCGGGGATCGGCGAAAAGTAAGGCGGCGGCATGATACTTACTAAGCTGCTGTTCATCGTACTTATTATAGTATGTGCACTTTTCTATATACTATATATATGGGACTTTGCACTTGTACTTCTTATTGTAATGATAGCTCTTCCTATCATTATGTTTGTCTCAACATTGATAGCAAAACGCAGTATAAAGGTTGAATTCGCTGTAAAGGACAAGAACGCTGTAAAGTTCAAGGACTTTCCTGTTCAGCTCGTTGTTACCAACAACAGCATTTTCCCTATCGGAAAAGCCGAGGCAAAGGTGGAATACTACAATTCATTCAGCAAGGATATTTCCTCCTTTGACCTGTTTCTGCCCATACAGCCAAGGAACTCACAGCGTGTTACCTTTCAGCTCAACTCCAAGTTCTGCGGCACTATTAAAATAAGAACATTATATCTCAATATTTACGATCCCCTCAGGATATTCAAGTTCAGAACTGCAAGCAATATCCATACAGAGGTAACTATCATGCCCGAGGGGCACGATATCGGCGGTATCGTTCATTACAGCGACCGCGTAAATGAGGAAAGCGATCTTTTCTCGGAGCACCGCCCAGGTGATGATCCGTCAGAGGTATTTGATCTCCGCGAATACAATGCAGGAGACAAGCTTAACCGCATACACTGGAAGCTCAGCTCAAAAAAGGACGATTTCATCGTAAAGGATTACAGCCTGCCCATAGACGTTCCGTGTATGCTTTTCATTGACCTGAAATGCTATTCTGAAAATGATTCGGCGCTCCCTGTAACAGACACACTTATCGAGACTTTTCTTTCTATCTCGCAGTTCCTGCTTGATAACGAAAGATGTCATTCGGTTGTATTCTTCAACGCTTCTCAGAATCAGTTCGCCGAGTACAGCATAACGAGCTCAGCTGATCTCGCGTCAGTAGTCAAAGCTCTTATAGCTTCGGTAGACGATATGCGCTACTGTCAGAAGCCCGATGTTTACTTTACAGAGAATGATTCGCTTTCATTTGCTTCATTCACTTATATAAGCTCTGATTTCAATGAGAAGCTTCTTGACAGCATCGACGAGGAAGTCGAAGCCGATTTCAAGAACGCTGTCATAATCATTGACGATATAGATAAGACCGCTTCCTTGGGCGGCGGTTATTCTTCACTTAACGTTATACCTGTCGTAGTCGGCAGAATATCTGCCTCAATAAAGGATATAGATATATAATGAAAAGAAAGAACATACAAAACACAAACGGCATTAATATCAGCGACAGCATAGTAATGTCCGTAAAACAAAAACATCCGAGCATGAGAAAATTCTATGCGGCGGCTATCTCCGTTATCGGTATGCTGTCCGTTGTCATGTCATTTCTTGGAATGTACCATTTCCGCTATAGCAAGAGCACTGTCGTTGCTGCATTTTTCTGCTTTGCAGCATTTCACATTCTGATAGCCCTTAAAGGCGGAAAAGCTCTCGGTGCATATCTGCTGTCGTTGATGGGGTTTTTCTTTTTCGTGTATAAGAAAAAGAAAAAAATACTTCTCGGTTATAAATTCGTATACAATGTTATATGCAAAGAAGCCTTTGACTCAAATGCCACCCTTTATACGGATCTGAAAAAGGCACTTGAAATATCGCATGTAACCACGCTCTTCGTCCTTTACATATGGCTTCTTGCCATTGTGATATGCTATTTCACCATATGCAGACCAAACCCTGTTCTCCCGCTCATGGTGACCTTCCCCGTACTTGAGATCGGTATGTACAACGGCGTTAAAATGCCTGTATTCTGGGGAATCATGTGTATCGCATACTGGCTTGCAATACTGGCTATGTCTACAATTGACGTAGGCGAATATTCTGGCGGACAAAGTGGATTCGTCCGAAAAAACAATCTGTTCTTCCCCAAACGGCACATGAAACTAAAGGTAACAGAACGATGCGGTATGTTCGTCATTGCCTCTGTTATGATAGTTGCAGTTCTTGCAAACTGCTACCTTAATCTCACACATTATAAGAGAAGCGATTCCATAAACGAAAAGCGCCGCGACATCAGTGACGCTGTAGAGGATTTCTCTTTTCGTAATTTCGGCGAAAGCATTACAAATCTGACCGAAGCCTTCGGCTTTGAGTTTGATTACGAAAATTACAAGATGGGAACTGTCGCGCATGTACGCTACAAAAACGTCACCGACCTTACAGTCACTATTGAGAAACCTGTATCAGGTGCGTTATATCTTAAGGACAATATACGTTCCGTTTATCACGACAATGAGTGGTTTTTGCTTCCGTCGTCAAAATACAAGGACAAGGTATTCTCTGATTTTAAGGAATACGGCGTTTCGCCACAGAATTTCCCCGCTATCTTCGGAAACTACATAAAAAGAAAAGACGACAAAAATACTATCTGGATCAAGAACAGCCCCAGAAAAAAACGACGTGTATTCTCTCCTTACGGAGTCGAAAACTTCGGTAAGATCAAATACACCAATGATACTCTTCTTTTCCCCGAAACAGAGAAAAAAGGCGAAACATCATATAAATTCGTACCGACCAACCCTGACAACATGGAGGTTCTTCTCGGTACAGGCATGGACGTCTTTTTTGCTAATTCAAACAGTGACGCTCTCATTCTTAATCCTTCATCAAACTCCTCTCTCTCTTCTGCAAGAAATATTTTCTCAGCTTCGGAAATAAAAGATACAAAATGGAAGGACAAAGTAATCAAATACTGCAAGGATAATGACCTCATAACCTATGATGATTATTTCTGCATAGATTTTGAACTTCCTGCGGACGCTGCATATCTTTATGAACACGGCAACATTATCATGGCTGAGCTTTTACAGAACAGCTATAAGAAGTTCGTTTACGAAAACTATCTTGATGTACCGGATAATAAGGACATGGATGAGGTCAGAGAGGCTTACAGCGATCTGGTAAATGTCAAGCATGGCAATACGCCTGAGGAAGTATTCGAGATACTCAATAATATAAGGATAAGAATGGCTGCTAATAACACCTATACTCTTGAACCGGGAGCAACTCCTCCCACGCGCGATTTTATAAATTACTTTCTGCTTGAAAAGCATGAGGGCTATTGTACACATTACGCTTCATCTGGTGTTATCCTCGCAAGAATGGCAGGTATCCCCGCTCGTTACGCTACAGGCTACATTATTTTAGACGACGATATAAAAGGCGGCAAAATAAACGACGACGAGTCCGTTACCATTGAAGTAAAAGACAACAAAAGCCACGCATGGGCTGAGATCTATATCGACGGTATAGGCTGGATACCATATGAGTTTACAGCTGATTACATACATCAGAATATCCCGCCTGAGACTACAATATCTTCTGAAACAACTACAACAACTCAGTCAGGTTCGACTACTACTACAACAACAGGTACTTCCGTATCAAATACATCAAAGAATACTGCGATAACCTCTGCACATACATCAACTACCGTGACAGACACAAGCGTTGTTACAACTGATGTAAAGGGCGGTAAGGGCGGCAAGGGAGCCCATATTCCGAGTTTTATCAAGGATATCCTGTTTATTATCCTGTTTATCGCTGCAATAGTACTGCTGGTACAAGCCAGAAGAACTCTTATTCTCAGGCTAAGAGATAAGCGCTTCAAGTCAGGAGATAACAGCACTCGTATAAGATATATGTATTCTTATGCGGAAAAGCTTCTTGCGGAGCTGAATCTCAGGAACGAATACGGAAAATACAAGCAGTTCGCTGCTGAAGTGGAAAAATATCACGGAGATATATACTTTGAAAAGGGCGGATTTGAAAAAATCACAGATATTGCTCTCGGATCGGCCTTCAATAATGAAACTCCAAGCGATGAAGATATCAAAAAGTGTGAAAAGATCCTGAATGACCTCGCGGAAACCATATTCAAGAAGTCAGACAGGCTGCAAAAATTCACTCTTGTATATCTTAAGGTTCTTGTAAAGGGGGAATAATATGAAGATAGACAACACAGGATATATCGTCAAAGGCATACTTCTTGCGGTGTGCGGTGTATGCTTTGCGTTCTTCCCCAATGTTATTTCCTGGACATTCTATATCATCGGCGGAATAATCGTCGTAGGAAGTGCTCTCACTTCCCTCGGTGGTATCACTCAGGGGGACGGCTCGCTTCTCCCTGTCGGCGGAATAGGCGTAGCGATAGGTCTGTTCGTCATGTGTCTTCCAAAGGTCATAAGCGCTCATATATCAATAATAGTTGGATTCATCATACTAATAATCGCAATTGTTCAGATAATAAAGGCGCTGACCAAGGAAATGAAAAAGGGCTTGAAGATATTTCAGCTGGTTTTCGGAATCATTCTTCTTATCGGTTCGGTATTTCTCATTTTTGATCCGTTCAAGGGCGGAAATATTATCCGTATCATTGTTGGCATTATCCTGATAGGCTATGCTTTGTTCAACTTCTACGTGGCTTATGTTATCAATGAGCGCAATGGCGGAGTTATAAGCAATACTTCTGCCGATAAAAAATACGATGACATAATCGATACCGTCGGACATGATGTTCCTGATAATGATACCAAACCAAAGCTTCAATAATATAAAAGAACTGCTGAGCTATCGGCAGTTCTTTTTTGCCTGAGAAACAGGACAGGGCTTTGACAAATCAAGCATTTTATGGTACAATAATAATCGGTGTTTTCCCGAAAGCTCCTGCATGATAAAACTATAAGTTTGTGTATAAGCGCTTTGGGATTATAAAAAACTTATATAATTCTTTATATCATAGAAATTAAATTATTAAAACTAACTTAAATTAAATTATTCTGAAATTAGTATTGCAATTTCATTTATATAGTGATATAATATTTATATAGTTTACTATGAATAATGATAAGGTAGGATTTGCTTATGAAAATACAGCAGCTCGAATATGTTATTGCCGTTGCAAGAGAAGGCAGTATTACAAAGGCGGCTAAGAAGCTTTATCAGGCTCAGCCTAATATAAGCATTGCCCTTAAAGAGCTTGAAGCTTCTCTGGGTATACAGATATTCAATCGCTCCCCCAACGGAATGATACTTACTCCTGAGGGCGAGGAGTTCCTTGCCCGTGCTCAGACTATCGTAGACGAAATGCAGAGCCTTGAAAGAGACTACGCACAGACTCCTGACAACGAAATGAGACTCAAGGTTGCTGCTGCACGCTCTACCTATGCTACCGCAGCTATCGGAAAGTTTATCAGCAAATATATCGATAAGACAGATAAAATCGAAGTCCATGTCATGGAAACAAGCACTGCTAAGGTACTTGAGGACATATGTGCTGGCAAATACGATATAGGTTTTATCCGCGTCCCAAGCACTTATGCTGAAATGATAGAGAGCCGTCTTAAGGCTCGCAATCTTGTGGGGAGAACTATCATGGAGTTTCCTCTCCAGATCGTTATGAGCGATTCTCACCCTCTTGCCAAATACGACGACGTCCCCTATGAGCTTCTTTCAGAGTATCCTGAGATAATCCACGGTGATGATGAACCTGAAATGGTTCGCCGAGCTGCTATTAATCAGGATTATGACGAAAAACGCTCTACAAAGCGTATCCTCATCTACGACAGAGGTACTCAGATAAGTATGCTCAAAACTGTCAAGAACGCGTATATGTGGGTAGCTCCAATGTCTCAGAGCATTCTCAGATTCAACGAGCTTGTTACAAGAAAATGCTCCTATGCAAACAATCTTAACCGCGATATGATAATCTACCGTAAGGCAAGCGAAAACAACGCTCTTATCTCTGACTGCATAAGAACTGTATATGAATACGCAGACAAGATCGAAGGTCTGGAAATATAAATAAGTATACCCCGATCAGACGGCTATACGTCTTTGATCGGGGCTTTTTTGCGAAAAAAAAGAATGAGAGCCATTAGGGGGGAGGTTCTCATTCTTAATAAGGGGATATGAGATTGTCATTTATGAAAGAATGACTTTCCATAAATTATTATAGCATAATGCAATACTTATTGCAAATATAAATAATTAATCCATATATATAGATTATTGATAAGTAATATTTAAGTATATATTTCCAAAATGTAATTATTTGTAAAATAAGCCCTCGGAAGTCCGAGGGCTTTGATATTTAGTCTGCCATGAATACTTCAAAAGCCTTGTATGCCATATAAGTATCCAATTTTGAAACTATCTCATACGGAGCGTGCATTGAAAGCACAGGAACTCCAAGATCAATAGTATCAACATTAAGGTTAGCGATGTAAGCAGCTACTGTGCCGCCGCCGCCCTCGTCTACCTTGCCAAGCTCGCCTGTCTGCCAGATAACATTCTTTGAATCCATAAGACGTCTGATACGTCCTGTGAACTCGGCAGAAGCGTCAGATGTACCAGCCTTGCCGCGGGCACCTGTATACTTTGTAACAACTACGCCGTGATTTATATATGCGCTGTTATTGCGCTCGTTGACCTCAGGGAATGTAGGATCATATGCTGCGTTTACATCTGCGGACAAGCACTGGGAAGCAGAAAGGACTGTTCTTGCGTCACTGCCGAGAGTTTCAGCAATATCTGCTACGAAATATTCAAGATATGCAGAACGGAGACCTGTGTTTCCGTCGCTGCCTGTCTCTTCCTTGTCGGTAAGTATAGTTACTACTGTATGCTTTGGCTTCTTGCACTCAGCTGTAGCTACAAGTGCAGGATATGCGCATACCTTATCGTCGTGACCGTAAGCACCTATCATGCTTCTGTCAAAGCCGATGTCCTTTGCCTTGAATGCAGGAACTGCTTCAAGCTCTGAAGAAATAAAGTCAGCCTCTGTGATACCGTACTTCTCAAAGAGAATATTCATTATATTGAGCTTGACAGAACCGCTCTCCTCGTCGTCCTTGAACGGGCGCGAACCGATAACGATGTTGAGCTGCTCGCCTGTGATTCCCTTAGCAAGAGGCTTCTGCATCTGTGCTGCTGCAAGGTGCGGCAAAAGGTCTGTTACGCAGAATACAGGATCGCTGTCGTCCTCGCCGATATTTACGGGCACGCTTGTACCGTCAGCCTTGATAACTACGCCGTGAAGCGCGAGCGGAATAGTGGTCCACTGATACTTCTTGATACCGCCATAGTAATGAGTCTTGAAAAGAGCCATTTCCGTGTCCTCATACAGCGGATTCTGCTTGAGGTCAAGTCTCGGGGAATCGATATGAGCTGCACAAAGTCTTACACCATCTGTGATAGGCGCTGTACCGATAACAGCTGCAAGAACAGACTTGCCGCGGTTGTTGCGGTATACTTTGTCCCCTGCCTTAAGCTTCATGCTTGTTTTAAATTCAACAAAGCCCTTTTTCTTAAGAAGCTCTATAGAGTATATAACTGCTTCGCGCTCTATCTTTGCCTTGTTCATGAAGTCCTTGTAGCCTTCGCAGAATTTATCGCAGGCTTTTATATCCTTGTCCGAAACAAGATGATAAGCGTTTTTACGCTGGATAAGAAGCTTTTCCTTGAGCTTCTTAGCTTCGTTCTTTTTTTCTGCCATTAAAAACCTCTCCTTTCGCAGAAAAAACTGTATAACAGCCATTTACGGCTGAATTACTGCACTTTCATCGGGGCCTGTTTGCTTTTGTAAAGCTCACGTATCTTGCCTGATACCTCCCATGCTATGCCATTGACTGTGTCCATATTTCCGTTATTGTGGATTATGTAATCGGAATGGCTCTTGAAGAACTCCTCATCGAGCTGAGAGTTCATACGTCTGTGAGCCTGATCCACTGTAAGCCCGTCGCGGGCGATTATACGCTTTTCACGTATATCAGCATTTGCAAGGACGGATATGATTATCTCGCAGAAATCATCTGCTCGGCTCTCGAAAAGTGTAGGAGCGTCAAGAAGTATGAGCTTCTCACCTTTCATAGAGTGAACTCTTATCTGACGAAGTATCTCGCCTGTGATGTAAGGATATGTAATAGTGGTAAGCGCTTCAAGCTTGGACTTGTCTGAGAAAACTATGCCTGCAAGACCGCGTCTGTTAAGAGTGCCGTCCTCATTTATAACAGCAGAACCGAAAAGGTCAGCTATCTCATCGAGACACTTTGTCCCTTTTTCTACTATCTTGCGAGCCACCTGATCGCAGTTGATGACTGTGAAGCCATTGGAGGCAAATATCTTTGAGACTGTGCTCTTCCCTGCCCCTGTCTGACCTGTCAGACCAACGACCATAACTCCGTTGAGACTGTTCATATCCTTATCACCTCGAATCCTGCCGCCCTTATAAGACGGTTATATACTGCAAGTCCTACTCCCTCTGTTTCGGGAGCACGGACATAGACTACCTTGGCACCTATGTCGTCAAGCTCACGCAGTCTCTGGAAAAGAAGATGTGCCTGCTGAGAGCTGTCCTTACCATAGGTCATATATCTGTATGGGAAATTATCCCTGTCATTATCGAAAATAAGCGAATAAACACTGTCGCCGTTATGTTCTCCCACATAGGAGATAAAGCCTTCAAGTGAGCCCTCGACCATGATTATATCTGCCTTTGGCGAATAGTGCTTGTACTTCATTCCGGGAGAAGCGGCTTTTTGTCCTGCTTCAAGCTCGTGGAGTATAGCATGGTCGATTATGACCTCATCGCATACTTCAAGAAGCATTTCCCTTGTGACACAGCCCGGGCGAAGTATCCTTGCAGTGCTCTCTCCCTCAATGGAGATGACTGTTGATTCAACGCCGAATTCTGAACTGCCGCCGTCAACTACAGCTGCTATTTTACCGTTCATGTCACGCATAACGTGGTCAGCAGATGTAGGGCTTGGATATCCCGATGTATTCGCTGACGGAGCGGCTATAGGTCTGCCTGCGAGCTCTATTATCCTGTGCATTACAGGATGTGAGGGCACTCTGATGCCTACTGTGTCAAGTCCGCCTGAAGTTATCATGGGTATCCTGTCGTTTTTTGGAAGTACCATAGTCAGCGGTCCGGGACAGAAGCGCTTTGCAAGCTTGTATGCAAGAGCAGGTATAGCTGATGTGTAGTCAACAGCCTGTGAAAAATCTGCAAGATGTACTATCAACGGATTATCGGCAGGTCTGCCCTTTGCCTCAAAGACCTTGCGCACAGCAGCTTCATTAGAAGCGTCTGCACCGAGTCCGTAGACTGTTTCTGTAGGTATACCGACTATTTCACCTTTTTTAATAAATTCAGCAGCTATTTCAAGGTCTTTTTCCTTGTTATTTAGTAAAACTGTATCCATAAAAACTACGCTTCCTGACTTGCGAGCTTGGCAGCCTGATCGGCAGTTGCAAGCGCATCAAACACTTCATCAAGATTTCCGTTGAGAATGTCCTCCAGTCTGTAAATAGTCAGACCGATACGGTGATCCGTAAGACGTCCCTGCGGATAATTGTATGTTCTGATACGTTCGGAGCGGTCGCCTGTTCCGACCTGCATTTTTCTCTCCGAAGCGATCTTTGCGTCTTGCTCCTCCTGCATAGCCTCGTAAATACGTGAGCGCAGAATTTTCATTGCTTTATCTTTGTTCTTATGCTGGCTTCTTTCGTCCTGACACTCCACCACGGTATTCGTGGGGAGATAAGTTATTCTTACAGCGGACTCTGTTTTATTTATATGCTGTCCGCCTGCACCGCTTGCGCGGAAATAGTCTATTTTCAGATCCGTGGGATTTATTTCAAGCTCCACCTCGTCTGCTTCGACGAGAACTGCCACGGTAACTGTCGAGGTGTGGATACGTCCCTGTGATTCTGTTTCCGGAACGCGCTGTACGCGGTGAACTCCGCTTTCATACTTAAGGCGTGAATAAGCGCCTTCGCCTTCAATAGAGAAGCTTATCTCCTTGAAGCCGCCCAACTCAGTGGGATTGGCGCTGAGCACCTCCTGCTTCCAGCCCATAGTCTCTGCGTACATTGTATACATACGATAGAGGGAATTTGCAAACAGCGAAGCCTCCTCGCCGCCTGCGCCGCCTCTTATCTCAATAATAACGTTCTTGTCATCGTTAGGATCCTTCGGTAAAAGAAGAACCTTGAGCTCCTGTGTACAGGTCTCCATTTTCTCTCTGGATTCATCGTACTCAGCCTGAGCCATTTCCTTGAAATCCTTATCGAGACCGCCGCTTTCAAGAAGCTCCTTCGCCTCATCAAAGGCTGCCTGTGCCTTTTTGTATTCCCTGTATTTCTCAATGATAGGAGTCATGTTCTTGAACTCCTTCATAAGCTGAGTATACAGCTTATTATCGCTGATTATGTCAGGTTCAGAGAGCTTGGCGCTTATTTCTTCGTATTTCTGCTCCATTAATGCAAGCTTTTCAAACATTCAGTATTCTCCTTAATGCTAAAAATATTACAATAAATGTTGCACTATGCTAACCCTCATCGGCGTGTTTTACGCTTCGGATACTCTTTTCAATCTTATTTCGGGCGACCATAAATTCTCTTGCGCACTTGACGCATCTTAATCTGAAATCCATTCCTGCACGTATCACGAACATTTCGCTGCCGCCGCAGGGGTGGTTCTTCTTCATTGTAAGCACATCACCCGGTCTGATATCCAAGACATTATCCCCCTTTCGCGTAAATAGAAAAAATCGAACATTTTTATTATACCCTAAAACTGCTCTCAAATCAATATTTTGTGGGTATATTTTTTTCATTTTGGTGAAAAATAATAAAAACTCCCAATTATTCATATTGAACCCATACAAAAAATAGAAAGGAAAAAATTATGATATCAAGAGTAACTGCCGAATTTGAAACACCCGAGCTTGCTGAGTACGCTCTCAGGCGTGTACGAGAAAGTGTGGACTATGTTTATTCCGCAAAAATGATGTACAACAGGATAGCCGAGCGCTCCGCAAGACTTGGGCGAGGCTCTACCTTTACTGTTATCCCTACCTATTGCAATACCCATACAAATTTTCTAACAGCTGTAATGGAGTCCCCTGCATCAAAGGATATAATACCTGAGCCTGCACGTAATCGCAAGACCACTGCCTGCATAGTCTGCGGCAGTGCTGCAGTTGACAATGTCATCTCAGTTCTAAATGCTATGGGCGGACTTAATATACGCTTTGCACAGTAGCATATAAGCAGGAGCAGCCGCATATGATTGACTGTAAAGTTGTTATAACGGAGGTAAAAACATGGAATTCAGACCAGAAGGCTGCTTATATGATTCGCCGTCCAATCAAAGGTATATATCCACGGCTGAGGGATTGACAGAGGCTATGGAAAAAGGAATTATCCTTGAAGCAAAGGCGATACTTTGTACAGGCTCCCACGACCTTATAGTAGAGCTGCCCTGCGCAAGGGGCATTATCCCCCGTGAGGAGGGCGCTATAGGCATAGCAGAGGGCAAAACGCGTGATATAGCTCTTATATCACGCGTAAATAAAATAGTATGCTTTAAAGTCACAGAGCTTGAGCTTACAGAAAACGGAGAGCTTGAGGCAAAGCTCTCACGAAAAGCGGCACAGAAAGAATGTGAAAGGAACTTCGTATCAAAGCTTGAATCGGGAGATATAATCGACGCAAGGATATCCCACATGGAAAAATTCGGCAGCTTCGTTGATATAGGCTGCGGTATCCCCTCTCTTGTGCCTATAGATACTATGTCGGTATCTCGGATATCTCATCCTACTGACAGATTCAGGAACGGACAGCTCATAAAAGTAGTGGTCAAGGGTGTTGAAAATGGCAGGATATTCCTCACCCACAAGGAGCTTCTCGGTACATGGGAGGAAAATGCAAGCAGATTCAGAACGGGCGAAACTGTCCCCGGTGTGGTGCGCTCAATCGAGAGCTACGGCGTTTTTGTGGAGCTTACGCCTAATCTCGCAGGACTTGCCGAATCAAAGGAGGGCATATCCGTAGGGCAAAGCGTCAGCGTCTACATAAAGGCTATAATACCCGAAAAAATGAAGGTAAAGCTTATAATAGTAGACATTTGCGGTGAATATGCTCCGCCAAAGGAAATTGAATACTTCATAAACTCAAATCACATTGATCATTGGAAGTATTCGACTGAAACCTCTGATAAAAATATCTCAACGAGCTTCTGACATAAAAAATGCACCTGCCAAAACAGGTGCATTAGTATTATTATTAGTATGCGATCTCTTCAGCGATGTGGTGGAGCTTCTCGTCATAATCCTTGTGCATAGCAAGTGCTTCCTGAATATCATAATCAACAAGCTTGCTGTCCTTGATACCGATAACGCGGTTGCCAACGCCCTGCTCAATGAGCTCAACAGCATAGTAGCCCATTCTTGTAGCTTCAACTCTGTCTCTTACTGTAGGAGAGCCGCCTCTCTGTACGTGACCGAGGATAGTTGATCTTGCTTCGATGCCTGTCTTTTCGTGGAGCAGTTTTGCGATCTCGTCTGAGTGACCGATGCTCTCAGCAACGATAACTACGAAGTTCTGCTTGCCCTTAGCCTTCTTAGCCAGCATTGTATTTGCAATAGCATTGATATCGTAAGGAACTTCCTTTGTGATTATATCTGTAGCTCCGCAGGCAATACCTGTATTAACAGCGATGTGACCTGCACCTCTTCCCATTACCTCAACAACTGAGATTCTGTCATGTGACTGAGATGTATCACGAAGCTTGTCAACAAGCTCCATAGCTGTATTCATAGCTGTATCAAAACCGATAGTGTAATCTGTGCAGGCAATATCATTGTCGATAGTACCGGGAATACCAATGCAAAGGAATCCCTGTGCAGAAAGATCAGCTGCACCTCTGAATGAGCCATCACCGCCGATAACTACAAGTCCCTCGATACCGAGCTCGTCAAGCTTAGCCTTACCCTTTGCAACGCCCTCTGCTGTTCTGAATTCAGGACATCTTGCAGTATAAAGAACTGTACCGCCTCTGTGGATAATATCAGAAACGCTTCTCTCGTCCATCTTGATGATATCACCGTTGAGAAGTCCTACATAACCTCTGCGGATACCGTAAACTTCCATACCCTTTGCAAGAGCAGATCTTACAACAGCTCTTACAGCGGCATTCATTCCGGGAGCGTCACCGCCGCTTGTTAAAACACCAATTTTCTTGATCATACATATTCTCCATTCTGCACTTGGCATATATTGTTTAATCCGCAGGAATACTGCGGCGTAATTCCATACTCTTATATTTTACTACTTTGTGGAAAAAATGTCAAGTGTATTCCGTATTTTTTCCGCTTTCATCTTAAAAATCACTGTATTAGTCCGATCTGAGAGGGATAATAGTGTTTTTTCAGCTCCTCGCAGAACTCCCTTGTGACCTTTACGCTGAGTTTTGTCCTCGGGATAACAGTTTTTTTCATATCCGCAAGATACAAACATATCGCTGTAGTCCCTTTGTTTCGGGCACAAAGTTCAATAAATTCCTTGGTAAAAGAGGCTTCTGACGAGGTCGTCTTTATGCAGAGCTTCATAGTGGATATCAGGCGTTCAAGCTCTGTATCAGCAGTTATTGCTCCGCATATCACAGAAAGTCTGTCGTCCTTGACGGATATTTTGCCGCTAACAATAACAATACCGTCGGGGGCAAGCTTTCCGCCGCTTACCATAAACAGGTCTGGGAACACAACTCCTTCTATCTCCCCTGTTTCATCAGCAAAGGAAACAAAGCTCATCTTGTCGCCGTTTTTTGTAACATGAAGCTTTGAGCTTTCCACGCAGCAAAGAAGCTTTACGGACATACCGTCCCTTACAGTGCTGTCTGTGAGGATATCACCTATCCTGCGGACGTGCATAAGCTCCCCTATCCAGTAATAAGGCGAAAGTGGGTGTCCGCTGAGATACATTCCCGTGGCTTCCTTTTCCATTGCAAGAAGCTGTTTTGTATCATACTCCTGCTTATACGGGATGCGGAAATTCATCTCTGAGGTATCCGTGCCTTCAAGGAAATTGAGCTGTCCCTCAATGACTCCCCTTGTACCTGCTCCTGTCATATCCAGTATTTCGTCATAGCTTTCCAGCATTTGTCTGCGGTTAAGTCCCAGACCGTCAAATGCTCCTGACTTTATAAGATTCTCAAGAGCTTTTTTGTTAAGCTCCCTGCCCTCGACGCGCTCGCAGAAATCCTGTAAGCTTGTGAAAGCACCGTTTTTTGTACGCTCTGCGATTATCTTGTCCGCAAGTCCGCTTCCTGCATTTTTTATGGCAAGCAGACCGAAATACATCTTGCCGCCTACAAATGTGAAGCCCTTGTTGCTTTTATTTATATCGGGACTGAGTATCTCAATGCCGTTTTCCTTGCACGAGTTTATATACTCCGCAAGTTTGTCGCTCTGTCCCATAACACTGGACATAAGCGCCGCCATATAAATACCGCGGTAATGGCATTTCAGATATGCAGTCTGATACGCAAGGTAGGCGTATGCTGCCGCATGGGATTTATTGAAAGCATACGACGCAAAGCTTACCATTTCATCGAATACCGAATTTGCAATATCCTCTGAAACACCATTGTCAGCCGCTCCTTTTACGAAGCTCTCACGCTCTTTCAGCATTACGTCGTGCTTCTTTTTCGCCATAGCTCTGCGGACTATATCGGCGTGTCCGTAGGAATATCCTGCAAGCTTGCGGCAAATCTCCATTACCTGCTCCTGATATACCATACAGCCGTAGGTATCGGCAAGTATGTCTTTCAGAAGCGGGTGCTTGTAGGTGACGTTTTCTGGGTGCTTCTTGTTTTCAATATAAATAGGTATGGACTTCATAGGTCCCGGACGGTAAAGTGAGATTATAACGATAAGGTCTTCAAGGCGCTCGGGAGCAAGCTCCATAACACGGGCAGTCATGCCTTCGCTTTCAAACTGGAATACGCCCTCTGTATCACCTTTCGTCATAATTTCATAGACTGCTTTATCGTCAACAGGTATTGCACTGATATCAAAATCAGGTTCAGTCTTGTGTATCTCGTTGACCGTGTCTCTTATAATAGTAAGATTTCGAAGTCCGAGAAAATCCATTTTCAGAAGTCCCAGTGATTCAAGAACACCCATAGTGTACTGAGTAACTACTGTATCGTCGTTTTTCTGTAATGGCACAAGGTCGCTCAGAGGTACTGCGGATATTACAACACCTGCCGCATGAGTTGAAGCGTGGCGCGGCATTCCCTCAAGCTTTTTTGCAAGGTCAATGCATCTGCGCATATCTCTGTCTGAATGATAAAGCCCGCTGAGCTCATCGGACTCCTTCATAGCCTGACTAAGTGTAGCCCTCGGATCTATTTCCTTTGCGGCTCTGTCACAGAGCTGATAGGATATGCCGAGAACTCGTCCCACATCGCGGACTGCCGCACGGGCTTTCAGCGTATCGAATGCTATTATCTCTGAAACATAATCCGCACCGTATCTGCGTACAACGTAGTCCTTGACGCTCTGACGCCCCTCGATACAGAAGTCGATATCAAAGTCAGGCATACTTACTCTTTCGGGATTGAGGAAACGCTCAAAGAGCAGATTGAACTTTATAGGATCAATTCCGGTGATACCGATACAGTAGGCGCAAAGGCTGCCTGCTCCCGAACCACGCCCCGGACCTACAGGTACGTTATGCTCACGGGCATACCGTATAAAATCCCAGACTATGAGATAGTAGTCTGTATAGCCCATTTTTGTGATAACGTCAAGCTCATACTCCATGCGCTCAGTGACTTTTTTCGGAGGATCCTCGCCGTAGCGTTCTATCATGCCTTTTCGGCAAAGCTCACGGAAATACGCCTTATTATCGTCAACGCCCTCGATAGTGAACTTCGGGAGCTTTATATTGCCGAACTCAAACTCAACATTACAGCGCTCCGCAATAAGAGCGGTATTGCTGACAGCTTCCTCGTGTCCCTTGAAAAGAGCCGCCATTTCATCTGCGGACTTAACGTAAAACTCCTCAGTCTCAAAATGCATAGCGTTAGGATCGCTGAGAGTTTTTCCCGTTTGTATGCAAAGAAGGACGTTCTGCATTTCGGCGTCCTTTTTTTCAATATAGTGGCAGTCGTTTGTAGCCGCAAGAGGGATACCCGTTTCTGCGGAAAGCTTATATAAAAGCGGAAGTATCTTCAGTTCTTCTTTTATGCCGTGATTCTGAACTTCTATGAAGTAATTACCCTCGCCGAAGATATCACGGTATTTCAAAGCAACTGCCTTTGCCTCGTCATAGTGACCGTCGACAAGGAGCCGCGGTATCTCGCCTGCAAGACAAGCTGACATACAGATAAGTCCGCTGTGATATTTTTTTAGGAGATCCAGATCAACACGGGGCTTATTGTAAAAGCCTTCTATGCTTGCCAGAGAGACAAGCTTTACAAGATTTCTGTAGCCCTCGTTGTTCTCGCAGAGAAGTATGAGATGATATGGCGAAGCGTCAAGCTTTGGCTCACGGTCATGGCGTGTACGCCTTGCAACGTAGACCTCACAGCCGATAACAGGCTTCACGCCCTCGGCTCTTGCGGCGTTCCAGAACTCTACAGCACCGTACATATTTCCGTGGTCAGTTATGGCAACAGCAGTCTGCCCGAGCTCTTTGATACGTGCAATAAGCTCTTTTATACGGCAGGCACCGTCAAGAAGGCTGTATTCGGTATGGACATGAAGATTTACAAACTCGTCACTTCTCATACGAACCTCCGCGTATCTCGTCTGCAAGCTTAGCAAGCTTCTTGAAGCGGTGATTTACACCCGAGCGGCTAATGGGCTCGCTGAGAGTCTCACCTATTTCCTGTAAGCTCATGTCGATATTATCAAGGCGTAGCTGTGCTACCTCACGAAGCTCGTCTGACAGCGTATCAAGTCCTACAGCATGGTCGATGAGCTTGATATCATCTATCTGCTTCATAGCTGCCTTGACTACCTTGTCGATATTGGCAGCGTCGCAGTTGGCTATCCTGTTTGCCTTGTTACGGATATCCTTGTATATCTTGGTATTCATCAGCTCAAGAGTACACTGGGACGCACCGATAAAGGTCAGCGTGTCCTCAATGGACTCACTGCCCTTGATATAGACTATGTGCTGTCCCCTGCGGACAACTGTTTTTGCGGTAACGCCTATGTCGCCGAGAAGTGTTGCAAGCTGCTGAGCGAGCCCCTCCTCAGGGCAGGCAAATTCAAGGTGATACTCCTTGTTAGGATCGTTTACGCTTCCGCAGGCAAGAAACACTCCTGCTGTAAAAACTCCGAGACTATTTGTTGCAATAATCTCGGAATCGATAAGCCTTTTGTTATCTGAAAGGCGGTATTTCTGAAAAACTTCCTGTGCAGTATCGCCGTCCGTATCGCATGAGCAAAGAATAATACCGTTTTTTCTTGTGTGCTCGGTTATGCTTAGCTTTTTACGGAAAACAGCTTCAAAAAGGCTGCAAAATAGCTGGGCGGAGACTCTGCTCTCGCTCTGGAAGCAGATATGCTCACGATTGAGCGTTCTGCAGAACAGCAGCATACCATAAAGGCAGGCAAATCGCCTGTCTTTATCGTTTACAGATGAGCATATCTCCTGCCTTACATCATTTGAGAAGGATATTTTAACTCACTCCCTGCTCAGAATTTTTTATCTTTTGTTATATCGCGGTGGTACTTCTGTACCTTATAGTCTTTTTCGATAAGGTGGTCAGCCATAAGCTCCGCAAAGGTTATGGAGCGGTGCTTTCCTCCTGTACAGCCAAAGGCTATAACGAGCTGGCTCTTACCCTCCTGCACGTACAGCGGTATAAGATAGTCGATAAGGTCCTTGAGCTTTTCAAAAAGAGTTGCCGACTGCTCAAAGCCCATAACATAGTCCCTTACACAGCTGTCGCAGCCTGTATGGTTGCGAAGCTCCTCGATATAAAACGGATTGGGCAGACATCTGACGTCAAATACCAGATCAGCCTCAGTGGAAACTCCGTACTTGAAGCCGAATGACATGACCTTGATTATAAGCGAATCCGAATTCTTTTCAAGGAATATTGACTTTACCTGCTCCTTTAGCTGTGAGGTGGTAAAGTTTGAGGTCTCTATGTAATAATCAGCTATCTCACGCAGCTGTGAAAGCTGTGACCACTCAAAGTTTATAGCGTCATGTATACTTCCGTTGAACTTATCGGACAGTGGGTGCTTGCGTCGTGTTTCCTTATAACGCTTAAGCAGTACGTCATGGTTTGCCTCGATAAACAATACCTTTACATCAACATCGGGCTGACGCTTCAGTTCGAGCCACGAGCGGTAAATCTCCGCAAACATATCGCCTGTACGGATATCAACCGCAACGGCTATTTTATTGATATCAGTTTCGGATTGCCTGCACAGGTCAACGAACTGCGTTATAAGCTTTGGGGGGATATTATCTATACAATAGAAGCCTATATCCTCCATTACGTCCATAACGCTGGATTTACCCGAGCCAGACATACCCGTTACTATCAGTAACTGCATAATTCTCTCCTTAATTACCTTAAAAGTCAGCTGAGGATAACAGGTTCAAGCTCAAGCTGAAATCCTGTTTTCTCCTTTACTACCTTTTTTACCTTTTCGCAGAGCTCCAGGACGTCTGCGCAGGTTGCATAGCCTTTGTTTATCACAAAACCGCTGTGTTTTTCGCTTACCATTGCACCGCCGCAGGTCAGACCTTTAAGCCCGCACTGGTCTATGAGCAGTGAAGCATAGCTTCCCTCGGGACGCTTGAAGGTGCTTCCTGCGCTTGGGTAGTCAAGCGGCTGCTTGGAGCTTCTCTTTGCCATACATTCGGACATAGCCGCCTTTATCTCGTCGGCGTCGCCAGCAGCAAGCTCCATTGTAACAGATGTTATGACTCTGTCGGAACCCGAGAAAAAGCTTCTGCGGTAGGCAAGCTCCATATCGTCCTTTTTAATTGTTTTTATGGTACAGTCCTCGTCGATATACTCGGCTGAGACTACTACGTCCTTCATTTCGCTGCCGTAAGCGCCTGCATTCATGTAAAGCGCACCGCCTACAGTACCGGGAATACCGAAAAGGTTCTCCATACCTGTAAGTCCAAGCTGCTGGGCACGGACACATACAGAAGCAAGAAGTGCTCCCGCGTCACAGCGGATAGTATTTCCGTCGGCTTCGATATCGGAAAAATCACTTCCGAAATGAAGTATAACTCCGTCAAATCCCTCGTCAGAAGCAATAACATTGCTTCCTCTGCCGAGGATACCGTATTTGATATTATTTTGCTTCATGTATTTTATCAGTTCAGCGGCAGAAGCGGCAGAATTGATATTTATAAGAGCTCTGCACGGACCGCCGAATCTGAATGTTATATATTCTTTAAGCGAAACCTCGGGAGTTATCTTGCAGCCGAGCTTTTCGCATAATTTTGTCAATTCATTGATATCCAAAGTAGTTTCCCCCTGAATCTTTCAATTATGTAATGCTATCCTCAGAATGCGTCGTATTCACGCACAACTTCCTTGGGATCGGATTCCATTCCAAGTCTGTTAAGAAGCTCACGGGCTGCATTATAGCCCATTTTCTTCTGTCTGTTGTTCATAGCAGCAACTTCCAGTATTACTGCAAGGTTACGTCCCGGCTTTACGGGAATTGTAAGGGACGGTATCTTTACGCCGAGAATATTTACAAACTCGGTATCTACACCCATACGGTCGTAAATCTTTTCAGAATTCCACTGCTCCAGCTCAACTACAAGGTCTATTTTCTCAGTCATCTTGACAGCACCGATACCAAAGAGTCGTCTTGCATTGATGATACCGATACCGCGGAGCTCCAAGAAATGGCGGATATTGTCGGGCGAGCTTCCCACAAGGCTGATGTTTGAGACCTTTCTAATCTCAACGGCGTCATCGGCAACAAGTCTGTGTCCACGCTTTACGAGCTCGATAGCTGTTTCGCTCTTACCTACGCCGCTCTCACCTGTAATGAAAACACCTTCACCGTATATCTCGATAAGAACGCCGTGACGTGTTATTCTCGGAGCAAGTGTAAGATTAAGGAATGCAATAAGTCCTGCGATGAAGTTAGATGTGCTTTCCTTGCTTCTGAGAAGCGGTACCTCGAACTCCGTGGCAAGCTCCAGCATTTCAGGGAAGTACGGGAGCTCTCTGGTGATTATAAGAGCAGGTATGCGCTGCGAGAAAAGGCACTGTAAACGCTCTCTTCTGGTCTTTTCATCAATAGTGGAAAGATAAGCGAACTCCATCTTGCCGATGATCTGGATACGCTCGGGATTGAAATACTCATAGAAGCCCATGAGCTGTAAACCGGGACGGTTTACATCGTTTTCATCGATCATTATCTCATTGGGATCCTTTGGGGTATAGATGTTTTCCAGCTTGAATTCATCGATCAAACGCTGAAGTGATACCTTAAAAACTTCTGCCATAACAATCTCCATTCTCCGACGTTATGTCGGGAGTTATTTTTTAGCCGAGTACATATGAATCGAACCCGTATTCGACTATTACATCCTTTGCATCGAGAAGATCCTGTGTGCTTGCCGTAACGCCTGAAACGCGCACTGCAACGTTGAAATCCTCAACGTCATCGCTAACAAGTTCGAGCATTTTCTTTACGTTTTCAGCAGGAGTACCATTGAATTCATACACAGTCTCTCCTGTATAGACTCCATAGCTTATGGCGTCCACATCTATGTTGAGAACGACCGTATTTACCTTAAGAAGCATAGGCTGCAAAACATCGTCCTTGCCTCTGAGAAGATCGGCTGCATTGACTTCAAGAAGCATTGTTGCTCCATTATGCATTATCTTATCATACATAAGATTTGCAGCCGAGGTAAGAGCCATGTATCTGTCAGGTCCTGTGACCTCTGTTCCGAGATATTCAGCGTCAGAGGGACGGAAATCAGGGAATATAAAGTCATAGCACACTACCTTGTCAAAACCTGCCGATGATATCTCCTCAACTATATCACCGTTATAGCTTACCGCTGTTTCGGAAAAAGGGTTCATCCATGGCTTTCCGCCTGCTTCAACTGTGTTATCTATCCACTGTGAGCCGTCGTCAACGCAGAGATAGCTCATATCACGGAAGTAGTTCGGCAGCGTATTGTCGTTAAAAGTGCTTACGCAGGCAACAGGCTTATAACCAGCGTCGGTTATAGTAGAAACTATATCCTTCAGCCTGATATATGAACGTATCAGACCTGCCGAGGTAACGTAATAATTATTGGAAGCGTAGTAAACTTCTCCGCCGCCCACCTTGAGCGGCACTTCTACGTACTCGATATTCTCGCCTGCCGGAACTCTTTTCAATGCGTCCTTAAGAGTATCAGTACCGATAAGATCATTGGTAGTAAGCGAATATGCTCTGTACTTTTCCGCGCTTACGGGAAGCGGAACATCAGGGGCAGTATTTTCCGTAACTACCTCGCCGTTTTCGTCGGTAAGCTCCTCGGTAGCTGCCTCTGCAACAGAGCTTTCTGTATTGTCGCCCTTTTTCTTAGAGTAATTTATAAGCGGCTCGGCAACACTGTAGCCAATAAAGCCTATACCGCCTATCAGAAGAACAGTAAGACCGACAGAAAAAGCCTTTCCCACAGGGCTTTTGCCGTAGTAATTCTTCTCCTTGGTCTTGTAGATCTTTCTTCCTTTGTTTTTGAATTTCATTTAATAACTCTCCTATAATATCAGTATATTCCTTTTACTTAAGCGAATATACTGCCATTGAAATGATCCCGAGGTAAACGAGCATTGCAGGGAATCCCCTGAACGACGCAGGTACCTTTGCCGAATTCAGCTTACGGTATGCAGCAGCAAGGATCAGTGCCGCCACGATAAAGCCTATGCCTGCTTCAAAGCCCGACGAGATATACCAGCCCAGATCAAATTCCGAGCTGTTCTCTGCAGCTCTGCCGCTTATAGTGAAAAGCGTACCCATTACAGCGCAGTTGAACGCCGATACATGGATATACTTGCGGAAGTCCGCAAACCAGTTCCTGCCGACGAAATAAGACGCAGTAAGCATGATAACATACAGTATACCAATGACTGCCGTATAAAGCAGCAGTCTCAGGTCTGCCGCCGGCTCGGGAAGCATACAGTCGATAAAATATGCCGCCGCAGAACCAAAAGTTGTGAAAACCGTGATGACGCAGGACGTTGCAAGCATATTCTTCTTGCTGTCAGCCGCTATGAACATGGTGCTTGTGCCAAGCGCCTGTGATAATATGAGATTTGCCGCAAGGAGCGCTATAAGTTCATCTATCAGAAACATCAGCATTACTCCTTACATCATTATTTTTTGAAACAAGCCCGCGAATAAACCTGTAGGCTCCGCACATAAGTCCGAGAAAGATAAATCCTCCGAATGGCTGTGAAAGTCCGCTTATAAGCGTATTTATATCCACTATACGGCTGTTTATTGTACCGTATGCAAAAAGCTCTCTCAGAACGCCTGTTATGAGCATGACGGCGTCAAATCCGATTATGCAGAATATGAGAGATACAGCCATATCAGTTCTTTTCATTCGGAAGAACCTTGCCTCCGTCTGAAAAACTATAAGTGAATTCACCGCAAGCAGTGGAAAATAGATACCTATTCGCTCGATGACTCCCGGAAAGAACTCTCGTGTGGCAAGCTTTACGGGTATATATACAAGAGCCGATATCAGCGCATAAAGTATTACTTTTACGGTATATGGCAGTTTTCTCGGAACAAATGAAGAAATAAGCACCGAAAGAAATGTTATAGCCGTAAATGCGTATATCAGGGCTTCGGCGTTCTTCAGCGTATCTCCGCAGATTATAACAGGAGATATGACCATAAGACCGGAAAGAACGATATTATCGCCGAGGATACCGCCGAGAAGCTGCTTTTTGTTGTTATTCATGCACAGCAGCCCCCTCTCCGTCGGCGTTTTGAGCCGTTACAGCTTCGATATGCTCCTTTTCGGCTATCTCTATCTTCTTTTCAAGATTCTTGAAGCCCAGAGCAATAGGTGTGAACAGTACCGAAACAATGATAATAGCGTTTTCCTTAACACCCGTAGCTACAAGCACATAGGAAATGATGCCGATGAAAAGTCCGTAGAAAAACGCATAATAATTACGCTTTGGAGCTATTCTTACATCTGAAACTATATATATAGCCGAAAACAGCACCATATTCAGTACCAGTGAATATTTGAGCGAAGCAGTCCTTGAACTGAGCACGGGAGTTACAATCGCAAAAAAGCCTGTACCGAAAATTGTTCCGATAAAAGCGCCTGCGGAAATACTTCTCCTCATCATAAGCACTACTGCCGCAACGCAAAGGAGCAGTACGCTTACGGAGCCCGACGGACCGCTGAAATTGCCCAGCAAAAGCTCAAAATCCGTATGGGAGAAAACTCTTGTTGTATTGAAAATGTATGAAGCCGATTTCACCAGTGATGTCGGGTGATCGAATATACCTGTCTTGGTGTACGGCTCGGTATACTGAAGAAGCTGTCGTCCCCATGAGGTCAGCACGAAAATATATCCTGCCGCCGCAGGAGAAAAAATCATGTTTATCCTGCCGCCAAAGACGTTCTTGGCAACGATAATCGCAAAAAGCACGGCGAGCGCCGCGACCTTGTAGTCCATAACTACAGGAAACATCAGCGCAAGTATCAGTGCGTCAGAGGTACAGGTAAGGTCATCAGCAGTAAATTTCTTATTCATGATACGCAGAGATATGAACTCCGCCGCAACCGAAACAGCCACACAAACTCCTGCAAGAACAACAGAACGCATTCCGTAATAGAAATAGGACATCAGCTCCAGTGTAAGGAGCGTAAGCATTATATCAAGCCATATAAGGCGTTCTTTTCTCGCTTTTTTCAGCATGGCATATCTTCCTTAAGGGACTGTGCAGCCTTAGCCATATCTTCGGCAGCAAAAAGATAGCTGCCCGAAACAAGCACATTAGCCCCTGCTTCCCGTACTGTTCCTGATGTTACGCCGTTTATGCCGCCGTCCACTTCAACATTTACGTCAAGTCCGAGTTCGGTTATCTTCTGACGGACTGCGCGTATCTTGTCAACTGTCTCGGTAATAAATCTCTGACCGCCGAAGCCGGGCTCAACTGTCATAACAAGTACCATATCAAGGTAAGGCAGAAACTCAAAAACGCTTTCCACAGGAGTTGCAGGCTTAATGGCAAGTGCCGCCCTTACTCCGCATTCTCTTATAGCCTTGATAGTTTCAAGTGTATCGCTGTCGCTTTCGATATGGAAGCATATTATATCAGCGCCGCTCTCTGCAAAGCGCTTCACGTACTTCAAAGGATCGGCTATCATGAGGTGAACGTCAAGAGTTATATCAGTGACATTTCTCACCTGCTGAAGCACAGGTATGCCAAAGGTTATATTCGGAACGAATATGCCGTCCATAACGTCAAAATGGAGCATATCTATCCCGTTATCCTCAAGCTTTTTTATCTCTTTGCCAAGTTCAAGCATATCTGCGCTAAGCACAGAAGCTGAAACATAATTTTTCAATTTATCACTTCTTCCGATGTAACTGGTCTGAAATATCAGACAAAAACATTTCTTAAAAAATCCATACACTATTATTATATAATATTTATCGCTCAACGTCAATACAGATAAATTGTTTTTTATTTTATTTTTATAAAAACATATCTGTATGAAGCAATGTTAAATACATTTATTTTTTATATTGTCCATGCTTTTCTTCATATCATTTTCTATCAGGAACAATGAGGTGATGTACTATGTTTATTGAATTGCTGCGGAATCTTTTCTTTTTTGCTCTGCATATCGAAAGTTCTGCCGTATTCCCCAAGCCGCTGTCTAAAAAAGAAGAAAATGAGTGCTTCGAGCTTATGTCCAAGGGCGACAGCTCCGCAAGAAACAGGCTTATCGAACATAATCTGCGTCTTGTAGCCCATATCGTAAAGAAATACGCTTCGGGAGCAGACGAGCAGGATGAACTTATCTCCGTAGGAACTGTGGGACTTATCAAAGCCGTATCCTCCTTTGATAACTCAAAAGGCGCAAAATTCGCTACGTACGCAAGCAGATGCATTGAAAATGAGATACTAATGCAGTTTCGCGCAGCAAAAAAATCCGCAGGCGACGTTTACATCAACGAACCTGTTGAGACTGACAAAGACGGGAACGCCCTCACGCTCATGGACCTTATCGACGACGGAGTAGATATCCATGAGCAGGTGGATATTCTTATCCGCTCACGACAGCTTTACAGCTTTCTTACGCAATGTCTCGACAAGCGGGAGCTTGATATCATCGTCTACCGCTACGGACTTTACGGCAGCAAACCCCATACGCAGAACGAAACTGCCGTAAAAATGGGCATCTCACGCTCTTACGTATCACGAATCGAGAAAAAAGCTATCGGCAAGCTGAAGAAAATGTTTGATAATGCAGCTTTTTGATTTGAAACGTGAGATTATTAGCTCCGATTGTTGCTTTTTCATTATTTTTATGATATAATTGATTCATATTTTAGAAAGGAGCAACGAGCTTGGATATCCTTGTCACAGGCGGAACTGTCTTCGCCAGCAGATATACTGCCGAATATTTTGCTGAAAACGGGCATAATGTATTTGTTCTCAACCGCGGAAGCCGTCCTAATCCCACAGGCGTCACACCTATCATAGCCGACAGGCACGACCTTGGCGATAAACTCCGCGGCAGGCATTTCGACGCTGTAATAGACGTAACATCCTACAATGCAGACGATGTGAACGATCTGCTTGACGGTCTTGACAGCTTTGACAGCTATATTTTCATCAGCTCCAGTGCCGTTTATCCTGAAACGCTCCCACAGCCGTTCAAAGAGACTGACAAATGCGGCGAGAATAGTATCTGGGGCAAATACGGAACCGATAAGATATCCGCCGAAACTGCTCTTTTCAGCCGTGTTCCCGAAGCATATGCGCTTCGTCCGCCATATTTATGCGGTCCTATGAATAATCTGCACCGTGAAGCCTTTGTGTTTGAATGTGCTGAACAGGACAGAGTGTTCTATCTGCCGAAGCATGGTGAAATGAAGCTTCAATTCTTCCATATCGGCGATCTTTGCCGCGTGATCGAAGCTATTCTGCAAAAGAAGCCTGAACAGCATATTCTGAACGTCGGATATGAAACTCCCGTAACAGTGAAAGAATGGGCGGAGCTGTGCTATCGTGTCGTGGGCAGGACTCCGCGTTTTGAATACGTTACCGAGGATATCCCACAGAGAAGCTACTTCCCGTTCTATGACTATGAGTACATTCTTGATGTCAAAGCAATGAATGCTCTGATCGATAAGCTTACTCCCCTTGAAGAATCACTCAGGCAGTCATACGAATGGTTCAGAAATAACCGAAACGCCATAATCCGCAAGCCGTTAAAAGAGTTTATCGACAGAGAACTCAGAAAGGAAAAGCCATGATCTACACAAAACTTACCTGCAAAGCAATGGATATAGCATACAACGCTCATCAGGGACAGTTAGACAAAAGCGGTATCCCCTACATCTTCCACCCGTATCACTTAGCAGAGCAGATGACCGACGAATTTACAGTATGTGCCGCTCTGCTTCACGATGTTGTCGAGGACACCGACGTTACTATCGAGGACCTTGAAAAGGAGTTCCCTTCTGAGGTCACTGAAGCTGTAAAGCTCCTTACTCACAGCGATAATGTGGACTATTTCGACTATATCCGCGCTGTAAAGAGAAACAGAGTCGCCAAGACAGTCAAGCTCGCCGACCTGCACCATAACTCTGATATCAGCCGTATCACCGATATCAAAAAGCGCATAAGCGATAAGACTATTGAGCGTATGCAGAAATACGCAGAGGCAGAAAAAATCCTTACAGAAGCAGACTAAATTTATCTGTTTTTGTCAATTGCTATTTTCTCATCTATATGCTATAATATCTCTTGCAGTATTTTTTCGGAGGTGTCTTTCTTGGAATTCAAGGTCAATTGCGGCATATGGGGAGCAATGTTCGGTGTTCCCAGTATCGTTGCCGATAATTTTCTAAAGCTGGCTACAGGCGGACAGATAAAAGTCCTGCTGTATCTGCTGAGATATTCTGGAAAAATGTGTTCCACAGAAGATATTTCCGCCAATACAGGAGTTTCGCCAGAAGAAGCCGAGGAAGCTGTTCTTTTCTGGCAGCAGGCAAATGTTCTCAGTCCGCAGACAAGCGGCGTACCTGCTCCTGTCCCCTCTTTAATGGAACAGCCTGCTCAGAGCGTCGAACCTACCGCACCTGCTGTTCAGAAAACAGCAGAACCTGCTCCCGACCATAAAACAAATCTCAGCGGTCAGGAGATAGCTGCTATTATGGCTGACTCTCAGGATATCAGAGAGCTGTTCAAGATAACAGAAAGCATTCTCGGAGGTCTGAAAAACAGCCAGATGAACTCTATTATCTGGATGTACGACCACTTAGGACTGAAAAAAGAGGTAATAATCACTCTCATATCTTACTGTGCTTCTATTGAAAAGACCAATACTGCCTATGTTGAAAAAATAGCCTCTGTATGGGCTGAAAACGATATAAACACTATGGCTGCGGCACAGGACGAGATACAGCGCATGAGCGCTTCAAGAGACTACATTTCGGGTATAATGCGTGCATTTGAAATGACGCGCCGTCCCACAACTAAGCAGGCTGAGCTTATACAGCAGTGGAAAAATGCAGGTTTTTCCGTCGAGCTCATACGCTATGCCTATGAAAAGACCATTGAGCGCATAGATAAGCTGAATTTCGATTACATAAACAAGATTCTCCTTTCATGGAGAGACAACGGCTTTGCTACCGTTAAGGACGTTCAGAACGCTGAAAACGACTACAAAAAGAAAAAGAATTCATCACCGAGCGGTAATAATTCCACAGATATCGAGGAATATAAATCCGTTATCAATAAATTTCTTTATTAAGGAGAAGCATAAATGGACAGCGAAATTTTCGATAAGGCGCAGGCTATCCTCACTAACCGCCGCAAGAGGGCTGAAAGCGAGAATGAAGCGCGTATCGATGAGATAAATAAAAAAATTCCGCAGATTAGAGAGATTAACGACGTTCTTTTCAATACAGGAAAACAGCTTATCTCTATTATCTCAAACGGAAAAGGACAGGATATATCCGAAAAGGTCGAACAGCTCAGGCAGTACAACCTCGGCGCTCAGGCTATGTCAAGAAAGATACTTGCTGAGCATGGCTACCCCGAGGATTATCTCGATATGCACTACACATGCCCTGTATGCTGTGACCGCGGCTATAACGGCAGCAAATACTGTGAGTGCTTCAAGACACTGTGCGGAAAACTTGCTGCGGACGAGCTCAACAAGAGTTCTCAGCTAAAGCTGTCGGATTTTGAAAGCTTCGACCTTATATACTACTCAGGGGAAAACTACATGACAATGAAGAATATCCTTGAGTTTACAAAGCAATACGCAGAAACTTTCAATAATCAGTCAAAAAGCATACTGATGTTCGGCGAAACAGGTCTGGGAAAAACCCATCTTTCACTTGCTATCGCAAATGTTGTACTGAAAAAAGGCTACAGCGTCATTTATGACTCGGCTATAAATATTCTCAGAAGTATCGAAAAGGAACACTTCAACCGCGAATACAACTCGGAAATGATCGACCTCGTAATGAACACCGACCTGCTTATTCTCGATGATCTGGGAACGGAATATGTAACCCCTTTCTACACCGCTACTATATACAACATAATCAACACCCGTCTTAACTGCGGCAAACCTTCTATCATCAGCACAAACCTCGACCTTGAAGGCATTGCCCAAAGGTATGACAAGCGTGTAATGTCAAGAATAGTCTCCATGTACACCTGCCTTGAATTCAGAGGCAAGGACGTAAGACTTCAAAAACGAAACAATGCATAAAAAAGGCTGCCTTTTCGGCAGCCTTTATCATTTTTACTTGTCTTCAAGCTTGAGACTGAATGGTGTGAACTTTCTGTACGCGGAGCTGTTCTTCTCGGAAGTATAGCCCTTGGCGATACCCTTCATCATATTCTCGAAATCTTCATAGTAACGCTCGCTGAGCAGTGACTGGATAGTATTTTCAGTCCAGAGGTCAGCGGAGTTCATTCTGTCCTTGATATCAGCCTTGATGATGACGTATACTGTGTTCTCATCGTACTGATACTTCTCAGCCTTGTATAAGCCGAGCTTCTCGAAAATATAATCGTTGTAATCCTCAAACGCCTTCTGTGAAGCGGCAGCCTCGGCAGAAGCGGTTGTTGTAGTTACAGCACTTACAGCATTGGAATCAACAGTAGTTGTTGTACGCTTTGTGACCGTTACTTCGTTTGCATAAGGATCTGTTGTTGTAGTAGTTGTTGTACCTGCGGCTGTAGTAGTTGTGGTAGTAGTTGTTGTCTCGCCTGCCTCCTTAGCAGCCTTTGCAGCAGCCTCGGCAGTACGCTTTTCAACATACTCGCTGTATTCCTTTTCACACTCGTCGATCTTCTTGAGCCTTGCGCTGTTGGAGCTCTCTGCGTTTATCTCATCAACATAATCATCGATCATGTTATTGAGACGGCGCTTCTCGTCAGCACCGAATGCTTCGCCGTTATCATCGACCATAGAAACAGAAAAATACTTTACTCTTGTTGTCTTGTCCTGATAATACTGTTTGAGCTCGTCCTCTGTGCAGCCCTTTTCGGAATCAAGTCCGTAGTAATGCTTGAAAACAGCCTCACGCTTGTAGTTGTTTTCCATTATCTTAGTGAGGGAGTCTGCGCCTACGCCGTTATCAGCAAACATTGCCTGTGCGCTGTTTGAAGAAACGAATTCCTTTATCTCATTAAGCTCTTCATTTGTGAGAGCTCCGCCAATCTTTTCAAACTCTCTTTCGTTGGCAACGAAATCGATACATGACTCTGTAGCCTTGTCCTGTATCCAGTCTGTAGCGTCAAGCGTCTCAAACTGGTGGTTCTTGACCTCGTCTACAGTAGGCATTTTGCCAAGTGTGCCGTAAAGCTCATATGACGCCTGATTGTATGCGTAAAGCTCGTTATAGATAAATACGCCTGCGGGGACATCATATCCGTCAACGGTAAGCGCTGTCTGTGTACCCTTTCCAAAAGTGATAGCCTCGGGTGCGCCACATGAAGTTGAAGCCGCAGCAAGCGCAAATGCAGCAGCTGCTGCCGCAAACTTATTAAACTTATTCATCTGTATATTCCTCCGATATAATTGTAGATTCCAGATACTGTTTAATTATACAACATTTTTTTCGGTTTGTCCATAGTAAAACGAAAATTTTTTCCGTTTTATCACCAAATCTACTTATTAAATAAATTACATTAATTAAAATTCGCGTTATTTCCTTGACTTAATTACAGATAAATGTTACAATAGATGTATATGCTTTATTATAAAGGAAGGTGTCTGTATTGAACGTCAAACTCTTATCACATACTCCTGACGCTGAAAAGCTTATCGCTACAGCTGCAAAGCTCTGCTATTCAAGCAGCGATATCGAATCTCTCCGTGACGGACTTACCGAGGAGAAGATCGAAAGCTTTCTGGATATGCTCGTTTCTATCGGTCACGAAAGCGTTATGGAGCACGTAAGCTTCACTTTCGGTATCGAGGGAATATCAAGAGCTTGTTCACATCAGCTTGTAAGGCACCGTATAGCTTCCTACTCTCAGAAAAGCCAGCGCTATGTAAACGAGAACGGCTTTGAGTTCATCACTCCCCCTGCTATTGAGGAAATACCAGAAGCTAAGGCAGAGTACGACAGAGTTATCGCCGAGATAACCGAAAGCTATGAAAAGCTTGCCAATATCCTTACAGAAAAGCATACCGCGGAATTCATGACTCAGGGCATGGACGAAAAAACAGCCCGTTCAAAGGCTTCAAAAATGGCTAACGAGGACGCACGTTTTCTTCTTCCTAATGCCTGTGAGACAAAAATAGTCGTTACCATGAATGTCCGCTCACTGTTCAACTTCTTCCGTCACCGCTGCTGCAACCGCGCACAGTGGGAGATAAGAGCTGTGGCAAACGAAATGCTCCGTCAGTGCATGGAGGTCGCTCCCCATATCTTCTCTCATGCAGGTCCTTCCTGTGTGGCTGAGGGAAAATGTCCTGAGGGCAAGATGACCTGCGGAAAAATAAACGAAGTAAAGGATTACTTCGCTGCAATGAAGAGAAATGATAAGTAAATGTTCGAATTCAGAGTTATTGATATAACTGATAAGGAGCGCATAACAAAAGCGCTCAGCAAATCGCAGTTTATGGGCTGCGAGTACAGCTTTGCCAATAATATGGCGTGGCGGCGGCTTGCTGATTCACAGATAGCCTTTTACAAGGATTTCTACATCTGCTGTTCTTTTACTACCGAGGACGGTATACCGCGGTTCTTTCTTCCATCGGGCGAGGGCAGCTATATTGAAGTCATGGGCGCTATGAAAGAGTACGCCTATTCTCTGGGTAAACCTCTGAGAGTTGCAGGTGTTACTGAAACTTCACTTGAAATGCTGAACGAGCTGTTTCCCGATAGTTTTACCGTGGATACAGACGATGGTGACTGGGACTACATCTACAATTCAGCCGACCTTATTGAGCTTTCTGGCAGAAAATATCACAGCAAGCGCAATCATCTGGCAAGATTCAATGAGCTCGGCGCTGAATTTTCACTGATGACTGAAAAAGACTTCGATGACTGCATAACATTCAGTGCAGTTGAGTACAATAACAAGACGGATATTTCAGACCGCTCCTTTATTGCCGAGCAGTACGCTATAAATACTTACTTCAATTTTTTTAATGAGCTTGGACTTACAGGCGGAGTTATCCGCATAGACGGCAAGGTAGCTGCCTTCACTATAGGCGAAAAGCTCAACAACGAAACATTCTGCGTTCACATCGAAAAGGCAGATACCCAATACAGCGGAATATATGTCGGTATCAACAACAGCTTCGCAAAAGCTGCCGCTGCCGACTATAAATATATCAACAGAGAGGAAGATTTAGGGCTTGAGGGGCTTCGCAGGTCGAAGCAGTCCTATCACCCTGCATTTCTCCTCAAAAAATATACTGTTACATTTAAATGAAAGGAAACAGATCATGATCTACGTTTTTCTCGCAGACGGTTTTGAAGAGACCGAAGCAATCGCACCCATTGATCTTCTCAGACGCGCAGGCAAGCAGGTAGTTACCGTTGGCGTCGGCGACAACATCATCACAGGCTCACACGGTATCCCTGTTGTCACAGATACCATTGCTCAGGAAGCCAAGCTTTCCGACGAGCTTGAAATGATAGTTCTCCCCGGCGGTATGCCGGGTACTCTCAATCTTGAAAAGTCAGAGTACGTTCAGGCTGCTATCGACTACTGCGCAGCTAATAATAAATACATCGGCGCTATCTGCGCTGCTCCGTCTATTCTCGGACACAAGGGACTTCTCCGCGGCAAGACAGCCGTTTGCTACGAGGGCTTCGAGACTCAGCTTGACGGCGCAAACATCGGAAACGGCGGCGTTGCCGAGGACGGCATTTTCATCACTGCAAGAGGTGCAGGAGTAGCCGTTGATTTCGGTCTGAAGCTTGTGGAAAAAGTTCATTCAAAGGAAGAAAGCCGACGACAGCGTAATGCTATCTTATGTGATTGATATGGATAATAAAAAAGAACTGCGAAAAGAATTCTCACATCTCCGCGCGGAGATACGCGACAAGGTCTCAAAGGATATGGATATCACCGAAAGACTTCTTGAGGAAGAAAAGATACTGGAGGCTGACAATATCCTTCTTTATGCTTCCTTTGGCTCGGAAGTCGATACATATCTGCTCATTGACAAGCTCATAGAAATGGGCAAGAACGTTGCTCTGCCAATATGCTGCGGCGAGCGTTCGATGACCTTCCACATCATCGGCTCTGTAGCCGACCTGCATGAGGGTATGTACCGTATCTCAGAGCCCGACAGCGCTCTCCCCCAGCCTGTTATAACCGATAAGACCGTATGCATAATCCCAGGTCTGGCGTTTACGGAAGAGGGCGGACGTCTCGGCTACGGCGGCGGATACTACGATAAATTCATACAGGAAAACCACGATATGACGACTATAGCTCTCGCTTATGAGGAGCTTATCGTCGATCAGCTGCCCCTTATGCAGCACGACCTCAGAGTCGATATAATAGTTACAGAAGAAAGGACGGTGCTCTGCAATGGCTGATAACAACAATGATGTTATCAATGATATCCTTAATCAGCTTGACAATGCCAAAAAGCAGGAGGCAGAGATAAACCAAATACCAGAAAAAACAGAAGAAAAGGCTGAGGCTGTCGGAAACTCAGAGGAGCCTGTTCGTGAAGAAGCTCCTGCTCCTGCGCCTGCTCCAAGACCTGTTCACAGACAGTTTGAAAGACGTCCTCGTCCAGGTGCCGAGGGCGGACATGAGGGCGCTGCCGCTCCCCCGCCTGCGAGAGCTCCAAGACCTCATATAAACGAGTCCGAGCACGTTCGCAACAGTGCGGCTGTAAAGCGCAATGCAGCTCATCACAAGAAAAAGAAGAAAAGGAGAAGAAGCAGACTACCGGGTGTTCTGATATTGACTGTATTTATCTTCGCCGTTTCTATCTGTCTATCTCTTGTTATAATAGCATTCGGCAAAGATATGTTCGGCATCGGCAAGGACGACACTACAAAAATGATAATCGTCCCTGAAAACACCAACACGGAGCAGATATCACAGCAGCTTTACGAGGAGGGTATCATTAACTCGCCCAAGTGCTTCCAGCTTTTCTCTAAATTCAGAAAAACTCCCGATGTGTACCTCCCCGGAGAGCACTTCGTAAGTCCCAATATGGCTTACGAGACTATCATAGATACGCTCACCAATGAGGCTGAGGAGGAGAAAAAAGAAGCTGTAAATGTTACATTCCGTGAAGCAATTACTCTTTACGAAGCAGCTGACCTCCTCGAGCAGCAGGGCGTATGCAAGGCAAGCGACTTCATGTTCTACTTCAATGCAGGCGGCTACGGCAACAGATTCGAGGACAAGCTCAACAAGAATACAAGCACTCTCAGATTCGCTGATACACGTATGGAAGGCTACCTCTTCCCTGATACCTACACATTCACAAAGGATATGGATCCTGAGCAGGTATGCCAGAAAATATACTACAACTTCGACCAGAAGCTCACAGACGAGCGTATCAAGAAAATGGAGAATCTCCACCTTTCACTGGATCAGCTTGTTACTTTCGCTTCAATCGTTCAGGCGGAGGCTCCGAATCGTGAGGACATGAATCACGTTGCAAGCGTATTCTGGAACCGTCTTGAACATGAGGACGCTGAAACAGTAGGTATGCTCCAGTCAGATCCTACCAAGAACTACGCAAACTACACTATCAAGCCTCATATGACTGTACTCAACAACGATATCGTCAAGGCTTACGATACCTATCAGTCAAAGGGACTTCCTCCGGGAGCTATCTGCAACCCCGGTATCGACGCTATTGACGCTGTTCTTGAAAAAATGCCGTCCGAGGATTACTATTTCATCGCTAATATCTATACTCAGAAGACTTACTTCTCCAAGACCAATGACGAGCATGAGCAGAAGAAGGCTATGGTAAAGGCTGACGAGGCTCAGTACGAAGCAGAACAAGCACAGAAGGAAGCGGAGGCTGCTGCTAATGAATAAGCTTGAAGTTCTTGCTCCGGCAGGCGATGAGGAACGCTTCACTGCTGCTGTGGATTACGGTGCTGACGCTGTATATCTCGGCAGAAAGCAGTTCGGTATGCGTTCTTCGCCCATGAATTTCGATTTCGAGCAGCTTTGCAAAGCTGTTCAGACTGCTCACGACAGAGGTGTAAAGGTGTATCTCACCTGCAACACCCTGCCGCGAAACAATGAGATACCTGATTTCGAGCAGTTCGTGAAGGAAGCTGTTGAAGCCAAGGTAGACGCCCTTATAGTTGCTGATATCGGACTTCTCATGCTGATAAAGAAATACGCTCCCGATATGGAGATACACATCTCAACTCAGACAGGTATCGTGAATTACGTTACTGCACGAGAACTCTACAATATGGGCGCTAAGCGCGTTGTTCTCGCAAGAGAGCTATCTCTGGACGAAATTGCCGAGATAAGAGCAAAAACAAGCCCCGACCTTGATATCGAGACCTTTGTTCACGGAGCTATGTGTGTTTCGTTCTCGGGAAGATGTCTTCTTTCACAGTACCTCGTAAACCGTGACGCAAACCGCGGTGAATGCGCTCAGCCATGCCGCTGGGGCTATCATCTTGTAGAAGAAAAGCGCCCCAACGAGTTCTTCCCTGTTTTCGAGGACGAAAAGGGCACATATATCCTTAACTCCAAGGATATGTGCATGATAGAACACATCGACAAACTGGCAAAGGCAGGCGTTATGAGCCTGAAAATAGAGGGACGCGCAAAGTCCGCTTACTATGTTACAGTCGTCACAAATGCCTACAGAATGGCTGTTGACCACTATTACAAGAACCCTGATAACTTTGTACTCCCCGACTGGATAAGGGACGAGGTTTACAAAGTAAGCCACAGAAAATACTGCAACGGCTTTTTCTTCGGTACTCCCGAGGAGTCACAGTATTATGAAAACAGCGGATATATTCGCAATTATGATGTTGTGGCAGTTGTTGAGAGCTGCGAAAACGGCACTGTATACTGCACACAGCGAAACAAGTTCTTTGCAGGCGATACCGTGGAGCTTCTTGCACCGTCACAAAAGCCTGTGGCAATGGTACTGAATAATCTGTATGACGAAAACGGCGAGGAAATTGAGACTGCAAATCATGCAATGATGAAGTTCTCTTTCAAGTCCGACCTGATTTTCCCAAAAGGTACTGTCATCAGAAAAGAAACTACATAAAATTAAGGCTGATACTTTCGTATCAGCCTTTTTCTTATTTATCAAGCTTTTTATAGTTCTTGTAGCCAAGCTCGTCAAGCTTGTCCGTGAGCTCGTCCACTGTGTTCTTTGCAGCGGTATCGTCAATTGTAATTTCAATTCCGATATTCTTGTCTTTTTCGGAAATGAGCTTTATAAGGTCGTCAAGTCCCGTCATCTTGTTGTCGATAACGTATTCGTTCTTGGAAATTGATATTTCAAGCTTTTCGTCCTTGTTTTCCTCAGTTGCTTTCTCGGTTGTTACAGGTTCGGTATTTTCGACAACCTCGGATACGCTTGTATCATTTTTGCCATTGCCGTCCTCTGATTTGTCACCAAGCAGTCCGAAGCCCTTGAAGTGCAGGAATGCCCAGATTAATGCTGCAATAACTGCTGCTAAGAGAATAAATGCCAATAATTTCTTCATTTTTGATTACCTCACTTATTAAGATTTGAAAAATATAAATTAGGATATTCGCGCTGAATATCATCTATTGCTTCGTCAATTTCCCTGAAAGCCAGTGCAGTTCCGTACTGCTGACCGTCATAGGACAGGATACAAAGATATGTATCTTCGGTCGTAAAGCCTGACCTTTCAAGTATATCTCTTATAGAGCCCTTTATATCATCAGTCTCCTGCGAAAGTATACTGCCAAGCCGCTTTCTGCCAAATGATATACTCAAAGTCCAGTTGTCGCTTTGCTCGGTAACATCAAGACGGAAAGTGAAAAAGTCGCCCTTATCAAAGGCGTTAAGAGCTTGCTGATTAACAGCCGCATTTTCGTCCGCAACCTTGATACGCTCCAGATCCTTCTGAGCTTCTTCATTTATCTCCTTCTGCTCAACTATGAGATGATTGTATGTCTGTTCCGCTTCTTTAGCCTTATTTGCGGCTTTTTCTGTGTCCATGGTGCTGTACAGGACGAAAAAGAACAGGATTATCATTATAACATCGAGCAGGGACGTAAAATCAAGGATAATCTCGCGCAGTTTCATACGCGCCACCCTGACTTATTCTTTATGGATTCATCTATTCCGTATTTGATAAGCTTTTTCTTCAAAGCTAAAAGCCTCTGTATAAGGTCCTCAACATCTGCAAAAAAGTAAGCATTTGCAATTTTAAAGCCTACTGAAAAAATAATGCCCCATGTTGTTGATGTCAGTGCATTAAAGAAGCTGCTTTTAGCAGTGTTTATTGTTTCAGCATCGGACATATCAATACTCAGTAGCGCTGTGACTGTGCCGAACATTCCCAAAAGCGGAAAAATAGATATCAAGGCAATAAAAACAGTATAGCTGCGGTTCAGATGCTTGTAGCTGTCAAATACCTTATTTGTTTTCTCGGGATTATTTGATAATTCGTCGCTTTTTTCTTCCCAGTCATATATATCATTGTCAACATTCTTTGTCAGCCTGCTTACTCTGAATGCAACAAACAGCGCCGCAAAGCAGAAAAAAAGAATATATATATCAGATGAAACTATACTCTGAAGCAGCTTAGCAATTATACTCATTTTATCACCTCACACATTATTATAACACCATAAATATTAAATTGCAAGATATTTTACGATTATTTGACAATAAAAAACTCCGCGTTCCCGCGGAGATAAATTGCTATTCTGTTTGTTTTTTGTCTCTTTTAATGTTTATTATGTGCGCTGCAAAGGTCACAACAGCTCCGATAATGAGAATGAGATAGAAGTTAAGTCCGCGGCTGATAAGCAGTGCAGGCTTTACTCTCTCCATAGTGAATATCTCTGTAAACGCCAGCAGGAAACAGCCCTCTGTGATGCCTGCCGCTCCCGGTAGAGGAAGCATTTCCACAGCCACAGCTATCATTATCTGAATGGTCAGAATATCGATATATCTTGTTTCGTTCATTCCGTATGCCCTGTAGATTATCCATGTAATGGAAAACAGGCAGATACGCTGAACTGCGGTCATAAGGAATACATTGAACACTACCGAAAGATTCTTTTTGATGTAGTCCGCTCCCATAGCATAGGTATCACATATCCTGATGAGCTTTTCGGTGTATTTTTCCTTGTTCCTGCGCTTCATTATATGAAGCTTTGTAAGCAGGTCAACTACCTTGATACCAAGAGCTCTTGCCCATATAGGCTTTATAAAAACCAGCAGAAGCAGGATTATAAACGAAAGATTAAGCGCAAATCCAAGAACTATGAGCCATTTCATGTCCCCTGCATACAAGGCGACAGTATCAAAGTTGAATATCAGGAATCCCAGCGCCAGCAGTACAAGAACCGACTTGTACGCTATAGTAATAAGAAGCATTATCAGCGTAGAATAGCCTATCTTTATCTTGTCTTTCTTCATGTGGTACATCTGCATAGGCTGACCGCCTGTTGAGGACGGTGTAATATAGCTGAAAAAGAAACCGATGAAGCTATACTTCAGACACCTTAAAAAGCTGGTCTTCTGTTCAAGCACTCTCAGCATATAGTGAATGATAGATGACTCTCCTGCCACAAAGAATATCGCTGCCGCCGCTCCTAAAGCTATCCAACGGGGATCTGCCAATTTCAGGTCGCTGATTATCTCGGGAAGCTCCTGCTCCTTGAAGATCAGATTCAGCGTAAACAACGTTATAACGAGAATAAGACCTATATTCAACGCGTATTTCAATATTTTTTTGATTAATGTCACCCCCGCGCGATATAGATTTTTACCAACTTAAATTATAACATAATAGCCGATTTTTGTCAATACAAATCGTATTATATGACGAAAAATCAACATAAAATCATAAACTGCCTGCCGACAATCATCGGCAGGCAGTCTGCGGAAAACTGTTTGGGGAAACAGTACGTGCTGCTACTTTCTTGTGTTGGCACGGCGGACAAAACTGATAAACTCGGGTATCGGTATCGGCTTTGAGAAGTAATAGCCCTGTATATAGTCTATTCCGAGCTTTGAAAGCGCCTCGAACTGGTATTTCTCCTCAACGCCCTCGGCAACTATCTTCATACCCATGCGCTTTATCATGCCTGTTACATATTCAAGCATAATGCCTGCTTTTTCCGTTGAAAAATAGGAAAGTATCATGGAGCGGTCAAACTTTACGATATCCACGGGCATATTCACGATATAATTGAGGTTTGATTCGCCTGTACCAAAGTCGTCCAGTGAAAACGTACAGCCGTATCTGCTGAGGTAGTCCATATTGTCAAGAAGTATGCTTTTCTGCTTTATAGAGCCCGATTCGGTTATTTCAAGATTTATTGTATTTGGCTCTATCTCATATCTGCGGATTATATCCGAAAATCGAGCTGCAAGATTTCGGTTCTCGCACTGAATGACTGAAAGATTTATCTCGATATAATTAAGTCCAAGCTCCTGTATGTCATGCTCCTTAATAACGTCGCAGACTATCTCGAATACCCTCTCGCCTATCTGCTCTATCTGTCCTGTCTGCTCGGCTATAGGGATAAAGCTGCTCGGCATGATTAGATTGCCCTCGCGGTTCTTCATACGTACAAGAGCCTCGGCAGATACAAACTTTCTTTCCTTTACAGAGTATATAGGCTGCAAAAAGACAATAAACCTGTTTTCGTTAAGCGCAGCTTTTATCTCGCTCTGCATGAAACGGAACTCTTTCATTTTATCAAGAGCTTCCGAATCTATTATCAAAAAGGACTCGCTGCTATCAGCAGTCATATTGGAGTAATATCTGTATGTGGAGAAAAGCTCACCCGGATTCTCAAATACCGTGATAGTAGGTACAAGAAGATAATGCGGGTGAAGTATATTCCCCTCATGCCAGCCGAATTCAAAGCGCTCCTTTATAGCAGGAAAAATCTTTTTCGCTTCGTTTACGTCATTGAAGACGATAACGAAATCGTTCCCAATACCGCGGAACACCTTTCCGCAATTCAATCTTTTCAGGAAATTAGCTATCTCGATAAGCATGATAGCTTCAATAGAAAGTTCCTTTTCCAGTTCTTCGTTCTCAATAACTATAAGCGCTCTTTCCTTATCGTCGTTATCGTATAGCTGCTGGATATACTCCCTCAGGAGCGATATACGATAGCAGCCTGTAACACGCTCAATACCGCTGTCGGGATTTTCAAGCTTAGCAAAGAGGACAGTAACTCCTAAAGCCATAGAAAAGCTTATAAGCAGCAATCCGCGGTTATTTATCTGGATAAGCGCTCCTGCGGTCTCCAAAAGCATCCATATCATAACAGCGTTGCTGCGATAAGGATTCATATGCTTCTTGCATATGAGGATAAGTACCATGGAAGCTATTATAAAAATAGGAGCAATTACAAAAGTATAGGTCACAGCAGGTCCGAAGCTGTAGATCTCGTCTCCCGAATTGTAAAAATCAATGGGCAGAAAAAACGGTATGATACTGCTGACAAGAGTAAAGAACCTGAAAAAACGCAGCAGCATGACCTTGCGCCTGATCTTTACAATGTCATAACAGACATAATTGAAGGACAGAAAACTTGTCCATATAACAAAAAACAAATATATCTTGCATAATATATCGGTCAAAGGCGAATTTGCGTGAGCGATACCAATAATTGACAGGATATCCGCCGCAACGCATCCTGTTGTAACTACTACCAGCTGCCTGTACAGCAGCATACTTTTCAGTACAACGCTGTGTCTGATAAAAGAAAAATAGCAGACAAGCAGCATGAGTACCATTGCACACATCTGCACCTGAATGCTTTGTGTCAAAAACTCACCCCCTAAATGAGTTTACTTTTACTTTATTATAGCATAGTTTTAATGTAAATTTGTATATATTTTATAATATTGTATGAATATTCTGTAAATCGTTTTAAATTGTAAACTATACTTCTTTTGGCTGAGCTGTATAAATGTTTACTTAGATAACTATATGTATTAATTAAAAAAAATAACTCTTTTTTTCTCATAAAATGTTATTTTGTAACAAAATATTCATTGACTAACAGGCTAAAATGTGATATTATTATAATATAAAAGGATATATATACTACTAATAACTACAATTTTTATAGGATTATCCAACCGAGGTGAGCTTGACAATGACCGAAAAACTGAAAACTATTGCTATCTTTGGCTGTTCTTATTCAAGTCTCTACAGACAAAGTATGCCAACTGCTTTCAACGATGCAGCACAGGAGCTCAATGTAAATCTGGTCTATATCAATTCCCTCGGTAAGATCGGCGGCAAAAACGCACAGTACGGTGATTATGAGTTTGATCTCATTGAATTCATTGACCTTGACCAGTTCGACGGTATTATTTTCGATGGTGAGGGCTACAATATTGACGGCATTACCGAAAAGGTCATTCACAAGCTCCGCGGAGCTAAGTGTCCCGTTGTTTCCATGAGCAGCTATGTAGAGGGCTTCTATAATATCGATTTCGACGACGCAGGCGGTATGCGTCAGCTCATCGAGCATATGATAGATGTTCATCACTATACAAAAATTGGCTTTATGGCAGGCTATCTCACCCACCCTGACGCACAGCTTCGTCTGAAAGTATTCAATGAGGAAATGGAATCACACGGATTCCCAAAGGACGGCGTCGGTGTATTCGAGGGAGATTTCTGGTTCAATAAGGGGGAGGAGGCTGCTGATTTTTTCCTGTCACGCCCTGAACGTCCCGAAGCTATAGTCTGCTCAAACGACTATATGGCTATCGCTCTTATAACAGCACTGAAAAAGCGCGGTATCAAGGTTCCCGTGGACATTGCCATTTCCGGCTATGACGGCTCCATAGAAGGACAGGAATACATACCGCATATCACATCTGCTACCCGAGAAAGGCGCAATATAGCTTATAAATGTATCCAGCTTTTAAAGGATCTGGCTGACAAAAAAGAAGAGATTACCGATCTTCGTATCGTTCCGTCTCCGATTTTCACGCACTCATGCGGCTGTCACCCACTGGATTACAAGCAGGAATCCGAGAATATCAATAACGTCTATGCGCTTAACCGCTCCTTCACCTATAATCTTTATGATTCTGAATCATCTATCCTGAAGCTTAATAAGGTGGACGACCTGAAAGGTCTTGCTGACGTTTTTGAGACTGATTCCACTAATTTCGGAAACTTCAATGCATTTTTCCTTATGCTCCATATCGACGGCAGCGGCAGACTTTCAAGCGAAAGCGATTATACCTGTCCGTCAGGAAAATTCACGCCTGCTATCTGGATAGATAAAAACAATGAATACGACCGCTCTCCCCTCACCTTTGACTTCTCGTCAATGGTTCCGCAGACAAAGTCCGACAAACCTCATTCTATTTACATTATGAGCGTTCACTGCGCTGAGCGAATGTTCGGATATGCTGCAATTGAGATGACAGAAAAGCACGTATTCAACGAGTTCTACAATGTATGGCTGCTGAATATCGCAATGACACTGGAAACCTTTATGAAGAACGACCGAATCAACAAGCTTATCGGTTCACTGGAAAATCTCAGCATAAAGGACGTTCTTACAGGTATGCTGAACCGCCGCGGCTTCGACGATATGTCACGCGAGGCTATCCTTGCAATTGAAAAAAGCCGCACAGTCTGCACCATGGTCATTGACATGGACGGTCTTAAGCGTATCAACGATGATTACGGTCACTACGAAGGCGACCGTGCTATAAAGGGCGCTGCGGACATAATCACGAAATGCTGCGACTCGGGCGAAATAGCTGGAAGAGCAGGAGGCGATGAATTCTATATCTTTGCTCCCGACTATTCCGAGGAAAAGCTTGAACGCTTTATAGAAAGGCTCAACGACCTGTGTGAGAGCTATAACGGTTACTCCAAGAAGCCCTACTCAGTATCACTGAGCTGCGGCGCTTATCTTATTGAAACCGACGCAACAGGAAGACTCGAGGACTTCCTCAAAATAAGCGACGCCAGAATGTATGAAAACAAAAAAGCAAAACGCAGCGTCAGACAATAAAACCACCTATTAACTGTGTACTTATATAGCAGATTATACTTTTTATCGGGGGAAACCTTTCTGAAGAAAGGCTTTCCCCCGAACCCCTTTCCAAAGACTTTTAGCTGATTTTTTCTATAAAAGAGCCCCTCTGTAATTTTTACAGAGGGGCAAGTTTAATTTTGGGGCTCTTTTATAGAAAAAATGAAATAACGGTCTTGAAAGAAATCTGAGAAAACATCTTCAAAATTGTTCTCTCAATAATAAGCGTAAAACTTCTATTTAAATATCACGGTTAATGGGTGGTTTTTTCTGTATCTGTCAGCATATCAAAGGTAACTCCGTATTTCACGGCGATATCATGAGCATAGGACATACCCTCGGGCGAACCGACCTCTACCTTGAATGAGCGCTGTCCGTTATCGCTCTTCATGATAAGTGAAGAAACCTTCGCGTAGCCTTCGGTGGAGTTGATATCATCAGCCTCCAGCGCGAGCTTATGCATATGTGTATTATAAATAGTACGAACCTTCTTCTGAGCTATCGCCTTTACTGAATCACGTGCGATAAAGAAGCCCTCCTCAAATGAAGTTGTTGAAAAAGTCTCATTGAGCAGAAGCAGACTGTCCTTGGTGCAGCTTGAATAGATATCCTTGAAGCGGACACATTCCTCGCCAAGTCTGCCAAGATCAAGAGTCTTATCCTCGTCCGCAGGAAAATGAGTATATACACAGTCCACAGGTCTGTAGAGGAAAGAATCCGCAGGAACGGAAATACCGCCCTGCGCCAGAACGTACATGATACCCACAGCCTGAGTTATAGTAGTTTTGCCGCCTCTGTTTGCGCCTGTAAGGATATAAATAGTATGCTCCTTATCGAAAACAAGGTCGTTGCAGACGATATCCTCCATTTTTTCGCTGTTGACTGCAAGTTTCATGTTGTACATTCCCTTAGCGTCCATGAATATATCATCGTCTGAAAGAGTCTTGGCTTCACAGAATTTGAAGCCTTTTTCAGTGTACTGCTCAATAAAATCAGCAAATCTGATATAATAAAAGAACTCGGGAACAAGCTGAGAAATATTGACAATGGCTATATCCGCGTATTTAGACAGTGTATCACGGAGCTTCTTCACCATTGAGTCAAGCATTTTATTCAGCACCTTATCAAGATAGAAGGTCGCGCCGCTTGAGCCGTCGCCGTCGGGAGTCTGCGTAACTGTAGCTCTTATCCTGCCGTCAACAAAAGGCGTGTTCGTTACAGCCAGATACTCCCCCATTTTATTTATGGTTTTAGAAATAACGTGTGTTCTTAGCTTATCTACCTGATGATAATGCATATCGCCGTCCCATGCAGGTCTGTCGTTTATCTTGTTTTTAGAAGCAAGAGCGTCAGCAAAATTGCTGACTATATTTGATTTTTTGAACTGTCTTGCGTTTACGGAGATAAGTCCCATGCTTGTTGCCTCAAAGCGCTCGTTTACATTGATACCAACAGTAACGCTCTGTATATCAGCGGATTTTACTTTTAATTCAGCAATATCCTTTTTCATCTCAGCAAAGCAGGCTTCATTGTAAAGCTCATCAATATAGCTCAGAAAGCCCTTCAATCCTTTGGATTCGAGCTTTTCCCCTTCGAGACAATGCTTCATCTCCTCAACGCACTTTATGTAGTCATTCAGCTCATCAAGCCTGTGCATAAGATGCCAGAAGCCAAGCTTTTCGTCGGACTGTATGCGTGAAGCGCTGAATTGCTTTATGAAACCAAGCTTATCAAAAAGCTCAACCATACGAGTTCTGAGCTTTGGATTTCGCAGTATATCACCAAATACCTGACATCTGTACTCAGCGACACGCGGATCAGCTGTCATATTCGAGATTATATTCATAATTAGATTCTGCTCTTTCGAATCGTTTGTAATACAGCTGCAAAGTGTGTCAAGACCAAGGTCGTGACAGCTTTCAGGTGAGAGCTGCTTATATTCTATGTCAGCAAAATTTGGAAATAATATGCTGAACTCTCTGTTTTTATTCATAACTGCTCCTTACATGGATGTATTATTTGGTATTATTATAACATAATTATAGTGAAAAGTCAAATAAAAAAGCTAAAAGTTGTGCATAAATGCCTTGATTTTTCATGCAATATGTGGTAATATATAAATATGATTTTTCTTTTAAGGAGCTTAAATAATGAAAAAATTTCCCAGAATACTCTCAGCTTCTGCTGCGGCATTAATGCTTTTTGGCTGTTCAGCCAATAATGACAGCAGCTTTGAATCTGATTCTGCAATAAGTCAAACACAGCAGACAACTGACGTAGCATCAACTGCGGCAAATACCGGAGAGTCTATTTCCGATGTTCTTCCCGTACTTTCAATTGAAACAAAGAGCAAGGACGCAAATGTCCTCGATTTTATAAATAAGCCTGTAGCAGGTCATGTTTCAGAGGCTATAGCTTCATGGACACCAAATTACAAGATTCCTCCTGAGCCGTATTATGAGGACTGCACCATTACTCTCAAGGACAAGAACGGCGAGGTTACGGTGGATTCCGCAGATGCAAAGGTAAAGGTTCGTGGAAACTGGACTACATTATATGATAAAAAGCCTCTGAAGATAAAGTTCAATGAAAAGCAGAGTATGCTTGGTCTTAATAACGGCGCTGAGCAGAAAAGCTGGCTGCTGCTTGCTGAGTATAAGGACGCTTCAATGCTAAGAAATAAGGCTGCTCTTTATGCGTCCCGTGAGATACTTAGTGAGGACGGTCTTTACGCTGCTGACACGGACTTCGTACAGGTTATCATAAACGGCGAATATTTGGGACTTTATCTGCTCTCTGATACTCTGCAGGTGTCGTCTAACAGAGTAAATATCACAGAGCCCAAAAAGGACTACACCGGTACTGATATCGGCTATTTCATGGAATATGACGGCTATTTTGACTACGAGGATGAGCTGCATAAATTTACTCTTGATCTGGCAGGCAATGCTCCCTTGACAGCTTTTAATGGTTCGGATAATGGACAGAAGATGAGAGCTCTTCCTGCAACAAAAATGGAACATAAAAAACCTGTGGGTATGACCATAAAGAGCGATATTTACTCTCAGGAACAGCACGATTTTATCGAAAACTTCGTAAATAACACTTACAAGATCATGTATGAGGCAGCATATCATGACAAGGCTTTTGTTTTCGATGCAGATTACAAGAATATCTCGGAAAACACAAAAATTACACCTCAGCAGGCTGTAGAAAACGTGGTTGATGTACAGTCTCTCGTTGATATGTACATCATAAGTGAGCTGACCTGCGACGCTGATATTTACTGGTCAAGCTTTTATATGGACGCTGATTTTGGTGCTGACGGAAAGAAAAAACTTACATTTGAAGCTCCGTGGGATTTTGATTCCTCAATGGGCAATAAGGACAGATGTATTGACGGAACAGGATTTTACGCTTCAAATGTAGTACCCGATGTTGACGGCGGCAGCAAATTCGGCGGATATGACACCATAAATCCTTGGCTCGTTGTTCTTGCACATCAGGACTGGTATCAGGATATGGTCAGGAAAACATGGACCAAAGCCTATGATAACGGAGTTTTTGAACGCACCTGTAAGCTTATATCCGATGACAGCACCAATTTAACAAATGATTTTGAAAAAAATTATCAGAAATGGAACAATATCAAAAACAATTCTGATTTTGTAAATGAACTGTCTGAACCTGAAAAAAAATGCAAAACAGAAAAAGAAGCTGCTGATTTTCTTCTTGATTGGCTCAATAGCAGGATAGAATTTCTCAACGAACAATGGCACACATAATATCAAAGCCACCTGTATTACGCAGGTGGCTTACTTTTACATAAAAATTAAAAGCACTTCGGAATGCGAAGTGCTTTTTTGAGTGGGCCATTAGGGACTCGAACCCCAGACCGTCCGGTTATGAGCCGGATGCTCTAACCAACTGAGCTAATGGCCCTTATAACATTAAATCGGAAGCTTTTTCAGCTTCCGATAATGTATATAGTGTCGGCACTGATTTAGTTTCCCGGGCCGTCGCCAGCCAAGTATCGTCAACGCGAATGAGCTTAACTTCCGTGTTCGGAATGGGAACGGGTGTGACCTCATTGCCATAAGCACCGACTATTTATTGAAGTTTTGAAACGAATAAAGCGTAATGCGAGGCGTGAACTCTGAATGAAGTAAAAAGGAAAAGCCCTCGACCGATTAGTACTCGCAAGCTGAACGTGTCACCACGCTTACACTTTGAGCCTATCAAACTCATAGTCTTTGAGAGGTCTTACTCTTACGAAGGGATATCTTATCTTAAGGTCGGCTTCACGCTTAGATGCCTTCAGCGTTTATCCGTTCCGCACTTAGCTGCCCAGCTGTGCCATTGGCATGACAACTGGTGCACCAGCGGTGCGTCCATCCCGGTCCTCTCGTACTAGGGA
>NZ_FPIP01000005.1 GCF_900119075.1 Ruminococcus flavefaciens
GCTTTATTCGTTTCAAAACTTCAATAAATAGTCGGTGCTTATGGCAATGAGGTCACACCCGTTCCCATTCCGAACACGGAAGTTAAGCTCATTCGCGTTGACGATACTTGGCTGGCGACGGCCCGGGAAACTAAATCAGTGCCGACACTTTAAAGGACTGCTATTGCAGTCCTTTTTGTTTTGCATATTTTCTATTATAATAAGAAAGAGCAGCATATGCTGCTCTTTTTTTATTACATTGACGAGGCGACTACCATATAGACGTAGGTCGATAACGCTGCAAATGCTGTCACGACATAGTACAGAGTCACTCTGAGCGCCTTTACAGGGGCTTTTTTGCTGTTTTCCAGCTTGGTCACAGTAAATCCAAGGAACAGTGTTCCTGTTATTACAGTGGGCATAAGATAGCGGAAATTCATGCTGCAAACCATAGGGTAATTCTTTGAAAGAGTGTACAGATTTATCATCAGAACAAGGTGGAAGAACACCAGAAATCCCTTTTGTATCCTGTCTGCTTCGGTTTTCTTGAAAAGACAGACGATCATGCTTGCGAATGCGGCTGCGGCTATAAAAACTCCGATCCAGAACAATATCTTGCAGACCGTATCCATGTATTCCATATCAGGGAAGTTGTTTCCGTTGATGAATTCACCGAAAATAGAGTTTTTCAGTATGGCTATCAGCGGATTATGCTCGTTGAAGCCCTGAGGATCTCCAACTTCATCGCGCCACAGCCAGTTTTCATAGACGTTCTGAACTTGCTTTAATGAAAAATCAGTGATTCGCTCCCAGAATGTTATGCCTTTAATGGTTTGATCCATTTCGGGGAGCTCCTGAACGTATGTAAGGGGGATCCCCCAGCGTACAAGTCCTCTGATGGGGAACCACATTCCCAGTGGGAAGCATATAGCCAGAAATGCGGCGAATTGTCCGAGCAGCTTTTTCCATATAGTCTTGAAGCTGCGGAAAAATACAACGATGAAAACAAATGCGATTGGAAATGCCGCCAGAGCCGCTGACAGCTTGGTCATCATTCCCAGTCCAAGACATAGCGCTATTTTGATAATATTTGCCATTGTAGGGGCTTTGTACCATTGCAGGGTACAGTATACGGCTCCCATTGTCAGAGCCCATGTAAGCGGATCGTTGTTCATGAAAGCGCTAAGGTAGGTGAAGCACGGGTGGAATGAAGTAATTATAAGAGAGATATAAAGCGCTTTGCCGTCAAGCTTGAAGTACCTGAATATTTTATACGCTGTTATTATTATTGTCACGGAGTAAAACAGCGGCAGCACCTGTGCCGATTCTACGGCATTTCCGATATCAACGCCCAGAACGCGGTTCAGAAAGCCTATCCACACTGCGCACAGTGAGTGGTGCAGCGGTGGATGGCAGTACTGGAAAACCTGCCTGTAATCTCCGTCGTAAAGGTGATGATTGTAGCAGAGATAGGAAATATATCCAAGGTGTCCGGGAGTGACTTCTTTTGAGGGCTCGAACCAGCTCACATCATGCTGTCGCTCACTTATGGACGTTCCGAGGACGTAGCACAGCTTCACCATAAAGCCCATGCTCATTATGAGCAGCGCATTGAAGTGTCGTGACAGCTTTTTCGTATAAAAGGCAAAATAATAAGCTGCCAGCAGTATGCAGCCATAGGCGAATAAAAACAGCAGTTTGTTCTCCTGATTTCGGAAATACAGAAAAACGGGAGCTCCCACTGCTGAAACTGCAAGGGTGAGTATTACAGGCAGGGGATTTTTCAGCTTATACCTGCTGCATATCCGCGGTACGATAAGACCTGACGAAATGCAGTAGAGGAAAAACATTATAATAACAAATACCGACGATATGTTTCTGCTTGATGCGCAGAACGGCATGGTGCAGATGATACATATCAGAAATGCTGAAATATAAGGGTGTGCTGTGAGTATCCCGAAAAGTCCTGATAAAACGGAATTGTTTCCTGTGTTTTTCTTTTCGGAAATACGTGTGGGACTATTCATTTTGTTCTCCTTTTAATGATTGCTTTTTAATATATTTTATCATAAAAGGGACAAAATAGCAATAATTAAGGCGAAAGACAGCAAAAAAAGATGTAAAAAACCTGTAGGGGCGCCGTTTCGGCGCCCGTGATACTGTATGATAAAAAAGGCTGCCGAGTAACCACAACACTTATATAGAAGTTTTATAATTTATTATTGAGAGAACCCCTTTTGAAAAAGGGGCTTCTCTCAAACTCTCTCCCTAAAACTTTCGTTTTGTTTTTTCACAGATAGGGCGCACCTGCATTTTGTAGGTCTTTTTTATTTATGGAGCGCCCTATCTGCGAAAAAACCAGATAAAAGTCTTTGGAAAGGGGTATGGGGGAGAACCTTTCCTCAGAAAGGTTTCCCCCATAATTAACTATAACTTCTACATGAGTATCATGGTTATCGGCAGTTTTTTATTCGTTTGCGTCCATATCTGTATAGTTGATATGACCGAAGTTTGCCTGCACGTCCTTATTTATCATATCCTTGAGAACTGTGATGACCGATGAATTGACCTTGCCTGACTTTCTTGCAACAGCAGACTTAAAGCCGAAGTTGATCTTTCCAGCAGGGGTTGTCTGGGCGGCTGTAAGTCTCTTGTAAGCGTCGGCTGCGTCCTCAATGATGTCGTTCTGCTTTCTGTCTTTTTCATTGACCTGCATAGCGATAACGAATTCATCAGAGCCTGTACGGTAGATCTTGCAGTTCTTGAATACCTGATTGATAATGTCAACAGTTCTGACAAGCAGCCAGTCGCCGATATCGTTTCCGTAGCGTGAGTTGATATCGCTGAAGTTTGCGATATTGAACATTACGAAGTAGTACGGGTTCGACGGCGGAGAATTGACCTCTTCAAAGTCCATAGAGAAGGATATTCTGTTGTTCACATCGGTGAGAACGTCCTTGAACATGGCTGTATAGAGGGATTCCTTGGTCTTGTTGTTCTTGATGATAGTTGAAGCAAGCTTCTGGTTCGCCTTTTCCTGCTTATTGTTGAGGTAAGCGAAGATAAGGGTGAGGACTACGATGGCAATTGCAAATAATGCCATATACCAGCGCATTGTGTGTGAAAGTGCATATACCTCTTCCTTTGTATCATTCAGCATGAGTATCCAGTTATACTTTGACATATAAGAGTAGATAGAGATATACTTTGTACCCGTTTCTTTGTCCTTATACTGGAATGAACCTTCGGTATTGCCGCTTTTTTCGGAGCTGAGCTCACGACATATTTTGAGGATGTTTTTGTTTGTTGCGACTTTACCTACCTGATCGGGATCCTTGTTAAAGATATACTTGTTATCATTAACATTTATCATAGTATAGGAAGAATCATTGATACCCTTGATTTCCAGATTGTCAAGAGTCTGAACGAGCTGTTCGGTGAATATTCCGAGACCGACGAAGCCTATAGGCTCACCGTTGTCGTTATATACCGCCTGATACATGGATACGATCTGCTTACCTGAAGCAGGTGAAATGATGATTCCCGTGTTATAGACGCCGTTGCCTGCGCGGAGAAGAGCGTCCTGAAGCTCTTTCTGCTTGCTTTCGTCTTTTCTTGTCTGGATTCCGACAGTCTGGGGATTTGTATGGGCTATACAGTGTGTATCCCATGTACCTATCCAAAGACCTTCAACGTTTGCAAGTCCGATATCCGCTGAGTACTCCTCAGTGTACTTCTGAGCTGCTGCTACATATTTATCATTATCGGGATCGAGCAGGATATTCTTTACAGCCTCTGCATTACTGAAGTAGGTGAGTGTTTTTTCTGCGTTCTCCACATAAGTCTGAATGATATGAGCACGCTCATTGGTAATGGTCTGCATATGGTCGATAGAATCTTTTCGTGTTGTAGAGCTTATTGTCTTAGTAATTCCAAGTGAAAGAGCTATCATAATGATAAGCTGGATTATGAGGATCAACGCGACTGTTGATACTTTCTTTTGACCTTTCATTTCTTTTAATACCTCCCTGAATTACTTCCTGAAGAAGCCAAAGCGCTTCTTCGGTGACGGCAGACTGTCGAGAAATTCGTCTGTTTCGGGTTCTTCTGCGACCTTCAGCAGACTGCTGACTCTGTTCTTTAGGAGATCTCCTTTAGCATTGGCTGTATTGGTATCCATAGATACCGAGGTGGACTCGATATGAGACTCCGAGAAAGGAGCTGCGGCTAAAGGGGGCGCTGCCGTGTTGCTGGCAGAGGGTTGAGCCATAGTTATCGGAGAAGCCTTTGCATGAGCGGTATACTGCGGCTGCGGAGCAGCGGGAGCATGACCGCCGTATCTTGCAGGCTCGGGCATATTTCCCATAGGAGCGGCAAACATACCGACCTCCGATATGCTTATCATTCTGTCAGGCATCATTATCATGCAGTTTGCGTTAGCAGGTGCAAGGGACATGATATAGCCGATACAGTTGTTGCATGGGAGCATAGGAGTCCTGCTTTGCGTATTTAAAAGCAGCATAGCCTCTATGATGTTTTCTCCTGCGGCAAGCATATTCTGTACTGCGTCGATCTCTGCGTGGATAGCGCTGTTCATATCCTGACGGCTTATGCCTGTGTATAATCTTCCTGAGGCGGATTGGATAGTGCAGACCGTGTCAGCAGGGGATATGAAAGCGCCTGATTCGAGTAATCGTATCGCTGTTGAATGAGCAACGTTGAAGATAGCTTCTGAATTCATTTCTGTTTCACCTCTATTCATTGAAGCAGCTTGCTGCTGAGTTTTACGAGTAAATACCGTGCGAGAAACCCCATAATCCATATATCGGTTCTGTCGAAAGCTCCTGAAGCTGCAACCTTGTTATACTAAAATTATACACTTTTTGTATGTATATTTCAACTGAAAAAATATAGAAAAGGTGGATAATTGTTATACATATTATGTTTAAAAAATTGTGATTTCACCAAATGAGCAGTAAATGTTGAAAGCAAAAGGCTAATTACAGGAGTTTAAGGCATATAATAAGAAAATATGAAAAATATACTATCAGTTCATATTCTACAAGGAAAAAGGATTAATGATTTTACATCGGGTATATTTTACGATTAACTATAGAAAAATAACACACCAAAATTCATAAACGGGCAGTAATTTATTGTTAAATCAGCATTGTTACTTCCATATGGGTATAAAAACATGGCTGTATATCATTACGGAGGGCAAAGCGTCTAACTATGCAACAATTTACAAAAACATAATATTTGATATATTGACAAGAAAATATTTTTTTGCTAAAATAATAACATCATGATATAAGGAGGAAAACACATGAAATGCAGATACTGCAACTATGAAAACAAGGAAGGCGACAACTACTGCGAAAACTGCGGTGCGTCACTGGAAATAGCGTCGGGGGCAATGGACGATATTTCTGCAGTTCCCGTACCAACAGCAGATACGCAGACAGACGCCGCAGAGACTTCGGCAGTTCAGCCTGACAACTACAGCCAGTCCAACAACTACGGACAGCCAACAGGCTACAGCCAGTCTAACAATTACGGACAGTCCAACGGTTACGGACAGTCCAACGGTTACGGTCAGCCTAACGGCTATGGACAGCCTAATGGCTATGGTCAGCCTAACGGCTATGGACAGCCTAACGGCTACGGTCAGCCCAATATGTATCAGGGACCTATCTACGGCTTTGACCACTACGGCGAATTCAACGAGGGTGACGGAAGTCCTAAGTATGTAGGCTTCGGAGAGGCTATCAAGCTTTACTTCAAGAACTACGCCAACTTCAAGGGGCGCTCTACAAGAAGCGAATTCTGGTGGGGATTCCTGTTCAACTTCATTATCGGTGTTGTAATGGGAATAATCATGGTAGTCGTATTGTCAGCTTCTTTCATTCCTAAGATGAAATCGGGCAATATAGATATGTTCATGTCAGAGGAAAAATTGCTGAAAGAAATGTTTTTCCCGATGATTATTTTCTATATCATAAGTATGGCACTTTCAATACCGTACTGGTCGGCAGCTGTAAGAAGACTTCACGACGCAGGTCATTCAGGCTGGTGGTTCCTTATGCTGTTAGCAGGAAGTATCCCAAGCTATTTGAGACTTATTCCGGGTATCAGCTCCGAATTCTCAACAGGTCTTACCTGCCTTTGCTCGCCGTTAGCACTTGCAGGACTTATCGTAAACATCATATTCTGGTGTCAGCCAAGTGTGGTATATAACAAATGGGGGGCTCCTGCAAAGCCAACAATGATGAGATAAATCCAAAGGGATTCCGAATAACCATGATACTCATATAGAAGTTTTATAATTATTATTGAGAGAACCCCTTTTGAAAAAGGGGCTTCTCTCAAACTCTCTCCCTAAAACTTTAGTTTTGTTTTTTCACAGATAGGGCGCACCTGCATTTTTGCAGGTCTTTTTTTATTTAAGAAGCGCCCTATCTGCGAAAAAACCAGATAAAAGTCTTTGGAAAGGGGTATGGGGGAGAACCTTTCCTCAGAAAGGTTTCCCCCATAATTAACTGTAAGCTTCTATATAAGTGTTGCGGTTACTCGGAATCCCTTTTTAATTCGCGCAGTACGCCCATTCTACAGATACGCCCTTACGTCGGTACAGAGCCTTTCCTCGGCGCTGATTATGCGCTTTGCGATATCCTTTGAGCGCTCATCTGCCGCCTGATACTTGTTGAGATAGCGGCTCAGGGACTTTACTCCCATATTGCAGCCGTCGGTGATAAGGTCTGCGACGGTGCTGTCAGATTCGTTCATTGTCAGCTTTACATTGGTCTTTACCCATGACATACCCTTAGCCATAGCCGCAGGCTCCTTGCCCTCGTCGTGATATTCACCGAGAAGCCCCTGCAAGTCTGCTTTCAAGCCGTCGTGCTCCTCAGAGCTGTCCTGTAATACTCTTTTCAGGTCGTGGCTGCTGACGTAGCCGAGGACGTCCCCGATAGAGGATATACCCATTTTTACTCCTGCGTCGCACTCACGAAGCAGCTTTATAGTGTCCTGTTCTACCATAAAAACACCTCCCTTTGCGGATATTATGACCGCTTGGGGAGGTTTTATACTTATTTATTGCTGTTTTCTGCTTTTTTTCCGAAATAAAGCTCCGTCATCTGCTCCAAGCCGAATTTCTCAGCAAAGCTTTCAAAATCCTCACGAGCCTTTACGAGGCTGTATCCATTTTCGACGAAGAAGTCCTCGTCCAGTTCGCAGAGCTGATTATAGAACTCAAGACCTATCATAAGGTTTTCCTTAGTGTTGTTGTCGGCAAGCCTGTTCAGTTCGTCGACAGCGTCCTGAATCTCGCCGTCTTTTACCTTGTCGGCAAGGAACTCGACCTTCTGTCTTTCGCGCTGATGAAGCATGAGCGTCATGGAGTCAGCCTTTTTTCCCAAAAGCACCTTTGCAATAACTGCGGTTATTTCCCTTATCTGCCGCATGATGAAATCTTCTTCGTACATAAATAAGCCTCCTTCCGGTATAAAAACAGACCTGCTGCGCTGTCTGCAACAGGTCTGTATCGGTTGTCAAAAATCCAGTTTTGAGCGGAGCTTTTCAAAGAAGCTCTGGCGCTTAGCGTAGTTTTTCTCTGTAAGTGAAGCCTCGAACTCCTTCAGCAGGTCTTTCTGCTTCTTGGAAAGGTTCTTGGGGACCTCAACGTATATCTTTACGTACTGATTGCCGCGGTCTGTGCGGTGAAGTCTCTGAACGCCCTTGCCCTTTAAGCGGAAGATAGTGCCTGTCTGAGTGCCCTCGGCTATGGTGTACTTAACGTCGCCGTCGATAGTAGGTACGGTTATCTCGGCGCCGAGAACAGCTTCCATGTAAGTAACTGGGATATCGCAGTGTATGTCGAAGCCCTCGCGTCTGAAGATAGGGTGGGACTTTACGTTGATACCAACGAGGAGGTCGCCGTTAGGACCGCCGTTTACTCCGCAGTCGCCCTGACCGCCTACGCGCAGTGTCTGTCCGTCGTCGATACCTGCAGGGATATCAATGGAAACGTTCTTCTGTACTCTGATACGGCCTACGCCGCGGCACTTATTGCATGGGCTCTTGATTATCTTGCCCTTACCGCCGCAGTGCGGACATGGTTTTGTTGAGGATATAGCGCCGAACGGAGTACGCTGAGTAGCCTTGATAGAGCCTCTGCCCTGACAGTCGGGACAGATATCGGGCTGAGTACCGGGTTCTGCGCCCGAGCCCTTACAGCTGTCGCATACACACATACGGTTTACCTTGATATCCTGCTTTTTGCCTGTGCAGGCTTCCATAAAGGTGATGGAAACAGTATCCTGTATATCCGCACCTCTTCTGGGAGCGTTTGCGTTGGAGCGCTTTGAGCCGCCGCCGAAGCCAAAGCCGCCGAAGATACTGCCGAGGATATCGTCCATATCGGCAAAGCCGCCGAATCCCTCCATGCCGCCTGCGCCGCCGCCGTAGCTTGGATCAACGCCTGCATGACCGAACTGGTCGTAGCGTGCACGCTTTTCGGGATCGGAGAGGACCTCGTTAGCCTCGTTTATCTCCTGAAACTTCTCGACGTAAGACGGATCGTCTGGGTGAAGGTCGGGGTGGTTTTCTCTTGCCTTTTTACGGAAGGCTTTTTTTATCTCTTCCTCGGAAGCACCCTTCTGGATACCGAGGATCTCATAATAATCTCTTTTTTCAGCCATATATCTATTCTCCTTATTAGTGAGTAGTGAGTAGAGAGTAGAGAGTAGTGTGCAGAAGTTTGAATAATTACTACTTTCTACTTACTACTTTCTACTTACTAATTTACCGCGCGTAAATACAACTTTAGGGCGGCGGAGTGCCTCCGCTCCCTTTTTCGCGTCATAAACGCATTAAAACGGCAGTTTTTTACCGCGCCTGTAAATACACCTTTAGGGCGGAATGATTTTCCGCCCTAAAAGCCTTATCAACTGTTTTCTATCGAATCCTCATATTTACCCCTGCCGCCGTCGTAATCGCCCAAGTCGTCGTTGGCAAAGCCTGCGAACCACTTTAGTCCGAAATACGCCAGAGCAGCCAGAGCAGCTATGATGATTATAGTTTTTACAGTTTTATTGATCTTCATTATCAAACCTCAGTGAAGTCTGCGTCAACTACTCCGTCGTCGTTTCCGCCCTGTGAAGCGCCTGCGTCAGCAGCACCGCCCATGTTAGCGAACTGTGAAGGATCAATACCCTGTGCGCCTGCTGCACCGTTAGGAGCTGCCTGCTGGTATACCTTAGCGGAAAGGTCATAGAATGCCTTCTGGAGGTCTTCCTTGAGAGACTTTATCTCAGAATCGTTGTTTGCTTCGATAGCAGACTTGAGTGCAGCGCACTTGGACTCGATATTTGACTTTTCGTCAGCAGATACCTTGTCGCCGAAGTCTGTGAGAGCCTTCTCGCACTGGAATACAAGGTTCTCAGCCTCGTTCTTGTTGTCAACAGCCTCACGGCGCTTCTTATCCTCAGCAGCGTACTGCTCAGCTTCCTTGACAGCCTTGTCGATGTCTTCCTTGGACATATTTGTTGAGGAAGTGATAGTGATGTTCTGCTCCTTGCCTGTGCCGAGATCCTTAGCGGATACGTGAACGATACCGTTCTGGTCGATATCGAATGTTACTTCGATCTGAGGGATTCCTCTTGGAGCAGGAGCAATACCGTCGAGACGGAAAGTACCCAGCTGCTTGTTGTCGCGTGCGAACTCACGCTCACCCTGAAGTACATTGATATCAACAGCAGGCTGATTATCAGCATATGTTGAGAATACCTGTGACTTCTTTGTAGGGATAGTTGTATTTCTTTCGATCATTTTTGTGCAAACGCCGCCTGCTGTCTCGATACCGAGTGAAAGTGGTGTAACATCGAGGAGGAGGAGACCGTTCTTAACGTCGCCGCCGAGAACGCCGCCCTGATATGCAGCACCGAGAGCTACGCACTCGTCAGGGTTGATGCCCTTGAATGGCTCCTTGCCGATGAGCTTCTTAACAGCTTCCTGAACAGCAGGGATTCTTGAAGAACCGCCGACCATGAGCACCTTGTTGATCTCTGAGATGTTGAGACCGCTGTCGCTGAGAGCCTGTCTTACAGGTCCCATTGTAGCCTCAACGAGGTCAGCTGTGAGCTCATTGAACTTAGCCTGTGTAAGTGTGAGGTCGAGGTGCTTAGGTGTGCCCGAAGCGTCAACAGTGATGAAAGGAATGTTGATATTTGATGTTGTTGTAGATGAAAGCTCTATCTTGGACTTTTCAGCAGCGTCCTTGAGTCTCTGGGCAGCCATCTTATCCTGTGAAAGGTCGATGCCCTCAGTCTTCTTGAACTCTTCAACTATCCAGTTGATGATACGCTGGTCGAAGTCGTCGCCGCCGAGACGGTTGTTACCTGCTGTAGCAAGTACCTGCTGAACGTCCTCGCCCATTTCAATGATAGATACATCGAATGTACCGCCGCCGAGGTCGTAAACCATAACGGTCTGCTCCTCTTCCTTGTCGATACCGTATGAGAGAGCAGCTGCTGTAGGCTCGTTGATGATACGCTTAACAGTAAGACCAGCGATCTGACCTGCGTCCTTAGTAGCCTGTCTCTGTGAGTCTGTGAAGTAAGCAGGAACTGTGATAACAGCCTCTGTTACAGGCTCGCCGAGGTAAGCCTCTGCGTCAGCCTTGAGCTTCTGGAGGATCATTGCTGATATCTCCTGAGGAGTATAGTTCTTGCCGTCGATAGCAACTTTATAATCAGAACCCATGTGTCTCTTGATAGAAGAAACTGTTCTGTCGTGGTTTGTGATAGCCTGTCTCTTAGCCACCTGACCTACGAGACGCTCGCCGTTGTTTGTGAAAGCTACAACGGAAGGAGTTGTTCTTGCACCTTCGCTGTTGGGGATAACTACAGCGTTACCGCCCTCCATAACAGCTACGCAAGAGTTAGTTGTACCAAGATCGATACCAATGATTTTTCCCATAATAAATTCCTCCTAATTTCTAATTCATAATTCACAATGCATAATGCATAATTGAATTATGAATGTAGTTTACTTGTGTTGATCGCATAATTATGAATTATGCATTATGAATTGTTTAGCGCTTTGCGCTAAACTGCGACTGCCACCATAGCAGGTCTTACAAGCTTATCACCGAGCATATAGCCCTTCTGGAATACAGAGCAGACGTGATTGCTTGCGTAATCCGTGCTGTCAAGCTGCTGTATTGCGTTGTGTACGTTTGGATCGAATTCCGCCCCGAGAGCTTCTATCTCGGTAACGTTCATCTGTGTAAGGAAGTTCTTGAACTGATTGTATATCATCGCCATTCCGTTCTTGAAGTTCTCGTCTGCACATTCGGCTTCAAGAGACCTCTCAAAGCTGTCAAGCACGGGGAGAAGCTTCTCAACACACTGAACGGAAGCGTTCTGATATGTCTCTGTCTTTTCCTTGGCTGTTCTCTTGCGGTAGTTGTCGTACTCCGCAAATAACCTCAGGTACTTGTCGTTTGCCTCTGCGAGAGCCTCCTCCATATCCGCGAACTGTGCGGCGGAGTCGTTGTACTCGCTGGCTGCGTCAGCTTCATCGAGCTCGTCGGAGTTTTCCTCAGCTTCTTCTGCCATATCCTCTTCCAGCTCTTCAAGAAGCTCCGTGTCCTTCTCGTTCTCTTCCATCGGTCATTGCTCCTTTCTATGGCTCCTGTGTATCTGACGGAGCACTTATAATGTCATCGTCGCCGTCCATGAGAGCAGATATCTTCTGCGTCAGGTACTCGACGTAAGGGATTATCTTTTTGTAATCGACTCTCATAGGACCTATTATTCCGAGAGAGCCTGCCTCCTTGCCGCCCTTGCGGTACTTTGAGACTATAAGGCTTGAATTGCCTATTGCAAAGCTGTCGTTTTCAGAACTGAACTTTACCTGTATTCCGCTGAATGCGTTTTCAAGGAGCTCTGAAAGACCGTCCTTGTGTTCGATGAATCTCACGACTTCCATTTTGTCAAGCTCCTCGCAGGACAGAAGCTTTTCGCTTCCGCTGACTGTGAGCTCCTGCTGACGCAGGTCCTCTGAGAGCTCGCATATGCCCTTTACCAGCGGTGAAAGGGACACCATATAGGCGCTTACCGCCGCTACCATTTTGTCGAACATTTCCTCAGAGAGGTCGTCAACTGAGACGCCGCTGAGGTTTTCCTCTATATAATGTGTAAAGAAATCCAGCTGTTCGTGGCTGAGGTCGAATTCCAGTCTGCAAGCCTTGTTTTTAATGCTTCCGTTTGAGGTTATGAGGAGTATCACATACAGGCGCTTGCCTGTGGGTATTACCTCTACCTTTGAGATAACCGAGAATCTCGGAACAGCGTTGGTAACTACTGCGGCGCAGTGAGTTATCTCCGTGAGGGCTGTTGCGGCGTTCTGTACAAGGAGCTCCTCGGGAGTATCCTTGTCACCCAGCATTTCGTCCAGCATTCTCTTCTCTTCTTCGGGAAGATCGTGAGGAGTCATAAGCTCGTCGATGTACAGCCTGTAGCCTTTGAATGTAGGAACTCGTCCTGCCGAGGTGTGAGGCTGTTCAAGATAGCCCATCTGTTCCAGAGCCGCCATATCATTTCTGATAGTAGCGGAGGAAACATTTATATTTTCAAGCTTCGAGATCGATTTCGAGCCGACGGGTTCGCCCGTTTTGACATATTCGTCAACCACAGCAGCAAGTATTCTGAGCTTTCTGTCGTCCACGATACTCACTCCCTTCAATCTCGTTAGCACTCTAACTCTTTGAGTGCTAACTATAATTTATCACTATTATGGTGATTTGTCAAGGGGTTTATACATTTTCGGCTTTTTGACCTATTTTTACCACCTGTGTATGTGCATTTAGAGCAAATTGACAAAGAGTATAAACTGGCGTTTTTTCGTGTGTTATTCTATTGACAAACGCTATTCTCTGCTGTATAATGATAGTGCAGTAAGGTACTGCGATATTTTGAAGAGTAAGAATACGTGCGTTACACCCTGCGGTGTTCCAGTGTTGACTGAACGGGGAGTTGTCAGTCAAACGAAAAGCTTAGGCTTACGGTTCGTATTTTGCATCCCGCTTCATAGGACAATATAAAAGAGACTATGCCTTCTTTTCTTGTCGTATGAGTGAGGAAAAGGAGGATTTTTTTATGGCTGTAAACAACAAAGGCGCTGCAATAAAGTCAGATATCAGACTTTTCGGCAGCACAAGGATCCTGATCGTTGCCGCACTTCTTGTGGCAATGAGCATTGTGCTTGGCAAATTCGGTGCTATCAATATTGGAAACAGTATCCGTATAGGCTTCGGCGGTATGCCAATACAAATGGCAGGTATATTCTTCGGACCTGTTATCGGCGCAGTCGTGGGACTTGTTGCCGATGTAGTGGGCTGTATCCTCAAGGGATACTCCATAAATCCCATAATCACACTGGGCTCTACATGTATCGGTCTTGTGTCGGGACTTATGTTCCACTACGCTCTCAAACCAATGAAGAAGGTGCTTCTGCCCAAGACAGCTATATCTACAGTTGCCGCTCACGCTGTGGGCTCAATGCTCATAACCTCTATCGGTCTTTACGCTTACTATCACACACCCTTTGAGACGCTGATACTCCGCGTGCCAATCTACCTTATAACAGCAGCTGTCGAGACAGCTGTCATCTACCTCATGCTCAAAAACAAGGCGTTCTCGTCGGAGCTTGACAAGGTAAGAAGAAAATGAACTACACCGAAGCACTTGGCTATATGAAAAAGGCTGCCGAGCGCGGCAGCGTACTGGGATTATCCCGTATAACAGAGCTTCTCCGCCTTATGGATAATCCGCAGGATAAGATAAAGACAGTCCACATTGCAGGCACAAACGGCAAGGGCTCTTTCGGAGCCATGCTCACATCTGTGCTGAAAAGCGCAGGCTATAAAGTCGGCGGTTTCTCTTCTCCTGCCATAACCAAGGTCACGGACAGCTTCCGCATTGACGGCGAGGAGATAGGGGAGCAGGACTTTGCAGACATTATCGGCGATATAGCGCCCATATGCGAGAGCATGGACGAAAAGCCTACAGAGTTTGAAGTCCTTACGGCGGCGGCTTTTGAGCTTTTTGTGCGTAAGGGCTGCGATATAGCCGTAGTCGAATGCGGAATGGGCGGAGATACCGACTCCACCAATGTTATAAAAGCTCCCGTATTATCGGTCATAACCAACGTCCAGAAAGACCACGGAGCTTTTCTCGGCGACACTATCGCGGAGATAGCCTCCCACAAATGCGGCATTATCAAACAGGGCAGACCTGTTTATTTCGGCGGAAACAGCGAGGAAGTCTACGAAATAGCTGCCGATACCGCAAAAAAGCTTGGCTGCGAGCTGTTTATCCCCGATTATTCGCAGTTCTCATGGTCTGATGACAGCTGTACCATAAACGGCACGGAGCTGATATATAAGGGTGAAAAGCTCCATATACCGCTTCTCGGCACCTATCAGCGCGAGAACGCCGTGAATGTGCTGAGCTGTATCGAGATACTCCGCAGGGAGGGCATTGATATCCCCGAAAGCGCAGTCCGTCAGGGACTTGCCGATGTTAAATGGCACGGGCGCTTCGAGGTCATCAGTCGTGAGCCTCTTATTATATATGACGGTGCTCATAATCCCGACGGCATACGCTGTGCCGCGGACAGTATCCGCCGATACTTCGGCGATAAAAAAGTCGTACTGCTCATCGGCGTCATGGCTGACAAGGAGTACGGTCTGTATGCGGATATGCTGGGAGAACTTACCGATACCGCCTTTGCGGTAAAGCCCGATAATCCAAGAGCTCTTGACAGTAAGTCCCTTGCGCAGGCGCTTACGGAGCGCGGTATGCGCACATTGCCCTTTGAGGATTACGCCGAGGGAGCAAGAGCTGCCCTTGACTACGCAAAGAAGCAGGATATGCCGCTTATCGCTCTGGGCTCGTTGTATATGTATCAGCAGTTCACGGACGCATTGAAAGATATTATAAATAAGTAAAGCAGCCTTAACGGCTGCTTTTTTGTTTGTCTTATGATTGAAAAGAACCTCCACAAAAGTGAAGGTTCTTGATAGTTTTGATATTCTCCCAGTAGGGATAAAATTATCTCTTTGAGAACTGTCGGCGCGTTAAGAAAACAGTCCTGCGGACTGTTTTTAGCGGCGACCGCAGCAGCTGTGCTGCGAGGACTCCTCAGCATGAAAAAGAAAAGTACCTCTGCATAGCAAAGGTACTTGATAGCGATAAATCTGATTATCTCTTTGAGAACTGAGGAGCACGACGAGCAGCCTTGAGACCGTACTTCTTTCTCTCCTTCATTCTTGGATCACGAGTGAGGAATCCAGCCTTCTTGAGGGTTGGACGGAGCTCGGGATCGAATTCAAGAAGAGCTCTTGAAACGCCGTGTCTGATAGCGCCAGCCTGACCTGTAACGCCGCCGCCTGCAACAGTGCAAACGATATCGAACTTCTCAACATTGTCTGTAACAGCGAGTGGCTGACGAACGATGAGCTTGAGAGTCTCAAGACCGAAGTAATCGTCGATGCCTCTGCCGTTGATAGTAACATTACCTGAACCCGGGTAGATTCTTACTCTTGCTACGGAGTGCTTTCTTCTGCCTGTTCCGTAATAGTATTTAACCTTTGATTCGTACATTTAAAAGCACCTCCTATTAAAGCTCGTAAGCAACAGGCTTCTGAGCCTCCTGCTTGTGATTAGCGTCCTTGTAGGTTCTGAGTCTCTTGAGCTGAGCTCTGCCGAGGCTGTTGTTAGGGAGCATACCGTTAACAGCGATCATCATAGCTCTGTCAGCCTGCTCAGCCATCATGTCCTTGTAAGAAATGGACTTGAGGCCGCCGATCCAGCCTGTGTGCCAGTAGTACTTCTTCTGCTCGAGCTTTCTGCCTGTGAGAACAGCCTTAGCGCAGTTGATAACGATAACGTGGTCTCCGCAATCAACGTTGGGAGTATAAGTGGGCTTGTGCTTGCCTCTGAGAATGTGAGCAGCCTTAGCAGCAACACGACCGAGGGGCTGTCCCTCAGCGTCGAGGATATACCAAGTACGGCTTACTTCAGCGGGTTTTGCCAGTGTAGTTGACATAAATATTTCCTCCTGTAATAAAATTTCGGACGGAAAGCGAATTCGGAAACAAGAGGCAGAGCCTCTGTAGGAAGCATAAGGACCTGCCTCTTGCTTCCCGAAAAAACGCCTGTTCCTCCGCAGTGCAAGAATTATTATACACTATAGTGTGGGAGATGTCAAGAGGTTTTTGGGGGTTTTTTTAATATATACCCTGTTTTCTCTTGAAATCTCTCACTTATGCTCTCTTTCTCTCTCTTTCTCACGTTTCATTTCAGCTTTTTGAGGTAGAAAAACGAGGAGACATTTCACGGAATTGTGTGCATTTTGTTGTAGGGGAGCCCGTCCTCGGGCTCCCGAGCCCTTAGCCGTTAGCTGTAGGGGCGGCGTTCCGCCGCCCGCATTAAAACAACGAATAAATGAGCGCGGCACACAGTGTGCGCCCGTGCCTGACGAAACAACCTGAAATGACCATATGTAGGGGACGGCGTCCTCGACGTCCCACAATAGCAACGAAATCAAATGGGCTGTCGGGGACGCCAGCCCCTACAATTGGCTATTTACATTTGAAGTGTAAACCGCGGATACGTAATGCGCGTTCCTACGGGCTAATTATTTTTCATCATATTTACCGTAAGCGATGTACGATTATGTTTAACAGATGAAGTGAGCGAGCTTGCGAGCGTCAACGTGGCAAGGGTGCAGCGTCACGCTGCCGTGGCAAGGGAGCGGCGGCGCGCCGTGGCTGACCATTTTTATTGTGATATATGAAATCCTGCCAATTATTGCTGATTATCGCCTGTAATCATTGACATATGTGCACAAATGTGATATAATACAAGCACAAAAATTTATTTTTTGGAGGAATTAACAATGAGAGGAAAACACATGAAGAAGCTGATAGCTGGCGTTATGGGTGCAGCAATGGCGCTTTCAGCTGCGGCTTCGGCTGCTAATGCGGCAGTTCCTGCAAATGTGCAGCTTGCAGGCAGCAAAACAGCAGACGAAAAAGAGGGCAAGGTAGTCTACGAGTGCGGATTCGAGAGCGAGGCAGACCTCGAGCACTGGTCAAACAGAGGCGGCGACGATACTACTGTTATCGCTATATCCAAGGACGCTGCAAAGAGCGGCGACAGCGGACTCTCCGCTACAGAGAGAGGCGATACATGGCACGGTCCTGCATTCCGTATGGACGGCTTCCTTGAGCCTGACAAGCAGTACTACTTCTCCTGCTCCGTAAGAGGTGAGTGGTACACAAATACAACTCTTAGCTTCCAGTTCAGCGTTGACGGCGAGACTTCATACTCAAACCTCAAGCAGAACATTCAGGCTACCAGCGGCGGCGGAAACAGCTGGGCTGAGATAAAGAACGTTCCTATCAGCTATTCTGAGGGTATGGAAGGCGTTTACGTTTACTTCGAGGGCGGACAGGAGTCCATATTCATCGACGATGTAAAGATAACAGAGGCTCCCCGTGTTGATATCGAAGCCGATCTTCCTTCGCTCAGCGAGATATACAAGGACAAGTTCAAGATAGGTACAGCACTTTCTCCTGAGGATATGTCCTCACAGCCGTTTATGGACCTTCTTCAGAAGCATTTCGGCGAGAGCATCACAGTCGGCAACCAGATGAAGCCCGACTACGTTCTCAACAAGGCAGCTACTCTTAAGTACCTCGAGGAGACAAACGACGACGAGAATCCTCAGGTAAGCTTTGCACAGGCTAAGCCTGTTCTCAACTATGCAAGAAAATACGGTATCCCTGTAAGAGTTCACACTCTCGTATGGCACAGCCAGACTCCTGAGTGGTTCTTCAAGGAGGATTTCGACGAGAAGAAGGATTACGTTTCTCCCGACAAGATGAAGAAGCGTATGGAAAACTACATCAAGAACTTCTTCACAACACTTACAGAGCTTTATCCTGATGTTGACTTCTATGCCTGCGACGTTGTAAACGAGGCATGGACAGACGACGGAAAGCCCCGTGAGGCAGGTCACTGCTCACAGTCCAACAACTACGGCGCTTCCGACTGGGTTGCAGTATTCGGCGACAACTCATTCATCGACTACGCTTTCGAGTATGCAAGACAGTATGCTCCTAAGGGCTGCAAGCTCTACTATAACGACTTCAACGAGTACATGACAGGCAAAATGGACGCTGTATGCGACATGGCTGAAAGACTCAAGAAGGCAGGCAACATCGACGGTATCGGTATGCAGTCTCACCTTGACGTAAGACAGAGCCTTGACGCAGCATTCCCGTCACTTGGTATGTACGAGAACGCTCTCAAGAAGTACACAAGCCTCGGTCTCGACGTTCAGATAACAGAGCTTGACGCTACAGTACAGGAGCACTCAGGCGACAAGTACTTCGATATTCAGGCTAAGTACTACAAGGGACTCTTCGACCTCTATGAGAAGTACAGCGACAAGATATCCGCAGTTATCTTCTGGGGAATCAACGATCCAAAGAGCTGGAGAGCTTCACAGAATCCGCTTATCTTCGACAAGGACTTCATGGCTAAGCCTGCATTCAAGTCTATCGTTGACGGCAAGACAGCTGCTGATCCTGTAAGAACTACTATTGCAAGCGGCGGCAAGACAACTACAACAACTACTACCACATCAGTTACAACTACATCAGACAGCACAACTACTACAACAGTATCAACACCTGATAACGTAACAACAACTACTACAACAGCTCCAAGCGATATGCCAGAAGTAAAGAAGTACGGCGACGCTAACGACGATGACGGAATCGATATGGGCGACGTTGTTATCGTAATGCAGGCACTTGCTAACCCCAACAAGTACGGCATGGAGGGCTCGGACGATCACCACATCACAAAGCAGGGCTGGGTAAACGCTGATATCAAGGGCACAAGCGCAGGCGTTACAACAGACGACGCACTTGCAGTACAGGAATATCTCCTCGGCAAGCGTGCTTCACTTGATAAAGCAAACTAAGAACTGTTTATATATGATATCCAATATGCTGAACTTTACATGATATAGTTTATTTAGGCTGCACGGCTTGTCTGTGCAGCCTTTTCTTTTTATTACCCCTGTATTCAGTGCTCTGCCTGCGAATTACTATAAAGGCGTCCTTTTATGGGACTTTTTTCATTGACAATAGTGAAAATAGATGATATAATTAATGTATCTATTGAAATATAACGGAAAGAGGTCATATTTATGGCAAAAGATAAAAAGCTGGTATCCGAAATAACCTCAATGGACGAGGATTTCGCACAGTGGTATACCGACATCTGCAAAAAGGCAGAGCTTATTGAATATACAAGCGTTAAGGGCTGTATGGTAATTCGTCCCTACGGCTATGCTATCTGGGAGAATATGCAGCATATCCTCGATACTACTTTCAAGGAGCTGGGACATGAGAATGTATGTATGCCTATGTTTATCCCTGAGAGCCTTCTCCAGAAGGAAAAGGACCACGTTGAGGGCTTTGCTCCCGAGGTCGCATGGGTAACTCACGGCGGCAGCGAAAAGCTTGAGGACAGACTTTGTGTACGTCCTACATCAGAGACTCTTTTCTGCGAGCACTACGCAAATATCGTTCATTCCTACAGAGACCTTCCAAAGCTCTATAACCAGTGGGTAAGCGTTGTCCGCTGGGAAAAGACCACACGTCCTTTCCTCCGTTCAAGAGAGTTCCTCTGGCAGGAGGGACACACTATCCACGCTACTGCTGAGGAGGCGATCGAGGAAACAGAGCGTATGCTGAATGTATATGCGGATTTCTGCGAGAAGTCCCTTGCAATGCCTGTTATCAAGGGTAAGAAGACAGAGAGCGACAAGTTCGCAGGAGCTGTTTCTACCTACGCTATCGAGGCTCTTATGCACGACGGCAAGGCTTTACAGGCTGGTACTTCACACTATTTCGGTGACGGCTTTGCAAAGGCTTTCGGCATTGAATACACAGACAAGGAAAACAAGAGAGTTAATCCTCACCAGACAAGCTGGGGCGTTACAACACGTCTTATCGGCGCAGTTATCATGACTCACGGCGACAACAGCGGTCTTGTGCTCCCACCTGCTGTAGCTCCTGTACAGGCAGTTATCGTGCCTATCGCACAGCACAAGGAGGGCGTTCTTGACAAGGCTGGCGAGCTCCTTAACGAGCTCAAGGCAGCAGGTATCAGAGTAAAGCTTGACGACAGCGAGAACTCACCCGGCTGGAAGTTCGCAGAGTACGAGATGAAGGGCGTACCTGTACGTATAGAGATAGGTCCCCGTGATATCGAGGAGAATCAGTGCATCGTGGCTGTTCGTTACAGCGGCGAGAAGAAGACCGTAGCTCTCGGCGACCTTGCAGTATATGTAAAGGCTCTTCTCGAAAAGGAGATACCCGAGGGTATGTTCAACAAGGCTGCTGAGAACCGCGCAAACAGAACATATGCCTGCACAACTATCGACGAGATAAACAAGGCTCTCGCAGAGCACGGCGACGGCTTTGTAAAGGCTATGTGGTGCGGCGAAGAAGCCTGCGAGGACGAGGTCAAGGAAAAGACAGGCGTTGGCTCAAGATGTATCCCATTCGAGCAGGAGCAGCTCAGCGACAAGTGCGTATGCTGCGGCAAGCCTGCAAAGTGCATGGTATACTGGGGCAAGGCTTATTAATTAAGAGCTAAGATTTGTAGGGGCTGACTTTGGCAGTCCGCTAATGCCATATTTACTGCAAATAACTAACTGTAGGGGGCGATGCCTACATCGCCCCGTTGGATATATATTATACCGTCGGGCTGATGTGGGCATCAGCCCCTACATTATTTTCCTTGCATTTTCAGCGGGCGGCGAAACGCCGCCCCTTTTTAAAACAAGCTAACGGCTATATTACGAGGTGAGAACTATCAAAACAGTTGAGATATTCACAGACGGTGCCTGCAGCGGCAATCCCGGTCCCGGCGGCTACGGCGTAGTGCTCCGCTTCGGCAGCGTGGAAAAGGAACTCTCGGGCGGCGACAGCGCCACCACCAACAACAGAATGGAGCTTCTCGGCGTTATAACGGGACTTTCCGCTCTGAAAGAGCCCTGCAAGGTCATACTCACCACCGACAGCAAATATGTTGTGGACAGCGTAACAAAGGGCTGGGTGTACGGCTGGAAGAAAAAGGGCTGGATAAAGTCCGACAAAAAGCCTGCCCTGAACGTTGACTTATGGGAGCAGCTCCTGCCTCTGCTGGAAAAGCACGATGTGACCTTCAACTGGGTAAAGGGACACGCAGGACACCCCGAAAACGAGCGCTGTGACCGCCTTGCAGTCGAGCAGCGCGACTTACACGCAAGATAACGGGAAAAATATCCGAATGGGGAGTGATATCATGGGAATTTTAGACAATATCAAGAATATGCTCTTTAACCGCGAGCCCAAGGACAACGGCTTTATGACCGACGACGAAAAGGAGCTCCGCGAGTACGAGGAATACTACACACCGCAGTCGGGAGTTGCCGAGGGTACATACTCCGAGTTCGTGGTGAGCGATGTTTTCAGCATAAGCGGCAGGGGGACTGTTGCCGTAGGAACGGTCACAGGCGGAGTTTTTCACGCAGGCGACGAGGTGCTCATAGTTCACGGCAATAACGACGGTATCCCCACGACAATAGTCAGCATAGAGCAGTTCCGCAAGGTCTGCGACAGCGTTTCCGAGGGCGCAAATGCGGGCTTTCTTCTCAAGGACGTGGACAGAAAGCAGATATCGCGCAATGATATCATCAAGAAGAAGTAATCAGTTATTAGTGATTAGTGAATAGAAAAAGGCAGTCCATACGGGCTGCCTTTTTTGATCCATAAATTTGAATATTGAAAAACGCTTTTTGCGAAGATATATAGATGAAGATTATTCTTCTTCTTCGTCCTCTTCTTCCGCTTCGGAGTCTTCTTCGTCTGCTTTGTCGTTATCGTCGTCCATTATCTTTTTGTAGTCCTTGGCTTCTTCGGCTTCCTTTTTAGCTTTAAGAGCCTTTTTAGCGCCTGCGGAAGCGGTTTTTGAGCTTCTGCGCATGAGAACTACTGCAAAAACTATTATAAGTATGGCAAGTCCTGCCATAGCGGCAATGAAAGCCACCTTTTTAAGGTTCACGTCGGTAACGGTGTGGGCTATTTTTTCGGATTTGGCGTACTTTTCGCCTGCCGAGCCCGAGAAAACGCTGAGATTGAAGCCCTCAAGGAGCTGTCTCTGTGAGTTCTCAACAGTATAACCGAAAGCATTCTTGCCTATGGTCTTGATACTCTTTGGTACGCTGACCTGTTTCAGGGCGTCGCATACGAGGAAAGCGTCAGTACCTATGGATTCAACGCCCTCGGGGAGTATCAGCTTATTCAGCGCCATGCAGTATGCAAAGGCGTTGTCGTCTATTTTTTTCAGGGTAGTAGGCAGTGACAGCGTTTCTATTTTCTGGTCGAACATGAAAGCTCCGTAGCCTATGGTATCAAGTCCCTCTGCGAAATCCACGGACTTTATCTCTGAGCAGTAGCTGAAAGCCTCGTCCTGAATATTGGTGAGCGAATTGGGGAAGTGTATTGCGTTGAGCTTTGCGCAGGTCGAGAAAGCTCCCGAATGTATCTTCTGAACGCCGTCGGGGATATTTATCTCGCCGCTTATCTGTGAAGAAGCGCGGAATATCTCGGTCTTGTCCTTGTCCATGAGCATATCGTTCTCATAGACAAATGAGCTGTTTGCAGAGGCGTCGATATCGCTTATACTGAACCAGCTTCCCATGGCGTTGTCGCCGATAGTCTGGAGCGAAGCAGGCAGTTTGAATGAGCTTACCTTGCTGCACTGATAAAAGGCGTAATCGCCAAGTCTGGTGATAGTGTCGGGGAGCTTTATATCCGAGAGTTCGTCGCAGAGTGCAAAGGAATAGTCGGGTATCTCCGTTAAAGTTGAGGGGATATCAACGCTCGTAAGGTTCTTGCAGTCGAAAAATGCGTGGTCGCCAAGGCTTGACAGCTTTCTCGGCAGAGTTACGGTTTTAAGGGATTCACAGCCGTAGAATGCATTTTTTCCGATAGATGTTACCGAATCGGGTATCTCCAGCGAAGTGATTCCCGTACAGTAGGCAAAAGCCTCGTCGCCGATAGCCGTTATAGCCTTGCCGTTTCTTATGGACGGCACCTTTTCTACGATAAGAGCGCTGCATTTTACGATAGTATAGGTGTCGTCGTCGTTTAGCTCATAGTAGTACGAGCCGTCGTACAGCTCGCTGCCTGAGCCCGGCAGGTCGTCGGCAGCCGCGCCCATTGGCACTGCACAGCATACAGCTGCACCGAAAGCGGTGACAGCTGCGGCGATATTCTTAATCCTCATCATCTTCAAGGGAATCTTCCTCCTTGTCGGTATCCTTATTTTCTTCTTCCTGACGCTTTTTGCGGCGCTCGGCAGCCTTTTCCCTGTTTTCTGCCTTAGCCTTTTCAGCCTTGCTCTTTTTTATCTTCTTGCCTGTGAAAGCGCCGATAATACCAAGGATAAAGGCGGCGATAATGCCTCCCACGGTATAAAGGAAGCCCTTTGAGATATTCTTGCCGAATACTTCAGCAGTACCTGTGATGACCTCTATTCCTGCGTCCTTTGCCCACTTGCAAGCCTCGCAGTCCTTGACGGTGTAGAGCTTGAAGCCCTCCACAAGAACGTCAGAGGGAGCGCCGTTTTCAACGTCGGCGTTGTCATCGTGATAGTAGCCGAATGCGCAGGTGCCGATATTTACGAGAGTATCGGGAAGGTGCAGTGATTTCAGCGCATAGCAGTTGTAGAAAGCGTCAGCGCCGAGAGTTGTAAGGCTGTCCGACAGCTTTACCTCGGTGAGATTCTCACAGCCCTCAAAGGCATAGGCGTTTATAACGTCTGCCTCGGGTATCTCCACCTTTTTCAGGTTCAGTGCGCGGATAAATGCGGACTGAGCTATTTCCTTCAAGCCCTTTGGAGCAATGAACTCTGTCTCGGTCTTTGAAGGAGGATAAGCGATAAGCACCGACTTGTCCTTATTGTAGAGGACTCCGTTTTCCGAGCTGAAATTGCCGTCGCCCTCGGTAATTGTTATATCTTCAAGACCTATAGCGTACAGGAAAGGCTCCTCGTCGTTCCATTCCTTCAAGCAGCCGTCAGCCTTTACAGTCTTCAGCGCCGAGCACTCGCGGAAGATTTGGTTTCCGATAGTCTCTGCGCCGAGAAATTCAACGCTTTCAAGAGCCATACACTCGTCAAAGGCATTGTCGCCTATGGTCTTGACGCTTGCAGGGGTAGTTATCTTTTTGAGATTTCCGCACTGATAGAAGGCTCTTCTTTTGAGCTCCTTTATGCCCTCGGGAATGATTATCTCCGAGGCAGGACAGCTTACATTGAAGCAGTTGGTATATATAGCGTCTACTTTTTTGCCGTCAATGGTATCGGGAACTGTTATCTTGTCCTCCTGTGAATAGCAGAAGATGAGTGCCACCTCGCCGTCTATGACAGCGTACTCATAGTCGCCCGACTTTGTGCTGTTGAGAGCCTGTTCCTCAACAAGCTTCTCCTCGTACTCTTCGGGAGTCATAAACGAGAAGCTATTCTGATAATCGTAATCGCTGTCTTTGTCATGAGCGTATACAGACGCAGCTCCGCCCTGTCTGCCCACGATAGTAAATGCTTCGTTCTTGGAAGCTACCTGACCGCTGGAGCTGGTATAGTAACCGAATGCGCAGTAGCCTATAGATGTTACCGAATCGGGTATGACTACCTCGGTGAGCCCTGTGTCAAAGAAAGCGTACTGACCTATGGTCTGGAGCTTTTCGGGCAGGGTTATCTCTTCGAGCTGTCCGCAGCCTGCAAAGGTTCCGCCGCCGATATGTTCAACAGTATCGGGGAGCTTTACTTCATTCAGATGACTGCAGTTCGTGAAAGCGTAATCGCTTAAATATTCAAGCTTAGTGCCGCTGAAATCGGCAGAGCTGAGCCTTGTGTTGGCAAATGCGAAGTGCTCTACCTTTTCCAGTGAAGCAGGTATTTTTATATCATAAGGTATGGTATTGTAAAACGCAGAAGCGCATACCTTCTTTACGGTGTCGGGGATAGCGAAGCTGTCGCCCTTTTTGCAGCATGGATAGCAGATAATTTCAGTCTTGTCCTTGTTGTATAATATGCCGTCCTCAGCGCAGAAATCAGCGCTGCCCTCAGCGACCTTTATCTCGGTGAGGTTCGTGCAGAATACAAAGGGATTGTCAGCTGAGATATATGTCACAGAGGCAGGGATAGTCACGGTCTTGAAGGTGCTGTTCTCATGGTCGCTGCCGAGAGCGGATCTGCCCAGCTCTGTAACTGCGATACCGTCGAGAGTATCGGGGATAACAAGGTTTTCGGCAGTGCTTGTGCAGTCCTCGATGCATACCTTGCCGTCGTGAGTAAGCGAATACATGAAATCGCCGCTTTTTGTATAGGCGTCTGTGCTTGTAACAGCTTCTGTAGCGCCCTCTACAAGGAAATCCTCATCGGCGAATGCGTTTATAGCAGGAACAGCCGCATATGCGCAGATAAGCATTCCTGCGATGAAAGCAGCCGTTTTTTTGCGGTCAAACATAAATATTACCCTCTCATTATGATTTGCTCGTCAGGAGCCTATAATTCCTATATATTGTATCATAAAATGTGTAATATTGCAATGAATTTCACGCAGTTTTCAGAATAGCTCTCTTAGAAGCTCTTTCAGCGCATCACAGCTTAAAAAGGGCTCACTGCCCAGAATTTCAAGGAGCTGCGCCATGTTTTCGTCGGAATACTCCACTTCCTTGGAATAATCCTTGGCGATATCGGCACATTCCTCAAAGCCGCATACGCCCTCGGAAGCCTTACAGCGGTAAAGGGAACTAATGACGATAACGCTGAACGCCGCGAATTTGGCATAGCCCAGCACCTCGCCGTCGTAAACGCTTTTCAGCAGATAGCGGAATATAAGATACAGGGCTATCCTGCGCAGATAGGGCAGGTGAGCGCTGTCCGCCGCAGGAGCGTTTTTCAGCTTGCCCTTACAGCTGCGGATATAGGGCAGCCAGTGGTCGTCAATGGGCTCCAGTTCTTCAAGACAGGCAAATATGTCGCTGAGAGCGTCCTCGCCGCCTGTTTTCGGGACTTCTTCCGTGGGTGTGTCTATGTACTGCTGAGCGTTCTCCGCTATGTCCAGAATTCGGCAGAGGGCTTCACCGAGAGGGATAGTCCCGTCATTCAGCACGTTGAATATCTCTCCGCGCACTTCAAGGAGCAGGCTGAGAAGCTCCTCATCATATTCTCCCGAAGCCGATTCATAGGGGATATCCTCCTCGCAGAGAGAAAATGGGCTTGAAAGAATGAGCCTTGCGGCGGCTTCACAGCAAAGCCCTACGCCGCCCTCTTTGAAAACGCCGAACCACTCGAAGTATCGCGGGTGGTCGGAGCATATCTGACAGAGCCTGTCCTCTCCCAGCTCGGTGTAGATATCGCATAGTCCCTGTCGGTTGAGAAAGGGGCAGCGCTCGTCCTCGGTGAGCAGGAAGGAGCCGTCCTGTATGTTTTTGCGGAGCCTTTCGCCGAAGTCTCCGCCTACGGTCATGTAGTAGTCATAGGTGTCGCTGTCGATGTCTATTTCCCAGCCCTTGCAGCAGCTGTCGCGGCATTCTCCTGCGATACAGCGGAAATGGCGGCAGTATTCAGGCGTTCTGTAAATCATATCATTCACCTTGAAAATGAAAATGTAAAAATAAAAGCGGGGCGATGTGGGTGACTCCCTGCTGTGCAGGGAGATGTCCGCAGGACAGAGGGTACGGGTGCCTGTAAGGCATCGCCCCCTACAGATGTTTTTGCAAACGTGCTTTGTAGGGGCTGATGCCTACATCAGCCCGTTTTGGGTTTATATGGAATGGTTATTTAGATAAGCTAAAAGGGACTGTAGCCAGTCCCTTTTGAATATCATTTTTTCTTAGGATAGGGGACGTTATCATAGTCCTCTTTGTGTATCTTCGGGTTTCTCTTTTCGGTAATAAGCTCTGCACGGTTGAATTCCTCAGGTGTGGTGAATGTAGGAACTATCTCGTGGAGCGCCTCAACAGCCACGTCGTTGAGATTTTCGTTTGCGGCGTTGCGGAGCTTTCTCAGCTGCTTGATGAACTTTTCGCTGTCAAGCTCTATCTGCTTACCGATAAAGATAAGCTCGTTGGAGGTCTTCTGCAGTCCCTCCTCGTCCATAAGGAGTTCTTCGCGGAGTTTCTCGCCGGGGCGGAGTCCCGTGAACTTTATCTCTACCTCGTCGTACGGCTTCTTGCCGTACATACGGATAAGGTTCTCGGCAAGTCTTACGATGTGAACAGGCTGTCCCATATCGAGGACGAATATCTCGCCGCCGTGAGCTATGGCAGCAGCCTCCATAACAAGGCTTACAGCCTCAGGAATGGTCATGAAGTATCTGATAACGTCGGGGTGAGTTACGGTAACAGGTCTGCCTGCCTCTATCTGACGTCTGAAGAGCGGTATTACAGAGCCATTTGAGCCCAGTACGTTGCCGAATCTTGTAGTTACGAACTCTGTGCAGCCGTCATGCTGCTGTGACAGATACTGGATTATCATCTCGCAGCAGCGCTTTGAAGCGCCCATTACGTTGGTAGGATTCACAGCCTTGTCCGTTGATATCATAACGAACTTCTTTACCTTGTGGAACTGCGCAAGAGTTGCGGTATTGAATGTACCGATGACGTTGTTCTTGATAGCCTCCATAGGCGAGTTCTCCATAAGGGGAACGTGCTTGTGAGCGGCTGCGTGGAACACGATATCGGGCTTGTAGCGTTCAAAAATGCAGTTCATGCGGTAATAGTCTCTTACAGAAGCGATAAGCACTGTAAGATTGAGCTTTTCGCCGTACTCCATTATGAGCTCCTGCTGAACGTCGTAGGCGTTGTTCTCGTAGATATCCACGATGATAACGTGCTGAGGGTTGTACTTGGCTATCTGACGCACAAGCTCAGAGCCGATACTTCCGCCGCCGCCTGTTACCATGCAGGTCTTGCCGCTGATGAAGTTCCTGATATCCTCGTTGTCGAACTTGATAGGAGCTCGTCCAAGGAGGTCCTCAACCTTGATGTCGCGCATCTGAGTGAGGATAGGAGTGTTGCCGCCGTCGAAGATAAGGCTTCCGATAAAGGGAACTACCTTTACCTTAGCGCCTGTTCCCGAGCAGATATCGAGTATACGCTTGCGCTCGTCCTCGAGACAGGACGGGATAGCGAAGATTATCTGTTCGATGTGCTGCTGGTCAACGAACTTATGTATCTCGTGGGTAGTGCCCACAACGGTAACGCCGTTTATCTCGCTGCCTATCTTGTTTCTGTCGTCGTCGATAATGCAGACAGGATCATATACAGCAGATACTTTGTCGCCCTCGTAGGGCGAGTTCTTGGCGTTTTCTATCTCTGTGAGTATCATACGGCAGGTCTGACCTGCGCCGACTATCATGGTACGTTTGCGGCTGCCGTCGGTCTTTGACTTTGAGAACGTTACGAAGGTCTCCTTGAACAGCAGTCTGAACAGGCACACGCCTACCAGAGTTATCGCAGCCTGAACTGTCAGGAACAAAGCAGGAACGTCCTTGCGTATGATGTAGACTATGATGCCTGCTGCAAGGAAGCCGAAAACGACTCCGTTGATACAGGACAGATAGTCGCGCTTGTGGAAGAATCTCCACAGCTTGCTGTAGGCGCCGAAGATGAACAGCGTGCCGCAGCAGGTCAGTGAGCACACAGCGAAGCTCATGAGCATATCTGAGCGTCCGACGTCTGCATTAAAGAATGAAAGCGCAAAATTGGCGATCAGTGCGGCTGAAATGACGATGAATACGTCAGCAAAGGCGAGGATAATCCTGCGTATGCTGAATTTCTCAAGAGTTTTTTTCAATTTTCTTCCCCCCATATCAGCTTAAAAGCCGATTATGTTTTATTTATCCCTCTCCAATTACAACTTCTTCTGCCACGAATGGCAGCAATTCGTTTGAAGCCTTTATAACTTCGGGATCACATCTCTCCAAAAGTAAATCCCAGTTAGGGCGGCGCGTATCTGTATTATGGGCGTCGCTGCCGAAAATGATACTGCGTTTTTCGTCCTTTAGCTGTTTTAGCAGTTCAGCTTCTTTGTCGAGGAGAAACACATCGTTATTGAACTGAAAAACAGCGTCTGTCTGTAATATCCTGTCAAAATTCTCGGGCGTGTAATACGCCATATAGCGGTGTATATGAGCGATGACGACAGTCAGACCGTATTCTGACCGTATGGCGTTTATCTCCTCTGACATCCATTCCTCATAGTCACGGAAGGGCAGCTCCAGCAATATCATCTCGGAATCCTCAATTGCAAGCTTGTCTATACCGTGTATCTTTGATATACCGTGCTCGATAGCCACTTCAGCTCCGAGTGCGATATTCGGCAGGATCATATTCTGCGCCGCCGCAAGCTCCGCCATGCTCTCATAGGCGTCCTCGCGTCTCAGCAGATATTCTGTCAACGACCGTTCCTCGTGGGCATAGAAATGGGGCGTGGCGATAATACGCTCAACGCCCTGCTCTTTCATGATATTTATCATTTCCAGAGAGGTCTCTGCGTCCACAGCACCGTCGTCAAATTCGGGCAGAATATGGCAATGGTAATCTGTAAGCATATTCAGTTGTCTTCCTTTTTCTTTTTTGAACTACATTTCCCCGTATTCAAAAACAAAACATCTATCGGGGCAGCACTGCATATATTTTTCTCTGCTGCTGTTATAATTTTTCGTTAAAGCCGTTTATGGTTTTTATCTGAAAATTATCTGAAAAACGGCGTCGATATAATTATATAACAGGAAACAGCGCTTTGTCAATAGGTAACAAAAGTTAATATTAAATAATATGTAAACTCGGTAATTATATTACTAATAATAGTAATAAAAAAATACAGCTGTCATAAGACAGCTGTATTCAGAGGTATATGAGAAACTTAATTTTTGCAAATCAATTACTTAACAACAACGCCTGCGGGAACAGGAAGTGCGTTTATCTTGTTAAGGAGGAAGCACTGGATAGCCAGAGCGTCCTGAGCTGTAACGCCGTTGTTTTCGTAAACGTCAGCAGCTTCAGCAGCCTTGCCCTCAAGCTTGTACTTATTTGGGTTTGCAAGTGACTGCATGATGAGAACTACGTCAGCCATATCTACCTGACCGTCCTGGTTAGCGTCGCCGTTGCCTGTGCTCTGCTTGTCAGGAACTTTAACTGTTGTAGTTGTTGTATTGTCAGTAACGCTTGTAGTTGACTCAGTTACAGTTGTTGTGGTTGTAGATGATGTAGTAGTTGTAGTTGTTTCGCTTGTAGTAGTTGTGCTTGTTGTGGTAGTTGTTGCAGCTGTGTTGACGAAACTGATTCCCTCAAAGTCAACAAGTTCTGCCTGATACCAGATCTGAGCTTCAGCGGAAGTAAGACCTGCAGGGAATTTGCTCATTGGGAAACTAACCTTGAGAATACCTTTATCGTCAGTCTTGCCTTCCCACTCTATCTGCTCCCAGCCGTCGCCGTTGTAGCCGATAGCGCCGTTTGTATCGGTGTTGGGTTCGCCCTTGATTGTGATAACGAGAGTATCATCTGACTTAGCATTTGATAAGTCGATTGTTTTCTTCTTTGTCTTGTCAACAGGAACGTCGATCTTAACATCAGGAGCATCGAGGATAACGATCTTTTCGATGTTTGTCTTGCCTGGTGTTCTTGCCTGCATATGGTTGATAGTTGAAAGGTCGCCTGAGTAAGCCTTTGGAACCTGCTGATCTACGAGATAGTAAGCGATACCGTTGGCTTCGTCAACTGTGTAAGCTGCCATTTCAGACCAGCCCTTGTAGTCCTTATCGGAAACTGCAAGGACAGGCTGATCGCCTGTGTACTTGATAGCAACTTCCTTGCCCTTGAGGTCGTTCCATGAGATCTCCTTGCCGGGAGTTGAGTTGCCGTATTCCTTTTCCTTTGCAACATCGATCTCAGCATTCTCGAGGAATACCTTACCTGTTGAGAGATCCTGGTGGTCGTAAGTAGGCATCTTGCCCTCGCTGCCCCAAACGATAGACTTATCGTTCATGATCTCCATCATCTTGTTGATGATCGGGAGGTTGTTTTCAAACCATTCGCCTGTTTTACGGTCGATATAGCCGTGTACCTCGCCTGGGTTCTGAGTGGGATCGCTGGCGTCCTTTTTCTGTCCGTTGTCCCAGAGAACGCAGGGGATACCATATTTCTTTGTAGTCTCAAAGTACTGTGTTGTCCACTCAACACGAGCCTGTGTATTTCCAAAGTCGGAAGTACCCATTTCGCCGATAACTACAGGAACGCCCTTGTTAACGAACATATCACGGAAGTTCTGGAGGTTGTAAGCAAGGTCGTTGCTGAACTCCTTAGTGAAGGTGTCGTGGTAAGCGCCTTCCTTCTCGTTTGTGTTCATTGTGAAGTTATAAGGTGTATAAGCGTGGATAGAAACTGCAACGAAGTCGTCGTCAGGAAGCACTATCTGGTTGAGGAAAGTCTTGTCTGAGCTTGCAACGTAGCCAGGGAGCATAAGGAGACGAGTCTTAGCGTAAGGACTGTCCATGCCTCTGATGAGCTTAACGAAGTTAGCTTCGAGCTTGTTGATAACGTCAGCTTCCTTAACAGGAGTTGCAGACCACCATTCCCAAGATGTGCCCTTAGCACGTGGCTCGTTCATGCACTCAAATATGAGGTGCTGATCGTAATCCTTGAATTCTGTTGCTATCTGAGTCCAGATCTTCATGAGTCTGGGGTTGATCTCATCATAAGCTGTAGCAAGATCGGATCTGTTGATCCAGCCCTCCTCATGGTGAACGTTAAGGATAACGTACATACCGTTCTTGTAAGCGTAGTCAACTACCTGATGAACACGAGCCATCCACTGGGGATCGATGTTGTCGTTCGCGTCAAGGTGCTGGAACCATGTTGTAGGGATACGGACTGTATTGAAGCCCTTTGCCTTGATAGCCTTGAAGAGTGTCTCGTTAGCCTCTGGGCAGCCCCAGCAGGTCTCTGTCTCAAGACCGGCGCTCTTAACTGGGATATAAGTTTTGGGATCGTTAGGATCTGGCTCCTGAGCATAAGCGTCGAGGGTATTACCCAGATTCCAGCCCACCTTCATGTTTTCTGTGATCTCAAATGCTGTCATTGTCTTGTCCGCAGCGTCAGAAACAAAACTGATCGGTGCGATGCGAAGTGAAGAAAGGAGGCATACTGCAGCAGCAGAAATGCTTACGAATCTCTTCACGTTCTTTGAATTATTGAACATAAGTATCGTTCCTCCCTGAAAAAGTATCAGTAGTTTTTTTGTTAAGGTCCAGTGCAGTAAACCTTAACTTCCTTACAACTAAATTTTAGCATAAATGTAGAATAAAGTCAAGCCTGTTTGTGCAAAATGCAACAATATTTGCATAGAAATTATAGTGAAGTTTTTATTACAAATGCCAGTATAACAAGCGATAAATCGCGGTATTTGTTTCTATTATATTATTTCGTCAGATTAATTTTCAGGTATTGTTTATACTATTTCATATTATGACAATAAAATTTACATGGAAATAATTTGTTAATATGTAGGTATTTAAATTGCTATTTTTTGATGTAAATTACCATAAGAAAAAGCCCCTGCAAATGCAGGGGCTCAGGCTCATTTTTTCTTTTTCTTATTGCCGCTGTTTTTATTGGGAGCCGCCTTTTTTACAGCTTCTTCAGCTGCTTCCTCGGCTTCTTCCACAGCTTCTTCTGCGTCGGACATAAGCTCCTCGGCAGCTTTTTCAGCCCTTTCTGCTGAATCCTCAGCTTTCGTTTCAGCGGTATCGGCTGCCTTTTTGAACTCTTCATCAGCGTTTGCGATGAATCTTTCGGCGTCGTTTACCTCTTCTTCGGGCTCTTCCTCGGGTTCTTCAACGGGTATGGGAGCTACAGCGCCCTTGGATTTGATTATTTCAACCTTTTTCTTTCCCGTATCCTCGGATTTTTCGGTGTCCTTTGGCTTTTTGGGCTTTTTGGCGTCCTTGGAGTCCTTTTTGTCCTTGTCGTTCTTGGAGCTCTTGGTCTCCTCGGGTTCTTCCTCGGGCTCGTCCTCTACCTTTTCGCCCTTGAGTATCTTCTTGGCTTTGAGCTTTTCGATGAGCACCTTGTTGTGCTTTCTGTCGTACATATAGAAGAATATGAGGCAGGCAATTCCAAGAATGAGGGTTATGATTCCGATATTGAATCCCGGAGGTGTATACTTCATGGATACTGTGTGGTGACCTGCGGGAACGCGGATACCGATGAGAGTGCCGAGAACTATTACCTCGCCCTCAGCGCCTGCTTTGTTGCGGAGTATCTTCTGCTTTGAACCCTCGACAGGCTCCTCGGAGATGAGACTGTCAACTGTCCTGCCGTCTATCTTTACTTTCCAGCCGGGCTCGTAAGGGATAGTGGTCATGAGTATCTGACCGTCCTGAGCGTCAATGTCGCCTACGAGATAGCGGTCATTGGTCTTGCTCATATCGAGGTTCCACGGGTTGGCCTTGAGCTTTGCGATATCCTCTGCAAAAGCCTCTTCGTCAAGGTAGTAGAAGTTGAAGCCTGAATCTTTTCTTATCATTATGTACTCATCGCTTCCGTCGTACTGTCCGTTCGGACCTGAAGGCGGAATTGTAAGCCTGATCTCGACCTCGTCGCCTGCCTTGAATGGTCCCATTCTTACGATAGGAGATGAGTTTGTGTTGAAGTATGTGCCGTAGCCGTCATAAGCCTCTGTGCCTGACTTCTGACCTCTGTATACGCCGTCATCGCCCTTTACAGCTACCCATACGTTGGCAGCTCTTCTCATTTCAGAGCCGAGGTGCATATAGATGTTTCCGTCGTGAGGAACGGTCACGTCAACGTTTACAACTGCGTCGTCAACGCCTGCGTAAGCTTCGTAGCAGTCGTGGAGAGTGCCGTTGTTGTTGTAATCGTGGAGATATACCTTTGAGTCGTCGTAGTGTATATCGCAGTCAAAAGGAACATAGTACTGTTTCGGCTCTATCGGTACAGTGGTATAGTCTGTTGTGCTGCCTGTCATAGAGCTGAGGAAGTTGTTGAGACTGTTGAACGGGTTGTCGTTGCCCAGTCCTGAGAGGATAAGGATATCGTCGTCAGCCATATAGCCTATTCCGAGAGCGTTGGGGTTCTCGTAAACGTCGATATTGGCAGTAACGTCCTTGTCCTTCTTATATGTTGTTGAAAAACGCTTGATGTATGATGAATCAAGCATTTCCGAGCTGGAAGATCTTCTGTCGGGATCGTCGAGAATGTACTTGATACCGAGGATAGAGTCAGCAACGGGATTGCAGCCCTCATACTTTGACTCGAAGCTCTGTGTGAAGTAGCCCATAGTCTCGATGAATGTGATAGCACGTGAGTTCATTACCGAGCTGGAGTGTGAGATACCCTTGAGACCGTATGCAAGGTTATCGTTTACCATACGGTTGAAGGTCTTTTCTGCGCGGTAGAAGCCGCCGTCGTACTCTTCAAGCTCCTTGACAACGTCGGGAGCGCTAATGATGTCGGTATAGGTGTATTTGCCTGAGTTGCCGACCTCCTTGTATATCTTTCTGAAGGAGTCGAAGCAGTTATAGCCTGTTTCAAAGAAGATAAGGAGAGACATAGCAACTGTGATAGCGTTTCTGCCCTTCTTTGTCCTTGAATGGCTGTACATATATACGCCAACGATGTAGATAGCGGCAAGGATAAGACCAAATGCGATAGTACCCAGCCAGAGCTGCTCCTTGGCGTCGGAGGAATCAAGATATGCTTTGTAAGGTGTGATAGCAACGTACTTGTACTTTTCCTCGTTGTAGTTGAAGCTCTTCATCATGCCGCAGAATATAGCGGTGAGACCGCCTATGATACCGCCTGATACAAGAGCGCTCGGCAGCGACATCTTGTAGCCGTCCAGATGGGAGAATACCTCCGCAGCCATGGACACAAGAATGAATGAGAGCAGGAAAGAGTATCTGTAAGGGAGCCAGTTAGGATCCTGACCGCCGTGCCACATCATATTGATAGGCTTTACGTACATACTGAACAGCATTACGAATGTCAGGAAACCGTAGCCTATCTTGTTGTTGCGCTTTATCTTCTTGTTTGCGAAGAACAGCGGTATAAGAACGAATGTGAGCACGCCGCAGTATATCTCGGGGCGTCCGTAGAAGCGTGTTCCCTCGTCAACGTTTACCGAGTAGTACTGGTTTGGCAGCAGACAGGGGACAAGCTCAACAGGGTTGAACATCGCCTTGTAGCTGTAGTCTGGTACCGAGAAGTCGAACTTACCGAGAGCCAGTGCGTTGTAAACGGGGAGTATCATGATAGCGCTGCACATTACCGTTACCGCAGCAGCAATACCCATTCTCACGAATACGGTGAAGTAATCGCTTATGCCCTTGAATTTCCGCTGTGTTCCGAAGAATACATAGTAAAGGAAGTACAAAGCGATGAAAATGGCTATCATAAAGCCGATATAGAAGTTTGCGATGAACATTATCGCCGTCGGGATAATGAAGTTTATCTTGCGTCCGTCATCGACCAAGTATTCAACGCCGAGGATTATCAGCGGCAGGAATACAGGACCGTCTATCCACATAGGATCGATGAGCTGGATAACGACGTATGCCATCATTGCATACATTGTTGAGAACATGACAGACTGGAGAGGTTTGAGGTTCTTGGATTTCTGTGCGTATACACAGAAGGTAAGACCTGCTGCGCCTACCTTTGTCATCTGCATGATCATTACGCTTTCGAGGATCATCTTCCTCGGCAGCAGCATTACGATCAGCGTGAAGGGACTTGCGAGGTAGTATCCTATGATACCCATGAAGCCGCCCGACAAGTTTCTGCTCCAGCTGTAAAAGGCGCTTCCGTCGCCCCAGAATGCGTCTCTGAGAGCCTCGAAGTAGTAAATGTACTGACCGTTGAGGTCAAGTGTGAGCACTGAGCGCTCGCCGAACGGGTAGACATCAAAGCATATGTACGACACGAATGTCAGCATGAAGGGGACAAGAAACGACAGTATATAGAATACAGGTCGGAACTTGTGTCCGCGCTTCTCGGCTATGATGTCTGCGGCAGTAACGGCGGGTTTTGTGCTGCCGATCTTGGTGCGGGCATTGCTGTTTCCGGATTTTGTGCCCGTAGCTTTTGACTTAGCCAATTTTGTTCCTCCTTTATTTCGGGCGGCAGAAGCCATAATACCCGATTATAATACTATTTTTAATTATACTACAAAATCATATTCTTTGCAATAACATACCCGAAAATATTTTTGAAAAAATTTTTTGAAAAGGGTGAGAGATTTCGCCGTTTTTTACGTCTAATATATGGAGACATATTTTTATTAATTAATTCATATCGACAAACAATTAATTTTGTGAATTATTTATTAAATCTGTTGACTGCTTTGATACAAAGTGCTATAATAAAAATGTTCAGGTTTTTTACGCCTGTATGATCGAAGTATGTTATAGTTGATGACGGAATTATTGATTTTTCCCTGTGTGTTGCAGGCACGGAGAGGAAAACAGAAAGCTTTTCAACTAAAAAATTTATTTAAGGAGATAATAAGAAGTGGGTAAATATTTCGGAACTGACGGATTCAGAGGAACGGCAAACGAAAACCTTACAGCCGACCATGCATATAAGGTAGGACGCTTTCTTGGCTGGTACTACGGCGAGCTCAAGAGAAGAAATGACGACGAGAGCGCTCCGCGTATAGTAATAGGCAAGGATACACGCCGTTCAAGCTATATGTTCGAGTATTCTCTGGTAGGCGGACTTACCGCTTCAGGCGCAGACGCTTATCTGCTCCATGTTACTACAACTCCGTCAGTGGCTTACATTTCGAGAGTTGACAGCTTTGACTGCGGTATCATGATTTCCGCAAGCCATAACCCGTACCACGATAACGGAATAAAGCTCATCAACGGACAGGGCGAGAAAATGGAGGACGAGGTTATTGACCTTGTTGAGGCATATCTTGACGGAAACCTTGAAGCGTTCGGTCAGAAGTGGGAGGAAGTCCCATTCGCTCACGGCGAGAAGATAGGCAGAAGCGTTGACTATGTAGCAGGCAGAAACCGCTACCTTGGCTACCTCATCTCACTCGGTATGTACTCATTCAGAGGCATGAAGATAGGTCTGGACTGCGCAAACGGCTCTGCATGGAACATTGCAAAGTCTGTATTCGAGGCTCTCGGCGCTGAGACTCACGTTATAAATGCGGCTCCTACAGGAATCAACATCAACAACAATGCAGGCTCAACACATATCGAGGGACTCCAGAAGTTCGTAGTCGAGAACGGTCTTGACGTTGGTTTTGCATACGACGGCGACGCTGACCGCTGCCTCTGCGTTGACGAAAAGGGCAATGTAATCACAGGCGACCATATCCTCTACATATACGGAAGATACATGAAGGAGGGCGGACGTCTCCTCAACAATACAGTCGTTACTACTGTTATGTCAAACTTCGGTCTTTACAGAGCATTTGACGAGATAGGCATTGACTACGCAAAGACTGCTGTCGGCGACAAGTACGTTTATGAGTACATGAAGGAGCACGGCTGCTGTATCGGCGGTGAGCAGAGCGGACATATCATCTTCTCCAAGTACGCTTCTACAGGCGACGGTATCCTCACAAGCCTTAAGATAATGCAGGTCATCATGTCACGTCAGAAGAAGCTCAGCGAGCTTGCAGCTCCATTCGTTGTATATCCACAGGTGCTTGAAAATGTAAAGGTCAAGGACAAGGCTGCTGCACAGGCAGATCCCGATGTACGCGCAGAGGTTGACAAGGTAGCAGCAGAGCTTGGTGATTCGGGAAGAATACTCGTCCGCGAGAGCGGCACAGAGCCCCTTGTAAGAGTAATGGTAGAGGCTAAGGACGAATCTGTATGCCGCACCTGTGTTGACAGAGTAGTAAATGTTATCAAGCAGAAGGGACATACATTATAATATAAGCATATAAGCTCTCCGAGTTATGCGCTCGGAGAGCCATTCTGCGTTATTGGTGCAATCTGTAAAATGTCACAGAGGGCTCATTGTTCAATTTTGGCGAATTATTGGAAATTTTGTTAAGCTATTGACGATGTGCTTTTTTAGTGATATAATAGACAATACGGCGTGCTATGCCGTAATAAAGGAAATAACAATAAAACGGAGGGTAAAATGGCTAAGAATAACGAACGTAACCTCAATGTTACGATCAAAAATCAGGAAGATAATAAAGATGAAGTAATTATTTCTATTTCCGCAATATTGAAAAATCTCAAGAGATACCTTGCAATATGGATTGTTATTGCTATTATAGCAGGTCTGCTGACATTCTCTTTCTCAGCGATAAAGACTTTTTCAGCTAAGACACCTGCTAAGGCGCTTGTAAGCTTTACATATACAGGTATCGAAAAGGGACTTGACCCAAAGGGCCGCAAGTTTGAGATCGAAACAATGAAGAATCCAAAGGTCATTGAGAAGGCTCTTACAAAAATGGGCATGGATCTCAAAAAGATCGAGGACATCAGAACAAGTCTCAGCTTTGACTATAAGATACCGCAGGACGCTTACGATCAGCTCACAGCCTACAACAGCGTAATGGACAAGGCAACAAGCGGAAGCCTTTCTGCTGCACAGGCTATGCTGGATACAAAGTACTATCCGACACAGTTCACTGTAAAGTTCGATTTTGGCAAGGCAGGTCTTGACAGACAGAACGGCGTTGATTTCCTCAACACTCTTTTAAAGTGCTACGGCGAGTACTTTTATGAGGAATACGGCTACAACGAGCCTCTCGGTACAGCTGTAAAGACCGCTGATTATGAAACCTATGATTACGCTCAGCAGGTAGACCTTTTCAGAAACTCACTCAGAACAGTTAAGACCTACCTTGACAACCTTGCAAAGGACGATACAACAACATTCCGTTCAAGCGCTACAGGCTATACATTCAGCGACCTTTCTGATTACACAAAGACTATCACAGGCATTGACCTTGACAGAATATCCTCTTATATCACTGTAAACAATGTAACTAAGGATAAGGATTCCACACTTGCTTACTATAATTACAGGATAGAGAACCTCAAGCGTGACAAGGATGAGTATGCAGAGCGCCTTGCTGCGATAGAGAGCTCTATTGCTTCATATGAAAAGGATGTTGTTCAGGTATTCGGAAATGGTATTGATGATACCGAAAAGAAGCAAACTGTTCATTCCGAGCAGTATGATGCACTGTTCAAGCAGAAGACAAGCGTTGAAACAATCCTTGCACAGACAAAGCAGGATATTGACTTCTACACTTCAAGACGTGATGCTCTCCAGAACAACAAGGCAAGCTCAAAGGCTAATGTTGACAAGGTAGAGGCTGACATCGCAGACCTCAGCAAGAAGGTCGAGAAGCTTGTTGACCTTACAGAGCAGACAGCAAGCGACTATTATGAGAACGTACAGTTCGCAAACGCTTACAATATCCTTGTTCCTGCGACAAAGTCTGTAGGAGCAGGTCTCAGTCAGGCTGCAAGCGAGTCTGTAAAAACTATAGTTATAGTTGAGCTTCTTATATTTGTTATTTATCTCGCAGCTGCATTTATCGCAGCTCTCAAGTCAGAGAACACCAAGAAGCCTGTAAAGGCCGGTGCTGACGACGATGATGACGACGACGAGGACGTTGACCTCGAAGAACTGGTAGACATTATCGAGGAAGAAGCTGAAAAGGCTGAAAAGCAGACAAACGTTAAAAAGAACAAGAAAAAGTAAATGAACTATTTAGGGACTGCCTTATGGCAGTCCCTTTTCTTATGTTAAATCCACGTTAAAGAATGGCACAAATCCTTGACTTGCGGTCATATCCTGATATAATATTACTTAGAAGTGGGAAAATATATATTATAACAGGAGAAAATTATGGAAGAATTTTCTATTTTTAACATCTTCACCCTTTTGGGCGGACTTGCCTTCTTTCTGTACGGCATGAAGGTAATGTCTACAGGACTTGAAAAACTTACAGGCGGCAAGCTGGAGCTTGCACTTAAAAAAATGACCTCTAACAAAATCAAAGCACTGCTGCTCGGAATGGGCATAACTATTGCGATACAGTCGTCGTCAGCAATGACTGTTATGCTGGTAGGTTTTGTAAACTCGGGCATTATGTCACTTGAGCAGACTATCGGCGTGTGCTTTGGCTCTGACATCGGAACAACACTTACTGCGTGGATACTCAGCCTTGCAGGTGTTGACGGAAAGAATCCGTTTATAAAGATGCTCAAGCCTTCATCATTTGCACCGTTAGTTGCACTTATAGGTGTTATAATGATAATGGCAGCAAAGAAAAACAAGAAAAAGGACATAGGACGTATTCTTGTAGGCTTTGCCATTATAATGACAGGTATGACTCTTATGTCAGATGCGGTATCACCTCTTGCTGATTCGCCTAAGTTCCAGAATGTACTTACCGCATTCCAGAATCCTATCTTCGGCGTTCTTGTAGGAGCAGGCTTTACAGGCATAATCCAGAGCTCCGCTGCCTCTGTCGGAATATTACAGGCGTTTTCACAGACAGGTGCGCTGACATATGGTATGGCGCTTCCTATAATCATGGGACTTAATATCGGTACTTGCGTAACAGCTCTCATTTCGAGTATCGGAGTAAACAAAAACGCCAAGCGAGTGGCTTGTATACATATACTGATAAAGATACTCGGAACACTTATACTGCTTCCTATATCAATGATACTTGAAAGCGTGATCCATCTTAGTATATTCGATCAGACTGTTGGCTATGTCGGAATTGCGGTCATGCACTCTATATTCAATATAGCAACGACAATCATTCTCTTGCCGTTCTCAAAGCATATCGTAAACCTTTCAAAGATAATAATCAAGGACGATGCTGCCGAGGAGGAAAGCTCGAAAAAGACAATTACAGGTCTGGACACTATACTCCTCAAAACTCCTGCTGTAGCTGTACACACCTGTATCTCAGCTACAAATCAGATGGCTGAACTCACAAGAGAGACTATCCTCAAGGCGCTGGAGCTCCTCAAAGGCTACGATGAGGAAGCCTGCGACATCATAATCGAGAACGAGGACATTATCGACGGCTATGAGGACAAGATAAACAGCTTCCTTATCAAGCTGTCAAAATCCAGTATCACAGGCGCAGACAGCCGAAGTGTTTCCAAGATGATGCACTGCGTAGGAAACTTCGAGAGAATTTCCGACCATGCGGTAAATCTTGTTGAGTCGGCTCAGGAAATGCACGACAAGGGCATAATGTTCTCTGATGAATGTATCAACGAGATAACAGTCATCACCGACGCTATTGCCGAGAATATAAACAAGGCGTTTGACTCATACGTCAACAGCGACCTTGCAACTGCTCACAAGGTAGAGCCTCTTGAGGAAGTGGTGGACAACCTCAGCACTGAACTGAAAAACCGCCATATCCGCAGACTTCAGAACGACGAGTGTACAGTTGAACTTGGATACATCTTCCAGGACGTTCTTACAAATCTGGAGCGAGTATCCGACCACTGCTCCAATATTGCAGGCTGTCTTATCGAGACAGACGAGAAAAAGACTCTCCATGCTTATCTCCATGATGTCAAGGAGAATGACGAGACATTCAGAAATGAATATCGTGAGTATGCAGAGGAGTACTTCCGCAGACTCAGCGGTTCAAGCGTAAATGCATAAAATTAAGCGGCTGATTATTCAGCCGCTTTTTGTTATAATTGTAGGGGACGTCGTGAATGTGCAGGGGAGCACGGTGTGCGCCCGATAAACACGCTGCATTAATAAGGCAGATTGAACTTTCCTGCCTTCCATACGTTATCGCTGCCGATAACTACGGAGAATTCATCAGTTTCGGTATACGGAGCCTGACCGTAGTCGTCGCCGTCGTAGTAATTCTCAACGGTGAATACTATCTCATTGTCAGATTTTGACTTTATCTCGGTTACCTTTGATGATGAGTAGTAGATATTACCGCCGCGGTTTCCGCAAAGAGCATATACAGAGCCGTTCTTATCCATATAGAGAGAAGCGAGCTCGTTGGCGTGGCTGTCGCTGAATACCTTGTGGTACTCGTTCATTACATCGCTGAAAGAATGGATTTTGCTGTCGGTTACGCGGTAAAAGCGCCATGAAAGGTCGTTTTCGATGTAGTCGTTGTTGTCTGTCTCAAAGGGGCAGCCTACTGTGAACTTCATCTCTGTGCGGCAGGCGGACTCAAAAAGCGCCTGTGCAGCTGCAATAAGCGTCTTGTCGTCAGCCTTGGAGCTGTCCTCGCTGAAAACTACAGCGCCGTCGTCGTTGTACTCGAAAGCGCCGCCGCCCAGCGGATCGGGCTGCTGTGCTGCTGCCTTTGTAGTGGTCACAGCGGAGGTAGTAGTGGTTGCTGCGGTCGTTGTTGAAGCTGTGGTAGTCTCTGTGCTGTCTGCGATTGTAGTGGTTGCAGCCTCTGTGGTCTTGGGCTTGCCCTGCTGCGAAGCTGTGCCTGCCTTTTTGCCGCAGGATACTGCGCCTGCTGTAAGAGCTGCTGCTGCCATTAATGCGATTATCTTTTTCATTGTTCTTCCTCCTGTTCGTCGTCGTCAAGGACGAAATCAATAGTTCCGTCGCTGACATTTACTGCGGCGCAGACCACCTGAACGGTCTGTCCCAGTGTGTATGATACTCCGCTGAAGCTCTCTGTAAGAGAAACGGGCTCGGAGTAGTCGTATTCGCCCTCGGGGAGCGTTCTTATATGAACGAGTCCCTCCACGGTGTTGGGGAGCTCCGCATAAAAGCCGAACTCGGTAACGCCCGATATCTTAGCGGTGAAGCTCTCGCCTAAGTGAGCCTTCATGTATTCCGCCTTGTAGCAGTCCTCGCATTCGCGCTCGATAGTCACGGCGCGAAGCTCCGCCGCCGATGAACGCTCCGCGGCATTGACCGCAAAGCCGTCGTATCGCTTATGGAGCCATTCGTTGTTGTAGCCTGCCAGTATATCCGTGATTATGCGGTGTATTGCAAGGTCGGGATATCGGCGGATAGGCGAGGTGAAGTGAGCGTAGTCCTCCAGCACCAGTCCGAAATGTCCCAGCGGCTCGTGGGAGTACTTCGCCTTTGCCATTGAGCGGAGCACCAGCATATTGACCGCCTCGAATTTCTCTGTGCCTTTGGCTTCTTCCAGTATCTTAGCCGCGTGAACGGGCTTGAACTCGCTGAAATGGGGACACTCAAAGCCGTACTTCGGCAGTATCTCGTGGAGCGCCTCTGTTTTTGCTTCGGGGGGCGCTTCGTGTATACGGTACACAAAGGGGACTTTTTTGTCCTTTGCAAGCTTAGCCGCCGCTTCGTTAGCCGTCAGCATGAATTCCTCGATTATGCGCTCGGACTTTCCTCGCTCACGGGGCTGTACATCGCAGCAGATGCCGTTTTCATCTATTATGAGCTTGCTTTCCGTGGTCTCTATTTCGGGAGCGTGGCGGAGCTTTTTCTTCTCGATGAGCTTGTCTGCCAGCTCGTTCATAAGGTCGATGCTCTTGCGCACCTTTGCGTATTTCTTGGCTATCTCAGGGGACTCCGCACCTTCGAGAATGCGGTTTATCTCGGAGTAAACGCCCTTTACACGGGAGCGGATAACGCTCTTGCAGAAGCGGTAGGAGAGCATATTTCCCTCCTTGTCAAGCTCCATGAAAGCCGAAAGAGTAAGCCTGTCCTCGTCGGGATTGAGAGAGCAGATACCGTTTGACAGCTCCTTTGGGAGCATTGGTATCACCTTGTCGGCGTAGTAGATACTTGTGCCGCGCATGAGGGCTTCCTTGTCGAGAGCGCTGTTGCCCTTGACATAGTGGGAAACGTCTGCGATATGAACGCCGAGACAGTAGCCCTTTCTTGTCTTTGTTACGGAGACCGCATCGTCGAGGTCCTTGGACTCGGCGCTGTCAATGGTGAATATATCCATATCACGCAGGTCCTCGCGGTTGTTGAAGGAGTACTCCTGCACGCCGCCCTCTGCTATCTTGCGGGCTTCTCTCAGCACCTCCTCGGGGAATGCCGTGGGAGCGCCGTGTATCACCAGTATAGAAGCCGCCGATGAAGCGGCGTATTCCGAGCTGCCGAAAACGAGGGTTATCTTTACCTTGTGCTCGGCGTGGCGCCTGCCGCGGTAGACTATCTCCGCCAGCACCTTGTCGCCGTTTTCAAAGGGAACGCTTTCCTCTTTCACGATGATGACGTGATTCCTTGAAGCCGTATCGGGAACGAGGTAGGGTTTACCGTCCTCGAACTCTATCCTGCCTGTGAGCTGAGAGCTGCCGAACTCCAGTATATCCAGCACCTCGCCCTCGGGCTCTCCCGAACGGGAGGGGATAGCGGAGATGAGCACTCTGTCGTTTGGCATAGCGCCCAGCATACACTTGCCGGGGATAAAGTACTCCACGCCCTCGTCGGTAACTGCAAAGCCGAATGTCCTGCTGAGCCTTGTCACAGTGCCGGGGTATACTTTCATACGGGAGCACAGGGCGGCTTTCATGCCCTTTTTCATCATGACAACGCCCTCGGTGCGGAGCTGAGAGAAAGCCTCGGTGAAGTTCTCCCTGCCTGATTTCTTCGTCCTGCATTTGGACTCCAGCTCGCTGAGGGGCATGGATTTCTTGCCGTAAGCCTTTAAAAAGGTGACTATTTTATTTTTATAGCTCTCTACCGAAACGGGAGAGCCGCTTTTTTTCGCTGTTTGCTTTTTCTTTGGTTTTTCTGACATAAACTCTCCTTGCCTGAGGATTTCAATAAAAATTTAAGCCCCATGACCTAAGTCACAGGGCAGCTTTAATTACTTTGTGAAGATCGGTACGATGTTTACCGCAAGTACAGCAATAAAGAGAAGAATTGAAAGAGTTCTTGTGATCTTAGCAAGGATAGCTTCCTTGGTTCTGCCCTCGTTTTTGCCGTAGAATGAATCAGCGCTTGCACCTGTGAGAGCAGCAGTCATGCTGTCCTGTGATTTCTGCTCCTGTGAAAGGCAGAGGATAATGGTGATAAGGCTGATGATGAGTATAGCGATACCGCCGATGATCTCTAAAGTTGACATAAAAAACTACCTCCGAAATATACAGTTATGATTTACGGCAAAAGCCGAAATATTTCAATTAGCTTTACTATTATATCACAGAAACGGCGGATTTGCAAGAGTTTTCAGCGAAAAAGCGAGACAAAAAAACAAAGTAAAATTGTTGAAATCGTACAAGTATTATGGCTTGTAGGGGCTGATGCCTACATCGGTCCGCAGTATGCACGTAAAATAAAAGCAGCTCCCACTGGGAGCTGCTTTGTGTGTCATCAAACCTGATCTACAGGAAGTGAGCTTATAACGTTGAGGAGCTTGAGCTGGATAGCGAGAGCGTCGTTTGAAGTAACACCGTTACCTCTCTTGTGAACGTCTGCGTTAGCCTGTCCCTGCTCAGTCATATGTGTTCTGTCTGAACCGTTGATGCCGTACTTATTTGGGTTAGCAAGTGCCTGCATGATAAGAACTACGTCTGAAAGGTCAACCTGATTATCGCAGTTTGCGTCACCAAGGAGCTTAGCGTCGAGTTCCTTGTTAGGAGCTGTAGTAGTTGTAGTTCTTGTGGTTGTGGTTGTTTCCTTTGTAGTTGTTCTTGTTGTAGTAGTTGTAACTCTTGTTGTTGTTACGTTGCTTGAAGAGCTGCCTGTCTTGAGTCTTACAGCGTCGATTGTGAAGTCATCGCAGTCGATCCACCAAACACCGAACTTGATCTCTCCGCCGTACTCTGTCTGGATGATAGAAGCGATATCAGAAGGTACCTTCCATGTGATAGTGCCTGAGTTGCCGCTGATGCTCTGAGTGATCTCGTCGCCCATAGCCCAGTAACCGTTTGCACTGTCAGTTGTTGATGTACCGAACTGACCAACATACTTGCCGATGTTCTTGTTTGCAGAGATGTCAACCTGAACCTCTGTGATCTTAGCGTTTGAAGGAATATCGAAATCCTTGTATGAGAAGCCGATCATTCTTTCGTCATCGCCGAGTGCGCTGTAAGTAACCTTCTTGTTTGGCTTGATCTCATAGCCGTCGCTTGAAGATGAGCTGCTGCCGGGGTTAGAAATTGTTGTTGTTACTCTTGGCTGTGTTGTTGTAGGCTTTGTAGTTGTTGTCTTGTTTGTGCCTGAGCTTGAGCTTGCGCTCTTATGGAGAACTACCTTTTCGATAGTAACGCCGTCATCGTGTGGCCACCAAACCATAGCCTTGATAGTTGAACCTGCATCTGAAGGAATGTTATAGTCGATAGATACAGTCTTGTCGGAATTTACCTTAACGCCTGAGAATTCTTCCTGTAACCATTTGCCGTTCCATGTACCGAAACCGCCTGATACCTCAGTGTCGTTTGAATTTACCTTGAGGTAAAGAGTAACCGACTTAGCGCCGTTGTGGGCAAACTCAGCAACATTGTTTATTGCGCCGTCATCGCCCTCTTCTGTTTTTGCACCAAGCTTTGAGCCTTCAAGTACAACATCGTCATCGTTTGAAGGGGTGTTGCCCGGGTTATAAACTGTTGTGGTAGTTGTATTGTTGCCCGGATTAGGCTTAGTTGTAGTTGTTGTGGTTGTGTTGTTGCCGGGAGTTACAGTAGCGCCGCTGCCGCTGTAGATCTTCTTAACGCCCTCGATCTGTGATACAGTAGAGCCTGTCTTGTAGAAGTGGTAAAGACCAGCTGCTGCACCAACGAAACCTGCGTTATAGTCGATAGCGACCTCGTTGCCCTGATAGTCTGAACGGATATCCTTGTATGTGCCGTTAGCATCGAGAGGACCGCCGCAGAGAGCGCCTACGAGGAGGTACTTGTTGTTCTGTCCGTCGTTCTCCTTGCTTGCTCCTACATCAGGAGAAGCTGCTCTGTGGTGAGGATTCTTTGAAGAATCAGGCTTGAAGCCAACTACGAGACAGTGCTTCTGTCCGTTTGCGAAAGCCTTGTCGCCTGTGAGGTATTCCATCTGGCCCTTAGCCCATGAGGAATCAGCCTTATTGTACTTAGCTGCTACGAGTGAGCAAAGCTGAGCAGTAGCGTTGTGTCTTGCGCTGCCCCACTCGTTAGCGAAGTAGTAGTTGTTGCCGCTGAACTTGCTGAGCTCTGCTGCGCTGCCCCAGTCGCCTGTGATCTCGCCCTTGAGGATAGCAGCACCGAGCTGAACGCTTTCCCATGAGTGAACTGAGTAAGCTGTAGGACAGCCCTTCAGATCGTTGAGGTAGCTCTGATCCTTTGTTGCGAGGTAGAGCCAGCCTGCAGCCCATGCAAGCTCGTCGTCAGAGCCTGTCCAGTGAGCATCATAGAATGTACCTGCTGAGTAGAAGCTCTTGTCCTTCTTTGAGAATTCGTAAAGAGCCTTAGCGTACTTAAGGTCATCAGCGTTGCCGAAGTTTACGTAGTTAGCTGCGAGAGCTGCTGCATATTCAGCAGTTACGTTAGCAGCGCCGCCTGTTGTCCAGAGCATACGTCCTCTGTCGCCCTGAGTTTCAGGAGCACCCCAGTAGTTATGGTCTGTGTTGCCCTCGCCCTTTTCGATGAGGACTCTTGATACTGTATTTCCGTTAAGCTCTGTAGCGTCACGGAAGAATTTAGCGAATTTGTCAGTTATCACCTTGAGGTGAGCTGTCTGACCTGTTGAGTCGTAAGCGTCCTTGAATTCATAGTAGGACCAGCCGAGAGTAGAAGCTGCATAGCCCTGTGGCTGACCGAACATTACGTGGTCACCTGCGTCATGGAAGCCACCGGGAACTACATCGTTTGTATGGCAGTTGCCTCTCCATGTGAGAGCGCAGTCGGAATTGTTGCCACACATATTTGCGTCATAGAAATAGAGGGAGTACTGGAGAAGCTTTGCGTAGTTGTCGTTATCTGCCGCATTTGCTGTGAGAGAGGGAGACACCGCTGAGAGAGGTGCCGCAAGTGCGGACATAGCGACAGCGCCGCTGATGATGGCTGATTTCAGCCTGTTGAATTTGTTCATGTTATCACACTACTTTCTAAAGTTTTTTCGCCTATAATATGTCTCAAAATCTATTATACAAGTTTTGGTATGAAATTTGGTTACAAATCAGTAACTAAAATATTACAATACGGTTAAATCATACTGTTTGCCTATATTTTCAGCATAGTGTGCAATCAGGAGCGATAGATATTGTGCACAATCACGATGAAATTGTTGTGCAACAGGTGGACAAAAACAGCCCGTGCAGAGCAAGCTCCGCACGGGCTCTAAGGAGGTGTTGAGTTATATCTTTATCCTATGACAGGTATCGGCAGCTCGGATATGAGCTTCAGCAGATACTTCTGAATATAGAGGGCGTCCTCACCTGTAACGCCGCCCTGCTGATTTACATTTGCATTTGCAAGACCTGATTCTGTGATGTGGCTCTTGTCTGTGCCGTTCAAGCCGTATTTATTTGGGTTGGCAAGAGACTGCATAATAAGAACTACGTCCGAAAGGTCAACAAGGTCGTCGCAGTTGGCGTCACCGTACACTATTCCTGCGCCTACGGTGAGGGATACTGCCTTTGACTGACCTGTAGGAGCGACAAATACTATTCTTGCGCTGCCTTCCTTCAGTCCGACTATCTCGTATGTGCTGTCGGTCTTCTTGGTCAGTGAGATAACGTCGTCGTCATAGCTCAGATTTCCGAACTGGATAAGATTTGCGCCCTTTGTAAATGTGAGGACAGCCTTATCGCCCACGGATATTTTCTGACGGTCAAGGCTCATCTCAAAGTCGGAGGCGTCAAGATATGTGGTAGTCGTAGTTGTTTTTCCGTTATCAACCGATGTTGTGGTAACAGTGGTGGTAGTCTCGGTAGTAACAACTGACGAGCTGCTGCCGAACTTGAAGTTCTCGTTTATTTCGTCTGCCTTTTTGGCAAGTGCAGGCATAGCTGTTGCGTCGCCGCCGTAAAGATTAGCGATACCTGCGCAGGCGATAGCGAAGCAGCCGTTGTAGTCCAGCGCACCCTCGGTGTACTGGTATTTGTCGGTCTGATCCTGATATCCGCTCTTGTCGTCGCCGCCTACGAGGAGACCGTAAGCTGTGTACTTAGCGGAAGGATTTGATGAAGCGCCGTTTGCGTCGCTGCCCGGGTTAGCTGCGCGGTGGTGGATATGTACAGGCCACTTGTCGCCGTAGCCCAGCAGGAAGCTGTAGCCCAGACTGTTGTCGCCGAGGATATGATCCATCTGATATTTTGCAGCCTTTGCGTAGTCAGCGTCCTTGTCGCCGTTTGCAAGAGCTATAGCGTCCATCTGCTTGGCGCAGTTGTAACGTGAAGCTCCCCAGCCGTCGGCATTGTAGGTGCCTACCTTGAGGTCGCCCTGACTTTCAAGCTCTACCTTGAGCTCGTCTGCGAAAGCCTGCTCGCCTGTAGCCTTGTACATCAGAGCCGAGTAGCCCTGCCAAACCTTGTTCCAGCAGTAAACCCAGCCGTCATACTGGCTGTTGCCGTAGTCCTTGTTCTTGGGGACGCGGGTGGGCTTGTCGCCTGCCTTACAGAGCCACAGCCAAGCCTGAGCCATAGCCTCTTCGTCCTGATACTGAGCCTCGGTGCCGTAGAAATCCGCCAGTCCGCCGCCCTCGTTGCCCACGTTCTTCTGACCGAAAGCAAGGAGTGCCTTAGCGTACTTGATACACTTATCGGCGTAATCGGGTTCAGTGTCCTTTAATACGTAAGCCGTACCTGCCAGACCTGCCGCCATTTCGCAGCATACTGCGGAGTTGTTCTTGCCTGCCGTCAGCCAGTAGATAGGTCTCTTATAGGTCTGTGCCTCAGGAGATGACCATATAGCGTGATCCTCGCCGCCGTTTGCGACAACGTGAGCTACAGCAGCTACATTGCCCGAGCTGTCGAGGAAAGTCGTCTTCATAAGGTAGTCTGCGCCCCATTTCAGCTCATATATAAGGTGGTCCTTGCAGCCTGCTTTTTCGTATACATCAGGGTTGAGGTAGTCCGAAAGCGCCAGACTGTTGATACCGAAGCCGATAGTGAGGTTGAACTTTATGTGGTCGCCTGCGTCGTGGAAGCCGCCCGAAACATCAACTTTACCGTCGCCGTCGGGATCGACTATGGACTTTTCGGAGCCGCCTAAATCTCCCACGGACGCCTCTGCGTCGTAGGTATGGCAGTCTCCGCGCCATGTGAGCGGACCGTCGGTGATACCGCTTCCGCAAGCATTTGCGTCGTACATATAGAGCGACATTGCAAGTGCTTTATAGTAGTTGTTATCCGCTGCTGCTGATGTAACGGGCTGTATGAACGCTGTTGAAGTCAGCGCCATAACTGCCGATGCGGCGGCAGCGGTAAGCTTTTTAGAAAGCTTGACTAAATTCTTCATTGTAAAAACCCCTCTCATGTTTTGTCACAGAAGCATAGCTTCTATACTAACATTATAACATATTAGGATGAGTTTTTGTGAACGTTTTGTGTACATTTGCACAATGAGGGTAAACTTTGGAGAATGTATCAAAAACCTTGCAGGGGATTTGTTATATTTTACTATCGGAAAACGAAAAAGGACGGTTATACCGTCCTTGTTTAGCCTTTAGCTATTGTAGGTGAGGGCGTCCTCGACGTCCCGAAATATTGTTACATATGGTATGTAGGGGCTGATGCCTGCATCAGCCCGATAAAAAAGAAATATCCACACGGGGCGATGTGGGCATCGCCCCCTACAATTATTTCATGTTATTTACAACGTAATTGACGGACTGCCAAAGGCATCCCCTACACTAATCACTAATTTCTTAGTTCTAATTATACTTCTTTATCTCCTCGTCGATGACAGGGGACATTCTGTCGCGGAGCTCCTCCCATGAGCCCACGGGAGCGCCGCCCTCTAACAGAGCTGAGGTGATATTGTCCATTGCACCGCGTGTATCAAAGTTGCAGTCGCCGTTTTTCAGCATTTTCTCGCCCATACCGTAGCCGAGGTCAACAACAGGGTTTGCCTTTGCGGAGCTGATGTACTCCTGCAATGCGTTGTACTGCTCCTCGGTCATGGTCTTGAGAGCCTGTTCCTTTTTCTTAGCCATGAACTTCTCGTCAGAAGCCGCCAGTCTCTCGCATTTGAGATATGTAGCAACAGCCTTGCCCTTTTTGGAGCCCTTTACCAGCATTCTTGCATCGTAATCGCAGGCGATGTAGTACTTGTCCGCGTCGGGAGACTTGGGGAAAGGAACTATCATAAGGTCTGCTTCGGGATTTATTCTGTTTGAGGTAGCCAGTGTAAGGTCGCTTGAAGCATAGAACAGGGTGCTCATATCCGTGAGGAATTCGCCCTTTAGGTCCTTGTTGTACAGCCAGCGTGACTGGAGATCGCGCATAATGCCCTCTGCCTTGGCTATTTCGCCGTCCTTGATGTTGTTGGTGAATTTCTCACCGTCAAAGCCCACAACGGTCTTGCCGCTTGAAGCCAGCATTGCCCTGCCGCAGAAGCCGCTTATGCCGAAATGGTGCAGAGAATCCTCGCTCTCGGAGAACTTGTTTATCATATTGTTGAATGAGTTCCAGTCCCATTTGCCGTCCTTGTACAGGGTGTAGGGATCGTCCATGCCGCCGTCTTTCATGAGCTTTCTGCTGTAGGTTATGAGCTGAGGCTCGGAGACTGAGAAAGGCATAACGTAGTGCTTGCCCTTGTATGCGAACTTGTCGATAACAGCGGACATATCCTCCCACATTCCCTCGTCAACGCCCATTTCGCTGAAATAGGGATCGAGGGGCTGGAATCTGTCCTTGAGAACGCCCTCGGGGAATACGCTCATATCGTATGGGAACATATCCACCTCGTCGCCTGACTTTATCATCTGGTCGAGCTTTGTGAACTTTTCTTCGGGCGAAACAGATACGAACTGTATGCTGCCGCCGTAAACGTCCTCGAATATGGAAAGTGCCGACGAGCGCTGACCGCCCTCGGGGTTGAGGTCATAATCAGACAGCCAAACGATATCCATGCTGCCCGGTGCGGTGACAGGCTCGGAATCATCGCTCTTTTTCTGCGTTGTCACAGCAGAATCGTTGGCTTTCTCCGACGATGTCTTTGTATTTTTTTTGCTGCATGAAGCTGCGGAGAAAACCGTTCCCACAGCTAAAAAAGCAGCAACTATCCTTTTGAAATCTGACATAGAATTACTCCTTTCACATACCGTACAGCTGAATGTACAGTATGAGCATATATTATTATACTCGTTTCATTCGGGCGTGTCAAGGACGGCAGGATTTTAACCGCTTTGTAACCAAAATTCCGCTCCTTTGTGGAAAAACGCCAAAAACGATGTGCGTTACTTGTCAAAGTGTTCAAAAAATACGGAATCGACACAAAATTACGTGACATTTCATTTTTACTGTGATATAATATTAAATAAGGTATTTAACAGGCAGTATCATAACCTGCCGAAAATCATAGAAAGGGCTTTATCAATATGGACAACAACAGATATGATAGATACGAATCACATCGTCCCCGTAAAAGAGTATCACGCAAGACACTGAGAAACAGACGTCTTGCAGCACTTTTCATAATAGCATTTCTTGTACTTCTGTTCATAATCCTCATTGCAAAGGGCTGCTCAAAGAGCGACAAGAAGGACAAGTCAAGCAAGGTGACATCTGCAACTACAATAACCACTCAGGCTACCACCACGGATCCTGCCATAACTACAACTGCTACTACTACAACAGTTGCAGATCCTGTGAACAAGAGCGACTTCAAGCTTGACAAGACAAGCGTTTACATCGAGGTCGGCGAGCAGGATACACCTATGGTACAGGCTTATCCCGAGGGCACGTACGAAGCTGACGAGCGCTGGTCAACAGGCGATCCGAGCATTGCAAGCGTTGACAACTACGGACATATCAAGGGCATCTCTCCCGGAGTATGCTACGTAACTCTCAGATCGGCGGCTGATCCGAAGCAGGAAGTTATGATAAAGGTAACTGTCCGCGGCGAAGAAACTGATACATCAACGCCTCAGTCAAACAAGGCTGAGGCTCCAGAGCCCCCTGTATACGATACAGAGGGGCTTACTTATATTGAAGGGGTATTGATAGCAAACAAGTCCTACAGTCTGCCCGCCACATTCGCACCCGGGCTTGAAACTATCTGTTATTCCCAGTTTCAAGCCCTTTCCGGCGCAGCAGCCAAGGAAGGGCTTAGTATTTATCTGGCATCGGGCTACCGCTCCTACCACGATCAGGAGATAATCTACGATAACTACGTAAAAGAGGACGGCAAGGAGGCGGCTGATACCTATTCCGCACGTCCGGGGTACTCCGAGCACCAGACAGGACTGTGTATCGACGTAAATACCATAGACGACGCTTTCGGCTATACTCAGGAGGCTTCATGGCTGGCGGAGCACGCCCATGAGTACGGCTTCATAATCCGCTATCCGCAGGGCAAGGAGTCATACACGGGCTACAAGTACGAGCCGTGGCACATCAGATACGTAGGCTCAAAGCTGGCGACGAAGCTCCACAAGAGCGGACAGTGCCTCGAGGAATATCTGGGCGTCAAGTCCGAATATAAATCAGAATGAAAGGCTGAGGAATATGCCAAGATTCTTTACCAATGAGATAGATGAGAACAATATCGTCCTGACAGGCAGCGACGCCAACCACATCGGACGCTCCCTCCGCATGAGAGTGGGCGAGGAGGTGACGGTCTGCTGCAACGGCGTGGACTACTGTTGTACTATCGGCAGTATTACCGCAGACAGCGTGTATCTCGACCTTGTTGAGAAGCACCGCTGCGCCGCCGAGCCCAATATCAATGTGACGCTGTTTCAGGCTGTCCCGAAGCTGGACAAGCTGGAGTACATTATACAGAAAAGCGTGGAGCTGGGCGTATCGCGGATAGTGCCCGTGCTCACAAGGCGCTGCATATCCCGTCCCGACGAGAAGGACTTTGAGAAGAAAAAGCTGCCCCGTCTCAATAAGATAGCAGAGGAAGCGGCAAAGCAGTCGGGCAGAGGCATGATACCTGAGGTAACGCCTATGGTGAGCCTCAAAGAAGCCGTTGAGATGATGAAACAGCTGGATAGGACAGTGCTCCTCTATGAGGAGGAGGGCGGCTGTTCCTTCGGAAACGTCGATTTTTCGGGAGCTGAGACCGTGGGACTATTCATCGGAAGCGAGGGCGGCTTCGACAGGGAAGAGGCTGAAATGACCGTAAACGCGGGAGCAAAACAGGTCTGGCTGGGCAAGAGGATACTGCGTTGTGAAACAGCACCAATAACAGCCCTTTCAATTTTGATGTTTTTAACAAATAATATGTAAAGAGTTGAAATTTCAGAAAGAGTATGATATAATATTTATAGATTATCGTAATCCGATCGCAAGCGGTTCGGTAAGTTCTAATTCTTGCGGAGAAAAGAGGAAAATAAAATGAATAAGTTTTTAGTTGCTATTTTAGCTGCTGGCGCAGCAGCTGCCGTTGGATATGTCGCAGCACAGGCTCTCAAGGACAAGGGTTCGGATTCAGATTATGATGACGACGATTACGATGATTTCGACAATTTCGATACTGATGAAAGCATCGACTTTGAGATCAGCGAGGACGCTGCTGATGAGATAAAGGAAAAGGCAGAGGACGTTGTTGAGGATGTCAAGGACGCTGCTGAAGAAATCGCAGACGATATCAAGGACTAATGATCTTTATAAGGGAGCTGCGGCTCCCTTTTTATTTTATCTGCTTTTCGCAAAAAACGACAAAAGCGGTCGATATTATTGTGAAATCCTACAAAATGCATGATTTGCACTTGACAATGACATTTTGCTCTGATATAATATAAAAGCTGTCTGTCACAGACTGTATTAACGAGGCGTAACTCAGTTTGGTAGAGTGCTTGCTTTGGGAGCAAGATGCCGCAGGTTCAAGTCCTGTCGCCTCGACCAGATTTTTTTGAAAAAATTCAAAAAAGTACTTGACAAGCACAGCAAATTATGATATAATAATTAAGCGTTAAACGCTGGTGTAGCTCAGTTGGTAGAGCAGCTGATTTGTAATCAGCAGGTCGGGGGTTCGAGTCCGTCCACCAGCTCCATTATTTTGTCCTGAGACAAAATACAACAACTCTTAACTGGGAGAGTTCCCGAGTGGCCAAAGGGGGCAGACTGTAAATCTGTTGCTTTTCAGCTTCGATGGTCCGAATCCATCCTCTCCCACCAGAAACGCCCCGAAAAAATTTCGGGGCTGTTTTTGTTTCATTCGCCGTAAACCTTGCAAATCCACTGCAAGGGCTTTTTTATGCCCGGAAAAAAAGAGGATTTGCACGGAAATACAGGCTCTATGTTCAGAAAAGTATATATAATGTAGGGACAAATCGGCATGAGCCGTTTACATATATAAACACAAGAAAGTCAAAGACTATCTGGAGGAAAGAAAATATGATAAGAGAAGATTTAAGAAACATTGCCATTATCGCTCACGTTGACCATGGCAAGACCACTCTCGTTGACGAAATGTTAAAGCAGGGCGGCGTTTTCCGTGAGAATCAGGCTGTTGCAGAGCGTGTAATGGACTCAAACGACATCGAGAGGGAGAGAGGTATCACTATCCTTGCGAAGAATACCTCAGTTATGTACAACGGAACAAAGATAAACATCATCGACACCCCCGGCCATGCTGACTTCGGCGGCGAAGTTGAGCGTGTACTGGAAATGGTCGACGGCGTTCTTCTCCTTGTTGATGCAGCAGAAGGTCCTATGCCCCAGACACGTTTCGTGCTCTCAAAGGCTCTGGAAATGGGACACAAGATAATCGTAGTCGTAAACAAGATAGACCGTCCCGACGCCCGTCTCGACGAGATAGGCGACGAGGTGCTGGAGCTTCTCCTTGACCTTGACGCAAACGAGGAACAGCTTGAAAGCCCCCTCCTTTTCTGCTCGGGCAGAAGCGGTACAGCTTCACTCAGCCAGTATGAGGCAGGTACAGACCTGAAGCCTCTTTTCGATACTATCATCAACTACATCGAGCCTCCGAAGGGCGAGGAGAACGATCCTCTCCAGATGCTCATCTCCTCTATCGACTACAACGAGTACGTCGGACGTATCGGCATTGGTCGTATCGTAAGAGGCAAGATAGCCGTAAACCAGCAGGTAACTGTCTGTGATTACACAGGCTCAAAGAAGAACTACAACGCCAAGATAGTTTCACTTCTCCAGATACAGGGACTCAACCGTGTTCCCGTTCAGGAGGCTCAGATGGGCGATATCGTATGGATATCGGGTATCGAGAACATCACTATCGGCGATACTATCTGTGCAACAGACGCTCCCGATCCGCTCCCATTCGTAAAGATAAGCGAGCCTACCGTTGAGATGACATTCTCTGTAAACGACAGCCCATTTGCAGGACGCGAGGGTAAGTTCGTTACATCACGTCAGCTCCGCGAGAGACTCTTCAAGGAGCTCTTAAAGGACGTTTCTCTCCGCGTTGAGGAGACAGACTCAACAGACGCATTCCGCGTAGCAGGAAGAGGAGAAATGCACCTGTCTATCCTTATCGAGAATATGCGCCGCGAGGGCTATGAGCTGGGCGTTTCCACACCAAGAGTACTCTTCAAGACCGACGAGAACGGCAGAAAGCTTGAGCCTATCGAGCGCCTTGTTATCGACGTTCCCGAGGACTGCGTCGGCTCCGTAATGGAGAAGATAGGCGCACGTAAGGGCGATATGGTGGATATGCACCCACAGGGCACACGTATGCGTATCGAGTTCCTTATCCCTGCAAGAGGACTTTTCGGCTATAAGAGCGAGTTCCTCACAGATACAAAGGGCGAGGGTATCATGAGCCACGTATTCGACGGCTATCAGCCTTACAAGGGCGATATCGAGCGCAGAAACACAGGCTCCCTCGTTTCATTCGAGACAGGCGAGGCTGTTACCTACGGTCTTTACAACGCTCAGGAGCGCGGGCAGCTCTTTATCACAGCAGGTACTCCCGTATATGAGGGCATGATAGTAGGAGCTTCGCCCAAGACAGAAGACCTTGTAGTAAATGTCTGCAAGAAGAAGCACCTTACAAATACCCGTGCAAGCGGAAGCGACGACGCACTCCGTCTTGTACCGCCAAGAGTTCTCAGCCTTGAGGACTGTCTTGAATTCCTTGCTGACGACGAGCTTCTCGAGGTAACTCCGGAGTCTCTCAGAATCAGAAAGAGAACTCTCAGCAATACTCAGAGAGCTAAGGACAGAAGCAAGAAGTAAATTTCATCAAACAAACACATTTAAACCATACAGTTTGCAGATTTGGGAGCTATGATAGTAAAAATCGCTGTCATTGCTCCCGAAAAAAGTATTTTTCAAGGGATAAGGCAGGAGAAATAGATCAGGTAGCCGTTTACGACAAAACGAGAGGATAATATTCATGGATAAGAAAAGAGTCATAGCGCTTATTCTTGCCGCAGCAGGACTTCAGTGCCTTGCAGGCTGCGGAAAAAATAAAGATGACAATATGCCGATTTATGCGGAAACTCCTGTTGAGACCACAACAGAGCCCCCTGTGGGCGGAGCTGATATATCAGGCGATAATTACGACAGCGAAGCCTATCAGGCAAAGATAAACGACCATATACAGGCTGCGGAGCTAACAGACGCTACGTTGGTGCTTGGCAGTGTGGGCAAGGACATAATCTCTCCCGAGGAGGGAGCAGAGGATTCGGGACTCGGCACGTACCGCGTGAGCAGCAGCGGAGTGAAGCTGTATTACGATGAGACCGTATTCCCCGCAGAGCTCATGCTCACACTTGAAAAGTACTTCACCTCCTTTCCGTCGGCTGATTATGCCACATACAGCCGCTGCGTCTTCCCGAGCTATATCACGGAAATGGAAAGCTTTCTTAAGAATAACTACAATTACGACCTTAAGACCTCGTTTTCAAAGCAGTGCTCATCGCTTGCAGACAAGATGAAGGGCGACTACAGGATAACCCGGATAAAGCTGGAAGAGGCTCCCGTATATGAGGAGGGCAAGGATAATATCGAGAACTATTTCTCGTCCCTTAACGAGGTATTTGAAAAGGATTATTTAAGTCAGGTCAGGGAGGAGAGCGAAGAACTCATCGACGCCTGCTTCTATGTAATGGCTGAGGATCCCTACGGAAAAGAGCAGATGCTTGTTGCGGAATACGAGATAGTCTTTGCTGTCAAGGACGGCAAATATTATACATTTGGCTGAGGTGACGCATAAATGAAAGGATATATCAGAAAGGCTGCGGCTTTCCTTGCGGCAGCGCTGGTAGCTGTTTCTGCGGCAGGCTGTGCCGATAAAAAAGAAGATGAACACGACCACGGACATAATATGGCAGGGGTAAGTGCTCCCGACGGCGATTATTCGGACTATGCCGAGAAGGAGCTCAAGCCTGAAAGCTCTGAGGTGCCTGTATTTATAACCTTCCGTTCCAACTTTGCCGAAGATGAAGAGGCTGTAAAGGTAGCTGAATTCTACTATGCGATGTCGGAAAAGAGCGTTGAGTATCTTGAAAAAAGCGTACAGCCCGACGTTCTGAAAATGAAGCTTGACAGCTCGACATCAGCGGATTATCTGAATGTTCAGTATGACTTTATCAAGGATTCCGTTATCGGAAGCGATTTCAAATTCACGGCTGTGACTATTGATGACAGCATGACAGGCGAAGATGCCTTTAATTACTATGATTCACTGCTTGCAAAGGCGGCTCCCGACTTGAAGCCCACGAGCAAAAAGGTGTTCAAAGTGAACTGCCTTTACGACAAGGGCGACGGCGGACAGCTTTCTATCGCAGCAAGGCTCAAAGAAAAGGGCATGAACGAATTGGAAGTTGCGGTCTATACTATAGACGGCAAGCCATATATAATATTCTAAAGCAAAAGGACGGCATAGCCGTCCTTTTTTAGTGATTAGTAAGTAGAGATATCCACTATAAATTTACTGGCTGAGAGTATGAACGGGATTCCTAAGGGACGTGTTCCTTAGGCGGAGTGACTCCCCATAAAATGGGGAGATGTCCGTAGGACAGAGGGGACGTACCGGTAAGGTCAGAGGCAGCGCCTCTGGTGGGGTGTGGGGCAAAGCCCCGCAGTTACGAAGCGCACCGCAAGGGTGAATCCCGAAAACAATCCAGTGAATTGTTTTCGGGAGAGGGTGACTCCCCACGGGGTGGGGAGATGTCGCAACGCGACAGAGGGGACGGACCCGATTAGGGGGCCCTGCAAGAGAGGGCGTCCCTTATCGGGCGGATATTATCCGCCCCTACAGACCATTATATCGGGACGCCGAGGGCGGCGTCCCCTACAAAAAAAAGGCGGACTTTATGTCCGCCTTTTTTGCAGCGTCACGCTGCTTATATCTGTGTTGAATAGTTTGGAGCTTCCTTTGTGATGTAGATATCATGTGGGTGGCTCTCTTTAAGTCCTGCGCCTGTGATACGTATGAACTTAGCCTTTTCGTGGAGTGTGGGGATATCTACACAGCCGCAGTATCCCATACCCGAACGGATACCGCCGACCAGCTGGAAGATAGTATCTGCAACAGGTCCCTTGAAAGGCACACGGCCTTCAACGCCCTCAGGAACGAGCTTCTTAGCGCCCTCCTGGAAATATCTGTCTTTAGAGCCGTTTGCCATAGCGCCGAGGCTGCCCATGCCTCTGTATACCTTGAACTGACGTCCCTGATATATCTCAGTTTCGCCGGGAGCTTCTGCACAGCCTGCAAGGAGCGAGCCGAGCATAACTACGTTTGCGCCTGCTGCAAGAGCCTTTACGATATCGCCCGAGTACTTGATACCGCCGTCAGCGATAACGGGGATACCGTATTTCTGAGCTACACAGGCAACATCATAAACAGCGGTTATCTGAGGAACACCGATACCTGCAACTACACGGGTAGTACAGATAGAGCCGGGACCGATACCTACCTTTAAGCAGTCAGCGCCTGCTGCGATAAGAGCCTCGGCAGCCTCTGCTGTAGCGATATTTCCTGCGATAACAGGGATATCGGGATATGCTTCCTTGACCATTTTCAGGCACTTGATGATGTTTGCGCTGTGACCGTGAGCAGAGTCAAGAACAAGTACGTCAGCCTGAGCGTCGATAAGAGCCTTTGCTCTTTCGAGAACGTTAGCTGTTACGCCGATAGCAGCGCCGCAGAGAAGTCTGCCCTTGCTGTCACGGGCGGAGTTAGGATACTGAACTGATTTCTCGATATCCTTTATAGTGATAAGTCCCTTGAGGATACCAGCCTCGTCAACGAGAGGGAGCTTTTCAATCTTGTGTGCACGGAGGATCTCCTGAGCCTGAGCGAGAGTAGTACCAACAGGAGCAGTGATAAGGTTGTCCTTAGTCATTACCTCTGAGATCTTAGCGTTGAAGTCTGTGAGGAAGCGCATATCTCTGTTGGTGATGATACCAACGAGCTTGCCGTTTCCGTCAACTATCGGAACGCCTGAGATCTTGTACTTGCCCATAAGCTCATCCGCATCTGCAACGATATGGTCTTCGGTGAGGGAGAATGGGTTCACGATAACGCCGTTCTCACTTCTCTTTACCTTATCCACCTCTTCAGCCTGCTGCTCGATGGACATATTCTTGTGGATAATACCGATACCGCCTTCACGGGCAATGGCGATAGCCATACGGGAATCGGTAACTGTGTCCATAGCGGCTGTCATGATAGGTGTATTGAGGCGAACGGTTTTTGTGAGCTGAGTACCGATCTGTATCATGTTGGGCGTAACATTTGATTCAGCGGGTATAAGCAGCACATCGTCGAAGGTAAGACCTTCCTTCTGAAATTTGCTGTTCATGTCGGTCAGCATAAAAAATTCCTCCTTGCAATTGTAATATTAACTTTAATAATACTATTTTTTGCGGCTCATGTCAATAGTTTCAGCGGCTTGCTGCACATAGAATTTTGTTTTCAAAAAAGGTCGCTTTTTGGCGAAAAAGCAGTTTGTTATATTAAAGTAATTCAGTGTTAAAGCGGCATTGTCAGTGCTTTACGGCGTTTTCTGCATATTTTGCGAGAATCAGCGAAGCGTCCACTGCATTTACAGCTGTGTTGTTGTCGTAATCGGCAGCGATGACCTGTTCAACATTGAAAGACGACGGCTTGTCGGTGGAGGTTAGTGCGTACTCAGACAGCACCGCAGAGGCGTCAACTGCGTCGATAACGCCGTCGCCTGTTACGTCGCCCTTCTGAAGCACTCTTGTGCCGAAGATAATACCGTTTTCCGAAGCATACTTCTCCGCGGCAGAGCCCTTTTCGCCCTTGATGACAAAGTCGGGGATACTGTCATAGGAGGAGCTTCTTGTGTCATATCGTATACCGATGGCATTATCTCCTATGGAGGTCACGGTCTTGGGTATTTTTATGCCACTGAGCGAAGCGCAGCTGTAAAAAGCCTCATTTCCGATAGATGTGATATTATCGGGGATAACTATGTTATTGAGAGCTGTGCATGAATGGAAGCAGCTGTCGGGAATAGCTTTCAGAGAGGAGCTGAGGCGCACCTTTGAAAGTGAGTTGCAGCTCATAAAACAGCTTTCGCCGAGAGACTTTACCGAATCGGGGAGCTCCACTGATTTCAGGTACAGGCAGCCCATAAATGCGCTTTTTTCAATAGCTGTGACAGTTTTCGGGATAGATACCGAGGTTATATCCTGTCTCTCAAAAAAAGCGCTTGCGCCGATAGTTTTTACCTTGTCAGGCACAGCAGCATTGCTGCCTCCTGCATATTTTATGAGGGTATCGCCGTTCTTGCTGCACAGGCAGGAGTTCACCGAAGAATAGCTCTGATTATCCTTGCTGACGGTGAACGAGCTGAGCTTGGGGCAGGCAGAAAAAGCGTATTCGCTGATATTTGCAGCGCCTTTGCCGATAGTTACGCTTGTCAGTTCGGGGCAGGCGGAGAATGAAAGACTGTCTATCTCAGAAGCCCCGTTGCCGATAGTTACGCTGACCAGATCGGGACAATCGAAGAAAGCCCGATTGCCTATTTTTTCCACACTGTCGGGAATAACGCAGGTCTTGAGACCTTCACAGTGAAAAAACGTATTCTCGCGGATACAGGTAACAGGCAGCCCGTCGATCTTTTCGGGAATGACAAGGTCGCCGTTACGGAAATCTTTCCCTATGCCGTCAATGCTTATGTGGTCTTTTTCTACCTTGTATACTACACAGCTTGCGCCGGCAGGAGTTTCAGCGGCATATGAGGGCGTTTTCGGAGCTGCTGCAAAGAGCATTGCGGCAGCAGCGGCAAAGGATATCAGCCTTTTCATTTTATACCTCCCTGCGGCATACTTCGCCGCTTACCATAACGAGTACGGGCTCGGACATGAGGTCGAGGGGATTCTCGCCCCTTCTGTAGAGCTGTATATCCGCGTCCTTACCCACGCTGAGAGAGCCTGTGGTATCGTCGATGCCCAGTATCTCGGCAGGGGCTATAGTGAGAGTTTTCAGTGCCTCGTCAAAGTCAAGTCCGCCCTTTACCGCAGCCTGTGCGGAGAGGGGGAGATACTGTATGGGGATAACCGTATGGTCTGTGCAGATAGCTATTTTTACGCCGTTTTCATGGAGTACAGAGGCGTTTTTCAGTTCAAGTCCGCGCATTTCGGGCTTGCAGCGGTCACAGATAACGGGACCGCATATGACGGGTATCTTCTCCTCGGCAATAATGTCGGCTATCTTGTGTCCCTCAGTGCCGTGTATGATGACCGCGTCAAGGCTGAATTCCTTTGCAATGCGCATAGCCGTGCAGATATCATCTGCGCGGTGGCAGTGGAAGAAAGCCTTCATCTTGTGGTCGAGCAGGGGCATGAGAGCCTCACACTTTATATCATATTCGGGGGGATCGTAGTTCTCGCTGTCGGAGTAGTAGCTGTCCATATCATGGGCATAGCGGCGAGCCTTGTAGAGTCCCTCGCGGATAAGAGCAGTTATCGCCATACGTGTTATGGGAGCCTCCTCACGTCCGTTGTAGACGTTCTTGGGGTTCTCACCCAGAGCGAATTTTATTCCGCAGTTCCTTATGAGCATATCGTCAATGCGCCTGCCGTATGTTTTTACAGCGGCAATCTCACCGCCGCAGGCATTGGCGCTTCCCGGGCTTGAAGCCGCCGCGGTGATGCCGCGCATACGAGCTTCCTCAAAGCAGCGGTCAAAGGGGTTGATACCGTCGATAGCTCTCATCTGTGGAGTAAATGGATCGGTGGATTCGTTGCAGTCGTCCCCCTCGAAGTCCAGACCGTCCTCGATAATTCCGAGGTGGTTGTGGGCGTCGATGAATCCGGGGAGAAGCATACCGCCCTGTGCGTCTATGGCGTCCTTGTCGTCATAGGGGAGGTATCCGCTGCCGATATTGCGTATTTTTCCGTTCTGGATATCTATCCAGCCGTCCTTTACCACACCAAGAGAGCCCATGGTATGAATTTCAGCATTATAGATAAGCATAGCCGCTCACTTTCTCAGTATCACGGCAATTTTCTCCGCATTTTCAACGGGACTGCCGTTACATTCAAGTCTTATGGTCGAGTGTGCCAGATAAACGTTCCTGCGGGAGTTGTAGAGAGCCTCAAGCTCCTCCTTTGTGGACTTCACCACGATAGGACGGTTTGTGTCGTCCTTGATTCGCTCGTAGCAGGTCTCAAAGGGCACGTCGAGGAAGATGACAGCCGCACCTGCGTCCTTTGCAGCCTTTGCTGTGTCGGGATTGAGCATAGCGCCGCCGCCGCAGGCAGCAACAGTAGTCTTGCCGCAGAGGGACTTGACTATCTCAGCCTCGGTCTGACGGAAGAAGGGCTCGCCCTTTTTCTCGAATATCTCGGGAATGGTCATTTCCAGAGTGCGGACGATGAGGTCGTCCGTGTCGCAGAAGCCGCAGCCGAGCTTTTTAGCCGCAAGCTTGCCTATAGTAGATTTTCCGCAGCCCATAAAGCCGCATAAAAATACAGTCATAGTATTCTCCTTATTCTTGCTTGTTGCGCGCCAGCTTTACCAGCGGCACCCATTCGTCCTCTATCATCTTCTCGCCTGTGAGCTGAAAGCCGTGACGCTCATAAAAGGCTATGCCGCGGGAGTTGTACTCCAGCGCCCAGAGGTTGTCCGCGCCGAAGCTCTCCACTGCAAATTGCAGGAGCTCCGCGCCTATGCCGCCGCTCTGGAACTGCGGTTCCACATAGAGCTTTACCACCTCGGTGCCGTTTACACGGATAATGCCCTTTATTACGCCGTTATCCTCGTAAACATATGTATTCAGCAGTTCCTCCGAGCCCTCGGAGTATTCTGCCGCCATATCCACAACGTTGAGCTCCGAAAAATAGAACTCGTCATTGCGGAAGAAGGGGTAGAAGTTCACGCGGTAATTGGTTATGATTATCTCGGCGATACGGGAGGCGTCCTGTGGTTTTGCAGGTCTTATCATATTACTTGTTCATGCTGTCAACAGCGTTCTCGACATCGGTGATTATCTTTGCGATATCCTCAGTTCTGAAGCTGCCGCCGTACCATATCTCGTGAGCCTTTACAGCCTGATATACCAGCATTGAAGCTCCGCCTACGGCTGTCTTGCCGAAAGCACGGGCTTTCTTCATAAGGAGAGTCTCCTTGGGATTGTAGATAACGTCGAATACGCTGCCGCTGTTTTCGATTATGGTATCGCTTACTGCGCAGGCGTCGACCTTGGGGTACATACCTACGGGAGTAGCGTTTATAAGCAGGTCATAGCTGCCGTCAAGAGTGGATATATCGGCAATTCTCACAGAAGCGCCGCTGCACTTTGCCAGTATCTCAGCCATGAGTATCTGAGCGTTCTTGACGTCCTGAGGGATAACTGCGAGAGTGATATTGCCGCCGTGACGTGCGACCTCGATAGCTATCATTCTGCCGACGCCGCCGCAGCCTAAAATAGCCACATTGCCGCCGATAGGGAGCTGCTCTGCGGAACGGAGGAAACCGTCGCAGTCGGTGTTGTAGCCGATGAGCTTTCCATTGTCGTTGTTGATGCAGTTCACGGAGTTATAGCGCTGAGCGCTTTCGCCAAGCTCGTCCACAAGAGCGATAACTGCCTGCTTGTGGGGGATAGTAACGTTGAGACCGCGGAGAGCTTCGAGAGTGCCGCGGCTGTTTGCCATATCCTCGGGAGCTATATCGATAAGCTCATATGATGTATCTGCAAGTCCGCTGAGAGCGAACAGCTTTTCGTGGATAAGAGGGGACATTGAGTGTCCCAGTGGGTGTCCTATAAGCGCAAATTTATTCATGATAATGCTCCTTCAAGTGTTTCCATATCTTCAACGTTCACTGCTGTCACGTCCTTGAGAGTCTTCTTTACCAGACCTGTGAGAGTTCTTCCGGGACCGAATTCAACGAACTTGTCGGCGCCTGCCTCCTGCATAGCTGCCAGCTCGGAAGTAAAGCGTACAGGTGATACGATGTGCTTTGCAAGCATGGAAGCCATATCGGAGAAGTCTGTGAGCTCGCCGCCTGTGAGGTTAGAGTAATACTTCACATTTGGAGCCTTGAACTCGATAGCCTTTGCTGTCTCGTAGAATTTATCGGCAGCAGGCTGCATGAGCTTTGAATGGAAAGCGCCTGCAACATTGAGAGGGATAACTCTTGCCTTCATGCCTGCGAAAATATCGCTTACCTCAGCGATTCCCTCGGGAGTGCCTGCGATAACTGTCTGAACAGGTGAGTTGTAGTTTACGGCTGTGACATATTCCTTAGCCTCGCCGCATACTCTCTCAACTTCCTCGGGAGCTATCTTCATGATAGCAGCCATAGCGCCCTTTGCAGAGGAAGTAGCCTCCTCCATAGCGGCAGCTCTTGCCTTGATAAGGCGGAAAGCGTCCTCGAGGCTTATCATGCCCGAAGCGTACATTGCAGCGTATTCACCGAGAGAATGACCTGCAACGCCGTCGAATGTGAAGCCCTTAGCCTGAGCAGCTTTAAGGCATACGATAGATGTAGCCATGATAGCAGGCTGAGAGTTGATAGTTCTCGATAATTCGTCGAGAGGAGCGTTGAAGCATATCTCCTTCAGGTCAGTGCCCAGTATCTCCGAGCCTGTCTCGTATACCGAGAGGAGCTCGGGCATTGCTTCTGCTATGTCCTTGCCCATTCCCTCGTACTGTGAGCCCTGTCCTGAAAATAGTGAAATTGTCATAATATTAAACTTCCTTTCTGTGTGTTCTTCACAAATGTGTAGTGAAAATTCACTTATGTATTATTGTAAATTTGTGAGAAATGCCGATATTTTGTTTTAAGTTTGTCAAAGTGCTGAAATATCGTTGCAAAAACCCTCAAAATGATTTACAATATATTATGTGTGGTATTCTGTCTGCTCATAGAAATCCCCTGCAAACGGGATACCGACATTACTACTATAACATAAATTTTTGGTTTTTACAACCATGTTTTATAATTTTGTTGATTCTAAGGAGCTTTTTAATGGGTATAAGCATTTTGGGAATGGGCAGCTATGTGCCCGACCAGATAATGACAAACGACGATTTTACCCGTTTTGTTGAAACCGATGACGAGTGGATACGCACAAGAACAGGTATATCTTCGCGCCATATGGCAGGCTGGGAGCCCACATGGTACATGGGAAAGCAGGCTTCGCTGAGGGCTATAGAGGCGTCTGGCATAAAGCCCGAGGATATCGGGCTCGTTATCTCATGCACGGCTACGTCCGATTTTCTCACTCCGAGCATGGCAAGCGTTATCCAGCATGAGGTAGGCGCTGTCAATGCGGCGGCATTTGATATGAACGCAGCCTGTTCGGGCTTCGTTTATGCCACAGACGTTGCAAGGCGCTTTCTTGAGACCGATGATTCGCTGAAATACGTTCTTGTTGTAGCCAACGAGGCACTGACCAGATTCCTTGATTTTACCGACAGGTCGTCATGTATACTCTTCGGCGACGGAGCTGCCGCAGTCATACTGGAAAAGAGCGACAAGCTCTATTCCTCGGCACTCTGTTCGGACGGCAGCGGAGCTTCGCTGCTCTGTGCAAGGTCGCTGAAAGTAGCTCCCGAGGTAGCTGTTGAGAGCGATTTCGAGGATCCGTTCCCCGATGTGCCGCTCCACAAGCTCCAGCAGAACGGAAAAGAGGTATACAAGTTCGCTGTATCGGCTCTGCCTAAGTCCTTCGAGCTTGCAGCAGAGAAGATAGGCGTCACCAAGGACGATATCGACTGGTTCGTACCTCATCAGGCTAATATACGCATAATCGAGACCGCAGCCAAGAAGCTGGGCGCACCTATGGAGAAGTTCATCGTGACTCTCGACCATTACGGCAATACTTCCAGCGCTTCAATACCTCTTGCACTGTGCGAGGGCATAGAAAAGGGGCTTATCAAGCGCGGACAGAAGATAGCTCTCATAGGCTTCGGAGCAGGTCTTACCTACGGCGGAATAATTTTTGAGTATTAAGAGCTAAGAACTAAGAGCTAAGAACTAAGAGCTAAGAACTAAGAGCTAAGAACTAAGATGTAGGGCTGGCGTCCCCGACAGCCCGTGAGTTTTGAACGGATCGCGGGACGTCGGGACGCCGTCCCCTACAAGGATATGAGAAAAAGGAGAACTACTACTATGAAAACACGCATCACTGAGCTTCTCGGCTGCGAATACCCCATAATACAGGGCGGTATGGCATGGGTAGCCGAACACACATTAGCTTCCGCAGTATCAAATGCAGGCGGTATCGGACTTATCGCAGGCGGCAGTGCTCCCATTGATTATCTTCGTGAGCAGATACGCCTCTGCAAGGAAAATACAAACAAGCCATTCGGCGTAAATATAATGCTTATGAGCCCAAATGCCGACGACCTTGCCCAGCTCTGTATCGACGAGGGCGTTAAGGTCATCACCACAGGCGCAGGCAACCCCGGCAAGTACATGGCTGCATGGAAAGAGGCAGGCATAAAGGTAATGCCCGTTGTTCCGTCAGTCGCTCTTGCAAAGAGAATGGAGAAGTCAGGTGCTGACGCTGTTATCGCTGAGGGTACAGAGTCAGGCGGACATATCGGCGAGAACACAACAATGTGTCTCGTGCCGCAGGTAGTCGACGCTGTTGAGATACCCGTTATCGCAGCAGGCGGTATCGCTGACGGCAGAGGCATGGCAGCAGTTTTCATGCTGGGCGCTGAGGGCGTTCAGATAGGCACACGCTTCCTCGCTTCCGAGGAATGTCAGATACACCCCACATTCAAGGACCTTGTCATCAAGGCAAAGGATACAGACAACATCGTAACAGGCCGTTACACAGGTCACCCATGCAGAAACATCAAGACCAAGTTCGCTAAGAAACTTGCTACAGGCGAAAAGGAGGGAACTCTCTCACCCGAGGAGTTCGAGCAGCTCACAGTGGGCGCACTCCGCAGAGCTGTAGTTGACGGCGACGTTGAGAGCGGTTCGTTCCTCTGCGGCGCTATTTCGGGCATGGTGAACGACATAAAGACCTGCGCGGACATCGTTAAGGAAATAAACGACGGCGCAGAAAAATTGCTGAAGATATGAAGTACATTTACGTTAAAGCAAGGAAGAAGCTCAGCGGCAGCTTCTATATAAAGAGCCGCGAGGGTGAGCTCAGACCTCGGGAGGTCATTGACAAAATGGCAGAGCAGGGCTACAGATATGTAGGTCATGTTCCCGTTTATATCGGAGTTCAGGGCGCACTCGAGGAATACGACATGATATTCGAGGAATGCGGAAAACAGTGACAAATGTCACTGAAAAAGTGACATTTCTCACTTTTATTCATGCGTAAATATGTGTTAAAATAGAATAAAGACTTAAACTTATTACGGAGGTAACAAAATATGGCAACAGCAATTATTACAGGCGCTTCTCAGGGTATAGGCGCTTGTATTGCAAAAAGACTCGCACAGGACGGCTTCGACGTAGTAATAAATCACTATCCCAGCGACGGAGATAAGGAAAAGGCTCTTGCAGTGGCAGAGGAATGCCGTGCATTCGGCGTAAAGGCTGAGTGCTATGCGGCTGACGTCTCAAAATTCGACCAGTGCGAGGCTATGGTGAAGCAGGTAAAGGCTGACTTCGGCACTATCGACGCCCTTGTAAACAACGCAGGCATCACAAAGGATAAGCTCCTTGCGAGAATGTCAGAGGACGAATACGACGCTGTTATCGCAGTAAACCAGAAGAGCGTGTTCAATATGACAAAGTTTGTAACTGCTGTAATGATGAAGCAGAGAAGCGGCAGGATAGTAAACGTAGCGTCCGTTGCAGGACTTTACGGAAACCCCGGTCAGATGAACTACTCGGCTTCAAAGGCTGCCATAATCGGCATGACAAAGACCACGGCAAAGGAATTCGGTTCACGAAACATTACCTGCAACGCTGTAGCTCCCGGATTCATACACACACCGATGACAGATGTTCTGTCCGATGAGCTGAAGGCAAAGATGCTCGATGCAGTTGCTCTCAGACGCTACGGTGAGCCTGAGGAGATAGCTTCTGTAGTATCCTTCCTCGTTTCTGACAATGCGTCCTATGTTACGGGACAGGTCATTGAGATCTCAGGCGGTCTCGCAATGTAATTTCGATCAGAGTCTTACCATGGAGCGCAGGCTCCCGACGCACTAAAATACCTATTTGTAATAATTAAGAGAGGAAAATATATGAGCAGAAGAGTTGTTATCACAGGAATGGGTGCAATAACCCCGCTGGGTACAGGAGTTGAAAAATTCTGGAAGGGAATAAAGGAGAATAAGCTGGGCATATCTTTTATAGATATGTTCGATACCAGCCGTACAGGCGTAAAAATAGCAGGAATCGTCCGCGACTTCAACGAAGAGGATTACTACGGCGTTGAGGGCTGCTTCGACAAGAAGGAAGCACGCCACATGGATAAATTCACAAAGTACGCAGTAGTAGCCGCTCACGAAGCCCTTACAGACGCAGGCACCAACTTCGGTGACATTGATCCCTACAGAGTGGGTGTTCTTGTTGGCTCGGGAATCGGCGGCATAGACCTTACCCTTTCCGAGTACACCAAGTACCTTGAAAAGGGCCCAGGAAGAATGTCCGCATTCTACATTCCTATGATGATAAGCAATATGGCGGCAGGAACCATTTCCATGAAAACAGGTTTCCGCGGAGCTAATTTCGATATCACCACAGCCTGTGCAACAGGTACTCACTCTATCGGCGAAGCCTTCCGTAAGATAAAGGACGGCTACCTTGACGCTTGCCTTGCAGGCGGCACCGAGTCCACGGGAGTTGAGTTCACATTCGGAGGCTTCTCAAATATGAAAGCCCTCACAAAATCCGACGACCTTACAAGAGCCTCCATTCCTTTCGACAAGGAGAGAAGCGGCTTCGTTCTCGGCGAGGGCAGCGCAGTCCTCGTTCTTGAGGAGTACGAACACGCAAAGGCAAGAGGCGCTAAGATATACGCAGAGGTAGCAGGCTACGGCGCTACCTGCGACGGCTATCACATGACATCTCCTATGCCCGGCGGCGACGCTGCTGCAAAGGGCATGGAGCTTGCAATAGAGGAGGCTGGTCTCAAGCCCGAGGATATAGATTATATCAACGCTCACGGCACATCTACAGGTCTCAACGACAAGTACGAGACTGCCGCTATAAAGAAAGCGCTGGGCGACCATGCAAAGACAGTAAAGATAAGCTCTACCAAGTCCATGACAGGACATCTTCTCGGCGCAGCAGGCGCTGTAGAGGCTGTAGTATGCGCAAAGAGCATACAGGAGGGCTTCATTCACGCAACAGTGGGATATAAGGTACCCGACGAGGAATGCGACCTCGATTACTGCGGCAGCGGTAATATCGAGCAGGAGGTCAATGCCGCACTGTCCAATTCACTGGGCTTCGGCGGACACAATGCAACTCTCTGCTTCAAAAGGGTAAAAGACTGAGGAGGACATTAAATGGAGAAAATTTACGGTCAGATAGACCTTGAGACAATAGAAAAGCTCGCTGACATAATCAATAAAAAGGAGCTTTCAGAGCTCACTATCTCAAGCGGCGAGAATACTATCACATTAAAGGGCAAGAAGGCTGTTCCCATGCCTATGCCTGTAGTTGCTGCGGCAGCTCCCGCACAGACAGCTGTTTCTGTTGAGAGCGCACTTTCCGCAAGCGAGGCTTCAATGGCTGAGGAGGTAAGCGGCAAGATAGTGAAATCACCTATCGTAGGTACATTCTACTCTGCACCCTCACCTGATAAGCCGCCTTTCGTAAAGACAGGCGACGAGGTCAAGAAGGGCGATGTTATCATGATAATCGAGTCCATGAAGCTCATGAACGAGATACAGTCCGAGTACGACGGAGTAGTAGAGCAGATACTCGTATCCGACGGACAGGCAGTAGAATTTGACCAGCCTATCATGGTCATAAAGTAATGACTTACAAGTACATCACGCAGGCGACTATAGATTCGGGCGGAAAGAATATAAAATCTCCCGAGGAGTTTCAGGAAGCCCGTATTTATAATATGGAGGCTGTAAAGAACTACAACAAGCGCCATAAGGTACACGCTGCATTCAATATTTGGATAATAGTCCAGTATGTTATGCTTTTCTTTGCGGTTTTCATCCTGCTTGCAGGACAGACTCACATTGATGAGTCCATAAGCACAAAGGAGCTCAACTGGCGCTTTGCCATAGGCGTTGTCGGATATTTTGCTTATCTGATACTGGTGACATGGTTCGTCTTTGTAAAGCACTGCCGCGACAGACTGGTGCTGTGTCTTGTTTCATTGCCTGCCGCGCTTATATCACTTGTTTTTTTTATTTTTCCAGTGGGAAATTTCGCCGCAGGCTGGTACTACCAGAAGACCGAGGACGAGCTCTCAAAGGAGCTGGGCTATCCCTCATTCCCGAGACTTAACGTCACAACTGTAAACACCAACGCGGATAATCTCTCCGAGCTAACCTATGACAGCATAAGGGAGAAGATAAACAGAGACCACCCACACGACGGAACATTTCTATAAATTATGGAACTGAAATACATTACACAGGACAATATCGACGAGGCACACATCAATATCACATCTGCGGAGATGTATAAGGAATTTCAGGAATATAACGGGCTCATGCTCCGTATGCAGAAGAAGCGCTATGCTTTTCTCCGCGATTTCTGGGCGTTATGGATAATGAACGCCATACTTCTCTTTCTCGGTTTAAAGACTTTCTTATTCTGGAACGGCTCGCTGATATACATGGTAAGCGGAATGTATCCGCTCTGTTTACTGGTTGCAGCTGTTTACCTGATCCTTATGATATACTTTATAGGTGTACGCAAGCTTTACAGCTGGAAAGCAGGACTTCTGATATCTCTCCTGCTGATACCCGTAAGCCTTGCGTTTATACCTCTTGTTGCTGCAAATGCCATTGTTATCTTCCTTATGGAGAAGAAAGACAGCGAGATGAGAAACGAAACAGGCTATCCCCATTTTGTTCCGCTCATCGGCTCATACAAGAGCATAGTCAAGGACGGTGAGGTCTTCGGCATAGAGAGCGAGGGCGTTTACGCCACGGGCATGAAGGCAGATTACGTAGTCCCTGAGGATCCATTTGCAAAGTACAGGATAAAAACCGAGGACGATATGGGTATGCTTGCAGATAACGATATTAGTAATATTAAGGAGTAACTATCATGGCTGATATACTTATGAATAAAGAACAGATAATGGAAATAATCCCACACCGCGATCCTTTTCTTCTCATTGACGAGATAGTTGATATGGAAGTCGGCGTAAAGGTACACGCAAGAAAGTACATCAAGGAGGAGGACTTCTGGTTCAAGGGACACTTCCCCGGATATCCCGTAACTCCCGGCGTACTCATGGTTGAGATGCTTGCACAGGCAGGAGCTGTTTGTATGCTCTCAAAGCCCGAATTCAAGGGCAAGCTGGGACTTTTCGGCGGTATCGACAAGGCTAAGTTCCGCAGACAGGTAGTTCCCGGTGACGTACTCGACCTCGAGGTCGAGATGATACGTCAGAGAGGACCTGTGGGCACAGGAAAGGCAACTGCCTCTGTAGGCGGCGAAAAGGCTGTATCCTGCGAGATAACCTTTGTGATTACTGACAATAAATAAACTCATACAGGAGATAAGATAAATGTTCAGAAAAGTACTTATCGCCAACAGAGGCGAGATAGCTGTACGAATCATAAGAGCCTGCCGCGAGCTGAATATACGCTGTGTGGCAGTATACTCCACTGCCGACCGCAATTCTCTCCATGCACAGATAGCCGACGAGGCTGTATGCATAGGACCTGCGGCTACAAAGGACAGCTACCTTAACATGAACGCTATCATACAGGCGGCGCTGAATACGGGCGCTGAAGCCATACACCCCGGCTTCGGCTTCCTTTCCGAGAACGCTGAGTTCGCAAGGCTCTGCGAGGATAACGGAATAGTTTTCATCGGTCCGTCATATAAGTCTATAGAAATGCTTGGCGACAAGGCTGCTGCCAAGGAGACAATGGCTGCTGCGGGAGTTCCCGTTATCCCGGGCTCAAAGGGCGCAGTAAAGTCCCTTGAAGAGGCTAAGGAAATTGCCGACAAGGCAGGCTATCCCGTGCTGGTAAAGGCTTCGGCAGGCGGCGGCGGACGCGGCATACGCCGTGTTGACAGTCCCGACGAGCTTGAAGCTCAGATGACAGCCGCTCAGCAGGAGGCGAAGAACTTCTTCGGCGACGACGCCGTTTATATCGAGAAGTTCCTCATAAATCCCCACCATGTGGAGATACAGATAATCGCCGACAAGCACGGCAACTATATACACCTCTGCGAGCGCGACTGCTCGATGCAGCGCCGCAACCAGAAGATGCTGGAGGAGTGCCCAAGCCCTATCGTAAGCCCCGAGCTTCGCGCAAAAATGGGCGCTGCGGCAGTTACAGCCGCTAAGGAGTGCGGCTACTACAATGCAGGTACTATCGAGTTTCTCGTTGACGAGAACCGCGACTTCTACTTCATGGAGATGAATACCAGAATACAGGTCGAGCACCCTATTACCGAGGAGGTAACAGGCTTTGACCTTGTAAAGGCTCAGATAGAGATAGCAGACGGCAAGCCTCTTGAAATAAAGCAGGAGGACGTTACCATGCGCGGTCACGCTATCGAGTGCCGTATCAACGCCGAGAACCCCGACAAGGGCTTCCGTCCGTCACCGGGAACTATCACAGCCCTCTATATGCCTGGCGGTCCCGGAATCAGAATAGACGGCGCTGTATATCAGGGCTACACTATCACACCTTACTACGATTCGATGATAAGCAAGCTCATCGCTCACGGCTCCGACCGAGAGGACGCCATAAACAAGATGAGATGGGCGCTTTCCGAGTTCATCGTAGAGGGCGTCGATACAAATATCGACTTCCAGCTTGAAATAATCAGAAATGCCGATTTCAAGGCAGGTAAATATGATATAGGCTTCCTCGGAAGATATATGGAAGAAAAGAAAAAATAAGAATGAAAGAGAATGGGGAGAAAAGAATTGTTTGAAGATTTTTTTAACGTAGTAAAGAAACGCTTCAATGACGGCGAGGAGGAATACAAGCCCCCTATGTTCAAATGCCCCCGCTGTCAGGGTACGAGCCCTCTTTCAAAGTATGAGGAGCTCCACAGAGTCTGCCCCAAGTGCAACTATCACGGCAGACTTTCATCAACAGAACGTATCGCAATAACAGTAGACAAGGGCAGCTTCAGAGAGCTCAACGGCGGCATGAAGAGCGCCAATCCGCTGGATTTTCCTGATTACAGCGAAAAGCAGGCGGAGCTCCGCGCAGCAACTGGACTCAGCGAGGCTGTCATCACAGGTACAGCTACTATCAAGGGCTCGCCTGTAGTCATCGGTATCATGGATTCACGCTTTATGATGGGCTCAATGGGCAGCGTCGTAGGCGAGAAGATAACCCGTGCATTCGAGTATGCCACAGAGAAGAAGCTCCCTGTGGTAATGTTCACCGCTTCGGGCGGAGCTCGTATGCAGGAGGGTATAGTATCCCTCATGCAGATGGCTAAGACCTCGGGCGCAGTAAAGCTCCACAGCGAGGCAGGCGGACTTTATATATCCGTAATGACCGATCCTACCACAGGCGGCGTAACAGCAAGCTTTGCTTCACTGGGCGATATCATCATCGCCGAGCCGAAGGTGCTCATAGGCTTCGCAGGCAGACGAGTTATCGAGGGAACTATCAAGCAGAAGCTTCCCGATGACTTCCAGCTTGCCGAGTTTATGTATGCCAAGGGCTTTGTAGATATGATAGTCGAGCGCAGAAAGCTGAGAAGCGTACTTTCTCACCTTCTGAAGCTCCACGGATTTTACCCTAAGGAGGCATGAGCATGGACGACAAGAGAACAGCGTGGGAACGCCTTCAGCTCATACACACTAAGGGCAGACCTACTATAAAGGATTATATACCACAGATATTCACAGACTGGTACGAGATGCACGGCGACCGACTTTTCGGCGACGACAGGGCTATCATCGGCGGTCTGGCAAGACTTGACGGCAATCCCGTTACCATAATCGCAGAGGTAAAGGGCAGGGATATCAACGAGAACAAGACCTGCAACTTCGCAATGCCACACCCCGAGGGCTACAGAAAGGCTCTCAGACTGGCAAGACAGGCAGAGAAGTTCCACAGACCTATCATCTGCTTCATAGATACCCCCGGTGCATTCTGCGGAGTTGCCGCAGAGGAGCGCGGACAGGGCGAGGCTATCGCCAAGAATATAGCCGAGTTCATGACTCTCCGCACACCTATAGTATCTATCGTTCTCGGCGAGGGCGGAAGCGGCGGAGCTCTTGCTCTTGGCGTATGCGACGAGCTTGCTATGCTTGAGAACGCAGAATACTCCGTATTATCGCCAAGAGGCTTTGCAAGCATACTCTGGAAGGACGCTTCGAGAGAGCAGGAAGCCAGCGAGATAATGAAGATAACCGCAGAGGATATGGTTCGTCTCGGCGTTGCAGAAGCTATCATCGAGGAGCCTCTCGGCGGCGCACATAACGATTTAGACAAAATTTCAGAAAATATACACGAATATTTGTCACAAAAAATCCCGGAAAAATGCAAAAAAGATATTGACGTTTTGCTTAAAGAACGCTATACTAAATTTAGAAAAATCGGAGCGTTCACAGAATGAACCGATTTTGACAAAAAAATAAAGAAAAATGGAGGACCAAATAATGATTTTTGAAAAACTCAAAGATATTATTGCAGAACAGCTCAGTGTGGAGGCAGACGAAGTAAACATGGATTCAAATATCCAGGACGATCTCGGTGCTGATTCACTGGACGTTGTTGACCTCATCACAACTATCGAGGACGAGTTCGATATCTCTATCCCCGACGAGGCTGTAGAAGAGATCAAGACAGTAGGCGACATCGTAAACTACATTGAAAAGAACACAGACGCTGAGTAATTCAGTGATATATGCCCCGACCACCGGTCGGGGCTTTTTTTACAGCGTGACGCAGCTCCGTTTTGTATATCATCGGTAAAAGAGGTTTAACAGCTGTACAACTTTGCCTATGTTGAAAAATACCACTTGCAATTAATGTTTTAAAGTGGTATAATATAGTTTGTAGGATTTTTCACAAGTAATTCAAGAGGATATTTATGAAAGAGATCAAGATAGTTACAGGTCACTATGGCAGCGGAAAAACCAATTTCTCCGTAAATCTCGCGGTAAAAGCCGCAGCGGAGGGCAAGTCCGCAGCTATCGTAGACCTTGATATAGTAAACCCCTATTTCCGAACAGCCGATTTCCGCGACCTGTTTGAGGAAAAGGGCATAAGGCTCATTGCTCCCGATTTCGCAAGGAGCAACCTCGATATCCCGTCTATACAGTTCGACGTTGTGGAGCTGGCTACCGACGAGGACTGCCTCATCATTGACGTGGGCGGCGACGACGCAGGCGCTGTTGCGCTGGGACGCTATGCCGACGACCTGGAGCAGTTCAAAGACAGTATCGAGATGTACTACGTCATAAATCAGCGCCGATACCTCACCAATACCGCTGAGGAAGTCACAAAGCTGATGTATGAGATAGAAGCGGCAGCACGTATGAAGCATACGGCTATCGTAAACAATACCAACTTAGGCTGCGAGACTACTCTCGACATTATCGAGCAGTCACGTCCCTTTGCTGAGGAGACCTCCCGTATCACGGGACTCCCCGTAAAATACACGGTCTATCCCGAGGAGCTTGTAAAGCCCTCCGACAAGTCCGACGTATTCCCCGCAAAGGTATATGTAAAGCCCGTCTGGGGGCTCACCCAGAATGCATAATTCATAATGCATAATGCATAATTGCATGAAAAATCGGTTATTCCGTAAATTTCGCAAGCAGCATTAATTATGAATTATGAATTGTGAATTATGAATCAATTTGAAAGGAGCGAAAGGTATGGAAAAAATGACAGTTATTACCGAGCGCTGCAAGGGCTGCGGTCTCTGTACAGCTGCCTGTCCCAAGAAGATAGTCGTTCTCCAGAAGGAGAAGCGTAACAAGAAGGGATATTTCTACGCAGAGTGTACCGACCAGTCAGCCTGCATTAGCTGTGCAATGTGCGCAACTATGTGCCCCGACTGCGCTATCGTTATTCAAAAATAATTATTTATCGAAAGGAGCTGTTTAGCTTTGGAAAGAAATCTTATGAAGGGCAACGAAGCGCTGGCAGAGGCTGCTATCAGAGCAGGCTGTAAATGCTTCTTCGGTTATCCTATAACTCCTCAGACAGAGCTTGCCGCTTATATGGCAAAGCGTATGCATAAGGCAGGCGGCGTATTCTTACAGGCAGAGTCCGAGATCGCTGCTATCAACATGGTACTCGGCGCTGCTTCAACAGGCGTCCGTGCAATGACATCATCATCTTCACCGGGAATCTCACTGAAGAGTGAAGGTGTTTCATACATAGCAGGTTCAGACCTTCCTGCTGTTATCATCAACGTTGAAAGAGGCGGCCCCGGTCTGGGCGGTATCCAGCCTTCACAGGCTGACTACTGGCAGGCTACAAAGGCTCTCGGTCACGGCGACTTCCAGCTTCTGGTATATGCACCTGCTTCAGTACAGGAAATGGTAGACTACGTTGTCAAGGCTTTCGACCGCGCTGACAAGTACCGTATGCCTGCAATGATCCTTGCAGACGGACTTCTCGGACAGATGATGGAGCCTGTTACATTCCCTGAGATCAACCCCAACGCTTACGATAAGAGCGGCTGGGCTGCAAACGGTCACAAGATGCAGAGAGAGCACCACATCATCAACTCCCTCTACCTCAAGCCAGATGAGCTCGAGAATTCTATCCTCGACCGTTACAAGAGATACGAGATAATCAAGGAGACAGAGACCGAGGCTGAGCTTTATCTCACCGAGGACTGCGATATCCTTGTATGCGCATTCGGCGCAACTGCAAGAGTTGCAAAGTCTGCTGTAAACGACGCAAGAGCACAGGGCATCAAGGCTGGTCTCTTCCGTCCAAAGACACTGTGGCCTTTCCCTGTAAAGGAGATAAACGAGGCTGCTAAGAACGCTAAGAAGCTTCTCAGCGTCGAGATGTCAATGGGACAGATGATAGAGGATATCAAGCTTGCTATCAACTGCTCAAAGCCTGTAGAGTTCTACGGAAGAACAGGCGGCGTTATCCCCACACCTGCTGAGGTATTGGGCGAGATCAAGAGAATGGGAGGTGCTCTCTGATGGCTGTAGTATTTGAAAGACCAAAGTCACTTATTGACGTTCCTACACATTACTGCCCCGGCTGCACACACGGTATAGTTCACAGAATACTCTGTGAGGTTATCGACGAAATGGGTATCGAGGGCGATACTATCGGAGTATGTCCTGTTGGCTGCTCTGTTATGGCATATGATTACTTCAACTGTGATATGATCGAGGCTGCTCACGGACGTGCACCGGCTGTTGCAACAGGCGTTAAGCGTACAAACCCTGATAAGTTTGTATTCACATATCAGGGCGACGGCGACCTTGCTGCTATCGGTACTGCCGAGACAGTTCACGTTGCTACAAGAGGCGAGAATATCGTCGTTATCTTCATCAACAACACTATCTACGGCATGACAGGCGGTCAGATGGCTCCTACAACTCTTCCCGGTCAGGTAACACAGACCACACCTTTCGGAAGAAGCCCCGAGCTTGCAGGCTATCCTGTAAAGGTATGCGAGATGCTCTCAACACTGACAGGTACAGCTTATGCTGAGCGTGTTGCAGTTGACAGCGTTCCTCACATCAAGGCTGCAAAGAAGGCTATCCGCAAGGCATTCGAGAACCAGAAGGCAGGCAAGGGCTTCTCAATCGTAGAGGTTCTTTCAACTTGTCCTACAAACTGGGGACTTGCTCCTCTTGACGCTATCAAGAGACTTCAGGACGAAATGATACCATACTACCCGCTCGGCGTTTACAAGGACGTTGAAGAGGGCGTATTCCCAAAGACAGAAGGAGGTAACGAGTAATGGCTACTACAGAGATCCTTCTCGCAGGCTTCGGCGGACAGGGTATCCTTTTCGCAGGAAAGATACTTGCATACTGCGGACTTATGGACAATAAGGAGCTCTCATGGCTCCCTTCATACGGTCCTGAGATGAGAGGCGGTACCTGCAACTGTTCAGTTACTATCTCCGATGATCCTATCGGTTCACCTCTCGTTGTTACACCACATCTTCTTATCGCTATGAACCAGCCTTCATTCGACAAGTTCGTAAGCTGTGTACGTCCCGGCGGTAAGGTATTCTTCGACAGCACAATGATAGAGCCTGCTACAGACAGAACAGACATCGAGCTGTACGGTATCCCGTCACAGCAGATGGCTGACGACAACAACCTCAAGGGCGGCTCAAACATCATTCTTCTCGGCAAGCTCCTCAAGGAGACAAACATCTGCTCACTTGAGACGATGCAGAAGGCTATTGAGAAGGTAGTTCCGCCTAAAAAGGCAGCTCTTATCCCTAACAACTTCAAGGCTATCGAGCTTGGCATGAACGCATGATCAAAAACGTGAAGAAGCATTGCTTCTTCACGTTTTTTAGTTATTAGTGAGCAGTGATTAGTAGGGGACGGTGACTCCCTACAGTGTAGGGAGATGTCTGAAGGACAGAGGGTCGCGGCTTCTGTTGGAAGTCCTCGACGTCCCATGTAGGGGCGGCGTTCCGCCGCCCGTGCTTTGCACTGTAATAACAGCAGCAAATTTATCGCATATACATTGTAGGGGCGCACAGTGTGCGCCCATGTATTACGCGAAAAAAGATAACCAATTGTAGGGGGCGATGCCTACATCGCCCCGTGGAAATTATGTAGAATTGGCGGCTGATGGGGGCATCAGCCCCTACACATGGTTATTTAAAGCAAATACAAAAAATCCCCCGAGGCTGGTACTCTCGGGGGATTTCCTTGCGTGAAGCAATACATAATTACCTTAGAGGTTATATGTATTATAACACGTTAAATTAGATTTGTTAAGCGATTAGGGCTGCGTTTTATGCGGATGCCAAACAGTCGCCCGTACAGATTGATTGACACATCTGATGCTATATGCTATAATATATACATTATGCTGCAAAAACGGCAAAAATAAGGATATGAGACATTAAGGAGAGAAAGACTATGGGAGTTGTCAAGAAGATATTCAAGGTTATCGGCAGGATACTGCTGGTATTGCTGATACTTATACTGATATTTATTATCGTAAGCTTCTTTTATCAGAGATCCGCGCAGAAAAAGGACAGGGAGCTTCTTGAAAGGGACGGCTTCACTCACCTTTACGACGCAGGGGACTATAAAATGAACATAAACATCTACGGCGAGGGCAAAAACAAGATAATCGTTATGCCCGGCAACGGCCATGCGGAGTTCACCGTGGATATGAAGAAATTCTCGGAGCATCTCAGCGACGATATAAGCCTTGTTGTCGTTACACGTCCGGGCTACGGCGTTTGCGAGGAAACAGACCATGATGTTACGACTGAATACATAGTTGACAGCACACGCACTGCTTTGAAAAACGCAGGAGTTGAAGCTCCATACATACTTATGCCCCATTCTCTCAGCGGAATCTACGGCACCTACTGGGAGAACACCTATCCCGAGGAGGTATCGGGAGTTATCTTCCTTGATTCCGTCAATGAAGCTTACCCCGAAGTGACCGAAGAGGAGATAAACGAGATGACTTCGGGCGTTCAGTTCCAGATCACTAAATTCCTGTACAAATCAGGCGTTTTAAGAGTTATTAGCGATATTACAAGCAAAGACAGCTCCGAAGAATACGCAAAGGACGCAAATGCTCTGTTTGCGCTGAATCCGCCTGCATTTTCAAAGTCTCATATCAGCGAGACGAAGAACTTCAACAGCAATATGAAAACAGCATGGGCTTCTATAAAGTCCAACGATATCCCGAAGATATACATCTCAACCAATTACCAGACAATTGACGATATAAGGGACTACCTTATGTTCATGGACGGCGAGGTGGACGAAGCCAAGGCTCAGGAATGGTTCGAGGACGAAAAGTCCGAGAGAGAAACGGAATATCGTAATAACAGAAGCAAATACATTGAAAAGGTAGGCAACTGCAAGGAGATAAACATTGCAGGAAGTCATTTCATCTATGAGCAGAAGCCCGACGAGGTGGCAAAGGTCATCGAGGACTTTGTCAGCGGCATAAAGTAAAACAAAAAAGCTCCCGATTTTCGGGAGTTTTTTGCAGGGGCGCACAGTTTGTGCTCCCTGTTTCTATGTTGACATAAAATGGCATTGTATGATATAATAGTTTAACAATAACGAGAGGGTGAAAGCTATGCTCAAAAAGATACTCAGCGGCGAAGCCTGCGCAAAATGTCGGCTCTGCTGCATATTTGACCGCTATGACGTATGGGAAACTCCCGTGTTTACTGCGGAGCTCTGCGAAAAAATAAGAGCCTTCCGTCCCGATGTGCAGTTCATCACCAAGGACGGCGGCTACATATTCAGAGTAGGGGAGCTCAGGGGCGACGAGCTCTTCTCATGTCCTGCCCTTACGGAAAACGGCTGTATGCTGGGGGACGAGAAGCCCTTTGACTGCCGTATATGGCCATACCGCATAATGGAAGTTGGCGGCAGACGTGCCATAACCTTTGCCTCTATATGCGAGGAGCTCTACCACAGACCGCTGTCGGAGCTTGTTGGACTGCTGAAAGAGGGGCTTGCGGACGTGATATTCGCCTATGCAGACCAGCACCCCGAGATAGTGAAGCCCTACTATGAGGGCTATCCCGTGCTGATGTTCGAGAGAAAGCCGCTGTAAACTTTGCGATGTAATTTGCTGAACCTATGAAAGGGATTCCAAAGGGACTGTGTTCCTTTGGCGGGGTTCTCCCCACACTGTGGGGAGTAACCCCGCAGTTACAAAGCGCTCCTAACAGGAGCGAGTACCCTCTGTCAGCTACGCTGACATCTCCCTGTACTACAGGGAGTCACCGCAAGAGGTGAATAAAAAAACAGTCCAGTGGACTGTTTTTTTTAGAGGAGACGCCCTGCAAGAGAGGGCGTCTCCTAAAGGGCTGTCGAGGACGCCAGCCCCTACAAACGGGACGCCGAGGGCGGCGTCCCCTACATATGTTTAGGCTCTGTCTTGATTTACCGAGAAAAATCCGCAGTTTTTAATATCTGAAAAAGGGACATTCCCGTAACAGGAACGCCCCTTTGCGATCACTTCTTGATCTTGTCAACGATATCCTCAACCTTATCCTTGACCTTTGCGATGTTTTCCTTGGTAGCAACCTTGCTTATCATGTCCTTAGCCTTTTCAATGTTTTCTTTTGAAGCAAGCTTTTCGATCTTCTCGTCGGGAAGGTCGATGCCTGTTTTTTTCTCAACTGCTTCTACTGCTTTTTTGATCTCCATAGGGGGATACCTTCTTTCGTATAAAATTTATATTTTTATTGTAGCACACTTTTTTCATAAATGCAATACTTTGAAATGACTTTTTACAGTATTTTATTTGTAAAGGCGGTATTATCCGCCCGAGAACATTAAGCTGCCGCCGCAGGCGGCAGCTTAATGTCTGATTATTGAAAAGTGCGCGAAAAATCGGCAATTGCAACTGCCGATTGACAAATTGTAAAGGCGGCTTGCTTGTGTGTAACCGCTCGGAATGATAAAATAAAACCATAGACCGAGGGACATTCCCCACGGAAAAAACATATGGAGGATACATATATGATACTTGCAGACAAGATAATCGAATTAAGAAAAAGACAGGGTATGTCACAGGAGGAGCTCGCCGAAAAGCTTGGCGTGAGCCGCCAGTCAGTATCCAAATGGGAGGGCGCACAGTCCACTCCCGACCTTAACCGTATATTACAGCTATCGGAAATATTCGGAGTCACTACAGATACATTATTAAAGGACACCGAGGAGCTCTCCGCAGGCAATGCTCCCGTGCAGGAGAGCGCCGAGACCGAGCCGCCGCTCCGCAAGGTATCAATGGAGGAGGCAAACAGCTTTCTTACCGTAAATGAAAAGCGCTCAAAGCTGACATCTATCGGAGTATTTCTCTGTATAATCAGTGTAATACCGCTGATAGTTCTTGAAGAACTGACAGGCTTCAGCGACCTCATAGGTGTGCCGCTGATGTTCATACTTATAGCCATAGCTGTAACGCTGTTCATCATCTCGGGAATGAAGATGAAGCCCTATCAATACCTTGAAAAAGAGGGTATTGACACAGAATACGGCGTTTCGGGCATGGTAAACGAGAAAAAGTCAAAGTATGAGCCAAAATTCACCCTCAGCATAATAACTGGCGTAGTTCTGTTCATACTGTCTTTCGTTCCTACTATTATCATTGAATCGCTCATGGGCGAAACTGCTCTCACAGGAGCTCTCGAACCGTCATTTTTCTTAGGACTGATAGCTATTGGCGTAGGTGTCATTGTCCGTTCAAGCATAAGTATGAACGGCTACAGGAAGCTTCTTGAAGAGGACGGCTTTACCCGTGAGGAAAAGGCAAAAGGTCATGCGCCGAATCCTGCAATTATAGTATACTGGTGCGTAGTTACAGCCCTGTACCTCTCCATTAGTTTCCTCACCAAAAGGTGGGACATGACATGGCTCATATGGGTGATAGCAGCAGTCCTCAATCCTGTAGTGGTTATACTTTTCCCGAATAAGAAGAAGTGAGAGGAGATTTGCGCTTTATATGCGCTTTTTAAGTCCCGACCTGTCAAGAGCCGCGCCTGCCGCTAAAAACAACACCGCGCTTGCTCCTACCTGTATGGCATAGAACGGAGTCTGTCCGAATGCCGCTATTATCGCCGCTTTATTGAAGCCGCCTGTCATGAAGACTCCCTCATAAAGGCTGTAGCCAACTATGCAGGCCGCAAGTGACGGGATAATTCCCAGTATATTGCGTAGATTCAGTATCTTGTCCTTTTTGTTTGTGAAAAACAGAGCTGTGACTGCCTTTACAACTATAGTTGCAGGTATCCACACAGGAAAGCCTGTAAGTCCGTCCGCAAGAGCTCCGCCTATCATGCCTGCCGCAACTGCATAAGGTGCAGGCAGTAAACAAGCCGCAAGATATATGAAGCCGTCACCTGCGTGAGTATAGCCTGCTCCCGTAGGTACGTGGATATACGCTGTAAATACGAAAATAAGCGCGGAAAACAGTCCTGTCAGCACTATTCTTCTGATTTTTGTATCCTGAGCTGTCCGAGTCATTGATACCTGCTCCTTTATCTACTAAATTCCTATGTTTTAGGTTGAACTTATTATAGCATTAGATACGGCTTTTTTCAAGCGGTATCATGCACAATCTTTGTGAGCGTCAACCGATTTTTTGTAGTGCGGTTGACGTATAGGCGAAGGCTTTTACGGGATATAGTTTTTCTTTCGGGACGTCGAGTGACTCCCTGCTGTGCAGGGAGATGTCAGCGTAGCTGACAGAGGGTACGTGCAGCGGTTAGCTGCGGCGTCCCCTACAATTGGTCATTTGAAGATTTACGGATATCGAGGGGCGCTCGGAAAGCGCCCCTACACGGGACGTCGAGGACGCCGTCCCCTACATATTTACGGCAATATAACAGGATTTGCGGACTGCCAAAGGCAGCCCTTACAGGTTGTACATTACAAAAAAACGGGCGCACACTGTGCGCCCCTACTAATCACTATTCACTAATCACTAATAACTGAAAAGGGCAGGCTCAAAGCCTGCCCTTTTTATTAACCCATTATGATCTCAACTTCGTGTGTGCCGCCGCTGCATACAGGAATTACGCATCCCTCTACTGCCTTGCCGTCAACTGTCATAGACTTTACGCCCTTGCAAACGTGTGCAGGGTTCTTGACTGTGATGTTGAATGTTGCTCCGCGGAACTTACGAACTGCTGTGAAGCCGTCCCACTCGTGAGGAATGGAAGGATCTACCTTGAGTCCGTCGAATACAGGCTGTACGCCCAGAATGTACTGAGAAATAGCAACCATGTTCCATGCTGCTGTACCTGTCAGCCATGAGTTCTTGCCCTGACCGAAGTTCTTTGCGTCCTTACCGCCGATCATCTGACCGTATACGTAAGGCTCTGTCTTGTGTATATCAGATGTCTCCTCAGTGAATGCAGGAGCTATCTTGCTGTAGTACTCAAATGCCTTGTCACCGCGTCCTACATATGCCTCAGCACAGATTATCCATGCATTGTTGTGTGTGAAGATACCTGCGTTCTCCTTGTATCCGCCGGGATATGTGGAGATCTCACCGTACTGTATATAGTACTTTGTGAATGCAGGGTTATTGAGAACGAGACCGAACTCGCAGTTGAGGTACTTGTCGATAGAGTTGAGAGTCTTGATGTCAGCTCCCTGATCCTTACCTATCTCGGACATAACTGCAAAGCCCTGCGGCTCGATGAATATCTTGCCCTCTTCGCACTCCTTGGAGCCCATCTTCTCGCCGTTTGCGTCGTAAGCTCTGATGAACCAGTCGCCGTCGAATGCGGATTCCATAACGTTCTTCTTCATCTTGTCGATCTCAGCCTGAGCCTTTGCAGCTTCGTCAGCCTTGCCGAGATGCTGGAGAATGCCTACGAATGCAGGACCAGTGTATGTGAAGAGTGCTGCAACGAATGCGGACTCAGCTATCTTGGAGTAGCCGCCCTCTGCTGCAAACTTAGGATTGGTGTAGGTCTGGAAGGACTCACCGGGAGTATCTGAGAAGCATGAAAGGTTGATACAGTCGTTCCAGTCAGCTCTCATTGCAAGCGGGAGACCGTGAGGTCCGAGGTTGTTTACGATGTGATAGAAGGAAACGTTGAGGTGCTCGAGCATTGTGTGCTTGCCGTTCGGATCATCGTCGAAAGGAACGTTAGCGTCGAGAATGCCCCAGTCGCCTGTCTCCTTGATATAAGCTGCAACAGAAAGTATCATCCAGAGCGGATCGTCTGAGAAGTCGCCGCCGATATCAGCGTTGCCCTTCTTTGTAAGTGGCTGGTACTGGTGATAGCAGCCGCCGTCTGAAAGCTGTGTTGAAGCGATGTCGATAAGTCTCTCTCTTGCACGCTCAGGTATCTGGTGTACAAAGCCGAGGATATCCTGATTGGAGTCACGGAAGCCCATTCCGCGTCCGATACCGCTCTCGAAGTAAGAAGCGGAACGTGAAAGATTGAATGTTACCATACACTGATACTGGTTCCAGATGTTTACCATTCTGTTTACCTTGTCATCAGGTGTGTTTACATTGAAGATAGAAAGGAGCTCTTCCCATGTATTGCGGAGCTCTTCAAGACCTGCTGCTACCTTCTCGGGAGTGTTGTACTTCTCGATCATAGCATAAGCCTTTTCCTTGTTGAGTACCCATGTCTCTCTTGTGAGGAGATTTGCAGGCTTTTCAGAAGCGAACTTCTTGTCCTGTGGGTTCTCAGCATAGCCGAGGATATAGATGAGAGTCTTGGACTCGCCGGGAGCGAGAGTTACCTTCTTGTAGTGTGAAGCTACAGGTGACCAGCCGTCTGCAAATGAGTTTGCAGGCTTGTCAGCCTTTACTGTCTCAGGGTTGTCCCAGCCGTTGTAGATGCTTCCGAGGAAGGAATCACGGTCTGTGTCGTAGCCGTCGATAGTATCGTTTACAGTATAGAAAGCGTAGTGGTTACGTCTGTCTCTGTACTCTGTTACGTGGTAGATAGTTGAACCCTCTATCTCAACACGTCCTGTGGAGAAGTTTCTCTGGAAGTTTGTGCAGTCGTCCTGAGCGTCCCAGAGACACCATTCAGCGATAGAGAAGATAGAGAAGCTCTTTGTCTCGTTGCTCTCGTTTGTGAGAACGACCTGCTGAACTTCACCGTCGTAGTTCTGAGGAACGAAGAATGTTACCTCAGCCTTGAGTCCGTTCTTCTTGCCTGTGATAACGGTATAGCCCATACCGTGACGGCACTCATAGAAATCGAGAGCTGTCTTTACAGGAGACCAGCCGGGGTTCCAGATAGTACCGTTGTCGTTGATATAGAAATAACGTCCGCCCATATCGAGAGGCACGTTGTTGTAGCGGTAACGAGTGATACGTCTGAGGCGTGCGTCCTTATAGAAGCAGTAGCCGCCTGCTGTATTAGAGATAAGTGAGAAAAATCCCTGATTGCCGAGATAGTTTATCCACGGATAGGGAGTCTTAGGGGAATTGATAACATATTCCTTCCTTGCGTCGTCAAAAAATCCGAACTTCATAATTATACTCCTTTATTTTTGGTGACAAAAGCGGCATAAAAACCGCATTTGTATTATTATACCATATATTTGCATATAATACAATAGATTAAGCAAAAATTGCGTTGTATTTTTTTCAAGTCCTTTTTTGTGCACATTGTCCTACTTTTATGTCTGTTTTTAGAGAACCCTGTGGACAGACAGAAGCATTTTCGGCGCGAGACATCACAGCTGAAAAAAGGGCGGATAAAAGGAGCCCCCTCTGGCGGATCGCAGGTTATATTTACGAGACTGTAATTTCAGGCTCAATAACCATATTTTCCGCTAAGGAGAGCAGCCTAATATCCGCCCCTACAGTTATTATAATTTTGTGAAAAATCTCTCGTGTGCCTCGAAAACGTCTCCCGGCTTTACCTCGCGGTAGCCTGTAACATCGGCAGGCATACTGAGGTTTGGAGCGTCTATCATCGCTGTCATCGGCTCGGGGCAGAAATAGTGGTTGAAGCCGCGGTCGTTCCAGATTATCCAGAAGCCGTACTCCTCGGATACCTCGTAGCAGAGCTTCTTGCCGCTGGCAGTATCCTCTGCGATTACGCCGTGGAACTTCTCGCCGTCTATGTCGATATATCCGCCGAAATACATCTCGTTGTCAACTACCTGCAATACGGGCTTCTTTGAGCCGTTGCTGTACTCGAGGTCGTGCATTGTGGGCACTTTCAGCTGTCCTGTGGGCAGACAGCGCTCGTTGAGCTCGCAGCGCTTGCCTATCGGCACTGTCAGGCGGATATCCTCTTCCTTTGCGCCGTCAACGAATGGAGAATTGATAGTTGTATGTGAAGCCAGCGACATGGGAAGAACCTTTTCGCCGTCCATGTTGATAAAGCGGATATTCTGCTCAAGTCCCTGCTCCGAGAGAGTAAATGTGTACTCTGCTGTGAAGCGTACAGGGAGATACTTGAAGAACTCGTCCTTTTCGTCGTATACATAGCGAGTCTTTACCCATGCGCAGTTGTCGTCAGCCTTGTACTCAACGACTTCATGTGCTCTCTTGTGGAGAAAGCCGTGGATATGGTTGTTATAGGGCGCAGGCTCGTTCACGGGGAGCTGATATACTGCGTCAGATGTCTTCAGTACGCCGTCTGCAAAGCGGTTGGGCAAGTAAAGTGTGGGAAGTCCCCATACCTCTGCGGACTGTTTGATAGCGTCGGGAGTATTGCTCTCCACAAAGCGGAAGAACTCCAGACCGTTGACGTTGTCGCGGAGTCGGATAACGTTTGAGCCTATCTCGTTGGCTACCCATGCTTCATAGCCGCCTGCGCTGAGTTTTACGCAGGTCATGCCCTTCCAGTCGAATAATTCTGCTGTGTTGTTCATTTATATCACATTCCTTTTAAATGTATTTTAACTTTGATTTTTTACGGCCCTTACTATAAGAGCTCCTATGCGGAACAATATCGCCCATATACAGCCGCCGACCATTACGAACCACATGAAAATCAAGCCTATGCCGCCTAAAATCCGGTGACCGAACAGCATTGTCATGTCAAGGCTGTTTAAAACAATGAGCATTACCAGTGTTATCACCCCATAAGCTATGAGATACATCGGCGGTATCCACTTTGTGAGACACTGACTGCCAAGCCTTTTCTCCATATTGAGGAAGAATACAGGCAGTGCAAAAAGAAGCAGCCCCTCGATGACCATAACATTCAACGCCGAATTATCTTCCTGTGTGATGATGTCGTATGCGCCTGCCGCAAGATATATCACCAGCGGACAAATTGTCCCCATGAGGTAGGACTTGCAAAGAACTATGGTTTTCATGATGTCATCAGTCCATTCTGTTTTCCATGTCGGTGTACTCGCGCATAGGCGATATTGCCTTGTACGCAGGACGGATTATCTTGTTGGAGTTTATGAGCTCCTCTATTCTGTGAGCCGACCAGCCCGATATTCTCGCAGTTGCGAAAAGAGGCGTGAACAGCTCGTCGGGTATGCCCAGCATACGGTATACGAAGCCGCTGTAGAAGTCAACGTTTGCACAGACGCCCTTGTAGATGCGGCGTTCCTCGGCGATGGCCTCGGGAGCAAGACGCTCCACCAGCGAATACAATGCAAATTCCTCGTGTCTGCCCTTTTCCGAGCTGAGAGACTCTACAAAGCCCTTGAACACCTTGGCTCTCGGGTCCGACTGTGAGTAGACTGCGTGTCCCATGCCGTAGATAAGTCCTGCATGGTCAAAGGCTTCCTTGTGGAGCAGTTTGCGGAGATAATCCTTTACCTCCTCCTCATCGGTCCAGTCCTTTACGTTCTGCTTCATATCGTCGAACATCATTGCTACCTTGATATTTGCGCCGCCGTGCTTGGGACCTTTCAGCGAGCCCAGTGCAGCCGCGATAGCGGAATAGGTATCGGTTCCCGATGACGAAACAACGTGTACCGTGAATGTGGAGTTGTTTCCGCCGCCGTGCTCTGCGTGGAGCACTAATGCCAAGTCCAGTATACGGGCTTCGAGCTCGGTATACCTGCCGTCCTCACGGAGCATATAGAGAATATTCTCAGCTATGGACATATCGGGCTTGGGACTGTGTATGAAAAGGTCTCCGCCCAGTCTTGCGTATCTGTAGGCGTGGTATGCGTACACTGCAAGCACAGGGAAAAGAGTTATGAGCTCTATGCTCTGTCTCAGCACGTTGGGCACCGAGATATTATTTGCTTTATCATCATATGAATACAGCGCAAGAACGCTCTTTGCAAGAGTATTCATCATATTGTCTGTGGGAGCTTTCATAATAACGTCGCGCATGAAATTGGACGGGAGCTCGCGGAAATCCGCAAGTATAGCCTTGAACTCTGCAAGCTCGTGCTCCGAGGGCATTTTTCCGAAAAGAAGAAGATATACGGTCTCCTCAAAGCCGAAGCGCTTTTCCTTTATGAAACCTGCGACGATATCCTCAACGTCGATACCTCTGTAATACAGCTTGCCGTCACCATGATTGGGCATTCCGTCGCCGCTGTCTATTACTTTGATAGTGCTTATATTGGTAAGACCTGCAACTACACCGTTGCCGTTTATATCGCGGAGTCCGCGCTTTACATCGTACTGTGTGTAGAGCTCGGGATCTATTTTGTAGCCTTCAAGCGACATATCGGCAAGCTTTGTGATCTCTGGTGTGATGTCTGAAAATTTGTATCTCATGTATCGTCATCCCTTTCTTTTTACGAATAGTAGTAATAAATATGCATATTACAATTATATTTGATTTTGGTAATTTTGTCAAGGCTAAACAAAAAGTTATTTTCTTTGTCAAAGAAAAGATGTTAAATTTTATTATTTCTCTTGAAAAAAACTGTGCGGTATGGTAAAATATATTTGTCGGTTTTCTGCCGATTCTTTTAAAGGGATAAGGGAGATGATACATATTGGAATCAGTTGAATATAAATGCCCCAATTGCATGGCAGACCTGAAATTCAATCCTGCAAGTCAGAAGCTGGAATGTGAATTCTGTCTCAGTGCATTTACGGTAGAGGAAATAAAGAAGCTCTGTGAAAGCACCGAGAACAGTATCCCTCAGGAAGCTGTCCAGATGCAGGAGGACTTCGCAAATCACACACATCTGTACCGCTGCAAAAGCTGCGGTGCTGAAATAATGGCGGACGACCAGCAGACAGCGACTTTCTGCTATTACTGCCACAACCCTGTCATTCTGGCAGGCAAAATGGGCGGCGAGTTCAAGCCCGATAAGGTCATCGGCTTCAAGCTCACAAGAGACAATGCTATCTGGAACTTCAAGAAATGGATAAGCAAGCGCTGGTTCGTGCCAAAGGACTTCAAATCCGAGCAGCAGCTCGAAAAGCTGACAGGACTTTACGTCCCGTTCTGGGTGGCTGACTGCGATATCAACATCGATTATCACGCCACAGGCAAAAAGATAAGGAGCTGGGTATCGGGCGACTACCGTATCACCGAAACTCAGGAATACGACGTTGTCCGCCGCGGAAGCCTCACTACAAGAGGTATCCCTGCCGACGGCGAGACCAAAATAGACGACCTGCTCATGGAGTCTATCGAGCCCTACGACTACAGAGAGCTCCATGACTTCTCAATGTCCTATCTCAGCGGCTTCTATGCGGATAAGTACGATGTTGACAAGGCGTCGGTATTTCCGCGTATCCGCGTCCGCGCAACGCAGGCGTGCGCTTCGCTCGTAAAGAACTCGGTCAACGGCTACAGCAGCGTAACCCCCATGGTCGAGAACTACGACATAAGAAGGACTAACTGGAGCTATATGCTGCTCCCTGTATGGTTCATGTCATATAAGTACAAGGATAAGGTCTATGAATTCGCTATAAACGGACAGACAGGCAAGCTTGCAGGAACTCCGCCCCTTTCAAAGGGCAGGCTTTGGCTGGCTTGTCTCGGCTTGGGAGCGGCTGTTGCGGCTGCCTGCGCTCTGATAGGAGGTGCTCTCTTCTGATGAAACGCCTTGTATCATTTTTAATGACGGCTATTCTCTGCGTATGCATGGTGCCGCTGCTCACAGGCTGCTCGGAGCCCGAAAACGACTACGCAGGCTGGAACGGCAACTATCAGGACTCTGTCCTCATAGACGATAGGGATCTTTTCACGGAAACTCAGAAAAGAGAGCTTGATGAAGCTATACAGCAGAAATCCAAGGAACTGGAAATGAATATCCTTATCTACGTCGACGGTACTTACCGCAGCGACGCCGATACAAAAACCTTCTGCGACCAGACCTATGATAACTGGTTCGGAAACGACACCGACGGTCTTATGTATTATCTCGACCTTTCGGGTAAAACACCTGCATACGACTATATCTCAACATCAGGAAAGGCTATACTGCTCTATGAGGAAAACAGGGAGCTCATTTTCAACCACATGGATAATTACCTTCCTGCTTCAGGTCAGGAGATAAAGCAGGAGCAGATATACGATGCTATTGAGGAATTTCTGTCTCAGCTCAGCGTAAACGCAAAAAGCACCACCTCAGGTACCAGCTTTTACCACGACAAGAATAAGGGAACTTATATCTACTATAAGCACGGCGAGCTCTATATCACTCACAAAAAGCCCCTTATCATCTGGGTACGTATATGGGTAGTTTCAATAATAATCGGCCTTCTTACAGCACTCATCACTTTCCTTGTATCCAAAGGAAAGTATACCTTCAAGGCTAAGACCAATCCCAGCATTTACCTGTCAAAGGACGCTGTGAACTTCACTCAGAGGAACGATCAACACATCAGGACTTACCAGTCGAGAAGCAGGATATCCTCAAGCAGCAGCGGCGGCGGTCATCGCAGCGGCGGCGGCGGTCACCACAGCGGCGGAAGCCACGGCGGCGGCGGTCATCACAGATAAGCTAAATATTGCAAAAAAAGCTCCCGAAACGGGAGCTTTTAGTTTTTGCTTCGTAACACATATAATGAAAAATTTATCCGTGAAAGTTGCTTTTTTTGTGCCTTTATGGTATAATCAGCGAAAAGGGGGTATTACCATGAAAAAGTATGAAAACGACAACATGAATTACGACGAAAACGGCAATTACTATAACTCGGACAACGACAGCGCATACAACGGACTTGCGAAAACATTCGAAAAGATACTCGGTATTCTTCTGCTGATATGGTTTGCAGTTACCGTAATACTTATGATAGTGTTATCCCAGAGCAGCGGAAAGAGCAACAGCTGGCTGATAGTGATACTGTTTTTCCAGCTTTTCGCGGTTTTCGGAATATTCGGCATAGTGTCCGAACTTATCAAAAAGCAGCGATTCCAGGCAGGACTGCTTCTTCCGCTTATAATAGGCGCAGGCGGCTGTATCGTCACACTTCTGATACACAACAGCGAGGGCGAAAAGCGCGAGTTCATACTGAAGCTCCTTGCGGTGCTGTTTCCTCTGATATTTGCAGTAATAGGCATAGGCATCGTAGTGGACTCACTGAGGGCAAAATACCACACAAAGAAAGTGTGTACCGAGCCTATAACCGCAAAATGCGTAGATGTATCCACGAATTCGACTACCGTAAACGGACGTACCACATATAAATATGTTCCGACCTATGAATACGAGTACGAGGGCGTACAATACACTTCAACAGCCTATAAAACGCCCGAAGACCGCATAATAGGCGACAACTATGAAATCCTCGTCAATCCGAACAAGCCAAGAGAGATATACGACGCGACTTCTGTAGATGCAGGAGCAGCAAGCATAGTGCTGACAGCGCTTTTCCTTATCGGACTTCCTGCAGCTATTTCCGCACTGGCTGCATATTATCTGCTTATCGCACCGTAAGCGGTGGGATTTTTCCAAAAAATGAATATATTGCATTATCCGTGCAAAACTAAAGGCAGACCATTCGGTCTGCCTTAGTTTATCAAAAAAATCAATTTACCAATTAAAGGGATTCCAAAGGGACTGTGTTCCTTTGGCAGAGTCCAGAGACAGCGTCTCTGGTGGGGCGTGGGGCAAAGCCCCACAGTTATAAAGCGCTTCGCAAAGGGTGAATCCCGAAAACAATCCAGTGAATTGTTTTCGGGAGAGGGAACGCCTTGCAAGTGAAGGCGTTCCCTAATAAATTGAGCTTAGTGACAGATAAAGGCAGACCATTCGGTCTGCCTTATTTGTTATCAAAGCTTTTTCTTTTCAGCCTCTATCATCTTGATGAGGTCGTCTACCGACATATTTGACGGAGACTTTTTCTTTTCCTCCTGCTCGCTCTTGCTGATGATATCGGAGATATCAGGAGTGCTGCTCTTCTTCACAGGCTTAGGAGCTGCTGTTGAAGGAGCTGACTGGCTTCTCAGCGGAGTTGTCTTAGGAACGTCGTTCCTTGACATCTCAGCAAGCTGGCTCTTGGAAAGGATACCTGTATTGTCTGAGATAGGCTCTGACGGAGCAGCAGGTGCGGCAGCCTGAGGAGCGTTTGCATTTGCAACAGCATTCTTGATATTGAATGTGCCTGTACGCTCAGCCTCAGCAGTTTTGCGGAGCATTTCCTCTCTGAGGGCGTCCGCTGTAGGAGCTGTAGATGAAGAACCGCCGACGTTTCTTGCAGCGAACTGGCTCTCAGCGCTTCTCTGAGCCTTGAACTGCATTGTGCGCTCTCTTTCCTTCTGGTAAGGAGAATCAGGATTGACCTTCTTCTGGCTGAAGTTCTCGGCGATAGACATCTTCTTGCGCTCGAACTCATTGCTTGGCTGTATCTCCTGAGAAGGCTCGAAAAGCGGATTAGCGGACTTGTCGTGAATATTCTTCTTGCTCTCCGAGATAGCTCTCTGCTTTTCCTTCTCGTCGTACTCGTAGAAGTCGAACTCGTCATCGAAGTCGTCCTCGCCCTTGCCCGAAGCAAGCTTAGCGATGAGGAAGATAACGAGGAGCACACATGGGAGCACAAGAAGGAAGATGATACCCTTTATGCTTGAAGCGAATCTGATAAGAGCACCCAGCTCAGCGCTTTCGGTGTGACCTGTACAGATAGCCGCGATGTTTTCCTTTGAGATAGAGTCCTCGCTGCCTACGTTAGTAGCGTCGGCAGTGATATACTTGATAGTGCCGTCCTCGGCGGTAACAACGTCGTAGATGCTGAGGACCTTGAGTGTATTGGGATCAGTTGCGGGATAGCAGAGAACGATGTCGCCCTTAGCGATAGCCTCGTCCTTTGCGTCGGGAGAGATAAGGCAGGCGCCCTTTGTGACGTTGTCGCCCATGTTGTCGGCTTCCTTTACGATGTAGAAGTATCTGCCGAAGAGCTTGGGAGTCTTGCCGCCCGAAAAACCGATATTAACAATGATCGAAACAACGATCAGAAGTATGCAGAGTACGATAAGTACAAATTTTAGTACCGAGAAGCGTTTTTTCTTTTCCATAATACATCACCTTTTTTTAATTCTTTTGTTGTCTTTTTTCTTTATTTTTTGCGTTACAGTCTGCTTATTTGAAACTGCTTTTTCTATTATACCACATAATAATACAAATTTCAAACATTTTCTAAGTTTTATCTTTTAAAAATATAGTAATTTTTTCAGAACTATGAGCTTGTGTTGATTCTGCACAAATCACAGCCCGATTTTTTTCTTGTACAGGCAGAATGCACAATGCTGTATTCGCAAAACAGGGCGCATACAAATTTTTCTTTGTTCAAAAGCAGCAATATATAAAATCAGTGGACAAATATTTGTTGAAATAAACACTTGAAAAATCTGATAAAGCATAGTATAATTTTAATGTATATTGTTTGTAGTGATATAGGCTTGTATCGCCTTAAATGGTGGTAGAGTGCGGGGATATTATACAAACAGTAAAAACGTCGCAAAGCGGCAGAATGGAGATAAGATATGGCTACAAAAAAAGCAAACCCTCTTATGGACAGGATCAGAGAAGAATTCCCGAGAAAGCTCCAGCTTTTATACAGCGTTTCTCCCGAGGAAGCTTCAGACAAGCAGGTTTACCATGTTCTCTCGTCGATAATCGTTGAGATACTCGGTGCGAAGAGGCAGAGCTTCATCAATCATACCAACTCTGTCGGCGGCAAGCAGGTATATTACCTTTCAATGGAGTTCCTCATGGGACGTTCACTGAAAACCAGCATATACAACCTTGAACTGGCTGACGGCATAAAGGATATGCTTAAGCAGTACGACATCAACCTCGATAAGATATACGAGAACGAGCCCGATGCAGGTCTGGGCAACGGCGGTCTCGGCAGACTTGCAGCCTGCTATCTGGACGGTCTTGCTACAACAGGCTTTCCTGCAATGGGACATTCTATCTGCTATGAATACGGTATTTTCCAGCAGAAGCTGGAGGACGGCTGGCAGACAGAGCTCCCCGACAACTGGCTCCCAGGCGGTTCGGTATGGCTGGTGCCAAAGCCCGAGCTCTCTATAGATGTCCACTTTGAGGGCGACTTGCAGGAGTACTGGGACAATCAGTATCACTACATCTCTCATGTAAACTACAATACCGTAGTTGCAACACCTTACGACCTTTACGTTTCGGGCTACGGCTCCGACGGAGTATCTGTGCTTCGTCTGTGGTCTGCAAAGGCTCCGAACTTCAATATGGAAATGTTCAACAAGGGCAACTATGAGGCAGCTCTTGCACAGAACTCTATCGCAAATGCTATCTCAAAGGTGCTCTATCCTAATGATAATCACCTCGAAGGCAAGAGCCTCCGTCTGCGCCAGCAGTACTTCCTCTGCGCAGCGTCTATCGGCGATATCGTAAACGCTCACATGAATGTTTACGGAACTCTCGAAAACCTTGCCGACAAGGTAGCTATCCACATCAACGATACCCACCCCACACTGGCTATCCCCGAGCTCATGAGAATACTTCTCGACGACTGCGGCTACAGCTGGGAAAAGTCATGGGACATCGTAACACGCACATTTGCCTACACGAACCACACTGTAATGGCAGAGGCTCTGGAGAAATGGGACGTAAACCTTGTAAAGTCCGTTATCCCGAGAATCTTCTCACTTATAGTTGAGATAAACAACCGCTACTGCCAGTCTCTCATGGAGAGAAACGGCGGCGACAGCGCAAAGACCACACGTATGTCCATAATCAAGGACAATCAGATACACATGGCAACTCTCTGTGTTGCGGCTTCACACAGCGTAAACGGCGTATCAAAGCTTCATTCCGAGATAATCAAGCAGTCCGTATTCCGCGATGAGTATGAGAATACTCCCGAGAAGTTCAAGAACGTCACAAACGGTATCGCATACAGAAGATGGCTGTATCAGTCAAACCCTGCACTTACAGACCTTCTCACCGAGACTATCGGACCTAAGTTCATCAAGGACGGCGCAGAGCTTGAAAACTTCCGCAAGTTTGAGAATGACAAGGAAGTCCTTAAAAAGCTCATGGACGTAAAGAAGGAAAACAAGGAAAACTTCGCAAAATACGTCAAGAACGAGTCGGGCATAGAGCTCAATACAGACAGTATCTTTGACGTACAGGTAAAGCGTCTCCACGAATACAAGAGACAGCACCTCAACGTAATGAATATCCTTACGGATTATGCATATCTGCTCAATGATCCGGACGCACCTTTCACACCAAAGACCTATATCTTTGCGGCTAAGGCAGCTCCGGGATACTACCTTGCAAAGCAGATAATCAAGATGATATGGGCTATCTCCGAGGAGATAAGAAAGAACCCCAAGATAAGCCAGAAGCTCTCGGTAGTATTCCTCGAGAACTACTGCGTAACTCTCTCCGAGCACCTCATGCCTGCTTCCGATGTTTCCGAGCAGATATCCCTTGCAGGAACAGAGGCTTCGGGTACAGGAAATATGAAGCTCATGCTCAACGGCGCAGTTACACTTGGTACTCTTGACGGCGCAAACATCGAGATAAAGGAAGCCTGCGGCGACGACAACATCGTTATCTTCGGCATGACCACCCCCGAGGTCAACGACCTCAGATGCAGAGGCTATAATCCCTGCGATTACTACAACAACGATCCACGCATCCGCGAGGCTATCGACCGTATGTACCACGGTATAAACGGCTGTACCTTCAACGATGTTGCAAACTCACTGAAGGACAGAGATCCTTACATGGTGCTTGCAGACTTTGACAGCTACAGAAAGGCACAGCAGTACATTACCGAGTGCTATAACGACAAGATGAAATGGGCAAAGATGTCCCTGAACAATATCGCAGGCGCAGGAATCTTCTCCGCAGACCGTGCGGTAACAGAGTACGCACACAATATCTGGCATCTTTGATGACAATTTATAAGGGGACGTTGGCTTCTTCGTCCCCTTTTTGAATGATGATTAACGGAGTGTTTTTGACATGAGACCTATCTATGATACATGGAATTTAGGCTATAAATCAATATTCGGAGCGGTAAGGCAGTTCGAGACCTGCCGTTTCACCATAAGGCTTCCAAAGCACGTAAAGCCCGACTTCTCACCTGTGCTTGTGCTTTTCAGAACAGGCTTCAAGGAGCGCTTCATCAGCATGAACGATGTTGTGGAGGAGGAGGACTGCTTTGCGTATACCGCTTCATACGACGCGAGGTATACCGATGTGCATTATTATTACTTCTCCTATACAGAGGGCGGTACCCGTCACTACATCAAGAAGGTGAATCTACACGAGGGCGGTCTTGACAACGGCGAGATGTTCCAGCTCACTGTCTACAGGAGCGACTATGAGACTCCCGACTTTTTAAAGGGCGGCATAATGTACCAGATATTCCCCGACCGCTTCTGCAACAGCGGCAAGCCGAAGGAGAATATCCCCGAGGGACGTATACTCCGCGATGACTGGGGCGGAACTCCGCTGTATAAGCCCGACGAAAACGGTCACGTATGGAACAACGACTACTTCGGCGGCGATTTCGCAGGAATACAGTCCAAGCTCCCATATCTGAAGAGCCTCGGCGTTACCTGCATATACTTAAATCCTATATTCGAGTCTCACGAGAACCACCGTTACAATACCGCAAACTACATGAAGGCTGATCCTCTTCTCGGCACGAACGACGAGTTTGAGGAGCTCTGCCGCGAAGCCGAAAAGTACGATATATCCGTAATACTTGACGGCGTATTCTCACATACAGGCGCAGACAGCGTCTACTTCAACAAGTTCGGACGCTATAAGGACGAGCTGGGCGCATATCAGTCCAAGGAAAGCAAGTATTACGACTGGTACAGCTTCATTGATTACCCAAATGTATACGAGGCATGGTGGGGAATAGATACCCTCCCCAACGTAAACGAGAACAACGAGGACTACACCGAGTTCATCTGCGGCGACGAGGGCGTGCTCCGCTACTGGCTTGACAAGGGCGCGGCTGGCTATCGTCTTGATGTTGCCGATGAGCTCCCCGAGCAGTTCCTCATAAACCTCAGGAAATGCGTAAAGGGCTTTGACAAGGACAAGGTGATCATAGGCGAGGTCTGGGAGGACGCTACAAACAAAGAGAGCTACGGTGTAAAGCGCCGCTACCTTCTCGGTGACGAGCTCGACTCCGTAATGAACTATCCCTTCCGTGAAGCCATAATGAACTTCATCAAGGGCGGCAAGCCTATCGACTTTATCAACTCTGTTATGACCATAGTTGAAAACTATCCCAAGCCGACTATAGATGTACTTATGAACTTTGTTTCTACCCACGATATCGAAAGAGCTATCAACCGTCTGGGCGGCGACGACTGCGAGGGCAAGCCGAAGGAATGGATGGCTGAAAGATACCTCACTCCCGAGCAGTACGCTCACGGCAAGGAGCTCCTTAAAGCCGCTATGGCGCTGATGTACTTCCTCCCGGGCGTACCCAGCATATACTACGGTGACGAGGCAGGCTTGCAGGGCTACAAGGACCCATTCAACCGCCGCTGTTTCCCGTGGGGAAAAGAGGATACCGAGCTCATTGAGTACGTATCCGAGCTCAGCCGCGTAAGAAAGTCAATACCAAACATGAAGGACGGAAGGATATACTTCGTCATCAACGAAAAGGAAACTCACGACAGCCGGCTTGTGGGCTTCACACGACAGGGACAGAAGCAGGATTACATCATCTTCGTCAACAGGAGCGGCGATGTGGTAAAGCTGGAGCATATGAGCGAGATACTCAGTCGCTTTACCGATATACAGCCATTCTACGGCGAATATATGGACGATGCGATAACTGTTCTTCCCTATGATTATACTATTATAAAGGCAAAATTTGTTAAGTAATCGGAGAAATTGAATTGAAAAGCAAGTTTTTGCGCGGAATTACACATGGGATACCGATATGTTTAGGATACTTATCGGTATCCTTTGGTTTTGGCATATTAGCGGTCAAGGCAGGTCTTTCCGTGTTTCAGGCATCAGTGATATCAGCCGCTAATCTTACCTCGGCAGGTCAGAAGGCAGGACTTGACGTAATAGCGGCAGGCGGAGCTATCATCGAGATGATACTCTTACAGCTCACTATCAATATAAGGTACTCCCTTATGGCGCTTTCGCTGTCCCAGAAGCTGGACAAGCGCTTCACCACGCCTCACAGGCTTCTTGCCTCATACGGCATAACCGACGAGATATTCGCGGTCTGCTCGGCACAAAAGGAGCCCCTAACCCCTGCGTATATGTACGGCATGATATTCATAGCCGCAGTTGGCTGGGTAACGGGCACGGCGCTGGGAGCGGCGGCAGGAGAGCTTCTTCCTGCGGCAGTCAGCACAGCAATGGAGATAGTTCTCTACGGAATGTTCATAGCAATAGTTATACCTCCTGCCAAGAAACAGCACGGCGTACTCTTTGCGGCAGTCATAGCGGCGGCGCTGAGCGTTATGTTCAAATTTGCAGTGCCTGCACTGAGCGAGGGCTTTGCAATGATGATATCGGCGATAGCTTCGGCACTGCTTACAGCGCTGATATTCCCTGTCAAAGACGAAGAAGGGGAGGCTGAGGCAGTATGACGATAGCGATATACATAGCGGTAATGGCAGGTGTTACCTATCTGATACGCATGATACCGTTCACTTTTTTCCGTAAGAAGATAAAGTCCCGATTTTTCAGGAGCTTTCTGTATTACATACCCTATGCGGTGCTGAGCGCAATGACCATACCTGCCATATTCTACACCACCCATAATATGTGGACAGCTGTTGCAGGCACGGCAGTAGCGCTTATACTGGCATTTCTGGAAATGCCGCTTATCGTGGTGGCACTTGCGGCTTCGGCGGCGGCATTTATCGCAGGACTGTTTTTCTAATGCATAATTAAGGCGAACCTTTTGGTTCGCCTTTTTTGTAGGGGCGCACAGTGTGCGCCCGTTTTTACGTAATGACATCAAGTGATCATGTGTAGGGGCTGATGCCCACATCAGCCCGCTATATTTATAAAATGTCAACGGGGCGATGTGGACATCGCCCCCTACATCGTCGAAATGTTTCATATAAAAACAGAACGCCTGTCAGGCGGCGTTCTCTACAAATTATATTGTAACATCTGTCAAAGAGCGGCTGCATTAGCAGTCGCTCTTTGTTTATTCATACGAATCCAAAAATTATTTTTTTGAAATTCAACGTGTTCGCATTGAAAAAGACCTCTTTTGGGCGCTTATATGAACGGTGGTGTTCATATCCCGAAAGGAGGTCATTATTTTTTTGAACAGAAACTTAAAAAACAAGCTCAATTCATTCTGCTGCAATTACGTGTTGCTTGGCAGCATTGAAGAAGCCGCGGTACGGGCTGGCATACCCCGTGAGAACGCTCTTGCCGAGGGTATCGAGCTCCTTAAAGCCGACGAATGTCAGCAGCTGATAGCACAGCTTCGGGAGCTCCTTGCCGACAGCGGCAGCGTCACGGCAGGTCTCAAAAGGCTTGCATTCGGCAGCTGCACCGACGCGGTGTATCTGGTATTCGCCGACGAGCTTCCCCCTGCGGAAGTCATCGGCAAGCTGGACTTATTCAATGTATCCGAGATAAAGCGCGTAAAGGGCGGCGGCGTAGAGGTAAAGCTCTTCGACAGAATGAAAGCGCTGGAGAAGCTTTTCGAGCTGGAAAGCGCATTCACAGACCGCTGCAAGGCGGAAAGTCTCATCAAAGCACTGACCGCCGACGAGGAGTGTGAGAGCATTGACGATAACTGAATTTTCCCCGAAACAGCGCTTCGTCATGAAATGGTGGAATATGCACGACTACAACAGGCGTGACGCCATTATCGCCGACGGAGCTGTCCGAAGCGGCAAGACTCTTTCCATGTCGCTGGGATTTCTGTTCTGGGCAGCCGAGCGCTTTGACGGCGGAGCCTTTGCCATGTGCGGCAAGACCATAACCTCACTGCGCAGGAACGTCATAACTCCCATGATACCTATACTGGAGGGCTACGGCTTTACGGTACGTGAAAAGATAAGCGGAAATTATTTCGACTTTACGTGGAACGGCAGAACGAACAGGGTTTATCTTTTCGGCGGCAGGGACGAGAGCTCTGCGGCGCTGATACAGGGAATGACTCTTTCGGGAGTATTCTTCGACGAGGTGGCTCTCATGCCGCGCTCTTTCGTGGAGCAGGCACTGGCACGTTGTTCGGTCAGCGGCTCAAAGATGTGGTTCAACTGCAATCCCGACAATCCGTCCCACTGGTTCTATAACGAGTGGATAAAGAAGCGCCGCGAGAAAAACGCGCTGTATCTCCATTTCACTATGGACGACAATCCGTCCCTGTCAGAAAAGGTCAGGGAGCGCTACAGGCGTATGTATTCGGGAACCTTCTACGACCGCTTCGTGCTGGGAAAGTGGACAGCCTCACAGGGCGTGGTCTATCCCATGTTCAGCGAAAAGGACCACGTTTTCAGCGGCGAGGTGGACTGCGAGAGGTACATCATCTCCTGCGATTACGGCACGGTAAATCCTGCTTCATTCGGCTTGTGGGGACTTCATAACGGAGTCTGGCACAGGCTTCGGGAGTACTACTATTCCTCGAAAAGAGAGGGCATAAGCCGCACCGACGAGGAGCACTATGCCGCACTTGAAGAGCTGGCAGGCAACAGGCGTATCGAAAAGGTCATCGTCGATCCCTCTGCGGCAAGCTTTATCGAGTGCATACGCCGACACGGAAGATTCCACGCAGTAAAGGCGGATAACGATGTTGTATCGGGCATAAGGCAGGTAAGCACCGCGCTGAAGCAGGGCAGGCTCCGATTCCATGAGTCATGCAAGGATATACTGCGTGAGTTCACGCTCTACAGCTGGAATGAAAAGGCAGGGGCGGACGTTCCCATAAAGGAAAACGACCACGCAATGGACGATATGCGCTATTTTGTGGCGGATATGGTCTCACAGCAGGGCGCAGACGAGCCTATAGCCCTTTCCGTAGCCCGATAAATCTCACCACCGTTCAAAAAACAACAAGGAGGTAACATGAAGCTTTTTAAGAAGAAAAGAGCTCCGAAGGCTGAACCCGAGCTGGTAAGTATGCAGCGCGGCTGCTGTGAGAGCTTTTCGCTCCCTGCGGCAGTACAGCCCTTTGAAAAGGAGCTCTACGACAGGCTTCGCTGCGCAGTACCTATCATAGACGCCGCAATAATGAAGATAATCAGGCTTACAGGCGGCTTTCATGTGGTATGCTCTGACGAGGAGTACCAGCAGGAGCTGGACAGATTTCTCGAAGACGTCCCCGTAGGACTTACGGGACGTTCAGTGGGCTGCTTCGCGGATAATTTTCTGGACAGTCTCCTCACCTACGGCAGCGCTGTAGGCGAGATAGTCACAGACAGCAAGCAGCAGCGCATCGCAGGGCTGTGGAACGGGGATATCTCCCGTATCCGCATAGCTTCGGGAGCAGATGCGTTCAGCAGGAGCTACACCCTGAGAGAAAACAGCGGCAGCTCCCGAAAAATAGCGCACCCCGAGCGCATACTCTATGCCGAGCTCACAGGCGGTCACTCTCTCCTGAGAGGCTTGCCGTCACTCAGCGGTATCCTTATGAGGATATACGAATGTATCGGTCAGAACTTTGACCGTGTTGGAAATGTCCGCTATGCAGTGACCTACAAGCCCACAGGAGAGGCAGGAGACGCAATGTACTCCCGTGACAGGGCACAGCAGATAGCCCGTGAATGGGCAGATGGCATGGAATCGGCAAAATACGGACAGGTCAAGGACTTTGTAGCGGTGGGCGACGTTGATATAAAGGTCATCGGAGCTGAAAACAAGCTTATAGATACCAATGTGCCCGTAAGGCAGATACTTGAGCAGCTCATCGCAAAGCTCTCTATACCGCCGTTTCTGCTGGGACTGTCGTGGAGCTCCACGGAGCGTATGTCCTCTCAGCAGGCTGATATACTCACCTCTGAGCTGGAATACTACCGCAGACTGCTCACACCTGTTATCCGCGACGTTGGGGACTCGTTCCTCGCTTCCATAGGAGCGCAGGCGACCTGCTCGGTAGAGTGGGACAACATCAATCTACAGGACGAAACAGCACTTGCAGAGGCAAGGCTGAAAAACGCACAGGCGCGTGAAATAGAAATGCGCCTCGAAAAAAATGAATCATAATGGAGGATTTTAATATGTATAACGAAATCAAACTTGAAAAAGGCCTTTACAATCTCAGCGGAAAGTCATTCACAGCAGCTCTTGAGGAGCTTGATCCTACTTCCGCATACGCAGGCTCACCTCTCGAAAAGCTGGACGCTTTCGAGAGACAGCTCAAGCGCTTCAATATCAGGATAAACGGTCAGGACTGCGACCGTGTTGAGAAGTTTTTCTCAACTACCGAGACAGCTATCCTTTTCCCTGAGTTCGTAACAAGATGTATCAGAAAGGGCTTCGACGAGACGGTGCTCCGTTCTGTCTGTGCAGCAAAGACAGTATGCGCAAGCAGCCAGTATCTCGGCTGCGTCATGGACGACCAGACAGCCGCATACGAGCCTACAGAGCAGGCAGTACAGCTCCCCGAGGCTACTGTAAGAGAGGGCTCGACAGCAACAGTGCTCTCAAAGTTCGGCAGACTCATCAGCGCTTCATACGAGGCTATCCGCCAGCAGAGACTTGACGTTTTCGGCGTTATGCTCAGAAGCGTAGGCGTGAGACTTGCGGTCAGCGTAGTCAAGGAGGCTGTTGACGTTCTTGTTGACGGCGTAACACCTATCACAACATCAGCTCTCACATACAGCGACCTTGCGGCGCTTTACGGCGAGTTCGACTGCTTCGATATGACAACTGTCATTACATCTCCCGAGCTTGCTTCAAAGATAGCAGCTATGGAGCAGGTCAAGGACTGCAATGCAAATTCCGAGGGCAAGCTTGTTCTGCCATTCGGCTCTGAGCTCATCAAGACATCTGCTGCCGACGACGATACTATCATCGGTATCGACCGTGATTTCGCACTGGAGTTCATCACCAGCACCGACCTTGTAATGGAGACAGACAAGCTCATCGACCGTCAGCTTGACCAGATGACAGTGTCTATTACCTGCGGCTTCAGAAAGATAACTCCCGACGCAGTAAAGGTGCTTACTGTCAATTCAAACGAATAATATCGCCCCGATTCAGGGGACGCCCTCTCTTGCAGGGCGTCCCTTAATATAGGAAACAAATACAAACGGGCGGATAATATCCGCCCCTACACCAAATAACGCATAATTTTTGCCTTGTAGGGGCGCACAGTGTGCGCCCGAACATGAAAGCATTAGTTTAGACGGGCGAGCGGAACTCGCCCCTACAGATTTAATTTGTAGGGGCTGATGCCTACATCAGCCCGTAAAATATTCGGGGCGATGTGGGCATCGCCCCCTACAAAAAGTTTTTGGAAAGGAGAAAGCATGGAAAAAACAATTCTTGATAAGATAAACAGGTTCACGCGGAGAAAGCTCACTGAGGACGAGGTCTACATCTTTGACCTTGTGCTCTGCGACAACGACATCGACCGCGACTGCGAGCGTTTTTCCGACAAGGCTCTTGAAGCTCTGCGTGAACGCTTCATCGGCAGGACAGGCATTTTCGACCATGACGCCGCGGCTTCAAATCAGAACGCCCGTATCTTCGACGCGGAGCTCATCACCGACGAATCGCGTACTACCGAATACGGCGAGCCCTACAAGTACCTGAAAGCAAGCGCCTACATGGTCCGCACCGATAACAACAAGGACCTTATCGCCGAAATTGACGGCGGCATAAAGAAAGAGGTCAGCATTTCCTGCTCGGCGGCTAAGCGTATCTGCTCGGTATGCGGAAACGACAAGAACACCGTTTCCTGCAACCACGTCAAGGGCAAGCGCTACGGCGGAAAGCTCTGTCATACTATCCTTGACGACATCACCGACGCCTATGAGTGGAGCTTCGTTGCCGTGCCTGCGCAGGTAAACGCAGGTGTCACCAAGAAATACAGCGAAGCCGATACCGTAAAGGCTCACGAAAACGCAGATATTTCCGCAGCAAATGAGGAGCTCCGCCGCGATATCCGCAGACTTGCATATTTTGCAGGCGGACGTGCTGCCGCAGATATAGCTTCTGTTTCGGCGGCAAACCTTGATACTCAGCAGCTCATAGCTCTCCGCAAGTCCTTTGAGGCACAGTGCGGAAAGGGCGGTGCAGAGGTACAGCTCGATGATTCGGCAAAGGACGAGGAGCAGACTTCCGATTTTTCAATGAGATAGGAGGAAAACTATGGATATACAGACTATTGTCACCGCCTTTGAGCTCTTTACGGGAGAGGAAAACGGCGACGACTACTATCAGCTGATACTTCTTGCAGTCAGCGAAGTCCAGCGCATACTTCTTCCCGACGCTGATACGACCGAGGTCAGGCTCTCGTTTCTGTGTGCGGCTCTGGCTTTTTACAGACTTCAGCAGATTCTCGCCGCAAGGGAGAGAGCCGCTTTTACCTACGCAGGCAAGGTGCTCAAGGAGTCTCAGAATACCGCATACGAATACGCAAAGGAGCTTCTCAGGGACTATCTGCAAATAGCCGCAGACCTTATAAGCTCCAAGAACTTCATATTCAGCAGCTTTGCAGGGGGAGAGGAGCTGATATCATGCTGAGAGACATTATCGACAATATCATCGAAAAACTGGCTGAGAACCAAGTCTCTCCCGTTTACAGCGCCTTTGACGGACGGGCTCTTGACCGCAAGGGCAGGAGCTTCTTCACAGTTGTGGGCGTAAGCGCCTTTGAGTCGTCAACGCCTATTTATTCCCAGTATATGGTGTATCTGCCCTTTAAAGCCGAGCTGGAGCTGAACGTTACAGCTCCCGACAAATCCTCGGCGGAGGAGCTGTACGAATACTACGATAATAATATTGCTCCCGTTATGCTTGATATGTCGGGACTTACCTGTAGTATAAGCAAAATGAGCCTTAAATTCGACAGCAATATCCAGCGCCTTGTATTGACGGTGAAGCTCCGCGTCAGCGGTATCACCAAGTTTGAAAGGAGCACTCCATGAGTACGGTAACTTCCATTAATCAGCGAAAGCCTGCGGAGGTGGTCATCGGCGGAGTCACCCTTTTCTGCGAGAGCTTCAAGTCTTCTGCGGTTCGCAGTATCGCCGAGGAGTCAACAGCCGACGGGGGCACGGTTTTTACAAACAACGCCTCCCGAAGCACAAGGCTCACCTTTACGGGCAGAGTCGGCATTGAGGGAAGTCCCGAAAATGCGGTGCTCAGCTTCAATGCGCTGGTGAACTCTGCGAATACATTCAACGTGGAACATATGGGGCTTGTCTTTGCGGACTGCCGAATGCTGTCCTATGCCTTTGACGACAAGGGCGGCGACTGGGCAGACGTAACAGTGGTGCTTCTTACTGCCGAGCCTGTAACAAGGAGAACAGAGCCATGAGTGTGAGAATAATTATCGAAGACAAAAGCGGCTCCTCGTGGTACGCCGAGAACAATGTGCTTGGCTTCAGCTTTCATAAGGATATCTATACGCCCTATACGTCGCTGACCGCAAAGGTCAGGGCTTCGGGAAGCTCATACAGCGGCGCGGCGGAGGTCTCGCTCATTATAGACGGGCGCGAGATACATCACGGATTGGTGGACAGCCTTAAATGGGAGAAAAAGGGCGGCGAGGATTTCCTTGTGATAAAGTCGCGCGGCTTCACATCGCTGCTCACTCAGAATCAGATAGAGCCGGGACTGAAAATGAACATCTCATTCAACGACCTTATGGACAACTTCTATACTCTGCCCTATGTCACCCACGAGAACAACCCCGACAACAGCAGCTATATCTACGTAAAGCCAAATACTTCAATGTGGGACGCGGCTGCGAATTTAGCATACAAGCTTCTTGGGACTTACCCCTATATCAGGGGCGCGAATACGGTGATGATAAGCCAGTATCCCAATCCCGAAAGCTTCGACCACAGAGGTGAAAAGCTCATAACTACGGGTGCGGAGTTCATATACAGCCGCCTTGCCAGCGACTACCACATGGCGGATATCAACGGAGATTACGGTAATTTTGACCTCTCCGACAGCGACGTTACAGCGCTGAAAATAGTCCGTCACAAGTACTTCGACCTTGATATGCGGTTTCTCTATTCGCCTCAGCAGGCTCTGACCTACCGCGACAAGTACGATTTCCGCGGCGCAGAGAGAGTTTTCTGCTCTTACTGCGGCTATCGCGGAGAGGATATCGGAGACAGAGTGAGCTTCGGCAGTATCACTGCGGAGCGTATCGCGGAGGTGTCTGTAAACGGCAGCAGCAGGGGAGTTTTCACCGAGATAAGCGTGTACAGGGATAAGTTCCCCCATAACTGAGCATAAGAAAACGGCTTCCGATATGGAAGCCGTTTTGGTGTTTATTTAACCGGCAGAGAGGGTACCAGTTTTAAGAGATAGCGCTGAATTGTGCCTGCGTCCTCGGTGGTCATGCCGTCGTTGCCCGTAACATCGGCGTTCTTGACGCCCTGTGCTGTGATGTGGTGCGCGTCAGTTCCCGTTGTGCCGAACTTGTTCGGATTTGCCAGAGCCTGCATTATCATTACTACGTCGGAGAGGTCTACTGCTCCGTCAGCGTTTGCGTCGCCTGCCTTGTAGTCCTTGTCATACTCGTATGGATCAGGCTTTGCAGTTGAAACAGAAGTTGTTGCAGTTGTTTTGTCAGCTGTTGTTGTGACTTTGGTTGTTGTGACTTTTGTGGTTGTGACCTTTGTTGTTGTGGTCGTTGGAGGTTTACTCCCTGCTATGCGTCCGTAAACGATACCGCAGCCGACTGTTGACATATAAACCTTGCCGAATTCGTTCATATCGCCTACGAGGTAGTTACCGTTTCCTGTGCCGCCGTAGAGGTGGTCTGTGTTGATGCAGACCCATGACTTTCCTGCGTCTGTGGAGCGGTAAATGCCCTCCTTGTCGTCCTTTTCGGGCTTGCCGTAGATGTAGAGGGTATTCACATCGCCCTTCTTCTCGGGAGCGCCGTAGCCGATACACTTAGCGTACTCGACATTTTCGAGGTGCTCAACAGTCTTGCCCTTGTCGGAGATTATGTAAACGCCCTGATTTGCGCCTGCGAAAGCTATCTTGCCGTTGCCGAGGTATGCAGGATCGCCTGTCTCCTCGAACTTCCATGTGAGCTCCCAGTTATATGGGCAGATACGTGTTTCTGTGAATGTAGCGCCGTAGTCATCGCTCACATAGTATGAGTAGTGTGACTCGTCGTAGGTAGGCTCTTTCTTGGACATATCAGATGACCAGTACTCGTTGTACTGAGCGCCTACAGCGTAAACTGTCTTGGCGTTCTCGGGATCAACGAGAGTATAAACGGTCTTTGAAGCCTTTATACCGTCGCAGGTCTTCCATGTTGCGCCGAAGTCGTCTGTGTAGGAAACAGCGCCCTTTGAGCTGGAGTTGATTATTCTGTACTTGCCCTTTGAAAGTTCTGTGATAGAGAGCTTGCCGCCTGTGCAGGCAGGCTTGAATGTCTTCCATGTCTTGCCGCGGTCAAGTGTGTAGTAGCCGCTGCCTGTGTTGTTGCCGTCGCCGTTTGCAGTTCTTGCCCAAACGTCGGTATTCTGGGGGCAGACTGCGATAGCTGAGGTAGAGCCGAGATTCGGCTTGTACTGCTCAGGGATACCGTCAACTGTCTCGTGAACGAAGCCGTCGTAGTCGCCGATAGCGGAGAGGTCAAGACCGTCGGGAGTGCTGACAAAGTCAAGGCTTACGCATTCTTCAACGCCGTCGGGCTGGAAGTAGAATTGAACGCCCATATCGTCCCATGCGTTGTCGCAGGCGAAAACGCCGTTTCCTGATGTGAGGACGAGTCTGTCTCCCTCTTTGTCTCTCGGATCGATAACGATACTGCTGCCCCAGTGGCAAGCCTTGCCGTATATCCAGTCATAGCCGCCGAGGTCCATGGGGAGCGAGACGAATTTCTTGACGCCCTTGCCTGTGGAGTAATCTGTTTCACCTGCACCGGGAGTTATATCCTGCCATGTCTTGCCGCCGTCAGATGAACGGAAGAAATGGTCGCCCCATGCGATAGTTCCCTCGTTTTCGGGAGTGGAAGGATCGTCCTGTATCCACTCCTCGCCGAACCACTGGTCTGAGAATACGCCGCAGGTACGTGCGAAAAGCTTGTTCGGATCGTTCTTGTCAGCCTCTATCATACCGATAGAGTTGTTTGATACGGAGAGCTCTTCAGCCTTGCCCGAAGCGATGTTGTACTTGTAAGCGCCGCCCGAAGCTCCTGCGAAAGCAAGACCTGCGATATATGTGAAGAAAAGATTTCCGTTGTGGTCGCTGGTTATAGAGAGAGGATAGTTGTCGTGGGGGAGAGCTGTTACAGCTGTGAACTTATCGTCCTTGACGCTTGCAACGTGAACATTTGCCTGTCCTGTGACGGAGGTTCCTACATAGACCTTGCCGCCCTCGATATAGACGCAGCCGATACCGTTCTGCTGATTATAAAGCTTGCTTGGTTCAGTGCCTCTTACCATATGATCTGTCCATGACGGGTACTTGAGCTCGCCTGTGAAAAGTCCGAGAGCGTCATAGCCCTCAACAGGCTTCCATGACTTGCCGCCGTCGGTGGACTTGATAAGAGCGGACTTGCCTGCGGTAACGTCGCCGCCTGCGTAGATAGTATTTGTGTCGTCGGGATCAACAGCGATAGGCTCGATACACTCACGTCCGTCGCCGTTTCCGTGTACCTGTATATGCTCGGTAACGTCAACGCCTGTGAAGGTCTTGCCGCCGTCTGTGGTCTTGTAGATGACTGTCTTTGCGTCTGAGAAGTAAGCACAGCCGCAGAGGAAGTAAGCGGTCATATCGTCCTTTGGATCGATAGCGATACCCTTACAGCTGAGGAGTCCTCTGTCGTCCTCGTTGATGAAGCCGAAGAGCTGAACCCATCTGTTCTTGTCATAGTCGTATCTGTACGCGCCGCCAACGTCTGTACGGAGATACATTTCCTTATCGCCGGCAACAATGCCTGAAACAAATCCCGCACCGCCTATTTTGAGGGTGTCCCATTCCATTGTTGAGGAGATGTCCTTTGTGGCTGCAAAAGCTGTGCTGCTCTTGTCCGATGTGCCTGATACGGACATTGAGCCTAAGCTGAAGCAAAGAGCACAAAGACCTGCGATAGTCTTTTTCATTCTGTTCATTGTAATTTTTCCTTTCTGGTTTTAGTTTATTTATTTTTTGTCTAAACCCATTTCACGTTTATTTTACGTCTTAATTTTATCATCTATATACAATAGTGTCAATACGATATATCAGTTATGACACTATATGATATAATGAGAATATTATTTTGCAGAGCCTAAATGTGAACTATCTTTTAAGCTGTGCCAACTTAAATCCAATTAACAGAATCATAACATTTCGGAACAAAATAAAGGCGCAGCTTTTAAAGCTGCGCCTGCCGTTATTATTCAATAATAACAATGAAGATCATAAAGCCTCTTTTACTCTCTTTTTTTGCCCCGTACACGGAGCAGGGATCCGCTTCCTTGCAGAGAAGGAGACACCGCAGCACGTTCCGCACGGTCAGCGACCTGCGCGGCACTGTTTCCCCCCAGTTCCTTCCAGCCGCAGCGTCTGTGTCCTTTCTGCTATCACGATATATACATATCATATCCCACGCTCCTATTGTAACACAGGCTGTTCCACATGGTTCAACAAAAATGCCGTTTTTTAGGCTTTTTTTGAAAAAAATTTTTGAGGGCGTTTCGCAAACGCAGATTTTTCGGCATTTTTTAAGATGCAAAAATCACTGTGGTCAAAAAAAGTTTACAAATTACCTCTCGTCATTTATTTACAAACAATGCAGAATGTGATATAATGCTTTTGTGTATATTTATTTGCCGCAGCAGGGAGGTGGTTACGGATGAGTACTATCCATGAGATCATCAATAATAATTTTATTTCGGTCGCAATGATAATCGGAATAGCAATAATGATACTTGAGAACCGCAAGGAGAACCCTCACGGAACCGACCATATCGCCGTTATTATGGTGCTGCTGTCGGTTATAGTGGTAAATACCGCTATGAAGGACTGGTACATGGAATCGGTCTACGATCCGCGCCATTCCTATGAAGGCGACAGCATAAAGACGCTGCTGTATCTGCGGTCGGCTATCGAGCATATACTGTTCCCGATGATAGCCTATGTGCTGCTGCTTCTGGTGGCTCCTGTCAAGAAAAAGTACATCATCTTTATCCCCGAGGCGGTGCTTATTGTCGAGGAGATAATCAATCTCTGCGGAACAAAGATAATCTTCCACTATGACAATCACCTTGAATACCACGACGATCTGCTGTTTTTGCTGCCGTATTTCGTCGGTATGCTGTATCTGCTGCTGCTCATACGGTATTCCATTGAGTTTATCAAGAAAAAGCAGATGAGCAAGGGCTTTACGGTAATATTCATCGTATTCCTCACGCTTTTTGAATGCTACCTTGAAGCTGCTTACATAGTTGTTGATCTTATGGACGAGATAGTTGCTCTGGATATCATAATCTACTATTTCTACCTCGTTGCGATATATCAGAGCGAAATGAAGATACAGCTCAGAACAAAGGAGCTGGAGCTGGAGCGAAGCAAGCGTCAGCTGACTATTTCTCAGATACAGCCCCATTTCATGTACAATTCACTGACCTCTATCATCTATCTCTGCGATAAGGATACCAAGAAAACAAAGAATGCTCTCATAGATTTCTCGAAGTTCCTGAGAAAGAACCTCGAAGCTATGAGCCGTCAGAGCGTTGTTGACATAAAAGAGGAGATAGACCATACAAAGGTTTATCTTTCACTGGAAATGCTCCGCTTTGAGGACGAGCTGGACGTGGTTTTCGATATAAAGGACGATGAATTCGAGCTGCCTCAGCTGACTATACAGCCCATAGTCGAAAATGCCGTAAAGCACGGTATCAACAGGTCGGAAAGCGGCTGCGGTACAGTGTGGATATCCACCGAGGAGACCGAGGACAGCCACAAGATAGTCATCAAGGACAACGGAGCAGGCTTTGAGCTGGATTCCCTGAAAGACCTTGACGACAGCCATATAGGCATCGCAAACGTCCGCAAGCGTCTTGCCGACGAGTGCGGAGGAGAGCTTATTATCAAAAGTGTTCCCAATGAGGGCACGGAATGTACTATTATAATTCCAAAGGAGTTAGGAAATGAAGATCTTGGCAATTGATGATGAACGCTATGCATTACAGCTTCTCGTAGATACTATACATAAGGTTCGCCCCGACGCGGAGATTGTTTCCTTCCGCAGACCGTCACAGTTTCTCGAATATGAGGACAAGGAGCCCTTTGACGCGGCTTTCCTTGATATAAGAATAGGCAAGATGTCAGGTATACAGGTGGCTATCGAGCTGAAAAAGCATTCGCCTATGTGCAATATCGTGTTCGTGACGAGCTATTCCGAGTACGCCTTTGCAGCTATACAGATGCGTCCCAGCGGCTATATCATGAAGCCCTACACCGAGGACGATATCCGCAATGAGTTTGAGAACTTCAGATACTCCTCAAAGGCTGAGGACAAGGGCAGCGGAAAGCTGAAGATACGTACATTCGGAAACTTCCGCGTTTTCGGAAAGGACGATACGCCCATAAAGTTTTCACGTACTATTTCCAAGGAAATATTTGCCTATCTTATCGACCAGTGCGGATATCCCGTTACCAGCAAGGAGATAGCCGCAGATGTTCTCGAGGTGGAGGACTTCGACAGACCGACCTCGAAAAAGGTTTCGCAGTATGTTTCGGACCTTATTAAGGACATTGAAGCGGCAGGCTTCCATAATGTCATAATCAAGCAGAACAGACAGATACAGATAAACAAGGAAGCCGTGGACTGCGACCTCTACGACCTGTTTTCGGGCGATACAGAGGCGTTCAAGTCCTATCACGGCGAGTATATGATAGACTATTCGTGGGCAGAGATAAGCGATTCTGCCGAGAGGATAAAGTCACTTTGATAGAAAAAAGCGTGATGTTTTACATCACGCTTTTTTAGCCGTTAGCCGTTAGTTTGTAGGGGGCGATGCTTACATCGCCCCGTATGCTTTTGCGGTAACTGGGCGGGCTGATGTGGGTGACTCCCTACAGTGTAGGGAGATGTCGCAAAGCGACAGAGGGTACGGGTGCCTGTTAGGCATCAGCCCCTACAAAAAGGGCGGATAATATCCGCCCTTACATTAATCATTTGCCAAGCTTGGTTTTGAGCTTGCGGAGGGTATAACCCTCGTTTATCTTCATCACGCCTCTGTCGATAGCCAGTGCATAGTCGGGAACGTCCCTTGTTACGGTAGTTCCTGCGGCTGTGTAAACTGCCTTGCCAAGCTTTACAGGTGCGATGAGGTTGGTATTGCAGCCTACGAAGCAGTTATCGCCGATAACGCAGCGGCTCTTTTCGATACCGTCATAGTTTACGGTAACTGTTCCGCAGCCGATGTTTACGCGCTTTCCGATATCACTGTCGCCTACGTATGCAAGGTGTGCGATAGCGGTCTTTTCGCCGATAACGGAGTTCTTTATCTCTACGAAGTCGCCTATCTTTGTGCCTGACTTGATGACGCTGTCAGGACGGATATGTACGTATGGTCCTATCTTTACGCCTGATTCTATCTCGGCTTCGTATGCCTGTACGGTGTGAAGGTTTACATCGTCGCCCAGCTTGCAGTTCTCGACTACTGTATTGGGACCTATCTTGCAGTTGACGCCGATAGTTGTATTCTTGCGGATAATAGTGTTGGGGAGAATCTCTGTGCCCACGCCGATAGTAACGCCGCGCTCGATGACTACTCCGTCTGTGCAGGTGAATTCCACGCCGTTTGCAAGGTGCTTCTCGATAACTGCCATACGGGCATAGTTGTTGAGCTCCAGTAAATCTTTTCTGTCATTGGCGCCCTTGATGATGTCGGCGTTGTCGGACTTGTATGCGCCTGCGTTCTTGCCCTCGGAAATGGCTATGGAAATTGTATCTGTAAGGTAATACTCGCCCTGTGCGTTGTTATTGTCAAGCTTTCCGAGAAGCTCCACAAGGTCGGCTGTTCTGAACCAGTAAGCGCCCGAGTTTACTTCCTTTATGGCTTTCTGCTCGTCGGTAGCGTCTTTCTGCTCCACGATACCGCTGATACCGTTTTCTGTGCGGATTATCCTGCCGTAGCCGAAAGGCTCGTCAAGCTCCGCAGTGATAACTGTAACGGCGTTGTTCTGCTTTTCGTGCATTTCGAGGGAGCTTCTGATAGTTTCCTCGTCGATAAATGGAGCGTCGCCGCATAATACAAGGGTATTGCCGCTCTTGTCCTTTTCGAGGAATGGGATAGCCTGCTGTACTGCGTGACCTGTGCCGAGACGCTCAGCCTGCAATACTGTGGTGTATTTGCCGCCGAGATACTCGTCTATCATCTCGCCCTTGAAGCCCTTAACTACGCATATATCGGCAAGGCCAGCCGCTTCACAGGCTGATATTACCCAGCGGAGCATAGGCTCTCCGAGCACCTTGAAAAGAGGCTTTGGCATTTCCGCTTTCATGCGCTTGCCCTGTCCTCCTGCTAAAATAACTGCTTTGTTCATGATAAATTCCTCCTGTATGTCAATTTTGAGTTTTATCCTCTGGCGGGAAATTCTGTTTCAGGTAATCCTTGAGCATATCTGCAAGGTAATTATTGTGGTAGCAATCCTCATATATTTTCAGCTCCGCATTTACGCTGTGAGATATAAGTCTTTCGTAGAGATCCTTTGCTTCCTCGGGGATAAGTTTGAGGTCGCCGGCGTCTTTAAGGTCGTTATAGGCTTCTCTGCCGCCTGCGCATATGAACACGTTTTTATCCATAGTTTCGTTGCGGTCGAAGTAGTCGAACTCCCTCTGATAAGCGTAGGGGTCTTCGATACTGCTGTTATCGTAATACTCTGAGTCGGGATAGAAGTATATGTAGAACGAAGGACTTCCGATTATGTAGTCCTTAAATGGCTGATATTCGTACTTGTCGGAATTGCACAGAGCGTAGTGCGAGAAGGCTCCGCCGAAAGAATGCCCGAAAAATACCGAGCGTGAAGCATCTACCTTGTAATTAAGTGAGATAGTTTTCATAAGGTCGTCGGTGATGAAATCAAGGAACTCCTTGTCCTGCAAAATGAATTTGTTGAAGCGTTCAAGATCCTCACGTGTGTCGTAATCGTAGCCGAGAGTTACGAATATAACGGGAGCGGCTTCGCCCTCGTCTATGACTTTCCAGAGGTCGGGAACTTTTTTCAGATGATACATCGAATCAGTGATGAATACCACGGGGTATTCCTTGTCTTTGTCATAATTCGGCGGAAGTGTTATGTGCACAAGGAACTGCTGGTCAAGCTGTTCGTCGTATATGGTCAGCTCGCGGAAAGAGTCCTTTATCTTTTTTAGTTTGGATTTATCCGAATCATAAAGGTAATAGGAGTTCAGTCCGCATTCGCCTATAGTGAAAGCCTTATCGGGATCAAGCAGCGTAAATTCGCGGAAGCTTGACCTCTCCTTTTCCTTTTCGGTCATATTATCCGAGCAGATAAGCCCGTCGTAGTATTCAACAGTGGGCTTGGTCGCTTTTTCCGTAGTGGGTTCGGTGGCGGCTTCTGTTGTGGTCTCTGCTGTTGTGACCTCAGCAGAGGACAGGGGAGTATCATTGTTGTCCGTGCAGGAAGCCAGTGAAAGGGCAAGCATGCTGCCGAGAATAAGTGTTGAGATTTTTTTCATATTTTGTTCTCCTTATAATATGCGTTATATTATTAATTTTACATACTTTAACTTCAAATGCAAGCCTTTTTTGAAGAAAACAAACTTCTTTGTTGATTTTTGTACAAAGTGCAGCGTTTTTAACGCCTTTTTTTTGTCATCACATATATGGTATTTTTTTCTAAGATGTGTTATAATATGTATAACTCGGATATTGTACCCTTTCGGGACAATATTCGGAAATGTTAAAAATGGAGGTATACACCAATGGCAAATAAGTATTGTTACCTTTTCTCTGAGGGTAATGCCAACATGAGAGAGCTTCTCGGCGGTAAGGGCGCAAACCTGGCTGAGATGACAAACATCGGTCTCCCTGTTCCTCAGGGCTTCACAATCACAACTGAGGCTTGTACTCAGTACTATGAGGACGGCGGAATCTCTGACGAGATCATGGCAGAGATCAACGAGTATATCGTTAAAATGGAAGGAATCACAGGAAAGAAGTTCGGCGATAAGGAGAATCCTCTCCTCGTTTCTGTTCGTTCAGGCGCAAGAGCTTCAATGCCTGGTATGATGGATACAATCCTTAACCTCGGTCTCAACGAGACAGTTGTTAACACAATCGCTGAAAAGTCCAACAATCCAAGATGGGCTTGGGACTGCTACAGAAGATTCATCCAGATGTATTCTGACGTAGTTATGGAAGTTGGTAAGAAGTACTTTGAAGAGCTTATCGACGAAATGAAGGCTAAGAAGGGCGTTACACAGGACGTTGAGCTCAACGCTGACGACCTCAAGGAGCTCGCTGGCCAGTTCAAGGCTGAGTACAAGGCTAAGATCGGCAAGGACTTCCCTGACGATCCTAAGGAGCAGCTCATCGGCGCTATCAAGGCTGTATTCCGTTCATGGGACAACCCAAGAGCTAACGTATACAGAAGAGATAACGATATCCCATTCTCTTGGGGTACTGCTGTAAACGTACAGTCAATGGCATTCGGTAACATGGGCGACGACTGCGGTACAGGTGTTGCGTTCACACGTGATCCTGCTACAGGTGAGAAGAAGCTCATGGGTGAGTTCCTCACAAACGCACAGGGCGAGGACGTTGTTGCAGGCGTTCGTACTCCTATGCCTATCCAGCAGATGGCTGAGACATTCCCTGAGGCTTTCGCTCAGTTCAAGGAAGTTTGCCAGACTCTCGAAAATCACTATCACGATATGCAGGATATGGAGTTCACTGTTGAGAACAAGAAGCTCTATATGCTCCAGACAAGAAACGGTAAGAGAACTGCACAGGCTGCTCTTAAGATCGCTTGCGACCTCGTTGATGAGGGCATGAAGACAGAGCAGGAAGCTGTTGCAATGATCGACCCAAGAAACCTCGATACACTTCTCCACCCACAGTTCGATACAAAGGCTCTCAAGGCTGCTACTCCTATCGGCAAGGGCCTCGGTGCTTCACCAGGAGCTGCTTGCGGTAAAATCGTATTCACAGCTGACGACGCTGTAGAGTGGGCTGCTAAGGGCGAGAAGGTCGTTCTCGTTCGTCTCGAGACTTCTCCTGAAGATATCACAGGTATGAAGGCTGCACAGGGTATCCTCACAGTTCGCGGCGGTATGACATCACACGCTGCTGTTGTTGCTCGTGGTATGGGTGAGTGCTGCGTTTCAGGCTGCGGCGATATCAAGATGGACGAAGCTAACAAGAAGTTCGAGCTCGGCGGCAAGACCTTCAAGGAAGGCGACTATATCTCGATCGACGGTACAACAGGTAACATCTACGACGGCGTTATCGCTACAGTTGACGCTCAGATCGCAGGTGAGTTCGGAAGAATCATGGCTTGGGCTGATAAGTACAGAACTCTCAAGGTTCGTACAAACGCTGATACTCCTGCTGACGCTAAGAAGGCAAGAGAGCTCGGCGCTGAGGGTATCGGTCTCTGCCGTACAGAGCACATGTTCTTCGAGGCAGACAGAATCGCTGCTTTCCGTGAGATGATCTGTGCTGATACAGTTGAGGGCCGTGAGGCTGCCCTCGCTAAGATCGAGCCAATGCAGCAGGCTGACTTTGAGGCTCTTTATGAGGCTCTTGAGGGCTGCCCTGTTACAATCCGTTTCCTCGATCCTCCTCTCCACGAATTCGTTCCTACAGAAGAGGCTGACATCAAGCTTCTCGCTGATTCACAGGGCAAGTCCGTTGAGGATATCAAGAACATCATTGCTTCTCTCCACGAGTTCAACCCAATGATGGGCCACAGAGGATGCCGTCTTGCTGTAACATATCCTGAGATCGCTGCTATGCAGACAAAGGCTGTTATCAAGGCTGCTATCAACGTTAAGAAGAAGCACGCTGACTGGACAGTTAAGCCTGAGATCATGATCCCACTCGTTGGCGATGTTAAGGAGCTCAAGTATGTTAAGAAGGTAGTTGTTGAGACTGCTGACGCTGTTATCAAGGAAGCTGGTTCTAACCTCGAGTACGAAGTTGGTACAATGATCGAGATCCCAAGAGCTGCTCTTACAGCTGACGAGATCGCTAAGAACGCTGACTTCTTCTGCTTCGGTACTAACGACCTTACACAGATGACATACGGCTTCTCACGTGACGACGCTGGCAAGTTCCTCGGCGCTTACTACGACAAGAAGATCTTCGAGAACGATCCTTTCGCTAAGCTCGATCAGGCTGGCGTTGGTAAGCTCATGGAAATGGCTATCAAGCTCGGTAAGCCTGTAAATCCTAAGCTCCACTGCGGTATCTGCGGTGAGCACGGCGGTGATCCTACATCTGTTGAGTTCTGCCACAAGATCGGCCTCGACTATGTATCTTGCTCACCTTTCCGTGTTCCAATTGCTCGTCTCGCTGCTGCTCAGGCTGCAATTGCTGACAAGAAGTAATTAGAGTATATACAGTATACCTTATAGACGTTTTTAACGTTTTGTGTTCATACGGATAAAAGAAGTCCTCACAGTTTCGGCTGTGAGGACTTTTTGCTGTAATAAAGACCGCAGTTATCTGCGATACTAATATCGAAGCTTATGTTAATTATGGGGGAAACCTTTCTGAGGAAAGGTTCCTCTGACGGAGGCGCGCCCCTCTGTCAGAGGGCCCCTTTTTTCAAAAGGGGTTCTCTCAATAATAAGCATAAAACTTCTATATTAGTGTTGCAGTTAATTCTGCGGTCTTAATAATTTCTTTACTCTTAAAACTATGCGCTGCTCCTTTGAAAGCGCAAAAGCAGCGGCAATAAATACCAGTGTTCCTGCGGCTATTTCAAATGGGAAACTAAAAAGTGCGCCCTCGGGTATGATGAATGGCAGAGTTGCTATTGCTCCGCAGGGTGGGAAATATAGCTTTATCCTGCACACGGCGGCGAGTATCACTGCGCATGATACGGCAGCCGATACTGCAAGGGGCAGTTCCAGCTTTTCGGTGAGAACAAAGCGTGAGAGGACTCCGCTGACAGCTGCCAGCATTATGAGCGCAAACACATGAGGCAGGCGTCCCAGCAGCTTGCTTTCGGGCTTTGACATCTCGAAGAAAGCCACGATAAGGGGCGGTGCTATGAAGAATATCTCCTTTGTCAGCAAAGGCAGTATACAGATCATGCTTGCTGCGGCTATCTGCTTTGCGCGGAGCATGAACAGCTGTCTGTCGAGCTTGACGGGGACGTACACGTTTTTCTCGCGCAGTCCTGCTTTTTCGAGTACCAGCTGAGTGATGAGTATCAGCGAGGTCATCACGACTACCGAGCCTATGTAGACGGGAGTTTTTGTTTCCAGCAGCACAGGCAGAACACAGGCTGATATGGCAGGGAGGAACTCCGTTTCCGATACCGTAACGCAAGCGGCTGCGCAAATCATGGCAAGGGGTATCTTTACAACAGCGGGCAGCGGCAGAAACGCCAGTCCTACGCCGATAACTGCGGCTGCGGTCATAGTCGGCAGAAGCCTTAGCCTTGATACGTTCCATGGCTGTTTCGGAGCAGTCAGCGCTCCTATGGCGACAGCCGTTATCTCTGGGAAGATTATCTCTTTATTGTGTAAAAGCTCCGCGGCGGCCACCATACCTGCCGCCAGTATAAGCGACAGTGCCACAGGGAGCGCTTTTCTGAAAGTCTGCAATCAGGTCACCTTTTCTTTTAAAATCACAAATAATAGTATACCACGTTGTTTGGGAAAATGCAACCATGACTTTTGCCGCTGATTGACTTTACAGTTCTTATGTGATATAATCAAATCAAATGAACAAAGGAGCTACAGCAATGGGTTACATTTTAGAACTTCGCAAGACACTCGGCAGCCGACCGATTATCATGGCAGGAGCAGGAGTCATACTTCTCAACGATAAGAACGAGATACTACTCGGCAGACGTACCGACAACGGTTACTGGGACTATCCCGCAGGCTCTATGGAGCTGGGGGAGAGCTTCGAGGAATGTGCCCGCCGAGAAGTTCTTGAGGAAACGGGGCTTGCCTGCGGAAAGCTTGAATTTCTTATGGATATGTCGGGGGAGGACTCCTACTACGAATATCCCAACGGCGACAAGGTATATCTTGCAGGGATACTGTACATTTGCCGCGATTTCACGGGAGAGATGAAGGTACAGGAGGAAGAAGCCTATGAACAGCGGTTTTTCTCCATAGACAAGCTCCCCGAGAACACACCGCCGCTGAAAATAAAGGCGAGGATATTTGAAAAGGTAAGGGAGTGCATAAAATCAAGATAAAGAAGAAAGAATAATGAATAAATAATAAAGAATAATAGTGGTATCGCCTTTCGGCGATATTATTATCAATATGTCCGCAAAGCGGACACCGTAATTCTTATTTTTTATATATTCTCTATTCTTTATTATTTAAAAAGCCGTAAAGAAGCTAAAACTTCTTTACGGCTTTTTTGATTTGATATTACTTCTGATATTTAGCCTTATCCATTTCGCGGATAGCTGCACGGCGTATCTTTCCGCTGCCTACGGTCTTTGGCAGCTCCTCAACGAACTCGACCACTCTCGGGTACTTGTAAGGAGCGGTACGCTTCTTGACGTAATCCTTTATCTCCTTGACCAGTTCTTCCGAGCCTGTCTTATCCTTTGTAAGAACGATAGTAGCCTTTACTACCTGACCTCTTATCTCGTCGGGAACGCCTGTAACTGCACATTCAAGCACATATGGGAGCTCCATGAGAACGCTCTCTATCTCGAATGGTCCGATACGGTAGCCCGAGGACTTGATAACGTCGTCAACACGTCCGACGTACCAGAAATAGCCGTCCTCGTCAACCCATGCAGTATCGCCTGTGTGGTAGTAGCCGTCGCGCCATGTCTCGGCAGTGTTCTCCTCGTCGCCGTAGTAGCACAGTGCAAGTCCGGGAACGCCATAGCCTGTGGTGCTGTCGCCCTTGAGCTTTATGCATATCTCGCCTGTGTCGCCCACTGCGGCAGGAGTGCCGTCGGGGAGAAGCACCTGAACGTCGTACTGGGGATTGGGCTTGCCCATACTGCCGGGCTTAGGCTCCATGCCCACAACGTTTGCGATAGAGAGGGTAGTTTCGGTCTGTCCGAAGCCCTCCATGAGCTTGATACCTGTTGCCTTGTAGAACTGGTGGAACACCTCGGGGTTGAGGGCTTCGCCTGCGATACAAGCGTATTTCAGTGATGAAAGGTCATACTTGGAGAGGTCCTCCTTGATGAAGAAGCGGTACATGGTCGGAGGCGCGCAGAATGAAGTGATATTGTACTTCTTGAACATTGGGAGTATGCTGTCTGCGTGGAAGCGGTCGAAATCGTACACGAATACAGCGGCTTCGCACATCCACTGACCGTAGAGCTTGCCCCAGAGAGCCTTGCCCCAGCCTGTATCGGATATAGTGAAGTGAAGTCCGTTAGGATCGGCGTTCTGCCAGTAACGGGCTGTTACGTAGTGACCGAGGGGGTACTGATAGCTGTGGAGAACGAGCTTAGGATTGCCCGATGTACCCGAGCTGAAGAAGATGAGCATAGGATCGGTTCCGCAGGGAGTCTCGTCAGTACGCTCGAAATGAGTGCTGTATGCAGGGAGCTCAGCATTGAAATCATGCCAGCCCTCGCGCTGACCGTTTACGCTGACCTTTGTCTTTATAGTATTTGTAACTGCACAAGCCTTATCCACCTCGGCAGTGATATCGCCGTCGGCAGAGCAGACGATAGCGGATACGTTTGCGGAATTGAAGCGGTACTCAAAATCGTGCTCCTTGAGCATATTTGAAGCAGGGATAACAAGAGCTCCGATACGGTGGAGAGCCAAGATAGAGAACCAGAACTGGTAGTGGCGCTTGAGTACCAGCATTACGCGGTCGCCCTTTTTGATACCGAGAGACTTGAAGTAATTTGCGGTCTGGCAGGAATACTTCTTGATATCCTTGAATGTGAAGCGGCGCTCGTTCTTGTTGACGTCAACATATATCATAGCTGTCTTGTCGGGACATTTCTCAGCCATTGCGTCAACGATATCGTATGCGAAGTTGAACTTATCCTCATTCTGGAAGTGAACTGCGCTGAGTATGCCCGCCTCATTGGTCTCGCACTGAACGAACTTTTCTGCTACAGGGTGGAGGAGACCTGCCTTGTCAACGTTTGTGAGCTGATGCTCGGCGATGTGCTCCTTGTATTCAGCCATACCTGTTGTGCCGCGGGGAGGCATAACGAATGCGTATATCTCGCAGTCCTCGCCGCCGAGAGCTATCTCGTCATGGGGCATTGAGCTGTCGTAGTAGATACAGTCGCCCTCGTGGAGTATCTCGGTATGCGAGCCGACTGTCATGCGGAGAGTGCCCTTGATAACGATATCCATTTCCTGACCTGCATGGCTTGCCATGTGGAGAGGCTGTGAGAGGGCTTCCTCGGAGTAGGGGATAACAACGTGGAAAGGCTCTACAGTCTTGTTCTTGAACTTGGAAGCAAGGCGGTTGTAGGTAAAGCCCTTTCTGCGGACGATAGGAACTCCCTCGCCCTTTCTTGTAACAGTGTAGCCGCTGAGCTCAGGGCTTGAACCCTCCATGAGGTCTGTTATCTCAACATTGAAGGTATTTGCGCATTTATAGATGAAAGTAAAGCTGAAGTCCTGCTCGCCTGATTCCAGCTTTTTATATTCCTCAACGGAATAATCAGTCTTAGCAGCCATTTCCTCAACGGAAATGCCGAGGTCCTCACGCAGGTGCGAGATACGCTCTGCTACCTCTTTGATCCTTACTTCTGCATTCTGTAATTTCGTCATCTCGTTCATAATAAGCTCTCCTTTAAAAATAATCAATACTGGAAAATGAAACGGGCATTTAGAAATATTCCGATGTAAGTACCGCAAAAACAAAAAACTCGCCTCAAAGAAGTTCTTTGAGACGAGTATCATTAACTGAATACCCGCGGTACCACTCAAATTGTGCCGCTATTGCGTAACACCACTTCAGACTCCAGCAAGTCCTATTCATTAACGCAGAATCACGGAAGCGCTTACTGAGATTTTCAGCACTTCGGCTCAGAAGGGATACACAGCACTGCTTATCACCGACTCGCACCAACCGTCGGCTCTCTGTAGACATTGGCGATACTTTGCTTGTCTTCCTCATAGCTTATGTTTGGATTATATCACACAAAAGAGCATTTGTCAAGGGGTTTTTGAAAAATTGCACTGCAATTTTTCAGTCCTTAGTGCTTAGTGATTAGTTTTTAGAAAATAGTGAGTAGTAAGTAGAAATATCCGTCCCGAATTTACTTGCTGAGAATATGAGCGGGATTCCTAAGGGACGTGTTCCTTAGGCGGAGTCCAGAGGCAGAGCCTCTGGCAGGTTTGGGCAGAGCCCAAGAACCGAAGGCGCCTCGCAAGGGGTGAATCGAAAAACAATCCAGTGAATTGTTTTTCGGGAGGGGACGCCTTGCAAGAGAAGGCGTCCCCTGACAGGCGGATATAAACGGTTGACACAATGGCGTTACTGCGATATAATTGTTTCATAGGAGAATAAAATGAAAACATTATCTACTGAAACAAGGCGTGTGATGACTCCGCTGGGAGCAATGGATTACACCCTTGAACGCAAAAAAGTGAAAAATATAAATCTTCGGGTAAAGCACGACGGCTCGGTGTACGTTTCCGCGTCAAAGCGCGTTCCCGTCCGTGAAATAGAGGCTTTTATCATCAGCAGGAGCGAGCATATCCGCAGAGCGGCTGTGTACTTCGCAGAGCGCGACGTGAAAAAAGCTCCCCCCAGCTATACCGACGGCGAGGAACTCATGTACCTGGGCAGCAAGCTGAAATTATCGCTTATACCCGACAGCCGCGAGTATGCGGAGCTTTGCGGAGAGGAGCTCCAAATCCACATCAGGGACACGGGCAATACTCAGCGCGTAAAGAAGCTTGCGGACGGCTGGTACGACAAGCAGTGCAAAGAGGTATTCTTTGAAATAGTCCTTGAAACACACAAGAAATTTGTGAAATACGGCGTTGCAATGCCCCAGATAAAGATACGCTCCATGACCTCCCGCTGGGGGAGCTGTCACTACACAAGGGGCATGATAACTCTGAACAGGCGGCTCATCGAAGCTCCGCGGCACTGCATAGAGCACGTAGTCACACATGAGTTCTGCCATTTTATACACCCTGACCACTCAAAGGACTTCTACGCCCTGCTGGGAGCGGAGTTTCCCCAATGGCGTTCAGCCAAGGCTGAGCTTGAAAAAACAGTTATACTGTGAGGTGATACCATGTACGAGGGCTTTCTGCCTACTACTAAAAAGGAAATGGACGAGCTGGGAATAGAGCAGTTCGACTACATATATATTACAGGCGACGCATACGTAGACCACCCCAGCTTCGGAGCGGCTATCGTTACCCGTCTTATTGAGAGCATGGGCTTTACGGTAGGTATCATATCACAGCCCGACTGGCACAGCGACAGGGACTTCCGCCGCTTCGGTGCGCCTAAGTATGCCTTTCTTGTGACCGCAGGAAATATCGACTCCATGGTAGCTCATTATACTGCGGCTAAGAGAAAGCGCTCCGACGACGCATACACCGCAGGAGGCGTGGCAGGCAAGCGCCCTGACCGCGCAGTTATAGTCTACTGCCAGAAGCTCCGCGAATACTTCGGGGATATCCCCATAGCTATAGGCGGTCTGGAGGCTTCGCTCCGCCGCTTTGCACATTACGACTACTGGGACGACGCAGTTCGCCCCTCCGTTCTCGTTGACAGCGGCGCCGACCTGCTGATGTACGGCATGGGCGAGCACCAGATACAGGAGATGTGCACCCGTCTTGCGGCAGGTGAACGCATACAGGATATGCACGATATACGCGGCACCTGCTATCTCACAGAGCCCGTGAACACGCCCCTCGGTGCTGCGCAGTGCCCCTCTTTCGAGCAGGTTCGGGACAGCAAGCCCGAGTACGCAAAGGCGGTCAAGATACAGTACGACTGGCAGGACGAGGTCTACGGAAAGACCATAATCCAGCGCCATGGCAAGATGATGCTGGTACAGCTGCCCCCTGCCTACAGCCTTACCACCGAGGAGCTCGACCACATCTACTCACTGCCCTACACAAGGGCGATACACCCCTCATACGAGGCTCTCGGCGGAGTCCCGGGTATCGAGGAGGTGCGCTTTTCTATCACTCATAACCGCGGCTGCTTCGGCTACTGCAATTTCTGCTCTATCGCACTTCATCAGGGCAGACGTATCACCGTCCGCAGTGTGGAGTCGGTGCTTGCCGAGGCTGAGCGCATAACGAAAATGCCTGATTTCAAGGGCTATATACACGACGTAGGCGGTCCTACGGCGGACTTCCGCCGCCCCTCCTGCGACAAGCAGCTCTCAAAGGGACTGTGCATGGGCAAGAAGTGCCTTGCTCCCAAGCCCTGTCCTGCACTGAAGGTAGACCACACGGAGTACCTTGATATGCTGCGGAAGATACGCAAGGTCAAGGGCGTCAAGCGAGTGTTTATCCGCTCGGGCATACGCTACGACTACCTCATCGAGGACAAGGATGACGAGTTCATGAAGGAGCTCATAATGCACCATGTCAGCGGTCAGTTAAAAGTCGCTCCCGAGCACTGTTCCGCGGTAGTCCTCGACAAAATGGGCAAGCCCCACATCGAAGCTTACAAGCGTTTCCAGAAGCGCTTCTACGAGATAACCAAGAGCATGGGCAAGGAACAGTATCTTGTGCCCTACCTCATGTCCTCGCACCCGGGCAGCACCCTCAACGAAGCCATAGACCTTGCCCTCTTCCTGAAAGAGAACAAGATACGTCCCGAGCAGGTGCAGGACTTCTATCCGACGCCCGGAACTATTTCCACGGCGATGTTCTACACGGAGCTGGATCCCTACACAATGGAAAAGGTCTACGTGCCGAAAACTCCCAAGGAAAAGGCTATGCAGCGAGCTCTGCTGCAATACTTCCGCCCACAGAACAAGGAGATAGTCCTTGAAGCTCTCAGAGCCGCAGGACGCCGTGACCTCATCGGTACGTCGCCTAAATGCCTTGTGGCGGACGACAGCCGCGGACAGGGCGGTACTCCCCGAAAAGGCGGTGACAACAAGTCGTGGCAAAATACTTCAAAGACACGGAAAGCTTCGTCAAGGCAGCAGGAGAGAAATACAGGCTCAGCACGCAGCAAAAACAATACCTCCGCGAGCTGGCAGAAAAACGGGAAAAAGAACGGGCAGAACGGAAAAAGAAAGCACTGAACCTGCTATGGCTGCTGATAACGGCGGCAATACTGATATTTCTTGGCTGGCGGTATTTCCGCAAGCCGCCCCACACATTTCCCAATGAGGACAAGCTGGTCATGCATTTCATCGACGTGGGGCAGGGCGACTGCACCTTTATCGCCGCAAACGGCGTGACTATGCTGGTGGACTGCGGCGAAAACGATGTCTCGGAGCGCGTGACCGACTATCTTCGGGAGCTTGGCGTGGGACGGCTCGACTACATCATCGCAACCCACCCGCACTCCGATCATATGGGCGGTATGCATCATATCATCGACGTTTTCGACGTCGGCGAAGTCCTTGTGCCCCATATCCCCGACAAGCAGATACCGACTGCGGTTTTCTATGAGCGCTTTCTGGACAGCTGTGCTGCGAAGAACGTCCCCGTAAAAGAAGCTAAGGTGGGACAAGTCCTTGAAATCGGCAGTGCAAGGGCGGAGATAATAGCTCCCGACGGCGGCTTCTATGAGGACTTGAACAACTACTCCATAGCATTTATGCTCACTCACGGCAGCAACAAATGCCTGTTCACAGGCGACGCTGAGGCTGAGTCCGAAGCGGCTATGATAAGCGGCGGCAGGCTGGATAAGGTCGTGCTCTATAAGGCAGGACACCACGGCAGTTCTCATTCCTCAACAGCGGAGTTTACAGACATTATCCGTCCGCAGACAGCGGTCATTTCCTGCGGAAAGGAAAATCCCTACGGACACCCTGCGGACAGCACCGTGAAAAGGCTTGAAAGATACGCGGATATGGTCTGCCGAACAGACGTAAACGGAACTGTTATTGCGGAATCCAACGGCGCGGATATGAAGATAACCTGCGAAAGGGAGAAAAAATGACCATAATCGACAGATTTGAGGGAAAATACGCAGTCCTTGAAACGGAAAACGGCATGAAGAACGTTCTCCGTGATATGCTCCCCGAAGAAGCCCGTGAGGGGGACGTGGTGGAGCTGAAAAACGGCGCTTATACCATAAATAAAAAAGCGGCGGAGAAACGCCGCAGGGAACTGCGTGAAAAGCTGAAAAAACTACAAAAGGAGAATTGATATGTCCATACGCAGTAAGATATTCAGAAAAATGTGCGAAGAAAGCGACGCAAAGCGCGACGAGGGACTGACAACTCCGCCTGAGATAGAGCGCTTTGACGATATAAAATACGGCTCTGACGAGAACTGGCAGGTGCTGGACGTGTACCGTCCCAAGGCTCTCAGCGGAAAAATCTCCGTTATCGTCAGCTTTCACGGAGGCGGCTGGGTATACGGCGATAAAAAGGTCTACCAGTTTTACTGCATGGAGCTTGCAAAGCACGGCTTTGCAGTGGTGAACTATTCCTACAGGCTTGCTCCCGAACACCGCTTTCCTGCGCCCTTTGAGGACACCAACATGGTCTTTGAATGGGTGATGAAGAATGCCGGGCAGTACGGCTTTGACCTTGATAACCTCTTTGCTGTGGGAGACTCCGCAGGAGCAATGGGTATCGCCCTTTATGCCTGCATTTGCGCAGATAAGGAGTACGCAAAGATGTACAGCTTTACCGTTCCCGAGGGCTTGAAGTTCAGGGGACTGGCTCTCAACTGCGGTATCTATCAGACCAAGGACGCAGGTATCATCAAGTCCATGAAGGACTTCCTTGAGAAGAAGGACTATCCTGCTATCCTTGATAAGTTCAGCGTTGTTGACCTTGTGAACAAGGATTTTCCGCCCTGTTATATCATGACCTCCAACGAGGACTTCCTCCGCGAGGAGCCAAAGGCGCTCATGGAGAGCCTTGACAGGGTAGGCGTGAAGTACAGGTACAAGCTCTACGGCGACGAGGAACATCCTCTGGGACACGTTTTCCACTGCGATGTGAAGTCCGAGCTTGCTGCGCAGGCAAATGACGACGAGTGCAATTTCTTCAAGGAATTGATGTGAGTTTGTAGGGGCGGATATTATCCGCCCGTCTGGGTACATGATATTTATTCGGGCGGCGTAAAGACGCCCCCTGCAATTGCGTATCAGGCATAAAAAAGAAGCCGATTTATTCGGCTTCTTTTTGTTATATTCAGCTTAACTTGAAGTATACGTTTCTGTACCAGTCAACTGTCTCAGCGAGTCCCATATCCACAGAGTACTCAGCCTTCCAGCCGATACGCTCAAATGCCTTTGTAGGATCTAACTGCTGTATCAGTATCTCGTTAACATCGCTCTGCTGGATAACAGACTCGATATTCTCGCAGTTCATTATAGCCTTTATCTTGTTAACGATAGTCTCGATGTCTGTAGCGATACCTGTACCGAAGTTGAATGCGTTTCCTACAACGCCTTCCTTTTCGATGTTGTAAAGCATATACATATAAGCATTGACGATATCCTTGATGTAAAGGAAGTCTCTCTTGAATACGCCGTTTGCAGGGTGTCTGATAACAGGAGACTCGCCGTTTTCGAGCTTCTGTACAGTTCCGGGGATAAGTCTGTTGAAGTTGTTGTCTCCTGGACCGTAGATGTTGCCGAATCTTCCTACTGCAACAGGGAGCTTGTAGCTGTGGTAGAAGCTTCTTGCCAGCATATCCTGACAAACCTTTGATACGTCGTAAGGATTGCTGCCCTGAAGTATCATGCTCTCGTTGTAAGGAAGTACATCGCTGTCGCCGTAAACCTTATCGCTTGAAGCAACGAGAACAGCCTTGACTGTATCCATGTGAAGTCTTGCGGCGTCTAAGATATTGTATGTACCTACGATATTTACCTGGAAAGTCACCTTTGGCATCTTGTAAGCTAAGTCCTGAAGAGCTACAGCAGCAAGGTGGAAGATGAACTCAATCTTCTGCTCAACGATTATCTGCTCGATGAGAGCGCCGTTGCTGATATCGCCGTAGTATACGTTGACCTTCTTGTCCAGTCCGCAGATGCTGAAATAGCTTGTGCTGTCACATCTCTCGATGAGTACGGTAACGTTTGCACCGAGTTCGATAAGGTGCTTTGTGATGTGTGCTCCTACAAATCCTGTAGCACCTGTTATAAACACACGCTTGTTTTTCATGTCTTTGCTATTCATTTCTTCTCTATCCTCTTTCTTTTTGACTTTTCGGTCAATTTTCTCTGACCACAGCGTGAATTTTTGGCTAAAAATCAAGTCTGACACCTCGCTGTGGAAAACACTGAAACAATGAGTAGTATAGCATATTCGTCGAATTTTGTCAAGTATTAATTGTTTTAAGAACTTGGGCAAAAAACTGTTAATAATCATCGAAATACGTCGTAAAAATTTGAACCATCAGCGCCTGAAAATTATATAGGAACAGGTCGAAAAAAGGTATTGATTTTCTCTATGAAGTGTGCTATAATTTTAATCAGCGTGTCTGAGCGCCGTGGAAATAAACGGTACCGAGCCGCTTATTTCCTTGAAGCAAAATCCTATAGAAAAACATAACGGAGGAAAAGAAAACATGAGCGAGATCAAGCCAAAAAAAATTGCCGTTTTAAACGGTATCTTACACGGTCACTTTACAGGAAGTGTTGAGGTCGTAAGAGAATTAGCCGCATTAGGTCATGATGTGACTTGTTTTGTTACAGACGAATTTGCACCGAGATTAAACGAAGTTCCTGTAAAGAAAGTAGTTTATTCAGCAGATGTAAGTGAAATTGCTAAAAGATTACCTCCAAATGTTCCACCATTCGCTATAAATTCATTCATGGTAGGCAAGGCAACAGACGTTGTTATGACTCTGCTTATGAATGATAAGACTGAGTACGATTACTATATCATCGACGCATTTTTCGACATTGAAGAAATGAACAAGGTCTTAAAGATCGATCCTGCTAAGTTTGTAATGATCTACCCTTCATTCATTCTTACAGACGAGAACCAGTTTGACAACGCAAGACTGATAGGTTTACAGGCAACAAACGCTAAATACAATATCAGTCTCCGTGACTTCGTCGGACTTATATTCACTCCAAACAACTTCAAGAAGATACTCCTGACATCAAAGTATTTCCACTTAAGACCTGAGGATACAGATGACAAGTGCTACTTCCTCGGACCACACATCGAGCAGAGAGTCGTTGACAAGAGCTTTGACTTCAAGAAGGACGAAAACAAGAAGCTCCTCTTTATCTCACTGGGAACTATCTTCGGCAAGGACTTGGAGTTCTATCACCGCTGTATCGAAGCTTTCAAGGACTCGGACGAGTATCAGGTAATAATGTCTGTAGGTAAGTTTGTAAATATCGAGGAGACATTCAAGGAGATTCCAGATAACTTCACTATCTACAACTATGTACCCCAGACTCAGCTTTTACCGCAGGTAGATGTATTTATCACACACGCAGGCTTCAACTCAACATCAGAAGGTCTTGCAAGCGGCGCTGCACTGGTACTTGTACCGCAGGCTGTTGACCAGTTTGACGTTGCAAAGGTAGTTGCAGAACTTAACGCAGGTATCGCTCTCAACAAGCATGAGATAGACATTACAGCTGATATCATCAAGAAGGCTGTTGATGACGCTTATGCTAACAGAGAGAACTTCAAGGCAGGCACAGATAAGATAATCGCTTCATTCAACGAAGCAAGAAGCAACAGAACAGCACTTTACGCTGAGATATTTGCTTGATTTGACAAGAAAAGCCGACAGGGAACACCTGTCGGCTTTTTTACGGATTACATATTTATATTGAACGGGCGGATAGTATCCGCCCCCTACACATCTACAGCGATATAGCACGGGAGAGCGGAACTCGCCCCTACAAAAATGCGAACCGCTTGGTTCGCATTTGATTATGCATTAAAAATCCCGCCACGAAAAAAGACTGCCATGCGGCAGCCTTTTATATATAGGTATAGAACAGGATTGCAAAATAATAACGACCTTCATTGACACCCTCTCAAAAAGCCAATCAAGGTCGCTATTGAGTGACGCCTGCGCACCCTCTATACGCAGTTGTCATTACGGCAGCACATATTCCGAAGTGCCATATATCTTCTTGCTGTGATGTCATGCTTGTTTGGTCGTTTCAAGCGATGCGTGAACTGCTTTAGGCGATTAAACATATTATAGGCATTAATGTTTAATAGCAGTTGAAGTAAGTCCGATGTGTGCTGGATCGAAGTGGTAAGACCGAGGATCCGGCGGAGTTTGATACCGGATCAAGCAAAAGAAAGATATACTTGCCGATTTTGTTACAGGACACATAAAAATCTGTTGAAATTATGTGGCGGTAGAGAAGCCGATTTTTCGGCGTTATCCTCTACCAACAATTGTATTATAAAACATGACGGCGCTAAGTTCAATTGATTATATTGCTCAAAATTAGGACTATATTGCTAAATTTAGTATTATATTTTATATTAAGTAATTATGAACTAAATTACTGATTTTAATAAATCAGTTTTTTGTCATAAAAATAAAAAAATAAGGCTGATTTTTGTACAGAACAAAAACCGTATCGATAAATCTACGTAGATACGTTGATTCGGGGTTCGACAAAAAATGCAGCACAATTACAACATCTTTTGACTAAGGTGATAATTTGAGCTGCGAACTGATAAAACTGGCTATGGTTAAAAGTAATACAAAATTGTGCAGGGAAAATTTTTGGAGAAATTTTGAAAAATTTTGATATCTTTTTATTTTTTAACCAAGTCTTGCGGACTCCAAGGCATAAAAAAGCTCCGAGGTTCAGCTCGGAGCTCATGTTTTACAGTATGCCCTGTGAGGCGTCTCTGATCCTCTTGTGGTAGTATTCCTCCTGCCACGAGAAATCGAAGTCCTTGAACAGCTTCAGACAGCCGTTGGCGTTTGCGAGAGCGCCCTCCAGACCTTCTATATCGTCAGCCTTTGCGAATATGTAGACTGCGGTTATCATAATCTCAAGAAGCATGGAATCGTTTCTGCCCTGCGGCTTATAGCCGAATTTCAGGAGCTTGAGAGCGTCGCGGTAATTCTTTGCGGCGCAGTCTGCCAGCGCAAGCGAGATATAGAGCTTAGCCTGACGCTTGAGGCAGGTCTTTTCGCAGTATTTCTGCAAAAAGCTTATGTTCAGCGTGCGGAACTCCTCGGCGTCGCGCCAGTTTCCTATCTTGCTGATAGTGCTGAGCATTTCGGTGCAGTAGCCGAATTTCTCGTCGCCGCTGAGCTTTTTGTCTATGAGCTTTTCAAGATAAAAATAAGCTGTCTTATTATCGTATATCTTATCGTAAAGAGATGCTATCTGGATTATATCGAAGTAGGTGGGTTTCTTGACGTTGTCGATGAAAGCGTCGGCGTAAGCCTCACACAGCTCCTTGGAGTAGCCCTTGTCAACGAAGAGGCTGTAAACTTCCGCATATTTTTTCATCTCAGAAGCGTGAGATGTCAGCAGTGGAAAGCCTGCCTTTTTTCGTTCTATAGGTGATAACATATCTTTGCCCCTCCCATCTGATATGGAACAGCCGACTGCAAAAACAAGGGTAACAGTGCCTGAAGTTTCTCTGTTTTTTGTATCGTCTGTGTATATGGACCTATATATTTTCTATATAATGAGTAAAAACAGTAAATTATTTTCACTCATCTGTGTAATCAATCATAACACAAATTTATAGGTTAGTCAACGCCTACTGGCAATTTAAAAGCAAAACTGTTGATATGCACAAAAACATCACCGATTTTTTTCCTAATTAATTTGTTAAACTTAAAATTCCTTTAAGCTTATTTCAATATTTTGTGGTATAATATAGTTAGAGTGGAATGGTGTCCGCTTTTACAGATATATGCCGTACATATATAATGGCATTCAAGGGGGTATTCATATGAGACTTCTCGTTGTTGAGGACGAGATACAGCTTGCCGACGCTCTGTCGGAGATACTTAAAAGAAATATGTACAACGTCGATACCGTTTACGACGGCGTTGACGGACTCGATAATGCTCTGACGGGAGTTTACGACTGCATTATACTGGATATCATGCTTCCCGGCATGAACGGTATGGAGGTGCTGAGGAATCTCCGCCGCGAGCATATAAATACGCCTGTTCTTCTGCTCACCGCACGAAGCGAGATCGAGGACAAGATCAACGGTCTTGACTGCGGCGCAGACGACTACCTTACAAAGCCCTTCGTTACCGGTGAGCTTCTTGCGCGAGTGAGAGCGCTCACCAGGAGAAAGGGCGAGATAGTTGACGAAAACAGACTGGATTATAACGGACTTGAGCTTAACAAGAGCACCTGCTCGGTAATGTGGAAGGGCAGCGACGTTAAGCTTTCGCTCAAGGAGTACCAGATAATGGAGCTCCTTATATCAAATCCTCACCAGATACTTCCAAAGGAGCGTATAATCGAGAAGATATGGGGCTATGAGAGCGATGTTGAGTACAACAACATCGAGGTCTACATATCATTCCTCAGAAAAAAGCTTTCGGTAATATCCGCTCCTGTTCAGATCAAGACCGCAAGAGGTATAGGCTATTCTCTTGAATGATGAAGGAGGAATGACGCAATGTTAAGGAAACCTCATGATCGGATGTTCAGAAAAGCCCAGATGAAGCTTTTCACTATGATCGTAAGTATTCTCCTTGCTGTTTTCATTGCACTTATCGGTTCTATAAATGTTATCACCAAGGAGGTAATGCGAGGGCAGTCCAAGGAAGTGCTCATGCAGATAGCTTCGGGTATCGAGTATAACGACAAGAACTCAACATTTACATATACCAAGCCTGTTGAGCCAAAGGGTGAAAAGCGCGACAAGGGCGGCAATCCGCCTGCGAAGCCCTCTGAAACAGCCAAGCCGACCACCACAGAGGCTCCGACGACTACAACAGCGACTACTGTGACTACAAAGGCTGACGAGACTACTCAGGCAGTTCCGTCAACTGATGAGAGCACAGAGTTCATCGAGCAGTTCACTACCGACGAGCCCGAGTACTACGAGGAGCCGCACGAGGAGCAGCCTGCTGAAACTCAGCCCCCCGAGACTCAGCCCTCAGAGGCTCAGACCACTGCGCCGTCAGGCGGACAGCAGAGCTGGGCTGCATGGGGACAGCAGGACTGGAACAACTGGAACCAGCAGGGACAGCCTGACTGGAACAACTGGAGCCAGCAGGACTGGGATAATTTCTGGAAAAACTGGAATAATAACAACGGCGGTCAGCAAGGGCAGCAGGATTGGAACAACTGGAACAACTGGGGACAGCAGAACGGCGGCAACGATCCCAATAACCCGTGGAACCCGTGGGATCAGACAAATCCGTGGAACCCGTGGAACCAGATGAACCCGTGGAACCCGTGGATGCAGTGGAACGGCGGCATGGCAGGAACTCCCAAGATGAACAGCAAGGAGCCTGATAAAAACGGTATAAAGATATACGAGGATAAGCAGGAATACAAGCGCTACCGCGAAAACGGCGAGCCGCTGGACGATGAAAACGCAGAAGCTGAGGACGAGCTTATCGCAGAGCCTCAGAGCTTCGGCGGCGAGGCTGTTCTTGTGAATACCGTCTATACAGGCGAGCCTGTGCTGGAAGGCTTTACAGTTCTTTCAAACAGCGAAAGCAGCGGCGCTCCCACAGCTATGGCGTCACCTGCCTCAGAGCCAAACCCTATGGCATATTCAAAGGTAGAGCCTATCCCGAAGACTCTCGGCTCTATAGATTTCTTTGTTATCATGGCGGATACAAAGGGCAATTACCTTGCGACTCTCAACAATGACAAGCTTGACTCTATAGGAGCTCAGGACTACATAACAACTATCCTTGACAACGGCAAGGATACAGGTATGATAAACGGCTATCAGTTCTATCAGACAGACAAGTCAAACGGCACTATCATGGTGCTTACGGATAAGAGCTCCGAAATGGATATGCTCAAGCAGCTCAAGCGCACAACTATAATTATAGGTCTTATAGCGCTGGTCGTTCTCTCTGTTTTTGCGTATTTCCTCAGCCTGAGAAGCATTCAGCCTATCAAGGTAGCATTCGAGAAGCAGAAGCAGTTCGTATCAGACGCAAGCCATGAGCTGAAAACTCCTCTTGCAGTCATCACCACAAATGCAGACGTACTTTCCGAGGAGATAGGCGCGAACAAGTGGCTTGAATACATCAAGGCTCAGACAGAACGTATGAACGTGCTGGTCAACGACCTGCTGAATCTCACAAGACTGGAGAACAATACAACTGATTTCGAGCGCAAGTACTTCAATCTCAGCAAGGCGGTAATAAATACCGCACTGCCATTTGAGTGTCAGGCGTTTGAGAACAACAAGAAGTTCGAGGTCAACGTCGAGGACGATATCATGCTCAGCGGAAGCGAGAAGCATATCAAGCAGATGACAGCTATATTCATCGACAACGCGCTGAAGTACTCCAACGACGGCGGTACGGTAAGAGTATCCCTTAAGAGAGTGGGCGACAGAAAGCTCCTCTCGGTATACAACACAGGTCAGGGCATCAAGGAAGAGGATACCGAGAAGATATTCGAGCGTTTCTACCGCAGCGATGAGTCGAGAAACCGCTCCACAGGCGGCTACGGACTGGGACTTGCTATTGCGAAGTCGGTTATCGATAAGCATAAGTTCAAGGTACACGTAATGAACCAGCCGGGCAAGAGCGTTTGCTTCATGGTAACAATGCAGTAAGAGACAGGGCGCGATTTATCGCGCCCTGTTTAATGCATAATGCATAATTGTAGGGGCGGCGTTCCGCCGCCCGTGATGACGAACGGCTCCGAATTACCGTATGTAGGGGCTGGCGTCCCCGACAGCCCGTGAGTTCCGTTGCAATTGCGGGACGTCGAGGACTTCCAACAGAAGCCGCGTCCCTCTGTCGCTATGCTGACATCTCCCTACACTGTAGGGAGCCACCGTCCCCTACAAGCTAAATTTTTATCCGCGAGACTTGCTTTTTCGTAAAATATGTGCTATAATTACATATACTACTATAAGAACAGGAGATGAAACACATAATGGACGGTGCCCCTGACGGCAGTAATCCTTATAATTACGAGACATACTTCGTTAAATATGTATTATCAAGGCATGGTCTGCACTATCGTTTGTGTTAGGCTGTGCCTTTATGAGGTTATAGACATATAGACAAATACAGATATTTTAACGGAGGATATGAATATGTTAGGGCAGATAATTCTGCAAATAATACTTATCGCGCTGAACGCGCTTTTCGCCTGTACGGAGGTGGCGGTCATCTCCACAAGCGATGTGCGGCTTGAAAAGCTTGCCGCCAGCGGCAACAAAAAAGCCGTGAGACTCAAAAAGCTTACCGATACGCCTACACGATTCCTTGCAACTATTCAGGTAGCTATAACACTGGCAGGCTTCATAGGCGCCGCTTTTGCCGCAGACAGCTTTGCGGAGCTCCTTACCTCTGCGCTGGTCAAAACAGGCATAGGAATACCTGCGGCTGTTATCAAAAAGGTGTCGGTAGTTCTTATCACACTGGTGCTTTCTTATTTTACGCTGGTTTTCGGAGAACTGGTGCCTAAACGCCTTGCAATGAAGGATCCCGAGAAGATAGCTCTTGCCATGAGCGGAGTCATAAACTTCGTGGCAGTATTCTTCGCACCGCTGGTATGGCTGCTGAATGTGTCCGCAAACGGTATACTGCGGCTCATGGGCATTGATCCCAACAGCGACGACGACACAGTCACCGAGGAAGAGATACTCATGATGTCCGACGCAGGCGCGGAAAAGGGTACTATCGACGAGGACGAGAACCGCATAATCAAGAACGTTTTCGCCTTTGATGATATGACCGCGGAGCAGGTCTGCACTCACCGTACAGACGTTGACGTGCTATGGAGCGACGACGATATCAGCGTCTGGGAGGAGACCATACACCGCACCCGTCATTCCTCGTTCCCTGTGTGCGGCGAGAGCGTGGACAACGTTATCGGCGTTCTCAATGCAAAGGACTATTTCCGACTTGAGGACAAGAGCAAGGACAACATCATGGAAAAGGCTGTCCGCGAGCCCTGCTTTGTGCACGAGAACATGAAGGCTGACCGCCTGTTCGACCAGATGAAGCAGCGCGGCGCAGACCACTTCGCAATAGTAGTTGACGAATACGGCGGCATGAGCGGTATAATCACCATTACCGACCTTGTTGAGGAGCTTGTTGGCGACTTCGCCGACGATCCCGAGGACGAGCCTGCTGTAAGACTTGAAAAGATAAACGATACTCAGTGGACAGTTCCCGGTATCAGCTCCCTCAGCGATGTCTGTGAGGAGCTTGATGTCACGCTGCCTGCGGACAAGTACGAGACCTTTGGCGGCTACGTCATAGCGAAGCTTGGCGAGATACCCAAGGACGGCACACAGCTGGAGCTTGAAGCAGGCGGACTTCACATAAACGTGGTCGAGGTAAAGCACCACCGAATCGAGGTCTGTCGCGTGGAGAAGCTGCCGCCCGTCGAGACCGACGAAACAGACGAGTAATGTGTAGGGGCGCACAATGTGCGCCCGTTCAATGCATAATGCATAATTAAAGGCGAACCGATCGGTTCGCCTTTTTTGTAGGGGCTGGCGTCCTCGACAGCCCATGATATAACGTAAAAATGTGTAGGGGGCGATGCCTGCATCGCCCCGTGTGGTTACAAAGCAATTATTCGGGCTGTGTACATCAGCCCCTACATTCTCAATCATCAATTTACGGAACGCCGAGGGCGGCGTTCCCTACAGCTAAAGGCTTGTTTTATCCGCTCATTTGTGCTATAATTAAAACAATAATAATTCAGAGGTGAAATATGAGCAAGATTTTCATTGTCGAGGACGACAGGTCTATCCGTGAGGAGCTCGCCGAGCTTCTCCGCAATTCGGGCTACGAAGCCGAATACCTTACGGATTTCAGCAACTCAAAGGCAAAGATACTCTCCGCAAAGCCCGACCTTATCCTCATGGACATAAATATCCCCGACCTTAACGGCGAACAGCTTCTCAAGGAGATACGCAGCGAAACGGATACTCCCGTTATCATGGTGACGAGCAGGACTTCCGAGACCGACGAAGTGCTCTCCATGAGCTACGGCGCCGACGACTACATCACAAAGCCCTATAATCCCACGATCCTGCTGCTGAGGATATCCGCTGTGCTGAAACGTTCCGCAGGTTCGGTGACAGTCCAGTCCTACAACGGCTTGCAGGTCAACGACGCCAAGGGCTGTCTGACCGACGGCAGCCGCGAGCTTATCCTCACCAAGAACGAGATGATAATTTTCCGCTTTATGCTGGACAGGCGCGGCTCTATCGTCACCCGTGACGAGCTTATGACGGCGCTGTGGGACAACGACGAGTTCGTCAACGACAACGCCCTCACCGTTAATATAAGCCGCCTGCGTTCAAAGCTTGCAGACCTTGGCTGCGAGGACGCTATCGAAACGCGCAAGAAGCAGGGGTACATACTGAGATGAGATTTCGCGACTATATCATGGACAGGCTGTGGTTTTACGTTATCGCAGCGGTCTCATTCGGGCTTATACTGCTGTTTCTGGGAGCATACAGGGTAAGCGGTCAGCTTATGGCATTTATCACCGTCATATTCCTGCTGTTCGTCATAACAGAGGAGCTTGTGGGCTTTCTGCGTAAAAGGCGGTTCTATGACGAGCTTATTCAGAAGCTTGATATACTGGACAAAAAGTACCTTATTCACGAAATGGTAAAAGAGCCCGACTTCTTAGAGGGCAGGCTCACCTATGAGGTTCTTTGTCAGGCTAATAAAGCCATGTGCGAGAACGTATCGGACTATAAGCGGAGCTCCGCTGACTTCCGCGAATTTATCGAGATGTGGGTGCACGAGGTAAAGCTCCCCGTGGCAAGCTTACAGCTCATGGCGCACAATCACAGCGACAAGCTTGGGGACAAGTTTCTGGAGCAGCTCCGCCGCATAGACGGCTATACCGATCAGGTGCTGTACTATGCCCGTTCCGAGAGCGCCGAAAAGGACTACATCATCAAGGAGACCTCCCTGAAGCGCACCGTTTCCAATACGGCTCTGAAAAAGCGCGAGGATATCCAGCTTGCAGGAGCTTCTATCGAGACCGAGGGGCTTGACATAAGCGTTATGACCGACGGCAAGTGGCTGGAATTCATGCTTGGACAGTTCATCGCAAACAGCCTGAAATACACAGTTGAGGGGCGCGAGACCGTTATGAAAATAAGCGCAGAGGAGCTCCCTGACCGTGTGCTGCTGCACTTCCGCGACAACGGCATAGGCATACCCGAAAATGACCTGAGCCGCGTGTTCGACAAGAGCTTCACAGGCGAAAACGGACGTCTGTATGCAAAGTCCACGGGTATGGGACTTTACATCGTGAAGAGCCTGTGCGAAAGGCTCGGGCACAGTATTTCCGTAAAATCCGAGCAGGGGCAGTATACCGAGTTTACCGTGGCATTTGCCAAGAACGATTTTTATAAAATGCAGGAGCAATGATTTGATTCATTGCTCCTTAATTTATCGAAAAAGCTGTTTTTGCCTATGAACGGGATTCCAAAGGATATAGGGAACGCCTTGCAAGTGAAGGCGTTCCCTACAAATTGACAAGCCATAAACGATTGACTTTTTCACGGAGTTATAGTATATTTGAAGTATAAAAAGCATGAACGGTGCAAAAAAGGGGTGAATGATATGAGCAAGCTTCTTGCAGGAGCTGCGGCTGCTGCGCTGCTTTTTCAGCCTGCCGCAAACGCTGTACATGGTGGGGAAGCTACGGGCAGTATCGCTGCCGCTGCTGACATTTCTCAGTATGAAAAGGGCGACGTGAACTGCGACGGACAGATAAAAATATCAGACCTTGTGCTGCTGCAAAAGTGGCTCATAGGTGCAGGAGATTCGGAGCTGAATGTATCGGAGACTGCCGATATCTGCGAGGACGGCAGAGTGGATATTTTTGACCTGACAGCCCTTAGACGTCTGCTTCTCAGTAAGATAAAGGGGCTGGACAAAAAAGCTCCCGTAAGCGAGCTTGCGCCTGCGATGTCAGGCATGGGCAGGAGCAGGATACCCGTATTTGCTGTGGAGTTCCCCGATTATTGCGAGGATACTGACTTTGCAGAGCAGGTGAAGCAGAATTGCTTCGGCGCTGAAGACAAAGACGAAAGCTTTTACCCTCTGGAGAGCGTCCCTGCCTATTTTGACCGCGCTTCCTACGGAAAAATGTACCTTGAATGCGACGTTATGAGCTACAGGGCGAAAGAGCCTGCGGAGACTTATGTCAAGAACAATTCTCTTGGATTGGCTGAGGAAATAATGTCGGAATACGCAGAAAAGCTTGACCTGAGCGCTTATGACGCGAACAGAGATGACATACTGGACTCCATGGTGATAATAGTTCCCGAAAAGCTGTTGGAAATGGACAATAACGGCGACAAGATTCCCGACTGGTGGCCGTTTTCCGCAAAGTATTACGGCAGTGATACCTATGACGGAGTGAAACTGGGCTCATACTGCGTCATTCCGTACTGGAGGCATGACCGTGCAGGCACAAATTCCAAGATAGCCCATGAGCTCTGCCACGCTATGGGACTTACGGATTATTACGGCACAAATCAGGAGACAGGCAGTGATATCGGCAGTATGAGCGGCTCCGCAGGCAGCGAGCTCATGGACGAGGGCAGCGGCGACCTGTCCGCATTTTCAAAGCTCATGCTGGGCTGGATAACCGAGGAGGATATACAGTTCTACACAGGCGGCGAGCAGTCCTTTACGCTGAATTCCTCACAGCAGAAGCCCTCCTGTATCCTTATCCCGAGGGACAGTGAAAAGGGCTTGCTGGGTGAGTACTTCGTCATTGAGTTTATCACAGGCGAGGGGAATAATTCAGCCTGCTTCATAAACGGTTTGCGGAGCACATTGTTCTCGAAAAGCGGCGGAGTCCGCATACTTCACTGCAATGCGGAGATATCCGACGGAGTGTTCGGAAAAGATTACAAATACGGCATAAACAGTCCCGACTACGACAAAACCGACGAAAAACAGCGCGTTGTCCGCCTTGTGAATGACAGCGGAATGTTCTATCCCGGCGTGAGAGGTCTCAACTACAGGGACGTTATCGACAGCGCCAACGAGGAGTTCAGGTGGTACGATGAGGAGGGCGGCTTGACCGTGGATACGGGGCTTAAAGTGAAGATATCAGAATTGCGCCCGAATCCAAATTATGAGCCCGATCCTTTCTCGGGAGCTGATGCATGGGGCGGCGATGAACGTCGCCTCGCCAACGATCCCGATTACCTCAGCGGCGCGACCTATACCATAACCATATCGCAGGTGGGTTCGTAATGCGCCATAAAACATCTAAACAGAAACGGAAATCATAAAATGACAAAGATAGACCTTATAACGGGCATACTCGGTTCGGGAAAGACCACTTTTCTGCTGAAATACGCCCGAAACTGCATAGACAGAGGCGAGAATATCGCCATACTTGAAAACGACTTCGGCGCTGTCAACATTGATATGCTCATGTTACAGGAGCTGAAAGGCGAGCGCTGCCGCCTTGAAATGATAGCAGGAGGCTGCGACGCGGACTGCCACAGGCGGCGCTTCAAGACACAGCTCATATCTCTCGGTATGCAGCACTTTGACCGCGTTATCGTGGAGCCCTCGGGCATATTCGACATGGACGAATTCTTCGATATACTCCACGACTCACCGCTGGATAACTGGTTTGAGATAGGCAGCGTCCTCACTATCGTCGACAGCGAAATGGAGGAGCAGCTCTCGCCGCAAATGGAGTATCTTCTCGGTTCAGAGGCAGCCTGCTGCGGAAAGATAGTGATAAGCAAGCTCCGCGGTGAAGCCGACAGTGAGCTTGTGCAGTCCATACTCGACCATGTGAACCGCGCTTTGGAGGATATACGCTGTGACCGCAGACTTACGCTCTGCGACGTTGTAGCTAAGGACTGGGAGAGCTTTACCGAAGATGACTACAGGCTTTTCGGCAGCGCAGGCTACCGCGGTTCGAGCTACGTGAAGAAGTTCAGCCCCGAAGATATAGAGAGCTCCGTTCACTACTTCATGCATATCGCCGTGCCGCGAGAGTGCGTGGAACAGCTTATCGCCGATATATTCGCAGACGAGAGCTGCGGCAGGATATTCCGTATCAAGGGAGCCCTGCCTGTGGATAACGGCTGGCTGAAAATAAACGCTACCCGTGAAAAGACGGAGACAGCCGAGGTCGCAGAGGGACAGCCCGTGCTCATCGTCATCGGGGACAATGTCTCCCGTGAGCGTATCGACGAATATCTGAAACCGCTGAATACTGACAGCGACTACGTTTCTATCTGACTGTGGGGGCGGATATTATCCGCCCGAGCTTGACGGAACAACTATAAATGACTATTTGTAGGGGCTGGCGTCCTCGACAGCTCGTCCGCATCAATGAAAACAAATCGTCATTTGTAATTACTGTGAGATTTGCGGGCGGCGGAACGCCGCCCCTACAAGCAAACAAAAAGGCGAACCTTTTGGTTCGCCTTTAATTATGCATTGAACTTAGTTCTCGGCTTTAGCCGCCGCTGCTGCTGCCTTCTTAGCCTTTTTCTTTATAGCTCTGTTGGACTTTCTGAATATGAATCCGAGGAAGAGCTCGGCAGCTCCGATTATCAGGAGCATACAGGTGAATGGCAGGAGCAGTGTTTCTGTCAGGTAGAATCCCACATTATGAGTAAATGTGAACGCTACAGCAGAACCGATAAGTATCACAAGTCCTGATATGAACATCAGCAGACCTACGATATTGAAAACGGTTGCGAAGAAGCCTGTAACGTATCTTGCGCGTTTTGCAAGTATAACAGCTGTCCAGATAAGGAACAGTATCACAAGTCCGCCGAGAATGCCGATAGTGATGAATGAGAACGCATAGCTGCACTTGTCAACGTCGAAGCCAAGCTTTCTGCTCCACTCCTTGACGCTCAGGGTGTCGCTGAAGTTGTCCTTTTCAAGGTTCTTCTCGATAAGCTCGTAGCCGTCGTCGGTGAGCTCGTAATCGAACTCCTTGACAGCCGCATTCTTGTTTGTTCTGAGGAAGTCGTTGACGAAGTCCTCTGCGGTAATTGACGGATTGCCGCCCTTGCCGTCGATGATGTAGTCGAGGTAGTCCTTGGCAACTCTTCCTGCGTATTCGCGGAAGTCCGTATTCATCATGTATCTCTTGAAGCCTGCCTCGTCAGCCGCGCCCTTTGTAGCTGTGCGGAAGCCCATTGAATCATAGAGAGTTTTTGCAAGCTCTTTGCCGTCGAACTGAGCCGACAGGGTAGTGCTTGCGTTGAGCTTTTCTGCTCTCTTGCGGATAACACTGCCGTTAGCGCCTATCTTTACCGCAAGGCTAATGCTGAACGCCAGCAGGAAAACTATAGTGAATATAGTTACCAGCGAAGCTCCGAAGATACGTCCGCCGCCGACTTTCTTGCGAGCCTTTGGCTTGTCCTCCTGCTGAGGCATAGGTGCTGGAGCAGGTGCAGGCTCGGGCTGTACAGGCGGTATTGGCGGCTGTACAGGTGGGGGAGGAGCGATACTGCTCTGTATAGGCTGAACGGGTATCTTCATTGTATTGCTGTTGTCGTTGAAGCCGTTATTGCTTACGGGAGCGGCAGGAGCCTCCTGCTTGGGGAACTCCGCAGGCTTCTGAGGCTTTTCCTCGATAACAGGCTCAGGCTCTGGAGCTGTAAAGACCTCGGTAACAGGCTCGGGAGCCGGCTCGGTCACAGGCTCCGGCTCTGGGAGCTCGATAGTCTCGGAGGTGCTGAGTATCTCCGTCGGCTCGTCGTTGAGGAGCTCTGCTTCGCCGCTGGTAAGGCTGAGAGTTTCCTCGTTGGCGGCGATGATCTCTTCAAGGTGAGGAAGAATGGAAGTAGGCTCGTCGTCGGTATGTACATCGGGAGCAGGCTCGTTTTCGATACGGGCACCGCATTCTGTGCAGAATAAAGCGTCGTTTGGCAGTTCACTGCCGCATTTTTTGCATAGCATAATATCCCTCCTGTATTTTTCGTAAATGCTATTACAATTATAAGTCATACCAATAAATATGTCAAGTAAAAAAACTGTAACATTGTATTACACATGGGTATTTTCGGCAAAAAAGCGGATACAATGACAAAAAGCCCGCCGAAGCGGGCTTTAATTATTCGTTTTCGTTTGTGGTATCATCAATTTCTTTGAGCATATCGAAAGTATCTGCCGCCCAGTTTTCGATTTCGGTCTGGGGAACAGCGTTGATCCATTCTGCCCACTGCTCGGGGTCGTTCATGGATCCCCACGGATTTGCCGGGTTATTTACCCATATCCACGGGCTGTCTGCTTCCGGAAAGTTTTCGGGAAGCCATGACGACTGATCGCTATTCGGATCAAGTGGATTCTGCGGATCCCACGGGTTCCACGGGTTCCACGGGACCCACGGGTTCCACGGATCCTGAGGATCCAACGAACTGGTATCCGGCCATTCCCATGCAGTCAGCTCGCTGATAAATTCATCAATGAACTCCTCAATGGAGATATCGGTGTCGTTCAGTGACTGGTCAACGTAGTATGAGAGCACGTAAGAAGCGTCCATAGCGTTCACGCTGCCGTCCTTGTTGACGTCGCAGAGCGAAAGGAGCTCCTGAGTGATATCGGCGTTATTTACGGCAAAGTCGGCGTAAAGGGACAGAATATACGAAGCGTCCACAGCATTGATGATGCCGTCGCCTGACGGATCGCCGAGACCGAGGTCAGCCGCATTTGCGCTGACAGCCGAACCAAGTGAAAGTGCCGCAAGCATACCTGCTAAAGTGCCTGCGAAAAGCTTTGATATCTTCATTGTAAAAGCCTCCTTTTATGTCGGAAAAAACGGATTCTGTAAATCCATTATAGCGCAAAAAATCAGTACTGTCAACTTATATATTGCGGTTTTTAGAATTTAGAGCTAAGAACTAAGTGTAGGGGCGCACAGTGTGCGCCCGTGGATGAAAAAATATGTTATTCGCGGACTGCCAAAGGCAGCCCCTACAGGCTAAGGACTGACAACTGATCACTAAAAACTGATCACTTCGGGACGCCGAGGGCGGCGTCCCCTACAATAATCACTATTACCACTGGACATATTGCAAAAAACGTGATATAATATAAGTTAACCGTTTCTTTCATTCGGAAACGGAATCTTTACACTCAGATTGGAGCGATTTTTATGTCAAAGAAACCCTTTTACATCACAACGCCGATTTATTACCCATCGGGCAATCCGCACATAGGTCACTGCTATACCACAGTTGCCTGCGATTCTATCGCCCGTTACAAGCGAATGCAGGGCTATGACGTAATGTTCCTCACAGGCACTGACGAGCACGGTCTCAAAATTGAGCAGAAGGCTGCCGAGCAGGGCGTAACTCCCAAGGAGTACGTTGACGTCATCGTTGACAGGTTCAAGAACCTGTGGAAATATATGAACATCTCATACGACAGATATATCCGTACCACTGACGACTATCACGTAGAAGCCGTTCAGAAGATATTCAAGGCACTTTACGACAAGGGCTATATCTACAAGGGCGAATATTCGGGCAAGTACTGTACTCCCTGCGAGAGCTTCTGGACTGACTCTCAGCTTGACGAGAACGGCTGCTGTCCCGAATGTCACAGACCTGTCAAGTACGCCAAGGAGGAGGCTTACTTCTTCAAGATGTCTCCCTTTGCAGAGCGCATAGAGAAGCTTCTTCTCGAGACTGATTATCTCCGTCCAAAGACAAGAGCTGTTGAGCTGGTAAACAACTTCATCAAGCCCGGTCTGGAGGACCTCTGCGTATCAAGAACCACATTCAAGTGGGGCGTACCTGTTACCTTTGACGACAAGCACGTTGTATACGTATGGATAGACGCCCTTTCAAACTATATCACAGCTCTCGGTTATGAGAACTCCGCACACAATGACTATGAGAAGTACTGGCCTGCCGATGTTCACATGGTAGCAAAGGACATCATGCGTTTCCACGCTATCATCTGGCCTGCAATGCTCATGGCACTTGACCTGCCACTGCCTAAGCACCTTGCTGTACACGGCTATATCACCATGCAGAGCAAGGGCGGCGAAAGCGTGAAGATGTCCAAGTCACTGGGCAACGTCGTTGATCCTTTCGTACTGGGCGAGCGCTACGGCTGTGACTCTATCAGATACCATATCCTCCGCGAAATGGCTCTGGGCGCAGACAGCCTTTTCTCCAACGAGATAATGATAAACCGCATAAACTCCGACCTTGCCAACGGCTTCGGAAACCTTGTTTCCCGTACCGTTGCAATGGTGGACAAGTACTTCGGCGGAACTCTCCCCACAGAGCGCGAGAGCGACGCTTTGGACGACGAGTTCAAGGCAGTAGTCACAGGACTTCTTGCCGAGACAGACAAGTACATCGACGAGACCAAGCTGAAGCAGGTACTTGAAGAAATATTCAAGGTAGTTGACCGTGCAAACAAGTACATCGACGAGACCGAGCCGTGGAAGCTGGGCAAGGACGACACAAAGAAAGCCCGTCTTGCGGCTGTTCTCTACAATCTCCTTGAAGCTATCCGTGTTACATCTGCACTTCTTGCACCTTTCATGCCTACCACAATGCCGAAGGTATGGGAGCAGATAGGCGCTTCCGAAGCAGATGTGGAGTATGATAAGCTTGACAAGTTCGGCGTACTTCCTGCAAACGTTACAGTTCACAAGGGCGAGATACTCTTCCCGAGGATCGACGTTGACAAGGAGATAGAGGAGCTCAACGCTATCCTCACCAAGAACATGGAAGAAGCAAAGGCAAAGCTTTCATCAGAGGAAAAGGGCGAGGCGCCTGCCGAGCCTATCGAGCTGAAGCCCGAGATAACTATCGATGACTTTGCAAAGGTAGAGATAAGAGTTGCAAAGGTAGTAGCCTGCGAAAAGGTGAAGAAGTCCGACAAGCTCCTGTGCTTACAGCTTGACGACGGCATGGGCGGACGTCAGGTAGTATCGGGTATCGCGCAGTACTATCAGCCCGAGGACCTCATCGGCAAAAAGCTCCAGCTTATAGCAAATCTCAAGCCTGTAAAGCTGAGAGGCGTTGACAGCAACGGAATGATATGCGCCGCAGATACTCCCGACGGAGTAAAGGTCATCTTCGTAGATGACAGCATACCTGTAGGCTCTAAGATAAGATAAGAAAAAACGGCGCATTATTGCGCCGTTTTTCAGTATATAGTGAGTAGTGAATAGTAAGTAGTGAGTAGTAGGCAGTGACGCGCATTGCGCGTCTGAGCCCTTAGCCGTTAGCCTGTAGGGGCTGCCTTTGGCAGTCCGCAGGATACGATTAGAGCGTGGATAACGCTCTGTAGGGAACGCCGCCCTCGGCGTTCCAAAGTGAGTAGTGATTAGTAGGTGCGCTTTCCGAGCACCCGTCGGGATACACAGCATTGTCGTTCGGGCGAAAAGAGGTGTCGTGGACGCCAGCCCTACATAGCAGATACACATAAAAAAACTCCGCTGTGAAGCGGAGTTTTTCTATTTCACTATATCATGTATCAAAGCTTTTGCAGGAGTTATTTTTTATATTCTTCGTACAGCTTATCCAGCCTTTCTGCAACCTTTTCGGGCTCGCTGCAGCGGTAGCCGCGGCCTGTCTCCTGATTGGTGTAGGTGCCCAGATTGTTGATACCAAACATTTTGTAAACCGAGTTCTGATTTATCATGTAGAGCTTTAGCTCAGTTCCGTCTTCATCGTCATATTGAGAATAGATCTCATCGTAGATGTCGCTTTCATCGTCATATTCCTTGAATTCCATTTCTTCCCATTCAAGTCCCTCAAATACTTCACGGAGTCTTGCTGTCGGTATCTTACGTCCGCTTTCTGTATAAGGATAATTGGTGCCGCGTATGTTGACTTCTGCTATATCTCCGCTGAGACAGATATCAAGCTCCCTGTTGATGAGCTCGTTAGTGCTGAGCGGAGTCATCTTGCTGTTCATCGCCTTTATCTCGGAGATAAGCTGGTCAATGCCGTCGATATGGTCGATACGGTAGATATCAGGCATAGATGACGCCGTTCCGTTTTTATCGGAGTATATCGCCAAGCCGCCCGAGTATATGAACAAAAACTGCTCTTTATTCTTCAGGACAATGCTGTTATTATAAAATGAAGTTTCGGCAAATGCAGATGAACCCATTATAGCAGTGGTATACAGCTCGGGCTTCCAGTTACAGTTCTCCAGCAGTGACTGCAATTGTTTCAGCTGTTCTTTATCGAGGGTATAAACATTGCACTTATTATCAAAAGTGCATTTAAGCAAAGTGCCGTCCATATCTGCGATATCCACAGGACAGGGTATATCGTCCAAACCTGCGAGTATGTTTTTGATGTCGCTGTAAATGATAGGATTGAACATATAGGCTCTTTCTGTTATCTCGTTTGTGGAGTTTATCATCTTTTTATTGAAGGCTTCGCCGGTGGAGTAAAAGTCTACTCTGCAATCGTAAGCGTCGTCCTTGATAAAGAGAGAAATAGGCTCTTCGTTGGCAGGTCTCTCCTTGTGTCCCTCGGAAAGCAGGGTATCTGACATTTCATTCAGGCATTTGGCGAGATATTTTGCCTGTTCATCGGTGACAGTGCCTGATTGACCGTTTATGGCGTATCTTACGCCGCTGAGGTCAGCATTTATGCCTGCAAAGAAAGCCTTGTTTTCTTCTTTGCCGAAGATAATCGTCCTTATTTCTTTGTACTGTTCGGACGTCATGTTGTATCCGAGCTCTTTTTCGAGTCCGTTGTTTGTGCTTCTAATGTATACATTTATCATACCGCTTTCATACATATGCACATAGTAATAATCTTCGTTATATACGTAATTGAATGTGATATTTTCGCCGTTTAAAGAAGCATTGATAGCAGTTAAAAGCTCATCTGCCTCGGAATTATTGTCGTCGTCTTTATCATCGGGGATATTTATAGCATATGTTACACTTTTGCTTTCGTTCCAGTTCACCTGAGAAAATACCTCAATGAGCTGAGCCGCCATATCATAAGAAGCGACAACAGGCACCTTTGAATGTATGCTGCCGTAGTTCGTTTCCTGCAAAATAAAGGTAGCGCCTTTAAGCTCTATAGAAGCAAAGGGAAAATCAAATACGCTGTCGCTGTTTTTTGTCTCGGAGGACACTTCCTCTACCTCTGATTCCACGCCGTACTGCGCGTCAGAGCCGAGACCGCCTCTGAGATTCATATAACCGCCGCCGCCGACAGCTCCGATAACAGCGATAACAGTCGCTGCTGCCAGATACTTTTTGAAGCCCTTGTTCTCGATGACCTCGACGTGATTTTCTACTTCCTCATAGCCGTCGTCGTCAAAGTTGGATTTCAAGAGCTGTTTCTCCATTTTTGCGCAGAAATCCGAGCTCAGACGGATATCGTTCAGAGCGTTTTTATAATCTTTACTTGACATAGATCTCCCTCCTCCTCAAGTTCTGCTTTGAGCTTTTCCCGTCCTCGTCTGAGCAGCGAACCCACGGTATTCTCGTTTTTATTCAGCATAGAAGCTATCTCCTTGATTGAATAGCCCTCATAGTAATGCAGGAATATTACCTCTGCGTATTTTTTCGGCAGAGCCGCTATCTGCTGTCTGAGCTCACGGCTTTCGGTATCCATTTCGCAGATGACCTCTGAGTGCTCAAGGTCGTCAATGGAGCAGGTCCTGCTGAAGCGGAAGCTTCTGCGGAAATTCTTGCATTTGTTTATAGCGGCTCGGAGAAGCCACGCTTTTAAGTGTTCGTCGCTGTTAAAGTTCTGGGGATTTGTGTGCAGTGAAAGAAAAACGTCCTGAACGATGTCCTCTGCCTCGGCGTAGCTGCCGCTGAAAGCGAAAGCAGCGCGCAGAACGGTGTTTCCGTATTTTTTGAAAGCATATAATGCTGTGTTTTCGTTATTCATTGCAGTGACCTCCTTTCACATATAACACACATGGGGGAGACAGAATTGTGCAGGGATAAAAATTTTTCTTTGAAAAATTTTTATTTGTTATCTTGTAGGGGACGCCGCCCTCGGCGTCCCCTACAAATTCATTTCTGTTTAAGCAGGATTTCCGCGATAGCTATATCCTCGGGAGTAGTTATCTTGATATTTGTATAATCTCCCACGGTCATAGCCACCTTGCCGCCGATAGCCTCTACGAGCTGGCAGTCGTCGGTGAAGTCCAGCCCGTGTTCGAGTGCAAAATCAATGCCCTCGAAATAAAGCTTTCTCTTGAATATCTGCGGAGTCTGAGTGATATAGAGGTACTTCCTCGGCGGAGTATCTGTGATAAGTCCGCCCTCAACGGTCTTGATAGTGTCCTTTACGGGGACTCCCAGTGTAGCGCCGCCGAAAACAGAAGCGTCCTTGATTACTTTTTCGATGTGCTCTGGCTTGACAAGGGGACGTGCTCCGTCGTGAACAGCTATCAGCTCGGTATCCTTTGATATTTTGCGGACGCCGTTGATAACGCTTTCCTGACGGGTAGAGCCCCCTGTGGTACATTCTTTGAGCTTTGTTATCCCTGCGGCTTCCGCCTCAGCCTTGATAGCAGGGATATCGTCCTCACGGGCAACTATGACTATCTCGCTGACGCTCTCGCAAGCCTGAAAAGCCTGCATGGTAACGCCTATGACCTTTCGCTCGCCAAGTGGGAGCAGTATCTTGTTTACTCCGCCCATTCTGGTGGAGTTTCCTGCGCAAACTATTACAACTGATGTTTTCATGTTATTTCTCCTTTATTTAAACTGATTAATCGGGACGCGGCTCTGTGGGAGCTGTTCTTATGCGTATTTTCGGCAGCTTCTCCAGCGTACAGTAATAATTGTACAGCCCGTCGGGGAGCGACAGGTCGTTCTCGCCGCTGGCAGGGGGAGCAAATATCCTCAGCTCCATATCCGTGGGAGCGTTTATCGTTTTGCCGAAAAATGCAGGCATAAGGTCTATTATCTTAGCCTCGGGAGACTTGTAGAACCACTGTCCGTTTACTTCTATCATAAGGTTTGAATCATCCTCGAAGTGAAGCTCGCAGAAGTGAGGCTCGCCGTCGAAATGCAGAGGTATGGCAATGCCCTCTGCGTCCTCGGAGCTGCCCCAGCGCAGTTTCACAGGCAGGGTAATTTCTTCTCCCTTGACCATAGTCGGCATAAAACGGGGACGGTGTATTATCTCCCTGTAAACGTCCATAACAGGCTGTGGAACGCCTGTATCGCGGTGGTTCACGTCCTGTATCTCCAGACCGAGCCTGCCGCGGTCACGGAACTGATAAAATGTCACACCCGACAGCCAGTCGGCGTTTTCGGCTTCTATCATGTCGTAGAATCGCTGTATATCCTCAGCCTGTCCGTATGCTCCCGACACGTCGCCGTCGGAGTTGAGCTCCGACACCAGCATGGGCTTTGGAACGCCGCCGTTGAGGTACATGAAGCGCTCATAGCTCCGCTTTATCATCTCGAAAATGTCCTTTACGGAGGTGCGCTGATGAGAGTTTCCGCCCCTTTCGGCTATATCAAAGGGGAATCCCCAGTGGAGGGAGATGTACTTGTCCACCGACCAGATATCGGTCTCGCGGACAGCCTGTGCGAACTCCTTTTCCTTTACCATTTCCTCAGCGTTCAGGTCCTCGACTCCGCCGATGCAGAGGATAGTCAGCACATTTGGAGCGTGTTCCTTTATGATGTGTATGGCACGGCAGTAGAAGTCCGCTACCTGCTGATAGGTCGCACGCTTGTTGAACTCGAACCAGTTTCCCGTGGCTTCGTGATTGATACGCAGGAAGAGCCTGCCGAACGGGCGCAGGTCATCGCCGATAGCGGCGAGGTGCTCGTCGGAGACAAAGGGGTCAATGGTGAGGGTGAGGATAACGTCCTGACCGTGTCGGCGTATATCGCGCATTGAAGCAAAGGGCTCACCGTCGATATTGCCGCTGAGACCGCCGAGGTAGGGGAAATAGTCATCATATGGGTAGTCCCACTGAAAACGCGCCTTTCTCATGTCTGGGACTTCCGAGATACGGGCAGGGAACTCCTTGTCCAGCGGGTAGTAGCAGTACATGAGACTGACAGCGCGGTGGGGTCTGCCCAGCCTGCGGAGAATGTAGTCCTGAGGGACGTACTCGCCGCGCTCGCTGCCGTCGCCGATATCCGCGGCGCACCGAGCCTTATTCAGTTTTACGGAGAATATCTTGTCCATTGTATCCCTCCCGAGTATTTATTTGCAGGGACTGCCTTTGGCAGTCCGCACCTGACGAAACGGCTTCAAACAACCATGTGTAGGGAACGCCGCCCTCGGCGTTCCGAGCCTGACGAATCAACTTCAAATAACCATTTGTAGGGGCTGGCGTCCTCGACAGCCCATTAAGGGACGCCTTCACTTGCAAGGCACCCTAATCGGGTCCGTCCCCTCTGTCGCGTTGCGACATCTCCCCACCCCGTGGGGAGTCACCCTCTTTCAAAAACAGTCCACAGGACTGTTTTTGAAATTCACCCTTGCGAAGCGCCTTCGTAACTGCGGGGCTTTGCCCCACGCCCCACCAGAGGCGCTGCCTCTGGACTCCGCCAAAGGAACACAGTCCCTTTGGAATCCCGTTCGTGGGCTCGGCAAGTTAGTATATCATGATTTATAGATTAATTATAATATACCGCCGAAAAGATGTCAACATAAACCGTCCTGCATTACACTTGAATTTTTTCACGGAAAGTGGTATAATCATACTTTGAAAGGAGAGCTGTTTATGCTTGCTAATTATCATACCCATACCGAGCGCTGCGGACACGCAAGGGGCACAGACAGGGAATTCGTGGAAAGCGCTATCAAAGGCGGCTTCGATGTGCTTGGCTTTGCGGACCACTGCCCGTGGGTGTTCGGGGACGGATATGTTTCACATATAAGAATGACTCCTGCGGAGGTAGACGGCTATTTTGCGTCCCTGACCGCGCTGAAAAAGGAGTACGCCGACGATATCCGCATTTATATCGGCTTTGAAGCGGAGTTCATACCGCAGCTCATAGAGGCGCAGGACAGGCTTCTTGCTGACTATCCGCTGGATTATATGATAATGGGACAGCACTTCAACAACCCCGAGAACTGCGGCGAGTACATGGGAGTGCCAACGAGCGACGAGGGACTTCTCAGGGAGTACGTTGACCGTATCATTGAGGGCATGGATTCGGGAAGATACCGCTATCTTGCGCACCCCGACCTGCTGGACTTCACAGGCAGCAAGCAGGCATACGAGGAGCATTATACGCGGCTCTGCGAGTATCTCAAAGCAAAGGATATCCCTGTTGAGATAAATATGCTTGGCATGATGAACAACAAGCATTACCCGTCGGAGCGTTTTTTCCGTATCGCGCAGAAGGTAGGCAACAAGGCTATAATAGGCTGTGACGCACATATCCCCGGGTTTTTGAATGACTCCTCCATAATGAAAATAGGCAAAGCCTTTGCGGACTTGATGAAGCTGGAGCTGGTGGAGTCGCTGAGCGGTCTTGAATGATTTTGTAGGGAACGGCGCCCTCGCCGTTCCGCTGCTTGTAGGGGCGCACAGTGTGCGCCCGTGTAACAACAATGTAGGGACGACCATTGGTAGTCCGCGTGATGAATATAATTGTATGGCGTGTAGGGGCGGATATTATCCGCCACTACATCGGAACGCCGAGGGCGGCGTTCCCTACGGATATAAATTTAAGAGAGAAGAAGATAAAATGAGTATTTTTGATGTGTTCGACAGGATTTCCGCAAATTCTAATGCGGCAAGAGGTAAAATAGAATATGTAATAGCAGGTCTTGGCAATCCGGGGCTTGAATACGAGAACACCCGACATAATGCAGGCTTCATGGTGCTGGATATGCTGGCGGAGCAGCTGGGCGAGAAGATAGACCGCCTTAAATTCAAGGGCAAGACTGCCGAGGTCACTATCGAGGGCAAGCGCTGCCTGCTGCTGAAGCCCACCACCTACATGAACAACAGCGGCGAAGCTATCGTGCAGGCGCTGGAGTTCTACAAGATAGAAGCTGACCACCTTATAGTCGTATGCGACGATATATCGCTGGACTGCGGAAAGCTCCGCATACGCCGCAAGGGCAGCCACGGCGGACACAACGGTCTCCGCAGCATATGCGAGCTGACGGGCAGGGACGACTTCCCACGCATAAAAATGGGCGTTGGCAAGAAGCCCCACCCCGACTATGACCTTGCAAAGTGGGTTCTGGGCAAGTTCGGCAAGGAGGACTCGGAGAAAATGGCTGAGTCCGCGAAAAACGCCTGCGAGTGCATAAAGCTCATGGTTCAGGACAAGACCGACGAAGCCATGAACAAGTACAATTCCTAACGGAGAAACAAATGGAACTTTTCAGAAAAATATTCAGCGAGCTTGCAGGCTTCAAGAGCCTGCGGGAGGCTGTTGACAAAAACATCTCACCTGTCTCCGTGACAGGTCTTTCCCATATACACAGGGCGCAGCTCATTTACGCTCTCGGGGACAGGGGAAAGATAGACATTGTTATAACGGGCACGGAAGCCGAAGCGAAAAAGCTCTGCGACGATATCAACATGATGGCAGGCTGCGAAGAAGCAGTGCTGTTCCCGTCAAAGGAGCTGGTTTTCACTCCCGTTGACAGCACCAATCACGAATACGAACATATGCGTATAGCCGCCCTCATAAAGGCGGCTAAAAGTCGTTGCAGCGTTATCTGCGCGAGTATCGAGGCTGTCATGCAGCCAGTTATCCCTGTGGGAGTCCTCATTGCCGCAGGTATCGAGCTTACGCAGGGACAGGAGGTAAACCTCACAGAGCTTGCGGTGACACTTGCAAAGTGCGGCTATCAGCGCTGCGAAAAGGTGGAGGGAGCTTCCCAGTTCTCCATTCGCGGCTCTATCCTTGACATCTTCCCAGTGCAGGCTGACAAGCCCGTCCGTATCGAGCTCTGGGGCGACGAGATAGACAGCATTTCCGAGTTTGAGACCGATACCCAGCGCCGCACGGACTCCCTTGACAAGGTGGAGATATACCCATCAGGAGAAGTCCTCTACGACAACGAGGAGCTTGCCGACAAGATAGAGGAGCTCTGCAAAAAGGTGCGCGGCAAACGCATGGACGCAGTCCGCGAACACTTGGGCGCAGACGTTCACAGACTGAGGGCAGGGGAGATACTGGCTCACAGCGTCAAGTATTACCCACTTGTATACGGCGAGCCCTCCACGGTTTTCGACTATATCGACGGAGCGGTACTTTTCAGCGATTATTCCGACATTATGGACAACGCCGCAGGCATACTCACCCGTCACAATGAGGACGTAAAGATACTCATGGAGGACGGTCAGCTTTGCAAGGGACTTGACGGCTATGTGCTGGAGCTCCCCGAGGTACAGCACCGCGCCGAGAAGCGCGTCTGCCTGTACATGAGCAGCTTCATGCAGGGCGGCGAGCGTATTGACTTCCGCAGACTGGTAAGCTTCGAGGCAATGCAGACCGCACCGTGGAGCGGCGAGATGAAGCAGCTCATCGAAGACCTTGAGGAGTACAAGCGCCGCGGCTACCGCATGATACTTGCGGCAGGCAGCGACAAGACGCTCCCTATAATACAGCAGGATATCACCGAAAAGGGCATACCCTGCGACCTTGCGGAGCATAACATCGAGCCTGCCGAGGGCAGAGTTGTGCTCATGTCGGGCAGCTTCGGCGGCGGCTTCGAGTATCCCGAGAACAAGACCGTTCTCATCACACAGGGGCGCTCTATGGACGCAGTCCGCAGAAAGCGCCGCAAAAAGAAGAACAAAGCCGAGGAGATACGCTCTCTTGCGGACATCTCCGAGGGCGACCTCATAGTTCATTCGGGACACGGTATCGGACGATTCATCGGTATCCGCAAGCTTGAAATGGACGGCGTTACCAAGGACTACATCACCATACAGTACGCAGGCACGGATAAGCTTTATATCCCCGTAACACAGCTCGATATGGTGTCAAAATACATCGGTCCAAGGGACGACAGCGGCGTGAAGCTGAACAAGCTCAGCTCGGGCGAATGGCAGAAGACCAGAAGCAACGTAAAACGCGCCGTCAAGGACATGGCTCACGAGCTCATTGCCCTTTATGCAAAGCGCGAAAAGAGCGTGGGCTTCGCATTCTATCCCGACGACGAGATACAGCGCGATTTCGAGGAGCGTTTCCCCTATGTGGAGACCGACGACCAGCTAACTTCAATTGCCGAGATAAAAGCTGACATGGAGCGCCCCCGTCCTATGGAGAGACTGCTCTGCGGCGACGTAGGCTTCGGCAAGACCGAGGTAGCCCTCAGAGCTGCCATGAAGTGCGTACTTTCGGGCAAGCAGTGCGCTATCCTTGCGCCTACAACGGTGCTCGCCTATCAGCATTACCAGACGGCGCTCCGCCGTTTCGAGCACTTCCCCGTGCAGATAGAGCTCCTCAGCCGTTACCGCTCCCCGAAACAGCAGGAGGAGATAATCAAGAAGCTTAAACAGGGACGTATAGACCTCATCATCGGCACACACAAGATAATCCAGAAGTCCGTAGTTTTCAAGGACTTGGGACTTGCCATAATCGACGAGGAGCAGCGCTTCGGCGTTGCCCACAAGGAGAAGTTCAAGGAGAGCTTTACGGGTGTGGACGTTCTCATGCTCTCCGCAACGCCTATCCCGCGTACCCTTAACATGGCTATGAGCGGCATACGTGATATGTCGGTAATTGAAGAACCTCCGCAGGACAGATACCCCGTCCAGACCTACGTCATCGAGTACAACATGGGCACAGTAGTCCAAGCTATCGTCAGGGAGCTCCGCCGCGGCGGACAGGTCTACTATATCCACAACCGCGTGGAGACTATCCGCGCCTGTGCTTCGCGTTTGCAGGAAATGCTGCCCGAAGCCCGTATCGCAGTTGCACACGGACAGATGAGCGAGGACGAGATGTCCGACATATGGGAGCAGCTTGTGGAGCACGAGATAGATATCCTTGTCTGCACCACTATCATCGAAACAGGCGTGGACGTACCAAACGTCAATACCCTTATCATCGAGGATTCCGACCGCTTCGGACTTTCCCAGCTCTATCAGCTCCGCGGACGTGTGGGACGTTCAAACCGCCGCGGCTATGCGTATTTCACCTATCAGCGCGACAAAGTTCTGACGGAGATAGCCACCAAGCGACTGAACGCCATGAGGGAGTTTACCCAGTTCGGCAGCGGCTTTAGGATAGCCCTCCGCGACCTTGAGATAAGAGGCGCAGGAAGCATACTGGGCGGCAGACAGCACGGACATATGGAAGCTGTTGGATACGATATGTACTTACAGCTCCTCTCCGAAGCCATAGCCGAGGAAAAGGGCATACAGCCCGAAAAGGTGCCCGAGTGCCTTGTGGATATTCAGATAGACGCACATATCCCCGAAAAGTACATTTCAAGCCTTAATCAGCGAATAGATATGTACCGCAAGATAATGCTGGTCAACGAGGACAGCGACAAGACCGACCTCATCGACGAGCTCATAGACCGCTACGGTGAGCCGCCTAAGTCCGTTGTGGGACTTATCGACGTGTCGCTGCTGAGAAACAAGGCAGCGCATCTCGGAATCACCGAAATATCTCAGAAAAACGGCGCTATGTACTTCTATACCGAGTACCTTGTGCCTGACCAGATAGTAGCGCTCCAGCAGGCATACAAGGGCAGGATAGCCTTCAACGGCGCAGGTAAGTCCTATGTTTCGGTGAAGATATCGCCTAAGGTACGCCCATTCGATATGATGCGCGACACCGTGGAGATAATCTACCAAAATAGGGAAAAGAACTAAGACTGTAGGGGACGGCGTCCTCGACGTCCCGAGCCTTTAGCCATTAGTAGGGGCGGATATTATCCGCCCGTCCAATGGATAATTCATAATTAAAGGTGAACCGCATGGTTCGCCTTTTTTGTAGGGGCGCACAGTGTGCGCCCGTCGGGATATGCGGCAAATTTATTCGGGCGAGCGGAACTCGTCTCTGCAAGCTAATGGCTAAAGGCTAACGGCTCGGAAGCGCAATGCGCGTCCCTACGTGAAAACCGCGTGAAAATCATAAAAATTAACAGAAAAGACTTTACTTGAATGACCATTTGTGCTACAATGTTGGTGTAAACACAAAAGGAGCGAGAGCTCCGTAAGATATAAAAAGGAGTGACATTATGAACTATAAAAGCTTTATCGCAGGCGCTATGGCTTTTGCTCTGGCGGCTTGCGCGGCAGGCTGCGGAGAGAAAAAGGAGTCCGACAGCAAGCCTGACAGCAATAAAGAGACTACGGCAGCTCCCACAGAAGCGACTGCCGAGGAAGTTACAGAAGAAGAGCCTCCGAAGCCTGTAGAGGCTACAGATCCCAATACGGTTACCTTTGACGACGGAGTTTTCGACTTTGCATTTGCAAAGGGCGACGACGATGACTGCGCAAAGGGCGAGCTTTCCGTTGTGGAGCTCATGGGCAATAAAATGCTGAAATTCACCGACGACAATACCGTTCCCCTCAAAGGAAAGGTGCAGAAAATAGGCATCAGCGCAACGAAGCTTCTCGGAAATGAGGGCGCAGCAAAGGTCCGTAGCATTGAGTTTGATATGTATGCTCAGGCTACAGCCGACCACCTCAAGACCGACGACGCTGACGGAGTAAGAGCTCCGGGCTGGATAGGCGGCGGCGGCGGTACAGTTACCGCACAGGAAAAGTGGTACGATTTCAAGGAGTTCAGCGGCGGCGAGTACAACTTCGAGACCTCGGGCAACGTCCATGCGGTATTCAAGTTCCTTCTTGCTGACAGCGGACAGTGCTGGAACGAGGATATGGAAGACGCAAACTTCCTTATCATGCGCTGGGGCGTAGCAAACGAGTCCGATATGTACATTGACAATATCGTGTTCTATGACGAGGACGGCAAGTCCATACCGCTTCTTGATCAGAAGTCAAAAAAGGAGCAGCTTGAAGACGCTGCAAAGGAGAAGGCTTCCGAGGCAAAGGCTCAGTTCGACGAGGCAGTTGAGAATGCAAAGGCTGACGCTGAAAAGACCAAGGAAGAAATGAAAGCCGAAGCTGAAAAGACTAAGGAAGAAATGAAAGCGGACTATGAAAAGGCAGTTGCCGACATGAAGTCTGATTTTGAAAAGGCAAAGAGCGAGATAGCTAACTCCGAGGAATACGAAAAGGTAAAGGCAAAGATAGACGAAGCCGAGGCAAAGCTGAAAGAGGACACCGAAAAGGCGAAATCAGCTATTGAAGAAGCTTCCAAGGCTATCGAAGAAGCAAAGAAAAAATGACATGAAAAAGCTCCCGATTTTCGGGAGCTTTTTTGCAGCGTGACGCTGCACCCTTGCCGCGTTGTCGCTTGCTTCACGCGCTCACTTTTATAAAGAGTGTTTATTGTACATCGCTTACGGAGCCAAAAGAAGCAAGGCGTCCTGCAAGAAAGGACGCCTTTTGAATGTATTTTTATAATTCAATCAAAATAAAAAATATCCTCAAACTTCTTATCAAGAGCAATGCAGAGTATCAGTGCAAGCTTAGCCGTAGGACTGAACTGTCCCGTTTCTATGGAGCTTATGGTATTACGGGAAACACCCACCATTTTCGCAAGCTCGTCCTGCGAGAGTCTTTGCTCCTTGCGTATTTCTTTGAGGCGGTTTCGGAGTATAAGTGAATCGTCTATCATGTGCTCACCTCTTATAGTCCATAAGTGAAGTAATTTCACAGAATGCTAAAAATCCGAACCACAGCGCGAACCATACGGTGGCTGCAATTATGGGCAGCTTATGCTTCTTTTTGCTTGTGAAGCACCTGTACAGTCCCATAATAACAGGAGCGCTGAAAACAACTGTCATCAGTCCGATGTTGTACTCACCGTAAACATGCTTTTCCGCAAGAACGATAACACATGCGAAAATCACAACTGCTACAAGAGAAAAAACTGACATTTTTCTTATTTCTTCAATTTCGGGCAGATCCTGATTTTTGAATTCCTTCCTGCTTTTTTTGAGTATATCTTTTTTGTTCATGTGCTCTCACCGCCTTATGTTTTGAAGCCGAAAAGCTCGCATATTCCGATGAAAGCGGGGATAAGAAAGGTTAAGCCCGAGACTGTTGCCAATAAAATATCCGAGGCTTTTTTGCTTTTTATTGCTCTGTAAAGCCACATTGAGAACGACATGCAGAATTCTACAGCGATAATACCATAATTAACACGCTGTGTAGCGATCAGGGACAGCATAGTCCATAATACCGTGAAAGCCATACTGATTATCAGAGCGAATCTTGCAGCGCTTTTGAAATGGTCTATCTCTGCGATATCGCGGTTTTTGTTTTCCTGTCGGCTTTTAGCGAGTATTTCTTCTTTATTCATAAATGTTACCTCCCATATCATGCAAAGTTTTGTTGTCAGATTTTGACAAGTATACTTGGTAATTGTATTATAGCACTGCCAAGTGTACTTGTCAAGACTTTGCAAAGCAAACTTGTCATTTTCGTGATTTTTACCAATCAGGCGGTCATCGAATAGTTGCATATGCACAATAAAGCCCTTAGCCTGTAGGGGCGGCGGAACGCCGCCCGAAGGTCTTGCAGCGGCTATAAATGACCATATGTAGGGGCTGGCGTCCCCGACAGCCCGTGATAGGCGTATAATCCATGTCGGGAGCCCGAGGGCGGGCTCCCCTACATATCATACTATAAAAATGAAAAGGCACCGTAATTTTACGGTGCCTTAATTCTTAGCTCTTAGTTCTTAGTTCTTAGTTCTGTTAGCCCATAACTACCTTTATCTCATTAACATCGGCAAGCTTATCGGCAGGAACATAGTTGCCTGCAAGCTTCTCGCCGTTGAGAGTGAGCTCCTTTACGCCGCTCTGAACGTGTGCGGAGTTGTTGATAGTGATGTTGAGCTTCTTGCCGCGGAAGTTCTTCTCAATCTTGAATCCGTCCCACTTAGCAGGGATAGACGGAGCGATAGCAAGTCCGTTAAGGTCGGGGCGCATACCGCAGATACCCTCAACACAGCCTACCATTACAGTAGAAGCTGTACCTGTGAGCCAGTGAACGTGTGAACGTCCCTCGTAAGGAGAAGCCTTCGACTCGGTGAACTGACCGTGAACATATGGCTCCATAACACGAATTTCAGCCTTGTCGTTCATAGCGGCAGGCGAGCTTTCAAGGAAGTACTCGAATGCGCGGTCACCGTGACCGAGGAGAGCCTCTGCAAGTATCAGCCAGCCCTGTGACTGTGAGAAGATACCGCCGTTTTCCTTTGTATCGAGGTTGAATACCTGCATGAGAGCGCCCTTGAAGTGGTGGTACTTGTAAGGCGGTTCGAGGAGCTTAGCACCGTAAGGTGTATTGAGTATATCGTGAACGCTGTTCATAGCCTTTTCAGCCTGTTCTTCGGAAGCAAAGCGTGAGATTACGCTCCAGCTCTGAGGATTGAGCCACATATTAGCCTCGGGATCTTTCTTTGCACCAACGATAACGCCGTTGTCGCGGATACCGCGGATAAATCTGTCCTCGTCCCAGCACTTTTCGAGAGCGTCGCCCAGCTTCTTCTGAACGCCGTCGAGGTATGCGATGTAGTCTGTATCGTTCTTGTCCTTAGCCATGTCGCGCATAACGTTCATAGCGTAGTAGAGCTGGAATGCCACGAATGTGGACTCGCCCTGTGCGCCGAGGCGGAGGCAGTCGTTCCAGTCAGCGTGGAGACCTGCCGGCATATCGTGACTGCCGAGGCGCTCCATAGAGAAGCGGATAGCGTTCTTGAGGTGCTCGTAAACAGTAGCCTTTCCGCCGCCTTCTTCTGCGTATGTGATAACTTCGTCGAGGAAGCCCTTATTGCCGCTCTCGCCGAGGTACTTTACGATAGTGGGGAAGAGCCAGAGAGCGTCGTCAGCACGGTAAGATGGGTGACCTGTTTCCTTGGCGTAAACGCTGTGCTCGTCGTTCTCGTCGGGACAGGTCTCGTGACCTGCGTTGTGGTCGAACTTAACAAGCGGGAGACCGCCGCCGTTGCTTACCTGAGCGGAGAGCATGAAGCGTATCTTCTCAGCTGCCATTTCGGGATCAAGGTGAATGATACCCTGAATATCCTGTACAGTATCGCGGTAGCCGTAGCCGTTTCTGAGACCGCAGTATACGAATGAAGCTGCTCTTGACCAGATGAATGTGATGAAGCACTGGTAAGCGTTCCATACATTTATCATGTTGTTGAACTCGTCTGACGGAGTCTCTACCTTGAAGTTAGAGAGCTGACCGTGCCAGTAGTCCTTGAGCTGCTTTACTTCAGCGTCTACCTTGCCTGCTGCCTTGTATTCGTCGAGGATAGCAGCAGCCTCGGGATCCTTGCGCTCGCCGAGTACGAAGATGAACTCCTTTGTCTCGCCGGGAGCAAGAGTGATATCGCTCTGGAGAGCGCCGCAGGAGTTGGAGTTATAGTTCATAACGCCGCTGCACTTGCCGTTCTCGACAGCGATAGGATTTGAGAAAGTTCTGTAAGGTCCGATGAAGTCGCTGAGGCTTCCGCAGCAGCCTGTAACGGGCTGACCTACCATGCCGAAGAATCTCTCCTGACCGTTGTAGCCGTTCTCGTCGAAGCCTGTGTTCTCGTTCATGTGCTGGAGGATACGGTTGCCGCCCTCAAAGCTTGTGCGGGTGATGAACAGTGTGTACTGGAGGTTTACCTGATCCTGCTCGTAGTTAGGCTCGTTGGTGAACTCGATAAAGCCGAATACAGAGAGCTTTCTCTCCTTTGAGGAGTTGTTTGTTATCTTAGCTCTCCATACTTCGTATGTCTTTCCGTAGGGAACGTAGTATGTAGTTTCGGACTTGATATCAGCGTATTCAGCTGAAATAACAGTATAAGCAGTACCGTGGCGGCATTCGCTCTTGTACTTGTCAAGGGGCTTGCCTACAGGCTGCCATGAAGCCGACCAGTAGTCTGCTGTGTCGTTGTCTCTTATATAGATGTAACGTCCTGGGAGCGCCATATCCGAATTGAAGCGGAAGCGTGAAAGACGTCCGTTAGCGCCTGACTTAACGAAGCTGTAGCCTGCTGCGTTATTGGATATCATAGCGCCGTACTCGGGGTCTCCGAGGTAGTTAGCCCATGGCGCGGGAGTCGCTGGGTTAGTGATGACATATTCCTTATTTTCAAGGTCAAAGTGTCCAAACTGCATAAAACATTTCTCCTTCTCATTCTGCCCTTGGACAGTGCTTGCCTCGGGCATAAAATATCATTCTAAGTATACCATGTAATGCAAAATTTGACAAGGGGGTGATGATGAACAAATTATGAACATCAGCCATAAAAGTGCAGTTTTTTACTACAAATCGTAATATAGTGTTATAGATTTGCTTATAGTTGATATATTCGTGACAGAGGTTTATACATTTCGTTTTAGGGAGAGCCCTGTGCAAGCTGTGAATCGGAGAGTGCAAGGTATGCATAGCGTATTGATTTTTGCACAGAGGTCTAATATAATATAATCACAGGGAATAGCTATTACCACTGATTACATATATTCTTTTGCTAAGGGCTTTGAGGATATTTTCCCCGCCTGCGGCGGGGAAAATATAAAAAATGATACAGGGAGGCGATGTGAGCAAATGAAGATAAGATTGCTTGTAAGCGACGAACACTACGATTCCATAGCGGCTGAGCTAATAAAAAAGGGCATAGACATAGACGACAGTGCCGAGCTGATACTCTCCGAGAGCAACGTCACTGTGTCGCACCTTATAGCGCGGCGCAGCGACGAGATATACAGGCTCGAAACAAAGGATATATCCCACATCGAGAGCTTTGCCCATGATATAGTGGCATACTGCGGAGAGGACGAGTACAAGCTGTCCGAGCCGCTGAAACGTCTCGAGGAGATACTCGACTCAAAGGAGTTTATCCGCGTGAGCAATTCAGTCATAGTGTCCGTATCGCACATAAAGAGCATACGTCCTGCGCTGTCGCAGAAGTTTCTGCTGACCATGAAAAACGGCGCAAAGGTAGACGTAACGCGGACGTATTACTACATATTCAAGGAATTTTTAGGTATATAAGGAGGGAGAACAATGTCGGAAAGAACAGTTATCATAGCCTTTGGTGCGGCGGCTTTATTTATAATAGTTACTATGATAGTATTTATGGTTTTGTACAGGAAAAAAGTCAACAGACGTCTTAAAGAAGCGGCAGAGGGCATAGAGACAAATAAAAAGCCCATGATTCCGCCTGTAAAGTTTTTCATAGTGACGCTTTTTCTTACAATAGTAATGGCGTTCGTGTTCCTGCTTGCTATGGCAGGTATTGCAAGTCTCAGCTATAAAGAAGATATAACGGTCAGAACGAACTCGACAACTCAGTTTCACTCGTATGGTATATCACAGCTGAAAAATACTCCGTTTGCCGAGTATAAGAAATTCGGCGACGAGATAAGCGGCTATAAGAAGTACACAAAGCAGGAGGGCGACATCATCATCAATTATTATATCCTTGAAAACAAGGAGCTGAGCTTTTTGCCCCATGCTGTATATTCTGCTGATTATACGGGAGATAAAGATGCTGTATATGTATATGAAAGAAATATGATACAGGGGAAAAACTACGGCGGCGGAAACGGTTACGGCGGAAAGAAGTTCATTCTCGACAAGCAGCTGAATGTTCTTGAATTGGGTACGAATGGAGATAATGATATAGAGACTGTAGAGATTACAGTGAGTGTTTACTTTGAAGAGCCTGAATCTGACGCGAGAGATATTGATTTTGAGAAAAAGATGGAAGAAAAAGCGGCGCAGAAAGCAGTTCTTGTGCTCACAAAGGAAGATATATTCGGCAAAAACACAGACGGACAAAGGAAATAAACATACAGCAGGCGGCACTTGCCGCCTGTTTGCTTTAGTACACAGAAGTGACAAATGTCACTTTTTTAGTGACAAATGTCACTGCGAAAGTGACAAATGTCATCTATGCAAACGCAAAAAAATGAGTATAATAAAAGCATAGGGTTGCGCGACACCTAAAACAAATCTTGATCCAAACAAAATCCAAACAAAAACAGACAATATCACACAGGCATAATTTTATTTTACGAATCAGTATTTTTTAAATTTAAATTAAGGAGAAATTATTATGAAGGTCAATTTTAAAAGAATGATAACAGCATTAGCAGCTGCCGCAATGTGCGCAGTACCAATGACAAGTGCAATGTCCGCAAGTGCGGAATACGCAGAACGCAGTTACAGTCTGGCAAAGGCTGATAAGCAGGCTGAAGAAGCTTATATAGCGGAACTTCTCAAACAGGTCAACAGTGAAGATGTGACAATAGTAAGAGGTTCGGTTTCCTATACTTTAAAAGATCCGATCAAGGTACGCGAAGAGAGGGAAGCAAAAAGAAGATTTGAAGTCTGGAAAATGATACACGGCGGCGATCCAATAAATCCTGAATATGCTTTAGCAGACAGCTCTGCTGTATTAGCCGGTACCGAGATCGTCGGCGGCAAATATACTCCGGATTATACTGGTCCGTTAAAATCGGATATAGTTCTTGCGGGTAAAGGAACAATATATACGAAAAAGTGATAAAAATCATTGATATAGGAATAGAACAAGGGATTTAATAATTTATATATAGAATCGCTCCCCTGAGGTCTGGTACACAGGCTTCGGGGGAGGATTTTTATACTCTCAGGAAAAAACTGCGATTTTTTGAAAAAAATTCCGAAAAACACTTGATTTTTGCGAAAAACCGTGGTATAATACTTTATGATGATAGTAAACCCAAAGACCGGAACCCTTCCGGTCTTTAGTATTTATATTGGGACTATTACATTACAGAGAAAGGAGAAACCCGAAATATCGGGAAAAACTGCCTATGAAATTCAAAAAATTCGGCGGTACGGAACAAAAGGTATACGACCTTATCAAGCCCATTACCGACGAGCTGGGCTACTACCTCTGGGACGTCTGCTACGAAAAGGAAGGCGCTATGTGGTATCTCCGCGTGTTCATCGATCAGGACGAGGGCATAACCATTGCGGACTGTGAACGCGCAAACGCTCCCATAAGCGATATCCTTGACGAGAAGGACCTCATCGCTCAGAGCTATATGCTTGAAGTGGGCTCGGCAGGTCTGGAACGCGAGCTTGTCAAGGAGGAGCACTTCGAGGTCTGTCAGGGCGACACCGTAAGGGTGCATTTCATCAGAGCTGTTGACGGCGAAAAGGAAATAGTCGCACAGCTTGCAGGTGCGGACAAGGACGGCGTGACCGTCATACTGGAAAGCGGAGAGGAAAAGAAGTTCCCTCTGGCAGATATAGCTTTTGTAAAGCTTTATCTGGATTTCTGAAAAATAACATATTTGCTTAAAACCAAAATAAAATATACTGGAGGAATTTACAGACATGAACATGAATAAGGACTTTTTCAGAGCGCTTGAAGCTCTCGGTGAAGAAAACAGCGTAGAGACCGAGCTTCTCATCGAAAAGGTTAAATCGGCAATGCTCAAGGCAGCAAGAAGAGCTTACCCCCACAGCGAGGAGAGAATTTCCGTTGAGATTGATCCCAAGACCAAGAAGTTCGAGATGTATATCAGACAGGACATCATCGACGATGAGCCTATCGACGAGAACGAGGTAAACATCGACGTTGCAAGAACTATTGATCCCAACGCTATGGTAGGCGGCACTATCATGAAGGAGCTGGATATCTCCAAGCTTGGCAGAATGGCTGCCCTCTCCGCAAAGCAGTCCATCAAGGGCGACCTGCGCGAGATAAACCGTGAGCAGATGCTCAGCAAGTTCGAGCAGAAGGAGCACGAGTGCATAACTGCCAAGGTATCACAGGTAGAGCCGGGCAGAGGTACAGTTACCGTTGTATATGACGGAACAGAGCTCTATCTCTTCCGCAACGAGCAGATACCGGGCGAGAACCTTGAAGAGGGCAAGTCTGTAAAGGTATACATCACAGGTATCATCGGCAAGAACAAGAAGCCTGTAGTAAAGATATCACGTACACACAAGGATCTCGTAAAGAGACTCTTCGAGCAGGAAGTTCCCGAGATATACGACGGCACAGTTGAAGTAAAGTCCATATCCCGTGAAGCAGGCTCAAGAACCAAGATAGCCGTATGGTCAAAGGACGAGAACGTAGACGCAGTAGGTGCCTGCATCGGACCTAAGCGTTCAAGAATCACCGCAGTAGTGAACGAGCTCAGCGGCGAGAAGATAGACATTATCCCATGGAGCGAAGTTCCCGAGGAATTCATCGCAAGAGCGCTTGCTCCTGCCGAGGTATTAAAGACAGTCATCACCTCTATGGAGGAAAAAGCCTGCACAGTTATCGTTCCCAACAATCAGCTCTCGCTTGCTATCGGCAACAAGGGACAGAACGCAAAGCTTGCAGCAAAGCTGACAGGCTTCAAGATAGACATCAAGCCCCAGTTCGACAACATAACAGGCGAAGAAGCTCCCGAGATGAGCCCCGACTTTGTAGCTCCTGTATTTGAAGCAGCTCCTCCTGTTGAGGAAGAGGCGGAGGAGACAGCTCCTGCCGAGAAAACAGCCGAGGCAGCAGCAGAGGAAGAAGCTCCTGCAAACGAGGAATAATTATGAAGCCTAAGAAAATACCCATGAGAATGTGTCTCGGCTGCAACGAGATGAAGCCCAAAATGGAGCTTATCCGCGTGGTAAAGTCTCCCGAGGGCGATATAAGCCTTGACTTCAAGGGCAAGGCAGCAGGCAGAGGAGCGTATATCTGCCGCAGCCGCGAGTGTCTCGACAAAGCCAGAAAGGCAAGACGCTTTGAGAAATCCTTCTCATGTAAAATAGAGGACAGCGTTTACGAGGTGATGATGAATGAGCTCGGAGAGCAGCCGCAGGATAATTAATCTGCTGGGTATCTGTATAAGAGCAGGAAAGACCGTAAAGGGCTTTGACAGCTCGGTAGAAGCTGCAAAGAACGGCACAGCACAGTGTCTGCTCACAGCCTCTGACGCTTCTCCCAAGACCGTCAAGGAGGTCCGCTTCTACTGTGAGAAATACTCGGTGAAGCACCTTGAAGCAGACATCAGCAAATCCGATATCGGAAGGCTCTGCGGCAAGGAGACCGCCGTCATAGCAGTGACGGACAAGGGCTTTGCAGACGGTTTTGAAAAGATAATATCCGAAATATCGCAGTAATGCGTTTATATAGATACGGATCATAATTTCGCCGTGACACGCACGGCATAGTACAATGGAGGTAAATAAAGCCTATGGCAAAAAAGATAAAGCTTAGCGACGCAGCAAAGGATATCAACGTCCCTGCACAGGAATTAATTGATTTTTTCACTGAAAAGGGAGATAATAAAAAGAAAACAGGCTCTTCACTTACAGAGGAGGAGATGAACTCTGTTCTTGAGCACTACATGAAGAACCGTTATTCCGTGGATTCACTGAACGATTACTTCAACTCAAAGAACGATCCCCGTCCTGTAAAGGAAGAAGCTCCCAAGGCTGAGAAGAAGCCTGCTGCAAAGAAGTCCGAGCCTAAGAGCGAGGAGAAGAAAGCAGCAGCTCCTGCCGAGAAAAAGGAAAAGGCAGCTCACAAGAAGGAAGAAAAGCCTGCAAAGGCAGCAGCTCCCGAGAAAAAGGAAGAGCCGAAGCCAAAGCAGGAGGCTCCTGCAAAGAAAGCAGAGCACGTTAAGGCAGCAGAGCCCGAGAAGAAGCAGGAGACAGCTCCTGTCAAGGAGGCTCCCAAGGCTGAGGCAAAGCCCGAGCCAAAGGCAGAGCCTGTAAAGGCTGCCGAGCCCGAGAAGAAGCAGGAAACAGCTCCTGTCAAGGAAGCTCCCAAGGCTGAGACAAAGCCCGAAGCAAAGACTCCTGCACCAACTCCCGAAAAGAAGAGCGACAAGAAGAAGGACAAGAAAAAGACAGAGCCTGCAAAGGCACAGGACAGAGGCGAGAGAACCAAGTTCAACGCAACATTCAGCTCTGAGACAGCTCAGACCTCTACTCAGAGAAGAACTGTCGATACAAGAGGAAGCTACGTTGACCTCGACAAGTACAACGAGAGATACGACCAGATGGCAGCCTCCAACAAGCACAAGAACGACAACTACTCCTCCAAGAAGCAGAAGATAAACCAGAAGTCCGCACAGAGAACACGTCAGCAGTTCTCCAAGAAGGAGTCCGAGGCTGAGAAGCTCAAGAGACTGGAGCTTGAAAGAGCAAGAAAGCAGCAGCTCAAGGTACTTATCCCCGACAGCATTACTGTAGGCGAGCTTGCAACACGACTCAAGGCTACAGCAACCGAGGTCATCAAGCAGCTTATGAAGCTGGGCGTAATGGCTTCTATCAATCAGGAGATAGACTTTGATACCGCAGCTATCGTTGCAGACGAAATGGGTGCAAAGGTAGAAAAGGAAGTTATCGTGACTATCGAGGAGCGTCTTATCGACGATACCGATGACGACGATACAAACCTCCAGCCGCGCTGCCCTGTTGTAGTTGTAATGGGACACGTTGACCACGGTAAGACATCTATCCTTGACCGTATCAGAAACGCTCACGTTGCAGCAGGCGAAGCAGGCGGAATCACACAGCATATCGGTGCTTATCAGGTAAACGTAAACGGACAGGACATCACATTCCTTGATACCCCCGGACATGAGGCATTCACATCAATGCGTGCAAGAGGTGCGAATATCACCGATATCGCTATCCTTGTTGTTGCCGCAGACGACGGTATCATGCCCCAGACAGTTGAGTCTATCAACCATGCCAAGGCAGCAGGCGTATCCATTATCGTTGCTATCAATAAAATGGATAAGGAGGGCGCAAACCCCGACCGTATAAAGGAAGAACTCACAAAGTACGACCTCGTATGCGAGGACTGGGGCGGCGACGTTATCTGCGTACCCGTATCAGCCAAGACAGGCGAGGGCATCGACGAGCTTCTCGAAAACGTGCTTCTCGTTGCAGAGGTCAAGGAGCTGAAGGCTAATCCCGACAGACTTGCAAAGGGTACAGTTATCGAAGCGCGTCTTGACAAGGGCAGAGGTCCTATCGCAACACTTCTCGTACAGAACGGTACACTCAGGCAGGGCGATATCATCATCGCAGGCACAGCAGTCGGCCGTGTGCGTGTAATGACCAACCACAAGGGCAGAACTGTAAAGGCAGCAGGTCCTTCCGTACCTGTTGAGATAACAGGTCTTGCAGAAGTCCCCAGCGCAGGCGATATCTTCAACGCAGTTGAGGACGAGAGACTTGCCCGCGAGCTCGTTGAGCAGAGAAAGCACGAGCAGAAGCAGGAGCAGTTCAACGCATACCGCAAGGTAACTCTCGATAACCTGTTCAGCCAGATAGCAGAGGGCGAGATAAAGGAGCTTCCTATCGTAGTAAAGGCTGACGTACAGGGCTCGGTCGAGGCTGTAAAGCAGTCCCTTGAAAAGCTCTCCAACAACGAGGTAAGAGTAAGAGTTATCCACGGTGCAGTCGGCGCCGTTAAGGAGAGCGACGTAATGCTCGCAAGCGCTTCAAACGCTATCATCGTAGGCTTCAACGTAAGACCTGATCCCGTTGCAGCCGAGAATGCAGCCCGTGACGGCGTTGACATCAGACTCTACCGTATCATCTACGACGCTATCGAGGAGATATCCACAGCTATGAAGGGTATGCTCGCTCCCAAGTACCGCGATGTCGAGCAGGGACGTGTTGAAGTACGTCAGGTATACAAGATATCCAACGTTGGTATGGTAGCAGGAAGCTACGTACTCAGCGGTAAGGTAACAAGAGGCAGCAAGGTAAGAGTTGTCCGCGACGGTATCATCATCGCAGACGACGAGATAGCAGGACTCAAGCGTTTCAAGGACGACGCAAAGGAAGTAGCCGAGGGCTACGAGTGCGGTATCAGCCTTGAAAAGTTCAGCGATGTCAAGGAAGGCGATATCTTCGAGACATACATCGTTGAGGAGTACCGCGAGGACTGATGAACGAAAATTTCCGATAATGATAAGGGGGAATTTCTTATGGATAACAGCAGAATGAGTACTGCGGATATGCTGCAGTACTGCAATGAAGCACTGGCATGGGACGACTTCGGACCTATAGATATATTCTTCTTTGAATCCGTAAAGAAGATACTTCTCGGTCAGTGCAGCGCTATTGAAGCGCCCGAGCCGTATACAGACGACTTAATGGGCATAGAGCGCCCTGTCCGCGACGTGGAGCTTGAGCCCGAGTACGGCAACTACGCCGATATCTACTACGGCGAGGAAGGGGACGACGATATCCCCGACTACAGCTTAACGGCTGAGGACGAGGCTTTTTCTGCGGACATCTTCGGGGGTGGCTTCTTTACGGAGCACGAAGGCGCAGACGAGGGCGAGTCAGCCGAAAATGCTGAAGAGCCAAAGGCTGAGGAGGCTGCTCAGGAGACTGAGACAGCTGCCGAAAAGCCCGAGGAAAAGACAGAAAAGAAGACAAACGCAAAAAAGACAGCCGAGAAGAAAACTGCGGCAAAGAAGCCTGCCAAAAAGACTTCCAAAAAGACCGCAAAGGCTGCCGATCCAGACAAGCATGAGGAAACAACAGGGGGAGGCTTTACAGTCAAACTCTGACCGCAGAAAGGAACAAAATGCCTAATTTCAAGAACAGCCGCATGGCTGAAGATATAAAGCGTGAGATGACGGCGATCCTCCGCGAGCTGAAGGATCCGAGAATAGACAAGATGCTCACCATCGTCCGTGCCGACCTTTCGGGCGATATGTCAAGCTGCAAGATATATGTTTCAAGCTTTGAGGGCATCGAAAGAGCAAACGAGTCCGTTCAGGGACTAAAAAGCGCCGCAGGCTTTGTCAAGCGGGAGCTTTTTCACAGACTAAAAATGCGCAAAGCGCCTGAGCTAACGTTTATAGCCGACAATTCAATAGAGAGAAGTGCGGAGATAAGCAAAAAGCTCCATGACCTACTGTAAGGAGTGCTTCATATGTATATAGGCTTCAGTGAGGCTGAGCTCTTTCTCAGAAACTGCGAGGACGCAGTTATATTGACTCACCGCAATCCCGACGGCGATTGCATAGGCGCAGGCTTCGGCTTGAAGGATATCCTTGCACAGCTCGGTATCCGCAGCAGAGTCGTGTGCCACGACGTTTTTCCGTCACGCTACAGTTTCCTCACAGATGAGGGAGCGGGGGAAGATTTTGAACCAAAGACCGTTATAGCGGTGGACATCGCCGATACCACACTTATGGGAGATTATAAGGACATTTACGGCGACAGGGTACAGCTCTGTATCGACCACCACATCTCAAACAAGAATTTCGCGGAGAGAACACTGCTCCGCGGCGACGCTACAGCTGCCTGCGAGATAATCTACGAGCTTGCGCAGTACATGGGCGTCAAGATAACAAAACACTGCGCAATGTGCCTTTATACGGGCATTGCTACCGATTCGGGCTGCTTCAAGTACGGCTGCACCACTCCCCGCGCTCATGAGATAGCCGCAGAGATGATGCGCAGCTACGATATCAACTTCGCAAGGATAAACCGCTATATGTTCGACGTAAAGTCAATGGGCAGACTCAAGCTCGAGGCAAAGGTCAACGAGCTCATGGAGTACTGTCTCGGCGGCAAGCTTGCTATCGCTGCGGTAACGCAGGATATGATGAAGGAAATGAACGTTTCCATGGAGGAGCTGGAGGGCTTTGCACCTCTCACTATCCAGCTGGAGGAAACAGAGGTCGGCATACTCATGCGCGAGCGCGAGGACGGAGTATACAAGTGCTCATTCCGCTCGGCTAACGATGTCAACGTATCCACTATATGCCAGTCCATCGGCGGCGGCGGTCACGCAAAGGCAGCAGGCTGCACCATAAACGGACCGCTTGACGAGGCAAAGAAGCAGCTCATCGAGGCTGTCGAAAGGGCGCTCGGCTGATGAACGGTATCCTCTGCGTAAACAAGCCTCAGGACTTCACATCATTCGACGTGGTGGCGAAGCTCCGCGGCATACTGCAAATGAAACGCCTCGGTCACGGCGGCACCCTTGATCCTATGGCTACGGGAGTCCTTCCCGTATTCGTAGGCAGCGCCACAAAAGCCTGTGACATCATGCCCGACAATACCAAGAGCTACCGCGCAGGCTTCCGACTGGGAGCCGTCTCCGATACGCAGGACGTGTGGGGCGAGGTGCGCGAATGCTCTGATATGGCTGTGAGCCGTGAGGACATAGAAGCTGTTATCCCCGATTTCACGGGAAAGATAATGCAGCTTCCCCCTATGTATTCGGCTGTGCAGGTAAACGGACAGCGCCTTTACGACCTTGCAAGGCAGGGCATAGAGGTAGAGCGTCAGGCGCGTGAGATAGAGGTAGACAGCCTTGTGCTGGAAAGCTACGACAGCGTATCCCGTGAGGGAGTACTGTCCATAGCCTGCGGCAAGGGCACATATATAAGAACTATAATCAGCGATATCGGCGAAAAGCTGGGCTGCGGCGGCATAATGACCTCACTGGTCAGAACGTCGTCGGGAGGATTCTTCCTTGACGACTGCCACAGCTTTGAGGAGATACAGTGTGCAAGGGACGAGGGCAGGCTTGAAGAGCTGATACTCCCCATAGAGCGCGTATTTGAAAAGCTGCCGAAGCTGAGACTGGGCGAGGCTCAGACAAGAATGTACAGAAACGGCGTAAAGCTCGACATATCAAGGCTGCGTGACATACGCAGCGGCGCCGAGCAGTACGGAGTCTACGGCTTTGACGGAGGCTTCATCGGCACCGCATTCGCAAACTTTGAGACAGGCGAGCTCTGCGTGGGAAAGAATTTAGGGTGACGGCATGGACAATAAAAGAACAGCCGTTGCTTTGGGACTTTTTGACGGCGTACACCTCGGTCACCGCGCTGTGCTGGGAGCTGCCTGTGCGCAGAAAAAGCAGGGGCTCATACCCTGCGCATTTACCTTTCCGCCCGAAAGCACGGCAAAAAAGGGTGCGGCAGGCTACATCTACAGCGAGAGCGAAAAGAGTCTGCTGCTTTGCAGCGACTGCGGCGTCGAGCGTGTTGTGTCGCCGAGATTTGAGGACATATGCGGCATGGACGGCGATAGCTTCGCAGGAGAGATACTCCGCGGAGAGATGAACGCCGCCTTTGTGTGCTGCGGCAGGGACTTCCGCTTCGGCAGAGGCGCCTCCTGCGGCACGGACGAGCTGCGCAGCTTCGGCGAAAGGTACGGCTTCACGGTGCAGACCGTTGACGACGTATTCTGTGACGGCGAGAGAGTATCCTCAACAGCCGTTAGACAGCTTCTCACAGAGGGAGAGCTTGACCGTGCAAACGCTATGCTCGGTAAGAATTACATCATAGCAAAGGAAGTAGCACGGGGCGCTCAGCTTGGGCGCACTATCGGCTTCCCCACGGCAAACCAGCTTTTCGGCGAGGGACAGCTTGTGCCGAAGTACGGCGTGTACGCCTCAAAAGCTCATGTAAACGGAAAGGCCTATCCGTCCATAACGGATATCGGCATGAAGCCCACCGTGAAATACGGCGGCGCACCTCTTGCCGAGACATATATACACGGATTTTCCGGAGACCTTTACGGAAGTCCGCTGACGGTAGAGCTGTGCGGCTTTATCCGTCCCGAGATGAAGTTCGGTTCATTGGACGAGCTAAAGGGGCAGATAAATGCGGATATAGCCTCTGCCATGAATATATTGTAAAAAATTCGCTCTGCTTTCACTGTGCTATCACATAGAAGTATTAACATAGTAAAGGTGCGAATACGCGGCAGTATCTGCCGCACATATAATAAGGAGGGTAAAACCCAATGATAGAGGTCAGGAACCTTACCAAGAGATACGGCGACAAGCTTGCCGTAAACGATATAAGCTTCAAGGTCGAAAAGGGTGAGATACTCGGCTTCCTCGGACCTAACGGTGCAGGAAAGTCCACGACCATGAATATGCTGACGGGATACATCTCGTCAACCTCGGGCGATGTGCTTATCGACGGCGTCAATATCCTTGACGATCCAAAGAAGGCAAAGGCAAACATCGGTTATCTTCCCGAGATACCGCCGCTTTACGTTGATATGACAGTTGAGGCTTACCTCGGCTTCGTATACGACATGAAGAAGTGCAAGCTGCCCCGAAAGGCACACCTCAAGGACGTTTGCAGCCTTTGCAAGATAGAGGACGTAAGAGGCAGAATAATCAAGAACCTTTCAAAAGGTTACAGACAGAGAGTAGGTCTTGCACAGGCGCTCATCAACAATCCGCCCGTGCTCATTCTTGACGAGCCTACAGTAGGTCTCGATCCTAATCAGATAATCGAGATAAGATCACTCATCAAGAAGCTGGGCAAGAAGCACACAGTTATCCTTTCTTCACATATACTTCCCGAGATACAGGCTGTCTGCGACAGGATAATCATCATCAACAGAGGCATGGTAGCCGCTGACGGCACTGCCGACGAGATAGCAAAGAACATCACCAACGAGCACAAGATGACGCTTCGTATCGAAGGTCCTACACATACCGCAGACGACAAGCGTCTTATCGCAGAAAAGATAAGAGCCATGGACGGCGTCAAGTACGTCCGCGCAGATATGGAGCGCGAAAAAGGCATTTACGATTACGATATCGAGACAGACGGCAAGACCGATATCCGCCGCGCACTCAACAAGCTCTGCGCTGATAACGGCTGGAATATACTCATGCTCCAGCTCTCAGACCTCACACTCGAGGATATCTTCCTCAAGATCACCATGGACGAGGGACTCAGCAAGTCCGACGACAAGGGCGGCAAGTCCAAGCCAAGGATCGAGATAAAGACCACTGCAAGCGGCAAGCTCAGAGCCGTTCAGGAGGACGATGAGGAAGAAGAATCGTCTATCGTTGACAGCGGCGATGAAGATACAGCCGCAGACAGCACAGAAAATAACGGAGGTGAGGAATAATGCTGGCTATTTACAGGCGCGAAATGGGCGCATTCTTTACGTCGGGCGTAGCATATGTATTTCTTGCTGTGTTCTGGCTGGTATCGGGCATATTCTTCTATAACGGAGTCATCGCCAGCGGATTTGCCGATACTTCAAGTATGTTCAGTTCAATGTTCTATATCGTAATGTTTCTTATCCCTGTGCTGACCATGAAGCTGCTCAGCGAGGAAAAGAAGAACAAGACCGATCAGGGACTTCTCACAGCTCCCATAAGTCTGTGGGACATCGTTCTCGGCAAGTATTTCGCAGCACTTACACTGTTCGTTATAGCCGAGTCCATAATATTCATCTATGCATTCATCATCAACTACCTCGGCGACGTGGTATGGCAGACGCTCCTCGGAAACTATTTCGCAATGCTCTTCCTTGGCGCAGCCTTTATCGCAGTAGGACTTTTCATCTCCTCACTTACCGAGAACCAGATGGCTTCGGCAGTTGTCAGCCTTGTTGCTATATTCGTGATATACCTCTCAGAGACGCTCGTATCCGATTTTGAAAACGGCAACATCGTAAAGAGAGTGATATTCAAGGCAGTTTCATCAATAGCCTTCTATTCGAGATATATTGAATTCACAAGAGGAGTATTCAGTCTCCCCAGCGTGGTATTCTTCATCAGCGCAGCCTTCCTCTTCAACTTCTTCACCGTTAAGGTGCTTGAGAAGAGACGTTGGAGCTGATCATCAGAAAGGAAGGTTTTGATACAAATGAGTAAAAAAGAATTAGACAAGAATAAAGACCTGACAAACAGCAATGCTCCCGATGAGCTTGTGACCATAGAGGAGGAGACTGAGAAGGAGGAAAAACCTGCCTCAGGCTTCAGAAAGAAGCTGAAGTACGGCTCTATGTTCTACATTGCCATAGCTCTCGTCGTAGCTATCGTGGTAGTTATGAATATCATGGTGACTGTTATCGGAAAGCGTTCACCTATCAAGATAGACCTTACTCCCGATGACAGATACGAGCTCAGCGCAGAGTCTGTCGATGCAGTTAAGAATATCGAAAAGGACGTTGATATAACAGTTACTGCAAAGAGAGATTATTTCGATGCTCTTGCAAGCTACTGGCGCGGACAGACAGGCTATGATACTCCATTTGAGCTTATCCCCGAGCTTCTCGACAAGTATTCCGTATACGCAAAGCAGGGCAAGGGCAGCATTGACGTAAAATACGTTGATATGGACGTTGACCCCGATATCATCAACCAGTACAAGAAGTACTACAACGGCGATATCGAGCGCGGCAGCATTATCGTATCATCAGGCGAAAGAGTAAGCGTTATCAGCAGCACAGACGTTATGAACATGATAACTCCCGACCAGTATACAGCTCAGACCACAGGCGAGTACAAGTTCAAGTTCACAGGCGAGAGCACTATCACATCGGCTATCACAAACGTATGCGACGCTCACCCCGTAAAGACAGCCTTTGCAATGACAATGAACGGCGCTTCACTGTTCGACGCACAGAGCTACGGCAGCGCAGTAAACGCATTTGAGAACGAGCTCCTTGCAAAAAACGGCTATGAATGCTCGGATATCGACATCGCTACAGACGAGATAAAGCCCGAGGACTACGATATGGTAGTAGTTTTTGCTCCGTCAGTAGACTTCTCCGAGGATATCATAAAGAAGCTCAGCGACTTCCTCTATAACGGCGGAAAGTACGACAGAAACGTTATCTACGTTCCCGATGTTTCAAAGACAAATCTTCCAAATATCGAGGCATTCCTTGCCGACTGGAACATAAAGGTGGAGAACGAGATAATCTGCGATGCAAAGTACAATATTGGTGCTCCATATATTGTTGCACTAAAAGTAGATGATTCAGAAGCAGTGGGAACACTTCCAAATGAAAAGCTCCCTATAGTATCGCCTTATACAAGAGCCCTCACAGAGTTATCCAAGAACAACGGCAATATCGTAAAGAGCCTTATCAGTTCCTATGACGAGGCATATACTGTAAGTCCTACAGACATGAATGAAGTAATAAGTGAACAGGTTACAAAAACAGCAGTAATGCTCTCACAGAAGCAGACATCTGAGGACTTTAATGTATACACGAGCAGTGTTCTCGTTATGGGCAGCCCAGATATTATGGATAGCAGAATTATCATGCAGAATACCACATATAACAACGCAAATGTTATCATCAGCGCTCTGAATCAGATAGCAGGCAAGGAAAACGGAGCCGTTATCCTTGAAAAATCACTTCAGTATTCAGCTATAGCACCTTCGACAGGACAGGCAAAGGTTATCCAGATAATAGTAGTATGGGTAATACCTTTCATTATCGCTGCAATAGGTGTAATGGTACTGTTAAGGAGAAGAAATAAATGAAAAAACAAGCTAAGGGCATTATCGCGCTCAGCGCTGTTCTTGCAGCCATGCTGGGCGGCGGATTTGCCTATATGAAGCTTAACCCAAGCGAAACAGAAGGACACAGAGGCGGCAGCAGTTCTTCATCGGCACCCGAGCTTCTTGCCACAGAGGCAAACGGACAGGGCACAGTCCTTGTCAGCGACGGCACCGAGGACGCTGTAGTAAAGAGCGTCACTGTAAAGAACAGCAGCGGCGAGCTCAATGTCATAATGAAGAGCGCTCCCGACAAGGAAAACAATAAGGGAGCTGTCTATACTCTTGACGGCTATACCGACCTTGACGTAAACACAGCAATGGTAGGTACGCTTGCAAACAACGCAAACGGTATGCAGGCAGCCGCTCTTGTAGCAGAGGGCTGCACCGACCTTGCAAAATACGGACTTGCTTCTCCGTCAGCTGAGGTAGAGCTCACCTATGAATCAGGAACTAAGGTAAAGTTCCTCGTAGGCGATACAGCTCCGTCAAGCGACAACACCTACTTAATGGTAGATGACGGACGCAAGGACGTATACACGGTAAACACATCGACTGTTGCAAACTACAGCAACAGCAGCAAGGACTTTATCGAAAAGACCATTCTTGAAAAGCCCGCAGACGATGAAATGCCTGAAGTAGAAAGTCTCAGGATAGAGCGTGAGGACATCGACTATGATATCCTCATCAAGTACGACAGAGACAAGACCGACGCCCACGCAGGCGGCACTTCATCGCCCCACAAGCTCGTAGAGCCTACAGACAGCTATCTTACAGTAGAAAAGGCTACCGATATCATATCGGGAATGTTCGGACTTTACGCTTCGGATATCCACGCACTGCACTGTACAGAGGCTGATATCGCAGAGGCAGGACTTGACAAGCCCTTCTGCAAGGTAACAATGGACTGCGACGACGGAAAGAGCCATGTGCTTCTTCTCGGAAAGGTATTCGCAGATGAGAATGGCGGCAAGTGCGCATACGGTATGCTCGAGGGCGGAAAGGTGATATACACTGTCAGCGAGAGCAGTGCAAAGTGGCTGACAGTTACACCAAGCGATATCTGTTCGAGAATGATAATAGCGTCATACGTATGGAACATCACCGAGCTCAGCGTAAGCGGCGGCGGTGAGAGCGCAGAATTCAAGATAGAGCCTAAGGACAAGGACAATATCCCCGAGAGTCCGAAGGCAGAGGACTTCAACGTCACAAAGGACGGCAAGGAGTTCGATTCCGAGCGCTACAGACTGTTCTATTCATTCCTTGTAAGCACAAACGGCGAGGAATTCGCACTTGACGCACCCGTACCCGAGGGCGAGCCCGAGGTATCGGTAACTATCAAGGACGAGCAGCTTGGCAAGACCATTAAGTACGACTTCTACGAGGATACGTTCATGCGTTCGCTGATAGTTATAGACGGCAAGAGCAAGTATTACTGCACAAAGTCTTATGTGGACACTCTCAAGGAGAACATCAAGCGCATAAGCACAGGAGAGGATTACATCACAACATGGTAAGAGCGGAGCCGCTTTTACCCAAGCATGACAGGAATATAAGGAGGTATTATGATGAGCGAGAAATTCAACACTTATAAGGGCTATCCGCTGGTAAGAAACGGCAAGGATATATACTACGGATATATGCAGGATCCGTATGTGATCTACATTACTATCCTTGAGACCAAAGAGGAAAACGGCGAGCAGGTCACCTCAAAGGTAAGGATAGTTCAGATGGACACAAACGAGCCCAACCCCCTGAAGGCATTTGTCAAGAATGCAGAGCGCGAGTGCGGACTTTACGAAGCACTTGATTTTGCGAATGTATGGCTTGAAAAGGCACTGAAAAGCTAAGAGAGCAGCCGCCCGCACGGGCGGCTGTTTTAATTCGGAATTGATCCATGAACGATATATATGTAGGGGCGCACATTGTGCGCCCGTTGGTATAAACGGCTATTTTCGGGCGAACACTGTTCGCCCCTACACTATGCACTATTCACTGATAACTCCGCCGCCTTGATTTTTCGCAAAATATATGATAGAATTATAACAACACTAATAAACAGCCAATGGGGTGAGACTATGAACAAGATACTGCTCGTTGAGGACGACGAAACACTAAACGCAAATATAAAGCTTTCCCTTGAGACCGAGGGCTACAGCGTCAACGCTGTGCGCACTGTCGCTGCGGCAGAAGCCGCAGCTGCCGAGGCTGACCTTATCATTCTTGATGTTACTCTGCCCGACGGCAACGGCGTAGACCTTTGCAGGCGCCTGCGCAGAACAATGCAGATACCCGTGATATTTCTGACCTCCTGCGACGACGAAGCCGATATCGTCCGCGGACTTGACAGCGGCGGCGACGACTACATTACCAAGCCATTCCGACTGAGAGAGCTTTTCTCCCGTATTCGTGCAAATCTCCGCCGCGTTCCCGAAGTCCCCGAAATAGAGCTTACCGCATTGGAGCAGAAGCTCCTCAGCTACCTCATGCTCAACCGCGGACAGTACCTTACCCGTGAGCAGATACTCGCCTATTTATGGGACTCCAAGGGCGAATTTGTCAATGACAACACCCTTTCGGTGAACATCAGCCGACTCCGTGAAAAGCTCAGCAAGGCGCACAACTGCGGCAGCATAGTCACCAAGAGAGGAATGGGCTATAAATGGACAGAACAGACCGATTCATAAACAACCGCGCCCCCAAGAAGCTTCTGGTGATATTTCTTCTGCTGCTTACCTTGTCAGCCTGCGCCGCATTTTTCATATCGGGCAAGTGCGCGGACGTCATAGTGCATGAGCAGATACGCTCCGGGCTTTCCGTGGCAGGGGGCGGCAAATTCACGGACTTCCCCGATGACGATTCCATATCGGCAGGGGAGGAGGCGATGAAAAAGTACAGTATCGACAGGAGTATCCCCCCTCGTATGATGAAGAACTACGGCTCTGTCCGCAGGGTGATATTCTATCCCGTATTCGGACTTCTTGCCCTGATATCGGCGATATGGTACTTCATATCTCTCCGCGAGCTCATGGCGATATACCGCGACTTGGAGAAGCTTCGCAATGAATGTGTGAAAGCCGCCGACGATTCCGAAAACGCAGTCATAACTCTTTACGGCGAGGACTTGGGCTCAGTCCACAGGATATCCGACGCCGTGGAAATGCTGGTGGACAGACTGAACAACACCAAATTCAGCCTCAGCAGCGAGCAGCGCTATCTCCGCGTTTTCCTCACCGACCTTTCTCACCAGATAAAGACCTCCCTTGCGGTAGTACGTCTCAACACGGATATGCTGACGGAGCTTGACGACCTGTCCGAGGAGCGCCGCGAGAAGCTCTCCGACGAGATACAGCTGAACCTTGACGGCATGGAGCGCCTTGTCATCGAAGCCATAAAGTTCGCAAAGCTTGAAGCCAATGCAGTGGAGTACGATATGCAGGAGAGCGACCTCTCCGAAGTTTGTCAGCTTGCCATAAAGCGCATATCGCCCCTGCTCCGCAAGAAAAACATCACCGTAAGAACACAGCTCCCCGAGAATATCACCATGCTCTGCGACAAGAGCTGGCTCTGCGAGGCTGTGGAGAACATACTGAAAAACTCCGCCGACCACTCGGGCTGTACCGAGGTATCAGCGGAGGTCACTGCCGATCCCGTCATGGTGAAAATGATCCTTACAGACAACGGCAGGGGCATACCGCAGGAGAATATCCCCAAGCTTTTCGAGCGCTTTTCGTCCAAGTCCAGCGATACTACCATGTACAGCTCGGGACTGGGAATGTCCATATCACAGAAGATAGTCCGCGGACACGGCGGCGATATACTGGTGTATTCCGAGCCTGACAAGGGCACACGATTTGAATTTGTATTCTTGAAATAACGAGGAATTTTTATGCCGACAACACTTTTCACCGAAATAGAATACTTAAAGGGCGTGGGAAAGGCACGCGGCGAGAAATACCGCAAGCTTGGCATAACTACGCCCTATGAGCTCATATATCATATCCCTCGGGACTATCTTGACTTCCGCACACACGTACCCGTAGCGCAGGCAGTCCTCGGGGACTACAACGTATTAAAGCTTACCATATTCAGAAAAATGCCTCCACAGCGCATAAAGGGCGGACTTGTCATCTGCAAAGCCGCCGCCTCCGACGGCACAGACGATATCCTTATTGTGGTCTACAACAACGTCTACTACTTTCAGGCGCTGAAAGAGGGCGAGACCTACTATATGTACGGCAAGGTGTCGGGCAATTTCCTCCGCAAGGAGATAAGCTCCCCCATATACATCAAGGCGTCCGAGCAGGTGCTGATACAGCCCATATATCATCTTACTCAGGGACTTTCCGTGACCATGGTCCGTACCAATATGCGTCAGGCTCTTGAAATAATGCGCAGTGAGCCCTTTGAGACCTTATCCGACGATATACTGCGGAAATACGACCTTGCCCCCCTCATGTGGTCGCTGGAGAATATCCACTTCCCCGAGAGCGAGCTTGCCGCGGAGACTGCGCGTCGCAGGCTTGCCTTTGACGAGCTTCTGAAGCTCCAGCTTGGTATGTCCGTGATGAAGTCCCGAAGCCGCAATAATACCGCCTACAAAATGGACTCCGCCGTGAACGTTAAGGACTTCACCGAGGGACTGCCCTTTGAGCTCACCGACGACCAGAAAAAGGCAGTTGACGAGATAGTATCCGACCTCTGCCGTGACGTCCCCATGAACCGCCTTTTGCAGGGCGACGTGGGCAGCGGCAAGACCGCTGTTGCAGCGGCAGCCTGCTATTTTACGGCAAAAAACGGCATACAGTCCGCACTTATGGCTCCCACGGAGATACTTGCGGCACAGCATTACCGAACCCTCAGCGATTTCCTTGAACCCTTCGGCGTCAAGGTCTGCCTGCTGACTGGCTCAATGACCGCAAAGAAAAAAGCGGCTGTCCGCGAGGAAATAGCCGCAGGAAATATCGACGTAATCGTGGGCACTCACGCCATTATCCAGAAGGACGTGGAGTACAGGGCGCTCGGACTTGTCATCACCGACGAGCAGCACCGCTTCGGCGTTGCACAGCGAGCAGCACTTGCTGAAAAGGGCGACGCTCCCCACAAGCTTGTTATGTCCGCAACTCCCATACCGCGCACCCTCGCTCTTATCATCTACGGAGACCTTGATATATCGGCAATAACTCAGCTCCCCAAGGGCAGAAAGCCCGTAAAGACCTATGCGGTCACGGGCAAGCTCCGCAGCCGTGCATTCGGCTTTGTACGGGAGCGCCTTGACGAGGGACGTCAGGCGTATGTGGTCTGCCCCATGATAGAGGAGAGCGAAAGCGAGCTTTTCGCGGTCAAGACCTACGCTGAGAACGCCGCAAAGGGTGACTTAAAGGGCTATACCACGGCTCTGCTCCACGGAAAGATGAGAGCCGCCGAAAAGGACAAGGTCATGGAGAAATTCCGTGACGGCGAGATACAGGTGCTTATCTGCACCACCGTTGTGGAAGTGGGAGTCGACGTGCCAAATGCGGCAGTCATGGTCATTGAAAACGCCGAGCGCTTCGGACTATCCCAGCTTCATCAGCTCCGCGGACGAGTAGGCAGAGGCAGCTTTGAGAGCAGCTGTATACTCATAACCGACAATACTGCCGAGGACTGCGTGAAGCGAATGAAGATAATGTCCTCGACTACCGACGGCTTCAAGATAAGCGAGGAGGACCTGAAAATGCGCGGTCCGGGAGACTTCTTCGGCAGCGCACAGCACGGACTTCCGCCGCTGAAAATAGCGGATATCGCCTGCAACATGGAGCTTATGAACCGTGCCCAGAACTGCGCAAGGGAGCTACTCGCCGACGATCCGCTTCTGGAAAAGCCGCAGAATAAAGCGCTGAAAATGGACGTAATGCGCCTGTTCAGCAAGGATATAATCGGATAGATATGTAGGGGCGGATATTATACGCATGAGTAAGTAGAAAGTAGTGAGTAGTAAGTAGTTCTTTAGACACTGTAATTACTTCCTGACAACCTGAACGGGATTCCAAAGGGACGTGTTCCTTTGGTCAGGTCAAGGGATGAAAGCCCTTGTGGGGTGTGGGGCAAAGCCCCGCAGTTACAAAGCGCTCCTAACAGGAGCGAGTACCCTCTGCCCTATGGGCATCTCCCTGTACTACAGGGAGTAACCGCAAGGGGTGAATTAAAACACAGTCCGGTGAACTGTGTTTTAAGAGGGTGACTCCCTACAGTGTAGGGAGATGTCAGCAAAGCTGACAGAGGGTGCCGAGCCCGATTAGGGACGCCCTGTAAGAGAGGGCGTCCCTTGATTTTGATGATACTTCCCGTGTCGAGGAGCAATTTCCCTATATATAAAAACTCCCGAGAGTTGCAACTCTCGGGATTTTCTTTTTTTGCATGAACTAATGCTTCATACTTTCATTCGTGGTTATATACATTATACCTCGTTATATCCGTCTTGTCAATACTTACTCAACAGAAATGATATAGTAGTACACAGGCTGACCGCCGTTTACAAGCATTACCTCTATCTTGTCGCTGAGCTTGGACTGAATGAACTTCTGGAGCTCCTCAGCGTCCTCCTCGGGCACATCAGTGCCGTGGATAAGGGTAACATAGCTTACATCGCCCTTAGCCAGCTTCTTGACCAGCTTGTAGGTAGCCTTGTTTATATCGCGCTCTGTGAACGAGAGCTTGCCGTTATCGAGAGCAAGTATCTCGCCCTCTTTTATTTGATGACCTTCAAACTCGGAGTTTCTTGCGGCAAAGGTGATAAGACCTGTTGAGACCTTCTCGAAAGCCTTGGTCATAGCGATACGGTTCTCGGAGAGGCTGCTGCTGTCGTCGAAAGCCAGCATAGCCGCGATACCCTGCGGAATAGTTCTTGTCTGGAGCACGCAGACCTTTCTGTCGGTGAGCTTTACAGCCTGCTCAGCCGCCATGATGATGTTCTTGTTATTGGGGAGCACGAATACTGTATTTGCAGGAGTTTTCATAATAGCGCGGAGAATATCATCGGTAGAGGGGTTCATGGTCTGACCGCCCTTTACAACAACATCAGCGCCTAAGTCTGTGAACATAGCCTCCAGGCCGTGACCTGCGGCAACAGCAACGAAGCCGAACTCCTTTTCGGGCTCTGCGGGAGTAAGTCCCTCCTTGGCAGCCTTGGCGTCCTTGACCTTGTTTTCGTGCTGGATACGCATATTCTCTATCTTCGGACGGGGATCGTTGATGAAGTGACCGAACTCCAGTCCCTTTGTGATAGCCTTTCCGGGGTTATCGGTGTGAACGTGTACCTTGATTATCTTCTCGTCATCGACAACAACTACACAGTCGCCGATAGTTTCCAGATAAGCGCGGAGCTTGAACACATCGGGGCAGTTTTCTTCCTTTTCCAGCATGAACTCTGTGCAGTATGTAAACCTGATATCGTCGTCATACTCGCTGACAGCAGTTCTGAAGGAATCGGACGAGCCCTCCTGAGCAGCAGGAGCTTCTGCGGACTCAGCTATCTTGCCGCCGTCGAAGACGTCGGTCATAGCTCTGAATATGATACACAGACCTTTTCCGCCTGCGTCAACAACGCCAGCCTTTTTGAGCTGCGGCAGCATTTCTGTAGTTTTAGCAAGAGTAGCCTCCGAAGCGTCGCAGACCTCTTTCCAGAAAGTTACCTCGTCGTTTGTTTCTATAGCGATCTCCTTAGCCTTTGCAGCAGCCGCTTTGACTACAGTTAGGATAGTACCCTCAACAGGCTTCATAACAGCCTTGTAAGCGGCTTCGACGCCGAACTGCAAAGCGTCTGCGAAGTTCTCGCAGCTTGCCTCGGTGCAGCCAGCAAGTCCCTTGGAAAAGCCTCTGAAAATAAGTGAAAGTATTACGCCCGAGTTTCCTCTTGCGCCTCTCAGAAATGCAGAAGCTGCCGTTGAAGCGACCTCAGATACGGGAGCCTTATCGTCAAGACGTTTGAGCTCGGCAACGGAATTGCCGATAGTCATTGACATATTGGTACCTGTATCGCCGTCGGGAACGGGGTATACATTCAGCTCATCGACCTCGCGCTTGCGGTTGCCGATAGTAACGGCAGCGGAGATAATGGCATCTCTGAGTAAAGAACCGTGTATCACAGTAAAAGTCCTCCAATTCTATATGCCTGAACGTTCAGGAGTTCAGGTCGTCAACATAAACGTTGACCTTATGTACGTTTATACCTGCAGCTTCCTCCACAGTGAAGCTGACCTTATGGGTAATGCTGTTTACGGCAGCAGTGATGTTGGTACCGTAGGTCACTTTGATATGCAGGTCGATGATAAGACCGCCGTCCTTGTCGGTACGCAGACGAACGCCCTTGTTTTTTCTGAAAGCCTTGCCTGCGGTAAGAGCAGAAACAGCGGAACGGAAAGTGCTGACGTTGCTGACGTCTGCGACACCGAAGCAGTCTGAAACAGCGTGTTTAACGAGTTCGGTGAGATAATTTTCCGAAATAGTGATCTGTCCGATATGATTTTCAAAGCCTACCATGAGTCATCACTCCTTTTTGAAAAAATGCGGCACGAATGACCGCTATCTAAATAATTATAACACAGTTTGCATAGATTTACAATACCCAAAATGTGAAAATTTAAGTTATCGGGACGGCGCCCAGAGCCCTTAGCCTCCCACGCCTGACGAAATAATCATCATTAACCCAATTGTAAGGGTGAATATTATCTTTGCGCTGTAGGGGCGCACAGTGTGCGCCCGAGCCCTTAGCCTTTAACCGTTAGCCTGTAGGGGCGGCGTTCCGCTGCCCGCATTAAAACATCGGACAATCGTGAACGGGCGCCGAAAAAACAAAGCCCCTCAACGAGGGACTTTTGTTATGGAAGTTCAACAAATTGAAGATGTCTGATTTATGCAGATAAACGAAATTGAAAATTATTTTTCTGAAATTCAACCTGTTCGCGTTGAAAAAAGTGCCTTTTGGGAGTATTTATGAAAGGGCTTTTTTATTTTCGCCCGATGACTTCTTTCTCCACATCAGTACCATACTAACAGCTCCCGCAACGATTATCATAGGGAACACAGAGATTATCTGTCCCCAGAAGTCATTGGTGCGAAGCTCGAATTTATCGCCGTTTGCATTGTAGGTAAATGGCATAAGATTGGAAGTAAGAACCGTATCTATCAGCATATGGCACAGAGCCGCAGGGTATACCGAGTTTGTGCGCTTGGTGAGCCATGTGAGGAAAGCCGACCAGAAAATACACATCACTATCATGGCGATAAAGCCGCCGTATGGGAAAAAGTCGTAATCCCTGCCGAAGTCATAGCCATAAGCAAGGAGAGGACCGTGCCAGAGAGCCCATATTATACCCGTAACTATAACAGCCGCAGGCGCAGGCATGAGCTCCTCAAGCTTGGGAGTAAGATAGCCGCGCCAGCCCAGTTCCTCGCCGAAGCCGTGGACCGCCGTTGCGAAGCCTGTTGCTATCGACAAGAGCAGCATAGCAACAGCCGAAGTGCCGTCACTAAGGGCAGCACTATCGGTGATACTGCCGTTTTTCACAACGAAAAGATGAAGCAACAGTGCACTCACATATGGCAGGGCTATAGGATATAGCACAGCGAGCGCGTAGTATTTACCGCTGTTCCTTTTGCCGAAGCCGAGGAAAGAGTTATGTAAGCCCTCTCTCGTCACTATCCTTGTGATTATAACAGCAATAGCAGGGTAGAGCATAAGCGTATTTCCTGCCAGAACACTGGTGAGACTGCCTTCCTTGTCGGAAAAAGCAAAGCAAAGTATATACACAGGCACATATGCGAGTATGAGATATAAAGCTATACGGAGCAGAGTTTTCTTCTTATTTGGCATAGCTCTCAACTCCCTTCAGATACCATTTTACAGCAAGCCTGTAGGACAGATAATATATGGGTATCACCGCTAAAGTTATAATGCTGAACCACAGCGTCATGCGCTTTACCTTGTTCTCGTCAGCCAGTGCAGCAAGAAGTCTGTCAAAGAATGTATCCATATCTGCAAAAGCCGATGTATCGCCGAAAAGCATATAAGCGAAGAAGATAAAGGCAGCGATACCGATAATGATTATCTTCAAGGATTTGCCTATCTTGCTGCCGAAACGCGCCATAAGGGGAAACTCTATAGCACGCATAGTAAGCTGTATATAGAAGAATCCGATGAAGATAACAGAGCCGTCAGCAAGCTCACTGCTTCCGTCTCTTGCAAAGCCACAGCAGAGTATCAGCGCAGTTACCGTCAGCATTGAATAGCACAGTGTAAACAGGTACTTTGCGCCTATCTGTCCCTTTATTCCTGTGGGAGTAGAAGCGACAAAGTAAGCCCATTTTTTGCGCTCGTCGTCGTTGAATATGGAATCCTCACAAACTCCGCCGATAAGAAAAACCATAAATGCCATAAAAGCCCAAAGCATTATGCTGATACCGCTTGTCAGGTCGTCTTTCATATCGTCGCTGCGGAATATCAGTGCAAACATGAAAGGATAAAACATAGAACCGAGGAAAAAGAGCAGTATCTTCACCCAGTTGGTTCTGATAAGCTTATAAAGAAGTCCCGTCATCAGTAACGCCTCCTTTTGAGCTCTTTTATGCCCCAGAAATAGGCGATCATGATCGCTCCGATAAGAATAAACGGACCTGCCCACAGGAAAATATCGCGCCATTTTGTGAGATAGGGCATAGCGACTTTCATCATACCTGCATCGCTTTCCATATCGGGATAGAGCCTTGCAGCTTCCGCAGAGCAGAACTTTTCGAATTTATACGCTCCATAGATGATAGCTGCGGTCAGAGGTACGAAAAATATCATCACAAAAGCTGCACCCTTGTTCTGAGTTTTCATTATCAGCAGATATGGGATATCTGCTATACACATAGCGCCGTAAACGCACATCATGACGAATATATTCTTGAAATGCTCCATGCTTGCAGGAACTTTTCCTGCTGCGGAGAATATGAACTCGGCAATAACTGCCAGCACAAAGCCTGAGAGCAGAAGCGTTATGCGGACGGTCAGCTTTGACAGTATTATCTTCTTTTCGGGTACAGGCAGAGTATAGGAATAGAGCTGCCACCTTGATTTATAGTCCTTTTCGATGAGGTCATTGTGACCATATGTACAGCCTGCCATGGCGATAAGACCTGCATAGAGATACATCTGCGATAACAGGTATTCGCGCGTTTCTGCGCTATCGTTGTTCTTAGCGAGATTTCCTGCATAGGTGCTGATTATTATCATGGTTATCATCAGCACGAAGATAATATAGGCAAGAAACATATACACCACAGTTTTGCGGCTGAGATAGAATTCACGATAGATAAGACCTTTCATTCATCTCCACTCCTTTTTGCTGCGGTTTACATAGAACAGCATTATATCCTCAAGAGTTGCGGGATCTATGACCGCGCCAGAGTATTTGCGGCTGCATTCAGCCTTGTCGGACACCATTATCTCAGCTCCGAAATCGTTGAGACGGGCGCTAACTATGTCCTCGGGAGCAATGTCCTTGTAGTCGTCCTTAGTGCATTTGAGTATGCCGTGGCTGTAGAGGATATCGTCCTTGTAGCCGCTTATGAGAACTTTTCCCTTGTCGATAAAGGTAACGCTGTCGGCTACCTTGTCAAGGTCAGAGGTGATATGTGAGGACATAAGGATAGAGTGGTCCTCATTCTGCAAATATTCGAGGAAAATGTCCAGTATCTCGTTTCTTACAACGGGGTCAAGACCTGTTGTAGCTTCGTCCATAATGAGAAGCTTCGCATTATGTGAAAGTGCGGAGGCTATCTGCAATTTCATTTTCATGCCCTTTGAGAACTTGCCGAACTTCTTTTTTCTCGGCAGTGAAAATCTGTCAAGGTAATTGAAAAAGGTCTCGGAGCTCCATTCCTCGAAAACTTCGCGGAGAACTTTGTCGATAGTTATAGCGTTAAGCCTGTCGTCAAAGGGTAGCTCGTCGAAAACGGCGGCTATCTGTTTTTTAGCGTCGTATTCGTCCTTTTCATGGTCAAGTCCGAGAAGTTTTATCTCGCCCTCGTCCTTTTTTACGATATTGAGAATGGCGTTTATAGTAGTAGTCTTGCCTGCACCGTTCTGCCCGATAAAGCCCATGATACTGCCTTTGGGCACGTTGAAGCTGACCTTGTCAAGAGTAAATCCGTCATACTTCTTGGTAAGGTCTTTTATTTCTATAGCGTTTTCATAATCATTCATTTTCTGCTCCTCCATATAATAGTTCGAGCATTTCCTTCAGCTCGTCAAGGCTGAGCTCGCACTGTCTTGCCTTTTCACAGGCTTGTGCGAGGAGGTCTTCGGTCTGACGCAGATATTCCTCGCGGAGAAGCTCGGTATTCTGCCCTTTGACGAAGCTGCCCTTGCCTGTATACGACTCGATGAAGCCGTCACGCTCCAAGTCCTCATAGGCGCGTTTTGTGGTGATAACGCTTATGCGGAGCTGCTGAGCGAGAGTACGCATAGAAGGCAGAGCGTCCCCTGCTTTCAGCGTACCGTTGAGGATAAGTCCCTTTATCTGAGAGGATATCTGAGAATAAATGGGCTCACCTGATGAGTTGCTGATAATAATATCCATAGTTCACCTCATATTGTATATATACGTTATACACATTATAGCATTTGTATATACACTTGTCAAGGGGTTTTTGAAAAAATTGCTTTTTTAGTAATTAGTGATTAGTAGGGGACGCCGCCCTCGGCGTCCCGCAAATTACGTAATAATTATAAATGACCGTATGTAGGGGCGAACAGTGTTCGCCCGAAAATAAGCGTGTATACTGACGGGCGCACACTGTGCGCCCCTACAGCGCAGAGCCTGCGCCCCCTTGCCACGTTGCCGCTCGTAAACTCGCTCATTATTATCAATACCGATAATCATACATCGCTTACAGCACATTTACACGGGCGGCGGAACGCCGCCCCTACAGCGCAGAGCCTGCGCCCCCTTGCCACGTTGCCGCTCGTAAACTCGCTCATTATTATCAATACCGATAATCGTACATCGCTTACAGCACATTTACACGGGCGGCGGAACGCCGCCCCTACACTAATCACTAATAACTATGCACTAATCATTCCAAGATGTATATGATAGACAAATGAAAACAGCCTTTTTTAGTCAAAATTGCCTATTTTCAAAAAATAATATAGACAAGCTCACGAAAATATTATATAATATAATGTAAGTATCTCGGTACCCGTATACCGTAAATGCGGAAACCGCAGTATTTCTGCGGCTTCGGAGCACTAAAACATGAGAGTTATCACAGGCATTGCAAGAGGCCGTAAGCTTGTCGCACCAGAGGGTATGGACGTAAGACCTACCGCCGACAAGGTCAAGGAAGGCATCTTTTCAGCCGTTCAGTTCGAGCTCGAGGGAGCAAGAGTCCTCGACCTCTTCGCAGGAAGCGGTCAGATGGGTATCGAAGCCCTCAGCAGAGGTGCAGACCACGCTGTTTTTATCGACAGTTCTCTGCGCTCTATCAGATGCGTGAACGAGAACCTGCGCAATACAGGATTTGAACGACAGTCCGAGGTCATCAACCGCGACAGCTATGATTATATCAAGCTCACTGCTCAGACCTTCGATATCATTATCCTCGATCCGCCCTACAGACACAGCCATATCGCCAATATCCTGCCTTTTGCGGCTAAAAAGCTCCGCGACGGAGGCATGATAATCTGCGAGTATGAGTGCGAGGCAGAGGAGCCGCAGGCTCCCGAGGGAATGGTGCTGAGAAAGACCTACCGCTACGGCAAGATCAATGTTACGATATTCTGCAAACCGTCCGAGGAGGTGGCTGAGGAATGAGAAGAGTTGCCGTTTGCCCCGGAAGCTTCGATCCTGTTACACTGGGACATCTGGACATTATCACCAGAGCTTCCAAGCTCTTCGATAAGGTTATCGTCCTCATATCCAGAAATGCAGGCAAGGCACAGCCAAGCTTCACGGCTACGGAGCGTATGCTGATGATAGAACAGGTCACAAGAGACCTTGATAATGTGGTTATAGATATCCTCGACGGACTCCTTGCGGATTACGTGAGAAATGTGGGGGCTGTGGCTATAGTAAAGGGACTCCGCGCTGTCAGCGACTTTGAATACGAATTCCAGATGGCTCTTGCCAATAAAAAGCTGTATGCAGGCGCGGAAACAGTCTTTCTGACAACTGCTACAGAGAATATGTATCTCAGTTCAAGTCTGGTAAAACAGATAGCTTATTTCGGCGGCGATATCAGTCATTTCGTCCCGAATGAAATACTCGATGATATAAAACAAAGACTAATTAAGGAGAGGTAATTGATATGAGCATTGATGAGATTTTAGAAGAAATGGACGAGCTCCTTGATAAGGCGTCCGCAGTTCCTTTTGTTTCACACAAGAAGGTCATCGACGGAGAGCGTATGAGAGAGCTCATCAACGACGTCCGTCTGAATATGCCTCACGAGCTTAAAGAGGCTAAGAAGATAGAGTTCGACTGCCAGCGTATCCTCAACGAGGCTAAGCTCAACGCTGAAAGCATTATCCGCAAGGCTGAGGAGCGTGCAGCTCAGATAGTTTCACGCGAGGCTATCGTTACAGAGGCTAAGAAGAAGGCTCTCGATATGCTCACAAAGGCTCAGACAGCCGCTAAGAACCTCCAGCAGAACGCTGCGGCTTCTGTTGCTAAAATGCTCAACGATACAGAGAATTATTACTCAAGAAATCTCCAGAGCATTAAGGTGGTAAAGGGTAAGCTCAGCAGCACTGTTTCGGCAGGTCTCAGCATGAACCCTACAGATAAGAAAAACGGCTTACAGTAACAGTAAAACGGTACTCGGTGAGTACCGTTTTTTAGTTTGATGAATTTCTAAACGCATGAATGAATAGCGAAAAATAAAAGCAGCACTGCGTATTTGCAGTGCTGCTTTTTGAGTATGAACAATAAAGAAATTATCTGTAGATAGAGCCGTCCTCGATGCTCTGGAGAACGCCTGCACAAAGCTGCTTCCACTGTGCAACTTCAGCCTCGTCGTAGGAGATGACCTTCTTAGCCCATGTTGAGCAGTGTGCACAAGCATTGGGAGCAGTCTGACCTTCTTCGAGAATGTCGTTTACGCAGAGTGACTTGCTGCAGTTGTTGTTCTTGATGAAGTGCTCAAGGAAGCCGTCAAGCTTCTTGTTGTCTACGTAGAGCTTAGGAAGATGCATTGTTCTTCCGTAGTTCATCATTGCCTCAGGCTTGAGGTATTCCATCCATCTCATCTGAGGAGCGCCAACGGGAGGACCTCCCATAGGCATACCGGCAGGAGGTGCTGTGATACCGTGTGCCTTTGCCCATTCCTCAGCTTCGCCGGGTCTTGGAGCTCTGCCTTCCATTATCCATGGAGGAGGACCGCCTGCGGGCATACCCATTGGAGGTGCGCCTGCAGGAGCGCCTGTTGGCATACCGGCAGGAGGTGCGGACATACCGTTTGCCTTTGCCCATTCCTCAGCCTCGCCAGGTCTTGGAGCTCTGCCTTCCATTACCCATGGAGGAGGACCGCCTGCAGGTCTGCCCATTGGAGGAACACCGGCAGGAGCACCCATAGGAGCACCGGCAGGTGCAGCAGCAGGAGCACCGCCCTTTTCAAGACCTGCCTGATCGGGACGTGTAGCGATTGTCTTAGCCTGTGGCCAGTTTACGATGTCGAGGAGGTTTCCGTCGTAAGACTCTTCCATGTAGCCCTTTACTACCTTGTGGAGGAAGTCTGTTGTTCTTGTTCTGTCGATGAGCTTGATAGAGAAGTGCTTGTTGCCTGTCTCTTCTGCAAGCTCTCTGTAGTAGTGAACGTCCTCAGGACGGATGAATTCAGCTGTAAGGATAGCAGCAGGATGTGTTACCTTCTTGTATGCACAGTTGACAAGTGAGTAGTCCATAGAGAACTTGTCAGGATCGGAGTGACCTACGAAGCAGCCGTGTGCAAGACGGAAAGGACATTCTCTGAGGCAGAGATTGTTAGCTATTACACGGAGGTGAAGGTCTGTATCCTTGTACTGTGTGAGGAGCTGCCTGAGAAGATCGAATCTTCTGTTGAAGCCGTGGTCGAGTGTGATCTCGTCTACGCCCCAGTTGCGCCAGTACTCGATGTGCTGGATAGTTGTTGGGTAAGCATAGAGTCCCAGTGTTACGAATGCGTCCTTGAACTCTCTCTTAACGTACTTGATGAGGATAGGGGAATTAAGAGTAAATGCCTTGATACCCATATCGTACATTGTGTGGAGGAAGTCACGGATCTTCTTGCCCATTACAGGATCAAGCTCGTTCTGATCCATTGAAAGCGGGTTGATGAGGTAGTTGAAAGTAATGTCTCGCTTCTGACATTCCTTTACGTAATTAGCGAGCTCATCAAGAGTGAAGTCCGGGATAATTGAAGCAGTACGTCCTCCGGGAAGTCCGTCGTGCTTGAGCTTTCCGAAAAAGCTTGTGATGGCGTGCTTCTTATCATACTGGTCTACGAAATCGAAGAGCTTGTAGTCAAAGTTACAGCCAAGATCGAATGAAATAGAATCCTGATTCATGTTTTCACATCTCCCTTAGAATTTTTATTCAGGACTTATACACTGTGTAATAACTTTTAAGCGATATACGCTCAGAAAAGCGCCTATGACAAGTGGGTTATGTAGTTTACGTGCGTTATTTCGCGGTTTTTGGCTATTATTTCCGCAGAAAGTCCCATATTAAAATTATATCATTTATTCACATTGCTGTCAATGAATTATCTGCAAGTGATTGTTTGGGGAAAGATAATCCTTTTTGTCAATAATTGACAATGAAAAGCAGAATTTTATGCGATAATGCGCCATTGTGGTAAATATCTGCGGTTCGGCGCGGATATTACCGAAAGGATAAAATGAACGCCGCCCCTACAGATATTTCCAATTCAAAAAGCCTTGACAAGAACAAATGTGCGTGTTATAATATATGCAGAACAGATGTTCCTAAAAGAGGTGAGACAATGGAAAGGACATACATCGCTATAGACCTGAAATCATTCTATGCTTCTGTGGAATGCGTAGAACGGGAGCTGGATCCACTTGACGCGAATCTTGTGGTCGCCGACAAGAGCCGAACCGAAAAGACTATCTGCCTTGCTGTCACTCCGTCGCTGAAAGCCTGCGGAGTGGGCGGACGTCCGCGGCTTTTTGAGGTGGTATCGCAGGTGGCTGACGTCAATGCCGCCCGAAGGTTCAGAGCTCCCTACAGGCGATTCCGCGGAAAATCGTGCAGTGCTAAGGAGCTTGCGGCGGACAGGTCGCTGGAGCTGGACTACATCGTGGCTCAGCCGCGAATGGCGCTGTATATCGCCTACAGCACGAAAATATATCAGATATACCTGAAATATGTGGCTCCCGAGGATATCCACGTCTATTCTATCGACGAGGTGTTTATTGATGTTACGGGATATCTTGCGACCTATCGCATGACTGCCCGTGAGCTGGCTGTGACCATGATACGGGACGTTCTGAAAAATACGGGTATTACCGCTACCGCAGGCATAGGCACGAATCTCTACCTTAGCAAGATAGCTATGGATATCGTGGCGAAGCGTATGCCTCCCGATGAGAACGGAGTCCGTATAGCTGAGCTTGACGAGATGTCCTACCGACGCATTATGTGGGAGCACCGTCCGCTGACGGATTTCTGGCGTGTGGGGCGCGGCTACGCAAGCAGGCTCGAGCATCACGGTATGTTCACCATGGGCGATGTGGCGAGAATGTCTACCTCGGAATTCGGCGAAAGGGCGCTGTATAAGCTCTTCGGCGTCAACGCGGAGCTCCTCATCGACCACGCGTGGGGCTGGGAGCCATGCACTATCGCGGATATAAAGAGCTACCGTCCCGAGACAAACAGCATAAGCTCGGGGCAGGTGCTTCAGGAGGCTACAGAGCCCGAAACTGCGCGGCTCATAACATGGGAAATGGCAGATGCGCTGGCTCTTGACCTTGCGGCCAAGGGGCTGGTCACCGACCAGATAACTCTCACTGTGGGCTACGATGTGGAGAATCTCCGCAGGGAGGATATCATGCAGAATTACAAGGGAAAGGTGGTCCTCGACCACTACGGCAGGACTGTGCCTGTTCACGCCCATGGTACGGCGAATCTGACGGCAAAGGTGTCGTCCTCAAAGCTCATCACCGAGGCGGCGGCGGAGCTTTTTGAACGTATCACCGACGGAGTTCTGCTTGTACGCAGGCTGACTATCTGCGCCAACAGGGTGGTGCCTGCGGAGTCCGTCCGCGAGGAACAGCGTCAGCTGGACTTCTTTACCGACTTTGAAGACGAACAGCGCAGGCGGAGCAGGGAAGAAGCCGCTCTGCGGCGCGAGAAAAGCCTGCAGCTTGCCGTGCTGAGAATGAAGGAGCGCTACGGCAGGAATGCGGTGCTCCGCGGCGCTGATTTCTGCGACGGAGCGACGGCGCGTTCACGCAATCAGCAGATAGGCGGTCACAGGGCGTAGTTTTAGAGCTAAGAGCTAAGAACTAAGAGCTAAGAACTAAGAGCTAAGAACTAAGAGCTAAGAAGTGAGAGCTAAGTAGGGGCGGATATTATCCGCCCGAAGTTCGCGTGATATACGTTTTGTAGGGGCTGGCGTCCTCGACAGCCCGTTACTGGCTGAATGATATCCCGTTCAAAAGGAGGAGGGCTTGAGCGTGTCTGATAAATATGATGATATCATCAATATGCCGCATCATGTCTCAAAAAGCAGGGGACAGATGCCGCGGCGCAATCGTGCGGCGCAGTTTGCGCCGTTTGCGGCTCTTACAGGCTATGAGGACGCCATTGACGAGTCCGCACGCAGGACTGACTCGAAAGCCGAGCTCTGCGAGGACGACGCGGCGGAGCTGGACAAAAAAATAAAGCTCCTCGGCGCACGTATAGCCGAAGAACCTTTCTGCGAGGTCGTTTATTTCGTGCCCGACAAGCACAAGTGCGGCGGAAGATATGCCGCTGTGTCGGGAAATGTCCGCTTTATCGAGGAGGCGTCGCGGCAGATAGTGTTCTGCGGCGGTATGCGGATACCTATTGACGATGTGGTGAAGATCTCGCTATAAAAGAGCAACAGCCCTACCTCCGCCCAAGGAGATAAGACTGTTCTGATTTGCCCTCTTACAATGGAAGGATAGCAAAAAGGAATTAACAACAATATATCACAAAGACCGCCTATAGTCTTTGTAAAGGTTCTTTTGTTTAACGATCTCTGCGTGATACTGTAAAGACCACCTGTTCTGAGCTATCCGATCAGAACCAGCGTAAACAGCAAACCCGAATGCAGGTTAGGGGAGTATAGTGCAGAGTCTCCCCGCCTGCGGGCTTGTTGACTTGAAAGGAAAGCTGATGGTATTCAGCATTTATGCGGAGAGTTATGAGAGGTACTCTGCCGCTGTATACGAAGCTGTGAGAGCAGCTTCTGTTTATAATGTCTGTAACTATTTCCGCTCATTATTATTCGGCGAGGACAAAGGAGAGCGGGAGAGGGACCGCTCTTCCTCTGTGCCATAGACCTTGCCTCGCCGTTTAAAGTGAAGCCTTTTCCGCTCTCGGTGCAGAGAAGCGGGCGTGAAGCCTCATTCAGGGTAAGCGTATCATGTGGGACCTATACGCGGTCCGTATGCAGGAGACCTGCCGCTTAAAGCTGTATATCCCGTACTTTCAGAGAAGATTCGGAAAAAACAGCGCCTTGTATCAAAAGCTGTCATTTTGGGAGGGGTAACAGGCTTAAGGTGCTGTTCTTTCCTGCACTTTCTGCTTAGAGGGTTAGATAAGGATATTCTCTTGGCAGGGTTAGGAGCAATAATTCCCGTACATCTGCTTAGGAGGGTATCCCGATAAGCATTATTCAATTTTATCACTCCAAATAAAATATCCCGATAGCAATCTCTTATTGCTATATCAATATTATAAATAAAATGTGAATTGATAACAACCTATAAAATAAATATTTGGTGGATAAAATGAGGGAAATAACGTAAGTGTGCACAATGCAGGTAGGATTTTTACCAAAAAATTAGTCCGATTGCCAAAATCGTTGTGAATTGTACGGACATATATAATTTGTATTGTGATATTTATCCAGACATTTGTCTGTATATGGCAAAAAAATCTGCCCGCTTATGCGGACAGATTTTTCTTTGTTAAAGCGTTTTTAGTTTGTTTACGAGCTCCTCGGCGTTGTCTTTGCCTATATCTATGGTGTATTTCAGGTAGAACAGGTCAACTTCCAGTTTACCGTCGTCGGTTATGTGGATATAGCCGAAATGCAGGTAATTACCGTCATCTGCAAGTCCTGATGTGACTATATGGATAGAGCCGAGCTTGTTTGAAGTATCGAGCGCAGGCGGTTCCTCACCTGCATTTTGCAGCATGAACCTCTGAGCGCCGTTGGATAAGCCTGCTATCTGTGCAGGTCTGTCACTGTAGTCTCTTAAAAGTTCAAAAGCGGACTTTTGGTCGGAGAAAACGTAAAAACGTTTGTCGTTATAGTCGTAAAGTGAAGCTGCTTTCATGGTTTTTTCTGCATTGGCTCCGTTTAATATGTCTCCGAGAGTATCGGGGTTCCATACTTCGTTTACGCCGATATAACCTGTGTTTTGTCCGTATATAACGGCAACGCACATAAAATCGAGGTCAATGTCGCCGTATTTGTAGAAAACAAGGTTCAAGCCTGTTGCATCGTCGCGCTCGGCGGCTATGCTTGTGCCGAGATCGTACCTGCTTATGGTCGAGCCCGTTGTCCTGTAGTAATTGCCGTTATAGCGGAAGCCTGTTATACTTGTTGTGGTGACGGTGGTCGCTATGGTGGTCGTTGTGGTAGATGTGGTAGTGTAGTAAGGTACTGACTCGGTAGCGACAGGGGAAGGTGAATCGCTCGTTTTTGTCGTAGTCACTACTGTGGTATCGGGTATCTTGGTCGTATAGGCGCGTGTAGTGGAGTAGACTGCGCTTGACGTGGTATATATCCGTGTAGTGGAGTAGACTGCGCTTGACGTGGTATATATCCGTGTAGTGGAGTAGGCTGCGCTTGATGTGGTATATACCCGTGTTGTGGAATAGGATACACTGGTGGTATTTAACCGCGTGGTCGTGGTTGTTCTTGTGGTACGTGCAGTAGTTGTGGTGAGTTTGCTTCTTGTGGTGGTTCTTGCAGTTGTAGTCCTTGCGGAGGTCCTGCTGTTCTCGGTAGTGCTGCGGTGTGTTGTGGTAGTAACCACAGTTGTACGGCGGGCAGCCGTTACCTCCATGAATGAGAATGTTGTGGGAAGCGGCGGTTCAACAGTGCTGCTGCCGCTGTTCTTTTTGTGTGTGGTCGTAACAGCAGGAGCGTTTTCGCCCGATACTGTTGTGACAGTTGTGCCGTTTTGTACGGCGGCCTCGCCGTTATTAGCGGTGACAACGGCGGTGGTTGTGGTCACAGGAATGCCTGTGTTTCCGTTTTCGTCCGTAGTCGGCGGAGCAGTGGTATTTGCTTCGGTAACGTTGAACTGAGATTTGTCAGGAGAAGGAGCAATGGTCTTGAGTGAGTCTGTACGCCAGATATTGAAGCCGACAAGCATCATAAGGCAGCAGCTGAGGGCTACAGCTGAGCGCTTGATAAATACTTCTCTTTTGCGCTTCTTTTCTTTTAAGTATTCGTCCCTGCGCCGAAAAACACTACGAGCAACGTCTTTATAGTCTTTCATACTCAAAGCCCTCCTTTTCAAGCTTTGATCTCAGCGCCTGTTTGGCTCTGTACAGGAGATTTTCTATCTGGCGGCAGCTTTTTTTCATTACCCTTGCTGCCTCAGAGTTGCTCAGCTCCTCGAAATATGTAAGGTAGAGCACCTGCCTGTAGTCGGGGTTCAGGGTCTCCATAGCCCTGTGAAGCGAGATCTTCTGTTCCTCTCTAAGATATTCCTTTTCTATGCTGCGCTCATCGGCGATCTTGTCGTATTCTTCGGCTGACCTGTCGGAGATACGGGACAGTTTGCGCATACCGTCCACCGCGACATTGCGGGCAATAGTGAAAAGCCATGTCTTGAAGGAGCTTTTTCCATAGAATCTTGGCTTTTTTGCTGCGATCTTGAAGAATGCGTCCTCCATGAACTCCTCGGCAAGGCTGTAGCTGCCTGTAATGCCGCAGAGGTACAGGATAACTCCGTCTTTGTAATCGCAGATCATATCGACTAAGGCTGTATCGTCGCCCTCGAGATAGCGGCGATAATATAATTCACCCTTGTCTTTGTCCATGAGCGCCTCCTTTCTAAAGGATCTGTCCGCTCTCATTTATTAGACGTTTGAGAAAGCGGAAACTCTCAGTAATTTTTTGGTTTTTCAGATATTTTTTTAATTTAACAATTGAAATAGCAACAAATCATGAAGTTTAGAGTTGAAAGTTATGGTGTCGCCTGCGGCGGTATTATTATAACGTGAGCGAAGCGAACACATTAACTCTCAACTCTACGCTCTAAACTCTCGACTAACAAAAGAAAAAGCAATAACAGAATAAAAAAGGGCGGACAAGCTGTCCGCCCGATGGTTTGTGTCATTACCGATTATCTCTGTTCACAGATGAGCTTGATAGCAGTTCTTTCTTCACCGTCGATCTGGATATTTGCAAATGCAGGAATACAAATGAGGTCTATGCCGATCGGAGCAAGATATCCTCTTGCGATTGCGATCGCTTTCACTGCCTGATTTGCTGCACCGGCACCGACTGCCTGAACTTCAACAGCTTTCTGTTCTCTGATTACACCGGCAATAGCTCCGGCTACAGAATTCGGTGATGAATGTGATGATACTTTCAGAATTTCCATTACAAATAACCCTCCTGATATAAATATTTGTACGTTTAATGTCAAATGCCTTTAGGCTATTGTACAAATATATTATAACTTATAAATAGTAAAAAAGCAAGTGTTTTTATAAATTTTGTGGACTATCTTACAATTATTCTATTTATTTTGTGCGATTTGCCATTTTTTTCATTAAATTCAACTATTGTTCCACAAAGGAAAGAAGCGCCTTCTGCCTCCTGAAATTTCACGGGCATACGGAATCTAAGGCGATTTACCGCGGATTCCGTGTCAACGCCGAGACATGAAAACTCGGGACCGACCATTCCTACGTCGGTGATGTAGGCGGTGTGACCTCCGAGGATACATTCGTCGGCAGTCTGGACATGGGTGTGAGTTCCGAACATTCCGCTGACCTTTCCTGTGAGGTAGTGTCCCATGGCTTTTTTCTCGGAGGTAGCCTCCGCGTGGAAGTCAAGGAAAATATTGGGAGTGTCGATGTTTTCAAGAAGCTCGTCCATTTTGGTGAACGGATTGTCAAGGGGGTCCATGTAGACCGTGCCCATGAGGTTTATGACGGCTACGGAATATGCTCCCATATCAAGGATACGGACTCCGCTGCCTACGCAGCCGCCCTCGGGGTAGTTCGCAGGGCGGACGATGTAGTCCTCGTCGAAGAGCTCCATAGACTCCTTGCGGCGGAAAGCATGATTTCCTGTGGTTATGATGTCGGCTCCTGCGCGGATAATGGCGTCCGCAGAGCCGCGTGTGATGCCGTTGCCCTGCGCGGAGTTCTCGCCGTTTACTATAGTAATGTCAATGTTGTTATCGCGTTTTATGCCGCTGAGCTTGTCTGCGAGAAATTCGCAGCCTGCTCTGCCTACGACGTCACCGATAAAAAGTAGTCTCTTCATGGGCGGCTCTCACTTCTTGGCAGGCTTTTTCTTGCCGCCGAGGTCAGTATCGTATGAGATACCCGTGCCCTGAAGACTTACGGTAGCTTTTTTCTTGTTGTTTACCGTGAGCTTGACCTTTTTGCCTGCTATCTTCGGTCCCTCAACGGATATGCTGCCGCCTTTCTTGTTCTTGTTGAAGCGGAACAGCTTGCCTATTTTGAAGCTTTTTCTGAAATGAAATCCCATATCTTTCCTCCGAATCTTTGTAATTATCAAAAAGCCGCTTCACCCATGAAAGGGATTCCAAAGGGACTGTGTTCCTTTGGCGGAGTCCAGAGGCGGCGCCTCTGGCGGGTTTGGGCAGAGCCCAAAGAAACGAAGGCGCTTCGCAAAGGGTGAATCAAAAAACAGTCCAGTGGACTGTTTTTTTGAGAGGGAACGCCTTGCAAGTGAAGGCGTTCCCTTAATAAATTGGCTTTATTGACAGTCAATCATTAAAACTATACATATAATATATCATAAAAAATCATTTTAATCAATATTAATCATTATTTTTTTGCAGAGCCGTCCAATTCGTCGGTAAATACGAAAAGTTCGTTGGGAGTACATTCCAGAAGCTGGCACATCGCCTCGATATTTTCGTATTTGATGGAGCAGGTCTCGTTGTTTATCATTCGGCTGAAATTCTGATAGCTCATGCCGAGCTGCTTGTACAGCCAGTATTTGGTACGCCCTTTTTCTTCAAGGAGTTCAATGACGTTGAGCTTTAACATAACTTACCTCCGCATTATCTTATTTATACATAAGATATTATTACATTTGAGCTCTTGACATATAGACATTTGCATTATATAATGTAAACATAAGATAAGGAGGTGCGCTGTGAAAGAGTTATTGAAAAAAGCTGTTTGTGAAGCTATTGAAAAAGAGTATCGCTCAGAGAGTGAGGTGCTGACGGAAATACAAAATGTTCTTGTGAGCAATCCCGACAATGATTTCGAGTGCGTCGAGGAAATAATAAGCATTTTGGAAAAATACGGGTACGACTGCGGCGGCTGTCATGATTTTTAATGGCGAAATATAGCCCTGAATCGACAAATTTAAAAAAATCTGAAATTTTTTTCAAAAAACGCTTGACAAATCTTCAATACCGTGGTATAATTATTTTCGTCGTCAGGGACAAGACACCTGACAGAACAAAATAAAGCTTATGCGATGTGGGGGTTTAGCTCAGCTGGGAGAGCATCTGCCTTACAAGCAGAGGGTCACAGGTTCGAGCCCTGTAGTCCCCACCACATGGCCTCGTAGTTCAGTTGGTTAGAACGCCTGCCTGTCACGCAGGAGGTCGACAGTTCGAATCTGTTCGGGGTCGCCAACACGCTTCTGTAGCTCAGTCGGTAGAGCAGGGGACTGAAAATCCCCGTGTCGTTGGTTCGATTCCGACCGGAAGCACCATATAGAACGCGGCAGCGTTCTATATATAATGCGGATTTAGCTCATCTGGTAGAGCGCCACCTTGCCAAGGTGGAGGTAGCGAGTTCGAGCCTCGTAATCCGCTCCATAGTGGCGGGGGAATACTCTCGTCATTGACCAAATCCCGATGCAATAGCGTCGGGATTTTTTATTTTTTCTGTGGGACGCCGAGGACGTCGTCCTCTTACAAAGGAATGCCCATGGTTTCATGTAATGCATGGGCGGATAATATCCGCCCGTTAGGGGACGCCTTCTCTTGCAAGGCGTCCCCTCTCGAAAAACAATTCACTGGATTGTTTTTCGATTCACCCCTTGCGAGGCGCCTTCGGTTCTTGGGCTCTGCCCAAACCCGCCAGAGGCGCCGCCTCTGGACTCCGCCTAAGGAACACGTCCCTTAGGAATCCCGTTCATGTTGTCAGCCGGTAAATAAGGCGATGTTTTAACTGCTTACTACTCACTACTCTCTAAGCACTAATCACTAATAACTAATAACTGAATATTGAATTAAAATTCCGCACAAAGAGCATAGAATGTCTTTGTGCGGATTTACTATATACAAAATTTAATAAAAATGTTATAATAAATATGTTACTATAAATATGTATCACTATATAAATCAAGAGGTATATGAGGTGAACCATGGAAAAGGAAATGCGCTATGCCGTGCTTATCGACGCTGATAACGTTGCGGCTAAGTATACTAAGTACATCCTCGATGAGGTGTCAAACTACGGAGTTGTAACATATAAGCGAGTTTACGGCGACTGGACAAGGGCTAACCTTGCAGGCTGGAAGAATATGGCACTGGACAACGCTATCACTCCCGTTCAGCAGTACAGCTACACTACGGGCAAGAACGCCACCGACTCGGCTATGATAATCGACGCTATGGATATTCTTTACTCCCATAACGTTGACGGCTTCTGCATTGTTTCCAGTGACAGCGATTTCACAAGACTGGCAATTCGTCTTCGTGAGTCGGGTATGCACGTTATCGGCATGGGCGAGCAGAAGACTCCGAAGCCCTTCAGCACCGCCTGCAATGCTTTCAAGTACCTTGAGATTCTCGCTGATGAGGAGCTTCAGGGCTCGGGCGAGACTGAAAAGCTGGAGATGAAAACTCTCGAAACGGCTATCGTGCGCATAATCACCGAAAATGCAAACCTCAGAGACGAGATAAATATCGGCGAGCTGGGAAGCAGGCTTCTCAACCGCTACCCCGATTTCGACGTCAGAAATTACGGATATTCCAAGTTCTCTCAGTTCCTCAAGGAGTTCGACGGGCTCAGCTTCCGTCAGGAGGGCAGCAGTATACTTGTTTCTCAGAAGACAAGCATGACAGACCTCGAACGCATAGAGAACGCTATTGCCGCTATTGTCCGCACAAACGGCAGCAAGGGCTATAATCTGGGCGAGCTGAAAAAACAGCTCTGCACGAAAATGCCAGAATTTGACGTAAAATCCTACGGCTATTCCAAGTTCAGCAAGTTCGTGGAGAACCTGCCCTCATTCAAAATAAAGAACAACACTGTTATGATTTCGGAGAATTGATTTGATTACAAAAAAAACTGCGGCGCTGCTTGCAGCGCTGTGCGCACTGCTTTTTGTGGCTGCGTGGAGATATATCAAGGCTGCGGGACTTCTAAGAAAATACCCCGAGCCGCAGTATCTCACCGAGGCGGAGGCGGAGTCCAGACCTGTCTACGATCAGCTGAGAACTGACGAAAAGGCTATATACACGGCGCTCTACCGCGGAATTTCACAGCAGCAGGAGTATATCCCCCTGCCTTATGAGGTGGACGGCGATCAGTACTCCAGAATATATTGTATTCTCGAAAAGCAGGAGGGAGAGTTTTTCTTCCTCGATTCGGTCTACTATACGGCGGCTAAGGTCCGCGACGCGAGGGTGGTCTACCGTGACCTGAATCTTATTGACATTCAGGAAACGAAGCTCCGCGATAAAGTCGATTCGATTGTGGACGGAGCGCTTAACACCGATGACTACTCTCTTGTGAGATATATAAATGATTATCTTGTCGATAATTGCAGGTACATAACAGGCGAGGACGTGGAATATGCGTCCACGGCTTACGGCTGTCTTGTGGAGGGCGAGGCTAACTGCGAGGGCTATGCCAAGGCGTTTGACCTGCTGGCGGCGGAGCTTGGACTGAAAAGCGTTCTTATAACAGGAACGACGGAAAGCGGCGAGAATCATGCGTGGAATCAGGTAAAGGTCGGCACCGACTGGTACAATATCGACGTGACATGGGCGGATACAGACGTCATGGGCGAGACCAGACAGATGTACTTCCTCTGCGATGACGCTACCTTTGAAAGGACGCATTTTGCCGATGATACGCTTTTTGAGCCGTTTCCCTGCGGAAATGCAGAGGATAACTATTATGTAAAGAATGGTCTCTACGCAGACAGCTCCGAGAGAGCTGAGGAGATAATCCGCCGTGAGCTCAGCTCGGGCAATGGCGTGATAGAGCTGCGTTTTTCTGATATATTCGTTTATGACAATTTCAAAAGAGAGTATATCGACACGGAAAAGATATTTGAAGTTGCTGTTGAAACGGGCTATCCCTTTGGTGCGCAGATCAATCTTTCCCTCAGAGAAAACGAGCAGGAGAACTGCATGACGCTGGATTTTACGGCTGAGTAGTGAAATTAGACACAATTCGGGATAAAGCAACAATCAAGCTTGTAAGAAATTCCGTGTTGACTTTGCCGTGCAGGCGTGCTATAATAATTAAGTCGCCGCGAGAGAGCGAAACAGTAAGCCTGCTGGCGCAGCATGGATAACTCGCTCGGAAGTGACAACAAAAAAATCTCAGAAAATTTTCAAAAAGGTATTGACAAAGAAAAATTTCTGTGATATAATATTAAAGCTGTCCCGCGAGGGAGACTGAGCGGAGAGAGCGAACAGCATCTTGAAAATTGAACAATGTGAAGAAAAAAAGTAACGACCCTTGAGATTCCTTTGCTAAGTTTAAGGACTTAGGAAAGAAAGTCAAGAAAAGACTAAAAAACACATTGAAGTAATAACGCAAGCGTTATGAACTGGATCAGATATCTAAATCGAGAGATTTAAATATACAACTTTAATAAAGAGTTTGATCCTGGCTCAGGACGAACGCTGGCGGCACGCTTAACACATGCAAGTCGAACGGAGATATTTTGAGTTTACTTAGGATATCTTAGTGGCGGACGGGT
>NZ_FPIP01000003.1:0-313089 GCF_900119075.1 Ruminococcus flavefaciens
GCCCTTGCAGATACGCAAATCATAGATTTGCTCCCTGCAATCGGGCGATTATAGCATAAAGCTTCGCTTTTATGCTATAATTGATGCAAAGCATTTATCAAATCAGAAAGGCGGTGTGAGATTGAACAGACTTATCGACAAACTTGCAATACTTCTTTTGTGCATGATGAGCCTTGCTATGAGCGACAGCTTCATTGAGCCTGTTATCGTGGTCATAACGGCAGTCACGGCTTCTGCGGCTGCGCAGCTCCTGACGGGCAAAGCGGAAGCTTCAATTATCATAGTCGCCTGTTCGTTGGCTTGCGGAGTATTTCCGCTGTTCCTATGTATGATACCGCTGATGCTGTACGACGCATTGTGGGAGAAAAAATGGTGGCTGGTGCTGCCTGCGGCGGCAGTTTTGATAAATATCGGCGATATGAAGATACTTCAGATAGCCATGACCGCAGCAGCTATAGCAGTTACCGTTATAATATATCTTCGTGTTTCGGGACTTGAACAGACCGTCACGAAACTCACACTGCTCCGTGATGAGATAGCAGGAAAGAACCGACAGCTGGGCGAGCAAAACCTCCGACTTGCGCAGGCTCAGGACAACGAGATACATCTTGCCACACTAAAGGAGCGCAACCGTATCGCCCGTGAGATACACGACAATGTGGGACATATGCTCACGCGCTCTCTTTTGCAGTCTGGAGCTCTCATCGTCATCAACAAGGACGAGCAGCTCCGCGAGCCGTTGGAGAGTCTGAAAGCCACTCTCGACAGCGCCATGACCAGTATCCGCGAGAGCGTACACGACCTCCATGACGATTCAATAGACCTGAAAAAGGTCATCGAGGACAGTATCAAAACTGTTGACAGCAGGTTCACAGTTACGCTGGACTGCGACGTAAGCGAGTACATGGCAGGCAATGTGAAGCTTTGCATGATAGGCGTTATCAAGGAGGGGCTGTCCAATGCGGTGAAGCACTCCGCAGGAGATAAGATAAGCATTATCGTCCGCGAGCACCCTGCGTTCTATCAGCTTATGCTGGAGGACAACGGCAGCTGCTCGGAGATAAAGGAAAGCGGCATAGGCTTGAAGAATATGCATGACCGTGTGGAGGCGCTGAAAGGCAGGATAAGCTTTACGCCTTCTGCCGAAGGATTTAAAATTTTTGTTTCGATTCCGAAGCAGTAGATTTTGTAGGGGCTGGCGTCCTCGACAGCCCATTAAGGGACGCCCTATCTTGCAGGGTCCCCTAATCGGGTCCGTCCCCTCTGTCCTTCGGACATCTCCCCATCTTATGTGGAGTCACTCTGCCAAAGGAACACAGTCCCTTTGGAATCCCGTTCATGGGTTCATTAAGTTATTACATAAAAGGAGAAATTATGAATATAGTAGTGATAGACGACGACAAGCTTGTAGCGCTGTCGCTGAAAACAATTCTTGAAAGCACGGGCAGTATTACAGTTGCCGCTATGGGTTCAAGCGGCGAGGAGGCAATAGAGCTCTACCGTCAGCACTGTCCCGATATAATGCTCATGGATATCCGCATGGAGGGCATGACGGGTATCGAAGCAGGCGAGGTCATACTGAAAGAAGCTCCCGAGGCTAAGATACTCTACCTCACCACATTTTCCGACGACGAATACATAGTAAAGGCGCTGAATATGGGTGCAAAGGGCTACATACTCAAGCAGGACTTCGACGGAATAGCTCCTGCCCTTGACGCGGTAATGCGCGGACAGAGCATATTCGGCGACAAGATAATAAATAAGCTCCCCGAGCTGACAGTACCCAAGAAGTTCGACTTTGCTGCTCACGGCATAAGCGACAAGGAGCGCGAGATAATGGAGCTTGTGGCGTTAGGTCTCAGCAATAAGGAGATATCCGAGAAGATATTCCTCGGCGAGGGAACTATCCGAAACTATATCAGCAATCTCCTCGATAAGCTGGAGCTCCGCGACAGGACACAGCTTGCAGTATATTATTACACGGAAGTCAAGGCATAAGCACAAAGAGCCGGAGGTCGCACCCTCCGGCTCTTTGTTGGTGTAACTCGCATGGAGTACATCATATCTTTTCATTGATATTTACACCACATTTCTATTATTGTCAATATATAATGAAGTATACATCGTAAAAAAACAGCGAAGAGTGATTCTTCGCTGTTTTTTTTATGAAGATGGTATAGAAGATTACTTAGTTGGGAGATTCTTTACAAGACCGAGGAGATATTTCTGTATAGCCAGTGCGTCCTCTGTAGTAACACCGTCATTGTTTCCTGCTACATCAGCGTTTGCATATCCGATATCGGTGATGTGGTGGGAATCTGAACCGTTTATGCCGAACTTATTGGGGTTAGCAAGGCTCTGCATGATGATAACTGCGTCTGAAAGGTCAACACTGCCGTCGTTGTTAGCGTCGCCGTACTTTGTTACCTTAGTATCGCCTGACTTTGTTGTAGTGAATGTTACCTGTACTGATGTGGTTGTTGTCTTGGAAGTAGTTGTAGTAGTTACAGGCTTTGTTGTTGTGATTGCAGGAGCGCCGCCCTCTTTGTATACAGCCTTGATAGATACGCCCTCGCTTACGGGAACTGTTATCTCGTCTGATGAAGTATCGCTTACTGTAGCGCCTGTTACCTCCCAGTGGTCGAAGCTGTAGCCTTCCTTGGCTGTAGCCTTTACGGTTACAGGATAGTCTGTGAAGTACTTTCCGCTCCATGTGCTGAGAGAATCGTCAAGCTTAATAGTATTGAACTTTACAGAGCCCTTGCTGCCGTCGTTGCTTACTGATACGCTTGCAAGACTGCCTGTGAGGCCCATGTAGCTCTTCATCTGGCTTGTAACGTTGCTGTATCTTGTATTGTAGAATGTTTCGAGGAGCTGATAATCCTGATCGAAAGTAGACTCATTGTGAGTGTGCTTGGATGACGGGAAACGCTTGTATGTATCAAGTATCTGCTGCTTGAAGCCCTTGTAGTAGTTGATAGCTTCTGTAGTCTTCTTGGTATCGAAGTTATAGTTAGCCATATCCATGAAGCTGAGCTCGAACTGCTTCTTGAATTCAGCGTTCTTCATGAGGTTTGTGAAAGCTCCGCTGAGAGATGCGCCGCCTCCCATGAAGCCGCCCCAGCCTCCCATACCGCCGCCGCCGCCGAACTGGCTGAAGCTGTTGTAGGTAGGACCTGTTTCGTTTACCTTGTCTGCAAGATTTGCAGCATACTCTGTATCAAAGAGCACCATGCGCCATTTGCCGTCTGCGTAAGGATTCTCGGGATCGACTGTATTTGCACGCCATACGCCTGTGTTGTTGCTTGGCCAGTCCTTGTTAGCCCAGTATATCTGAGCTGCGAAGTAGTCGATAAAGCTCTGGATATCGAGCTTTTCAGCTATCTGCTGATAAGCTGCGCCGCTTGTCATATCAGCGCTTGAAATCTGGCTGAGGAGGCTGTTCCACTCGGTGAGATCCTGATCGTTGCCGTCCTCAAGAGAACCGTTCTTGATGAAGGAAACGTCGTTCTTCTTGATACCGTAATGTGACTTGAAGTAATCTGTGTTGTACTTCTCCATGAGCTGATAGATGCCCCAGAATTCGCCGTCGATGAAGAGTATGCACTCGCTTGTAGCCTGAGTAGCCATATCTCTGTCGCCAACGAGAGACTGGTTCACTGAGTCACGGAAGAAGCCAGCCATGTTGTCGTTTCCGCCGTTTCTTATAGTGAAGCCGTCGAATGTGTCGATGACCTTGTTATTCTTTTCCTTGGTTGATTTGCCCTCGAAGAGGTCATACTCAACACTGCTCTTGCCGTAGTCCTGACGAGCGAAGATGTTGAAGCTCTTCTGAGCCCATGCACGGGAAGCTGCGCCCTTGGTTCTGATGCCGACGTTCTGGGAAACAACGCTCTTGCCGTTTTCGAATATCTCGATATTGGCAGGACGCTCCCATTCTGAGCCCTTCTGGTTGTAGTTAGCCTGCGACATGAATGCGAAATCTCCCATTCCGCCGCCGCCGAAGCCGCCCATGCCGCCAAATCCGCCAGCGCCGCCCTGCTGACCGTCGCCGCCAGCTGCGCCGCCGAACTGGCTCCAGTCAAATCCGCCTGCACCGCCTGCTGCTGCACCGCCTGCTGCTGCACCGTCGCCGCCAGCTGCGCCGCCGAACTGACTCCAGTCAAATCCGCCTGCACCGCCTGCTGCTGCACCGTCACCGCCAGCTGCGCCGCCGAACTGGCTCCAGTCAAATCCGCCGTTCTGACCGCCCATGTTCCAGCCGCCCTGCTGAGCGCCTCCTTGCTGTGTATCTTCATCTGCATTGACTACAGGACCGCCGGCGCCGCCGAGCTGTATATCGCCCATATTGAAGCCGCCCTGCTGACCGTTGCCCTGCTGCTGACCGCCCATGTTCCAGTTGCCCATGTTGAAGCCGCCCTGCTGCTGTCCGTTCTGTCCCTGAGCAGGCTGTCCCTGTCCCGGGTTGCCCCAGTTGCCCATGCCGGGGAAGGTCATGCCTCCGCCGCCCTGGTCGTAAACCTTGCCCAGTACATAGATACCCTTGTCGTAATCGAAGAGGTTATCGGGATCTGTAACCAGTGAGATGACCTTCATCTTCTTGTATCTTTCAACGTTAGCTGAGCCAACGAAGTATGTCTTTGTGATGATATCGCTTGCTCTGCCCTGCGAGTCAACAGCTACAGCGCGGACTACAGCAGCCTTGAGAACGCCCTCATCGGGAGCGAGGATATCTGTATAAGCTGTGATATCAGTTCTTGCGCTGTATTTGTTGGGCTCGCTTGTCATATCCTTTATTGTAAGAGGAGAGGAATACTTTTCTGAGGAAGCTGTAGGATCGCTTCCGTCTGTTGTATAGTAAACTGTAGTGCCCTGCGGTACTTCTATAGAGAGTGAGAAGCCGTTGTCATAGAATCCGCTCTCTGCTGAGAAAGAGGGAGTTCTTACAGCGTTTGAGCCCTCGGGAGCCTTGTTTTCAGCGTTTGGAGTGCCTGCCAGCACATAGAACTCGCCGCTGCCGTCGGGATACTGACCATATGAGGTATCCTTAGCCATATCGCCGAATGTTACCTGTGAAGCTATATTGCCTGCTTTATCGGTAAGTGTGAGAGTCTCGCCGCTGGTTGAAAGACCGAAAGGAGCTATCTCCTTGTTGGTCTCGCCTGCTGTGCCGTCGCAGAAGATTATCTTTCTGCCGCCTGCCTGAAGAGTAGTGCCCTCGGGGATAGTGAAGCGATAGGGTGTCTCCGCCTTGTCTGTGATACCCCAGCCGCTGATGTCTACAGCGCTGCCCGAGCCGTTGTAGAGCTCTATCCAGTCATATGTGCCGCCGTCGCGTGCAGCATATGAATCGTTCTTTGGACAAACTTCGTTGATAGTAACAGTGCCTGCCGCAGCAGCCTGACTTGCAGGCATAAGACCTGCTGTGCCGAGGAGCATAGCAAGGCTCATGATACCTGCGCCTGTACGCATAGCTGATTTCTTGAACATAATACGTCCCTCCATAATGATTTTTCATGTTTTTGAGCGTGATACCGCCCGATTTTTCGATTAATCTTTAAGTAGATAATAAATAAATAGTCTTAAAATAATCTTAAAGTAAACTGAAAATGAAAAATGTGGAAAATGAACTTAAAGTTCAATATATCGGGATATCTGGCAATTTCAGTATATCATTATCACCAAAGGAAGTCAACTAACAGCGCAAATTTTGAATAAATTATGAAAAAGTCAGCAATAAATGAAACGTTCTGTGCACAAAAGGTGTACTGAATATCCAGAAAAAACCGCTTGACGTCCCCGTAAATATAGGGTATCATATTGTATGGGCGGATATTATCCGCCCGCGAATAGCATTACAACTTGTAAGGGACGCCGCCCTCGGCGTCCCGTTAAGGGAACGCCCTCTCTTGCAGGGCGTCCCTCTTCCCAAAACAGTCCACTGGACTGTTTTTGAAATTCACCCTTGCGGAGCGCCTTACGTCTTTTGGGCTTTGCCCAATCCCACCAGAGGCGCTGCCTCTGGACTCCGCCAAAGGAACACAGTCCCTTTGGAATCCCGTTCATAGGTTCAGCAAATATTAATAAAGGAGAAGACAATGTTTCAAGGTTTTTCACAGGAAGCTCTGGAATTCCTGCTTGGCATAAGACACAACAACAATAAGGACTGGTTCGAGCCGCGGAAAAAGATATACACCGAGAAGATATTCGAGCCCATGAAGGCTCTCGGTGAGGAGCTTTTCGCGCCCTTTGCCGATGTCGACGGCATGATGTACAAGGTTGGCAGGATATATCGCGACGAGAATTTCGCGCCCTATCTCCACTACCGCGATACCATGTGGATATATGTCCGCTATGACGCATGGTACTGGAACAAGACTCCCACCCTGTATTTCGAGCTTTCTCCCGAGGGGGCAGAGTTCGGTTTCCGTATCTCCAAGCCCGAAGCCGCCGTTATGGAGCGTTTCCGCAGCGGACTTCTTGAAGAATCGGAGCCGTTTATCAACATGGTAGATGAACTTGTTGAAAACTACGGACTTACTCTCGGCGGTGACGAGTACAAGCGGAAAAAGTCCTGTCCCGTACCCGAGCTTGAGCGCTTCTTTATTAAAAAAGGGCTGAGCCTTTACACAAAGGTCAGCGAGCCAGCGGAGCTTTTCTCCCGAAAAATAGCCGAGCACACCGCCGAGGTGTTCAAGGCGCTGCAGCCTGTAAACGACTATTTCCACGAAATTGTTGAAATTGAGGAGCTTGCAAAGGCTCTTGAAAAAGAGGACAAGCTCCAAACAGAGCCCGAGCCCGAGATAAACATGGTAAAAGCTCCCGATGTTGAATTCATGTGGTAGCGCGGAGCCCGCACAACCTTGCCACGCGAGCTGAGCCAGCTCGACCGCAGCCACGTTGCCGCTCGGCGCGGAGCCCGCGCTGCCTTGCCACGTTGTCGCTCGGCGCGGAGCCCGCGCTGCCTTACCACGTTGTCGCTCGTAAACTCGCTCACTTTTTCCAAAAACGTTACCTGTACATCGCTTACGGCACATTGTATATTATATGCGGAACGAATCAAATCTGTAGGGGCGGATATTATCCGCCCGTCGATTATATGTTGTGTAGGTTATTTGTAGGGAACGCCGCATTCGGCGTTCCGTAAATGCGGCAAAAATAACGGGCGAGCGGAACTCGCCCCTACAATAATTATGAATTAAAACAGCCCTCTTACGTCCTCAAAGCTGAGAGTCGGCTGCAATGCGAGATTTATCCCGAATGCAAGGAGCTGAGAGGCTCTTTCGGTCAGTCGGTCTATATCACGGGGAGTTACCATCATGTTGGGCAGCTCCCCGTTTATGCTTTTTCCCGTGAGGCTTCTCACTATGGTATGCATATCCACAACTGTGGGGACTCCCACAGCTATGACGGGAATGTGGAAAAGCTTCTCCGAGAGCTCCTGCCGACGGTTGGAAACGCCGCTCCCCGGGGAAATTCCCGTGTCCGTGAGCTGTATCGTGGTGCCGAGACGGCTAATATCCGTGCAGGCGAGGGCGTCAATGGCGATTATGGCGGCAGGGCGGAGCTCCGCCGATATTGCGCGGACTATCTCCGCAGTCTCGATACCCGTCTGTCCCATGACTCCCCCTGCAAAGGCGCTGACAGGGCGCAGGGATGTGAGGAAGTGCTCCTCGCCGCTGTCAAGCTCACCGCGCAGATGCCGCGTAGCAAGCACCTTTGCGGCAGTCTGCGGACCTATGGCGTCGGGAGTTATATCGTTGTTGCCAAGCCCCACTACAAGGACCTCCCCCTCGGGCAGAAGTGCGGCGAGCTCCTGCGAAAGCTCCTGAGCCATGAGCTGATAATTGTCGGAAAATCGGCTCAAACTGCTACCCTCAAGGGTGATGTAGCGCCCCCTGCCCTTGCCGATAGCGTCAAGGCAGCTGTCGTCGTCGATGATGATCTCCGTAATGTCGAAGGCTTCTCCCCGAGTATAGATGTGAACGTTTTCGGGAAGACTGTCGGCAGAGAAGCTTTCAAGCGCTAAATCTGTGCGTATTTCCATGATTTCCTCCATATTGTGCATATTGCTTTAATTGTGGAAAATATTTCTAAGGATAATTTCACTTTTAACTATTGAAAACAATGTGGAAAAATGCTATAATTATATTTGTCTCAGTATGGCAGCTGTGCGTTGCAGCTGTCGGGAGTGAACGAACCCGTGTTTGCTCCTATTATCTGTAAGATGCGGACGAATATACAGTCTGCATTATCCAAGGAGGTGTAACAAAATGCCAAACATTAAGTCTGCTAAGAAGAGAGTAAAGGTTAATGCAACAAAGGCTGCTGCTAACAAGGCAAGAAAGTCTAATCTCAAGACTATCCTCAAGAAGGCTGACGCTGCTGTAGCAACAGGTTCTGCTGATAAGGCAGAGGCTATCAAGGTTGCTATCAAGAGAGTTGACCAGGCTTGCGCAAAGGGTCTTATGCACAAGAATAAGGCTGCAAGAAAGAAGTCACAGCTCGCTAAGAAGCTCAACTCTGCTGAGTAATCGGTCTCTTTAATATAAGAATCAAAAACCCCTTGCGGACGACTCACGGTCTGCAAGGGGACGTTTTTTTATCAGTTATTAGTGATTAGTCATTAATCATGTAGGGGCGAGTTCCGCTCGCCCGTGAGTTCCTGATAAATCATTGTAGTGGCGCCATTTTGGCACCACTACAGCTTCTAATCACTAATAACTAACAACTAATCACTAAAAATGCGTGATAAACTTTGTTTATCACGCATTTTTCTTAGCTCATCTTAGATTTAGCGACTTCGCGGAGAACGTGCTCCATAACTTCTTCGGGAGTAGGGACTTTTCCCTTGCCGATATTATTGATAGGTGCGTTGGGGTTCTTGCAGGCTTCTGCAATTGATTTCTCTATCTCGCGCTTTACTTCCTCTTCACTTACGCCATTCTGTTTTGCGATGCTTTTGAAAATATCGTTGCTTTTCATTCGACCTCTCCTTTAAAACAGTGTTTTATTCCTTTACGTATACTCCGACTATCTCTGAGATGTAAGCGCGGTGATAAGCGTCGCCGTTGAAGAACTTCTCAGGGATACCGTCGTCTGTGATGAAGCCGCTCTCCTGTAAGTCGTAGCTGTAGAGCTTACGGCATACAAGTACCAGCTCTGACTCTGCAAATGTCACACAGCCGTCTATCTCAGCAGGAGTGAGACCTGTTTCCTTTGCCTTGTCGCAGTCTCTGCCCGAATGTGAGCCGCAGAAGGAAAGGGCTTTTCTGTATTCCTCGCCGAGGAATGATACCGTATAGCACTCGTTATCCTCGATATATCCGTAGGTATAGCGTGTAGGTCTTACATAGCAGGTAAGTACGTTCTTGTTCCAGAGAACGCCAAGCTGTCCCCACGAAGCGGTCATGGTATTGAAATTATCCTTGTTTCCGCCTGTGAGAAGCATCCACTGCTTGCCGATCTTCTCAAAGGGATTGAATGAAAGCTCATTGATCTCGATTTTTTTGAAAGCCATGATAAATCTCCTTTTTTATTTTTTGTTATGTCGAGTCTCTTCTCCGCTGTAGGTCGGGGTGAGGCTTTTTACTTTAATATGATATTCGGGATCATCACGGCTTATACAGCGTCAGTGGGTTCTCAGCGCTGATTTATAGCGCAGTCTCAGCTTATCTGTGATAAGTGCGATAAATTCCGAATTTGTGGGCTTTCCCTTTCCCGTATCTACGGTGTAGCCGAAAAAGGAATTGAGAGTATCCACGTTGCCCCTGTCCCATGCTATCTCGATAGCGTGGCGGATAGCGCGTTCAACGCGTGAGGACGTAGTATCGTAGATACCTGCCACAGTGGGATAAAGCAGCTTTGTAACGCTGTCCAGCAGAGTTTTGTCCTCTATGGAGTAGAGTATAGCTGTTCTCAGATAGTGATACCCTTTTATATGGGCAGGAACGCCCAGCTGGTGTATCATATCGGTGACTACTACCTCCATATCGTCGCTGAAGCTGCTTGCTCTGTCGCCGAGTGCGGAGTTTATAGCGGCACACAGGTCGTCTGCACTGCAAGGACGGAGCAGGAACTTTGAAGCACCGTTCTCGATGACCTGTTTTTCGATGAACTCGTTGTCGTAGGCAGAGGTGACGATGAAAACAGGCGGCTTTACGCCCATTTCACGTACAGTTTTCATAAGGGATATGATATCGCCGTTCTGTGACGATATATCCAGCACAGCAGCGTCGGGGGGATCCTTTTTTATGGATTCCAGTATAACGCCGCAGTCCTTGCGCCTTGTATAGGCATACATACCCTTTTCGCGGAGCTTATTGGCTGTGCTCACGCCTGTTTCGGCAGAGTCGTCGCCGATAAGTACCTTGATCTTGTTATTCATATTTTATACCTCCTTTTGCATGGCAGTCTCATGACCGCAATATCAATGATATCACATCGCAAAAGGAGCAGCAACGGCTAATTATAGGACTTTCTGCGTTATTTATTCGGGAAATGCCGCAAATTATAAGTGTAATAAATCGCCGTCGAAAGCCGCTGTCGCATAAAACTGAAAATCTATGAATAAAGCGGTTATTTCCGCTTTTTTCTGTGAAGGACGCCCTCCGACATTTCTCTTACCCTTGTACCCTCGGGGAAAAGCTTGTCGGCAAGCTTCTGCAAAGCGTTCTTTTTGACTGTTTCTGTATGAACGGGAGCAAGCTTAGGCTCGCTGGCGGCTTTACTCCACTTTTTTTTCACATTATCGGAAAGATAGGGTATTATCTTGTTTCTATCGCCGATATAGCTGTGCAATTCGAGGAATTTTAGCGGCAGCTGACAGCCTTCGCCGCCGTATTTCCCGAGGAAGTCGCCGAAGTGGAAGTCCAGCATCTCCTCGAAATCCCTTTTTCCGTCCATAATGCCCTTATTGTTCTTCATGCCCTCGATGAGAGCCTTCTGCTGGTCGTTTTCGGGCTCAAAGTCCTCAATGAAGCCCAGAGGTCCCAGCACTATAAAGCCTATCATGTGGTCATCGCCGCAGAAGTCGCTCTTTGGCGCTTTTGTCTGCGGTATATCGAAGCCGTAGGCGGCATAAAGGGCAAATGCACATCTCAGCGCCATGAACTTATCCTCGTCGATATCGTAGAGGTGTTCCTCCTCAACGTAGCCGCGGAGCCTGCCCGACTTTACCATGAGCTGGAGCACGGGCTGAAGCATAAGCGAGCGCATACCCCTGACAATGGGGGCTTCAACGTCATTGGTGAAGTTTCCGCCGATATGGAGGATATTCCCTGCACTTGTGCCCGATTTCTTGATAACGGCGTCGAGATAGGCGCTTCCTGCGGAATCGGGGATATTCTGCTCGGCAGGGATAACTATGGCGTCATATGAGCCGTATCCGCAGTTGCAGAGCACCTTGACCACCACATCTCTCGGATAGTATGAATCCGAAACGATTATGACCTTATGGCGGCAGTCCTTGGCTTTATCGAAGAGAAGCTTTCCCATTTTTCGCGGAAAGGCGAAATGCTCAACAAGGTCGCATTCCCTTGTCATCAGCTTTTCCCTTGCCGTCGGAGGGAGTCCGCTTATCTTCATGAATATGTCGTATATCTTTTCAAGGGTGACGTTGCTTTTGAGGGCGTATTTCTTCTCGGCAGCCTTCTGCGCCTCGATCCTCAGCTCGGAAAAGGTCTTGCTGCCCGTACTGAACATTGCGAAGTCCTCCTCCATGAAGAGGAAGATGTCCTCATTCCGTGAAAACGGCATAAGCACCAGCGTATCCCACATCTTGAAGCTCGTGGCGGAGTGGTCGTTGCGGGACACCTCATGGAGCATTTTCACGGTCAGTTCGTCCTGCGGCGGAGAATTATGCCGCAGTGGTGAAAATTCGTCGTTCATGCCGCACCTCTTTTCGTTATTTTGCGGTTGTCGTCGGAGCTGATGATGTCTCCGTTTCTTTTTCCTTTTCCTTTGGCTCGATGCCGCGCATTTTCTGATACTCGTCAAGAGTCATGGCGCCGTCGGAGTTGTATGCTCTTATAAGAGCGTCCTTGCTGGTGAATTCCTCGTTGTACTCGCCCTTTTCGTTCTGAACGTACTTGCCGTACCAAACGCCGAAGAATGACCATACTGCGTTGTCGCGGAAAGCCGTGTCCATATCGGGAACGCTTCCGCATTCGCTGATAGCGATGAGCTTATCCGTGCCCGTGAACTTCTGTACAGCGGCAAATTCCTCATAGAATCGGCTGCCGTAGTCTTTTTCGCCGTTGAAATAAAGGTCAACTGAAGCTATATCGAATGTGCGCTTGTCAACCATAGCGGTGTTGCTCTGACCGTTCCATATCCAGATGAGGTTGTCCAGCTCGAAATACTTGGTAAAGCGGTCGTAAATGAGCTTCCAGAGCCACTTGTAGCTCTCAGAGCCCTTTGCGCCCCACCAGTACCAGTCGCCGCAGCCCTCGGGGAGAGGTCTCCACAGCACGGGTACTCCTCTGTTTTTCAGCGAGGTGAGCTGACCTGCCATATTGTCTATATCAAGTAAAAGTCCGTAGCATTCCTTGGAAATATCGCCCTTGCTGTAGAGCTCGCGGAGCTCTTCCTCCGTAAGCTCGGCGATCTCCTTGTCGGTGACAGCCTTGGAAATATCGAAATCAGTATCCTCTGTGCGGACGGCGCTCTTTTTCTCCGAGGGAGCCTTCCAGTACCAGCTTACACAGGAAATACCGCCGTTCAGGTACCATTCCGCAGCCGCGTCCACTTCCTTGAAGCTTGCGTCGTAGCTGTTGTCGGGGACTTCAAAATTCGAGAAGCGTATAACAGGGTATTTGCCTGTTGTGCGGTAAACAAGGTCAAGCTCGGAGTTGTCGCCGCCGTAGGCATACTGACCTGTTATCATATATTTTCCGTAGTTCTCGGAGAGGAATGACATGAGCTCCTTTGCGGATTCCCCTGCCTTTTTGTTTACAAGCTCGCCCTTTGCGTCGTAGCTTATATCGCTGAGGGAGGTATTGTTCTCGATTTTGAGATAATCAAGGCACATATCGCCGTTTTCGGGAGTAATTTCCAGTTTTTGCTTGCCCTTTGTGAGGAAAACGCCGTAAATGGTGATATAAGTGAACTTTCCGTTGTCGGTAGTTTTGAACTCGGTGAGCTGCTCGTCGCCCAGCTTCAAGCGGCAGGTAACAGCCTTGTCCGTTGAGATATTGAAGGAAAGGTCGTAGTGCTGATTGCTGGGCACGTCTATCTCGAATACCACCGAAGCCTTGCCCTCGCTGCCGAAGCCTGTAACATAGCCGTCGCCGCTGAATTCGGGCAGGTCTGTGGCAGCCTTGGCGCCGCCTTTCAGCTCAGCCTTTTCAGCCTCGTAAAGATTGCCAGAGGCTTTCTTTTCTATCTCGGGATAGGTCACGGGATAGTCGGGAAAGGTCTCAACAGGTACGGCAGTAGTTGGCTCTGCGGTCTTTTTAGCGGTAGTTTCCTCCACTATAGGCACAGAAGCCGTCATTTTGTTTTTCTTGTCGCAGGCTGCAAAAGCCGAAGCGGCAGCTCCCACAGCACAGGCGAGAGCTATTATCTTGCGAATATCCATTTATTCCTCCTGTTTTATCAGGCTTTGATATTATATGTCTTACCCTCTTCGGCAGCGATGATGACAACGCCGTCCTCTATAACATAGTCAACTGCTTCTCCGCCGCAGGATACGCTTACAGCGGTGTTAGCTCTCAGGCGCAGCTCTCCGCCGAAGTCAGATGTGATATCGGCATAGCAGAGCCTGCTTTCAGCCCAGTATATGTCAACTGTGAAGCCGCCCTTTGCACGGAGTCCCTTGACGTGACCGTTAGTCCATTCCTCGGGAAGTGCAGGCAGCAGATTTATCTCGCCGCCGCAGCTCTGCATAAGAGCCTCTGCTATAGCGGCTGTAGCTCCGAAGTTGCCCTCTAACTGTAAAGGCGGCTTGGAGTCGGTGAGATTCGGGTTGCAGTAATGTGATATCATGCGTTTGAGGTTTTCCGAGACCATAGTGCCGTCGTAAAGTCTCGCCCACATATTGGTCACCCATGCGCAGCTGTAGCCCATGTGGCTGCCGCCGTTGATAAGTCGGCGTACAAGGGTAGCTCTTGCCGCGTCGGCAAGCTTAGGCGTTTTATAGGGATTTATAAGGTCTGCGGGATACAGGGCGAAGAGCTGGGATATATGTCTGTGACCTATATCGGTCTCGTCGTAGTCCTCCAGCCATTCCATTATCTGACCGTATCTGCCGATGCTCGGCATAGGCAGCTTTCTAAGCATATCCGCTAATTTTGCGGCAAATGCCTCGTCTTTTCCGAGGATATTTGCAGCCTTTATGGTATCGGCAAAGAGCACGGTGAGTATCTGCGAATCCATTGCAGGGCTCATGCATATGCTTGCCGAAGTGCCGTTTTTGTCGATATAGGTGTTTTCGGGAGACACCGACGGACCTGTCAGCAGTCTGCCCTTTTCGTCGGCGGTGAGGTATTCCGTGAAGAACTCCGCCGCTTCCTTTAATATATGGTATTTCTCTTCAAGGAAGTCCCTGTCGAGAGTATATTCATAGTGCTCGAATATGTGGATAGCCAGCCAAGCGCCGCCCATAGGCCATATGCTTGATGTGGCAAGCTCGTCCTGAGGAGCTGTATCTCCCCATATATCCGTAGAATTATGGCATACAAAGCCCTTGTTTATGCCGTACATTTCCTTTGCGGTGACTCTGCCGTTGCCGCAGACGCGCTCCAGCAGGTCAAACAGCGGCATATGGCATTCCGAAAGGTTGCAGCTTTCAGCAAGCCAGTAGTTCATCTCGGTATTGAGATTGAGAGTATAGCGGCTGCCGTTTGGGGGAGCTGTCATTTCGTTCCACAGTCCCTGTAGATTTGCAGGCTGAGTGCCTGCACGGCTGCATGATATGAGGAGGTATCTTCCGAAGTTGAAATAAAGCTCGAAAAGCTTGTTATCATTGATAAGGCGGCGGCAGTCCAGATTGTCCAGCTCGTTGCCTTTGAGACGGTCGATACGCTCGTTTGTATTGAGGAAGGCTATCTCCTCGTTGTCGCTGTTGTCGTTGAGAGAGAGCTCCACGCGGTCAAAAAGCTCCCTGTAGTCGTTAACGTGTCGGTAGTAGAGCTCATCGAAGTCGCACTGCATAGCCATTTCCGCGTCAAGCTGAGCGGATTCCTCGAACATCTGGCTATAGAAGCTTGTGCGTACAGAGAGGACTATCAGTACCTCGTCTGCATTTTTCACGCAGAGCTTACTGCCTGACGTTCTGACCTCGCCGTTTTTAGCATTTGCGCCGAGACAGGCTGCATAGAGGATACCGCCGCGGCTGTTTGTGCCGCCGTTAAAGAGTATCATATTGCTGCCGCAGGGGCGGTTGTCGTCGAAGTTATCCTCGCGGCTGTCCATATAGCATGAAAGGGACACCGACTGAGGCTGTGAAGCCGAGATACGCACTACCATGACTTCATCGGGTGCTGATACGAAATATTCCTTGGTATAGACGATATCAGCCGCAGTAAATGAAGCGTCCGCAACGGCGCTGCCGATATCGAGGCTTCGTGAGTAGCTAAGAGCCTTACCGCCCAGCTCAAGGTCGATGTGGAGCTCGCCGAGGGGCATATAGCGCCTCATATTGGGAGTTACGCCCTGCATTTTGCTGAGAGCGACCTCCTCAGCTTCGTGGGGCTTGCCCTCCATAAGGAGCGCTCTTGCCTCCATGAAGCCGTCCTTTGCCTCGGGATTTATCCTGTGGCGCAGACCGCCTGACCATATGGAGTCCTCGTTGAGGACTATAGACTCCTTGGCAGGAGTGCCATATATCATAGCTCCGATTCGTCCGTTACCTATAGGGAGAGCTTCGCTGAAGCTCTCAGCTGGGAAGTCGTATTTCATTAAAGTTTCAGTACTCATATTTCATCTCCTATAGACATTGTTAAACGTTTGCCAAAACACATTATAACACATCTTAAAAAAAATATCAAGTTTACGGAAAAAATAGCCATATATGGGCGGATTTAGCCCTTAGCCCATGTAGGGGACGGCGTCCTCGACGTCCCATAATTGCAGCACATTGACACATTGGCGAAAAAAATGTAAAATATAATGGTAATTAATGTGTTTATTTAAGGGACGCCCTCTCTTGCAGGGCGTCCCTAATCGGGCTCGGCACCCTCTGTCAGCTTTGCTGACATCTCCCCACCCTGTGGGGAGTCACCCTTGACCTGACCAAAGGAACACAGTCCCTTTGGAATCCCATTCATATTTAAGCAAAATAAAACAGATATATTTTTTTATTTTAACAACAAAAAACTTCGTCTTTTTTGCCTTCAGAAATCACTTATTATAGAATAACTATCCGAAAGGGGCAGTATTATGAAAAAATTCATCAGTATATTAGCAGCTCTTACACTTATGGCAGGCTGTTTTTCCTGCAGCGAGGAAAAGGACTCAAAGTCCGACAGCAAGCCTGTTGAGGCTGATACAACTATATCCGAAGCAGACGGCTCGGTGGACGAGCCCGTAGTTCAGCAGCAGGCGGAGTTCCGCGAATACCAAGCCGAGGACTTCAAGACTATCAACGTAAACCTCACCAAGACCGACAAGGAGCCGCCGTTCAAGCTCCACAGCCTTAATATCAGCGAGCTGGACTTCGGCGAGCGTATCTCGCCATGCAAGCAGGGCGAGTACCGCGACAAATACAAACCGGATTTCAGCGACATCGACGATCCTGATATAGATGATGAATACAGGGAATATATGGAGAGTGTCAGGACGGAATGGGAGAATATCTGTAAGGTGCCCGCAAAGGGCGCTATTCAATTCTGGCGTCAGTGCGGAAACGATATATACGCCGCTGTAGGCTATGACACCTACTGCTCAGGGGGAGACCATGAGGTATCCATCTTCCGCGTTGACGGTCTCACAGGCGAAGCCACGGAGATATACCGCCATTCCGATCCCGAGGAAAGCTTTAATGTTGAAACTATCGCTGTGCCCAATGGAAAGGTATATCTTTCTGTAAAGGATAAAGGTCTCATGTACCTTGACGGCGATAAGCTGGTACCAATGCATTATCTTGAAGGCTATTCCCATTCTCTTATGGGGGATTCCTCGGATAAATTAGTTTTTATGAGCACAAAAACATTTTTAAAGGAAGTTCCCGACGATTATGAGCCGCAGTCTGGCGATATAGTGCCCGAAAAGGACGGAAAAAGATATCTGAATACAGGGGAAGAAAAGGTTATAAGCGAATATCTTCCCGATAAGGACGAATGGAAAGAGATATCGAGAAGAACATACACGCCTGAGGAGATAAACTCGGGGATCGAGTATGAAAACTTACCGCGTGTATACGGCAAGCTTGCTGCCCATACGGAAAAGCCCGAGGGCAAGCGCAAATTGGACGTCGTTACCGACGAATACCGCGTAGGTACGGGTATCACGGGCTTGGATATCCTCTATGCAGACCATGACAGACTGGTGGTCAAGCTCAGCAACAAAAATATCGTTCACGTCTTCGATATGGCAAAAATGGAGCATTATGTGTTGGATTGTTCGGGCTTAGCGCCTATGAGCCAGTATTTCGGGGGTGGAATTTTCGTCTATGCCAACAATATCGAAAGTAATATTTACTATATTATGCCCGAATTAGGACTTACATTCACTTTTAACAAGTTCCATGAAAAAATTGATGAGAGCTATAGCAGCTATATCAATGCGTACAGAGGCGACGGAAGCTTCGGTTTTCAGCAGGGTATTGCCATGAACAAACAAGAGAAACGAGATCCCGAGACCAATAACGTAATCTACACGAATTATGATTACGAGGAAAATATATACTGGGTGAACGGAGATGAAATGAATGGATAAAAGGAAGCTGAGAGCATTTGCGGCGGCTCTTGTAATTGCCGCAGTATCGGCAAATGTGGGCTGCGATGACAAGAAAAAGCCCCAGCCCGTCCCCACAGAGAGCGAGACAGGGGGCGACTACCGCGAGGAGAACAGCGAAGCTCCCGATGTGACGGAAAAGCCCGTGTTCAGGGAGTTTGCCGAGTCCGATTTCAAGGACATCACCCTTTCCGTGAACATAGTGGACAAGGAGCCTCCCGTTGAGGTAAGCTCCGTTGATATCAGCGGCTTTGACTTCGGCGAGAAAGTCCCTGTCTGCAACAAGGAGGAGTTCGCCGAGGACTACTACAACAACAAAGAGCAGTACAACGGACACCCTTTATTCAGGTGGCAGAATTTCGTAAATAAGCCAATAAAGGGTGCCCCATATAAATGCTGTATATGGAACGGAAAATGCTATATCTACGTCTTGTATGATAATTTAAATATATATGACTGGGAGCTCTACAGCTATGATATGGCAGGGGGCAAGCCCGAGGAGATATACAGCTGGTCGGCGGAAACTCCCGATGAATACTGCGAAAGCATGAGCTATTTCTGCGACGGAGCTATGTTCTATACATATCACAAGAACGATGAAAACGACTCCTTGAAGCAGGTCAAGCGGTTCGACCTTGAAACAGGCAAAGAGACCGTGATTTACGAGGACAGGGGCATAGATGTGGGCATATGGCTCAACGAGGATTATTCGGGGAATATATTGCTTCAGGAGCATCATAACGTCAGCCATGAGGATACTGTAATATATATTTACGACAGCGAAAAGGGTGAATTCGTGAAAGAGAACGGTACAGAAGCTCCCGAGGGAAAAATAGTGGCAAGTGACCGTTTCAACGGAGTATATTCCTATCTCGTAAAGCCCGAGGGCAAGCGCAAATATGAATTGGTCAACGACTATTACCGTATCGGTACGGCTCTTACTACAGGACGTATCGTCTATGCCGACGAGAAGATAGCCCTGCTGTACAATAACGTGAAGCTCCATATCTACAATCTTGAAAAAATGGAGCACTGCATTATGGATATATCGGATATGGGCAATGATATGGCGATGTCTGACGGTATGCTGTTCATCGGAAACAGGGGAAAAGATTTCAGAATGCCTGTGTACTGCATGATACCCGAGCTCGGAATAACCTTTCCCATAGTTGAGGACGGTACATACAGCGATATAAGCCAAGCTCCCGACGGCGTGACCTTTAACGAAACAAGTCAGGACGTGCAGGAGATAAACGGCTATGAGATAACCGACGATAACGGAGCAATTTTCTATGCAGGCGGCTATTCTCATGCATACAACAGGATAGACAAGGTCTATACAGTAAAGATGAAATAAAAAAAGGTGCGGATTAACCGCAACACTTATATAGAAGCTTACAGTTAATTATGGGGGAAACCTTTCTGAGGAAAGGTTCTTCCCCATACCCCTTTCCAAAGACTTTTATCTGGTTTTTTCACAGATAGGGCGCTTCTTAAATAAAAAAAGACCTGCAAAAATGCAGGTGCGCCCTATCTGTGAAAAAACAAAACGAAAGTTTTAGGGAGAGAGTTTGAGAGAAGCCCCTTTTTCAAAAGGGGTTCTCTCAATAATAATTATAAAACTTCTATATGAGTATCATGGTTAGGCTGCTCCCCTTTCCGCACCTTTTTTAGTCGTTAGCCTTTAGCTGTAGGGGCGCACATTGTGCGCCCGCGCAAAACATCGAAAAAACGAATTGTAGGGGGCGATGCCTAACAGGCACCCGTACCCTCTGTCCTGCGGACATCTCCCTGTACTACAGGGAGTCACCCACATCGCCCCGTGATCTATGATTGATTTTATCGGGCTGATGTAGGCATCAGCCCCTACAATCTTAGTTCTTAGCTCTTAGTTCTAAATTACCGAAGGTATTCCTCGATAACGTCCAGCTCCCCGTATGTGCGGAGCAGGGTATATCCCGTATTCGCCAGCACCGCATTTACGAAGTCATCGCGCTCCACGCGGTCGGGACGTGCATGGGAGCTGTCGTCCAGCTCGATAAGCGCCACTATGGACGTGTCCTCGTCGGCAAGTGCAAAGTCGATATGCTTAGCCTTTATCTTGTTGAAGCACTCCATCCAGAAAGGGTTCTCGGCTTTTGGCTTTGGCTCGATAAGGTCGGCAAGCCGCACCTTTGTGAAGATACTCAGCCCGTACTCGTCAGCGAGGGGCTTGAGCTTTTTGTAGAACTCGTACTCGCGGTCGGTGAGAACGGTCTTTGCGTTGTAGAGCTTGGTGATATCGGGCTTGTGAAGTCTCCTGTAAAGCCATATGCAAAAGGCTGTTATAAGCCCGATAACGAGAAGTGCAATAAATTCGTTTACGTTCATGTTATAATTACATTTGTTCTTTCTTAATTTTTAAACGGTCATAAAGAAATGCTTCTTTATGACCGTTTTTTAGCGTACCTGCAGTGACTTTATCAGTCGTATCTCTCGTCGATAACTCTGGCAGTTTTCTTCATGCTTCTCGGGAGCACGCCTATCTCGACTACCTTTACGATAGGAGTAAATCCGATACGGCTCTTTACCTTTTCGGCTATCTTCTTGCTGAGAGTTGCGAAGTCCACATCGCCTGTAGACTCAACGTAGATACGCATAGTGTCCTTGCCGTCAAGGTGAGAGATACGTATCTGATACTCGCTGGAAATTTCATCAAAGTTAGCGAGTACCTCCTCTATCTGGCTTGGGAATACGTTTACGCCCTTTATCTTCATCATGTCGTCGGTACGTCCCATGATAACGTCTATTCTCGGGTAGCAGCGTCCGCACTTGCACTTGCCGGGGACTATCCTTGAAAGGTCGTGAGTTCTGTAACGGATAAGGGGAGCGCCCTCCTTGACGAGAGTCGTGATGACTATCTCGCCCATTTCGCCGTCGGGAACAGGCTCGCCTGTCTTAGGATCGATTATCTCTATGTAGATGAAGTCGTCCCAATAGTGCATAGCAGTCTCGCCTGGGCAGTTTATACCGATACCGGGACCGTATATCTCGGTAAGTCCGTAGATATCAAAGAGCTCGATACCAAGCTCGTTATGGATACGCTCGCGCATTTTGTCGCTCCAGCGCTCAGAGCCGATAACGCCTTTTTTCAGGTGTATCTTGTCCTTGATACCGCGCTTTTCTATCTCCTCAGCGAGAAGCAGTGCGTATGAAGAAGTAGAGCAGAGGACTGTGCTCTTCATATCCTGCATCATCTGGAGCTGCTTGTCGGTATTTCCGGGGCCCATAGGTATTACCATAGCGCCAAGCTTCTCAGCGCCGTTCTGGAAGCCGATGCCTGCTGTCCAGAGTCCGTAGCCGGGAGTTATCTGTATCCTGTCCATGTTTGTGATGCCTGCTGTCTCGTAGCAGCGCTTGAACATGATAGCCCAGTCGTCAACGTCCTTGGCTGTATAGGGGATAATTACAGGAGTACCTGTAGTTCCCGATGATGAGTGTATACGGACTATCTCCTCTTCGGGAGCTGTCATAAGTCCCAGAGGATAAGCGTCGCGGAGGTCCTTTTTCTCGGAGAACGGGAGCTTTGTGAAGTCCTCGGGTGAATCAACGTGTGTTATGCCTGCCTCTGCAAGCTTTTTTCCGTAAAAACTGCCTGCCTCAACGAGTGCGCGTATACGGTCGTTTACAAGGTCAAGCTGTTTCTGTGATATCTGCATTTTTCTTATTCCTTTCGTTGTTTTCTGTAGGGAACTCCGTCCTCGGTGTTCCATTATAAACGTTTATCTTGCAGGCGGAACGGCGGGGGCGACGTTCCCTGCAAAAGATAGCGCAATTATAAAGCGTATCTGAGGGCCTTGCTGTTTAGCTCTACAAACTGGGGCTTTACTGTCTTTTTCATGGTCTCCTCTATGTCGTCCACTGAGAAAGGCAGCACGTCGTTGCGCACTGAAGCTCCCAGCATTATCATATTAAGTACCTTAGGGGAGCCTATCTCCTCGCAGGCTTTGGTGCCGTCAACGAGAAGCACGTTCTTAACGTTGCGCTGGAGGTATTCTATCATTTCCCTGCCTGTGTAATCTGAGCCGCTGAGGGTAGCTGTTACGGGCATTATCGGGTGGGTATTGACTACCACCTGACCGCCGTCCTTAAGATAGGGCAGCATACGAACAGCCTCCGCAGGCTCGAAGCCGATGATGATATCAGCGGTCTTTTCGGGAAACATAGGACAGTAGATATCGTCGCCCAGTCTCAGGAAGCTGAAAACGCTTCCGCCCTTCTGAGCCATACCGATAGTCTCGGCGCTCATTACGGGGATATCATGCTCCATGGCAGTTGCCGCGATAAGCTTTGACGTAAGGACTATGCCCTGACCGCCTACGCCGCAGATAAGGATATTACTCTGCATCTTCGCCACCTCCTATTGCTCCGAAAGGACATACCTGCGAACAGAGTCCGCAGCCTGTACAGAGCGAATTTTCTATAGTTACCCTGCCGTCCCTGAGTACGATACCTGGGCAGCCCAGAGTCTTTATGCACTTCTTGCATGATGTGCACTTAGCGCTGTCGATAACGGCGGGCTTGTTGCCCTTGATGAGAACTGCGCACGGTGACTTGAACACGATAGCCTTTACGCCCTTTTCAGCGGAAACGCGCTTTACCGTGTCAATAGCCTTGCTGAGCTCAAGTGGATTTACGGTCTCAACGGTCTTTACGCCGACGCCCTTGAGGACTTCCTGTATGCTGACCTTTTCCACTACCTCGCCCATCATGGTGCGTCCTGTGCCTGGGTGTGGCTGATGACCTGTCATGGCAGTTGTGGAGTTATCCAGCACTACCAGAGTCATATCCGCCTGATTGTATACGGCGTTGACAGCTCCCGTGATAGCTGATGCGAAGAATGTGGAGTCTCCCACGAATGCAAAGCAGTTTGTATCGGGCTCTATCTTGCCGATACCCTGTGTTATATTCACGCCTGCGCCCATGCAGAGGCAGGTGTCTACCATATCGAGGGGCATTGCGTTTCCGAGAGTATAACAGCCGATATCGCCGCAGAATACGGACTTCTTGCCCTTCATTGCTTCCTTTACGGCGAAGAATGAAGCTCTGTGGGGACAGCCTGCGCAGAGCACAGGAGGTCTTACAGGAAGTGCAGGAGGAGCTTCCATTTCAGCGGTGGCAGGCTTCTCCCAGCCCATGAAATCGGCGATATTTGCAGCCACAGAAGCACAGGTGTTCTCGCCTGCGTTCTTTACATGGTGGGTGAGCTTGCCAAGTATCTTTGTGTTAAGGTGATACTTTCCGCAGATATAGGTGAGTTCGCGCTCTATTATGGGATCGAGCTCCTCGATACAGAGCACCTCGTCAAGTCCCTCTAAGAACTTCACAGCAGCCTGCTCGGGGAACGGGAAAGGAGTAGATACCTTGAATACTCTTGGTGCGCTCTTCCCGCGGAGAGCCTCCATAGTGTATGTATAGCTTATACCGTGAGTAGCAATACCATTGCGGCAGCTCTTGTCGGCAGCCTCGGTAATGATATTGCGCTCATAATCGGAGAATACCTGCGAAAGCTCAACATTTCTGGCTTCGATATTTATATGGGCGTTATAGGAAAGACGTGGGAAAATTACCCATTTTGAGGAGTCCTTTACGAATCCCTCGGGCTTGTTGACCTTGTACTCCTCCTTGTCCTTGACCTCGATAGAAGCATAGCCGTGACAGACTCTTGTGGTAGGTCTGAAAAGAACGGGGGTATAGTATTTTTCGGAGTACTCAAAAGCCTCCTGTATCATGTCGTAGGCTTCCTGTACGGACGACGGATCGAAGCAGGGGAGCTTCGAGAAAGAAGCGAAATGACGGGTATCCTGCTCGGTCTGAGACGATATGGGGCCCGGATCGTCGGCAACAAGTATGACCATGCCGCCCTTTACGCCGATGTAGGCAAGGCTCATAAGCGGATCGGACGCCACGTTAAGACCTACCTGCTTCATGGTGACCATTGAGCGTGCGCCGCTGTAGGCAGCGCCTGCGCCAAGCTCCAGAGCAGCCTTTTCGTTTACCGACCATTCAACATAGATAGAGCCGTCGTTTACTTTTGCGGTAGTTTCGAGGACTTCCGTTGAGGGAGTGCCGGGGTAGCCCGAAACAAGGTTCAGGCCTGCCGCCACAGCGCCTCTTGCGATAGCGGCATTGCCCATTAAGAATTCCTTATGCATATGATCTCTCCTTTTTTACAATATAGGATAAGCGCAGAAAACTGCGCTAATAATCAACACTTAATTTATTATATCACCCTTGATGTTCAATGTCAAAGGGAATGTTGAAAAAAACCACAAAAAAAACAAGCGCAAAAGATAACCATGATACTCATATAGAAGTTTTATAATTATTATTGAGAGAACCCCTTTTGAAAAAGGGGCTTCTCTCAAACTCTCTCCCTAAAACTTTCGTTTTGTTTTTTCACAGATAGGGCGCATCTGCATTTTTGCAGGTCTTTTTTTATTTAAGAAGCGCCCTATCTGCGAAAAAACCAGATAAAAGTCTTTGGAAAGGGGTATGGGGGAGAACCTTTCCTCAGAAAGGTTTCCCCCATAATTAACTGTAAGCTTCTATATAAGTGTTGCGGTTACTTTGCGCTTGTTTTTGAGATCATTATTCAGTTTAGAGCTGAGAGTTATGGAGTCGCCTGCAGCGACAAGATTTAAATAATGTGAGCGAACACATTAACTCTAAACTCTTCACTCTCAACTCTGAACTTTGCGCATCAGCGCAAGGCTTATCATGTTGTGGTTTCTGTTTCTTCCTCGGGATTGAGGATAATATCCTCCTCGGGGATATCCTCGGGAGTTACATTGAAGTCATACTCCGAGAATTTCTCGACTTTTTTGAGCCTTATTTTAAGACCGTTTTCATTGTCGAGATAAAGCTTTCCGTCGGTTATCTTCATGGTGAAGCCCTCGTAATCACGCCACATATAGAGCTGATCCTTTTTGTCGGGCTCCCACTCATAGGACGAGTTCTCGCCGATTATGGACATTACCGCATTGTTGTCCTCGAAGACTTCGAGCCTGAATGCCGCATTTATGGGGTATTCGCCCAGCTTATCGGTATAGACGGTGCCGTCCGAGGTCACTTCCTCAGCCTCCCACCTGCCCATGAAGCCGCTGAAATCCGCTTTGTCAAGTCCCGGCTCTGTAGGACGCTCTATCTCGGTGAATTTATTGGTCTTCATGAGATAGATGATAGTTCCGTCGTCGTAATCGCCGTATCTCATAAGCATCTGTCCCTGTTTTATGGTACAGTCGTAGAAGTCCGTGGGACTTGCCAGATGAAGCACGTCATCGCCGTCGATATTGGTGATATTCCATGAGAAATTAAAGGTATTCTCCTTGCCGTGCGGATTGAGAGCGACTATCATTGTAGCGGTCTTGTCGTCATTTACCTCAAGCTTTGCAACTGCGCTGAGAGGATAGCCTGCATATTCTGTCTCGTATTCAACGTCCATTACAAGAGCCTTGTATGACTCCCATTTACCGAGGAACTGCTTTCCCTCGTTGTCTACGGGCTCGTTGTTAGTGGTTGCCTCTGCTGTTGCGGATTCTGTAGCGCTCTCCTTAGCGGAGCCCCTGGGCTTTTTGTCGGAACAGCCGCAGAAGGTACCTGCAAGCAGGAAGGCTGATAAGCAAAAACAAATTATCTTTTTCATAATATCTCCTTTTTATTCTGTAATGCCGAAATTCTGTATAGCGCTTGCGGCGCTGTTTAGCAGGTAAGGATCTATCTCACTGAATTCGTCCACCTTGACGAGGTGTATCTGAGAGCTGTCCATATCTATGACAAGGGCTTCGTCAACGTATGCAAGCTCCATGGTCTGAGTATCCTCCTTGCCGTTAAGGTCGGTTACTCTTATTTCTATCCTGTTTTCGTCGATGCCCTTCCATATAATGTCCTTGTCCTCGTTGGCATTCTGGATAATGGCATTGTTTACTGCGGAGTTCCATGTCACCTTGCCCTCCTTTGAGAGCTCAAAGCGGAAAAGCGCACCCACAGGGAGCATGAGATCCTCATACTTCTTGCCGTCAATGGTCATGTAGTCCGCCTCCCATTTGCCGTAATACTTGGGATCGCGCTTTGCACCGCAGCCTGCAAGGCAGCAGAGAAGAACTATGGCTGAAAGAGTAAAAGCTATTATCTTTTTCATGTTTCAGCTCCTTTTTCCGTAAATTTAGTGACCTTGGCGAGGTATATATCGAGAGTTCCCTCGTTGGTCTGTTTTTTCATTACAAGGTCGCAGCCCATGTAGTCATAATACTCGGTGAGCTCGCCCATTTCCTCGTAAAGGAGCCTTACGCCGCCGTCGGAGGTGACCTCCCAGCTTACCTGCTGTTTATTTCCGTCAGCATCCCACCAGAAGCCGCTGCCGTCGGCAGCCAGTTCATAGCGGCTGCAATTGATCTCGGTCTTGTCGATCTCTCTGCCGTCGAGGTATTCTCTTGCGGTCTCCCATTTGCCTGTGGTATTGGTTTTCAGCTCGTTCATCGAGAGGTTGTTCACAGTCTCTACGGACGCCTTTATTCCGCTGTTTGAAACAGGTCGGCTGCCGCAGGAGGCTCCGCAGACAGCGAGTGCCGCCGCAGCGCAGATGCAGAAAAACTGCTTTTTCATATATGCTGTCCTTTCTTACAGCAGGTCATCTGCTGTTGACTTGATTATATGTATTATACATTAAATTTTAACTGTTGTAAAGTCCTTTTTTGCGAAAAAGGCTGCCGCAGTGCGCGGCAGCCTGTGTTTTTACCTTGTTTTGGTCTTGTAGAGCATCCAGATGAGCTCGATAACGCCTACTCCGATGAAGCACAGCATGGTCTTCATGCTTGGCTTTTTCACCTTGAATCTTGTGATGAAGGCGATAGCGATGAGCAGCAGAGCTCCGCCGTATATCTCGGGGAACCAGTCTCCGCCGATATCCTTATGGAAGCTGTAAATCAGCGGTATTATCAGCGCAACGCTGGTAACGGGCAGACCTTCATAGACCTTGCGGTTCTCGGAGGTCTTTTTCTGACGTTCCTCCTCGGCTACATTGAAGTACGCAAGTCTTATGACGGCGCACAGAGGGAAGAGCACGAGAATAGGCAGGTCGCACCAGTCCTTCATTCCTACGGAATAGCCTATGACCGCAGGAAGAACTCCGAAGCAGATAGCGTCGCAAAGGGAATCTATCTGTATTCCGAATTTCTTTTCGCTTTCGGTACGGTCTTTTTTTGTACGGGCGACCTTACCGTCGAACATATCACACAGTCCCGAGACCATAAGGCATATTATGGCGTATTCGGGGTGAGGTCTCGTGCCGCCGTAGCCGACTGCGAAAAGCATACCGATAACGGAGGAAACGAGGCTCATATATGTAAGAATAACCGTATAGTTATAGAATCCAATCATTTATCAAAACCTCAGACAGCTTAATTGCTTGATTAATAATAATTATAACACAGGCGCAGCATTGTGATATGATGCCCGATACGCAGGGAGCGGATATCTGATCTGCATATCTGCGCGGACATTATAATCATTATGAACGCACTGCGTTCATTATATCACAAAATCCGACTCGTTTCAAGTATTTTCTTTCAAATGCTGCAAGTAAAATATGGATTTTTTGTGAATTTTACGCAAAAATGCGGTTATTACGCCTTTTTCGGTCTGCCGCGCTTCTTAGGAGCCGTTTCGGTCTTTTCGGGAGCAGGCTTTGCCGTCTTTTTTCTGCCCGAGGTCTTTGATGCTGTGGTTTTTGCCGCTGTTCTCTTTGCAGGAGCTTTATTAGCCGCAGCTTTCTTCTCAGCGCCCTTTTCGCGGTTCTTACGGAGCTGTTCCTGACGGCTGCTCTTGTTTTCAAGGGCTTTGTATGCTTCTTCGTAGAAGTATTCCTGCGAATTGAAGGGTATATCGGAGTTTCTGCGCTCGCGGATATAAGTGCCGTCGCTGAGCATTATCCTTGCCTTGGTGTTGTCACGCATGATAACGCTGAACATCTCGCGGATACGCTTTTTCAGGCGCTCGTCCTCAACAGGAGCCGCGACCTCGACTCTGCGTATAGTATTTCTGCTCATATAGTCGGCTGAGCCGATGTAAATTTTCTGGTCGGGACCGTTCTCGCCGAATATGAATATACGGCTGTGCTCAAGGAAACGTCCCACTACGCTGCGGACGGAGATATTCTCGGTATAGCCCTGAACTCCTGCGATAAGGCAGCAAAGTCCGCGGACTATGAGCTCTACCCTGACACCTGCCTGCGAAGCCTCGACCAGCTTTGCGATAATGGCGGAGTCGTTGAGGGAGTTTATCTTTGCGGCGATATAGCCCTTTCCGCCGCTTTTGGCAATAGCTATCTGTTCGTCCATCATAGCCAGCACCTGTGGTCTGAGAGCAAGGGGCGACACAAGGAGCTTGTTGGTCTTTTCAACGAATGTGCCATTTTGCAGAGACTCGAATACTGCCTCTGCGTCGGCAGCGATGTCTCTGTCGGCTGTGAGCAGCATCAAGTCGGTGTAGAGTGCGGCTGTCTTTTCGTTATAGTTGCCCGTGCCTATCTGCGTCACGTAGTCGAAGCTGCCGCCCTGCGCCTTGCGTGTGATGAGCAGGAGCTTCGAGTGAGCCTTGTACTCCTTGGGACCGTAAATGACATTTACGCCTGCCTCCTGCAAATGCTTTGACCATTCTATGTTGTTTTCCTCGTCAAATCGGGCGCGGAGCTCTATCATAACGAGTACGTCCTTGCCGTTTTCAGCGGCGGTGCACAGTGCGTCTATGACCTTGCTGTTCCGCGCAAGACGGTAGAGAGTTATCTTTATTGAAGTCACCTTGGGATCGTTTGCGGACTCCTGCAAGAGCCTGATAAACGACTGATTTATGGACTCAAAGGGGTAGCTCAGCAGTATATCCCTTGACTTGACCTGCGAGAACACAGGGCGCGTATCCGAGAGAGCCGCAGGCTTCCGCGGAGTGCGGAGGGTATAGTGGAGCTTGGGATTATCGTCGTATTCCTGCAATGTGAACAGGTACGACAGGTCGAGAGGTATCCTTGATGTGAATACACGGGCGTTCTTTATTTTCAGCTTCTTGCAGAGGTAATCCAGTGCGTCGCGGCTGAAAACTCCCGTCATTTCAAGGCGCATAGGCTGGAGCTTCTGGCGTTTGTCGACAAGCTCCTCCATGCGTCTGCGGAACTCGGGACCTGTTCCCGAAGCCGTAATAGCGGCGCTTCGGGTAACTCTTATGAGAGTACGGTCTATGACCTTGTAATTCTTGAACATCTGGTGGGCAAAGTGCAGTATAACTTCCTCTGCGAGGATAAAGCGCTTGCCGTTGCCGTCCAGTGGGATTATGCGCTCTGAGCGGTTTATGGTGGCAGGTATCAGACCTATGGATATGCCTTTTTTCGCACCGAGCTGTACTACTGCGTATATCTCCTTGTTATGGAGAAACGGGAATGGCAGGGCGTCATTTATGACTATGCCCGAGATAAAGGGCTTCAGCTCGCGCTTGAAGTACAGCTCAAGCTGTGCCAGCTCTTCCTTTGTCATCTTGTCAAAGGAAACGTGCTCATAGCCGAATTCCGCCAGTTCGCTCATGGTAGTGAGGAAAGCTCCCTCAACGGAGGGCTGTAGTCTGCGGACTGCCGTGAAAATAGCGTCAAGCTGCTGGTCGGGAGTCATTCCCGAGAATTTGTCGGGCTTAGTATTTTTTTTCTTAGCTTTTTCTGTTATAGAGCCCACACGGACCATGAAAAATTCGTCCAGATTGCTCTGATATATTGCGGAAAATGAAAGTCTTTCAAGAAGGGGCGTATCGGGATCGACGGCTTCTTCGAGGACTCTTTTATTGAATTTTATCCAAGAAAGCTCTCGGTTTTCGAGATATTCCATATTATTCTGTCTCCTATTCTATATGGGACTATCCGTCCCGATCATCAGTATTTGAATTGTCCGTTGCCTATGAATTCGCATATTAGCGAATCGGGAGTTATATCCGCCTTGTCAAGCGGAGTGAGCTGCTCCAGTACGGCTATGCACTCCCTTACCTCGGGAACGTCGGAAAGCTCCCCGAGCTGTCCGAGGAGGTCGTTGCGGTATGCCGAAAGCTCGTAGGACATGAAGGTATCCACGTCGTAGTCCGAGCGGTACTTGTAGGGCATTATGTACTTGTTCTCGCCTGCCTCAACGCTGTGGAACATATTCATTGTCTCGCGGAGAGAGCGCTTGCGGAAGTTCCTGTCGCGTATCATGCGGCGCATAAGTCTTACCCTTGAGGGGTGAAGAAGTATGTTCTCGCCCGATATTCTGGTGCGGACGCTGACGTATATCTTGCTTATCATGCTGTCGGGAACGGTGATAACAGCAGGATTCAGGGCGTGTATGCCCTCGAAAATAACTATTTCGCCCTTGTTTCTCTTGAATTTTCTGCCCGAGCCTGTACGGGTAGAGGTCTTGAAGTCGTATTTCGGCAGCTCTATCTCGCGGCAGGCGCTTATAGCCTCTATCTGCTGATTGAGGAGCTGACTGTCCACGCGGAGTGGGGACTCCAGATCCATTTTGCCCTCTGCCGCAAGAGCCTTTTCGGCTTCTGTCAGCGGACAGAACCAGTTGTCCATGGAAAGGGTGTGAGTTTCGTGCCCCATGTCGTCAAGGAGCTTTTCTATCATCATCGCCGTAGTGGTCTTGCCCGAGCCCGAAGGCCCCGAGAGGAGTATTACAGGCTTTTCGCTGTAATTTTCGGCGATATCGTTGGCTATCTGTGTGAGCTTGTAGAGGTAGTCCTCGTTGACTGCCCTTACATAGTCTTTCGGATCTTTTTCTATTTCCTGATTTATTCTTGCTATTTCAATATTCATTAAAGGTCTCCTGTATGTTTATTTTTTTTCAGCGGAGCTTCTGCTTGCGCCGCCGTGAAAATCAGTAATGATGTAACATCAGTTATACTGATATTATATCACATTTTTTGGCACATTTCAACCCGTCAATTTGGTATTTTTAACGTTGTATTCAACAGAGCGTTGAATTTTGAGCATGAAAAAGCTCCTCTATGACTGAGGAGCTTGTAAAATAAATTTAATTTATTGGCTTACAATTAAGATGTGATCCGAATCAATTATAATAAGCGTAAGCTTGTCCGTCTTCTGATTGTGGAGCTATCGCACAGGTGTTTTTTTCCATAAATTTTACTCTGATAGCTTCTACCCTTACGCCATGTCCGTTGCCTGCGGGATTGCCGTTTTTAGTCCAGTTCAGCCAACCTCTTCCCTGTATATGGACCTGATAAAAAACATCATAGTAGTTTTCTTTGCTTCTAATTTTGATTGCCTGAATAGCTTTTGCCTGACCTGTTGTTCCTGCCATATGTTCTTTGAGCATAGCAGACTCAAGCCATTCGTTCATATTGTAACCCTTGATAGTGCATGTGGGCGCACCGGTTGTCCACTCCTGCCAGCCTGTTTCATTAGCATACTGCACACAGTATTCTACATTAGGATCACCGATTATAAATGCTTCTAACCTTTTTGCTTTGCCTGTAGTACCGATGTATGTATTTATCTGGTCATATACTTCTTCTAGTTTAAGCGATTTTAAATAAGACTGTTGTGCATAACAATTCCCGAGTATCCACCTTGTATCCTGCCAGCCATATGTTTGACAATGAGCAATAAATGGAGCATTTTTATCTGATACAGCATTATTTATCCATGAAAATGAGATAGAAAAAGCAGCGGTGCTTTTCGGGGTTATAAGATCTGTTGCGGAAACTGATCCTGTTAAAAGAGTAAATGCAAGTGTACAGCCTGTTAGTTTTTTGAATAATTTTTTCATTTTTTCCTCCGTAATGTAGTGTTGTTGTGATTATGTTAGCCATATAATTAGTTCAGATAAAAATAGTGTATTTTTTCTAAACGATTACATTATAGCATTAGACTGATTAAAAGTCAATATTTAAATTAAAGTCTGGCGAAACATTTTACAAATAAAAAATGATATTGAGGTGCTCAAACATAGTCCTCTCTGTTCATAAAAAAGGACAGCTGCTTCTCAATACGGGGAGTATCATTGAAAGACTCGGGTGGGTATTATCCGTATTTACAAAATACTTGACTTTTTCGCGCGTTTGCGGTAAAATATAAGTTGACTATTAAAAAATAAAAGCGAGGTTGCTTATTATGCTTAAAAACAATGAAAAAGTAATGGACAAGATAGTTGACCTTTGTAAGTCAAAGGGCTTCGTATACCCTGGCTCCGAGATCTACGGCGGTCTTGCTAATACATGGGACTACGGTCCGCTGGGCGTTGAGCTCAAAAACAACATCAAGAAGGCATGGCTCAAAAAGTTCGTTCAGGAGAACAAGTACAACGTAGGTCTTGACTCCGCTATCCTCATGAACCCACAGACATGGGTTGCTTCGGGACATATCGGCGGCTTCTCAGATCCTCTCATGGACTGTAAGGAGTGTAAGACTCGTCACCGTGCTGACAACCTCATCGAGGACTTCGACGGCACAAACGTTGCAGGCTGGTCCAACGAGCAGATGATGAACTACATCAAGGAAAAAGGCATCTGCTGCCCTAACTGCGGCAAGCAGAACTTCACTGATATCCGTCAGTTCAACCTCATGTTCAAGACATTCCAGGGCGTTACCGAGGACAGCAAGTCCGAGCTCTATCTCCGCCCCGAGACTGCACAGGGTATCTTTGTAAACTTCGCAAATATCCAGAGAACCACACGTAAAAAGGTTCCTTTCGGCGTTGCTCAGGTAGGTAAGTCCTTCCGTAACGAGATAACACCCGGTAACTTTATCTTCCGTGTACGTGAATTCGAGCAGATGGAGCTTGAGTTCTTCTGCAAGCCGGGCACTGACCTTGAGTGGTTCGACTACTGGAGAAGCTACTGCAAGAACTTCCTGCTCTCACTTGGTCTCAAGGAGGAGAATATCCGTCTCCGCGACCACGACAAGGAGGAGCTCTGCTTCTATTCAAAGGCTACAACAGACTTCGAGTACCTCTTCCCATTCGGCTGGGGCGAGCTCTGGGGCGTTGCTGACAGAACAGACTATGACCTCACACAGCACATCAATACCAGCGGCAAGTCACTTGAATACTTCGATCCCGAGACAAACGAGAAGTATATCCCATACGTTATCGAGCCTTCTCTCGGCGTAGAGAGACTCTTCCTCTCAGTTGTTACAGAGGCTTACGACGAGGAAGAAATGGTATCAACAGACAAGGACGGCAAGGAGAAGAGAGAGACAAGAACAGTTATGCACTTCCACCCTGCACTTGCTCCTTTCAAGTGTGCTGTACTTCCGCTCGTCAAGAAGCTCACACCAAAGGCTGAGGAAGTATACGATATGCTCTCCAAGAAGTTCATGGTAGACTTCGACGAGGCAGGTACTATCGGTAAGAGATACCGCCGTCAGGACGAGATAGGTACTCCGTTCTGCATCACATACGACTTCGATACACTGGAGAAGGACAACTGCGTAACTGTCCGCGACCGTGACACAATGCAGCAGGAGAGAGTTGCTATCGACGACCTCGTTGCTTACCTCGAAGCTAAGATGATATTCTGATTGCAGGGAACGCCGTTCTCGGAGTTCCGCAATTCACAAAAAAGTAGGGGCGGATATTATCCGCCCTTTAATTATGCATAAAAAAGGACACCCAAAGGGGAGCCCCCTCTGGCGGATTCGCAGGTTACTAAATATGAGCCGTAAGTTTACGGCTCGGTAGCCCGCTTTTTCCGTTAAGGGGAGCAGCCTAAAGGTGTCCTTTTATCATTTAGTTACCTGTCCCTTGCGGTATCTGCCGAAGAATATGCCGTCATCGACGTATTTATCAGCCTGTGATACCCACATTGGGAATTTTCCTGTAGCCAGAGCCGTCTGACCGTTGAGCATTCCCGTGTGGAATGAGATATGCCTGAATTGTCTGAGCACCAGTTCCATGCGTGTATGTTCGCAGTTTTCGGGCTTCTCATAGAGCATATTATCTGTGAGCGTGTCGATGTAGTCCAGAGTTTTCTTCTCTACCGCGTCGAGGTACTCTAAAAGCTGCTCATCGGAGAGGACTACCGATGTAGGATTATCGGGGTTGTCCATGCCCTCCTCATGGAAAGGCGGTTCATCGTAAACGCAGGGGTTTATGAACCACTTGTCCGCCGAATGGATAGCGTGATAAGCCCAGCGCCAGCAGGGAGCTCCGCAGCAGAGCGCGTCACGGTCGTAAGTTCGCAGTGAAGTCCTTATGTTCATAAAGTTAGGTATTACCATGTCCTTGATTATCATGCAAAGCTCGTTCATAAATATCCCTCCGTTTGTTTTTTATTTACAGGCGGAAAAAATCCGCCCTGTACATGATAATTCTGTATAAAGCAGGGGCTGCCAAGGGGAGCCCCCTTTGGCGGAATCGCAGGTTACCAAATATGAGCCGTTACTTTACGGCTCGGTAGCCCGCTTTTTCCGTTAAGGGGAGCAGCCTAACGGCAGCCCCTTAATTTGCTTATCAAAGAGTGTCTATGATATCGAGAGAGTGCTCCTCGTTCATAGTTCTGCACATCTCGATGAACTTGTCCAGCGGAATGTTCTTGAGCTGCTTATTTCCGCGGATATTGATAGAAATAAGGTCGTTTTCAGCCTCGTTGTCGCCGATGATGACAACATACGGATCCTTGTAGTCCTTGAAGCGTCTTATCTTGTTCTTCATGTTGTCGTCGGTGTAGTCTACCTCTGCTCTGATGTGGTTTTTCTTGAGGAGGTCTGCTACCTTCTTAGCGTAGTCGTTGTGGTCTGTTCTGATAGGAACGATACCTACCTGCATTGGTGAGAGCCAGAACGGGAATGCGCCTGCGAAGTTCTCGGTGATGATACCGATGAATCTCTCGAATGAACCGAATATAGCTCTGTGTATCATTACAGGCTGCTTCTCTGAGCCGTCAGAAGCGATGTACTTCATCTTGAAGTTGAGCGGGAGCTGGAAGTCGAGCTGGATAGTACCCATCTGCCACTCACGTCCGATAGCGTCCTTCATCTTGAGGTCTATCTTAGGACCGTAGAATGCGCCGTCGCCCTCGTTGAGCTCGTATCCGTCGGGACCGTACTTCTCTTCAAGGATAGCCTTGAGGTCAGCTTCAGCCTTGTTCCATACGTTGATATCGCCCATGTAGTCGTCGGGACGTGTGGACAGCTCAGCCTTGTACTCCAGACCGAATGTCTTGTAAATCTCTGTAGCGATATCCATGATATCGTTTATCTCGGAAGCGATCTGCTCCTCTGTTACGAGGATATGAGCGTCGTCCTGTCTGAACTGCTGAACGCGGAAGAGACCGTTGAGCTCGCCTGACTTCTCCTTACGGTGGATAACGTCTACCTGATTGAATTTAAGGGGCAGCTCCTTGTATGAACGCTGCTTGTTCATGTATACCTTGATAGCGTTAGGGCAGTTCATAGGCTTAGCGCAGTAAACCTCGTTGTCCTCCTCGGCAGGGATAACGAACATACCGTCCTGATAGTGGTCCCAGTGACCTGATGTTACCCAGAGCTCCTTCTTTGAGAGAACAGGACCTGAAATTTCGGTATAGCCGTGATCCTCGTGAACGCCTCTCCAGTATTCAAGGAGAGCATTGAAGAGCTTCCAGCCTCTTGGGAGCCAGTAAGGCATACCCGGAGCAGTGTGGTCGAACATGAAGAGGCTGAGCTCCTTGCCCAGCTTCTTGTGGTCGCGGAGCTTTGCTTCCTCTATCATCTTGATATATTCGTCAAGCTGTGAAGCCTTGGGGAATGCGATAGCGTATACACGGCTGAGCATCTTGTTCTTCTCATTGCCGCGCCAGTAAGCGCCTGTACATGAAAGGAGCTTGAATGCCTTTACGGGAGCTGTGTCCATAAGGTGAGGACCTGCGCAGAGGTCGATGAACTCGCCCTGCTTGTAGAATGAGATAGGCTCGCCCTTGTCAGCGTGCTCCTCGCAGAGCTCTACCTTGTATGGCTCGTCCATTTCCTTGAGCTTAGCGATAGCGTCAGCAGGTGAAAGCTCGAACTTTTCAAGCTCGATGCCTTCCTTGACTATCTTCTTCATTTCAGCCTCTATCTTTTCAAGCTCCTCGGGAGTGAAAGGCTTTTCAAGGTCAAAGTCGTAGTAGAAGCCGTTCTCGATAGCAGGACCGATAGCCAGCTTTGCAGCAGGGTAAAGTCTCTTTACAGCCTGTGCAAGGATATGAGAAGCTGTGTGCCAGAAGGTCTTCTTGCCGTCGAGGCTGTCGAAGGTGCATACCTCGAACTGACAGTCACTGTCGATAACAGTGCGGAGGTCGCAGACCTCGCCGTTTATCTTTACACAGCAGGCTGCCTTGTAAAGTCCCATGCCTATGCCCTTGATGACCTCTGCGGCTGACTGTGCAGCCTCGATCTCGCGTGTGCTGCCGTCAGGTAATGTTAATTTGATCATGATGATCTCTCCTTTTATTTAATTCATAATTCATAATGCGTAATGCATAATTATCTTATCCATTTTGCGATGACTGTTATTCCTTGCAGAATAATTCATCATTTTCCCAATTTATCGGGTTGTTTTCGATGTAATTCCAAATATCGGATAATTCCCTGTCACTGCGAATTATATGATCATAATAATTACGTTGCCAAGGTGAAAAACCTAATTCTTTGGTTACGAGGATTTTAAATGAACGAATCAGCTTGGGTAACGATTGTGTAGGGGGCGATGCCCACATCGCCCCGCTATTGGGTACGTAATCATTTTCAATTTTCAGAATAATATGAACATGATTCGGCATTATAACGTATTTTATTATTCCGTCTATGCTTACGACATATTTCTGAACGATCTTCCCGATTTCTGATAATTCAAATGGCAATAACGTGGAAATGTCATTAATATTATCAACGAACGGGGCGATGTGGGCATCGCCCCCTACAGGTTTACTGTAATCCCAGAAATAATGCTGCTTATCCTTGGTACATATCGTTATAAAATACGCTCCGTTTCGGCTGTAATCATAACCCGTCAATCTGTGTTCTTTTCGTACCGGTCTGTCCATATCAATCCGCCCAGCCTGTTATCTCGAACATCTCGGCGAACAATTCGACGTACACGAAATTCTGCATATATCCGTCATTTGTGCCCGTATCGAAGCACACGATAACGTCTCCGTCGTCAAGGTCTATATGGACGTTGCGGAGCTCCAGAAGCTTCGCAAGAGCGTCGGGATCTGCACCCTCGTAGTAGCCCTCGTCTATTATTATCTCCGCTATCTGACGGCGGCTGCCGTCCAGCTTTGCAAGCTTTTTTGCGATAGAGGAAAGGTTATCCATTATCTGCTTTTCGTCGTCCACGTAGAAGCGGACAGTCATGGTCTCGCCCCAGAGCTTATAAGGCAGCTCAAAGGCTTCTTCCTGTTTGTTGTAGCTGATATTGCTCAATATCTCACCTCCCCTGCAAAAGATAACAAAAAACGCCCCTCACGCCTGTATTAGGCACAAGGGACGATGATACACCGTGGTTCCACCCTGATTCACACGGAGAAAGCTCCGTATCTCAAGTGCTCTGTAACGGGAGCTCCCGACGCTTATTGGGCGTACTCAGAGGCGGTGTGCTGTGATATCCTGACCGTACAGCCTCGCACCAAGCGGCTGCTCTCTGAAACGGTATCGGAAAAGCCTTCCTCATCAACGTTTTTTATAATATGTACATTATCTTAGCACAGTTTTTGCTGTTTGTCAAGGGGGTAGGGAGAAAAAGCCCTGTATGAGCGCTGTCCGCTGTTATTTTTTCTCCTTTTCATTCACATCGCTGAGGAACTCCGCGACGATATAACGCGGTCTCTGCTTGACCTCGGCGTAAATTTTGCCTATGTACTCGCCTATGATACCGAGGCAGAACAGCTGCAAGCCGCCAATGAGCCATATGGAGCACATGGTGCTTGACCAGCCGTGCTCGGTAAAGCCCACTATCTTCGTGATGAACGCCCATATAAAGGCGATTATGCTGACTGCGGACATGATAAGTCCCAGACCTGTTATGAGCTTCAGCGGCTTGGTGCTGAATGAAGTTATGCCGTTTATAGCGAAGGAGAGCATTTTTTTCAGAGGGTACTTGCTTTCGCCTGCGGCTCTCTCATGGCGCTCGTAGTAAACCTTGCAGTTCTGGAAGCCGATGAGCGGCACCATTCCGCGGAGGAAGAGGTTCACTTCCTTGAAGTTTGCCAGCTCCTGCAAAACCCTGCTGCTCATAAGGCGGAAATCCGCATGGTTGTAGATGACGTCCGCACCCATGACCTTCATGAACTTATAGAAGCCCTCGGCGGTGGTCTTTTTGAAGAAAGTATCGGTATCACGGGCGCTTCTTACGCCGTATACCACCTGATTGCCCTCGTAGTACTTCCTGACCATTTCGTCGATAGTATTGATATCGTCCTGTAAATCGGCGTCCATGGTAATGCACATATCGCAGATATCCTTGACGGTCATGAGACCTGCGAGAACGGCGTTCTGATGACCGCTGTTGTGGGCAAGGTCGATACCAGAGAAGAACTGGGGCTCGGTGCTGTGGAGCTCCTGAATAATGCTCCATGTCTTATCTGAGGAGCCGTCGTTGACGAACACGATACGGCTTTCACGGGAGATAAGTCCCTGTTCCATAAGGGCGGTATACTTAGCCCTGAGCTGTTTTGAGGTCTCGGGGAGCACCTCCTGCTCGTTGTAGCAGGGAACTACCATATATAGTTTTTCGGGAGCCATTTAGGTCTTTTCCTTTCGATATTTTTATATTATTGGAATAAGTATACCACAGCCGCTGAAATATGTCAATAAATCCCATAATATTTGAAAGTTTGCGCTTTTTAAGTGGTTAGTGAGTAGTGCATAGTAGGGGCGGATATTATCCGCCCGTGCCTATAGCCTGTAGGGGCGGCGTTTCGCCGCCCGTGTCTGACGAAACGACTTCTAATGACCGTAAAAACTTGTAGGGGCTGCCTTTGGCAGTCCGCAAATCTCGGAAAGACTTAATGAAACCATTGTAGGGGCGAACAGCGTTCGCCCGACGGTTTGCATTGTTTTTTTGAGCTGTTTCGTCAGGCACGGGCTACAATCGGTCATTTAAAACCAATTGTAGGGGACGGCGTCCTCGACGTCCCATAATTGCAACGGAACTGACGGGCTGTCGGGGACGCCAGCCCCTACATTCTTAGTTCTTAGCTCTTAGTTCTTAGTTCTGGTTATGGGCTCGATTTAAATATTATAATTTTTGCTTGACAAAGTCCCACATTTATGATATCATATTAAAAGAGCATCGTCTGCTCGTATAAACGGGTGTGAAATTCCGAAATATAGATGTGTGGGCCCTGTGCAACAAGACCCCGTGAACCATGTCAGGCGGGAGACCGAGCAGCATTAAGCGGTGCGTGTTGTGTGCCGCAGCAAGCCTGCACATCTATGTTCCGGAATTTTTCTTTGATAGGGGGGATAAGAATGTTCCGTTCCATTCTTGCAGCACGGACAAGGCGCGTCCTGCTGTGTTTCTGGCGCAGTATCCCGAAGGCTCTTGCAGCCTCCTTTGTATTATCATTGGCGATATTCACCGCAATGATATTTTTCGGCGAGAAAGAAACTGCTTTCTCCTTTGTGGTCATGTATATGGCGGTCATTTTTCTCCTGCACTGGATAGGCATTTCATTTATTGAGATAATCAGGTTCAAGAAGAGCATTTTCCACCAGTTCGACGACGACCTTATTGGCAACGCCTTTACGGGCATAAACCGCAAGTCAAGGCGCTTCGAGAAAGGTCTGAACCTCTTCCACAAGAACAACTTCCGCATGGCTCTTGAAGCTTTTACCGACCTGGGCAGAGAGGAAAACAGCCTCTCCAAGCAGGAAACTGCCGTAAACGAGTTCTACCGCGGACGCTGCTACGATATCCTTGACGCCTATCCCAACGCTATAATATGCTATAAAAACGCGCAGGAGAACGGCTTCTATATTCCCGAGCTCCCTATTTTCATAGCGCGGTGCTACTCCATAAACGGCGATCCCAAGCGTGCTGTGGCTATCTATGAGGGGCTCATGGACGAAAAAGACTACAAATACAGCAATAAGCTCCGCTGTGAGATGGGCAACGTATATTTAAAGGAATACGACGGCGAGTCCGCTCTCAAGTGGTTCAACGATTCTATCGAGCGCCATGAGGACTACGCAAACGCTCTCGGCGGCGCGGCTATCGCAAATGTGCTCCTTGGACACTATGAAGAAGCCGAGAAGCTCTACAAGCTGGCGATAGTCCACAATATCGACAATCCCGTGGACTTCATAAAATACTACAAGGGCACGGTTGCCCTGCAAAAGGACGAATTCATCAAAAAACTGTAAAGGAGGAAAGGCTGTGTACAAGGCGCTTTACCGCAAATGGCGACCAATGACATTCGACGACGTCATATCCCAGCAATACACCACAGAAGCTCTGAAAAACCAGATAATCAGCGGAAAGACCGCCCATGCATACCTTTTCACAGGTTCACGCGGTACAGGTAAGACCACCTGCGCCCGTATCCTTGCAAAAGCCGTCAACTGCCGCAATATGAAAAACGGCAATCCCTGTCTCGAATGCGACATCTGCCGCGACGCAGACAGCGGAGCTCTTACCGATATCGTTGAGATAGACGCGGCTTCAAACAACGGCGTAGACAATATCCGCGACCTGCGCGACGCGGCAGTTTATACTCCCGAGCGCGGCGCATACAAGATATACATTATCGACGAGGTGCATATGCTCTCCGCAGGCGCATTCAACGCCCTGCTGAAAATTATGGAGGAGCCGCCCCCGTATGTGAAATTCATTCTCGCAACTACCGAGATACACAAAGTTCCTGCAACTATCGTCTCACGCTGTCAGCGCTACGATTTCCGCAGGATAAAGGCGGAGGACATTGCCGCCAGAATAAGCTATATCGCCCAGCAGGAGGAGCTGAACCTCACCGAGGACGGCGCGGCTATGATAGCAAAGCTTGCCGACGGCGGTATGCGTGACGCGGTATCCCTTCTTGACCAGTGCTCGGTGTGCGCGGAGGTCATAAACGCCGAGGCTGTTTCCAATGCCGCAGGTATCGCAGGCAGAGACTACCTCTATGATATGCTTGACGCCGTATCGGACTCCGATACTCCAAAGGCGTTATCCATAACCGCAGACCTCTACGATATGTCAAAGGACCTCACAAGGCTCTGCGAGGAGCTCATAACACAGCTCCGAAACGTTATGCTCATAAAGGCCTCTCCCGATACGGCAGACAAGCTCATAGTTTGTATGCCCGACGAGCTGGAACGCTTAAAGGCTATCGCGGAAAAGTCCGACCTGCCTACGGTCATGGACAGGCTCTCAGCTTTGCAGGAGTGCCGTGAGCGTATGCAAAGGGCTATGAATAAGCGCGTAGAGTTCGAGATGTCTCTCATAAAGCTCTGCGGAAATGTAAAGAATACAACAGAAAGTATTGACAATTCTGAAATATATGATAAAATAAAACAGTTGGAGGATAAGATAAACACCGTCCCGAGAGCTGTTCCCGCGGCTGGCAAGCCTGCCGAGGAAAAGCCCGAGGTGCTTGAAGCAAGCGCCGTTCCTGCGGACGAGAAAATTGTTCCCACCATTGATATCAAGAAGCTCAAGCCCGAGGACATTATCCCCTGCGAACGCTGGAACGAAGTTCTCGACGAGTTCAGGAATATCAATCCTGCCGTTGCAGGAAGCCTTGACGGCTCTTTTGCAGGTACAGCAGGAAACTACATCTTTATCACAGCTCAGAACCGCTTCTTTATGGAGCTTTTCAAGGTCAAGGAGAACGCGAATTCCCTCGGTGCGGCTATCGCAAACGTACTGGGACAGCGCTTCATAATCAAGGCAAGGTGCGCCACAACTGTTGCGGAGCAGAAAAACCTCGCCGAGAGCCTTATAAAAAAGGCTATGGACAGCCAGATAGAGACTGCGGTGGAGAATCAGTAAGTTTAAAAGCAAATATGATTTGGTTCAGCTTGAAAAACGGTTTTACCTAAGAAAGGGATTCCAAAGGGACTGTGTTCCTTTGGCAGAGTCCAGAGGCAGCGCCTCTGGCGGGTTTGGGCAGAGCCCAAATATCGAAGGCGCTTCGCAAAGGGTGAATCAAAAAACAGTCCGGCGGACTGTTTTTTGAGAGGGAACGCCTTGCAAGTTAAGGCGTTCCCTTAAAATACGTTTATGGACAGACTGAAACAAGAATAATTTGCTTTATATAAAACATAGAAACTAATATTTTCAAAGGAGAATTTTAAAATGAAAGCAAGAATACCTAAGAATATCAACGGCGGCGGCGCTCAGAACATGAACCAGATGATAAAGCAGGCTCAGAAGATGCAGGATCAGATCACTGAGCTTCAGGAGGATATCGAGGGAAGAGAGTTCTCTGCTACAGCTGGCGGCGGCGCAGTTGAAGTAACTATCACAGGCAAGAAGACTATCAAGTCTCTCACACTCAAGCCCGAGGTAGTTGATCCCGAGGATATCGATATGCTTCAGGACCTCATCATCAGCGCTGTAAACGAAGCTATCAACAACGTTGAGACTACAACAGAGGCTGAAATGAGCAAGATCACAGGCGGAGTATCTCTCCCCGGTCTTTTCTGATAAATAATGGCGGATCATAACGCGCTGCCGCTGGTCATACTGGCGGAGAAGTTCGCGTCGCTGCCCGGTATCGGCATGAAATCTGCCCAGAGACTTGCGTATCACGTAATGTCTATGGATACCGAAGCGGTGGAGGACTTCGCAAAGGCGCTCATCGACGCAAAGAAAAACGTTCACTGCTGTAAGTGCTGCCAGAATCTCACAGAGAGGGACATCTGCCCTATCTGCGACGATCCCGAGCGCGACAGGAGCGTTATTTGTGTAGTCGAGAACCCCAAGGACGTTACAGCCTTTGAGCGTACCAGAGAGTACGGCGGCGTGTACCATGTGCTCCACGGACTGCTGTCCCCTATGGACGGCATAACTCCCGATAAGCTCCGCGTAAAGGAGCTTCTTGCGAGGATAGCCGAGGGCGGTGTGGAAGAGGTCATCATGGCTACCAATCCCACTGTAGAGGGCGACGCAACGGCGATGTATATAGCAGGACTTTTAAAGCCTATGGGCATAAAGGTCACAAGGCTTGCATTCGGACTTCCCGTGGGCGGTATACTTGAATATGCCGACGAGGTAACGCTGTTCAAGGCGCTGGAAAATCGAAATGATATGTAAAAAAGTGGGCAAATGCCCACTTTTTTTAGCCTGTAGGGGCGGATATTATCCGCCCGTGCCTGATTAAAAGCTAACGCTGAAAGTGGTTGACAAAAACAGGAGTTTTGGTTATAATAAAGGGGTATATGCTTAGGAAAGGACTATTTTATGCTGAAAAAGAATAATGTTGTCAGACTCGTTCTGATATTTACTCTTATAATGGGCGTTTCATCACTGGTGGTAATGCTCAGCAATACCCTTATGGCACGTAACAACAGCTATATCACCGTTGACGCCGAGACTATGAAGCTGGTACAGCTTGATCCCCCGAAGGACGGCGATCCTATCGCTATCGTGGACACTGATCTCGGAGAATACCGCTTCGTGCTCTATCCGCAGTATTCCCCCAACGCCGTGGCGAATTTCACGGAGCTTGCAAAGCAGGGCTACTACAATGACACCTATGTTTTCCATTCGGAGAGCGGCGTGTACTCGGCGGCTGGAGCTCCCAACAAAAACGGCAGTGCCAATGATAATTCCCATGAGCTGGTGGAGAGAGAGCTTCATCAGGACTTATGGCCTTTCAAGGGCGCTGTTCTTGCCATGAATACCACTGTCAAGAAGAGCTTCAAACAGAAATTCCTCGGCGGCGGCACATATTACAACGGAAGCCGCTTTATGACGCTGAATACCGTGAAATTCAACGACGAATTCAAGAAGGAGCTCAAGGACTACTCCGAGAGCGAAAAGCTTGCCGACGCCTTTATCGAGCACGGCGGAGTGCCCAATTTCTCACAGCAGATAACCGTAATTGGTCAGACCTATAAGGGTATGGACGTTGTCGAGAAGCTTGCAGATCTTGAAGCGCAGGAAATGGGCGTCTATAAAGTCCCCGTAAAGGACGTGAAGATAAAAACCGTCACTATCAGCACATATTCCGCAGCTGAAGAAGCAAAGACAGAATCTGAAAAATAACAGTATACCGTTGCTTTTAGGAAGAAATCACCATGTTTTAACTGCCGTGATTGTCTGAAAAATACAAAAAATTATGAAAACACTTTACAAAACGGTTTTTGTGGTGTATAATATATAAGTTGAAGTATAGTTTTTTGTTCTGTTTTGAACATACTATTCATATAGTTTCACGTTTTCAAGGAGTGAAATCATGTTTAGAAGAATCATTGCAGGCGTTTTCTGCATGGCTCTTGTATTCTCGTCTCTTACATCATGCGGCAAGAATATCAAGGAAAACGGCGGTTCTGCTTCTGACACCTCAGGTACATCGAGCTCTGCCGAGATCGGTACTACAGAGGCGGCAACAGAGCCCGTTACAGCAGAAAATGTTGATATAGCCAATTTTACAGCTCCGCAGAAGGGCGATACCATAATCACTATGAATATCAAGGATTATGGTGAGGTAAAGTTCAGGCTCTTCCCCGAATATGCGGACAAGGGCGTTGAGAACTTCGTTGAGCTGGCTAAAAAGGGCTACTACAACGGACTCAAGTTCCACAGAGTTATCAAGGACTTCATGATACAGGGCGGCGATCCCGAAGGCACAGGAATGGGCGGCGAAAGCGTCTGGGGCGGCAAGTTTGACGGCGGCTCGGATCCACACCTTATCCACTGTGCAGGCGCTCTTGCTTACGCAAACAGCGGCGGAACAGCTACTGACGGAAGCCAGTTCTATGTGGTAACAGGTACTGTTCCGACAGATCAGAACTTCGAGGACTTTGCGGCGGCAGGATATGCTTTCTCCGACAACGCAAAGGCTATATATAAAAAGGTCGGCGGTGCGCCGTGGCTGGACGGAAATTATACCGTTTTCGGTCAGGTCATCGACGGACTCGATGTTATATTCAAGGTACAGAACGTAGCGGTAGACGCTCAGAGCAGTATGCCTTACAGAGATGTTATCGTTGAATCCGTTACTGTAGGCGAGTATAACGGCGAGGATATACACTGGTATCTCGACGAGTACGAAAAGTTCGACGGCGAGGCTATCAGACAGGCTACAGGCAAGGAAAATCTCTCAATAGCCAACTTTACAGCTCCAAAAGAGGGCGAAAAGGTAGTTTCCATGAAGCTCAAGGGCTATGACGGAGAGATAAAGATAAAGCTCTTCCCCGAGTATGCGGAAAAGGGAGTTCCAAGCTTCCTTGAGCACGCTGAAAAGGGATATTATGACGGTCTTACATTCCACAGAGTTATCAAGGACTTCATGATACAGGGCGGCGATCCGAAGGGTGACGGTACAGGCGGCGAGTCCATATACGAAAAGGGCTTTGACGACGGTGCAGATTCTCACCTTATCCATGCCGCAGGAGCTGTTGCATATGCAAACAGCGGCTCTACTGCTTCAAGCGGAAGCCAGTTCTACATCGTTACAGGTCAGAAGTATGACGCAGACCAGATTAAACAGCTGGAGGACGGCGGTTATTTCTTCACCGAAAACGAAAAGGAGATATACTCAAAGAACGGCGGCGCTCCGTGGCTGGACGGCAATTATACTATCTTCGGTCAGGTATTCGACGGACTTGATATCGTATTCGATGTCCAGAACGTTGAGGTAGACGGCAGTGATAAGCCAACCAAGGACGTTACCATAGAGTACGTTAAGGTTTCGGAATATAAGGGCGAACCTGTTCGCTTTGATATTTCCGATTACGATAAAAACTAATTATTCAGCAAAATCCCAAATTGTGTAAATTGCCGGCGTCTTATGCCGGGGAACAAAAGAAAGAAATTCGGGAAAAGATAAAGATACCCGAAAAATAAGGAGAGAAAATATTTGGATAAGTTTGTTGTAAAAGGCGGAAGACGCCTTGAGGGTGAAGTCACAATAAGCGGTGCCAAGAATGCGGCTGTAGCTATTCTTCCCGCAGTTATTCTTTCAGATGAACCATGTATCGTAGAAAATGTACCCTACATCAGCGATGTCAGAATCTGTATCCAGATCCTTAAGGAAATGGGTGCACAGGTCGAGAATATAGGCAAGGACGCCTACAGGATCGATCCTACTACAATAGACAAGTTCTGCGTACCTTATGAGTATGCAAGAAAGATGCGTGCTTCGTATTATTTCCTTGGAGCGCTCCTCGGAAAGTTCAATAAGGCAAGAGTTTCCATGCCAGGCGGATGTCCATTGGGCGACCGTCCTATCGACCAGCATTTAAAGGCTTTCACAGCTCTCGGTGCGAATTACAGCCTCAGTCAGGGCATGATAGATCTTACTGCAAACAAGCTCAGCGGAAATCAGATATTCTTCGACGTTGTCACTGTCGGAGCTACTATGAACGCTATGCTTGCGGCTGTAAAGGCAGAGGGACTCACAGTCATCGAGAATGCGGCTAAGGAGCCACATATCGTTGACCTTGCAAACTTCCTCAACTCTATGGGAGCTAACATCATGGGTGCAGGTACAGACGTTATCAAGATAAGAGGCGTCGAGCACCTCCACGGTACTACCTACGCTGTTATCCCCGACCAGATAGAGGCAGGCACTTTCATGGTTGCAGTTGCCGCTACAAAGGGCGACGTGCTCATAAAGAACGTAATCCCGAAACATCTTGAGTCGATCACAAAGAAGCTTGAAAAGATCGGCGTGAACATAGAACAGTTCGACGACAGTATTAGAGTATGGGTTGACGGTCCTCTTGTGAAGACCAACATCAAGACAGCTCCGCACCCCGGATTCCCTACTGATATGCAGTCTCAGATAGCTACGCTTCTCTGTCTTGCAGAGGGTACAAGCATTATCACCGAAAATATCTGGGAACAGCGTTTCCGCTATGTTGACGAGCTCAGAAGAATGGGCGCAGATATCACAGTAAACGGCAAGGTTGCTCTTATCGAGGGCACAGGCAAGCTTATGGGAGCTCCCGTAAAGGCTTGCGACCTGAGAGCAGGCGCTGCGCTGATAATCGCAGGACTTGCTGCAAGCGGCGTTACCGAGATAGAGGATATCTACCATATCGAGAGAGGTTATGACTGCATGGAGGGCAAGCTTCGTGCGCTGGGCGCCGATATCGAAAAGGTGAGCGTACCTGATAAGGCTGAGGAAACAAAGCCCGAAAACGATAAGGCTGCTGTTTAATAAGCAATATGGCTGCTGCACAGATGTGCGGCAGCTTTTTCGTCATTTTGTAGGGGCGCCCTTTGGGCGCCCGTGCCTTACGAAATAACCTCAAATGACCTAATGTAGGGGCGGATATTATCCGCCCGTTAAGGGACGCCCTCTCTTGCAGGGCGTCCCCTCTTCAAAAACAGTCCACCGGACTGTTTTTGAATTCACCCCTTGCGGAGCGCTTTGTAACTGTGGGGCTTTGCCCCAGGCTAACCGCCCCAGCCCCTCTGTCGCTTTGCGACATCTCCCCACACTGTGGGGAGTCACCCCACCAGAGGCGCTGCCTCTGACCTTACCGGTACGTCCCCTCTGTCCTTCGGACATCTCCCCATCTTATGGGGAGTCACTCTGCCAAAGGAACACAGTCCCTTTGGAATCCCATTCATGGGCTCGGCAAGTAATATAATCGCCACATAAGAAAAAGGAGATTTATGAAAGATAAAAGTATATATAAAAAATTATTCACCATTGTAGCCCCCATAGCCGTCCAGTATTTCATGATGTCGCTGGTATCGGCTTCGGACGCCTTTATGCTGGGCTTTATGGATCAGGACTCACTGTCGGCTTCGTCGCTGGCAGGTCAGGTCGCCTTTGTGTACAGCCTGTTTTTTATGGCGTTCATATCGGGCTGCAACGTCCTTGCGGCTCAGTATTGGGGCAAAAATGACCATACCACCGTCGAGAAGGTACTCGCTCTTACAATGCGGTATTCTCTCCTTGTGGGAGCTGTTTTTACTCTGGGAGCGCTGTTCTTCCCCGAGCACATCATGCGCTTCTTCACCAACGAGCCCGAGCTCATACGTCTCGGCGGAGTTTACCTCCGCACCGTTGCGCTGTCATATGTACTGGCAGGCTTTTCACAGGCGTATTTCGGCATTATGAAGGTCTGCGACTGCGCAAGGCTCAGCTCCCTTATCGGAAGCCTTTCCGTTGTATTCAACATTGTGGTAAACTGGCTGCTTATTTTCGGTATCGGACCTTTTCCGAAAATGGGCATTTCAGGAGCTGCTTTGGCGACAGTCCTTGCGAGAGCCTTTGAGTGCGTGTTTATTCTTGTAGTAATGCTTCGCGGCAAATGTCCGCCTTTGCGCGTGGGTATGCTGTTTCATCTTAATGAAGCCGTTCTGCACAAAGACTACATAAAATATACCCTGCCGCTTCTGCTGAATCAGCTTGGCTGGGGCGGCGGCGTCACCATGTACTCGGTCATTATGGGCAGACTCGGCAGCGACGCTGTAGCGGCAAATTCCATTGCAAGCATTGTCAGGAGCATGATAGCAAGCCTCTGCTGGGGAATCGCGGCAGGAGTAGGTATCATAATCGGCGGTATGCTGGGCAGAAACGAGATAGAAGAAGCCAAAAAGGCTGGCGGAAAGTTCGTGCGCCTGTCTATACTTATCGGAGCAGGCTCGGGAGTGGTCATACTTGCGCTGACACCGTTTATTCTCAAAGTAATAACTCTCAACGAGCAGGCGCAGTATTACCTTAAGTATATGATGTTCATGGCGGCTTACTATATCATCGGAAACGCTCTTAATTCAACTGTTATCGGCGGTATCTTCCCTGCCGGCGGAGACACGAAATTCGGCATGATATGCGACATTGTGACGCTCTGGTGCGTGGTAGTCCCCATGGGTATGATAGGAGCTTTCTGGCTGAAGCTCCCCGTTCTTGCGGTGGCTTTCATACTCACTCTGGACGAGTTTGTAAAAATACCTGCTGTATACAAACATTACATGAAGTATAAATGGGCGAAGAACATAACCAGATAATATGTAGGGGCGACGTTCCGTCGCCCGCATAAACATCGGATACTTGCAAAACGGGCGGATAATATCCGCCCCTACATAAAAAGGCAGTCCATATGGACTGCCTTTTTTCGGGCTGTCGGAGACGCCAGCCCCTACAAAATAAAGGCGAACCGATAGGTTCGCCTTTTACTATTTACTACTTTCTACTCACTACTTACTTTGCATTTCCCTCATGCTGTGCTATCATCATTCTTATATTGTTGTACAGATAGGGTTTGAGCTTTTCAAGGGAGCAGGGCTCCTTGTAGAGTATGGCTGAATAGCAGGTGGAGCTAACAAGCTCGATTATCATAAACAGCATTATTTCGGGGTCCTTTATGCCCTTGGGAGCTTCCGAAAGGAGCTTTTCGTATATGCTGGAGAAGTCCACGTCGTCGTCGGAAACAGGCGAGGTTATGGCTGTCTTGAATATGCCCCAGCTCAGGTTCTTGGATATGAATGTGAGCAGGGACTGGTTCTCGTTGAGCTGATTTATGATATGGTCGCTGACCTTTATTATCTTTTCCTCAAATGGGAGAGCGTCCAGCTTGTCCCCAAGGTCAGCTATGGCGTTTTTGAAAAGCTGGCTGGATTTATGGGATATGAGCTTGTTTCTTATGTCGTATTTATCCTTGAAGTAAAGGTAAAAGGTGCCCTTTGCAACTCCTGCCTTACTGACGATGTCTGTTATGGAAGTCTTGCTGAAGCCCTTTGTGGTGAAGAACTCGAATGCGGTTTTCAGCAGTGAGTTTTCCTTGAGCTTTTTGTTTGTATCGACCTTTCCCATTAGTACACACCTTTCTTTTCAGCCGTTAGCCTTTAGCCCTTAGCTTGTAGGGGCGACGTTCCGTCGCCCGTTTTTATTGAATGAAGTATTTTTCGGACGGTGTAATGTCGTCACAACACTATTCACTAATCACTAATCACTTGTAACTTACAGCGCAAACAGCAAAGCTGGTTGCGCTGTATTTATTATAGCCCGAAAAATAGAGCCTGTCAAGGGCATAAAAGTGACTAACGGTCACGAAAAAATCAAGCCGTATTTGTGCAGATATACAAAAATATGACTGAAAGTCAGTTTTTAATATTTTTGCGGTTGACTATTGGTCATTTTTGTAATATACTATGTAATAACAACGATAAACGGGCGTATATTGAATGTCCGCCGAGCATTTTCCTCTTTCTGTTTCCTTTCCCAAAGCAGTTAAGATTATTCTCCTAAAGGTATAACGGCTGGCGGACTTTCAATATATGCTCGTAAAATCATAAAGAAAGGATCGATAATATGCTGAAATTCGGTGAATGGATAGCAAAGCACCGCGTACTGATACTTATATTCGGCGTGGTAATGCTTCTGCCATCGGCAATGGGCTACCTGAAAACCCGTGTAAACTACGATATACTATCCTATCTGCCAAAGGATATAAACACTATGGTGGGACAGGATATACTGAAAGAGCAGTTCGGAAACGGCGGCTTCTCCCTTGTAATGGTGGAGGGAATGAGCGACAAGGACGTGGCGGCGACTGCCGATAAGATAGCCGCTGTCGACCACGTTTCAAACGTTGTCTGCTACCAGTCCATGACAGGCTGTACTATACCGAAGGAGATACTTCCTGCGGATATCTACGACTTCTTCAACAAGGGCGACAACACCATGATGGCGGTATTCTTTGACGATACCACATCGGCGGACTCAACACTGAACGCTGTTGAGGAGATAAGAGGAATAGCCTCAAATCAGTGCTTCGTCAGCGGAATGTCTGCCATAACCCTTGACATGAAGAATATCACAGAGAATGAGACGCTCATATATGCGGCTATTGCTGCGGTACTCACAAGCATAGTTCTTATGGTGACTATGGATTCCTTCCTGATACCCGTATTCTTTATGCTCAGCATAGGCTTCGCGGTAGTCTGGAACCTCGGCTCAAATATCCTCCTTGGCGAGATATCCTTTATAACACAGGCTCTTGCAATGGTTCTGCAGCTTGGCGTTACGATGGACTACTCTATATTCCTGTGGCACAGCTACAAGGAACAGCAGAAGTACTACCCTGATAGCAGGCAGGACGCAATGGCACACGCTATCGCGGCTACTATCACATCAGTTGTGGGAAGCTCATTCACAACAGTTGCAGGCTTCCTTGCAATGTGCTTCATGACATTCACACTTGGTCTTGACCTCGGTATCGTAATGGCAAAGGGCGTTGTATGCGGCGTTATCTCCTGCGTAACAGTGCTCCCTGCAATGATACTTCTCTTTGACAAGGCTATAGCAAAGACCTCACACAAGGATTTCCTTCCCGGCTTCAAGCGCACATCTTCATTCATCGTAAAGAACTCATGGATATTCCTTACAGCGGCTATCGTAGCCCTTATACCTGCTCTTTACGGCAATAACCACTACGGTGTTTACTACAAGCTGGACAGCACGCTCCCAAAGCATCTGGACAGTGTTATCGCCAACACAAAGCTTGCCGAGGAGTACAATATGAACAGCACCCATATCCTCATGGTCAAATCGGATATGAGCGCTAAGGACGCAAACAAAATGCTCGGCGAGATAAAGGACGTTGACGGTGTTCAGTTCGCGGCAGGCTTCAATTCGCTGGTGGGCTCGGCTGTTCCCGAGGAGGTCGTTCCCGACGAGATAAGAGATGTCCTGAAGAGCGACGAGTGGCAGATAATGCTTATCGGCTCTGAGTACGAGGTAGCCTCTGACGAGGTAAATGCTCAGGTCGGCAGGATAGATGATATTGCCCATAAGTACGATCCCGACAGTATGCTCATCGGTGAAGCTCCTGCAACAAAGGACCTCATCACTATCACCGACAGGGACTTCAAGGTAGTAAATCTTCTGTCTATCGGCGCTATATTCCTTATCATAGCATTCACATTCAAGTCCATATCGCTCCCTGTGATACTTGTATCGGTCATCGAGCTGGCTATCATGATAAACCTCGGCACAGCCTATTACACAGGTTCAAAGCTGTCGTTCATAGCTCCTATAGTAATAGGAACCATACAGCTTGGCGCGACAGTTGACTATGCGATACTCATGACCACAAGATACCGCACCGAGAGACACAGCGGCAAGGACAAAAAGGAGTCCGTCGGTATCGCTCTCAGCACCTCCATAAAGTCCATAATCACATCGGCTCTGGGCTTCTTCGCCGCTACGGTAGGCGTTGCGCTCTACTCCGATATCGGTCTTATCTCGGAGCTGTGTATGCTCCTTGCAAGAGGTGCGCTTATCTCAATGGTGGTAGTAATAGTAACACTGCCGTCAATGTTCATGGTATTTGATAAGCTTATCTGCAAGACAAGCGCAGGCTTCCTGCCAAAGGAAGAAAAGTACACATACAGATTCAAAAACGCTTAATGGCTTCAGCGGGGAGCCCCCGCAGGCATTTTCGCGTTTCACTTCTTGTGGAGCACGATTTTTATTCCGCGCATTAAGCCGTATCTAAATTGTAACACATACACATATAAAGGAGAGATAGATATGAGAAAGCTAAATAAGATAATGGCAGCACTTGTAGCTGCGGCAGTATCCGCAGGCGCTACAGGTTCTATAGCATACGCAAACAGCAGCAAGGAGCAGGACGCTCCTCAGGTCAAGGAGAAAAAAGAGACAGCGGAAAGCGCTTCAAGAGCTGATAACGGCGAGAACGCCTACAAGGACGAGACGGTTTACGTCCTCTGCAACAGCGATTCCTCAGTCAAGAACGTAGTCGTAAGCGACTGGCTGAAAAATGCTCCCGCACTGTCAAGCATTTCCGATATATCCGACCTCAGCGACATCGTCAACGTAAAGGGCGACGAGACCTTTGAGGTATCAGGTGAGAAAATAAGCTGGAATGCTGACGGCGACGACATCTACTACAAGGGCAATTGCAAAAAGGACCTGCCCGTTGATGTTACTATGGAGTACTTCCTCGACGGCAAAAAGGTAACTCCCGAGAGTATCGTAGGCAAGAGCGGACACCTTGTTATCCGCTGGACATACAAGAACAACCAGAAGGTCACAAAGAAGATAGGCGGCACTGACAAGGAGATATATACTCCTTTCATGGCTGCAAGTGCGGCTCTGCTCAGCACTGACAAGTACCTTAACGTAGAGGTCACAAACGGCAAGGTCATCTCAGACGGCGAAAAGCTCATCGTTGTGGGCATGGCATTCCCCGGTCTGGGCGAGAGCCTTGACCTCGGCAGGATAGAGGGCATGGACGTTGATATCCCCGAGAGCTTCGAGCTTTCCGCAGACGTAAGAGGATTCGAGATGAACACCTCTGTTACAGTGGTATCCAACGAGATATTTTCACAGCTGGATCTTGACGAGACAGTTGACATAGACGACGTTATGGGCAAGCTCAGGGAGCTCAGTGACGGCGCAAAGAAGCTCACCGACGGTACAGCTTCACTCTATGACGGCGTCAAGAAGCTCAACGGCGGCGCAGGCGACCTTACAAGCGGTATCGACAAGTTATTATCAGGCTCTGCGGAGCTCAAAAACGGCGCGGCAGACCTTAATAACGGCGCTAAGAAGCTGGCTGACGGAGCTAAGACTCTCTCGGATTCCACAGGCAAATTCTCCGCAGGTCTCGGCAGCGCAAAGGACGGCTCCGCTAAATTAAAGGACGGTATCGGTCAGGTAAGCGGCGGCGCAGCACAGCTCTCAGAGGGTATAGGCTCTGCAAAGAACGGTTCTGCGGCACTGGTCGACGGCTTCGGCAAGGTAAGCGCAGGCGCAGACGCCCTCAGCAGCGGTCTCAAGGACGCAAAGACAGGCTCGGACGCTATGACGGAGGGCTTCACAAAGGTAAACGAGGGCGCAGCAGCTCTCAAAACAGGCGCAGATACTCTCAGCGGCGGCGTTGGCAAGCTCACAGACGGCAGCAAGCAGGTCAAGGACGGCTCTGCAAAGCTTTCCACAGGCGCGGCTGCACTTAACGACGGAGCTGCAAAGCTCAGCGAGTCCGCAGGACAGATGTCAACAGGAATAGGCTCTGCAAAGAGCGGCGCAGACAGCCTTGCAGAGGGTATTGCAAGCGCTAAGACAGGCGCGGCTTCACTGGTAAGCGGAGCTGACGCTCTCACAGCAGGAGCTTCACAGCTCAGCGACGGCATAGCACAGGCAGGAGCTTCTCTTGACACAACTATCACAGCAAACGAGCAGGCTCTTGCAGCATTGCAGGCATTATATCAGCAGTCTCCTTCACAGGAGCTTGCTGTGGCAATAGGCACATTACAGCAGACTATCGACGGTCAGAAGCAGATAGCGGCTTCTATGGCAGAGGGCGGAGCTCTCAGCACAGGTGCGGCTTCAGTAAAGAGCGGCGCAGCACAGCTTGGCGGCGGACTTGGACAGCTCAGCACAGGTCTTGAAGCTGCACAGGGCGGTTCTGCGGCATTACAGCAGGGACTTTCAAAGCTTGACGCGGGCGGCAAGGCACTGGCAGCAGGAGCTTCACAGCTTTCGGGCTCTACAGCACAGCTCTCAAAGGGCGCGGCAGACCTGAGCACAGGCGCGGCTGCACTTGACGGCGGTATCGGTACTCTCGCAGGGGGCAGCGGTCAGCTTCTTGGCGGTCTGGATTCTCTTGTAAAGGGACTTGAACAGCTCAGCGGCGGAAATACCAAACTCAATGCAGGTCTTGGAAAGCTCTCGGCAGGCGCGGTTGACCTCAGCGGCGGTATCGGACAGCTCTCAAACGGCGCAGCAGCTCTTGACAGCGGTCTTGCACAGCTCGCACAGGGTTCACTCACACTTAACGGCGGACTTGGACAGCTCAGCACAGGAGCAGCAGACCTTGACGGCGGACTTGCACAGCTCTACGGCGGCAGCTCACAGCTCAGCGGCGGCGCAAAGACTCTGTATGATTCAATAAAGCTTCTCAGCGGCGGCGCAGGCAAGCTCTCAGACGGCTCTGTGGCTCTGTACAACGGTATCGGCACATTAAAGGACGGCGGCAAGACTCTTGCTGACGGCACTCAGAAGCTGGAGGACGGTGCAAAGGAGCTCAACGACGGTATGGTCAAATTCAACGACGAGGGCATATCAGTCCTCACAGGCGCAGTTGACAAGGCTCTGCCTGAGATGATAGACACATTCAAGGCGCTGAGAGAGGCTTCGCAGGAGTACAACAGCTACTCAGGCATCTCGGATAAAATGGACGGCAGCGTCAAGTTCATCTATCTGGTAGACGGAGCTAAGTAATAATGTAGGGAACGGCGCCCTCGCCGTTCCACAAAAAAGGCAGTCCGTAATCGCAACACTTATATAGAAGCTTACAGTTAATTATGGGGGAAACCTTTCTGAGGGAAGGTTCCTCTGACGGAGGCGCGCCCCTCTGTCAGAGGGCCCCTTTTTCAAAAGGGGTTCTCTCAATAATAATTATAAAACTTCTATATGAGTATCATGGTTATGGACTGCCTTTTTTATTCGTAATGCGTAATTAGTATATTTTGTAGGGGCGGCGTTCCGCCGCCCGTGCTAATAATATCGTAAGACGCGGGCGCCCAAAGGGCGCCCCTACAAATGGGTAAAAACTAAGGGCGGATAATATCCGCCCCTACAGGGAACGCCGCCCTCGGCGTTCCCTACTAATTACTAATCACTAAATTTACTGCTTCTCGGAGTTGATGAACATATCGTATATCCTGCGGATAGCCTCTGGGAGGTCGTTCTCGCTTACGCCGATGATAACGTTCAGCTCGCTGGAGCCCTGATCTATCATCTTAACGTTGATACGCGCATGAGCCATAGAAGCAAATATACGTGCAACAGTACCGCGTGTGTTCTTCATTCTGCGTCCAACGACTGCTAAAAGTGCGATACCGTCCTCTATTTCCAGATGATCTGGAGCAACAGCCTTGCGGAGGTCTGCAAGCACCTTGTCGCGTACTGTGTCAAGCTTCTCGGTGCTGAGAGTAATGCTCATGGTGTCGATACCGGAGGGCATATGCTCGAATGAAAGACCGTTGTCGTAGAGCACCTTGAGTACCTTCATACCGAAGCCTGCTTCGTTGTTCATCATAGCCTTTTCGATATTGATAGTGCTGAAGCCCTTCTTGCCTGCGATACCTGTGATAGTATGGCTGAGGCTCTCCCTGCTGAAGTTGTAATCGTCGCCGACGATCATAGTGCCTGCGTCCTCGGGAGCGTTTGTGTTTCTGATATTTATCGGGATACCTGCTGAGCGTACTGGGAAGATAGCGTCCTCGTGGAGAACAGAAGCTCCCATGTAAGCAAGCTCGCGGAGCTCACGGTATGTGATGACCTCGATAACGTCGGGCTTGTCAACTATTCTCGGATCAGCTACGAGGAATCCGGAAACGTCTGTCCAGTTCTCGTAGATATCAGCCTTTACAGCGTTTGCAATGATAGAGCCTGTAACGTCAGAGCCGCCGCGTGAGAATGTCTTGATGAAGCCCTCTGTAGTTCTGCCGTAGAAGCCCGGAATAACAGCGTTATCCAGTCCCTTGAGCTTTTCGCGTACAGCCTTTACAGTGTCGTCAAGGAGAAGTGAGCCCTTTGTATCGAAGATGATAACGTCAGCTGCGTCAACGAATGTAAAGTCCAGATACTTTGCAAGCACCTTGCCGTTGAGGTACTCGCCGCGGCTTGCAGCGAAGTCCTTGGTAGGACGAGCCTTGAGCTCCTTAATGATAGCGTCGAACTCGCTGTCAAGTGACATATCGATGCCCAGCTCGGAAATAATGCCGTTATAGCGGTCCTTTATCATCTGGAAGTCCTTTGAGAAATCCATGCCGCTGCTTGCCAGCTCGCAGCACTTGTAGAGCATATCAGTTACCTTGATATCGTCGGAAAATCTCTTTCCGGGAGCAGAGGGAACAACGTATCTGCGCTTGTCATCGCTCTTGATGATAGCAGCTACCTTTTTGAACTGATTTGCGTCGGCAAGGGAGCTTCCGCCGAACTTAACGACCTTATTACTCATATATATCATTCCTTTATAACATTGATAATTTTATAGCAATATATATTATATGCTATTTCACGTATGAAATCAATTGACAGAAAGTCGAATTTCACCGCAGTAAAAACTGTGTTTTTGGTGAATACGCTTGTACGCCGCTGACGGACAGCACAGAGCTATAGCTTGTAGGGGCCGGCGTCTCCGACAGCCCGTCAGTTTTGCTAAAATTCGGGGACGTCGAGGACGCCGTCCCCTACACATCTGATTAAACAGCAATTATGCATTATGAATTGAAAAGAGACTGCCGAAGGGGAGCCCCCTCTGGCGGATTCGCAGGTTACTAAATATGAGCCGTAAGTTTACGGCTCGGTAGCCCGCTTTTTCCGTTAAGGGGAGCAGCCTAAGCAGTCCCTTTTAGTTTTATTTGATTCATATAGCGCCGTAAGCGTTCGAGCTGGCTCAGCTCGCATGACACCTTGCAAGCATTGCAAGAGTCAGGGAAATATTCTCATTATGCACCGCAACGCCCTTGGGAGCGTTGAGATGTACTGCGGCAAAGTTCAGGATAAACCTTATCCCTGCCTCTGCCATACGGTCACAGACCTCTTGTGCCGCTGTTTCGGGCACGGTGATGATACCGATACGGATATCGTTTTCTCTGCAAAAGCTCTCCAGCTGGTTTATATGGCGGACGGGCTTGCCGTTTATGGAGCTCCCCACACTTTCTTTTTTGTGGTCAAAGCCGCATACTATATCAAAGCCGTAAGCCTCAAAGCCGTTGTACTCCAGCATAGCCCTGCCGAAGTTGCCCATGCCTGCCACAACTACCCTGTCGCGGTTCTCAAAGCCGAGGAATCTGCCGATATCGCTCATGAGCTCCGAGGTCATATACCCCACCTTCGGTCTGCCGCCGCTGCTCACAGAGGCGAGGTCTTTTCTCACCTGCACGTCGTTGAGTCCAAGAGCTTCGGCAATAGCCGTTGCGGAGATATTGCCCTTTTTTCTTTCCTCGGGCAGCGACCTGAGATAATTGAAGTAAAGAGGCAGACGTGAGAGTGTCTGTGAGGTAATATTTTTGTCCATATTATACCTCCGTCAGAGGGCTCACTTGTTCTGCATATATTTATCCATAGCCGCAGCAGCCTTTTTGCCTGCGCCCATAGCGAGGATAACTGTAGCAGCTCCTGTTACAGCGTCGCCGCCTGCGTAAACGCCCTCCTTGGATGTGAGACCGTCCTCGTCAGCGATGATACCGCCCCACTTCTGGGTGTCGAGACCTGCTGTAGTTGACTTGATAAGAGGATTAGGCGAAGTACCGATAGACATGATAACGCAGTCAGCCTCGATGTCAACGAATGCGCCCTCTATCGGAACAGGCTTTGCTCTGCCCGAAGCGTCAGGCTCTGAGAGCTCCATCTGCTGGCAGTGAACGCTCTTTACCCAGCCGTCCTCTGTAGCCTGTATCTCTATAGGATTTGTGAGGAACCTGAAGATGATTCCCTCTTCCTTAGCGTGCTCAACTTCCTCTGCTCTTGCAGGGAGCTCAGCCTCTGTACGTCTGTATACGATGTATACTTCAGCGCCCAGTCTCTTAGCGCAGCGTGCTGCGTCCATAGCAACGTTTCCGCCGCCTACGATAACAGCCTTTGTGCCTGCCTTGATAGGAGTAGCGCTGCCCTCTTTGTAGGCTTTCATGAGGTTGATACGTGTGAGGAACTCGTTAGCGGAATAAACGCCGTTGAGGTTCTCGCCGGGGATATTCATGAATCTCGGGAGACCTGCGCCCGAGCCGATGAATACGCTCTCGAAGCCCTCTTCCTTCATGAGTTCGTCAACTGAGATAGTCTTGCCCACTACTGTGTTTGTCTCAACCTTAACGCCCAGAGCCTTGAGACCGCCTATCTCCTTCTGAACGATAGACTTAGGAAGTCTGAACTCGGGGATACCGTAGGAGAGAACTCCGCCTGCAACGTGGAGAGCCTCGAATATAGTAACGTCATAGCCCTTCTTGGCAAGGTCGCCTGCGCAGGCAAGACCTGAAGGACCTGAACCGATAACAGCAGCCTTGTGACCGTTCTTTGCAGGTACCTCGGGAGCTGTCTCGGGCTGTGCGTTGTGCCAGTCTGCAACGAATCTTTCAAGACGTCCGATAGCAACGGGCTCGCCCTTGATTCCTCTAACGCACTTGCTCTCGCACTGTGTCTCCTGAGGACATACTCTGCCGCATACAGCAGGGAGTGAGCTTGACTTTGTGATTATCTTGTAAGCCTCTGCGAAATTACCCTCAGCTACCTGAGCGATAAATGCAGGGATATCTATCTGTACGGGACATCCTGTTGAGCAGGGCTTGTTCTTGCAGTTGAGACAGCGCTTTGCCTCGTCGATAGCCTGCTCCTCGGTATAGCCGAGAGCTACCTCGCTGAAATTCTTGTTTCTTACATCGGGAGCCTGTACAGGCATTTCATTTCTTGTAGGTGACATATTAGCCATTTCACTTTACCTCCTTGAACAGATTGCAGGCTTCTTCGTAAGCATGGCGCTCAAAGGGCTTATACATAGCTCCTCTTGCCATAGCCTCGTCGAAGTCGATGAGATGACCGTCGAACTCGGGGCCGTCAACGCAGGCGAACTTAGTCTCGCCGCCTACTGTCAGACGACAGCCGCCGCACATTCCCGTGCCGTCTATCATTATGGGGTTCATGGAAGCAACAGTGGGAACACCGTACTCCTTAGTCAGCTTACAGACAAACTTCATCATGATAAGAGGACCGATAGTGATGACTCTGTCATACTTCTCGCCGCTGTCGATGAGCTTTTTGAGGGCGTCGGTAACGAGTCCCTTTTCGCCTGCTGTGCCGTCGTCGCTCATGAGAACGAACTTGGAGCTTGAAGCCTTGAATTCATCTTCAAGGATAACGAGGTCCTTGTTTCTGAAACCAACTATTGAGTGCACCTCAACGCCGAGTTCGTGGAGCTTCTTTGCAACAGGGTAAGCAATAGCACAGCCTACGCCGCCGCCTACGACAGCGACCTTTTTCAGTCCCTCTGTCTCTGTAGCTCTGCCGAGAGGACCTACGAAGTCCTGTAAGCAGTCGCCCTCGTTAAGGTGATTGAGCTTTTCTGTAGTAGCGCCTACTATCTGGAAAATAATAGTAACCGAGCCGCTCTGGCGGTCAAAATCAGCGATAGTGAGTGGGATACGCTCACCGTCGGCGTCTGTTCTGAGTATAATGAACTGTCCGGGTTCAGCCTTTCTTGCTACCTTTGGAGCGTTTATGCGCATAAGGGTAACAGTAGGGTTGAGGCTTCTTTTTTCAAGAATTTCAAACATTTAGTCCATACCTTCCTTGCCAATAGATTTACAATGCAGGATATTTCGGGGAGCGTCGCCGTTGACTTCCGCCGATACAGGCATTGCAGGATATATTCAATATTATATCACACAAAACAATGTTGCACAAATATAACAGAGGAATATCGGTATTCCGATATCGATATTCTTATAGCGATTTATATATCGGACATTGTCAGACATTGGCTTGTCTCCGTGGCAAAACAGTGGAAAACAGTAAAAGAGGACGGCAAAAGCCGTCCTCTTATTCGTGAAATTAACTTACAATAACTATTCTTAAATAGAATATATCCATTCCCAAGAGAATATATCACTTATACTCTGCAAAGGCGCTCTCGTTTCGCACCTCATAGAGACGGTTCACCAGTTTGAGCTCGTTTTCCGAGAGCTTGTGTCCCGATGTGTATATGAGCAAGTCCTTGTAGCTGTTGTCGGGGAATGCGCATTTTCTCTGCACCAGACCGTATTTTCCGCAAAGGCTTGCAGGCATAGGCGAGTCCATCATGAACGCCTGCGGCACGGTCAGCAGGAAGTCCAGAGCGCTTCCGCGGTCATACATACAAACCTTTCTCACGGGTACGTCCGCAGGACGGTTTGAAGCGTAGAGCTTCTCCACAGCTCCTGAAACATAGGGAACTGCGTCGTCGCCCTGTCCAAGCTCTGTATAATTGCAGGACAGGTCTGCGTAGGTTATGCTGTCAGCTCCTGCGGCAGGGTGCTCAGCGGACATTACCGCCAGCATCTCGAACTCCCAGAGGAGCTTGCTGTCCAGATTCTTTTCCGCAAGGAAGTCGGTGAAATACTTCTCGTGAGCGGTATTGAAGCGGATAACTCCGAAATCATAGCCGTTTTCGCGGACATTCTCGATAGTTCTCAGGGAATTGGTCTCGCAGAAGAATATTTCCATGTCCTCGGGAGCGTTCAGCGAGGCGATGTACTCCGAGAAAGCCTTTGAGATGTAGCCCGTTCTCGGCACGGATATGCGCAGACGGCTGTTTTTCGGCTTGTCGGGAGAGTGTATAGCCTCCATATTATCTATCTGGATAAGTATCTGCTTGGCATAATCAAGGAATTTCAGTCCCTGATCCGTGGGGATAACGCCCTTTGATGTACGTCTGAAAATAGTTATGCCAAGGGTGCTTTCCAGTTCCTTGATAGCCTTGCTCAGATTAGGCTGAGCCATGTAGAGATTTTCCGCTGCCTGAGTTATAGAGCGAGTTTTTTCAATTTCAACAGCGTATTTGAAGTGCAGTGTGTTCATGGTCCAGTCGTCCTTTCGTCTTAATCAATGCGGCGTATCTCGATTCTCCTTGACTTTGGCTTTTCCTCGGGAGCAGGCTTCTTTTCGGCAGGCTCGGGCTTTTTCTCCGCAGGCTTTTCTGCAACGGCTTCGGCAGCTCCAACAGGCTCCAGAGTTTTTGTGGGAGCGCAGGGATTTCCCACAGCCACGCAGTTTGAGGGGATATCCTTGGTAACTACGCTGCCTGCGCCGATAACAACATTGTCGCCGATAGTAACTCCGCCGATAACGGTAACTCCGCCGCCTATCCAGACGTTGCTGCCGACTTTAATGGGCTTTGCGGATTCAAGTCCCTGATTTCTCAGATTAGCGTCGATAGGGTGTTCTGCGGCGTAGAATCCGCAGTTAGGACCGATAAAGACGTTATTGCCGAACTCGATATCGGCACAGTCAAGGATAACAAGGTTGTGATTTGCGTAGAAATTGTCTCCGATAACGATGTTATAGCCGTAATCGCAGAAGAAATTGGGCTCGATAACGGTGTTTTCGCCTCTGAGAGCCACAAGGCGGTCAAGAATCCTTTCGCGCTTCTGGAAGTCGTTGCACTCAACGGCATTGTACTCGGCGCAGAGCTTCTTAGCCTTTATCCTCTCGTTGAAGAGCTCTCTGTCATTTGAGTTGTAAAGCTCTCCTGCCTGCTGTTTTTCTTTTTCGGTCATTTTAAACCCTCCTTATTTGTTTTATATTGTTTTATCAACTATGAGTTTGAACAAGAATATGCCCCAGATCGGTATGGTCATAAGCGCCAGTGTTAATAATATCATTAAAAAAGCTTTTACCTTGCCAAAGTCTTTTATAAACACCTCGTCGCTGTAGTATCTGTCAGGATTTGCAGGATCTATCATTATCCTGATAGTCTCAAAACTATCAGGAGCAATATTGTTGTTGCTGCTGACTCTCATACTATAATTCTGTCCGTTATAGCAATAAGCGTATACAGGCAAACTGCTGAACTGCTGTTCCTTAGCGACGGCGTCGCTCCACAGAGAGATAGATCTTTTGTATTCAGCCGTAACAGGTACAGTGCAGGTGCGTGCTCTTTTATTAAGACTGATTTTCTGCAATATGGGAATAACAAGGTTTTTTATGCATGACAATGCAAATACCAGCAGAATGAACCAGAAAAGGGCAGCGTCCCCTCTTCCGTTCTCATCAATAGCCGCTTTCAGCGTGCACATCAATATAAACATACCTATACCGATATAGAAGAACACGGCGTTGCTTTGGCCTGTTTTCGGATTTTTTGAAGAAAATTCTATGAGCTGTCTATCGGATATAACTATTTTCAGGTCGGAGAAATACACCGATATCAGAAGAAATATCACTGAGCCGAAAAATATCAGCAATCCGCCCTTTTCCCAAAGATAGTTATGCTGTTCAAAAAATGCATCTATAGAATCCTGTGCTTTAGCAGGAAGAAAAAAGGCCACAAAATCAATAAGAATAGGCAGCAATATGCTTAACACCGCAAATCCCATCAATAAATAAATTGCAATAAGTATTAAATTACGTTTTTTAAAGCCTATTACATAGTCATTGGGCTCAACAATATCAAGCTCGTCACCTGATATTCTTTCTGCTTTTGGTATCACTGATAATATTTTCATTTATGTTCCCCTATATCATTGAGCAGAAATAAACTATCTCTTGCTGCCCTTTGAGCCAAAGCTTCCTCCCATTGAGAGGATATTTGTATCGAATGTATAGCTTATCTTCTCACCCTGTCTGTAGCGCTTGAGGGCAAGCTGGATAAGTCTCTCAAGCAGCTCTGTATACTTGACGCCCTTTGGCTCCCAGAGGTAGAATGCAAGAGAGCCCGGGATAGTGTTTATCTCGTTTATGTAGACCTTGTCTGTAGCCATATCTATCATGAAGTCGATACGTGTAACGCCGTTGAGGCCAAGATAGCGGAATGCATCAACAGCTGTTTTTCTGATGAATTCGTCCTGCTCGGGAGTAATATCGGCAGGTATCTTTCTTTTAAGGGTAGCCATGCCCTTGCTGCCGCCCTTGCCGCCGCCGACGTACTTCTGGTCATAGCTGAGTATATCGTCGCCGCTTGCCTGTACAGGCTCCTCGCATACGGAAGCTTCTGCGGATTCGCTGTCACCTGCAACTGCGCAGTTTATTTCCTTGAGCTGTACAACGCAGGGCTCGATGAGGATACGGTCAGCGAACTCGAAAGCCTCCTCGATAGACTTGATAAGGCTGTCTCTGTCCTTGCCCTTGGAGATACCAACGCTTGAACCGAGGTTGATAGGCTTAACGATAACGGGATAGCCGAACTTCTTCTCAACTTCCGCTACCATTCTGTCCATTTCGTTTATCTCGTATGAGGAGAAACGGCAGCAGTCCAGTACAGGGAAGCCTGCGTCCTTGAGGAGTATCTTCATTACGAATTTGTCCATGCCGATAGCAGAAGCCAGAACGTCGCAGCCTACATAGGGCAGGTCGAGAGTCTGCAAATATCCCTGCAAAGCGCCGTCCTCAACGTTAGTACCGTGAACGATAGGGAAAGCAACGTCGATATCGGAGATGACATTGGAGCCGAACATCTTCTTTTTCAGGCTCTGAAGCTGTACCTTGCCCTCAGTGCTGCGGACAAATACGCACTCTGTTGATTCGCTGAGCAGAGCAGGAATGTCCTTGAAGCTGTTGATGTCCAGCATTTTTTCGCTTGTGAAAAATTCGCTCTTTTTGGTCATATAAACTGGGATAATGTTGTATTTTTCCTTGTTTATGCTTGCCATAGCCTGAACTGCCGAGATAACTGATACCTCGTGCTCAACGCTTCTTCCGCCGAAAAGAACTGCAAGATTGATCTTCATTGTAATTTCTCCTTATGATCTGGTGTACGGGGCGATGCCCACATCGCCCCGTTTTAACAGGTAATTATATTACGGGCTGATGTGGGCATCAGCCCCTACAAAGACAATAATTAATGTGCTGTAAGCGATGTACAATTATCACTTTTAATGAAAGTGAACGAGTTTACGAGTGCCAACGTGGCAAGGGTGCAGCGTCACGCTGCTTAATAGTTGTCGGGTAAATCGTTTTCAAGAAGAACTATCTTCTTCTTGTCTGTCTGATATGCGTTTACGTGGGCAAGAGCCTCGTTAAGACTGTCCGCAACGAAAACGTTGTCCATATCGTAGCCTGCGTCCTTGATACCGTTATATATGGGAACTGTCTGATTTTTGCCGACGAGCACTATATGGTCGCAGGCTTTTGCAGCCTCCTGACCGAACTCGAAGTTCAGCTCCTCCTGCTTTGCGCCAAGCTCTACCATACCCGGTGTAACAAGTATGCGGCAGGCGTCGAACAGTCCCAGAACATTGAGAGCTGCACGGCAGCCGCTGGGGTTTGAGTTGTAAGCGTCGTCGATAAAGGTCATATTTCCGCCCTTGTCGAGGAGCTGTAATCTGTGGGGGACTGCGGCGATACGCTTAACGGGAAGTGTGAGCTTGTCGAGTGAAATGCCCGTGCCGTGTGCGTAGGCGATAGCTCCGAGAACGTTTTGTACATTGTGTTCGCCGAGAAGCTTCATTGAGAAGCGCTTTGTCTCGCCGTCGGGAGCAGTTACCGTGAACTCTGTGCCCCTGTCGGATACGCTTATATCGGTTGCACGGTAGTGGTTGCCCTCCTGAAGTCCGTAAAGCACCGCATTGGGGTACTCGGGAGCTTTCCTGCGGATAAGCTCGTTGTCGCCGTTGAGGTATATCTTACCGCCCTTAGCCTTGACATGGTCGGCAAGCTCGAACTTGGTGTTTACCACGTTCTCGATAGAACCGAAAGTCTCAAGGTGCTGAGGACCTACGGAAGTGATGATACCGTCGTGAGGATCTGCAATGCCGCAGAGCTCCTTGATCTCGTGAACTCGTCTTGCGCCCATTTCGCAGATGAAATACTCGTGAGTGGGCTTCAGATCGCGGCGGATAGTTATTGTAACTCCCATTGGAGTATTGAAGCTCTCGGGAGTTTTCAGCGTGTTGTACTGAGAATTGAGAAGCTCGTCAAGGTAGAACTTCATGCTGGTCTTGCCGTAGCTTCCCGTGATACCCACCTTGTGGAGCGTGGGACACTCGGAAAGTATGCGCTTGGCGTCGTTGATATACCAGTTCTGGACAGCCTTTTCCACGGGCTTGTTTATGAGGTTGGAAAGGGGAACAAGTATTGGCGTGAGGTACAGTGCCGAGCCGACGAATATATACGGCAGAGCCGATATGAACCAACGGGTTTCCTCGTATCCTCCGCTGACAGCGTCTACCTGTACGAAGATCTTTCCGTTGATAATTGCAAACACATAGAATACTGCAATGAGTATGCCGAAGGTTATCATCATGCGCTTCATACGCGCCGTGTAGACCAGAGGCTTTTTGAACTTCTTCCCCGGCTTGTTGAGGAGTGCTATTATGGCGTTGAAGAAGCACAGCACTATCAAAAGAGCAACTGCAAGTCCTCTTTTATGCTGAAAGGGAATGAGCAGAAACTGCGCTATGAACAGCACCGCAGGCAGTATATAGCGCCTTGCGTTCTTTTTCATCCAGCGTGAATGCTCGGGAGTCTTGTAGCCGTTGAGCTGAAGCATATGGAACTCTCTCAGCCCGAGGAATACCGTTGCAGTCAGCGCAATGACCGCATATATTATCCATAAAACCAAATTCATATTTATCTCCTGATTCAATCTTCTATTTTCATAAAGCTGCACATCACGCGGTTAAAGGTGAACTGCTGTTCGAGGAATGAATAATGTCCTGCGTTTTCGAGCTTTACAAGACCTGCATCGGGAATGAGCTTTTCCATTTTCTCGCCGTCGGAGAGCGGTGTGGCAGTATCGTTCACGCCCCATACAAGCAGTGTAGGCGCCTTGATATTAGGCAGATAAGGCTCCAAGTCCTCGTTTACCACCTTTACCATGACCTGTCTCATCATAGGCGAAGCAGCGGCGTAGTCCGCGCTGCCCATTTTCTTGCGGAAGTTCTCCAGCGCGTCGGGGAAGAGCTTCTTAACTATGCCCCACGAAAGGACGGTCTTGCCCATTTTGTAGTAGCGTGTGCGCCATGTCTTTTTGTTGGACTTTGGCGGCATGATGCCTGCGCTGTCCACCAGAATGACCTTTGTCACCTTGAAAGGCAGGTCATTGCGGCTGTGCATTTTTATGATGACACGTCCGCCGAAGCTGTGACCGAGGAGCATAACTTCCTTTGTATCGTAGTCCTTGAGGAAGTCGATGACGAACTGCACATAGGAGCTTACGTCCCATACTTCCTTGGGCTCCTCGCTTTTGCCGAAGCCGGGCATATCCATAGCCACGACCTTGTACTTCTTGGAGAGGAGCTCAATCATATTGGCGAAAAGGGTGATATTGCTGCCCCAGCCGTGGAGCAGGACTATGAGGTCGCCCTCGCCCTTTTCCTCGTAGTTTATCTTTAAACCGTTTACTGTTTTTATCAATTTTATTATCTCCAACCTGTTATTAATTGAGAATGGAGAATGCAGAATTGAGAATGAATGTATCCGCTTTACTCACATAATAGCAGAACAACTTTCAACTCTCAACTCTCAACTCTCAACTTTATATCATATACGGCATACAGCCGCAAATATACATATATAATTTATTATATCACTTACGGAATTTTATGTCAACAATTATTTTATAGTGGAGAGCGCCCTCGCGCTTCCCTGCAAACGATGATATCACATCGCCCTGCTGCCTTTTTTTATTTTAACGGGTGGACATAAGCAGCAGAAATGAGCTAAAATTTTCAAATTGACATTGCAATTCTTTCGTGCTATACTGAAAAAGCATTGAATATCGGTCATTTTGATCCATTATACCATTTTTGGACAGATCAATCAATCGGCGGAACGGCGTTCTTCGCAAAAATAATCTTTACATATTATTATAAATATGGTATAATAAAATATTAGCGGCGGAATAAAAAAGCTCCGCTGTACGATTACTTCTACTGAGGTGTAAAATGTCAAATAAATATTCTCTCGGCATAGATGTGGGCTCTACCACGGTAAAAACAGTAATTACAGACGCTGACGGCGAGATAATCTACTCCAAATATCAGCGCCATCTTTCAAAGGTCAAGGAGACCGTTACAGACCAGCTCAAAATAATACAGGCTGATCACCCTAATGAGGATTTTTCCGTTTGTATCACGGGCTCGGCAGGTCTCGGTCTTGCAAACTCCGCAAAGATACCCTTTGTACAGGAGGTTCATGCAGCTTTTCTCGCTGTAAAGCAGAAGCAGCCCGACGCTGACGCAGTTATCGAGCTGGGCGGCGAGGACGCAAAGATAATCTTTCTCACAGGCGGCGTTGAGCAGCGTATGAACGGCACCTGTGCAGGCGGTACGGGCGCGTTCATCGACCAGATGGCTACTCTCCTCGGTATCACCGCCGACGAGCTCGACGAGCTGTCTCTCCACGCTCAGAAGATATACCCCATAGCTTCGCGCTGCGGAGTTTTCGCTAAATCCGATATACAGCCCCTTCTCAATCAGGGCGCAAGACGCGAGGACGTTGCCGCAAGTATCTTTCAGGCGGTAGTTGACCAGACCGTCTCGGGACTGGCTCAGGGACGTACTATCGAGGGAAAGGTGCTTTTCCTCGGAGGTCCGCTGTTCTTCCTCAAGGGACTTAAAAAGGCATTCACAAAGACACTCGGACTTGACGAAAAACACGCTGTATTTCCGCCCGAGGCACCTGTTTTCGTGGCATACGGATGCGCTATATATGCTGCAACTGCCGAGGATTCATTCAAGATAGAGGACATAATCGATAAGATAAGCAACGCCAAGGCTTCTGATGATATAGTAACAGGCGAGCCCCTGTTCCGCTCGCACTCCGAGTACGACAAGTTCATCGAGCGCCACAAGAAGTTCGACCTCGGATATGCCGATATACGTACATACAAGGGCGACGCATACCTCGGTATCGATGCAGGCTCCACCACCACAAAGCTCGTTCTCATCACCGAGGACGGACGTATGCTCTACAACCATTACTCATCCAATCAGGGACAGCCTCTTGACAAGATAGCTGACCAGGTAAAGCGTATCTACGCCGCTATGAACCCCGAGATAACCATAAAGGGCTCTGCGGTAACAGGCTACGGCGAGGACCTCATAAAGGCAGGTCTTTCCATTGACCACGGCATTGTTGAGACCGTGGCGCATTTCAAGGCGGCGGCTTACTTCTGCCCCGACGTTGACTTCATCATCGACATCGGCGGACAGGACATCAAGTGCTTCAAGATAAAGAATCAAAGCATCGACAGCATTATGCTCAACGAAGCCTGTTCCTCGGGCTGCGGCTCTTTCATACAGACATTCGCAATGGCTTTGGGCTATGATATCGCGGAATTCTCACAGCTGGGACTCTTTGCGGAGCACCCTGTTGACCTTGGCTCACGCTGTACCGTATTTATGAACAGCTCCGTAAAGCAGGCTCAGAAGGACGGCGCAACCGTGGAGGATATTTCCGCAGGTCTGTCATCGTCTATCATCAAGAACGCCATTTACAAGGTTATCCGTGCCAATTCTCCCGACGATTTAGGCAAAAACATCGTCGTACAGGGCGGTACGTTCCTCAATGACGCAGTGCTCCGCTCATTTGAAAAGGAGCTTGGCAGAAACGTTATCCGTCCTGCTATTTCGGGACTTATGGGTGCTTTCGGCTGTGCCCTCTACGCTAAGGAGAGAGCAAACGGCGAGCCCTCGAAGCTCATTTCCGCGCAGGAGCTTGAAAACTTCACCTACGAATCACGCTCCGCTAACTGCGGCGGCTGTACTGCTCACTGTCAGCTGAACATCATCAACTTCGGCAAGGGCAGACGCTTCATTTCGGGAAACCGCTGCGAAAAGGGCGGCGGTATAGCCAACAGGAACACCGTTCCCAATCTCTATGAATTCAAGTACGACAGTATCCTTAATACTGTTAAGACTCATCAGCCAAAGCGCTATCGCGCTACCGTGGGACTTCCCCTTGCACTGAGCTTCTATGAGCAGCTGCCATTCTGGCATATGCTGTTTACAAGTCTGGGCTTCAGAACGATAATTTCCGATGAAAGCTCCCGTGATATGTACTATCTCGGTCAGCACACTATCCCCTCGGATACGGTTTGCTATCCTGCAAAGCTCACTCACGGACACATCGAGAATCTTCTCGACAAGGGCGCAGACTTCATATTCTACCCCTGCATGAGCTACAACATCGACGAGGGCGAGAGCGACAACCACTTCAACTGTCCTGTTGTTGCCTATTATCCCGAGCTTCTTCTCGCAAACAACCCGAGACTCAACAAGGATAACTTCATACATCCGTATCTTGACCTCAATATTAAAAAGAACGTTATAAAGGTACTGAGCCACGCCCTGAAAAAGTACAACGTCAAGGGCAGGATACCCGAGGCTGTTGACAAGGCTTACGAGGCTCTGGAGACATACCATAACACCGTTACACGCAAGGCTTTCGAGATAATCGAGCAGGCAAGAGCCGAAAAGCGCAAGATAATCGTTATCGCAGGCAGACCTTATCACATCGACAAGGAGATAAACCACGGCATACATAAGCTTGTATCAAGCCTTGGCATGGCTGTCATCACCGAGGACAGCATTGCAGGTCTGTCAAAAACTCCCAAGCTGGGCGTCCTCAATCAGTGGACATACCATTCAAGACTTTACCGTGCGGCTAAGTACGTTACAACTCAGCCCGATATGCAGCTCATACAGCTGGTATCCTTCGGCTGCGGAATCGACGCCGTTACAGGCGACGAGGTGAGACATATCCTCGAAAGCCGCGGAAAGCTCTATACTCAGCTTAAAATCGACGAGATAAACAATCTGGGCGCGGCAAGGATAAGACTGAGAAGCCTTGTTGCCGCTATGGAGCAGGCAGAGCAGAAGCCTGCAAAAAAGCCCGTGGTACAGCCTGTGTGAAACACAGACCTGAAGTAATTTTACGGAGGTTCTTATGCCCGAATATGCAAAGTTTACCGAGGATATGATAAAAACTCACACTATCCTCGTTCCCGATATGCTGCCCATACACTTCAAAATGCTCATATCCATATTTGAAGCCAAGGGCTATAAGCTTGAGCTGCTGCGCAACGACTCCCGTGCAGTGGTTGACGAGGGACTGAAAAACGTCCACAATGACGCCTGTTACCCTGCTCTGCTGGTAATAGGACAGTTCATGGACGCGCTGAAAAGCGGCAAGTACGATCCCGACAAGACCGCTCTCCTCATCACACAGACAGGCGGCGGCTGCCGAGCTTCAAACTACATACACCTGCTGAGAAAGGCTGTTGCCAAGAATTATCCCCAGATACCTGTGGTATCACTGAATTTCAGCGGACTTGAAAAGGACAGCGCCTTTAAGATAACCGCGCCTATGTTCCTGCAAATGCTGTACGCAGTGCTCTACGGCGACCTGCTGATGACCTGCTACAACAAGTGCAGAGCCTATGAGATAAACAAGGGCGAATCAAAGAAAATGCTGGATAAATGGCACAGGAGACTGTGTAATATCTTCCTGAAGGGCAGCAAGATGTTCCTGAAATCCAAGAAGATATACAGGGATATTCTCAACGACTTCGCTTCTATCCCGTTAAGCAATGAAAAGAAGATAAGAGTCGGCATAGTCGGCGAGATATACGTAAAATACTCTCCCCTTGCAAACAATCATCTTGAGGATTTCCTTATTTCCGAGGGCTGCGAGCCTGTTGTGCCGTCACTTCTGGAGTTCGTAATGTACTGCGCAGCAGGCACATTCAACGACGCCAAGATATACGACCACCCCACAAAGCAGTCCTTGTTCAATAAGATAGGCTACGACCTCATCTACGCAAAGCAGAAGGAGCTCATCAAGGTAATGAAGGAGCAGGGCAGCTTTGAGCCCCTCCACGATTTCGAGCACCTGAGAAAGCTTGCGGACAAGTACATCAATCAGGGCGTGGTAATGGGCGAAGGCTGGCTCATACCTGCCGAAATGGCGGCTCTTGCAAAGTCGGGAGTCGAGAATATCATCTGCACTCAGCCATTCGGCTGTCTGCCCAATCATATCGTTGCAAAGGGTATGTCACGAGCTATCAAGCAGGACAACCCCAACGCAAATATAGTCGCAATAGACTACGATCCCGGCGCTACAAGAGTAAATCAGGAAAACCGCATAAAGCTCATGCTTGCCAACGCAAGGCTTTAACTATTGTATATAACCCATTTGTAGGGGGGCGATGCCTGACAGGCACCCGTACCCTCTGTCGCTTTGCGACATCTCCCTGTACTACAGGGAGTCACCCACATCGCCCCGCAATACAAGGAGCTTAACATGATAAAAACAAGAACAGGTCAAGTCATAGAAACAAACGCAAAACAGAACAAGCTTCTGAAAAAACTGTACGGAAACGTTTTCGGCAGAGTACTGCTGAAAACGCTGACAGCTCCTGCGATATCGAGAGCCGCAGGCGCTTTTATGGACTCGCGTCCCTCAAAGGTGCTCATAAAGCCATTTATCAAGCGAAGCGGCATTGATACCTCGGAGTACATGATGAACGGCTTCCGCTCGTACAACGACTTCTTCACCCGCGTGATAAAGCCCGATAAGCGCCCAATAGACCGCGTACCGAGCCACCTCATAAGCCCCTGCGATTCAAAGCTGACTGTCCATAAGATAGGCAAAAACAGCATATTCCGCATAAAGGGCTCGCGCTACAGAGTAAGCGACCTTTTGCAGAACGAGTTCCTCGCAAAGCGCTTCGGCGGCGGATACTGCCTTATTTTCCGCCTTGAGGTCAACGACTACCACCGCTACTGCTATATCGACGACGGTACGAAATCGGAGAATACCTACATCGCAGGCGAGCTCCACACCGTAAATCCCATAGCTCTTGAAAGATACAACATATATAAGCGCAACTGCCGCGAATATACCGTGCTCCACACCGAGAATTTCGGGGACGTGGTACAGGTAGAGGTGGGAGCTATGCTCGTTGGCAGGATAGTCAACCACCACGGCGAGACAGCTTTCCGCAGAGGCGATGAAAAGGGCAAATTCGAGTTCGGAGGTTCTACTGTAGTCATGCTCTTCGGAAAGGACAGCATTGCAGTTGACGAGGATATACTCCGCAATTCCGCAGAGGGTATCGAAACTGTGGTGAAATACGGCGAAAAAATAGGAAAAAAAGCGTAAGAACATATCTTTACAGGAGATAAACATGAAAAAAGCTATAATTCTTTTGCTTTGCGCTTCAATGCTCAGCGCAGCGGGCTGTATGGAGAAGAAAATGCCCGAATCGAAGCCAAAGACCATATACTACGACGATAACGGCAATCCTGTGGCGACTCCGCCGCGTAAAAACGGCGAGGGAGAGCTTGAAACACAGCCCCCTGTGCCTACAGAGCCTACAACTCCGCCGCCTACAGCTCCCGAGGGCGAATTTGACGTGGATATAGTCCGCCAGAATATCTACATAAAGGGACAGCTGGTGCAGATACCCGTAAAACTGGGCGAATTTCCTGTGGGCTGGACCTATATCCTTTACGACAAGCAGAAATACGGGCTCGAAGAGGGCAGAGGCATGGCTAAGATGTATTACTGCGGCGAGGAAATGGGAACAGTAATGCTGGATAACTGCTATGACGGCAAAGAGGACGAAAGCACCGTATACAGCATATCCACCAGCGAATCGGACAGCAATATATATGGCATAACTCCCCGTGTTTCCACTGTTGAGGACGTAAAAGCCCATGTCGGCGAGCCCGATGAGGTGCAGGAAATGGAAAAGCCTTTCAAGCATATGTTTACCTACGGTATCTCGGAGGGTACGGACGAAAACGGCGTTCTCCGCGCAAATATGCTGGACGTTTCATTCGACGAAAACGGCGTTGTGGAGCTGGTCAGCGTTTATTATTCAATAAAGTGAGAAAGGGCGGATATCCGCCCTTTTTTGTTTTTGCTTCAAGAGGAATCATGTGTAGGGAACGGCACCCTCGCCGTTCCGTTTGATGATATTGCGCGTGACGTGGGACGCCGAGGGTAGCGTCCCCTACATTTTGTAAGAAAAAATTTCACCCAAGCCCTTGACAAAAGGGAAAAGATGTAGTATAATGTGTAAAGTGATTTTGCATTACACCCAGTGAGGTACGCGAAAAATGGCTAAGGAATTAAAATTCGTAATGCTCCTCGACTGCTACGGAGACCTGCTCACCGAGCACCAGCGCAGTATCATGGAGCTGTATTACTGCGAGGACTTATCCCTTGCGGAGATAGGTCAGCCGCTGGATATCACCAGACAGGCTGTACGCAGTATAATAAAGCGTACCGAGGAGATACTCCTCAATTACGAGGAAAAGCTGGGCTTTGCCGAAAGACTCGGCAAAATGCGGGACTGCTTCCGCAATATCGAAGCCGCCGCAGAGCATATCACCGACGAAAATACAAGAAATATCATACTCTCCGAGACCGCTAAGGGCGGAGAGCTCCTGTAAAATATACGAAGGAGGCTCGTCATGGCATTTGAAGGACTTTCCGAAAAACTGAATAACGTCTTTAAAAAGCTCAAATCCAGAGGTAAGCTGACAGAGTCCGATGTTAAAGAGGCTATGCGCGAGGTGCGCCTTGCACTCCTCGAAGCCGACGTAAGCTACAAGGTAGTAAAGGACTTCGTAAAAAAGGTAACTGAAAGAGCTGTCGGCGAGGAAGTGCTGGCAAGCCTTACTCCTGCTCAGCAGGTAATCAAGATAGTAAACGATGAGCTGGTAGAGCTCATGGGCAACAGCAATGCAAGGATAAATATGGCGTCGAAGCCTCCCACGGTCATCATGATGTGCGGACTTCAGGGTTCAGGTAAGACCACTCACGCCGCAAAGCTTGCAAAGCTCCTCAAGAAAGAGGGACACCGTCCTCTGCTTGCAGCCTGCGATATCTACAGACCTGCGGCTATCAACCAGTTACAGGTAGTGGGCGCAAAGGCTGACGTAAAGGTATTTGAAATGGGACAGATAAACCCCGTGGAAATTGCGAAAAAGGCTCTTGCCTACGCTAAGGACTACGGCCACGATATCCTCATTATTGATACCGCAGGACGTCTCCACATCGACGAGGCTCTCATGGAAGAGCTGGTCAACATCAAGGCTGAGACTCAGCCTGATGAGATAATGCTTGTCGTAGACGCTATGACAGGTCAGGACGCAGTCAACGTAGCTAAGGCATTCGACGACGCTGTGGGCATCACAGGCGTTCTCATGTCAAAGCTGGATTCAGATACAAGAGGCGGTGCGGCTCTGTCCGTACTCTCAGTTACAGGTAAGCCTATCAAGTTCGTTGGTATGGGCGAAAAGCTCGACGATTTCGAGCAGTTCCACCCTGAGCGTATGGCTTCACGTATCCTCGGCATGGGCGATGTGCTCACTCTCATCGAGAAAGCCGAGAACGTCATGTCCCAGAAGGACGCTGAAAAGCTCACCAAGAAGTTCAAGGAGAACAAGTTCGATATGGACGACCTCCTTGACCAGATGAAGCAGATAAAGCGCATGGGCTCAATGAAATCAATACTTGGAATGCTCCCGGGCGTAGGTGATAAGATAAAAGACGCCGATATAGACGAGAGCCAGCTCACCAGAATAGAGGCTATAATAACCTCTATGACAAAGGCTGAACGCGCTAAGCCCTCTATCATCAATCCCTCCCGTAAAAAGCGTATCGCTAACGGCTCGGGCACAAAGGTAGAGGAAGTCAACAGACTGCTGAAGCAGTTCGACCAGATGCAGAAGATGATGAAGCAGTTCACAGGCAAGTCGGGCAAGATGTCACTGCGCAAGGCAAGAAAGAACCTTGCAGGCATGAACTTCGACAAGCTTACTGGCAAGGGCGGCGGAAACCTGCCGTTCTGACAAAGCTTTCAATGCGGTCTCCCGCCGCTTGAATATACAAGTAATAATATGGAGGTGAATTTAAAATGGCAGTAAAGATCAGACTGAGAAGAATGGGTGCTAAGAAGGCTCCTTTCTATCGTGTAGTAGTTGCTGATTCAAGATACCCAAGAGACGGTCGTTTCGTTGAGGAGATCGGTTACTATGATCCTACTAAGGAGCCATCTGTTGTTAAGATCGACGCAGATAAGGCTAAGGATTGGATCTCTAAGGGTGCACAGCCTACTGATACAGTAAAGGCTCTCCTCAAGAAAGAGGGAGTTCTTTGATTCAAAAGCTTAATGGAGGAGGAGAGGCTTAAGCGTCTCTGCCTCTGTCCCCAAGCTTTACGGAGGTTATTACAATGAAAGACTTACTTTATGCTATCGCAGCAGGCCTCGTAGAAGACAAGTCCGCTATCAATATTACCGAGGACGCACCCGACGAAGAGGGCGTTATCGTTTTTCACCTTAACGTTGCTCCCGACGATATGGGCAGAGTTATCGGTAAGCAGGGCAGGATCGCAAAGGCCCTCCGTACTATCATGCGTGCAGGCGCAGCTAAGAAGGACCAGAAGGTCTCTGTTACGATCGAATAAGTATCATAAGCTCCCCAAAAGGGAGCTTTTTTTGTTTGTTTAGTCAACTGACTTTATTCAAAAATTGCTCATATTTATCTTTTTTTGCTTACTTTATGTATAGTACTTGACACAATAAGTCATGGAGTATATAATAAATAACGGTATTGGTCCATACAAGACACATATCAAAAGCTTTAAAGCTTATATACCCTCTCTTTAAAAGCCCATGCTTGATAGCATGGGTTTTTTTCTTTTGACTATCAATATTAAGGGGACGCCTTCACTTGCAAGGCGACACTAATCGTGTCCGGCACCCTCTGTCCTTCGGACATCTCCCTACACTGTAGGGAGTCACCCTCTCAAAAAACAGTCCGCCGGACTGTTTTTTGATTCACCCCTTGCGAAGCGCCTGTCGGAATCGGGGCTCTGCCCCGAACCCTGCCAGAGGCGCTGCCTCTGGATTTTGCCAAAGGAACACAGTCCCTTTGGAATCCCTTTCATTGACTTGAACAGTTTTAGTCAAAATTAATATTTTGCCGCTGTATAGGCATTTTGACGACAAAACGATAATATTTTGCAGTAAAATCAGCTTTTTTTGCAAAATAAGTGCTTTATTTGCAGCGGCAATGTAGAAAATGCATATATTTTGTTGACACTTATTTATAATAATGATACAATTATTATGCATAGATATATATAATCTGTTATTTGATTAAAATAACAGACAGAAGGGCGATATTAAAATTTATGGAACAGTCCTCCCTCGGGCTGTCCCAAAAAGGAGTTGGAAAGGAATGAAACTTAAATCCACCAGAAAATTTCTCTCCGTTTTCATCTCAGCGTGTATGGCACTCCCTATGGTAACAGGCGGAGCTCCCATATCTAAGCTAACAGCGGAGAATACTGCGGCGGCAGCCGAGTACCCACACGATGACGACCTTGTACTGCGCTATAATACTCAGGCTGGCAACGTCAACACAGATAACGCTTTCAATAACGACGAGTCGTTCTACAAGGCGCTCCCTCTCGGAAACGGCAGAATAGGCGCAATGGTCTACGGAAACTGCCCCAACGAGCTCATCGACATCAATGAGTGTACTGTCTGGAGCTCAGGTCCCGGCAGCAACAACAAGGAGGGCGGCGGAAACCACATCAAGGAGATCCAGGACCTCATCAAGAACGGCAAATATAACGACGCAAACGGTCTCGTCGGCAGATATCTCATAGGCGGCGGTGAAGCAAAATACCAGAAGGTGGGCGCTCTAAGGCTCAACCTCGGTCACGAGAATGTCTCGAATTATTCCCGTACCCTCGATATGAACGACGCCGTTGCCCGTACCACATATACCGCAAACGGCAAGAAATACACCCGTGAGAGCTTTGTAAGCTATCCCGATCAGGTCATGGTTACACGCATAACCTGCGACAGCGCAGGCTCGGTATCCCTTACGGCAGGCTACGACGGTCTGCTCAACGGAGGCGTTACTACTGACGGAAACGACACTATCGTTGCCAACGGTCACGCTGACAAGGACCTCTGGATAGACGGAGCAGTTTACTACTCCACACGGAGCAAGGTCATTCCCAACGGCGGAACTATCAACGCAGGAAACGGCAGAGTAAACGTTTCGGGCGCCGATTCCGTGGTCATTCTCACATCTGTCCGCACTAACTTCGTGGACTACAAGACCTGCAACGGCGACGAAAAGGGCGGCGCGGCGGCTGATATCAAGAACGCCGAAAAGCTCTCCTATGATACTCTATATGCGCATCATATCGCCGATTATCAGGAGCTCTTCAAGCGCGTTGACGTGGAGCTTGGCGGCAATACAGCCGATATCGTATCAAAGACAACTCCGCAGCGCATATCCGAATTTGGCAGATCAAACGATCCGAAAATGGTAGAAACTCTTTTCCAGTACGGAAGATACCTTATGATAAGCGCCTCCCGTGACGCTCAGCCCATGAACTTACAGGGTATCTGGAACAAGTATTCCTCGCCTGCATGGGGCAGTAAGATGACTACCAATATAAATTACGAAATGAATTACTGGCCTGCGTTCACTACAAATCTTGGCGAGTGCTTCCAGCCTTTCGTTGAGAAGTCCAAGGGACTGGCAGAGGCAGGAAACGTCACCGCAAGAGTGAATTACGGCATACAGAAGGGCTGGGTGCTCCACCATAACACCGACCTGTGGAACAGGACGGGCGCTATCGACGGCGCGTGGGGACAGTGGCCTACAGGCGGCGCATGGGTATCGAATATGCTCTACGACGCTTACCGCTTCAATCAGGACGAGGAGTACCTCGCTGATATCTATCCCGTTATCAAGGGCAGTGCGGAGTTCCTTAACTCTCTCATGACTCCTGCTACCATAAACGGTCAGCAGTACATGGTAATCAGCCCCAGCACCTCTCCCGAGATAAATCTCCCTGCTTACCCGAATTCATGCATAGACCAGAGCGTCACTATGGACAACGGTATCGCAAGAGAGCTCTTCAAGGGCGTTGCTGAGGCTTCAGAGATACTGGGCACAGACGAGGCTCTCCGCAGTATGCTCAACAGCAAGCTCACAAATATCCGTCCCGAAACTATCGGAAAATGGGGACAGATACAGGAATGGGCTCAGGATTGGGACAACAAGAACGAAAAGCACCGTCATATCTCCCATATGTACGCCCTTTATCCGGGCTATGAGATAACACCTACAGATAACCCGACTACCGCAAAGGCGGCTTCTGTTTCGCTGAATGCAAGAGGCGACGACGGTACGGGCTGGTCTGAGGCGTGGAAGCTGAACTGCTGGGCAAGACTTGAGGACGGCGAACACGCATACAACCTTGTCAAGCTCCTTATCTCTCCCGTCAATAAGAGCGGCAGACTCTACGACAACCTCTGGGACGCACATCCGCCTTTCCAGATAGACGGAAACTTCGGCTTCACATCAGGTGTGGCTGAAATGCTCCTCCAGAGCCAGAACGACGTTATAACACTTCTCCCTGCACTGCCGAAGCAGTGGTCGACAGGTCACGCAAACGGTCTCTGCGCCCGCGGAAACTTTGAAGTTACCGAGATGTACTGGGAGAACGGCAGACTTGACAGAGCAACTATCCTCTCCAAGTCGGGCGGCACCTGCACAGTCAGATACGGCGGCACAGTTATAAGCTTCGACACCGAAAAGGGCAAGGAATACAAGCTCAGCGGCGAATTACAGCTTGAAAACGGCGGAGACATCCTCCAGAATCTTGCTATAGGCAAGGACGTTACAGCTTCGGGCGCTGAATCAGGCGATGACGCAGCTCAGGCAGTTGACGGCGACGACAGCACAAAGTGGTGTCACGATGACGGTCTCAGCGGCGAGTGGATACAGGTAGACCTTGGTGCTAATTACGATATCAGGCGCTGGAACGCTAAATTTGCAGGCACACAGGAGAATATAAAGTTCAATCCCCGTGATTTCGTGATACAGGCAAGCTCCGACGGCGAGCGCTGGACGGACATAGCCAATGTATACGGCAATACCAAGAGCTCCTGCGGACGTTATACCAATGGCGTTTCTGCAAGATATGTAAGGCTTGAAATGAAAACATCTACCCAGAATGCCGACGGCGGCGCGAGAGTTTACGAGCTTGAGGTATGGGGTAAGGACGACAAGCCGCCTGTGCCAAAGACTGCATTCAAGAAATACGGCTGCAGCGGCTATAACTTCAAATACGGCGAGATTCGCAAGGACGACAGCGGCAAGACTGCTATCGGCTATATCACCGACGGTTCTTATGTCGTTTTCCGCGGTCTCGACTTTGAGAGCGGAGCTGAGGGCTTCCGCGCAAGTGCGGCAAGCGCTACTGAGGGCGGAACTATCGAGGTCCGCATTGACGGAGCAGACGGCGAGCTCATAGGCGAGTGTACTGTTTCGGGCACAGACGCATGGGACGCATATACAGAGACCTCCTGCAAGACCGCACAGTGTACAGGCAAGCACGACGTTTACCTTGTGTTCAAGGGAGGCGACGGATATCTGTTCAACGTTGAGGACTTCGGATTCTACGGTATCAAGGGCGATATCAACGGCGACCGCGTAGTGGATATCTTCGACATGGTACGCTACAGAAAGGCGCTCATTGAGGAGATAACTCTCAGCGGACTTGCATATTCCAATGCGGATATGAACGCAGACAATAAAAACAACGTAGCCGATATACTGCTGTTACAGAAGCAGATACTCGGTAAGGCATAAAAAACAAGGGCGCTATGCGCCCTTGTTTTTTATATTATAAGTAAGTAGAAAGTAGTGAGTAGCGAGTAGAAAAAACAGCGCCCTCGCCGTTCCATACAATTTCGTATTATGCATTAAAAAGGACGGCTTTGCCGTCCTTTTTGCATTAGTTATCTCTCATTGACTCCAGTATCTTCTTGCGGAACTCCACCATGTCGAATATATCAACATTTCCGTCGCCGTTGAGATCAGCGGACTTGGTCTGTGCCTCGTCCAGCGAAGTCATGCCCTTGATAAATCTTGACATCATTACAAGGTCAGCCACATTGAGAGCTCCGTCGCCGTTAAGGTCGCCGTTCTTATAAACTGTCGATGTGTTTATCTCCTCGAACTTTACGCCGTACATCTTGGCATAAGCCTCTGCGGTAGAGCCTGCATAGCCGTGGATAACTGTATCAGCCAGTATTTCGCCGTTTCCTGCTACAGGCTCCTGCATAACTGTTCTGTAATAAGAATTACTGCTTACTTCCTGAAGTCCTTTTATCTTGTTCTCAACGATCTCGATGTGCTGTGGAGGGATAGTCCAATAACCTGCACATATCTCGCAATCGGGATCGTAGATATAGATATCCTTCATGTACTTAGCGTTCTTGAATGCGTCAGCCTCAATAACATGGGAGTAAACGTCGGCTCTCTTTACATTGTTGTTGCAGCCAACCATTTCCCAGCTCATTTTTGTAATGCTCTTGGGGACAGCTATGTAACCGGCAGCGTTTAATTTAGCAACGCCTATAGTGCCTTCCTTGATATTTGCAGGCTTTGATTTTTCCGGCGCAACTTCAGTGACACCAACGCACCAGTTTCCGAGATAATCGAGTCCGTCTTCTGACTTGACAGCAGGAACGTCAAGGAATGCATTATAACCGATATGATTTACACTGTCAGGGATAGAAATATCTTTGATACCTGTGCAGCCTATGAAAGCATAGTCGCCGATAACATCAAGATTTTCGGGGAGATTTATGCTTGTGATCTTGCTTGAGGCAAAAGATTTTTTTCCGATAATTTCAACGCTGTCGGGGAGCTCGATGCTCTCAACATTGTCAAGGCTGTAGAACGCAAAGCTGTCTATTACCTTTACGCCGTCGGGAACGACTATCTTCTTGCCTGCGTATCTTGACGGGACTTTTATGAGTTTTGTCATGTCCTTGCTGTAGATGATACCGTCAACCGATGTGAGATAAGGATTGTCCTTGTCCACATTGTAGTATGCCACATTATCCTCGGCGGAGTCCACCTGATGAACATAGCGCTCAGCAGTTGCAGGGATATTTATCTTATCCGCATTTGCAAGAGTTACGAATATATCCTTTACGGGAGCACCGTCTGCTTCGGGAGCTATGGTGATCTCTTTTATTGTATCACCGTTGTTAATGTATACATTTGCTGTAGCATAGGTATCCATGTACTTCTTGTAGGTAACGCCTGCGTCATCATCGTTTATTATTGTAGGCTTGAGATCGTCTCTGACCTCCAGCGGCTTGAACATTCTTCTGTACTTTACAGCGTAGTCCTCGGCTGTAGAGCCAGGTGCACCGTAGATAAGAGTGTCGACCTTAGTACGTGCGCCTATCTTTATAGGTGCCGAGTGTACAGTGCCCTCAACAGGCTGAGCTATTGCAAAGCTCGAGTTATCCTTCTGTATCTTCTCATCGAGCGCAGCCATTTTCTGAACGTAATCATCGTCGTTGCTGATATCTTCATCAAGCTCGATAAGCTCTGTATTTATTGCTTTTTGTACTGTTTTTGAGCCCGAACTCGATGAAGAAACCGTAGTTCTGCCCAGCTTGTATTCTGTTGGCTGTTCTTCCTTATCGCTCGGAACAAAGGAATCGTCGTGCTCGACCCAGTATGCAGGCAGAGCTGTTTTGGAATCTGTTATCTTGCATTTAGGATCGTATATTTCGATACCCTTGATGCCGTTTATAGCAAGACAGCGATCGGGTATAGTGTCGTTGTGGAAGGAAACAAAATCAATATCATAATTCTGTCCCAGACCGATAATAAGAGATTCTGTGATATGCTTTACAGAGCTTGGCACATTGATCCATTTCATGCTGTATCTCTCAGAGAAAATTCCGCAGGCTGTACCCACAGTGCCCTTTCTGATATCGCCCTGCAGTATATTCTTGTCCGATCCTACAGCCCAGTTGTCAACATAATGTATGCCGTTATAGTTCTCAACGCAGGCAGTATCCTTGAATACGCCCTCATACATTTCCTCTAAGCTGTCGGGCAGGTCAACGCTTTCCAGCGATGAGCAGCCTGCAAATGCAAAGAAGCCGATAGCCTTGAGCTTCTGTGAGAAGTTTACCTCGGTAAGACCGCTGCAGCCCCAGAAAGCAGAGGGATATATCTTCTCTACATTTGCACCCATAGTTACCTTTTTGAGGTCACGGCAGCAGGCAAGAGCTCCGCGGTCGATACTTACTGTCTCGTCAGGGATAGTAAGCTCGGTCTTGCCGCCTGCGCTGGGGCAAGCCACAAGCTCCTTCATATCCTTGGTATAGATGACTCCGTCAACAGCAGAGAAGTACTTGTTGTCCTCGGGAACAGTAATCTCTTCAATCCCCTCTATTGCAATGTATATCCAGTCAAATACAGCGGTATTCTTGGAAAGATTGATCTTCTTCAGCTTTTTGCAGTTAGTGAAAGGATCATCTGTCAACCCCACGACAGGCAGCTCCTTGTAGGTCTCGGGAACGGTGAATTCCTCGATATCTTCCTTGTCGACCTTGGTTATTACAGCAAAACTGTTGTATACGTAATAGGTTATACCGTCAGCCTCGGAGAGCGAATGAGCGCCGTCAAGGTCGAAATCTTCCGTTTGTGTGCTTGCGGTAGCTGTCAGAACAGTTTCTGCGAAAGCAGGTGCGGCTGTGCCTAAAGAACCGCAGATGAAAGAAAGAGCAGCGAGTGTTGAGATGATCTTTTTCATAATAATAACCTCCTATATCATTTTGCCATATGGCAGTTTGATCGTACTATATATTATAACATATATCAATTTTTATGTCAATATTTACAACAGAATAAAGACTCAGGGCTTTGCGTGTGCTGCGGATAAACTAATGATTTTTTTCATGATATAAACCTCCTAATAATCCCTGAGAGTTATATGAACTCAAATTGAGTTCATATGAACCTCTCACGTGTAAGGTATTATATCATAAAGAAATAAAAATGTCAAGTTTTTAATCAAAAAAATTTTTTTACATGATTTTTCCTGTTTTGCGTTGTTTTTATATATTTGGTTAGCTTGTGATAACAATTTTTGCTTTTATGATATTTATTTCCGCACGGTCAGTCTGAGCATTGACATATCGCAGTGTGCGTCCATGTATATTAAGTAATATAGGTGAATTTTTCACCGAGATTATTGACTTTTTGCTAATTTGTGATATAATTAAACTGATTAGTAATTCGTGTATGGGATACAGGATATAGAGATGGACAAATTAATAGATTCGATCATGGAAAAGCTTCTCAGCGACGGCTATGTCAGAGAAGATGAGGCGGAGATAGTTCGGTTCGGACTTGAGCTGAACATCATGAAGGTGCTCATATCTTCTGCTATGCTCATTGCTGCCGTCATATTCGGCAGTACTCCTGCGGCGCTTGTTTTTATGGCTGTGTATCCGCCTCTGCGCTCATGCTGCGGCGGCTATCATGCAAAAACGAGGACCGCCTGCTTTATATTGTCCATGGCTGCAATGAGCTCTGTTATTGCGGCTTCTCGTCTTATGCCTGCAAGGGCTTCGCTGTATGCGGCAGCGGCTATGTATGCTGCCGGATTACTGTGCATTATCCTGTTAGCGCCTGTGGAAAGCCGGAACAAGCCCTTTGACGACAAAGAGCGCAGGGTGTTCCGCAGACGTTCCCTTATCGCCGCTGCAATATCTGCGGCAGTGATAGCTGTATTATTCCTTTTTAAGGCACATCGGCTTATGACAGCGGCTGCCATGGCAGTATTCTTTACAGGGATAATGCTTCCGGCAGGCATATTCTCCAACAGGAAAGGAGCATTGAAATGATTTCCATTGCTATATGCGACGATGATAAGGACGTTATCGCGCAGATAAAGGGGCGTATCTCAAAATACAGCACCGACCATTCTGTAGAGTTTGATGTCCACAGCTTCCGCTGCGGCGAAAAGCTCCTTGAGACGGAAATGAACTACGACCTTATCTTTCTTGACATCGAAATGAGCGGTATCGACGGACTCAAGACTGCTCAGGCAATACGTCAGATAGACCGCCGCTCAAGGATAGTCTATGTCACAAACCATTCGGAATTCGCGCTGAGGAGCTATTCAGTACATCCCTTTGACTTTGTGGTAAAGCCCTTTGAGGACGTGAGGATAGACAACGTTCTTGACGAGCTCATGCGCTATCTTGCGGAGAACTCCGAAAAGGACGTGGTGATACAGCTTAAGGGCGAGGACGGACCTCTGCTGCTTACGCTGAAAAATATATATGTCTTTGAATATACGGGAAACCGCCGCATAACGGTATACACAAAATCGGAAAAATACCGCATAAGAGGGAGCCTTTCCGATGTTTTTGCACTGATAAACTCAGAGAGCTTCGTTTCTCCCCATAAAAGCTTTATAATAAATATGGAGCACATAGATAAACTCAACAACTTTACACTATACACTACAAACGGCCTTGAAATACCCGTAGCTCAGAAAAAGCTCAAGGAGTTTCAGAACGAATTCAGCCGCTTCATCAAACATTACATAAGACAGGAGTAAGCTATGTTTTTTGCAGCTAATTTTATTTCTTCGGCAGCTCTGTATATCTTTGCGTTCGTCACCTTTGACAAGATATATGAATCCAGAAATCGTTCAACAGTGTTTAAAATAGCATATGCAGTTATTGCGGCTTTGCTGCACGCTGGCGTTAATTCCCTTGCGATACCTGTTTTTAATATTTCCTTTGCATATGTATCACTGCTCGTACTGACGATATTGTTCTACAAGCCTAAATATCTGAATTTCCTGATATACAACGCCATATTCCTTGTTATCATGGTCATAATAGAAATGCTGGCGATGATGATACTGTCGTTTATGATAAACGTACAGCCTCAGGAAGTACAGAACTCGCTGAATCTCTATATTGCAGGCTCTGTGCTGAGCTGGATATTTATGATAGCCATTGCAAAATGCTTCATACTTTATATTTCCGAAGGCGGATTCAGCTCCATAAGGACACAGGAGATCATAATGTTCCTTATCCTTATTATAGGAGAGATAGCAGTATTCCATTTTATGTGCAAGTTCATAATGAAGACACAGGCAGGCTACGGCATTGTCATTACCCTTTTCATATTCCTTGCGCTGGATCTGTATCTTACATATCTCCTGAGGACTCTTTCAAAGGCGTACAAAACCGAACGAGAGCTGGAACTGGTATCTCAGCAGTCAGTATTGCAGCTCAAAGCCTATAAGGAGCTCAACGACAAGTATAACGCTTCAAGGCGCGTTATCCACGATGTAAAGAAGCACATCGCCTCTCTTGAAGGGCTTATCAATGCCAACAAGGCAGAGGAGGCAGGACGTTACAAGGGTATGCTCATAGCCGAGCTGGACAAGCTCATGCCGCGGTTTGAGTGTGATGATCCCATTCTCACGGTGGTTATCAATAATAAGCTCGATACTGCGGAATCCATGAACGTTGACTTCCGTGTTGACGCAGAATACACCGACATCGGCTTTATTTCGAGCCTTGACGTTACGGCTATATTCTCAAATCTGCTTGACAACGCCTTTGAGGCCTGCAGCGAGCTCCCTGAGGAAAAGCGCCATGTATGGCTGTCCATTACCCGCAGAAACTATTTCGTTTTCATTTATCTCGAAAACAGCTTTGACAAGGTAATGCTCACCGCGCAGAACGAATTCAAAAGCACCAAAAAGGATCACCACGGAATAGGACTTTCCAATATCCGCAGTGCTTGTGAAAAATATAACGGCAGCTTTAACGCCCACGTTGAGAACGAACTTTTCATCACCGAGCTGCTCATTCCTATCCCCGACGACAAGGAGGGAAAGCAGGCGGAGAAAGTCTCTGAAAAGACAGCGGTATGAGCTTTTCGGAGCGGAATATGAAATAAAACGTTCAACCTGAACAAAAAAATTATTACTGTCAGAAAATTACCGTTAAAGATGAACTATAAGGATAAAAATGCAAATAAACGGCGTTTAGTGCAAAGGTATTGACTTTTTGGGTTTCAGAAATATAATAATATACATAGGCGTCGCCCCAAAGGTGCCTGCACTATCATTATTCAGGAGGTATTTCTACATGAAGGTAACTCGGAATACTGTCAAATCAAAAATAATGAAGACAATCGTTTCAAAATCTGTAAAGGCAGCAGAGCAGAATGCAAATTCCGCTTGCTTATGGTTTTTTAATCAACCAGAGCCCCCCAAGGATCTCAAGAAACTCAGAAAATTTTAACCATCACTTTACATAAAACATCGATCCCCTTTAAAAATTTTCCATCTAATCCTAAATACTTCATTAAATTTTCCTGATAATAATAATGCATCTTTACCGTTCAGAAAACGCCATTAAGTCCTATTACTTAATCTGTATCCAACAGTCCATAACACACAGCATTTTCTCAGAAAACTACGCAGTAATTATCTACAATGACAGGCAATGAGAGCGTAGTCACTTTTCGGGCGGCTAACCTTAAAACGCAGGCGAAGGTCATATAAATAAAAAGTGACTGTTACTTAGCTTGTCGGATCCTTTATAAGACTATACCATTCATATCCCTGAACGGAAAAATGTGAGCTGTCGCCCCCCGATAGCATGACATTTTTCCGTCCACCCCCCTTTTTTAACGGTGATTTATCATTGGTATGCCGTTACTTATTCGGAACAAACAATGAACACATAACGCTTTCAGATCTCTCTTAAAAAAACCATCTCTATAAAACACTTGAAAGAAAACCAAATTTCAGAATTTCCTTTTCAATTGCTTGTTTCGCAGTAAATCATACAGTGATTTTTCATACATCGGGAGTTCCGCTTCAGCTCCCGGCAGAAAAGTTCGTTCCTATGGGACGGGCTTTTTTGTTTTTCGCGGCAATTTACAGTTTAGTCACAGATATATCTTGACTTTTTTGAAAGTAAATGATAAAATATTATCTGTTTAGTACAGTAATAAAGCGGATTCCACCGTTTTATACTTTAGTACTGACGGATATTGGAGGAAAAACATGAAACACTATCTCGAAACCACAGAAAATGTCCTTAAAGAAGTCGAAAGCTCGGCTTCGGGACTTACAGCCGAAGAAGCTGCAAAGCGCCTTGAAAAGGTAGGTCGGAACAAGCTTGACGAAGCTCCCAAGCCTACGCTTCTGGCAAGGTTCATAGAGCAATTCAAGAACCCGATGATACTTGTGCTCATTGCAGCAGCGGTCATATCCGCAGTTACGGGTATCATCTCTGAGGGAAAGCTTGATGCGGACGTATTCATTATCCTGTTCGTTGTCATCGCAAACGCAGTTCTCGGCGTATATCAGGAAAACAAGGCAGAATCCGCTATCGAAGCATTGCAGGCTATGAGCGCCGCACAGAGCAAGGTATACCGCTCGGGAGAGCTGGTAGTCATACCAAGCTCGGAGCTCGTCCCCGGTGATGTCATAGCTCTTGAAGCAGGCGACAATGTCCCTGCGGACTGCCGTATACTTGAAGCGGCAGCTTTAAAGGCAGAGGAATCCGCCCTCACAGGCGAGAGCGTTCCCTCGGACAAGGAAAGCGGCGTGCTCAGCGGCGAGGAAGTACCTCTCGGCGACAGAAAGAATATGCTCTACATGGGCAGCAGTATAGCTTACGGCCGTGCAGAAGCAGTCGTAGTCGCTACAGGTATGAAGACCGAAATGGGTAAGATAGCAGGTGCTATCGCCAATGCTGACGACGATGAGACTCCTCTTCAGAAGAGCCTCGACCAGCTCAGCAAGATACTCTCTATCGCAGTTCTCGTTATCTGCGTTATCATACTCGGTCTGAACATCGTTCAGATGCTTGTAAGAAACGGCTCTATCACTCTCCCCGGATTCCTTGAATCCTTTATGATAGCAGTCAGCCTTGCGGTTGCGGCTATCCCCGAGGGACTTGCAGCCGTTGTCACAGTCGTTCTCTCTATCGGCGTTACCAATATGTCAAAGCGCGGAGCTATTATCCGCAGACTTACCGCTGTTGAGGCTTTAGGCTGTGCCGAGGTCATCTGCTCCGATAAGACAGGTACTCTTACACAGAACAAGATGACAGTAGTTCACGAAAATACAGATGATAAGGAGCTCCTTGCAAGAGCTATGGCTCTCTGCTGTGACGCACAGCTCAATTCTGACGATACCGTTACAGGTGAGCCTACAGAGGCAGCTCTTGTAGCCTATGCACACAAGTGCGGACTTAAAAAGTACGAAATGGAGGCTGCAACTCCGAGAGTTGCAGAGGCTCCGTTTGATTCACTGAGAAAGATGATGTCCACAGTCCACAAGACTGAAAATGGCTATGTACAGTACACCAAGGGCGCTCCCGACGAGGTGCTGAAAAACTGCACACATATGTTCAAGGAGGGCGGCGTCCGCATAATGACCGAGTCCGACAGGCTTGAGATACTCCGCCGCAACAAGGAAATGGCAGACCAGGCGCTGAGAGTTCTTCTTGCGGCTTACCGCGAGTACGACGAGCTCCCAAGCGATATCTCACCCGAGGGACTTGAACATGACCTTATCTACATCGGTATGACAGGCATGATAGATCCTGTCCGCCCCGAGGTAAAGGACGCTATCGGTCTCTGCCGCACAGCAGGCATACGTCCCGTTATGATAACAGGCGACCACAGGGATACAGCCGTTGCTATCGCCAAGGAGCTTGGTATCCTCGGCGAGGGACAGCAGGCTCTCACAGGCGCGGAGCTCTCAAAGATACCCGATGATGAGTTCAACGCGCACGTTCAGGACTACAGCGTATATGCCCGTGTTCAGCCTGAGCACAAGGTACGTATCGTAAACGCATGGCGTAAAAAGGGCATGACTACAGCTATGACAGGCGACGGCGTAAACGACGCTCCGTCTATCAAGAGCGCTGATATCGGCGTTGGCATGGGTATCACAGGTACAGACGTTACAAAGAACGTCGCAGATATGGTGCTCACCGACGACAACTTCGCAACTATCGTAGGCGCTGTGGAAGAGGGCAGACGTATCTATGACAATATCCGCAAGGCAATACAGTTCCTGCTTTCCAGCAACCTCAGCGAGGTTCTCTGCATACTTGCAGCAACACTGTTCATCGGCGGCGGCAAGAGCATATTCAGCCCTGTGCACCTGCTCTGGATAAATCTTATCTCAGACTGCTTCCCTGCAATAGCTCTCGGCATGGAGCCTGCTGAACAGGGTATCATGTCACGCAAGCCAAGAAGCAGCAATTCACACATCTTCTCCGACGGTCTCGGAATTAATCTGCTGTGGCAGGGCGCAGTTATTGCGGCACTTACCTTTGTTTCATATCTTATCGGTTCGCAGACCTCTCCCGAGGCAGGCACAACAATGGCATTCATCACACTCTGCGTATGCGAAATGCTCCACGCATGGAACATGAGAAGCCTCAAGGGCTCTATCTTCACAATGAAGAGCAGAAACATAGTTCTTATCGGAGCTATCGCCCTTTCGGCAGTTCTGACTATACCTGTTCTCTTTATCCCTGCACTGAGAAATATGTTCTCACTTGAAGCCCTCACAGGCATGAATTACCTCTGGGCATTCGCTGCAGGCGCCTGCATAGTGCCTGTTGTTGAGATAGTAAAGTTCTTCCAGCGTGCAGCTGATAAGAAGTGAGCAGAACTAAGAGCTAAGAACTAAGATTGTAGGGGCTGATGCCTACATCAGCCCGCCAAATATTCAAAACCAACGGGGCGATGTGGGCATCGCCCCCTACATTTTTAATTTCGCATTACGAATATTTTTATTCGGGCGAGCGGAACTCGCCCCTACAATTACGCATTGAATAAAGAGGTGTTACTATGAGATTAAGACCATACATACCGAGCCACGACTTCGACGCAATAAAAAACTGGGTGACAGACGAAAGAACAAATGCTATGTGGAGCGCAAATCATGCTCCCTACCCTCTTGAAAAGACAGCTTTTGACCAGTTTCTCGCGGATATGTACGAAAAACACGGGGACTGCCCTTTTGTTGCCACAACAGACGACGGGATTGTGGTCGGTTTCTTATGCTGCGGCGTATGCTCAAAGACCAATGAAGCTATGCTCGCCTTTGTGATGATAGATCCTGCACAGCGTGGAAAGGGCTATGGCAGGGAAATGATACAGCTTGCCACGGAATACTGCATAGATATACTGAAAGCGGACGCGGTACAGCTCAATGTGTTCAGCGTAAATGAAAGGGCGCGGAAGTGCTATGAGAGCGCAGGCTTTGCCGAGAGGATAACCACTCCCGAGGCATTTGCCTTCAGGGACGAAAAATGGGGCAGGACAAATATGCTTTTCAGCCGTTAGATTTTGAGGACGTACATGGTGCGTCCTTTTTGTTTTATAAACAGCCGACAGTCAAAGTTCAACAGTGGGATTTTTGCAGTTTTCCTAAAATTATTCCGCACATCAAGGGGATTTTCTGTATTGCATTTTTCCTTGGATTATGATATTATATAAGGTAAGAAGTTGCGCCATGACGTTTCATGGCAAATATATCAACGTACATTTCCCGTGTACGAGTCAGGAGAATAATATGCCAAAAAGACAGGATATTAACAAGATCATGATAATCGGTTCAGGTCCTATCATCATCGGACAGGCTTGCGAATTCGACTACTCAGGTACTCAGGCTTGCAAGGCTCTGCGCAAGCTGGGCTATGAGATAGTTCTCGTAAACTCAAACCCTGCTACTATCATGACAGATCCCGATGTTGCTGATATTACTTACATCGAGCCCCTCAACCTCGAAAGACTTACTCAGATAATCGAAAAGGAACGTCCTGACGCTCTCCTCCCTAACCTCGGCGGTCAGTCCGGTCTTAACCTCTGCTCAGAGCTGGATCAGGCAGGCGTGCTCAAAAAGTACGGCGTGCAGGTAATCGGCGTTCAGGTAGACGCTATCGAGCGCGGTGAGGACCGTATCGAATTCAAGAACGCTATGAGCGCTCTCGGTATCGGTATGCCAAAGAGCGAGGTAGCTTACTCTGTTGACGAGGCTGTAAAGATAGCTGAAAAGCTGAAATATCCTGTAGTTCTTCGTCCTGCCTACACCATGGGCGGCGCAGGCGGCGGAATGGTTTACAATGTAGATGAATTAAAGGTAGTCTGTGAAAGAGGCTTACAGGCTTCTCTCGTTGGACAGGTACTTGTCGAGGAGTGTATCTTCGGCTGGGAAGAGCTGGAGCTCGAGGTTGTCCGCGACGCTGAGAACAACAAGATAACTGTATGCTTCATCGAGAACATTGATCCTATCGGTGTTCACACAGGCGATTCGTTCTGTTCAGCACCTATGCTCACTATCCCTGAGGACGTTCAGAAGACTCTTCAGGATATGTCATACAAGATAATCGAGTCAATCGAGGTCATCGGCGGCTGTAACTGTCAGTTCGCACGCGATCCCGAGACAGGACGTATCGTTGTTATCGAGATAAACCCAAGAACCTCACGTTCTTCGGCTCTCGCTTCAAAGGCTACAGGCTTCCCGATAGCTCTCGTATCGGCTATGCTTGCCTGCGGTCTTACACTTAAAGACATCGAGTGCGGCAAGTACGGTACTCTTGACAAGTACGTTCCCGACGGTGACTACATCGTTATCAAGTTCGCTCGCTGGGCTTTCGAGAAGTTCAAGGGCGCTGAGGACAAGCTTGGCACACAGATGAGAGCTGTCGGCGAAGTAATGAGCATCGGCAAGACCTACAAGGAGGCTTTCCAGAAGGCTATCCGTTCACTGGAGACAGGAAGATACGGTCTCGGCTTTGCAAAGAACTTCAACAGCATGACCAAGGAAGAGCTCCTTGCACAGCTCCGTTACCCAACAAGCGAGAGACAGTTCGTTATGTATGAAGCTCTCCGCAAGGGCGCTACAATAGATGAGCTCCACGACCTCACAAAGATAAAGAAGTACTTCATTGAGCAGATGAAGGAGCTTGTTGACGAGGAGGAGGCTCTCCTCAAGAACAAGGGCGCTGTTCCTGCAAACGACGTTCTGAAGCAGGCTAAGCTTGACGGCTTCTCAGACCGTTACCTCAGCTCTCTCCTTGAAGTTTCCGAGGAGGAGATAAGAAACGCTCGTATGGCTATCGGCGTAAAGGAAGCATGGGAGGGCATTCACGTAAGCGGTACAAAGGACGCTGCTTACTACTACTCCACATATCACCTTGACGAGGACAAGAGCCCTGTAAGCACAGAAAAGCCAAAGATAATGATCCTCGGCGGCGGTCCTAACAGAATCGGTCAGGGTATCGAGTTCGACTACTGCTGCGTTCACGCTGCACTTGCTCTTAAAAAGCTTGGCTTCGAGTCGATAATCGTAAACTGCAACCCTGAGACGGTTTCCACTGACTATGATACATCTGACAAGCTCTATTTCGAGCCTCTTACACTTGAAGATGTACTTGCTATACACGAAAAGGAGAAGCCTGTAGGCGTTATCGCTCAGTTCGGCGGACAGACTCCTCTCAACCTTGCAAACGACCTCAAAAAGTACGGCGTAAATATCCTCGGTACAACTCCCGAGACTATCGACCTTGCTGAGGACAGAGACCACTTCCGCGCTATGATGGACAAGCTGGGCATTCCTATGCCTGAGGCTGGTATGGCTGTAAACGCTGACGAGGCTATCGCTATCGCAAACAAGATAGGCTATCCTGTAATGGTTCGTCCTTCATACGTTCTCGGCGGACGCGGAATGGAGATAGTTCACGATGACGAGATGATGAGAGTTTACATGAATGCGGCTGTCGGCGTAACTCCTGACAGACCTATCCTCATCGACCGTTTCCTCAACCACGCTACAGAGTGTGAGGCTGACGCTATTTCCGACGGCACACACTGCTTCGTTCCATGCGTTATGGAGCATATCGAGCTTGCAGGCATACATTCGGGCGACTCCGCTTGTATCCTGCCTTCAAAGAACCTCACAGAGAAGCAGGTAGCTACTATCAAGGAGTACACCAAGAAGATAGCTGTAGAGATGAACGTTTGCGGTCTTATGAATATGCAGTACGCTATCGAGGGCGATACAGTTTACGTTCTCGAAGCTAATCCCCGTGCTTCAAGAACAGTTCCGCTGGTATCAAAGGTTTGCGACATCAACATGGTTAGAATTGCTACCGATATAATCACATCAAAGCTCACAGGCAGACCTTCGCCTGTTCCTGAGCTCAAGGATAAGAAGATCGGTCACTACGGCGTAAAGGAAGCTGTATTCCCGTTCAATATGTTCCAGGAGGTAGATCCTCTCCTCGGACCTGAGATGCGTTCAACAGGTGAAGTTCTCGGTATCTCACCTTCCTTCGGCGAGGCTTACTACAAGGCTCAGGAGGCTACAAAGAACAAGCTTCCTCTCGAGGGAACAGTTCTCCTCAGCGTATGCGAGAGAGACAAGCCCGAGCTTATCGACATCGCTAAGTCCTTCCACGAGCTCGGTTTCCACATCATCGCTACAGGCAGAAGCTATGAGATGATAAAGGAAGCAGGTATCCCATGCGACAAGATATTCAAGATCTACGAGGGACGTCCGAATATCGCTGACGAGATCGCAAACGGCGAGATACAGATGATAATCAATACTCCCGCAGGCAAGACCAGCGTTCACGACGACAGCTATATCCGTAAGGCTGCAATCAAGCACAGAGTTCCTTACATGACAACAATGGCTGCTGCAAAGGCAAGTGCAGAGGGTATCAAGGCTATCAAGAACAATACTCACCTCGGAGTCAAGTCGCTTCAGGCTCATCACGCTGATATCAAGTAATAATTATAAGATCCGCTTCAAACGAAGCGGATTTTTTTATGTGTATTACAAGGGCGGATATTATCCGCCCGTTTTTTGTATCCGATACTTATGAGGTCGGCGGAACTCCCAACAGGAGCCGCGCCCCTCTGTCCTTCGGACATCTCCCCACACTGTGGGGAGTCACCGCCCCTACAGCTAACGGCTGACGGCTCGATTGGTAGGATAACTTTAGTTAAAGAAGTGACATATGTCATTTTTTTAGTGACAAATGTCATTCAGAAAGTGACAAATGACACCTTTTCAGGCTCCGATGAACGTGATATAATAAGACCATACCACACAGGGGGAACAAAGTTCAGGCGCCGAACTTGTTTATAAAAATATCAGGTTTATTTTAAAAATGGAGGTTGTCAGATATGAAAAATTTATCGAAAAAAGTATTAAGTATACTTTCTACTGCCGTATTGTTCTGCGGCGCCAGTGCTATCCCTGCAAGTGCAGCAGAGCCAGATGAACCAACAACAGCAGCTTATACTCAGATAACAAGGGAAAAAGGCCTTATAAAGGATTTTGAGCTGGCGAAGGAGAATGATATTGCAAATGAGCTTGAGTTTGAAATGGCAATCAAGGGAAACGAACTCACACCTATCGTTACTACAACTACTGCTCCCGTAAAGGAAATTGTGACTTTGCAAACTCTTCCTTCGGATGTATTCAAACCACAAAAGACAGGGCTTACAGGTTTAAGACCGCTCAGAACTACAACTACAACAACGACTACGACTACAACAACCACTACCCAGACAGCAACGTGCAAGCTCTCATATCATCTTAATACTACAAGCGGTCAGCTGAACAGCAGCGTCAGCCAGATCGATATGAAGCTTATCAAGAATTCCGATTGCTCGATACCGGAAGGCTATAGCGTCATATATCAGTGGTACAAGGACGGCGGAGCTATCAGCGGAGCTTCATCTGATAGTCATCCTGCAACAAGAGCAGGCAGCTATCACTGTGTAATAAAAGCATTTCGCCTTGCCAGAGGCGGACTTGTTCTTGCAGATTCATTCACAACAGAAAAATGCGTTGTAACAGAAAAGTTTGAAATAAAGACACAGCCCAAGAGCGGTTATATCTACAAGAGCGGCGATACCTATCCGCTTTCTGTTGAGGTTGAGGGCGGCACAGCGCCATATAAGTATGAGTGGACAAAGAACGGTACTGTAGTAGGCAGGAATCAGACCTATAAAGCTACATCGGGCGGCACATACAGATGCAAGATAACCGACAGCAAGGGCAGTACCTTAACAAGCAATTATGCTTATGTTACCGAGAACTTCCTCAGAATAACAAGACAGCCCAAGGACGTTGTTATCTGTGACGAGAACGGCAGATATATCTCCGTAGGCGTAAGCGGCGGCAAAGCACCTTATTCATATAAGTGGTATTCGGGCAATACAGTTATCGGAACAACTTCATCTGTCAAGGTAACCAATCCCGGCACATATTACTGCGTTATCACAGATTCACTCAATTCCAGGGTAACAACCAATAAAGTCAAGGCAACTATCAATTTCTACAGCCTCAAGCAGGGACTTCCCAAGACATACAACATCGAAAACACAAGAACTGTAAAGGATTTCACAGTATCAGTACAGGGCGGTACAGGCTATTACCAGTATGTATGGCAGGTAGCAGATATCAACAGCAACGCATGGACTGAGTTCTACAAAAGCGATATAACAACATCAACATCAAATACAAGAACTATCTACCTCAATGCATACAACAAGAAGTATCAGTGCATAATCCGCAGCATGGACGGCAATACTATCGCATCATCAGTAAGAAGCGGCGTTATGAATGTAACAAGACCTCTTAAGGTTACAGAGGTGAAGCAGTATAAAGAAAACGGATATTACTATGTTGACTTTAAGGTAGAGGGCGGATATGGCAGCTACAGCACAACAGGCGTTTATTCATATCTTGGCTCAAATGTTTACAGAACAAGGGCAAAGATAGTAGATTACTATATAGGCAGCGGCAGCACATATGAATCCGGTCCCGGCTGGTATGTAAGAACATTCTACGATCATTATGTACAGAATGCTTCTATTGTTTTCCAGGTAACTGATGCAGCAGGAAATACGGTAAATAAGAGCGAAAAACGTCAGGTCGGCAGCTACAGTGTTAAGACAGATCAGGACGTATGGGCTAATTTCTGATAAAGATAATTTGTAATAATTCTTATTAAGGGTTCAATGAGATGAACAAAGCCTCCGCAATAGCGGAGGCTTTGTGCTGTATACGGATAATACGCAAAAAGGACGCCCAATGGGCGTCCCTGCACTAATTACTTCTTCTCGTTCTGTGCCTTGAGAAGGTCTCTTATCTCAGTGAGAAGAACCTCTTCCTTTGGAGGCTCAGCAGGCTTTTCCTCTGCCTTCTTCTTGCCGATAGACATTACCTTGTTTACTGCCTTGACCATGAGGAAAATGCAGAATGCCATGATGAGGAAGTTGATGATAGCTGTGATAAAGTGTCCCCAGTTAAGGTACTGACCTGTATCACCAAGCTTTATTCTTCCTGCTACCTCTGCGCCGCCGATACAAGCGATGAGAGGATTGATGAAGTCCTCAGTGAGGGCTGTAACAATGTTTCCGAATGCGGCACCGATGATAACACCGACAGCCATATCCATTACGTTGCCTTTGAGTGCGAATTCCTTGAATTCCTGTAAAAACTTCTTCATTTTTTACAACATCTCCTTGATAGATATAAAATAAAATTTATTTAATTTCCGGCAAGCCGGGAATTTCCGCTAAGTTAGTCTTTTTAGCCTTCATTTCTTCGGGAAGTTCTATAGCGTCTATTTCGTCGTTATAGGTCTTGGCTTTCTTTGGCATAGCCTCTACAGCGCGATCAGGCTGAGCCATAAGCGACTCCTGGCGTGTGACCGAGTTCATTTCAAGGTCTGCGGCGTTGGCCTGTTTGGTTCCGCCCATGAGGTTCCATGATTTGCTGTCCTCTTTAGCGCGGAGCTGATTTGCGTCGACGTTTTTGGTTACGCCCATGTAGTTGAGGTGGAGTGAATCCTGCTTTGCTCTCAGTTCGTCGGCGTTTGCAGTACCTGCAGAGCGCATGAAATACTTGCTGTACTTGTCAGACTCGTTCTTTTTGAGGTCTCTTGCGTCAACAAGGGGAGTATCGCTCATATACGCCTGATTCTTCTTCTCAAAGCGTTTCATGCCCTCTATCTCGTTGCCGCGCTTTCCGAAGAAATCGTCTGCTGAGTCCATTTCGGCGTGTTCTGTAGCCTTGCCGCCGTCGAAAAACTCCCAGAAATCGTCGGGGACTTCGACCTTTTCCTTGTCCTCAACGGGAGGAGCAGCGGGCTCGGGCTCAGGATGTTCCATAGGAGTCTGAGCGAATACCATAGGCTGACCGTAAACGGGCATACCGTTCTGGTCATAGCCGATTATCTGAGGCTGACCGTACATCATGGGCTGACCGTAAATGGGCATACCGTTCTGGTCATAGCCGATTATCTGGGGCTGAGCGTACATGACGGGCTGACCGTAGACGGGGTTGCCGCTCTGGTCGTATCCGATGAGCTGAGGCTGAGCGTACATCATGGGCTGACCGTAAACTGGCATACCGTTCATCTGAGCGCCGCCCTGCGGTGGGACGCCCTGTACAGCACCCTGCGGAGCAGGTATTCCTGCCATAGCTCCGCCCTGTGGGGGAAGTCCCTGCATAGCGCCCTGAGGAGCAGGTATTCCTGCCATAGCTCCGCCCTGTGGGGGAAGCCCCTGCATAGCGCCTTGTGGGGCAGGTATTCCTGCCATAGCTCCGCCCTGAGGTGGGATACCCTGCATAGCGCCCTGTGGGGCAGGTATTCCTGCCATGGCTCCCTGCGGAGGAAGCCCCTGCATCATGCCCTGAGGCGGTATTCCTGCCATTCCGCCCTGTGGACGGAAGCCTGCATTCTGCATCTGTGCCTGTCTTACAGCCTTTGTTTGTTCGGGGAGTGTGACTCTTCCAGTGTCAAGGTGAGGTATAAATGGCTCGTCAATACTGCTGAAATCAAATTCCTCGTCGGAATCGTTCAGTTCGGCTGCTGTATATAAGTCGGAGGACGAATCTCTCGAAGGTTTATCGCTGATAGTGAAGGTGCCGCTGCCGAGGGTAAAACCGCCGTTTGCAGAATCTTCTTCAGAATGATAGCCGCCCATATCGACCTGTTCAATATTAATATCCTGCGGATTTTCAAGGTTGACGCCGCATTTCACGCAGAACCTGAAACCCGCTTCGTTTGCTGTTCCGCACTGTGGACATTTCATAAACATCACTCCTTATAGCGAAAATACAGAAAAAACACAGAGCCATCATAGCTTGGAGCGGTGGTTTGTAAAGCCGCTCATATACGGCTCTGCCTATACTTTCACAAATATATTATAGCATTAATTTAATTCATTTTCAAGCGTTTTTAAGGGCTTCATAAAAGATTGTGCAATACGGTGATGAACATGGGTGGTTTTTTGTATACATTAACGTTATATGCAGAATGTATGGGAAATCTGTCCCTTTACGGGAGATAATACAGGTGCAGACCTTGTCGAAAAAGCACAGTTTTTCTGCCATATATTTGAGCATATACCGCAATTTTACAAATATAACTCAGAAAGGCTGTTTTTTTGCCGCGAAATATGATATAATGTTCGTTGTACGAACATTGTATCATGATTTAATTGTCCCGATATTCGTAAAAGAGAGATATAGAAAGAACAAAAGCTGCGGGAGCTTTATGGACTCCCAGAAAGAGCTGCAAACGGCAGCAGAATGGAGAGACGTATGTCTAAAAATAAAAAGATAAGCAAGGAAAAAAGCATAAGACGTGCCAAGACTATGACAGAAATAGTCATAAGCCTTGTTCTTGTCGGAGCAGGCGGCTTTTTTGTCAGAAATGCACTGAAGGAAGCCAAGGAGGTACAGACCTCCCCTTATTTTGACGATAAGGATATAGAGGCAACGGATAACGAGAGCACTACTGTTCCCGATCCTAACCAGATAATATTTGAATCAAAGTCAGTTGATACCAAGGACAAGTTCCGCGGAGACCTTATCCTTGTAAACGAGGATCACGAGTACTACAGCGGCGACGAGGATCTTGTCAGCATTATAGAGATGAATGAGGAGAACTCCTATACCTGTTTCTCGGCAGTAGATTCCACCTATACCATACTCCGTCAGGTCTATGAGCCAATGGCGCGTATGATACAGGATTTCTCTGACCAGTACAACAACGACAAGCTCATAATCTACGGCTCATACCGTACCAAGGAGTTCCAGCAGCAGCTCTATGACGATGATGTTGCCCAGTCCGAGGACGGAAAGTCCACAAAGGTGGCAAAGCCTGGCTTCAGTGAGCATGAATCGGGACTTGCTTTCGATTTCACAGAGGCTGATAACTACGATTACGACGGCACAGGCGATTATGCGTGGCTCAATGCGAACTGCTATAAATACGGCTTTATCGTCCGCTACAGAAAGGCTAAGGAAAAGATAACCAAGATAGAGGACGAGCCGTGGCATTTCCGCTATGTAGGCGTTCCCCATGCCTATTATATGGACTCCAACGACCTTTGTCTTGAGGAGTACATCGACCTTATACGCAATCACCCGTATGACGGCGAGCACCTTGAATTCAAGGACGACAAGGACGTGGAATATGAGGTATACTTCGTTAAGTCCGACGACGGCGCGGAAAAGACAACAGTTCCTGTGCCAAACGGCTTAAGATACGAGATATCGGGAAATAACGTTGACGGCTTTATCGTTACGGTGTACAAGAACAAGAAACCGCTTGTTGAGGAAGTTTCTACCAAGTCCTTTGAGGACGTATCCGTGACAAATACAGAGAACGAGACCGACAGCGAGGAGACCACTGACGAAACAGAAGAATAACATGACGGGCGTGACTTGTGTCACGCCCGCTTTTACGTAATAAGTAACCAACGGGACGCCGAGGGCGGCGTCCCCTACATCATAGTTCTACTCACTAATCACTAAAAACAGCCTTAGAGTTCATCTCTAAGGCTGTTTTGTCAGTTCTTCTTATTCTTTTTGTCCTTATCCTTGCTGTCCTTTTTGTCTCTGTCGTCGTTGAAGCTGTCAACAGTGTTCAGATACAGCGCAGGATCAAGGCATATACCCTCATGGCGCACCTCAAAGTGACAGTGCGAGCCGTCGGAGTTACCTGTGTTTCCGACCTCTCCGATAAGCTGACCGCGTGCTACGAACTGTCCCTCAGTTACCAGAACAGCGCTCATATGACCGTATACCGTCTGATAGCCGTCGGTATGACCTATCTGTACGAAATAGCCGTAGCCGCCTGTGTTCCAGCCTGCGGAAACTACCTCGCCGTCGGCTGCCGCGTATATCTCTGTACCTGTGCTTGCGGCGATATCCATACCCTTGTGGTTTCTTGTGCCGCCGAATATATCGCTTACCCAGCCGCCGTCAACAGGCCAGCCGAATTCGCCCGAGCCCGTAAGAACAGTGCTTGAGCTGTCAGGTCTTGCGGCGTAAATGCCTATTCCTATTTTTTCGACAACAGGCTCACGGGTTATCTTTGTGCTTATGGTCTTGCGCGAGTACTCCTTGCCGTCGATGTATGTTACCTCGATGTGGCTTGTCTTTTCGCCGCGTCTGCCCTTTACAAGGATATCCCTTACACCTTCGTTGAGGGAGCTGGTCTCCACCTCGATAGTCTCATAATCAAGGAAGGATATAGGATCTATCTCACGGACGTACTGTATAGGCAGATAGCTCTCGGTCTCGACAACGTTTACAAAAGTGCCCTTGCGGCAGTTGTTCTTGATATCGGGGTTGAGCTCTATGAGCTTGTCGTAATCCATGTTGTATTTCTGGGCTATAGTAGCTGCTGTATCACCGTTTTTCGCAATGTAAACGGCTTTTTTCTCCTTGGAGGAGGTCAGCAGGTCGATTGCTTCCTGTTTTTCCATGACGCTGTCCGCAAGGTAGATACCGTGAGAGTACTCGATACTGTTCTTGTACTCGATGTTCTTGACTATGCCGTCTATGCGGAAGTTGAGTATCCTCTCGTTAAGGGCGTCCTGTATAGGCTCCTTATCCTTGACAGCGCCGATGAATTTGCCGTCGATATAGATGCCGTAGGCTTCTGTAAGGGCGTGGTCTGAGGCTTCAAGCATTTCGTTGGCAAGCTGAGCCGAGGAGACTATAGTGTCGTTTTCATTTATGATCTTCAGCGAATACTTAGCCGAAAGGTCAATGGGCTCGTCGCTGTCGTGGTATGCGATTCTTTGCTGGACTTCGCGCTCGGCTTCCTCAAAGTCAGCCTCTGCGGTTATCATACCTATCTCTCTGCCGTTGTACTCAACGCTCAGACCGTATTCAAGTCCCGAGCCGTAGCGGATAATGCCCACAAGGAACACTATTGAAAGAGTTGGCAGGATATAGTTGAAGGCGGTGTAGAAAACTCCGTCCTCGCCGAAAAGATATGAGCACCAGAACTCAAAGAGAGCCTTTTTGTACTCCTCTGCGCCTTCTTTTTTTGCTTTGTTGACCTTTCTGGTCATGTCCTTGTTTATATTGAAGCGCTCGCGGAAGGGCGCTGTAAGCTCCTTTAAAACCCAGAGGAAGAATTTCAGTATAGAAACGCCAAGGCTGAGAAGCTCGGAAAGAATGAACTTAACGCTTTTCAGCAGTCCTGTGAAAACAGCCGTGATAGTTTTTGCGGCAAAGCGTCCGAATTTTTCAAAAAAGCCCGAATTACTGCGTGAATATGACTTCTGCGGTTCGCCGTAGCGCCTGTAGAATTCCTCGCGGCTTTTTCTGTTCATTGCACCGTCTCCTTTCTTCCTTTTTACGTAAGCAAATTATATTATAACACATTTTATTTGAAATATCAAGAAATATGCTAAAAAAGAGTAATCCTACAAAACATATCGGAAAAGTTTCTGCATTTCTATTGACAGGGCAAAAGGGGTATGATATAATGTAAATGTTGAAAAAAACAATGTTTTTCATTTGAAAGGAGATATAAATATGGACCTTATACCCAGCTTTTCCGTTGACCACACTAAGATAATCCCCGGTATCTATGTCAGCAGAGTAGATACTCTTGGAGATAATATGATAACTACTTATGACGTGAGAGTCACAAGACCAAATATCGAGCCTCCCGTTGATGTGGCTGCAATGCACACTCTGGAGCACCTTATCGCTACATACTTGAGAAACGACGATGAATGGAAGGATCAGGTAATATACTGGGGACCAATGGGCTGTCTGACTGGTTTTTATCTTATCCTTAAAGGCAACCACAAGCCAAGTGAGGTGTGCGGACTGCTCATCAAGGCGTTCAGATCAGTCGAGGACGCAGAAGATGTTCCCGGTTCATCAGCAGTAAACTGCGGCAATTACCTTATGCATAATCTTGTATTTGCTAAATGGTATGCACGCAAATTCGCTGATTACCTGACCGAGAATGCAAACGATCCCAAGATATTCGAGTATCCCAAGTCCGAAAGACTTGTTACCGATGATGGACGTAATTTCTATGATTCATGATATAAACTATCCCCGAAGCGCTAACCGTGATACTCATATAGAAGTTTATAGTTATTTATCGGGGGAAACCTTTCTGAGGAAAGGTTCTCCCCCGAACCCCTTTCCAAAGACTTTTAGCTGATTTTTTCTATAATAGAGCCCCCTATAGTAATATAGGGGGGCAAGTTTTTTTATGGGCTCTATTATAGAAAAAATGAAATAACGGTCTTGAAAAAGATACGAGAAAAGCCTTTTATCAAAAGAGTTCTCTCAATAATAAGCATAAAATTTCTGTGTAAGTACTATGTTTACCGCTTCGGGGATAGTTTTATGTATGGTCAAACAGTCTTTTTATATCCTCGGGCAGTTCTGAGGTAACGGTAACAGGTTCACCTGTCAGCGGCTCGCGGAAGCTTAGCTGACCGCAGTGGAGCGCCTGCCTCGGTATATCGTCGCGGAGTCCGCCGTAGAGGTCGTCGCCTGCGAGGGGAGCTCCGATATGAGCGAAGTGCACCCTTATCTGGTGGGTACGGCCTGTTTCGAGGTGTATCTCCGCAAGGGAGTACCTCTCGTTCATCATCAGCCGCTTGTAATGGGTAACGGCTCGCTGTCCGTCCTCGCGGACGCAACGCAGAATTATGGACTCGCGCTCTCTGGCTATGGGAGCGTCTATAGTGCCGCTTTCGGGGATAGCTCCGTGTACAGCGGCGTAGTAGACCTTCTCACAGCAGCCCTGCAAGAGCTTTGCTGCGTGGGCGTCCTTGGCTATTATGCAGAGCCCCGAGGTGTCGCGGTCGAGCCTGTTCACCGAGCGGAATGTGAGCTCGGGATAGAGAGAAGCAAAGTAATTCCCGAGAGTGTCGCCCTGATGACGAATGGACGGGTGTACGGGCATACCGCTGGGCTTGTTGAACACCACAAGGCTGTCGTTTTCATAGGCTATCGGCACATTAAGGCTTGGATTCGGCTCTAAGAAGCTGTCGTCCTCAAGATTCAGGACTATTACCTCGCCTTTTTGAACCATATCTATGCTGCGGACAAGCTGACCGTTTCGGGTAATGCCGCCCTCCTGCCGTTTAAGCTTCGTCAGCAGCCGCCTTGATACGCCTTTTTTTGCCAAAAGGAATTTTTCCAGAGTTATGGGACTTTCGGCGTCTACCGTAAGCTCTATCTGCTTCAAGGTATTCGTCCTCCTTGATAAAAATGTCGATACTGAGTGAAAAAGCGGTCATCAGCTTTGTAAGTGCGTAGGGAAGTCCTGCAATTGTCAGCATTTGGGGCAGGTACACCGCCAGAAGCCGCAGTAATACGCTTTTTCTGCCGCGCATGAAGCCTACCGAGAATATCATAGCCCTAAAAGCTGTCATCTTCGGGAATCGCACTAAAATGTAAGGCACAGCGGCAAAGCAGAGCTTCAGCGAAAGCCATAAAATGACCGATACTCCTGTGAGAAACAGGGCGTTTGCCGCAAGAAAAGCCTCCCGAGGGCTCAGCTTTTCGCCTGTTAGTCCGTATGCGGCAGTTCCGAAGAACACCGCAGGAGCAAGTGCAAGAAGTCCCACGGCTTTTGTCCACAGCGCCGCGGAAATGCTGCGTTTGAAGGTGCATTTTCTCAGCAGTATCCGCGAAAAGGCTTCACAGCGCTTTTGCGGCAGCTCCGAGGTCATTCCGTAAAGGCGGTACGCCGCCGCATACATAAGGGGAGCTGTAGTCAGCAGCCGCAGAAGCGTGCTCGCCGCTGTTACTCCCAGCTGTACGGGACTGCTGCCGCCGAAGAGCCGTATAGGCTCGATATTGCCGAAATACAGCAGCATACTGTACACCGCCGCCTCTGCGAAGCGGAAGAAGAGCTCCGCGCCGAGAGGGAGAATGCATATCATCATAGTCCGTGCCCGTCTGCCCATGAGCAAGCCACGTGAAAAGCGGATAAGCTCCCGAATTTTCATATCTGCGCCTCCGAAAAATGGTTTTGCAGATATTATTGCCAAAGCATGGCATATTATTCAGAGGCGTTTATATTTGTTTTTCGGCTTGCGGACTGCCAAAAGCAGCCCCCCACAGATTTATCAATACTCGTCGTCGGCTTCGTCAAGCTTCTCGTAGGGGCAGTAGCCAAGTATCTCGAATGCCTGTGAATTCAGCCACATCTGAGCTGTTACCATGAGCTCGAAGCCCATTCCGAAGTCGCAGCTGAGCGTTTTCGGATCGTACTTGGGCAGTCCGAAGCAGCTGAGCATATTTGAGATGATACCGCCGTGAGTGATAACGGCGCAGTGGGTGAGCCCCGACTCCATCATGTCCATGATTATGGCGTGGAGCGCTTTATAGCAGCGGGCGGTCATTTCCTCAAGACTTTCGCCGTTCGGGGGACGGTTGTCCTTGCCGCCGCGGAGCCACTTGTTGTAGTCCTCGCGCTTTGCAAGCTCGTCAATGCTCTTGTTTTCAAAATCGCCGAAATCAAGCTCTCTCAGGTCGTCCACGGGGACTACCTCAGTGTAGGGAAAGAGTATATCGGCGGTCTCGGTACATCGTTTGAGGGGCGAGGTGTATACCCTGTGAACGGTGGGGTAGTCAAATTCGTCCATTTTTGCAGCAAGGTCTGCTGCGCCCTTATTGGAAAGGGGCAGGTCAGTGCTGCCGATGTAAACGCCCTTTTCGTTTGCCTCCGTCATGCCGTGACGGAGAATACTTATCCTGTAACCTTTCATGACTTCTCCTTTGCGTTGAATATATCGGCAATCATACCGATAGGATAATATGCACAAAAATACTGCTCGTTTTTTTAACTGTTAGTAAAATTCACGAAAAATACTACAAATTTCCACGAATAGTTTCACGTTTTTGTGTATTTACAAATTATACATTTTGTATTATAATAATAGTAACAGATTTTAAAATAATCTTTTAGGAGGAATTTCAATGAACTCGGATTTCGCAAGAATAATAACACTGCAGCGTAAGGAAAGACACATCAGTCAGAAGCAGGCTGCTACAGATCTGGGCATATCTCAGGCACTGCTCTCTCACTATGAAAAGGGTATCAGAGAATGTGGTCTGAATTTCCTTGTTAAGATCGCTGATTACTATAATGTTTCCTGTGACTATCTCCTTGGAAGAACTCCAGAGCCCGAGGGCAAGACTATCACTATCGAGGATATCCCTGATGACGACGGAAACAACAGCATGAAGATGCCTTCACCCGAGATCATCAACTTCAACAGACGTATCATCAACAACTCTATCAGTCTGCTCTTCAGCCTTGCGCAGAAGGCTAACAGCATTACTCTTATCAAAGAGGTTTCATCATATCTTATGCTGTCTGTTTACAAGCTTTTCCGTATCGTTTACAACGCAAATCCTCATAATGACCAGAAGCTTTTCCGCATACCCAAGGTCATCGCAAACGACAGTGCAAATGCTATCGTATCCATGAGTGAAGCCAACATCAAAGCCGCGTCCAGCGGAATCGCCCTTGACGGCAACGACTGCGTCGATAATTTCGATACCCTCTATGTTACTACTGCGACCTTGCAGAAGGACTACGCCCAGTACTCGTCATCGCTCCTTAACCTTATCAAGCGCAGTGAGGAAAGTATCTCGCGCACCCGTGCAAAGTACAGAAGCGATATCAAGTGACCGCCTGTCCGCAAGGACTGTTATACTATTATATCACGTTTGCAGGCAGTTGAAAAGTCCTTTTTTGATATTTGATATACCGTTTTCCATTGATATTTATCTGAAAAGGCGATATAATGCGTGATATTTTGAAGCTTCACAACAGTTTTTTTCTGCTCATCGCCTAAATATTCGGCGCTTTTGGAGAATTTGGACCTATCCCCTTGACATCATGGCTCTGCTGTGTTACAATTTACAGTAGTAAACCGATGAAGAAGTGTAAGTAGCTCTTGTGTGAGCATTTCAGAGAGCCTGCGGCGGGTGTGAGCAGGTATGCGAAACAGGTGTGAATGGGCTTCCGAGGGCGAGCCGAAGAGGGGGAAAGGCTCCTTGTGTAGGTAAGACGCAGAGGTCTGCGTTAACAAAACCTTTGTATTTACGTACAAACTGAGAGGACGCAAAGGCGTCAAGCAGGGTGGCACCGCAGAAGTATACAGCTTCTGTCCCAGCATTTTTGCAGGGACAGAAGCTTTTTTATGTCCCGATATATACGCCGATAAATATTTTTATTTCAGAAAAGGAGATATTATTATGTCAATGTCAGATGAAAAGATCCCTTACAAAATTTATCTTGAGGAGAACGAGCTTCCTAAGCAGTGGTACAATGTACGCGCTGATATGAAGAAGAAGCCTGCTCCCCTTCTTAATCCTGCTACAGGCAAGCCCTGTACATTAGAGGACCTCAGCCGCGTTTTCTGCGAGGAACTTGCTAAGCAGGAGCTTGACGAGGATACACCTTATATCGACATTCCTAAGGAGATACAGGACTTCTACAAGATGTTCCGTCCGTCTCCTCTCGTAAGAGCTTACTTCCTTGAGAAGAAGCTTGGCACACCTGCTAAGATCTACTACAAGTTCGAGGGCAACAACACCAGCGGAAGCCACAAGCTCAACTCCGCTATCGCTCAGGCTTACTACGCTAAGAAGCAGGGACTCAAGGGCGTTACTACAGAGACAGGCGCTGGTCAGTGGGGTACAGCTCTTTCAATGGCTTGCTCATACTTCGACCTCGACTGCAACGTATACATGGTTAAGGTAAGCTTCGAGCAGAAGCCTTTCCGCCGCGAGGTTATGCGTACATACGGCGCAAAAGTAACTCCTTCTCCTTCAACCACAACTGAGGTAGGAAGAAAGATCCTTGAGGAATTCCCCGGCACAGGCGGAAGCCTTGGCTGCGCTATCTCCGAGGCTGTTGAGGCTGCTACAACAAAGGAAGGCTACCGTTACGTTCTCGGAAGCGTTCTTGCACAGGTACTCCTCCACCAGTCTATCATCGGTCTTGAAGCAAAGGCTGCTATGGACAAGTACAACATCAAGCCTGATATCATCATCGGCTGCGCAGGCGGCGGTTCCAACCTTGGCGGACTTATCTCACCATTCATGGGCGAAAAGCTCCGCGGCGAAGCTGATTACCGCTTCATCGCTGTTGAGCCTGCTTCATGCCCAAGCCTTACAAGAGGTACATACGCTTACGACTTCTGCGACACAGGTAAGGTTTGCCCTCTCCAGAAGATGTATACACTGGGCAGCGGCTTCATGCCTTCACCAAACCACGCAGGCGGTCTCCGTTACCACGGCATGAGCGCTACACTCTCAGAGCTCTACGATCAGGGACTCATGGAGGCTACTTCCGTTGAGCAGACAGCTGTATTCGCGGCTGCTGAGATGTTCGCAAGAGTTGAGGGTATCCTTCCTGCTCCTGAGAGCAGCCACGCTATCCGCGTTGCTATCGACGAGGCTCTCAAGTGCAAGGAGACAGGCGAGGAGAAGACTATCCTCTTTGGTCTTACAGGTACAGGCTACTTTGATATGTACGCTTACGGCGCATACAACGACGGCAAGATGAGCGACTATATCCCGACTGACGAGGAAATTGCAAAGTCAATTGCAAATCTTCCTAAGATCGAGGGCTGATATTGAAAAAAGGACTTCCGCAGGGAAGTCCTTTTTTAGCCGTTAACCGTTAACCTGTAGGGGCGATGCCTAACAGGCACCCGTACCCTCTGTCCTGCGGACATCTCCCTGTACTACAGGGAGTCACCCACATCGCCCCGTGAGTTGCGAATCAATATGACGGGCTGATGTGGGCATCAGCCCCTACAAAAAAGCTCCGCGTTTGCGGAGCTTTTTGCGATTATTATTCAACTGCAAAAAATTCGACTAATTTAAGGTCGATATTCTTTTCTTTAAGGAAGTTTTCCAGCTGTGTGCGAGTTTTTTCAGAATCAGCGTACTTTACAAGAACAGTCTTGTTTTTTAAGTCTGCTTCTTCATCTGTAGGATCAATGCTTGCATTGATATTGTTTTCGAGAATATAGCAGTACAGCAGGGCTCTTATCTTGTTGAGCTCTGTGTCGCTGTCTATTTTGTAGGGGATAGACTTTATAAGGCTGCTGTCGATGTCGGAAGACTTCAAAAACGCACCATAACGTGCAGCATAGCTTGTATCAGCGGTATTTACCTGTATAAATACATACTTATCCGCAAACTGCTCGGGCATTTTGTCTCTTGGGATAACCGAATAGTCTATCTTTTCGGCGGTAAAGAAGTCAGATAGCTGCTGTCTTATTATTTCAAGATCTGATGTGTCAGCTGCCGTTATGCTGAATTTCTCGCCGTCCTTGACTTCCATATATCGCAAGCCGTCAGAGCCGTCTGCTATATAGACAATGTCATTTCCTGCGATTTTAAAGCGGTTGGTGATAGTTTTTCCTTCGCCCTCGTTTTTCTCGGTAAGGATAACAGTATCTCCCGATATTTTCCATGTTCCTCCGCCGAGATAGCTGCTCAGAACTCCCGGAGAATATAAAAATGTACCGTCTTCATTGAATTCGATATTGCAGTAGCCGCCGAAGCCTTCTTTTTCATAATAAAACTTCTTTCCTGCCAGTGAAGCGCTGCCAGCCTTTTTGAATGTGACCGATAAAACTCCCTTGGTATTTTTGTCGGTCTTGGTGATGACGAGAGTTCCGAGGTCTGCGGTCTTGCCGTTTTCCTCGCCTGTTACCTTTACCTCGGCTTTATAGTCGTCGGAGAGTTTTCCGTTCTCGGGAGCAAAGCATACCTCGCCGCTTCTGCCTACAGTGTAGGACTTGCCCACCTCGTCGACAGAGCCTAAACCGCCGCCTTTATAGTTGAATATTCTGAATTTGCCGTTTTCAGTGCTGACAGTAACAGGATATTTTGGCGACTCAAACTTGAACCACACGCCCATTCCGTTAAGGGAGCTGCTTGCCTGATCGTAGCTGCTCACCATAGTCTCGTCGGCTTTCATTTCAACATATTCCGAGCCGTTTTGCGGGATAAGAGTATTGAGCTTGATAGTCAGCTTTTCGCATTCTTCGATACCGAGAAGCTTCCTCTGTATAGCCAGTGCATCACCGACAGTAAGTCCGTTTCCGTCCATATCACTGTTTATCTTGCCTTGCTCGGTAAGATGATGCTCTGCTGTACCGTCTATGCCATATTTATTAGGATTTGCCATAGCCTGCATAATGAGAACAACGTCTGCCATATCAACCTGACCGTCGCAGTTTGCGTCGCCCTTTAATACTTCTGGCACGTCCGAGACTACAGTTACATTATGTACATAGACAAACTGTGGAGGATTAGTCTCAAGTATACCGCCTATGTATGTGATTTCAAGCTTCATGCCTTGAGTTGGTTTTATATCGCCAAGATATCTTAATGACAAATTGAACCTATCATAACTTTTAAGTTCTTCCGATCCTTCAACCGGCTTTACAATAACAGTATTTTCGTTTATTTCCATAACCGTTGCCGTCACCTTAACAGTTGCTGTTTCAAGTAAAAATGAAACAACATCATCTATACGGACATCGACGCCATTTTGGTCTTTATAAACCATGAAGATGTCTATTGGACTTTTAGGCGGATTACCTGTAAGAAGGAGAGAATAGGTATCATCTATGACGAATTTATATTGCTGATTTCCGTTATTGTCAGGCAGACGCTCTCCCTTGAAATCTTTGAAATCTGCCCATGAAAGCTCAAGGCGATTTCTGAGACATATCTCCCATACATCATCAAGCGTCATTATTTTGCCTTCCTCCAACACACCAAGATCCTTGATCGTTGAATCGGTAGTTGTTGTTGGAACAGTTGTAGTAGTTTTGGCTGTTGTAGTTGTCGCTTTTGCAGTTGTGGTAGTTGTTTTAGCTGTTGTCGTTGTCGTTTTTGCGGCTGTGGTTGTGGTAACAGTGTCTGTTTTTGCGTATTTGCTTATGAATGCACTGACATCGCCTGTTTTCACATCGACGTATGTCTCGGTGTCTTTGTAGCAAAGCCATACTACCTCGGGACGGTAATTCGGCTCGCCGCCTACCACAAGGAAGAGATCATTGCCCAGCTCTATTTTTGCGAATCTGGAATAGGCAATGGTACTGCGCCATTTTACGTTAAAGCCCGAAAAGTCGGACCAGTCCAGCTTCTTGCCCTTTTTTGAGAGCTCCTGTACGTCGTCGAGAGTCATATTCTTTACTGTCTGCGATGTATCGCTGTCAGCGGCGATAACTTGTGCGGGCATAACATTGGGTGCAGCCGCGCTTCCGAAGCATATAGCCGCCAGCGCCAAGGCTATAATTTTATTTTTCATAGTATCAGCTCCTTTTCTTGATGTATTCCCGTTCCGTATTTATTCATTTCTTTCTTTTATAATACAATATAAGTACCGAAAAATCAATAGTTTTTTGTTAATGACGAAAAAAATAATGTATAAACCATATAGCGGCAGAGCTAAGAAAAAAGCGGTGATAAATTTCTTTACCACCGCCTTTGAATTATCTTCTGTTTTCTGCTTCGCCGTTGATGCTGAATGAACTTGCTTTCCAGAGACCGTTCTCCTTGACAGCCTTTACAACCATTGTGGAATCTGATCCGTAATCGTCGAAGTTAGCTGTTATAGTGAATGAATCATCTGTAACGTCTGAGATCACAGGATCGCTGTTGAATGAGAAGCCGCAGCCTCTTGCGCCCTGCAAGAACCACAGTGAGCCCTCGCTGTCTGTGAACATTGCAGGCTCGCCCTCATAAATACATTTATATCTTGATTCAAGGAGACTTCCGCATACTGCGTCTGTAACGTATTTCTTCACATCTTCAACGGAGCTGAAACGTGAGTCTGTTACCTTTGTGTATGGGTACTTGTTATCAACGTTGAGAACTGTGCTCTCGTCTACCTCTACGCTTGAACCGCCGCAGATATAATCAATTGAATTAAGGTTGTTGAGAACCCTTGCTGCCTCTGCGATAAGCTCGCCTGAAACAGCTGATGTTGCTGCCTGACTTGCAGGAGCTGTTGTGTCAGCCTGTGCCTCTGTGCTCTCCTCGCTCGCAGCCGCTGTTGCTTCCTCTGTAGGTGCAGCGGTAGTTGCAGGCTGTGCATTTGAGCTGCTGCTGCCTGTGCCGACGCTTTTGCCGCATGAAGCAAGACTGCCGCATATCATTGCAGAAGCTATGATGCACATTATAATTCTTTTTTTCATAATGTTCCCTCTTTCTTTAGGTAAAAAAGCTTGTTTATACGAATACAAGATATATGATACACGTTTTTTTCAAAATATTCAAGTCGAATTATTCACAAACTTTATCTGAGAGTGCGTGATTTTTAGTGTAAAATAGCCCTGATTTACGCTGTGATTTCGTATTATGTATCAAAAAAAGCTCCCGTCGGGAGCTTTTTTCTTACTTTATTTTCTTGATATGTCTGTACTTAAAGCGTCTTATCCAATAATATATCATGGAGAAGAAGTCCTTGCCGAAGAATATTATGATATTTATTATTGAGAGTATAATGAATATTCTCGTTAAGTTGTCGCCCTTGATAAAATCGTACAGCAGTATGATACCGTCAACGAGTGCCAGCCATTTTGCCTTTATCGGTATAACAAAGAACGCCAGAAGCTGTTCGTTTGGGAACAGTATAGCAAATGCAAGGAACAGACTCAGATTAAGGTAATAGCTGGTAGCGTAGCCCATTATGAAGCCTGCGGCGATACAGCCGATAACGCCTGTAAAGTAGAATATATTGAACTTGAAAGCGCCCCATTTGTATTCCAGCGATGAACCCATGAACCAGTAAAAATACAGTATGATCGGGATAAGTATGAACAGCGTCGAAGGCGGCATGAACACGAATGACAAGACTCGCCATACCTCTCCTTGAAGTATCTTGTAACGGTTGAACGAGATCAGCTCCAGCAGATTTACGTTGTTGTTGGGATTGGTTGCGAGTATAATGCTTGCTATCCACACAACAGACATTGCAAGAACTATATAGAGCATGAGGTTGGAGATAGCGAATTTTCGGCATTTGCGCTCGATCTTATTTAATAATTGATTCAGCATGATGATTCCTCAGTTTTTAATATTTTTTTTAGTATATCATGAGTTTGGTGCTTTGTCAAGGCGAAAAATGCGTTTTGATGCCTCATATGTCACGGCTTCGCCGATAAGCTTCGAATATAAACGGTGGGGCGTTCATATGCATATCTATATAGGTGCTTCAAGGTAAAATATAACTGTTTGAACATATATCAGTGTTTTTGCTCAGTCAGGAGCAAAGGTTTTGAATGTTTTACACAAATCATCAGCCCCAACCTTGACATATTGTGTTTTATATAGTAAAATATAATATAAGAAGGCATAGTGAAAATGATTTTTAGGGGTATTAAAATTTAAGGAGGATTTCTCTATGAAAAAATTATTAGCTGCTGCGGCTGCACTGGCTATCGGATGCTCAGTGGCTTCATGCGGTGAAAAGAAAACCGATTCTCAGACGACAAACAGTGACACAAAAAAGACTATCGGCATTGCAATGCCTACCAAGGAGCTTGAGCGCTGGAACAGCGACGGCGAATCACTGAAGTCTCAGTTTGAAAAGGCAGGATATAAGGTTGACCTCAGGTTCTCGGAGAACAACGCCGACAAGCAGAATGAGGATATCAGCGGTATGCTCAGCGACGGTGTTGATCTGCTCCTTATCGCCGCAGTTGACGGAAGTACCCTTTCTGATACTCTCGCAGGCGCAAAGGAAAAGAATATTCCTGTAGTCGCTTATGACCGCCTTATCATGAACACCGGCGCTCTTACATACTATATTTCATTTGATAACCTTACTGTAGGAAAGCTTCAGGGCGAATACGTAAGAGATCAGCTTCACCTGATAAGCACGACAACTGAGTATAATATCGAGTTCGTTGCAGGCGATGAAGGCGATAATAACGCACGTTACTTCTTTAACGGCGCGTATGATGTTCTAAAGCCTTATGTGGACAACGGAACCCTGCATATACTCTCAGGCAAAAATGCCTTTGAGCAGGTCGCTACCATTGGCTGGACTACAGAAAATGCAGAAAAGAATATGAAGGAGACTCTTGCATCATATTATAATGACGATAAGAGTCTGGATATAGTTCTCTGCGCTAACGATTCAACTGCCCTCGGAGTTGCAAACGCTTTAGCTTCCGATTATAAGGGCGGTAATACTCCTATAATCACAGGTCAGGACGGCGATATCGCTAATCTTAAAAATATCGTCGACGGAAAGCAGTCAATGACAGTTTATAAGAATGTTAACGATGAGGCTGCTGTTGCTTTCGGCGTGTGTAAAATGCTCCTTGACGGCGGTATCCCTACAGCTAAGCTGACAGAAAGCTTCGGCGATGTCAAGGTAAATTACGATAGCGAGTCCTACAATAACGGCGTAAAATATATACAGTCTTATCTGCTGGTTCCTTATGTTATCACTAAGGATAATTTACAGCTTCTTGTAGATACAGGAAACTTTAAGTGGGACAGCGAAAATAAATACATCGAAGCCGCAAAATAAGCATTATACAAAAGGACTTCCGATAGGAAGTCCTTTTTTCTGCCTGCTGTAAATAAGGGAGAAGTACTTGACTTTTCACAGGCTTTAGTGTATAATATTAATGTTGCGAATGCATATTGGGTGAGCATAGTTTGCGAAAGAAATATGAAGTAATGGAAGCGTATGCGAACAGAACGACTTATTTCTGACCGACAATTAGTAAGTCTTAACCCTAAAATTTAGCACAGTTGGTAGTGCAGCGAATTTGCTGAGCAGACGACCGCTGCCGGTGGCAGATGAAGGGAGTTTGCGAAGGGAAGAAATATGGAGCAATGAGAGCGAAAGCGAAGCAGTGCGACTTATTTCTGACCGGATATGAGCAGGTCTCGGACTGAAAATAAAGCGACAGCCGTGCAGCACCTTACAAATTCAAAAATTTAATATGCTTGTGTAGCACAGCTCCCCGTGCAGCGAATTTGCTGAGCAGACGACCGCTGCCAGTGGCAGATGAAGGGAGTTCGCGAAGGGAAGAAATATGGAGCAATGAGAGCGAAAGCGAAGCAGTGCGACTTATTTCTGACCGGATATGAGCAGGTCTCGGACTGAAAATAAAGCGACAACCGTGCAGCACCCTTACAAATTTAAAAATTTAATAATGCTTGTGTAGCACAGTTGGTAGTGCAGCTCATTCGTAATGGACAAGTCTTATCCCTAAAATTTAATATTTGCTTGTGTAGCACAGCTGGTAGTGCAGCGCATTCGTAATGCGCAGGTCGCAGGTTCGAATCCCGTCACAAGCTCTTAAAAATCGCATAACTACGCAGTTTAATGGCTGCGTAGTTATTTTTTTCGCATTTTTCTGTTGACCACAATAGATTTGGTCAACAAAAATCACAGTATTTTCTAAGAAAACATTAGTTCGCGTTTATCTTTTTAGAATGAGCGTGGTCAACTTTTGGTCAACTAATTGTTGGCTGCGATATTTTTAAAAAGAAGTGCTGTACATTTAATCGCAAATGCTTATTAAAAAAACAGCTTGTAACCTATATGATTACAAGCCGTTCTATGATTTTGATTGTACATTATGCCCTTTTCAGTTTTGACAGGATAGCATTGTCAAGTGCTTCTGCCGCCTTTTGATCCGCCTCTTCAATAACATGACAATAGATATTGCTTGTTGTGCTTGCACAGTTATGTCCGAGTCGCTTTGATATTTCATTCAGCGGTATGCCGTTCATAATCATCATTGTGGCTGATGTGTGTCTGAGTGTGTGAAGGTGTATCGGTTTCAGTCCATATTTAAGATTGAAGGAACGAAACCATTTGCTTGGAGTAGACGGATGCAGCGGTTTTCCTGTTACACCTGTGAACACCTTTCCTGATTCTATCCATTTACTGCCTACGTTCTCACGCTGATAGTCTTGCCATTCACGGTATTTCATTAACATCTGCATTACATAATCAGAAACCTTTATCTTTCTGTTGGAATACTTGTTCTTAGGGGTATCTTCATATATTCCTGTCTCTTTCATATAAATGACGTTTCTTCTGATATGGACTATGTTATTATCAAAATCGATATCTCTCCACTCAAGACCGCTCATCTCTCCTCGTCTGAGTCCCGTAAACAGAAGAAAAGGTATAAGTGTCTTGTAATGCTCCGGAGCATATTTATCAAGAGCATCCATCAGGTTTACCATTTCATCTTCCTCAAGATACTCAGCCTCCTTCTTCTCAACTTTTGGTGGACGTACACGGGAACAGGGATTGCTCTCTATAACTCCCTGATATACGGCAAAGGACATTATTGAAGATATCATGGCATGATATCGCTTGACTGTACTTGCCTCCATCGTTTTCTTCTCGGTCTCTGAAAAAGACTTCTTATAATTCAGTTTCAGAGCATCACATATTTTTTTAGCACATTCAATTGTGATGTTGTTACCTTTTAAGATTGATTTTATGGTCGCAAGTGAAACTCCTGATTTTCTGGAAAGTTCACTCTGTGTCATAAGAGAAGAATTATCTGTTACGGTTTTTCTGCCTTTATCACGGTTATAGGTATAAATATAATTCTGGAAATCTATAACAGGCGAACAAGTCATATTAACGGTAACTTTTTTCTTCAACATTTTAGCATACAGTGATGAAAGTGTTATTGGATTAATCTTATTGATCTTCAAATGCCCGATTTCCTTATTAACATATATAAGCTGCTGTTTATAGCTTAAAAAAGTGGTCTTTTTCAAATTCGTTTCTGCATAATCTTTTATCCATATATCAGTAAGTTCTTTAAAAGTTATATTATCGTCAATTGAAGTTTCGTTATTGCATTTCTTTTCAAAATCTGCTGCAATAGCTTTTATTTCTTTATTGATTTGAAACTGTGTCATTCCTTCAGGAGGAGTCCAGGACAAAGTTTTCATTTTCTGCTTACCATCAATATCCCTGCCTGTAAATACACGGATACGATAACTTGTTATCTCACCATTTTTGTTTTTTCTAGCTGTGATATTAGCCATATTAGCCTCCTTACATAAATGATAGGTTTTAACTCTCGGTTTATCGCTTTAAAGCATAACATTATCGCATGAAACTGTCAAGATGTTTTTATAATATTTTTCATTTAACAATGTTGCTTTAGCTTATAGAAGCTTAGAAAGTATCTTTTTCAATAACTTCCAGATATTCTCCTGAGTCTGTTCTATCTGCTGCATATCTTCTGCATAAATGTTATCAGTAGCATTGATACGCTTTGCTATCTGATTGATATTTCTTGATACACCTGAAATGGAACTTGCAATATCATTAAAAACAGAATAGTCCACTCTGATTATCCTGCCTTCAAGAGCCATTTTTCTCATATACAGTGATTGATTGGTCATATTCATTTTACTCATTTTCAGCCTGATAGCTGCAAGTTCATCGTCATCAACATAGAAATTTATCATGTGCTTCCTTACACGGTTTGCCATATCTGCCTCCTCACAAAAATGTTTTTAAACTTCAGATAAAAGGGTCTGGGAATCTCCCAGTAATGTCTGCTGCCTTTAATGAGATTTTTCTTGAAAAATCGAAAGTGTAATGACACAGGCGTTGCTTGCTCCCCGCCAAAGGAGCAAGTACAGTTTCTTCAGAAACCGCCGAAGTGTCTTTACAAAGGCTATGCTTGCTCCCTTCCAAAATGCACTTCAGTGCCTGATAACTTTTTCGGAAATTTCTGAAAAGCTTAGAATACTTTTTCAATGAAAAATATCATTTTTGTTACATCACAAGAGCACGGCTTCTGAAGAATTATTCTCCTTCTGAAAAACTGAAATGGATTTCAAAATCGGTGTATTTGATGTATTTGGTGTCTATTTGCCTGTATTACGACGTTTCAAAATACATCTGATACAGCGTCGGTGTATTCAAGGTGTATTCGCGGTGTATTTTGATGTATTAAAAAACAGCTTGAAAATGGCTTAACACCGTATATGAATACACCGAATACACCAAATACATCATTTTTTAAATTCAGCTGAGATTATTTCTGTAGGTGGTATCCAGTCCGCGATATCCTCTGGCTTTCTTCGCGTTTCCGTGACTCTGAATATTGTTACCGTATTCGATATTGTACTTGTTGTGATTCTGCTTAAGCCAGAAGTTGAACATTTCCTTTTTCATAGGATCGGTACTGTTAATAGCGCACCAGTGACAATAACCGCTGTACAAGTCGGCTGTGGAGCATTCCAGTTCTTTTCCGAACTTCACGAACTGTTCGTCCTCAAGAAAACCGATAATGTTGCTGCTGTCCTTCATACTGTTCCTGAGATTTTCTGCTGTCCTCTCACTGATAGTAAAGCTGAAATTATTATTCCTCAATCTTTTTAATCCCTCCAGTGACCACAACAATATTCCCTCTTTTTCGGAAATAAATTTCTCAACGAGGAAAGGATCGTCAACTCTGTTTTCTGGTTTAGGCTTCGTGGTAATAATTATCTGCCTGCGAAAAAAACCGTCAGACTTATCTGTGAGTGATTTCAGTGAACCGTTTCCGAATGACATCAACTTTGCATAAATGTTTGCTGAGTATGGCTGTATGCTTTTTTTCTCAATAAGCATTTTTCCCTCATTTGTGATAATTGTTTTCAGCACATTTGTCTCAGAAAGCTTTTCCATTATCATATCGTCGTCAAGGAAAAGATATGAGTTCTCAAGTGCTGCACGGGCAAAGCGATTGGTTTCAAGAGTATACAGATTTCCCGTTGACATTGTACGTCCGTAGATGTTTTTCAGCAGAACTCCGATACGGCTCTTGCCCTCACCGCCGTTGCCTATTATGGTCAGCATTTTCTGCGCCTTTGTACTCGGTATCAGCAAGTAGCCGAACCATTCCTGCAAGGTGAGAATATCCTCAGGGATAAGGAGCTCCGACAAAAATGATAAGAACTTCTCGGGTGAAGCTGCATTAGGATTATAGCTGTTATTGATACGTCCGAAACAGAATTTTTTCTCGTAAGTGAACTCGCCCGTCTTAGCATTCAGCGTACCGTTTAAAAGGTGTATCTCGTTCATATCGGGAACTATTTCTTCGGAATGTGCGTCCAGCTTCAGAGCCTGACACAACTGTTTTACCTTGCCTGCGACGCCTTTCTGGATATACGGTTTCAGCTTATCATAGATAAGCTTTTCGATATAGATATCCTCGATAACTCCGTCAAAGCCAATGAACTGATTGTTGATGCAGATTATCCTGTGTTCAGATAAGAATTCCTCACAGAAGATTATCTCATTTACGCTCTTGTCATCAAGCCATACGGGAGCTGTATCTGTGGCAAAAGAAGTATCAGAAGTTGAATATGATTCGGAGTAACTTTGTTCTTCGATGGCAGTATATTCGCTCTCAGTGTCACCGTCCGAAGTGAGCGCTTCGGGCTCAACGTCTATTATTGTCGGTTCTTCATCTGGAAATGACATATTCGCTGCTTCGTCCTGTGATACTATTTCCATAATATTCTCTGACTCTCTTTCCTGCACGTTCCAACACTTCCTTCCTGTTCTCAATAAAATCTTTCCGCTCTTCCTGCGTTCCGCTGATGAAAATATTGCAGTAGTTCTCATATTCGTCCTGATTGTTCAGACTTTCTACAAACAGCGGACTGGGTTCTTCTCCCTGTGACCTCGGAGCATATTCTTCGCGGAATCTGCACAGCAAATGATAATAATCAGACAATACGCGGAAAGCTTTTCCTTCCTTTTCACGCTGGGTCTCCCTCTGTATCACGGGTTTTATGAATGGTTCATTGCTGCTGTGTACGATACCGAATGCGGAACAGAGTTGCTTTGCAGTTTCGTACTGTGACAGTCCCGTTACCTGAGCCGCAAATGCTACTGCATCACCATGAGCTCCGCAGCCGAAGCAATAATAGTGGTCGTCGTAGAGCTTCATGGACGGAGTTTTGTCGTCATGGAAAATGCAGTTTATCATTCCTCTGCGAGTGTCGATACTATACAGTTCCGCCACCTGCTTCATGGTAACACTTTCACGAACCTTTTCAAATATATTCATGCAGCATCACCGCCTTCCGGCTCATAGTGTCCGAAAACAGCTTTCATAAGAGCTTCTTCGGAAATGAGGTACTTCTTGCCAGCCTTGAAACAGGGCAGGTCTCCCGAAATACACATCTGCCTGATACGGTATTCCGTCAGTCCCTCGATAAGCTTCGCCGCCTCTTTGATCGTAAGCACTTTTCTTTTTGGTGTAGTCATTTTCATGACCTCCTTTTAATAAGATCAGCATTGCTGCTGACATACGCTTTAAGCAGTATGTATTACAAGACGGCGAAAGGAACTATCATTTGTTAGCCCACTGTGATTTATTATGTTTTCAGGTTTCTTCTGCAACGTTGCAATCCCATTATAGCTAACCAAAACAGCAAAGTCAATAGATGTGACATGCATACTCTATTTACAACTATTTTACATCTATTTTCGTATATACTCTACTTTTTCAGATGTAACATCTATTTTAGAAAATATATAGCATAAACGGCTTTATTACGCTGATTTTTATTTTTCTATCGTAAAATCCAGCGTCTAAAAAAAGTCCCTACTAACAAAAACTGACAGAAATTATTTTTTTGATGTAATTCTTCTGAGTTGACTATAGATAGTAGATGTGATACAATGAATAAAACAACTGCTAAAGGAGAATTGCTATGACAGCTTTTTCAGCGTATTTTAACGGGAATACCGTATACATAAACGGAAAAAAGAAATATGTACTGGGCGAGATACTTGAAAAGATACTGGATAAGCGTTACCGTGAGCTCGATAAGCTCTATTCGGAATGCAGGCGATATGAAGCTATACTGCACTATCCCGAGGATATGCGCGAAGCTGATGAAAGTGAAGAGCTGTTTCAGGGAGCGATCTCTTTCTATGATAAAATAGAGCAGATGATAGCTAATACTCCTCCGTACAGCTCTATGGATATACAGCGCGATACGCTTCGGACGATCCTCAATGAGCATAGCTGGGCGTTTGATGAAGATGAGTTTGATGACATTGATACAGAAGAGCATTATCATTTCTATGTTCGTATTGGCTCAGGTGATATGGAAGATTCAGAACTTCTCAGGGATATTTACATACTTAATGATCAGTTAAAAGCCTTTGCAGCAGAAATGCGTACCTTCATAGAAGATATTCTCAGGGTAAAGCGTACCTTTGAACCATTCTTAGAGAAAATACACAGTGAAAGCCGTTATCTTGACAACAATGAAACAGCACAGGTTCTTGCAAACTTTAACGACATACCTAAAAACAGACTCTATCCGTATGAACGCTTAGAGTCTTCAGGGAATATGCAGTTATCCTATAAGGTTCTGAGGCAAAGAAAAGCCTTCGAGCTGTGTCAGCACTATACTTTCACAACACTCGGAGGCTATCTATATATTGAATTGTTCAAAGGTCTGGAACTACATTACCTTCCAAAGAAATGCGGTTACTGCGGAAAATATTTTCTTCTCACAGCAGGTCTTTTCTCTGACTACTGCACAAGACCAGTAGAAGGGATGGACGGCAGGATATGCCGTGATATGGGACACAGAAAGAAATACGCTGATAAGGTTAAAACAAATCCTTACTGGAATATTTACAGCAAGGCTTACAAGCAGCACTACGCCCGATACATGAAAAAGAAAATGTCGCAGGCTGAATTCTCTGAATGGGCTGATTATGCTCTTGAACTGAGAGATAAGGCTGAAAATGGTGAGATAGATTTGGAGGTATACAGAGAGAAGATAAGGAAGTAGTGTTTTATGTCAAGATTAGAAAACGATAATTTCGTCAATATTATATTTACTTTCTCTCAGATTTAATGCTTCATATTGACAATACAAATATTTAGTGGTATAATCTTAATATGAAGTTATTACGTACTAACTATTATTATGCAATTAAAGAAGGTGTTTTAGTGCTTGGTAAGGAAAAAACGGAGAATTATCTTAGAACTATACTCAAAATTCAGGAATCGTGCGGCAGTGCCAGAGGTATTGATATAGTCGGAGAACTTGGCGTTTCAAAGCCAACGGTCAGTATAGCTGTTCATGAACTTGAGAAAGAAGGATACATTGAAGGCATAAACGGTTCTCATATTATTCTGACAAGAAAAGGAATGAAACTTGCCAGAAAGATAAAAGGAAGGTATTATTTTTTCTTTTATATGCTAAGATATCTGGGCGTGGGAGAAGAAAATGCAAAAATCGATGCGTGTAAAATGGAGCATAGTATGTGCGACGAGTCATATAAAGCACTTTTTGATTTTTTCTTTCAAAAGCATCCTGAGATAGTATCGCAAGAAAATAACAGATTGAAGGATTTATTTTTTTGATATTAAGTTTGCAAAAGCTAACAAATTGGAGGGATATATATGAAAACAGTTGAATTCGAGAACGTAGTAAAAATTTATGGTAAAGGTGAGGGAAAGCAGATAGCGGTTGACCATGTGAGCTTTACCATAGAAAAAGGAGAATTTGTAGTCATACTCGGACAGTCGGGCGCAGGAAAGTCCACTGTGCTGAATATGCTGGGTGGAATGGACGTACCGACGGAGGGCAAGGTGATCGTTGACGGCAAGGATATATCTTCATATAGCGATAAACAGCTTTCGGAATACCGTGCTGATACTATCGGTTTCATATTCCAGTTCTATAATCTTCTGCCGGGACTTACCGCTTACGAAAATGTAGCACTTGTCAAGGACATAAAGAAATCTGCGCTGAGTGCGGATGAAATGCTTGAGCGCGTGGGGCTTGCTGACCAGAAGAATAAGTTTCCGACACAGATGTCAGGCGGTCAGCAGCAGAGAGTATCTATTGCAAGAGCTCTTGCCAAAGATCCGAAGATAATCCTCGGCGATGAGCCTACGGGCGCACTTGATTCGGAAACGGGAAAGCTGGTCATAGACCTGCTGCAAAAGCTTTCTACCGAGCATGGAAATACCGTCATTCTTGTTACCCATAATGCGGATATCGCAAAGTGTGCGAACCGCATAATCCACATGAGGAACGGTAAGATAAAGTCTGTAAAGACCAATGAGAATCCGCTGTCTGTAAACGATATCGACTGGTGAGGTGACAGCAATGCTCAGAAAGAAAATGCTTCGTGACATCAAGGCTAACTTTGCACAGTTCTTTTCAATAATGATACTGTCTCTGATAGCAATGTGGTGCTATACGGGATTTCAGGCAAATGTCATCGGAGGCAACAAAGCAAGAAACGATTTTGAAAGCAGTTCAAACTTTGCTGATGGCTGGATATACGGTGCGGATTTCAACGAGGAACAGGCGAAGAAAATTGCAGCTATCAGCGGTATCAAAGACGTGCAGCGACGAACCGAGGTTCTCGGAAAAGCTGATGAAAAATACAATACTGCGGAAATGTACTGCTATTTTCAGAACAGTGCTGATGTTACGATCCCGCGTACAGTTGAAGGTGCTGACTTCAATGCAGACGACGAGAACGGTTTGTGGCTGTTCAGCAGATTTGCCGAGACATGGGGAATAAAAGTCGGTGACAAATTCACAGTTCATGTTATGGGACTTGACATTGGAAAAGAAGTCAAGGGACTTATCGTTACTCCCGAATACGAATTTGCCTGCGCCTCGACTGATACTGATACTGACTTTCATAACATAGGATTTGCTTATTTATCGCAGAAAGCCCTGCCAGAGGGAATGCGTATCAGCAACGAACTGATATTCACTTGCAATGGTAAGGCACTCAGCTACGAAAAGGATATCGCAAATGCTCTTGGTGATAATTACGCATATTTTGCCGACAGGAACAGCATTCGCGGCTGGTATCAGCTTTCGGATGAACTGGCACAGCATGACAGTTTTTCATACATATTCTCATTCGTGTTTGTAGCCATAGCACTGCTGGTTATCATTACCACCATGAAACGAATGATAGCACAGCAGAGGACGCAGATAGGTACGCTCAACGCTCTGGGTATGAAAAAGCGAAAGATACTGTTTCATTATCTCAGTTACAGCTTTGTACTGTCGACGATTGGCTGTATCCTTGGAATAATACTCGGTATACTGACATTCGGCAGACTTATGGTGAATATGTTCAGTCAGTTCTACACTCTTCCGAACTGGCAGCCCGGATTCAGCTACAAGAGTATCATAGTTGCGGCGGTTCTTGTGTTTATATGTACGGGAACGTCTTATCTTAGCTGCAAGCAGATACTGAAGATACACCCGTCGGAGGCTCTCAGACCTGCGGCTGCCAAGACTGCAAAGCCCTGCATTTTTGAGAAGCTGCCGTTCTGGAAGAAGCTCAGTTTCAATGTAAGGTATAATCTCCGCGATATATCACGTTCTAAAATGAGAGCGTTTATGGGAGTTTTCGGCACCTGCATGGGTATGATGATAATGGAGCTTGGACTTGGTGCCTATGACACAGTAGATTATGTCCGTGACTGGTATTTCCATGATATCCAGAATTATGAGTATCAGGTGCTGCTCAATGACAGCTGCACTCCCGAACAGGCTGAAGAGTTAAAAATCGAGACAGGCGGTGAGCTTATAGCTATGGAAGCGATATCCATAGCTGCAAAGGAACACCCGACTTCCGATGGTATCATAAGCTGTAAACTGGCAGTTACCGAGGGAGAGCAGCTCTACTGCGTATCGGATACAGAGCTCAGAACAACTCCCATAAGGAAAGGCACTGTTGCTCTGACTATGAAACAGGCAAAAAAACTTGGACTTTCAGAGGGAGACAAGGTTTACTGGAAAACAGCGACAGGTTCTGAATGGAACGAGAGCAAAATAGGACTTATATCGCGCCACCCGAATATTACGGGAATCACCATGCTGCGTGAGGATTACGAGGCAGTAGGAATGGACTTCCGACCTGTAATGCTGGTATCGAGGAACAACTGTGAAAATACTGCCGATAACGACTGTGTTTCCGCTGTTCACAGTATGAAAGACCTTATCGCTGCCTTTGACAAGATGATGGAGATAATGAATCTGCTGGTATATTTCATGGTGGTATTCTCGGTTCTGCTGATAGTCATAGTTCTCTACAATTCGGGTAATCTTTCATTCAATGAGCGCGAAAAGGAATTTGCAACTCTTAAAGTTCTTGGCTTTAAGAGCAGCGCTATACGTCGACTACTCTCTACACAAAACCTGTGGCTGTCCATTATCGGCTGCATATTGGGACTCCCCCTCGGACGTGTACCATTGCAGGCAATGATGGACTCCAACGGCGACGCAGTTGACTGGCCGTGCTATATTGCACCGACAACATATATAATTGCGGCAATATTTGTAATGACTGTATCCGTACTTGTCAGCTTTATGTTCTCGCGCAGGATAAAGAAGATAGACATGGTCGAAGTGCTGAAAGGTATGGAATAAATATTAAAGGAGTAATTATTATGGAATTAAGATTAGGCGATGTGCAGACTACTGCACTTATCCCTCTTGCTGTAAAAGCAAATGAAACACTCAGAAAAAACGCTCGTGTCAAAGACAGGAAAGCAGTGGAGATCATAAAGACACTGAATATTGATACCACTCCGTATGATAAGTTCATGTCTCATGAAGGAGTAATTGCACGAACAATTATGCTTGACCGTCAGCTGAAAGGAATAATCAGGAAAGCCCCTGATACTGTAATTGTAAATGTAGGTGCAGGCTTTGACAACCGATTTGAAAGAATGGATAATGGCAAGATACTGTGGTTTGATCTTGACCTTCCCGATTCTATCGCTGCAAGAAGAAAGGCTTTTCCTGAACGTGAACGTGTAACGATGATTGCAGGAAATGCACTGGAAAGCGACTGGTGTAAAACGGTACAGGAAGCGCTTGTGGGCAGAGAATCCAAGCCTGTTTTTATTGCTGAGGGCTTATTTATGTACCTGACACTCGATCAGATCCGTACTTTTCTTGAAGTTCTGAAAAACAACTTTCCTGACGGCGGTATACTGATCGCTGAGCAGAACTGCAAGGCAATGCAGAAAAGTGAAAAGCATCACGATACAGTAAAAAATACAAATGCGCACTTCATGTCCGGCACTGATTCGGGAAAGGAGATCGCTGATCTTACAGAGGGAATAGAATTTGTGGAGGAACACAGCTTCAATGAAGAGATGAAGAAGTACAGCATACGGGCAAAGCTTTTTGCGCTGTTACTGCCTAAGATGAATGATCGCTGGGCGACTTTCAGATGGTAACGTTACGATTATTTCAGAGAATGACCATGCACAGAGGAAAGGAACAGCAATGAAAAAAGTACGCTCATTATCAAAAGAGAAAATAGATGAAATATCCGCGCTAATCGGAGCTTCGTTCTGGGATTTTCCCTATGAACCCAATGAAGGCGGATTGAAGCCTTTCTTTCCGTCAAAAGCAGCGATGACCGAATACATGAAGGCCTTTGTTATTGCAGGCATAGAAAGCGGAACGTTTTACTGCACCGATAACGGCGAGGGCTATATCCTCATCACCGATACGAAAGGCAATCACCCGAATTTCCGAAGCATTGTCAGAATGGTACGGCGAATGAAAAATGCGCTTGGCGGCTGGAGCAAACTGTTTTCATTTCTGAAACAGGCAAACAGCGGCTGTGACATCAAGCCCCTTGAGATACAGATGAAAAAGCAGAAGAAGCCCTATGTCAAGGTTGAAATGCTGATCGTGACAGAGCAGTATCAGGGACAGGGCTATATGCGGAAGCTTATGGAGTTCGCATATAAAATGGCAGACAAAAACGGCTGTCCCTGCATACTTGATACAGACGCAAAGGGGAAATGCGACCGCTATGTACATCTCGGAATGAAGCTCGTTCAGACACGAACTGCGGCGGGCTGTAAGATATATGACCTGATGTACAGCAAGAAAGGCGTGAACTGATATGAGCATCCCTGTCATTATCATAGAAATGGCTATATTTGCTGTATTGTTTACGATAATGTGCTTCAAAACAACAGGACGAAACAATACAACACAGGTAGAAAACTATCCCCCTGATATTCAGGAGGAATACTTCAAAACACATGAACAGGTACCGACTGCGCCGCTTTCAAAGAGAGTAGTCATAACAAAATCAATCGCACTGATTGGCTTTGCTGTAATACTCATTATTATGGCGCTTATCGCCGGAGCAAAATCCTTTACACAGGGATTTCTGTTTGCATTTGGCATGATGGCGTGGATCGGAGCATATGATACATTCTTTATTGACTGGGTTCTTTTCGCTAATATGAAGCATTTTCGTCTTGAAGGCACCGAGCACATGGACAAGGCGTATCATCAAAAATGGTTTCACCTGAAAGGAATGCTGTTTCCCGGATTGATGTTTGCCCTGATACCGGCTGTGATTGTTGGTTTGATTGTGATGCTGATACGATGATAAATGCAGGAGATAGATACTATGTATGAAAAAAATAAAAATATCGCTGTTTTGTATGCGCTGGCGGCAGCAGTATTCTATGCATTGAATGTTCCTTGCTCAAAGCTGCTGCTTGCTCATATTGAACCGACAGTTATGGCGGCATTTCTTTATTTTGGTGCAGGCTTCGGTGTTGGTATCATGTATCTTTTTCATCGAAAAAAAGAAGTATCCTCCGAACGTCTTGCAAAAAAAGATCTGCCTTATACGATTGGAATGATACTGCTTGATATCATAGCACCGATTCTTCTGATGATTGGCGTAAAATACGGTACAGCGTCAGGTGCTTCTTTACTTGGAAATTTTGAGATCGTCGCAACAACAATGATCGCTTTTATTCTTTTCAGAGAGAAGATCAGTAAAAAAGTGTGGGCGGCTGTCGGACTCATCACATTGGCAAGTTTGATTCTGTCGTTTGGAAATATCGGAAGTCTGCATTTTTCTATCGGTTCACTTTTTGTTCTTGGTGCGACTGTATGCTGGGGAATGGAAAACAACTGCACAAAGAGTATCTCTGAAAAAAGCACCTATCAGATCGTGACGATAAAAGGCATCGGTTCGGGAACAGGTTCGCTGATTGTGGCAGCATTACTCGGTGAGCGCATTCCGTCTGCAAAATATCTTCTGCCTGCACTCGTGCTTGGATTTGTTGCATACGGACTTAGTATCTTTACTTATATCCGCGCTCAGAAAGAACTCGGTGCTGCGAAAACCAGTGCGTATTACGCAGTTGCTCCTTTTATCGCTGCGTTTCTTTCTTTTGTATTTCTGCATGAAAAGCTGACAGTGGTTTATCTGGCTGCTTTTCTTGTGATGTTTGTCGGAACAGCACTTGTAACTGCTGATACACTTGCGCATTATCATTCTCATCAGCATCAGCATACTTTTACACACACCCACGGCGGAACAACACATACACATACGATCACGCACGATCACAGCCATTTACATTACGTTAGCGATGCCGTACACGGTCATAGACATAGTCGGCATGAACTAGAAAAAATTGTATCTGAACTTCATGTAAAGGAGCACCTGCAATGAGATTGATGCAACTGTCATGACAAGCTGATAAATCTGTTGCGTTAAGGTGGTTATAATATGAAATTCGATAAACATGATAAGGTAGTAAAAGCTCCCGATGCTTTGAATAATCCGCTGTATAAGCTGATAAAAGCAGTGGTGAAGGCTGCAAAGATCAGGAACAGCCTTGTAGGTACAAAAGAAGAAGTCCTTGCAAAAGCGGCGAAAATGAATGCAAAAAACCGACATTTCATCATGCCCGATGACAGCAAGGCTCATTACACTGATCATCTGATATATGGAAATTATCACTGCCTTGAAATTGATATAGAAAAGAAACGGCGGAAGAAAGCGGTGCTGTTCGTATTTGGCGGTGGAATGATACTCGGCTCGGATAAGGGAGATGTGGGAATTTCGAGAAAAATTTCAGAAACTGCAAATGCTGATGTGTGGTTTCCGTATTATCCCCTCTGCCATGAACATGATATGCTTGAAAATGTGCAGATGATATTTGAATGCTATGCGAAAATGCTTAAGTTTTATAAAGCTGAAAATATTGTATTTCTTGGTTTTTCATCGGGCGGAGCACTGATACTCGACCTTATCACATATATCAATGAGCTGAATGACAGCGGAAGCAGTATTCCAATGCCGGGAATGCTTATACCTATTTCGCCCGGGAGCGTTCCAGTTACAGAAACGGAGAAAGCAGAAATAAAGGTGCTCGATAAAAGGGATATCATGATACCTGCCGAGTATATGTATACTGCCCATGATATAATGTGTCACGGCAGAGATATTCCTGAAATATACCTTGCAACGGCACACGGAGATTTCCGCAATGCTCCCATGACGCATTTTTATTACGGAAGTGCTGAAACGCTGTATGCCTTTGCACCGAGCTATGCAGAGAGCTACCGAAAAGCAGGTGCAAAGTGTATTATTCATGTTGGAAAAGGTATGCATCACTGCTATGCACTGCAATACTTTATTCCTGGCTGCAAGCCTGCATTTAATGAAGTGATGAGGCTGATACAAAACTATTTCAAAAAGGAGAAAAGAGTATGAGAACTGAAAAGAAATGGAGCCCGAAGAACGCTTTATGGATGCTGCTTTATGTTGTCATTTACGTTGTGACGTCGGTGATCGTTTGCGCATTTGGGGCGATACATCCATTTTTCTTCGTTTGCTATCAGATAACCGCCGGATTGCTTGTAACTGGAGTAGCAGCAAAAGCATTTGATAAAATAAGAGCTTTTGGAGTTGCGGCGTGTTTATCATGTGGTATGCTTCTTGCTTTCTTTGCGATGCAGGACGCAAATCTGTGGCACTGTGTACCTGTCATAGTTATTGCAGTGCTTGCGGAATTTATCCGCATGATATTTAAGTATAGCTCAGCAGGCAACATGATTGCTTCAGTCATTATGACATTTTCTACATTTGGATACTATGGACAGATATGGTTCAATCGTGATTATACATACAAGTGTGCTGTTGATGAGATGCCAGGCGGTTATGCGGATACACTTATGAATTGCAGCCCTGCATGGGCATTTCCTGTTGTATTGATAATCGGAATAGCTGTTGCTGTTGTGATTTACACTATAACGAAAAAACTATTTAGATTTGAAAAGTGATTTTTCTGTTAAAGGAGTGTTATAAATGAGTGCAAATTATAAAAACTGGGTACCAAACGGAATGATAACTGCATTGACCGCAGGAACGGCTATTCTCGGCGCAGGAACAGCAGCGCTTATGTGTGCTAAGATGAGTCCAAAGCTGAAAATGGCTCTTGTCGGAACGGCAGGCGCAGGCACACTTGCCTGCGGTGCGATGACAGCATGGAGCATTTATGCACACTGTAAATTCTCATATAACGGCAACCGACAGCTATCCAAAGCGATTGTCGAGGGTACTGCGAAATATATTACGCTGCCCGAAGGCGGCATCGGACTTGACGTTGGCTGCGGAAGCGGTGCGCTGACCATTGCTTGTGCAAAGCGAAATCCTCAGGGCAGAATGGTCGGCATAGACCGCTGGGGCATGGAGTATGCGTCGTTCAGTCAGCAGCTTTGCGAGGATAATTCTGATTCTGAGGGTGTTCAGAATACGGAATTTCATCAGGGTGACGCCTGCAAGCTTGATTATCCTGATGAATATTTTGACGCAGTTACGAGCAATTATGTTTACCATAATATCACAGGAGTAAACAAGCAGGAACTTCTCCGTGAAACTATGCGTGTGCTGAAAAAAGGCGGCACATTTGCAATACATGACATTATGTCAAAGGCTCGTTACGGCGATATGCAGCAGTTTATCAGTGAACTGTATAACGAGGGCTATGAAGTCGTTGAGCTGATTGACACTACAAACGGTATGTTCATGTCAAAGGGAGAAGCAAAAGTTCTTGGACTGAGCGGCTCGTCGTTGCTTGTGGGCAGAAAATGAAAACAGAAATATTATCTGGACTTCTGATTCCTTTTCTCGGCACCGCACTTGGCGCAGGCTGTGTGCTTTTCATGAAGCACAACCTAAGCAGATGTGTTCAGCGGGCGTTGACAGGATTTGCAGCAGGCGTGATGACAGCCGCTTCGATATGGAGTCTTATAATTCCGGCAATGAATATGTCAGAGAATATGGGAAAACTCGCTTTTCTTCCTGCGGTTGTCGGATTTTGGTGCGGCATTCTTTTCCTTTTGCTGCTTGATAGTCTGATACCACATCTGCACATGAATGAAGAAAAAGCGGAGGGATTGCCGTCAAAGCTGGCACGTACAACAATGATGGTGCTTGCAGTTACGCTACATAATATCCCCGAAGGTATGGCTGTTGGTATCGTATATGCAGGCTTTATATCAGGCTCTGCTGATATGACCGCAGGCGGAGCGCTCGCTCTGGCTCTCGGAATTGCAATACAGAATTTTCCTGAAGGAGCTATCATTTCAATGCCGCTTCATGTGGAGGGAAAAAGCAAATGGAAGGCGTTTGCGGGCGGTGTATTATCAGGAGCAGTTGAACCGGTCGGCGCACTCCTCACGATACTATTTGCAAGTCAATTACTGCCTATAATGCCGTATCTGCTGAGCTTTGCCGCAGGAGCAATGATATATGTGGTGGTAGAGGAACTGATTCCCGAAATGTCTGAAGGAGAGCATTCAAACATCGGTGTTATCCTGTTTTCTGTCGGCTTTACTCTGATGATGATATTGGATGTTGCACTTGGATAAGAGAGAAAAATGAAGAATAAAGAGCATTTACCGATTTTTGGTATCGGACCGTTTCTTGTAGTCGGAATGGCAGTTGTTGCTGCCATTGCGATTGCTGTATTCAGTTATGTTTTACATCTTGGAACCGTCAGTGTATTTCCTGCGACGATGTTGATAGCCATTGGAATTGCACTTATCATCGCAGGTCTGATCGTTTGGTTTATTGGTGCTGTACGGTCCGGAATGGACGATAATATAAAAGAAAATTGTCTGAAAACAAATGGAATATATGCATGGGTAAGAAATCCCATGTACAGCGGCTGGTGGATGCTGATCACAGGTATCAGCCTGATGTGGCGCAATATCTTTCTGATTCCCGTGATCGTCATCAATTGGGGCATTATGACAGTTGTACTGAAAGCAACTGAAGAAAAATGGCTGCATGAGCTTTACGGGCAGGAGTACGATGACTACTGCAAATGCGTAAACAGATGTATACCATTTAAAAGAAAGTAAAAGGAGTATTTTATGACACCAAGAGAATATAAAGACTTATCAATAAAGGAGTTTACAAAAGCTGCCGAGATCTATGAATCGGATAACGCAGGCGTATATAATATGTGCAAAAAGGATTATCCCGATGTACTGGCAGAGCTTGAAAAGGAGCCGTTTACCGATCTTCTGGATTGCGGCTGCGGAACAGGTCCTATGCTGACGCTGCTACATAAGAAATATCCCGATAAGCATTACACAGGCATTGACCTGACGCCGAAGATGATAGAGGTCGCAAAAAGGAAAAACATGAAAGACGTGGAGCTCATAGTCGGTGACTGCGAAAAGCTGCCCTTTGCAGAGAATTCCTTCGATGTGGTCATATGCTGCGAGAGCTTTCATCACTATCCCAATCCGCAGGACTTCTTCAACAGCGTATATCGTGTTCTCCGTCCAAACGGCAGACTTATCCTGCGTGATATGACAGTTAATTCGTCGGTAAAGAGGTGGCTGTTTAACCATATTGAGCTTCCTCTTGTAAATCTTGCAGGCAAGGGTGATGTGAAGATCTACGGCAGAGATGACATTAAAAAGCTGTGCGACGGCTCGGGACTTCACATGGAATCCTTTGAAAAACGAGGTTTCTGCCGTCTGCATTGTGTTGTAAGAAAAAGTGTAAAATAGGAGTTTTTTATGTATTTAGTTTTTCAATATTAGGTCTGATCGGCGGTCTGCTTTGCTGTACGGTAGATATTCTCTTTGACCTGAAAGGCAAAGGAAATGAAAAGCTCGGAACTTCAAAGAATATTGACAGCAACTGGAGCAAAATGGCAGATTGGAGATTCGGACTTTCAATCGCTCTTGCTATGATAGGTGATGCATTGGTAGGGCTTGGTTTTTATTCTATCGGTATGCAGATAGCTGAAACGCATTCGCTGCTCGGCTATCTGACGATAGGCTTCGGATATTTCGGGGCAATGGCAGGCATTTTCATTCATGCTTTTCTCTGTGTTCAGGCGCTTATCTACAAAGGTGCAATGATACACGGCAATCTGCAAATCGCTGATGATATACTCGAAAAGATATACAAACAGATAATACCGACATTCCTTTTAGGCTATGCAACGCTTTTAGTACCGACAGTTCTTGTGATGATCGCTATTCTGAACGGCGCACTTGATGTACCAAAGATATGCGTACTGTTGAATCCGATCGTGTTCCTGATCATTGGAACGACCTGCCGTAAAATCGATCCTGTGAAATTTCAGGATCTTCCCGGAATCATCATGCCGAGCTTCGGACTTTCTATGTTCGGACTTATCGGGGTACTAAACTTGATATGAATTATTTGGAAAAGTTGTTGACATAAGCAATATAGAGTGCTATACTAATTGTGTTAGTAATTACTAACAGTTGTTTTTATATTCAACTGTTAAATTATTATCAATATACAATAAAGTGAGGTCATAAAAATGAAGAAACACAGACTACGCAACAACCGTCTTTTATGCGCTGTACTGTCTGCGGCGCTGATGACGAATTCCGTTCATTTTGCCGCTGCCAGCGGAGCTTCTGCCTATAAAGACGGAGCGTACACAGGTACGGCAGGCGGCTTCAACGGAGATATCACAGTTTCTGTAACAATCAAGGACGGTTCTATATCCGCCATAGACGTTACAGACCAAAAGGATACTCCTTCATACTGGGAGAGGGCAAAGGTGATAATCCCCGATATCATAGCTGCAAACGGCACGTCAGGCATTGACGCTGTAAGTGGAGCAACATACAGCAGCGAGGGTATAATAAACGCTGTGAACAATGCTCTTGCAAAAAGCAATGCTCCCGAGTGCTTTGAGGACGGAACAGGCAGTGAAAATTCACCCTTTGTGATAAAGACGGCTGCTCAGCTTTCTGCTTTTGCAAAGAGCGTTGACGAGGGCGAAAACTATCTGGGCAAGTATATCGTGCTTGACGCGGATATCGACCTGTCGGAAATCGAAAACTGGAATCCTATAGGAGCTGAGGGCGCGGCAGGCAAGAATCTGGATAAGATATTTGCAGGCAATTTCAACGGCAGAGGTCATGTCATTAAAGGACTCAATATCAAAACAAATGAAGAAGCTCCCTATTCTGAAGAAACCAATGTGGGCTTGTTCTCAACGCTTCTCAGCACAGCAAATGTCTCGGGAATAAAGCTTGAAAACGTTGATATCAGTGTTTACGGAGCAAAGGTGGTCAGGGTCGGCGGAATCACAGGTGATATCACAAGCAGGGCTGTTTCAAAGACGGACGGTCACGCAGTAGTTGACAGCTGTAGTGTCAGCGGTTCTGTATCTGCAAAGACAAATGAAGCTATGGTAATGACAGGCGGTGTAGTTGGCAGAGCGGCAGGAAATGCAACTATTTCAAACTGCATATCAGAAGCAGGCGTTGAGTCATCGTCAGGCACTAAAATTGCATACGGCGCCGGTATCGTTTCCATGGCAGGCAACGACACATACATTGTAAACTGCGCTGATACAGGCGATGTAAAGGTTATGACAGCAAGCGGACTTTCCCTTTATGCAGGCGGTGTTGCTGGCATGATGACTTCGGCGCAGTATAACTGCTTCTCGGCAGGAAATATTACAGTTGGAACGATAGCACAAGCAGACGCCGCAAACTGCGCAGGTATCATCAACGGCGCTCTTATGCCTGCGGCTTCGGGAAAATATGATTATTACGCAGAAAGCGCTAAGCTGAATTATGTAAACGAGACTGGTTCTGCATCAGCAGTTGAAGCTGTATCTCACGGTGCAGGCTCTATGAACGCAGAGGGTACGTTTGCCGCTGAAAAGGTCGCAGAAATAAACAGCGCAGAATTCGTAAAGGCCCTCAATGACAATCTCTATGATATTGCTAAAACTCTTGGTGATACGGAGTTCAAACTTTGGAAGCTCTCAGACGAGGGAAAGATAACACTTTCGGACGAAGTTTTCATAAATGATGTTATTGATACTTCCATATTCGAATCGGGAAAGGGTACTGCTGAGGAGCCATATATGCTGAAAACAGCAGACCAGCTTCGCGCATTTGCTTTGTCGCTCTCCGAACACATTGACTATTCGGGCGTTTTCATCGAGCTTATGAGCGATATTGACGTATCCGACAAGGAGTGGACTCCTATCGGCGACAGCGACTATGTTTTCAACGGCAGCTTCGACGGAAAGGGACACACCGTATCGGGTATGACAGTCGGCAGCACCGATACTGCTAAAAAGCTTGAGGACGGCAAGAATTATACCGGATTTTTCAGCGTTCTCGGCACTAATGCAGTTGTAAAGAATGTGAAGCTTACAGATGTGCTTATCAATATTTCCTATAATTCAAGCGCATATGCAGGCGGTATCGCAGCAGTTATGAACTCCGAGGGCGAAGGTTACAAGGGAGCGTTGATCGACAGCTGCTCAGTTAAAGGTAAAATTACACTGACCTCCGACAAGGGCAATAATTTCGTAGGCGGAATCGCTTCATACGTTTACAAGGGTGCTATCATCAACTGCATGACTGATGTTGACGCTTACTGCACCGTGACAAAGGGCGGCTCGTTCGGCGAAACAGGCGGTCTTGCCGCACTTGTGAACAGAGGCCTTGTTGCAAACAGCTACTCTCTTGGAAATGTTTACGGCAGCGGAAACCGTGAGGACGAGGGTATGGCTGTTATAAGCTCGCTTGTTGCTGTAAATGCAGGCTATCTGGTGAACTGCTACGGCGCAGGTAAGCATGAAACAAATGATTATTCGATATATACTGGAGCTGTATCAGGTTGGATAACAGGTATCGGTCATACATACGACTGCTATTACAACGGCGAAGCTTCAATGAAGATAGGCGATAAGACAGTTGATCCCGTCGCTGATGTGGGAACGAGAGTTTCATCGGGCGTAAGCGACGAGGGTATGGCTTACACAGGCGGAGTTGTATACGGCAACGCGGCTTATACCTCAAAGGATTACAGCAAGCTTGCTGAGAAGCTGAATGCTAATTTCAAGGCGTTCCCTGCTGAGCTTACGCAGTTCGGGATCACGAATAATTCTCTTAAATCATGGAAATACGATAACGAGGTAACATTTGCAGACGATTATGCAGAAGCTTCCTATGTACAGCCCGAAGCTGAGATAGTGAAAAAAGAGGAGCCGAAGCTCAGCGACGGTACATGGTACGGACGTGACAAGGACAAAAAGGTTGTTGTCACTATTACAGTTGAGAACGGAGAGGTAACAAAGACAGTTTCCTCCGACGGTTCAACTAATGGTGAAGCTTACGATGAGGCACTTAAAACCGCAAAGGACAAGTCAACATATAATGACACGACAACATACGCTTCTGCCGATGTTTCAAAATTCGCAGGCGGCAAGGGCACAGAGGAAGAACCGTATCTTATCAAAACAGAAGCACAGCTTCGTTACGTTGCCGAGTCTATGAATGACGACGTTGACTGGAAGGGCATATGGTTCGCACTTGACAGCGATATCAACCTTACAGGCGGCGACTGGTTCCCTATCGGTCATGCTATTCAGGCAGAGATAAACGGACAGAAGGAAAATGTTTCCGTATATCCGTTCAGAGGAAACTTTGACGGCAGAAACCATACTATAACAGGTCTTACAATAGGCAGCAAGGACGCTCCTGCGGATATATACCTTTCAGGATTATTCGGATTAGCGACTGGCGAGCATGATACAAATCTTACTCCCGAAGCTGATGAAAAGCTTGTTACTATCAGAAATATCAAGCTCAGGGATATCTCCATTAATGTTGATTCACGCTATGAAGCGAATGTGGGCGGACTCATTGCATGGGCTCAGAACGGCTTTGTTATTGACAACTGCTCCGTTGAAGGCAGCATCAATGCCAAAACAAGAGAATCCTTTGCAAGAATAGGCGGACTTGTTGGCAGTACTCTCCGCGGCACTATCACAGATTGCTGCACAAATATTGAGATAAACGCTGCTACAGGAACTTCGACAGTATATGCAGGCGGTCTGGCAGGAATGACGAACCGTTCCGCACAGGTTAACTGCTTTACTCTCGGCAATATTTCTGCCAATGCAGAAAGCAACAACAAGGCAATAGTAGGCGGACTTACAGGTATGTCGGGCGGTACGAATATAAACTGTTTTACATACGGAAATGTTGAATCACTCATCACAACTATTGATGTCGGCGGCATAAACGGAAGAAACGCCGGTATTTCACTTGATTACGAGTGCTATTACAATGGAAGCGCAGTCTATAAGACAGCAGGCAAGGAGCTCGATAAAAAGGCAGCTTCGGGTACCGTAGTCGGCGGAGAACTGAAAACAGCTTCAAAAACTGCCGCAGAAATGGCTTCTGATGAGTTTGCAGCTGCTCTGAATGCAAATAAAGCGAATATGCCTGCTATTCTTAAAGAAGTAAGCGCATATCTCGATGATATGATGTCCAATAACAAGGAAGGCCTTTCACATCTGCTGTTCTATACAAAGGACGGAACAGACCTCAACAGCTGGAGCAAAGGTGAGAAGTCGCCTGTATTCACAACTGAAACCAGCAGCGAAACAAAGACAGATGACGATAAGAGCAATATTGCCTCTGACGAGGTGCTTGGCAGCTGGGCATTGAAAGATTACCTCCGCAAGAATAATGTAGGCGGTACAGATATTACAATAAAGCACAGCAGCGACGGAAATCGCGAGATAACCATCTATGACAGCACAGGTAAGGCACTTGAAAAATACACTGTCGATCCTAAAACCGGAAAGGGCACAACTTCTTCAAATGAGGTTGTTGACCTGCCTCAGACAGGCGATAATTCCCTTACGCATATCATTATAATGACCATTGCAATGACAATGCTTGGATTAGGAATAATTTGCTTAAAAAGCAGTATGAAAATACGACGTAAGGAAGAATAATTACACAGGAACAAACAAGGCAGGGAATAAAAATCCCTGCCTTGTTTTGTATATACGGAAGTATCAGATTGAGGATATCTTTTTTATAAACGGCAGTGTCATGCCTCCTATGGCATTGCCTGCCGCGACTGTCAGTATGTACGGTATATCCTTTGGAAAAGTCCCTGCCGTAAACATATAAAATGCGTCTGCTATCGAATGATTGAAGCCGCAGATTATGAATATCATCACAGGTATGGAAATGCCGAAAACCAAGGATATATCAGCATTCCTTTTTCTGCATTCCTTAGCGTTGTCCACTGCAAGGTACATGAGCATTCCGCAGAATGCTCCGAGGATAAGCTGGCTGACGATAGTATCGCTTGTCTTTGCGGTAATGCACAGCTCGGCTTTTTCGCAAAGCGTCTGCGAGAACCTCGTCTGCTGTAACATAACTGCTGCAAATGCAGTACCTATGGCATTTCCGATAAGTGTGACGAGGACTTCGATTATATAAATGGGAGCGTTTTCGGGGATATATCCGACTTTTCCTGTATACAGAGCAAATCCTCTCTGAACTATGGTAAAAAGACCGAAGCTGAAAAGGAAACTGCCGATTATCTTATTTTCACACAGCAGATATACCGCACCGCCGACGCTTATCATTATGCCCGAAAGCACTGCATTCAGGCTGAGAGAGGTGTATTTTCTGACGTTTTTACTCATAATCGACCACATTCACCCACGAAAGGAGAATGTCTTTTTCCTTGTCTTTTTTCTTCACAGATTGCGAAGCTGCAACTATGGGCATCCATGACTGGACGTATTTCTTTGCAGTCGCACTCTTTTTGCAGAAAAGATCGAGATATTTGTCTGCGCCTGCGATATTTCCCTCAAGGCAGAAAGTAAGATAAGTCCTTGCTGCGTCTGCTGAAGCATTGCCCTGGGTAGCGTGAGCCCAGTCGAGGATATATGGCTTGTTATCGGGAGTTATGATTATATTTGAGGGAGTATAGTCGCCGTGACAGAGCTTGTTGTGCTTCTTCATGCCGTCAAGACGGGTGTGGAGGTCGTATTTTGTGGTCTCGTCAAGGTCGGTAAGGTCTATCTTGCGGTTCATTTTGTCTTTCAGACGGCTTAAAAGCGGACAATTTCTGGACTGGATATCAAGCTGTATATCCACGAACATTTCCATATATTCATCGTATTTTTTAGGATTTGCCGCAATAAGGTCCGAGAGCCTTTCGCCCTCGATAAACTGCGAAACTATAGCCCACTTTCCGTCAATGCGTGTGACCTCGAAAAGCTCGGGGACGTTCAGTCCCGTTTCCTCAACTCTTGCATGGTTGAGAGCTTCATTGAGAACGTCAGCCTTTGAATAGACCTTATCGAACAGCTTTATGCACTTGTTTCCGTCGCGGAATATTTTCTTGTTTATTCTTTCTGAGATACAATTATCAAGTTTCATAGCATTGTCTCCTTTCAAGCCTTTGGATACTCTTTTTCGGTGAATGTTCTGCCGTAGTAGGCGTTGAGGTATATCTGCTTTATCTCGCTGAGAAGCGGATAACGGGGATTTGCACCTGTGCACTGGTCATCGAATGCGTTTTCTGTCATTTCGTCGAGAGTAGCCATGAAATCCTTTTCGGGAACGCCGTAATCTGCGATAGTATCCTTTATGCCGATCTTATGGCGGAGCTCTCTTATAGCGGCGATAAGCTTTTCCAGCTTGTCCTTTGAAGTCTTTCCGCCAAGTCCCAGATAGTCTGCGACTTCTGCATAGCGTTCAAGAGTATGAGGGTGGTCGTACTGAGGGAAAGTACCCATTTTTGCAGGAGTTTCCGCCGCGTTGAAGCGCAGTACATCTTCGATAACGAGGGCGTTTGCGATACCGTGGGGGATATGGTGATAAGCTCCCAGCTTATGGGCAAGGGAGTGGCTTACGCCGAGGAATGCGTTTGCAAAAGCCATACCAGCCATTGTTGCGGCGTTAGCCATTTTTTCTCTTGCTTCGGGATCGTTGGGACCGTTGTCGTAGGCACGGGGGAGATACTCGAATATTATTTTCAGAGCCTTTAGTGCCAGACCGTCTGTGAAGTCTGTCGCCATTACAGAGGCGTATGCTTCGAGAGCGTGAGTTACCGCGTCTATGCCCGAAGCAGAGGTAAGTCCCTTAGGAGCGCTCATGTGGAGGTCGGTGTCGATTATTGCCATATTCGGCAGGAGCTCATAATCAGCAAGGGGGTATTTTACCCCTGTGCTCTCGTCGGTGATAACTGCGAAAGGGGTTACCTCGGAGCCTGTTCCCGCAGATGTGGGGATAGCCACAAAATATGCCTTTTCGCCCATTTTCGGGAAGGTGTAAACTCTCTTGCGTATATCCATGAAGCGCATTGCCATGTCCGCAAAATCAGCCTCGGGGTGTTCATAGAGAACCCACATTATCTTTGCGGCGTCCATAGCAGAACCGCCGCCCACTGCGATGATAACATCGGGCTTGAATACGGATATCTGCGCTGCACCTTCCTTAGCGCAGGCGAGAGTCGGATCGGGAGCTACATCAAAGAATGAAGAGTGCTGTATGCCCAGCTCGTCAAGCTTGTCCGTTATGGGCTTTGTGAAGCCGTTTTCGTAGAGGAACTTATCCGTTACGATGAATGCACGCTTCTTGTCCATAATGGTTTTCAGCTCGTCAAGTGCTGTCGGCAGGCAGCCGCGCTTCATGTATATCTTTTCGGGAGCTCTGAACCAAAGCATATTTTCTCTCCTTTCGGCAACTGTTTTGATGTTGAGCAGATGCTTTACTCCGACGTTTTCGCTTACGGAATTTCCTCCCCATGAGCCGCAGCCGAGGGTAAGGGACGGAGTAAGCCGGAAGTTGTAGATGTCGCCTATACCCCCTTGGGATGATGGAGTGTTTACAAGTATACGGCAGGTCTTCATTCGGCTGCGGAATTCTTCGAGCTTGTCCTGCTGTGTGATAGTGTCAAGATAAATTGATGAGGTGTGACCGTAACCGCCGTCGGCAATGAGCTTTTCGGCTTTATTGAATGCGTCGTGTATATCCTCCGCCTTGTACATTGCAAGGACAGGGGAGAGCTTCTCGTGAGCGAATTCCTCGGAAAGCTCTGTGCTGACCGTTTCACCGATGAGTATTTTTGTGCCCTCTGGAACTTTAACCCCTGCAAGCTCTGCTATTTTGCAGGCGCTCTGTCCGACTATCTTAGCGTTGAGAGCTCCGTTTATAAGGATAGTCTTACCGACTTTTTCTTTTTCGGCTTTTGTAAGGAAATAGCAGCCCCTTGCGGCAAATTCAGCCTTGACCTTGTTATAGATATTCTTGTGCACGATAGTCGACTGCTCTGACGCGCAGATCATGCCGTTATCGAAAGTTTTTGAGTGGATAATTGAGTTTACCGCAAGTATGATATCCGCGGATTCGTCGATGATAGCAGGAGTGTTTCCTGCGCCTACGCCCACAGCAGGCTTACCGCTGGAATAAGCAGCCTTTACCATTCCGGGACCGCCTGTTGCGAGGATAATATCAGCCTCCGCCATAACAAGATTGGTCATTTCAAGGCTGGGAACGTCGATCCATGAGATTATTCCCTCGGGAGCTCCTGCCGCAACGGCTGCTTCAAGAACGATTTTTGCCGCCTCGATAGTGGACTTTTTTGCTCTCGGGTGAGGGCTGATAATTATTCCGTTTCTTGTTTTCAGCGCGATGAGGGACTTGAAAATAGCTGTAGAAGTTGGGTTCGTAGTGGGGATAACAGCCGCGATAACGCCGATAGGTTCGGCAATCTTAGTTATTCCCGAAGCCTTGTCCTCCTCAATGATACCGCAGGTCTTTACGTTTCTGTATGCGTTATAGATATACTCGGACGCATAATGGTTCTTGATGACCTTGTCCTCTACAATGCCCATGCCTGTTTCTTCCACTGCAAGCTTTGCAAGGGGTATCCTGCTTTTATTTGCCGCAGTTGCAGCTGCAAGGAATATCTTATCTACCTGTTCCTGAGTGAATGCCGCAAACTGCTTTTGCGCCTGCCTTACTTTTTCGATTGCTTTTTCAAGCTTTTCCGTGCTGTCAACTATTTCATAATTCTTTTTATTCATATTTACCTCCGTTTTGATTTTTATTATCACAGATGTGAATGGAATGTACGGGAAATAACGTCGTCCTGCTGCTCTTTGGTGAGCTTTACAAAGTTTACTGCATAGCCCGAAACTCTTACTGTGAGCTGTGGGTACTTCTCAGGGTGAGCCTGAGCGTCAAGGAGAGTTTCACGGGTGAAAACATTTACGTTGAGGTGGTGTCCGCCTTTTTCAACGTAGCCGTCAAGAAGCTCTATAAGGTTGTCTATCTGTTTTTCATTATTCATAAAATTCCTCCTTTTATACTCCGTATCAGATTTGTTTTTTGAGCTTGTCCAGATCAAGATCTCCGGCGAAAACCTCCATGTCCTTACCGAGAGCATTTGGAACTATGGAGAAGGTATTGGAGATACCGTCCTGTGCGTGTCTGAAAGGCAGTTTAGCTACAGACGAGAGCGAAGCTACAGCGCCGTGAGTGTCTCTGCCGTGCATCGGGTTAGCTCCCGGAGCCAGCGGAACTCCCTGCTTTCTGCCGTCGGGAGTATTTCCTGTTTTCTTGCCATATACGACGTTTGAAGTAATTGTAAGAATTGACATTGTGGGCACACTGTCACGGTAGGTGTGATGCTTTCTTATGCAGTCCATGAACTTGCGGACTACAGTTACCGCTATCTGATCGACACGGTCGTCATTGTTGCCGTACTTCGGGAAGTCTCCCTCTATCTCATAGTCGACTACCACGTTCTTTGCAATGCTTGTAACGTTGCCTGCCTTGTCCTTTATTTCGATATCCCTGCGGATAGGTTTAACCTTAGCATACTTTATTGCTGAGAGTGAATCGGCAACTACCGAAAGTCCTGCGATACCTGTTGCGAAGTAACGCTTTACATCACGGTCGTGGAGTGCCATCTGAAGTCTTTCGTAGCTGTATTTATCATGCATATAATGTATAACGTTCAGAGTGTTGACGTAAAGTCCTGCCAGCCACTCCATCATATCTATGTACTTTTCCCATACATCGTCAAAGTCAAGGTACTCACTGTCAACAGGTCTGAACTTCGGACCAACCTGTATGCCGAGGCGCTCGTCCACACCGCCGTTTATAGCGTAGAGCAGACACTTTGCAAGGTTTGCTCTTGCTCCGAAGAACTGCATTTCCTTGCCCACTACCATTGAGGATACGCAGCAGGCGATAGCATAGTCGTCGCCGTGAACTACTCTCATCATGTCGTCGTTCTCATACTGGATAGAAGATGTTTTTATCGACATCTTAGCACAGTATTCCTTGAACTTCCTCGGGAGCTTTGTTGACCAGAGAATAGTCATATTCGGCTCGGGAGCTGTGCCAAGGTTCTCCAGTGTGTGGAGGTATCTGAAACTGTTCTTTGTAACGAGGTGGTGACCGTCAACGTCAACGCCGCCGATAGACTCTGTTATCCATGTGGGATCACCTGAGAAAAGCTCGTTGTACTCAGGAGTACGTGCGAACTTTACGATACGGAGCTTCATAATGAAGTGGTCGATTATCTCCTGTGCCTGTTCCTCGGTGAGAATACCCTTGTCAAGGTCACGCTGAATGAATATATCGAGAAATGTGGAAGTTCTTCCCAGTGACATAGCCGCACCGTTCTGCTCCTTGACAGCGGCAAGGTAGCCGAAGTAGAGCCACTGAACTGCTTCCTTAGCGTTTGCGGCAGGCTTTGAGATATCAAAGCCGTATATCTCGCCCAGCTTCTTGAGATCCTGCAATGCGCGGACCTGCTCTGCAAGTTCCTCGCGGAGACGGATATTCTTGGAAGTCATTCTTACCAGTGAAGTATCTATCTGGTGCTTCTTGTCCTCGATAAGGAGATCAACACCGTAGAGTGCTACACGTCTGTAGTCGCCGATGATACGGCCTCTGCCGTAAGCGTCGGGAAGTCCTGTCAGGATAGCCGAATGACGTGCAAGTCTCATCTCGGGAGTGTATGCGTCGAAAACGCCCTGATTGTGAGTTTTTCTGTACTTTGTGAATATCTCGACTACAGAGGGATCGACCTCGTAGCCGTATTCCTTGCAGGCCTGCTGAGCCATTCTGATACCGCCGAAGGGCTGTAATGCGCGCTTGAAGGGCTTGTCCGTCTGGAGACCTACTATCTGCTCCAGATCCTTTTCAATGTAGCCTGCGCCGTGTGAAGTTATTGTTGATATGATCTTGGTGTCCATGTCAAGGACTCCGCCTGCTTCGCGCTCCTGTCGGGAGAGATCCATGACCTTGTCCCATAGCTTTTTTGTTGCCTCGGTAGGAGGTGCGAGGAAGCTTTCGTCGCCCTCATAAGGAGTGTAATTCTTTTTGATGAAGTCTCTGACGTTTACAGAAGTATGACTCCAGCGGCCCTCTGTAAAGCCGTCCCATTCCTTTTGCCATGCGTTGAACATTATTGAATCGCCTCTTTGTTATTTTTTTATCAATGTTATAATACCACATTGATAAAGTTTTGTCAATATATGTTAGCTTCGGATAACGAAATGAATTGATAATTAAAGTCTTCTTCAGTTGTTTTATCGAGAATAATAACAGGAGAGTCCTTCATTATAGCTCTTGCAATGGAAATACGCTGTTTCCGCCGCCGAAAGGCTTGCACTGCCCTCATCGATAACCGTATCATATCCGTCGGGCAGGCTCATTATAAAGTCATTTGATCTATGGTGTTACAAAACGAGACTGAGTATTTATTCTTTACTATTGACAAAAATATTAGTATATGCTAAAATGATAATTGGATTATCGATAATTCAAATATCAAAGGAGCGAAGAAATGTCAACACCTGATACAAGTATTGATCCGCGATTGCTTGCAAGTGCGGAAGAAGAGTTCAGCAAAAATGGATTTATAAAGGCCGAGCTCAAAACTATATGTGAAAATGCAGATATCACAACAGGAGCGCTATATAAGCGATACAAAAGTAAAGAGGAACTTTTCTGTGCTGTTGTCAGCGGCATAGTGTATGAACTTAACGCTTTTGTAGACAGCAGATCGGATATCGATTTTTCTGCACTCAGCAATGAAGATATAATTGCGTCCTGGACTATGACGTATGAGAATTTTATTCCGATGTTCAAGCTGCTTTATGACAACAGAGTCACATTCACCCTGCTTATTGATAAAGCGGCAGGAACAAGATATGAAAATTTCAGTCATGAATTTGTGGCAAAGCTTAGTTACGCCTACGAGAAATTCTATGACGAAGCTAAAAAACGCGGACTCGCAAAGGCTGATGTTACACGGGAAGAATTCCATGTTCTCATTTCCTCATACTGGACCTGCGTATGCGAACCTTTTATCCATAAGATGTCATGGAAGAAAATACAGGAACACTGCCGCGTAATGTGCAGATTTTTCAACTGGAGAGATGTTATAATTATAGAAGGAGGAAAAGACAATGTTCAGTAAGATCAAGCCCTATATGGGCAGATATATCAAATATACATATGCGGCACTGGCGACAATGTTAATAGCACTTATCGCATCAGCTGTACCTTTTTTTCTGATATATCGTATCATTCAGCCGTTGCTTGATGGTAAAAAGCTATCAGCAGCGTATTATACAGGTCATATCGTTTTAATTTTTATATGTATGTTAGCATATGCTATCTTATATGTTCTGGGGCTTAAGTTCTCACATATTGCAGCATTCAATACATTGAAAAATCTCCGTATTTCATTGCAGAAAAAGCTGGAACGTCAGCCGCTTGGCACGATTCAGGATATGGGAAACGGTAGGATAAAAAAGCTTTTTACTGATGATATTGATCAGGTCGAGCTACTGCTTGCACACGCTATACCGGAGGGAATAGCAAATCTATCTATGGCACTTATCGCAATAGTTTGCATGTTCTTTGCCAACTGGAAGCTTGCACTGCTGTCCCTTTGTTCTCTGCCGTTTGGCCTGTTTGCAATGGGTATGATGTTCAAGGCCGGTATGGCGAAAATGAACGATTACTATACTGCCGCCGCAAAGATGAATTCAACGATCATAGAGTATGTAAATGGTATGGAAGTCGTCAAGGTTTTCGGTCGGGACGGAGAATCATACAAGCGCTACGAGAGCGATATCAAAAGCTACCGGGATTTTACCCTTGCGTGGTACAAGATCTGCTGGCCGTGGATGGCTCTTTACAGTGCGCTCATTCCGTGCGTAGCACTAGTTATGCTGCCTGTGGGTACACTGATGGTCATAAACGGTTCGGTTACTCTGGCTGATCTGGTATTGGTATTCTGCCTGACGCTGTCTATAGGTGTGCCGCTGCTGAAAGCGCTGAACTTTGCTGGCAAATTTCCGCAGCTTAATTACAAAGTTGATGAGATTGAAAAGGCTATGGACAATGAACCATTGCATTCCAACGGCAACTCGTTTACAGGCAGTTCGCATATCGTACAATTTGATGACGTTCGCTTTGCCTATAAGGAACAGGAAGTTCTGCACGGTGTTTCATTGGAACTTGGTGAGGGTACGTTCACTGCTCTGGTGGGGGAATCAGGCAGCGGCAAATCTACCCTTGCAAAGCTGCTGGTGCATTATTACGACCTGAACGGCGGAACGATCACACTTGGCGGTCAGGACATCACGGATATGAGCATTGAAGCGCTGAACGACAATATCTCCTATGTTTCGCAGGAGCAGTTTTTATTCAATACAACGCTGTATGAAAATATTCTTATCGGTAAGCCTGATGCAAGACGTGAGGATGTCTTAGCGGCTGCTGAAAAAGCTCAGTGCAATGAGTTCCTTGAACGTCTGCCGAAAGGTATCGACACAATGGCAGGTGACGGCGGCAAAATGCTTTCCGGCGGCGAACGTCAGCGCATATCTCTTGCGAGAGCAATACTGAAAAATGCTCCTGTAATCGTCCTCGACGAAGCAACGGCATTCATAGATCCGGAGAATGAGGAAAAAATGAATGCTGCTATTGCTGAGATCATCAAGGGCAAAACAGTTCTTGTCATCGCACACCGCCTGCAGACTATAGTTAATGCTGACAAAATATGCGTGATGAAGAACGGAAATATTATCGCCGCCGACACACATGAAAAGCTTCTGCAGAGCTGTGATGAGTATGAAAAGCTCTGGAACAGCAGTGAAGCAAGAGCTAACTGGACTATCGGAAATGAGGTGAGAGCATGATAGGTATGATAAAGCGAATCCTTGATGTTTCAGGAAAATACAAGGGTAGGATATACGGAGCAATGGTTCTGTCATTTTTTAAAGGTATGCTGATGAAGGTGCCTGCGATTGCAACATTTCTGATCGTATCTGCTTTCATTGACGGCAAGCTTTCAAAGAAAGCCTGTGTTTATGCAGCTATTGCGCTTGTGGGCAGTGTAGCAGTACAGGCACTATTTCAGAATATCGCCGACAGGTTACAGAGTGCAGCGGGATATATGATTTTCGCGGATATGCGTATGAAGCTGGGAGAGCATCTCCGCCGTATGCCAATGGGATTTTTCACAGAAGGCAACATCGGACGCATCAGCTCAGTGCTGTCAACGGATATGGTATTCATAGAGGAAAACTGTATGGCAGTTCTTGCGGATATGATGAGCTATTTGTTCTCGCAGATAATCATGATCGTGTTCATGTTCTTCTTTGACTGGCGATTGGGATCAGCCTCGCTTGCAGTTACATGCTGCATGATGCTGCTCGGCAGAGGAATGATAAAAAGCGACCTTTCACACTCAAAGGAAAGACAGGATGCCGCTGAGACACAGACCGAAGCGGTACTGGATTTCACTGAAGGCATCGGCATAATCAAGACCTATAATCTGCTCGGTGAAAAATCAAAGGAGCTGACAGACAGCTTTGAACACAACTGCAAGGTCAACCTTGAATTTGAGGAGGAACATGCTCCGTGGGCGCGCGGAGTGAACATGATATACGCTGCGGGTACTGTGTTGGTGCTGGCACTTTCGTCATTCTTGTATTTCAAAGGAGCTATGCCTCTGAATTACTACATCGGTATGCTGCTGTTTCTCTTCGATCTGTTTGTTCCAATCAAGACCTTCTATGATCAGGAAGCGAGGCTGACGGTTATGAGTGCCTGCATGGACAGAATAGAGGCTCTGTTTGCTGAGAATGAGCTTGATGACAGCGGTACACAAACGCTGACGGACAGCATTGCACCAGAGATCGAATACAAAAATGTGACCTTTGCTTACGATAAAAAGGATGTCCTCAAAGACGTATCCTTCAAAGCTGACAAGGGTACGATGACCGCACTGGTCGGACCGTCCGGCGGTGGAAAATCCACAATTGCAAGTCTGCTGGCACGGTTCTGGGATATACAGTCAGGTGAGATACTGCTGAGAGGTACAGACATCCGCAATATACCACTTGCTACGCTTATGGATAATATAAGTATGGTTTTCCAGAGGGTTTATCTGTTTCAGGATACGGTCTATAACAATATCGCTCTCGGCAGACCTGATGCAAGCCGTGAGGAGATCATTGAAGCAGCGAAAAAGGCACGGTGTTATGATTTCATTATGGAACTGCCCGACGGTTTTGATACCGTCATCGGTGAGGGAGGAGCTTCGCTTTCGGGCGGTCAGGCACAGCGCCTTTCTATCGCAAGGTGTATCCTCAAGGACTCGCCGATTGTCATTCTTGACGAGGCGACTGCAAGCGTTGACGCCGACAACGAGAGCTATATCCAGCAGGCTATCTCGGAGCTTTGCAAAGGCAAGACTTTGCTTGTAATCGCACACAGGCTCAATACCATTGTCGGTGCAGACAACATCATGGTCATCAAAGACGGAAAGATAGGTGAGTCGGGCAGTCATGACAGCCTTATGCAAAAGGGCGGCATTTATCATTCTATGGTGACAAAACGAGCAGTCAGCACGGGCTGGAGAAATTAAAAGGAGAAAAAATTTACTGAAAGCGTTAAAGACGAGGTGATGCGTAAGAATGGGACGTCGTAGCCTGAAACTGTAAGTGACTCTTATTTAGATTCTTATAAAGATACTTCTGACCATAGACAACGATCCACCTGTATCAAATAATGAAATCAGACAGAAGTATAGAAAAGCCCGTCCGAGTTTTCAAAACTCAGGCGGGTTTTCATTTATCATACTTTACGGAAATACTTGATACGTCCATTTTCAAGGCACATCAGGTACTGACAGCACAAGGAAATAAGTTCGGGATCGTGAGTAGAAACAATCACTGTTTTTCCTCGTTCTGCAAGCTTTCGCAGCAGACCGCCGACTATTTTCATGTGTCTGTGGTCAAGTCCCGAGGTAGGTTCATCGAAAAGAAGTATTTCAGCATTTGCGGCAAGTGCTGAGCAAATAGCCGTGCGCTGTTTTTGTCCGCCGGACAATGCCATCGGGTGAGTATTTTCGAAGCCTGCCAAGCCAAGCTCAGCTATCAGTTTGTCCGCATACTCCTTATCCTCGCTTTTCATTGACAGCAGCACTTCCGCTTCAACGCTGTCCGTGAAAAGCTGGTGATTTACGTCCTGCATGACCATGTAGCACTTTTTCAGTATGCCTTTGCCAGAGATGCTTTCATTATCAATGTCAAGTTTTACGGGACAGCTTTTTTCAAGTCCGCATAGACAGCGCAGAAATGTTGATTTTCCCGCGCCGTTTCTTCCGATAAGGCCTGTAACGCTGCCCTGCGGCAAACGCAGTTTGGGAATGGAAATGGTGTATTTATCGGAACTCTCAGCAGTGAGCTTCTTTCTGAAAAGCACATATTTCTGCGGCTTATAGGTAAAGTACATATCCCGTATAGTGACCGCTTTTTCAAAGGTTGTGTCGGAGCTTCTGCTTTCTGGAGAGAACATCTCTCCGCCGAATTCGCGTATGTACTTTTCTTCCAGTTTTATGGGACGCAAGCCGTATTGCTGCAGCTCCTCTGATGTCAGTGAACTGAATTCATTTTTATTCCATTCGTGTACTATTTTTCCGTTTTCAAGAAAAACAACGCGGTCAACAAGGTCTTTCAGATACCATAATCTGTGTTCAGAAATGATAATAGTTTTTCCGTTTTCCTTCCATTTGCGGATAACATTTTTCAGCTCGCCGATTGCTTTCCAATCGAGATTAGAAGACGGCTCGTCAAGTATGATGATTTCGGGCATCAATGCAGATACACTGGCGCAGGCTATCTTTTGTTTTTCACCGCCTGAGAGCGCAAAAAGACTCTTTTCAAGCAGAGCTTCAAGTTCAAGTTCATTTACAACTTCAGCCTTTCTGCGGCATATTTCCGCAGGCGGCAGTCCGATATTTTCCGTACCGAAGGTTATCTCACCGTCAGTATCGACTGCAAAAAACTGACTTCTCGGATTCTGGAACACAGTTCCAACCACGCTTGCAAGGTCGTAAAGCTCAGTTTGGGCAATATCCCTGTCGCTTACAGTAACGCTGCCCGACAGCTCCCCTTTGTAGTAATGCGGAATAAGCCCGTTGATAAGCCTTGTTATGGTAGTCTTTCCGCAGCCCGAAGCACCGCAGAGCAGAATGGTCTCGCCGTCCTTAATACTCAGTGAAACGTCATGCAACCCTGCTTCTTCCGAGCCCTTATACTGAAAATCCACATTTTTTATCTCTATCATATACTATCACCTGAAATACTTTGCTGTGATAAAAATAATAACGCTCACCGCAAATATCCCTATCATAATGAAGTCCGCCGCTTTCATTTTCAGCTCATAGGGGCTTGTACGCTTTACGGGAGCTCCTAGACCTCTTGTTACTGCCGCCGCAGACAGCTCCTCGCCTATGCTTATGCATGAGAACATCAGCGGTATCATACGGTATTCTATCATCTTCGTGACCTTTCCGCCGCCCAGTGATATCCCGCGCATTTTCATAGCGTCGTTTATTGAAGAATACTCCTCTTTTATGGTCGGGAAGAAGCGCATAACAACTGCAAGTGAAATTGATATCCCGTCGGGAACGTGCATTTTCTGCATAGCCGACATGAATTCGCCTATCTTTGTTGTCCTTATGACATACCATGCGGTTATCATAGCAGGCAGGAACTGGGCTACTATTCCGCAGTAACCCACAAGTATGGCGGAGAATATGCCTGTGGAACTTTCCGATATGCAGTATTTCAGCAGAAGTAAAGAGGCTCCGTAAAACACCGTAAAACGAAAGGCTGAGGCGTATTTCCCTTCTGTTACCAGCAGAAGTATGGGTATCAGAGTTACCATAATGCGTATGCCCCATTCAAGGGGAGTTATCGCATTGACCATGACGATAAATGATACCGCAAATATCATAAAAAGCTTTGTGCGCGGATCAAGGCTTATTTTTATCATACTATTCCTGCTTTTTCAAAGTGTTTTTTTACAACTGCCTTGCCGAGAAATGCGCCGATGACTCCGAAAACAAAGCAGAGAATAAGCAGTACACCGATAGTCTTTCCGTTTATGGCTCTGAACAGATTATCGCAGTATTCTGCGGAATATCCTCCCTCAAGCATATTCTTGCGGTAGTCCTTTGCTGTGACGATGACAGGGAAGTAATTAGCGCATATCCACAGGCAGAATACTCCGTGACTGATGGCGATGAGCTTGAAGCTCTTATAATTGCCCTTTTTAGCAAGCAGGTCGGCAACAAAGCCTGCTGCGATTATAAGCGGTCCGCCGAGCCAGCCCATACCTGTTACGAACATTACTATCGCCAGCAATACTGACATGATAGTAAGCATACCGAACTTTTCTATCTTGGTATAAAATAGCATCATTGGTATCGAGCCTACCAGCGGTATCAGCACCACGTAAGCGGCAACGATATACGGGTGAATGAAGCCCAACATTCCGCAGGCGAACTCGACCGCAAAGATAAGCGCCGAGAATATGCCTATTGTAATAAAATCCTTTGCTTTAAGTTTCTTGTCGTTCATTTTATAACCTCCTGAAAAATTATCAATAATATTTTCTGATTAGCTGAAAACCCATTTCTGATCCTCTGTCTGAGTTTTTACCATTTTAGCAAATATGCCGTTCTTTTGCATAAGCTCCTCAGGCTTGCCCGACTCTTTTACAACTCCGTCTGACAGGACAACTATCTTGTCTGCTCCTGAAACTGTTCTCATTCTGTGAGCAATTACCATGACGGTCTTGTCCTTGATAAGCCGTGAAAGAGCCGTCTGTATTGCGGTTTCATTCTCCACGTCAAGGCTTGCCGAAGCTTCGTCAAGGAGTATTATGGGAGCGTCCTTGAGGAATGCTCTTGCAATTGAGATACGCTGGCGTTCGCCGCCCGAAAGCTCGCTGCCGTTTTCGCCTATAACAGTATCATAGCCCTGCGGCAGGCGGCATACGAACTCCTCGCAGTTGGCAAGTCTTGCTGCCTGTATTACTTCCTCGTCAGTTGCGTCCTTTCTGCCTATGCGGATATTGTCCATTATGCTCTGATTGAACAGGGTAACGTCCTGAAATACAATAGAATAAGCAGAGAAAAGCGTTTCAGGATCAATTTTTGAGATATCCATGCCGCCGAGAGTAATTTTTCCGCCAGTAACGTCCCAGAACCTTGCCGCAAGCCGTGAAACCGTTGTCTTACCACCTCCAGACGGACCTATCAAAGCTGTTACCTCGCCTTGCTTTGCAGTAAACGATACATCGTCAAGAACTGCCGTATCGTCATTGTATGCAAATGAAACGTGGTCGAATGTGATATCATAACCCTTATTAGTCATCTGCTCTGAGCCCGTTTGTACCTCATGTGAAAGTACTTCGTCAAGGCGCTCACACTGTACCAAAGTTGCAATTATAGCCGCAAAATTTTGCAATGTTATCTGCATAGGATCATAAAGTCTCGATACCAGCATGAGGAACATGAAAAACGTCAGCAGGTCGATAGTTCCCTTTGCAAGCAATACTCCACCTACAAGGGCAGTAGTCGCTATGCCAAGCTTTAGAATAATCGCTGCCGAATTTACGCATACCGCAAGCTTCAATTCCGTGAAAAGGGCTTCTTTTTCCACTTTTTTGATCTTGACGTCAAGTCCCTCCATATAGCTGTCCTGTGCGTTGTTTGCACGGAGGTCGCGGACAGCTTCAAGGCATTCCTGTATGCCGTCTGCAAGCTCCAGTTTAACGCCGTTGTTCTTCCTGACAGCTCTTTTCTGATAGCCTGCCGAAGCCCATACAAGCAAAAATGAAACAGGTATTACCCAGAAGCTTGCCAGAACCATGCGCCAGTCAAAGAAGATGAACATACTTATTCCCACAAGTGAAGTTGAAATTATCGCACCGATAAGCTCGGGTATCCAGTGGCTGGAAGCCGTCTCGATCATAGCGCAGTCCGCCATGATAGTTGTTGTCAGGTCAGCTATATTCTTCTTGCCAAAATAGGAAAGTGGCAGCTTTCTAAGCTTTTCCGCAAGAGAAGTTCTTCTTATACCGCTTTCCTTGTAGGTAGAAAGAAATGTAGCGTTGTACTGGATAAAATTCGTCAGTGCGATAAGTGCAAGAACAATTATTGAGGCAATCACATAAAAGGGTATGCGTTCCTTTGTAAGATTATCATTCAGCATATCCTTTATCAGCGTGTACAGTACGCCTGCTGTCATCATAAATGACATATTCGTGACCGTAACGCTGATGCAAGCTTTTACCATATCAGCCGCGCCCTCACGGGAAAGGGCGAATGTATGCTGTAATTTTTCAATTATCTTCATTTCACGCACCCACCTTCCAGTTTATAGAACGGCTGTATTCGTCAAACATCTGCCTGTAAAGTCCGTTTTGCTCCATGAGTTCACTGTGAGAGCCCTGCTCGCAGACGCTGCCGTCTTTCAGTACATAAATGCAGTTGGTGTTCACAACTGTGCTTAGCCTGTGGGCTATCATGATAACGGTCCTGCCCTTTGCAAGCTCACCGAAAGCCGCCTGCACTTTGTTCTCGTTGTCGGGATCGGCAAAGGCTGTAGCCTCGTCAAGAATGATTATAGGAGCGTTTTTCAGTATAGCTCTTGCAATTGATATTCTCTGCTGCTCACCGCCCGAAAGATATATGCCCTTTGCACCTATGACTGTATGTATACCCTGCGGCAGCTTTTCGATGATATCCATACACTGTGCCGTTTCGAGAGCCTGCATTACCTCTGCTTCTGTGGCTTCGGGACGGGCAAGACGCACATTTTCGAGTATTGACGCTTTCAGCAGGCGGCTGTCCTGAAAAACGAATGAAACCTGCTTCATAAGCTCCTCCTGCGGGATATTTCGGATATCCGCGCCGCCTATGAATACAGAACCCTCCGTAACATCAAAGAAACGGGCTATAAGCTCCGCGGTTGTGGTCTTTCCTCCGCCCGAGGGACCAACAAGTGCGATGTGCTCACCGCTGCCGATTTTTATATTCAAGTCTTTTACGGCATAATCCGCAGAATCCTTATACTTAAAGCTCACGTTTTTAAGCTCAACTGAGTTATCTTTGGGCAGCTCCGCTTTTTTTGCTTCTGCAAGAGGCTGTATATCGAGGATACTATCCATGCGCTTCAGTGCGTCTACGACCACCATTTCCTGCTCTCCCGAATAGGCTATTTTTGTTAGAGTAACTGTCAGAAGCGGAGTTACTATGATGTAATACATCACGTTGAGTATCATTTCCGAGGTAACGCTGCCCTTTGAAAGCACATAAGCTCCGAGAACAAGAAAGGCAAATACCGCATTTATGCAGGTCATAAACATGGTCATAGGCATACGGAGCATTAAAGTGTAGGCAGTTACCCACTTGCTGTAGCCGTCGATAGCCTCCTTGAAGCGGCGGAATGAATGTACGGACTGACCAAACACCTTTACAACAGGCACTCCGCGGACGTATTCCGTAGCTTCGCTGCTCATGGTATCAAGTGCGTTCTGGTACTCTGCCATTTTCTCCTGCATTCCTTTGCCCATCATGCTCATCATAAAACAAAAGCCGATAAGTGCAGGGATAAGGCAGATAAGTCCGAGCTTCCAGTTGAACGCTCCGAGAAGTATCAGCAATCCCACAGGAGTAGCCGCTGCAACAGCTTTATCAGGAAGATTATGTGCAATGAAGCTCTCTGTTGCGGCAGTTGATTCATTGACGGTACGGCGTATTTTACCCGTACCGTCCTCATCGAATACTCCGAGTGGCAGAGTGAGGATACGTCGCATAAGTCTGCTCCTCATATTAGCCTGAACACGGAATGCCGCGATATGAGTACACATCAGGGCGGCAATATAGACAAGCAGAGCAGCCACAGTTATGCCTACTGCCTGCCATGCTATACCTGCGATCTTTGATAATTCCTCGCCCTTTACAGCTATACGGATTATCTTCCAAAGATCGTAAAAAGGAACAAGTCCCATAAACGCACTGACCGCCGCAAGTATACGTCCGACAGTGATAAGGTGTCTGTGTCCGCCTGCATATTCGTTCAGAATTTTCATTACTTTAGGGTTGCTTTCTGTTTTCATGCTTTTCTCCGTTCGTAATCAGATAAAAGAGCTTATACTTCCGCATAAGCTCTTTTATCGTTTATAATATCCTTTAGGTCAGGCTGCTGATTTTTCTTCCTCATTCTCTCCCTGATCGGCACTTTCGTACATCTTATCGGTCTTTCCTATTTTATCTGTAAGTTCGGAACCATCATATGTAATACTTGCCTCACAGCTTTCGATAACGCTGTTCTCAGCACGGCCTGCAACTGCGCCGGGAGTTACTGCACCTACTATTTCACCATTCACAGAGCAGTCAATTATCTTGAAAGCAGTTTCTTCTCCGTAATAATAAAGTCCAGTACCGATAAGTCCGCCAACATGAGTTGCATTCGTTACATTCATTTTAACAGTGATATTGCAGTTTTTGATAATACCGGGATATTCATGGGTTTCAATACCCTCAGTTTTAAGAGCTACATCACCTTTTGAATGTGTTCCGCTGTATCCGCAGAGACCGCCGATAGCGTGACCGCCCTTTGCTGAGATTATCTCAACATCTGCCGTACAATCGCTGACACTGTCCATCATTTCAAGGCAGCCTGCAATGCCGCCAAGACCTACAGGTTCATTGCCCTCTGCAACTATCTTTCCCTTTGCGGTACAGTTTTCCATAGTACCGCCGAAGCTTCCTCCTATGATAAGACCGCCGCACTCCGCAACATCACACTGGATTATCCTGCCTGATGAGAAATCATTATCGCCGAGAACTTTTACTGTAGTGCCGTCCACCTTACAGTCGTGAACGTGCTTTGTAGAACCGCCTGCAATACCGCCTACAGCATTTACACCTGCAATTTCGTTTTCGCCTGTAAGGACAACATCGTGTATTTCACCCATATTGTAGCCTACAACGGCGCCAACAGCCATTGAAAAAGTATCAGTGCAGCGGATATTGATGTTTTCGGCAGTAAGATTCTTTACTTCGCCAAGATTCATACCGATTATGCCTGCACCGCAAACAGGAGTATTAGTTGTATAAGTTACATTTGATATCTTGTGTCCCTGGCCGTCGAACACGCCCTGAAACATACAGGAATGATCTTCCATGTTCTCAAGATTCATTGTGCCGATAGGAGTCCATTCAATATCAGTGCAGTCGATATCATTGGTAAGTACAACAGTTTTCCCTGCATATCCGTCCTTTGAACCGTCAGAGACGCTCTTTGCAAAGGCTGTGAGCTCCTCGGCAGTTCCTATTTCAATCTTATCACCGCTTTTCTGTTCAGTCATTTCGGAAAGATTTTCCTCGGCGAAAAGTGTGATACAATCGGTGATGAGCTTTTCATCGCAGTCGGCAGGTATACCTGCTGCCAGCCAGTAAGCATAAGCGCCCTTGTCGTACTCAGCAAGAGCGTCCATATCACTTCCGTAACGGAATTCAATGTGATATGTTGAAGCAGGAGTATCGGGCATCATCAGAAAGTATCTGAACTCGCCTGCGTCCTTATCTGAGGTCTCATAGAGATAACCGTCCATCATGCCACCTAAAGAAAAGTTCTTAACGAATTTATATTCATGCTCGAACACCTTTTTGCCGCTGTCATCAAGTCCTGAGATATTGCTGCCGTTAAAAACGAACTGCTTTACGCCGTTAATGAAAAAGCAGTCGAACTGAATATTTTCAGTGTTTGCATAAGCTTTTACAGCTTCTTCGCCATAAACATTACCCGTACAGGAGTTTTTCAGCATTTCAGCTGTACTTTCAGCCATATCCTTGCCTACGAATTTTCCGCAGTTATCGAGCCATATCTGATCGTATTTTGGATCGCAGATAACAGTAAAAAGCTCGTCATAAGTGCCCTTTACATCTTCAAGAAGCTGATCCGCAGGCGAAAGCTTTTCGGCTACAGTCGTTGCCTCTGTTTTAACAGAGTCAGAACTGCTGCTCTCAGAGCCGCAGGCACATAATGATACCGCCATTGCCAGAACTGCTGATATAGTTACTAATCTTTTCATTAATATTCTCCTTTTGTTATGTTGAGCTAACTGCTATGTCAAATAATAAGCAAAGAGCTTATCATCGCTCCTTGCTGTATTTGCACCGTTGTATATATTATCACAGAGATCTTTTAATGTCAATAGAACCAATCGAAATTTGTTATACTATACAAACAATTATGATTGTGCTTTGAATTTTTTATAGGTTACAACCTTGTTCTAAACTCTTTATATTTGCTTCTTTGGTCAACAAAATCTTATAAAATGTCGAATTATCCAAAAAATCACGGTCAACTTATGGTCAACAAAATCAAAAATAACTGCTGAAAATCAATTGAAATTACCTGAAACAACAATAGTTAAAAGTTCTAAAATCCGCGTAATACCGTAGTTTAACAGCGGTTATTCATAATTACTATATACGGTTGTTCGTCTTCGTAATGAGCAGGTCGCAGGTTCGAGTCCCGTCACAAGCTCCAAGCAAATGGCTTAACCACGCGGTTTATGGACTGCGTGGTTAAAATTTTATATACCGTTTTTCTCTAAAAATGTCATTTTGGTTCTTACGTAAGAACCAAAAATATGAGTATTTTCTTCCAGTACACTATTTGTCCAAATAGGCGTTTGGTTCTTATTTGGTTCTTATTGGTTCTTACGCAATATAAATCACAATAAAAAAAGACAGCAGCCAGAGATAATACTTCTCTGGCTGCTGCCAATTCTTTATGCGGATTTATCCTTCTTTTTCTTTGAGAACAATGACAGATCCATCGCTTTCGCTGCCATTTCGTCTGCTCTCTGTATAACATGGGTATAAATATCATTCGTTACGGTAGTGCTGTTGTGTCCGAGCCTCTGAGAAACTACTTTCAGAGGAATGTCGTTCATGATCATAATAGTTGCTGCGGTATGGCGCAGAGTGTGTACGTGAACTTTATCAAAATGATGTTCTTTACAGAATTTACGGAACCAGCTTGAAAACGTATCAGGTCTCAGCCAACCGCCAAAATCATTGGTGAATACCTTTCCTGTTTCAATCCACTTATTTCCAAGGTTATACTTGTACTCGTCCTGCCATTTCTTGTATTCATGCAGCATTTCTATGACGTTATCAGATATCTTTATATCTCTGATAGAAGATTTTGTCTTTGGAGTTCCTTCAACAAGTCCGAATTCCTTCGTATAGGTAAGATTTTTCCTTACGCATACAAGAAGTGCATCTTCATCTATATTTTTCCAATTCAGGGCACAGAGCTCTCCTCTTCGCATTCCCGTAAACAAACATAGCATCGTAGCCGTTCTGAACGGTTCAGGTGCATCTTCGAGTTCATCTAAGAGGCGAAGTGCTTCTGATTCGTCAAGAAACACTGCTTCAGGTTTTGGTGCTTTAGGAAGTCTGACTCTTGTACATGGATTTACAGGAACAATATTCTGAGTTACTGCGTGTTTAAAGATTCCTGATATAATAGCGTGATATCTTTTTACAGTCGCCACACTAACATTATCTCGTTTTACATCATTAAAAACCTTTTTGTATTCCAGTCCAAGGGCATCTGAAATCTTCTTTGCACATTTTACACTGATTGCTTTGCCCTTAAGAAGCACTTTTATAGTAGTCAGAGAAACCTCTGCTTTTCTGGAAAGCTCCGACTGTGTTATTCGCTCATGTTTATACTTCTTTCCGTCATAAACAAGGATATATTTTTTGAAATCAATAGTAGGTGTTACAGCTTCGTTTGTTTTAACTGCCCTTCCAAGCAATGAAGCATAAAAGTCGCTCAAGTGATGCGGCTGTATCTTGTTCAGACTAATGTGACCGATGCTTTTCAGAACATTCTTCAGCATTGCCTTATAGCTTGCCAGAGTTGTCTTTTTCAAGCTTACCTCAGCATATTCCCTTAACCACATTTCATACAGTTGTCTGAATGTAATACTGCTGTCAACTGTAAGTCCGAGATCGCATTCAGACTCAAACAGCGCTGCTTGTTTCTGAACTTCTTTTTTTAATTGAGCCTTTGTAAGTCCTTTCGGCGGTTTCCATGTTTTTACTATAACATTCTGTTTCCCGTCAGAGTTATATCCCTGAGAAACACGAAATCTGTAACTTGTTACTTCGCCGTTTTTATTACGACGTTCTTCTATTCTTGCCATAGTATCCTCCTTACATAAATGATAGGTTTTTACTTGTAGTTTATCGCTTTAAAGCATAGCATTAACTCGTGGAACTGTCAAGACGTTTTACATAATATTTTTCATTTAACAATTCTTTTGCCTGATTATGGTTATTCAAGCTCATAAGAGCGTTTCCTGTCACGACTGCGATCATGCTGGTTATCTGAGTTAAGAAAGCGATCGATATTATTTTTCATCTTTCTCAGTTCATCAAGTTGTGGTCTCTCGTTTTTTATCTCAGCCCAGAGCTTGTCTGCTTCTGTTTTCAGTTTTTTCTGTTCTGCCCTGAGTTCTTTGATAAGCGGAAGCTTTTTATCTCCGAAAGCCTTTTTAATTGACCTCTCGGCGGCAGCATAAAGGATAAACTCAGCTTCATGTTCGTGCCTGTACTTTTCCTTGCCGAAATGCTTTGGAACACCTTCAACAACAGGTTTGGTCTTCCTGTAAACTTCGATATCCTTTATCTGTTCTTCCAGAACCTTTATGCGCTTTTCATTTGCTTTGGATCTTTCTTTTTTCTTATATAGCTTATCTGACAATTCGGATATTTTTGAGTCAAGGGTGGAAATATCGGAAATATTGTTTTCCGAAAGATAGTTTACAGTCTCAGCCACAAGTTTGAGGTTGAATACCTTTGCCCAGTTCGCATATCCTTTGGATTGCATAGCTTTTATATTATTTTCGATATCAATAACAAGGCTGTTTCTAATATCAGGCTCTTTAGATGATAACCTGACGGATTCGCCTGCAATTCTTTTTCTGATACTTTCCTCGGTATAATGATCGCCAAGTGTCTTTGAACGTGTAAAACGCTCCTGACCTTCGGCGCGGAAAGAAATATACTTACCGCACTTGATCTCATATTTCTCCTTATCCATAAGGAACAGGAACTCGTCCCAGTTTCTTGCTTTCAAGATACAATAATCAATAGTCTTACGGAGCTTAGACTTCCAGCTCTGACCTTTCTTGTCAAGCAGATGTTCATAATGACTTTTTCCTTTGCTTTGAGGAATAGTGATGACCGACAATCCGTTTTCACTGCAAAGAATATCGTTATGCCTTTTGATATACCGATAGACCGAAGCTGTACAATGAAATTTTTTATAATCTGTAAAACTCACAGAATTGAAAACGATATGATTGTGGATATGATCTTTGTCAATATGCGTCGCAACTACATACTGAAAACGATTTCTCAGAACCTTGTCTGCAAGTTCAACTCCGATCTTATGAGCAGTTTCATAATCAACTTCACCCGGTGCAAATGATTGGATAAGGTGAAATGCAAGAGTGCCGCCGGGCTTCATTGCATTTCTGCGGACCTGTTCAAATTCTATAGCAGCAATTTCGGGGGAACATCCATAACCTGTTACAAGCAGATTATCATCTGTCTTACTTTTATTCTCAATATAGTTGAGGGCATGGATCAGAGTAGTCGTAATTCTATGGATTTTAGTAATTGCCATATTTCCTCCTGTGTCTGTTTTATCTGCTTCATATCTTCTGCATAAATGTTATCGGTAGCATTGATACGTTTTGCTATCTGATTGATATTTCTTGATACGCCTGATATGGAATTCCCAATATCATTGAAAACAGAATAATCCACTTTTATGATACGTCCTTCAAGTGCCATCTTTCTCAGATAGAGCGATTGATTGTTCATATTGATTTTTTCCATTTTCAGTCTGATAGCTGCAAGCTCGTCGTCATCAACATAGAAATTTATCATGTGTTTTCTTACACGGTTTGCCATAGATGCCTCCTCATAAAAATGTTTGTAAACTTCGGATAAAAGGGTCTGGGAATCTCCCAGCAAGCTGTGCTGCCTGTGATACGATTTTCTTGAAAAATCGAAAGTGTAATGACACAGGCGATGCTTGCTAATCACCTGAATGCACTTAGTGCCTGACTGCTTTTTCGGGATATTCTGAAAACTTCAGAATGCTATTTCAATAAAAAATATCATTTCTGTTGCTCAGCCCAAAAGAGAAATTAACATTTTTTCAGCCTGATAAGCATCAGAACACAGCTTTGGGAGTTCATTTGCCCTTTCTGAAAATTCTGAAATGGATTTCAAAAATGCTGTGTATGCTGCACATGGTGTGTAATCGCCTATATATCGCGGTTTATTTTACACACCTGCTGCATCATGCCTGCACCACTGCTGTACACGAGGTGTGTAAAAGGAATGCCGTAAAATAGGCAAAAACTGACTTTTTACACACCTACACGGCATTTTTTCAATTTCATCTGAGATTATTTCTGTAGGTCGTATCGAGCCCGCGATAACCTCTAGCTCTTTTACAGTCATCATGGCTCTGAACATTTGTACAATATTCAAGTTCATATTTACTGTGATGCTGTTTCAGCCATTGATTAAACGGATCTTTTTTCATAGGTTCAGTGCTGTTAAGAGCACACCAGTGACAATAACCGCTGTACAAATCTGCTGTGGAGCATTCCAGTAACGGATCAAATTTTACAAATTGTTCGTCCTCAAGGAAACTGATAATGTTGCTGTTATCTTTCATGCTGTTCCTGAGATTTTCTGCTGTCCTCTCACTGATAGTAAAGCTGAAATTGTTATCCATAAGTCTCCGCAGACCTTCAAGTGACCACAGAAGTATTCCTTCCTTTTCGGAAATAAATTTCTCCACAAGGAAAGGATCATCAACTCTGTTTTCGGGTTTAGGTTTCGTGGTAATAATTATCTGCCTGCGGAAGAAGCCGTCGGACTTATCCGTAAGAGATTTCAGTGAACCGTTTCCGAATGACATCAGCTTAGCATAGATGTTTGCTGAATAAGGTTGTATGCCTTTCTTCTCGATAAGCATTTTCCCTTCGTTTGTGATAATTGTTTTCAGCACGTTTGTCTCGGAGAGCTTGTCCATTATCATGTCATCATCAAGGAAAAGATATGCGTTCTCAAGTGCGGCACGGGCAAAGCGATTTGTTTCAAGAGTATACAGGTTTCCCGTTGACATTGTCCTGCCGTAGATGTTTTTCAGCAGAACTCCTATACGGCTCTTACCCTCTCCGCCGTTGCCTATCATGGTAAGCATCTTCTGCGCCTTTGTACTTGGTATCAGCAGATATCCGAACCATTCCTGTAACGTAAGAATATCCTCAGGTATCAGAAGCTCCGACAAAAATGACAGAAACTTTTCTGGCGGAGCTGCACCAGGATTATAGCTGTTATTGATACGTCCGAAGCAGAACTTTTTCTCATAAGTGAACTCCAAGGTTGCTGCATTTAATGTTCCGTTTAATAAGTGTATCTCATTCATGTCGGGAACTATTTCCTCGGAATGTGCGTCCAGCTTCAGAGCCTGACACAGCTGCTTTACCTTGCCTGCGACACCTTTCTGGATATACGGTTTCAGCTTCTCATAGATGAGCTTTTCAATATAGATATCCTCGATAACTCCGTCAAAGCCAATGAACTGATTGTTGATGCAGATTATCCTGTGCTCGGATAAAAATTCCTCACAGAAGATTATCTCATTTACGCTCTTGTCATCAAGCCATACGGGAGCTGTATCTGTGGCAAAAGTAGTATCAGAAGTTGAATATGATTCGGAGTAACTTTGTTCTTCGATGGCAGTATATGCGGTTTCAGTAGCACCGTCCGAAGTAAGCTCCTCAGGTTCAACGTCTATTATAGTCGGTTCTTCATCAGGAAATGACATATTCGCTGCTTCGTCCTGCGGTACTATTTCCATAATATTCTCTGACTCTCTTTCCTGCACGTTCCAACACCTCTTTCCTGTTCTCGATAAAGTCTTTTCGCTCTTCCTGTGTTCCGCTGATGAAAATATTGCAGTAATTCTCATATTCGTCCTGATTGTTCAAGCTTTCTACAAACAGCGGACTGGGTTCTTCTCCCTGTGACCTCGGAGCATATTCTTCACGAAATCTGCACAGCAAATGATAATAGTCAGACAATACACGGAAGGCTTTTCCCTCTTTTTCACGCTGTGTCTCCCTCTGTATCACGGGTTTTATGAATGGTTCATTGCTGCTGTGTACGATACCGAAGGCAGAGCAGAGCTGTTTTGCTGCTTCATACTGAGACAGTCCCGTTACCTGAGCCGCAAAAGCTACTGCATCACCGTGAGCTCCGCATCCGAAGCAATAATAGTGGTCGTCGTAAAGCTTCATGGACGGAGTTTTGTCATCATGAAAGATACAGTTTATCATTCCTCTGCAGGTGTCGATACTATACAGTTCCGCCACCTGCTGCATGGTAACACTTTCACGAATCTTTTCAAAGATGTTCATGCAGCATCACCGCCTTCCGGCTCATAGTGTCCGAAAACAGCTTTCATGAGAGCTTCTTCGGAAATGAGGTACTTCTTACCAGCCTTGAAACAGGGCAGGTCTCCCGAAATACACATCTGCCTGATACGGTATTCCGTCAGTCCCTCGATAAGCTTCGCCGCCTCTTTGATTGTAAGCACTTTTCTTTTTGGTGTAGTCATTTTCATGACCTCCTTTAAATAAGATCAGCATTGCTGCTGACATACACTTTTTAGCTGTATGTATAAGCGTTTTGATACGATTCTTTATGCTTACAATAATAACAACGAGGTATCCGATATGCATTTCGGGAACTATTCAATTGTCAAGATACTGTTCTTCTTTGATTCAATTGACGAAGAAAATGCCTTTGAACCTGAAAACGTATAACCATTATAGTTCATTGAAAATGAATAATCAATTGGCAGAATGCAAGAAAAAAATTCTCGGAAAATTGCGATTTTCCGAGAATATCTGCCCTCTCTGATAGGGAGGAGTCAATTGTATAATGTGTCATAAAGCGCGTACAGAACATTTGTTTTATATATTGAAACAGAACAAATGTTTACGTACATATATTTCTCTCTGTTCAAATGTTCGTGTGAGGTTTACACAAATATGTAACGAGATATTTGTAGTTTTATTACAGTGAGGCTGCAACAGGTAAGGGCTATTACCAACGTAGAATAGGCATTTTCTTATTGTGCATTTTTACTCTTTCATGATAGGGATGATTGCATAAAATGGTTATAAAATGCTAACGAATTTGAGATTGCTACTCTTGTTCCTGCCTGTGCTGTAATAAGGGTAGCTATCTTACAAAAGCAGCTTTTGTTTTGATAATATTCACATTTATTCGAGCCTATCTATTGATTAATTGTGCGAAATATGGTATAATTAAATAAATATAAGCATTTTAGGAGAGCAATATGATCACAGGTACTATAAAAAATAAGATAGACAAGCTGTGGGAGGCTTTCTGGACGGGCGGACTTACCAATCCGCTGGACGTCATCGAACAGATAACCTACCTCATGTTCATACATGACCTCGATGACATCGACAACACCAAGAGCAAGGAAGCTATCATGCTCGATCTGCCGTATAAGTCCATGTTTGATGGCAATATCGACATCGGCGGCAGAGAAGTTGACGGCAGCGTGCTCAAGTGGTCGGTGTTCCACGACTTTCCTGCGGAGAAGATGTACAGCACAGTGCAGGAGTTCGTTTTCCCGTTCATCAAGAACCTCCACGATGACAAAAACGGAGCTTACTCCAAGTACATGGCGGACGCTATCTTCAAAGTTCCAACACCGCAGCTATTCTCGAAGGTCGTTGATCAGCTTGACGAGATATTCGAGCAGTCAAAGAAAGATCTCAACTCCGATACTCGCGGCGACATCTATGAGTATCTGCTCTCGAAGCTGTCCACAGCAGGCGTGAACGGTCAGTTCAGAACTCCCCGACACATCATCAAAATGATAGTTGCTCTTATGCAGCCCACTGCCGATGAGGTCATCTGCGATCCTGCCTGCGGAACTTCCGGCTTCCTTGTTGCGGCAGGCGAATGGCTGATAGATAACCGCAAAGAAGAGATATTCTACAACGCACAGAAGAAGTTCCACTATATGAACGAAATGTTCACAGGCTTCGATATGGACAGAACTATGCTGCGTATCGGCGCTATGAATATGATGACTCACGGCGTTGCTAATCCAAAAATCGAGTACAGGGACAGTCTCTCCGACCAGAATCCCGACCGTGAGAAGTTCACACTTATCCTGGCAAATCCGCCGTTCAAGGGCAGTCTCGACGCTGATATAGTTTCAGCTGACCTGCTGAAAATGTGCAAGACTAAAAAGACCGAGCTACTCTTTATTTCGCTGTTTCTGAAAATGCTGAAAATTGGCGGACGCTGTGCGTGTATCGTTCCCGACGGTGTGCTTTTCGGCTCGTCGAAGGCTCACAAGGACATACGCAAGGAACTCATCGACCGAAACCGTCTTGAAGCTGTTATTTCTATGCCCAGCGGCGTATTCAAGCCCTATGCAGGCGTTTCCACGGCTGTGCTGATATTCACGAAGACCGGTCACGGCGGCACGGATAACGTGTGGTTCTACGATATGAAGGCGGACGGATTCTCCCTCGATGACAAGCGTTCGGAGATAACCGAGAACGATATTCCCGATATTATTTCCCGTTTCCATAATCTCGACGGTGAAAAGGACAGGGAGCGCACGGAGCAGAGCTTTTTTGTACCTAAGCAGGAGATAGTTGATAACGACTACGACCTGTCCATAAACAAGTACAAGAAGACGGAATATGTGGCTGTGGAGTACCCTCCCACGGGTGAGATAATGGCAGACCTTGACGGGCTTTATAAGGAACTCGGTGGTGTGCTGTCGGAGTTGGGAGGATTGCTGAATGGCTAAAATAGCGTTTTTAGAAGATGTATGCGACATTCTTGATAGTCAAAGAGTCCCAGTGACAGCAAAAGACCGTACGAAGGGGATATATCCATACTATGGAGCAAATGGAATACAAGATTATGTTGATGATTATATCTTTGATGATGAATTAGTGTTGCTTGCCGAAGACGGCGGTAATTTTGGCTCGAAAGACAGACCGATAGCTTATCGTGTATCGGGAAAGTGTTGGGTAAATAATCATGCTCATGTTTTGAAAGCTAAGGACTGCATTGATGTTGACTATCTTTGCTATTCTATAATGTTTTATGATGTTAGTTCAATGGTCAACGGTGCCACAAGACAAAAGCTTAATCAAGCTACTATGCGAAAAATGCTTATTCCCTTGCCAAGCATAGAAAGGCAGTTAGAAATTGTAGCCAACCTCGACAAAGCAACCCACACCATAGACCTCTGCAACGCTATCCTTGAAAAGCTTGACCTGCTTGTCAAATCACGGTTTGTGGAGATGTTTGGGGAGCCAAGTGCTAATCCAAATAAATTTGCTATAGTACCATTTGAAAATGTTGTGCAGTACATGGGAGATATTGGTTCAAATGGTGCTAATAAAGTAGTTGTTGAGCATTTGAATATGAAAGACGAAGAAGATTATGCTTTAATGGTTAGATTCTTGAATTTTACTAAAAATGATTTTTCTCAGGACGTAAAATATATATCAAAAGAATCCTATGATTTTTTCAAAAAATCGCAGATATTTGGTGGTGAATTAGTGTTTTGTAAAATCGGAAGTGCTGGTTTAAATTATGTTATGCCATATCTTAATAGACCAGTATCATTAGGCTTGAATCAAATTATGGTAAGAATAAATGATAAGATTTTAATGCCTTATTTGTATCAGTATTTGCATACAGAATACGGAGAACTATTGATTTCGGGATGCATAAATGGTGCTGTTACAAAGTCAATCACAAAAACTGAATTAAAAAAAATACCTTTGATGTTACCACCAATAAACCTACAACAACAATTCGCCGCCTTTGTAGAGCAGACCGACAAATCGAAATTGGCAGTCAAGCAGGTGCTTGAAAAGGCTGAAACGCTGAAAAAAGCACTTATGCAGGAATACTTCGGATAATATAGGAGAAATAATATGAAAAATTCAGCATTGATATTATGGAATTTACAAGATATAATAAATACTTTGGTTGCACATCATCCGGAAATCAAAGCAGTTTACTTATTTGGTTCCCGCGCTTATAAAACGGGAAGTTACAGATCTGATATTGATTTACTGGCTTTTACAGATGGTGTCATTTCTACATCGGATGTTAATTCATGGTTGCATGATGAATATCCTCCTGTGGATTTGTTTACTTCATATGACGAAAAGGTTGCTTCATCAGTTATAAACGGAAGTAATGTTGTATTCAGAAATGACGGTAAAAATTCTAACCTTATTGAACAACTGGATGCAATCTTGCTTTGGGAAAAAGACAACGGTTTCTCGGAAGAATATTCAAATTGGGAAATTCAAACTTTAAAGGATATCGACTTTAAAATGAGTATCATTCCGTCTTTCCCAATGGACAATAATGCCGAAACACTGAATAAAGCTCTGGCAAATCTTGCAACTTCAGGAATAAAACCATATTTTGCAGGTAGCACATGGCAAGAAATAGCAGACAGTATTACCAAAATGATAGAAATCGCTATGAAAAAGCCATTAAACTTTCAAAGAAATGCAAAATCCTTTTCTTTTGATACAATCAAAATCAATAATGAATATGATTTTCAGAATATGATTCATTTAATACTTCGCCCAATATACCCTGATATTTGCCCCGAAAATTTAATGATTACAATTGATGGAGCCAAAAAATATGCGGATTTCGGAATAGCTGATAATAAAATTGTTATTGAAGCTAAATGGATCAACACTTCTAGCAAGAAGGCTGAAGTATTAAAAACTTTAGATGGACTGAAGAATTTTTACTCTGAAAACAGTAATGTTAAAAGCCTTATATTTTTGATTCTTTATAAAAGTGATGTCCCAATTGATGAACAAATGTTAAATTATAAATTTTCTTATGAAAAATCAACGCCGCAAGTTATTGTCAGATTTATAAAAAATGTATTTGAATGATAAAGTTTAATAATCATTAAACGGTTCTGATGTAAGAATAGTTCTAATAAAGGAGCGTGACATCCATGACCAACTTCGACTTTCTCAAAAACGAGCCGCAGTTCACGGCTTTCGCCGATACAGCAATAGTAGCCGAGAAAACGCTCGGTATCGACGCGAATATCTGCGTCCAGACCTGCCGCAGCGCTATGGAGTTTGCGGTCAAATGGATGTACTCCGCCGATTCCGACCTAGAAACGCCTTACGATGACAGGCTCAATAATCTCATTAACAACGAGGATTTCCGCGATATCGCAGGCGATGATATTTGGCGCAGGCTCGACTATATCCGCAAATGCGGCAACAAGGCTGTGCATGATAACTCCAAGCGCACCGAGGAGGAAGCTCTGCTCTGCCTTGAAAATCTGTTTGTGTTCACGGACTTCCTCGCCTATTGCTACGGTGAGGATTACAGCGGCAGTGATTTCAATGCCGAGCTTTGCAAGTCCCATAGTGCAGGCTCTGCCCCTGTCCTTCCCGATGTTGACCTCGAAGCCCTCAAAGCCGAAAATGCCGAGCTTCGCGAGCAGCTCACCGCTCAGCGTATCGACCGTGAGCAGACCTATGTCAAGAAGCCGCTGGAGCTCTCCGAGTACAAGACGAGAAAGCTGTATATCGACGTTATGCTCCGGGATGCAGGCTGGACTGAGGGCAGCGACTGGCTCAACGAGGTGGAGCTGCCCGGTATGCCTAACAAGTCCGAGGTCGGTTATGCGGACTATGTTCTCTACGGTGACGACGGCCGTCCGCTGGCAGTAGTCGAGGCAAAGCGTACCTGCGTGGACGTGTCAAAGGGACGTCAGCAGGCGAAGCTCTATGCAGACATCCTTGAAAAGAAGTTCGGCAGACGTCCTGTGATATTCCTGACAAACGGCTTTGAAACGAGGATAACTGACAATGTATATCCCGAGCGAAAGGTGTCGAATATCTATTCCAAGCGAGACCTTGAAAAGTTGTTCAACCTCCAGAAAATGCGTGAGAGCCTTGCGAATGTAATGGTCAATAAAGATATTGCAGACAGATACTATCAGGAGGGCGCTATCAAGGCGGTATGTGATACTTTTGATAACAAACACAGACGTAAGGCACTGCTTGTTATGGCAACAGGCTCGGGCAAGACACGAACAGTTGTGGGACTCTGCGATGTTCTGCTGAAAAAAGGCTGGGTGAAGAATATTCTTTTCCTCGCCGACAGAAACGCTCTTGTCACGCAGGCAAAGCGCAGCTTTGTTAATCTGCTGCCTGAACTCTCTGTTACCAATCTCTGCGAAGATAAGGACAACTATAATGCGCACTGTGTCTTTTCGACCTATCCCACAATGATGAACTGTATTGATTCCGTTCACGATGAGGAGGGAAAGCTGTTTACCTGCGGTCACTTTGATCTTATAATCTGCGACGAAGCACATCGCTCCATATACAATAAATACCGCGATATTTTCACATATTTTGATGCTCCGCTGGTAGGTCTGACCGCTACTCCAAAGGACGAGATAGACAAGAATACATATGAGATATTCGAGCTTGGAAATGGTTCTCCAACATATGGTTATGAGCTGGCACAGGCTGTTCAGGACGGCTATCTTGTCGATTTTCTGTCAGTTGAGACCGAGCTGAAGTTCCTGACAAAAGGAATCGTTTACGATGAGCTCTCTGACGAGGACAAGGAACAGTATGAAAATACATTTGTCGATGAGGACGGTGACATTCCCGAAAAGATAGCTCCGTCAGCACTTAACAACTGGGTAATGAATACGGATACTATCAGGAAAGCACTTGACCTCATTATGAAAAATGGTTTGAAGATTGATTATGGTCAGAAAATCGGAAAGACTATCATCTTCGCAGCCAATCATAATCACGCAGAAAGGATACTTGAAATATTCAACAGCGAATATCCGAAACTTGCAGGATATGCCAAGGTCATTGATAACAGGATAAATTACGCTCAGTCACTTATCGATGAGTTCTCTGATCCTAAGAAACTCCCACAGATAGCTATTTCTGTTGATATGCTCGATACCGGTATTGATGTGCCTGAGATACTTAACCTCGTATTCTTCAAGAAGGTGATGAGTAAGGCTAAGTTCTGGCAGATGATCGGCAGAGGAACAAGACTGTGCCCGAACCTTATAGACGGTGTTGACAAAAACAAATTCTATATCTTTGACTTCTGCGGTAACTTTGAGTTTTTCCGCATGAACAAAGGCAAGGCTACACCTAACCTTATTTGCTTACAGGGAGCGGTATGGTCGCTGAAATTCCAGATGGCGTATAAGCTCCAGGATATAGCTTACCAGACGGATTATTTCATCTCTCTCAGAAAGTCGTTCGTTGATGATATGGCTGAAAGAGTCAGAGCGCTTAACAGGGAAAACTTTGCCGTAAGACAGCATCTGAAATATGTTGAGCAGTATTCCGATATACAGAATTATTCATCATTAAAGTTTGAGGATACGCTTATAGTTGCTGATGAAATAGCCCCGCTTATCCTTTCCTACGATGATGACCCGAAAGCTGTGCGATTTGATGCGTTGATATACGGAATTGAGCTGTCAATACTGGCGGGCAAGGCATACTCAAGGCGCAAGACTGATTTGTACAAAAAGGTCAGTGCAGTTGCAAGCGTTGGTAATATCCCCGAGATCACCGCACAGAAAGACCTTATTGACAGGATACTCAATACTGACCTCATTGAACGTGGCGGCATTGAGGATTTTGAAAACATAAGAGAAAAAATACGCGGACTTATAAAGTACATTCCTGTCGGAAAGATCATATACGAGACCAATTTTGACGACGAGATAATGGATCCGCAGTGGAATGAATCTCAGCTTGATAATGATGATCTGAAAGGCTGCAAATACAAGGCAGAGGAATATATCCGCAAGCATCAGGACGAAGCGGCTATTGCAAAGCTGAAAACCAATCAGCCTTTGAATGCTGAAGATGTTGCTGCTCTTGAGAAGATACTTTGGAGCAATGTTGGTACTCATGAGGATTATGCTAATGAGTATGGGGACAAGCCTCTCGGCGAATTTGTAAGAGGCATAGTCGGACTTGATATGAATGCTGCAAAGGAAGCGTTTTCCGTATTTCTTAATAATACCGCGCTTGACAGTAAGCAGATATACTTCGTTAATCAGATAGTTGAGTATATCGTTCGCAATGGCGTTATGAAAGACTTGTCGATTCTTCAGGAATCCCCGTTCACTGATAATGGCAGCGTAGTGGAGATATTTTCCGATTTAAGTATCTGGCAGAGTATCAAGAAAGCTATCGAAAGTATCAATAATAATGCAGTTGCATGAGAAATCTGTTCGATTATCTTAATTATTTATAATTTTTTAGTGAATTGACATTAAATAGGGAGGCAAATATGTCCTATAAAACAGATATTCAAAATGCGATTTTGCAACTTGAAGGCGGAGCATTTCAAAATCTATGCGACGAATACTTAAATGAATGTGGATACAACAATATAGTATGTTTAGGCTCAAAACCTGGTACAAATAAAACAACTTCCGGAACACCTGATACCTATTGTTGCATTGACAAAAGTGGCAAGTATATATTTATCGAATATACAACGAAGAAAGACTCCATATACAACAAAGTTTCATTGGATATAGATAAGTGTCTTAACGAAGAGTATACACACATAGAACATGATAACATAGCTGAAATTCTATACTTCCATACAACATCAAATCTTACTCCAGAACAAGATAAAGAATTAAAAGAGCGTTGCCAATCTAAAGGAATATTGTTACGAATATATGGTATAGATTGGTTGGCAAATGAACTCCTTAATAATCATAGATACCTTGTAAAACAGCACCTCGGTATAACTATTGCTACAGACCAAATTCTTTCGTATGATGATTATATCAGGAATTATAATAAAGCCAAAACAGCAGCTCCAATTGATACCGATTTTAAATTCAGAACAGAAGAGATACAATCTATATTTAGTGCATTAGATGATCAAAAAGCAGTTTTACTATGTGGTGCTCCTGGTGTGGGTAAAACTCGACTTGCTTTAGAATGCTGTCATAGATATGCCGAAAAGAACAGCTATGAAGTTTTTTGTATCAGGAACAACAACCTTAATATCTATGATGATCTTCATTTATTCTTTAAAACATCAGGCAAATATATGGTTCTTATTGACGATGCAAATGAACTTACACAACTCGAAACGATAATAAACTTCTTTAACGAGCATGACGGCTCTGATTTTAAAATCATTCTAACCGTAAGAAATTATGCTCTTCAAAGTGTAATTACTGAATTAAAGCCCATTACTAATATTAAAGTTCAAACTGTTTCACTGATGAAAGACGACGAAATCGAGGAACTGATTAAGAGTGAATTTAGCATTACCAATCAGTTTTATCTTGATCGAATAACTAAAATAGCTGAAGGAAATGCAAGAATAGCTTTTTGGGCAGGAAAAATCGCAATAGATACTGATTCGTTAGAAGCTATAAACGACGTAACAGATATTTATTCTTCATTTTACGGAAAATACTTATCAAACATCAAAAATGCGGATAAGAAACTGTTTTCAGCTGCAGCTGTAGCTGCCTTTATAGGTGCTATTCACTTGGATAACCTTAATGAATTGATTGATGTTATATCTCTTTGTAATTTAACAGTTGAGGAATTCAAAGAAGCGCTTTTCAAGCTTCATAAGGAAGAAATAATCAATATTTACAAAGAAAAAGCTGTCAGGTTTGCAGATCAGTGCCTATCAAACTATCTTCTCTTCTATGTTTTTATTAAAGAAAAGTGGATAAAACTCTCTGATATGATTAGATATTCATTTAAGGTCAATAAAACACAAACTATCACTTCAATAAATGTTATTACTAACTTGTTTATTAATCACGAAAACCAAGATTACCTGTTTTCGGAAGTTAAAGAATTATGGAACGAATTATCAGAAAAAGATCCTATTTTTTTCTGGGAATACGTTAAAGTGTTTTATAGAGCCAATCCTACAGAAGCCTTATTGTTAGTAAAAGACAAAATCGATAATACTCCGCAGGCTAATACAGCCGTTGAAGATTTGAAAATTGATGATAGAAACAATTCTGTTAACGATGATATACTTGAAATTTTAGGCGGATTTTCAAATACTAATGATCTATCAACAGCTCTTGACTTATACTTCTTATATTATGAGAAGAGACCTGATTTGATAGATCAGTTTTATAATGTCGGCAAAAATTACTATGGAGTAGATAAAGATTCATATAAATTTGACTTTTACACCTTGAAACTGTATATTGAACAACTAATTGAAAAATCTGATAATTGGCGAAATAGATACATATGTAGATTATTCGTAAGTATCGCTAAATATTTCCTTAGATTTCATTTTGACGGACTTGAAACCAGACGTCAATATAGTGGAGTATGGTTTCGCTTAGAATTAGTTAATAGCAAGGGGGTAACTGAGTACCGACGCATGATATGGAATAACCTTAAAGAAATGTACTCTCATGGTATAGAAGTGGAAGCTATTGAAAATATTCTGTATAATTATGGAAATCCGAGCAGTAAAAAAAGTAAAGAAATAATAGAAAACGATCAACCATATATTTTTAATCTGCTTAATCTGTTCAGAAATAAAGAGTCCTATTATTTCTGTTGTATTCTAAGTCATCTTCAAAGTATCTATAAATATTCTGACATAACTCCATCTGAAGAATTCATTGCTTTTTTTCATTCAAAATCATTTGGTCAATACAAGACATTTGGAAAAAGTGACGATGATGATTTAGATTATTTAGAAAAATATGATGAATTAAAAAGGAATGTTGAAGAATATGTCTCTTCTCTTGGCAAAGAAGATTTTTATCATATTATCGACTTTTTCTGTGATTCAAAAGCAAATTTAAACCATTACAATATTAATGCAATCAATTATGCATTCGAGTATATATTAAATCACTCAGACTATTATCTTGATGCCTTGAAATATTACTTTAATAAACAATACAAACAATCACCTCTTAATCCATATACACAGGTCTCATTGATGTTTAAGGTATATTCAGATAGTGATATATGGTCTTTATTATCGGATACTCCCGACAGTATCAGAAATATCTGGCAGTATCACTACTTTGAGGCATTACCCGAGAGATATATTGACTCTGAACATCTACAGAAATGGTATGAATTTTTGAAAGATGATTCAGATAAATACATTCCTTCATCTTCAAACAGACATCTTTTATTCTTAAAAAAATATGCCGATATTGATAATGAAGTAATTATTAAAAGCTGTAATATTATCTTATCTAAGCGCAAATATTCTGAATATATAGTAAAAATCTATATTGATTTACTATTGAATCCATTGCCAGAATCGGTACAAGAAACAATTACGATTTTTTATGGGAATTATGACCTGTTGAGCGAATTGTACCTGTTCAACATTTCAAAAAGGAGTCAAGAGGACTATCACGGAGTTCTACTAAAAGCCCTATATGAAAAGTATCCCGATATACTAAATCTATTATTTGAAAAATGGAAGAATGATGATTCGTTCTTAACACACGATGATACTACCAAATTGAGCAAATTATTTGAACTTGATGATTACTGTTCCATTTTTGATGGTATTATTGATACAATAATTAAGTGTGAAAAAGGAACTCTATTTTTTCAGGAAGATGAACTTAAGAGTTTAGTCTCAATCGGCAATTTGGATGAACAGTATAGGGACAGACCAGATAAATGGATCAATCACTTTATCAGAACTTACTATAACGATGAACAAAGGATGCGTATGATATCTAAAGCCATTTTAGGACTTGACGAAGACAAACGGATTGAATATATAACGCTATTTCTATCATATAATAAGGATTTTAAAATTTTCAAATCATGGCAACTGTTATCATATTCTATGATGTGGTCCGGTAGTGAAGTTCCATTAATTCAAAAGCGTATTGATTACTTAAATCGCCTTTTGCCACTGCTGAATGGTTTGGATTTTTTAAATCACAAAAAATATATCGAAGATGAAATTGAGAACAAAAAGGAGTATATGAATAATGTTGAAATTAACGAGATATTAAGAGGATTATAATTTAACGTTGTATTCCATATATAATATCGGGAAATTATGAGTTGTAATTCGTCTTTCAATGAAAAATTAAGTTTAAGTTGCAGGTGATAAAAATGGAAACATATATGTTTTACAATTATTTAAAATGGAAAAAAGAGTCAAAAAATGATACATTTAATAAATTTTTGAAATTTCCGTTACTCTCAAAAATCGCCATTATTCTTATGATTACAAGTGGGTTACTTTCTTTTATAATGTTATTCTTTTCAGAAATAATAAGTTTTATTTTTATTATAATTGAATTAGCTTTAGGTGTTATAAACTTTATTCATTCTGAAAAAATGCATATTGATAATAGTCCGCAAAAATTTCAGAATTTTAAGAATTACTGTAAAGAACTTAGAATATGGCTTGAAAGCTTTGAATTTCTCCAGGAAGAACAGATATCAATCATGCAAAAAAGAATTAATAATATAGTTGCTGAAGCTAAAGCAAAGTCAAAATCAAGAAAAGAATCTGCTGAAAAATGGCTACAAATTCTAATAATTCCTATTATTTTGGCTGTTGCTAATAGTATTATAAACTCACAAACCGATTTAAATGATATAATAAGTAATATAGTTTCACTTTTGATTATTTTTCTATGTATATATTCAATTGCGATTAGTTTTGTTTCAGTCTTTTCATTTTTTGATAATTGGCAAATCAGTAAATACGAAAAATTCTCGAACGATTTACAAAGCGTGTTAGACATAGAATTTTATTGTAATTCTAAAAATCATCAAAAATAGTTTAGTTAAAAAGAGTAACACTGCAGCTTATTTATGTAAGTAATAATTATAAAACCGTCATAAACGGATTAAAAGGAAAAGACGTGCTTGGAATTCGAATTGCTGAGAATAAAGAAATTTTTATATTAGCAGTTGCACTTGGATTATCTACACCTGCATCATAATATAAAAGGCAAACAGACCTTTCACTATTTACTGCCTTAAAAACAGCAGATCGAGCATTAATGGCAAGTGTACTTCTTGGGACAGTTAAAAACAATGATGAAATTGATTCATATGCGAATTTTGAAGCAAGTACTGATCTGTGTGAACAGTGTGCAGAAGCAGGATATGCTATTTTGCAAAAAAAATATAATGATGCAGAATGTGATGAAGAATTACTTGAAAGGCGATTAATAAAAGAACTTGAGATGTTATATAATAAGTTTATGGTAGAAAATATATAATATGTAAGTAAAATAATCGGGACGATTGTTTCGTCCCGATTATGGCGCAATCAGCAAAAAAGAGCCTGAGAGAGAATAAAAAGATGTTACTCGGTAAAAAACTAATAATGGAGCAAGTTCTTTCATAAATATCGGAAGAATTTGCTTCTTTCTCTATATTTTATAAAAGTATACCTATGGTTCCAGTTAGACTGAATGTTTGTTCAATCGTTTATTCGTTGACTATCACAGTGTAGTATGCTATAATAAAGCTATATTTTTCTCAATCGAAATTGTTCAAAGGAAGTGGTTTAAATGAAACGATATACCTGTAAATGTGGAAGTATGCATTTTAAAAAAGACGGTGAAAAAATTGTATGCAATAATTGTGGTAAGGATGTTTCCGAATCTGAAGAATATGGCTTTTTTTCTACATCGGACAGTAAGGTTAAGAAATTTTTTTGTAAACTTGGATTAGATATCGGTGCTGAAGCAGCAGCAGTGGGCGCAAGCACTCTAGTAACTATTATTGCGCCTTGGTCTCTTCCATTTACACTGACCGCAATGGGTGTAATTGTAAAAAACGGTAGCGATGCTCTTTCCGATAAAATCACGGGAAGTCTTTTCAGCGAAGGCTCTTACGGTAAAAAGACGGCTGACATCCTTAGAGACGAGCTGAAAAATATGTTGCGAAAAGGGAAAAAGGACGATTCGGAATACTGCTCCTTTGCGCGTTATCATAGTTACTGTTCTCTTCATTACTCTGATGTTATATCATATCTTCTTGAAAATGATAAAAACACCGATATTTATTCTGATGAAGCTATTACTGCAATTATTTCTGATAAATTTGGATATCCTGGCAGAGATGATCCAGCTATCTTAGAAAATATTCGTATATCAGCAAAAGAACTAAGGTCTAATTTTGAGGATAAAATTCTCGAAGATAAAAGTATTGGCATAAGATGGCTTATAGAGAAGAATCAAAGGAATCATGATAAAAAATTAGATAGGATAATTGAGCTTCTTATGTCAGATAAGAACGATGACATTCCTGACGATGAAACATCTGAATACATTGATAATTATAGTCGTCCCTTATTCTTGGAAGAAGGCAGAAACATTACACTCGGAAAAATATATCTTGAAGCGATGGATAAGAAAAGTAACCAAAACGCAATGGAAGCAATCAACGATTGGTATCGTAGCAATGAAAAAATGTTGTTTGTTTTCGGAGCAGCAGGTATAGGTAAAACAAGTCTTGTTACAAAAATAATCAGCGATGTGTATGGAATATCGGGAGAAGAGAATATCCTAGGACTAACAAAAGAAGAGATACACCCTATTATCCTGAGAGATCATGTTTGCGAAATCGCGGAAAAGGCTAAAAAAGATGCCTATTCTGCTTTGAAAATTATACAGGATATCATTGATATTCCTATTGCAAATTTGAAAGGGCATTTAATAGTTCTTGATGGACTTGATGAATTATATGTTCTTTCCAAAGATTTTAAATGCAGTGAGTTTATAAAAAAGTTACAAAAAGACCTTAATGCCAACAATATCAAGGTATTGATAACGTTACGTCCGATAAAAGAAATAGACGATATGAAAGGACTTAATCGCATCAACTTATACTGGACTAAAACGCAAATAAGTGAATGGTGCGACAATTTCAGCGATCTTACTACAGACACAACAGAAAAAAAATGGTGCAAAAGCTTCAAGGCAACATATTCTGAAATGATAGAAAAAGCGCCAAACGATAAACGATTGGAAATGTTTAGTTTGCCAATCATACTTTATCTTGCCTGCAAGAGTAATACTATCATTTCAGATAATAATTCCATTGGTGAATTCTATGACAAGGTATTCCGCAGTATCATCGAACGCAAACACATTTCAATGCAAAAATCAAACAGTGTTTTTGATGGAGTAGATCACGAACGCTTGATAAAGCTTATCAATTGGCAGTACACCAAGGAGCTTGCATACCAGATGTACCTAACCGACAAACTGACATTAACGAATTGCGACAGCAAAGGGAAGGACAGAATAGAATTTGCCAAGAATCGCACCATTTCTGAGTTGAACAGACACGGTGAGGATATTCCCACTGACTATAAGATTGATGACGATCTTTATCTGGCGGTTTCACACTTTGCAAATAAAAAGGGCGAAGAAAAAGGCATAGAATTCGTACATAAGACCGTATATGAGTACTTCGCTGCCGTTAAATTATATGAGGATTATTTCTCAATGATAAACAAAGAGCGTTTCACAGATACAGAATCTGAGAAAAACTTAAAAGAAATTTGGGGAAATATAATCGAAGCGTTTAGATACAAGGGTATCGGAAATGAAACTGCTGTCTTCGATTATCTTAATGAAATGACTCGTTCCGCTTATAACGGCACTGAGAGTGAGGAAGCAGGATTTGATTTTGAATTGTTCAAGAATTTCTATATTCAAGGAATGGAACAGGATATACTCAGTAAGATTGGTATTTCTGAGGCAGCAGAGGAGTATAACGTTGAAAATCTCACTGTAAACAATCAGTTAGTTTGTGCTTATCGTAATCTGACATGGTTTCTGACAGGTCACGGTTATAAAAACCAAGAACAAAAAAACAAATGCATGATAAATAAAGACCTTATTGGAGATCTTGGCATGGATCACAGGGTAAACTGTTCTGGTTGGTTCCTTAAATATGCCGATTTAAGAAACACTTGCCTTATTGGTTCGGTGTTTAAATCTGCAGAATTAAATCATGCTAGATTAAATTGTGCAATTCTTTCAGACTGTTCATTTGATAAAGCTGATTTAACAGAGGCGCATCTTGAAAATGTAACCTTAATTGCCACAAGCCTATATCTCGCAAAAATGAAAGGTGTAAAGTTAAATAATGCCGATTTAAGGGGAGCGTTTTTAAAAAGAGCTAAATTGCCTGATGCTATTTTAAATGATACTTGGTTTGATTTGGCTAATTTTCGAGAAGCAAATCTTCAAAATGCAACTATCGATAATGCAGTCTTTAATAAAGTTAATTTTTCAAATGCAAATCTTCGTGGAACAAAACTTGAAAAAAACATTTTAAAAGATGCAGAATACTGCCTTGATCCGTGTTATGCAACTATATTTCCACAAGGATTTGAGCCGCAAAAACACGGTATGATAGAGGTGGATATAAACGGGCAGCCAGTAAAAGGTAGTAATACTGATGATAGTGAGTGATTTCAGTGAACCGTTTCCGAATGACATATAATATCTTAAAATAAATCTGCAAAGTCAATGATGGAATGATAAGTGTTTTCGTTCTAATTTGAACATCGTTATATTTCATCAACAAAAAACATAATTCCAACTCTATACGCTCGCGAATATAGTTGGAATTATATTTCCAACTGTTGACTTTTTAAAACAAATATGGTATAATAATTCCAGAAAATCATATACTAAATGGCAGAAGGAGTTGATTACTATGATAGATCGCCCTGAATATCTCCGATTTCTGAACGAGTGGAAGGATAAACAAATAATCAAAGTTATTACCGGCATCAGAAGATGTGGAAAATCCACGCTATTTGAGCTTTTCTGGGAACAGCTTAGAAAACAAGGCGTCAGTGACGACCAGATAATATCTTTAAATTTTGAAGAAGCTGAGAATGAAGAACTCCATGGCTGGCATAAAATGTACAGCTATATAACATCTCGTATGCTTCCTGATAAAACAAATTATATCTTTCTGGACGAGATACAGTGCGTAACAGATTATCAGAAAGCTGTTGACAGCCTGTTCGTAAAAAAGAACACCGACGTTTATATAACAGGTTCAAACGCTTATTTTATGTCAGGCGAGCTTGCAACGCTGTTATCAGGCAGATACGTTGAACTGAAAATGCTCCCTCTGTCGTTCAAGGAGTATGCAAGTGCTTTTGAAGGAATAAGCAAAGAAGAACTCTACAGGAATTATGTGTATAACAGTTCCTTCCCTTATACAACTGAACTTCATGACAGGCGAAACATAAGAACATATCTTGACGGTTTATATAATACTATCGTTTTAAACGATATTGTCACCAGAAAGAAAATACAGGATCCGCTTATGCTGAAAAGCGTTATAAAATATCTGTTCGATAATATCGGAAGTCCCTGTTCATCAAAGAAGATAGCTGATTCAATGACAAGTGCAGGAAGAAAAATATCCAATCATACCGTAGAGAATTATCTTGAAGGTCTTACCGATAGCCTCCTTATGTACCGTGTCGGAAGATATGACATAAAAGGGAAAGAATATCTGAAACTGCTTGATAAATACTACACAGCTGATGTCGGTCTCAGATATTATCTTCTCGGTACTAATAATGCAGATAACGGACATATCCTTGAAAATGTGGTATATCTGGAGCTTATTCGCAGAGGTTATGAAGTATATGTCGGAAAAAACGGCAATACGGAAGTTGATTTCGTAGCTGTTGACTATGATGGAAATACTGAGTATTATCAGGTATCATGGACTGTTCGTGATGAAAAGACTCTTGAACGAGAACTCTCACCGCTGCAAAACATCAACGACCATAATACAAAGATACTTCTGACTATGGATAACGATCCGCCTGTATCATATAATGGAATCAAACAGAAGTATGTTCTGGATTGGTTACTTGATAAATAATCTGTAAAGGAGTTGGCACACCCAACTCCTTTTTAGCTTCTGGCTATTCTTTAATTATCATTTTTTTACAACGCCGAGACCTATTGCAGTATACAGCTTTTTTCTGTCCTCAACGTTGCAGAAATCAAAGAATTTTTTGAGTGTAGTAAACATTATGCTCCCTCCCTTACTGCCATGTGAGCGTTCCACATCTGCGTGTACAGCGGCGATTTTTTCAGAAGCTCCTGCTGTGTTCCAACAGCTTCCACCTTGCCGTCATTTATCAGTATTATCTGGTCGGCAGAAGCGATAGTTGACAGTCTGTGCGCGATAACGAGCAGAGTTTTTCCCTGTACCAGCTTCGCAACAGAGGACTGCACAAGAGCCTCGTTTTCGGGATCAGTGTAAGCAGTTGCTTCGTCAAGGATAACGACGGGAGCGTTTTTCAGCATGGCTCTTGCAATGGAGATACGCTGCCTTTCGCCGCCCGAAAGATGACCGCCTGCACCGCCGACAACTGTATTATAGCCGTGTTCGAGCTGCATGATAAAGTCGTGACAGCCGCAGGCTTTTGCCGCATTGATAACGTCCTCATCACTTGCATTAGGACTGCCCATTCGGATATTGTCCATTATGGTCTCATCAAAGAGGTAGTTATCCTGCGAAACATAGGCGATATTCTTGTTGTATTGCTCCAGCGGTATCTTGCGGATATCAACGCCGCCAAAGGTGATACTGCCGCTGTCAACGTCCCAGAATGAAGCGATAAGCTTTGCGATAGTTGATTTTCCAGAGCCAGAAGGACCGACGAGAGCATTGACTGTTCCCTGTCGGATATTCAGGCTGATACCGTGGAGTATCTCCTCGTCTTTGTAGCCGAAATGCACATCTCTCAGAACAATATCCGTACCGTTTGGCTTTTCGGTCATAGTGTCTGGACGGATAAGCTCCTCGCGCTCAAGGATCTCCGTAGCTTCACCGATAACGGTTCCCATTTTTGCAATGCCGTCCCAGTAAGAGGCGATAGTCATAAACGGCGATACCAAGCCAAGAGAAAGGATAATCAGCATTAGCAGGTCGGAGCCCGAAATGCTGCCTTTCATATAGAACATAGCTCCGAATGGCAGCAGTCCCAGCAGAAAATAGGGCATTATCAGCAGGGAGATATTCTGCCACAGATTACATCTTCTCATCCAGTCGATGAAGCAGTCAGCGCCCTCTTTTGCGGCAATGACGAATTTTTCATAGGAAGTTTTTGACTTGCCGAAAGCCTTTATGACTTCGATACCGTTGATGTACTCGACGGCGGTATCATTCAGGTGCTTTGTCTTGGTAACGCAGTTGTTGTAGCTCTCCTGACCGCCCACCATCATCAGCATGAAGAATGCTGCTCCGACTGGTACGCATACCAGAGATATGAGGGTAAGCTTCCAGTTTATGGTCATCATATATATTATGAGCGCCACAGGCACAAAAGCATTGGACAGCACCTCGGGAATAATGTGTGCAAGGGTAGTTTCAATGGAGTCCACGCGCTCGCAGATGATGTTCTTGTATGTTCCGCTGGACTGAGAAAGTACCGAACCGAGGGGCAGCTTTGACAGCTTTTCGGTGAGCTGTCGGCGTATATTTGCGAGAACTTCAAAGGTCGCCGCATGAGAAAGGGGTGTGGATATCGCATGACATATACGGCATATAAGCCAGAACACAGCCATTTTTACAATGCTTGCGGTCAGCAGGCTCATATCCTTTTCCAGAGCTCCGCTGTGCATTTTCAGAAGCTTATCCACGATATCCGCCATGTAAACATATGGCATGATACCGCAGACGACCTTTATCATCGCAAGCAGAACGCTGAGTATATAATTCGGTCTCTTTTGTCCTGCAAATTCAGCCACCCAACTGAGAGTGGAGCGTTTTCGCTGTTGTTTTTCCATAAATTATCCTCCTAAAATATTAGTATAAGCTAACATGAAGCTAAAAAATATTCGGCGTTATATGCCGAGTATTTTTTTCCAGCCTGCCGAAAAGAAAGCGTCAAGAGTCTCAGCGTAATGCATTGCTTCTTCGCGGCTGAAACCGTGTATCACCGCCTCGAACAGTGCCGAGACGTTCGCTGTCACCAGCATATGGAACTCCTGCTTTGAAAGCTCGTTGACGGTCATATCGTACTGCTTCATGCGCTCGAAGTAGTCAAGGGTAGAGCGTTCCTCCAGCAGTGCCATATCGTGAACAAAGCTCTCGAATCTTGTTCCCTGAGAACGGCAGACCAGCAGCCTGAAAATATCAAAATGGTCGTAAATAAAGCTCATCAGCCACTTTGTCTCGCTTTCGCTTTCGTTCCAGAGCTGCTGAACATCGCCGCATTTCATGACCTCATAGCCATGCTCGCAGAACTCCTGATACTTCGCCATAAGCTTGCTTATCGTCGGTTCTACAAGCGCCGCAAACATTTCCTCTTTGTTTGGAAAATGCCTGTAAAGCGCTCCCACAGTCAGTCCGACTTCTGAAGCTATCCTGCGCATAGATGCATTTTCAAAGCCATGTTCCGTAAATTCACTGACTGCCGCTGCTATGATTTTTTCATGTGCTTCGGTTTTGTCTCTCGGCATTTTGCACCTCCTTTAGTGAACGCTGTTTACTTATTGTTAGTATTATATAACCTGTATCAATGTTTGTCAATACCTTTTTTCAAAAAAATAATCGAGTATCAAAAAAATTATATAAGATGAATCCGATTGGACATAGCAATCTGACTTTTTCTATTGGCTTTTGTATTAGAAAGTGCTGAGCGGAAACGATTTTCTTGCTGTAAAAAAGACCGCAGGTGATGAGTCTGCGGTCTTCATTTTATTATTTGGTTCGTTTTTCTTGCAGTTCAACAGGTGAATATACGTTAATGTTCCTCAGCGCAGCATTCCCATAGCGTGCTTGGCGGCTATCATTCCGAATGTGTAGCAGCGTCCAAGGGAAAGACCTGTCTGGTGGAATGGATAATCAGCTCCGCCGTAGAAGGGACCGCCCAGATTTCCTGCACAGTAAAGTCCCTCGATAGGCTTGCCGTCGGAGCCAAGAGCCTGAGCGTTCTCATTGGTGATGACTCCCGATACCTCAGCCGATACGCGGATATGCTTTCTTGCTCCCCAGAACGGAGCCTTTTCTATCTTGTGCATATACTTCGCAGGCTTGCCGAAGTCCGTATCTGCGCCCTTTTCGCATAGCTCATTGTAGCGGTCTATGGAAGCTTTCATCTTGTCATAGGGGATACCCAGTTCCTTTGCCAGTTCCTCAAGAGTATCGCACCTGTGGAGGTCGATGAGGTTCTTGAAAACGCCCTGTGGCTCCTCTACAGCTCCGGGAATGAACTTCTCCATTACGAATGGCGGAACACAGCCGTCCACAAAGCTGTCCTTATCCCACTCGGTATAGCTGTTGTCGTATATTGCGCAGTACCAGCCCTTTGAGCCGTCCTTGTGGTCGGCGTCCAGCATAGAGCCCTTGAATTTGGGCTGATATTTCAGCAGGTTGCCCATATACACAAAGCCCGTGTACTCGTTGGTGAAGCGCTCTCCGTTCATATTCAGATAGAGGAAAGGTTCCTCGAACATGAGAGCGGAGTCAAAATCATGCATCATCTTGGTGTGACCGAGATTTTCCATTTTCGCGCCTGCGCTTATGGCGAGGATATGACCGTCGCCTGTCTTGCCAAACTGCTTCTTGTCAAACTCCGCTATATCGGGACACCAGCGCTTTACCATAGCGGCGTTGTTGGTGTAGTCTCCCGTAGCGAGAATGACCGCCTTTGAAGCGTTGAACTGTATGTATTTGCCGTCCTTGTCCTTGGCAATAACGCCTGTTACACGCTTGCCGTCCATGACAAGCTTCACCGCAGGAGTTGAGAAATATGCGTGGAGATTATCATGCTTTTCCATGATGTTATTGAGGGCATTGTGGAGAGCATTTCCCACATTCAGCGGCTTTGGACCTATCCACGGTGCCCAGAAATAGCAGTGGTCGTCGCCGTAATCGTAGCTGTTCATGCGGTCTTTCCATACGCCCGTGAAGTCGCCGCTGGTGCTTCTGAAAGCGCAGAGCTTGTCCCCGTCATTGAGGAGCTTTGCACTCTCGGCGTTGTTGTCCACCTTGCTGCCGTCGCCGTACTCAGTCTCTTTTGTGAGTCCTGCACGGTTGAGGAACCACATCATAGCCTCTTCGGAATGCTCGGCGTATGCGCGGAGCTGCTTTGTATCGGCTCTCCAGTCGCATAGACTGTTGGTGTGGTGTATCCACTTGGCAATGCCTGCTTCGGTGGAGCGTGACTTTATTATGGCAGAGCCGCAGTTGCCCTGAGAAATTACAGTTGATTCCTTTTGCAGCAGGGCAGTCTTTGCTCCAAGCTCAGCCGCCCAGCCTGCCGCAGGGACTCCCGAAGCTCCTGCGCCTACGACTACTATATCATAATCCTCTGTACGGTCGGGAACTATATTCCCAAGCTCGCAGACGGAATCGCCGACTTCTGCCGCTGTTATTCCGTCGGGTACTGCGTTTATTGTTTTATCCATGATGTATCATTCCTTCCGTTAAAAATAACTGTCTGTTTCAATTATAGCACTTCTGCAAGAAAAGTCAATTCATTTATGCAAAAAACAAAAGGCTGGAAGTATTAACCGTAGTACGTATAAAGAAGTTTTATGCTTATTATTGAGAGAACCCTTTTTGAAAAAGGGCTCCTCTTACGGAGGACGTCCCCTCTGTCACTGCGTGACATCTCCCCGCACTGCGGGGAGTCACTCTCAAACTCTCTCCCTAAAACTTTCGTTTTGTTTTTTCTCAGATAGAGCGCTTTATAAAATAAAAAAGTCCTGCAAAATGCAGGAGCGCCCTATCTGAGAAAAAAACAGATAAAAGTCTTTGGAAAGGGGTATGGGGGAGAACCTTTCCTCAGAAAGGTTTCCCCCATAATTAACTATAAGCTTCTATATGAGTATTACGGTTATAGTTCCAGCCTTTTTATATCAATACTATTTATTATCATCATCTTCCGTCCACGGAGATGTATAGTGAAACTTGCCTGAATTCATATCAAGGGCAACATAATCATCTAATCGGCGCATTAAGTTGCCTTTGGAGTCAACGCCCATTTTACCGTCGAACGTTGTTATAAAATCATTGTCATTATAATCAAAAACAGCTGCACACATAACGGATCCTCCTTCTTATAGGCTTGAAATAGCCATGTTCGGGGAGTTTGTACACTAATATCGGGATATGTTATCCAATGAACATCTGAATCACCTCATCTAAGCTGAAAAGCCTTGTTTACTATATATTTATTATATCATATTTCAACAGATTTGTCAACATATAGTTGAAAATATACAAAAGAAATGTTGAAATGTTCATGCAGCAAAAAAGCCGCAGTATATCTGCGGCTTTGAATGTTTTATTTTCTTCTCCTTGTTGTTTTAGTTTTCTTTTTCTGGGGAGCAGGCTTCGGAGCTGTTTTTTCAGCGGCTTCGGGTGCTTCTGCTGACTTTTGCTCAGACACCGCCGCTTCTGCCTCCTCCATTTGGTAAAGCTGAGCGCAGAGCACATATTTTCCCGAAAAGGCAGTACCCTCTTTTTTATCAAAGAGCATTCTGCAAATATCAAGTACAGTGTTGTACTTCTTGGTATTTCTGGTATTGATGCATTTGCTGAACTCCGCGGCTATATTGAGGGGAGTACGGGCTTCTTCGAGATAGGAAAGCGACTCCTTGAGAATATGGGAGCTGTTTGGGTTTGCGGTGAGCTTTATGAGCTTTGCCGCCGCCGCTTTTATAATGCGGTTTTCGGCGCGGTCGGGAGTAAACACTTCATGCCGCACGAAAACGCGCTCGCGGTGAACGAGATTTCTGCGTATATTCTCGGAAAACAGGATAGTGCCCTGAACAGAGTTCAGATTTTCCTCGCGGCTGGCATAGGCGGAGAGAACGCCGCTTTTGATTATCTTCATTGTCTCTCCTGCAAACACGGAAACGAAGTACTCAAAAAAGTTCATATCGGGATCGAAGCTCATGGGACGGAATTCGTATCCGCACCTGTCGCAGAACTCCTCGCAGAGTGCTTTTCTTGCGCTTTCAGTGCCGTCCACTGAATGGGGGAGTATCTCGATAAGAGTACCGTCGGCAAGGCAGATAAAGCCGCAGTAGGAGCCTGCTGTGATATATTTATTTCCGTTTTTTTCAGCCGCAGAGACAGCTTTTCTGCCGTCAGCCCTGCAGACCTCCGCAAACTCGCCGAGCATCATGCCCAGCTCGCCGTTTTTTGCCGAAATGTCCGCTATCTTTTCGTTGGCTGATACGCAAATATGTCTGGTGTACATTGTATTCTCCGTTCATCATGAAATATCCTTGTATATCCTTATGAAGTGCTCCTTGCTCCAGTTTTCGGGCTTGCCGAGGCGGTAAAGTTTCTGTCCCGAATCGAATTTCTTGATGTATTTCGGAGTAATGCATTCGATGAAGGTATTGTCATCGTTGAGCACCAGCTTTATTCTTTCATAGTCATCGAAGAAGTACTCCTGAAGCAGGGGGATTATCTTTGTAGCAAAGACCTCTTTCAGCTCGTCGAGAGTCTTTATACAGCCGTCGGCGTTCATGAAATAAGCATGACCGATAGCGTGTTCGCGGTCGTAGTAATACTCTATGCGCTCATTCAGCGCAGTGAGAAGCTCGCACAGGTCAACACCGCCGCATTCGCCCAGCAGTGAGGGCATAGGCATCATCTCAACGAAGTCAAAACGTCTTCTAAGAGCGGTGTCCAGCATGGCGATAGAACGGTCGGCAGTATTCATAGTGCCCAGTATATACACATTTGACGGCACGAAGAAATCTGACTGCGAATAGGGCAGGATTACCGAACTGCCGCGCTTTGTGTTCTCGATAAGGGTGATGAGCTCACCGAATATCCTTGAGATATTGCCTCGGTTTATCTCGTCTATGATAGAAACGAACTTCATATGAGGGCTCTTTGACGCCTTTTCGCAGAGAGACTTGAAAACGCCGTTGAACGGTCTGTAGATAACTGTGGTATCCTCATGTGCAACAGAGGTATCGTTGCCGTATCTGTCAACTACAACAGGGCGGATACCCTCAACAAATTCCTCATAGCTGTAAGCCTGATGAAATGTTGTGAACTTTATCTGACCTGAATTGGCATACTTTTCGTATCTTTCCTTTATAGCGGAATAAGGCTCGTCGTCGTTCTTTTTTCCCTCGATGAGCTGCACTGCGTATTTGACAACGTTATATGTCTTACCTGTGCCGGGAGGTCCGTACAGTATCTGATTCAGCGAAGCCTCTGACTTTGAATGCTTACGGTGCGTAAGGTCAGTATCGGACTTGTTCTCGGTCTCGGTTTTGAACTCAGCCAACAGCTTCCATGACATGACATCGAATATCCTCATATTCTTGAACTTGAAATGAGAATTGCGATAATCTATTATCTTTCGGCAGTTGAAGATATAATGGGAAATATCGTCAACATTCTTTATTCCTACACCTATCTCCCTGAAAACCATAGAATTGGTCATGCTTTCGCCGAGTATCGGGAAAGTAGCAGGTTTAAGGCAGTGAAGTATCCTCGAAAAAGCGAAAACAGGCATTCCCGATTCCTTTATCAGGGGATTTAGCATTTTATGTGCAGTATCGAGTACCTTGCTGTCGTTTTCCAGTCCCGAGAGGTTTATGCACATCTTGAAAAAGAACTGTATGGCTTCGGGCTTTTCGGCGATGAGCGAGTTTTTGAACGTAATGGGCTTTGTAAGGAAGCTCATCTCGTTTTGGTCCACAAGGTGAGTGAACAGCATTCTTGCGCCCTTGTTCCATATTTTTTCGACAGTCTCATAAAGCATATGCTTGTCAATGTGGAGCAGGTGGCTGTTCTGGATATGCTGTTTCAGCTCGTTTTTATCGCCTGTCCAGAATCCCAGCGAGAGATAGTACAGCAGGTCGAGGTCCTTATAGTCTATGAGAGCGGTTTTTTTCAGCTTTGCGTAGCACTCCACGGCTTCGCACACCGAGCTGTAAGTTCCGTCAAATTCTGTAGGTTGTATCTCATTTTTTTGCTTTAGTTCTTCAATAATTTTTGTTTTCTCCATTTTATTACAACCTTTCCAATAATATCCTACTGTAATTGTACCATGACAACAAACAAATGTCAACGGAATCGAAAATTTTTACACATTATTCACAAAACAATAAGCTTTTTGTAATATCACAGAAGTATTGAAATTTTATCCGTGGCGGAGTATAATGTTATCAGTGAAAAAACGCAGGAAAAGGAGTGTAAAAATGAATATATATCCGCTTATTGAAGAGCTTCTGAATAAAAAACCACACATTATAGACATCTTCCCCATGACAGTTCCGCAGAAAGAAGACGACCGATATTTTGACGCGGAGAAATACTTTCAGCGAAACAGGGCTGACCTTGACCGCAAGCTCACAAATATAATTTTAAAGCTTTACTGTTATTACGACATGACCGCAGTTACAGCGGACAATTCCGTGAAAAATCCCGATACAGAGGAGTTTGTCACGCTTCTGTATAGTTGCTTCAGCGGCGGTGTCAGCTATGTGAATATACTTCTTCCCGAATGTGAGGTACTGCTGACGCTCAACAGCGATGACCTGTATATGACAGTCTACAATGCACATGGCGAAGCCGCGGAGCTTATCTCACAGCTTGTCAGCGCCGAGGGACTTTTCTTCCGCAGGGCTGAATAATTATACGTATAATAGCTGAGAGTTTATGTGTTCGCTCTGCTCACAATATAATGCCGCCGCAGGCGGCTCCATAGCTTTCAACTCTCAACTAAGGCGGTGATATATCACCGCCTTGTTTTATCTACGGAGCGTAGATTGACTTTTTCACGATATCACGCTACAATTAAAGCATAGAACAGACTATGGCAGAGGTGATTATCATGGATCAGATAAAAACAGGAGCCCTTATCAGACAGCTTCGTCTGGATTCGGGAATGACGCAGAAGCAGCTTGCAGAGGCTATCTGCGTCAGCGACAAGGCGGTATCAAAATGGGAGTGCGGCAACGGCTGTCCCGACGTATCCCTGCTTGCGGAGCTCTCCGCTGTATTCGGCACGGACGTGCAGACTTTGCTGTCGGGCGGTATAAATAAAAACGAAAGCGAGAAAGGCAACATGAAAAAGCTGAAATTTTACGTGTGTAAGGAGTGCGGCAATATCATCACGGCTACCTCAGAGGCGGCTGTGACCTGCTGCGGAAACAAGCTCACCGCCCTTGAGCCCGTAAAGGCTGAGGGAGCGGATATGCTCAGAACCGAGGACCTCGGCGGCGAGTGGTTCATATCCTCGGACCATGAGATGAAAAAGGAGCACTATATCTCCTTTGCAGCGTATGTGACGGACAGCTCCGCCATGATATTCAAGCAGTATCCCGAGTGGAATTTGCAGATAACGCTGCCGTATTACCGCTCGGGAAGATTGGTATGGTACTGCACAAAGCACGGATTTTTCTATCAGGATATAAGGAGAGATTCGGGCACAGGCAAATAAAAACAGCCGTACAGTGAGTTTGGCTCCTGTACGGCTGTTGCTTTATTCGGTTACAAGCTGGCGTATGCCGACTTTTTTTATCTTACGCGACGCAAGAAGTGCGAACAGGAAGAAGCAAACGCATATCGCTGCCGCGGGGACCGCCACTCCTGCAAAGGTAAAGCTTGAATAGAAATTCGTGATACCGATACCTCTGAGCATTACCGACAGCAGCTTGTTTATAAACAGCCTGCCTAGGAGCGTTCCAAGTATTGCTCCTATTATGGATACGATAAGGAATCTCACCGCGAACTGTATCCTCAGCTTGCCTGTGGTGAAGCCCTGAGACTTGAATATGCCGATGTCTGTTTTCTCCTGAGTGAAAGCCTTTGAGCTGACCATGATAACTACAATCAGCGCAAAGAACAGCGAAAATGAGTAGATAACAGCCTTCATAGCGAATATCGCCGAGTCGTAAATGTCCATTGCTTCGTCGTCATCGGCTATGGTGACCTCTATATCATCGCCGTATTTCTTTTCAAGGGCTTCTATTACCGCATTTGACCTTTCGGCGTCCTTCAGCTCTAAAGCTCCGCCGCCTGTCTCCTGCTTGACACCCAGCTTTTCGCCTGCTTTTCCGTTTATCGCGGTAGCCATGCCGGTATCGCTGAGAGACGGATAGAAGCCGCAGATGATGAATTCTTCGTGTTTGTCGTATCTCGCTGCGTCCACCTTGTCGCCGAGCTTCAGACCGAGCTCATCGGCAGCTATTTCGGTAATGAGCATCTCGTTGTCATATATGGGAGCTCTGCCCTTTGTCACGTATATATCCTCGGGGTAAAGGGTGATATTGCAGTGTATCTCCTCGCCGTTAATGGATATATAACGGCCGCCGTGGAAGTATCTTGTCTTTATGTCGTTCTTGACCGTGTCAAGTATGCCGTCGAGCTCCTCCTTGCTTTTTGCTTTGTCGAAGTTTATGAACAGGTCACAGTAGTCTATGCCCATCATTTTTGCGGCTTTTTTGGAGTTTGTGGCGCTGCTGAGAGCGTTTACCATGAGCATGAAGAACACCAGTATAGCTGCTATCACTATAGAGGCGAGGTATCTTCTCTTGGCTGAGGTGAACTGTCTCAGTGCAATAGTCGATGACAGGAACTTCGCACTTATGGGAGCCTTTAATCTGCTGTCGAAGTATATCTCTCTGCGTCCGCCCGAGATAGCGCGGATAGGAGATATTTTGCAAACCTTATGTGTGATGAAGATTATGAATACTGCGCTTGCTGCGAATATACACAGCAGGTAAAGCAGAGTTTGTCCCAGAGCAAGGTGAGTTTCGGTTATGTAGCCCGATATGGGATCAAATACGCTGGCAATGACGCTGATAAGGGGGATCGCGGCAAAGATACCGATGATACTGCCGACGAGCTCAGCTAACAGGTATTGCAGCAGTATGGAAAGTCTTATCCTGCCGCTGCCGAAGCCCTGCGACTTTAGTATGCCGAGGTTCGTGTAGTCCAGCTCGATGCCTGTGGATATGCTGTGCCCCGCAACTATCAGCACAACTATGGCAAGTATAAGAATGAACACCAGAAGTATCCCCAGTACATTATCAGAATAGATATTTGTATAGTGTATGGACATATCCTTTGTGAGAGAGCCCCATGAGTTGGAGATGATATCCGTGTCAAGATTAACCTGTCTGCGGAATTTTCCGTCGGAGAGTCCGCAGCCGTCGGCTTTGCAGAGTTTTACCATATAGCCGTTGTTTCTTTTGTCATCATCGCTTGCCGCTAAGTTTGCGGCGTATATGCTGTCATAGTCCTCCTGTGAGATGAACTGCCATTTCCAGCCGATATTTGAAGCGCCGAAGGTAGGCTCAACGACGAAGCCCTTTACGGTGAAGTCGTAGTCGCCGCTGTTTGAGTGAGCTGTCACCTTATCGCCGATATCGCATTTGAGTACGGTTTTTGAGCCGTAGCTCAGGTAGATCTCGCCCTTTGAGAGCTGAGGGATATTGTCCTCATAGCCCGTACAATTTCTGTTTACCAGCTTTAAGCCGTCGGGCAGGACCGAGAAAAAGCAGGAATTATGATTGCTGCTTTTATCGGCTGTCATTCCGTTGGACATAACAGCCACAGGTGTAGCCTCATAGTGGTCAATGATAGTTTCATTGTCCAGCTTCTGCTTCATTTCGTCATTGAAAGCGATATCACGTATCATAGCGGTGACATCTCCGCTTTTGGCGTCGGAATGAGCTGCATTGAATGAAGTTATACAGCTTTTGCTGACGCTGAGTATAAGTGTCAGCGCCATTGAGATGATGAACGTGAGAATGGCAATGCTTATAAATGTGCCTTTTCTGCGGCGGATATTCGCTTTCAGCAGAGTGAGTATATCCATAGCTCTCACCTCACCATTCCAGAGAAGCCAGCCATGCATTCACCTGAGCTTCGCGGCTTTTTTCCTCTGCGGAGTCATAGCGTGCAAGATTCAGCTCGCCCATAACGCTTCCGTCGGAGAGATAAAGCAGACGTGTAGCTCTTACGGCTGCGCGGACATCGTGAGTTACCATGAGTATGCTCTGACCGTTTATGTTAAGGTCTGTGAGCAGGTCAAGAACCTCGGTGGTATTTCTGCGGTTGAGAGCGCCTGTAGGCTCGTCGGCAAAGAGGAGCTTAGGCTCGTTGATAACGGCTCTTGCAATGGCGCAGCGCTGCTGCTCGCCGCCCGATACCTGTGAGGGGAGATTTGTCTTTACATGGTCTATGTTCATGCGTTTGAGGAGCCCCTCCGCTTTTTCCCTTACCTCTGCGGCGGAGCGCTTCTTGTTGAGATAGCCCGAAACAGAGACGTTTTCAATGAGAGTGAGATTGCTTACAAGGTGCATCTGCTGAAAGATGAATCCGAAATCGGAATGTCTCAGCCCTGCAAGCTCCCTTTCGCTCATTTTTACGATGTCTTTTCCGCCGTACATCACAGAGCCTGCGGTAGCCCTGTCCATTCCGCTGAGAGCGTAGAGCATGGTGGATTTTCCCGAGCCCGAAGCTCCCATTATAACGGTGAAGTCGCCCTCATAGATATCGAGGTCTACTCCCGACAGGATATGCACCTGTCCGCCGTTGTGGGCGAAGCTTTTTGAAAGACCTTTTGCGGTCATGATAGATTTTTTCATATTAGCAGTTTCCTTTCGCTTTGTTGTCATTATTATACAGCGAAAGTTATTAAGAAGTACTTAAGACATTTTCAGTGCCGCACAACGGCAGGGAGACCGTGACCTCAAGACCTCCCTCGGGCAGATTTCTGAGGCTTACATCGCCGCCCTGAGCTTCGGTAAGATACTTGACTATGTACAGACCGAGTCCCGAGCCCTGCTGTGTACCTGCGTTTTTGCCGCGGTAGAACTTCTCAAAGATAAAGGGCATATCCCTGTCGGGGATACCGCTGCCGGAGTCGGTAAAGCGCATGACAACACTGTTTTCCTGCTTATCCATGGAAACGGTGATATCGGTCTGAGCGTATTTGCGGGCGTTGTTGATGAGGTTCTCGGTTATCTGCATTATCCTGTTTTTATCGGCGTTTACCTCGGCGGTGAAGCTGCCCCGTATGAAGTGTACGTCGTCATGCTCTGCGGCTATTTCTTTAACAGCGCTTTCCATGAACTCTGTGAGCTCGAACCTCTCGGGCTGTATCTTCAGCTTGTCAAGGTCGGAAAGAGAGTGCAGGAACAGGTCGTTTGTCAGCTTTGAGACCTCGTCGCACTTGCGCATGATAACGGACAGATATTTCCTGCGTTTCTCGGGGGTACTGTCCAGATTTGCGTCAAGTCCCTCTGCATAGGCTCTTATGGAGGAAACTGGTGTCTTTATATCATGTGAAAGCGTAGCTATGACGGTCTTGTTGTTGTCGATAGCCTCGCGCTCGCAGGCTCGCGCCTTTGTTATCTCGCGGCGCATACTGTCGAAAGCCCATGTGAAGCTGCCGAAATAGTTTGAGCGCTCGTAGTCAAGGGGAATATCAAAGTTGCCCTGCGCTATCTTCTCGGCAAAGTTCTTCATCTTGTCGAAGGGGCGCAGTATTGAGAAGTACACATACCCGAATACAACTGCCGTGAAAGCACAGCCCATTATACATATAAGTAAAGCCTTTGAGCTGTCAGGAGCAGGCTGCTCAAAGCCGCGGAGAGTCTCCTTGAAGTCGGCGGCTTTTTCGGCAGCTTCTTCCGTTTTACCCGTTTTTATAAGCTGCTCTATCTCGTTTACATCGACTATGAGCTCGCCGTTTGAGTCGGGAACGTAATTTGTCCTGTCGTTGTGTATAAAAAGCGCCGAAGCGCCTATGATAAGCGCCATAAACAGTACTGTAATGCCGATTATCCTGCTTTTCATTTGTCTCCCTCCAGTATATAGCCCACCTTATAGACGGTCTTGATGTATCGCGGTGAAGCAGGCTCGTCCTCCAGCTTTTCGCGTAGCCAGCGTATATGTACAGTCAGTGTTGAGGGCTCTGTTTCGGAGAAAGCTCCCCATACCTCGGACAGCAGTGTCTCCTTTGGCACGGCTGTGCCCATGTGCTCGCAAAGGCAGGCGAGGAGGTCGAATTCCTTGAGTGACAGCGGTACGGGTTCGCCGTTTTTTGTAGCTGAACGGGCGGAGATATCCACCCTTACATTGCCGAATGATATAGTCGGCTTCTCGTCGGAATCGCCGTAGGCACGGCGCAGGAGCGCCTTGATACGGGAGAAGAGCTCTGCCATGGAGTAGGGCTTGGGGAGGTAGTCGTCGCCGCCTATGTCGAAGCCTGTTATCCTGTCAGATTCGCTTGTACGTGCGCTTGCGAAAATAACAGGCACGTCGGATACGCGGCGAAGCTCCCTGCATATCTCAAAGCCCGTGGAATCGGGGAGATTTATGTCAAGAAGCAGCAGGTCAAAGTTGTTTTCACGCAGCAGTGAAAAGGCTTCCTCTGCGCTTTCGGCGGCGGTCACATTGTAGCCGTAGCCCTCAAGCATATCTGAAATTACAAATGAAAGATCCTGATCGTCGTCTATAATAAGAATGTTGTTCTTCATATTTTGCTCCTTTGATAAGTGTGAATGTAAGCTACTAAAATCATACAACATTGCCCGTTTAATGTCAAGGGCGGCAAAGTTGTATTGTTGGTTGAAAGAAGTTGTATTCAAATTGTTGTCGGGTTGCACAAAGAGGGAAAGACTGTTTTGTTTGTACATACAAATTTGTGAACATTTTTCAAAAGTTGTATTTACAAATCTGAACTATTGTGTTATTATGAAGAAAAATCCGAATAATATCGGAATCCCATCGGAGGAATCTATGGAAGACTATAAATATATGACGATAGTGGAATGGTCCAAGAACTTCATAAGCTCCCATAAACTGAAGCCAAAGGACCGTTTCCTCACCGAAAAGGAACTCTGCGAGATACACGGCGTCAGCCGACAGACCGTCAGACAGGCGCTGATGTGCCTTGAAAATGAGAATGTCATCAGCCGCGTAAGGGGCAGCGGCGCCTTTGTGGCTTCGGGCTACGCACAGGGCGATACAGTCGGTCAGATAAGGAATATCGGCGTAATTTCCACATATTTTACTGATTACATTTTTCCACATATAGTAACGGGCATCGAGAGCGTGCTCAATGATTCGGGCTTTTCCATGCAGCTCGCCATTACTCATAATAAGGTAGCTGAGGAGCAGCAGGCTCTCCAGAGCATGATATCGGGCGGAGTTCACGGGCTTATCGTCGAGCCCTCCAAGAGTGCCCTGCCAAATCCCAATACAGCGCTGTATGAGGAACTCAGACGAAAGAATATCCCCGTTGTTTTCTTCAATGCGAAGTACCCATGGTCGGACTATCCCTGTGTTGCAATGGACGACGAAGCCGCAGGCAGGATAGCTACGGATTATCTCTTTTCTCAGGGACACAGGCGAGTGGCAGGAATATTCGCACTCGACGATATACAGGGACATAAGCGCTACAGCGGCTTCACCAAGAGCTGTATCGCTCACGGACACAGAAACGCAGAGGACAACGTACTATGGTTCGCTACCTCGGATAAAAACTCTGTTTTTACCTCGGGCAGCAACAGACTGCTGGAGCTTATCAGCGAATCTACGGCGTTTGTCTGCTACAATGACAATATAGCTATCAAGCTTCTTCAGTTCTGCAAGGAGCGCGATATAAGCGTACCCGACGACCTTTCAGTCGTGGGTATAGACGATTCAAAATACGCTTCCATATGCGACGTACCGCTGACCTCGGTGGCTCACCCTCAGCGCAGACTCGGCGAAGCGGCGGCGGAAAAGCTCATAGATATGATAAACTCCTATTCTTCGGACAACGGAGACATCATATTTACTCCCGAGCTAAAGCTCCGCGACTCTGTAAAAAGCATTTGATACAGGTTTTGCGACGATCATAGTGGGGTATTAAAATGAATAAAGAGTCGAAGATAATGCAGGACGTCAAACGTCTTGACATAAAGAAAACAGAAGAGCTGTTACAGAGCGGAAGTCTCGAAAACTGCGACGCTATGCTGGATTCTGTGCTCGGCGAGGTGGGGTTCGCAGAGATACAGTCTCTTATGCTGAGGCTTTACGTCTGTATGGACATCTATGTGGCAGCCCACGCCTTTGCTCAGAAAATAGGCATAAGCAGCGAGAAGTTCTTTGAGTGCTTCGGAACTGCCGACGAGATAGGCGCTGAGCTGATGACAAATGAGGATACAAAAAAATTCCTCCATGACCTTGTCCGCGGCTGTATCAAATGGCGCATAGAATCGGCAAAAGAAAGCGGCAGGAGCATAATCGCCAAGGCAAAGGACTACATCGACCAGAACTACATGAACGACGAGCTTTCGCTCCTTGTAGTTGCCGACGCTGTGGGGCTCAGTCCCTCTTACCTGAGCACACAGTTCAAAAAGGAGTATGGTCAGAACCTGTTCGAGTATCTTGCAGTAGCGCGTATTTCCCACGCAAGGGAGCTTCTGTGCTGTACATCCAAAATGGTCTATGAGGTAGCCTATGATGTAGGCTTCAGGGATTACCGCTATTTCAGCCAGATTTTCAAGAAATACACGGGACAGACGCCCAGACAATTCCAGAACAGCGCAAATATTTGTCCGTAATTTTGTATACTGGAAATAATATTCAAAAAATAATAAACATTTTGTGAAATAATTTCGGTAGCAATGTATGTACAAATTGATTATAATGTAAATACAAGTTAACGGAGTATACGTTAATGGGATAAGTAAATTTGGATGGAGGAATTTTAATTATGACTATCAAAAAGATCTTAGCAATGGCAGCAAGCACAGTTCTCTGCGGCGCAATGTTCGCAGGCTGCGGAGCTTCGGGCTCATCATCATCAAATAACGAGGCAAAGAAGCCTGAGGCATCTTCAAAGGCTGATACAGCTGACAACAACAGCAGTTCATCGGGCTCACTTATCAAGGTAGGTATCATCAACAACGATCCTAACGAGTCCGGCTATCGTACAGCAAACGTTAACGACCTCAAGGCTACATTCACAAAGGAAAACGGCTTTGATGCTTCATTCGCTTACAGCCTTAAGAATGAAGAGCAGATCAACTACGCTCAGAAGTTCATTCAGGACGAGGTTGACTATCTTCTCCTCTCTGCTGCTGATACAGCAGGCTGGGATTCAGTTCTCAAGGACGCTAAGGACGCAGGCGTAAGAGTTATCCTCTTTGACCGTACTATCGACGCTGACGAGAGCCTCTATGACGCTTCTATCGTTTCCGATATGGCTAAGGAAGGCGAGCAGGCTGTTGAGTGGCTCAAGAGTCAGGATCTCAAGACATATGATATCATACACCTTCAGGGCGTAATGGGCACAGCAGCTCAGAAGGGACGTTCAGGCGCTCTCGACGCTACAGCTAAGGAGCTTGGCTGGAACATCGTTACACAGCAGACAGCTGAGTGGAATGCTGAAAAGGCACAGCAGATCGTTCAGTCAGCTATCGACGCTAACAAGAAGTTCAATGTTATCTATGCAGAGAACGACGATATGGCAAAGGGTGCAGTTGCTGCTCTCGACAGAGCTAACATCTCACACGGCGTTGACAAGGATGTAGTCGTTATAGGCTTCGACTGCAACAAGTGGGCGCTTGAGGAGCTCAAGAAGGGCAACTGGAACTACGACGGACAGTGCAATCCTTTCCAGTCATCTTACATCAAGGACATCATCGACAAGCTCGAAAAGGGTGAGACTCTCTCTCAGAAGACTATCATCATGGACGAAAAGGGCTTTGACGCAAAGACAATCACCGACGCTGACGTTGAGCAGTACGGTATCTGATAGTTAGTATACAGGACACTAAACTATAAAGATTAAATAAGTGCGGTGACGCATTCGTGAATGATCTGTGTCACCGCATAAATTTTAAGAAAATATTGGGATTTCCAACGGAAAACAGGGAGATCCCCTACATATAACTCACTTAGGAGGAAAAGCAATGCAGGAAAGATCATTGCTGGAAATGCGTGGGATATATAAATCCTTTCCCGGAGTTAAGGCGCTCAGGAATGTTGATTTTACGCTTTGTGAAGGAGAGATACACGCGCTCATGGGCGAAAACGGCGCGGGCAAATCTACTCTTATCAAGGTCCTCACAGGTGTGCATATCAAGGACGAGGGAAATATATACATAAAAGGACATTCAGGTCCCGTACAGATACATTCCCCTCAGGAGGCACAGAATTTAGGCATCAGTACGGTTTATCAGGAGATATCCCTTTGCCCCAACCTCTCAGTGGCAGAGAATATCTTCCTCGGCAGAGGCAAAAGTGCATTGGTCAACTGGCGTACCATGAACAAAAAGGCAGGAGAGCTACTCGATTCTCTCGGCATAGCTGTAAAGCCCACACAGCAGCTTGCAAGCTGCTCTATCGCTGTACAGCAGATGGTAGCTATAGCAAGAGCCGTTGACATGGACTGCAGCGTGCTCATTCTCGATGAGCCTACCTCTTCACTGGACGAATCAGAGGTAGCAAAGCTCTTTGACCTTATGCGTCAGCTCAAATCACGAGGAGTCGGTATAATCTTCGTTACCCACTTCCTCGATCAGGTATACGAGGTCTGCGATAAGATAACCGTTCTCCGTGACGGACAGCTTGTGGGAGAGTATGAGATCGAAAATCTCCCCAGAGTTCAGCTGGTATCGAAAATGCTCGGCAAGGAGCTTGACGATATGGCTGATATCAAGAACGATATCCCCGTATTCAACGACAAAAACAAAGAATACGTTTATGAAGCCTCACAGCTTTGCAGCTCTGAAGGCATCAAGCCCTTCAATTTCTATATCCGCAAGGGCGAGGTAAACGGTTTCACAGGACTTCTCGGCTCAGGACGAAGCGAGTGCGTAAGAGCTATTTTCGGCGCCGATAAGGTAACAGGCGGAATCGTAAGAGTAGAAGGCAAGGAAGTCAAGATAAACAAGCCGATGGACGCAATGAAGAACGGTATTGCTTATCTTCCTGAAGACAGAAAGCGCGACGGAATCGTCGGCGACCTTTCCGTAAAGGACAATATCATCCTTGCATTACAGGTAAAGAAGGGCTTTTTCAAGCCGTTCTCAAAGGCAGAGGCTAATAAGTTCGCAGAGGAGTACATCAAGCTCCTCGATATCAAGACAGCCTCTGTAAATACGCCCATAAAGTCACTTTCGGGCGGAAACCAGCAGAAGGTAATTCTTGGACGCTGGCTCCTTACTCACCCGAAATATCTCATTCTCGACGAGCCCACCCGCGGTATCGATGTAGGTACAAAGGTGGACATCCAGAAGCTGGTTCTCAAGCTTGCTTCCGAGGGTATGAGCATTACCTTCATATCATCGGAAACAGACGAGATGCTCCGTACCTGTTCAAGACTTCTTGTTATGCGTGACAGAAAGCTTGTAGGAGAGCTTAAGGGCGATGAGCTCACGCAGAATAACATCATGAACACTATAGCAGGAGGTGAGCGGGAATGAAAGTACAGACTCAGACTGCACAGAAAAGCTCGTTTCTTGCAAGCATAGTCAGAAGACAGATATTCATACCGATAGCTGCGCTGCTCATTCTTGCAATATTCAACTTTATCGTGGATCCGTCCTTCTTTAAGGTAACGCTGGGACACAACAGCGAGGGTGATCCTATCCTTTCGGGAAATATCATATCTATCATCGACTACGGCTCAGAGCTTGCTATCCTTGCTATCGGAATGACGCTGGTAACAGCGGCTTCACGAGGACAGGATATCAGCGTGGGAGCTGCCATAGCTATCAGCGGAAGCGTGGTCCTCAGAGTTCTCTGCGGAACAAACTCCCGCCCCGATACATTGCAGGCTCCTATAATAGTTGCATTCCTTATCAGCTGTCTCGTTGCAATGGCGTTCGGCGCCTTTAACGGAACCCTCGTTTCCGTATTCAAGATACAGCCAATGGTAGCAACTCTCATACTCTTCACAGCGGGACGTTCTATCGCCGCTTGGATAAACAACAATGAGCTGCCTGTTGTTAGTGACAGGACATTCACATATTTCGGGGGATATATACCAGGCATACCGATACCGACGCCGTTTTTCATTGCCATAGCCTGCTTCATTCTGACATGGCTGGCACTGAAGTTCACCAACCTCGGGTTGTATGTTCAGTCCGTCGGTATCAACGAAAAGACTTCGCGTCTGAATGGTCTTAATCCTGCGCTCATCAAGTTCGTTACATACGTTATACTTGGTCTGTGCGTAGCTATCGCAGGATTCATCAAGGTCAGCCGACTGTCCACCATCAACTACTCGGTAGTTGCAAAGGACATCGAAATGGACGCTATTTTAGCAGTCGCTCTCGGAGGCAACTCCCTCAGCGGCGGTAAATTCAACATATCTGCTTCCATTCTCGGAGCATATGTTATCCAGTTCCTTACCACAACGCTTTACAAGTTTCAGGTACAATCGGATGCTCTGCCTGCATACAAGGCTGTAGTAGTTATCGCTCTGGTAGTACTGAGCGCACCGATAGTAAGAGAAAAACTTGCAGCTCTCTTCAAGAAGCTGCGTTCTCCTGCAAAAGCAGAGAGTAAAAGCTGAAGACCAAAGCGTGGAATGGAGGAATAAATATGCCGAAAACAGATATGGCTGTCGGCAAACCGCGCCGACATCTGTTAAAGGGTATCTCTGATACCAATTTACTGATGTCCATAACCATAGTAGTGTTCATACTTATGTATGTATTCGCTATCTTCGGTCTTGGACAGGGATTTCTCAAGGCACAGACATTTTTCAATATGCTGAATGCAAATGCCGCGCTTATCATACTTGCCTGCGGAATGACACTGGTCATGATAACAGGCGGAATTGATATCTCTCTTGGCGGTATGGCTGCACTGGTAAGTATGTGCTCAGCCGTATTTCTTGATATGCACAGCGGCAGCGTGTTCGGCGCGATAATGATATCACTTGGTATCGGTCTGGCATTCGGACTGGTACAGGGCTTCCTTGTAGCCTACCTTGACATACAGCCCTTTATCGTAACGCTGGCGGGTATGTTCTTTGCAAGAGGTATGACCACCATTGTAAACACAAACCCCTTCAACGTTCAGAACGAGGCTTTCGTAAAGCTCAAGGAAACAAGAATAATAATCCCCGGAATGGGCTCTATCAACAAAAGAGGCGATTATATCGACGCTTACATAGAGATCGGCGTTGTTATCGCACTTATCTGTGTTGCCGCACTCTTCGTTTTCCTCAAATGGACCAAGACAGGACGCAGCTTCTATGCAGTAGGCGGCAATAAGCAGAGCGCACTTATGCTTGGAGTAAACGTAAAGAGAACTACATTCCTTGCATACCTTATGTGCGGAATCTTAGGCGGAATTGGCGGATTTGTTTATTTTATGCACGTCGGTTCGGGTTCAGCTTCTCACGCAACAGGCGCTGAGATGAACGCCATAGCTTCGTCTATCATCGGCGGAACTATGCTGACGGGCGGCGTCGGAAATATCATCGGAACATTTTTCGGCGTACTTTCACTTGCTCTTATTCAGAATATCGTATCATCGGTAGGACTTGACCAGGCATGGTGGACAGGAATCACAAACGCTTCTATGCTTTGCATATTCCTTATCGTTCAGAGTATCATCATCGCCCGCCGCAAGAAGGCTAATCTTGCAGCAACAAAGCCTACAGCAGCAAAAGGAGTTAAGACATGAGCAGTGCAGATGAAATAAAGAACGGCAAAGCGGTCATCGGTATCGAATTCGGCTCGACACGTATCAAAGCGGTCCTCATAGGAGAGGACCACTCACCGCTGGCATCGGGCGTTCACGACTGGCAGAACGAAATGCTTGACGGAGTATGGACATATTCTCTTGATAACGTCAGAAAAGGACTTCAGGAATGCTTTGCCGACCTTATGAAAAATGTTGAGGAAGCATACGGGATAAAGCTGGAGACAGCCGCTGCAATAGGCATATCGGCTATGATGCACGGCTATCTGGCATTTGACGAAAAGGATAAGCAGCTTGTACCTTTCAGGACATGGCGCAATACCATGACCGAGGAGGCTGCCGACAAGCTTACAGAGGAGTTCAGCTTCAATATACCCCAGCGCTGGAGCATAGCTCATCTCTATCAGGCAATGCTCAATAAGGAGCCTCATGTAGGCGATATCGCATTTATGACTACCCTTGCAGGATATGTTCACTATATCCTCACAGGTGAAAAGGTCATCGGCGCAGGCGACGCTTCGGGAATCTTCCCAATAGACTCAAAGACCTGCGATTACAACAGCGCAATGATGTCGAAGTTCGACAAGCTTGCAGAGGGCACTGCTCTCAACAGGAAGCTTGCTGATATACTTCCCCGTATAGTCCCCGCAGGCGAGTGCGCAGGCAGACTTACGGCTGAGGGAGCAAAGCTCCTTGATCCTACGGGAACATTCGGCGGCGATATTCCTTTCTGTCCCCCTGAGGGCGACGCACAGACAGGTATGGCTGCCACAAACAGCATAACTCCAAGGACAGGAAACGTATCCGCAGGTACGTCCATATTCTCCATGATAGTTCTGGAGAAGGACCTCTCGGCGGTACACCGCGAAATAGATATCGTTACAACTCCCTGCGGCGATCCCGTGGCTATGGTACACTGCAACAGCTGTACCTCAGACCTTGACGCATGGTTCGGTATCTTCGGCGGATTCCTCAAGGAGATAGGCGTGGATATGCCAAAGGGACAGCTCTACGACAAGCTCTACAGCCTTGCAGCAGAGGGCGCTCCCGACTGCAATGGCGTAATATCCTACAATTACTATGCAGGCGAGCCCGTTACAGGCGTGAAAAACGGACTTCCTCTGCTTATGCGCAGCCCTGATACTGCATTCAATATCAGAGACTTTATGCGCAGTCTTGTATATTCATGCGTTGCCGCATTAAAGGCAGGCAATGATATACTCACCGAACAGGAGCACGTAAGCCTTGAAAGGATATATGCTCACGGCGGTTTCTTCAAGACGCCTGTACCTACGCAGAAATTCCTTGCAGCTGCACTGGGAGCAGATGTTACTCTCATGCAGACAGCAGGCGAGGGCGGCGCGTGGGGAATAGCGCTTCTTGCTTCATATATGGCTAACAGGAGCAGCGGCGAAAAGCTGACCGACTATCTCAGCGGCAGAGTATTTGCGGATATGAAGGGCAGCACGGTTTCTCCCGACAAGGAGGACGTTGACGGTCTCAATGCTTATATGAAGAAATACCTCTCGGGACTTTCAGCTGTAAGAGCGGCAGCCTCCGAGGATTGAAAGGATTGATAAAGGATGAAATTTTGGTTTATTACAGGCTCCCAGTTCTTATACGGCGAGGAGACTCTCAGACAGGTAGACGAGGATTCAAAGAAGATAGTTGCAGGACTGAAGCTGCCTTTCCCTGTTGAGTACAAGAGTACGGTAAAGACAGAAAGAGAGATCGAGCGTATCATCAAGGAAGCCAACTATGATGACGAGTGCGCAGGAATCATCACTTTCTGCCATACATTCTCGCCCTCTAAGATGTGGATAAACGGACTTGCACTTCTCCAGAAGCCATGGCTCCATTTCCACACACAGTTCAATGAGACTATCCCAAATGAAGCTATAGATATGGACTACATGAACCTTCACCAGTCCGCTCACGGCGACAGAGAGCACGGCTTTATCGGAGCAAGACTCCGTATGCCGAGAGCTGTCGTTGCAGGTCACTGGCAGGATCCCGAGGTACAGGCTAAGATAGCAGAGTGGCAGCGTGCCGCTGTAGGCGTTATGTTCAGCAAGAGCCTGAAGATAGTTCGTTTCGGCGACAATATGCGCGAGGTAGCTGTTACCGAGGGCGACAAGGTAGAGGCACAGCTGAAGCTCGGCTGGCAGGTAAATACCTTCGCAGTAGGCGACCTTGTTGAGATAATGAACGCTGTTACAGACGCAGAGATAGACGTTCTCATGAAGGAGTACGCTGAGCTCTACGACTACAAGAAGGAAGACGAAGAGACTATCAGATATCAGGCTCGTGAGGAGATAGCTATCGAGAAGATACTTGTCCGCGAGGGCGCAAAGGCATTCTCCAATACCTTTGAGGACCTTCACGGCATGAAGCAGCTCCCGGGACTTGCTACACAGCACCTTATGCACAAGGGCTACGGCTTCGGCGCAGAGGGTGACTGGAAAACAGCAGGCATGACAGCTATTGTCAAGGCAATGTATCCCGACGGAAATACCTCATTCATGGAGGACTATACATACGATTACAAGCAGCAGCTCATTCTGGGCTCACATATGCTGGAGGTTTGCCCCTCTATCGCAGCTGACAAGCCTCGCATAGAGGTTCACAAGCTGGGTATCGGCGGCAAGGAGCCCCCTGCAAGAATAGTATTCGAGGGCAAGGCAGGCTCTGCAAAGGCTCTCTCCCTTATCGATATCGGCGGAAGATTAAGACTTATCTCACAGGACGTTGAGTGCGTAAAGCCATTCCAGTCCATGCCGAATCTCCCTGTTGCAAGAACTATGTGGAGACCTGCGCCTTCATTCCTTGAAGGTCTCGAATGCTGGATAGTTGCAGGCGGAGCTCATCATACAGTGCTCTCCTATGACATATCAGACGAGGCTGTAAGAAGCTTTGCCCGTATCATGGGCATAGAGCTTGTTGTTATCAACAAGGATACAACAGTGAACGGTCTTGAGCGCGATATCATGATCGGAGATGTTATCTATGGACGTTAAGGAGCTGAAAGAACGTGTCCTGAAAGCAAACCTGCTTCTCCCGAAGTACGGGCTTGTTACCTTTACATGGGGCAACGTCAGCGAATACGACCGCGAATCGGGACTTATTGCCATTAAGCCAAGCGGCGTCGAGTACGACACCATGACGGCTGACGATATAGTTGTCCTGACGCTTGACGGCAAAAAGGTAGAGGGTAAGCTCTCTCCGTCAAGTGATACACCTACACATCTTGAAATTTACAGGAACTTCGACGGAATATGCGGAGTAGTCCACACACACAGCCGCTACGCAACATCATTTGCGCAGGCTTGCATGGGCATACCGCCCCTCGGTACGACTCATGGCGACTACTTCTACGGCGAGATACCCTGTACACGCGAGATGACAGACGCAGAGGTAAACGGTGAATACGAGCTTGAAACAGGCAAGGTCATCGTTGAGTGCTGCAAGAACTATGAAAATATCCCTGCGGCTCTTGTTGCCAATCACGGTCCATTCGTGTGGGGCAAGGACTGCATGGAGGCTGTGCACAATTCAGTGGTGCTGGAGGAGCTTTCCGCCATGGCGTGGATAACAAAGACTCTCCGCAGCGACACTCCGAATATGCCTCAGCGATTGCTTGATAAGCATTTTTTCCGTAAACATGGTGATAATGCCTATTACGGACAAAAATAAACTAAAGACCTCACTTTATAAAAAAAGGATTTTTCTCTCCAATTACCGAAAAAAGCTCTGTTTTGTAATGAAACAGAGCTTTTCTCGTTGTAGTATGTATAAAAGGCTGCCTTACCAAAGAACGGGATTCCAAAGGAACACAGTCCCTTTGGAATTCCGTTCATGGAAAAGCAAGATTTCTCGTTTATTTCTTATTCTTCTTGTAAATAATAGCAAGTCCCTTGATAAGGAGATTATTGTCAAGGATAATTTCGCGCTTGCAAAGCGGTACTACCAGCTCGGAGAGACCTCCTGTAGCAACGGCTGTGCATTTTTCGCCAAGCTCCTCCTCGATACGGTCAATGATACCGTCAAGTGCGCTTGCGTTTGAATAGAGGATACCGCTCTTTAAGCAGTCGATAGTGTTTGTGCCGATAACGTGTGCAGGCACCTCAAAATTCACCTTGGGGAGCTGTGCTGTACGAGCTGTAAGAGCGTCAGCCGCTACCTTCATGCCTGTGAGGATAAGTCCGCCGCGGTAATTCTTCTTGCTGTCAACGACTGAAAGAGTTGTAGCAGTTCCCATGTCGATGATTATCATGGGCACAGGGTACTGATTTATAGCCGCAACAGCGTCTACTGCCTGATCGCTTCCCAGCTGTGCAGGGTTGTCGATGAGGATATTGAGTCCTGTCTTTACTCCCGGACCTGCTATCATTACGTCAACGTCAAAGAGCTTGCGTATCGCTTCTTTTACAGTGTTTGTAACCGAGGGAACGACAGATGACATGATAGCGTCATGGATATCCGAGAGGTCGAAGCGGTTCATTTCAAGGATAGTCCTGATAAGTACAGCGTACTCGGCAGCAGTTGCATTGTGGTTGGTGCTTATGCGCTCAAAGAGCACTACCTCGTCATTGTCGTCAACACAGCCGAAAACGATATTGGTATTTCCGATGTCTACTGCTAAAAGCATATTATATCTCCTTTGAAATTAGTATTTGTCCGTGCGGAAAGGCGGCAGGGGCAGGTCGTTTATGCCGAAAAGTCCCACATCTGCGTAATTTGTCCACTTGTATCGTGCGGCGGCAGGCATTTTCACCTTGTCGCTGCGAAGCTCGATATAGGGCAGTCTTACCGTTGCCTTTGCAGGGTAATAAACGCCGTCCTCGCCTGCTATCTCAAAGCCGTCGAGACAGTGCTCGTCCTTGCCTCCCAGTCCCATTTCGCAGTTGGTCAGGTGTATCAGCATGGCGTTTCCGATGACCTCAAAGTTATCGTACATAGGCGGCAGGGAATCGCGGCGTGTGATGACCTCGTAGACCTCGCTCATAGCTTGAAGATAGAGCCTGTGAGCTACCTGAGACTTGTCTGTGGGGTGGATATTGTTCAGCTCTCCGCAGTCAAGACAGACTGCAAGACCTGTATTTTTTACGCTCTTGAAAACGTTCTCCTGAGCCTCGCGTATCAGCGCCCAGCTCTTGGTGTCGGGATCGTCTATATATCTGAACATGGGCAGCTGCACTATCATAAAGGGCAGTTCCTTGTCTTTCCAGAGGTCGCGCCAGTTCTCGATAAGGAGCTTCAGCAGAACCTCATAGGTGTTTGGGCGGTGGTCGTCGGATTCGCCCTGATACCACAGCACTCCTGCAAGAGTATAGGGAGCGATACGCTTCACCATAGTCTCATGGAGACCGCAGGGACGCATGGGGTTCTTTATGCTGTGAGGTCCGGGGTAGCGGTTCTCGCCGCAGTTTTTCAGCACCTCGTCCCACTTTGCTCCGGGATTCTCGGCGCAGAATTTTATCATGCGCTGCTCCCAAGCCCACTGATAGGTGCTGTATTCGTCGTACTCGGCTATCATTTCCTCGTCGGACTTGCCCTTGATAGCTTCGTCGTATTCGTCAAGGTAGGGGCTCAGGCGCTTGTCGCAGCTGAGATAGTCGCGGCTTATCCACGCAGAAGCAGAGGAGCCGCCCCAGTTGCAGCCGATAATGCCTACGGTAACGCCCAGCCTTCGGCTCAGCTCCCTTGCGAAGTAGTAGCCTACAGCCGACCATGCTTTTGCGTTATCGGGAGAGGGCGTGCGCCAGCAGCTCTCTTTTTCAGCTTGTTCAAGCTCATCACCGAGTATTGAGCATTTGGGGGTATAATAGAATCTGACGTTCTCGCTGTAGCAGCTCGCCAGCGCCGCAGCGCCCTTGCGCTCGTGCTGGAGCTCGAACTCCATGTTGGATTGTCCGCCTGCCAGCCAGACCTCGCCTATGGCAACGTTGTGGAATACCTTTTTCACAGCGCCGCAGGATATTTCCAGAGTACATGAGCTGTACTCCTTTCGCGGCGGCAGAACAGCTTCCCATCTGCCGTCCTTGACAACGGCACGGGCAAAGCTTTCAAGCTCGGGTATGCGGACGGTTATTATCTTTTCGTTTTTGCTGCAAGTGCCGAAAACTCGGATATTCCTGTTTCTTTGCAGCACCATGTTATCGCTGAAAACAGCAGCAGCCTTCATGGTGATTCACCTCAGTTCATTGAAAGTCGTGGTGGTTTATTTGAATGAGAGCGCACCCGAATTCTCCATAGCCTTGAGGAGCATGAAGCGCGTTTCGTCGCGGTATTCGGGCTTAGCCATGTAATACATATATGTTTCGAGTACGTTCAGCGGACTTGCTGTTCGTCCCTCTATTTTGAACTGCTCAAAGCCCATAGGCACGTATTTTTCCCAGATATCGTCGGGAGAGATATGTGTGCGGAGGTTTCTTATCTCAAATAGACCTCTCTGTGAGTACGGGCAGTCGCGGAAGTGGTCGGGATCGTACTTTGAAGCGTCAAATGGCAGATTCGGGTACTTCTTGATATGCTCGTTGTAGGCTATCTGCTGGACGCCGATAGAGTGGTAATGAGCAGAACGGCGCGGACAATTAGGCTCACAGCAGGCATTTGACAGGAACTCGATACGCGGTCTGTCCGCCATAGGTATCTGCTCCAGCAGGTCGAATCTGTTGTTGAGGTCGTAGTCCATAACGACTATGTGGTAGTCCTTTTTCAGCTCGTCGAGAAGTCCTTCTATTGTATTGAGGCGCTTGCAGGTGGAGCTCGTCAGCTTGTATTTCGGGAAATTCCTGCGGATATAGTCCTCCAGTATGGGAGACATAACGATAGCCTCGTTGAGCCCGTTATTGGCTAAATTCAGCACCATGTTGCAGAACTGGTCGCTGAGGTGCTTCTTTTCGAGGGCAGGATTTGTGAAGGTAAATCTCAGTGGAATGCTCTTTTCGTTGAAGGTCTTGATGACGCTTTTCACGAATGTCTTGTCACAGACGCCGCCCTGAGTTCTGCCGCCGTTCCAGATAGACGGCGGAAAAACGCCGTAGAACGAAGCTATCTCAACGCCCTCGCGGAAGAGGTCGGGACGGTGCTCCAGAAGCTCTGCAAAGAGCAGGTTAAGCTTGAAATTTCCCGAAAAGTCGGGCAGATGAAAACGTACTCGCATAGTATTCTCCTTAAATTATGATAAGTTGAAAGTTTAGAGTGTAGAGTTGAGAGTTATGGTGTCGCCTGCGGCGACGGATTCAAATTGTAGGGGCTGATGCCTAACAGGCACCCATACCCTCTGTCGCTTTGCGACATCTCCCTACACTGTAGGGAGTCACCCACATCAGCCCGTGATTTATTAAACGGGGCGATGTAGGCATCGCCCCCTACAGGCTAATGGCTAACGGCTTCAAATTTTGCCTTGCAAAATTTGATTTAATCTATGCAGTCTCCGCGCTCCTGCGCTATCTCGTAGCCTGCGGACTCTATTCTTCTTTGCAGGCAGAATCGGCACTCTGCGGCTTCCTCGCCAGTGCATATCTTATTGTCGTACAGGTCGTACTTCTTACGCACCATAACAGGCGAAAGATTGGGCATTACAACGTTACAGCCCGTTTGCAGTCCCAGCTCCCTGCCGTTGGGAGCGATAGTTCCGAGAGCTGTCGTGGCAGGCAGGAGGACTTTCGGGAACATCAGTCTCAGTATGCCTAAAAGTCTCAGCGTGAGCTCAAGTGTGCCGCCTTTTTCATCGGCAAATGGGGTTTTATGATGTGGGACGAATGGTCCTATTCCTATCATCTGGGGCTGTAGCTCCTGCAAGAATCGCAGGTCGGCTATTATGTGCTCTGTGGTCTGGTGCGGAGCTCCCACCATGAAGCCTGCGCCCACCTGATAGCCCAGCTCTTTCAGCTGAAATAGGCAGTCCTTGCGGTTTTCAAGGCTCATTTCCTCGGGGTGGAGCTTTGAGTAAAGCTCCTGTGAAGCCGCTTCGTGACGGAGCAGATATCTGTCCGCCCCTGCTTCTTTCAGACGCTTGTAGCTCTCATAGGAGCGCTCACCGAGGGACAGCGTAACCGCGCAGTCGGGGTACTTTTCCTTTATCTCGGATATAAGGGGGCAGAGGAAGTCGTCAGTGAAAAACGAATCCTCGCCGCCCTGCATTACGAATGTGCGGAAGCCCAGCTCATAGCCGTTTTCACAGCATTTCAGTATGTCCTCACGGGACAGACGGTAGCGGTCGGCTTCATTATTGCCGCGGCGGATACCGCAGTAAAGGCAGTTGTTTTTGCAGTAGCTGGAGACCTCGATAAGTCCGCGGAGAAAGACCTTTTTACCGTAGCTTTTCTGCCTTGTCTCGTCGGCGTATCGGCGTAGAAGCTCCGCTGACTCCTTATCGTCGGTCTCGATGAGATTTTTGAACTCTCCGTCGGACAGGTCGCCTGTTTGGTACAGCTTTTCGACTAATTCCGTCATGTCAGCCGCCCAGCCTTATCATTTCGTCTATGCACTTTCTTGCCTGAGCGATGAGCTCGTCGTCCATGAGTATCTCAAAGGCTTCGCCGCCCTTGCCGCTGATAGCGAGGAGAGTGTTGTAAATATCGGGCAGGGTGGTCAGCTTCATATTGTGACAGACAAGGTCGCGGCTCACGGGATAGAACTTCTTCTCGGGGCAGTCATACTGCAAGTGTTCCACGATAGAATTTTCCGTACCGATAATGAACTCGGTCTTGTCGGACTTCTTTGCAAAGTCCATGATACCTGTGGTAGAGCCTACGTAGTCCGCAAGCTCAACTACTTTTGGAGTACACTCGGGGTGTACGAGAAAGAGAGCGTCGGGGTGCTCTTCCTTAGCGGCGAGGACTTCCTTTGCGGTTATCCTTGCGTGTGTTGGACAGCCGCCGCTGAGGAGCTTTATATCCTTTTCGGGGCACTGCTTCTTTATGTAGTCGCCGAGATTGCAGTCTGGGATAAAGAGTATCTTGTCGTTGTCGAGCGCCTTGACGATACGCAGAGCGCTTGACGATGTTACGCAGACGTCGCAGACGGTCTTGAGAGCCGCAGTTGTATTAACATAGGCAACAACAGTGCGGTCAGGCTCCTGAGCGCGGATAGCGCTGATGAGCTCCTTGTCCATCTGTTCAGCCATTGGACAGCCTGCGTGTTTGTTGGAGAGGTAAACGCGCTTCTGGGGCGAGAGCATTTTTGCAGTCTCAGCCATGAAATGAACTCCGCAGAAGAGGATATTCTCCTGTGATACGCCCTTTGCGTCAACGCTGAGCTTGTAGCTGTCGCCTACAAAATCGGCAACCTCGCATATCTCGCGAGCCTGATAGCAGTGTGCGAGAACTGCGGTGTTTGTTTCCTTTTTGAGCTGGATTATCTTATCCTGTAATTCACGAACAGTCATTTTTATATTCCTTTCATTTATCTTGTAGGGGGCGATGCCCACATCGCCCCGTTAAATTCCAAATCCAATCGGGCTCATGTAGGCATCAGCCCCTACAGCTAACGGCTTCTAATGTTGCTGTATTCTCGGGCGCACAATGTGCTCTCCTACATTAAATGTCTTCCATTGATAATGTCGCAATTGCATTCAGGCTCTCGTCGGCGGTTATGCCAGCGAGGAGATTATAGCTGCCCTGACAGGCTATCATGGCGCCGTTGTCGCCGCAGAGCTTCTTCAATGGCATATAGAACTCAAAGCCGCGCTTTCTGCAAGCCTCGGACAAGGTCTCGCGGACTCCCGTATTTGCGGAAACTCCGCCTGCAAGAGCTACCTTTTTGTAGCCGAGAGCCTCGGCGGCACGGATAGTCTTGTCAGTGAGTATCTCCGCGATAGTTGCTTGGAGACTTGCCGCAAGGTCGTTCCTGTTGATATCTATGCCTTTCTGCTCGGCGTTGTGGAGCAGATTTATCACGTTGGTCTTCAGTCCCGAGAAGCTGAAATCAAACTCGCTGCCTGCAACGGCAGGGTGTGGGAGCTTGAATGCGTTCCTGTCGCCTGTTTGTGCGGCGTTGTCGATGTGGACTCCACCCGGGTAGGGGAATCCCATAGCTCTTGCGCACTTGTCAAAGCATTCGCCTGCCGCGTCGTCGTGAGTCCTTCCCACTACACGGAACTTGGTATAGCTGAGCACCTCGATTATATGGCTGTGTCCGCCGCTTGCCACAAGGCAGAGGTAAGGCGGTTCAAGGTCGGGGAAGGTCAGATAATTGGTAGCGATATGACCTGCGATATGATGAACAGGTATCAGAGGCTTTCCCGAGGACATTGCAAGAGCCTTTGCGAAGCTTACTCCTACAAGGAGAGCACCGATAAGCCCGGGGGCGTATGTAACGGCGATACCGTCAAGGTCTGAGAGCTTTACCTGCGCTTCGTCGAGAGCCTGACGGACAACGCCGAGGATATTCTCGCAGTGTCGGCGCGAGGCTATCTCGGGGACAACTCCGCCGTATTTCTTGTGCTCCTCTATCTGCGTGGATATCACCGACGAGAGTATCTCTCGCTGGTCGCGCACCACGCTTGCGGCGGTCTCGTCGCAGGAGCTTTCTATTCCGAGTATAAGCATACTATATCTTCTTTCGTTATTTATTTCAGCTTGCAGACCATAACGTCTGCGTCTTCGGCAGGATTCTGGTAGAAACGTTTCCGCACGCCTGCCTTTTCAAAGCCGAAGCTCTTGTACAGCTCTATGGCGGCGGTATTGGACTGCCGCACTTCAAGGGCTATACTTTCAACATCTTCGGGCACGGCTGTTAAAAAAGCCTCCATAAGCATTCTTGCAACACCCTGCCTGCGGTACTGGGGAGCAGTACAAACAGTGAGTATCTCTCCCGTATCGGCGGCGGTGAAGCCTGCTATCATGCCTGCAAGAGTGTCCCCGTCGTAGGCGGCAAGGATAATGCTCTCGGGACGCTGTGCCTCTTCGCGGAAGGAATCCGCAGACCAGCCGTCCGCGCCTACGCAGAGCTTATCCAGTTCGGACAGCTCATCATAGTTGAATTGAGAATTGAAAATTGAGAATTGAGAAATATTCATTTTCTTCCTTTTTATGCTTGATTTGTAGGGGCGAACAGTGTTCGCCCGTTGTTATCAGCAATGTATTTCTCGGGCGCACAATGTGCGCCCCTACAAGCTAACGGCTAAGGGCTCAGCCTTTGGCGTCATACCATGAGTGTCCTGTGTGAACGTCCACTGCAAGAGGAACTCTCATATCGTAAACGCCCTGCATTTCCTCTTTGAGAAGCTCCGCGCATTTCTCCGCACAGGCGATATCCGACTCGATGATGAGTTCATCGTGTACCTGCAATATGAGCTTAGCGTTGAGCTTTTCGGCTTTCAGGCGGTTGTAGACGTTTATCATGGCTATTTTTATAAGGTCAGCGGCTGTTCCCTGCACGGGAGTATTCATGGCTATGCGCTTGCCTGCCGCCTGTAACATCTTATTGGACGATGAAAGCTCGGGGATACGGCGCTTTCTGCCGAACATGGTTGTAACATAGCCCTCCTTGAAGGCGTTGTCCACGGTGGTCTCCATGAACTCGTTTACCTTGGGGTATTTCGCAAGGTAGTCCGCGATGTACTTCTTGGCCTTTGCCACGGAAGTACCGATATCCTTTGCGAGGGAGAACGCTCCGATACCGTAGATGATACCGAAGTTTACCGCCTTGGCGGCGCTTCTCATTTCGGGAGTCACCATAAATATGGGCATATCAAATACCTGAGCCGCAGTTGAGGTGTGGATATCCTCCCCCGATGTGAAAGCCTCGGTCATGTTTTCGTCGCCGCAGAGGTGAGCCATAACTCTCAGCTCTATCTGGCTGTAGTCGGCGTCGATAAGAGTTTTTCCCTCGTCGGCGGTGAAGAACTTCCTCATCTGTGCGCCAAGCTCCGTGCGGACGGGGATATTCTGCATATTTGGCTCTGTGGAGCTTATACGTCCCGTTCTGGTCTCGGTCTGTCTGAACCATGTGTGGATACGTCCGTCGGGAGCGATTTTATCAAGAAGTCCCACAACGTATGTGGAGTTAAGCTTTGTGTACTGGCGGTATTTCAGCACGTTGTCCACGATTGGAGCGTAATTGCGGAGCTCTTCAAGCACCTCCGCATTGGTGGAGTAGCCGCTCTTTGTTTTCTTTTTTGCCGGCAGTCCCATTTCCTCGAAAAGGACGGTGCCGAGCTGTTTCGGCGAGGAGATATTGAACTCGTGACCTGCCTCGTCGTATATCATCTGCTGAGTTTCCTCTATCATTTCCGACAGGTACACGCCGAAGTCTTCAACGCCCTTTTTGTCGATAAGAACGCCTGTGTCTTCCATTGAAGCGAGGACTTCCGTCAGGGGCATTTCCACTGTTTCAAGGAGCTCCGTCATGCCCTCGGACTCTATCTCTGCGCGGAGCTTTGCAATGAGCCCTTTAAGGGAAAGGAGCTCCGCCAAGTCGTCGTTTTCGCTGTAGAAATGCACTCCGTACTCGGCGCAGAGCTTATCCACGGCGTAGTCAGAAGCGGAGGTATTCAGCAGATAGCCGCATATCGCCGCGTCGCTTTTCAGATTTTTCAGCTCGCCGCCGTGAGCCATTGCCCAGCGGTAGTGCGCCTTGCCGTCATCGGTGGACTTAGCGCATTCAGAGCCGAAAAACGTCTTTATAATATCTTCGTTATCAGTCGTGTAAACGTTGTCCCCGTCCCGTACAGAGAGCTTATCCTCGCGGAAAAGGTACTCGCATTCGCTGAGCTTTCCGATGATATCCGCAGTAAGCTCGCTGACCTTTGCCGCGATAACAGGGACTTCCTCAGCCTTGACCTCGGGGGCGGAATTTGTGCTCTCAGCCGCGCTGATACCCAGCTTGTCAAGGAGCTTGAACATCTCCAGCTCGCTGAGCATACGTCCGATAGCGCCGTTGTCGGGAGCTTTCGGCTTGTAGCTGTCAAGGTCTGTATCTATGGGTGCGTTGCGGACGATAGTCGCCAGCCATTTGCTCTCCCTGGCGGCTTCTGCGCCTGCGGCAAGCTTAGCCTTAACGCCCTTGGTGAGGGTGGAATCCTCGTAATTCTCGTAAAGATTCTCGATACTTCCGTACTCCTTGATAAGAGCGGAAGCGGTCTTTTCACCGATGCCTGCAACTCCGCTGATATTGTCGGAGCTGTCGCCCATGAGGGCTTTCAGGTCGATAAGCTTTATGGGCTCGAAGCCGTAATCCTCGGTAAATCGTTCAGGAGTGTAGTATATATTCTCCTTGTTTGTGGCAAGGATAACAGTGACCTTGTCGTCGATGAGCTGCAAGCTGTCGCGGTCTCCCGTCAGCACGAAGCACTCGTTGCCGCTGTCGGAGCAGAGCTTTGAGAGTGTACCAAGTACGTCGTCAGCCTCGAAGCCCTCGCACTCCACGACTTTAACGCCCATAAGGGTGAGGAGCTCCTTTACGCGGGGGAGCTGCTCTGCAAGCTCGGGAGGCATACCCTTGCGGTTAGCCTTGTAGGTCGCCACAGCCTTGTGACGGAAGGTAGGAGAGCGCAGGTCAAAGGCTACAGCCACAGCGTCGGGCTTTACGTCGCTGATATTGCGGAGATAGATATTCATAAAGCCGAAAATGGCGTTGGTGAACTGTCCTTTTTTATTTGAAAGCAGCTTTATGCCGTAAAAAGCGCGGTTAAGTATGCTGTTTCCGTCGATTGCGAGAAGTTTCATAGCGGTCTCCTTGTTGTAAAATTTATATCAATATACAATTTGCCCATTTTATTGATTATAACACAAAAGGGATAAAATTTCAAGCCTTTAGCCATTAGCTTGCAGGGGGGCACAGTGTGCGCCCGAAATCGCAGCAAAAAAGGGCGGATAGTATCCGCCCCTGCAATTATGCATTATAGATTGCTCTCTGCAATTACCTCTACCTCGGCAAGAACGCCCTTTGGGAGAGTCTTTACCGCAACACAGCTTCTTGCAGGCAGAGATATGAAATACTTGCCGTATATCTCGTTGAATGCGGCAAAATCGTTCATATCTGCAAGGAAGCAGGTAGTTTTCACAGCCTTGTCAAAGCCTGAGCCTGCCGTAGCAAGAACAGCTCCCAGGTTGTGCATTATCTGCTCGGTCTGCTCCTCGATAGTAGTGCCCTTTACCGTGTTTGTAACGGGATCAATGGCTATCTGACCGCTTGTGTAGACCATTCCGTTTGAAACTATAGCCTGTGAGTAAGGTCCTACTGCCGCAGGTGCCTTTTCTGTGTGGATCTTTATCATGATAGATTCCTCCTAAATATTTTTCAGTATTACTTCTGTCATTTCCGTGCAGGTCAGGGGCTTACCCTTGTCAGTGCCCATGAGGTCGGCGGTTCTGTGACCGTCGTTGAGAGCCTTGTCAACTGCGGCTTCTATGGTATCGGCTTCTTTTGCAAGACCGAATGAATACCGAAGCATCATAGCTCCCGAAAGTATGGTAGCTATTGGGTTTGCGGCGTTTGTGCCTGCAATGTCGGGAGCTGAGCCGTGAATAGGCTCGTAGAGTCCGCGCTTTGAAGCTCCCAGCGAAGCCGAAGCCAGCATACCTATGGAGCCCGTTATCTGCGAGGCTTCATCTGACAGTATATCGCCGAACATATTGGACGTAACGATGACGTCAAACTGCTTGGGATCGCGTACAAGCTGCATAGCGGCGTTGTCCACGAACATATCCCTGTATTCAACCTCGGGATAGCTTTCAGCCATCTCATGCATGGTCTTGCGCCAGAGCCGTGAGGACTCCAGAACATTAGCCTTGTCCACGCTGCAAAGCCGCTTGCCGCGCTTCATTGCGGCTTCAAAAGCCGCCTTGCCTATGCGCTCTATCTCGGTTACGCTGTAAGCCTCGGTGTCGAAAGCTTCTGTGCCGTATTTTCCCTCGCGGTAGCCGCGGTCGCCGAAGTATATACCGCCTGTTAATTCCCTTACTATGAGTATATCGAAGCCGCCGCCCACTATCTCGTCCTTTAGCGGAGAAGCTCCTCTCAGGGCAGGATAGAGCTTTGCAGGGCGGAGATTGGTATACAGTCCCATAGCCGAGCGTATGCCCAGCAGGGCTTTTTCGGGGCGGATATCTCCTGCGAGACCGTCCCATTTCGGACCGCCTACAGCTCCGAGGAGAACGCTGTCGGAGGCTAAACAGCCGTCCACGGTCTCCTGCGGCAGGGGCAGACCTGTTTCGTCGATTGCACAGCCGCCTATGAGGTACGGTGTGAAATTGAATTTATGTCCGAACTTAGCTGCGGTTTTTTCCAGTACGGCAACGGCGCTGTCCACTATTTCGGGACCTATGCCGTCGCCCTTGAGAAGTGCGATATTAAGCTCCATACAAATCCTCCCTTGCATGAATTGAGAATTTAGAATTGAGAATGGATGTGTCCGCTTCGCGGACAGATTTATCGCGTCAGCGATACCATGATCTCAATTATTTGACTGTTTTCAGACAGTTCTCGCCGCGCTCGATAGCTACGATACCCGTGCGGCACATCTCCATGATTCCGAATGGCTTCAAAAGCTCTATAAATGCGTCTATTTTTGAGGTCTCTCCCGTAAGCTCGCAGGTGAGGGAGGTAGGGGAGTAGTCCACTATCTTTGAGCGGAATATCTCAACTGCGGTCATTATATCCTGACGTATCTCAGCCTTGTTTCTCACTTTTATGAGCAGGAGCTCGCGGATAACGCTGTCCTTGGTGTCCAGCACCTCGACCTCTCTGACATCATGGAGCTTTTGCAGCTGCTGCAATATACGCTCTTTCATGTCGTCATCGCCGTGAAAGGCGATAGTTATTCTTGAAAAGCCGCTGGACTCTGTCTCGCCCACGGTAAGGCTGTCGATGTTGAAGCCGCGGCGTGTGAACATTCCCGAAACTCTGGAAAGAACACCCGAAACATTGGCAACTATAACTCCTATTACGTACTGCTGTTCCATTAATGTCACCTCACTTTACTGATGTGATTATATCCTCTGCCGAACCGCCCTGCGGCAGCATTGGCAGTACCAGCTCGTCGCAGTCAACTGCGCAGTCGATAACGAAAGGTACGTCGCTTGCGAAAGCGGCTTCTGCTAATTTTTTCAGCTCCTCAGCCGTTGAAGCGTGACCGCCCTTTGCACCGAATGCCTCAGCCACCTTTGCGAAGTCCGTCCTGCGGTCAAGAGTGGTATTGGAGTAGTGCTTGTCGTAGAAAAGCGTCTGCTGCTGACGAACCATTCCAAGTACGCCGTTGTTCATAACGACGATGACCACGGGGATATCCTGAGATACCGCAGTTGCAAGCTCGCCTAAGTTCATGCCGAAGCTGCCGTCGCCTGTGAACAGTACAACGCGCTTACCCGTAGCTGTTGAAGCTCCGATAGCTGCGCCCAGTCCGTAGCCCATAGCTCCGAGACCGCCGCTGGAAAGGAATGTGCGGGGCTTTTTGAGGGGATAGCGCTGAGCCGTCCACATCTGGTGCTGTCCCACGTCGGTGGCGATGATAACGTCCTCGCCTGCACGGGCGCTGATTATGTCGATTATCTCATATGGGCTGAGCTTTGGAGAGCCGCCCTTTTCTGTTATTTTTTTCCTTGTGCTGTCAGCTGCTTCTTCTGTGAGTTTTTCTTCCTGTGCTTTCAGCTCCGCGATATGCTTCGCCCAGTCGGGGTGTCTGTTCTCCTCTACCATGGCGGTAAGGCGCTCCACGGAGTCGAGGAGGTCACCGCGTATAGTGAGGTCGGCAGGGATATTCTTGTTGAGCTCCGCGCCGTCGATATCTATGTGGATAATGCGGTAATTCTTGGTAAATCGGCTGTTTTCGCCTGTGGACCTGTTGCTGAAGCGTACTCCGAGAGCAATGACGAGGTCGGCTTCATATTCGGCAGCAGTTGAAGCGTAATGACCGTGCATACCCTGCATACCGAGGAATCTCGGGTGGTCGCAGGGAACGGCTGAGAGCCCCATGAGTGAGCAGCCCATAGGTGCGTCTATTTTTTCCGCAAGAGCTGTCACCTGCTGTGAAGCCTTGCCGCTGATAACGCCGCCGCCAAAGTAGATATACGGTCTCTGGGCGCTGTTTATGAGCTCTGCCGCTTTCTGAAGCTTTGTTTCCGAAGCAAAGGTCAGAGGATAGGGGATAACAGGCTGTGCGTTGGATTCGTACTCGCAGAGCGCCGTCTGGACGTCCTTGGGGATATCCACAAGAACAGGTCCCTGTCTGCCCGATTTGGCTATTTTAAAGGCTGTGCGAAGAGTGTCCGCAAGCTCGTTTATGTCCTTGACAATGAAATTATGCTTGGTGATAGGCATGGTCACGCCGACAATATCTACCTCCTGGAAGCTGTCCCTGCCTATCTGGTCGCAGGAGACGTTTCCCGTGATAGCAACCATTGGCACTGAATCCAGATATGCCGCAGCTATGCCTGTTACGAGGTTTGTAGCCCCCGGGCCCGAGGTAGCTATTACAACTCCCACCTTGCCTGTTGAACGGGCATAGCCGTCCGCAGCATGGGCAGCTCCCTGCTCGTGGGCAGTGAGTATGTGCTTTATGCGGTCACGGGCGATGTAGAGCTCGTCAAAGAGGTCGATGACCTGACCTCCGGGGTAGCCGAATATAGTGTCGCAGCCCTGCTCGATGAGGGTTTCTACGACTATCTTTGCACCTGATATTTTCATATTAAAACGTCCTTTTCATTTAGCCTTTAGCCGTTAGCATAATTTGGAATGCAGAATAAATCAAACTTCCGATATTTTTATCAGTTCTTCTTTAGTGTATTCTTTATAATATGTTTTGTTTGGAGAAAACATAGAGTCAGTTGTGTCAGGAATCTTTTTTATAACTTTTTTCAAGTCAATATCCTTTGGCAATGATAAAAAGTTCCCATTTTCATCTTCCGATTTTATGGCACAGAAAATAAATTCACCGTTTTCAAGGTCAAATTCAAAATAATCTGCTGCTTCTGCTGCGTTGATATCTAAATAATCGCTTTGATTTTCAACGAACTTTTCATAAATGAATTCCATTAACGCTTGTTTGCTTATTTTTATTACTCTTACTTTATTTTTATCCATGTGAAGCTCCCATAAAACAAAGTTTATATTAATTTGACCGTTTTTGCGGACGTGCAATGCGCGTCCCTACATTCTCAATGCTCATTGCGGCGCAGGATATCAAATACATTGTTCTTTTCAAAATCGCGGATTATGGCGTCGGGGAGAAGAGTCCTGCATTGCTGTTCGTCCGCCCACACATAGTCCTGATGTTCAAAGCTCAGCTTTACGGCTTCTGTCGTTGTTTCGCAGAGATATACTATGAGCAGGTCGGGGAGCTCCCGTTCCAGAACGGCAACATAAGCGATATTTCCTATCCTGATATCCGTAATGCCTGTTTCTTCCTGTATCTCGCGCATAACAGCGTCCTCGGGAGTTTCGCCGCTTTCGATGTTTCCGCCTGTATTCTCCCATGAACCGGCGCCGATATCGTCATTTTCACATCGCTTTATCAGAAGGAATCTGTTGAGCTTGGGGTTGTATATTATACATTTTACGATTATTTTTGCTATCATTTTATCTCCTTTGGGGAGTGTTGGAAATCCTGATACGGGCGGCGGAACGCCGCCCATACATTCTCAATTCGGGACGTCGAGGACGCCGTCCCCTACAATTATATCATGCCATTGGCGATAGCCTGCATAAGTCCGCCGTTTTCGATTATTTTCTGTACAAACTCGGGGAAAGGCGCTGTTTTGTACTCTCTGCCCGTGGTGATATTGCGGATAATTCCGTTATCGAGGTCAGCTTCCACATTATCTCCCTCGGAGATACCCTCGGCAGCTTCGGGACATTCCACGATAGCAAGTCCGATATTTATAGCGTTCCTGTAGAAGATTCGGGCGAAGCTCTTGGCGATGACAACGGAGATTCCGCTTGCCTTTATGGCTATGGGAGCGTGTTCACGGGACGAGCCGCAGCCGAAATTCTGTCCTGCAACCATTATATCGCCCTGCTTTACGCGGCTCACGAAGGTCTTGTCGATATCCTCCATACAGTGGCTCGCAAGCTCCCTGTGGTCGCTTGTATTGAGGTAACGTGCAGGGATAATAACGTCTGTATCCACGTTGTCGCCGTATTTTATAGCGTTTCCTGTGTATTTCATAGCTCCATTACCTCCCACGGACTTGTTATCCTGCCTGTTACGGCGCTTGCCGCCGCAGTTGCGGGGCTTGCAAGGTATACCTCGGACTCGGGGTGCCCCATACGTCCCACGAAGTTGCGGTTCGTAGTCGTTACGGCTCTCTCGCCTGCGGCAAGAATGCCCATATATCCGCCAAGGCACGGTCCGCAGGTAGGAGTTGACACTACTGCGCCGAACTCGATAAATGTGCGGATAAGCCCCATTTCCATAGCGTCAAGGTATATCTGCTGAGTTGCAGGTATCACGATAACGCGGACGTGCTTTGCGGCTTTGCGTCCTTTCATTATCTCAGCGGCGGCGATAAGGTCCTCAAGCCTGCCGTTGGTGCATGAGCCTATTACCACCTGGTCTATCTTTACATCGCCTATTTCGGCGAAGGTACGTGCATTTTCTGGAAGATGAGGAAAAGCCACAGTAGGCTCTATCTCCGACAGGTCAACGGTGAGCACCTCGTCGTAGTCTGCGTCCTCGTCAGCTTTGTATATAACAGGCTCTGCGCCGCCGTGTGTGCGGATATAGTCGAGGGTGATATCGTCAACCTCGAAAATACCGTTCTTTGCCCCTGCCTCGATAGCCATATTCGCCATGCAAAGGCGGTCAGCCATAGTCAGGGAGGCAAGTCCCTCGCCTGTGAATTCCATAGAGCGGTAAAGGGCTCCGTCCACGCCTATCTCGCCGATAATGTGGAGGATAACGTCCTTGCCCGACACGAATCTGCGGAGCTCTCCTGTGAGGACTACCTTGATAGCCTCGGGTACCTTGAACCACGCCTTGCCTGTAGCCATTCCGCAAGCCATATCCGTTGAGCCAACGCCTGTTGAGAAAGCTCCCAAAGCTCCGTAGGTGCAGGTATGGGAATCAGCGCCGATGACCACGTTTCCTGCGGTGACCAGACCTTTTTCGGGGAGCAGGGCGTGTTCGATGCCCATTTCTCCAACGTCGTAGAAGTGTGTTATGTCCTTTCCCGTGCAGAAATCGCGGCACATCTTGCACTGCTCTGCCGCCTTTATGTCCTTGTTGGGAGCGAAGTGGTCCATGACCATGGTGACCTTGTTTCTGTCGAACACGCTGTCCTTACCCAGCTTTGCGAACTCCTTGATAGCTACGGGAGAGGTTATATCGTTGCCGAGAACGAGGTCAAGGTCTGTCAGGATAAGCTCTCCCAGACAGACTGACTCCCTGCCCGAATGAGCCGCAAGTATCTTCTGAGTCATTGTCATTGCCATATTTCCACACTTCCTTTACATTACTGCTTGTTGAGCATATTATTTACCGCGCTGACAAGAGCCTTGACTGAAGAAGTGATGATATCGTTGTCGATACCCGTTCCCCAGAAGCTTTTGCCCTCCTTTGTGACTATCTCAACATAGGATACAGCCTTTGAAGCCGAGCCTACTTCCAGAGCGTGCTCGGTGTAGCTGTTGAGACTGTAGTCTGCGCCTGTATATGAGCGTATAGCGTTGCTGACGGCGTCAAGACGACCGTTACCTGTATCGGTGACAGTAACTCGTCTGCCGCTGTAATCGAAGCTTACAGTTGCTTCGATACCGTTGCGCTGTACGAAGTGAGTTTCCGTGATGTTTATAGGCGAGGTTATATCCACATAGTTGCTCTTGAATATTGAGTAGACCTCGTCGGGGAGAAGCTCCTTGTGCTTTTTGTCTGAAATGCCCTTGACAAGGTAGCCCACGCTCTCGCGCATTTTCTTTGGCAGGTCGTAGCCGAAGCGAGTCTCCAGTATGTAGCCGATTCCGCCCTTGCCCGACTGGCTGTTGATGCGGATAACGTCGGATTCGTACTCTCTGCCGATATCCGTAGGATCAAGAGGCAGATAGGGCACGTTCCAGACAGTATCGCCGTGTTCCTCGCGCCATTTCATGCCCTTTGCGATAGCGTCCTGATGAGAGCCGCTGAACGCCGCGAATACCAGCTTTCCAGAATAGGGCTGACGCTCGTAGATACCCATTCTCGTCAGACGGGAGAAGTCCTCGGACAGCGACGGTATATCGCTGAAATCCAGCTCGGGATCAACGCCCTGCGAGTACATATTCATGGCGAGAGTAATGATATCCACGTTTCCTGTGCGCTCGCCGTTGCCGAAGAGAGTTCCCTCGACGCGCTCTGCACCTGCAAGGAGTCCCATTTCCGTGTCAGCCACCGCACAGCCGCGGTCGTTGTGGGGGTGGAGGGAGACTATGACGTTTTCGCGGTATTTCAGGTTCTCGCACATATACTCTATCTGATTTGCGTAAACATGGGGCATTGAGAGCTGTACCGTTACGGGGAGATTGATTATGACCTTGTCCTCGGGTGTGGGCTGCCACACGTCCAGAACGGCGTTGCATATCTCCAGCGCGAATTCGGGCTCTGTACCCGTGAAGCTCTCGGGGGAGTACTCAAAGCGGAAATTGCCCTCGTACTTCTCGCGGTAATCTTTAAGGAGCTTTGCTCCGCTGACCGCGATATCTATTATCTCCTCCTTGCTCTTGCGGAAGACTTGCTCGCGCTGAGCCACAGAGGTGGAGTTGTAAAGGTGAACTATGGCGTTCTTGCAGCCCTTGAGGGCTTCAAACGTCTTTTCGATGATGTGTTCACGGGACTGGGTGAGAACCTGTATCGCCACATCGTCGGGAATGAGATCCTGCTCGATAAGAGTGCGGCAGAAGTCGTACTCGGTCTCGGAAGCGGCAGGGAAGCCGATCTCTATCTCCTTGAAGCCGATATCAACCAGTCTGCGGAAGAATTCCAGCTTTTCGCCGAGGCTCATGGGTATTATAAGAGCCTGATTTCCGTCGCGGAGATCGACGCTGCACCACTGTGGAGCCTTGTCGATATAGGACTTTTCCGTCCATTTCATGGCAGTTTTCGGCGCTTCAAAGAATTGTCTTGTGTACTTTTTTACGTTATTCATGTCAAAACCTCCATTCCGATCCGTTTGCCTCGCAGGAGGGTAATAAAAAATCTCCTCCATGCACGGCATGGAAGAGACGAAGCTGCAATATACTCCGTGGTACCACTCTTCTTGATGTAAGAATACACCCACTCATCTGCGTCGGATCAACGCATATCTCTGTAACGGGAGAGCCCGTCCGTGCCTACTTGACGCGGTCTGCGCCTTTGGGACGGCTGCTCGGGGAGGAGTTATGACCTGTATTTGTCTGCCGACTTTCACCAGCCGTCGGCTCTCTGTGAAAACTCACACAAGCTTTGTTTCCCTTCATAGCATTTTCAATTTATTAACTGTATTATACAATGAAAAACAGCATTTGTCAAGCATTTGCATAAATTTTGCAAATTGAAATTGCAGGGGAGGGCGCCTAACAGGCGCCCGTAAGTATTTGTGTCATTTTATTCGGGCGAGCGGAATTCGCCCCTACAGCTCAAGGAGCTTTACTTCCGCAGTCGGGGCAGAAATTGCTGGTGCAGTCCCTGCCGCAGCTGCATTTCCACGGCTTTACGGGCGCTTTCATGCCGCATTCGGGACAGAAATTGGTACTGTTTTCCGTTCCGCATACACAGCGCCATTTATCGCCGTTCCACACGGGAGCAGCCTTGTTCTCCGCAGCCATGCGGAAAAGCGCTTCGCCGTTGGTCATATACTGCAAGCCCACAACGGGAAAACCGAATATAAACATAAACGTCACCTCATTGCTATTGCTGCGACTTTATATAGTCAGCTATCCTGTATATTCCGTAGAATACCCATATTATCCATGATATTGCCCAGAGTCCTGTGAATACGCTGAATAATAGGTATACTGCCGCAACGGCGGCAGCGATGAGCCAGTGCTTCATGATTTACTTCTTTACGCCGAGAGAAAGAATTCTGCCTGCAAAGTCGTTGAAGTTCTGTGTCTGGAGTATTACCTTACCCGGACCTACCAGCTTTGTGAGGAAAAGTCCCTCGCCGCCGAGGAATATATTTCCCAGTCCCTTTACAGTCTCTATCTCGTACTGTACAGTGGGCTCGAAAGCAACGACGTTACCTGTATCTACTTTGAGTATTTCGCCTGGAGCGAGAGTTTTCTCTACCATATCTCCGTCAACTTCGAGGAAAGCCATGCCGCTTCCGAAGAGCTGCTGGAGAATGAAGCCCTCACCGCCGAAGAATCCCGAGAGTATCTTCTTTGTGAAAACTGCCTTGAGGTCTACTGTCTGTTCAGCGCATAGAAATGCGCCCTTCTGGCAGATAAGACCGCCGTTGGAGATATTTACAGGAACGAGAGAACCTGGGACTGTAGCGCCGAAAGCTATCTTTGCGCCCTGAACTTCAGCTGTGTAATTAGCCATGAATATGGATTCGCCTGTGAACATTCTTCCGAGGCTTCTTCCGAGACCGCCTCTTGCATTTGTGCTCATCTTGATGCCCTGTGACTGCCAGATCATTCCGCCTGACTGTGTGAACATTGATTCTCCTGCGTTAAGCTCGCATTCTACTGCCGGTACTGTTTGACCAATAATCGTATATCTCATACAGACATACCCTCCTTAACATTTTATTATATTCAGCGGAATTACCGCTTTTAAACATTTTTTATCCTGCACAGATTGGCTTCTCCCGAGTTGAGGTGGATAGTCTCACCCGACTGGAGCTGCACTATGAGGTTGGCATTGTCGTCAATGCCCGTAGCTTCACCGATTATCTGCTTGTTTCCCACATTTGCGGTTATTATATTTCCTGTGAGAAGCTCGCGCTCTCTGTATGCGGAAAGAAAGCTGCGGTTCTCTATTTTATGCATATATATTTCAAGGCGGTTGAGCACCTCTGCGCAGAGCCTGTTCCTGTTTACGGCAACTCCCGTCTCGTCCTCGATAGATGTAGCCTTTTTGCGTAGCTCCTCATCGAAGCTGTCGCCTATACTGCGGACGTTTATGCCGATACCGATAACGGCGCAGTCAAGAGTGCGCATTTCAAGTCCGAATGAAGCCTCTGTCAGTATGCCGCATATTTTTTTGCCGTTCATGTAGAGGTCGTTCACCCATTTTATCATAACGGGCTGACCGCAGCAGTATTCTATAGCTTCTGCAACTGCGCAGGCTGCCGCTCCTGTTATCATTGGAGCGTATTCAAGGCTGAATTCGGGGCGTACAAGAGTACTCATATATAGTCCCTTGCCGGCAGGTGAAACGAAGCTCCTGCCTATACGTCCTCTGCCTGCGGTCTGTCGGTCGGCAACGGAGGTAGTACCGTTGGGAACGTTGTTTGAATCCTGTTCCTTGGTGATATTATTGGTGGACTCAACTGTATCATACACGCTGAGGTTGCGTCCCAGCTCTTTTGTTTTCAGAAACGGAGTGATAAGGTCTGCCGAAAGTCTGTTGTTGTCATCGTTGAGCTTGTAGCCCTTGGAGGTCACTGAGCTGATGGAAAATCCCTCAGTTTCAAGCGCTTTTACGGCTTTCCACACAGCATTGCGGCTTACGCCGAGCTTGTCTGCAAGGGCAGCTCCCGAGATATAATCGCCCTCTGCGCCTGCAAGGGAGGCGAGCAATTCGGATTTTACGTTCATAGTCGAGTGTTCCTTTCGGTAATGTTGATAACATTGTATCACAAAAAAATAGTTTTTGCAAGAGAAATCACGGAAAATTGGTAAAAATGACGTTCGGAGATATCATAATTTTAGCTAAGCGCAAAAAAGGACGGTTTTCGAGACCGACCTTGTTGTATAATCTTATTTTGCACGGGCAAAAAGTTGAGAGTTGAGAATTGAGAGTTGAAAGTTATGGAGTCGCCGTTGGCGACAAGATTTTAATAAAATGAGCGAATAAAACACATTAACTCTCAACTCTGCACTCTCAACTCTCAACTGCGCCAAAGCGCCTAAGCTGTACTGCGGCTATGGCTGCCGTAAGCGCACAGGGCGCTATACTTGGCAGAATTCTCCGCATATACATATCGCTGACGGGCAGCATGGTGTATTTATCCGTCCAGCCGCTTGAATCGGCGTGGTCTGTGAGCTGCTTCAGCATCACCAGACACAGGACAAGTCCGCCCAGAGCAAGAATAATTGCCAGAATATTCGGCGTTTTTTTCCTGAAAAGGCACAGAAAAGCTCCGAAAACCATAAGAACTGCGGATATTATTAGAAAAACTCCCGTATTTTTCAGCTCTGCGCCGTAGCTTTCTCCGTTATATATGAGACCTGCCCCCGAAAGTGCGGTCATAGCTCCCGAAAACCATAAGCTCAGCAGCAAAGTCACGACCTTGCATACCGTCATCAGGGGCGAGCGCCTTTCAGGAAGCTTTTTTGTGTTTTTTTTGCTCATTTTTTACTCCCTATGTAGTTTTCGGCTGTGTGGAATTCACATCTATAAAAGCACTCAGCCGAAGCATAATAATTATTGCTCCCGTATTTGCGGAGCAATATGTTCCACGGAACAGGAAAGGATAACAAAATGTTTTTTAAAAGAAAAATTGTAAGATCTGCTGCAACGCTATTATTTGCAGCTTTTGTGGGATTATTCGGAACAGCAGGCTATTATTCCGCACAACTGCCTGCGGTGATAAGCGCTTCGTCGGCAGATGACCTGAAAATAGCGTCTTTTCCGCAGCTCAGCTGCTCTGCTGCGCCTGAGCTCGCCATACCTGCCGCAGGTACCTGCTCAGACGGGGAGCAGGTGACTTTTTCGCTTTTCGGCGCTATCCCCGTCAAAAATGTTGAAGTCCGAAAAACAGAAGCTCCCGTTTTAGCTGTGGGAGGGCGTCCCTTCGGCATAAAGCTGCTCATGGAGGGCGTCATGGTCACAGGACTTGGCGACGTGGAGTGTCAGGATGGCTCGCTGACCTGTCCTGCCGAGGACGCAGGCTTGCAAAAGGGAGATATAATACGTCTTGCAGACGGCGAGATACTCACCTCAAACGACCAGTTACAGCAGAAAATAGCCGATTCTGGCGGAAACGTCCTTGAACTTTCGGTGCGCCGCGGCGATGAGGATATAGCCATGGAGCTCCAGCCCGTGCTCTCGCGCAGAAGCGGCGGCTGGAAAGGCGGTATGTGGGTCCGTGACAGCATAGCAGGAATTGGTACGATGACTTTTTTTGACACGAAAACAGGCTGTTTTGCAGGACTTGGACACCCTATCTGCGATTCCGATACGGGCGGAGTAGTTCCTGTTCACAGCGGTGAGGCTGTGCCTGTGGAAATTACCGAGGTAAAGCGGGGCGCCCGCGGATTGGCAGGGGAGCTTCGGGGCAAATTCGCCATGTCTGACAGCTTCGGCGTTCTTGAACGGAACAAGCCCAGCGGTATCTACGGGCGGCTCAATAGCGAGGCTCTTGCGGAGATGACCGCGGACTGCGAGGAGTTCCCCATGGCTTTCCGTCAGGAGATAACCGAGGGCGAAGCCGAGATATACACCACAGTTTCGGGAAATACTCCCGAGAGGTATTCTGCCGAGATAGTCAGTGTTGACTACAGCAGCGGCACAAGCTCGAAAAACATGGTGATACGCATAACCGACAGGCGGCTTCTTGACGCGGCAGGAGGCATAGTTCAGGGCATGAGCGGCAGTCCTATAATCCAGAACGGCAAGCTCATAGGTGCGGTAACTCATGTTTTTGTGGGCGAGCCAGCAAAGGGATACGGTATTTTTGCGGAAAATATGGCTTCTGAGCTGTAAAAAAATAAATGGGCGTTACTTTTGGTAACGCCCCGAGTTTTTTGTCTGATTATCTATTTTCCTCGCTGAAACCGCTGTCAACAAGCTCGATAAGAGCATCAACTGCAGCCTTTTCATCAGCGCCGTCAGCGATAACCTTAACGTTTGTACCGCCAACAATACCGAGCGAAAGAATGCCAAGCAGACTCTTTGCATTTACTCTGCGCTCTTCCTTTTCGATCCAGATCGATGACTTGAACTCGTTAGCCTTCTGAATAAAGAAGGTTGCGGGTCTTGCGTGAAGTCCAACCTGATTCTTTACCATTACTTCTCTGACAAACATAAACAACTCTCCTATTCTCGTAAGTTACAGTCTCTCTAATTCTTTTTAAGGACTGTGTTGCCGTTTGCAAATTTGTTTCACTTGCTGATTTTATTATACAGTCTATTTTTTGCTTAGTCAACGGATTTTTATGATTAAAAGTCATGTTTCCGCTAAATTCTACATTTAGATTAAATGTGAATGAAATTTTATCAACTTGCTTGTTTATTATCACTACAAAAAATTGTTGATAGTGATTGTTGAAAGTGCATATTTATCAACATGATATTATGGTATTTTTTTCTAAAGGGAGAATGCTTTTTTGTCTATACAGCCAGTTATGTGTGGAACACTTTGTGGAACAATGGCATTTTTTGTGGAACAAATTGTTGAGGAATTGGTCAGCCAATTTTTCCGTTATATTTTTCCAGAAGGTCAGGTCGGCGCTCCTCTGTGAGCTTCAGGCTCTGCTCGTGACGCCATGTTTCGATGTTCTTGTGATGTCCCGTAAGGAGCACGGGCGGAACCGCCTCGCCCTCCCATATTTCGGGGCGTGTGTACTGAGGATACTCTAAAAGTCCGCTGTAAATGCTCTCGTCGGTGAAGCAGACCTCGTCGGAGAGTACTCCATCGCACATACGGGCGACAGTATCGGCAACTACCATTGCAGGGAGCTCGCCCCCTGTGAGTACATAATCGCCAATGGATATCTCCTCGTCTACGATCTTGTCGATAACACGCTGGTCTACGCCCTCATAGTGACCGCAGAGAATGAGGATATTGTCCATTTTTGACAGCTCAATGGCTTTCTGCTGGTCAAATATCCTGCCTTTGGGAGACATATATATAGTATGGGGCTTTGCGCCGAGGTCTTCGCAGACTGCCTTGTAGCAGTTGTAAATGGGCTCGCACTGCATTACCATGCCCATTCCGCCGCCGTAGGGCGTATCGTCAACGCGGCGGTGCTTATCCTGAGTATATTCCCGTATCTGACGGCAGTGAAGGCTTATTTTTCCTGCCTTGCGGGCTCTGCCGATAATGCTCTCGCCGAGGACGGCTTCACACATTTCGGGGAACAGTGTGGCTATTTCAATATGCATATTTATGCTCCTTTATGATTTGAGACCGCATGAAGCGGTCTCGGATATTATTATGTAAGCTTGATACTGTTTGCGATCGCCAGTATCTCATTTGTATCTGTGACCTTTATGCCGATGTGGTATTTGGTCTTTTTATCGCGCTCGGGGTAGATGTCGATGAATGCCATGTTGTAGTCTGACACCTTTTCGATGTGGAGACAGCCGCGGAAGCCTACTCCGTCAACGGAATAGTATACTTTCGGATTGTTTTCGCCGAAATATGCTTCGTTTTTCTCCTTCATCATAAGATAGAAGGTCTTGGAGTTCTTGAAGTCGTGGATATCGAAATCCTCCATAGTAAGGGACATTTTCAGCTTTGTGAACTCATAGCCGTTCTCGGGAGTGGTCTTTTCCACAGCCTTGCAGTAACGGTCGAGAGCTTCCTTGGAAATGCCCGTTCTGTCGAGAAAATCGTCGCTTTCGCTTATACTCAGCTCGTTTATGATGATATAGTGGGTATCGTCGCCGTTTTGCCATTTTGCCTCGGACTTGTCGTCGGTGCGCATGGGCTTCATATCGTTCCACGCGGTAAGGCGCAGACCGAAGTTTGAATAGTCGGCGCATTCCTCTGGCAGAGGCGGCAGATCATCGGGAATGGTCTCCCAGATACTGTCGGTAAGCTGTAATTCGTGGGTGCACTTGTATTTATACGGTATGCCGGGGAAGAAGTAAGCGCAGACGCCTGCTGCGGCGATTATGAGCAAAAACAGTATGCCGAAGAATTTTTTCATGGTTGGGTGCCTCCTTTTGGCGTATTTACGCCGAATTTTCTTTTGTTCTTTTTATTTTTCTATCTCTTTTTTATGCATAAGGTGTATGCCGATGTGTCCGATCCCAAGTATGAGAGACGCCGCAGTAAGAAAGACGCTGCGGGCGTATACTCCGAGGAGAAATACCGCAAATACAGGCAGTGAAGCGCCTGCCAGCGGAAAGCCGCAGTAATCCGAGTACATATCTCCGAGGGTGCGGCTGCTTCGGAAATATTTTATCCAGTAGAGCTCATACATTATCATAAGTATGAGTGCGAGTATAAGATAGCCCAGTCGGGGCGAAACGGCAAAGCGGTCAAGTCGGCGGTCGATAAGTACGAATACCGACACAAGGACTTCGCCTGTGCGTTCAAGACCGAGGAGAAGCTTGTTCTCGTGCTTTGCGGACTCCTCATAGCCTGTGGGCTGATTTTTGCTCCATATGATATTGGGGATAAACAGCATGAGCAGGAAAACTATCCCTGTTACCGATACGCCCCATTTCGGGAGCTGTAGCCAGCCTTTCAGCGGTTCTGCGCTGGTCATTGCCGACCATGCGGCAATTGCCGCAAAAGCCGCAGTAAGAGCTCCGACAGCTATTATATTGCTCTTTTTCATTTCAGTCGAAAAGTCCGTCAAGAGGACGGATAGTCATTACTCCGCCGTCAACGTCCGTAGAGACCACAACGTCTGCGATAGCAGGGACGAGATATTCCTTATCGTCGCCCTTTATGACGTAAACGTCGTTTGCGCCTGTCTGCATAACGTCGGCTATCTTGCCGTAAACGGTGTCGTTGTCTGCGTCGCGGACTTCAAGACCTATGAGGTCCTGTATGAAATAGGTGCCCTCGTCAAGTTCGAGGTCGTCGCGGTGCATATAGAGCACTTTGTTGCGGAGCTTCTCCGCCGCTTCGGGAGTGTCGATTCCCTCTATCTTTGCAATAACTGTATTCTTGAACACTCGGGAGCGCTCAATGAACACTTCCTCGTGGTTCTTTCCTATGAACAGCCTGTCGAACTCCGCAAGAAGCTCGGGACTGTCGGTATAGGGCATTATTTTCACCTCGCCGCGGATACCGTGGGTGGTGACTATCTTGCCTGCTTCGAGATATTCTTTTTTCATTTTATTATTTACCTGTTTGATGTTTCATTGTGGGGGCGGCGGAACGCCGCCCGACAATAATATTTGTATCCTGCGGGCGCCCCTACATGGCGTAATTTATACAAAGCGCCGTAAGCGATGTACAATTAACAAATTTAGTAATAGTGAGCGAACTGGCTCAGCTCGCGTGGCAAGGGTGCGCAGGCTCTGCGCTTAATGAGTTAATCTGCGCTTGCAGTATGAACGTTTGCCGCACTTGGGGCAGGTGAGCTTTCTCTTTGTGAGAGTATGAATGCCGAAAACATAGCTCTTTGCAGACGGTACGAAGCGTGTTCCGCAGTGCCTGCACTCATAAGTGCCTGCGCTCAGATCCGCCATGCAGGCAACAGCGATACCGCCTGCCATAACGATCACGGCTATTGCGATAAGCAGAATCCTCTGCCATGTTTCCATTTTCAGTGTGCCTGCCACTAATATGATCGTAACGCTTGCAAGTACTGCGATAGCGGCTGAAATAGCCGAAATGATTATTTTTCTTATGCTTTCCTCTTTTTCACGCATGATATTCATAATATTTTCCTCCGCTTTCTTCTTGTAGTCCTCGTCGGGGATACGCTCGCCCGTGAGGAGCTCGTTTACATTGATACCTAACTTTTCACAGAGGGGGAGCATAAGGGACACCTCGGGCATACCCTTGCCTGTCTCCCACTTGGAAACTGTCTTATCACTGATAAGGAGTTCTTCGCCAAGCTGTTTCTGTGTAAGTCCTTTTTCTTTTCTCATCTGAGAGATGAATCTGCCGATCTTTACCTGATCCATTCATGTGTCCTCCTTTCTGAGAAAAGTGTATCATGCTGCGGAGAAAAAGTACACCCATGAGCCGTAGAATTACGGTATCAAGCGGAGTCTACGCTTCGTAGAGTGCGATTTCAAGCCATTTGCCGATGACCTGTAATGGTATAATTGGTACAAAGTGCCGTAAGCGATGTACAAGTAACCGATTTAATAATAGTGAGCGAGTTTACGAGCGACATCGGGGCAAGGGTGCAGCGTCACGCTGCTTAGTTCTTCATTTCAAAGCTTTCGCCGAGGATATCCTTGTTAGCTTCGAGGATAGGATTGATGCACTCTGCAAGGAACTCGTCAACCTGCTGTGAGCTTCTGCCTGTATAGTTCTCGGGCTTGAGAACAGCGTCCAGCTCTTCCTTTGTTACCATGAACATGGGGTCAGCTTCAATGAGCTCGCAGAGATTGTTGTCCAGACCGCGGACCTTAACGTTTGCGCCTGCCTCCATGGAGTAGTCCATGATACGGTCGTGGAGCTCCTGACGGTTTCCGCCCTTCTTTACAGCGTCCATCATGATGTTCTCGCTTGCCATGAAGGGGAGCTCTGCCATAACGCGGCGGCGTATCATTTCGGGATATACCACGATGCCGTTTGTAACGTTCATCATGATGTTGAGGATAGCATCAACGCCGAGGAATGCCTCTGCTACGCTGATACGCTTGTTAGCGGAGTCGTCCAGAGTTCTCTCGAACCACTGTGTGCCTGCTGTGAATGCAGGGTTAAGGCTGTCTATCATTACGTAACGTGCGAGGGAAGTGATTCTCTCACAGCGCATAGGATTGCGCTTGTAAGCCATTGCAGAAGAGCCTATCTGCTTCTTCTCTCTTGGCTCCTCCATTTCCTTGAAGGACTGGAGAATACGCATATCGTTGGAGAATTTGCTTGCGGACTGTGCGATATCGCTGAGGAGCTCCAGCACCTTTGAGTCCACCTTACGTGAGTAGGTCTGACCTGATACGGGAACTACAGCGTCAAAGCCCATTTCCTCTGCTATCATCTGCTCAAGCTTCTTTATCTTGTCAGTGTCGCCCTCGAAAAGCTCCATGAATGAAGCCTGTGTGCCTGTTGTGCCCTTTGAGCCCAGAAGCTTCAGTGTGGACATACGGTATTCAAGGTCGTTGAAGTCCATGAGGAGCTCGTTGAGCCAGAGTGTAGCTCTCTTGCCCACGGTTGTGAGCTGTGCAGGCTGAAGATGTGTATAAGCAAGGCAGGGGAGGTTCTTGTACTCGTCTGCGAACTTTGCAAGGTTGTTCATGACGTTTATGAGCTTTCTGCGGACTATCTTAAGAGCGTCGCGCATGATGATAACGTCTGTATTATCGCCTACATAGCAGGAAGTAGCTCCGAGGTGGATTATGCCTGCGGCGTCGGGACAAGCCTGTCCGTATGTGAAAACGTGAGCCATAACATCGTGACGGGTTATCTTTTCGCGCTCTGCTGCCATTTCGTAGTCAATGTCGTTTATATGCTCCTCCAGCTGCTTGACCTGTGCCTCTGTAACAGGAAGACCGAGCTTCATTTCGGCTCTTGCGAGAGCCACCCAGAGTTTTCTCCATGTAGTGAACTTTTTATCCGCAGAGAAAATATACTGCATTTCCTCGCTTGCATAACGTGTGCAGAATGGGCTTTCATAGCTGTTGATATTACCGCTCATTTGAAATTTACTCCTTTAAAATAAAAATTATACTGCGCATTCAGCGCAAAGGATATCAAATTTATTATATCATTATAAGCCTGTCATGTCAATAAAAAAGGCGGCACGGAGCCGCCTTAGTTTTGATGAAATTTTGCTTTATTTCTGTGTAAATTACCCATTGACATCACAGCTCGTCCATAGTCCCCTGCTTTGCGTCTGCGATATGACCGTCAGGACTGCTCTGAGGGAGCACCACATCCGACATGGAATCCGAAGCCGTTCTTTTGCGGTCGTCTATCATCTGCTGATAGGGATCCTTTATGCCGTACTGTTTTATATCCATTTCCTGATCGAAAAAGCGCTCGTTGAACTGCGGAAAGCCGTCGGCTTCTTCAAGCTTATGGTAGGTAATGTTTATTTTCAGGTTGATGACTGCTGCTGTGCCAACTATTGCCAGCAGTACCAGATGCATGATCGAGAATTTGCCGAAGATATTGAAATCGTAGAACAGCTTGTTCTCATACGGACTGAGGAACATCAGAAGCAGCTGATTTATCACCAGTACACCTATGAGTGCCATAAGTGAGAAGTCGTGGTATCTGTAGCAGCCCTTCCACGCTAAATAGGCTGCAATGGGTACCACTATCAGTGCGTCAAGTGCGCCTGCGACTACATATGAGATAAGTCCCATAAATATCGCTGTGGGCAGATATACTGCGAGAGGCGCTATATAAAAGAATATAAGCTTTGAGCGCACCTTCTGTACTCTGTTGTAAAGTGTTCGGTTGTGTGCGAATTCCTGTGATCTGACGCTTCGGTTATAGCCTAATTCGTTTGCCTGTGTCATATAAACGCCTCCTTATGTATGCTGAGTATATTGCTTAGTATGCGCCGTCGTCCAGCTTTTTAGCCATGAAGCAGTAAGCGATAGAGAAAACGAGTCCTAAAACAGCGGAGCTCTTGTTGTCCGAGCCGATGAATGATATGATGTTGAGCACCATAAGTATCGCCGCCAGCTTGAAGCACATATTGTAGTTCTCCTTTACGCCGTAGAAAGCCATAAACAGAGCTATTGCAGTCGGTATGAGAGCCAGCAGGATAGCGAGTATAGCTACACCGCCGAAGGCAGCTTCTCCGCCTGTTTTTCCTGCGGTAGCAGCGCCGACGCCTGCTATGCCAAGTACTCCGATAATGGCGATAATGCCGTAATAAACGAGCAGTAATATGCTCATTATCTTGAATGCTAATTTCATTTTGATTTTCCTCCTATATCATGTATAAAAATATATATTAAGCCGAAGCCTGCGTGGGAGCTCGGGCTTAATCGCTTATTACGTCATCAGTGTGGACTATGACAGTGTTTTCCATGAGCTCGAAGCCTGCTGCGGCAGCTGCCGCGGATACCTCGCTGAGCGGAACAGATGTCATTTTGCTTCGTGAAGCGCCGCTTCCGTTGGCTTTTCGCTCTTTTTTAGCGATAATGCTCCACATTATGATGTTTATTATGATGAATACCGCAGCGGCAGCTGCGATAACAAGTATCTCTCCTGTAGTCATAGGTATCTCCTTTGCATTACAGCTCGGGACGAAACAGTGCGGCGGTTATGTTGTCGGTCTCGTCTCTGTCCTTGACGGTGTCGATGAGCTGTCGGAGCTGCTTCTGCATATCCGCCTTTGTGGTCAGCTTTTTAGGTGAAAGCTCCTCGAAAAGCTCCTTTTCCGTGAGAACATGGCGGAAACCGTCGGAGCATATCATGTAGTTTACGCCGTTTTCAAGGTCACCAAGCTTTACCTCGGGGAAAACATCGTCGGTAACGCCGATGCACTGTACAAGAGCGTTCCTGAGGGGATCGGTGCGGGCCTCCTCGGGAGTCATATTTCCCAGCTTTACCTCGCGGTTGACAAAAGTGTGGTCGTCGGTGAGCTGGCTCAGCTTATCCGACACCTTGTATATACGGGTATCGCCTACGTGGAAGGTCATGAACTGCGAATCTACGGCGATAATGCCTGTTGCGGTAGTGCCCAGCTGCAAACACTCGCGCCTGCCGTAGGCAACAAGCTTTGCGTTAAGGCGGCGGAGCCTGCTTATTACGTTATGGGCGGCAGTATGCCAGTCCCATTCGGGCAGCTCAAAGGGCAGCTCCCTGTCGAACCATTCGGCGAAGCTGCGGACTACCTCGGCGCTGGCAAGCTCTCCCCGTGAGAGTCCTCCCATGCCGTCGCATACCAGTATCAGCGCGGCTCTGCCTGTATTTGTTTTAGCAGTCTTTATGCATACGCTGTCCTGATTTATCTTTTTGGTGATACCCACATCGGTATCACAGGCTGCAATATATTCCATAATTTCCCCTTGTGACGCAGATCATACGTCTGTGAAATCGAATTCCTCGTTTGAAAGTGTGAGCACGTCGCCGCTTTTCAGCTTTATCTCCCTTTCGGGGAGCAGGGGCGTGCCGTTTATATAGGTCTTGTTGGTGGAGTTGTTGTCCTCAATGAAGCATGAGCCGTCACGGGTGTATATAGTGGCGTGGACTCGGCTGACAGTCCTGTTTTCGGTAACGCAGAAGTCAACGCGGTCGCGTTCCTTGCCTATTCTGAACACAGGCTTGCTGATATTCACGGTAACTCCCGTAGAACGCCTCGTGAGGGTAGGATATCTCACTTCAACATGAGGTCTTTCCTGCTTTATGAGCTCGGGGAGGGGCTGACGCTTCTCCTCGTTTATAGAGGGCAGCACCTTTGGCTCGGGCTTCTGCACCGCAGGTACGGGAGCCTTTACGGGCTTTGGTATATTGAACTGGTGAGTGTCGCCGCTCTGCTGAACAGGCGGTATAACTCTCGGTGTGCGGACGGGCTGCTCCTGCTGAGCAGGTCTGCTGAACTGTCTGTGGTCGTAGGACTGACCGAATATTTCGGGACAGGTCTCGCGGATATACTCCTTGGTCTGGTATATGCTGAAAACCCGCATACCGATGACATAATTCATGAAGCTGTCTATGTTGGCGTAGGTGTTCTGGTCTGCGTATTTAGCGTAAGTGGATATCTTGCGCAGGCAGTTCACTATGCCGTCGTTAAAGCTCTCGTTGTACCAAAGCGGCAGATAAAACAGGTGAATATCGCAGTTTTCGGGAGAAACTGTGACGAAATCGAGGTCAAGTACGATATTCTGCATATTAAATCCGCAGTTTTCAGCCACTTCAAGTATATCGAGAAGATTTGAAACTATTCGGAAATATTTTTTTGTGTCGACGCCGCTTTTCAGAAGGTGCATGAGGGGGATACCCCTTGCGCCTGTGAATTCAAGCTTGTCTGCGGCTGTGGAGCGCGGTACGAGCCAGCCCTTTATGCGATTGTCTATGAAATAGTTGTATTCGGCTTCGTTGAGCATTTCGCTGCCCATGAATTTACAGTGTATGCACACCTCGCCGTTTTTTTCGGAAAATCTAAGCTTTGCCACGTTACCGCTCCTTTCGGTTTGCTGTTTAATATTATACAATATTATGTATGCAAAGTCAAGATTTTACTGTAGGGGACGACGTTCACCCGTTACGTATAATCGGGCGGATAATATCCGCCCCTGCAAGCTAAAGACTCGGAACGCCGAAGGCGGCGTTCCCTACAAGTAATTTGTTCATAATTCCAAATTTGAGCTGCTGTAATTGTGCATATTTTTGAAATGGGAATATTTTCAGCTCATATGCTTGACTTTTTTATAAAAATATAGTACAATAATTGTAATTGTCATAGAGACAGGAAATATGAGCTTAAAGGCTTATCTGCGCACTGGCAGACCTGAAAAAAAGCTCAAAAACAGGAGGCATGACTGTGAAAAAGACAGGCAAAAAAACTTTCTTCATTGTCGTTGCTTTTATCGCTATTTTCGCCGTAACATCAGTTCTTGGCATTGATAAGCTCTACGGCGACAACAGGACCACCTACGTCAAGGGCGTTGACGATATCCGTCTTGGTATCGATATCAAGGGCGGTGTTGACGTTACCTTCGGTCCCGCAGGCGACTTCGACGCTGACGAAGCTCAGCTGGATTCCGCTACCGAGGTCATCAAGACAAGACTTTCTTCACTCGGTATCACGGATAACGAGGTCTACAGCGATACAAAGAGCGACAGAATTATCGTTCGCTTTCCATGGAAGGTCGGCGAATCAAACTTCGATCCCGAATCTGCCGTTAAGGAGCTCGGCGAAATGGCTGAGCTGACATTCCGTAAGGGCACTGATACAACTACTGACGCAGAGGGAAATACCGTTCCTTCAGGTGAGATCGTCCTCACAGGTGACGATATCGCTTCTGCAAAGAGCCAGTACTTACCTACCGACGACGGCAAGGATCTGGAATATGTTGTTTCTCTTGAGCTCAAGTCAGACGGTGAAAACTCAGGTAAAGAGAAGTTCGCTGCTGCTACAGCCGAGCTCATGGGTACTGAAACACCTATCTCTATCTGGATGGATAACACTATGATATCCGCTCCGAGAGTAAACAGCACTATCACAGACGGTAAGGCTCAGATCTCAGGCAGCTTTGACGCTGATTCTTCAAAGAAGCTTGCTGACCAGATAAATTCAGGTGCTCTTCCGTTCAAAATGGAGACAAAGAGCTTCAGAACTATCTCTCCTACAATGGGTGAAGGCTCACTGGACGCTATACTCCTTGCAGCTCTCATCGCATTCGTCGGAATAGCTGTATACATGATATTCCTCTACAAACTCCCGGGTTTTGTTGCTGTTATCGCACTCTGCGGACAGGTAGCAGGCTCTATCGCAGCTATCACAGGCTGGTTCGGCTTCATGAACGGCTCGACTCTTACTATACCCGGTATCGCAGGTATCATACTTGCAGTAGGTATGGGTGTTGACGCAAACATCATCACAGGCGAGCGTATCAAGGAAGAGCTCAGAACAGGCAAGTCCCTTGACGCTGCTATAAAGATAGCTTACAAGAGAGCATTCTCCGCTATCCTCGACGGTAACATCACAAACGTTATCATCGCAGTTATCCTTATGGGCGCTTTCGGTGTTCCCGACAGCTTCTTCTCAAAGATACTCAACAAGACTATTTTCTTCGCATTCGGCGCTACAGCTGAGGGCGTTGTTTACTCCTTCGGATTTACCCTGCTGGCAGGCGTTATCTGCAACTTCATCTTCGGAGTATTTGCTTCAAGACTTATGGTAACATCACTCTCCAAGTTCAAGTGCTTCAAAAACAGAAAGCTTTACGGAGGTGATACGAAATGAGCAAGAAAGATACTCAGAAAGAAGTCGTATTAACTCCCAAGAAGGTATATAACTTCTGTTCAAAGAAAAAGCTCATACTCGGCGTTGTAATCGGCGTTCTGCTCGTATTCATCGCAGGAGCTGTTATTCAGGGCATTCATCTCGCTATCGAGTTCAAGGGCGGTACTCTTATCACCTACACTTATCAGGGCGAGATCAACACAAACGATGTTGCTTCAACAGTAAAGGACATCGTTGGTTCAACTGTTGTAGTAAGAACAGGTGAGAGCCTTGACTCAGGCGGAAAGCAGGTAACTATCTCGTTTACCTCCGATCAGGGACTTACTGTTGACAGACAGACAGAGCTCACTACAGCTCTCAGAGATAAGTTTACCGAAAACGACCTTGAGATATACGATTCAAACGACGTTAATCCTACATCAGGACGTGAGTTCCTGCTCAAGTGTCTGGTAGCGGTTATTTTCGCTGCTATCGTCGTTATCATCTATATCGCTATCCGATTCAGAAATATCGGCGGCTGGTCAGCAGGTGTCTGCTCAATATTCGCTCTCTGCCTCGACCTTCTCGTTGCATTTGCAACTACAGTGGTATGCGGCTTCAATATCGATTCAAATATCGTTGCTGTATTTCTTACTATCCTCGGTTACTCTATCAACAATACTATCGTTATCTACGACAGAATCAGAGAGAACCGCAAGCTTATGCCAAAGGCTTCTCTTAACGAGCTTATCAACGTAAGCTGCACACAGTCGCTTACACGTTCTATCAGAACATCTATCACAACTATCGGTACAATGCTCGTAGTAACAATAGTTGTTATGGTAACAGGCTATGATTCGCTCCTCAGCTTCTCTGTTCCGCTTATGATGGGACTTATCTCAGGTACGTTCTCATCACTCTTCGTTGCACCTGTAACATGGTCATGGTGGATGAACAAGAGAGCTGCAAAGGGCAAGGCTTCCAAGTAAAATCAAAACCGTCCGCAAAAAGCGGACGGTTTTTTGTATGTAGGGGCTGCCTTTGTCAGTCCGTGCCTGACGAAACGACCTCAAATGACCAATGTAGGGGCTGATGCCTACATCAGCCCGCAAAAGGTAAACGAGATACACGGGGCGATGCGGGCATCGCCCCCTACATGAGTTATGAGAGTAATTCGGACGCCTAATTAGTGTCCCGACAGAAAAAGCACTCCCACGGAGTGCTTTTTTGTTACTTGAAATGTTTCTGTGATATTTTCAGACGGTTCATAGCGCGGTTGAGAGCAGCCTGAGTCTCATAGTACTCCTTGATGCTCTGCTTCTGCCTGAGACGCTCCTCAGCGCGTTCACGGGCTTCTTGAGCGCGTTTGATGTCTATCTCCTCGGGAAGCTCGCAGGTCTCCGCAAGGATAATTGACGAATCGGGCATTACCTGTATGAAGCCCTCGGATATGGCGGCATACTTCCATTCGCCGTCCACAAGGTATTTAAGCTCGCCTGTGGGGAGACAGGTTACCAGCGGCTCATGTCCTGCCATTATACCGAGAAGTCCGTCTATAGCGGTGATAACGAGGTGCTCCACCTCTCCGCTGAAAAAAATACGGTCAGTAGCAATTATCTCAAGGTGAAAGGTCTTAGCCATAATCCAGCCGCCTCCCTATTACTCGTCCATCTGACGAGCCTTCATGATAACGTCGTCGATAGTTCCTGCCATGAGGAATGCAGCCTCGGGGTACTTGTCCATATCGCCGTCGATGATAGCCTTGAAGCCCTCGATAGTGTCCTTTAACGGCACGTACTTGCCCTTGAGACCTGTGAAGTTCTCGGCAACGTTGAACGGCTGAGAGAGGAACTTCTGTATCTTTCTTGCGCGGTATACAGCCAGCTTGTCATCTTCGTCAAGCTCCTCCATACCGAGGATAGCGATGATATCCTGCAATTCCTTGTACTTCTGGAGAAGCTCCTGTGTGCGTCTTGCCACGGTGTAGTGCTCCTCGCCTACTATTTCTGGTTCGAGGATACGTGAGTTGGACTCCAGAGGATCAACAGCAGGGTAGATACCCTGCTCGACTATCTTACGGGAAAGTACCGTAGTAGCGTCAAGGTGTGCGAAGGTTACCGCAGGAGCAGGGTCTGTAAGGTCGTCCGCAGGGACATAGACTGCCTGTACTGAGGTTATAGAGCCGTTTTTCGTAGAGGTGATACGCTCCTGAAGCTCGCCGACCTCATTAGCCAGAGTAGGCTGATAGCCAACGGCAGAGGGCATACGACCGAGAAGAGCCGATACCTCGGAGCCTGCCTGTACGTAACGGAAGATATTGTCGATAAAGAGAAGAACGTCCTTGTGCTCGCGGTCACGGAAGTACTCAGCCATAGTAAGACCTGTCTGAGCAACACGCATACGCGATCCGGGGGGCTCGTTCATCTGGCCGAAAACGAGAGCTGTCTTGGAGATAACTCCCGATTCCTGCATTTCGTTCCAGAGGTCGTTGCCCTCACGGGAACGCTCTCCGACGCCTGTGAATATGGAGTAGCCGCCGTGCTCGGTGGCGATATTTCTGATAAGCTCCTGAATGAGGACGGTCTTGCCAACGCCTGCACCGCCGAAAAGTCCTATCTTACCGCCCTTAGCGTAGGGAGCGATAAGGTCGATGACCTTGATACCTGTTTCGAGGACTTCTACAACAGGGCTCTGGTCCTGAAAAGTAGGAGCCTTGCGGTGTATCTCCCATTTTTCCTCGGTCTCGACGTCGCCCTTCTTGTCGATAGGCTCGCCGAGTACGTTGAACATACGTCCGAGAGTCTGCTCGCCTACAGGCACCTTGATACAGGAGCCTGTGGAGGTGACCTCCATATTTTTGCTGAGTCCCTCGCTGGACGCCAGCATGATACAGCGGACTATGTGGTTGCCCATATGCTGAGCGACCTCCATAACGCGCTTTTTGCCGTCAACCTCGACGGTGAGGGCGTCCCTTATCATAGGGAGCTTTCCTGCGCCGAATTCAACGTCTATAACAGGTCCGATGACCTGCGTGATTCTGCCTTTTTCCATTTTTTTCTCCTTTTTAAGAGAACTTGTAGGGGCGCCCTTTGGGCGTCCGTGCCTTTCGGATAAATAAAAAGAAACGTATTGTAGGGGGCGATGCCCACATCGCCCCGTGGGTATTGTGTAAATTTGACGGGCTGATGTGGGGGACTCCCTACAGTGTAGGGAGATGTCGCAAAGCGACAGAGGGTACGGGTGCCTGTTAGGCATCAGCCCCTACATATATTGTTTTATGTTTGTTGTATTCGGACGGGCAATGCGCGTTCCCTACGATCATTCAACGAGAGACTGTGCACCGCCGCATACCTCGGTTATCTCCTGAGTGATAGCCGCCTGTCTTGCACGGTTGTACAGCAGTGACAGGTCCTTTATCATGTCCTTTGCGCTGGTAGTAGCCGCGTCCATAGCGGTCATACGGGACTGCTGCTCACAGCAGAACGCCTCTACCATAGCTCCGTAGATGATACCCTTTGCGTACTGCGGGATAAGGTAGTTCATTACCTCCTCGGGAGAGGGCATGAACGAAGCCTTTGGCAGCTTCTTCATAGTGCCGTCAGCCGCCTTGCCGAAGTGCTTTCGCTCAAAGGGCAGCAGCCGCAGGGTTCTTGTCTCCTGTAGGCTCGAATTGACCATATCCGTGTAAATGAGGTATACCTCGTCCAGCTCGCGGTTCTCGAACTTTTCCAGAACTATCTCCGCCACTTCCTTTGCTCTGTAGAGCGTTGGATTTTGTGTGGTATAGAGGAACTCGCCGTCAACGGAAGCCTTTTTGCCGCTGTTGATACGCCTCTGGTAGTACATTCTGCCTACCTGTCCCATAACGAAGAGGTAGCAGTTGTCAAGGTCGGCAGCCTCGTCCAGCTTCTGGTCGGTATATTTGAGTATGTTGTGATTGTAGCTTCCGCACAGTCCCTTATCGCCTGTGATGACGATATAGCCCTTTTTACGCTTATCCTCGGGGATATCCTTACGTCTGTCGAAGTAGAGCTGACGGGTGTGGGGAGTATGCTCCAGAACGCTCTCAATGGTGGACTGGAGCTTGTAGAAGAAGGGCTCTGTGCACTCAAGTGACTTCCTTGCCTTTTTAAGCTTGGAGGACGACATGAGGTACATAGCATTGGTGATTTTCAGTATCTGCTGGATACTTGCGATCCTTTCGCGGATCTCTCTCATGTTAGGCATAGCTTGTCACCGCCTTATTCTTCAAAAGCTGTGAGTATTTTTTCGATACGGTCTGCAAGATCGTCGGTGAGGACCTTATTCTCATCTATCTCGGAGATTATATCCTGACCGTAGCTTCTGATATATGTCATGAGGTCTGTGCGGTATTCTCTCAGCTCCTTGAGGGGGATACCCTTGAAGAAGCCGTGCTGTGCCGCATAGAGGAGTATTACCTGCTCGGAGTGAGGCAGGGGATTATACAGGGGCTGTTTAAGCAGCTCTGTGAGCATTCTGCCGTGGTCGAGAAGCTCTGTTGTTGACTGGTCAAGCTCCGAGGAGAACTGTGTGAATATCTCCATTTCCTTGAACTGAGCAAGGTCGATACGGAGATTTCCCGAAGCCTTCTTCATAGCCTTTGTCTGAGCCGCGCCGCCGACACGGGATACGGAAAGTCCGTAGTTCACCGCAGGACGGAGACCTGAGTTGAAAAGCTCGCTCTCTAAGAATATCTGACCGTCTGTGATAGAAATAACGTTGGTCGGGATATATGCGGAGATATCGCCTGCCAGAGTCTCGATGATAGGGAGAGCTGTCAGCGAACCGCCGCCGTGCTCGTCGTCAAGACGGCTGGAGCGCTCGAGAAGTCTCGAATGGAGATAGAATACGTCGCCGGGGTAAGCCTCACGTCCCGGAGGACGGTGGAGCAGAAGCGACATGGCTCTGTATGCGACGGCGTGTTTTGAAAGGTCATCGTATACTATGAGTACGTCCTTGCCCTTTGACATGAAGTACTCAGCGATAGCAGTACCCGAATACGGTGATATATACTGGAAAGGAGCAGGATCGCTGGCAGAAGCGCATACAACTACGGAGTAATCCATAGCGCCGTATTTTTTCAGTGTATTTACGATCTGTGCAACGGTAGAAGACTTCTGACCTATGGCAACATAGATGCAGATAACGTCCTGTCCCTTCTGATTGATTATGGTATCAACGGCGATAGAGGTCTTACCTGTCTGTCTGTCGCCGATTATGAGCTCACGCTGTCCGCGTCCGATAGGGAACATGGAGTCGATAGCGAGGATACCTGTCTGCAATGGGGTATTTACGGGTTTACGTTCGATAACGCCCGGAGCTTCGCGCTCGATAGGGAAGTAGTCCTCAGCCTTGATAGCTCCCAGACCGTCGATAGGCGAGCCAAGAGCGTCAACTACTCGTCCGAGAAGCTCGTCGCTTACGCCGATACCTGCTCTCTTGCCTGTTCTGATAACGGAAGAGCCCTCTGTGAGACCGTGGTCGTCACCGAGAAGAACGACGCCGATGGACTTCTCTTCAAGGTTCTGAACGATACCTCTGATACCTGTCTCAAACTCGACAAGCTCACCGTACATTACGGAATTCATGCCGTAAACTCGTGCGATACCGTCGCCGAGACGGGTGACGAAGCCTGTTTCCGTAGCGCCTGACTTTACGTCAAAGTCGCGCACCTCTGTTTTGAGAACGGAAATTATATCGCTGTTCTTGCTCTTAGCGGCAGGAGCGTCAACGTATTCAGCCGCCTTGGTCTGGAGAGTGTCCTTCATAAGGCGGAGGCTTGTGCGGTAGCTCTTGTCGTATTCAAGGTCGCCTGCATTGAGTATGAAACCGCCGATGATATCGGGATCGTGCTTGTACTCTATGTCAACGTCCTCTTTGACGAATTTCTCCATGATGAACTTGCGGAGATCAGCCTGCTGAGACTCCGTAAGGGGAGTAACATAGCGGACTACAGCCTTGATGCTGCCCTGCTTGTCGAGGAGCATATCCTCGTACTCGTCAAGTATCTCGCCTATATTTGCCACAGCGCCGCTGCGGACGGTATTTATCATGAATTTCTGTACCGATTCGGGGAAGAGCTTGCTGATTATGCCGCGCTTTTCGTCGTGAGTAACAAGGGGATTTGCCAGAGTATCAGCCACATCGGGGCAGGTCTCCAGCACACGCCTTGTCTCGGAGCAGTCAGTCTGGGAAACGTCCAGACGTACCAGCTCTTTCAGGAGTTCTCTGTCTGTGTCTCTCATTTCTTGCCCTCCTCATCGGAAAGGAACTTATCTACAAGCTTGCGGTTCTTCTCGTCGTCAACATTCTCACCGATGATCTTGGAAGCAGCCTCGATAGCGAGGTCTGCGATCTCGGACTGAGCCTGACGGAGAACGCGCTTTCTCTCGTTTTCTATAGTCTTGTCGGCGTCGGCAACTATCTTTTCAGCCTCCTCCTGAGACTTCCTGATAATTGCGGTGCGCTCGGACTCGGCGTCCTCATGCGCCTTCATTATGATCTGGTTAGCCTTTTCCTTGGCTTCGCTGATAGAGTCCTCATACTGCTGACGGAGCTCCTCAGCCTCAGCCTTTGCCTTTTCGGCAGAGTCGAGGTTATCCTGTATAGTACGTGTACGATCAGCCTTCATCTTGTTTATAGGCTTGAAAAGGAATATCCTCAGCAGAATAAACAATATCAGTACATTTATGACAGTCTCGACAATGTACCAGAATTCAAATTTGATCATTATATGCCCTCCTTATGTGTATCTGCTTCGGCTTATGCCTTGCCGATAATAAGGATAGCGATAACGAATCCGTAGATAGCAGTAGCCTCTGCGAGAGCACAGCCCAGCAGGAGAGCTGTTCTGATATCGCCCTTTGCCTCGGGCTGACGCGCGATAGATTCTGTAGCCTTAGCTGTAGCGATACCTATACCTACACCTGCACCTGCGCCTGTAAGAACGGCGATAGCAGCGCCAATTGCGATGAGTCCCATTTTAATATACCTCCATATATGTGATTATGCCTTACCGATAATAAGGATAGCGATAACGAAACCGTAGATAGCAGTAGCCTCTGCGAGGGCACAGCCCAGCAGGAGAGCTGTTCTGATGTCGCCCTTTGCCTCGGGCTGTCTTGCGATAGATTCTGTAGCTTTAGCTGTAGCGATGCCTATACCTACGCCTGCACCTGCGCCTGTAAGAACGGCGATAGCAGCGCCGATTGCGATAAGTCCCATAAATTTATACCTCCGTGAAGTTGAAGTTATTCTTCCTCAATGGCTTCAGCCATGTAAAGAGAAGTAAGGAATACGAATACATAAGCCTGTAAGAGTCCGTCGAAAATATCAAAGTATGCGCTTGCGATAACAGGAACGCCTATTGCGCAGAGACCTGTTTTTATAAGCTCCATGACTACGAATGCACCGAGGACGTTACCGAAAAGTCGCATACACAGCGACAGCGGTCTTGTCACAAGGTCCAGCAGATTTATCGGGTTCAGCAGGCTCTTGAGCCATTTCAGCGGTCCCTTTTCGATGATGAACGACAGCTGAACGGCGATTATAGCGACGCCTGCCAGAGCAGCCGTGACGTTTACGTCCTTTGTGGGCGGAACGAAGCCGAACAGACCTATTAAATTGGCAAATGCTATGTAAATTATCAGAGTTTCGAGGAATGGCAGGTATTTTTTGCCCTTATGACCGAGTATGCCGAGGAAAAAGTTGTCCAGCCAGTCGATAATGCCCTCAAGTATGCACTGAGAGCCTGTGGGTACTTTTTTGAGCTTTCGTGTAAATATTATGGACAAAAGAACGATAACTGCCATTATTATCCACGTTACCACACATGAATCGGCAACGGGTATACCTCCGAGAATCGGTATCGTAAAGGCGGTCTTGGATTGCAGTTCTTCCAAAAGATTGTCCATTTAAACACCTTCTTTCAGTATGGCTTTGCGCCAAAATAATAAAACGGAGACTGCAATTACACAAATCTCCGTTGATTGAGTCTTGATTGAGTACAGATATACGGTCCGACGGACTTTTTTCAAGCAGCGGTGGTATATCCTTTCCACACCCTTATATAATATAACAAAATCCGCCTATTGTCAAGAGTTTGACGAAAATTTATGCATAATCATTGGGAATATCAAAATATATATTTTGTTACTTGCCGTCGCCCTCCGAGAGCTTTATTGCGCGGTCAAGGCGCTCTATAGCACCTGAGTTGAGCTTTTCCGCAAGACGTATGCGGTCAAGCTCTTTCTTGAATGCACCCAGCTCGTTGGCTATCTTGCGCATAATGTCTTCGTTCTGTATCTGCTTGTCCTCTAAAGCGCATACTCTTTTGATAAGGTCGTTGACGTTTGCGGCAAGGAGCTCATTGGCGTTATTCTGCTTTTCGCCGAACTCAGTAAGCTTTTCGCCTGCTTTGAGGGTGCTTATCTTTTCATGACCTGTAAAGGTGCGCATTTTCTCATTTGTAAGCTTTAAATCGGACAATTTGTTCACTTCCTATCCTTTGTTCTCTTTCTTTACTGTTCTTTTCCAAGTGTAGTCCCTTAGGACATGAGCTTTTCGCGCCAGTAGTTGAGAGTATCCTCAACGGTCTGCTCCATGGTTATCTCTGCTTTCCAGCCTGTATCGCCGAAGATTCGGGATACATCGGGTTCTATCAGCGGAATGTCCGAAGCTCTCATGCGGCTGGGATCCTGCTTGACTTCGATATCGCATTTGGCGAAAGACAGGGCTGTATCGAGAATAAACTGTATATCCACAGCTCTGCCCCTGCCCACGTTGTAGACAGTGCCGCTCTTTCCCTTTTCACCGAGAAGCCTGTAGGCTCTCACAACGTCGCGGACATCGGTGAAATCGCGCTTTGCTGAGAGATTTCCCACGCTGATGACGGGCTCGCGGAGACCTTTTTCAATTTCCGCTATCTGACGGCAGAAATCCGAGATAACGAAGATATTGCTCTGTGCAGGTCCCGAGTGGTTGAAAGCACGCACCATGATGATATCCATTTTGTAGGCGCGGGCGTATATCTCGCCCAGCATACCCTGACAAGCCTTTGTAGCGGCGTAAATATTGCCGGGATTCAGCGGCTCGGACTCGCTGAGCGGACAGGCTCCCTCACGGATATAGCCGTATTCCTCGCCGGAGCCGATAAGCACCGTGCGAATGTCCTGTTTTTTTGCTTCGCGGAGAGCTTCAAGTACGTTTATGCTTCCCACAACGTTTATCTCTGCGGTGAGCTGAGGTTTTTTCCACGACACGGAAACGGAGCTCTGAGCCGCAAGGTGATATACGATATCAGGTGATATTTTGTCCAGAAGTGCCGATATATCCTCTTTTTTCAGGATATCCAGCGGATATGAGGGACAGCTTTCGCTTATATTCTCATTAGGCAGACAGGTCGCGTGTACCTCCCAGCCTGCGGCGCTGAGTTCGCGGATAAGATAGCCGCCCACAAAGCCTGCCGCACCGATTATCAATGCTTTCAAATGTCTGCCCTCCTGTTTATTTCAGTAATTCGTATAGGTCGTTCAGTATCTTTTTCTCGTTGAAGTCCGTCTGTACGCGCTCTGCGGCGGCTCTGCCGTATTTTTCGCGGAGCTCCTTATCCTCTGCAAGGAGAGTTATAGCCTTTGCCAGAGCCTTTGGCGACGAGGGCGGTACGGTAAGTCCCGTTTTTCCGTGGAGACTTACATAGGGGACTCCCGAGGGGAGAGATGTGTTGATGACGGGCTTTCCGTAGACCATAGCTTCAAGCTGTACTATGCCGAATGCTTCGCTTGGAGCTACCGACGGGAGCACGAAGATATCGCAGTCGGCGTAAGCCTGACGGAGCTCCTCATCGGGGAGAAATCCCAGAAAATGTACCTTGTCCTCCATGCCGTGAGCGGCGGCGTAGCCTTTCAGCCTGTCGCCCAAATCGCCTGTGCCTGCGATGAAAAGCTCACAGCCCTTCACCTTTGTAAATGCGCGGAGAAGCACGTCAACGCCCTTGTAATAGACAAGTCTGCCTGTGAAGAACACCTTGACGCTGTTCTTGTCGGTTGCTCTTTCGGTGAGCACGGGACGGCGCTGTACGGCGAGGTACTCCTCGGGTATGATACCATAGGGGAGAACTCTGCACTTGTCCGCAAATTCGGGCAGATACAGCGAATGCTTAACGTGTCCCTCCGTAGCTGTCAGTATGATATCAGCTCTTTTCAGCAGATAGCACATGAAGGGCTTGTAAAAGAGCATGAGTTTTTTCTGTTTTACGATGTCGCTGTGCCATGAGACTACCACTTTGCCCTTGAATCCCGACAGCATGAGCGCCGCGTCAGCAAGGGGAAAGGGTACGTGTATGTGTACGATGTCGGCTTTTTTAGACATTTTTCGCAGATATCGTATGAACGACAGCGATATGGGACATTTGAAATAGGTCCCGAAGCTTCCTGCACGGGTAATATCAACGCCGCACATCTTCTCGCGGATAGTCCTGCCCCGTCCGTCGCGGCAGACCAGAGCCTTTACCTCGACGCCGTCAAGCCTGCCAAGCTCCTCGGAATACTGCCTGATTATGGTCTCTATACCGCCGATATGGGGATAATAAGCTTTGTTTACTTCAAGGATTCGCAGTTTTTTATTCATGTTTCAGCTCCCTGTATACGTCCATGAGCATTTTTGCAGAGCGTTCCCATGTGAAGCCCTGCGCTCTTTCAAGTCCTCGGCGGCTCAGCTCTTCGCGGAGCTTTTCGTCGCTGTAGAGCCTGTAAAGTCCCTTTGCAATGCTCTTTACGTCGTATGCGTCGCAGATAACGGCACAGTCGCCTGTTACCTCGGGGAGTGAAGCCTCTCCCGAAGCAAGCACGGGTACTCCGCAGGCCATAGCCTCTAAAGGCGGCATACCGAAGCCCTCGTACAGTGACGGGAAAACGAATGCCAGAGCGCCGCACATGAGAGGATTCATGTCCTCTGAGGGGACGTATTTTGTGAAGATGATATTCTTTTCCATGCCCAGCTTTTCAACTCGGCTGTAAATTCCCTTGTCAAGCCAGCCCTTGCCCCCTGCAAGCACTAATTTCGGAGCTTTTTCTCCGACCTTTTTGGCAAATGCCGCATAAGCCGATATAAGGCGCTCTAAGTTCTTGCGTGGCTCGATAGTACCCACATAGAGAAAGTAGTCGCCCTCTATCTCAAGGGACTTCTTCACCTCGGGGATACGCTCAGGCTCTGTGCAGGGGTGAAAGCGTTCGAGGTCAACTCCGCAGGGAACGACTCTTATCTTGCTCTCACATTTGGGGAAATATTTGATTATCTCGGTCTTGGAAAATTCCGAGTCCGTAACGATAAGGTCTGCACGCCTTATGGAGCGTTTCAGACCTATATCAAGCATATATTTAGTCCTGCCGCGGACTGTCTCGGGAAAGGTCTTGTACACCATGTCATGGACGGTGACTACCTTTTTGCCGTGGACAAAGGGCGGCACTATATAGTTGAAAAAGTGTGTGACATCGGACTTCCTGCCGAAGAAGAACGAGTAGGGAACAGGCAGAAAGGTGCTGACAGCTCTGTAGACAAAGCCTGAAAAGCCCGATGTGTTGAGCTTTATATCCTTGCCTGCAAGCTGCTTCACGCGCTTTACGCGCTCATTATCGCCGCTTGTAAAGAAGCTGTATTCGTATTTATTTTCGGGGTAAAGCGCTGCCACAGCCTGAGTCTGTCCAAGCTCGCACCAGCCTATGCCCGTCATTTTTTCGCTGCAAATAGGCACAGCGTCGAAGGTGATGTTCATAATAGCTCCTGTTTATCTGCTCAATATAAGCAGATATATCGTAAAAATAAGCAATCCTGCCGATAAAGCGAGGAATATGCAGAAATAAGAGATACAGCCTATAAGAGAATACTTCTGTACATATACAGTTTTTTTGTCATCTCTGTCATAGAGAAGCGTCAGCTGCTGTTTTTTCATTTTTCGTGAAGCTGCTGCAAAATCGCGGACAGCTTCCTCATGGTACGCTCCGTCATCAGTGGTATAGCCGAATATAGCCTTGGCATTTCTGCCGTATATCTGCCACCGCAGGAATCTGCCCTCGGTGCGCAAGCCTGTTTTTTCAAGCCTTATGCATTTTCTGAGACTGAAAAAAGACGACAGCGTTATAGCTCCCATAATTCCGTTGAAAGCTGCGGCAATAGCTATAGCAGGGCTGAATATAAAGCCTATCGCTACAAGAAGTGCTGCGCAGATAAGAGTCAGCAGTGTTATCTTCACCATTCTTTTGGGCTGTTTTACCGCGAAATATATCACAGGTACAGCGAGAATGGCGAGATAGATAATATTCCACCACAGATCGGGATCAATGAAAAATGCAGGTACGGTCAGTGCTGCGATAACACCCAGCACGAGAAAAAGTGCGGAAAGCGAGCCCAGCGGATCGGCTATGAGCAGCTTGATATATTTTGCGATAAGAACGCCGATAATCACCAGACTTGGTACAGCTGCAAGTGCTATCAGACCGTAATCCTCTAAGATCTCCTTGAATCGCTCCGAAAAGCTGAGCAAACAGATGAAATTCATCATATTTCCGACTTAAAGCATTACCTTGTCTGCTATTTCTCTTTCGAGGTCGTCGATATAGCTGTCCGTCTGACTTACAGAGAAGCCCGAAGCAGGCAGGAACAGTATTTTTGCCTTTCTCAGCGGCATATGTCTTATTTTCAGCAGCTCTGCGTTTATAGCTGCGTCGGATATCATCATTCCGCTGATCCTGTCGATAAGCGCATTGTAAGCGTCTATCTTTGCGAGGACGTCATTTTTGACATAGCCCCCCAGCACGGTGTCAAAATAGATCTCATTTCCCATAATAACGCTCCTTTCAGAAAGCGCTGTGTATTTTATTTGAATGCTTTTGCGATACCTTTTTCAAGGTCTGCGATGTAGGCGTCGGCATCCTTCACTGAGAAGCCCACCTTGCCGAAAAATCCGCCTTTTTCCCTGAACATAGGCTGCTGGTGGATAAGCTCCAGCTCAGCCTTTGCCTTGTCGTTGGGAAGACCGTTCTGCATTGCGGTTATGAGTGTATTGTATGCGTCCAGTTTGGCTATGAAGGACTCCTGATTGTAGCCGCCCTTCTCGTAGCCTAAAATATCAAGCTCCATGCCCATATTTATACTCCCTTTTATCATTATTTACAGCAGACCGAACCCCTCTCAAGGGACTGTATCCCCAGTCCCTCCGATCGGCTGTTATGGTTTATATCAGCCAAGTATCTCCTTGACCTTTAATTCATTCTGTACAAGCTCCAGATCGTTCTTTACCATGCGCTCAACAAGCTGTGAGAAGTTTATCTCGCGCTTCCAGCCCAGAACCTTTTCAGCCTTTGAAGGATCGCCGAGAAGTATATCTACCTCGGCAGGACGGAAGAACTTCTTGTTTACCTTTACGATAGTCTTGCCGTTTGCCTTGTTGATACCTATCTCGTCAACGCCTGTGCCCTGCCACTCGACCTCGATATCAAGGTGCTTGAAAGCAGTCTCAACGAACTCGCGGACAGTTCTTGTCTCATTTGTAGCGATAACGTAATCATCGGGCTTGTCCTGCTGGAGCATGAGCCACATAGCGCGGACATAGTCCTTTGAGTGTCCCCAGTCACGCTTTGAGTCCATGTTGCCGAGCTCCATGTACTCCTGTACGCCCAGCTTGATGCGTACAGCGGCGTCGGTTATCTTACGTGTAACGAACTCTATGCCGCGGCGCTCTGATTCGTGGTTGAAAAGTATACCGGAGCAGGCAAAGAGGTTGTAGCTCTCGCGGTAGTTCTTTGTTATCCAGTGACCGTAGAGCTTAGCTACGCCGTACGGGCTTCTTGGGTAGAAAGGAGTTGTCTCCTTCTGAGGTATCTCCTGAACCAGACCGAACATCTCAGATGTGGAAGCCTGATAGAAGCGTGCCTCGGGCTTTACTATGCGGATAGCCTCCAGCATATTTGTAACGCCGAGAGCGTCTATATCTGCTGTGCCGAGAGGTGTGTCCCAGCTTGTAGCAACGAATGACTGAGCGGCAAGGTTGTATACCTCGTCAGCCTGTGAAATTCTCATAGCGGAGATGAGGGATACGGGATCGGTCATATCAGCGTAGATGAGGTGTACCTTGTCCTTGAGGTGAGCGATATTGCCGTAATCAACGGTAGCCTTTCTTCTCCAGATACCGTAAACCCTGTAGCCTTTTTCGAGGAGAAGCTCTGCGAGGTAAGAGCCGTCCTGTCCTGTGATTCCTGTAATAAGTGCGTTTTTCATATTTATACTCCTTTTATTCAAATCTGAGCTGTAGGGGGCGATGCCCGCATAATAATTCTCAATTTATATAAATTCTGTTCTTTCCTGCTCTTTCAGCTGAGCAATGACCTTCTTTACGTCCTGTGTGTTGTTCTTTGAGCACACAAGGAGGACGTCGTCGGTATCGACGATGATGATATCCCTTGTACCAACAGCGGCTATAAGGCGCTTGCCGCCGCATATCGTGGTGCGCTTTGAGTCAATTGTGATAACGTCGCCGTCGATGTAGTTCTTGTCGTCGTCGGTCTCGTTGATACGCTCAACAGCCAGCCAGCTTCCCACGTCGTCCCAGCCGAAGCTTCCCGGGATAGTGTAGATGTGCTTTGCCTTTTCCATGATGCCGAAGTCAACGGATTCGCTTCTGAATGCGGTGAACTCCTTTACGAGAACGTCCGTGAACTGCGGAGTGCCGAAAGCCTCTCCGATACGGACAGCTCCCTCGTATATATCAGGCATGAGAGCCTTTAGATTGAGCATAATGGAGGATATCTTCCATACGAACATACCGCTGTTCCAGAGGTATCTTCCCGAAGCAAGGTACTCCTTTGCGGTAGCAAGGTCGGGCTTTTCAACAAAGCGCTCAACAGCGTAGACATCGCCCTTTTCCTCACCGAAGTTGATATAGCCGTAGCCTGTTTCGGGATATTCGGGAGTAATGCCTATGGTAACAAGGCGCTTGCCCTTTTCAGCGGCTTTGATAGCCTTTCTGAGAGTGTTGATGTATATCTCCTCATAGCCGATGAGGTGGTCAGAGGGCAGTACCAGCATTACTGCGTCCTCGTACTTGCGGTTGATGACAGCCGCCGCAAAGGCTATACATGGAGCAGTATTCCTTGCGCAGGGCTCAGCCAGTATATTCTCCTTGGGGATATTCGGGAGCTGTTCGTGCACAAGGTCTGTGTAAGCAGCATTTGTAACGATGTAGATGTCCTCAGCCTCAACAATGGGCATAAGGCGCTTTACGGTTTTCTGTATCATGGTCTCTCCGTCTTTGGTAAGGGAGAGGAACTGCTTAGGGGTAGCGTTGCGGCTCTTTGGCCAGAAGCGCTCGCCACGTCCGCCTGCCATGATGACTGCGGTGGTCTTCATTTCTCTGTGTTCTCCTTTTTTTCGCTGTTCTTCGCCGCAAGGAGCAGCTCCTCGGTCTCGGCGTTGTTCTTTGGCGGGAAGAGCATTGTCTTTAATGTCATTAATATTATTTGAAGGTCGAGACGTATCGAGTAATTTTCTATATACATCAGGTCCATTTTCAGCTTGTCATAGGGTGTTGTGTCATAGGTTCCCGTAACCTGGGCATAGCCTGTGAGACCTGCCTTTACTTTAAGGCGGAAGCCGAATTCGGGCATTTCCTTTTCGTATTCCTTAGTGAGCTCGGGGCGCTCGGGACGCGGTCCTACCACGGACATATCGCCCTTGAGTATATTCAGGAGCTGAGGGAACTCGTCCACACGGAATTTTCTCAGTATCTTTCCCACAGGAGTTATGCGGTCGTCCTCTTCGGAGGCAAGACGGGGCTTGCCGTCCTTTTCCGCGTCAACTATCATGCTGCGGAACTTGTAAACGTCGAACTCCTTGCCGTTGAGGGTAAGGCGCTTCTGCTTGTAGAATACGGGACCTCTGTCGTAGAGCTTTACAGCCAGTGCGGCTATGAGCATGAAAGGCGCCGCAGGGATAAGCGCAATAAGTGAGAATATAACATCGAATATGCGCTTTAAGAGCTGCTGCTCGAAATCAAGTCCGTAATTTCGGCAGAGCATGAGAGGTGTATCAAAGAGGCGGATATCATCTGCGCCTCTTATTATAATATCTGAGATTTTCGGGGCGATATACGCGCGTTTGGAGTGCTCGAAGCAGAATTTGAGATAATCGTTTCTCTGCTCGGCAGGGATATCGCATATGATAGCGCCCTCATACTTCATAATTATCTCGCGTACCTTTTCTTCGGGCTCGTTTATGCTTATGGACTCGCAAATCATGTACTTGTCCACGCGCTGGCTCATTTTAAGGACTAAAGCCGCCGCCTGATGACTGCCGTAGATGATGACCAGTTTTCTGGGCGGATATATCATGAAGTACAGCTTGCCTGCAAGGAGAGTCCATAGGGCTATGACTCCCATATCCGTGCAGGTCATCAGCGCCACAGGAGCAACAGCCATGAAATGTCGTCCAATGAGGCTTATGAGAAAGTATGAAACTGTATTGACGCAGACCATTGATATCATCTGCGCGTACAGCATATCGGTCTTTTTGAGGTAGCCCAGCTTGAAGCCGCCGTAGGCTCTGAAAAACAGCCATACCAGCAGGCAGTATATAGCGATGAGCACCCAGTTTCCTCGTCTGTAGTAGGGGAGCACTATCTCGCCGCTGTAGTTTTTGTACCATACAAAGGCAAAAATGCCCGTAAGCATGGCAAGAAGCAGTATTCCCGAAATAAAGGTGACGAATCTTTTATATAAATCTCTGTTTTTGTTCATAATCCTTATCCGCTTGTGACGGACGCAGTCTCCTTGTGATTCTGTATTTATTATCTCTCTGTGCCGCAAAAAGCGGTATAGAGTTATTATAGCAAATCTGGAAAGACCTGTCAATATAATTTGACGTATTTGGCAATAAATGAAAAGATATTATTGCGTTTTGCACAAAAACAGATTAATTAATGCAGGAGCAGCGCCATTATTTCAGCTCTTTGATATGGTGCAGTTCGGGTAGTAATGCTCCAGTATCTCACGCCAGCTTTTTCCCTGTGCCGCCATGGCGTCCGCGCCGTACTGGCTCATGCCCACGCCGTGACCGTAGCCCTTGGTGGTGATGACTATCTCGTCGGGCTCGCAGCGCACCTCAAAGCTTGCGGAGCGCAGGGAAAGAGCCTGTCTCAGGTCGTTTCCCGTGACTGTGCGGTCACCTGCGGCGGCGGTGAGGACTGTGCCCGAGTTGGAAACGGTCAGCACATTGAGCCATTCCCTGAAATCGTCACCCAGTTTTATGCCCTTAAAGGCGGCTTCAAGGGCGGCTCTCAGCTCGTCGGGAGAAAAGCGCTTGTCCTCGCGGAATTTCGGAGCTGTCAGGTCGGAGCGGCTGTCAACCTCCACAAGGTAGTCCACGGGAGCTCCCCATGCGTTTTCGGCGCTCTCGGTAAAGCCTGCCGACATGGAGTGAAAAGCGGCGATAATAGGCGCGTCTTCGTAGGTGATGATGTAGGGGAGCACCTCGTCGGCGGCTTTGGCTATTTTCTTGTAGTTTTTATCGAAATTGTCTCCGAAAGCCTCTTTTATCTGCTCCTTTGTGTAGCAGCCCTGATATTTCCCGGTATCATTGGAGAAATCCGCACCTTTCAGCTCTGCCGAGGGGCTTTCTTTTTCGCGGAGACGCTGGCGCTCCGCATAGGTATGGGCGGCTACAGCCTGAGCTTTCAGGGCTTCTTCGCCGAATGAAGCGGGCATTTCCGCACATACAGCTCCGATGACGTATTCGCGGACGGGCACTTTCAGCACCCTGCCGCTGTCAACGTCGAGGACTTTGTAGGGCTCGGAAGAAAAAGCCGGGCTTTCGGCGGTATTTTTGTCATCGAGGACTATTTCCTGTAGCTTCACCGCCTGTTCCGTATCGTTCTGACCGCTTCTGCCGCGGATAAGCACGGGAACGGCAGGGAGCACAGTTACGGACACAACAAGCAGTAAAGCTGAGATAAGAAGTTTTTTCATAGGGTTCTCCTTTCGGCACAATATACAAGAACGTTTGTTTTGCAACAGCTCTTTATATTGTAAATAACATTTGACATTATAATGAATATGGTGTATAATTGAAAATGAATATGTTTTAGGAGTGTGATCGTGATGCCGTCATACATTTCAGGCGCTAACATTACAGATTTATGCGGGAGACTTGCGGATAATTCCGCTATCGATCCCAAGCTTTATGAAAAATATCATGTCAAGAGAGGACTTCGCAACAGCGACGGCACAGGTGTTATGGCAGGTATCACCAATATCTGCAACGTTCACGGCTATGTAGTCAACGAGGGCGAAAAGGAGCCTATCCCCGGACAGTTAATATACAGAGGCTATAACATCAACGACCTTGTTGAGAATGTTGAAAAGGACGACCGCTTCGGCTATGAGGAGACTGCTTTCCTCCTGCTCTTCGGTCATCTTCCCAACGAGAAGGAGCTTAAGACTTTCAGCTCCTATATCTCAGTGAAAAGAGACCTCCCCAACGGTTTCGTTGAGGATATGATACTCAAAGCTCCGTCAAAGAATATCATGAACAAGCTTGCCCGTTCGGTGCTGGCTCTGTATTCCTACGACGACGAGTGCGAGAACAAGGGGCTTGAAAACGAAATGCGCACAGCGGTAAGCCTTATCGCCAAGATGCCTGTCATCATGGCTAACGCTTATCAGGTAAAGCGCAGGGTTTTCGACAACCAGAGCATGATAATGCACCCTATAAACTACGAGGAGAACACCGCTCAGTGTATCCTCTCTCTGCTCCGTCCCGACAGACAGTACACCAAGGACGAGGCTCAGATGCTTGACCGTCTCCTGATGTTACAGGCTGAGCACGGCGGCGGAAACAACTCCACATTTACCTGCCGAGTCCTCACATCATCGGGAACAGATCCTTATTCGGCTTATTCTTCGGCTATATGCTCACTTAAAGGTCCCCGTCACGGCGGCGCTAACCTTGCTGTTATCAATATGCTTGACAACTTCAAGGCTAACATCAAGAACTGGGAGGACGAGGGCGAGGTAGCCGACTATATGCGCAAGACTATCCGCAAGGAGACCAACGACCACTCAGGTCTTATCTACGGTATGGGACACGCGGTATATACTATCTCCGATCCCCGTGCCGTTATACTGAAGAAAAAGGCTTTCGAGCTTGCAAAGGGCAAGGAGATCGAGGCAGAGTTCAGACTTCTCGAAACTATCGAGAGACTTACTCCCGAGATATTCCTCGAGCTCAAGGGCAGCTCAAAGGCAATGTGCGCTAACGTTGATATGTATTCGGGACTTGTTTACCGTATGCTGGGTATCCCAGACGAGCTCTTCACACCGCTGTTCGCAATTGCGCGTATGGCAGGCTGGGCTGCTCACCGCATGGAGGAGATACTCACGGGCGGAAGAATAATCCGTCCTGCTTACAAGGCTATCGCAAAGGAAAAGGAATACATAAAGCTCTCTGAGCGCGAATAAGCTCATATCCTATGAAAAAAATATCAGCAGCTTTCACAGCCCTCACAACGGGGGCTGCACTTACGGGCTGTACCTTCGGTGCAAGCATAGATACCCTTATGACTCCGCCGAAGCTCGGTCCCGAGCAGGAGCAGATATACTCCAAGCTGACGACTTCCCTCAACACATCGAACATTAGCCTTAAATACCCCAAGTCGGGCAAGTATCTCTCGGCGTTCATAATCGAGGATATCGACGGCGACGGCGGCAACGAGGCTCTTGTGTTCTATGAGAGAAACAACCATGCAGCTGACGAGAATCCCCTGCATATAAACGTCCTCGACAAAAAGGAGGACGGCGAATGGACCTCCGCCTATGATATCCCTGCCGCAGGCAGCGAGATAGAGGAGGTCAAGATATCCAGACTCGGCTCAAACGACCGTGTGAACATCATCATCGGAACCAGTATGATAAACCGTTCCGAGAAGAATGTTTCCATATACACCTATGCCGACGGCAGATTACAGGAGCCGCCTACGTTCTCAAAATCAAAGTCCTACGCCTTTTTTGACGTGGTGGACCTTGACCTTGACGGACAGTACGAGCTCTTCAGACTTATGGGAGCCACAAGCGAGAGCGAGGCTATGGCTGAGGCTTTCAAGCTGGACGACAGCGGCACCTATCACAGGTCCTACCTTGAGCTCAGCGATAATTTCAGCGATTTCGACATAAGCTACGGCAAGGTGGGCGATTCCGAAATGGGCGTATATATCGACGCTCAGTCAGGCGCGGGCTCTGTTCAGACAGATGTCCTTTACATGAAGGACGGCGCACTGCACAAGGTATTCAGCACCCCTGAGAGGTCTGCGGAAACTATCCGTCCCGCAGGCTGCGGCAGCTTCGATGTTGACGGCGACGGCAGCATAGAGATACCCGTGCAGGTCACAGCTCCGGGATACGGAGAGTCTCCCGAGAGCGAGCAGCTCAGGCTGACGGACTGGAAGCAGGTCATCGGCGACGATAAGCTGGAAAAGCATTATACCTCATATTACAGTGTAAATGACGGATATATCTTTCTTTTCCCCGAAAAATGGGAGGGAAATGTCACAGTAAAGCGCGACGTCGTCAATGACGAGATAGTTTTCTGCGCTTTCAGGGACGGAAAAATGGGCAGAGAGCTCCTGCATATCTTCTGCGCAGAGGACGTACCCTCGCGGGAGGACAGGATTTCAAGCGGCTATATGCTCATGCATACCAAGGGCGATTCGGCTTGCCTTGCCCTGATACCACGGAATGTTGATACAGAAGGCGACGGACTTTCCATAACCTCGGGCGACGCGGCTGTGGGATTCAGATACAGAGACTGACACACCAAAGGAGTGAACACTGATGAAACGTATACTTATATGCGAGGACGAGGATACTATCCGCGAATTCGTTGTCATAAACCTTAAACGCGCAGGCTATGATGTAGTAGATGTAAACTGCGGAGAAGCTGCTCTCAAGACCTTTGAGGCTGAGCACGGCAACTTCGATATCGTCCTGCTGGATATTATGATGCCCGGAATAGACGGCTTTACGGTCTGCAAGAAGATACGTGAAAAGAGCTCGACTATCGGCATTATCATGCTTACTGCAAGAACTCAGGAAATGGACAAGGTCAGCGGTCTTATGATAGGCGCTGACGACTATATCACCAAACCGTTCTCACCGTCGGAGCTCACTGCCCGTGTGGACGCTATATACCGCCGTGTGTGCATGAGCTTCATCAAGACCGAGAAGCAGTCCGTAATAGAGAGCGGTCCATTCGTGCTCAATTTGAAGAGCCGCACCGTTACCAAGGACGGTGCTCCCATAGAGCTTACTCAGGTGGAGTACCAGATACTGGAGTACTTCATGAACAATAAAAACACAGCCCTCGACCGTGCAAGCATACTCAACCATATATGGGGCGAGAGCTACTACGGCGACGATAAGATAGTCGACGTAAATATCAGACGTATCCGTATGAAGATAGAGGAGGAGCCTTCAAACCCGAAGTACATCATCACTATCTGGGGCTACGGATATAAGTGGAATGACGGGCAGTAATGGCTAAAAAAAGTATCACAAAGCGCTGGATATTCAACAACTTAGGCGTTGTTGTCCTGTCGCTCCTTGTAATAGATATGGCGATAATCTATGCGATACAGAACTATTTCTACAGCTCTGCAAGGCAGTATCTTGTATCAAAGCTCAACGCCGTAACAAGCGTGCTGAGTATGCATTCTCAGGACAGCTCTGCGAATTTCTCGGCGGAGATGAGAAAAATGCTTGAGACCTTCAACGAGAAGGACAAGATAGAGCTCATGGCGATAAATTCAAAGGGCAGAGTGGTTCTTACCTCATCGGGATTTTCGCCCGACGCTAAAGATATTATGCCTGACTACAAGGAGGCTCTCGAAAAGAACGAGGGCTACAACGTGTACAGGCTGGGCGGCGGCGAAAAGGTGCTGGCAGTATCCGTGCCCATAACCTCTATGAGTAACGAGTACAGCGCAGTCCGCATGGTAACGTCCCTGACGGAGATAGACAACACTATTAAGAGCTATTCCGCCGTGGTGACTATGGTCTGCGTCACTATCATACTGATAATCGTCATAACAGGTCTGTATTTTGCAGGCTCTATCGTAAGACCTATCAGACAGATAAGCGGTATCGCTCGTAAATTCGCCCTCGGAGACTTCTCGACACGTATTGAGAACGACAGCGACGACGAGATAGGCGACCTCTGTACCGCCATAAACAATATGGCTGACGAGCTCTCCGCTACGGAGGCTATGAAGAATGAGTTCATCTCCTCGGTATCTCACGAGCTGAGAACTCCTCTCACCGCTATAAAGGGCTGGGCGGAGACTCTCATGATAGACGGCGGCGGAAGTCCCGACACCATGAAAAAGGGCGTCGGCGTTATCGTAAATGAGACCGAGCGACTTTCGCAGATGGTAGAGGAGCTCCTTGACTTCTCCCGTATGCAGAGCGGTCATTTCACACTTCAGAATGCAAATATGGATATCCTCGCGGAGCTTGGCGACGCTGTGCTTATTTACAGCGACAAGGCAAGACGCGAGAATCAGGAGATAATCTATGACGAGCCCGATATGCTCCCCTTTGTATTCGGCGACAAGAACCGTATAAGACAGGTATTCATCAACGTTATCGACAATGCGCTGAAATACTCGTCAGCAGGGGATACCGTCACTATAAAGGCATATGAAAAGGGCGGAAACATCATAGTTTCCGTAAAGGATACGGGCTGCGGAATCAAAAAATCCGACCTTGCTAAGGTCAAGACCAAATTCTATAAAGCAAACCACACACGCCGCGGTTCGGGTATCGGACTTGCCGTTGCAGATGAGATAATCAGTATGCACGGCGGCTCCCTCGATATCGACAGCGAGGGCGAGGGACTTGGTACAACTGTTACCATAACTCTGCCTGCGGTGAAGCAGTAATTACACACTATAAGGTGAAAACATGGGAAAAAACAACACAACACAGGAAAAATTCAAATCCAAAATAGGCGGACAGGCTCTTATCGAGGGCATAATGATGTTAGGTCCGAATACGGGCGCAATGGCTTGCAGGCTTCCCGACGGCACTATAGACCTTGAAACATGGGAGGAAAACAACGGCAAGAACGCTCCGTGGTACAAGAAAGTACCTCTCGTAAGAGGCTGTACGGGGTTTGTAGGCTCACTTGTCAAGGGCTACAAGTACATGATGAAGTCTGCGGAAAAGCAGATACCCGATGACGAGGAAGACGGCAAGGACAAGAAGAAAAAGTCCGAAGCAGAGAAGCCTGCCGAGATAAAGACAGAAAGCGCAGCAGCCGCTCCTGCCGAGGGTGCTGAGGCAAAGAAGAAGTCCGATAAAAAAGAGGATTCCGTATACGATATCGTAATGTACATCGGCATACTCATAGGTATCGTTATGGCTTTCGGACTGTTCGCATTCCTGCCGAAATGGATAGTGGGATTTATCCCAGCCGTCAAGGAGCACCGCTTCCTGCGCTCACTTCTTGAGGGCATAGTAAAGATAGCTATTTTCGTGCTGTATATGTACATTATCAGCCTTATGAAGGATATAAAGCGCCAGTTCATGTATCACGGCGCAGAGCACAAGACCATTGCCTGCCATGAGGCGGAGCTCCCCCTCACAGTGGAGAACGTCCGCAAGCAGACACGTTTCCACAAGCGCTGCGGTACAAGCTTTATATTCATAGTTCTCATAGTCAGCATATTCGTGATGTGCTTCGTGCCTTTCACGGTGACATGGCAGAGAATAGTGGCTTCGCTGGTGCTCCTGCCGCTGGTAGTAGGCGTGTCCTATGAGTGCATACGCCTTGCAGGCAACAACGACAACACATTCACAAGAATACTTTCCGCTCCGGGACTTGCTATGCAGCGCATAACCACACGCGAGCCCGACGACAGCATGATTGAGATAGCAATAGCAGCTCTTACTCCCTGTATCCCCAAGGATAAGGAGGAGGACAGGTGGTAAGCCGAAAGGAGCTTTTTGCCCGATGCAGGGAACTCATTGCACAGCGTGACGAGGAAACTGCCGACTTTGATACGAACTGTATCCTTCAGGACCTGCTGGGAGACAGGAACCCCATGTTCGCTCCGCAGCTCCCTGTGCCTGATGACAAGGCGCAGGAGATACTTTCACTTGCGCAGAGACGCTCCGAGGGCTATCCCTTGCAGTATCTCCTCGGTCAGTGGGAATTCTGGGGCTGCAATTTCAAAATAGGGGAGGGAGTTCTGATACCCCGTCCCGATACCGAAACTCTTGTGGAGCAGGTGCTTGACATCTGCCGACGGGAGAAAATGACAACACCTAAGATAGCCGACCTTTGCAGCGGCAGCGGCTGTATCGCAGCTGCCCTGAAAAAGGAGCTCCCCAATGCGGATATCTGCGCAGTGGAGCTGTCCGATAAGGCTCTGCCCTATCTGAGACAGAATATGGAGCTAAACGGCTGTGATGTAAATATAATTCACGGAGACGTGCTGGACAGCAGTATCGCAGAGCAGCTCACTGAGCTGGATATACTGGTCAGCAATCCGCCATACCTTACAGCTCAGGATATGAGGGAGCTGCAAACAGAGGTTCAGCATGAGCCTGCTACGGCGCTTTTCGGCGGCGAGGACGGTCTGGACTTCTACAGAGCCATGACGAAGCTGTGGAAAAGCTCGATAAAGTCGGGCGGCTTCATAGCCTATGAATTCGGCATGGGACAGCATGACGCCGTAAAGGCGATACTGGAAGAAAACGGCTTCACGGACGTTGAATTGCGCCGTGACGGCGGCGGAATAATAAGAACAGCAGCCGCTGTTAAAGCCCTTAGCCGTTAGCCAACTGTAGGGGGCGATGCCTACATCGCCCCGTTCGATTAAAAAACAATTCGGGCTGATGTGGGCATCAGCCCCTACATCGGAATGCCGAGGGCGGCGTTCCCTACACAAACCCATCAAGAAAGGATAAGCCATGAAAATAGCGGTGTTTTCAGATGTTCACGGAAATCTCAAAGCCCTTGAAGCAGTTCTTGAACAGATAAAAGCAGCCAAACCCGATAAAACAGTGTTTTTAGGCGATATTTTTCAGCGCGGAAACGAGGAGTTTGAATGTCTTGAACTTCTGAAAGCAAGCGGTATAGTCTGCTTAAAGGGCAACTGCGAGCTTTACGCTCAGCACGGCGTTGACGTTGATCCCGATGTGGAGCATCTCAGGGCTTATTACGACGGAGTGAGGAAAAAGCTTACCGCAGAGCAAATGGAGTTCATCAGGGAAATGCCCCTATTCTGTGAAATAGAAAGCAGCGGAAAGAAACTGCATTTTTCCCACTTCCTGTTTTTGGATATTGAAAAGCCATATCCCTTTTTACCGCTGTCAAGCCTGAAGGACGGCAGCTTCGATAAGGCTTGCGAGGGCGAAAACGTAACGAAATACGACCTTGCAGTCATCGGTCACTGTCATCAGAATTTCGTTAAGGGAAATGTAGTTTCCGTTTCGGCTTCGGGACTGGAGGGCGCTTCATGGCTTCTTATTGAGGTCAATGAGGATTCAGTCGACTTTGAGCACATCAGCCTTGACTTGATCCAGAGCTGAGAGTGAAGTATCATGAATTTTATTCAGGAAATTTAAAGGTTAATATACTATAATATATACGGAGGAAATACCAATGGCAAAGAAAGAACTTGCTAAAAAGCCTACAGTTGTGAGAGTTACCACCAAAGAGGACAAGAAAACTGCCCTTGACGGCGCTCTCAAGCAGATAGAAAAGAAATACGGCGCAGGCGCTGTAATGCGTCTCGGACAGACCAAGACTCTCAATGTTGACGCTATCCCAACAGGCTCCATGACTCTGGATATGGCGCTGGGTATAGGCGGCGTTCCGAGAGGACGTATCGTTGAGATATACGGTCCCGAGAGCTCAGGTAAGACTACCGTTGCTCTGTCCATAGTCGCACAGGCTCAGAAGGCTGGCGGCGAGGCTGCATTCATCGATGTTGAACACGCCCTCGATCCTGTTTATGCGCAGGCTCTCGGCGTAAACATCAACGACCTGCTGGTATCACAGCCCGACAGCGGCGAGCAGGCTCTTGAAATAGCAGAGGCTCTTATCCGCTCGGGAGCTATCGATGTTATAGTTCTCGACTCTATCGCTGCTATGACTACCCGTGCCGAAATTGACGGTGAAATGGGCGATCTCCACGTCGGTCAGCTGGCAAGACTCATGTCTCAGGCTATGAGAAAGCTGACTGCTGCTATATCAAAATCCAACTGCGTGGCTATCTTCATCAACCAGATACGTGAGAAGATAGGCGTTATGTACGGCAACCCCGAGACTACCCCCGGCGGACGCGCTCTGAAGTTCTATTCCTCTGTCCGTATCGAGGTAAGAAAGGGCGAGGTGCTCAAGTCGGGCACTGACGTTATCGGCGCCTGCACACGCTGCAAGATAGTCAAGAACAAGGTAGCTCCGCCGTTCAAGGAGTGCGAGTTCGACCTTATGTACGGCAGCGGAATCTCCCGTACAGGCGAGGTGCTTGACCTTGCGGTTGACCTTGACATCATCAAGAAGGGCGGCTCATGGTTCAGCTACAAGGACCAGAAGCTTGGACAGGGACGCGACAACGTCAAGGAGCTTCTCCAGAATGACGAAAAGCTCATGAAGGAGATAGAGGAGCAGATACTCGCACGCAAGGACGAGCTGAATGCTGCTCCTGCAAAGAAGAGCAAGCCTGCTGAAAAGGCTGTCGTTTCCGAGGATACATCGGCTGAGGGCGGCGCTCCCGAGGCAGATGACGACGTTCTCGCAAACTTCGATGAGAACTTTGAGGAATTTACTCCTGCTGAGGAATAATGAAAATAACCTCAGTAAGCAAATACAAGGGCTCGACCTATGAGGCGGAGCTTGACGACGGGCGAAAGCTCTATCTCCACGCCGATATCATCACCGATTTCGGCATACACGCAGGCATGGAGACAGACCGCGAAACCCTGAAAAAGATAGTCTACGCTTCAAACTTCCGCAGAGCCTATCAGCGGGCGCTTTACCTGCTGGATTACAGGGATTACACATATTCGGAAATGTTCAGAAAGCTGGTGGAGAACTACAAGAGCGAAGCTCTCTGCACCGCAGTGATGAAAAGGCTCACGGAGCACGGCTTCATCAACGACGAGCGCTATGCCGAGCGCATGGCGCGTAAGCTGGTGGAGATAAAGCACTTCGGCTATCGCCGCTGCAAGCGTGAGATAATGCTTAAAGGCGTTGACCAGTTCATCGCCGAAGACGCTCTGGCGCCCTACAGCGAGACATTCGGCGAGAATCTCATGGAGCTTCTCCGCACCAAGCATTCCCGATACTTAACGGATATTGAGGACAGAAAATCAATAGAAAAGGTCAAGAACGCTCTTGTGCGGTACGGCTACGATTTTTCGGAGATAAACCGCGCTGTCAAGGAGTATTTCGAGAGCGCAGGCGACCTTGAGGAGGAAAACTGACATGGCGATCAAGGTGGGCATGGTTTCACTTGGCTGCTCAAAAAATCTTGTGGACTCTGAGCGTATGCTCAGCAAGCTGAAAAATCACGGCTACAAGCTTGTTACAGAACCGGGACTTGCCGATGTGGCGGTAGTCAACACCTGCGGCTTCATAAAGGCTGCAAAGGAGGAGGCTATCGACACTATCCTCGAGCTGGGAAAGCTCAAGGAGGAGGGCACTTTAAAGAAAATAATCATCACAGGCTGCCTTGTTGAGAGATACAAGGAGGAGGCTGCGGAGCAGTTCCCCGAGGCAGACGCTGTTATCGGAATAGGCGATACTAAGGATATCGTGGATATACTCGACCACGTCCTCGCAGACGAGCGCGTGGTGCACTTCGCGCCCAAGCTTGACGCGGAGCTCTGCGGCGAGAGAATAATTTCCACACTGCCCTTTTTCACATATCTTAAAGTCGCAGAGGGCTGCTCGAACTGCTGTACCTACTGCGCTATACCCATGATAAGAGGTAAATTCCGCAGCGTTCCCATGGAAAAGCTGCTTGAAGAAGCAAAATTCCTCGCAGACAACGGCGTTACGGAGCTTGTTGTCATCGCACAGGACACTGCTCTCTACGGCAAGGACCTTTACGGCGAGCCGAAGCTGGCGGAGCTTCTTACAGAGCTGTGCAAAATAGACGGTCTCCGCTGGATACGCACTCTTTACTGCTACCCCGAGCGCATAACCGACGAGCTTCTTGACGTTATCGCCCGTGAGGACAAGATAGTGAAGTATCTCGAAATACCCATACAGCACTGCAACGGCGATATACTCAGCCGCATGAACCGCTGGGGCGACACGGAAAAGCTGGAGGCGCTTTTTGCTCATATCCGTGAAAAGGTGCCTAACGTGGTACTCCGTACAACTCTCATTACAGGTTTCCCGGGAGAGACCGAGGAGCAGTTCGAGGAGCTGGCTGAGTTCGTTAAGAGAGTCCGCTTTGACAGACTGGGCTGCTTTGCTTATTCCCGTGAGGAGGGTACAAAGGCTTACAGCTTCCCCGACCAGATAGACGAGGAAACAGCCGCCCACCGCGCTGATATAATCATGGAGCAGCAAATGCTCATAAGCTGTGAGAACAACGAAAACCTAATGGGCGCGGAGCTCACCGCAGTTGTTGAGGGCTTCGACAAGTTCGGAGAGTGCTGGTTCGGCAGAACGCCCCTTGACGCTCCCGACATTGACGGAAAGGTGTTCTTTACGTCGGATAAGCCCCTTAATATCGGCGATTACGTTAAGATCAGGATCACCGATACACTCGATTACGATCTGATAGGAGAGGTGATAAGCCAATGAACCTGCCAAATAAGCTGACTCTGCTGAGAGTCGTTCTTATTCCGTTTTTTCTGCTGTTTATGTATATAAACGTGCCGTTCCACTACGGTATTGCGCTGGTGATATTTGCAGCAGCCTCCATTACCGACGCTCTTGACGGAAAAATAGCAAGAGCACGTAATCTTGTTACTAATTTCGGCAAATTCCTTGATCCGCTGGCGGATAAGGTGCTTGTATTAGCGGCTCTCACCGTTTTCGTGGAGCTGCCCTGTGTGAAAATGGGCGCAATACCGCTCATCATAATCACCGCAAGAGAATTCATGGTCTCGGGACTGAGACTTCTTGCCGCAAACAGCGGCGTTGTAGTTGCCGCAGGTATCTGGGGCAAGCTGAAGACCGCATTTACAATGGTAGCTATCATAGCTATACTGTTCTGGCTGTGTCTTCTCTATGATTTCGGTATAGTTCCCGTCGGAACTTTCGTAAATGCAGTAGATAATATCCTTGTGCCCGTGCTTGTATGGGTATCGACTATACTCACCGTTATTTCGGGCGGAGTATATCTGAAGGGCTACTGGAATCTCATAGACTCCGACAAGTGATACATGAAAGGAGCATAAAATGCAGCATTGTGCAGGTCAGATACGATATCTGGCAGCAATAAAAGAGCTCACCGAAAGAGACGGGCAGGTGCGCTGTGTGAATATATCCCGTCATTTAGGCGTTTCACGTCCCAGCGTCAGCAAAATGCTGAGATGTCTGGCTAACTGCGGATACGTCTACGAGGACTTCTGCAACAGCGTTATGCTTACTCCCGAGGGAGAGGCAGCTGTTGAGGAGATATTCGCTTCATTTGATGAGGTCTACACCTTCTTCCACAGGTTCCTGAAGCTCCCCAAGGAGCAGGCTCACGAGCAGGCGCTCATGTTCATAACGGATTTTCCGCAGGATACCTGCGCACGACTGAAAAAGATAGTAAGACGCACCATCAAAAAACAGGATAAATAAAAAAACGGTACACGAGAGTGTACCGTTTTTACTTTGAGAATAGCGTAATAATGGGATTCCAAAGGGAGTATACTCCCTTTGGTCAGGTCAAGGGTGACTCCCCACGGTGTGGGGAGATGTCGCAACGCGACAGAGGGGACGGACCCGATTAGGGGGACAGCCCTGCAAGTGAGGGCGTCCCTACAGTGCAGCGTTACGCTGCTTACATCAATTCACAAATGAGATTCGAGAACTCCACAGGATCCTCAATGCTCATGCCCTCGATAAGGAGCGCCTGATCGTAGAGGAGCTTTGCGTACTTGCCCAGCTTGTCCTTGTCGCCGCTCTCGCTGAGAGATTTGAGCTTGCCGAATATCTCGTGTTCGGGATTTATCTCGAGAACGCGCTGTGCCTTTATCTTCTGATCAGTCGGCATTGAGTTGAGCACCTTTTCCATTTCGAGAGATATCTCGCCCTCGCTGGTAAGGCATACAGGGTGGGATTTCAGTCTCTGTGAGAGCGCTACCTTTGTGACCTTGCCGTTAAGAGCCTCTTTCAGCTGGCTAAGCAGGTCTGCGCTCTCCTCCTCCTTAGCCTTGAGCTCCTCTTTCTTTTCGGGAGTTTCAAGACCGAGGTCGTCAGCAGATACGGACTTGAATTCCTTGTCCTTGTACTGCATGAGAGCCTTTAATGCGAATTCATCGATATTATCGGTAAGATAGAGTATCTCGAAGCCGTTGTCCTTTACGAGCTCTGTCTGTGGCAGCTGCTCGATACGTGCTGCGCTCTCGCCTGTAGCGTAGTAGATGTACTTCTGATCCTCGCGCATACCTGTAACGTACTCGTCAAGAGTTACCAGCTTCTGCTCGTTGGAAGATGTGAACATCAGGAGGTCCTGAAGCTTGTCCTTGTTCATGCCGAAGTCGCTGTAAACGCCGTATTTGAGCTGTAAGCCGAATGCCTTCCAGAACTCCTCGTACTTCTCACGCTCGTTTTTCAGCATTTTCTTCAGCTCGTTGCTGATAGTCTTTTCAATGCTCTTGGCGATAGTTTTAAGCTGTCTGTCGTGCTGGAGCATCTCACGGGAGATATTCAGCGACAGGTCTTCTGAGTCAACAAGTCCCTTTACAAAGCTGAAATAATCTGGGAGCAGGTCTGCGCACTTGTCCATGATGAGAACGCCGTTTGAGTAGAGCTGCAAGCCCTTTTCGTACTCCTTTGAGTAGTAGTCGAATGGAGCCTTTGACGGGATATAGAGAAGTGCGTTATAAGCAGGCATTTCGTTGCTGATGTGTGAGTATTTCAGAGGCTCGTTGTAATCAAAGAACTTCTCGGTGTAGAAGTGCTTGTAGTCCTCTTCCTTGAGCTCTGTTTTGTTCTTCTTCCAGAGAGGAGTCATGCTGTTGAGAGTCTCTACTTCGAGGTAATCCTCGTATTCGAGAGGCTTCTTGGCTTCCTTTTCCTCCTCGGTCTGCTCCTTTGGACGGCTGTGGGATACTTCCATTTTGATAGGGAAGCGGATATAGTCGGAGTACTTGCTTACAAGGGACTTTATCCTGTACTGGTCGAGGAACTCGCCGTAGTTCTCGTCGTCGGTGTCGTCCAGCATTTCGAGGATAATTTCGGTACCTGTGCTCTTTTTGTCGGCTTCTGTGATAGTGTAGCCGTCAACGCCCTCGGACTCCCACTGATAAGCCTTGTCGCTGCCGTAAGCCTTTGAGATAACGGTCACTTTCTTGGCTACCATGAATGCGGAGTAGAAGCCTACGCCGAACTGTCCGATAATCTGGTTGTCCTCTTCCAGCTTGTTCTCATTCTTGAACTTGAAAGAGCCGCTGTTAGCGATAGTACCGAGGTTGTTTTCAAGCTCCTCCTCGGTCATACCGATACCGTTATCGGTTATTTTCAGTGTACGGCTGTCCTTGTCGGCGGATATCCAGATAGCGAAATCGTCTTTATTGAGACCGACCTTGTCGTCGGTGAGAGATTTGAAATACAGCTTATCAATAGCGTCGCTTGCGTTGGAGATAAGCTCGCGGAGGAAGATCTCCTTATGAGTATAGATCGAGTGGATCATCATATCCAGCAGTCTTTTGGACTCTGCTTTGAACTGTTTTGTTTCCATTTAAAACATCTCCGTAGTTGATTTTAGCACTCTATCTCTTAGAGTGCTAAATAAAGTATATATCTTTTGCAGGTACAAAGTCAAGGGCAGAAGGAAATGTTTACAATTTGTTCATATTTGAGAAGCAGTCCCCAGTCTTGACAAGAGCCTGCACTTTGGTATATAATAATTTTTGGAGTTTAGTACATTCTAAGCACTAATCACTAAAAACTAATTACTGAGAAAGGCATAGCAGTCAGAGTAGCTTTTTTTGCGGACTTTCAGAGAGTGTGCGGAGGGTGCGAGCACATGGTCGGGAGAAGTGAAGTGCGGCTGTCAGCTTCGGCAGGGAAGCGCATAGGCGTGTGTATCTGTCGGCGTTTCGTCCGCGTTAAGGATAAGACGAGTTCAAGACGGAGTGGAAACGAGCAATTGCGCCTCCGAGGTATACCCTCGGGGGCTTTTGTTATTTTAAGGAGGCTTAAATGAATATAATCAAGTATCCCTCGGACGAGGCAGTAAACGAAGCCGTAAAAAACGACAGCCGATTTCTTGCGGCGGTAAGCCTTGACGGGGCAAAAGCCTATGTAGGTGCGGCAGATGACGCAGGTGACCACATAGCGCTTCTTGAAGCCTTTGACGAGTTCAGTCCCGCAGGCTTTTTCAGGCTGAGCTTCGACAGCCTGACCGCAGAGTGGACATTCTCGTGTCCGCGCACTTACAAGGGCATAGCCGCAGACAGCGAGCGCATGGACGCATACTACCGTGACGGACTGCGCGTACTGCCCGAGTTTCTTGTGATGTTCGGGTATTTTTCAAAGCTGAAGATAAAGAACCCACCGCCTGAAATATGGGCGTTTTAATGCGTAATTATTGCATGAACGATAATTAATATGTAGGGGCTGATGCCTACATCAGCCCGAATATAGTTGCCATATGAGCACGGGGCGATGTGGGCATCGCCCCCTACACACATAAATGATTTTGGAGGAATAAAAATGCAGTTATACAATTCATTATCCCATAAAAAAGAAGAATTCGTGCCCCACGCTGAGGGCAAGGTAAATATGTACACCTGCGGACCTACTGTGTACCACTACGCTCACATAGGCAACCTGAGAAGCTACATCATGGAGGATATACTCGAAAAATATCTTCGCTTCACAGGCTACGACGTGAACCGCGTTATGAATATAACCGACGTAGGTCATCTCACCAGCGACGGCGACACAGGCGACGATAAAATGCTCAAGGGAGCAAAGCGTGAGCACAAGACCGTTATGGAAATAGCAAAGTTCTACACAGACGCTTTCTTTGGCGACTGCGACAAGCTCAACATAAAGAAGCCCGACGTTGTAGTGCCTGCTACTACTTATATCGACGAGTTTATCCGCGTTATCAGCGTTCTTATGGAAAAGGGCTACGCTTACGAGGCAGGCGGAAACATCTATTTCGATACCTCAAAGCTTGAAAAGTACTACGTTTTCAACGATTTCAACGAGGAAGACCTTGCAGTAGGTGTTCGTGAGGGCGTTGAAGCTGACGAGAACAAGAGAAACAAGGCTGACTTCGTGCTCTGGTTCACAAAGTCCAAGTTCGACGATCAGGAGCTCAAATGGGACAGCCCGTGGGGTATCGGCTACCCCGGCTGGCACATCGAGTGCTCATGCATAAGCATGAAGAACAACGGCGAGTACCTCGATATCCACTGCGGCGGAATCGACAACGCTTTCCCTCACCACACCAACGAGATAGCTCAGTCTGAGGCTTACCTCGGACATAAGTGGTGCAACTACTGGTTCCATGTGCTCCACCTCAATACAAACAGCGGCAAGATGAGCAAGAGCAAGGGCGAGTTCCTTACAGTATCGCTCCTCGAAGAAAAAGGCTACAAGCCTGTGGTATACCGTTTCTTCTGCCTGCTTTCACACTACAGGAAGTCCCTTGTGTTCTCATGGGAGAACCTTGACAACGCTGTTGTGGCTTACAACAAGCTCATAGAGAAGATAGCTCCTCTTACTAAGGAGAATGGCGGCGATATCGACAAGGCTGAGTACGACCGCCTTATGAAGGACTTCACAGACGCTCTCGACAACGATATTAACACCGCTATGGGTATCACAGTTATATACGACGTGCTGAAATCCAAGGCAAATGGCGCTACAAAGCTTGCTCTTATCGCTAAGTTCGACGAAGTTCTCGGACTTGACCTTATTGCAAATGCTAAGGAGCTTGCAGAAAACGCAGGTTCGGCTTCTGCTGATATCCCAAGTGAGGTTCTTGAGCTTGTTGAACAGCGCAAGGCTGCACGTAAGGAAAAGAATTTCGCACTGGCAGACGAGCTCCGCGACAAGATAGCAGCTCTGGGCTATGAGGTCAAGGAGACAAGACAGGGAACAGAGATAAACAAGCTCTGATACAAATTCATAATGCTTAATGCATAATTCATAATTATAAGTGTCCGCCTTTAGGCGGACATATTGAATAAAGCTGTCAGCGCAAGCTGACACATTAATTATGCATTATGAATTGTGAATTATGAATTAAATAAACGGAACGGAGAATATCCAATGGCAAGACTTTATCCCCTTTTCAGCTCCAGCAAGGGCAATTCCTCCTTTATCGGAACAGAAAAGGGCGGCATACTCATAGACTGCGGCGTAAGCTTCAAGCGGCTCAGCGAAGCCCTCGAAGTCAACCACATTCCCCTGAGCGCTGTACAGGGAGTTTTCATAACCCATGAGCACTCGGACCACGTTGCAGGACTTGCAATGCTGACCAAGAAAACGGGAATGCCTGTATACGGTCAGAAGCGCACTTTGCAGCGGCTCTGCGACGGGAATAAGATAGCGCCTGTCTCTCATGTCATTGACATTACGGGCAAGACCATAAGCTGCGGCGGCAGCGAGGTGAGCTGCTTCAATACGCCTCACGACGCCATACAGAGCTGCGGCTACAGGATACATACCTCCGATGATAAGTACTGCGCCATTTGTACGGACTTGGGACACGTTACTCCCGAGGTTGACGAGGCGCTGAATGGCTGCCGAATGGTGCTCATCGAAGCCAACTACGACGACTATATGCTGCGCACAGGTCCGTATCCTCTGTATCTGAAAGAGCGCATACTTTCGCCAAACGGTCATCTCTCCAACGACGACTGCGCCGTGCAGGTGGGAAAGCTCATAGAGCGAGGAACTACCCATTTCCTGCTGGGACATCTCAGTCAGGACAACAACCGTCCCAATATCGCGGACAGCACCGTTCAGCGGAGCCTTGAACGCTTCGCAAGGGGCAGGGACTACCTTTTGGGCGTAGCTCCCGTTGAAACTCAGGGAGGAGCTGTTATTTTCTGATGAATATAAATCTTATAGTCATAGGCAAGCTGAAAGAGGAATATCTCCGCAGCGCCTGTGCAGAATATATAAAGCGGCTGGGCAGGTACTGCAATTTCGAGCTCCACGAGCTGGACGAGTGCCGACTCAGTGACGAGCCCTCGGAAAAGGAGATAGCGACTGCGCTGAAAAAGGAAGCGGAGCAGATAAAGCGCTATGCAAAGGGCATGATAGTGCCTATGTGTATCGAGGGGAAGCAGCTCACAAGTCCCGAGCTCTCGGAGAAGATAAGCTCCGCAGGAGTAAGCGGTCAGAGCACCGTGACCTTTATAATAGGAAGTTCATTCGGACTTGATCCCGAGATAAAGGCAATGGGAGCGCTTAAACTCTCTATGTCGAAGATGACCTTTCCACACCAGCTTGCAAGGGTAATGCTCTTAGAGCAGATATACCGCGCATTCCAGATCGCAGAGGGCGGAAAATACCATAAATAAAAAGGACAGCTTCGGCTGTCCTTTTTTAGCCGTTAGTTTTGTAGGGGCTGTAATTTTAGGTGAATCCTGCGGACTTGACAGCCAAAAGGCGTTGTGATATAATTAAAAGATACTATGGAATTTTATGCGCTTTTGACGGTAAAGACCGTTTCTGCGCGTTTCAAGGAGCAATTAATGAGTACGATCAAAGAGCTGTATGCTTACAGACAGATGATATTCAGCCTTGTGAAAAAGGACCTCCGCGGACGCTACAAGGGCTCGGTGCTGGGCTTTTTGTGGACGTTCATCAATCCGCTTTTCCAGCTGATAGTCTACACGATAGTTTTCTCTAAGATACTTCGCAACGATATACCGAGGTATTACCTTTACCTCTTCGTTGCGCTGATACCGTGGATATTCTTCTCCTCCTCCATAACGGTGGGAGCAGCGTCCATTATATCACAGAAAGACCTCGTAAAGAAGATATACTTCCCGCGAATGGTAATCCCCATATCCTATGTGACCAGCTGCTTTGTGAATATGCTGCTGTGCTTCATAGTCATATTTGCGGTGATAATAGTAACGGGAGCAGGAATAAACTTCGTGGCAGTTCTGACTCTGCCTGTGATAATGATAGTGGAGTATATATTCGCCCTCGGTATGGCGATGATAGCTTCGGCGGTAACAGTTTATTTCAGAGACTTGGAGCATATCCTCGGCATTGTTGCAATGGCGTGGATGTATCTTACCCCCGTAGTTTACTCCAAGAAGATAGTCCCTGACAGGTATCTGCCCCTGTTCAATCTCAACCCCATGACGCATATTATCGACTGCTACAGGACGGTGCTCTATGAAAAGCAGGTACCCGACCTGACAGCGCTTCTCTGGGCGGCAGGTCTGGGAGTATTCTTCCTTGTATTCGGCGCATTCGTATTCAACAAGCTTCAAAGGCATTTTGCGGAGGAACTCTGATGGCAGAAAATGATATCGCAATAGAGGTCAGAAACGTGACCAAGAGCTTCAAGGTGTACCTCGACAAGGGTGCCCAGCTGAAGGAGCGCCTGTTGTTCCGCAAGCGCAGCCGCTATGAGGAGCGCAAGGTGCTCCGCGGCATAAGCTTTGACGTAAAAAAAGGCGAAGCCATAGGACTTATCGGTCACAACGGCTGCGGCAAGAGTACAACGCTGAAGCTTCTCACAAGGATAATGTATCCCGACGAGGGAACTATAAAGCTGAAAGGCAGGGTTTCCAGCCTTATAGAGCTGGGAGCAGGTTTTCATCCCGATATGAGCGGCAGGGAGAACATCTACACCAATGCGGCTATATTCGGACTCACCAAAAAGGAAATAGACGCCCGTATCAAGGATATAGTGGACTTTTCGGAGCTTGCCGAGTTCATCGACAACCCTGTCCGCACATATTCCTCGGGTATGTATATGCGACTGGCATTCTCGGTAGCTATAAATGTTGACGCGGACGTGCTTCTTATCGACGAGATACTCGCCGTAGGCGACGCCAATTTCCAGACAAAGTGCTTCAACAAGCTAAAGGAGATAAAGGCGCAGGGCACTACTATAGTAATAGTATCCCACGCCCTCGGACAGATAGAGCAGATATGCGACCGCGCTATATGGATACACGAGGGACTTATCAAGGCGGAGGGACCTCCCAAGGAGATAGACCTTGAATACCTTGATTATATGAGCAGAAAAATGCAGGAAAAGAACAAGTCCGAAAGCGATGCGGAGGAGGTCTCCGAGGAGGAGACAGGAAAGCGCTGGGGCAGCGGAGAGGTGCGTATAAAAAAGGTGCGCTCCTTTGCGGCTGACGGCAGCGAGCAGAAGACCTTCCGTACAGGCGAGGACATAAGGCTCAGTATCGACTATACCGTGAAAAAGCCCGTAAAGGACGCGGTATTCGGCTTCGGAGTCTTTGACATGAACGGTATACAGTGCTACGGCACCAATACCCGTATAGACAAGCAGCCCGACATAACTATCAGCGAAAGCGGTACGGCGGAGATACTGATGAAAAACGTTGAGCTCCTTGCAGGCGAGTACAATATCGACATCGCCATAGAGCAGGGCGAAGGCATACCAATTGACTATTTCCGTCAGGCATACAGGATACAGATGATATCGGCAATGGGCGATGTGGGAGTTTCCCGCATCGAACACACATGGAAGCTCAAGAGGTAAAAAATGAGTAATATATCGCAGTTTATAGACAGTGTAAAAAATCAGAAGGGTATCAAGGGTGCGCTGAAAAGAAAGCTTTTCGGCTGGCTTTTTGCCGGCTTGGAGGCAGCAGACAGGGATATCGCCAATGTGCAGACAAGTGATGAATTGAGAAAGGACTTTGAGGCTGCCTGCGTCAATCTCAGGAACAACAATACCCTCATAGAAAGGCTCATCAGCGAGGAGGAATTCCTCAAGAGCAAGCTTGGCTCTGTGGAAAAAAAACTGAAAGCGGCTCCCGTGCAGACGAGCAAGGAGGGAGCTGTACAGACCGTACAGCCTGCGGCTGAGAGCAGCGGCTCGGATTACGATGATATCGACTATTTCGACTTTGAGAACCACTTCCGCGGCTCTATCGAGAGCATAAAGAAGTCTCAGGAGTTCTACCTCAAATACTGCCGCGGCAAGAAAAAGGTAGTGGATATCGGCTGCGGCAGGGGAGAATTCCTCTCACTCATGCAGGATAACGGCATAGCTGCCGAGGGCGTGGATATCTATGAGCCCTATACCGAATACTGCAATTCCAAGGGGCTGAAAGCCACCTGCGCCGACGGCTGCGACTTCCTCGAAAAGACCGAGGGCGTTGACGGCATATTCGTGGGACAGGTAGTGGAGCACCTTAAACCTCATCAGATAATACGCCTGTGCAATACTGCATATGAGCGCCTTGAAGTCGGCGGCTGTATCATCATGGAGACGCCGAACCCTACATCGCTGTCCATATACACAAATGCATTCTACATCGATCCCTCACATATAAAGCCTGTTCACCCGCTTACGCTGCAATATTACCTTGAAAAGGCAGGCTTTAAGGATATCGAGATAATATATACCGAAAGCAGCAGACCGCCCTTTGAGATACCTCCTCTGAAATTGGCAGACGGAGAAAATACGGCTGAATTCAATGAGGCGATGAAGCGCGTATCCGATATGATATTCGGAAGTCAGGATTACGCGGTAGTAGCCGTAAAGAAAGGATAAATCATGGAAAACGGAAGTATAAATATAGAAGAGATAATGGCTGAGATAAAGCAGAAGATAAAGGAGCAGGGGCTTACTGCGGATATGCTCAGCTTTGAGGACGTTCCATACAAAAAGAACGCTCAGAGCGGTTCTGCCTCGGAGGCTCTCGACTATATCAGCACACATTACTATATACAGCCCTACAAGGAGCTTCAGGGAAACGGCATAAAGGTTTTCTTCAAGAAAGTTCTCCGCAAGCTTATGAAGTTCTACGTAGAGCCCGTCGTATTCGAGCAGAACGACTTCAACGCAAATGCGGTCACGGTCATCAAGTCTCTCACAGAGAACAAGTCCGCTGATATGAGCAGCAAGGTAGAGGCTATGGAGCTTGCTCACAAGGAGCTCATGATACGTCTTGACAAGCTGGAGCGCGAAAATGCGGAGCTCCGCAGCAGGCTTAACGGAGAGAGCAAGTAATGAGAGTAGTTCAGATACTGCCTACCCTTTCATTCGGCGACGGCGTAGGAAATGACGCGATAGCACTTAAAGAAATAATCGGCAAAATGGGCTATTCCACAGATATCTATGCCGAGAATATAGACAAGAGACTTCCCGAGGGCACAGCTATAAAGGCTGACAAGCTCCGCGACCTGAAAAAGGACGATGTGCTCATATACCACAAGTCCACAGGCACGGACTTATCCTTTAAAATAGACACTTACAAGTGCCGCAGGGTGATGATATACCACAATATCACTCCTCCCGATTTCTTCCGCCCCTACAGCGCTTCGGCTACACAGCTTACGGAGTACGGCTACAAGGGCGTTGAGTATCTCCGCGACAAAATGGACTATGTCCTTGCGGTGTCGGAGTACAACAAGTCGGAGCTCATCAGAATGGGCTATACCTGCAAGATAGACATAAGCCCCTCACTGACAAAGTTTGAGGACTACGAGCAGGCTCCCGACGAGGCTACCATGAAGAAGTACCGCGACGGCAAGAAAAACATCATATTCGTGGGCAGAATAGCTCCCAACAAGAAGCAGGAAAACGTTATACGCGCTTACTGCTGCTACAGGAAGCTCAACCCGGATTCGAGACTTATACTTGTAGGCTCGGCAAACGGCATGGAGAACTACAACGAGCGCCTTGTGAAGTATGTCAAGGCTCTCGGACTCAGCGACGATGTTATCTTCACGGGACATATCAAGTTCAGTGAGATACTGGCGTATTACCACATTGCCGACGCTTTTCTCTGCATGAGCGAGCATGAGGGACTGTGCGTACCGCTGGTTGAATCCATGTTCTTCGGCGTGCCCATAATAGCCTATAATACCAGCGCTATCGGCGAGACTCTCGGCGGCAGCGGCATACTTCTTGACGATAACGATCCCGTATTCACGGCGGCAGTCATGGACAGACTGCTCACCGACGACAAGCTCCGTGAGAGCGTCATCGAGGGACAGCGCAAGAGACTGGAATACTTTTCATACGAGAGACTCAGCAATATATTCGAGACAAAGCTGAAAGCCTTTATTGAAGGCAAATAAGCTGCCTGATAAGGATACTGAAATGAAAAAAATTGGATTTGTTATCCCGTGGTACGGAGAAAATATCCCGGGCGGAGCTGAAATGGAGCTTCGCGAGGTCACAGACCACCTCCATGCGGCGGGAGTTGACCTTGAGATACTGTCCACCTGCATAAAGGACGCAGGCTCGGACTGGAGCGAGAATTACAATAAAGAGGGCGTGGAAAAGACCTCAAAGGGCATCACCGTAAGGCGCTTCAAAGTAGAAAAACGTGATACTGCGGCTTTTGACGCAGTGAACGCAAAGCTTATGAAGGGACATCGCATTACTCCTGCGGAGGAGGATATCTTCCTGTCGGAAATGGTGAACTGCCCTCAGCTTTATGCCTATATGCAGGAGCACAGCGAGGAGTACTCCCTCTTTGTGTTCATACCATATCTGCTGTGTACAGCCTACAACGGCGCTAAGCTCTTCCCAAAGAAGTCGGTGTTCATACCCTGCTTCCACGACGAGGCTTACGCCTATATCAGCCGCTATAAGGAGCTCTTTCCCCAGACCGCAGGCATGATATTCAATGCCCGTCCCGAGGCGGAGCTTGCCGAGAGACTTTTCGGCTTCTCACAGAGCGGCACTAAGACAATAGTCATGGGCATTGGCATGGATACGGGGATAGTCCCTGACGGAGAGGCTTTCCGCAGAAAATTCGGCATCGACAGTCCCTTTATCATATACGCAGGACGCAAGGACGAGGGCAAGAACGTCCACACCCTTGTGAAGTATTTCTCGGAGTACATCAAGCGCCGCGATACCGACTTAAAGCTTGTTCTCATCGGCGGCGGAAGCATAGAGCTCCCTGCCGACTTAGTGAAGCAGAAGCGCATAATAGACCTTGGCTTCGTGGACAAGCAGGACAAGTACAACGGACAGGGTGCGGCAGAGTTCCTCTGTCAGCCCTCACGCAACGAGAGCTTCTCGCTGGTCATCATGGAGAGCTGGCTCTGCGGACGTCCCGTGCTGGTGCACAGCGGCTGCCCCGTAACGCGGAATTTCGTATCCGAGTCCAACGGCGGTCTTTATTTCGGGGATTATTTCGAGTTTGAGGGCTGTACCGACTGGTATCTTGCCAACAGGGACAAGGCAAAGCAAATGGGCATGAACGGCGGAGAATACGTCCGCAGCAATTTCGCGTGGGACGTTATAGTTGAAAAGTACAGGAAGTTTTTCAGAGAGGTCATCGGAGAAGAATGAAAAGGATAGCGCTTGTAAATCAGAGATACGGACTTGAAGTAAACGGCGGCTCGGAATACTACACCCGTCTTATTGCAGAGCGCCTTGCTTCTGAATTTGAGGTGGACGTCATAACCACAAAGGCTCTGGAATACACCACATGGGAGAATTATTACAAAGCCGACGAGGAGGACATAAACGGAGTACACGTTCTCCGTTTCCCTGTTGAGAAGCTCCGCGCAAAGGATTTCAACGAATTCAACGGCAGGTACCTCAATTCTGGCGTTGCAAACTACAATACCGAGACAGAGGAAAAGTGGTTCGAGAAGCAGGGACCTTATTCTCCTGCGGCTATAAACTATATCCGTGAAAACAAAGATAAGTACGACATGTTCATCTTCGTGACCTATCTCTACTACCTCACCGTAAAGGGACTTCCCGAGGTGGCTGAAAAGTCCATACTCATACCCACAGCCCATGAGGAGCCCTTCATACATTTCAAGACCTATGAGAACTTTTTCAAGCTCCCTAAAGCCTTCGTTTTCCTCACAGACGAGGAAAAGGCGCTGGTGCAGGGACTTTTTGACTGTAAGGACAAGCCCTGCCGCGTAATGGGCACGGGCGTTGAGGTGCCATGCGAGCCCGATGAAACAGGCTTCCGCAGCAAATACGGCATCGATGGCGACTACATCATATACGTGGGACGTATCGACGAGGGCAAATGCTGTCCCGAGCTTTTCAGGTACTTTCAGGAGTACAAAAAGCGCCGTCCCGACAGCGGTCTCAAGCTTGTCCTCATGGGCAAGCCAGTCTGCGAGATTCCAAAGGACAAGGACATCATAAGTCTGGGCTTTGTCAGCGAGGAGGACAAATTCAGCGGCATATCGGGCGCGAAGTGCCTTGTGCTGCCCTCTGCTTTCGAGAGCCTTTCAATATCCGTTCTTGAAGCTATGACGCTTTCCGTGCCCGTTATCGTAAACGGCGTGTGCGAGGTGCTGAAAGGTCACTGCGTAAAGAGCAACGGCGGACTTTATTACACTGATTATTTTGAATTTGAGGGTGTGCTGGACTATATTTTCTCTCACCCCGAGGAATACAGCATAATGCGCCGAAATGCAAAAGCCTACATTGACAGCAATTATCGCTGGGAGGTAATAATGCGCAATTTCAGTGAGATGATAAACCATATCTGTGAGGAGTGAATATAATAAATGATATTTTCAGCGGTCTGCTTGGTGGGAGTTATATTCTCTGTACTGAGCGCTGTTATCTGGTTTAAGAAGAAAAACATCATAGAAGCTGTGACAATGGGCGTGATAATGTGGTTCTTTGCCCATATATTCGCAAGCATGGGACTCTTTGTCATTGACAGATACACTGTTTCCAGGGCAGGCGCAGGAGCTGCGCTTATCTGCGGAGCCGTCCTCGGTCTGGTTCTGTTCCTTGACAAGGGAAAATTCTTCCGCAAAAGACATACCGTCGGTCATGAGTTCTCCGTAAAGGAAATGCTCATACCAATAGTTATAGCCGTTCTTGCGATACCCTTTGTGTCACAGAAGAATTACTTCTTCGGCATGGGACAGGACGAGGGCGTTTATCAGACGCAGGCGATACTCTTTATGAACGGCGATACCAAGCGCCAGAAAACTCTTGAAGAGTACTACGACCTTACCACCGAACAGGAAAAGGAAGCCTTTGCGTACAACGCCAAGCACCACCTTGCAGGCTTTGATATACAGCCCGAGGATTATCCTGATACCGTGTATGACAGGAGCAAGGGACCTGCTTCGGGTATAATCCACGGTATCCCCACATATTCCTCACTCCTTGCCACATGGGGCAAGCTTTTCGGAATGGAGCATATGCAGGATTTCGAGACCATACTCTATGTGTGCCTGATATTCCTGATGTACTTCATAAGCCGCAATATGAAGCTGAAGGAGACTACCGCCGCCTGCGTATGCGCAGCCTCGGCGCTTGCTCCCGTTGTGATATGGGTGGCAAAGTCGTCCCTTACGGAAATGCTCCTTGCGCTTATCCCTGCGGTGTTCCTGTACTTTATGACAGACGAGGATTATCCCGACCATAAATGGCTGTCGGTGATACCTGTAGCGGTATTCGGCTGCTATCACGTTTCGCTTTACACCATGATACCCATGTTCGTGATGATATACGGCGGAATGTACGTATTCACCCGTCAGCGCCAGTTCGCAGTGCTCCTGCCTGTTACCATAGCAGGATACTTTGCAAGCTACCTGATGATGAGACACGTACAGCCGATGTATACCATGAACAATTACAGTCCTCTGTTTGTGGGCGGAATAACAGTACATGACATAACTACAGTCGTTATTATCGGCTCTGCTGCGGCATTTGCTGCTTCTCTGATATTCATTGCTGTAGTAAAAAAGCGCACCAAGCAGAACTTCAATCCTGCAAGATTTACCCGAAAGGCTTCGGAATCAAAGCTTTTCCGCAATCTTCTGAGGGTAATGCTCATTATCCCCGTTGCATTCATAGCTGTTAAAGCGCTGCTCAGCTTCGACAGCTGGGAGTACCTCAATCACCTTACGCTGTGGGGCTTTGCAGGCTGTACGGGACTCATACTTTTCCCTCTCGGTCTGATACTTGCCTTTGTGAACGTAAAGTTTTTTGCCGAGCGCCAGCAGAGACTTGTGCTTTTCATAATGTTCTTCTACTGCATTCTTGTTTATTCTGCGTTCCTGCGCTATCAGATACAGCATTACTACTACTATTCACGTTATCTTGCACCTTTCATACCTGTTGCGGTGCTGTTCTGCGCGTCTGCGGCAGACCGCTTCGGCGGAAAGCTGCTTATCCCCGTAACTGCTGTGGGACTGCTTTATATAGCTCCCTTTGACGCATATCTTATGGGACATAAGGACGATTCGCGCATAGAGTGGAGCATACTCGAGGATATCGCAGACTTCGGTGGAGAAAACGATTGTATCGTGATATCTCCTAAGTACACCACGAAGCTCTGGCTGCCTGTGCGCTCTATGACAGGAGCAAAGGTAGTCCCCGAGGACGAGAACGACGCAGGTCAGATAGACAGGCTTGCGGCAAGATACGGCAGAGTCCTTGTGCTTACCGAGAAAATGATGGACGACGAGGACTTCTCAATAATGTATTCAAACAGAATGCACAGCATAGAGGACGACCTCAACCACAGAGGCAGGATAGTTCCTTTCTCAAAGCATTTCATCACCTATGATGACGACATCAGGATATATTCCTACGACAAGTACAGATTCATGTACACTGCCGCAGGAGATTACGCGAAAATGAGCGGAGTTTCAGGTCTTGAGACTTATTTCTGCTGGACAGACAGCGAAGAGGCTCAGATAGAGTGCGGACTTTACCCCGGCGATTATGATGTAACATTGGAGCTTGGCTGCGAAATGCCCCTTGAAGCAATGGGTGTGAACGAGGTAAAGGTAACGATGCTCCTTAACGGCAAGGAGATAGGCACGGATACCATAACTGCTGAAAACAACGGTCAGCCGCTCCATTTCAGTGCAGATGAGGAACAGGTCAGGGAAGGCGAGAACATACTGACCATATGCTGTCCGCTGTGGAAGGCGGCGCTTTCAAATCCTGTTGACACACGTGAACTGGGAGTACCTGTAAAGTCAGTCCGCTTTTCGTCGGCTGCATAAAGAAAGGATATGAAAATATGAAGCTTATCATTCAGATACCATGCTATAACGAGGAAAAAACGCTGGAGCTGGCATACAACGACCTGCCCAGACATATAGACGGTATCGACACCATAGAATATCTCATAATCAACGACGGCAGCAAGGACAATACCGTAGCCCGTGCCCGTGAGCTTGGATTTCATCATATAGTTTCATTCAAGCGCAACAAGGGACTTGCCAAGGGCTTTATGGCAGGTATCGACGCCTGCCTGCATCTCGGTGCTGATATCATCGTCAATACAGACGCGGATAATCAGTACTGCGGTGCGGATATCGAGAAGATAGTCCGCCCGATAATCGACCAGAAGGCTGATATCGTTATCGGAGAGCGTCCTATCGACCAGACCGAGCACTTCTCATGGAAGAAGAAAAAGTTCCAGCACCTTGGAAGCTGGGTAGTCCGTGTAGCTTCGGGTACCGATATCCCCGACGCCCCCAGCGGCTTCAGAGCATATTCCCGTGACGCCGCACTGAGACTCAACGTTGTAAATGAATATACATATACTCTCGAAACTATCATTCAGGCAGGAAACAATAAAACTGCCATGACATCTGTTCCCATAAGAACAAATCCCGAGACCAGACCGTCCCGTCTGTTTTCGAGTATGTGGCGCTATATGAAGCGCTCATCAACGGTAATAACACGTTCATTCGTAATGTACAAGCCCCTGACCTTTTTCATGACTATCGGACTTGTACTGCTTCTTATCGGCGGAGTACTGGGCGTAAGATTCCTTATCCTTATGGCTGTCGGCGAGGGCAGCGGACACGTACAGTCCCTTATCCTGACGGCTATCCTCATTATGATGGGCTTCCAGACCATAACCATAGGACTTCTTGGAGATACTATCTCCGCTAACAGAAAGCTCCTTGAGGACGTTCAGTACAGGGTGAGAAAAATGGAGTGCGGCAAGAGCGACGAGGAGCTCCGCTCTGAGGCAAAAAACGCAGGCACTGAAAAGGTGGAGAGCAAATGAGCGAGAAAAAGAAAAGAAAAAAGGTCGTAATGATAGGTCCCGTTTACCCGTATAAGGGCGGAATAGCCTATAATTGCGCAACTATGATAAACAGCCTTAAAAAGCGTTTCAACGTAAAGACTGTTTCCTATAAGATGCAGTATCCGAAGATACTCTTTCATCAGGAGCAGAAGGACTACAGCAACAGCCTTTTCAAGATAGACGACGCACAGTTCCTTATCAATACCGCAAATCCCTTCAACTGGATAACTACAGCCCGTAAAATAAAGAAAATGCGTCCCGATTTCATAGTGATACACTGGTGGCACCCCTATTTTGCACCGTGCTACGGCTGTCTCTCGTTTATGCTCAGGAAGATACCGCGCATATTCATATGCCATAATGTATTCCCTCACGAGCATTTCCCCATGCAGCGATTCCTTGCGAAGTTCGCCCTCAAGCGCGGCTCCGCTTATATAACCCACTCAGTCTCTGACGCCGAGGACCTCAAGCAGATAAAGAGCAAGCCCATATTCAAGGCGGCAGACCTGCCCGTACACAATCAGTACAACCTCCACCACCTTACAAAGGAGGAGGGCAGAAAGCAGGCAGGCATAGCTCCAGAGAAGAAGATACTGCTCTTTTTCGGTTTTGTCCGCGAGTATAAGGGACTTCGCCATATTATCAAGGCAATGCCCGAGATAGTGAAGTACGATCCGAATATCGAGCTTTGGGTAGTGGGAGAATTCCGCGATGACAAGGAAAGCTACATGGAGCTCATCAAAAAGGGCGGAGCAGAGAGCAATATCAAAATAGTTGACGGCTATATCCCCGATAACGAGATAGAGAAGTATTTTGCCTCCTGCGATATAGTTGTACTGCCCTATGAGTCCGCAACACAGAGCGGTATCGTGCAGATGGCATACGGCTTTGACAAGCCCGTTATCGTTACCGATGTAGGCGGGATCCCCGAGGTAGTCGACGAGGGCAAAACAGGCTATATCGTACCGCCTAAGGATCACCACGCCCTTGCAGAGGCTGTTAAGAAGTTCTACAGCGAGGGTAATGCCGACGAGATGACGAATTACGTCCGCGCCGAGGCAAACAGGCGTTCATGGGACGTTATGGTGGATAATATCGAGGAGCTTTACGAAAAGGCGAAGCGCCATGAAAGATAAGATAAATCTCAAAAAGCTGATGAAGCTTGCAGGACATCTTGTTGTCATTGCGGCTCTCGCATTCGTTGTCAAAAAGATAATCGACATGGACATAAAGCTGAGCGACCTCAGCTCGCCCCGTGTCATAGCGGCATTTGCGGTAAGTTTCGTGATACAGACCGCGCAGATACTCATAGGCTGCTGGTCGTGGCTGCTGTTCACTCGGTCACTTTCGGGACAGAAGATACCCTATTCTGCGGCAATGCCTGTTTTCACACGCTCCAACATCTACAAGTATCTCCCCGGAAACGTTTTCCAGTACGTTGGACGGAATCAGCTTGCTGCTGATATGAAGATAAGCCATGTGGACGTTGCCTGCGCAACGGTTCTGGACGTACTTTTCTGCGTGTTCTGGACGGGAGTCGTATCAGTGCTGCTCCTTGGCGGCAGGATAGCGGAGCTTCTCGGCAAATACGGCAAAAATCTGGCTGTCGTGGGAGCTGTGGGAGTGCTGTTCCTCATAGCAGTTTTCATAGTGCTCAGGCTTAAATTCCGCGACAGGGTAAAGGAATATCTTTCGCGCTATTCAAAGGCGTTTGAAAAGGAAAACCGAAAGCAGCTCCTTTGCGGTATATTCTACTATTTTGTTCATAACTGCGTATCGGCGGCAATGTACATGAGTTGTCTGGCGCTTATGGTGCCGCAGGCTGATGCGAAAGAGCTCGCCGCTCTTACGGGAGCTTTCCTCTTTGCGTGGATAATCGGCTTTGTTACCCCCGGAGCTCCCGGCGGTATCGGCATACGTGAGGGAGTAATGCTCTTCGTATGCGGAGACCGGTTTGCGGACAGGATAGTGCTGTTCGTTCTGGTAATGAGGATAGCGTCGGTATTTGCCGATGTAGCGGCGTTTCTTATCGGCAGGCTTTACGGCAGAGAAAAGAGCCGTTAGCCAATTGTAGGGGACGACGTCCAAAATTTGAGAAAATAACTCTATAACGCAAAAAAAGCAGCCCGAATGGGCTGCTTTTTGTAGTTTTACGGCATTTTTTCGTTTAACTCGTCCAGCAGGTCAAGCGTCCTGAACACTTTATCGCAGGTCTTGCACTGCCAGTCGCAGTCGCTCTTTTTTGCCTTTTTATGGAGCAGTTCAAGAGAATTTTCGCATAGCGGACATGGAGCGCTTTCGCCGTTCCAGAGCTTTTTCAGAAATGTGAGGATTTCCTTTCGTGAGTGCATTTTTAGTTCGTTTAGTGTTATCTTTTCCATGATATTATCCTCATAAAAGGGCAGAAATGTTGATTTTCGGGCGGATAGTACTCAAGCACCGTAGACCTTTGAAGCTATATCCACGGTCTGTTTAGCGTCCTTTGCGTAGTAAGTAGCATTTATCTGCTCGGCGTAGGAAGCCGTGAGAACAGCTCCGCCTACAACGGTCTTGCACTCGGGGTACTTCTCGTTGAGCTGTTTTATAGTCTCTGCCATAGCGCCGAGGGTAGTGGTCATCAGTGCGGAAAGTCCTACAAGGCTCACCTTGTTTTCGATAGCAGCGTTTACTATGGTCTCGGGCGGTACGTCCTTGCCGAGGTCTATGACCGTGAAGCCGTAGCTGTCAAGGAGCACCTTGACGATATTCTTGCCGATATCGTGGATATCTCCGTGTACCGTGGCAAGTACCACCTTGCCTTTTGATACGCTCTCGCTGTTTGCGGCGGAGAGCCTTGTCTTTATGACCTCGAAGCAAGCCTGAGCCGCTTCTGCGGTGAGTATGAGCTGCGGCAGGAATATCTTGCCCTTTTCAAATTTAGCGCCTGCGTTGTCAAGAGCGGGGATAAGGTAGCCGTTGATTATCTCCATAGGCTCTACGGTGTACATGAGCTCCTCGGCAGCTTTTACAGCCTGATTTTTCAGTCCGTTTTCAACTGCGTACATTATATCGGGAGCTCCCTTGTCCTGCGCAGGAGCAGGAGCTTTGGGAGCGCTGTCGTCCTGAGCGTATATGCTTATGAAATCAGCGGAATTTCGGTCGATTCCTGCAAGGAGACGGTAAGCGCGGACAGCTCCGATTATTCCCTCGATATTGGGGTTGATGATAGGCAGGGTAAGTCCGCTGTGGAGCGCCATAGTGAGAAATGTACGGGTTATGAGCTCACGGTTGGGCAGACCGAATGAGATATTCGATACGCCGAGAACGGTGTTGAGTCCCAGCTCTACCTTTACCCTGTGGAGAGCGTTCAGCGTTTCCATAACGCCGTCCTGCTCGGCAGAAGCCGTCAGTGTAAGGCAGTCGATGAAAACGTCCTCCTTGGGTATGCCGTACTCCATAGCGCGGCGGAGTATTTTCTCCGCAATGGCAAAACGTCCGTCGGCAGTCTTTGGTATGCCTCCCTTGTCGAGAGCAAGTCCCACAACAGCCGCGCCGTACTTTTTTACAAGTGGGAGTATAGCCTCTAAGGACTCGTCCTCACCGTTTACGGAGTTTACGATAGGCTTGCCGTTGTAAACTCGCAGACCTGCTTCAAGCACCTCTGGTATAGTGGAGTCAAGCTGCAATGGCGTGTCGCATACGCTCTGTATAGCCTTTACAGCGGTTATCATCATTTCTTTTTCGTCGATACCTGGGAGTCCCACGTTTACGTCCAGAATTTCGGCGCCTGCGTGTATCTGCTCGACAGCCTGTCCGAGGATATAGTCCACATCATGGGCGAGGAGAGCCTCCTTGAAGCGCTTTTTGCCTGTTGGGTTGATACGCTCGCCGATAACTCGGGGCTGATTTATGGTAACGCAGTTCACCGCGGAGCAGGCTATGCTTGCGCGGACTATCTTTCGCGTCTGGCGCTCCATGCCCGAAAGAGCCTCTATCATAGCGGAGATATGCTGTGGAGTTGTTCCGCAGCAGCCGCCGAATACAGTAACGCCTGCGTTTGCCAGCTTTACTGCGCTTGCGGCGAAATCATCGGGATCGACGTTATATTCATTGGTGACGGGATCGGGAAGTCCTGCGTTGGGCTTTGCAATAACTGGGAGCGTGGTAAGTGCGCAAATCCTGTCAAGAACAGGGAAGAGCTCCTCGGGACCGAGAGAGCAGTTTACGCCGATAGCGTCCGCGCCGAGACCTTCCAGCACAGCCACCATACATTCGGGAGAAACGCCCGTAAAGGTTCGCATATTTTCCTCAAAGGTCATTGTGACGAGAACGGGCTTGTCGGAGTTCTCCTTTGCGGCGAGAACAGCGGCTTTTACCTCGTAAAGGTCGGTCATGGTCTCGATGACGATAACATCGGCATCCCTGCCTGCGAGGACAAGCTCCTGATAAACGTCGTAGGCTTCCTCGAATTTAAGAGTGCCCGCAGGTTCGAGAAGCTGACCTATAGGTCCCATATCGAGAGCCACAAGAGCGCGTCCTGCGGCAGCCTTTTTAGCGTTGGCAACGCCTGCGGAGACTACCTCCTCAACGGTATGACCGCTTTTTGCCAGCTTGAAGCGGTTTGCGCCGAAGGTGTTGGCGTAGATGATATCAGCGCCGCTTTCGACGTACAGGCGGTGTATCTTCATAATAGCCTCGGGATCGGAAATGTTCAGCAGTTCGGGTACGTGCTCGGTCTTGATGCCGTGAGCCTGTAACATCGTACCCATTCCGCCGTCAAGGAACACGAAGCTGTTGTTTTCAAGCAGGGAATAGAATTTTTGGGACATATTTATCTCCTTTTATTCGGATTTGAATGTGCCTATGCAGCGGAAGTTGTTGAGATTCTCCTCAAGGTCGCGGAGAACTGCCTTAACGCTGTCGTCCGAGAGCTTTCCGCTGAAATCGAGGAAGAACATAACGTCGAAGCTTCCGTCACGGATAGGACGGCTCTCGATCCTCAGCAGGTTCATGCCGTTTACGTAGAATTTTGTCAGCAGACGGTAAAGACTACCCTCTGTGTGGGGGATAGTGAGCATTACGGAAACTGCGTTCGAATCCTCGGCTACCTGTAAGTCCTTGGAAATAATGATGAACTGGGTGCGGTTTATGGTGCAGTCCGCGATATCACGGGCGATTATCTCAAGTCCCAGCTTTTCTGCGCATGATGTGGAGCAGATAGCAGCGATAGGCTCGTCGCTTCTCAGCACCTTTTCCGCAGCCGTAGCGGTATTGCTGTACTCGTGCTTTTTGAGCTTGGTCCTGCTGAGGAACACCTCGCACTGTGAAAGAGCCTGTCTGTGGGAGTAAACACAGGTGATATCCTCTAATTTAGTGCCTTTTTTAGCGGCGAGACAGTGGTCGATCTCCAGAGTCACCATTTTCACTATGTAGAACGGATAATTTGCCATAAGGTCGTAGGTGCTGTCCACAGAGCCTGCGGTGGAGTTCTGAACGGGAAGAACGCCGTAGTCCACCTCTCCTGCCTGTACAGCTCTGAATACCTCCTCGAATGAGGGATAGAATGTGAACTCTCTCTTGCCGAAGACTTTTTCGGCAGCAGCCTCGGAATTAGCGCCTGATGTGCCCTGACAGCCTATTTTCTTTGCTCCTGCAAAATCGGGAGCAGTATAGCTGTAATCATTGGAATCCGAAAGGATAGTGCGGTTCTGGAGAATCTTGCTGATATCCATGATATTGGTAAAGAGTGCAGATGTGCCGTTTTCAAGCTTTGGGTTATTGGTAAGAGCCTTGATACGGTCGATTATCTCCTGCTCGCGTCCGCCCTGAAATACAGGCATTTTGTGCTCCTTCTTGTAGTCGGCAACTCCCTTGCAGAGCTCCATGCGCTTCAAAAAGAGCGCAAGTATCTTGCTGTCGATGTCATCTATGCCGTCTCGAAGCTGTTTAAGATCCATATAAAAAATACCTCCAAAAAAGTGAGTAGTGAGTAGAAAGCAGAGAGTAGAATTGCCTGAGTACAGCAAGTTAAGGTGCTGACTTGTAATATTTTAAATACTGATTACTATTTTCTACTTACTACTTACCGGATCTAACGGCGAAGCTGTTAAATCCTCATATTGATATACCTCACATATTATAGCATTTATTTTTGTAGAAATCAATAAAAAACGGATAAATATATTGCAATGGCTACTTGTTTTATGTTATAATAATACAGTATATAGTGAGTAACTATGACCATACGAAACTTTTAACAATTTTTAAGGTAAAAAGCATTGAAAAAAGTCAGAATATTGGGGATAGACCCCGGTTATGCCATAGTCGGATTCGGAGTTCTGGATTATGACGGCGTAAGGTTCACCCCCATTGAATACGGAGCAGTGCTCACCGAGGCAGGAACGCCATTTCCCGAGCGCCTCAGAGCCATTCACGAGGATATCGAGTTCATATTCAACAAATTCGCTCCCGACTGCATGGCTATCGAGCGGCTCTACTTCACCACCAACCAGAAAACGGCGATAGACGTTGCACAGGCGCGAGGTATCACCGTATTATCGGCGGCAATGAGGAATATTCCCGTTTCGGAGTATACTCCATTGCAGGTGAAGCAGTCCGTAGTAGGCTACGGAAAGGCTGAAAAGAAGCAGGTCATGGAGATGACCAAGCAGCTTCTCGGACTTGCACAGATACCCAAGCCCGACGACGCGGCGGACGCTCTTGCAATAGCTATCTGCCACGGGCACAGCACCAGATTTGATTTCAGATAAAGGAAACAGGACAATGATATACAGTGTAAAAGGCAAGCTCATAGTGAAGGAACTGGGCTTTGCGGTAATAGAATGCGGCGGTGTTGGCTACGGCTGCAAGACCTCCTACAATACGGTATCACAGCTGGGAGAGCTTGGCAGCGAGGCTATGCTGTACACCTACCTCTACGTGAGAGAGGACGTGGTGGAGCTTTTCGGCTTTGCCACATTGCAGGAGCTCAACTGCTTCAAGCTGCTCATATCCGTATCGGGCGTAGGTCCGAAGGCGGCAACGGCTATCCTCTCAGACGTTACTCCCGAGAGATTCGCTCTGTTGGTAGCTTCGGGAGACAGCAAGGCTTTCACCAAGACCAAGGGCATAGGAGCCAAGACAGCTCAGCGCCTTGTGCTTGAGCTCAAGGACAAGATATCCTCTGAATCCATAAGCGGCAGCATAAGCAATGACGCTGCGGAGCTTTCGCATATCGCGGCAGGAGCAGCCTCATCATCTGTAGCAGAGGCTCTCGAAGCACTTATGGTGCTTGGCTATTCTCAGGGCGAGGCAGCACCTATACTCAGTAAGCTTGACCAGTCCCTGAGCACACAGGACCTCATAAAGGAAACATTAAGACTCATGGCGGCAAAAAATATGCGCTAAATATATAAGCAAGGAAGGTTATTGTTATGATGAATCTTGACGAATTGCTGAAAGCGGCAATAAAGGATCCCTCACAGCGTTCGCTGTTCTTACAGACGCTGATAAAAAGCGATGTCTATGTCATCTGCAAGAATCCCGTAAAGCAGGAGCGCGACAGAGCTGAGGGCGGTATCCAGCTGGAGCTTATCACCACCCAGAATCCCGACGGCGATATTTTTATCCCGTTTTTCACAAGCTATCGTGCGCTTCAGCAGTTTGCAAAGCGCTACGTTGACTGCTACAAGATAAACTGCCTGAGACTTTTCGACCTGATACAGTCCGTATCGGCGGTTCTCAACCCCAATTCCTACGGCAAGGAGTTCTCGTCACAGGAGATAAAGAGCATACTGATGATTGCCCGAAACCTCAAGATAAAGGCTATCTCCTACAACGAGGCGGATATAATCAGCTACCGTCCCGTAGAGCACTCCGTAAGCCATATCACAAGGGCTGCAAGCAAGTTCCTTTCCAAGCAGCCTAACGTTGACCGCGCATTCATCATGGAGATGATAAAGGGCTGCGAAAAGCCCCAGATACTCATGGTGCTTGATATGATGGGCAGCACAAGAAAGCTCTTCGTGCCGCTGTCAAAGTACCTTTCCAAGACCGTAAAGGCAAACGAGCATCTGTGCTTCATCAGCTATGAGCAGGACATGGGCAAGAAGGCGGCTGAGACTGTAGAGCCCTTCTATGTCCGCAAGAAGAGATTTTTCGAGAAATAATTCAGAGGTGTTTTTTTGATACAGACAGAGGATATGGAGTTCGCTCCGAGGATAATAACTCCCGAGAATACCACGGAGGACAGCGATGTCGAGATAAGTCTCAGACCGCAGACTCTCCACGAGTATATCGGTCAGGACAAGGTCAAGGAAAACCTCGCCATATATATCGAGGCTGCAAAGCGCAGGAGCGAGCCGCTTGACCATGTGCTGCTGTACGGACCTCCGGGACTGGGAAAGACCACTCTTTCCTCAATAATCGCACATGAGCTGGGAGTAAACCTCCGCGTTACCACAGGTCCTGCCATTGAAAAGCCGGGAGACCTGGTATCGCTTCTCACCAGCCTTTCCGACAACGACGTACTATTCATAGACGAGATACACAGACTGTCCCGTGCGGTAGAGGAGATACTCTACCCTGCACTGGAGGACAGAGTAATAGATATAATCATCGGCAAAGGTCCCTCCGCACGTTCAATACGCATGGACCTGAAACCCTTTACCCTTATCGGAGCCACCACCAGAGCAGGACAGCTCTCGGCGCCTCTCCGTGACCGTTTCGGCGTTATACAGCGCTTGGAGCTGTATACCAAGGAGCAGCTCACGGATATCGTCCGCAGGAGCTCCATGATACTGGGGATACCCTGTACCGCAGACGGTGCGGCAGAGATAGCAGGCAGGGCAAGAGGTACGCCGCGTATAGCGAACCGACTTCTCAAAAGAGTCAGGGACTTTGCAGATGTAATGGGCAACGGACAGATAACACAGGAGATAGCTTCTATAGCTCTCAGCCGACTGGATATCGACGCATTGGGACTTGACGGTCTTGACAGGCGTATGCTTGAAATGATAATCAAGGGCTACGGCGGCGGACCTGTCGGACTTGAAACTCTCGCTTCGGCAATAAACGAGGAAAGCGTTACACTTGAGGATATATGCGAGCCTTTCCTCATGCAGCTGGGATTCTTAGGGAGAACTCCACGCGGCAGAGTTGCTACCCGTCTTGCTTATGAGCATCTTGGCATAGCAGCTCCCGAGCAGACTGCATCTGCCGATGAGGGGCAGATGAGCTTCTGAGGCTTCTCTCATTTGGGGAGATGAGTATTTATGTTTGGTCTGGCTTCATGGAAATACAATCTGAAATACAACACAGAACGGGTACAGCAGCCCGAATTCGGAAAAATGATAAACGGACAGGGCATGGGGCTGGTCTCAAAGCTTCGCTACGGCATTTGTCCCATGAGCTTCAACGGCTGTGAGGTCATAGCAGTGCATAATGCTCTGGTTTATCTGAATATGCCGCAGAAGCTTACGGAGGTAGCCTTCTATATGGAACGTTTCCGCCTTCTCATGGGCTTTTTCGGTTGCAATGTGTATATGCTGGGCAGGGCTCTGGCGCATTTTGAGGCGCTGTGTCCCCGTATAAAGAGCATTGACGGCGCAGAGGCGTTCATAATCACTTTCTGGACAAAGCAGCCCTTTCTGTCGTCTATCCATACGGTGTTCTGCGTAAAGACCGCGGGGGGAATAAAGGTCTATAACCGCTACAACAACGTGGATACCACGTATTTATGCGCAAATGTGGAGGAAATAGCAGGAAAGCGGCCTCCGATAGCCATATACAAGATAAAATAAGGAGACTATTCAATGGCAAAATTGTTCGGGACCGACGGTCCGAGAGGTATTGCGGTGACCGACCTCACCTGCGAGCTTGCCATGCAGACGGGAAGAGCCGCTGCACTGGTGCTTGCGAAAAAGGGCGGCGGAAAAACTAAAATACTCATCGGCAAGGATACGAGACTATCCTCAGACGCCCTTGAAGCGGCTGTCTGCGCAGGGATATGCTCCGTCGGTGCTGACGCCGAGCTTTTAGGCGTAGTGCCTACCCCTGCTGTGGCTCACCTCATAGGCACCCACGAGGCAGACGGCGGCATTATGATATCGGGCAGCCATAACAGCGCCGAATTCAACGGCATAAAGATATTTTCATCAAAGGGACATAAGATCATGGAGGACGCCGAGGATGAAATAGAGCGCCTTGTGCTTTATGCTCCCGAGGAGATAAAACTCTGCTCCCATGAAGATGTGGGCAGGGCCATACACTGTGAAAACGCCATAGACGAATACATAAGCTATATAAAGGAGATAATCTCCGACGACCTCAGCGGATTCAAAGTCGCACTGGACTGCGCAAACGGCTGCGCGGCGTATACCGCCGAGAAGCTGTTTACCTCTCTGGGAGCTGAGGTGCTGGTCATAGCTGACAAGCCCGACGGGCACAACATAAATAAGGACTGCGGCAGCACACACGTACATCATCTTATGGAGTACGTTGCGGAAAAGGGCTGCGACTGCGGACTTGCCTTTGACGGTGACGCAGACCGCTGTATAGCCGTTGACGAGCTGGGACAGCTCATAGACGGCGATAGGCTTATCGCTATATTCGCCCGAAGCATGAAGGCTCAGGGCACTCTCGATAATGACGCAGCGGTGGTAACTCCCATGAGCTGTCTCGGACTGCGGAAATACGCCGCAGCCAACGATATAAGGCTGGTCAGCTCGGGAGCAGGCATCCGCTACGTGCTGGAGCGTATGCTGGAGGGCGGCTACAAGCTGGGCGGCGAGCCCAACGGACATATCATCTTCCTTGACGACGCAGGCACAGGTGACGGACAGCTGGCAGGAGCTCGTTTGCTGAGCATAATGAAGCAAAGCGGCATGAAGCTCAGCGAGCTTGCAGGCGATATGCCTGCATATCCGCAGGTGAAGCTCAACGTCAAGATACCTACACACTACAAGGAGCTCTGGAAAAACGAAAGGAACGTTACCGACCTCATCGAGGAGTACGAAAAGGAGCTTGGCAGCGAGGGCAGGATACTGGTGCGTGAAAGCGGAAAAGAGCCAATAGTCCGTATAATGACCGAGGGGAAAGACTTCGGGCGCATAAACGACATGGCAGTTGAGATAGCTCAGCGTATAAAGGAAAGCTGCGCGTTCAGAGCATGAGCGCGATGAAATATAAGGAGCATTTATTTTGAGAACAGCAAATAACTGGAAGGACTATAAGATATTAGATACATCGGACGGCGAAAAGCTGGAAACATGGGGCGGCGTAAGCCTTGTGCGCCCCGATCCCCAGATAATCTGGAAGACCGAGCGCACCGATCCACTGTGGAAAACAGCCGACGGACACTATCACCGCTCAAATCAGGGCGGCGGCAAGTGGGAGTTCCGCAAAAGACTGTCCGAGTCTTGGAATATAAGCTACGGCGACCTTACCTTCAATATCCGTCCCACAGGCTTCAAGCACACGGGACTTTTCCCCGAGCAGGCTGTGAACTGGGATTTCATGGCGGATAAGATAAGGAATGCAGGCCGCGAGATAAACGTGCTGAACCTGTTCGCTTACACAGGGGGAGCTACCCTAGCCTGTGCAGCGGCAGGTGCTTCTGTGTGCCATGTTGACGCTTCAAAGGGTATGGTGCAGTGGGCGCGTGACAACGCGGCAGCTTCGGGACTTACCGAAAAGCCTATCCGATGGATAGTGGACGACTGCGAGAAGTTTATCGCCCGTGAGATACGCCGCGGCAGAAAGTATGACGCGGTCGTCATGGATCCCCCAAGCTACGGCAGAGGTCCGGGAGGCGAGGTCTGGAAGCTTGAAAACTGCGTTTATGACCTTGTGAAGCTATGCTCGGGAGTTCTCTCCGACGATCCGCTTTTCTTCCTGATTAACAGCTATACTACGGGACTTTCACCCTCGGTAATGGGCTATATACTGGGAACAGTCCTCACGGATAAATTCGGCGGCAGCGTAAGCTTTGACGAGATAGGACTTCCAGTAAAGTCAACGGGAATGACCTTGCCCTGCGGCTCCACTGCGATCTGGCAAGCTGAGCCAGCTTGACCGCTTCCACGTTGACGCTCGTAAACTCGCTTACTGTTATAAAAAACGATGATCTTACATCGCTTACAGCACTTAATGATATGTAGGGGCGAACAGTGTTCGCCCGAGAGTAACGATGTAATTTTAAATGACCAACTGTAGGGTAGCCCGCCCTCGGGCTACCGAGAATGATGAAATGATATTATGTATCAATTGTAGGGACGAATATTGGGCGTCCGAAACAATGTTTTTATGATATAGGAGAAAAAATGGGAAAAGAAGAAAGATTTGTAAGGATATACAGTCAGAGAACCGCATTAAGAGTGACCGAAATACTTGTTGATACTGTAACAGGGGTAAATTATATGTATCACGCATGGACAAATACAGGCGGTCTTACGGTAATGCTTGACAAGGACGGCAAACCTGTGGTCTCGTCTCCTGACGAGATAAAAGCAATGAAGAAATAAAGGGGAAATATGGAAAATATAATCGAAATAAAAGGTCTGCACTTTGCCTATGACGCCGACGACGAGGAAAAGAAGTCCGTCGAAGTCCTCAAGGGCATAGACCTTGACATAAAGCAGGGGGAGTTCGTAGCGGTGCTCGGGCACAACGGCTGCGGAAAATCCACCCTTGCCAAACATCTGAACGCTATACTGCTCCCCACCGAGGGAACTGTCATAGTGGACGGCATAGACACAAAGGACGAGGACAAGCTTTTCGAGCTCCGTCAGAGGGCAGGAATGGTGTTCCAGAATCCCGACAACCAGATAGTTTCGTCTGTTGTTGAGGAGGACGTGGCATTTGCCCTTGAAAACCTCGGCGTACCCTATGAGGAAATGCGCCGACGAGTGGACGAGAGCCTCAAAGCCGTGGGTATGTACGATTACAGGCTGCACTCGCCAAGTCAGCTCTCGGGCGGACAGAAGCAGCGAGTGGCTATCGCAGGCATTATCGCCATGCAGCCCAAGTGCATAATCCTCGACGAGCCTACTGCTATGCTGGATCCGCAGGGACGAAAGGAAGTTCTTGCCACAATACATCGCATGAACCGCGAGCAGGGCATAACCATAGTCCTCATCACACACTATATGGACGAGGCTGCGGACTGCGACCGCGTTGTGGTCATGGACAAGGGACAGGTAGTTCTTGACAATGTCCCTGAGAAGGTCTTCTCACAGGTGGAAAAGCTCAAGGCTATCGGGCTTGACGTGCCGCAGGTAACAGAGCTTGTCTGGGAGCTCCGCAAGGCTGGCTGTGATATCTCTCCCGAGATAATCACGGAAAAGGACTGCGTGGCGGCGATAGAAAGGCTGTTTAGCAACTGAGTACATGGTACTCGCAAAGGAAAGAAAAGGAGAATAGAATTGGCAATCCTTGAAACACAGGAGCTTACATACACCTACAGCGTTGGTACACCCTTTGAAAAGACCGCTGTAGACCATGTGAGCCTTAAAATAGAAGAGGGCGAAATGGTAGGCGTCATGGGGCATACAGGCTCAGGCAAATCCACGCTTATACAGCATTTCAACGGACTTCTCAAGCCCACGTCGGGCAAGGTGCTCCTTGAAGGCAAGGACATCTGGGCTGACAAGGACAAGATACGTGACGTCCGCTTCAAGGTGGGACTTGTTTTCCAGTACCCCGAGTATCAGATATTCGAGGAGACCGTCTACAAGGACATCGCCTTCGGTCCCAAGAATATGGGACTTGATGAAGCTGAGATAAAGCGCCGCGTATATGAGACAGCCCATGATATCGGGCTCAAAGAGGAGCTTCTCGAACGCTCTCCCTTTGAGCTCTCGGGCGGTCAGAAGCGCCGCGTTGCCATCGCAGGCGTAATGGCTATGGAGCCCAAGGTGCTCATACTGGACGAGCCCACCGCAGGTCTTGATCCTGCGGGACGAGACAAGATACTCGACCACATCAGGCGCTATCACGAGCGCACCAAGAATACAATACTCATAGTTTCTCACAGCATGGAGGACATAGCCACATTTGCGGACAAGATACTTGTCATGAGCAAGGCTAAGCTCTTCTGCTACGACGAAACGGTCAATGTCTTTGCAAGAGCCGATGAGATATCAGATATCGGTCTTGACGTACCACAGATAACAAAGGTCTTCGGAGAACTCAGGCGCAGAGGTCTGGACTTCGGCAAAGAGGTCTATACAGTGGGCTATGCCCGCGACCTGCTTCTGAAGCACCTGAAGGACAGGGAGGTACGCTGATGCTGAGAGATATCACCATAGGACAGTACTTCCCCGGGAACAGCATTATCCACAGGCTTGATCCCCGATTCAAGATAGTAATAACCCTGCTCTATATCATCATGCTCTTTTCGGGAGGGCATTACATCTGTCTCCTTATAGGAGCTGTGTATACCTTCGGAGCTATACTCCTTTCGGGCATACCGATGAAGATGTTCTGGAAGAGCGTGAAGCCCCTTTTGCCGTTCCTGCTCATAACAGCAGCGCTGAATCTGCTGCTCATGGGTACGGGAGAGGTGATTTGGCAGTGGAAATTCCTTAAAATAACCGAAAACGGACTGAATACCAGCGTATTCATGGTCATCAGGATAGTGCTCCTCATTATGGGAAGCTCCCTGCTGACCTATACAACGTCCCCTATAACACTTACAGACGCTATCGAGCGGCTGCTCTCGCCGCTGAGAAAGATAAAATTCCCTGTACATGAGCTTGCTATGATGATGTCCATTGCGCTCAGATTCATACCAACGCTCATCGAGGAAACTGACAAGATAATGTCGGCACAGAAAGCCCGTGGAGCCGAAATAGACACAGGAAGCTTCACGACGAGAGCAAAGAACCTCATATCCATACTTGTGCCCCTGTTCATATCCGCATTCAGACGTGCGGACGAGCTTGCCACAGCTATGGAGTGCCGCTGCTATCACGGCGGTGAGGGCAGAACAAGACTGAGACAGCTCAAATCTGCTCCGAGAGACTATATCGCACTTGCCATAACCGTTCTTTTCCTTGCAGGAGTAATAGTTCTTGGCATTATACTGGGATAACAGCTCTTGGTAAGATATTACAGATAAAAACAAGAAAGGACAGAGATGAACAAAGAAGAAAAGCGAGCCGCCGCCCGACTTCGCTGGGAGCGGTTCAAGAAGGGAAAATTCTACTGGATACTATACGAAAAAGGCATACTCTATTTTATTCTGTCATTCCTTATCCCTTTCAGCATACTCTGGTATGCTTTCGGGAGCTATGGGATACATCCCTTCGGAGACAGACAGATACTTGTAGTTGACCTCTGGCATCAGTATTACCCGTTTTTTCGCGTAGTGCGCGAAAAGCTGATAAACGGCGGTTCGTTCCTCTACTCATGGGAAAACGGACTGGGCACCAATTTCCTTTCCCTTATTTCGTACTATGCAGCAAGTCCGCTGAACTGGCTGTCGGTATTCTTTGACGACGACCACGTCCGCGACGCAATGACATTTATCCTGAGCTGCAAGATAGGCTTCGCAGGAGCGTTTTTCAGCACTTTCCTGCGGTATACCTACAAGCGCAAGGATTTTTCAATATGTATGTTCTCGGTGATGTACGCCCTTTGCAGCTATACGCTGGGCTATTACTGGAACGTTATGTGGTTCGACACAGTGGCGCTTTTCCCGCTGGTAATGCTGGGTATCGTAGCGCTCTGCCGCGAGGGAAAGTGGAAGGTCTTCACCATAGCGCTCATGCTTTCGCTGGTGGCTAATTACTATATCGGCTATTTCACCTGTATTTTCTCGGTATTTATGTTTGCTTCTGCGAGCATAATAGAGTGTAAGGGCATAAAGGACTGGTTCAGGAAGCTTTTCCTGATGATACGCTCGTCAATTATCGGAGTAGGTCTCGGCGGCTTCATGCTGCTGCCTGCGTACTTCGGTCTGAAGCTGACCTACAGCGCCAACAACACCATGCCGAGGGATATATCCTTTTACGAGGACTGGAGAAAGATATTTGCACATCTTCTCTCCTATGACGCGCCCACAAAGGTTGACGGACTGCCGAACTTTGCCTGCGGAATGTTAGCGGTACTCCTTTTCGGAGTATTCCTCTTCTCATTCGGCATAAAGATAAGAGAAAAGATATCATCGCTGCTCATGCTGGCGCTTATCGCCGTGAGCTGCAATATGAATATCCTCAACTTTATCTGGCACGGCTTCCACTTCACCAACCAGATACCATACCGCTTCGCCTTTATATTCAGCTTTGTGCTGGCGGCGGCGGCATACAGAGCCTACGACATCATACTTTCAAGGGGCATAAAGATATACCAGCTTGTGCTTATGGTCATAGCTCCCGTGGCGGTGGTCGTGCTCAATTACTATGCAGCAGGGAAGAAATTCGAGTTTGACGGTGCGCTGAGAAGCTCTGTTATCATAACGGGAGCATTCTGGCTCATATTCATAGCGGCGAAGATATTCCCGTTCAAGACGCCGAAAATGCGCAACGCCATGATGACGCTGGCACTTGCGGCGGCATTATTCAGTGAGTTTGTAAGCAATGCGCAGATAGGCGCCAAAACTGTTGATAATACAAGCTATAACGATTATCCTACAAGATATGAGGAGGTAGAGGAGCTTCTCGAATGTACGAGAAAAACGGACAAGTCACTGTTCTATCGCACCGAGATGTCCCAGACCTACACACTCAACGACAGCGCACTCTACGGGTACCGCGGTCTGTCGCAGTTCTCATCGTCGGCTAACGTTTCCGTTACCACGCTGTGCAAGCGCTTGGGACTTTACGCTTCCGAGGCTGGCAACAGATACTACTACAGAACGTCAACTCCCGTGGTGAATTCCCTTATGGGAATAAAATACATCATCAAAAAGGACGGCGAGCTCAATTCCGAGGAATGGGTGCTCGAAAAGATACAGACTGCGGACACGACGAATCTCTATGAGAACCGTTATCCGCTGGCGCTGGGATTCATGGTGGACGAGAATATTCTCAATATGGTGGATAACAGCGGCGCCAATCCCTTTGAGTACCAGAACGAGCTTATCAGATGCGCCACAGGCGTTGAGGAAAAGCTTTTCGTAGCACAGCCCGTTGCTCTTGCAGAGTATGACGGACTTGAGGTCACCAAAAACGGCTACGGAAACTACACCTTCCAGAATGAGACCGACCAGCCTACGGGCAGTGCCATTTATACATTTGACTGTATCGACGGCAGCTACCTCTACGGTTATGCAAACGGTACGGGCGGAACCTGCGACTCGCTTGAGATAAAGTGCGGCGACGTCCTCATAGACTCGGGCAAGCTCATTGACAGCTACCCCATAGTTTTCCCAATGGGAAACGGACAGGGCGGCGAGAGCTCCACAGTCAGGATAATCTCCAACGAGAAGCATAAGTCGGGCAATTTCAAGATAATGGTATATGCTTTAAGTCAGGATACCTTTGAAAAAGCCTACTGTGCGCTCGCAGATGAACAGCTCCGCATAAAGCGCTTCAAGGATACCGATATACTGGGCTCTGTTGAAGCAAAGCGCGACGGGATAATGTTCCTGTCGATACCCTATGAAAAGGGCTGGAGCGTATATATCGACGGCGAAAAGGCAGAGACCTTCAAGCTTTTGCAGGCTGTGCTGGGCGTAAGAGTCACCGCAGGCAGGCACGATATCGAACTGAAGTATACTCCCGAGGGCTTCCCTCTGGGTGTTACTATATCTTTACTCAGCTTTGTGCTGTTCGTATTCTGTATCGTCTGTGACCGCAGACGCAGGATACGCCGACAGACGCTGGCAGCTGAAGCTGCGGCGGCTAAGGCAGCGGCAGAGCAGGAGGAAAATCCCTACAGGCAGGGAGCTGCTATCTATGACCAGCTTGGTATCCCCGATCCTATGGATATAATCGGACGGGTAGAGGATTCCGAGGTAGTGCTCTATGACGGCAGCGAAACGGCTGAAAAGGAGGCGGATAATGCGCAATCTGAAAGTGATGATAGCCTACAGAGGCACTAAGTACCACGGCTTTCAGCGGCAGAGCAATGCCGTGACCGTGCAGGAAACTCTCGAAGCCAAGCTTTCAAAGGTGCTCAACGAGCCTGTGACCATAACAGGCTGCTCGCGGACGGATACGGGAGTCCACGCCAATATGTTCTGCTTTAATGTGAAAACCAGCAGCAAAATAAACTGCCTCGGCTTTTGCAGGGGCGTAAACGGCGAGCTTCCCGACGATATATCCATTCTCAGCTGCGAGGACGTGCCTCTTGATTTTCATGCGCGGTTCGACTGTAAGGGAAAGGAGTATGTCTATAAGATACATTGCAGCGAGTCGAAAAATCCCTTTGCGGCAGACCTTATGCTGCATTACAGGAGAAAATTCGACATAGAGGCTGCAAGGAGAGCTTCTCAGTATTTCGTGGGAACACATGATTTCTCTTCGTTTTGTGCCGACTGCACAAATGTTTCAACCACTGTGAGGACGATTTATTCCTTCAGAATAGAAAATAGTGGAGATTCTGTGATAATGCTTGTAAAAGGCAACGGTTTTTTGTATAATATGATTAGGATAATGGCAGGCACTCTTTTGGATGTCAGCGAGAAGCGCATAGCTCCTGATGATATACCTGCTATTATGGAAGCAAAGGACCGCCTTAAGGCGGGCAGAACAGCTATGGCTCACGGGCTGTATCTGAACCGAGTGTTCTACAGCGAAGAGGAGCTTCTGAAAGATACATAAAAAGGAACAAGGATAAGGAGGTGCCGAGCGTGCCTAAAATGTACGACGCCGACGACATCGTCGATCAGAAGAATCGAAAAAGGCGGCGGAAAAGGCTGAGACGGTTTTTGACGATACTGCTGGTTGCAGCTCTTGGTACGGGACTTTATTTTACCCGTGACAAGTGGTATAATAAGCTTAGGGGAATAGGTGAACAGTACAGAACTATTGTAAATACAGGCCAGCTGGCAGAGGGAAACTTCCCGATAGAGGTCAGCGGCGGCGGCGATTATCAGCTTGTCTCATCAGGCAAGAAGATGATCGTGCTAAGCGATACATACACCTACTTTTATGATACTGACGGAAATCTTTTGAAGCGTCGTCAGCATACTTACACCAATACGGTGCTTCGCGCAGCAGGCGGAAAGGCTCTGCTGTACGAACAGGGCGGAAATGAATTCAGCGTCGAGGACGATGAACAGATCCTCTACACTAAGACATTCGCCGATAAGCAGATCCTGTTTGTCAGGATCAGCGACGAAGGCTATACAGCCGTGGTCACCACTTCGGAGAACTACAGCTGTGAGCTGGAGGTATATGACAAAAGGGGAAATGGCATATACAAAAGACAGTGTATCGAAAAGGTCAGCGACCTCAGCTTCATAAACGGAAGCAAAGGCTGCGTGCTGAGCTATATCTCAGCTGAAAACGGTCAGCTCGTTACAAATGTTCAGGAAATAAGCTTTACTGAAAAAGGAGAGAAATGGACCTCTCCCGGTCTTAATACTGTCGGTCTTGACGTTTACGGCTTCGGCAGCGGAGCTTTCGTCTTTGGCGCAGACGCCTGCGGTTATATTGACAGCAGCGGTCAGATAAGTTCCTATTACTCATATGACGGCAAATGCGTTGCAGGTGCAAGCGAAAACGGAAACTCAGCAGTAATCGTAAACAACGAGGACAGAAGAAAGTATGTTATGGCATTGTTTACAGGTTGTGATTCAGAGCCCCTTATCGTAGAGCTCAGTGAGCCCTCGGTCGATGTTGCCATATACGAGGACCTTGCCTATGTAATGTGTCAGGGCAATATCAAAGCCTATGATTTCAAGGGCGGACTTCGCTCTATCGCGGAGGTAAGCGATTCCTACACGGGCTTTGTACGCAATGAGGAGCATATTTTCCTGAAGGGCTATAATAAAATAGACCGTATAGACTATGAAAGCTGACCATGCACTGTGAATATTCTAATTCTCGAAGGGAGGCTGCGCCGTTCTCTTGACAGGCGCATATAGTATGGGTGTACAATTCTGGTGGTTTTACGATGTTATCGCAGTTGCTGTGGTACTCGTCAGCATTTTCATTTCAGTCCGCAAGGGACTTATGAAGGCAGTTGCAACTCTGATAGGACTTGTTCTTTCTGCGGTGATCGCTTTTTCAGCAGGCGGTCCTGTTGCAGAGCTTATGTATGAGCAGTCGGAAAAGAGCAGCAATGTCAAAAAGTATGAATTAAGTCTGGAAAGTGTGGACTTTATCAGCGATCTTGGTAATCAGCTCGAAACTCTCGGTTATAATATCAGAATAGACAGCGATGAGCTGAGAAAAGCTTTTAACGATGAGAACGATCCCGAAAAGAAGATATACAAATACGTCAATAATATAAACAGTAAGAAGGTCGATGAAGAAAGCATCTTTATCAATAAGCTCCATGAGAGCTATGCTGTTGTTATCAGCAATTATATCGCAAAGAAGAGTAACGCATATTCTGCTGAATATGGCGCAGAGGAAATAAGAAAGCACCCTGAAAAGACATATGAGCTCGCAGAACTCCTTGACGATCAGGATACAAAGCGTCCTGCGGCGCAGTATGTTTCCGATACTTTCCTCAAAAAGCCATATATGACGCAGACTAAGCTTTTAGTAATGGTGATCATTTTTGCAGTGGGAGCTATTATTTCTGTTGTGATAGGCATTTCCGTAGGACGCAAGCACGGTCCTATGGGCGGATTGGTAGAAGGTGTCATAAGCGGTATCCTTGGTATCGCAGTAAGCGTTACTTGCATAATTTTTATTGCATTGCTGATACGCTTATATGTAGTGATGGGAAACGACAAGATGTTGTTCTTCAATCACGAGGCCATAGAAAGTACTTATGTATTCAAGTATTTCTATGAGTTTATCTCAGGGCTCTGATAAGCCCTGAAAAGTCTGCCTTGGGGGGTGGACTATCATTGAATAACTTACAGGAGGAACTGCCTGATGATAATGTGCAGTAAATGCAAAAAAAGGCCTGCGGTGGTGTTCATCACCTCTGTTCAGGGAAGCGAAAAGAAAAACGAGGGACTCTGCCTCTCATGTGCAAGATCACAGAATATCCCTCAGATAAAGGAGTACATGGATAAGCTGGGTATAACCGACGAGGAGCTGGATCAGCTCTCAGACCAGATGATGGGTATGCTGGACGGCGACAGCTTTGAAATGGGCGGTTCGGGCGTACTTCCTGATTTTATCACTAATATGTTCGGGGGAAATGACGGCGACAGCTCAGGTGACGACGCAAGCAAGGGCGGATTTGATCCGAGAAATATTTTCGGCAGTCCGCGCGGAAGCTCAGATGATGATAAGTCATCGGGCAGCAAGGACAAAAAGAGCAGTATCTTCGGGAAAAAGGACAAAAAGCCAAAGGAACCAAAGTTCCTCGGAAGCTACTGCACCAACCTATCTCAGAAAGCCGCTGACGGCAAGCTGGACGCTATCATCGGCAGAGATGACGAGATAGCAAGAGTTATCCAGATACTTTCAAGACGTACCAAGAATAACCCCTGTCTTATCGGTGAACCGGGTGTTGGTAAGACAGCTATTGCAGAGGGTATAGCTCTGCGTATAAACGAGGGCAATGTGCCCTTCAACCTTGCGGATAAGAAGATATACCTCCTTGACCTTACCGCTCTTGTTGCGGGAACTCAGTTCCGCGGACAGTTCGAGAGCCGTGTAAAGGGACTTGTTGACGAGGTAAAGCGCGAGGGCAATATCATACTCTTCATCGACGAGGTGCATAATCTCGTGGGTGCAGGAGACTCCGAGGGCTCGATGAACGCCGCAAATATCCTGAAGCCTGCCCTTTCAAGAGGCGAGGTACAGGTCATAGGCGCTACCACCTTCGGCGAATACCGCAAGTATATCGAAAAGGATTCCGCTCTGGAGCGTCGTTTCCAGCCCGTTACCGTAAACGAGCCCACTATTGAGGACACAGTGAATGTCCTTGTAGGGATCAAGAAATACTATGAGGAATTCCACAGAGTACACATCTCCGACTATCTGGTAAGAGTATGCGCTGTACTCTCAGAGAGATACATCACAGACCGTTTCCTGCCCGATAAGGCTATCGACCTGCTGGACGAGAGCTGTGCATATGCTTCCATACGCTCACCCGAGATAGGCGATTATGAGAAGTTCAAAAAGGAGATCGCTGTAATGGAGGATATGGAAAAGTCCATATCCGAGCAGGAGGAAATAGACTATCAGGCTCTTGCCGAGATCAAGGGCAAGCTCATTCACGCCCGTGAGAAAGAGGAAGAGCTCAAAGAAAAGGCTGACAACGTAAACGTCGTGGAATCCGACGTTACCAAGGTCATCGAGCGCTGGACGGGTATACCTGCAAGCAAGATAGCCGAGAACGACTTCCTTAAGATAGCAAGGCTTGAGGAATCACTCAAGAAGCGCGTTATCGGTCAGGACGAGGCTGTAGGCGTACTCACCAAGGCTATCAAGCGCACAAGAGTACAGCTCAGCAAGCGCCGCAGACCTGCTTCGTTCATTTTCGTAGGTCCTACAGGCGTGGGTAAAACAGAGCTGGTAAAGGTACTCTCAGAGGAGCTTTTCGATTCACCCGATCCGCTTATCAGACTTGATATGACCGAGTATATGGAGAAGCACTCCGTTGCACGTATGATAGGCTCGCCTCCGGGCTATGTTGGCTATGAGGAGGCAGGACAGCTCACCGAAAAGGTGCGCCGCAAGCCATACTCCGTAATACTCTTCGACGAGATAGAAAAGGCTCACCCCGACGTTATGAATATCCTTATGCAGATTCTTGACGAGGGCAAGGTGGACGACGCCCACGGAAGAGCCGTAAACTTCGCAAATACCATAATCTGTATGACCTCGAATGCAGGCTCTACGGATAAGAGCATAGGTGTGGGCTTCAACCGCACCACCGATGAGATAACCAAGGATAAGGCTATGAAGGGACTCCGCGATTTCCTGCGCCCCGAGTTCATCAGCCGTATCGACGAGATAGTGGTATTCAAGGACCTCACCAAGGAGGACTACGCTAAGATAGCTGCCCTCAACCTTGACGAGATGAAGGAGCCTCTTGCAGAGAAGAATATCGAGCTTGGCTATTCAGAGGCAGCTCTGGAGCTCATTGCCGAGAAGTCCTTCGGAAAGCCCTACGGCGCAAGAGATATCCGCCGTGTTATCCGTCAGGAGATAGAGGATAAGGTAGCCGATATCATCATCGAAAAGGCTTCCGAGATAGGAAAGATAGAGATATCTGCCAAGGACGGCGAACTTGTCGTCAAGGGCAGAAAGGAGAAAGCCAAAAATGAAGCATAAGTTTACTGCGGCTGTTATGGCTGCTGCCATGGCTGCCGCAGGTCTTACGGGCTGTATGGAGAAAAAGCAGCCCTCTTCCTCGAATAAAAGCACAGAAACTGCCGTGACCACCTCAGCCGCAGAGAATAACTCCACTCCAAAGGGCGAGTTCATCTCAGAAAGCATGGAACTTATAAAGCTGAAATACGCAGACGTTCCCGACCTTGAAAGCGGTCCTGAACTGAAAATAAGCGATACCAGCGCAAAACCGGGCGAGATAGCCAAGGTGACTGTGTCGGTGACAGGTGCAAAGGACAAGTGGGGTATGTGCGGTATACACGTTACCTATCCCGAGGAGCTGGAATGTCAGGTCGAAGACGAAGTGGAGTATAATGCCAAGTATGAAATGGGCAAGGCTATCGCAGGCAATTCAGGCTTTGTGGCTATGGATTGGCGTAAGAATCTTGACGATGAGCTTGTCAGTGCGCACAGACAATCCTTCTTCTTTACAACAATGTTCACGGAACCGCACGGCGGCGACGGCGATATAGCAACTTTCTTCCTGAAAGTCCCTGATGACGCACAGCCGGGTACGGTTTACAATATAGGCTTCTATTATAAGGATTCAGATATGTTCCGTGACCTTGAGGGAGACCTTGCATTCGAGAAATACGCCTTTACCCATATGACAGGCGGTACTATCACTGTTAGATGATAATACACAAGGAGCTGTGATGTTAGTCACAGCTCCATTTTACACAGGAAAGGGAAAACACAATGAATAAAAAAGAAACAGCAGAAATAAAGAAGAATTTTTCCGATAAGAGCGGATTTTTTATTATGGAGCGCGTCCTTACGGCTTTTATCGACGCAGAGAAGAATCTCCGATACCACAATGTCAGCTCATGTCTCACCATGCCTGTTGAGGAGCACGACGTATACGACGAGACGCTGAAAAAGGTCCTCAATACAAACGTGGGCAAGGCTTTTGTGGAGTACGAGTTCCCAAACGAGGCTTACGACGAGGGACAGCCGCAGAATATCCTCTACACACTTCTCACATCTGAGCTTAAAGATGAGACAGCCTGTGAGGATTTCCTCAACCATATCGCTAATAATATCGCATATACAGGACCTTTTGCTGTAATTACGGCTTACTGTACATACACTATCCGCAAAAAGGACAAGAATGACGAGTTCGCAGAGGGAGAGGACGAGATATACCGCTATATCCTTACGGCTATCTGCCCCGTAAATACAAGCAAGGACGGCTTTGTGTTCGACAGCTTCAACAACGAGATAACCAAAAAGGTCAACACAGAGCTCATTATCAGCAAGGCACCGTCGGACGGCTTCCTTTATCCTGTATTCAGCAACAGGAGCTCCGATATCAACCACGTTATGTACTACACCAAGAACATCAAGTCGCCTAACGTATCCGTTGTTGAAAATGTTCTCGGCTGTACATTTATTATGTCAGCAGAGAGCGAGAAGAACAGCTTCCAGAGCATACTAAAGAATGTCGTAGGCGATGACCTTGACTATATGCTCATCAAGACCGTAAACGAGAAGATACAGGAAGTCGTTGAGGACAACAAGGAGGACACCGACAGGGTAGTCATCGACAATGCAAGGCTCAAGGATATCCTTGTTGATGTGGGACTTCCCGAGGAGCGCGTGAACATGGTGGAGCCCGTATACGAAAAGGTCTGCGGCAACGCACCTCTTACAGCGGCTAATCTTGTGGAGACCAAGACCGTGCTGACTTCGCCGGGAATCACTGTGAATATCAAGCCTTCTGCGGCTGATAAGGTACGCACCAGCGTAGTCGAGGGCAGAAGATGTCTCCTTATCGACATTGACGATCCCACTATCGAGATAAACGGACTGCCTGTTACACTTTAATGCGCAAACACATAGGCGGTCATTGAACCCCTTTTCTGCTTACTAACGGGCGCACATTGTGCGCCCCTACAGCTAACGGCTAAAAAAGCTCCCTCACATAACCATGATACTCATATAGAAGTTTTATAATTATTATTGAGAGAACCCCTTTTGAAAAAGGGGCTTCTCTCAAACTCTCTCCCTAAAACTTT
>NZ_FPIP01000003.1:313099-449365 GCF_900119075.1 Ruminococcus flavefaciens
AGAACCTTTCCTCAGAAAGGTTTCCCCCATAATTAACTGTAAGCTTCTATATAAGTGTTGCGGTTACGTGAGGGAGTTTTTTCAGTGATTCTCTTTGATAGCGGTCTTTGCCTTGGCAACGATAGTCCTGTCGTTTTCATAGGACAGGATATTGCCTGCGTAGGATATGTCCACCCAGCGTATCTCGGCTATTTCGCCTGCCTGCGGTGTAAAATCCACGTTTTTTGCCTTTGCAAGAAAATATACGACAACCTTGACGGTGTCTTTTTTCGGTGAATAGGTCACAGTTTCTCTGAATGTCGGATCAATTATCACGTCGATAGACGTTTCTTCCATTATCTCACGACGAGCAGTCTCGACCTCGGTCTCGCCCTTCTCGACGTGTCCCTTGGGGAAGGACCAGTGACCGCTGTTGATATGCTTTATCAGCAGAATTTCCGTATTGCCGTGGTATTTCCTGTAGACAATCGCGCCGCATGATTTCTCGTGAAGCATATATTATCCTTTCTTGCCCCATATTTCGGGCAGAATAAAAGCAGCTACAGATACTGCTTTTGTATTGTTGATACTATTATATCATATTTTTTATAATAAAGCAACTATACAGAGAGATTTTTTGTGGATTTTATTAATTTTGCACAATCAGGGGGGCTTTTGCACTTTTTTCAAAAATAAAAATGCAGGAATACTTGTACTTGCCCGTGAATATATATTACACAAAGCAAAACTTCAAGGAGGTCGACCTTATGGAATTAAAACTCAACAGAGAGACCGTTCCTGCGGCGGAAACTATATACGACGGCGTACAGGAGCAGGCTCTCGAAATGGATTACATTCTTCCCGATTACTGCCCTGACATTTTCAGGCTTATCCGCTGTGACACCACTCCCGTTATCACCGACTGGTCGATAAGCGGCGACAGGCTCACTTATGAGCTGATGTGCGATATACATATACTCTACTGCGGCGAGGAGGGCTCGGCGGTGCAGTCCGTTGACCAGCACAGGAGCTTTACGCGGACGGTAGAGCTTGGCAGGGCGGCAGACTCTCCCGAGGTAAGGCTCGTCCCCAAGACCGACCACGTGAACTACCGCGCCGTGAACAAGCGCAGGCTCGACCTGCGTGGAGCAGTCTCCGTTAAGATAAGCGTGACGGGACAGCAGGAGCAGGAGGTCATATCCGACGCATTCGGCATGAATATCCAGCTGAAAAAGGCTCCCGTAAAGTTTGCGGCGCAGAGGATAAACGCCGTTAAGAACGTCCGTATCGAGGAGGACATGGAGCTCACACCTGCACAGCCAGATATATCAAGCGTACTGAGCTGTCGGTGCAGGGCAGGTGATTGCGAGATAAAGCTCATCTCGGGAAAGCTCCTTGCCAAGGGCGAGGTGCAGACGGAGCTTCTGTACTCTGGCAGCGAGGGCGCTGTGGAGCACATGAGCTTTTCGCTAAGCTACAGCCAGATAATCGACGTGGAGGGAATCGACGACAGCTTTGAGTGCGCAGTTATCCCCGAGGTGGTCAGCTGCAATGTTACGGCGGCTGCGGACGGCGACGGCAATAACAGGATACTACGCTGTGAGACCGAGATACGGCTGGGCTGCCGTGCGGTAAAGACTTCAACTGCCATGATAGCCGAGGACGCCTTTTCAACAGTCTACCCCTGCAATGTTGAAATGTCGGAGATAAAAGCCGAGCAGATACCCTCGGTATACGACGAGAGTTTCCGCCACAGTGCAAGGCTTGCTGAGGGAGACGCTGTGCCCCAGACTATCTATGCCATGTGGAGCGAGCCCAAGAACATCAATACCCGTATCGGCGACGACGGGCGCTCCGTAGTCATCAGCGGTATGCTGTCCTATTCAATGGCGGCTAAGGATAACGCAGGAATGATAGTCATGCCTGACCGTGACGAAGCTTTCGAGGAGACTATCGGGCTTCCCGATGATATCAGCGGAGCTTATGTTTCGGCGGAGGTCAGCGTAAAAGAGACCGCCTATGATATCTCCGCAGAGGGAGTCCTCAACGCAAGGGCTGATATCACCGTGAAGCTGTCGGTGTACAGCTCGGACAGCATAAAGGCGGTTACAAATATCGTTATTGATGACTCCGCCAAAAAAGAGCGCGACGGCGACTACGCAATAAAGCTGTATTTCGGTATCGAGAATGAAAATGTCTGGGATATCGCCAAGCGCTACAGCACCAGTGTTGAGGCTATCATGGAGGAGAACGAGCTCAGCGGCGAACGTCTTGAAAACGGCGGAATGCTGCTTATCCCTATAGTATCTTAAGGATTAGAGCTAAGAATTAAGAACTAAGAGCTAAGAATTATAGAATTAGAACTAAGAAATATCAGTTTACATATCTTAGTTCTTAGATCTTAGGTCTTAGTTCTGATAAAAAAGGAGTAATTTATGACTAAAGATATATACACCAATATCGCTCAGCGCACGGGCGGCGATATCTACATAGGCGTGGTGGGACCTGTGCGCACGGGAAAATCCACCTTTATCAAGCGGTTTATGGAGTCCCTTGTGATACCCAATATCGCCAGCGAGTTCAAGCGCGAACGGGCTATCGACGAGCTGCCCCAGTCCGCCGCAGGCAAAACTATTATGACTACCGAGCCCAAGTTTATCCCCGAGGAGGCTGTCCGCATAGACCTTGGCGACGGAGCAGCGTTCAATGTACGTCTGATAGACTGCGTGGGCTACATCGTCCCGAGCTCAATGGGCTACATCGAAAATGAACAGCCCAGAATGGTGATGACATCGTGGTTTGATGAGGAGATACCTTTCAATATGGCGGCTGAGATAGGCACGCAGAAGGTCATTACGGAGCACTCCACCATAGGGCTTGTCATCACCACTGACGGTACAGTCACGGATATCCCACGTGAGGAGTACGCCGAGTGCGAGGAGCGTGTTATCCGCGAGCTTCGGGAGCTGGGCAAGCCGTTCGTTGTCATACTTAACACAGTTAACCCCGATTCTCCCGAGGCAAAGGCGCTGGCGGAACAGCTCACGGAGCGCTACGACGCAAAAGTCATACCCGTGAACTGCCTTGACCTTACAGAGGAGGATATCCGCGGCATAATGCGGGAGATACTCTTCTCGTTCCCCATAAAGGAGATAAATATCCGCACAGCGCGTTGGATAAACACTCTCGATAAGGGGCACTGGCTGAAAAGCGAGATACTGGACTGCATACGAAATGCCGCCAAGGATATACGGCTGGTCCGCGAAGCTGAGGAGGCTGCCGCGGCAATGGGGGAGTGTCCCAATGTGGTCAAGGCGGAGATAACCTCCATAGACTTGGGAAAGGGTTCGGTGACTATCACCGCGGAGCTTGATAACAGCCTGTTCTATAAGATTCTCGGGGAGACCACGGGTATCGAGATAGATAGCGAAAGCGACCTCATGCCCCTGCTGTCGGAGCTCAACGAGATACGCCGCAAGTACAAGCGCATAGAGCCTGCCCTTGCCGAGGTGGAAGCCACGGGCTACGGTATCGTAATGCCCGAGCTTGAGGAAATGTCCCTTGAGGAGCCGAAAATTATCCGTCAGGGCGGCAAATACGGGGTAAAGCTGAAAGCCTCCGCGCCGTCCATACACCTGATGAAAGCCAACATCAATACCACTATCAGCCCTATCGTCGGTACGGAACGCCAGTCCGAGGAGCTGGTGATGTATCTGCTGGACGGCTTTGACGACGATCCCAAGAAGATATGGGAGAGCAACATTTTCGGGAAGTCTCTCCACGAGCTGGTCAACGAGGGGCTTCACAGCAAGCTTTTCAAAATGCCTGTGGACGCGCGAATGAAGCTTCAGGAGACGTTGGAGCGCGTGATAAACGAGGGCTGTTCGGGGCTTATCTGCTTTATACTATGAAAAAAGGAGACCTTTGGTCTCCTTTTTTCAGTGATTAGTTGTTAGTGATTAGTGCTTAGTGTAGGGGCGCACAGTGTGCGCCCGAATCTACGTAATGTATGGTTTGTAGGGGACGGCGTCCTCGACGTCCCGAGCCTTTAACCGTTAATCTGTAGGGGCGGATATTATCCGCCCACAGGTCTCAGATTTGCTTTAAATGGCCATTTGTAGGGGCTGCCTTTGGCAGTCCGCATTGTTCATAGATGTAGGGACAACATTCCTTTTTTCATATAGCAACAAGAAAGCCGTGCTGCCTAAGCACGGCTTTCCTGTTCTGATTTGTCCCTTACAATAAAGTTTTGGAATTATATCAATCTGTGCGGCGCATTTGTGCAGAAGCACCGCACAGATCAACATCGAAAAGAATTATGATTATGAGAACTTCCAGTAATCAAATTCGCAGTCGCCGCTGAATACCATGTAGATATCCTTAACGCCTGATACGTTGTTCTCTGCAGCTGCGAGTTCGTTCTCGCTGCCGTTGAGCTCGCCGTAACCGATGCAAGTACCTGTAGCAGAACCTACACAGAACTTAACTACTGCGTTGCCGCTGCCCTTGACTGTGATAGAAGATACGCCTTTGCTGAGGTCAACGCCGCTGACCTTGATCCAATCGCCCTTCTTAGCCTTGACAGTTGTGTTGCCAACGCCGCTGATGCTTATGTTCTTGGACTGGTTGGACATTGTTTCAGCCTGTACAGTCTCGTATGCGTTGAGGTTCTCGATCTGGCTTACGCCCTTCTGTGAACCGTTACATGTGATCTTTCCGTTGCTTAAAGTTGCCTTATCGATACAGGGTGATCTGTAGTTAAGACCCTTGCCGCCGTTAACGCCCATACGCATTTCAAGCTGACGTGAGTGATAAAGTACATAGTAGCTGCCCTTGAATTCGATAATTGAGTGGTGGTTGTTACCGCCGTTATCAAGTCTCTGTGTACCTGTGTTCTTGAATACAACGCCCTGGTACTGGTATCCGCCGAGAGGATTTGTTGATGTCATGTAACCGATATCAGCATTGCTGAAGGAATTACCGTTTACACTTGTGCCGCCCGGAACATTCCAGTTGTGGCAGAATGAGTAATACCATGTGTTGCCGATCTTGATCATGCTTGAGTCCTCAAAGAGGTAAGGTGTACCGGGATCGATAGGTGTACCTGAAATTGAGATCATGTCAGAGCCGAGCTTAGCGATACGTCCCTGCTTTGTCTGAGCAGCCTGTCCGCTTGGAACACCGCCGCCGTATGCGATGATACCTGTGTCTGTATTAGGATCATAGTAAACGCCTGGATCGAAGAGCCATGTTACGTTACTGTTAGGAGTGTTTCTTGAAATGATTTCGTGTCCGAGAGGATCCTTTACATTCTTTGTGAATGTCGGGTCATCAGCTGTGATAACGCCGATACCTGAACCATTGTTTGCGAAGTAAAGGAAGAACTTGTCCTGGCCGTTGATCTTCTTCCATGCAGCATCAGGAGCCCATGCGTTATTAGCCCATTTTGCGATAGGTGTGCCGTTTACTCTTGTTCTTGCAACAGGAATCTGACCGTGGTCAGTCCAGTTTACGAGGTCTGCTGTTGATAAGCAGTTGATATAGCCTGAAGAATAATCATTTTCGATCATCTGGTTATTCTTGTATGCAAACTGATCGGCTGTTGTATAAACGTAGAGTCTGCCGTCATATACCATCCAGCCAGGGTCTGCGCCGAAACGCTGAGTGTAAAGCGGGTTGTTCTCGCCTTCCTTCTTGAAGCTTTGTGCGAGTGAAAGACCGCTGAACTTGCCCTCATACTTTGAGGTATCAAGTGTGGGAACTGCTGGCTTGTTTACAGGGAATTCGTCGATCTTGCCGAGAACGAAATTCTGAAGGAGAACGAGGTCAGCAACTTCAAGAGTTGTGCTCTGGTCTACGTCTGCTGCCTTCTGAACCTTTGAATCGTTGAATCCGCCTGCGATAAGTCCCTTTCTTTCAGCAACGAGGTCGAAAGAGTTGATAACGCCGTCGAAGTTAACGTCACCCTGACGAACTGTATTAGATGTAGGTGTGTCTGGGTTTGTATCTTGACCGTTGTTTGGAATCTCAGGCTGTCCTGCGCCCGGGAGCTTTGTGCCGCCGTCAGCACCGATAGCCTCGTCAACGAAGAAGCTTACAGTGTTGTTCTCGTCTGTAGTTTCAACATAGATCTGCATATCAGAAGCGCCTGATGGGATAGTATAGCTTGTATTTGCAAGCTGTACCCACTCGCCCTTAGGAGCTGTACCTGTAGCGATCTCTGAATACTTTGTTTCAGAACCGTCTGAATACTGGAGAGTGAACTTGAACTCTGTTGTAGAGTCGCCCTCCTGAGTCATAGCGTTTACAGAGAAGCTGTAAGACTTGCCTGGCTCAAATACGCTTGAATCAAGTGAATATGAAGCACCGTTCCATGCAGCTTCACGGCCTGAGCAGTAGAGTGACTTGCTGCCTGCATACTTAGCTGAGCTGCTTGTGTCAACTGAAGCTGAGCCTCTGCCGTTCCAGCTGTCTGTGCTGCCCTCGAATGTGCTGTGGAACCAGTAGCCGTCATTGTCCTTCTTAGGTGGCTCCGGAGGAGTATAAGTACCGCCACCGTTAGATCTCGGGCCTGTGTATGGGATACCTGTGCCCCAGTCGCTGTCGGAAACGAGGCTTGTTATAGCGCTGTAAGCTTGCTTAGGCTGGTTGCTTCCGTTGTAAAGGAGAGGAGCATTGCTTCTGCCGCTTGACTTATCTGTACCAACCCATGAGTTGTTGTCGTTTGGTCCCCAGACCTGAACGAGTGATACGAAAGGTCCGTTTGGATGGTTTTTATTCCAGTCCATAGCGTGCTTGAAGATAGCCTTGTACTTGTTAGCCTGGTCTGTCATTGAGTACTTGCCGCCCTCAGTTGAGAGGTCGAGCTCTGTTACCTGAACATCGAGACCGAGATTGAGGTACTTATCCATAGCAGCGAGGTAAGAGTTTGTATCGCCCCATGCGTTGCTTGCAGCGCAGTTGAGGTGAGACTGCATACCCATACCGTCGATGAGTCCCTTAGCCTTGAGAGGTTTGAGGATAGTATTGATGATACAGTTCTGCTTGTCGTTAGCGAACTCGTTATAGTCGTTGTAGAAGAGCTGGCAGCCATCGGGAGCGTACTTTCTTGCATATGTGAAAGCCTTCTCAACGAAGCTGTTGCCGCCGTAAACCATTGCCCACTTTGAGCTTCCGTTTCCGTTTGAAGGTCTTACGCCGCCCTGGTTAGCAGTACCGTCGTTGATTACCTCGTTACAAACGTCGTATGCAAAGAGGTTGAGTTTAGGATACTGTGTCTTGTAAGCTGCAAACATATTCTTGATGTAGCTTTCCATACGCTGATCCATGGTTGAAGAATTTACCCATGAACCGTTGTTGTTGAAGTTTGTCTTGAAGAACCAGTCAGGAGTCTGGCTGTGCCATACAAGAGTGTGGCCTCTGAATGCGATGTTGTTCTTTGAAGCAAAGTCACAGATAGCAGCGCAGCGGCTGAGAGAAACCTTAACGTTTGTATCTGTTGAGCCGTTCTGAACGATAGTAGCGTCAGGCTTTGTCTCGTTCTCGCACTCGATAGCGTTGTGATCCTTCAGGATAATACCTGTTATACCGCTGTTGTTTACAGTACCGCCGTTGAGGATATTACCTACGCGGAAGTACTTGGCAAATTCGTCCTTGAGTCCCTTGCCTGCGGGAGCAGCGTGTGCCTCATTAGCTGCTTTGTCGCCTGTGATAAGGACATCATCGAAATAGAAATCGTCTGTAGAATCTGTGTAGATCCTGAGCTTGTACTCATAGCTCGCCTTAGAAGCTGTGTCAGTACCCTTGAGCTCTGTCCACTCGCCTGCCTTTGCCTTCTTGGAATCCAGTTCAACAGTTCTTTCCTCGCCTGTTTCAGCGTCGATAGTAAGAAGTGTGAAGTGGAACTTCTGAGCGGTCTCGCTGTACACCTTAACGCTGTAGGTATACTTGTCGCCGCCAAAGAGGTAAAGTCCCTTTGAAGAAGCTACACCGTCCTCCTTGTTGAGACGGCCTGTGATCTTCATGCCTCGTGAAGAATCAGTGCCAATGCCGTTTTCAGCGGTGAGCTCAGTGTAATCAGCTTCGTTGTACCAGCCTTCGTAGCTGCACTCGAAATCATTTGCAACGATCTCTGCAGCATAAGTGTGCATCACTACGTCAGGCATTACGGACAATACCCCTGAAAGACAGCTTGCAGCCGTCAGGCTTGCAATCAGTTTTTTTACTTTCATTTACATTCTCCTCCTCATTTAATAATGTATATTTTTCGTTCAACGTCATGATATATTTTATATCATTTTATGCTGTTACTCCCATTGTACCCTAATATATTAAAGATTGCAACCTAAAAAATAACGATTAGGTGTACAAAACGCAGAAAATGCCCAAAAATTGCGCACTTTCTTAAAATTGCGGTAAACAAGTTACTACTTTTAGCATAAAACAACAACTGCCTGAAATTTGTATTATTTTGCATGATATGTTATATTATATGCACACTAAGACATAACAACTTTTGGCGTAGGTGCGAGGTTTCTGCTGTATATCCGCGAATTCTGCCATATAGTCAAAATTAACGATTTATAGCATAAATTATCATATCCAAGTCGGAAAATTCAATTTTAAAATTACCATTTGTAAAAATCAGAACAGGTGGATTTTTTGACTGTAAAAATGGATTTCCATTGAAATTGAACGAAAAAAATGTTATGATTAGTACAACATCAACAAAGGAGCTGAGATAATGAAGATCTCCGACGGATACTGGCTCAGTAAGACGGGCTATAACGTCCACTGGGCTGTACAGATATACGACACGGAAGCCGATGAAAACTCCATAACGGTCTATGCCGCTTCGCAGTTCATCTCAAACAGGGGCATGACTCTGGGCGGACCTGTTTTCACGGTGAGGTTCGCGTCTACCCTTGAAAACAGCATAAAGGTCACAATAGAGCATTTCAGCGGCGAAAGAAAAAGCAGCCCTGCCTTTGAGCTCAACGAGGACAAGGGCTTCAAGCCTGTGATAAAGAAGCACCGCAGCGGCTGGGAGCTCATATCGGGCAAAACATCGGTGCGTATCGGCAAGAGCAAAAAGGAGTGGGACATCTCCTATCATTACGGGGACAGGCTCCTCACTAAGTCGGGCTGGCGCACCACCTCTATTATCGAGGAGGAGCAGTGGCACAGAAAAGCCCGTGAGTCTGCTGACGCAGACCTGCGCTTCTTCGAGAAGTGGGACAATGGCGGCAATATCCATATCCGCGAAATGCTTAATCTTGCCGTAGGGGAGTACATCTACGGCTTCGGCGAAAAGTTCACCTCATTCGTGAAAAACGGGCAGACTGTTGAGGTCTGGAATAACGACGGCGGCACCTGCACCGAGCAGAGCTACAAGTCCGTTCCGTTCTTTGTTTCGTCGCGTAATTACGGCGTTTTTGTCAATCACCCCGAGCGCGTCAGCTTCGAGGTGGGCAGCGAGACTGTGTCGAAAACAGCTTTTTCGGTGCAGGGCGAGCGCCTTGAATACTTCCTTTTCGGCGGCGAGTCCATAGCGGAGGTCATCGAGCGGTACACCTCCCTCACAGGCAGACCTGCCCTGCCGCCCCCGTGGTCATTCGGACTGTGGCTGTCCACGTCGTTCACCACGGAATATGACGAAAAGACCGTCAGCTTCTTCATTGACGAGATGAAGCAGAGAAATATCCCCCTTGACGTTTTCCACTTTGACTGTTTCTGGATGAAGGAGTTCCAGTGGTGCGGCTTTGAGTGGGACGACAGGAAATTCGCCGAGCCCAAGGCAATGATAGAACGTCTGAAAGCCAAGGGCGTAAGGATATGCGTTTGGATAAACCCCTATATCGGACAGCGTTCTCCTGCTTTCAGAGAGTGCCTTGACAGGGGATACCTGCTGAAAAACAGGGACGGTTCGGTGTTCCAGTGCGATATGTGGCAGCCGGGCATGGGCATAATCGACTTCACAAATCCCAAGGCGCGAAGCTGGTTCGCGGATAAGATACAGCACCTTGCAAAAATGGGCGTGGACGCTATAAAAACGGACTTCGGCGAGCGTATCCCCACCGATGTGAAGTATTTCGACGGCTCCGATCCCTATAAAATGCACAATTACTACGCCTATATCTACAATAAGACGGCTTTTGAGGCTCTTGAAGCTGCCAGCGGCAGTGCTTGTCTCTTTGCACGTGCGGCAACGGCAGGCTGTCAGAAGTTCCCCGTACACTGGGGCGGAGACTGCTTCTCCTCATATGAATCCATGAGCGAGACTCTCCGCGGCGGACTGTCGCTGTGTATGTCGGGCTTCGGCTTTTTCTCCCACGATATCAGCGGCTTTGAAGCGACGGGAACTCCCGACCTGTACAAGCGCTGGACAGCATTCGGACTTATGTCCACTCATTCGCGCTATCACGGCAACTCTTCATACCGCGTGCCGTGGCATTTCGACGAGGAAAGCTGCGATGTAGCCCGTCATTTCACAAAGCTGAAGGGCAGGCTCATGCCCTATATCTGGGCAAACGCAGTAAAGGCTCATCTTACGGGAGTCCCCGTGATGAGGGCCATGGCTGTGGATTTCGGCTATGACCGCAGCGCCCTTACTGTGGATACTCAGTATATGCTGGGAGACTCTCTCCTTGTGGCTCCTGTTTTCGGCGAGGACGGCGAGTGCAGCTTCTATCTGCCCACAGGCGGCTCATGGACGGATATACAGACAGGGGAGAGCCTTGCAGGCGGCAGCTGGTACACGAAAAAGTACGATTACTTCGGACTGCCTCTCTATGCAAAGCCCAATTCTGTCATAGTTTACGGCAGATTCAGGGATACTGCGGACTACGACTACGCCGAGGGCATGAAGATAGTTATATACGGCATCGAGGACGGCTGCACCGCAGAGACTGTGGTATACGGCAGAGACGGTGCTGTCGAAGCGGAGATAAAGGCTGTGCGCAGCGGAAAGCAGATAACTCTTACTGTTACAGGCACGGACAAGCCCTATACCGCTGAAAGTGCTCAGGGACTTAAGATTTTGACCGTCTGATGAAATATTGTGCTTTTCTCTTTACTTTCGGGCAGTTTTGTGGTAAAATAATAGGAAAGTATACACGGAAAGGCAGGGATAACAGACCTTTATGAACGAAACACAGGGCTACAGCGCGGAATATGCCGCGCTAAGCCATGAAATATATAACCTTACCAAGCAGCTTGAAGCCAAGGAACGAGAGTATAGGGAGTCCACAAAGACGGACAGCTACGATCCCTTTGATAATCCTACGGAATTCCGCTGGTACAGGGACGACTACTCGGAGATACTGCCGTGGATAACGATGCCCGAGTTTTCGGTGCCCTTCGAGCCTGCAAAGGTGGAAAAGAACACTATCAGGAAGTTCTACAACATCGGCGGCTTTACGGCGCTGTTCCAGTTTCTCGGCTCAAATGTGCTGGCAACTCTGCTGATACTGCTTATGACCGCTATTCTCAGCGGTATGAACACGGGTGTTTCCTCGGGAGCTATCTCCCATTACATGACAAAGGGCGCCATATTCGTGGCAATAAATATGCTTACTTTCCTTGCCGCAAACGTAGGCTTCGGTTTTATAGGAATGAAATGGGCGAAAATAAAGCCCTCATCTCTCATAAAGACTCGGGACTATCACTTTGCCGACGCGGTCATGCACTGCCTCGCAGGACTGTTCATATGGGTGACTGCGGCGTATATTTCCTCGGGTATCGAGGATATCGTGTCGCAGTACGGCTTCACGACTGAGGTCATGGACAGCGATTACGGCAAAACGGGGCTGGGATTTGCGATAATGACTATCTATACCTGTCTTATCGCGCCGATAACCGAGGAATTTTTCTTCCGCGGCGCACTGATGAAGATATTCTCGAAATCAAATCAGCGCTTCGGTATCGTGGCTTCGGCAGTTTTCTTCGGACTTGCCCACGGAAATCTCCCACAGTTCATGCTGGCATTCCTTATCGGCGTATTCATGGGACATATCGACATGAAGCACAACTCCATAGTGCCGTCGGTAGTGGTTCATATCTTCATAAACACCATGGTGTCTGTGATATCTGCATTCAATGAAAACGAAGTGGTAATGGGAATGCTTTCGCTTCTGATAATCGCATTCGGAATAATCGGCTTTGTAATGCTGCTGATGTTCAGAAAGGGCTGCAAGCTGCCTGTTTCCACACCTGCCCAGTCCAGACGCGGTATCGCCATTGCGAAGACGTCGGTGGGAATGATAATTGCATTTTCGGCGCAGCTTATATATCTGGTGCTGCTTATATTGACTACAAAGGAGTAAGAGTTTTTAGTGGTTAGTGATTAGAAAAAACAGGCGTGATCTTATCACGCCTGTTTTTAGCTGTTAACGGTTAAAATTGTAGGGGCTGATGCCTGCATCAGCCCGATAAAAACTGCGGGGCGATGTGGTCATCGCCCCCTACTATTAACTAATCACTATTCACTGACCGCTGCTTCTGACTGCTGAGCAGCTGATTTTTGGGATATGCCGTAAACTACGGCAGCAGTAGCAATAAGCAGTACTATAGTTGTGAGGATACTGCCCTCGATACCGAACTTTCCGCCTGTGAGGAATGCAGATGAGCTCTTTGCTGTAGTGCGGAATATCGACGGATTTTCGCCTGTTCCGCTGACGCTGATACCATAGAAGTTGCCCTGCATGAAGTTCCATATGGAGTGTATCGCGCATACTCCCCAGATATTTTCAAACAATATCATGTAAAGAGCCGCAAATGCACCGAAAAGCGCGATATTGAAGAACGGCAGAGGTCCGAAGCCGGGGTTTGTTGCGTGTGCAAGTGAAAACGCCACGGAGCTTATAGCTACAGCTACAAGAGTATGCTTGCCGCTTCCGCCTATAGTTGTCATGAAATAGCCGCGGAAGATGAATTCCTCGCTCATTCCCTGTATGATGTATCCGATGAAATACAGGGCTATCATTACGATGTTGATATCGTTCGAGAGCTTAACGGTGTGGATGCCAAATAATGCTCCGAGAAGTACAGCGGCGGTCATAAGAACGAGACCGATAGCGACTCCGGGAAGATAATTCTGAAAGAACTTAGCCTTTTTAACGCCCATGGAGCAGACTTTTCTTACCTCGATACAACGGCAGTATATCAGCGAGCAGATAGTGCCGAATACTGTTGAATACATCGTGGGTATCATTACCTCAGGTCTTGAGGCTACCTTTGTGGCTAATTCCATGGTAGCAGACGGATCAAGCAGTGAGGAAGTGTCTTCAAGGTCGGACTTTGCAAGTTCCTCAAGCAGGGGCTTGATGCTGGCAACACCCGGGATTATGGATTCGAGAAGAGCTATAGCAATAAAAACCACTATAAAAATCAGGATAATTATGAAGATATTCTTGGAAGCGTGGGATTTGGATGCTTCGTCGAACATCTTAGGTCTGTAATTCAGCATTTTGAATACCTCCGTTATTATATCAAACGACAAAAATTTTTAACGTTCATTATAATTTTACTATAGTACAGCAGTAATGTCAAGTATTTTACACTTCTGAGGAGCACTTTCAGCGTATGAAAAACAACTAAAAAAAACGGCGGAAATACCGTTATTTTCGCTGTCTTCTCATTTGACACGGCAGGGCAGAGATGATATAATTGAAGTTGGATTATTTTTTAAGGAAAGAAAGGGGTAATGCCGATGTATAAAACAGTTTTGTCACACGTCGGAAAGTACAAGAAACAGGCTATATTATGCCCTGTGACCATTATCGGAGAGGTCGCTATGGAGGTGCTTATACCTGCGGTCATGGCTCTGATAATCGACAACGGTATCAAAAAGGGAGATATCGGCTATGTTGCGAAAATGGGCGGACTTATGGTGCTTATGTCCGTGTTTTCCCTTTGCTTCGGAGCTCTTGCGGCGCGTTTCAGCGCAGTTGCGGCTATGGGCTTTGCGAAGAATCTCAGAAGCGCACTTTTCCGCAGAGTGCAGGACTTTTCCTTTGCAAATGTGGATAAGTTCTCAACAGCTTCGCTTACAACGAGACTTACAACAGACGTTACAAATATCCAGAACGCATTCATGATGTTCATACGAATGGCTTTCCGTTCACCCATAATGCTGGTCTGTGCCACTATTATGGCGGTAAAGCAGAACGCAAAGCTTTCCATAGTGTTCCTGTTTGCAATACCTGTTCTGGGCGCGTCTATAATATTCATAATCTCAAAGGCACATCCGCGCTTTGAGAAAATGCTCAAGCAGTACGACGCCATGAACGGCAAGGTGCAGGAAAACCTCGTAGGTATCCGCGTAGTAAAGGCTTTTGCCCGTGAGGAATACGAGAAGAAACGCTTCGAGGAGAACACCGAGGCAGTCCGCAAGGCTCAGTTTGCCGCTGAAAAGCTGGTCATCATGGGTATGCCTATCATGCAGCTGGTAATGTACATCAGCATTGCAGCTATCCTCTATTTCGGAGGAAATATGGCTGTAAACCACGATATCGCTACAGGTCAGCTTTCAAGCTTCATCTCCTATGTAACACAGATACTTATGTCGCTTATGATGCTTTCGATGCTCTTCATCATGTTCGTGGTTTCGAGAGCTTCCATACAGCGTGTACATGAGGTGCTCATTGAAGAGCCTGCCATAAAGGACAATGACGATTCCGAGGTATCCGCAAATGACGGCTCTATAATCTTCGAGGACGTAAGCTTCAGCTACTATGACGATATGAACAACCTCGCCCTCGACAACATAAATCTCAGCATCGAATCAGGCGAGACTATCGGTATCATCGGCGGTACGGGCTCGTCAAAGACCTCGCTGGTACAGCTTATCCCACGTCTTTACGACGCAACGGCAGGAAGAGTTCTTGTAGGCGGACGGGACGTAAAGAGCTATCCGCTGAAAACTCTCCGCGATCAGGTCGCTATGGTTTTGCAGAAGAACGTGCTCTTTTCGGGAACTATCAGGGATAATCTCCGCTGGGGCGACGAGAACGCCACAGACGATGAGATAATCAAGGCTTGCAAATCAGCCTGTGCTCACGACTTTATCATGAGCTTCCCCGACGGCTACGATACCGATCTTGGACAGGGCGGCGTAAACGTTTCGGGCGGTCAGAAGCAGAGACTCTGTATCGCAAGAGCTCTCCTGAAAAAGCCTAAGATAATCATTCTCGACGACTCTACAAGTGCAGTCGATACGGCTACAGACAGCAGTATCCGCAAGGCATTCCGCGAGAATCTTGCCGATACCACCACAATTATCATCGCTCAGCGTATCTCCTCTGTTATGGACGCAGACCGCATCGTCGTTATGGACGGCGGAAAGATAACAGATGTGGGCACACACGAAGAACTCATGGAGAAAAGTGAGATATACCGTGAGGTATATGACTCACAGCAGAAAGGAGCTGATGAATAATGCCGCCTAAAGGAAACCAGAGACCAATGGCAAAGCCGCAGGATACCTTCGGCACGCTGAAACGCATATTCAGCTATATGCACGGCTTCAGGATACAGTTCGTATTCGTGGTCATAGCTATCTTTATCAGCTCGGGAGCAGGCATCGCAGGAAACTACCTGCTTAAGCCCATAATCGACAACATCGAGGACGCCCTTAAAACAGGGGAATGGAAGTACGGAAAATTCATCGGCATACTCATGACAATGGTCATCATATACGCCTGCGGTGCGCTGTCATCGTTCCTGTATATGCGCTTGATGATGAAGATATCCACTACAACACTCATGCGTATAAGAAACGACCTTTTCTGCAAAATGGAAATGCTTCCTATACGCTTCTTTGACAAGCACACCCACGGCGAGCTCATGAGCCTTTACACCAACGATACCGACGCTATCCGCGAAATGCTCAGCAACAGTATCTCACAGTTCATAAGCTCGGCTATAACCATAATCGGCGTGTTCATCGCCATGGTCATCTACAGCTGGAGACTCACTATCCTTGTGGTAGTCATGCTGTTCATAATATTCAGAGTTATCGGCTTTGTAGGCTCAAGGAGCGGCAAGGGCTTCATCGCTCAGCAGAGAGCTCTCGGCAGTGTAAACGGCTACATCGAGGAAATGATAGACGGACAGAAGGTCGTCAAGGTCTTCTGCCACGAGGACAAGGCGAACGAGGAGTTCAATGCTCTCAACGAGGAGCTCTGCAAAGCGGCTACCCACGCAAATACCTTTGCAAACATTCTCATGCCTATTATGAACAACCTGTCCTATATCCACTATGCCGCAACAGCTATTGCAGGCGGTATCATGGCGGTAAAGGGCATAGGCGGCATGACCGTGGGTACTGTGGTATCATATTTGCAGTTCACACGTTCATTCTCCCACCCGATAACAACTGTTTCACAGCAGTTCAACTCAGTCCTCACTGCTCTTGCAGGTGCAGAGCGTATCTTCAAGGTCATCGACGAGGAGCCCGAGTCCGACGAGGGCTATGTAACTCTTGTAAATGCGGAGATATCACGCAATGGCAAGATAAAGGAGACCGACAAGCGCACAGGCCGCTGGGCATGGAGGCACCCACACAAGGCTGACGGCACTGTAACCTATACGGAAGTCCGCGGCAACGTGGAGTTCGACGACGTTGTATTCGGCTATGAGCCAAACAAGACTGTTCTCAACGGCATTTCGCTCTATGCACATTCGGGACAGAAGATAGCCTTTGTAGGCTCCACAGGTGCGGGAAAGACCACTATCATCAATCTTATCAACCGATTCTACGATGTTCCCGAGGGCAAGATACGCTACGACGGAATAAACATCAACAAGATAAAGAAGGACGACCTGCGCCGTTCACAGTCCATAGTATTGCAGGATACCCACCTGTTTACAGGCACGGTTATGGACAATATCCGCTACGGTAAACTGGACGCTACCGACGAGGAGGTCTACGCAGCAGCTAAGCTTGCCAACGCAGACAGCTTCATCAGGCACCTTGAAAACGGCTATGACACCATGCTCACCGCCGACGGTGCAAATCTCTCGCAGGGACAGAGACAGCTCCTTGCAATTGCAAGAGCGGCAGTGGCAGATCCGCCCGTGCTCATTCTCGACGAGGCTACAAGCTCTATTGATACCCGTACAGAGGCTCTCATCGAAAAGGGTATGGACTCCCTTATGGAGGGCAGAACGGTATTCGTTATCGCTCACAGACTGTCTACGGTACGCAATTCACACGCTATCATGGTTCTTGAGCACGGCAGGATAATCGAGCGCGGCAGCCATAACGAGCTTATCGCTCAGCACGGAAAGTACTATCAGCTCTATACGGGAATGTTTGAGCTGTCATGATGATAAATTAAGGGGAATGAACATGGATATCAGAAAAATAACGGCAGCTGCGGCGGCATTCGCAATGCTGTGCATGGCGGCTTCATGCAGCTCAGAGGGCAAGAAAAGCAGCACTAAGAACACTCACAAAGCGGCTTCCGAACCTGTTTCGGAGTCCGTTGAGGGTGTTGACGCAAACGACGCTGTGGACGCTGTATCGGGTGACGCCTACCTTGCTATAGCAGACGAGGGCTTCAACGTACAGTATCTCGGCGACAAGGACGAGAACAAGAGCAATCAGCTCTCATATGACGCAGGTATCGCCCATATCAAGGGCAACGGCGACTATACCGTAAGCGTTACCGCCGATACCAACGGTTTCAGATACGACACCACAGGCGATATAAACGGCGAATTTGTCGTTAAGGGACTTGGCTTTGCGGCTGTCATCATCGACGACGCGGAAAAGACCATGCCCAACGCAGTTATCACTGTCAAGGGCATCAAGGTGGACGGCAAGGATATCGAGCTGAAAAAGAAGAGCTACACCAATACTGAAAGCGGCTCTGTACGCGCCAATATCTTCAACGAATGGGTAAGCGACGACAGTATCCCTGCCGACGCCAAGTGCGCAGAGGGAGCGCTTTTCAATAACGGTGACAGCGCTTCGCCCAGCGATATAAACGACGGCGGATACTCGGCACAGATAGTCAGCAGAGACGATTTTGCCCAGTGGAAAAATGTAGAGGTAAACTTCTCGGTTTCAGGACTGGAGTGAAAAAAAGCGCACACTGTGCGCTTTTTTTATTGAGAATTGGCGGCTCACGAAATTATTGTGTAGGGGGCGATACTTGCATCGCCCCGCGTGGTTTTGGAGAAATTTAACGGGCTGATGTAGACATCAGCCCCTACAGCATAATATGGCAGAAGCATAACCTCACGGATTTCCCGTGAGGTTTTTTTCTTTAATTCAGCTTTCTATCACAAAACGCACATATCTATACTCTATAATACAGTCAAGACAGCAGGAAAGAATAGTGTTTAAGACATCTTCATTTTTCATATAAACCACCCTAAAGGTCAAAGCGCTCGGATTCGGGCGCTTTTTCCCTTTTAAGCACACTTTTCCACGCTGTGATACATACAAAAGGAAAGATTTCTCCGCGTATGTTGCTTTTTTTATATTTTTATGATATAATTACTATAGCATTTTAAACAAAAAATGCATGATTGGAGGAAATAACCATGGAAAACAATATCGAGATCACAAACAAGGCAATTGCAGCTTTCCGTGAAATACTTGACAAGCGCGGAATATCCTACGACCTTAACCAGAATGACGGGAATATGATAAGATTCCGTACACAGCTACCTAACTTTGAGGGGGTAACTCCTTACGTTATTATACATTTCAATGAGGAGAACGGTGCGCTCAGCCTTGCTCTCACAGGTATCGCTACATTTGTAAAGGGCGGTCCCGACCTTTACAAGCTGGTAAACGACTTCAATGCCGATCCTGCAAACTTTGCCTGCAAGATGTTCGTTGAGCCCGAGGGACACATCGACGTGCTCACAAATGCTATCATCAAGAAGGACGATGTATGCGAGCTCATCGAGGAATATCTCAAGATAAATATCCTTGCAACAGACAAGTATTACGGACAGATCGCTGATATAATTGCTAAGTAATTGCGAACACTGATAAAATTTAACGCTATATAGCCAAAAAACTTAATTATTTTTCGGATAAGCAAAGACGAAAATTACCAGCGGTATAAAATCTGTTGTACAAAACGTAGAATTTTGTTGTGAAATTTGCTAATTTGCCCTAAAACCCCTTTAAAATTATATTTACTTGTGCTAAAATATAATTACAGAAGAAATCCATTTTAAAGGGGGTGCAGGTATGAGTAATGTTAAGAAAATGTGGTGCGAGCTGACAGCTCTGTTGCTGGCTTTAGTTATGGTATGTTGTTCACTGCTTAGCTGCCCGTGCAGAACTCATGCCGCATTCATAAAGAAAACATCAGAGACTGATATCAAGGAGATATCCGATAAGATCATAGTTCTGGTAAATGAAGAAAGAGCTAAAGAAGGTCTTAAGCCTCTGAAGGCTGTTCCGTACCTTAATGATAAGGCGCGTGAGCGTGCAAGAGAAGCTATGACCAAGTTCAGTCACTATCGTCCGAGATGGGACGGCAAGCCTGACGATATGGATAACGTTTTCTTTACTATTATCGACGAAAATCTTATACCATGGTCACGCATTGGCGAGAATCTGGCAGGAGGCTATGAGACCGCTGAAGAGACCATAGAGCAGTGGAGAGGCTCTCCCGACCACTGGAAGGCTATCATGGATCCGAACTATACGCATATAGGCGTTGGCGGCGGCTATGAGAAAAACAGTGCTTATGGCTACTACTGGTGTCAGATATTTGTCGAATACGACAGAGACAAGTACGGACCGCTTGATAATGAGTATATCCCCGAAAGATACAAGACTGTTCCTGTGGATACAGGCGATATCAATGGCGACGGCGAAATAAATTCCTTTGACCTTATCACTCTTAACAGATATCTGGCAGGCGTTACAGAGCTCAATGATCTCCAGATAGCAAGTGCGGATACTCTTAAGGACGGCACGGTCACTTCTGCCGATGCAACTATACTCAGAAGATATATCCTTGGCAAGTATAAGTCTTTGCCGGTAACAATGGATATGCTGGGTTTATAATTAATCAGGTTACGATTGAAGAGGAAATATAAGAAAGTGTGTTCATGGTTAAAACGGCTGATTTTTCAGCCGTTTTTACTTTTCACATAACCAAAAGGTGGAATACGGCAGATACGAGCTGTGACGGAAAGCTGACCTTAATATCATATATAAAAACAATGCGTGATTTTTGGTTATCCATGATACAGCTCCGATACCAAGTCGGGACTTCTCTCTGTCAACTTGTACAAACAAAAGTACCGCTTATTGGTCAGGTATACAAAATCCAGCTTAAACAGTACAATGTTAACAAAAAATACATCATTCGTGTTGAAATTCATGGTATTATATAACTGTAAAGAAGAGAGGTCAATATATAAAAGACCATGCAGGCTGTATAGCGATATGCCGCATGGTGCTATAAGTGTAAAGCCTTGTGACCGTTTCCGAGCAGTCGGAAACGGTCACCTTTTTTATATGGAAGAATTTTTCAACTGTCTTTTTCTGCTTTTTTACTGTATAATCTTTACAAATCTTTACGAATGGTGTATAGTATAATTGTAAACATTCGGCAGGCGACATAAAGGCGGCAAGGTCTACTGCACTGTGAGACCGAGCCAAAACAAAAATAGGCATAAAAATCAAGCAAGGAGTGATATTATGGGCTTAAAAGGCTTCAAACGTGTTATCAGCACGACTATCTCGGCAATGCTGCTGGCAGCAGGCGTACCCTCGGTTCCTGCTGTAAATGCTGCCGACGCTCAGGAGCGCGGCAACATAGGCGGCTATGATTACGAGATGTGGAACCAGAACGGTCAGGGACAGGTGTCCATGAATCCGTCGGCAGGTTCCTTTACCTGTTCGTGGAGCAACATCGAGAACTTTCTCGCTCGTATGGGCAAGAACTATGACAGCCAGAAAAAGAAGTACAAGCAGATAGGAGAGGATATAACTCTGACCTATGACGTTGAGTATACCCCAAGAGGCAATTCCTATATGTGCGTTTACGGCTGGACAAGGAATCCTCTCATGGAGTACTACATCGTAGAGGGCTGGGGCGACTGGCGTCCGCCGGGAAATAACGGCGTAGAATCAAAGGGAACAGTTACTCTTGACGGCAATAAGTATGATATCTGCAAGAGTATGCGCTACAATCAGCCTTCACTTGACGGTACTAAGACCTTCCCGCAGTACTGGAGCGTCCGTCAGACCAGCGGTTCGAGGAACAATACTCAGAATAATATGAAGGGTACTGTCCATGTCGGCAGGCACTTTGACGCATGGTCAAACGCAGGTCTTGACATGAGCGGAACTCTTTATGAGGTATCCCTCAACATCGAGGGCTACAGGTCAAACGGCTCGGCGAACGTAAAGAGCGTAAGAGTATACGCCGACGGAAGAATGTTTGATCCAAGTGAGCAGACAGGCGATATGACTCCTGTTAAGACTGTAGAGCCCGATCAGAACGGAGATTACTTAACAAGCACATTTGAGAACGGCGCAGGCGACTGGGGATCAAGAGGTTCAAATTCTGCTGAAATAGTTTCCACAGACTTCTATGAAGGCAGCAAGTCGCTTTATGTTTCGGAGAGAGCGAATGATTGGCATGGCTGTGGTATCTTACTTGATACAGCCGTATTTGCACCCGGCGCTACATATAGCTTCAGTACGGCTGTGCTCCAGAAATCGGGACATGATGTTACTATGCAGATGTCGCTCCAGCAAGGCGACGGAAACAGTGCGACCTACACTAAGATAGCTGATTGTTCTGCTAAGAGCGGCGAGTGGACAAAGCTGGAAAATACCGAGTTCACTATCCCCGACAACAGCGGCGATATGCTGCTTTATATCGAAACTCCCGAGGGTTCAGATGAATTCTGCGATTTCTATATCGACGCAGTTCAGGTATCAAAGAAAGGTAAGAGCTCTGCTGTTGTAACGGGACAGGGTACGGTTACTGATAAGATTGTATACACCGATACTCCAAGCACAGGCGGAAAGAGCCTTTCAAAGACCGATACCATAAAGATAATGCCTATCGGCGATTCTATCACCTTTGGTATGGGCGAAACAGGCGGCTACAGAAAGTACCTCTACAATGACCTCAAGCAGAAGGGCTACACCAAGATAGACATGGTAGGTCCTCAGGGACAGAACAGCGCTAACTTCAACGGTATGTCATATGATGACAATAACGCAGGCTACAGCGGCTTTACTATCAAGCAGCAGCCCAACAGCTGGAGCAACGACAGCGGACTCTACGAAAAGCTCAAGAATCAGGACGCTGTTAAAAAGGCTCAGCCTGACATCGTTCTCCTTATCATCGGAACAAATGATATGACGGCTAACCGTTCCATGAGCAACTGCGAGAAGGACCTCCACACTCTCATGGATTATATCCTTAACGATATCCCCGAGGGCAGCGTGGTGTTCATGGGCTCTATCCCTGAATTCACAGAATACGGCGGAAATCCCACAAGAACTGCAAACTATAACAGCACAGTCAAGAAAGTGGCTGAGTCCTATGCAAGTCAGGGCAAGAATGTCAAGTTTGCGGACGTTCACGGCTGTCTCGACGGCATGAACGATATCGGCAGCGACAGGCTTCACCCCAATGGAACAGGCTATAAGAAAATGGGTGCATTCTGGGCAGATACTATCGACAAATATGTTGCTGCTTCTGCACCTGTAGTTACAACCACTACCACAACTACAACTACCACAACAACAACTACTACCACCACAACCACAACTACAACAAGCACCACAACGACTACGACTCCTACAACTACCTCCACAACATCGACTACTACATCGACAGCGACAACAACTCCCGAGACCACTACTACAACAGCTCCGCAGCCTGCAGTTACAAAGGCAGGCGACGCAAATAACGACGGCAATGTTGATATGTCCGACGTAGTTCTTATCATGCAGGCTCTGGCTAATCCGAATAAATACGGTATAGGCGGAACAGATGAAAAGGCTATTACAGAGCAGGGCTGGATAAACGGAGACGTTGACAAGTCCACAGAGGGTATCACATCAAATGACGCTCTCAGGATACAGGAATTCCTCCTTGGCAAGATTAAGGAGCTTTTATCGAAATAATGCAAAAAGGCGTGACTTGTGTCACGCCTTTTTCAGTATTTATTTCTTGTTTTCGTTGGGGTTGGGGTTATTGTTCTGTGCAGGAGCATTATTTGGTGCGCTGTTTGGAGCTGCCGACGGAGCGTTGTTTGGCTTCACAGGCTGATTTGCCGCTGGTGCGCCGCCCTGCATTGGCTGATTGTTCGGCATAGGTGCAGGCGGTATAGGAGCAGGTGGATTGCCCTGCATAGGCATATTGTTTCCGTTTGGGAAGAGGGGAGCGCTGCTTATTTTGCCGCTCTTTACCATTTCCTCATAGCGCTTTTTCTTGGACTTTTCGCTTGCCTTTACGATGAACTTCACTATCTTCACGATGATGAATGTGATTATACCGATGAGAAGCAGATACGGCAGTATCCTGATAATTACAAAGAGTGCGCCCTCGAGGAAGCTGAGGAAGGTGCTCCACGTGCTTGAAAGGGTGTTGCTCAGTCTCTGACCGAAAGTATCGGTCTTTTTCACAACAGGCTTATCGGTGTACTCGCGGACTTCGTTAAGGGTGAGGTCTACATATGAATAAGCAACGTCGTTTTCGATGTTGTTCATGCGAGTTTTTATCCTTGCTATCTCTATCTGTATGTTGGTGAGCTCCTCCTCGACGGATATAGCTTTGTTCTGGTCCTTTATCTCTTTGAGCATTTCGAGGTAGCGGTCCTCTTTTGCTTCATAAATGCTGAGAGTTGTCTTGAGGTCGGAGTATTCCGTGGTCAGATTATCTACAGAGGCGTTTTTCTTTCGCATATCGCCTACGGATTCGGCTGATTTGCAGAAATCATCGTATTTCGCACTGGGGACTCTTATTGTAGCATGGAAGTTCTTCCATTTCTGCTCGTCGTTGTAGAGCCACTGGCTTGTGTCGCCGCCGTCTGAGTAGCTCTCGTTTTCAATAAAACCGCCGTAGCTTTTGATATATTCGTGTATCTGGTCAACTGCCTTATTGAAATCGAGAACGTCAATGCTCATATTGCAGGAGTAGACCAGCATTTGTGTGTTGATTACCTTGACATCGGACTGCTTGTAATCTACGTTGAGAAGCTCAGGCTCTTCAAGCTCGGACGGAGCATTGGTCTCAAGCTCGGCATTGTCGTCGCTCTTGTAGTATTCGCCAGCCTCGGCGTTGCGCGGAGCGGCATCGAATGCTGACATTGTATTCTTTTCGTTGCTGCCGCAGGCTGAAAGCAGGAGAGTACTTGCGAGAGCGGCTGCTAATAGTGTTTTTTTCATGGAAGATTCCTCCTTTTTCGTGGTTTTTATATATCATATCACTTTTTTTATGCTGAGTCAACGAATATATCATAACAATTAAATTAAAATTCGGTAACTTAGCACTAAGAATACGCAGTTTCTTTGCGTGGTTTTGTACTTCATAAGTGTCAGAAAACGGCAGAATTGCTGCACGGCATTTGGATTTTTGGCATATCAGACAAATCGGGCTGCTCTGATTAGTGCACAGCGACAGTCGCGTAAAAAAATCACAGTCCGACGGCTGAGTTATTGTGCAAATAACCCCGTTTGATTCATTGACTTTTTGTTTGTGGTAATGTATAATAACATATAATATATATAACAAACAAATATCGTGCAAAAATATAAGGGAATGGATCGAATATCTTAATTCATCTAAGCAAAAATTTTAGAAGATAGGAGTAATGTTATGAAAAAAGCAATATCATTTATCGCGTCAATTGCGGTTGCAGGCTCATTAACTGTATTCAATGCTGATTCACTTGAATGTTCGGCGATAAGAGCTATTACCTTCGTCGAAGATGGTACATATGACCTTGGTGAAGACTCGTCTTTGAATTACAAGGTCACCAGCGAAGGCGAGGTGTGCATCACAGGCTGTCAGGGCACTGCCACTGAAATTGTTATTCCTGAGGAGATCAACGGCAAAAAGGTTAATACCATAGCAGGCAATGCGTTCAGGGATCATGCGGAGCTGACCTCGGTCACTATACCTGACGGCATTGCGGATATAGCAGCCGGAGCTTTTCGGGGCTGTTCAGGCCTGACTTCCATAACTATTCCTGATAGCATTCCACATATCAACGGCAGTACTTTCAAGGATTGTACAAATTTAAAGTCTGTTACCCTGCCTGAAAACATTCGCTATATAGACTTTAACGCTTTTGAAAACTGCACCGAATTGGATACTATAAATATTCCTGAAAATATCGAGATGATCCTGAATGATGCTTTCAAGAATACCAAATGGTACGACGATCAGCCTGACGGACTTGTTATCGCAGCACACGTTTTATATAAATATAAAGGCACAATGCCTGAGAATACATCGGTAGATATACCTGAGGGTGTCAGGACCATCAACTTTAATGCATTTGAGAACTGCACAAATATGACTTCTGTTACAATACCCGAGGGCGTTGCGGATATAGGTTCATATGCTTTTAAAGGCTGTACGGGGCTTACTTCGTTAACTATTCCAGGTACTGTTAAGATGATAGGAGCTGCAGCGTTTGCCGATTGTACAGGTCTGACTTCCCTTACTATCAATGAGGGCGTCGAAAATATTCAGAACGCTGCTTTTGATGGCTGTACAGCGCTGAATTCGGTTAAGCTTGCGAAAAGCATTAAGATAATCTGCTCATATGCTTTCGGAAATTGTACAAGTCTGACCGAAGTGGCTATTCCCGAGGGAGTAGAGTATATTATGAATAATGCCTTTACGGGCAGCTCAAATCTGGCTAAAGTCACAATTCCTAAAATAAAAGAGAAAAACGGGATTGAAGATTCAATTGAAAAAGATGTATTTCTCGATTGCAGCCCGAACCTTACTATCTACGGATATAAGGGAACTTTAGCCGAAAGGTATGCTAAGGACAACAACATCAAATTCTCGGCTCTCGATCCTGTTGTTACTACAACTACAGCAAAATCAAATTCAAATTCTCCGAAAACAGGCGACAGCGGCGCTTCAGCCTTTGCGGTTATAGGCATTGCAGCAGCGGCAGTTCTTGTTTTGAGCAGAAAAAGAGAAGCATAAGTTTTAATACTAATATGAAAGCCCCTGCTATTTGCAGGGGCTTAGTTTTATTAAGTCAGGCTGGAGATTACTTCGGGAAACCGTTCAGAGCAACATATATCACGAATGATATAAGGTCTATCGCAATGAATATTCCCAGAGCAATCGCGCCTATTTTTAAGCCTTTTTTGGCTTTTTTCCTGTTTTTGTCCGTAAGGACTTTTTCTTTTATATCGGTATACAGCTCCGACTTTGCTGTCTGAGGGGCAGGAGCGGGCTCGGGAGCCTTGTTCATCACAAGCTCGTCAAGGGATATGCCGAAAAGGTCACTGATAGCGACGAGCTTCTCCATATCGGGCGTAGAATCGCCGACCTCCCACTTTGATACGGTCTGACGCGACACGTTCAGACGATTGGCGAGCTCTTCCTGTGAAAAGCCCTTCTGCTTTCTGAGCTCATAAAGCTTATTATTGAATTCCATGATTCACGCCTGCCTTTCTGTATTGTCTTTTTTATATGAATACCACAGCAGTACAGCCGCAGCAGCTATTATTGCGTTGGTGATAATGCTTGCTTCTATGCCGTATATGCCGCCGTTAAGGAGATTTGCTCCCTCTGTGTGCATATTGATGACAGATGTTGAACCCTCGCTGCCGCTGAGGTTAAGTCCGAGAACGCAGCTCAGGCAGAAATTCCACAGCGAATGAAGTCCGCAGGCTGCCCATATGCTCTTGGTGCGGAGGGTAATGAACGAGAACAAGCATGAAATAACTGCTAAATTTATCACTCCCGATATTATGAACTGCGGCTCTGAACCGCCAAGTGTGCTGAGGTGGGGAAGAGTGAACACAAGGGCGTTTGCGCCGACAGCAACAGGGAGAGATACCTTGCCTTTAAGTCCGTGGAAGACTACTCCTCGGGAAAGGAACTCCTCAGCCGCGCCCTGTACAATGTATCCGCCGAGCATGAGCGGCATTGTTATATTGAAATCCGTTGAAACACCGTCGAACTTTATAGTACCTGTTACCATTATAGCAGAAATCGAGACAATAAGCAACAGTATACCTGCGGCTGCGCCTATGAACCAGCCGCTGATATTCTTGGCGACGCCCATTTCGTGGAGCTTCCTTTTTTCTATCAGCTTCCAGTAGAGTACGCTCACGGCGATAACAATTATCATACCGTAAAGCTTGATAAGCATCATCACATCGTCGCTGAACATCTCTCCGCGTAAGAAGTTTTTACCGCAGGCAAAAAGTCCGCCGATTACAAGTCCCTCTGCGAGAAAGATACCTGCCCAATAGCAAAGGTAGAACGCGAACACCTTTTTCAGTACCAGCAGTACCGACGGCATATCAGTTCTGTTGTTGAAAGGACTGATATTTTTTAAGAATGTTTTTAGTGCTCCGATGATTTTCTGCCCTGCCGAGCTTTGGTTTAATACGATACTTTTTTTCATAAATGATTCCTCCCTCTATCGCTGAGCGATAGTTCCTTTGATGAATCCATAGTATCATTTTTACTCGGATAAGTCTACCAACCGGCGCTGGAAATCCGTCAACGGACGTTAACAATCATGTTAAGCACGGTTGCATCGGCTGTTTATAGGCATTTTTGAAAACGGGCTCCTGTGGGCTTTTAAATGCGAAGTTTCATGTCGGTTCAAAAAAACAATAAAGAAAGTCCCCATGGCTAAGGGGACTTTTGTATTAGAGAGCAACGGAAAAAGCACTTCCGATCTCTCGAAAGTGCCTGTTTCATGGAGGGTGGGTAGTGGGATTCGAACCCACGGTCTTCGGGACCACAATCCGACGCTTTAACCAGCTAAGCTATACCCACCATATTCAAATAAATAAAAACGAAGCTCTCCATTAGATGGAGTCAAGTAACGGAGAGTTTCGGAATGGCGCGCCTTGCTGGATTCGAACCAGCGGCTTACTGCTTAGAAGGCAGTTACTCTATCCAGCTGAGTTAAAGGCGCAAAAATGGAGCGGGTGATGGGAATCGAACCCACGTGTTCAGCTTGGAAGGCTGACATTCTACCATTGAACTACACCCGCACGGCGTTTCAACATGAAATATTCTATCATAATCGGAGCAAATTGTCAATACCACTTTTGAAAAAAAGTCACAATTACTAAAAATATCCTGCTGCATTTCTCTGTGAATGACAAAATGCCGATTGACAAAATAAAATGAAAAAATAATGTCACAAAACAGTTCCTCAGCACGTCTAATATAGTAGAGAGCGTTTGAAAACGCTTTCTGTCCGAAGCAAAATTAAGAAAGAATTAAGGTTTTGGACAGGCAAATAATAAGAATGACCAATTATAATACAGAATAAAGTGACGAATTTGTAATTTAAAAGTCACGTTAATGTCACGTTTCTGTAGTATGATATGAATGTACAAAGGGGAGAGGGTGGAAAAAGAAACGTAAAGTTATGGCTTTTTACAAAAAAATTCCCCGAATCACAGCCTGTTATATTACATAATGGGAAAAATTAAAATAAAGAGAAAAATTGCCGCTCATTATATTGACAAGGCTTTGTCAATGTTGTATTATTTTAAATGAGTAAAGAATTCAAAAAATATTTTTTATCAATGCACAAATTGACAGGACTCATTTGTGTTATTGATGTGGAATGATCAAAATAATGGGCAGGCGATGAACAAAAGGAAAGTTAAAATAAAAAAATATTTTTCGGCTTCGTCTTTTTCGGCTCAAAAAAACACTTATATAGAGAACTGCCGAAAAGCTAAGACGAAAACAGACTGCATCGACATAAGATTTTTTGTGAGGTTGTGTTAAAAATGAAAAACAAGACAAAAAATCAGTGCGGAAGAAAGGGCGAGAGGATATTCAGCAATGTGTGTGTGCTCCCGAGTTTGCTGGGAGTAATGATATTCTTCCTTGTTCCGTTCTGTATCGTAATATACTATTCACTGATAAACAACCCTGTTCTGAAAGAATTTGTAGGACTTGAAAACTACACAAAGCTGTTCAGCAATTCAGCTTTCACAAAGGCGGCAAAGAACACAGCGTTCTTCTCGCTGGTATCGGTACCCCTTTCGGTAGTGCTTTCGCTGGGGCTTGCAATGCTTCTTGAGCGGAATATCCCCGGAAAGAGCATATTCAGAACATTCTTCCTGAGTCCTCTTATGGTACCTACGGCTTCTGTAGTTCTTGTATGGCAGGTGCTTTTCCACAATCACGGAACTGTTAACCAGATAGTCGAGGCTATGGGCGGACACTCCGTTGACTGGATAAAGTCCTCCCACGGACAGCTTGTTATAATATGTATGTTCCTATGGAAGAATCTTGGCTACAACATGATACTCTTCATGTCGGCGCTGTGTGCCATACCAAAGGACATCATCGAGGTGGCAGACCTCGAGGGCGCAGGAAGCTTCTATAAATTCATACATATAAAGCTGAGATATCTTTCGCCGACTATCCTGTTCGTACTGATACTCTCAATGATAAACTCTTTCAAGATATTCCGCGAGGTATATCTCCTGACGGGAAATTACCCCAATGATTCGCTTTATATGCTCCAGCACTTCATGAACAACACATTCAACAGCCTTGACTACCAGAAGCTCTCGGCGGCGGCTGTACTGTTTGCGCTTCTCATGATAGTGATAATGGCAGTCCTCCTCATTGCCGAGGATATTTTCGGAAAGGATGTGGAGAACTGATGAAGCTGAAAAGAATGTCGGTAAACCGCCGAAGAAAGATATTCAATATTTTTGTGTTCGGGTTCGTGCTGCTGGCGGCTGTGCTTTTCCTGCTGCCGACGGTGCTGACTCTGGCGAACTCCTTTATGACTTCAAATGAGATAAACGCCAATTACGGCGCAATGCTCTCGAATATGACAGAGGACAAAAAGACCTTCATCTCGACGAATGTAAACCTTAAATTCATTCCCGACAAGGTCACCTTCGACCAGTACAAGGCTGTTCTCATTCAGAATTCCGATTATCTCATGAAGTTCTGGAACTCGGTATGGCTGACAGTTCCTATCACCGTATTCCAGATGGCTGTTGCGATACTTACGTCGTACGGCTTTTCAAGGTATCCCAATAAGTTCAAGGGAATAATTTTCTTTGCATACATTATATTAATGATAATGCCTTATCAGGTAACTCTCGTTCCGAATTACCTCGTTGCGGATACGTTCGGAATGCTGGATACCAGACTTTCAATAATACTTCCTGCGATCTTCTCGCCTTTCAGCATATTCCTGCTGACAAAGGTAATGCGGCGTATCCCCATTTCTTATGTGGAGGCGGCAAAGCTTGACGGCGCAGGAGAATTCAAGATACTTACCAAGATATATATCCCACTGTGCAAGGGCGCTATAGTTTCCATTGCCATGCTGGTATTCATAGATTACTGGAACATGGTGGAACAGCCCATTGTACTTATGAGAGAACCGACGCTTCACCCCCTTTCCGTATTCCTTTCACAGATAAACGAAAAGGATATCGGTCTTGCCTTTGCAATAGGCGTGGTATACATGATACCAACGGTGCTGATGTTCCTCTACGGCGAGGATTACCTCGTAGAGGGAATAACCTATTCGGGCGGAATAAAGGGCTGACGCAGAAAAGTTACAGCTCAGAAGGAGTAATGATATGAACGAAACAAAAGAAGTTAAGGATATACTGGCAGAGCGCGGCGAAAAAGAAGAAAAGTCCCCTGCCAGAAGACGTGAGCTCGTAAAGACACTTATTATAGTATTCCTTGCAGTAATGCTTGTGCTCACATTTTTCTCAAATACAATAATGAACAAGTCCCTACCCGAGATATCCACAGAGCAGGTGGCTTCGGGAAAGCTCACTGAGCGTATCAGGGATACGGGCGTTGTAGAGTCCAACCAGTCCTACGAGGTAAAGACCGACGCCAACAGAGTTATCGAGAAGATACACGTAAAGCAGGGACAGGAAGTCCACAAGGACGACGTCCTCTTTACAGTAAACGCTGTTGGAAGCGAAGCCCTTGAGCTTGCCGAGACTGATTACGACAAGGCAAAGCTTGACTACGAAACAGCTCTGCTTAAGGAGCCTCTTGACTACTCTGAGGACAATCAGGAGATAAAGGCGGCAAGAGACGAGATAAACGCTCTCATCGCAAAGCGCGACGCCGCAAGGAACAATGCAGGCACACTGGCTGCAGAAAAGGAGAAGTACAAGGCTAACAAGGCTGAGCATTCAAGGCTTACCGCTCTCCAGACCAAGCTTGAAACAGCCGCAAAGGCTATCAACTCGGATATGTACGAGGAGGCTGATCCCGAATTCATTGGCGAGCTGCCCTCACTCTACAATACATATTCTGCTGCTGAGGAGGAATACAAGGCAGCATATGCCCTTTACGAAAAGGCTCTTGGTTCAAACAGTAATGTTGAGATAACAAAGGCTGACGCCGACGCAAAGCAGGCAGTAAGAGACAATGCCAAGAACGCCTACAGCGAGGCAAAGAGCAGCAAGCGCAGCGAGCTTGCCTCACGTCTCAGCGAGGTCTCCGGAGAGGTTTTAAGGCTTAGCGGCGAGATAGAGGCTTACACCGAGTCTCTTACCGATGGCTCAGGCTCAGAAAGCTATGAATCCCTTGCGGCAAGCGTTGTCGAGAAGCAGAACGCTCTTGAAAAGAAGATAATAGAGCTCAACAAGACAAAGAAGAGCGATTCCATAAAGGAGCAGCAGACAAATCTCAATATCGAGTCCCTTAAAAAGGACATGGAAAAGAAAAAGGAAAAATATGAAAAGCTCAAGAAGGATTCAAAGGCTACCGAGATAAAGTCCAAGTACGACGGCGTTGTAAGCTCCATAAATGTAAAGACAGACGACAAGACCGTTGAGGAAATGGCTCTTGCCACTATCGACCTTGTGGATCAGGGCTATACAGTTAAGCTCACCGTTGACGCCGACAAGCTCAAAAAGGTAAAGAAGGGCGCTTCAGCCGAGATAATGAACAATTACAGCGGCGATGTTGAAGCTGTTCTTACCGAGATAAAGAGCAATCCCAAGGCAGGCGCAAAGAAAAAGGACCTTATATTCTCCGTAACGGGAAATGTTGAATCGGGAGAAACACTTGACATATCCATACCGCTGGGCAGCGGCACATATGAGGCTATAGTTCCCAAGAGCGCAGTAATACCTGATAACAGTGACAACTACGTACTTGTAGTGCGCTCGAAGAACACTCCTCTCGGCAACCGCTATTATGCCGAAAAGGTTATTGTAAACGAAGAGGCAAAGGACGAGGTGTCCACAGCAGTAACAGGCAGCCTTAACAGAGGCGACTATGTTATCACTGCTTCCAGCAAGCCTATCCGTCCCGGTGATCAGGTCCGCATGAAGGATAAATAAGGCGGTGGATCTGATGAAAAAAAGATTCAGACCTGTTCATATATTCATTGCCGCGGTGAACGCCGCCGCTGTTGCGGGAGCGCTGATACTGACGGTAATGGGAAACAGCGCCGCCAGATCTCAGAGGTACAATTACGCTTATGAGAACTGGAAAAACGACGGCAAGGGAGAATATTCCCAGATAAGCTGCTTTTTCAGTAATGACGCAGGCTTTGATAAAAATCAGGCCAAGGGCGTAAAGACAAGGCTCATGGAAAAGCTCAAGGATGTGGCTGTAAATCCCAACGGGCGGCAGAAGCTCGTTCCCGACGCATACAGCGCTTCACTGGGAAAAGCCACCATTACAGGAGAGACAGGCAAGCATTCCGAGACCGAGGTAACAGCAGCAGGCGGAGACTTCTTCATGTTCCGCAGCTTTGACCTTGTCAGCGGAGCCTACTTCTCCGACGACGACCTCATGCAGGACGGTGCGGTCATCGACCGTCAGCTTGCATGGAATATCTACGGTACTGATAATATCGCAGGCAAAGCCATTTACATAAACAACGTAAAACTCTACGTTTCGGGAGTTATCGAAGCTCCCCGAACCGATCCCGAGGAGCGCTGCGTAGGCAATACTCCGAGGGCATACATATCCTACTATGCGGCAGGACTAATCTTCGGCGGCGGAAACAGCTATGATGAGGCTGATGACAGCATGAAAGCAGTCTCCGAATTCAGCAAGATAACCTGTTATGAATGTATCAGCCCCGAGCCTGTTGAGAGATTCACCTATAATTTTATGAAAAAGGATCTCGCAGAGACATACAAGGGGAAGATAAGCATAGTAAACAACACAGAGCGCTTTGATCCTAAGCCGAGGGTAAAGGCTCTGAAACGGCTTGATGACAGCGTTGTCCGCAAGGACAGCATAATCTGTCCGTTCTGGGAGAATGCTTCAAGAATGGTGGAATTCAAGCTTTCATTCATCTACGGAGGGCGCAGGCTCCTCCTTGCTATACCGCTGATAACGCTGATATGGCTTATTATAGTGGCTTACAGAGCGTTTATGCGAAAGAAAGAAGACCTCGGAAAGGCTGTGGGCGGCTTTGTATCGTCAAAGACCGAAAAGCTTAGAAAAAAGCGCTCATACAGCACGGAAGAGAACAAAGAGAGCTCTGAAGAAGAAAAACAGGAGCAGACAAAAGAAAGTAAAAATAAAAAGGAAAAAGAGGGATCATTATGAAGAAATCAATTACAACCCGAATCACAGCACTCACAGCAGCACTGGCTCTTATCGCAGGCTCAGCAGCCTCATGCGGAAAGAAAGAAGATGCAAACAACGGAAAGGTAAAAACTGCACAGGAGCTCATGGCAGCTTCCTACAAGGCAGTAGAGATCGATACTGATGTTGATAGGATCAGCAATATCGACAAGATCGATGAGAACAGAGTACTTATCAGCACTTACTCCGAGGATAGCAGCGTACCTACATTCTATATCTCGGATAACGAGTTCAAGGACTTTACTCCTATCAATATCGACTTCAACGTAAAAAAAGAGGACGAGGTATACTTCAATACAGCTGTATCTCCAGATGGCGATATCGTTGCTATTGCAACATTTACCGATTACGGCGATCAGGAGAAGCCTAACTTCGAAGATCCAAACTTCGATTATGAAAAATTTGACTTTGAGGAATTCTACAGCCATGTAAAGTATGACTACAAGATGTATACCGTAGACCTTGAGGGCAATATCAAGTCGGAGAACGATGTCAAAGGCCTTGATGAGTATGTTGACGAGGACGGCAACGTAAACATCGGATCTATGTATCCATGCGGCAGCGGAAAGGTCATCTGCGAGATATACGGAGTTGAAAATTCATATGTAGTCTTAGACGCTGACGGAAAGGCAAGCGGCGAACTCGAAGGCCTTGACACAAACTATATCGAAAGCATTACGCTTATCGACGCAGAAACTATTGCAGCAGCAGGCTATTTCAAGAACTATGATACTGCTGTAAAATATGTTGATGTCAATACATTAAAGCAAAAGGGAGACACAGTTGACATTAAAAAGGCCGGACTTTCCGACGAGCTCGGCAAACTTTTCCCCGGCAGCGGCGATTATAAGTTCCTTATGAGCACATCTGCTGCTCTCTGCGGTATCAAGGAGGACGGCTCAGGCGAGGAGATCATCAACTGGCTGGATTCCGACCTTGGCAACGGCGGCGTTTCTTCTATCATTGCTATGGAAAACGGCGATTATGTCATCGCATATCAGTCGTATGAAAGCGAAGGCTACAGGGCAGGCTGTACTCTGTACAGACTTACAAAGCGCGACGTTTCCGAAATGGAGAACACCAAGGTCATCACTATCGGCGTAATGTACGATAATTACGACGTAAAGAGCAAGGTGCAGGCTTTCAATAAATCTCACGAAGGCGTTCGCTTCAAGATGGTGAACTACAGCAAGTATGACGATTACGACGAAGAGGCAGAGAGATATATCAGCTCAGGCGAGGAGCAGCTGAAAAAGGATATCGTATCAGGAAATGCTCCTGACATGATAGTATGCCAGAATCAGGCTATCATCAAGAACCTTGCCAACAAGGGACTTTTCGTTGACCTCGGCGAGTATCTCTCCAAGGACAGCGATATAAAAACAGACGATATCATGCCCAATGTCCTCGAAGCCTGCAAGATAGGCGGCAAAACACTTTCGCTTCCTACTGCATTCCAGATACAGACCTACGCTATCAAGGCTAAGAACTTCGATAAGGATACATGGACTGTTGATGAGATGATAGACACATACAAGAAGAGGCCCGAGGGAACATCTCTCACATATCTCGATTCCAAGGAAACTATATCTGAGATGCTCCTCAGCTCAATATGCGGCTGTATAGATTACGAAAAGCGCACCTGCAGCTTTGATTCACCCGAGTTCAAAAGATTCCTTGACTTTGCTGATGAGTTCCCGAAGGAAGATGAACTCATTGACTGGGAGGACCAGAAGGCTGTTGATGAGATGTTCAACAACGACAACTTCATGAAGGATAAGCAGCTCATAGATAATGTTTATCTTTATGATTTTGAATCATATATCAGTCAGTACAAGGGCAGATTCGGCGACGAAGATGTCAAGTTCATCGGCGGTCCGTCAGTAGGCGGCAACGGCGGTGTTCTCCAGCTTTCCGAGAGCCTTGCTATCCTTACAAATTCAACAGACAAGGATACCTGCTGGGAGCTCATAAAGGAATTCTTCAAGACTCCTGAAGAAGATGATGATGAGGTGGGAATGAACAGACACTATATCGGCGGATTCCCGACTATCAAGTCCAAGTTTGAAAAAATGGCAGACGATGCTACAAAGAAGCCTTACTACATCGACGAGAATGGCAAGAAGGTAGAATACAACTACAGCTACTACGATCAGTCAAAGAATAAGTCTGTTGACGTTGATCCTCTCACGGAAGACGAAAAGAAAAAGATAGTTGACTATATCATGAATACCACAACTATCGTTGATAATTTCGATCCCGAAATACAGAACATCATCATGGAAGAGGCTGAAGCTTTCTTTGAGGGCGAAAAGAAGTCTGATGAGGTGATCAGCAATCTCCAGAACCGTATTTCCATACTTCTCAGCGAGCAGGGCTGATAAAAACTGAAAATCTACATATATTAGATATAATACAACCTCCTTAATTTAGGCACTGCCGTCTGAACAGCGGCAGTGCCGCTTCCTTTTTGCTGACGTTTTTGATCTGCTATAAGTAAAAACTTTATAATAAAATTAGTATATGACTTCATAACTTTTTTCAATAAATTTGGTCTTTTCTATTGACAAAAAACGACTAAAGTGGTATACTTTACTTGTTATATTACCTTTAGGGAGGAATTTTATCATGGATAACAATTACAACAACGATCAGCAGAATGTAACTCCTGATTACAATCAGGCACCACAGGCACCCGTTGATCCATACAACGGAAGCGCACCTACACCGGACGGACCTAAGGGCAAGGCTATTGCTTCAATGGTATGCGGTATCTGCGCAGTTGTTCTCGGATGCTGCCTTTCAGCTTGGCTCGGTCTTATCCTCGGCGTTATCGCTATCGCTCTCGGCGCTCTCGTTATGAAGAATAACGAAGCAGGCAGAGGAATGGCTATCGCAGGTCTCGTTTGCGGTATCGTAGGCGCAGTTCTCGGTATTGCAGGTGTTATCATCACCCTTATCTTTGGCGAAGCTATCAAGGATGTGCTCAAAGAGATCAACGGCGCACTTTTCATCATCAAGTAAGATATGTCTAAACGTCTGAGAATAGCAATCGCGGCAGGCGCACCGCTTCTGGTGCTCATCGCTTTTGTCCTCAGAGATCAAATAGTCGGGTTTGCAAGGCTCATGCCGCCATGCAGCTTCCATAAGCTCACAGGTTACTGGTGTACAGGCTGTGGAAATACCAGAAGCACTATTGCTTTACTGCAAGGTCACATCTGGACAGCCATAAGGAACAACGCTACTATGCCTTTTCTGAGCCTGCTGCTTTGTCTGCTCTACATAGAGAACTTTGCGGCGATATTCGGCAGGGACATAAAGCTCCTTCCGAGAAAGCTGTGGATATGGCTGATAGTGATAGGTCTGTTCGTTGTCTATTATATAGTCAGGAACTTCATACCTGCACTTGCTCCGATATCTTAAAGATGAACAGATAAGCTCTCGTTTCGGCGGGAGCTTGTTTTTTTGTTGACAAAACTGCCGAAAAATGCTATAATTTACATATTATAGTTGCCTTTAGGAGGGTATCAATATGGATAACAATTACAACAACGATCAGAACAGCGGCTACGGCGACGATCCTGCACAGGATCAGGGTAACGGCGGCTATACAGCTCAGAACGATACTCAGGACAATACTTACGGACAGAATTACAGCGGCGGATATGACGCTCAGAATAATTATAATCAGCCCAATAACGGCTACGGCGCACAGAATAACCCCTATGGACAGCCAACAGGCTCAAATTACGGTCCTCAGAACACCCCCTACGGACAGCAGGGCGCTCCATATGGTCCGCAGAACAATCCATACGGACAGCCGAATAATCCACAGTACGGACCTCAGAATTTCTACCAGAACGGAAATCCCTACGGCGCTCCGTATTTGCAGGATCCCTATCAGCAGCAGCCTCCTCTGGAGGGCAGCGTTGGACTCTCGGTAGCTTCAATGGTACTGGGTATCTGCGCGATACTCTGCTCATGCTGTTTCTATCCTGTTGCATTTCTGCTTGCACTTGTAGGACTTATCCTGGGTGCAGTAGCTATAAAGAAAGGTCCCGCAGGAAAGGGCATGGCTATAACAGGACTTATACTCTCTATAATCTCTGTTGCAATAGCCGTATTGATACTTATATTTGCAGCTTCACTGGGCATAAGCTCGGGAATCAGCGACATATTCTGATAATGATGAACTCCCGACAACGGGAGTTCATTTTTTTCACTACATTCTCAATTCAGAAAAAGCTTCTGTCTCCGTTGTTTTTTAAGAAAAAAAGATGACAAATCAATAATAATGTGATATAATATTAGCGTATTATATTTTTCGGAGTGTGGAAAATGAATAAATATAAAAAGCTTGCGCTTAATACGGGCATTTTTGCTATCGGCAGCTTCGGGGCAAAGATACTGAATCTTCTGCTGACAAGACTTTATGCCCTTAATCTCAGCGACACAGAATCGGGTATCAAGGGACTTCTTGAGCTTTCACTGCTTTTTTTGCAGCCTATCTTCACCTTTGCATTGCAGGAGTACCTTATCCGCTTTGGTCTTGACAAGGAATACGACAAGAGAGAAGTGTTCTCTACCTCGGCTGTCATCACGTCGGTCGGCATGATACTAATGACGCTGATAGTGCCGTTTTTGAGCAAAATGCATTCCCTCAGCTACATGAAGGGCTTTACGGTAATGCTCATAATCTACGTAATAATGTCCTCACTGAGAATGCTTTGTCAGAATTTCGTCCGTTCAAGAGACCTTGTAAAGCTTTTCTCCATAGACGGCATACTTGCCACACTTACACTGCTGATATTCAACCTTATCTTCATATCCCATAATCACTGGGGAGTAAAGGGCTTCCTGCTGGCAGCTATCCTTTCCGACGCCTGCTCGGCAGTGTTCCTCTTTATTGCAGCAAGACTTCATAAGTATACAGGTTTGCGCTACTTCAATAAGGAGCTTGGAAAGGAAATGCTTGGCTTTGCCGCTCCGCTGATACCTACTATCGTTATGTGGACTGTCACCAGCCTTTCCGACAGACTTTTCATCAACAATATGAAGAGCGACAGGGTAGTGCTGGGAACAGGTACGGCAGGTATCTATGACTACGCCAACAAGATACCAAGCCTTATATCAATGGTATCCACTATTTTCTATCAGGCTTGGAGTATGTCCGCTATAACGGAAAACAATTCCGAGGACAGGAATAAGTTCTACGAAAAGGTTTATTCCGCATATGAAGCTATTCTTTTCATGGCTTCCGCAGGACTTCTCCTTATTATCAAGCCGATAACGTCATTTATCGTACCGTCGGATAAGTTCGCGGTCTATGCAGACGTTTATATGTACACGCCTATACTTGTTATCGCCGTAATATTCATGTCCCTTAACCAGTTCCTCGGCGGTATCTATTCAGCCACAAAGCACCCCAAGAACTCCTCATGGACGGCTCTTGTCGCTTGTACGGTAAACCTTGTGATGAACTACTTCCTCATACCCGAATGGGGCATACAGGGCGCAGCATTCGCCACATTCCTCAGCTATATCATCTGCTACGGTGCAAGAATGATAGACGCAAGATACTATGTGCCGTTCAGATTTGATATAATTAAGACTGTAATCAATACGGTAGCTCTGCTGCTTATGAGCGTTCTCGTAATAGGCTCGCCGAAGCTCTATATGCTTTGGGTATTCCTGCTGTTCGCACTGGTAATGTTCATCAATTATAAGGCTATAATCGACACAGCAAGGAAGCTCATCAAGAGATAAGTATTTGATCATTGCAGGGGACGGCGTCCCACACATTCAATGTATATAATGCGGGCGGCGGAACGCCGCCCCTACATTTAAAAAAAGGAGGGCTAAATATGCCGACACCACACAACAACGCAAAGAAGGGCGATATCGCCAAGACAGTTCTCATGCCTGGAGATCCCCTGAGAGCAAAATTCATTGCTGAGAATTACCTCGATAACCCCGTCTGCTACAACGAAGTCAGAGGAATGTACGGTTTTACGGGCACTTATAAGGGCGCTCCCGTATCAGTGCAGGGCAGCGGCATGGGTATGCCCTCTATCGGTATATACTCATGGGAGCTTTTTAACGAATACGGCGTTGAAAACATCATCAGAGTAGGCACGGCAGGCAGTATCGCCGATAATGTACAGCTCCGCGACGTAATTATAGGCATGAGCGCAAGTACAGATTCCGCATATGCCAACCAGTACAGACTTCCCGGAATATATGCGCCTACAGCTTCATGGAAGCTTCTCTCGGCGGCTGTAAAGGCGGCAGAGGCAAAGGGCAGCAGATTCCACGTAGGCAATATCTTTTCCAGTGATGTGTTCTACGATGACGCCGACAGCCTTGCTGAATGGAAGAAAATGGGAGTTCTCGCTGTGGAAATGGAGGCGGCGGCTCTTTATATGAACGCTGCAAGGGCAGGGAAGAATGCACTGTGCATACTTACAGTGTCGGACTGTCCGTTCAGAGGAGAGAAAACCACCGCGGAGGAACGTCAGCTTACCTTCCGTGACATGATGGAGATAGCTTTGGAGGCTGCATATTCAGTAAAATAAGAAAAAAATGAAATATTGAAGAAAATTAAGATAACTTTAAGATTATTTTAAGGTTGGGACGGTATATTATAAGTGGATTAAGTAATCCCCCAATTCCCCTTCTATATTTATTCATTTCATTTGTTTAGGCTATGCATTCTTTGCATAGCTTTTTTACTGCGCGGAGGGCTGCTTCGTATGATCGCAGGGGGCGGATATTATCTGCCCGAATGAAAACACTTGCATTTCTTATAATTTTGTGTTATAATCATTATAAATTATGTATTTTTATTTGGATCATCTTATTTTTAAGGGGGAACAGCATGAATAACAATAATTACGGCGAAAACAACGAATCCGTACAGAATAACGGCACATATCCTCAGAACGATCCTTATCAGCAGACAAATAACGGATATCCTCAGCCAAATGGTTATCCCCAGCAGGGCTATCCGCAGAACGGCGGCTATCCCCAGAATAATTACTACGGGAATCAGAATCCATATAACGGCTATCCGCAGCAGGGCGGCTACCCAAACTATCCTCAGGGCAATTATCCGCCGCCGCCAATGTTCAATCCCTATTATCCGCAGGAGCCTAAGAAAGAGGGCACGGCAGGCTTCGGCATAACGTCGCTGGTGTTGGGAATACTGTCTATTGTAGGCGGTTTCTGCTTTTATGTCTGCGGAATCCCCTTTGCAGCGCTCGGTATCATATTCGGTATCGTCGGACTCATAGTCAAGGGCGGCAGGGGCTTTGCCGTTGCAGGACTTATCCTGAGCGTGTTCACTATTGTGGGCGGATACATCATCTGGGACCTCATTACAGGCGGTCTGTGGGAATATCTCGGAGACCTTTAATAAGCGGCATAAATTGGTTTATATAAATCATGCAGCAGGGCAGCTCGGTCAGGGGCTGTCCTGTTGTATTTTTGCGTATACTGAAATAAAAAGGCGCAGCAGCTCCGCGTGGGAACTGCTGCGCCTTTTCATGGGGAAAGGGAAGAGGATTAATCCTCGGTGGTTTTTCTTGATTTTTTGAACTTGGACTTCTGTCCGAGGTTGAGCGAGATAGTGAGTATCTTGTCTGACTTGAAAAGTTTCAGTGCGAAGAACATCACTACTGCGAAAACTATTATCTGATAGCCAAGACCTAACCAGAATTCGGTGGTATTTCCGAACATAAGGTTTGACATGGCGGTGAATGTGTGAGTAAAGGGGATAGCGTAGATGACGTATTTAGCGGCTGTAGGAAGCGAGTTCACATCTGTGAACATTGTTATCATCCACGGTATCATTACCATCATAACTATGGGGAGTATCATGGTCTGTGCTGACTTTGAGTCGTTTACCAGAGCTCCGAGGATAATTGATAATGCAAGGCATATCATTATGGTGATAAAGAGCTGAACGCCTATGAGCACATAATCGAAGGCTCCCAGCTGGAGTCCCAGCTGCTTTAATGCTTCTCCCGAGGACATGATGCCCGAAAGAGCACCCTTTGCTGATTCAGCAGCGTCCTGCGGTATAGCCGATGTTATATCCGAAGTCATCGAACCCATCATACCCGCTGTGTATGAAGTGAAGCCGACCATCATAACGCCTGCGTTGAGCAGAGCCACGATAGCAGCTGCCAGCATTTTGGCTGTTATTACAGAGCCCCTTGAAACAGGAGTGGATAACAGAGTTTCCAGCGTCTTGTCTATCTTCTCGTTGGATATTGAGGAGATAAGGGACTGTGAAGTCATCATTATGAGCAGAACGATTATGATAGGAAGCACCATATTCTGCATCATGAGTTTTGTTACTATAGAGCCCATGGATACCTGTGCTGATTTATCAGCAACTACCGTATGCTCTGTAACTGTCAGCGGATCCTCGATAGTGAGGAGCTGTTCCTTGCTTACGCCCTTCTGGTCTGCTAACTTCTGTGAAACGAAAAGCGTTACCGAAGAAAGCGTATTCTCGGGACCTGACGTCATATTGCTGAATGCCGCCGCGCCCTGTACCTTGCTTACGGAGTATACCTCGGGCTTTTTGCCCTTTTCAACAGCTTCTCCGAAGCCCTTTGGAATGACCACGAAGCCCTTGAGCTTCTTATGGTTTTTAAAGGCAGAGGCGTAATTGTCACCCTCAACGGTCACGAGGTTTATCTCGCTGCCGTTTTCCTTGAAGGAATCTATCATTTCCTTGACGATATCGGAATCGTCCATATTGCAGATACTGAGCTTGTTGCTCTTGGCTTCCTCGACTATCTCACTTGTAGCGGACTCCATAACGTTTCCCATTATGAAGAAAATAGCTATTGTGAAGATAAGCGAGAATATCATCTGCTTGTTTATGAGCTCCGAGAGCTCCTTTTTGAGCAGGTTAATGAACTTCATTCTCTTTCACCACCCTTTCAAAAACGTTCTCGAGATTAGGCGCTTCGTAGCGAGCCTTGAGCTCCTCTGGGCGGCCTGTCACCATTAAGTGACCTTTTGAGATGATGCCGACTCTGTCGGAAACAAACTCTATCTCGAGCATATTATGTGATGAGAGAAGGAAGGACATACCCTCTTCTGCTGCAAGTCTTTTTATCATTTTGCGTATCTCGATAGCGTTGAGAACGTCGAGACCGCTTGTAGGCTCGTCAAGGATAGCGAGCTTTGGTTTTGTCATAACAGCTCTCGCGAGGAGAAGCTTGCGTATCATACCGCGGCTGTAGCTGCCGATCTTGTCGTTCAGTCTGTCGCCGAGACCGCATATTTCCTTGGCGCGGTCAACGTATGAATTGAGTTTATCTAAATCTGATGTAAAAAGTCCTGCCATAAAACGCAGGTACTTGATACCTGTCATCTGCTTGTAAGCGCCTGCCTCATCGGGAAGATATGTGATACATTCCCTTACCTTTTCAGGAGCTTTTATAATGCTGTGACCTGCGACAAGAGCGTCGCCTGCCGTTGGTGTAAGCAGAGTTGAGATCATTCTGATAGTAGTAGTCTTTCCGGCGCCGTTGGGACCGATAAGAGCAAATATCTCGCCCTCGGCAATTTCAAAGGAGACTTTGTCTGCTGCAAGCACTTTTGAGTACTGCTTGGAGAGTTCCTTTACTTCGAGTACGTTTGCCAAAAATATCTCTCCCTGTAAACAAAATATAGTAGTATTTCTTATGCTTTTCTCTACTAATATCATATCATATAACCGGGCATATGTCAATACAAATTGTAGAAACGGGAGCAAATTTTACACTCTATTAATAATTTGGAAATTGGCACGTCCAATTTTAAAAATCAGGGGCAAAAAACTGGAGCAACTTACAGTTTATTTTTCTTCCCATTGTACAGTATTATCATAAAAACGGGTGATTAAGCTAAATTATGAGTGGTAAAAAATATTATTTATATTTCAAAAACAGCCATTTTCTTGACATTGTACTATAAATTTGTTATACTGATTTTTGAAGAATATGTACAGTCCGCTAAGTCAGCGGCAGGACTGTCGGTGCGCATAAACTGCGCTTTTTTATTTGTATAAAAGGTGGTGAGGTCGGAGATGAACAGGTTGCTGCGCAGATTTGCCGCAGGAGCTTTTGCACTTGCTGTGGGAGCACAGGCGGCATTGGGCTCAGCTTCGGCTCTTGCTGCCGAAAATACCGTATCTGCGGAGACTGCGGCTGCTATGGCGAGGGACTATTATAATATAGAAGCTCCCGACGAGGAAGTGCTGTCCTACAGCGAATATTATGATATGTATTCCGACAAGCGAAGCTCCAAGAGTGAGATATTCATCAGCGCCGCGGACTTCAAAACTGCTGAAAACGGCGATATCACCACAGGCAGCTTCACCGACGACAGCGGAGAGAGCCGCAGTGATGTGCTTCTCTGGAACAGCGCAGAGGGCGAGGTGACCTACGAATTTGAGGTCAGAGAGGCAGGAAAATACTGCATAGAGACAAGCTACTGCCCCATGATATCCACAAGCTCGGATATAGAGCTGAAAATGACGATAGACGGCATACAGCCCTATGATACGGCTTCAAGGCTGAAGCTGAGCCGTGTATGGGTAAACGAGCGCGATATCTACACGGATATACGCGGAAATCAGGTGCGTCCCTCGCAGGTACAGCGGACTATGTGGCAGGACTGCTTTTTCGGGGACGTGGACGGGCTTTTCAGCGAGCCCCTGTTCGTTTATCTTGAAGAGGGCAGACATGAGCTGAGCTTTACCTCCGAGAGAGCGCAGCTCGCCATTGAGAGCTTTACATTGAAAGCTCCCGAAAAGCTGCCCGCATACAGCGAATATGCGGCTTCTGCGGGAGCTGACATGACAGTTGAGGGGACTCCCTCGGCAAGCTTTAAAATAGAGGGCGAGAGTGCGGCTTACAAGTCCGACGCCACCCTTTACCCTACATACGACAACAGCAGCTACCTTGTATCACCCTCCGATCCGCGTAAAATGGTTTACAACACCCTTGGCAGCGGCAGCTGGAAAAAGGCGCTCCAGACCGTAACATGGGAGATACCCGAGGACAAAGTCGGGGCAGGGGGCTGGTACAAAATAGGAATAAAAGCCCGTCAGGATCAGATACGCGGCTTTGACTCCAACAGGCGTATATATATCGACGGTAAAGTCCCGTGTGCAGAGCTGGATCGTGTGAAGTTCAGCTACGATACGGACTGGTCAGTGGTCAGTCCCAAAAGCGGCGGTGAAGACCTGTATATATGGCTTGAGGGCGGAAAAGTCCATACCATATCAATGGAGGCTGTTACGGGAGATATCGGAGAGTACCTACGAAGCCTTGAAAACGTGGTAAAACAGCTGAATATCTATTACCGCAAGGTGCTGATGATAACAGGTCCCAATCCCGATAAATACACCGATTATTATGTACACGAGAAGGTACCCGAGCTTGTCGACGTGTTCGATATCCTGTCCATAGACCTGAGAAACGTTCAGCAGGGAATAGAAGCTCTCGGCGGTTCAAAGGGCTCTGAGGCGGCTGCCCTTGAAAATATGGCGGTAATTCTTGAAAAATGCGTGAAAAAGCCTCTGAGGATACCCGATTATCTCTCTCAGATAAAGGATGGCAGTGCCGCTTTGTCGGCGTGGCTGAGAGATAACCGCGACCAGCCCTTGGAGGTAGACTATATTGAGTTCGCAACTGCGGACAGGAGCTTCACAAGCTGCGATGAAAAGCTCGGAAAGTCGCTGAAATTCGGGCTTGACGCCTTTATAGGCTCATTCTTTGAGGACTATACTACGCTTTCAGATGTGACAGGTGAGGAGGCGATAAACGTCTGGGTGTCTCTCGGACGCGATCAGGCGCAGGTGGTCAAGGAGATGACCGAGAACCAGTTCATGCAGGAAACAGGCATACCCGTTTCCGTTAACCTTGTCACGGGCGGTGTGGTCGAGGCTTCACTTGCAGGAAAAGGTCCCGATGTAGCGCTGTTTCTCGGGGGAGAGTTCCCCGTGAACCTTGCCATAAGGGATATGCTTGTGGATATGTCAAAGTTCGAGGACTTTGACGAGGTAAAGGGGCGTTTCCAGCCCAATGCCACTACGCAGTACACATATAACGGCGGTTGTTACGGACTGCCCATAAGCCAGTCCTTCCCCATGATGTTCTACCGCACCGATGTTCTCACGGAGCTTGGCTATACCTCGCCCCCCGAGACATGGGACGAGCTCAGGGATATGCTTCCTGCATTGCAGAGAAACTATATGTCCGTGGGACTTGTGCTGCCGCCAAATAATATCTCTCCTGCAACGGAGACAGGTCATACCTTTGCCCTGCTCATGCTGCAAAAGGGGAAGAACTACTACAATGATACGCAGACTGCGTCTGCCTTTGATTCGGTAGAAGCGGTGCAGTCCTTTGAGGAGTGGACGGACTTCTATACAAAGTACAGCTTCGAGCAGACCTATGACGCATTCAGCCGATTCCGAACAGGCGAATATCCTATAGTAATTGCAAATTATACGTTTTTCAATCAGCTAACGGCGGCTTCGCCCGAGATAAACGGCTTGTGGGACTTCTGTCCCGTGCCTGCAACTGCAAGGGCGGACGGAACTTTGTCCCATGCGGCAAATTCCAACGGCGCAGGAGCTATCATATTCAATAAGGTGAAAAACAAGGAAAACGCATGGAAGTTCGTGAAATGGTTCACGGATACGGATACTCAGGTGCAGTATGCGGCGCAGATAGAGGGACTTCTCGGAACTATGGGACGTTTCGATACTGCCAATGTTGAAGCACTTGGACAGCTCTCATGGTCAAAGGACGAGCTGTCGAGACTCCGCGCACAGCAGAATGAGCTTGCGGAGATACCTGTGACGCCTGCTTCATACGCAGTTACGCGCAATATAATGAATGCGTTCAGAGAAACCATAAACGAGCAGAAAAATCCCCGTGATACCCTTATCTGGTACAACAGGGACATAAACGACGAGATTACGCGAAAGCGCAGAAATCTTGGTTTGGACTAATAAGCCGTTAGCCCTTAGCTGGTCAGTTGGCAGAGCCTATGAATGGGATTCCAAAGGGACTGTGTTCCTTTGGTCAGGTCAAGGGTTACTCCCCACGGTGTGGGGAGATGTCGCAAAGCGACAAAGGGGACGGACCCGATTAGGGGGACAGCCCTTGCGGGGTTCGGGGCAGAGCCCCGAATACGACAGGCGCCTCGCAAAGGGTGAATTGAAAAACAGTCCGGTGGACTGTTTTTCAAGAGGGAACGCCTTGCAAGAGAAGGCGTTCCCTTAACGGGCGTCGAAACGCCGCCCCTACAATCGCAACAGGAAGGAGTGTGAGAAAAATGGCAGTCAATGCAAAGGAGTCCCAAAAGGGCAGGAAAGGCGAGCTTTGGCGTGATATCAAGCGCAATAAAGCCTGTTACGGCATGATAGCTCCCTTTATGATATTTTTCATTGTGTTTACGGTAGTGCCCGTGCTTATGTCCCTGCCTATGGGCTTTACGGACTTCGACATGGTAAGACCGCCTAAGTTCGTTGGACTTTCCAATTTCACCACACTTTTCCTTTCGGACAAGATTTTCATACGCTCCATAAGGGTGACTATCGTTTTTGCCCTGCTCACAGGACCTGTCAGCTACGTGCTGTGTTTCCTGCTGGCTTGGCTCATAAACGAGATGAACCCCAAGCTAAAAGCCATATTCACGCTTATATTCTACGCGCCCTCAATGGCGAATGTGTATACCGTCTGGCAGCTTATCTTCAGCGGCGATATGAACGGCTATGCTAACTCTTTCCTCATAAATCTGGGATTCATCACAAAGCCCATACAGTGGCTCACCGACGGACGCTACGTACTCGGAGTCACCATAGCGGTACAGCTGTGGATATCTCTCGGAGCAGGATTCCTCGCGCTTCGTGCAGGATTCCAGAATATAGACCGCTCCATGTACGAGGCGGCGGCTATCGAGGGCATTCGCACAAAATGGCAGGAGCTCATTTACATCGTTATCCCCTCAATGGGACCTCAGCTCATGTTTGCGGCGGTAATGCAGATAGTCAGCTCCTTTACCGCAGGCACAGTTGCACAGAATCTTGTGGGCTTCCCGAGTACGGACTACAAGGCTCATACTATAATGACTCACGCCTTCGACTACGGCTGGCAGCGCTTTGAAATGGGCTATGCTTCGGCAATATGCATGATACTGTTCATTGCCATGTTCCTCTGCAACAAGCTCATAGCCAAGGTGCTGGGCAAATATATGGACTAAGGGGGCGGAGCTTTGGCGAATGTAGATACAGTGAAGCTTCGCGCTTCAAACAGACAGGCAGGCAGAAAAATAGGCGGCAGTGTGTTCATATTTATAATACTGACCGTCCTTGGACTTTTCATGGCTCTGCCCATATATCTCACGGTAGTAATGTCAATAAAGCCTGTGGAGGAGCTCTTTGTGTTCCCACCCAAGCTTTATGCCGTAAGACCTACTCTTGACAATTTCAGCGATATGTTCAGAGTGCTCCGACAGAACCGAGTGCCGTTCTCGCGCTATGTGTTCAACAGCGTGTTCGTAACGGCGGCGGTTACGGTTTTGCAGTGCTTTTTCTCGTCAATGGCGGCGTTTGTGCTGGCAAAGTGCAAATTCCCCGGCAGCAAGCTCATAAACGGGCTGATAGTAGTGGCGCTCCTTTACCAGAGCAGCGTCATATACATAATGCAGTACATCGTTATGGCGAAGTTACACATGATAGACACTTATATGGCACTGATATTCCCTGCAATTGCTTCGCCTATGGGGCTTTTCCTCATGCGGCAGTCAATAAGTCAGGTGCCCGACGCCATGATAGAAGCCGCAAAGGTGGACGGAGCAGGACTTTTCCGCATATGCTGGCAGATAGTAATGCCCAATCAGAAGCCTGCCCTCATGACATTGATAATATTCGCATTTCAGGGCGCATGGAATATCCAGACAGGCTCGGTAGTTCTCAAGGAGCAGTATAAGACTCTGCCTACGGTAGTTTCGCAGGCGGCTGCCTCGGGACTTGCGAGAGCAGGCGTTGCCATGGCGGCAGCGGTGTTCCTGCTGATACCGCCGATACTCATATTCATGCTGGCACAGCGGCAGGTCATCGAAACTATGGCACATTCGGGCATTAAAGAGTGATTAGTGCATAGTGATCAGTGATTAGTAGGGGCGGCGTTCCGCCGCCCGTGTCTTGTGAAATAATTATAAATGACTGTATGTAGGGGCGCACATTGTGCGCCCGAAAGCTAAAGTCGAAAACGGGCGAACACTGTTCGCCCCTACAAGCTAACGGCTGCAAAGAAAGGAAGTGAAGCAAATGAAGTCAAAACTGAAAAGATGTATCACGGCTATTGCTGCATTTGCTGCACTTGCTTCTCTCGGCGTATCCTCGGCAGCAGCCGAGGGCGCTCCCTATGAAAGCTACAACTACGACCGCTGGGGGGACGCTATCCCTTCACAGGCAGGCTATCTCCCTGACCGCACTGTCTCGGGCATTGACCTCGGTGTCGGAGCTTTTGACAGTCCCGACGATATCTTCTTTGACAGCAACGGACTGCTCTATATCGCAGATACGGGCAATAACCGCATAGTTGTTACCGATAAGGACTTCGGCGGCGCAGAGCGTATTTACGACCGCTTCACCATGCCCGACGGTTCCGAGACTGTCCTCAAACAGCCTATGGGAGTCTATGTTTCGGCGGAAAAGGGGCTTATCTACATTGCGGACACGGAAAACTCCCGTATCCTTGTCTCGGATATGGAGGGCAATGTTCAGCAGGTGATGACAAAGCCTCAGACCGATGTCTACGACCAGAAGCGTACTTTTCTGCCTCAGCGCGTGGTTGCGGACAAGGCAGGCAATGTTTATACAGTTCTCGGCAATATCACCACGGGAGCCGCTATGTTCTCACCAGAGGGCGAATTTATGGGCTTTTACGGAGCAAACCGTGTTGAGCCCACCGCTAAGATAGTCAGCGACCACTTCCGCGGACTTTTCATGTCCGACGAGAAGAAAGCCAACCGAAAAAGAACAGTTCCCTCGGGAATCACGAGCTTCGATATGGACGGGGAGTTCATATTCACCTGCACCTCGTCCACAACTCAGAAAACTGACACCGTCAAGAAGCTCAATGCGGCAGGAAAGAACATTTTTGCCGATAAGGAGCTCTATTTCGGCGACTACAAGCCGATTTACGACGCAACACAGAACAAGATGTTCTCGCCATCCATGGTTGATATAGATATTTCCGAGGACGGCTGTATAAACTGCCTTGATTTCACAACGGGCAGGGTTTTCCAGTACGACGAGGAGTGCAATCTTCTTTTCATTACGGGAGCTGTTGCCAAGCAGACAGGCGGCTTCGACCATGCAGCGGCTGTGGAGTCCTGCGGCGATAAGCTGTACGTCCTCGACTCCTCAAAGGACACAATAACTGTATTCAGGGAGACCTCATTCGGAAGTATCGTCCATGAGGCGGCTTCACTATATAATGACGGCTATTATGAAGAAGCACTCGGACCGTGGCAGGAAGTACTCAAGCGCGACGGAAACTACCGCAGGGCATATGTGGGCGTAGCTTCGGCGCTTCTGCGAAAGGGCGACTACAAGGGCGCTATGAAGTACGCAAAGCTTGCGGACGCAGGTGACATATACAACAAGGCTTTCGAGGGCAGGCGCAGGGAGTTCCTTAAAGAGAACTTCACAGCTATAGCGGCTTTGCTTGTTATCGGCATAGGCGGACTGATAGTTGTCGGAAAATACAGAAAAAAACGCGGAACTGCGGTAAAGACTGAGAAAAAGGAGGCGGAGCAGCTATGATGGAGCTTACTCAGAAGCAGTGGGTAAGACACGCGGTGACTCACCCTGTTGAGGGCTTCGAGGATATGCGCTGGAAAAAGGCAGGCTCGCTGAAAATAGCCCTGATCGTCATCGTTCTCCTGTTTTTCGGGCAGATAGCCTACGGGCGGCTTTACGGCTTTCAGTTTTATATAAGCTACGACAAGACCTTCAATATCGTACCGTATATCGTGCGGAGCTTCGTGCTCTTCGGGGCATGGGTCATCGGCAACTGGTCGGTGTGCACTCTCCTTGACGGCGAGGGAACTCTGCGGAATATCTGCGTTTACAGCGCCTATGCGCTGATACCCTATGTGGTACAGCTTTACCTCAACGTCATACTCTCTCATTTTCTCATACGGGACGAGTACGTGTTCATGCAGATAATAGAACTCATCGGCGTGGGCTGGACGGCGATATTGCTGTTTTCAGCCATAAAGTCGGTACATCAGTACAGCTTCAAAAAGACCGTGCTGGCTGTTGTGCTCACGCTGGCGGCGATGTTCATAATGCTGTTCCTGCTGGTTCTCTTTATGTCGCTGATACAGCAGATATTCATCTTCATATCCACCGTTTATACGGAGCTTTCCTACAGGGCAAAGGTATAAGGCTATGGGAAGAATATCAAAAAAGCTGATTTTATGCCTTTTGGCAGTATCGTCACTGACGGTATCGGGCAGCGTTTATGCGGACAGCGAGGGCAGCGAAGCTGCCCCACAGGCGGCTTTAGCCGCCGACAAGGGCGCGGAGCCTGAAAAGGCGAAGCGCTATGAAGCCGTGGAAAAGGCGGAGCTTTCCGCCGAGGACGCGGAAAAATATCTCAGGAAGATAGGCTCCGCCGACGGCTTCGACGTGTACATCAGGGAAGAAAAGTTCGAGGATAAGCTCTGGGACGCCGCAGGCGGCAAGCCCAAGAACAAAAAGGACTATACCGAGGAGCAGAAGCTCCTTGCGGACAAGATAGCCGACCTGAAAAAGCTGGGCAGGCTTGTGGCGATAGATACGAAAACAGGACAGGCAGCGGCTTCTTTCAAAAACGGAAACGGCTGCGACGAGGGCAAGCTCTGGGTGAGCGACGCAGGCAGGTTCTTTGTCATCACGGATAAGGACGAGACCAAGGTGATAAGGCTTCGTCAGGTGGTGTCCACACTTGACAGCAAATACGCTTTCATATCAGCAGACGGCAAGACGCTGGAGCTTCTGCGAAAGGACATGAAGCGTCCCGACGAGATATTTGAATACGACGGCAAAGAGGACGGAAAAGTCGTCTATAAGTCCGAAAGCGGCAGCTTTGCGTGGCTCACAGCCGACAAAAAGCACTTTCTCGGCGCTTTCCGCCGCGGAGCTGAAAACGACAGCTTCCGTATGCTCATTGACGACAGGACAGCCATTTTCGGCATTGAAAACAAGAAAACAGGCTATATCTGGTGGTCGTCACCGCTGGAGGCTTCACAGGACAGGCTTGCTACGGGACTTCTTGCAGACGAGCTGCGCTCCTCAAATATGCTGAGATACGGCGTACCGCTGAGCCGCTCGGGCAATAATATGCTCCGCTCGGGCAGCGAGACTGACTGCACATTTACGGTCAGCGATATCCCCAACGGTATCCGCGTGATGTACAGCTACACGGGAGCAGGCTTCAAAGTTCCCGTGGAGTATACCTTAGAGGACGACCACCTCCGCGCAAGCGTCAAGGTCTCGGAGATACAGGAGACCAATTCAGCCAATATCGCCACGGAAATGACGGTACTTGGCAGTTTCGGTGCGGCTTCCGACAATGAGGAGGGCTATTTCGTCATACCCGACGGCAGCGGAGCTCTTGTGCGCTTCAACAATCAGCGCACCTTGCAGAACAACATCTATCAGCAGCGTGTTTACGGCGCTGACGTTACGGCTGTGCCCCAGAACAGGGGAGCAGTCTCCGAGCAGATATATATGCCCGTTTACGGCATAGTCAAGGAGGACAACGCTCTCCTTGCAGTGGCGGCAAAGGGTGACTCCAACGCCTATCTTACGGCGAATGTGTCAAAGCAGTCCAACAGCAGTTACAATATCTGCAATTTTACGTTCATTCTCCGCGGCACCGACAGCTTCTATATGTCGGGCAACAACCGCGATAAATATACTGTTTTCGAGCGCGGAGCCATTAAGTCCGACGATATCGAGATGCTGTACTATCCTATCTCAAAAAAAGGCGCGGACTACGTTGACGTAGCTGAGCGCTACAGGCAGTATCTCCTTGACGAGCAGGGCGTGAAGATCCGCAGCAAAGCTGACAGTGCGCCCCTGTATCTTGACCTGTACGGCGGCGTTATGAAGAAAAAGCCCGTCCTTGGTATACCTGTATCGCTGAAGACGTCAGTTACCGACTACGGACAGGCGGCTGAGATAATCGGCGGTCTCAGGGACGGCGGCGTTGGGGATATGGTGGTATCCTACAATAACTGGACCAACGACGGCATGAAGAACAAGGTGGACACCGACGGCAAGCCTTCGGGCAAGCTGGGCGGAAAGGGCGATTTCAGGACTCTTGCCGACCTCATAAGCGACAGCGGCTACAGTCTATATCCCGTGTCCGACAACAGGGATTTCCGCTCGGGCAACGGCTATTACTCATTCTCGGATACTTCTGTGAGGGTTTCGGGCTCATATTCCCGTATCGTCAGCTATGACAAGGCTTACGGAGTACCCGACGGATTCCGAAAGAACCTGTCCCTGCTGTCTCCAAGCTATTATCCCGAGATATTCAGCGATATCGCAGAAAACTACTCCAAGGCAGGTCTCAGCGGCGCGGCTCCCGTAAATCTTACGGCTTCACTGTACGGCGACTACGGCAAGAAGTGCATTTCCCGTGCAAAGGCTGAGAAGCTCCTTACCGAGGGCTATGCAAAGCTTGACGAGAAGCTAAGCGGCGGCATACTTGCAGACGGTGCAAACGCCTATGCTCTGCCCTATGTAAGCCATATCACGGGAGTTCCCGAGACTTCAAGCAGGTTTGACCTCTTTGACGAGGATATTCCATTCTATCAGATAGTTCTCCACGGAGTCATACCCTATTCTGCGGCGGCTGTCAACGGAAGTCCCGATCCCGAAAGGGCACTGCTCATGGCGGCGGCTACGGGCAGTAATCTCAGCTATGACATGATATACGAGGAAACGGGCGAGCTCAAGGATACCGACCTTGACGGGCTGTACTACGCAAACTATAAGGGCTGGACGGATACCGCCGCAGAGGACTACAGGCTTCTTGCACCTCTGCTTGGCGCAGTTTCGGACAGCTTCATCACGGGCTATGAGCAGAAAGGCGACATCATCACCACCGAGTTTTCAAACGGCACGGTGGTAACTGCTGACCTTGGAGCTATGACCGTGAGATATAACGGCTCTGTAATAGAGCTGGGCAGAAACAAGGAGAAAGGAGAGAGCTGACACTATGAGCGATAAAACGCAGGCTTCGGCTAAGACCGCAAAAAAACGCCGCGGTCTGTCATATGAGCGGCGGAAAGCCCTGTACGGCTACGGATTTATAAGTCTGTGGCTGGTGGGAACGGTGCTGTTCTTTCTGATACCGCTGGGGAAGTCACTGTGGTACTCCTTTTCCGATGTTTCCATTGATCCCGGAGCTGTTCATACCCGATTTACAGGCGTGGACAACTACTTCAAGGTCGTCAGCGAGGATCCATACTATACGGAATATCTGGGAGAGGTGCTTCTTGAGACTCTCTGGAAAACTCCGCTGATACTTATATTCTCACTGTTCATTGCAGTAATACTGAATCAGAAATTCCGCGGCAGAGCTCTTGCAAGAGCCATATTCTTCCTGCCCGTCATAATCGCTACAGGTCCTGTGTACAGGATAATCAGCGGCGATATGGACTCTACGGGCAATTCGGGCGCGGCGCAGTTCTCTACCATGTTCTCTGCGAATCTGGTGGGGGAGCTTATGCAGTTCCTCGGCATTTACGGTCTAAGCGACAGCATGAGCGCGTTCATCACTGCTGTGGCGGACAATGTTTTCGGCATAGTCTGGAGCTCGGGCATACAGATACTCCTGTTCCTTGCGGCTTTGCAGAACATACCGCCCTCGGCAAAGGAGGCGGCGACTATGGAGGGCGCTACGGCTTGGGAGTACTTCTGGAAGATAACGTTTCCCTATGTGGGACCTTTCATACTGGCGAATCTCATATTCACGGTGATCGATTCCTTTACCAATCCGATGAACAAGGTCATGGAGCGTATCTCAGCCATGAGAAGTCAGTTCGACTTCGGAGAGGCGGCTTCAATGGCGTGGATCTACTTCGTTATCGTTCTTGCGGCTATAGGTCTTATAACTATTATGACAAGCCGCTTCATCTATTATGAGAACGACTGAGGAGGCGGTAATTATGGCAGAAGAAGCAGTAAAGACTAATACCGCAGAGCCTCGGAAGCTCAGCAAAAGGGCTTTGAAGCAGGAGCGAATGAAGAATCTGTCCGCAGGGGAGCGCAGATACCTTATGAGACTGGCAGTAAAGGAAAAGGTCTGGAAGGTATTTCGGTTCGTGATACTCTTTGGACTGGGCTTCGTCATCATGTATCCCCTTATATATATGATAAGCTGCGCTTTCCGTGAAAAAGCGGATATGAGCGATCCCACGGTAATGTGGATACCCCGTCATTATACATTTGACGTCATCACGGAAACTCTCGATGCTATGGATTACTGGGAGACTCTGGGAACTACCCTGCTGCTGAATATAGGCTGTTCGCTGTTTCAGGTCATTTCCTGCTCAGTAACGGGCTACGGCTTTGCAAGATTCAAGTTCAGGGGCAAGAAGCTCCTTTTCGGTATCGTTATAATGATGATACTTGTACCTCATCAGGTAATATCCCTGCCGCTGTATACTCAGTTCAGATATTTCGGCATAAAGGGACTGTTCTCGCTGAATCTCATCGACACCAAGCTGACCATGTATCTCCCTGCGATGACCGCCAACGGCATTCGCGCAGGACTTATGATACTCATATTCCGCCAGTTCTTCAAGGGTATGCCCAGAGAGCTGGAGGACGCTGCCTATATTGACGGCTGCGGACCGTTCATGACATTCGTGAGGGTAATGGTGCCCAATGCGGCTTCGGCGTTCCTGACGGTGTTCCTGTTTTCGGTGGTGTGGTACTGGAACGACTATTATGTGAGCAGTACATTTTTCACCAACACCAAGACCATAGCTATCATGCTGTCAAATCTGGAAAACGAGCTTAAGGCGACGCTTTTTGACGATCCCACGGTGCAGATAAGTCCGAGGGAGCAGATAGTCTGGAAAGAGGCAGGCTGCCTGCTGAGCATAGCTCCCGTACTGCTGATGTATGTGTTCCTGCAAAAGCACTTCACAGAGGGCATAGAGCGCTCGGGACTTGTGGGCTGAAAACGGCATTTGGTAATTTATATATCTTCCATACGAAAAATATATCCGTCTTTCGGCTGAAAGGCGGATATTTTATTGACAAGCAGCTGTTTGACGCGTATAATTGAAGTATATTCATGCGGCATACTCTGCCGTAATTGTTCGGAGTTTACAATGAAAAAGATAATACGATCTACAGGAGTGTTCCTGAGAGCAATGCCTCACTTCCTTGTTTTTGAATTGCTCTTCAAGCTCCTGCTTCTGGCGATAGGTACGCCGATACTGGCTATGCTCCTTAAAATGACCATGAAGCTGGCAGGTGTTACCTATCTCAACGACGAGAACCTGCTTGCCTACTTAAAGCACCCCTCGACTATCGTCGTTATAATAATGATGCTCTTTGCCTTTGCCTTTTTCTCCTTTGTGGAGCTTTCTGCCCTTGCCGCCTGCTTTGCCTGCTACAGCAGAAAAAAGCGTATCTGGGCAGGAGGAATGTTCAGGACGGGACTGAGGTCCTTCGGAAAGGTGTTCAAGGGTTCGGGAATACCTGCATTTCTGGCGTACATGGCGGTAATGCCTCTGGCGCAGTTCTCACTGTCCTCAGGTATGTTCATGGCGCCCCTCATGCCTCTTATGCGGAGGATATTCTATTCCGTCAACAGCAAGGCTGCGGTGGCGGCTTATATACTGGTGCAGCTGCTGTTCATCATACTGATGATAAGCTCCTGCTACAGCATACATTACCTGATACTTACAAAGAATTCCTTCCGCGACTGCGTTAAGAAGAGCAAGGAGAAAATGAGCGGACAGCGTTTCAGGATGATATTCTCGCTGTTCCTGTGGAGTATCTCCGTTGTGCTGCTCATAGGACTTGTCACATTCGGTCTGAGCTTTATCATAATTTTTATCATTAAGGGCTTTTCAGCTCCTAATGCGGCGTTCAAATCGGCTCTGAAGGTGCTTCGCTATGCGTTCAGCGTGTTCACGGCGGTGTCTGCGTTTTTCTCGGCTCCTGCGGTGATGTGGTGGCTGACCGAGCGCTTTCTGGCAGATGAAAAGGAAGAGGAGCTTACCTTGCCCGACTCAAACGAGCAGAAGCTCCACAGAGGCAGAAAGGCTGCTGTGGGAGCAGTGCTCCTTGCGACGGCTGTCGTTATGAACCTGTCCTACTTCAAGGCGCTGTACCGCGGAAATATAAATCTTAACGTTGGCATAATCACCCGTACTCATGTGACGGCGCACAGGGGCTTTTCGAGAAAGGCGCCCGAGAATACCATGCCTGCATTTCAGGCGGCTCTGGACTGCGGTGCGGACTTCATAGAGCTGGACGTTCAGCTCACAAAGGACGGGGAGCTTGTGGTAATACACGATGACAAGCTGGACAGAACTACCGACGGAAAGGGCTATGTGAAGAATTACACCTTTGAGGAGCTCTCAAAGCTGTCCGCAGGAAAGTGGTTCGGCAAGGAACACGCATTCGACGATGTGCAGATACCGCTCCTTTCGGAGGTGCTGGAGCTCACAGGGGACGACATAATGCTGAACATCGAGATAAAGAAATCGGGGGACCCCAAGGCTACTGCCGAAAAGACAGTGGCGCTCATAGAGGAATACGGCGTGGTCAATTCCTGCTATGTTACCTCGTTCTCGTACCCTGCGCTGAAAAAAGTAAAGCAGCTCAATCCCAAGATAAAGACGGCGTTCATCGCTAATCTGGCTACAGCTACCTCATATGCGCAGCTGCCATACATTGACGCGGTGAGCATGAACTATCTGTTCGTGAATCAGAGCGTTGTGAATACCGCTCATCATCACGGAAAGAGAGTTTTTGTATGGACGGTCGACAGGCAGAGCGAAATGCAGAAAATGATGGCTTTGGGCGTGGACAATATCATCACCGACTGTCCCGATAAGGCTATGGAAGTAGTCGACTCGCAGAAGGTGGGCGATACCGTGCTCACGGTGCTGAAATCCATATTCGGAAGCTAAATATGAGCAGCTCCCGCGGATAAAAGTCCTCCGCGGGAGCTGTTTATGATATATTGTTAAAAGAAAATTATCGTTCATTAAAAATTTACAAATACAATTTCTTCAAACTGTTGATTTATCCCTATATATGTGATATAATTGATTACGTTGAGTGCGCTGAAATGCGCACTGACTGCACGAAGATATGCGTTGAAGCGGAAGGTTGCTGTCGGTATGACAGGTAATTTCCGTGGAGTATGTCCGATTTTAAACCGGGCGAATGGGATATCGAACACAGTTTGTGGTTATGATTCACGCAGCTTGCGTATGCGTGAGTTATGCTCTTTTTGTGCTCATATTATGCTAAAATCGCTCGGAAAACATCAGTTTTTCGAGTTTTTTTATCAGATGAAGCATGAAACACACGGAAACGTGTGATATTCCAATCTGCGTCCCCGTAATTAATTCCAAGGAGGCGAAATAAATGGCAGTCAACGAAAAGATCAGATTCAAGATCAAGGGTTACGATCACGCTACTGTTGATATTGCAGCAGCTAAGATCGTAGAGGCAGCTAAGAGAAGCGGTGCAAGAGTTTCAGGACCTATCCCGCTCCCTACAGATAAGGAAGTTGTTACTATCCTTAGAGCTGTACACAAGTACAAGGACAGCCGTGAGCAGTTCGAGATGAGAACTCACAAGAGACTCGTAGACGTTATCCGTCCTACAGACAAGACTACAGCTGCTCTTGACAAGCTTGAGATCCCCGCAGGCGTAGACGTTGTTATGGAGGTTAAGTAATTAACCGATATTACGCTTGAAACTACCGCTCGGGAAGCGGAATGACGGTGAACCGTCGGTCACGTTGATGTGTAAATCATCAACCAATAACCTAACAGGAGGAAATGAAAATGCAGAAAGGCATTATCGGTAAGAAGATCGGTATGACTCAGATCTTCGACGAAGCAGGAAAAGTTGTTCCTGTAACAGTTGTTGAAGCCGGCCCATGTGTCGTTGTACAGAAGAAAACTGTAGAGAACGACGGTTATGCAGCACTTCAGCTGGGCTACGGCGACGTTAAGGTACAGAGAGTAAACAAGCCTATGAAGGGTCACTTCGACAAGGCTGACGTTGCTTGCAAGAAGGAGCTCAAGGAGTTCAGACTTGCAGACTGCGACACTCTTAACGTAGGCGACATCATCAAGGCTGATACATTTGCTGTTGGCGACGCTATCGACGTTGTCGGCACAAGCAAAGGTAAGGGATTCGCTGGTGCTATCAAGCGCCACAATCAGCACAGACTCAAGGAAACTCACGGTACCGGCCCTGTACACAGACAGGCTGGTTCAATGGGCGCTTGTTCTTCTCCTTCAAGAATCTATAAGGGCAAGGGCATGGCTGGTCACATGGGTGCTGAGCAGGTAACTGTACAGAATCTCGAGATCGTTAAAATAGACGTTGAAAACAATCTCATCGCTATCAAGGGTGCTATCCCCGGTCCTAAGGGCGGCATCGTTTATATCGTTGACAGCGTTAAGGCTTAAGGAAGGAGGAAGCGTATATGTCTACAATTTCAGTATTTGATATGACAGGTAAGCAGGTTTCCGAGACAGAGCTTAACGACGAGATCTTCGGAATCACTCCCAACGAAGGCGTTATGCACGCTGCAGTTGTTAATTACCTCGCAAACCAGAGACAGGGCACACAGTCCACACTTACAAGAACTGAAGTAAGCGGCGGCGGCAGAAAGCCTTGGAGACAGAAGGGTACAGGCCATGCAAGACAGGGCTCTATCCGTGCTCCTCAGTGGGTACACGGAGGAATCGCTCTTGGTCCTAAGCCCAGAGATTACAGCTACTCACTTAACAAGAAGGTAAAGAGACTCGCAATGAAGTCTGCTCTTTCTACAAAGGTGATCGATAACAACATGATCGTTCTTGACGCTCTCACACTTGAGGACTACAAGACAAAGACTGTTGTTGATATGCTCAAGGCTCTCGGCGTTGAGGGTAAGGCTCTCATCGTTACAGCTGAGGCAGATTCAAAGGTAATCAAGAGCGCAGCTAACATCCCAGGTGTTAAGACTGCTGCTGTAAATACACTTAATGTATACGACATTCTCAACTATGACAAGTTCATCGTTGTTAAGAATGCGGTAGGCAAGATCGAGGAGGTGTACGCATAATGAAAGCAGCTCAGGATATCATTCTGAAGCCCGTTATCACTGAAAAGTCTATGGACGATCTTCAGACAGGAAAGTACACCTTTAAGGTAGCTAAGGACGCTAATAAGTCCGAAATAAAGAAGGCTGTTGAGCAGCTCTTCGGCGTTGAGGTTGCTAAGGTAAACACAATGAACTGCCTCGGACGCACAAAGAGAGTCGGAAGATATGTCGGCAAGACATCTGACTGGAAGAAGGCTATCATCACTCTTACAGAGGATTCAAAGGCTATCGAGTTCTTCGAGGGTATGGTTTGATCCCCTTATTAAATAAGTAAGAGAGTTATGGGAGTAATGCTCCCGCAAAAAATGCATTAAAGGAGAAATTGAAATGGCTATAAAGACTTATAAGCCTACGACACCTTCGAGACGTCAGATGACTGTAACTGACTACTCGGTTCTGTCAAAGGTTGAGCCGGAGAAGAGCCTTCTCGAACCAATGAAGAAGAAGTCGGGAAGAAACAGCTACGGCAGAATCACAGTTCGCCACAGAGGCGGCGGTAACAGAAGAAAGTACCGTGTAATCGACTTCAAGAGAGACAAGGACAACATGATCGCTGTCGTTAAGACTCTTGAGTACGATCCGAACAGAAGCGCATTCATCGCACTCGTTGAGTACGAGGACGGTGAGAAGAGATATATCCTCGCACCAAACGGCTTAAAGGTCGGCGATAAGATCGAGTCAGGCTCTGAGGCTGATATCAAGCCAGGCAACGCACTCAAGCTCGCTGATATCCCTGTTGGTACATTTATCCACGCTATCGAGCTTTACCCAGGTAAGGGCGCTCAGCTCGTAAGAAGCGCAGGCAATCAGGCTCAGCTCATGGGCAAGGAAGACACATACGCTCTCGTAAGACTTCCTTCCGGCGAGATGAGAAAGGTTCCGAGCAATTGTAAGGCTGCTATCGGTCAGGTTTCAAATATCGACCACGAGAACGTTAACTACGGTAAAGCCGGTCGTGTAAGAAACATGGGCTGGAGACCTACTGTACGTGGTTCTGTCATGAACCCATGCGATCACCCACACGGTGGTGGTGAAGGTAAGTCACCTGTAGGACGTCCAGGACCTGTTACTCCTTGGGGCAAGCCTGCACTCGGATATAAGACACGTAAGAAGCATCACAGAACTGACAAGTTCATCGTAAAGCGCCGCAACGGCAAGTAATCTGAAAGGAGGAACTGATTAAATGAGCAGAAGCATCAAAAAGGGACCTTATGTCCAGGAAGTTCTCCTGAAGAGGGTCGTTGCAATGAATGAAGCAGGCGAGAAGAAGGTTCTCAAGACATGGAGCCGTTCATCTACAATCTTCCCTGACTTCGTTGGTCACACATTCGCTGTACATGACGGTCGTAAGCACGTTCCTGTATATGTAACAGAGGATATGGTAGGTCACAAGCTCGGCGAGTTTGCTCCTACAAGAACTTACAAGGGCCACGCAGGCTCAAAGACATCTAACAACGGTAAGAAATAAGCGGAAGGAGGAGCTCAGAGATGGAAGCAAGAGCTTATTTAAGAAATGCTCGTATATCACCCAGAAAGGTGCAGATCGTACTGGATCTTATCAGAAACAAGCCTGTTGATCTCGCTTTAGCTACTTTAGATCTTACTCCTAAGGCTGCAAGTCCTATCGTTGCAAAGCTTGTTAAGTCCGCTCAGGCAAACGCTGAAAACAACTTCAGCATGGACAAGGATAATCTCGTGGTTTCAGAGTGCTTCGTTACTCCAGGACCTATCATGAAGAGAATCATGCCGAGAGCACAGGGCAGAGCATATAGAATTTTAAAGAGAACTTCACACATCACAGTAGTTCTTAAGGAAAAAGAATAATCCCAAGGAGGTTTGAATAATGGGCCAGAAAGTTAATCCACACGGTCTTCGTGTCGGCGTTATAAAGGATTGGGATTCTCGTTGGTATGCAAACAAGTCTGATTTCGGCAATGCCCTCGTAGAGGATTACAACGTTCGTAACTACATCAAGAAGAGCCTGTATGCAGCAGGTGTTCCAAGAATCGAGATCGAGCGTTTTGCTGATAAGGTCAGAATCCACATCCACTGCGCTAAGCCAGGTATCGTAATCGGCAGAGGCGGCGCAGAGATCGAGAAGCTCAGAGCACAGCTCGAGAAGATGATGAACAAGCAGGTTTTCATCAACATCATTGAAGTTAAGCAGCCTGATATGGACAGCCAGCTCGTTGCTGAAAAGATCGCTCTCGACCTCGAGAACAGAGTATCTTTCAGAAGAGCTATGAAGCAGTCAATCGGCAGAACAATGCGTCTTGGCGCAAAGGGTATCAAGGTCAAGGTTTCAGGCAGACTTGCCGGTGCCGAGATCGCAAGAAGCGAGAGCTACCACGAGGGTACAATCCCGCTCCAGACTATCCGTGCTGATATCGACTACGGTTTCGCTGAGGCTGATACAACATACGGAAAGCTTGGCGTAAAGGTTTGGATCTATAAGGGCGAGGTTCTTAAGGGCGACGCTGCTAAGGCTGCTGCTCAGAGAGAGAAGCTCGAGAGAAAGAACGATACAAGAAATAATGACAGACGCCGCCGTGACGACAAGCGTGACGGAAACAGAAGAGGCGGAAACAGAAATTTCAATCGTGACGCTAAAAGAGAAGGAGGTAACCAGTAATGCTGCTTCCAAAGAGAGTTAAATACCGCAGAGTCCACAGAGGACGCATGAAGGGTAAGGCATCAAGAGGCAACTTTGTTGCATACGGTGATTACGGTATTCAGGCACTTGAGCCTGCTTGGATCACATCCAACCAGATCGAGTCTGCCCGTATCGCTATGACACGTTATATCAAGAGAGGCGGTCAGGTTTGGATCAAGATATTCCCTGACAAGCCAGTAACCAAGAAACCAGCAGAAGTACGAATGGGTTCCGGTAAGGGTGCTCCTGAGTACTGGGTAGCAGTAGTTAAGCCGGGCCGTGTTCTTTTCGAGATCAAGGGCGTTGCTGAGGAAACTGCAAGAGAAGCTATGCGTCTCGCTATGCACAAGCTTCCTATCAAGTGTAAGTTCGTAAGTAAAGCAGAGCAGGAGGTTGAGCAGTAATGAAGGCATCAGAAATCAGAGAAATGTCAGTTGACGAGCTCAACGAGAAGCTCGCCAGCCTCAAGGAAGAGCTCTTCGCTCTCCGTTTCCAGCTGGCAATCAATCAGCTTGATAATACAGCAAGACTCAAGGCTGTAAAGAAGGATATTGCACGCATCAAGACATCTCTGCGTGAGGCAGAGCTTGCTGCACAGCAGTAAGAAAGGGAGGATTTAGCTAATGTCTACTGAGAGAAACCTTAGAAAAACAAGAGTAGGTAAGGTTGTAAGCGATAAGATGGATAAAACCGTCGTAGTTGCTATCGTTGATAACGTTAAACACCCGCTTTATAAGAAGATCATCAAGCGTACCGTTAAGCTTAAGGCTCACGATGAAAACAATGAGTGCAGAATCGGTGACCGCGTTGAGGTTATGGAAACACGTCCGCTTTCCAAGGATAAGAGATGGCGTGTAACAAATATCATTGAAAAGGCTAAGTAATTTTGATAGAAGCTTAAAGCTTGAAAGGAGGAACTCGCTGTGATACAGATGCAGACTTATCTTAAAGTCGCTGATAACACAGGCGCTAAGGAGCTTATGTGTATCAGAGTTCTGGGAGGTACACGCAGAAGATATGCAAATATCGGCGATGTAGTAGTTGCTTCAGTTAAGAAAGCAACACCCGGAGGCGTTGTAAAGAAGGGCGATGTTGTAAAGGCAGTTATCGTTCGTTCAGCAAAGGGTCTCAGAAGAGAGGACGGTACTTACATCCGTTTCGATGAGAACGCTGCTGTAATTATTAAGGAAGACAAGAACCCAAAGGGTACCCGTATTTTCGGACCTGTTGCTAAGGAGCTCCGTGAAAAGGAGTACACAAAGATCCTCAGCCTTGCCCCTGAAGTTCTTTAATGGAGGTGTCATTCGATTATGAATAATTTACACGTTAAAACCGGTGACACTGTAATCCTTCTCACCGGCAAGTACGAGGATAAGTTCGACAGCAAGGGCGACAGAAAGACAGGTAAGGTCGTAGAAGTAAGCCCTAAGGAGAACAAGGTCATCGTTGAGGGAATCAACATGATCACAAAGCACGTAAAGCCTACAAGAATGGGCGAAAAGGGCGGCATCATCAAGACTGAGGCTCCCGTTTACGCTTGCAAGGTACAGCTCGTTTGCCCTAAGTGCGGCAAGCCCACAAGAGTTGGCCACGTAGAAGAGGACGGCAAGAAGCTCCGCGTTTGCAAGAAGTGCGGAAAGTCTTTTGAATAATAGTAAAGGAGAAACGACATGGCAAGTTTAAAGGATTTTTATGTTAGCGACGTTGCTCCTGCACTTATGAAGAAGTTCGGCTATAAGAGTGTTATGCAGATCCCGAAGCTCGACAAGGTAATCATCAATGTCGGCGCAGGTGAAGCAAAGGACAACGCAAAGGTCATCGACGCAATCATGACCGATCTCGCAGCAATCACAGGTCAGAAGCCTGTAATCTGCCGCGCAAAGAAGTCAATTGCTAACTTCAAGCTTCGTGAGGGTATGCCGATCGGCGTTAAAGTAACTCTCAGAGGTGAGAGAATGTATGAGTTCGTAAACAAGCTCTTCAACGTTGCGTTCCCACGTGTACGTGACTTCAGAGGAATCAGCGCAAACTCATTCGACGGCAAGGGCAACTATTCCACAGGTATCAAGGAACAGCTTATCTTCCCTGAGATCGAGTACGATAAGATCGACAAGGTAAGAGGTATGGATATAAACTTCATCACAACAGCACAGACTGATGAAGAGGCAAGAGAGCTCCTTTCACTTATGGGCGCTCCGTTCATCAAGTAATCAGGGAGGAATAGAAATGGCTAAGAAGGCAATGATCAATAAGCAGCAGAGAACTCCCAAGTATTCCACAAGAGCTTACAACAGATGTAAGATCTGTGGCAGACCGCACGCATATCTCAGAAAGTTCGGCATCTGCCGTATCTGTTTCAGAGAGCTTGCACACGACGGTCAGATTCCTGGTGTTAAAAAGGCAAGCTGGTAAAATACAAGAAGGAGGTCATTCGGCATGCAGATAACTGATACAATCGCTGATCTTTTAACAAGAATTCGCAATGCGAATACTGCAAAGCACGCCACTGTTGACGTTCCCGCTTCAAGAGTAAAGAAGGACATCACACAGATCCTCGTAGATGAGGGCTATGTAAAGGGCTTCCAGCTCATCGAAGACGGAAAGCAGGGTGTTATCAGGATCACGCTTAAATACGGCGACAACAAGTCTCCCGTTATAACAGGCCTTAGAAGAGTTTCTAAGCCGGGTCTGCGTATCTATTCAAGCTGCGCAGATATGCCAAAGGTAAGAAAAGGCCTTGGTATCGCAATCGTTTCAACATCAAAGGGAATCGTAACTGACAAGAAGGCAAGAGAGCTCAATGTCGGCGGCGAAGTCCTCGCATACATCTGGTAAGGAGGAAACTGATCATGTCAAGAATCGGTAAAATGCCCATCAGCGTTCCTGCAGGTGTAGAGATAAAGAACGAAAACAATCTTATCACTGTAAAGGGACCTAAGGGTCAGCTTTCAAGACAGTTCAGCCATGAGCTCGGCATTGAGGTCGAGAACGGCACTGTAACAGTAACAAGACCAAACGATGACAAGCGTCTTCGTTCACTCCACGGTCTTACAAGAACACTTATCAACAACATGGTTGAGGGTGTAACAAACGGATATTCAAAGACTCTCGAGATCGAGGGTGTCGGCTACCGTGCAGCAAAGAGCGGCAACAAGGTAACACTTAACCTTGGCTTCTCACATCCTGTTGTATTTGAGGATACAGACGCAATCAAGCTTGAAGTTCCTCAGCCAAACAAGATCATCGTAAGCGGTATCGACAAGCAGGCTGTAGGTCAGTTTGCAGCTGAAATACGCGAAAAGCGTCCACCTGAGCCATACAAGGGCAAGGGTATCAGATACGAAGGCGAGCATATCATCCGCAAGGAAGGTAAAGCTGGTAAGGGTAAGAAGTAATTAGAAGGAGCAAATTGCTATGATAAAGAAATTTGACAGCAATAAGGCAAGATTAAAGAGACACCGCAGAGTTCGTGCAAAGATCTCAGGAACTCCCGAGCGTCCCCGTCTCAATGTGTTCCGTTCAACAAAGCACATCTATGCTCAGCTCATCGATGATGTAAACGGCGTTACTCTTGCTTCTGCATCAAGCATGGATAAGGGCTTTGAGGGCAACGGCGGCAACGTTGAGGGTGCTCGCAAGGTCGGCGAGATGATCGCTAAGAACGCAGCTGATAAGGGTATCAGCGAAGTAGTTTTCGACAGAGGCGGCTACCTCTACCACGGCAGAGTCAAGGAACTCGCAGAGGGCGCACGTGAAAACGGATTAAAGTTCTAAGAGGGAGGTAAAACAATGGCTAATATTGAAACACAGGCTCCTGAGTTCGTTGAGAAGGTCGTAGCTATCAACCGTGTATCAAAGACTGTTAAGGGCGGACGTATCATGAAGTTCTCCGCACTGGTAGTTGTTGGTGACGGAAACGGTACTGTCGGCTTCGGACTCGGAAAGTCAGGAGAAGTTCCCGACGCTATCCGTAAGGGCATCGAGGACGCAAAGAAGAACCTTGTAAAGGTTGCTCTCAAGGGAACAACAATCCCTCACGAAATCGTAGGCGCTTTCGGCGCAGGCAGAGTTCTTATGAAGCCCGCTGCTCCCGGTACCGGTGTTATCGCAGGCGGTCCTGTCCGTGCCGTTATCGAAGTTGCAGGCATCAAGGATATCAGAACAAAGTCACTTCGTTCAAATAATCCATGCAACGTAGTAAGAGCTACTATCGACGGTCTCGTAAACTGCACATCTGCTAAGGACGTAGCAGCTAAGAGAGGCAAGTCTGTTAAGGAAATTTTAGGTTAAGGAGGCAGTAAGAAATGGCAAAGAATATCAAGCTTGTAAAGAGCCTCATCGGCAGAAAGCAGGACCAGATCGCTACTGCTCAGTCACTTGGCCTCAGAAAAGTCGGCGATGTAACAACACAGCCTGACAACGAGCAGACAAACGGAAAAATCAAGAAGATCTCACACCTCGTTGAGGTTACAGAAGCGTAAACAAGGAGGTGCAACGATATGAAAATTCATGAATTAACACCTGCACTCGATTCCAACAAGGCTGTAAAGCGTATAGGCAGAGGCCACGGTTCGGGTAACGGCAAGACAGCTGGTAAGGGCCATAAGGGCCAGAAGGCTCGTAGCGGCGGCGGCGTTAGAATCGGCTTTGAAGGCGGACAGATGCCACTCGCAAGAAGAATCCCTAAGAGAGGCTTCAACAATATTTTCGCTACAAAGTATGCTATCGTTAACGTTTCCGATCTTAACAAGTTCAAGGACGGTACAGTAGTAGACACAGAGCTCCTCGTAGCTTCAGGTCTCGTTAAGAAGGTTTATGACGGAGTAAAGATCCTCGGAAATGGAGAGCTTACCGCTAAGCTGACAGTTAAAGCTGCAAAATTCTCACAGAGCGCTGTTGAGAAGATAGAAAAGGCAGGCGGAAAGACTGAGGTGATGTAATGTGTTTCAGACGCTGAGAAAGGCGTGGGGTGTACCCGAGATACGCAAAAAGATCTTATACACATTACTCATGATAATCCTGTTCAGATTCGGTTGCGCAGTAGCAGTTCCTTTCCTTAATAATGATGTCGTAAAGGCATGGATGGATACAAACGCTACAGACGGCGGTTTCCTCGACTATCTGAATACTATCACCGGCGGCGCTATGTCGCAGGCAACAGTTTTCTCACTTTCGATAACACCATTCATCAACGCTTCCATCATCATGCAGCTGCTGACATATGCACTGCCTCCTCTCGAGCGTATGCGCGATGAGGGTGAAGAGGGAAGAAAGAAGATCGACAAGATCACAGCCGTTGTGGCTATGTTCCTTGCGGTATTCATGTCTTTCGCTTATTATCTTACACTCAAGCGTATGACAAACGTTGAGGATAAGGACGGAAATGTTATCGGAAACGCTCTTAAGTATATGAGCGGCGGCGAGGGCGTATTTGCTGCCTTCGTTATCATCGCTTGCTTCGTTGCAGGCGCACTCATCGTTGTTTGGATGGGTAACAGAGTCAGCGACAAGGGTATCGGAAATGGTATCTCCATTCTCCTCTTTGCAGGTATCGCTGCAAGATTCCCTACCGATGCTGCACTCCTCGTAACACTTACAAAGAATAGTATCAAGAACGGTCAGAACGGTAAATACCTCTGGATCACAATTGCTTACTACCTCTTTATTATCGCCGAGATCGCTTTCATCGTTTATATGAACGAGGCTGAAAGACGTATCCCGATACAGTACGCTAAGCGCGTAGTCGGCAGAAAGCAGTACGGCGGTCAGAAGACACATATCCCGATAAAGGTTATCATGAGCGGCGTTATGCCGATCATCTTCGCTATGTCGTTTATGTCTCTTCCTTCAGCAGTACAGATACTCAAGCCAAATCCGCACGACGGCAGCTTCTATGCTAAGTTCTGCGATTTCTTCAGCACAAGAAGCTGGGGCTATGCAGTTATCTACTTCCTGCTTATCATTGCGTTCAACTACTTCTACGTTTCGATACAGTACAACCCTGTTGAGATAGCTAACAATCTCCGTCAGTCAAACGGCGGTATCCCCGGTATCAGACCCGGTAAGCCCACATCTGATTACATTCAGAGAGTACTCAACAAGATCTCTCTCGTGGGTGCTATCTTCCTCGGTATCATCGCTGTTATCCCGATCTTCATCTCGATGGCAGACGACCAGCTGAGAACACTTTCAATGGGTGGTACAACTATCCTTATCGCAGTAAGCGTTGCGCTTGAAACAACAAGAACACTTGAATCACATCTTATGATGCGTCATCATAAGGGCTTCTTACAGTAAAGGAGGACCGACATTATGAACCTTATCTTTTTAGGCGCTCCCGGCGCAGGCAAGGGTACTCAGGCTGAGGTGGTTTCCGACGCTCTGAATATTCCCCAGATCTCAACAGGCAATATTCTCCGCGAGGCTGCTAAGAACGGCACAGAGTACGGTCTCAAAGCTAAGGCTGCTATGGACGCAGGCGCTCTCGTTTCAGATGATATCGTTATCGGTATCCTGAAGGAGAGAATCGCTGAGGACGACTGCAAAAACGGTTTTATCCTCGACGGTTTCCCAAGAACGGTTCCTCAGGCAGAGGCACTTGACAAGATGAACATCAAGATCGATAAGGTAATCGAGATCCACGTTCCCGATGAGACTATCAAGCAGAGAGTTTCAGGCAGAAGAGTCTGCCAGGGCTGCGGAGCTTCTTACCACATCGAATACAAGCCTACTAAGGTAGACGGCGTTTGCGATAAGTGCGGCGACAAGACTATCGTTCGTAAGGACGATCAGCCGGAAGTCGTTCTCGACAGACTCGCAACATACCACGAAAAAACAGCTCCTCTCAAGGACTACTACGAGAAGCAGGGCAAGCTCGTCACTGTTATCGGTCAGGAAGAGGTGGCTGAAACTTCAAAGCTCACACTGGCAGCAGTAGGGGTTGAGAAGTAATGAGCATAACTATCAAATCGAAGTCCGAATTAGCCATAATGCGTGAAGCAGGTAAGATAACCTGCGGCGCAATATGGTATGCGGGTGAAAGATTAAAGGCAGGAATGACAACCCTCGACGTTGACAAGCTTATCGGCGAGTATTTCGCTCGTCATAACAGCAAGTCCTGCTTTAAAGGTCTTTACGGATTTCCGGGAAACGCTTGTATCTCAGTCAATGAGGAGATAATCCACGGTATCCCGAAGGCAAGCCGCAGGTTAAAAGAAGGCGATATAGTAAGCATCGACACGGGAGCAGCGTACAAGGGCTTCAATGGCGACAGCTGCTGGACCTTCCCTGTTGGTAAGATTTCTGATGAAGCTAAAGCATTGCTTGAGGTTACAGAGCAAAGCCTTTATGAGGGTATTGCTCAGGCTCAGGTTGGCGCAAGAGTCGGAGATATTTCTCATGCTGTAGAAGAGTATTGTGCTTCACGAGGCTACGGAATCGTAAGAAATTACTGCGGCCACGGAATCGGCAGAGAGGTTCACGAATCACCCGAGGTGCCGAACTGGGGTAAAGCCGGTCACGGTCCCAGACTGGTAGCGGGTATGACTATCTGCATTGAGCCCATGATAAATATCAAGGGCGACGACGTGAAAGTCATGAAGGACAATTGGACAGTCGTTACAAAAAGTGGTTCACTTTCAGCTCACTTTGAGCATATGATCGCAATAACTCCTGACGGTCCCGTTATACTGACACAGCCCTGACGGAGGACAAAATTGTGAAGCTGCTTAAAGGCTCTGTTGTAAGAGCGGAGGCAGGACGCGACGGCGGAGGATACTTCGTTATTGTGGAAGCCGATGAAAAATATTGCTTAATCGCAGACGGCAAGAGCAGAAAGCTCGCAAGCCCGAAGCGGAAGAATATCAAACATATCCGCGCTACAAACAGTATGATCGATGTAAACGAGATAACTGATAAAAAACTCAGGAATATGCTGAAACAGTTCAGCGAGGCTGAGTAAAGGAGGTTATGCAAGGTGTCAAAGGAAGATGTAATCGAGGTTGAGGGCGTTGTTACTGACGCTCTGCCAAATGCAATGTTTAAGGTTCAGCTTGAGAACGGACATGAGGTATTATCTCACGTTTCGGGAAAGCTCAGAATGAATTATATCAGAATCGTTCCAGGTGACAAGGTAAAGCTTGAAATGTCACCATACGACCTGTCAAAGGGCCGTATAACATGGCGCGTTAAGTAATGAATATAGGATATCAAGTATATCCGTTATCCGCTTTAAGGAGGTATTTTCAATGAAAGTCAGACCTTCAGTAAAACCTATTTGCGAAAAGTGCAAGGTTATTAAACGTAAAGGCAGAATCATGGTGATCTGCGAAAACCCAAAGCATAAGCAGCGTCAGGGTTAATCCCCGTCGCATTAATGGAGGTGCAATTTTAATATGGCAAGAATAGCCGGTGTTGACCTTCCAAAGAATAAGAGAATCGAAATCGGTCTCACTTATATCTACGGAATCGGTCGTCAGACTGCAACAAATATCCTCGCAGCTACAGGCGTAAACCCTGATATCAGAGTTAAGGACCTCGCTGAGGAGGACGTAGCTAAGCTTCGTGACTATATCGATGAGCATTACACAGTTGAGGGTGACCTCCGCCGTGAAGTTGCTCTTAACATCAAGAGACTTGTTGAAATAGGCTGCTACAGAGGCGTTCGTCACCGTAAGGGACTCCCAGTAAGAGGACAGAGAACAAAGACAAACGCAAGAACCCGCAAGGGCCCTGTAAAGACTATCGCTAACAAGAAGAAGTAAGGAGGTCATGAGCTTTGGCACAGCAGAAGGGTAAAAAAGTTACTACTGTCAGAAGACGTAGAGAACGTAAGAATATCGAAAGCGGCGCTGTTCATATCCAGTCCACTTTCAATAACACGATCGTTACGATCACAGATACAGCCGGAAACGCTATCTCTTGGGCAAGCGCTGGCGAACTCGGCTTCAGAGGCTCAAAGAAGTCTACTCCTTTCGCAGCACAGACAGCTGCTGAGACAGCTGCAAAGGCAGCTATGGAGCACGGCCTCAAGAATGTAGAAGTATACGTAAAGGGACCTGGTGCAGGTCGTGAAGCTGCTATCAGAGCACTTCAGACTGTAGGCCTTGAGGTAAGAATGATCAAGGACGTTACTCCTATCCCGCACAATGGCTGCCGTCCGCCTAAGAGACGTCGTGTCTGATCAAATTGGAGGTGTATTAATATGGCAGTACAGAAGGAACCAATTCTTAAGAAGTGCAGATATCTGGGCATCAGCCCTGCTGTAATGGGCGTTTCAAAGAAGGAGTCAATCCGTTTCAAGAACGCTAACAACAGAAAGAAGATATCTGAATACGGACTCCAGCTCAAGGAAAAGCAGAAGCTGAAGTTTATCTACGGCGTACTGGAGAAGCAGTTCAGACACTACTTCTCGATCGCTGAAAAGATGGAGGGTAAGGCCGGTGATAACCTTATCACAGTTCTCGAATCCAGACTTGACAGTGTTGTTTACAGAATGGGCCTCGCTCTCACAAGAAGAGAAGCAAGACAGCTCGTTGTACACAGCCACTATACAGTAAACGGCAAGAAGGTAAACATTCCTTCCTATAGAGTTAAGGTTGGCGACGTTATCGCCCTCAGAGAAAAGGACAGAACTTCTGAGAAGTTCAAGGCTACAGTGGAAGAGACTAAGGACAGACTCGTTCCTGTATGGCTCACAGCTAACAAGGACGACTTCTCTGCTAAGGTAAATCGTCTTCCAATGGCTGAGGATATTGACTACGAGGTAGCTACTCACCTCATCGTCGAGCTGTACTCCAAGTAATCAGTTTGAGATACTTGAAGATTCAGTTTACCAAAACAACATTAATTGCGAAATAGGAGGGTTTTTATGCTGGAAAAAATTAATAAGCCTGATATTGAGATCGTCGAACTCAAAAGCGACGGCAAGTACGGCAAATTCGTTTTAGCACCGCTGGAGCGTGGATACGGTATTACACTTGGAAACAGCCTCAGACGTGTGCTGCTCTCCTCACTTCCTGGCGTAGCTGTAACATCTGTAAAGCTTTCGGGCAAGGATGGTACAGTTCACCATGAGTTGTCAACTATCCCTGGCGTCAAGGAAGACGTTACAGAGATAATCCTCAGTATCAAGGGACTGACCGCTAAGCTTTACGGCGAAGGACCTAAGACAGTGTATGTAGAGGCAGAGGGCGAATGTGAAATTACAGCAGGCGATATAAAAACCGACTCTGAGGTAAATATCCTCGATCCAGGTATGCACATCGCTACACTTGGTAAAGACGCAAAGCTCTATATGGAGATAACAATCGACAGAGGCAGAGGCTATGTTTCCGCAGAAAGAAACAAGAAGCAGATCAACCTCCCCGTTGACGTTATCGCTGTAGACAGCATATATACTCCTGTCCTCAAGGTAAACTATACCGTAGAGGATACGCGACTCGGTCAGGTCACCGACTATGACAAGCTCACAATGGAGGTATGGACCGACGGTACTATCTCCGCTAAGGAAGCTCTGTCACAGGCAGCCAATCTCCTCAACGAGCATCTGAAGCTGTTCATCGACCTCTCAGAAGAGGCTGGACTTGCTGAGGTCCTTGTTGAAAAGGACGAGAAGGGTAAGGAAAAAATCCTTGAGATGACCATTGAGGATCTTGACTTATCTGTACGTTCATTCAATTGTCTGAAGCGTGCAGGTATTAATACCGTAGATGACTTGATCAATAAGTCTGAGGAAGAAATGATGAAGGTTAGAAACCTTGGAAAGAAGTCCTTCGATGAGGTAAAGGAAAAGCTCCAGTCACTGGGCTTTGACCTTTCTTCCGAAGAGGAATAAACCATAAAACGTGCGTATAGCGCACAACTATAAAAAGGAGTGAATACAATGCCGGGTACAAGAAAGCTGGGCAGAACATCTGATCATAGAAAGGCTATGCTCAGAGGCATGGTAACTTTCCTGCTTGAGAACGGTCAGATCGAAACTACCGTAACAAGAGCAAAGGAAGTTCGTGCAGTTGCAGAAAAAATGATCACTATCGGTAAAAACGCTGATCTGCACTCCAAGCGTCAGGTATACTCTTACATCACTAAGGAGTCTGTTGCTAAGAAGGTTTTCGATGAGATCGCTCCAAAGTATGCAGAGAGAAACGGTGGTTACACACAGATCGTAAAGATCGGTCCTCGCCGTGGCGACGCTGCTGAAATGGCTATCATCAAGCTCGTTTGATCGCAGATATCGATACACAGGAGTCGTTCCCGTTATGGGAACGGCTTTTTATATATACAGATAATAAAAAAATACGAAAAATCGCCTAAAAGTACTTGAAATATGATTGCGGATATGATATAATAATTCTCGTATGAAATACAAAATAAAACCGAATGGAGAATAATTATGAATAAGAAGCTTATATCTTCACTTGCTGCGGCTGTTTCTACAGCTGCTATGGCAGGTTTTACAGCTATGAACGCTTTCGCTGAGGGCGAAGCACAGGGCGCAGCTGCTGACGGTCAGGCTACTGCACAGGCAGGCGCTATGGGACTTGGCGGTATGCTCATTCCTCTCGTCATCATGTTCGCACTGCTTTATTTCGTGGCTATCAGACCTCAGAAGAAGCGCGACAAGGAGCTCAAGGAAATGCAGCAGAGCCTTCAGGTAGGCGACGAGATCGTTACAGGCGGCGGTATCGTTGGTATCGTTGTAAGCGTTGGCGATGACACAGTCGTTATCGAAACAGGCGGCGCTAAGCACAAGCTCAGAATAAAGAACTGGGCTATCACAGAGAATGTAACTGCTATTGAGCGCATGAAAGAGGCTAAGGCTACAGGCAAAAAGACCGCAGCTCTTGAGACTGCTGCTGTAGTTGACGATACTGAGGATAAGAAGTCCAAGAAAAAGAAAGCCGACGAAGAAGAATAAAAACAGAAACCTCCGCATAGAATTCCTATGGATTCTATGGCGGAGGTCTTTTTTTATGGGCAGACACAGAAAAAGTCTATGGACAAACAGTGGGCTCAGCATGGCTGCGGCTGTATTACTTGGGCTTGGCTGTACAGGAGCAGCGGCGGCTGCGCTTGCGGCTCTGCTGTTTTACGTGATGAAGGATATGTCTATGGCAGGAGCATTTGCAGGGGCGGCTCTTGCACTCGGTGCTTATACGGGAGCCTTTGTATTCGGCAAATACAGACGGCGAAAGGGGCTTTTTGGCGGCTCGCTGTGCGGTGCGCTGATGTATCTGGTCATAGCGGCGGCAGGCATTGCTCTTACGGGAGAGCTGACAGGCATAAAAAAACTCCTCCTGCTTACCGTTTTCGGCGCAGCAGGGGGAGTTGCAGGTGTCAATTCAAAGCGTCCCAGGAATCTTCGGGATCAGTAATTGCCCGAGGTGTCTTCCATGAGCTTGAACTCTATGTTGTAGTAGTCTATTTTGCCTTTTTTATCCACATGAGCACAGGTAGCAGGAACTGTATCGCCTGCCTCGTACTGGCTGCTTATGGTGTCGTAGAGCTCGTCGTAGGTGCTGACGGTCTTGCCGTTTATCTCTGTGATAAAGTCGCCTGCCTTGAGCTCGGTCTTGGCGATATCGCTGCCTTCGTCAATACTGTCGATGTAGATGCCCTTGAAGTCCTCGGGCAGCTCATAGCCAAGCACTTCTTCGAGAGCCTTACGCTTTTCCTCAGTCTCCATATCACGGAGTCTGATACCGATACGGAAGCGTCCACCTACGAAGCCGTTCTTAATGAGCTCCTCGATAACAGGGGAGGCTTCGTTGATAGTGATAGCAAAGCCAAGTCCCTCAAATTCGGCGCTTACGTATTTTGAAGATGTGATACCGATCACCTGACCGTACATATTAACCAGCGCACCGCCTGAATTTCCGGGGCTGATGTCTGCATTGGTCTGTATGCAGTTCATCTCAAAGCCTGTGGAATCGCTGCGGATCTTGCGGTTTACAGCTGAAACTATTCCGTCTGTAACGGTATTGGAGAGGTTTGCAGGGTTGCCGATAGCGATGACCTGCTCACCTACCATAGCCTCGTCTGAGTCGCCTAAAGTAGCAGGTGTGAGATCCTTTGCGTTGACCTTGATAACGGCAATATCGGTTTTTGCGTCTCTGCCGATTATCTTGGCGTCGTAGAAGTCGCCGTCGTTGGTCTCGACCTTATGGAAACCGTCTGCCTTTAAAACATGGGCGTTTGTGACGATGTAGCCGTCCTCGTTGAGAACTATTCCCGAGCCTGTGCCCTCGGTCTTTTTTGCCATATATCCCGCATAATCGGAATAGGTGTATATCTTGACGATAGAGGGCTTTACAAGTGAGGCAACGCCCTCGGGAGTATATTTGCCGTTTTCGTCCTTGAAGTTCTCCTCGTCATTTGCGCCCTTTGGCTTTGACTCCTTGTAGAGCACTACCTGCTGGGGATTGCCTATCTTGTCCACTATCTCATCGCTCTTGACGATATCGTGGATAATGCCGAATATTGCTATACCTGCGGCTATCAGAATGAGAATGAGGAATAGTGCGGCAATAGTTTTTTCGCTGGTGGGACGGCTTTTCCTCTCTGAGAAGCCGAACTCGTCAGAGCTGTTCTGTCCGCGGTCAGCCTCAGGGAAGCCTATGGGCTCGTACATGAATCGGTCGTATACGGGACGTCTTGGCTGCTGGTCGTAGCCGCCGTTATTATTATATCCCTGCTGACCGTATCCGCCCTGCTGCGGAGCGCCGCCGTACTGATTATAGCCGCCCTGTGCTCCGTAATTATTGGGCTGGCTGTAGCCGTTCTGCTGACCGTAGTTATTCTGCTGACTGTAGTTATTCTGCGGCGGAGGTGGAGGGCTGTTGTATCTGTCAGGCTCGTTTATGCCCTGCATACCGCTGCCGAAGCTGCTCTCGGAGGAGGGCTTTTCATGCTTTGGGACGTAGGGCTGCTGATAATTGCTCCCGTAGGGAGAATTATTGTAGTTGTTGTTTTCGTCCATTGTTTATCCTTTCCTTTGGGGCTGCTTTTCGGGCAGCTGAATGAGAAACTCGGTATATTCTCCCACAACGCTCTTGACAACGATGTGACCGTGGTGGAGATGAACTATCTTTCTTGAAATGGCAAGTCCGAGACCGAGTCCCGTGGTATCCTTGCCGCGTGACGAGTCTGTCTTGTAGAAACGGTCAAATACCTGAGTTATCTCGGTATTTTTAAGTCCCTCGCCCGTGTTCTTAATGCCTATGGTACACATACCGTTTACGGAACGCTCGAAGCGGAATGATAGTATACCGCCGTCGTTTACGAACTTTACGGCGTTTTCCACAAGGTTGTAGACTACCTGCTGGATAAGGTCTGCGTCTACCTCGCAGGTCATACGGTCACTGCCGAGACCTTCTACTTCAAGGTGCTTGTCCTCTATCTTCTTCTCGAACATGAGGACGGTCTGTATAACTATCTCTGTAAGGTTTACGTCGCGGAAATTCGGCATAAGAGTACCTGTTTCAAATCGCGACATATTCAGCATCGAGGAAATGAGTATCCTCAGACGCTTTATCTCCTTTGAGACGAGCACAAGGTACTCGTTCTGCTTGGATTTTGGAATAGTACCGTCAAGTATGCCGTCTACGAAGCCGCCTATGGTAGTGATAGGCGTCCTCAGCTCGTGAGAGACATTGGCGATGAAGGTCTTGCTGGTCTCCTCGCTCTTGGCGACGTCTGCGGCGACGGTATTCACGTATTCTGCGATCTCGGGAGTAGTATACGGCACGTCCGTGGGTATCTTCTCGGAGAAGTCGCGTCGTGCATACTGCTCGCTGATGCGTTTGAAATCATTCTCATAGTTTGAGAGCTTGTTGAATTTATGCCTGATGACGAAAAGCTGGATAAATATGCTCAGTGCGCATATCAGAGCATATACAAGAGTCAGCTTTACGGAAAACGAGTTGATATCGTCGGATTTGGTGTAGAACTTGGCAAACATTCTGGTCGGCACAAGGTCGTTTTCGCCTTTCAGGAAGAAGCAGGTGCCGTAGAGCATATAGGGCTGGTCGGCGGAGATGTTCTTCGTTTCAAGGTTGAGGAAATCCTTGGCGCTGAGCCTTTCAAGCTCTGCTTCGGATATCTTTGAGGTATTCTTTACTACCTTTTTTGGTTCCTCGTTGTAGTCTGCGTCTGAGAGGACGCAGTTTCCGTCTTCGTCGTAGATGTATATCATCAGGTGGTATTCCCGTGAGAATACCTCATGAAGCTTTTTTATATTTGCTGAACGGGTATCATGGGTATCGGTGTAGTCCCTCTGCATGGATTTGGTGAAGAGGTCGCCGATCGACTGAAGGTCGTTGAGCTTAGAGGATTTGTAGAAAGATGAGCTGACCGTTATTGCCGCGATACCGATAAGGATATTGATCGATATCATTATGAGAACGAGAAATATAAAGAGCTTATCGTATGAGCTTTTTTTGCTTTTCAAGGGTATCACCTCTATACAAAACAAGGGGACAGATGTCCCCTTGAAGAATTATTCCTCTTCCTCTGCTTCAAATTTATATCCTACGCCCCATACGGTCTTAAGAGTCCATTTATCGGAAATGCCCTCAAGCTTTTCACGGAGACGCTTGATGTGTACGTCGATAGTACGTGAATCGCCGTAGTACTCAAAGCCCCATACCTCGTCAAGAAGCTGGTCACGGGTATAAACTCTGTTTGGATTTGAAGCAAGGTAATACAGAAGCTCGAGCTCCTTTGGCGGAGTATCGATATTCTTGCCGTTTACCTTAAGCTCATAGCTGTCCATATTTACAGAGAGCTTGTCGTAGTGAACTTCCTTCTGCTCGGGCTCTGCCATACCTGTACCTACGCGGCGTGTAACAGCGTTGATACGTGCGATGACCTCCTTAGCGTCGAAGGGCTTTACTATATAGTCGTCAGCGCCCAGTTCGAGACCGATTACCTTGTCGATAGTCTCGCCCTTGGCAGTGATCATTATGATCGGAACATTTGATATCTTTCTTATCTCACGACATACCTGCCAGCCGTCCTTGCCGGGCAGCATGATGTCAAGAAGCACCATATCAGGGCTCAGAGCCTTGAATTTTACAACAGCGTCGTCGCCGTCGTGGCAGAGAAGCACGCTGTAGCCGTCCTTTTCGAGATATAGTCTGAGAAGGTCGCAGATGTTTTTGTCATCGTCAACTATCAGGACCTTTGGATTTTTTTCGTTAGCCATTTGTTAATACCTTCCTTCCGTATAAAACATATACTTCCCCTTATTTTTGCGCTTTGCAAAGAAAGTATTTTTTGCCCCTAAATCAAGTTATTATGCAGACAAACAGGAATGCCGCCTACACAAAAGATATTAAAATTATTATAACTCAGTTTTACGAAAATGTCAATCAAAAATAACCGATTTTTGAATATGTGAGATAATTTTTGACAAATTCACAAATGCGGAGCTGTTTATTTGTAGGGTTTACGAAAAAAAGCGTCACAAACAGCACAAATGAGTTCCGTATTTGTGGGCTTTTGAGTTATCTGGCAGTCTGTGAGACCGGAAAGAGTGCCGTTTTTGCCTGCCGCTTCACCGAGAAGCCGCAGGGAGCGCTCTACAGAAGACGAGGTATTGGAGAAACATTCCGCAGTCTCCGCGTAAATGCCGCTCATGCCGCCCCACAGTCTTTCGGGAGCTCTTATGCACAGCTCGCAGGCTTTGGCAAGACAGCAGAAGCCGCTGAGCCTGCGCGGGAAGCCTGTTTCTTCGAGGAAAAGCTCGATACGGGGCAGGAGCTCCGCAGGATAGTCGAGCCGAAGCATTACTCTGTTGCAGAGAGTATTTACAGAGCAGGGCATGGTGACGCACTGAACGGCGCCTGCCTGCAGAAAGGCTCTGCGGATACTGCCGAGAGAGGTGTAGAGCCCTGCAAATACGGATATACCGCGGCTTGCGGCGGAGGCTATGAAGCTCAGCAGCCTTTCATCAGGGCGGAATGCGAACAGCACGATACCCTTGTATCCGCCGCTTTGGAGGCAGTTTTCCATGACGGACAGGCTGTCGCGGCAGCAGTCCGACGGTATGCCCATATTCATGAATTTCCGTGCGATAACCCTGCCAAGAGCGGCTGTGTTGTCACAGATAAGAAGTTTCGTAGCCATATTTTCACCGATATATTCAGGGCTCCCGTTTTTTCGGGAGCCCTATGTGGTTTATTTTGTCTTTTGTGAAAGTGCGGTTATATTGTCGATAGCCCAGTCGAATGTATCTGTGGTTATTATAGAGCCGCAGTACGGACACTCGGCGGTCTGGTTGATATTCACCTGTGCGCCGCAGTGTGGACAGGTCTGGGTGGTAACTCCCGTTGAGGTCTTTGTTTTCACGCCTGTAGTCCTTGTCAGCGTCCACTCGTAGGTGAGGAACTTCTCGCTGACCTCGCTGCCGCTGACGATAGCTCCCATAACGTCGTCCTCTTTTTCGGGCTCGGGCTTTTTCTTTTTGGGCTTGCGGTGGTATTCGATAGTCCGCTTGATAGAATCTTTGAGGGACGAAAGTGCTACGCCGATGGTTATGACGATTATTCAGGCGAGTATGGCAAGAAGCCAGAATTTCATCTCGCTTTTTGACTTGCACATGGTGCAGCCGTCACAGCTGAAGCAGCCGTCGCCGCTGCTGCTGTCACTGCCGTCTGCTGTATACTGGGGAGCAGTGGTGTTCTGCTCCACCTGCCAGTTGCTGTCGTAGCTGAAATCCTCGTCACCTGCGTAGCTGCCGAAGTCAAGACCTTTGGCGTTCATCGGCATGACCAGCAGACAAATCGCCGTCAGTATCAGCGGTATTATGCGTTAAATTTTTTTATATCATATCCCCGAAGCTTTTATCTTGTCTGCTGAGAGAGTGCCTTGATGTTTGTTACTACCCAGTCGAAATTATCTGTTGTAAGAACTGACTGGCAGTATTCGCATACGGTCGAGTGGTTGATATCTACATGAGCGCCGCAGTAAGGACAGGTCTGCGAAGTAGTGCCTGTCGAGCGTGATGTAACGACGCCTGTTGTACGAGCCATTGTCCACTCATAGGTCATGAACTTCTCCTTGGTCTTGCTGCCGCGGATAACCTTGCCTGTGCGGTCGTCAACAACGTAGTCCACGATTCGTGTATTGAGTTTTGCTATCATGATATCAAAGCCGTTTTCCTGCTTCCAGCCGAGGAGCTCAACTCCGAGGACTGATATGCGGTCAATGCAGTTTGTCTCAAAGCGCTGACGGTGAGCGTCAAGCTGTCTGTCCATCTGCGCGAACATTGCGTCTGACATATACGGGCGGAGTTCGCTGATATTCTTAGCCTGCCAGTCGTTCTGGAATCGCACATAGAGATTTGCAAGCTTCTCCTTGAATTCGGTAGGCGAGAATGAAGGATCGACTCCCGAATATGAAGCAACACTCTTCAGCGAAGCCGGTGAGGTAGGCTGTATGTGAGGAGTATTCACAGGTCTGTTGGACTTTTTGCCTGATTTCAGCAATGAAGGACCAATTATAAGTATAAGGAATATGAGAATGATTATCCAGTCGTCGTCGGAGCTTGAACTGCCGCTGTGATGACCGCTGTAGGAGTAGTCATCATCGTCCCAGCTGCTTCCCCAGTCGCTGCCGCTGTCCCAACCGCTGTCACCGCTGTCCCAGCCGCCTCCGAAGTCGGAATCACCCGAGAAGTCGCCGAAATCCAGTCCTTTTGCACGGACAGGCACAATGATAAGTCCAAGTATCAGAACTATCATTGGTATCAATCTGAGTATTTTTTTCATAATATTTTCCCCCTATATCATGATGATTTGAAGAGATACTATTTTCTTTCAAATGTAGGTACTTTATAATCTTTGCCATAAAGTTCTTTGTAAGTTTCATTTGTACATACTATATATGTATTTATAGTTTCTTTCCTGTCTTTGAAAACCCTTGAAGCAGGCAGAGAATAGGCAACAGCAGTATATTCTGCTTTTATATTTAGTTCCTCGCATATTTCGTGTGTAAAAAACGGATTATTACAAATAATAAAGTCAGGATTTCCTTTTGATCTTATTCTTGCTATCTCTTCTTTTTTTTCTTCTTCAGAAGGAAGAATATGAGTTATGAAAGAATAACTGTCAAATGGTCCATAATAAAAAATATGGTCAAAATATGGATTTGCAGAGATACATTGTCCGATAGGATATATATACCATCCAGCTAAAAATTTTTTATTGGTTAGATTTTTAGATTTTATCCATTTGGCGAGATCTTTACTGGGATAATATGCACTATTAAAATCAGTATAATAACAGCAGCCGCTCCAGTACAGATTTATAGATGAAAAAATCATAGCAGCGCCAAACATGATTATTTTGGCTAATTTTAAAGATATTTTTGCTTTTTCAAAAATCTGAGCAATTATTTCTGTTTTGATTTTTTCTTTATCTAAAGATATCCATAGAACGTATAATAAATATATCAGAAACATTCCGAAATGATGCGGCATTATGTAAACAGATGTTAAGATGGAAAGGAAGAAATACGGTACAAACAATTCAAAGAGCATTTTTCTTTTCTTGCCGATGAAAAAAAGACATATCCAGAGCATTAGAGAAAAGAGTGCTGCGGTCAGTGTTTCGTATAATGGATTTATCTCCGACTGCATCAGATATACATCTGAAGAATAAGAGGTTATAAGTGTTTCGGAAGGTATAAACAAGAAACTTAATAATAAACAAAAAAGATAACTGTGTTTTTTGATTGAAATATCTTCTGAGGCGTAAGTATCACTTCTTGGTATGATGTTGATTATTAAAAATACAGCAATTGTAAGAAGAATAACATAAGAAATCAAAAGCTTTTTATTACTTATTACGTTCATTATGCATTTTTTTATACTGTGCTTATGAAACGCCTCACTTAAAAGGTCAGCAATTACGATACCGCCTGCAAAGGCGATGCCATATGAATGCAGCGAACACATAAAAATAAGCGAAAAGCAATACACTACAGGTTTATTATAACGATCCTTATAAAGCATTGCCGTAAGCAGTACCGACAGCATAAGAAGTATATACGGACGTGAAATAACACTGTACTGATAAAGCAAAAAGTAGCTTAAAGGAATGAGCGTTCTTGTTATCCTGCTGAATGGAGAACGAAATTCGATAAGGAAAAGTACTGCTTCAAAAAACAAAAAATTAATCGCTTTTATAGTTAATTCATAAGGCAGACCAAGTTTTATTGCTAATTTCAGTATTATATGCCATAAAGGAGGATGTCCTTCATAATGTGGCCAAAAAAAGAATATATCATGCCATGAAGCGTCTCTTGCAATAAGGTATGCCTGTGCTTCATCAAACCACGGTTCGTGAAAAATTAGTCCTATGATGACTAAAGTTGAAACGATAGCTATAAGAATAAGTGATATAATATTATCTTTGTTTTTCAGCGATTTTATCATTTATTATTCCTTTCAGTTTATCTAAACTATGTATATAATATTTTTATATGCTTGTTATATTATAACATACTTTATCTGTTTTGTCACACGAAATGCTGTGTCATTTTATACAAAAAATCCTCTCGTTTTTTGTTACAGGAGCGTAATCGTCAAAAAATCGCAACTGTATTTTTGCACTTTTTTACCAAAAAATATTGACAAATCCATAAATTCAAGTTAAAATAGTAGTCGGGGATCATTTTTTTGAAGGGAGCGGCTTTCCATGATATCTATTAAAAATGAGGACTTCTGTGAAAATTATGAGCTTTTTGAGAAGCTGTGCTCTATGACGGGCGAGCCTATCAGGCTTGTAAAGGACAATTGCTCAGATATGATAGTAATGACAGCCGATACCTTTGAAAAACGCAGGAAAATGCTTGATCTCCGAGAAAAAATCCTCGGCGCGGACGCCGATACGCACCTAAACTTTGAAAACGACGGCATCAAAAAGCTGGGGCAGTATATCAGCGAACTGGAAAAAAACGGGGAATAATCTGGTAATAATGCGTTCACAGATACTGCTGATAAATGAAAATCAGATGAAATCAATACCCTTTTTGTTGACAAGTAAATTATAATACAATATAATGGACTTGTGATACAGGGGGTGTGTCATGAAGCATTCTTACATGAAACAGGAGGATCATTATTATGGGAATTTTTGCAAGATTAAGCGACCTTCTCAAGTCAAACGTAAACGACCTTATCGACAGAGCTGAAGATCCTGAGAAGATGGTCAAGCAGGTCATCATCGACATGCAGACCGAGCTCACAAAGGCTACTCAGAATTACGGCAAGGCTAAGGCAAGTGAGAGACTTGCTGAAAAGAAGTACCTTGAAGCTGAAAAGATATCTGCCGACTGGGAGGCAAAGGCTAAGCAGGCTCTCGCCAAGGGCGATCAGGAGCTGGCTAAGCAGGCTCTCGCAAGAAAGGTCAAGGCTGACGAGGACGTTTCTAACTATAAAGAGATGTATGAGTCTATCTCTGACCAGACCGAGGCTATCGGCGATCAGGTAGAGGTGCTCAAGTCAAAGCTTGAAGAGGCTAAGAGCCGTCAGGCAATGCTCATCGCACGTTCACAGATGGCTGATACAAAGAAGAATCTGGCAAAGGCTTCGGGAAGCTTCGACGGCAACTCGTCTTTTGAGAAGTTCCAGAGAATGGAAGAAAAGATAGAGCGCAAGGAGGCTGAGGCTGACGCTTTTTCTGAGATAGCAGGCGACGCTCTCTCAGGCGGCAGCGGTGATGACCTCAAGGACTCATTTGCAAAGCTTGAATCAGACGCAAAGGTAGACGCAGAGCTCCAGAGACTCATGGCTGAGATGAACGGCGGCGCTGATTCACAGGACGCAGAATAAAACCAACGAAAAGGACAAAACATTATGAGCCGCAAGAATAAAGACGACTATTCCGCAAAGAAAATGTTCAGGGATTCAGTGCCTGTTATCGGTGCTATATGCCTTGTTATCGTATCAGTATCATACATACTTTTCCGCAGCTGGAGCAATAAGCTCTATTATGAGAAGTGGAAGGAATACGAGGACTGCGGTATCTGAATAAGACATAAAAGCTCCGAAAGCATAACCATGATACTCATATAGAAGTTTTATAATTATTATTGAGAGAACCCCTTTTGAAAAAGGGGCTTCTCTCAAACTCTCTCCCTAAAACTTTCGTTTTGTTTTTTCACAGATAGGGCGCTCCTGCATTTTGCAGGTGTTTTTTTATTTAAGGAGCGCCCTATCTGCGAAAAAACCAGATAAAAGTCTTTGGAAAGGGGTATGGGGGAGAACCTTTCCTCAGAAAGGTTTCCCCCATAATTAACTGTAAGCTTCTATATAAGTGTTGCGGTTAAAGCTTCGGAGCTTTTCAAATTTCCGGTCAACGCTGCAAAAAAGCTCCCCGATATATTCGGGGAGCTTTCGATGTTATCTTACTTTGTGTTTGGGAAGAGGCTTGTTCTCTTGTTGAGAAGGAACTCCTGAATAAAGAGTGCGTCGTTTGATGTAATGCCGCGTACATTCTTATCAACGTCTGCATTGGTATAGCCATCTTCTGTGAGGTGGTTCTTGTCAGTACCGTTTATGCCGTACTTGTTCGGGTTAGCAAGTGACTGCATGATAAGAACGACGTCTGACATATCAACTGTGCCGTCGCAGTTTGCGTCGCCGTATACTACACTGTCAACAGGCTCATTTTTTCCGCCTGAGTTTGGCTTGCTGTCTGTTGTAGTTGTTGTATTGCTTGTTGTAGTAACTGTTGTACGCTGGTCAGTAACTGTCGTAGTTGTAGTACTCCCAGTTGTTGTGGTGGTTGTTGTAGAAGTAGTTGTAGTAGTGGTCTTGTTTGGCTGCGGAGCAGTAGTTGTTGTTACCTTTGGAGTATCGCTGCCTGTGCCGCCGAGACCGTCAGCCTTTGTGCCGTCGGGCTCCTCGCCGTAGTAGAGCTTGCCGTTTACGTATACAGGAACATAAGGAGTGATAACGCCTACAGCAGAGCCGTCAGCGCCCTTTGCTGTCTTGCCCAGGTCCTTAGCTGACCAGTCGTTTGATGAATCCCAGCCGCTGCCGTAGTCAGGCATTACAAGTGCAAGGAGTATCTCGCACTGCTGCTGTCCCTCGGAAATAGGAAGAACAACTCGTCCGTCGGGGAGATTTACCTCGATGTAGTAGATGTCTCCGCTGTACTGGATAGGCTTGGATATCTCAGCTGTCTTGTAGCCCTTGCCCGAATACATAGCGGACTGGTCACGGTCACAGCGGATAACGAGGTCCTCGGGGTTCTTGCCCTGAGCCTTTACCTCGCTGAGGTCCATATAGTATCTGAATGAGATGTTGTCCTGTACTCTTGCAGGCCATGCGGAGTGGTTAGTTACCTTGAAGCTGATAGTCTGTCCGCTTGATTCAGCGCCCTTTGAGAGTACCTCAACGTAGAACTCGGGACCGTCGTGAACTTCCTTCTGTGGGAAGCTTGGGTCCTTTGTGCCGCCGTACTTGTCTACCATTTTACAGAGCATAGCTGTGAAGCCTGCGTTATAGTCTGTAGCTACCTCGTTGTTGATGAAGTCCTGACGGTCGTCGTGGTATGAGCCGTCCTCATTAGGACCTCCTACGAGAGCGCCGTAGAGGATATGTCTTGTCTTATCAGGTATCTTCAGGTCGTTCTTCCATGAGCCGTGAGCTGTACGGTGGTGAGGATTCTGAGGATACTTGTCGCCGAAGCCTACAACGTAGCTCTGCTTCAGCGGATTGTCGCCGAGAGCGTAGTTTACCTGAGTCTCAGCGAAATCTGTGTACTTGTCAGCCTCTGACTTGAGGATAGTATCGCTTGCAACAGTTGAGATGAAAGCAGCTGTGTTAGCGTATCTGAGACAGCCCCAGTTGCTGAGCCAGCGGAGTCCGCCGTCTATCTTCTTAGCTTCCACGCCGTTTACCCAGCGGTCACAGTGCTTCTTAACGTGAGCGATAGCGCTGGAGTCGTTGGTATTTATAGCGTAGAGCAGCATAGCGCCCTGCATATTGTCGTCCCAGCAGTGTGACCAGCCGTAAGCGAGAGTATCGCCCTCGCCCAGCATTTTGCCGAGATTAGGAATGTAGCCCTTTGCGTCAGCAAGGTAGCTCTCGTCCTTTGTAGCGATGTAGAGCCAGTTTGCAGCGTAGAAGAGCTCGTCATAGAAGTGGCTTGACTGATAGAAGCCCTGAGCGTCGCTCTTATTGTAAACATCGTCGCTTGGAGATGTCTTTGCTATCTTGTAGATGTTCTCAGCGTGCTTGATATAGTCAGCCTTCTTTGAAGCGTCTATATCGCCGTCGAGAGCTGCCGCACCTGCTGCGAGAGCAGCTGCCATTTCGCCGAATACAGCGGAGCAGCCCTTGGAAGCTGTGAGTGAAGCTCTTGCCTCTGCAACGGAATGTCCGTTGTCCTCCATACCGTATTCCAGAAGCTCAACAGGTCCCCACCATGTATGGTCGTGCTTACCGATACCTACCTGATATACTATCTCTGTGCCCTTGTCGCACTCAGCGAGATAATCCAGAGCGAACATGAGGTTGTTCTCATAGGTCTGCTTGAGCCCTGTCTTTTCAAGACCGTCGGGGTACTGATAAAGTCCCCAAGCCAGCATTGAAGCCGAGTAGGACATAGGCAGGTTGAACTTTACGTGGTCGCCTGCGTCGTACCAGCCGCCCAGTACGGGGTCGCTCATAGCCGAGTCAGCCTTCCACTCAACTCTGTTCCACTCGGGGAGCGGACCTGCCTGCTGTGCCTCATAGAAGAACAGCGACTTATCCAAAGCGTCAGCGTAGTTGAACTTGCTGTCAGCTGCGTTTACAGTAGTCATAACACCTGCGGGCAGAGCCGAAACTGATGTCGATGCCAGCAGGACAGCGGAAAGGATTCCGCCTGTCAGTTTTTTTAGCATTGTAAAACTCTCCTCTCATAATATATTGCTCCGCTCTGCGCGGAGCTTCCTCACGAGTATACATAGCTATACAATGTTATTATGCCACAAAATACCGTTCATGTCAAGGCTTGCGGGTTCATTTTATGAAGATATCCCTTTGCTCGCAGATACTGCCCTCCAGCCTGTATGCGGCGCGGAGAGTGAGAGCACCGTCGTTTGTTTCTGTGATGATATCGCGGCTGAGTATCTTTGTGCCGTCACCGAGGAAGTTGTTCTCGTAGAGATAGACGCGCTCCATGAGCTTTTTTGTGAGCTCCTCCTCGGTGTAATCCTTTTCGGTGACAGTTGTTTCAGCGACAGTCCGTGTTTTTATGCCGAGGGGCAGCTCGTGCCCGAAGATAACGGCGTTTTTCTCCTCTGTTTCCGAGGCTGCGGAGCTGTTTCTTTTGCCGAAATAGAGGGGGATATCGAGACTGAAAAGCCGCAGGGTGCGCTGAGTATCGGTCCTGCCTGTGGGAAGGGCTTCTTCTGCGTGAAAAGGAGCGGAGAAGCTGACATTTTCCTCATATATGCCGCGGATATCTCCCATAGCATGATGAACGAAGGTGCGTCCGTTCTCGGTCTCGTCAACGCCGCTGATGAGGATAGTTCCCTTGGGAACGTAATCTCCCACGATATGCTTCAGCTGACCGCTTCGGACGAGGACGGAGCTTATCTCGGCGTTTCGGCTGGCGACTATGTTGCAGGGGACGCGGTCAAGGAGCATTTCGGGTACGTGCTCCACCTCGGTGACCTGCACCACTAAGCGGCTGCCTGTGTGGCGGATACCTGCCCACGCCACGTCGTCTATCATAAGTCGGAGCTTGTTCTCGCAGTAGGGGATATTTATTTTGCAGACGGGTGTTCCAGCCTTAATGTTCAGCTCTTCGAGAGCTGAGAGTATGACTTCGTCGCTGACAACGGAGTTTCCCTCGATTTCGATAGTGACAACCACCTGCGAGAAGTACAGAGCCGCCGTAAACGCCAGCAATACGCCGACGAGAAGTCCCAAACGCCTGCGGTAGCGGAAAAGCCGCGCGGAAAGGCTGTCATATTCGGCAGTTTTCAGCTCTATGCCGCAGCTTTTCGCTATATCCCGAATCTCACTCAAGTCGCGGCGGTAGATATCAAAGTAAAAGACCTCGCCTCGGCAGAACTGTCCGCGGCAGTCTATCCTGTGCTGATGTATGGCGTTGATGAACCTATTCAGTTGTTTCCCTTTGGCGTTTATCCTCATGCTTCTCTTCATTTTCATGACGTCTGCTCCTTTCCGTGAATTCGATATTTTCGATACAGCCGCGGATAACAAGTCCCCCTGTGCGGAAATCGTATGCTCGTAAATCACTGCCGCGGATATTTATGTAGAGACCTCCCGACAGAAGCCGCATGAAGACCTCGTTGTATTCCTCTATTCTCTGGCAATTGTCGATGATAAGCTCGTTGTTTCCCGAAATATGTATGCTCGTATTAAGATAAAGAGTCTCCCTTGTGAGCTCCGCAAGCCATTCAAACATAAGCTTCACTCCCGTATATTTTTTCATTTCCAATAATATGATTTATGGGGTGATGATTATGAAAAAATACGCCGAAAAAGCCATAAAAGCCGCAAAAATAATGGCGATATCGGCTGCATTCGTGTATTTTCTCGGCGATACGGGCGGAGCTGCCGAGGCAGTAGGGGAGAGCATTCAGCGCTGCATAGATATCGTTATACCGTCTCTGTTTGCCATGATGATAGTATCCTCCATGATAACGACAAGCGGTATGACAGCGCTTATGCCGCGCTGTTTCGGACGGCTCAGCAGGCTTGTTTTTGGCATCGAAGGCAGTGAGCTGCCTGTATTTACCTTTGGCATGATAGCAGGCTATCCCGTGGGGGTGAAAATGCTATGTGAGGAGTGCTCCTGCGGCAGGCTTGACAAAAGACGGGCGGAGCTCCTTTCGGGGCTTTGCTTCGGAGCAGGTCCTGCCTTTATTTTCGGCTGTATCTCGCGGCAGCTCTACTCGTCACGCAATGCAGGGCTGGTCATACTGATATCAACAATTTCCGCAAATATTATCCTTGCTCTGCTTCTGTCGGTGCCGCTGCGCAGAACTGCGGGGGCGCGGAGCGTCCCCCGCAGAGTGAGCATATCGGCTGATATGCTCACCGACTGCGTCCTGCGCAGCGGCAGGGCTATGGCAGACATATGCATTATGATAGCGGCGTTTGCAGCCGCAAACGCCGCCCTTGCCCGAACAGGCGCGACGGCAGCAGCAGGTGAGCTTCTGGGGAAGCTCACCGACCTCGACCGCATACGCGGCGAGGTATTAGTCGCCGCATTTTTAGATGTTACGAATATCAGCAAGCTTCCCTGCGGCGACTGGCTGCTGCTGCCGTATATCAGCGCCCTGACTGCATTTGGCGGAGTCTGTGTGCTGTGTCAGCTAAGGGCACTGACCGCAGGAAAGCTTTCAATGAAATACTTTATAATAATGAGAAGCGCAGCGGCAGTTCTCAGCTTCTTCATATGCAGGCTCATAATGCCTTTTTTTATGACGGGAGAAGTTACAGAAGTCATGTTGCCGCGGATAAGCAGCGCAGGGAACAGCTCCCCTGTGCCGTCGGTAATGCTTATCATAATGACGGTTATGCTGATATTGGAATTTGGCGGCAAAAGCAGCTTACAGCACACAAAAAGCTGCTGAAAGTTGAATTATTTGTGTATAGTGCCAAAAATTGTGAAAGCTTGCAGAAAAGGCTTGATTTATTGTAAAAAGGTGGTAAAATATAATTAGCACTCGGAGAGAAAGAGTGCTAATCTAAACTGTTAATTATTATTTTAGGAGGTATATATCATGACTATCAAACCTTTACAGGACAGAGTAGTTGTTAAAATGGTCGAGGCAGAGGAGACCACAAAGAGCGGTATCATTCTTTCAGGTTCAGCAAAGGAAAAGCCTGAGGTCGCTGAGGTCGTTGAGGTAGGTCCCGGAACCTCTGATGTTAAAATCGAAGTTAAAAAGGGCGACAAGGTGCTCATCTCAAAGTATTCAGGCACAAATGTAAAGCTTGAAGGCGAGGAGTTCATCATCGTAAAGATGGAAGACATTCTCGCTACTGTTAAGTAAGAACTATTGTAGGGAACGCCGTCCCCGGCGTTCCGAATATACAAATGACTTATGCATGGAACGGCGAGGCGCCGTTCCCTACAGATTTAAATATAATTAAAAGGAGAATAATATCATGGCTAAGGATATAAAGTACGGCGAAGACGCAAGAAAGTCACTTCAGGCAGGTATCGACAAGCTTGCTGATACTGTAAGAATAACAATGGGACCAAAGGGCAGAAACGTAGTTCTTGACAAGAAGTTCGGCGCTCCCCTTATTACAAACGACGGTGTTACTATCGCCAAGGACATCGAGCTTGAGGACGCTTTCGAGAACATGGGCGCACAGCTCGTTAAGGAAGTTGCTACAAAGACAAATGACGCTGCAGGCGACGGTACTACAACTGCAACTCTTCTCGCTCAGACTATCGTTCGCGAGGGTATGAAGAACATTGCAGCAGGTGCTAATCCTATGGTGCTCAAGAAGGGTATCGCAAAGGCTGTTGATGTTGCTGTAAAGGCTATCATTGACAACTCAAAGGCTGTACAGGGCACAGAGGATATCGCTAAGGTAGGTACAGTTTCTTCTGCTGACGAAAATGTTGGTAAGCTCATTGCAGAGGCTATGGAAAAGGTAACTTCTGACGGCGTTATCACTATCGAGGAAGGCAAGACTGCTGAGACCTACAGCGAGGTAGTTGAGGGTATGCAGTTCGACAGAGGCTACATCTCACCTTACATGGTTACAGATACAGACAAGATGGAAGCTGTTTACGACGATGCTTTCATTCTTATCACTGATAAGAAGATATCTTCTATCCAGGAGATCCTTCCACTTCTTGAGCAGATCGTAAAGATGGGCAAGAAGCTCGTTATTATTGCAGAGGACGTTGAGGGCGAGGCTCTCACAACAATTATCCTCAATAACCTCAGAGGCACATTCAAGGTTGCAGCTGTAAAGGCTCCGGGCTTTGGCGACAGACGTAAGGAAATGCTCAAGGATATTGCAGTTCTCACAGGCGGCGAGGTAATTTCTTCTGAGCTCGGTCTTGAACTCAGCGAGACTACTATCCAGCAGCTCGGTCAGGCTAAGCAGGTAGTTATCCAGAAGGAGAACACTATCATCGTTGACGGTGCAGGCGATAAGAAGGCTATCGAGTCAAGAGTTCACCAGATCCGTGCAGCTATCGAGACTACAACATCTGATTTCGACCGCGAGAAGCTTCAGGAAAGACTTGCTAAGCTTGCAGGCGGTGTTGCAGTTATCAAGGTCGGCGCAGCTACAGAGATCGAGATGAAGGAAAAGAAGCTCCGTATCGAGGACGCTCTTGCAGCTACAAAGGCAGCTGTTGAAGAGGGTATCGTAGCAGGCGGCGGTACAGCATTCGTAAATGCTATGCCTGCTGTAAACAAGCTCGTTCCTACACTTGAGGGCGACGAGAAGACAGGCGCTAAGATAATCCTCAAGGCTCTTGAAGCTCCTGTACGTCAGATAGCTGAGAACGCAGGTCTTGAGGGCAGTGTTATCGTTGACAAGATAGTACGTTCACGCAAGGTAGGCTACGGCTTCGACGCATACAACGAGGTTTACACAGACATGATACCTGCAGGTATCGTTGATCCTACAAAGGTAACAAGAAGCGCACTCCAGAACGCTGCTTCTGTAGCTTCAATGGTTCTTACAACAGAGAGCCTTGTTGCTGATATCAAGGAGGACACACCTGCTGCTCCTGCAATGCCAGCAGGCGGAATGTATTGATAATCAGCTTGCTGATTATCAATTCGGAATTTGGAATAATAAAAAGGCGAACCGAAAGGTTCGCCTTTTTATTATTTTATATTCAGCTCATCAAACGCTTCCATAAGGAATGAAAACTCCTTGGGCAATTCATTCCTGAAATTATTATCACAGTTTATATGCCTGATATTATCAGCCGCAGCGTTTTTTTCATTGTCAACGGCAATCTTATAATATATCCAGATATGCAGGACTTCCGCAGTCACTTTCCAGAATGCATACATATGCAGTTCCTGTTTTATTGGCTTTGAATGTATATCCGAATTTTTCATGGATATGCGAGTGGTAGTAAGGCTGGTCTGTCTCCGTTAAAATGCTGTCATTAGCAGGGACAAAAACACTGCCTTTATATTTTATAGTGCTTCTTTCAGTGCTTCTGACGATTATATTACCGTTTTCATCTTCTTCTGCAAGGACATAGTTTGATTTGCTTCCCATTGAGCCTGTACCGTTGTTCAGTATGGTGACCGTATCTTTTTTTACTTCAAGACATGGGATATTATTGAAATTATGTGTTTTTACAGCGTCATAAGCAAATATACTGCCTGCAATTAACGCAAATACTCCAAGAGGGATAAATGACAATACGATTCGCTTTTTGTTCTTTTTAACACAGCCGATTATCAGAAGTATCAGCCATAAGGCTCCGCAGACTGCGCCCACAAAAAGAAGCGTTAGATATATCATTAATGCCGTTCCGTCCATTTTACGACCTCCTGATCATAACTTATTACATATATTAGTTATTATACAGCCAAATGAATGAATTGTCAATTTAAAATGCCTGAGCGCTCTGGCTGAGAAAAAACAGATAAAAGTCTCTGGAAATGGGTTCGGGGGAAGCCTTTCCTCAGAAAGGTTTCCCCCGATAAATAAATATAAGTTCCTATATGAGTATCACGGTTAAAGTACAGGCTTTTTAGTCGTCAACAATTGTACTTTTGAATTCAGCGACTCTTGCCCTGTCTCCGTGGCAGTCGACTTCTATCTCGTCGTTTCTGATAAGTCTTGCGATAGAATAGAACATTACCGCATATGCTACAGCGTTGACAAGGATACTGAAATAAATTCTTATTCCGAGGATATTTCCGAACATTCCCGCAAACATCATAGCAATGCATATGATGACCATGAGTTCAAGCTTTTTCTTGTCCTTGTCCAGCTGTAAAAATGTAAGGCATACAAAGCCCGAAATAGCTGAATGGAATATTGCAAGGGCTCTGGAATAGGGGCGGTAGAATTCAAACCTGTAGGCATTGAGTTCCAGCACCATCATTACTGCTTCGAGGATTATATACAGTGTAAGGCACAGCTTCATAAGTCCTCTGAACCTGATAGACGAGGATATGAGCCAGTCGCCGAATATAAACGCTCCGAAGCCCGAAAACTCCAGACCGTATGCCAGATATTCCAGTATTGCGGACAGCAGCGAGCCTGCGTTATAGGTAGTGTAAAAGATAAAGCACACTATACTGAATGCAAGAAACAGGATATTTCCGATAATGCAGAATTTTATTCCGCTGTTTAGACGTTCATGCATGGCGAAGCTCCTTAACCGAGAGCCTTGAGCGCTCTCTGTCCGATGTCTTTTCTGTAGTGTGCGCCCTCAAAGCTTATCTTTGAAACTCCCTCGTAAGCCTTGTCAAGAGCAGCCTGTAAGCTGTCGCCCTTTGCGGTCACACCGATAACACGTCCGCCGTTTGTGAGGAACTTTCCGTCGTCGGAGAGCTTGGTGCCTGCATGGTACACGAAGCAGCCCTCGACCTGTCCCTTTTCGTCAAAGCCGTTCATTTCAATTCCCTTAGGATAGCTCTCGGGATAGCCGCCGCTTGCCATAACTACGCAGGCGCAGCTGCCTTTGTGCCACTTGATATCGACCTTGTCAAGCTGGTGGTTGTAGATAGCCTCGAATATCTCGTAAAGGTCAGCGTCAAGCATTGGGAGAACTACCTGTGTTTCGGGATCGCCGAAGCGGCAGTTGTATTCAATGACCTTTGGTCCCTTTGGAGTTATCATAAGTCCGAAGTAGAGACAGCCCTCAAAGGTGCGTCCCTCTGCATTCATAGCGTTCATGGTAGGAATGAATATCTTTTCCATGCATTCCTTTGCGATATCCTCGGTGTAGCAGGGGTTAGGCGAGATAGTTCCCATACCGCCTGTGTTGAGTCCCTTGTCGCCGTCGAGAGCTCTCTTGTGGTCCATCGAAGATATCATAGGCACCATTGTCTTGCCGTCTGTGAAGCTGAGAACGGATACCTCTGGACCTGTGAGGAATTCCTCGATAACTATACGTGCAGAGCTCTTGCCGAATTTGAGCTCGTCTATCATCTCATGTACAGCGGCAGCAGCCTCCTCCTCGTTCTGAGCGATGATAACGCCCTTTCCGAGAGCAAGACCGTCAGCCTTGATAACAGCAGGATAGCTGTTCTGCTCCTTGAGATAAGCAATAGCCTTGTCGGATTCAGTGAAGACCTCGTAAAAGGCTGTAGGGATATTGTACTTCTTCATGAGTTCCTTGGAGAACACCTTAGAGCCCTCGATGATAGCGGCATTTGCCTTAGGACCGAAAGTCATGAAGCCCTCTGCCTGCAAAGCGTCCACCATACCGAGTACAAGGGGATCGTCGGGAGCAACAACTACCATATCGGGCTTGAGCTGTTTTGCGAGAGCTACTACGCCGTCGACATCTGTAGCGCCTACATTGAAGCATTCAGCGTACTTTGAGATACCGCCGTTGCCGGGTGTGCAGTAAAGCTTGCCTACCTTGGGGCTCTCAGCCAGCTTCATGATAATGGCGTGCTCGCGTCCGCCGCCGCCTACTACTAATACGTTCTTCATTGGGAAATTCCTCCTGTATATTTAAGATAAAGTATCTTCCGTGTTGATATTTTCACCGCTATATGGCGGATATGTGGGCTTTTCAGCGCCGTTGTAAAGCTCTATGGCTCCGCAGCAGTAAAGAACTATCGTTGCGGCAGTTGAAAGCAAGCCCGTAACAGCTCGCGGACGTGACAATATGTTTATAAGCAATAACTCATACTGAGATGTTCTCAAGCCTATTATCAGACCTGCTGCATTGGAGAAAACGATGAAAGCAGTGAAAAACCTGCCGTAAGGATAATAGTTATCAGTCCGCGCTGCTTCTGCATATCCTTTTTGCCGAGATCATAAAATGCCAGTATGCATTTCGGCAGAAGCGCGATAAGGAGCGAAACTGCGGATATTATTATCGCAATGCCGGAAAGCTCTTTATCCAGCAATGATGAGTTCCCGAGCATAAGCCAGAAAAGCTTTTGCAGGGGCTCACAGCATAATATGAGCATATCCAGTACAAATTTTACCACAAAAAATGCAGCTGCCAGACGAAGCGCAGTATTTATGCCGTGCCTTTTTCCATTAGTGTTCTCCTTATGCAGGGCTTTCGGAGTTCTTTAAAGCTCCGCCGTATATCTCCACAGCGCCGCAGCAGCATATCATGACAAGCGCCATACAGCTAAGCACTCCCGTGAAGCTTCTTGCGGAATTGATAGACGATACTGTGGATATGACCTTTTCACCGTACTTATCCGCAAGGGATAAAAATACAGTGCGGTGAAGTATAACGGAAGTGAGATAATCTGTAAAGAACATCAGACCTGCTGCGATCACGGTTATGATGCCTCTTTTTTGTTTCATATCGGTTTTGGTATAGTTTACCGTAGCAACTATTCCTATGGGAGCGGAAATTATAAGGGCTTCGATAATAAGCCCCATTTTTATATCCGTTGGCAGAACGTCCTGCTGAAGCTTTTCGCCGAAAAGAGCTGTATGCACTGAATAGTAGTTATTCAGCACAAAGAAGATATCCAGCGCAAGCTTTGTAATAGTGAGAAGAACTGCGACGATTTGTGTGACTCTTAGTATATTCGGTTTTGACATTGTTTCTCCTTTATTTGGTGATTATTTGTATTTCAGGTGCTTAACGTGTCTGTCCTCGTCTATTCCGAGAGCGGCAGCCGTGCAGACCAGCACGAGTGCTCCCACAAGGAAAATGCCAAGGAAGAAATTTATATATTCAGTGCGCTGAATGAGCCAGCCCTCTGAGATATACTTAGTCATTGATGAATGTGAAATGAGCAGAGCTATGATATGCTCGGCAATAAAGCCTGCTATCCAGAGAGCAGGTGCGGCTTTAAGGGTGCGTTTGCATCTCTTTGCGGAAAACGCCCAGCCCACACAGCTGAGTATGTATATTATGAACGGGAGCCATACTGCTTCGGAAATACACAGCAGAGCCTTGCATTTGCCTGATATCATCATTTCGGGGTGGACGGGGACATAGTCGTCGCCCGAGCCTGAGAAAAGTCCGAATATGCCGCCTGACAGAATATACATCAGTACAGACAGCAACATATAAAGTCCGCAGAGAAAAGCGGCAGCTATATAGAGCTTTTCCAGCTTTATGGAATTATAGTTTCCCATTATATCTCCCCCCTGAAGCGATATAACACGCAGTATTTATCCCATGTTTTGCATATACAAGTATAGTATAACACAGTACGGGGAATTTTTCAAGAGCTTTATTGAGTTATTTTCACCGTCTGCGATAGGGGAGATAACGGTGTTTTAACTGGTTTTAATACTTCCGAGGAGTTCTGATATCTTGCTCTCGACATAGCCGAAATTGGTGCTCTCGGCGTATGCGCAGAGGTACTTGCCGTTAAAGTCTGCAAAATAAGTTCTGCCGTGGGTATTGTCGTCTATAGCCCATTCGTAGTAATAGAAGGTCATTGCCGAGGTAGCAGCTGCTCCCGTGAAGACGATATCCTTATTATCAGCGTTCATAACTATATCCTGAGCGCTTTTGCCGCCGTGGTCGTCGTCTGATACATAGACGCTGATACCGCAGGTGTTTATCTCCTTATCCACAATGAGCTGCAGATCGCAGGCAGCTTCGCTGTTATCGCCGTTCCATTTCCAGATATTCGGATCTGCATACAGCGAAAAGCCCTCGCCGCTGTAGGTGCCGTTTTCGTACTTGGCGCCGCTGCGGACGTTTTCCGTCATAATGACATCTGATGCGGCTTCCGTTGAGCTCTCCGAGGAGTTGGGAGCAGCCTTCTTTTCCATACAGCTGCCCATTGTGAACAGCATCAGCGAAGCAACCATAACAGCTGTTATCCTGTATTTTTTCATAATATCTCTCCATAGTAAAGGCTGCGGTCATATCCTGACCGCAGCCCGTAGGTCATTAGTGGTGGAACAGGCGGATACCTGTGAATGCCATTGCGATGTTGTACTTGTTGCAGGTCTCGATAACGTTGTCGTCACGGATAGAACCGCCGGGCTCTGCAATGTACTCAACGCCTGACTTCTTAGCACGCTCGATGTTGTCGCCAAATGGGAAGAAAGCGTCTGAACCGAGGCAAACGCCTGTGTTCTTGGCAAGCCATGCCTTCTTTTCCTCGCGTGTGAATACGGCAGGCTTTACCTTGAAGATACGCTGCCACTCGCCCTCGCGGAGAACGTCCTCGTACTCGTCACCGATGTAAACGTCGATAGCGTTGTCGCGGTCTGCGCGGCGGATATCGTCAACGAACTGGAGTCCCATTACCTGTGGGGACTGTCTAAGCCACCAGTTGTCAGCCTTCTGACCTGCAAGACGTGTGCAGTGGATACGGGACTGCTGTCCTGCACCGATACCGATAGCCTGTCCGTCCTTTACGTAGCAAACGGAGTTGGACTGTGTGTATTTAAGTGTGATAAGAGAGATAAGGAGGTCGTCCTTCTTGTCGTCGGGGATATCCTTGTTCTCTGTAACAACGTTAGCGAGAAGCTCGCGGTTGATGTCAAGCTCGTTGCGTCCCTGCTCGAAGGATACGCCGTAAACCTGCTTTGTCTCGATAGGAGCAGGCTTGTAGTTCTCGTCCATTTTGAGAATGCAGTAAGTGCCCTTTCTCTTGGACTTGAGTATATCCAGAGCCTCGGGCTCATAATCGGGAGCGATAACGCCGTCTGATACCTCGCGCTGTATCATCTTTGCTGTGCAGACGTCAACCTTATCTGAAAGAGCGATGAAATCGCCGTAAGAGGACATTCTGTCAGCGCCTCTTGCTCTTGCGTAAGCGCTTGCAAGGGGAGTGAGCTCGCCAAGGTCGTCTACCCAGTATATCTTCTTGAGGTCGTCGCTGAGAGGTCTGCCGATAGCAGCTCCAGCAGGAGATACGTGCTTGAATGAAGTAGCTGCGCACATACCTGTAGCAGCCTTCAGCTCCTTAACGAGCTGCCAGCCGTTGAAAGCGTCGAGAAGATTGATATATCCGGGCTTTCCGCAGAGCACCTCGATAGGGAGCTCGCTGCCGTCAGCCATATAAACTCTTGAAGGCTTCTGATTCGGGTTACAGCCGTATTTTAACTGCATTTCATTTGACATTGTTAATGTCCTCCTTATAATAATTCATAATTCTTATGCCTTTTGATCTGCCTGATTGACTTTTCTTATCCTTTCAAGCTCTTTGCGGATATTGTCAGCCCAGTCTGCATCGTCGTTGCTTATACGGTACACACGGAAGCCGTTGGCGATACCGTTTTCGTAGACGGACTTTTCGTCGTCCACATGGAGGTCTATGCGGTAAGCCGCAGGATATTTCGACGGGAAATTCGCCCTGCCCCTTGCCACTTCTTTTTCGTGGCGGACGGCGTTGACTATGCTGTCTATCCTTATGCCGTAATGCTTGAAGATACCGTTGATATAGCGCTCCGTTCTGTTGGAGGTAGTGTATATCCACAGCTCTGTATCGGACTTGTTTATCTCCGTGAGAAGCTTCACAGCGCCCTTTCTCAGCTTATCCTTGTATAGCTTGTTATACGGGAATTTAAGCTCGGGCTCTGTGGGGACTTCCGCAGAATTCACAAACAGAGTTTCATCAAGATCAAATGATATTTTCATAATTATCAAGCCGAAAGGCGGCGTTATTACTTGTTCTTGTTTACGATGCGTGTTTCCTCAGTATTGTTTTCGAGGTTCACATAGCGGACAAAGAGAGAAACCTTGTTGTCAGCGTTGAGGTTGTTCCAGAGCATATCTGTGAACTGGTCGATATTGCCGCTGATGCCTACGAGCTTAGGCTCGCCCTCGAAGCTGGGAAGGGGAGAACCGTCGCCCATATATGTATGAATGAAGTGTCCCTCGCCTGCGATAGGATTTGTGTAGCTGAATGTGTATCTCTGGCAGGAATCGGGATTGCCGTTAGCGCTCTTGAGGATAGACATTGCGTAGTTGAAGCCCTCCTCGCCGAAGCGGAGTATGCCTGAGATACGAGGTGTGAAGTTAGGAGCGTCGTCCTCGAATTCTCTTGTGCGGAGAGCCTGCTCAAAGGTGTACTGCTTGTCCATGAGTTCGTAGATAGTATCGGTCTGATCGCCGTTTGTAACGATGAGCTTATTGCCGAGAACTCTTACGGGAGCGTAGATGATGAGGTGGGGATCAGTGAGCTTGGAGGGATCGAAAGCCTCTGTGCGGATACCCTTGCCGTCCTCGATGAATACGCGGTTGCGGCTGTTCTCGCTTCTGCCCATGATGAAGTAAGCGGTTACAGCGTACTTTCCGCAGTCGCTCTTACCGATGACGATACCTCTTCCGGGGTAAGCGTTTGTGCTGAGTTCCTTTGCTAAATCAAGCTTTTTCATAATAAATACTCCTTTCGGATAATTGTATATCAGTGGATAAATATATGATGTATGAACATAGCGGCTTCTGCCAGCTTTGGCGTGTAGCCTGTTGCCTTTGTGAATATGAAGTCCGTCAGGACTATCACCAGCACCGCAAGGGTGATGATATTGAGAGTTCTTTTCTTTGGCTTTGCAAGGAGCCAGTCGAAGAATGGCTGTACTATATACATGAACAGCATACCGCCAAGTCCGAAGCGGACAGAGGTACTGAGGGCGATACGCGCCTGAAAATTGTACTTGTACCGTGCGTAGGTCTGCCACGGCCATGAGCCTGTTGTGGCTTCAAGAATGTAGGTAGCGGCAAGCTCCACCAGAGTCGCCACAGCCATACAGCCGAGAAAGATGAGCAGCGGCTTTACGATATTCAGCCATTTTACGTCCTTTTTTTTCATGAGCCAGCCGAAGCACAGCAGGAACAGAAGTGCTCCCACGCCGTATATGGGACAGTAGGGACCGAACATATTGCCTCTGTTGTGAAAGCCCCAGCGGTAGACCACTGTTTCGAGGAATACCTCGTAGCACCAGCCAAGAACCGCGTACATCCAGAAGCATAGAAACAGCTTCTGAATGTTCTGTTTTTCCAATAATTCCTTTATTTTTGCCATGATTTTACTTTACGTAGGCTTTTCCGCCGATTATCTCTATCCTGTCCTGACAGAACAGTGAAACGGCCTCGGGGAGTATCTTCCACTCAGCCTGTTCCATTATGCGCTTTTGGAGTGACTCGGGAGTATCACCGTTTTCTACGGGGACAGCCTTCTGTATTATTATCGGTCCGCCGTCACACTCCTCGGTTACGAAATGTACCGTTGCGCCCGAGAGCTTTACTCCTGCCGCAAGAGCAGCCTCATGGACGTGCAGTCCGTAGAAGCCCTTTCCGCAGAAGCTGGGTATCAGTGCAGGGTGAACGTTCATCATTTTGTAGGGGAACGCCTTTACTACCTGCTCGTCGAGTATGGTCATGAATCCCGCATATACCACAAGGTCTGCCTTTTCCTCGATGAGAGCGTCGGTTACTGCCTTTGTGTAGGATGCTATATCAGCGTACTCCTTACGCGGGATAACGCGGCTTTTTATGCCATTCTGCGCCGCCCTTTCAAGAGCGTACACGCCTTCCTTTGAGGAGATAACGCAGGTTATTTTTCCGCCCTTGATGACGCCTGACTTTTCGGCGTCGATAAGAGCCTGTAAATTAGTGCCGCCGCCCGAAACGAGCACGACTATATTCTTCATGAGGTTTTCCTCCTTTGTATAAAAGCGGCAGGGGATACTCAGCCGCTTATTCGGGGAACTGAACGTGTCCCTGTATTATCTCGGTATCGTCGTAGGACAAGGGGATATCCTTGTCTATTACCACCTGACCGTAAATATCGGTTATGCGGAATGTGAAAGGTCCCTTGCCCATTTCTCTGGTCTCGAAATAATTGTACGGGCGGCGCGGTATCTCAACGAATTCGCCGTCCTCATTGAGGTATTCAAGCTTGGTTATGGGGTAGCGGTGATTGCGCACCTGTACTCCGCACCAGAACTCTGTACTGCCCTCTTTGTATTTGAATGAGATAGGAGCTGTTGCCGCGGTATCAAGGGGGATTATCTTCCAGCTTACGGGAACTCTGCCCTTCTCAACGGGAGCGATGAGTGGGAAAGCGTCCGTATAGAGGTCAAGGTCGCCCTTTTTGCCCTCGGGGAGCTCGTCTGTTACCAGCATTTTGATAGTGCCCAGCTCGCCTGTGACTTCAAGATAAGCGCCTGCAAGCTGTGCTTCGTTATAGTCGGAGTGGTTCATAGCGACTATCCAGTAGTCGTGGGAAACGGGATCAAGCATAGCGTGACCGCCTGTATAGCCTCCGCCGTAGAAAGTACCCTCGCCTGTATGTACAGTGCCCTTTGGTTCGAGGATAGCGTCCTCGTCAATGGGCAGGTCGGGTATCTCGAATTCGGTGGGTATCTTGCCGTTTACGCCCAGCACGAACTTCTGGAGAGCATTGAGCTCGGCTCTTGATATCTCCTTGTTCTTACGGGCGGTTATAAGGTCAAAGCTGTCCACTCTGCCGTCGGAGTTATAATCCATATCTATCTGTGAAGCAGCTCCGCCGTATAAAGGCGACGCTGCAAGAATGGCGCAAACCATTCCCACAGCCGCAAATTTTACAAATTTCATAAACATCACCATACTTTAAAAATCTTCCAAATCCCATATCCCGTGGTGCTTGTAGTTTTTATTGTGAATTCGGATATTTTTGCGGTAATTGCTATGATGTTTGAAGTATCTCTTGCTTTATCAGCAGATGATAACGCCTTCCTCTGACTCGACAAGCTCGCCGAGAACGTAAGCGTCCTCGCCTGCTGCCTTGATAGCAGCGATAGCCTTGTCAGCGTCGTTCTTGTCAACAGAAACTATCATGCCGACGCCCATGTTGAAGGTGTTGAACATATCTCTTTCCGGGATATCGCCTGTTCTCTTGATGAGGTCGAAGATAGGTAGCACCTGTACTGCGTTTCTCTCGATCTTTGCAGCGAGGTTCTTGGGGAGAGAACGTGGTATATTCTCATAGAAGCCGCCGCCTGTGATATGAGAGATAGACTTTACCTTAACAGCGTCAAGAAGGCTCATTACAGCCTTTACATAGATGCGTGTAGGTGTGAGGAGGCACTCGCCGAGGGTAGTTCCGAGGTCGTCGAAGTGCATATTGAGGTTCTGCTCGTTTACGTCAAAGACTCTTCTTACGAGAGAGAATCCGTTTGAGTGAACGCCGCTGGACTTGATAGCGATGAGAACGTCACCTGCCTTCTGGGTATCGGGCTGGAGGATCTTGTCCTTGTCAACAACGCCTACAGAGAAGCCTGCTAAGTCGTACTCGTCCTCGGGCATAAGACCTGGGTGCTCGGCAGTCTCGCCGCCGATGAGAGCGCACTGTGCCTGAACGCAGCCCTCTGCTACGCCTGAAACGATAGTAGCTATCTTCTCGGGGAAGTTCTTGCCGCAGGCGATATAATCAAGGAAGAACTGTGGCTTTGCGCCGCAGCAGATGATATCGTTTACGCACATGGCAACGCAGTCGATACCTACAGTATCATGCTTGTCCATGATGAAAGCCAGCTTTATCTTAGTACCAACGCCGTCTGTGCCCGAAACGAGAACAGGCTTGCTGATACCTGTCATATCCAGCTCAAAGAGACCGCCGAAGCCGCCGATACCTGAAAGAGCGCCTTTTATCATAGTACGGGCGATGTGCTCCTTCATCAGCTCAACTGACTTGTAGCCTGCGGTAACGTCAACGCCTGCCTTCTTGTAGCTTTCGGAAAAACTGTTGTTCATTAATCTACCTCCATAGTCGCCTGTCTCCCTGCCGCAGGCAGGGAGACAGAATTATAGTTTCATTCTTTACCGTTCCAGCAATATGTGCAGAGCTTGCAGGCGTCAAGACCTACAGCCTTTTCTGTGCCCTCAAGAGTCTGGAATTCCAGTGAGGTAAGGCGGAGTCTCTTGCATATCTCATCTCTGAGTCTGCGTCCTCTGTCTGTTGCGGAATTGCTGTATTCCTCGATGTGTCTTACGCCTACAGGGCCTTCAAATTCGTCGATTATCTGGCGGGCGATAAGCTCCATTTCGGAAGTGCTGCGTGAGAAGTTGAGGTACTTGCAGCCGTACATTATAGGTGGACAGGCAGAGCGCATATGTACCTCTTTAGCGCCGTGCTCGTAGAGAAACTCAACGGTCTCTCTCATCTGTGTTCCTCTTACGATACTGTCGTCAACAAAGAGGAGCTTTTTGCCGTTGATAAGCTCATGTACGGGAATGAGCTTCATTTTAGCTACCTGATTTCTCATGCTCTGATTTGTAGGCATGAAGCTTCTCGGCCATGTGGGAGTATACTTGATGAACGGTCTTGCGAATGGTATGCCGCTCTTGTTAGCATAGCCGATAGCATGAGGAGTACCTGAATCGGGAACTCCGCAGATATAGTCAACATCGGGAAGTCTGCCGTTCTTGATGTCGTTTTCAGCCATTATCTCACCGTTGCGGGTACGCATCACCTCAACGTTGACGCCCTCGTATACAGCATTCGGATAACCATAGTATGTCCAAAGGAATGTACATATCTTCATCTTTGAAGGATCGCCCTCGGCAATGGTCTTACATTCGTCGGCTGTGAGCTCAACTATCTCGCCTGCCTCAAGCTCCTTGTATGTGGCATAGCCCAGCTTCTGGAAAGCGAAGGACTCTGTTGAAAGGCAGAAGCCGTCGCTTCTCTTGCCTATGATGATAGGAAGTCTGCCGAACTGGTCTCTTGCAGCGATAATGCTGTCCTTAGTGAGGATAATGAGGGACATAGTGCCCTCTATCTTCTCCTGAGCATAGCGGATACCCTCAACGAAGGAGTTCTTCTGTGCGATAAGAGCGCCGATAAGGTCGCCCGAGTTGATATTGCCGCTGCTCATCGACTCAAAGTTAGCGCAGCCCTGTTCAAGGAGCTCGTCTACCAGCTTGTCAGCGTTGCGGATGATACCTACAGAGCAGATAGCGTATATGCCAAGCTTTGAGCGCACGAGGATAGGCTGAGGATCTGTATCGCTGATACAGCCGATACAGAGCTTGCCTCTCATATTTGTTACGTCATTCTCGAACTTTGTACGGAAAGGAGAGTTTTCAATGCTGTGGATATTTCTCTGAAAGCCGTTCTCCTCAGACCATGAGGTCATACCGCCGCGTCTTGTGCCGAGATGTGAGTGATAATCTGTTCCGAAGAATACGTCGGTAACGCAGTCGTTTTTAGAGGCTGCACCAAAAAAACCGCCCATATATTACTCTCCCATAAGTCTCTTCATGATTTCCTGATATGCTTCTTCAACGCCGCCCATATCTCTGCGGAAGCGGTCCTTGTCAAGCTTCTCGTGGGTTGTTGAATCCCAGAAGCGGCAGGTATCAGGTGATATCTCGTCAGCGAGGATAATAGTGCCGTCAGCAGTCTTACCGAACTCGATCTTGAAGTCGATGAGGTCGATGTTGAGTCCCTTGAAGAACTTTACCATGAACTCGTTTACCTTGAAAGCGTACTTTGAGATAGTGTCGATATCCTCCTTGGTAGCGATACCGAGAGCGAGTGCGTAGTAGTCGTTGATGAATGGATCGCCGAGATCGTCGTTCTTGTAGCTGAATTCAAGGATAGGGCAGAGGAGCTTCTTGCCTTCCTCAACGCCCATTCTCTTTGAGAAGCTGCCTGCTGCAACGTTTCTGATGATTACCTCAAGGGGAACGATGGAAACCTTCTTAACGATAGTTTCACGGTCGCTGATCTCCTCAACGAGATGAGTGGGAACGCCTTCCTTTTCGAGCATCTTGAACATATAGTTTGTCATCTTGTTATTGATGACGCCCTTGCCTGAGATAGTGCCCTTCTTCTCGCCGTTGAACGCAGTTGCGTCGTCCTTGTAATCAACGATCACGAGGTTAGGATCGTTTGTAGCATAGACCTTCTTAGCCTTGCCCTCATAGAGCTGTTCCTTCTTTTCGATGTTTGACATTTTAAAATTCCTCCTTGAGAATAATAAATGAATGATTGTATATGCAATTCCGCATCATCGCGGAAATTGTAGGCTTAAAATCAATGCATAATGCTTAATTCATAATTATCGTATCGCTTATGCGATATTATTTAAATATGTCGCGAGGTGACACCGCGATCATGCATTATGAATTACGAATTATGAATAGTTATTGGAGCAGCATATCCGCTGCTTTGATCGGCGTTTCTGCTATGAAGTCCGCCCCTGCTTCGGTGAGCTCCTCTATTGAGCCGAAGCCCCAGAGAATACCCATGCATTTCAGCCCTGTCTTATGAGCTCCGATAACGTCCTGTCTGCGGTCTCCTATCATGAGCACAGAGCTCCTGTCGGAAATACCTGCCTTTCCGAGAACGTACTCGATGACCTCGTCCTTGTCGTTTCGGGTGCCGTTTATATTGGCTCCGCCAACTATTTCAAAGAACTGCGACAGTCCGAATCTGTCAAATATGCGCACCGCGTACACCTCGGGCTTGCTGGTGGCGACCATTATCCTTTTGCCGCCGTCTCTGAGCCTTTTCAGCATTTCGGGGACTCCCTCGTAAACGCGGTTCTCGAAGAGCCCCACGGTGGAGTACCTTTCGCGGAATATCCTGACAGCCTCGTTTACCTGCTCCTCGTTCATGCCGCAGAACTCCGCAAAGGAGCGGTACAGCGGCGGTCCGAGAAATTTATTCGTATCCTCGGGTATATCAAATCCCATGCGCTCTAAGGCGTATTCAAGGCATCTGACAATTCCCTCGGTGGAATCGGTAAGAGTGCCGTCAAGGTCGAATAAAAGGGTATCGAAATTATCTGTCATGTATCAAGCTGGATATCGAACCAGTCGTCGGTGTTCCTCATTGTCCACTCGATAGCCAGTCTGCGCTCGTAAACTATATCACTGTCGAGCTCACCCACAGCCCAGTCGCTGTCGATGTGGTTGTGGTGGTCGCAAGCCCAGTCATAGCGGAAATAGAGGTCAGCCATGTCCAGTATCTCGTCAACGCTTCTCAGACTGCACTGAGACTTGAAATCATCAAAGCTCTCGCACTGTGAAACGAATCTTATAGCCTTTTCGCAGTCGCATATCTTTCCTGCGTCTGTGATATCGTCTACAAGTCCAAGTATCCAGAACAGTGCCCAGCAGCACTCGTACTCCCAGACTACCTCGACCAGGTCTTCCTTGGAGGCTCTTTTCTCCATGACAAGCGTTTCATACTTGTTGAGACATTCCTCGACGCCGAAATATACCATAAGGCGCTTGAATTTCTCAATGCCCTCGGGATTCTTGTCGCTGAGCTCGATAGCCGACTGTGTTGAGAGCAGAGCGGCTATAGCACGCTTGCATATGTCGTCAAAGCTTCTGAGTTTTACCTCTGAAGCAGGCTTTATAGGGGGGATCTCCTCCTGAAAGCCGATACCTTTTTCAGTGAGTATCCTCTCGGAATTGGCTTTTCTTTCTTCGGGTGTCATGAATAAACCTCCTTTTGCAGTGAAATATGATGTCGTTTATGCCTTAAAGAGCAGCTATCTGCTCCTGTAAAGCCTTGTCCTTGGCGATAACGCCCTCAGCCATTGCCTTTTTCTCGGCAGCAAGCTTTGCAGCCAGCTCCTCGTCGGCAAGAGAGAGCATCTGTACAGCGAGTACAGCTGCGTTCTTGGCTCCGTCGATACCAACAGTAGCAACAGGTACTCCGGGAGGCATCATAACTGTAGCGAGGAGAGCGTCAACTCCCTCGAGAGCCTTTGACTTCATAGGTATGCCGATAACGGGGAGAGTTGTGTGACCTGCCACAACGCCTGCAAGGTGAGCAGCCATGCCTGCTGCGCAGATGATAGCGCCGAAGCCGTTTGCTCTTGCGTTTGAAGCAAATTCGCAAGCCTCAGCAGGAGTTCTGTGAGCGCTCATTACGCGGCACTCGAACTCTACGCCGTACTTCTTGAGCTCTGTGAGAGCTGATTTCACAACAGGGAAGTCGCTGTCGCTTCCCATGATAACTGCAACTTTTTTAGCCATGATTTTTTCTCCTTATTTATCTTTCTATAGAACGCGAGACGATCATCTCGTTCACGCCGCTTTCCTTACCCCACAGGTCTGTGCCGTATATAGCCCAGAGCTGGTCGGAGCCGTCACTCCATGATATTTCGTCCTTTATGCCCTCGCCTGAGTATTCTATGGGACGCTGTCCGTCACCGTAGTCGGCGGTGAGCTTTTCAATGACCTTTGCATAGCCCTCTGCAAGCTTATCTTCGCCGTATGGGTGTTCTGACTCATCCACATTGCCTACAGCGCCGATGTGATAGCCGCAGCATATGAGCTGTTTGCTCTCACTATCAAACTCTGCGAACATATATCCGCTGAGCCCTGTGCCGAAAACCTCATCGGACGCAAAGCTGTAATCGTATTCCATTGAATTGTAGCGCACATCTGATTTGTAGTCGTAATTCTCACCTATAATGGAGAAGACTTCATCTTCTGTCATGCCTGTGCGGAGCTCCGACAGTACATTTATGCCTGCTGCGGCGTTGTTTTCCGCGGGAGCTTCCGAAGTTGTTTCGGGAGCGGCAGCAGTCGGCTCGGCAGTGGTTTCCTCAGCTGTCTCGGAGGTCTCCTCGGCGGTGGTGGTCTCAGCCTCGGTGACTGTTGTGTTTTCCTCTGTCTCAGCAGCAGGATCGTTTATTTTTCCGCAGCCTGCTGTCATAAGCAGAGCGGCTGCGGCGATAAATGCAAGCTTTCTTTTCATATTTTTTCCTTTTTATCAGTTCTCCTGCGGCTCTGTCTCGGGCTGAGCGTCAGTCTGAACTTCGGGAGCAGGTGTTGGATAATCGGGCTTTTCATCGATGAAATAGCCTGATATCATCTTTAAGTCGTCCTCTGAGCTGCCTGTGAACATGATAACAGCCTCATATTCGCCTTTAAGGCGCTTAGGCTTGTTCTCCTCGTTCTTGTAGGTGATACCTGTGAGTGCTTTCAGAGTGACCATGTACTGCGGCAGTTTGCCGCTTGACGGTGCTGATGTCACCGTGATATCCGATAAGCCGAGAAGCTTTTTAGATGTTACCTTTTTTTCGTCAGGGAAAAGTCCGCTGATCTTATCATTAGATGAGACCTTCATTTCCGAGAGCAGCTTTTCTGCTTCTTTAGGGTCTCTTTCGTAAACGAATCCCACGTATTTCCCTATATATTCGTTTATTTTTTTTATCATGGGCACTGTCAGCCCCGAAGCGTTTACCTCAACGGTATATGGGAGGTCAAGAACATTGCCGTTTACTGTGGCTTTCTTGAAAATGAACACCGAGTTTTTCACAAGATATACATAAGAGTCGTTGCCTTCTTTGACAGTGAGCTCGCCGCTTTCGTATTCGCAGCTGTCCCATGCTCTTGAAAAGCAGGGATCGAAATTGCTGTTATAGACAACAGATGATTTCTTGTCGGCAGTATCAGCGATGTAGAACACGCGCTCGGCACTGGATTTGAGATCTATATTCGAGTAAACAAAGGGAACAACGATATTTCCCTCATAGTCTATGCAGCCGTAGAGCTCCTTGTCATGGATATCCTTAGAAGCGATACATATGTCCTTGTTATTGGTGAACTTTATGCTCTTCCATTCGGGATAGACAATAATGCGTTCACTGCTGTCGAAGATGCCCACAAGTCCTTCGTCGTTCTTGAACGCGCGGTTGCCTGAGGAATCAAAGTTCAGCCTTTTTACAATGTCGTTCTGCGATTTGCTGCTGTCTGCGCTCTTTTCCGTTCTGGAGTAAAAGCGGGTAATAGCGACTGCAAGCACGATGATACCGATAAATAACAGGGAGACTATGAGTCTTGTGTGTTTGTTCATTATCTCAAAGCCTCCTCACGGTCACTTGCTCTCATTTTCGGGAGCATTGCCGCTTGTCTGTGGAGCTGACTTCTGAGCCTCAGCCTTGCGCTGACGGTAGAGGTCCTCAGTCTCCTTGGTTATATATATAGGACGATTCTTCGTCTCAAGGTAGGTCTTTGAAAGGTACTGTCCGAGAATGCCCACGCTGAAAAGCTGCAAGCCGCTGAAAAGGAATATAAGACACAGCATTGTGGGATATCCGTCGGGAGCGTCCAGCCAGCCAAACATGGACCTGATGATAGTGATGACTATCAGTACGAAAGCTATGAAGCAGGTGATGATTCCCAGCAGTGAGGCGATAGCCAGCGGAGCTGTCGAGAATGCCATGATACCCTCAAGGGAGTACTTGAAGAGTCCCCAGAACGACCATGAGGAAGTACCTGCGGGGCGCTCTACGTTCTCGTATTCGATGTATCTGGTGTTGAAGCCCACCCAGCTGAATATTCCCTTTGAGAAGCGGTTGTACTCGGTCATATCGAGGATAGCGTCCACCATCTGCCTTGTCATGAAGCGGAAATCCTGAGCGCCGTCCACTATCTCAGTCTGGGATATTTTGTTCATTATTTTATAGAAAAGTCTTGCGAACCATGAGCGCACCTTTGATTCGCCCTGTCTGCTGACGCGGCGCGTTGTGGCACAGTCGTACTCGCCGTTGCGCACATAGCTGTACATCTGGGGCAGGAAAGCAGGGGGGTGCTGGAGGTCTGCGTCCATAACGACCACAAAGTCGCCCTTTGCGTTTTTCAGACCTGCGTACATACCTGATTCCTTGCCGAAATTACGGGAAAACGAAATATATCTCACCCGCTTGTCCCTTTCCGAGAGAGAGCGGAGAATGTCAAGAGTGGTGTCCTTTGAGCCGTCGTTTATGAAAAGATACTCAAAGGTAAGCTCTGGAAAATCCTTTGACATCTGGTCAGTCACCTTGGTTATCTCTTCGTAGAACATGGGCAGGACTTCCTGCTCATTATAGCATGGAACTACTACTGAAACGAGTTTCACGTTTTTTCCTCCTTTTAAAGAAGCTGTGACAGAGCAGGAAAAGCTGTTTCCGTATCTGCCAATACACTATTAATAATACAACAAAATCCATGATAATGCAATAGCAAAATGTATGATTTCATAATTTTTTACACCTATGTAAAATAATGACACATAAGGGAGCTGTTTTTGGTCTATCTGATAGTCGGGCAGGAGGCAAAAAACAAAAAAATAACGAAATATGGCGTATTTGCGTATGTTATTATTTGTATAATTTACCTTAAACAAAGTATGGAATTTCTGACAAAAAAATCAATAACGATTTGTTATTTTCACCGAAAATTTTAAAATCGGTATAATTTTTGCGTTCATTTTTGAAGAAAGTGTTGATTTTTTTTGAAATGTCATGTATAATATACTTGTATAGTTGTTCGCGCTGCGGACGCTTCGCAAGGCGGTGATGTCATATCATTAAGCGAAGCCCTGCGGCGATGTGGGAAATCGGCGTTCCGCTGCCGTAAAAGCGGAATATGCGGCGTTTGCTGCGGTTGGGAGAGAGGAATATGGATATAACACTGGTAACATCTTCGTTTGACAAGCTGGTTCACGGAACCGAAAACGAAAAGAAAACAGGCTGTGGTATCAACCTTCTTAAGCCTGAAAATGTAACTCGTTTCCACAGAACTTCGCAGATGACGGATCTGAAGGAGATAACCTGTGAGAAATGTAAAGCCAATCTGGCTAAAAAGCTTATCAAAGCTGACAAAAAGGAAATGGCTCTTCTTCTTAAGGAAGAGAAAAAGCGTGAAAAGCTCGGCATGAACGACGCAGGAATCGTTCCGCTGGGAAATACTACCGCAAGGATCACAAGAGATCCCGATGCTAAGAGAAAGGAAGAGGAAGCGAGAAAGAAGGCTCTTGAGGAGCAGAGAAAAGCAGCAGAGGAAAAACGTGCTGCCGAGGCTGCTGCCAAAGAAGCCGAGGAACAGGAGCTTTACGATCAGTTCCTTAATAAGGACGGCAAGAATGTTCCAGGTACAGGCGTTCCTATGGACGAAAGCCTTGCTCAGTTTGCAATAAATGCTCCGAATAACGAAGCACAGGCACCTGCTCCCGCACCTGCAAACGCACCTGCTGCCGAAGACGATTTCCTCGCACAGTTCGCAATAAACAAGCCCGGCGATACAGCAGCATCTGCTCCCGCTGCTGCTCCGCAACAGGACGATTTCCTTGCACAGTTCGCTATACCAACCCCTGAACATACACAGAATACAGATACAGCACCTTATTATAATGCGCCTAATGCACCTCAGCAGTATAATGCGGCTCCGCAGCAGCCTGTCGGCGGCTACGGCTATGAACAGCCCGTTGTCCCCGAACCTGTACCGGCTCCTCAGCCTGTACACAGCGACGAGGATATAATGAACCTGTTCTCGATAAACAACAGCGCTCCCGTACAGGAAGAGCCAGTATACGGTCAGCCCGTCATCTACGACGGCAGCCAGCCTCTTTATGACGCTCAGGGCAACCTTATACAGGGTGTCATAACACCTATGGACGAATATGCAGACGCTCCTGTGATGAATATTCCGCAGGATACAGCGTGGGATTATGTTGCAGACCAGTTCTTCGGCGGCGACGCTGCCGCACAGGGAAGTGCTGTGGCTGCTCCCGACGGTTATGAAAACGTTCAGCCCGGTGAAATGGCAGACCTTGATATACCGACTATAGGAGACATCACTGCTCCTGTTATCGACGATATCGGCGCAGCGATCGAGGCGGCTTCAAAGCCATACGGCGGAGTCCCCGGCGGTCTGAACACACCTGTTCATGGTGATACGGCTGCTCCTGTGAACGGTCAGCCTATTGATCCGAATACAGCTTATATGTATGGAGATATCCCGCTTGTTGAGGATATCGTAGCTCCCGAAAATGACGTGCTCCCGTCTGCTGCAAGCGTTGCGGCAGAGGCTCTCAGCGGAGCTCCTACAGTTGACGATATCACAGCTCCCGAATTCGACGAGCTGCCCTCCGCAGCACAGCTTGCGGCAGAGGCTCTCAACGGAGCTCCTACAGTTGACGATATCACAGCTCCCGAATTCGACGAGCTTCCCTCCGCAGCACAGCTTGCGGCAGAGGCTCTCAGCGGAGCTCCTACAGTTGACGATATCACAGCGCCCGAATTAGACGAGCTGCCCACAATCGATGACATCGCTGCACAAGGTCATGACAATATGCAGATACCTGTGCTTGATGATATAAATGCACCAATCTATAATGCGCCATATATGGCAGAAGAGGAGTTTGAATTTAATATGAGTGATTATAATAATTTTGATGCTAATGCACAGAATACAGGTGCTGGGCAGCCAAATCAGGCTCAGCCTCAGATAGTAAAGGTACCCCAGTTCGCAGGTTATGACGCTAACAATCAGCCTGTATACAAATACGTTCCCATGAGACTTATGGGCTATGACCAGAACGGCAAGCCTGTATTCGCACCTCTCAATGCACAGCCTCAGCAGGCTGCACCTGCTCAGCAGACAGCAGCACAGGCTCAGAGAGCTGCAGCAGCTCCTGCTCCCACACCTGTACAGCAGGCTCCTGCAAAGTCTATCGTTCCCAAGAAGCCTGTACCGACAGAGGGCGTTCCTACAGCAAATATTTCCAAGATCGCTGTAAATCCTCATGCAAAGTCCACATCACAGGCATTCATCAAGGCTATTTCCAACTCAAGAGAGTACGCTGACAAGAACCTCATCGAAACACAGGGACTTCAGGCTAACAGCCCTATCCTCAATTCTGTTGAGGACGTTCTCTCAACAATGGGCGATGATTCCGCAAAGAAGAGACAGCTTGCTCAGTCTCAGCAGAATGTGCCTGTATTCGACGAGTACAAGGCTCCTGCTTCATCTTCCTACAACAGAAGGAACAATGCTTCTCCAAGACTTCAGCAGTCTTTCGACAAGGACGTTCGCTACATGACAAAGTCCGAGCTCAAGGCTAAGAAGAAGCAGGACAAGATCGACGCTAAGTTCAGAAAGGAAATGAACAAGAGAGGCTTCTGAGTCGGTCATTCACAAATGAAATGAGGAAAAACAATGGCAGAAAACAAGATCCTCGAGGAGCTGAGAGCTAAGCTCACAGGCTCGGACGAGGAGAACAGCAAGTTCCTCCGCGAGGAGGCAGAGCGCTTCGCCAAGCAGAAGAATGTGGAGGGCGTAGAAGCCGCAACACAGCTCCTTATCGAGCGTATGCCGCAGTCGCAGAAGGACGAGATAGAGAGACTTATCACCATTGACGGTGTGCGTCTCGACGAAGTGCATGAGAAGATAATAAAGCTCATAAAGGAAAAGGATATCAGCGGAGCTAAATCCCTTGCAGAGAGACTCTACAAGAAGATAAAGCTTGATTACGGCGAGGGCGAGAAGAACAAGTTCGTTTCTCTCAGGAATCCCTTTGAGGATAACCTGTATCAGCTGAGATACAAGCCTGAGAAAACTCTTAACCGTACTCCCTTTGATTTCGCAACGTTTATCACTACATACGGCTATCTTATGGTAGAAACAGGCTCTGCCGTGGATGCTATCCCGATACTTGAGGACGCTATCGAGTACAATCCTGTTGATGTGGGACCGAGATTCGAGCTTGCAGAGGTATATAAGCTTCTGAAAAACAAGAGAATGACTCTCGAAACATCAAGAGAAACTCTTAAATGTGCTTCCTCACCAGTGGCAATTGCGCGAGTTTACGCCAATGTAGGCTATATCCTTACAGATATGGGCGAGTATGACGACGCAGTGGCTTTCTATACAGCAAGTCTTATCTTTGCACCGCACCCTGCCATTCAATATGAACTGAGAGACATCGCAAACCGCAAGGGCAGTCATATTACCAAGCCTTCGCACGAGCAAATGGTCGAGGCTTTGAAGAAATATGACTTTGAATTCGGTCCTAACGAGGACGTTATCTCCGTAGCAGCTCAGCTTTCTGCGAATTATCTCATTGAACAGGATATACCAAATGCGCTTAAGGCTCTGAAAATGACCTATAACCTCACCCGTGATGAAAAGGTCAAGGAAATAATCCTCAAGTACGAGCCAGACGCTAAAATGGCGGTTCCTGTACAGGAGGACGAAAAGCCGAATATTACTCAGACGGTGAACGATTCTCCCGAGGAATAATGAATAATATCTCATCTCCTGCAGATAATAGCTGTGGGAGATGATTTTTTATGAGCAAAAACAAGAAGAAAATACCCGTGCCCGAGCCCGAAAGCGACGATGAATATATCTGTCCTGCGGCTTCATGGGACAATATGACGGGAACTATCCCGTATTCCGCAGAGGACATGATGGAGCGAGCCTCCTATGACGAGGTCCATCCGTTCCTGCACGAATATGAGGGAGACTAAGCGAGGACGTGAGATATCACGTCCTTTTTTTGTCGTTGGGCGTAGGGGCGGATATTATCCGCCCGTCAGGGAACGCCCTCACTTGCAGGGCGTTCCCTCTTCAAAAACAGTCCACTGGACTGTTTTTGAATTCACCCTTTGCGGAGCGCCTTCGTAACTTCAGGGCTCCGCCCTGAAACCCGCAAGGGCTGTCAGCCCTTGACCTGACCAAAGGAACACAGTCCCTTTGGAATCTCGTTTATACTCTCATCAAGTAACTATATCGCTGATAAGACTACTTACTAATTACTTTGGATTTTTGTTTATATGCACAAACATCCTTCACTGATTTATGCACTTACTACAAAATTTTCAAAATGACTTTATTTATAACTTAAAGCATGGTATAATATATCTTGTTATTTTAAGGCGAGATCTTTGGAATTTCAGTATTATAAGCTATAGACAGCAGCTATAATTACTTAAAAAGAGGTGGCATATGAAAAACGGAGTTAAAATGCTGGACATTGCAGAAAAGCTGGGCGTCAGTGTTGTTACAGTCTCGAATGCTCTTGCAGGGCGCGACGGAGTAAGCGAGCAGATGAGAAAAAAGATCTGCGAGACAGCTGAGAAAATGGGCTATAAACCGTCGAATACCAAGAGCGAAAGGAAACGCCTTTCCATGTCCAAGGTAAGCAAAAACGTGGGAATACTTACCTCCGAGCGCTTCGTGGGCGCAAGAGGTACTTTCTACTGGGAGCTCACCGCGAGTATCTCCAATCAGCTTGCACAGCTGAACGTCTGCACGGTCTATGAGTGCGTGACCGCCGACAGTGAGACTAACGGTATACTGCCGAATATGGTCACAGACGGCAAGGTGGACGGCGTTATAGTTATCGGACAGGTACACAGAAGCTACATAGAATGCCTGAAAAAGCTGACTATACCGCTGATGTTTGTGGACTTCTACGACAACAGGTACGATATTGACTCGGTAATTTCCGACAGCTTCAACGGCGGCTATATCCTTACGGATTATCTTGTGTCAAAGGGACACCGAAAAATAGGCTTTTTCGGTACTCTTAATGCTACCAGCAGCATCAATGACCGCTATCTGGGCTACGTGAAATGCATTATGGAAAACGAACTTGAATTCCGCAGGGAATGGATAATCGGAGACCGCAACGAGAAAGGCATACTCAATGAGAAGATAGACTTCCCCGAAGAAATGCCCACGGCTTTTGTGTGTAACTGCGACGAGACCGCATTCCGCGTAATATCGGCGCTCAAGACCAAGGGAGTCCGCGTTCCCGAGGATATCAGCGTGGTAGGCTACGACAATTATACCGTATCAAGTATCTGTATACCAACTATAACGACGGTTGAGGTAGACCTTACCAAAATGGCTGAGGTTTCCGTCAAGATAATGGCGAAGAAGCTGGCTGATCCGAAATACAGGGAGGGACGCCGCATAATCAGCGGTAAACTCATTGAAAAAGAAAGCGTCCTTGATATAAACGGAAGCTACAGTGAGGAGCGTCCAAATGCTTATTGAGAACTTTTTCGGACACCTGCGGACAGTGCTTCAGCACCGCCACAAGGTCTTTATCCACTGCGTAAAGGCAGGTATACCGCTGAGGGGCTTGTTACATGACCTGTCGAAATTCTCGCCTACGGAGTTTATCCCGGGGGTGAAGTATTATCAGGGTGACCGCAGTCCAAACGAGCGCGAGCGCGAGGTGGACGGCGCTTCAAAGGCGTGGATGCACCACAAGGGCAGAAACCGTCATCACTTCGAGTACTGGACGGATTACAACATGAAAACGAAACGGCTCGAACCCGTGAAAATGCCCGATATATTTATATTTGAGATGTTCTGCGACCGCGTTGCGGCTTCAAAGACATATAACAAGGAGAAGTACAACGATTCAATGCCGCTGGAGTATTTCCTCAGGGCAAAGCCGCGCCGTATCATCGAAAAATCTACGGCGGCGAAGCTGGAATTTCTGCTGACAATGCTCCGCGATAAAGGCGAGGACGAGGTGTTCCGCTATATCCGCCGACACGTCAGAAAGAGCCGTTAGCCTTTAGCTGTAGGGGACGGCGTCCTCGACGTCCCGAAATTGGTAAAAATTCAAATTACAATTTGTAGGGGCGGATATTATCCGCCCGATATTACGATAAAAATAACTAAAACGGACGCCGTGGGGCGTCCTCTGTATTTTCGAGAAAAGGAGGGAGAACATGAACCCGAGACTGCCGTATCTGCGCGAAAAGACCGCTAAGCTGACAACGTCCCCGGGGGTGTACATCATGCGCCGCAAGGACAGCTCCATAATCTACATCGGCAAGGCGAAAAATCTCCATAACCGCGTGAGCAGCTACTTCCGCGAAAATCCCGACCACGCGCCAAAGGTCGCAGCTATGGTCTCCAACGTCTACGACTACGATTTCATCGTTACGGACAGCGAATATGAGGCTCTGCTGCTTGAATGCAGTCTCATCAAGCAGCACAAGCCAAAGTACAATATCCTCCTGAAAGACGACAAGGGTTACCACTATATTCGAATTTCCGACGAGGAGTACCCTCGCATAACCAACGAAAAAAACACCAAGCAGAGCGGACGTTATCTCGGACCATACACCAGCGGCTTCATCACAAAGGAGGCTGTCAACGAGGCGAACCGCGTTTTCATGCTGCCCACTTGCAGGCGTAAATTTCCGCAGGATTTCGGCAAAAGCCGTCCATGCTTGAACTACCACATAAAGCAGTGCATGGGAGTATGCCGCGGCAGGATAAGCGCCGAGGATTATCAGGCGGCAGTCGAGCAGGCTGTGGAGTTCATAAAGAGCGGCAGTGCTCAGTCTGTTGAGCGCATGGAGGCGGAGATGAACGAGGCTGCGGAGGCGCTTGAATTTGAGAAAGCAGCTATGCTCCGCGACAGGATAAACGCCGTAAAAAAGGCTTCCGAGAAGCAGAAAATAATCAACAGCGGCGTGGATTCCGCGGACGTTATCGGAGTTGCCGAGTACAGCGGCGGTCTGTATATTTCCGTGCTGATGTACCGTGAAAACAGGCTCTTTGACAAGGCTGTTTTCGAGTTTCCGCTGCCTGACGAGGGCGACGATATCCTCAGTCAGTTCATGCTGCAATTTTACTACAAAAAGCCCGATATACCGCACTCTGTCATCGTCGAGCGCATACCCGAGGATTCGGAGCTCCTGACAGAAATGCTGGAGGGGCAGGCAGGGCGAAAGGTGAAGCTCCATGTGCCGCAGAAAGGCCGTCAGCTGGAGCTTCTCAAGCTGGCAAAAAACAACAGCGCCGAATATGCTGCCATAAAAAATGACCGCACGGGAAAAGAAGTCCTTGCGCTGGAGCAGCTGGGGCAGAGTCTGGGACTTGCCAAGCCGCCGCGATATATCGAGGCTTACGACATATCCAACCTGTCTTCGGAATCAATGGTGGCAGGAATGGTGGTATTCGAGGACGGCAGACCGCTGAAAAAAGCCTACAAGCGCTTCACCGTCAAAGAGCAGGAGCTGCAAAACGACTACGGAAGTATGCGTGAGGTGCTGAAAAGGCGGCTCATGCATATCGTGACAGGGGAGGGGGACGAGTACTTCACGAGGACTCCCGACCTGATACTCCTTGACGGAGGAAAAGGTCACGTAAATGCCGTAGCACCGCTGCTTCGGGAGCTTGGGCTGGACATACCGCTCTTCGGCATGGTCAAGGACGACAAGCACCGCACCAGAGCTATCGCAACGGGCGGCAGGGAGATACAGATAAACAGCCTGCGGTCGGTGTTTGATTTGGTGACAAGGATACAGGACGAGGTACACCGCTATTCCGTCAGCTTCATGCATACCAAGCACAAGAAAAAGACCTACAGCTCGGAGCTGCTGAAGGTACGCGGAATAGGCGAAAAAAAGGCGGCGAAGCTGTTTATGAAATATAAGACCATAACCAAATTAAGGGAGGCTTCTCCTGAGGAACTGGCTATTGCTGCTGGAGTGAATATTGAGACTGCGCAGGAGCTCTGGAGGGCTATCCGTGATATGTGAACTGCGCTAAGAATATTCAGCAAATAATACCAGTATATTATAATGGTATACGAAGTCAGTATATTATAATAGTATACGGCGTCAAAAATTGGAAAACGGGGTATTTATAGTCAAATGAATAAACAATAGTGCAGCTTTTGTCGGATTTTTTTGTATAGTTGTACCCGAATCTTTGGACAGAACGGTCAAAATGACTAAATTACCAATAGGCAAATTGCCGCAGTTTACAATTCTGTAAAAATTCGTGAAAAATATGAGCTTTTATGTTGCAATTTAAAAGCGGGTGTGATATAATTATTGTGGAAGTTTAACAATGTTTGGTATCAGTGTGCTATACCTCATATTGTGCTGCCTTTTTACATTGAATTTTTGTAGAATAAGAGCCGTTTGAATTTATCAGTATTACCGATCGTATAAATCTTGGTAAATATTGATAAAAAACGGTTGATTATTTATGTCAAAAAAGCGATTGAAAAGTAACACTATAAATGTTATAATTGTTATTATTAAGGCAGTGAGAAACGTTCATCACAAGTATTAATTATGGAGGTGGTTTCATGAAGAGTTTTTCTTACGTAGCTCAGGACGCGAAGGGCAGACAGGCTAAGGGAATCATTAACGCGGAAAATGAGCAGGAATTCTTGCAGAAGGCCAAGGAAAAGGGCTTGTATGTCAGGGATTATAAGGAGAGCGATTCAGAGGACTCAAAATCAATTTACAAGTTTAAAACACCGGAGCTTGCATTCTGCTGCCGACAGCTCAGTGCGATGCTCACATCAGGTCTTACTCTTGTAAAAGCCATTGATATCCTGACAAAAGAGCAGGAAAACGAAAGGGCAAGAGCTATATGGCAGGACATTTACGAGAACGTACAGAAGGGTGAATCCTTCTCGTCATCACTCGAAATGCACTCAGGTTCTTTCCCGGGCTTCCTCATTTCCATGGTCGGTGCGGGCGAAAGCTCAGGTTCACTTGATATCATTATGAACCGAATGTCTGACCACTACGCAAAGGAAAACAAACTCAAGAACACTATCAGAGGCGCTATGATCTATCCTATCATACTTCTGGTTCTCTGTATAGTTATCGTAATCTTCCTCTTCACAGTTATCATGCCGACGTTTATCGATATGTTCGACAGCAAGGAAGATATGCCTGTTCTTACACGAATCATGGCTGGAATCAGTGACTTCCTGACACACAAGTGGTACATACTCGTTGTTATCCTTATCGTAGCAGTTCTGGGCTTCAGAGCAGCTCTCAGGTCTCCCGGATTCCGTGTCAAGTTTGACAGAATGCTTATCAAAGGTCCGGGCTTCGGTCCTCTTGTTACAAAGATTTACACAGGACGTTTCGCAAGAACTCTTTCCTCACTTTACTCAAGCGGTCTTCCGATGGTTGAATGCCTCGAAAGAGCTTCATCGATCCTCGGTAATGCATATGTAGACGAAAAGTTCGTTGACGTTATCGACGAAGTAAAACAGGGCGAGACGCTTTCGTCTGCGATCACACGTACAGAGATATTCGAGCCTATGTTCTGCTCGGTAATCTATGTCGGCGAGGAGTCAGGTGCTCTTGACTCGATCCTTGAGAAAACTTCTGATTATTATGAAGATGAATCAGATTCAGCCGTTCAGCGACTTGTTAGCACGATAGAGCCTGTACTCCTTATCTTCATGGGCGTTATCATCGGACTTGTCGTATGTGGTATTTACCCAGCGCTTTACGGAGCAATGGAAAACGTAGAAAACGGTTAATTAAGAAAGGTGGAAAGATAAATGCTTTCATTTGATATCACTGATAGAAATATAAGAGTTGTTAAGGGCGTTGAAAGTAACGGCAAGATCAAGATCAGTTCTGCTGCTACCGTAAATGTTGAGGAGGGACTTATCGTAAACGGTCACGTTAAGGACGTTCCTGCGGTAGCTACACTCATTAACAACGTACTTAAAATGCACAGAATGCCTGATAAGGAAGCGATCGTTTCGATCTCCTCCAACCTTACTATCTTCAAGGAAATGACAGTTGCCAAGGGCAAGGGTCAGGATCTCCAGAAGACAGTTAAGCTTCAGATGCAGTCTGAGCTCAACCTCGACGATTCATACAGCGTATCCTATATTATAGTAGGCGACGCAGACAGCAGAGATGTAAACGAACCTTCATACAAGATTCTTGCTACAGCTTGTCCTTATGAGATCGTAAGCAGCTACAGAGAAGTATTCAAGCTCCTCAGCATCTCACTCAGATCAGTAATGATCGGCTGCAACTGTATCACAAAGGTACTTCTTGCTGATACTAAGATCAAGTCTAAGATGCCTCTTCTTGCTGTACAGATCGACAACAACTTCATCTCACTTAACCTCTATGAGCAGGGACAGCTTTCATTCTCACGTTTCGCTTCTATCGACGCTGCTGACTATGGTTACTCAGATGACTACGTATTTGAAGCAGTCAACGAGAACATCTTCCGTATGCTTCAGTTCCACAGAAGCCGTAACACAGGTGAGTCCATCGAGAATGTTATCTTCTACGGAGATACACATGAGTATGTAAGACTTACTGATGAGCTTGAAAAACTCGACCTCAAGACAAGTCTTATCAACGTTCCTCCACAGATCCACGGTCATGAAAATCTTGAGTTCTCTCTTTATGCTAACGCTATCGGTGCTATGTTCAAGAGAAACAGAGAGATCGAAAAGATCAACCTCCTCGATACTGACTTCAGCACAGCTGTAAAGAATCGTGTAGGCGGCAAGAACAATGACGCAATGGGAAGTCTTATCCTGCTTGCTTCACTTCTTGGTGCAGCTATTATCGTAGGCGGTGCATGGGGCGTTCTTAAGCTCAAGAATATCGGCATCAAGAGCGATATCAAGAAGTGCACAGAGTATATCGAGAGCCCGGATACAAAGAAAAAGCTTGATCACCATGCGAAGCTTCTTAAGACAGAAGGTGTTGTTAGTGCATATCGCACCAAGATGGTCAATGCAAACGACGCATATCAGTCACAGCCTCGTATCGTAGGTAAGGATTATGAGGAGATCGAAAAGCTCCTCAAGAAGACCTGCGAGGACGAAAAGGACGATAAGATCGAGTTCATGGAGGTAAGCAGTCCAAAGTACAGCGACGGTACTATAACATTCAATGTTACCTGTGATGCTTCTAGCAAAGAGTACGCACAGAGAATACCTGCTAATTTTGCAAAGAACCTTTTCGAAAGCGACTTGTTCAGTGATGCCAGCTACAAGGGATACTCTATCAAGACTGTTAAGGTAGAGGGCAAGGAAGAAGAACAGGATAGGATCACATTCAGCTCAAGCGTAAAGCTTGTAGGCAACAAGAGTGCATATCATCCTGAAGAAAGCTCAGAGGAGGAAGAGAAGTAATGAAATTTAATTATAGAGATAAGATCATAGCAGGTGTACTGTTAGCTATTGTTATTCTGCTTGTAGGTTTCTTCGTACCTGTTAAGAATATGAGCAAGCAGAACAAGGCAGATAAAAAGATTCTTGCTGAAAAGGAACAGATAAAATCCGATTATGAGGCAAAGATCGCTAAGATTCCTTCAATTCAGGAATCAATCCGCAACCTCTATGCAGAGGCAAGCGATGCTACAAAGATATTCGTTCCACTCGAAGATGTTCAGTCACAGGTCAAAGTAGATAACTATATGCAGAAGTATGCTGATGAGTGCAAGATCAAGATCAAGAATCTTGAGCTTGGTTCAACAACTGTTTCTCCTCTTAGCTATTACTATACTTCACAGAAAGATGCTTTTTCTAAGCTTAGAAGTCAGGCTGACGTAAACGGAACTCTTCAGGAAGCATATGATGCATCTGTTGCTGAGAGCACAGCTCTCTCTCAGAGATCAAAGGAAAATGTTATCAAGACTCAGTATGCAATGAAGATCACAGGTACAAAAGAAAATATATGGAAGTACCTTGAGGCTATGAAGAACTTTGATAAGGCAGTTGTTGTTAATTCAGTAACACTTAACGATTACACATTTGGTAAGGACGCTGCCAAGAAGGCTGGAGTTGAAATGCCTGAGTCAAAGGACGGAGAAGAGGTTTCTGTTCAGGCTGGAGATAAGGTAATTAAGAATATTTCTGATGCACAGATCGTATTATCGCTTTACTCAGTGATCGAGATGGAAGAACCCGACGTTGAGATGAAGTAAAACGCAGAAACACCTACTTCAAACGCTGTAGTTATGAGAAAAATATAACTTGAAAGGCGGTTAGGGAAATGAAAACAGAGAAAAACAATAAACTGCGCGGTACAGTACTCTTTACTGTTGTCGCAGTAATGGCGTTGCTTATAATTTTCCTGACGGGTACACTTGCGCTGGCAACTGCTTCAAGCAATCGAGCGCATAAGTCCTACTCGTCATCACAGGCAAGTTATACAGCTAAAACAGCTATCACAGCTTTTACACGCGCTCTTGGCTCAAATGCTGATGTTCGTGATAAGGTTATTAATCTCGGAATTAACGGTAATCCAACCGAAATCCATCCATCGATAACTTTCAGAGACGGCACTTCTCAGGATAAATCCATCGGACTTGTCGGTTTCTGGGGAGATGACGGTGTATGGCATGACAATCAGATCACCGTTGAAAGAGAAACAATGCAGGATCCTTCTAATCCTGAAAATAGAGTTGTAAAGACTGAGTGGGTTTATTCAGTTGACGAGAATGGTGTCGGCAAATGGATCCAGACTGAGAGAGTTAAGATCACAGCTACCGCTCGTGTCGGCAGAGAGGAATCAACTGTAACTGCATATCTTTCCAAGAAGCCAGGTACACCCGGCAGCACACCATCTACAACTACTAACAATAGCAACCCCGGTGGTATTAAGGGCCTTAATACCGTTGGTGATGGTATATTCAGAAATGGTGGAAGATATACAGGTGGTGTAGGCCTTGGTCTTTCAACTTCAAGTATGAAGGACAAAAAGAAAATACAGTATGAGCTTCTGAACTCAGTTGAGCTTGATACTACTCTTACATTTATCAATGCTGACCTGTATGCAACATCAGGCACATTCAGTGTAAACGTAAATCAGGCTCCTGATATTCCTGTATCTCAGACTGTAGTAAACGGAAATCTTTATATCAAGAACGATACATTTATCGAGCTTGATTATAAGATGAAGCATGATTTTACACAGAAGCAGATACCATATCTGTATGTTGATGGTGCTATGGGCTTCGCGTCTGCATCAAGAATCGTTGCTAATAAGGGCGATGAAGGAAAATATGGAGAACATTCAGATAATCCTGCGGCTCCTTTTAACATATTCGTTGGTACATTAAGAGCCAATAAGAACACATATCTTGTTCATGGCGATATCTACATGATGGACGAATATGATTCAACAAAAAATGAGAAGTATATTTTCCAGGGCGAGAACATTAATGAAGAAGCTCCCAAGGGCGATAATATCTTTGGTGATCCAAATGCCGGTGCAAACCAGAATCAGCTTTATAAGTGGGCTTATGACACAGTAAATAAAACTGAGACACAGAATAAATCTTTCGGCGGAAGTATGTACTGTAATGGACAGCTTCAGATAAACGGTGCAGAAATTGACGGTGACGTTCGCGTTGTAAAGGACTGCATTTTAAAGAATACACATATTCATGGTGATCTTGTTGTTGGCGGTAATATTACTCAGAGTGGACTTATAGTTGATGGTAAGATTTACTGTGACAGTTACTACGCTGCTAACGGTGGTACTACTGATAACAACAACAACGATATTCATGTACCTGAATACGTATCTGTTAATAATATCTATCATGGTCCTGAAAGCTACGATCCTGAAAAGCACCCGGAAGTTGACTGGGGCAATATTAGTGATCTCTTGTTAGTTAATTATCCTCCTCGAAATAAAATCGTTTGGAATACATCTGGTCATTCTGCTGATGGTAAGAATTTAGACATTTTAGGTAATGAAACCGATTATGCAGGTACATTGTATTATTCATGGGCAGAAGATAACTGGACACCTTCAACTAAAGTATGCATTAGTGATGAAGGTGTTGAATTAATGACACCTGATGACTATGATAATCTGACAGCAGATCAGAAAAAATCATTTGATGTAGTAAAAAATGTAGAAGATATTATTAAAGATCTTCAAAATTCAACAACATTTGAAAGAAGTGGTGTTGAGGAAGAGGTTCTTAATAGTGTTTTAAAGGTTGAAACTCCGGAACGTGAAGAAGACAATCCTGAGCCCTCATATACAGTTAAAATAGTACCTGTTTTTGATAACGGCGGACAGCCTGTTATGGATAATAACGGAGAAGTAATTCGTCGTGAAACATCTATCCCGACAACGGAAAAAACTGTACTTATAAATAAGATCACAGGCGAGGTTCTTCAAGGCGAAGAAGTACCACATTATAATAAGGCATCATTTGATAATAAAGATACAGGTGAAAATGTTGGCGCTCAGAAGGTTACCTGGTATAACAAGGAAACCCAAGAAGAGGTAAGCGAAGCTGAAGCTACAGCTTTGCCAGAAGGTTCTAATCAGTCAACAGATCCCAATGCTAAGATACAGAGACTTACTGGTTCAAGACAGGTCACATATCCTGAAAACATGAAGAGAGAAAAAATTTATGGTTCTTATGCCGGCGGCAGCTATCAGGGTGCATTCACTCCCGCTCCAAAGGAAACAAAGATCATAAAGACTCTTCAGGAGGTACGTGTAGACCTCGGACTCAAGGAAGACGGTACATATCCTGACTATCCTTCTACACTTGAAGAGGCTGCAGGTAAGTCTGTTGCAGATGCCCTGTATGGTGATGACGGCAAGCCGTTAGAATCAGCTATTGCTATTATTGGTGAAAAAACGCCATGGGGTGGTACTGAACCAAATAAAAAGAATGCGTCTGATATAAATATTTGGGACGGCAATACGATCGTTGGCAGTTGTGTAATTACAGGTGCTCTTAACGGTGCTGAAATGAATGGAAATCCAGGTGCAGTTGCAGGAAGAGTACATTACAAGGCAGATGATACAACTTATAATGGATCTACTGCTCACGTAATAAACATAAATCCAAAGGGTAAAACAATCTGGGTTGTATTGGATAATGTTGGTGTAGGAAACAACGTTGAGATCCATGTTGATCGTTACTATGACGGCAAGGAATGCGGAAAGGTCAATTTCTTCATAAAGGGCAGCCTTTCAGGTGACAAGACATACGATGCAAATGCTATGGCTGATCATTTATGTATAGTTAATAAGAAAGTGGTAAACGAAACACCATTACTTATCAGCATGAAACCTGGCGCTCATCAGAATACAGATTTCGGTATGGAGTTCTATGGCGAAACTGATTCAAGTATAGAACTCAGCAATGAGTGTACATTAACAGGTACATTCAAGTGTCCATATACAGACTTTAGTGCAACTAAGTGCGGTAAGTATAAGGTACACTACGTTGACGAATATGGTATTGACTGGAGTGGTAAGCCTACGGGAGGTCAGGAACGCGGAATGGACATGACAGGCGGATGCCCTGTTATCATCGGTAATGCATTGTTCCATGACGTTCTTGATACAAGGAATGAATTCGGTCTCTTCTATACCGAAACAGGACAGATCGGTGAAGGCAATAATGATGCAGGCGATGATAATCCTGATGTTGTAGTACCTGATCCAACGCCAGGAACAAACGCAGTTTGGGTACTTGATTTCTATTCAGCCACATAAAAGGAGGCGTGTTCTATGAAAAAAAGTAAAAAAAGCTTAAAGGGCATGACTCTGGTTGAAATGATCATCTCTATTGCGATCTTTGCAATCATGGGCGGTCTGCTCGTGCTTGTAGGAACGCACATAGACGCTACTAACAGAGCAACAAACGTCTTAAAAAATAAGGTTTCGACTGAGTCGCCTTATGCGGCTAATAAGCAAACTGCATTTGATGGCGGAGATCTGAAGGATACGCGTAAGGATATCACTATAGATATCACAATAGATGATTACGGTGATGCTGCTAATGCTACATTAGAAGCTTATAAGTACAACACTAAAGAGATTGTCGAAAACGGTCTCAGTGAAGCAGATAAAGCTGCAATGCAGAAAAAGGCAAACGGCGGACTTAATCTCCAGTTTGTAAAACTTAAGACAGCAGACGACGAAGAGGACGAGGAATCTGAGGGTGAGGAAACTCCTGAAGAGGGAACTCCAGAAACACCAGAGACTCCCGAAACGCCGGAAACTCCTGAAACTCCACCTGCTCCGGCTGAAGGTGAATAATGGGAGGCATACATATGGATAAAATGAAAAAATCAGTGCTCAAGGGCTTTACCCTTGTAGAGCTTATGGTTGTTATGGCTATCTTCTCAGTTCTTATGGCTGCTGCACTTGCTCTGACTACCCCTGTATCAAGAATGTACAAGAATACAGCTCTTGCTGAAAAAACATATTCATTTTCGCATAATATTCAAGAGTATCTTCAGGGTACTCTTGAATACGCCGATAGCTTGTATGTTTTGACTGGTGATAATCTTGGAGATTATGACACGATGCTTGATCTTGCTGAAGATTTCCGCAAGACACATTACGGTAATGTCGTTGTATCAGATGATGGTACATCAACAAGAGGACTCAGAGGTAAGATATATATCTTACGCCTTATGAACAATGAAGACACCGTTAATGGTGAAACTGTACCGGCTGGTCAGATAACACTGACAGAATACTGGTTTGACAACCATGATAAGGAAGAAAATGCTGAAATTACCTTAGGTGTGGCTGAAAGACCGGTTTTAAACCCTGCGTATTTTGAAGCATCTGATTCAAACTACAGTTTCAGCTATGCACTTACAAATGGTGCTGATTCACATCTTGTAACATTAAGCGGCACTCAGAGGCCTTCAGGTGAAGGTATTGATTCATCGGATACATATAAGGCTATCAAGCGCGATCTTGAAGATGACCCTATTGCCATATCGCAGGATAGACTGTCGGTAGCAATAGTTCTTGATAAGGATCAGTCATCAAACGGTTATGTTGATGTTGAAGGCTACAGAGCATTCAAGGCTCCCGTAGCTGTACAGGTAGCTAATCTTCCTCTTACCAATATCAATACTACATCTGCTCAGAGACCTAATAAAGAAGCTGGATTCCCAAGAGTAGTCAAGGAGACCGATGGCTCTATCAGATTACAGAAGTATGTTGGAATCGGTACAAATCCACCTGAGTGTGGATGGAGTTTCTGGACTGAAAAGGCAAATCCAAAGATCGACTTCAGCAATGATATCTACTTTGTATTTGCATACGGCGATGAGCTCAGATAAGAATATGTAAAAAAACAGGCAGCAGTTCAATGCTGCTGCCTGTACTTATTTTTCACTGTTTTTATTCAGTAGCCAGAAGGTTCAAGTACCACTGAGCTATCTGATTTCCCCACAAAGAGCCGACGGCGATTCCGATAGCAAGGAAAGGTCCGAAGGCAAACTTTGAATCCTTTGTAACTGCCTTGACGAGCAAACCTCCGAAAGCGGCAGTAATGATACCGACAAATGTTGAAGCGATAACAGCCCGTGTTCCGAGGAAGGCGCCTGCTGCGAACATTAAATATGTATCGCCAAGCTCGATAGCCCTGAAATCCTCACCGAATTTTTTCTTGATGATCGGACGGCTTGCTTCACCGATAATAAAGAACGGAACGCTGATAATGAACATTCCGATAACACGGCTTTTCAGTGTAACGTCTCCGTACTCGCGTGAATAAAAGAAAGCAAGCGGAAAAGCAAGAAGAAGTATTACGGCTATCATGCCGATGAATATTTCCTTTGTGTCCCAGTCAATGAAAGCGATGACAATAAGAAAAGTCATCAGAACGCAGGTTATTATGGATTTAACATTGATATCCAGAACAAAAAACGTCAGAACATAGAGGAGTCCGTTCAAGGATTCAACGATTGGATATCGCGGTGAAATCTTGGCACCGCAGCTGTGACATTTTCCTCTCAGCATGATCCAGCTGAAAACAGGTATCAGGTCGATAGGTCTGATCTTGGCACCGCAGGTCATGCAGTGAGAAGCTTTTTCCTTATCCTCTTTGCTACGTTTTAATCCGATGACCGATTCCCCTTTGGGAAGTCTCAGGATAACAACGTTAAGGAAGCTTCCAATGCAGATGCCGAACAGGAAAATAATGACGTAAAACATGATCTTGAATGGTAGCTCGGTAAATTCATCGTGGAGCATATTTTCAAATCCGAACATGATTTTACCCCTCCTTCATAAATATTAATGTACATAATATTATTATAACATAATTTATGGAAAATTCAAGTAAAATTTTAGAATACTAACTGTATGACGGATACAGTATGGTATTCAGAAAATAAGCGGAGGTTTTTTATGAGAAACGAGAGAATTGGTGACTACTTAGTCAATCAAGGGCTGATCACAAGCGAACAGCTTCAGCAGGTTCTTGACGCTCAGAGAGCGTCAAACGGCGCAAAGAAGTTCGGCGACGTAGTTGTTGAACTCGGATTTATGTCTGAAGTCAACTTCGCAAAGGCACTGGCAGGAAACCTGAGAGTTCAGTATGTTGACCTTGACAATATCGAGATCAATACTGACGCTGTTCAGATGGTTCCCGAGGCTCTGGCAAGAAAGCATACCGTAATTGCTATCAATGTACAAGGTAAGCGTCTTACAGTTGCAACGAATGATCCTGTAAACTTCATCGTACTTGAGGACATCAAGGTTTCTACAGGTATGGACACCGTTCCTGTTCTTGCTACAACATCTGCTATCAATAAGGCGATCGGTAAGTGCTACTCAATGCAGAACGTTGACAGTGTGCTTGAAGGCGTTTCGGCTATGGGCGGCGACCTTGGTGAAATGACTGAGGCTGATATCGAGTCTAAGGACAGAGTTGAGAGCGCTCCTATCGTTAAGCTCGCAACTACTATTGTTGAGAACTCCTACAGAGCAGACGCAACCGATATCCATATCGAGCCATTCGATAAGTATACAAGAATCCGTATCCGTGTAAACGGCGACCTCGTTGAACTCATGAATATCTCAAGTGCAGTTCACAGCGCACTTACTACACGTTTCAAGCTCATCAGCGGCATGAACATCGCTGAGAAGAGAATCCCTCAGGACGGCCGTTTCACACAGGTCGTTGACGGAACTACTCTTGACGTCCGTGTATCCTCACTTCCTATGGTTCACGGCGAAAAGATCGTTATCCGAATCCTTTCAACAGGTCAGATCGCTCTTCGTAAGATCACCGATCTGGGTATGTCTGATTATAACTACCAGCTGTTCGAGTCAATGCTCCGTGTTCCTCACGGCGTTATCCTCGTAACAGGACCTACCGGTTCAGGTAAAACAACAACTCTTTATGCGGCTCTCGGTGAGATCGCTAAGCCAAACGTTAACGTCGTAACTGTTGAGGACCCTGTCGAAAAGGCTATCGACGGTATCAACCAGTGTCAGGTTAACGTAAAGGCTGGTATGACCTTCGCAGCAGCTCTTCGTTCTATCCTCCGTCAGGACCCTGACGTAGTAATGATCGGTGAGATGCGTGATACCGAGACTGCCGATATCGGTATCCGTGCCGCTATCACAGGACACCTTGTTCTGTCAACCCTCCATACCAACGACGCAGCTTCAACAGTTGTACGTCTTGTTGATATGGGCGTAGCTCCTTACATGGTTGCTACTTCGATCATCGGCGTTATCGCACAGCGACTCCTTAAGGTTCTGTGCCCATCATGCAAAAAGCCAAGAATGTCAACTCCCGAAGAGAACGAACTCATGGGTATCGACCATTCTATCCAGATCTATGAGCCAGGCGGATGCCCGTCTTGTAATAATACAGGATACAGAGGAAGAACTGCTATCCACGAGATCATTCACTGTACTGCAAAGGTTTCTTCAATCATCGCAGCTAACGGCAGCAAGGAAGAGATTGAAAAGGCAGCTAAGGAACAGGGAACCAAGCTTCTCCGTGACAACGCTTCCGAGCTTGTACAGGCTGGCGAAACATCGATCGACGAGCTCGTAAGAACTACATTTACTGTATAATGGCTTGCAGGGAGGATTATTAATATGGCAATCGAAATTCATAGAATACTTGACGAGGTAAGACTCCTCGGCTGTTCTGACCTTCACTTCACAGACAGGATCGCACCTGTTGTACGTCTTAACGGTACTCTCAGAACCATGCGTTCACAGTACCCCGAAATGGACGAGGAGGAAATACTCAACATCGTTCATCAGATGACAAACGACGCTCAGCAGACAAGCATCAACAACCACAAGGATACCGACTTCTCGTTCACAACAAGAAGCGGCTACCGTCACCGTGTAAACGTATACTTCCAGAAGGGTAAGCCTGCTATCGCTATCCGTCTTCTGAGAAATGATATCCCAACTCTTGAGGACCTCGGACTTCCTCCGATACTTGCTGACTTCGCAATGCGTCCCCGTGGACTCGTTCTCGTAACTGGTCCTACCGGTTCAGGTAAGTCAACAACACTGGCTGCAATGATCGACTTCGTTAACCTTAACAGAAGCGCTCACGTTATCACAGTTGAGGATCCTATCGAGTACGTTCACGATCACAAGAGATGTATGGTAAACCAGAGAGAGATCGGCGATGACGTTCCGTCATTCGCTCTTGCTCTGAGAGCTGCTCTCCGTGAGGACCCAGACGTTATCCTCGTAGGAGAAATGCGTGACTTCGAGACTATTCAGGCTGCCGTAACCGCTGCCGAAACAGGACATCTCGTTATGTCAACACTTCATACAACATCTGCCGCTGATACTATCAACCGTATCATCGACGTTTACCCTGAGCACCAGCAGCAGCAGATCAGAACTCAGCTTGCTAACAACCTGGTTGCTGTTATCTCTCAGACACTTATTCCTAAGAAGGACGGTTCAGGCCGTATCGCTTGTATGGAAATTCTTAACTGTACAGACGCAATCTCGGCTATGATCCGTGATAACAAGATCCACCTCGTTCAGTCTGCTATCCAGACAGGTAAGCAGCAGGGCATGATGTCTCTGGATATGGAGCTTGCAAGACTCGTTTCCAAGAATGTTATCGGCGAGGTAGACGCTCTCGAGAAGTGCCTCGACAAGCAGGAATTCTACCGCTTCCTTTCACAGCTCGGCGGCGCTCCAAGAGGCGGAATGCAGGGTTAATAATATTTTCACAAAAAAATACTATATGTATCAAAAATACCGTCGGTCAGAAAAAAGTCCGACGGTATTTTTTATGAACGGAATATTTCTCAAATGACAAGAAATTATTTTTTGAAACACAAAATCGGAAATTTTTCAAAAAAGCCGTTAAAAAAAGTCCAAAAACAGTTCCCTAATGCCTCAAAAACCACTTTACGCAGAGTATAAATGAATGTGAATATAACAAATACTAAATTAAAGATTTAATTTATTCACAGAATCTTGTGCACTTCGACGAAAACACTAAAAAAAATACGCCGATTCACCGTTCCAATGTAAAAATCGCCCTCAGATATGGATTTTTTCTTCTAAAACTGTTGACATTATGTGAATAAGGTGGTATACTATAATCACAGGGAAGGGAAAGGGAGAAAAAATCCCCGGACCTAAAAAATCGAGTGAAAGCAAAGACTTTCACAAATATTATTTAAAGGAGGGTTTTCTTATGAAAACTACAAAGATAAGTAATACCTGCCATGGCACAAGCATAAAAAAAGCCGTATGTTAATTTCGTAAAATTAATCTTCATATTATCTCCTAAGATAAAAAGCTCCTCCCATAAAGGAAGGAGCTTTTAAACTTTAATTAAGATTTACAATTAGGACTTAGCAGCTCTCTGAGTCTCAGCCTTTGTCTTAGCAGCTACGAAAGCAGCAGAGATGTTATCTGAGTAATCCTCATATGTATCAACTGTTACGATACCGCCAGGAGCTGTACCAACATACTTAGCACCATCCTGCTGGCAAGCAACTGCTGTACAAACGCCACCCTTGCACTCAGCAAAGAAATCAAGCTTAGAAACCTTATCCATATAGTTAGCAATCTTCTTATAAGTGTTAGAAGCATCAATTGAAGTTGAAGTAGAAGTAGCAGTTATATCTAATGATACAGATGATTCATCATGAGTATAGGAGATCTCATTGATTCTGCCAGCCTCTTCAGTCTCTTCGTCGATTTCAACGAGAGCTGTATTGATAGCCTTCTGGAGTGAGTTAGCAGCTGAGTTAGCGCTTGAAACCTTTGACTTTCTTACGTAACCGAGCATTGCTGGAACGAGGATTGCTGCGAGAACACCGATGATAGCGATAACAACGATGAGCTCAATAAGTGTAAAACTTATCTTGGAGTAGCGAAATACTACGAGAAGGAAATTGCTTTTGGAGAGAATTATGGCTCGGTTATTCAGGCGGTAAAAGATGTTGAGGATCATTTTTATCATGATGCCGACAGAGACGATATGACAAGAAATATGGTTGGTGGACTGATAAACGGACTGAACGATCGGTATACCTCGTGTTTGGACGCTAATTCTTCAATTGAAAATAATGTGAATTTTTCTGCTCAACTTCAAACGGCTGGATTTTGCATTACTTATGATGACTATTCCGATAATATATTGATAAATAATGTCGAGCCTAATTCACAGGCTGAAAAAATGGGACTATGTCGAGGTGATCTCATTTTAAGTATTGACGGTGTATCTGTCAGAGAAGCTGGATATTACAATATTATAGGAAGTCTTGTCGGTAAAAGCAATACTTCGGTTGAGCTGCTTGTTGATCATAACGGAGAACAAAGGTATTTGACCTATGTCCGTGAAAAAAATATAGAATCATCTAAAGAAGTGGGAAGCGAACTATTGGATAAAGGAATATTCTATTATAGATTTAATCAATTTGATTTAAATTCTGCTAATAGTTTTTCATATGAACTTGATTCCATGATGGCGAAAAATGACATTAGTGGACTTATTATTGATCTTAGAAAAAATAGTGGCGGCATAACAGATGAAGCTGTAAAGCTTTTTGATTTTTTTGCTCCGGCAGGAAATCAGCTTATGGCAGAAGAGGTAAAGACGGGTAAGCAAATCGTTTATTGCACATCGAATGACATTAAGTATAAGGATATGAAAGTGGTAGTTCTTGTATCTGAGAAGTCACTTAGTTCCAGCGAGGTTTTAGCAGCTTTTTTCAAGGATACAGGTCTTGGAACGGTTGTAGGTACTCAGACTGGCGGAAAGGGAGTTTTTCAGATGAAAAGAAGTTTTAACGATTTTTATCACTATAATATTGTTGCAGGCTATTATTATGTGAATAATTTGCCTAATTATAATGGCGTAGGTATTACACCTGATGTAGTTGTTGACATGGATCCCAAATTGATAGGAACCGACGATGATATTCAGTTAAAAAAAGCTTTGGAGATTCTTAGCTAAATGCACAATAATCAGTAGGAAAAATTGTAACTGAAAGATTTTTTTATTATTGACAAAATATGAACTTTTTGCTATAATAGAATTGGAAAATTGTTTGGGAGGTGCTTTTCAATGAAGAGCAGGAGAAAAGGTTTTACGCTCGTTGAGCTTGTTGTTGTTATAGCAATATTAGGTATCCTTATGGCAATTATTATTCCTTCCTGGGGATATTTTATGAGACGAAGCAGAGAAAGAACCGCCAATGCTAAGGCAAAGGTAGTTTTTAATGCTGCTCAGACTGAATTTACAAGAATCGCACAGAGAGAGCGCCGAGCATTAGGTGTTGGTGATACTATCTTCCAGGCTGGCAGTGATGAAGTCCAGGAAGCACAGGATAGCCTTTATGTAGGAAATGGAAATTTCTACTTCTACTGGGATGGTACGACAGGACATCAGATGGATAATGCAAATCCAAATGTTATTTCTGATACAAATACGAATGAAAATACTCATCTTGCAAATGCTATAAATAATATTTGCGGTACAGAAGGAGTATATAAGATATTCGTAAATAATTATAACGTTCAGTCGGTTATTTATTGTAATCAGGAAAATGGCCAGTATAAGGGAACATATCCTAGAACCATGGGCTCTGAACAGATTACTGGTGAGAATACTATTCGCAATAATACAGTTGCATCGGCAGATATGAATCTTATCGCACTTAATCCTCCTGCCGCTACTGAGCCTGCAGAGGGTACTTGATAATCGGCAAACTTAATATCAGCATTTTGAGCAGCTGCATTTGCAGCTGCTTTTTTGTTTTTATGCATTGTTAAAGAATGGGAAGTGTGAGTATTCAACATATTAACAAATAGCAAGTTGAAAAGTTTGTGCTTGACAAATTGTGACAAAAGAGTTATAATATATTTACTGTCCGACAAGGAGAGTTGAGCGAAAGAAAAATTTCTGAAAGAAATTCGAAAAAAGGCTTGACAAACCTGAGAGATAGTGGTATAATATTAAAGCTGTCCCGTGAGGGAGACTGAGCGGAGAGAGCGAACAGCATCTTGAAAATTGAACAATGCGAAGAAAAAAGTAACGACCCTTGAGATTCCTTTGCTAAGTTTAAGGACTTAGGAAAGAAAGTCAAGAAAAGACTAAAAAACACATTGAAGTAATAACGCAAGCGTTATGAACTGGATCAGATATTTTAGGATGGAAACATTCTGATATATACAACTTTAATAAAGAGTTTGATCCTGGCTCAGGACGAACGCTGGCGGCACGCTTAACACATGCAAGTCGAACGGAGATATTTTGAGTTTACTTAGGATATCTTAGTGGCGGACGGGTGAGTAACACGTGAGCAACCTGCCTTGGAGAGAGGGATAGCTTCTGGAAACGGATGGTAATACCTCATAACATACAGAGACCGCATGATTTCTGTATCAAAGATTTATCACTCTGAGATGGGCTCGCGTCTGATTAGCTAGATGGTGAGGTAACGGCCCACCATGGCGACGATCAGTAGCCGGACTGAGAGGTTGAACGGCCACATTGGGACTGAGACACGG
>NZ_FPIP01000002.1 GCF_900119075.1 Ruminococcus flavefaciens
CCTGCAATCGGGCAATTATAGCACAACGCTTTGCTTATGTGCTATAATAAATGCAGAGCATTTATTATAAGTATTAAAAAGCCCTTGCAGATACGCAAATCAGAGATTTGCTCCCTGCAATCGGGCAATTATAGCACAACGCTTTGCTTATGTGCTATAATATACATATTAACATATGCAAACCTTTGAACATATAGGGTATATCATAAATATACCTTTTTAAAATAGCATAAATGGAGATCTTGTTATGGATATTAAAAATTACAATTCGGCAAAGCAGGCGGCGCTTAAAAGATATTTCAGCCGTATGAACGAAATGCAGCAGGAGGCTGTATTCACTGTAAACGGTCCTGTTCTTGTGCTGGCTGGTGCAGGCAGCGGAAAGACCACCGTTATCGTAAACCGCATTGCTAACATGATAAATTTCGGTAACGCCTATTTTGACACCACCCGTGAGGGAAGTGCCGAGGATATAGCCTTTCTCAGGGACTACGCCGAGGGAAAGACCGACGACTTCGATACTCTCAGGGATATCGTTGCTGTTGAGCCTATCCGTCCGTGGAACATACTGGCTATAACCTTTACAAACAAGGCGGCAGGAGAGCTCAAGGAGAGACTTGCGGCTATGCTGGGCGATGAGGCTATGAACATTCACGCCTCTACATTCCACTCAGCCTGCGTAAGGATACTCAGAAGCGAAATTGAAGCTCTCGGCTATGGCAGGGATTTTACCATATACGATTCCGACGACAGCCAGAGAATGATAAAGAATGTAATGGGCGAGATGGACGTTTCCGAGAAGCAGCTTGCGCCTAAGGCTGTCCTCAGTGATATCAGCTTTGCAAAGGACAAGATGATAAGCCCTGCGGAGCTCCGCGCAGACGCAGGTCAGGACTACCGCAAGAAAATGGTTGCTAAACTCTACGCTCTCTATCAGGAGCGCATGAAGACTGCTAATGCTCTTGACTTCGACGATATACTGGTGCTCACAGTGGAGCTTTTCGAGCAGTTCCCCGAGGTGCTGGAGAAGTACCGCAGCCGCTTCAAGTACATTATGGTTGACGAGTATCAGGATACAAACCACGTACAGTTCAGACTGGTATCGCTCCTTTCCGAGGGACACAAGAACCTCTGCGTAGTGGGTGATGACGACCAGAGCATATATAAGTTCCGCGGCGCCAATATCGAGAATATCCTCGGCTTCGAGGAGCAGTTCGAGGGCGCAAAGGTAATAAGACTGGAGCAGAATTACCGCTCTACACAGACTATCCTCGACGCGGCAAACTCCGTTATCAGCCACAACAACAGCCGCAAGCCCAAGACTCTCTGGACATCGGGCGAAAAGGGCGACAAGGTGTACTGGTACAAGGCTGTGGACGAGACCGACGAGGCTAAATTCGTAGCCGATACCATACTTGATAAATACAAGGAGACAGGACGTTACTCCGACTGCGCCGTTCTCTACCGAATGAACGCACAGTCAAACTCTATCGAGCGTATGCTGGTAAAGTGCGGCATACCATACAGAGTTTACGGCGGTATGCGATTCTATGACCGCAAGGAGATAAAGGACGTTACCTCCTATCTCAGCTTCATAAACAACCACAATGATATGCTCAGATTCCGCAGGATAATCAACGAGCCCAAGCGCGGTATCGGCGATTCTACCCTCACCATTATCGAGGATATCAGCCGCGACCTTAAATTATCGCCCTTTGATGTGCTGAAAAACTGCGAGGAGTACGCGCCCCTTTCCAAGAAGGTAACAGCGCTGAAAAATGCATATCAGATGTTTGAATTTCTCACCGAGAAGTCAGAGGAGCTCCCATTGGACGAATTCCTCGACGTACTCCTTGACAAGACAGGCTACCTTGACAGCCTTAAAGCACTGGAAAACGCAGATACCAAGATAGAAAACGTACAGGAGCTCCGCACCTCTATGGTACAGTACATGGAGCAGGCAGACGAGCCCTCACTCAGCGGATTCCTTGAAGAAGTTGCCCTCTACACCGAGGCTGACCGCGATGACGGCAGCGGAGACAAGGTAACTCTTATGACGGTGCACTCCGCAAAGGGACTTGAATACGAGAATATCTTCGTTATCGGCATGGACGACGGTATCTTCCCAAGTGCCCGTTCATTTGACAGCGAGGACGACATGGAGGAGGAAAGACGACTTGCATATGTTGCTATAACCCGTGCAAAGAAGCACCTTTACCTCACCAATGCAAGACAGCGTATGCTCTTCGGACAGACTCAGCACAACGTAACATCGCGCTTTATGAAGGAAATAGGCAGCGAGCTCGTGGAAAAGCACGACAACGCCGCAGCCATGAAGCAGCAGCTTGAGGCTGAGGACAAGTCCGTTACCGAGGTACGCTCCGCAACTCTCCAGCAGCAGCTTGCAAGAAGCAAAAAGACCGCAGGCGGCGCTCCGAAGGAGACTGTTGCATATGCAGCAGGGGAAAAGGTTTCCCACAGCATATTCGGCGAGGGCGTTATAGTCTCCGTAAAGCCGATGGCTAATGATTCCATGCTGGAAATAGCCTTTGACAAGGTAGGCACAAAGAAGATAATGGCAAACTATGCAAAGCTTAAAAAGCTCTGATAAGCTCCTTACGGAAAGAGGAAAATACAATGAGAAAGACTAAGATAGTATGTACCATAGGTCCTGCAACTGACGACGAAAACATAATGCGTGAGCTCATGCTGGCAGGCATGAATGTAGCACGCTTCAACTTCTCTCACGGAGACTATGAGACTCACGAAAAGCGTTTCCGCGTTATCGAAAGACTCAGAAAGGAGCTTGACCTGCCTGTTGCCACTATCCTTGATACGAAAGGTCCCGAGATAAGACTGGGCAAATTCGTTGACGACAAGCCCGTTGAGATACACGACGGCGATACATACACTCTTACAACAGAGGACGTGCTCTGCGACGACAAGATAGGCAGTATCAGCTTCAAGAAGCTGCCCCGTGACGTCAGCATGGGCACAAGGATACTCATAAATGACGGCGTTATCGAGCTTTTAGCCGAAAAGGTAACAACAAACGAGATAATATGTAGAGTAGTCCACGGCGGTACGCTCTCCAACAACAAGGGAATAAACGTCCCCGGAGTAAAGCTTTCCATGCCCTATCTAAGCGAAAGAGACATGGACGACCTTGAATTCGGCTCGAAAATGGGCTTTGATTTCATTGCCGCAAGCTTTGTACGCACCGCAGCTGATATCAACTACCTGAGAAAGTTCACACAGAGCCTCGGCTGGTTCGATGTGAGGATAATCGCTAAAATAGAGAACACCGACGGCGTTGAGAACATCGACGAGATACTCGAAGCCGCAGACGGCATAATGGTCGCAAGAGGCGACATGGGCGTTGAGATACCATTCGAGCAGATACCTGCTATCCAGAAGTCCCTTATCAAGAAGGGCTACAACGCAGGAAAGCAGGTAATCACAGCTACACAGATGCTGGAGTCCATGATAACCAATCCCCGTCCTACCCGTGCGGAGATAACCGACGTTGCCAACGCTCTTTACGACGGCACCAGCGCTATCATGCTGTCAGGCGAGACCGCCGCAGGCGCTTATCCTGTTGAAGCAGTAAAGACTATGGCTCTCATTGCCGAGACTACCGAGAACAATATCAACTATAAAGCACGTTTCGCATCAAGAAGCTCCGAGCAGAACGGAAGTGTTGCCGAGGCTATAGCCCACGCAACAGTAACTACCGCCCACGACCTTAACGCAAGGGCTATCATCACCGTATCTCTCGGGGGACAGACTGCGAGACTTATTTCCAAGTACCGTCCCAGCTGTCCGATAATCGGCTGCACTATGAGCGAGGTGGTTTGCCGCCAGATGAATATGAGCTGGGGCGTTATACCATTTATAATAGACGAAAAGACCAACACCGACGACCTCTTTGCCGCAGCAGTAGAAGCTGCCGAGTCACACCGACTTGTTGAGGACGGCGACCTTGTGGCTATCACCGCAGGCGTACCTCTGGGCGTGTCGGGTACTACCAACCTTATGAAGGTCGAGAAAATAGGCAAGTGAACAGGGAACTGAACAAAAAGATAAGAAGAACGGAGTTCTTTTCGGGACTTGCGCTGACTATAGTCTTAGGTCTGGGTGTTGTCATAGGTTCGCTGCTCAGGCAGGAGCTGTGGTTCTCCATAAAAATGGCGGCGCTTCTTTGTGCGGCGATAATGTTCCTTATTGGCAGACACCGCGACAGCTCCATGAGCTATCTTATGGGAGCGGCGTTTTCAATTATCGCCGTATCACAGGCATATGGATTCTACAGCGACCTGACGCTTCTGCTGGACTTAAAGCCAGACGAAATGGAATTTTTTCTGCGGTCGGCGGTATCGGGCATGGTGCATTCAGCCTTTACCTTTGCCGCCGCAATAATGCGAGCTCTTTTATACATGGGCATGATCGGCATTATGCGCCGCAGGACTATGATGATATTCCTTTATGTGTTCATAGCCGTCTGTATACTGTCCAGTTACAATGTCGGCGATATAGTAATGGATCTGACGATACTGCTTTCCCTGTGCTTTGTGAACGAAAACCGCAGTCCCGAAACAAAGCTGGGCAAGGCAGGCAGGCTCAGTATCACGTTCTTTCCCATAGCCGCTGTTGCAGCCGCAGTTCTTTTTGGTATAGGAGTAATGATACCTGTATTCAGTTTTGATTCAGAAATGGAAAATGCGGAGAAATGGGCGGCAACAGCAGGTATAACAGGCACTGTCATCATGGCAGCGGGAGCTGCTATACTTCTGATAATGATACTTTTGTTCCCGCTTTTTCTGCTGGACAAGCAATTTCCCTACGATACGCAAAAAGCATTGACGAAAGATGAGGATACACTAAAATGACACATAATACTGCAAAACGCAGCAGGATACTTGAAATTATCATCGCATTACTGCTTGTAAGACCTACACTGCTGACCTTTTTAAGCTTTTATTCCGTTGATAATGATTATAACAGAAGACTGCTCCTTGAGACGGCTTTATATGCGCTTTTAGTCACAGTTCCGCCTGCGATACTCATAATATCGCGGAAATATGACCGTGCATGGTCAAAGCTGCTTATGGGAGTTTCCCTTGCGGCGAATATATTTACAAGCGACGGACTGCGCTATGTGACTAATTTTGGCTTGTATGTGCAGAATATCCGCTACGGTATCGGCATTTTTGCATCAAATATGGGAGCAATGACGCTGTTCTTGCTGAGCGTTGCCGCAGCAATAGTGGTTCTTCTTATGATGTTCGGCGTCATAAAGTGGAAGGACAGGAAAACGATGTTCATCTGCCTTTACATATTGGCAGGACTTGCCGTAATGTCGGCGCTTGTTTCGCGTCAGAGGTCGGTAATTTTAATGACAATGCTTCTGATGATGATATTCATGCATGAAACTCAGGAAAAGACCGATGTAAAAGCGGTCATCGGCTGGATAGGCGTCTTTTTCGGAGCGGCTGCCGATATTTTCTTTGATTATAAGCTCAATAATATTATCAATCCTATAGAAAGTGATTCGGGATTTCTTGATTATCTTCAGAGCACTGTGCAGTTCGGGACGGGGCTTGTTTTTTTCAGAACTATCGCCTATGCAGCGGCAATGGCGCTGATACCCCTTATCCTGTTTGAGCGCAAGGAGCCCCTTGAAAGAGTGGTGACTCCTCCCGACACCGATGACGAGGAAGACGAAGATGAGTCTGACGATAACGACTGAACGCCTTATCCTACGTCAGCTGACTCTCGATGACGCAGAAGCGGCTTTTGAATGGACAGGCGACGAGAGAGTGGCAAGATACATGATATACTCCACCCACGAAAGCGTGGAGACCACAAAGGAATGGCTCAGAACTGTAAAGTCTACGGATACACAGTTCGAGTTTGGCTTTGTCCGCAGAAGCGACGGTAAGCTAATCGGCTCAGGCGGTATAAGACTTCTGGAGGACGGTTTCTGAGAGTTCGGCTATAATTTCCGTTTTGACTGCTGGGGAATGGGCTATGCTACAGAAGCTTCAAAGGCTATGATAGACCACGTTCGCAGCAAGTTTGGTGATGTTCCTCTGAGAGCTGAATGTGCGGCTGAGAATACAGCCTCCGCCCATGTTATTGAGAAGTGCGGACTTGTGTTCAAGGGCTTCGGAGAATACACAAGCTACGACGGACTTAAAACCTTCAAAGCAAAAATTTACGAAAGCAGGTAATTATAATGATAAAACACATCGTTATGTTCAAATTAAAGGAAGCTGACGGCAGAAGCGAATACGAAAACGCACTTGAAGCTAAAAAGCGCTTCGACAACGTTATCGCCAATGTCAAGGAGCTGAAAAAAGGCGAGGTAGTCATCAACTCAAAGGACGCTCCCGAGAGCAACTATACTATCTCTCTTCTCTGCGATTTCGATTCTATTGCTGACCTGAACGCTTATCAGGTTCACCCGGCTCACCTTGAATTCGGCAAATTCATAGGCAGCGTAAAGACTGACAGAGCTTGTATCGACTACGAATATTGAGATGACATTCCCCGTGGCACGCAGCACGGGGATATCATATATATACCCTATGGGAGGAAGAAAACATGGTAAACGTAAAAGGCAAATGGGCGCTCATTACGGGCGCGAGCCGTGGAATCGGATATCTTTCCGCGATTTTCATGGCTAAGCAGGGCTGCAATCTCGTTCTCCACAGCAGAACAGAGGAGCACTGCGCAAAGGTCCTCAGCGAGGTAAAGGCGCTGGGCGTTGACGCTTACATTGTGACAGCAGAGCTCTCCGACATGGAACAGGTAGAAAAAATGTGCCGCACTATCGACGAAAAGGGCACAAAGCTTGACATTATTCTCAACAACGCAGGACTTCAGATAGCCTACAGAACGGACTATCTCGCAACTCCTGCTTCGGATTACGACATAAGCTTCAGGATAAACACCACCGCTCCCATGATGATATGCTATCATTTCCTTCCCCAGATGAAGGAGCGCGGCTTCGGACGTATCGTCAATACAACAAGCGGTATCGACCTTGAACCCGAGCAGGCAGGCTACTCCGCAGCAAAGGCGGCTCTCAACAAGATAACACGGGACCTCGGCAAGAACTACGAGGGCACAGACGTTACTCTCAGCCTTACGGATCCGGGCTGGTGCAGGACAGACCTTGGCGGACCAAATGCGCCTAATTCTCCCGAGAGCGCTCTACCAGGCGTACTTGTGGGAGCTTTCATCGACGACAAGAAGTGCGGACGTATCTTCTCGGCACAGGAGTTTACGGGCATGACTCTTGAGGACGCTGTTGCCAAGGCTGAAAAGCAGGCAGGGGTGTATTAATTGAGAATGTAGGGGCGCACAGTGTGCGCCCGTGCAATATTCTGATATAATAACATAAGGAGTAACCATGAACATCGAAGAATGTATGAGCTTCATAAATTCCTACACCAAATCAGGGGGCAGGATAACCGACCTCTCCCGTGCAAGGGAGCTTATGAAGCGTGTGGGCGATCCGCAGGAGCGCCTTAAATTCGTTCATATCGCAGGCACCAACGGCAAGGGTTCTACCCTTGAATATATCGGCAGAGCATTACAGCTTGCAGGCTATAAGACGGGTAAATTCACCTCGCCCTTTGTTCTGCGCTATACCGACAGGATACGAATAAACGACGACGAGATAGACGAGAAGTCCCTCTGCGATATAGCGGAGTTCGTAAAGGAGCGCGTGGACGACAAGGCTTACTCACAGTTTGAGATAACAATGGCGATAGCCATGCTGTGGTTCGAGCGTGAGGACTGCGATGTCGTTGTGCTTGAAACGGGCATAGGCGGAACTCTCGACTCCACAAACGTGATACCGCCGCCGCTGCTTTCGGTGATAACCTCGATCTCTCTCGACCATACGGCACTCCTCGGTGATACTGTTGAGGAGATAGCCTCCCACAAGGCAGGCATAATCAAGAGCGGCTCGGCGGTCATACTCTCCGATGACAATCCCGACAGCGTCAGGGAGCTTGTCCGTGAAACTGCCGAGAGAGTTGGAGCGGAGATCATACCTCTTGAACCTGTTATTCCTGCGGCAGACGGCGGACTTTTCTCGCCATTTATCTACAGGGGAGTAAAGCTTACTCCTGCAATGGCAGGCATACACCAGAAGTACAACGCCCAGACTGCCATAACAGCCTGCCTTTACCTGAGAAGCAAGGGCTTCGAGGTAAGCGACGGCGCCATAATAGAGGCTGTGGAGACCACACAGGTCAAGGCGCGTGTGCAGTACATAGACGGCGAGCCTCCTGTTATTGTGGACGGCGGTCACAACCCCTCGGGAGTGAATATGCTGTCCCTTATGCTGATGTATCTCAGCACGAGAGGGAAGAAGATATACACGGTCATGGGCATGGTTGATTCCAAGGACTATGTGGACTGCGTAAAGACTATATCGGGACTTTCGGACAAGCTTTTCGCAGTTGACGGCTTTGCGCCCAATGCAGTATCCGCCGAGACTATCGCGGATATAGCTTCATTCCGTACAGAAGCTGAGTTCGGAACTCTTGCGGATTGCGCGGAAAAGGCAAAGGCGCTTGCCCGTGAGAACAACGGAGTTGCGGTGATATGCGGTTCGCTGTATCTTGCCAGCGAGTACCTTAACAGCCGTTAGCTGTTATGAGCATATGAACGGGATTCCAAAGGGACTGTGTTCCTTTGGTCAGGTCAAGGGCTGACAGCCCTTGCGGGGAGTGGGGCAGCGCCCCACAGTTACGAAGCGCTCCGCAAGGGTGAATCCCGAAAACAATCCAGTGAATTGTTTTCGGGAGAGGGACGCCCTGTAAGAGAGGGCGTCCCTTTATCGGGCTGTCGTGGACGCAAGCCCCTACAGATGTTGTTTTAGGATATGTTGATTCGGGCGCACGATGTGCGCCCCTACTAATCACTAAGCACTAACAACTAATCACTGATAATTATTCGCTAACATTACAAAACTGTAAGGTTGCGTAATGTTAAAAATACGACATAAGCTATTGCGTGATGTATAATAAGATCATGGAAAGGGAGAACAGCTCCCAAAAGAATGACCGAAAGGAAATGATCTTATGAAAAAGCATACTTCAAAAATTATCAGGATTCTCTACCATATCAGCAGCATTTTAATGGTCGTATTCGGCACTGCGGAATTATATGAGATATTTGTTGTAAGAGCAGCCTATGATCCGCGCAGAAGCGTTGTAGAAGCTCTTTTCTGGAGCACATTTGCAGTTTTCCACCTCTGCAACTGGTATGTAAGAAAACACAAGAACACAATTGACACATTATAAGGAGATAAAATTATGTCATTACTCAGATTACAGAACGTTGAAAAATACTATGGAAGCAGATCAAGCCTTACAAAGGCAGTTGACGATATCTCCTTCAATGTGGAGAAGGGCGAGTTCACCGCAATAATGGGAGCTTCGGGCAGCGGCAAGACCACGCTCCTCAACTGCATATCCACTATCGACCGAGTTACCGCAGGACACATCATGCTTGAGGATACGGACATCACAAAGCTCAAGGGCAAGGAACTGAACAAGTTCCGCAGAGATAAGCTTGGCTTCATCTTTCAGGACTTCAACCTTATGGACACCCTGACAGCCTATGAGAATATCGCTCTTGCACTTTCCATTCAGAAGCGTCCTGCAAAGGAGATAGACAAGGCAGTAAAGACCGTTGCCGAGCAGCTCGGCATAACAGAGGTGCTTAACAAATACCCCTATGAGATGTCAGGCGGACAGAAGCAGAGAGTAGCCTCCGCAAGAGCTATCGTTACTTCTCCTAAGCTTGTCCTTGCCGACGAGCCTACAGGCGCACTGGACTCAAAGTCCTCGAAAATGCTTCTGGAGCGCTTCAACTATCTCAACCATGAGTGCGGAGCTACTATTATAATGGTAACTCACGACTCATTTACCGCAAGCTATGCTTCGAGAGTTCTTTTCATCAAGGACGGCAAGGTTTTTAACGAGATAAACCGCGGCGGCGACAGCCGCAAGCAGTTCTTTGACAAGATAATCAACGTAGTTACCCTGCTGGGAGGTGACGTCAGCGATGCTCTTTAAGATATCCCTCAGCAATATCCGCAAAAGCCTGAAGGACTACGCTATATATTTCTTTACCCTTGTCCTCGGAGTTGCGGTATTCTACGTATTCAACGCAATCGAAACACAGACCTCATTCCTGAAGGTTAATGAAGACCAGCGTGAGATGATAAAGGTTCTTACCACTTCTATCTCGGCGGTCAGCGTATTCATAGCGGTAGTCCTCGGACTTCTCATCGTATACGCCAGCAGATTTCTCATGAAGCGCAGGAACAAGGAATTTGCCCTGTACATGATGCTTGGCATGAGCAAATGGCGCATATCCGCACTTCTCCTCTGTGAGACAGTTATCATCGGTATCGGTTCGCTTTTTGTGGGACTTCTCATCGGCGTGGGACTTTCACAGGTCATGAGCGCCGTAGTCGCAAATCTCTTTGAAGCCGACATGAACGCCTATAAATTTACTGTTTCGGGCTCGGCTATCACAAAAACTATCATCTATTTCGGCATTATGTACGCTGTAGTAATGCTGAGAAGCGGCTTTGTTATCAGCAAGTGCCGTCTTATCACACTTATGAACTCGGGCAGACGCTCCGAGAAGATAACCATGAAGAACCTGTGGGTATGCGTGATAGTATTCCTTATCTCCGCAGCAGCTCTTGGCTGGGCATATTACTCGGTAGGCTGGAACGCAGAACACCTCAGTTTAAGAAAGTTCGGCCTGGCTATTATTGTAGGTTGTGTTGCTACATTCTTCATATTCTGGTCAGTAGCAGGAATGCTCCTGAGAGTTATGATGTCCGCAAAGGGTATTTACCACCACGGACTCAACAGCTTTACATTCCGTCAGCTCAGCAGCAAGGTAAACACCACAGTTGCTTCTATGACAGTTATCTGTCTCATGCTTTTCGTTACTATCTGCACCCTTTCCACTGCATTTACTATCAGAAATTCTATGAATCAGGGCGTTGAGGAGAATTATCCCGTGGATTTCTATGTTCAATTTGCAGAGAGCGCAGACGATCCTGAGAAGCCGTGGCTTTATAAGGGCGGCAATATCGACGATGTATACGCACAGCAGAACGAAAGCATTTATGACGAGTTCAGCGAATATCTCCATTTCCATGACTATATCGACGATGATTTCACCTTCTATGACTTCATGGGAGACAAGAGAGATGAGTTCTTGGAGAATAATAATGAAATTTACTCACGTTTCAACTTCACCGAAACTATCATAAAGCTCAGCGATTACAACGCTCTTATGAAGCTTTACGGCAGGGAGCAGATAGAGCTTGCCGACGATGAATACGCAGTATGCGCAAATGCTCTTGGCTTTACAGATATTTATACAGAGTTCCTTAAAGATAAGCCTGAGGCAGTAATATACGGCAAATCTCTCAAGCCTAAGTTCACAAAATGTATCGAGACGTCTATCTACCCCGGAATGCAGGCAAATAATGCAGGTGTTTTTATAGTTCCCGACAATGCAGTATCAGAGAATGGTCAGTGCTTTGATAATTTTGTGGGCAACTACAATGCTACAGATAAAAAGGGCGTTGAAGAAGCCGAGAAAACTGCCCGTGCAAAATGGGAAAACGCGGCACACTGGTATATGAGCGATGCAAAGGGCGGAACTAACTACATTATGTCCACAAGGATAGAGACTGTCAACAGCGCTATAGGAATAGGTGCTATCGTTACATTCCTCGGACTTTACATCGGATTCATCTTCCTCGTTTCCTGCGGAGCTATCCTCGCACTGAAGGAGCTCTCAGAGAGCGCAGACAGCCTGCCGAGATACACCATGCTCCGCAAGCTTGGCGTAGACGAGAAGGATATATCCAAGTCCATATTCAGACAGTCGGGAATATTCTTCCTGCTGCCGCTGCTGCTGGCTTGTCTCCACGCATACGTGGGCATGAGATTCGGCAAATTCGGACTTGAACTCCTTATAACGGGAGATTATATAAAGCCTGTATTATTCACCGCAGCATTGGTCGTGCTGATATACGGCGGATACTTCCTGCTGACCTTCCTCGGCAGCAAGGCGGTAACAAGAGAACAGAAGTAAGCTTATATAGACGAAAAAGCCATAAGGTTAAGCCTTATGGCTTTTTTTGAGTTGTTAGTGAATAGTGCATAGTGATTAGCAGTGGCGGCGTTCCGTCTTCTTCCTACAAACGGCTAAAATGCTATAGATTTTTTCCACGATTGACGGGAATATATATAAACCGACAAAATTTTTCCCCCTGTTTGAAATCTCTTGAAAATGGCTATTTTTAGTAGTATAATATTAAACGTTGCGTGTTTTTTATCAGAAAATAACGGAAAAAGAGGTTAGAAATATGGCTGAAAAAGCATTGAAACCCACAGAAGAAAAGCTCAAACCAAAGCTTTTCTCGGTAATGAAGACCTACACCAAGGAGCAGTTCGTAAAGGACGTTATCTCGGGAATAATCGTCGCTATCATAGCGCTGCCCCTGTCTATCGCGCTTGCTCTCGCTTCGGGAGTAGGACCTGAGCAGGGACTTTACACCGCTATCATCGCAGGCTTTATCGTTTCGTTCTTAGGCGGAAGCCGTGTTCAGATAGCAGGTCCTACGGCGGCATTTGCCACAACTGTTGCAGGAATCGTAGCTGTTGAGGGCATGGACGGACTTGCCATATCGGCAATAATGGCAGGTGTTATCCTCATAATCATGGGATTCTGCCGCTTCGGAGCTCTCATCAAGTACATACCCGGCACTATCACCACAGGCTTTACCTTTGGTATCGCCGTGACTATCCTCCTTGGACAGGTCAAGGACTTCCTCGGACTTACCTATGATAAGGCTCTCATGCAGGAAAAGCTTGGCTTTGAGTCGCCTATCGAGACAGTTGAAAAGGTAAAGGCGATAGGTCTGTTTATGGATACTATCAACTGGCAGGCGCTTCTTATCGGCGTTATCTCGCTGGCAATACTTATCCTCTGGCCGAAAAAGCTGGAGAAGATACCTGCTTCACTCATTGCGGTAATTGTCTGTTCCGCTATCGTAAAGCTCAGCGATATCAATGTAAATACCATTGGCGACCTCTACAAGATATCAAATTCACTTCCGAAGCTCACTGTGCCCGAGGTAACATTCGGCAGAGTAAGAGCTCTTATCCCCAATGCTTTCACTATCGCAGTCCTTGCAGCTGTTGAGTCGCTTCTGTCCTGTGTTGTTGCAGACGGTATGATAGGCTCAAAGCACCGCTCAAACATGGAGCTTGTGGCACAGGGCGCAGCTAACATCGGTTCTGCATTCTTCGGCGGTATCCCTGCTACAGGCGCTATCGCACGTACAGCCGCAAACGTAAAGAACGGCGGACGTACACCTATCGCAGGCATGGTACACTCGGTAGTCCTTGTGGTAATACTGGTAGTTCTCATGCCCTATGCTTCACTGATACCAATGCCCACTATCGCAGCTATACTCTTTATCGTAGCTTATAATATGTGCGGCTGGAGAAACATCAGAAACACAGTAAAGACCGCTCCGAAGAGCGATATAGCAGTACTTTTCGTAACACTGATACTTACGGTAGTATTCGACCTTGTTGTTGCTATCGGCGTCGGAATGGTAATGGCTGCACTTCTCTTCATGAAGCGTATGGCAGACGTTACCGAGGCTCATGCATGGGTAGATGTGGACGACGAGGACACCGATCCCGATAATATTCTCCTGAAGAAGATACCGAAGAATACCCGTGTATTCGAGATAAACGGACCTATGTTCTTTGCGGCTACAGATAAGTACAAGTACGTGCTCAGCGATAAGGAGATAGACGTTCTCTGTATCAGAATGAGAAACGTTCCCGCTATCGACGCTACAGGCGTTGAAGCTCTCATGCGTATCGTAAAGCGCTGTGAGCGCCACAACGTAAAGGTGGTATTCTCACACGTAAACGAGCAGCCTATGAAGGTAATGAGAAAGGCAGGCTTTGTTGAGAGGGTAGGCGAGCAGAACTTCTGCGACCATATTGATACAGCTCTGGCGAGGGCAGAGGCTATAGAGAAAGAGATAGAATCAAAGAAAGTGAAATAAATCAGAAGCACCGTGAGGAGAAGTCTCTTGCGGTGCTTTTTTGACGAATAAGCGTTTAAGTAAAGTCAGACAAAAAAACGTGCGGATTTTAACGGATATGTATAAAGAACGTCGTTTTGTCCACTTAATCTGCGAAAAATGAGTTGTCAATGTATACTATCCATGGTAATATAATACACAGAGAATGGTCCTTGAAGTTCCAATTCTCATGCAGATAGCAGAAATGCCTATCTGTAAGCCTGCGAGGGCTTTTGAAAATCATCCTCATTGAACCGATACCGAAGTTTCAGTGTTCTTCGGTGTCGGGATTTTTTTGTCTTTACAAGACCTTGGAAATATGGTATAATAATTTTTGTTGTGCATTAAGACAAGCTTATAAACACATAGTTGAGAATTGAGAGTTTAGAGTTGAGAGTTATGGTGCCGCCTGCGGCGGTATTATTTAAATAATGTGAGCGAAGCGAACACATTAACTCTGAACTCTCCACTCTCAACTCTAAACTGAATCAATTATTATAAAGTTATAATTGATTTGAGAAAGGATCAGATATGATAACAGTAAGCAATGTGAGCGTGCAGTTTGGCGGCTCAACACTTTTCAAAAATGTAAACCTTAAATTCACAAACGGCAACTGCTACGGCGTTATCGGCGCTAACGGAGCAGGCAAGTCTACATTCCTCCGTGTGCTCTGCGGCGAGCTGGAGCCTGCTTCTGGCGAGGTCACTATGCCAAAGGAGGAGCGTCTCAGCGTTCTCAAGCAGGACCACTTCGCATACGACGAGTACACAGTTCTCGACACCGTAATTATGGGTAATGCCCGTCTTTACGAGATAATGCAGGAAAAGGACGCCCTCTACGCCAAGGAGGACTTCTCCGAGGAGGACGGCGTCAAGGCTTCAGAGCTGGAGGGCGAGTTTGCTGAGCTTAACGGCTGGGAGGCAGAGTCCGATGCTTCAAAGCTCATACAGGGACTTGGTCTTTCCGAGGATATCCTCTATTCGCAGATGGCAGGACTTTCGGGTAACGAAAAGGTAAAGGTGCTCCTTGCACAGGCGCTTTTCGGCAATCCTGATATCATTCTCCTTGACGAGCCTACCAACCACCTTGATATCGACGCTGTACGCTGGCTGGAGGAGTTCCTCTCAGAGTACTTCGGTACAGTTATCGTCGTATCCCATGACCGTCACTTCCTCAATAACGTCTGCACTCACATCGTTGATATCGACTACAACAAGATAAAGATGTACGTGGGCAACTATGAGTTCTGGTACGAGTCCAGCCAGCTCATTCAGCGCATGATAAAGCAGCAGAACAAGAAGAACGAGGAGAAGATAAAGGAATTAAAGGACTTCATCGCACGTTTCTCCGCTAATAAATCAAAGTCCAATCAGGCGACCTCACGCCGCAAGCTCATCGAGAAGCTCACCGTTGAGGAGCTCCCTGCATCAAGCAGAAGATACCCGTTTATCGGCTTCGATATGGACAGAGAGCTTGGCAAGGATATTTTGCAGGTGGAGGGACTTACCAAGACCGTTGACGGCGTGAAGCTGCTCAATAATGTAAGCTTCACCCTCGGCAGAACTGATAAGGTAGCTTTCGTGGGTGAGAGCGAGCAGGCTATCACCATGCTGTTCAAGATACTTATGGAGGAGGAGCAGCCTGACAGCGGCAGCTTCAAGTGGGGCGTTTCCGTCACCACATCTTATATGCCTGTGGATAACTCGGAATACTTCAACGGCTGCGAGCTTTCCATACTCGACTGGATTCGTCAGTACTCCGTAAAGGACGAAACAGAGACATATCTCCGCGGCTTCTTAGGACGTATGCTTTTCTCGGGCGACGACGTGTACAAGCCTGTAAACGTGCTTTCGGGAGGCGAAAAGGTGAGATGTATGTTCTCGCGCATGATGCTTTTCGGCTCTAACGTGCTGGTGCTTGACCGTCCTACCAACCACCTTGACCTTGAGAGCATTACCGCTGTAAACAACAGCCTTATTAACTTCAAGGGCGTAGTGCTTCTTGCTTCTCACGACCACGAGATAATGCAGACCACTGCTAACCGCATAATCGAGATAACTCCTGACGGCTGCCTTGACAGACAGGGAACATACGAGGAGTTCATCGACTTCAAGAAGGAGAACGGACTTTTATAAGCCGTTGGTTTAATTGAGGGTGTAGGGTAGAGTTCCGCTCACCCGTGTGCATTGTTTGTCTTTTGTGGGCTGTCGGGGACGCCAGCCCCTACAGGCGGAAATTTGATGTTGCTTTGTAACCCACGGAACGGCGAGGGCGCCGTTCCCTACAGATAAAAAATTCCGAAAGCATAACCGTGGCACTTACATAGAAACTTATAGTTAATTATGGGGAAAACCTTTCTGAGGAAAGGTTCTTCCCCATACCCCTTTCCAAAGACTTTTATCTGGTTTTTTCGCAGATAGGGCGCTTCTGAAATAAAAAAGACCTGCAAAAATGCAGGTGCGCCCTATCTGTGAAAAAACAAAACTAAAGTTTTAGGGAGAGAGTTTGAGAGAAGCCCCTTTTTCAAAAGGGGTTCTCTCAATAATAATTATAAAACTTCTATATGAGTATCATGGTTATGCTTTCGGGATTTTTGCTTATTCAAAGGGGACAAGCTCCGTTATACATTTTTCACGCCACTGAGAGTACAGCTCGGAGCCCTGCACCAGATCCATTGCTTCTATGGCGGCAGTGTCCTGAACCTTGCTCTCATAGCTCTGTGTATAGGCGTAAACGCGGTATGGAGCGTTATTTACGATAAGGTCGACGAAGTTGTATTCTGTCTCCAATTCGGCAGGAGCGGCTTCGTCGGGAGAAGCAACGCTGACATTGCAGGCGCTGACGGGATCGGCTTCGGCTGCAAGAGAACAGAGCCGCTGTGTGTCTTCGCTGCTGAGGTCTCCAAGCTTGCTGTAGTCACCGAAAAGCATGAAATCGTCGTCGGTGTCCTCAGTCAGAACAGAAGCCAGCCAGCGGTCGTCGTCAAGCTGATAGTGCTCGGTGTATTCCTCTTCGCTTGTCCAAAGTCTGTTGAAGCGGTCGATAGTGCCCTCGTTGTGCATATAGAAGCCACACCAGACAGCTCCGTCTGATTGGATAATAAGGTCGGATTTAGTGTAGGAATTGGTATTGTATAGTCTTTCACGATAAATGATACGGCTTTCGGCGGAGCTTATTTCGGCGCTGCTTCGTGAAGTGGTCAGTTCTGCAGGTTGGGGCATAGGCGGAATAGCAGACCGTGTATCGGCACTGCTTGGCTTTCCCGAACCGCAGCCTGCCATTAGTATCGCTGATAAAGCGGCGGCTGTAAGTCGTTTCATGGGATATCCTCCTAAATACGGGAGAAGACTCCTCCTATTTTGTCGCAGATGAGCAGGTCTGCATTGCTGTCCATCTGGGTGGGAGCCATATTGATTATGACGAGGTTCTTTCCTCGGAAGTATCGGATAAGTCCTGCGGCAGGGTATACGTTCAGCGAAGTTCCGCCGATAATAAGGGTATCGGCATTGCTGATAGCGCGGACTGCTCCGTTCACGGTATTGTCGTCGAGAGATTCCTCATAGAGCACTACGTCGGGCTTTACAACGCCGCCGCATTCGCATTTTGGAACTCCCTCGGAGTTTATGATATAGTGAACGTCGTGGAATTTGCCGCATTTTGTGCAGTAATTGCGCAGGACGCTGCCGTGGAGTTCATAGACCTGCTTGCTGCCTGCCGCCTGATGAAGTCCGTCGATGTTCTGGGTAACGACAGCGGTGAGCTTGCCCTGCTTTTCCAGCTCTGCAAGCTTTATATGGGCAGCATTTGGCTTTGCGTCGAGACAGAGCATTTTTGCTCTGTAAAAGCGGTAGAACTCCTCGGTCTTTTTCATGAAGAATGTGTGGCTGAGGATAGTCTCGGGCGGATAGTCCCACTGTTGACTGTAGAGACCGTCAACGCTTCGGAAGTCGGGTATGCCGCTTTCCGTGGAGACTCCTGCGCCGCCGAAGAATACGATGTTATTTGACTCGCGGACTATCTCGGCGAGTTTTTCGATATTGTCCATAGCTTAGTCCCCCATGACCTTGACGAAGAATTTGCGTGTTCTTGGACCGTCAAACTCGCAGAAGTAGATATCCTGCCATGTGCCGAGAAGAAGCTTTCCGCCTGTGATGATGACAGTCTCGCTTGCGCCTACGGAAGAGGACTTGATATGCGCGTCGGAGTTGCCCTCGGCGTGCTTGAACGACTGTAAATCGGGGAAGAACTTGTCCATACCCTTGATGAAATCGGTCTGAACGTCGGGGTCTGCGTTTTCGTTAATGGTGATAGCGGCAGTTGTGTGAGGGCAGTAGATAATGCAGATACCCTCAAGAACGCCGCTTTCCTTAACGGCTTCTGTTACCTCGCGTGTGATATCGACAAGTCCCTCAGCAGGGGTACTTAGTTTAAAGTTGAAAAGCATATTATAACTCCTTTCGGTTTTGAAATAAACTATTGTAGGGGCTGGCGTCCTCGACAGCCCATTTAGGGACGCCCTCACTTGCAGGGCCCCCTAATCGGGTCCGTCCCCTCTGTCGCGTTGCGACATCTCCCCACACTGTGGGGAGTCACCCTCTCCCGAAAACAATTCACTGGATTGTTTTCGGAATTCACCCTTGCGGTGACTCCCTGTAGTAAAGGGAGATGTCAGCGTAGCTGACAGAGGGTACTCGCTCCTGTTAGGAGCGCCTTCGTAACTGTGGGGCTTTGCCCCACTCCCCACCAGAGACTCTGTCTCTGGACTCTGCCAAAGGAACACAGTCCCTTTGGAATCCCGTTCATGGGCTCGGCAAGAAAAAACGTCACTTCATACTTAGCTCTTAGTTCTTAGTTCTATAAAACTGGCAGAAATAATTCAGCGGACATTCCTCGCACCGTGGTTTTCGTGCGCTGCATATATCCCGTCCGAACTCCACTGTTCTGTGGCAGAAGTCCGAGGACACCTCGGGCGGTATGAGTTTCACAAGGTCTTTTTCCACCTTGGCAGGCTCTTTGTTTTTCGTAAGTCCCAATCTCCCTGTAATGCGTATGCAGTGTGTATCTGTGACCATGGCAGGCTTTCCGAAAACGTCCCCAAGCATTAAGTTTGCGGTCTTTCTGCCGATACCCGACAGCGTGAGAAGCTCCTCCATAGTGTCGGGCACCTCGCCGCCGAAGTCGTTGATAAGCTGATTCGCCATTTCTTTCAGGCTCTTTGCCTTGTTTTTATAGAAGCCGCAGGGCTTTACGTCCTGTTCGAGCTCCGCAATATCGGCATTTGCAAAGGCTTCAAGAGACGGATATTTCTTGAAAAGCGTCTCCGTGACTATATTTACACGGGCGTCGGTGCACTGAGCGGCAAGCCGCGCCGCGAACATCAGCTCATAGGGCTTTGTGTAGTTCAGCGTGCAGGCGGCGTCGGGATAGAGCTTTTCCAGCTCCTCTACAGCCAGTTTTGCTATCTCTTTTTTCGTCATTTAGCGGACTCCTTCAGCTTTTTCTGCTTTTCGAGTATACTGTCGTATACCTTGTACATCTTCTGCACCGTATTTTCGAGGAAATAGTAGTGCTTGATGTAGAACATCAGCAGTACGAGAACTATGGTCACAAGAGCGAGGACTGCAAGATTCACTTTGAATATCAGCACTGCGAAGAACACTATCAGAATGAACGCAAAGAGCATAGTCACCAGAAAATGGACGATACGCTCATGCTGCATAAAGGCTATCTTGTCCTTGTGCTCAGCCATTATTTCGTCCAGTTCCTCGGAGCTTTGGCACTTTTCAAGGCGCTCCTGAATGTATTTCATATAATTTGTAAGATATTCGGTCATTTTCTCACTCTCCCCATAGACAAAGTTAATGAAACTCTACTAAAATTATACACCTTTTTAGCAAAAATGTCAACAGAATTAATGGGAACGGCAAGAAAAAATCCTCTTATTTAACCAAAGTATGATTTAAGTATTATTTAAGTTAAATTTGAGCTATCGTACAAATAAAAATAACTCTGATTGTGCGGATATACGAAAATTTTTACGGGTATTTAAACATTTTTCTGTGATTATTGATTTTTACTGAAATAATGATATAATTAAGTTGCAAAACTATATCTAAACAGGAGGATATTAAACATGAGAACAAAAATTTTCAAGAAGGCAGGCGCGGCAGTAATGTCGGCAGCATTGCTGCTGAATACAGCCCTCTACAGCACCGCAGCAGTAACTGCGGCTGACGAGCCTATCAAGTTTGAGTTCGAGAACGCTGAGATTACAGGCACTATCTCGGTTGAAAAGGATTCAAACGCAAGCGGCGGCTCTGTCCTCAAAATGACCGAGGACGGCACTATCACAGTGAAGCTCACTGTTGAGGAGGGCGGTCCCTATAAGCTCACATTTTACGCTTTTGGTATAGGCACCGACAAGCAGCAGAATCTCAGCGTAAACGGCTCCTCGCAGGGCGCTATCGGCATTCCGCAGGGTACTGAGTATCAGCCTGTGGAGCTCACTGCTATTCCTCTCAAAGCAGGCGAGAATACTATCGTTATCGAGAAATCATGGGGCTGGTCACAGTTCGACTACCTCACAGCTGAGCCAATGTCAGGCGCCAAGATAGAAGCTAAGCAGATAACTCCCTGCGACCAGCTTGCAACTGTTGAGACACAGAGCCTCATGGCTTATCTCGCAGACAATTATGGCAAGCATATAATCTCAGGTCAGCAGGAGATATACAGCGGCGGTCCTCACGGCCTTGAGACCGAGTTCGAGTACCTCAAGGACACTACAGGTCACTATCCTGCTATCCGCGGCTTTGACTACGGTAACTTCTGCTGTCCTCTCTACGGCAGCGACGACGGCTCAACAGACCGCGTTATCGACTGGGTAAAGAACAAGGGCGGTATCGCTACCGCTTCATATCACCTCAATGTGCCGAAGGACTTCGCAAGCTACACCATAGGCACAAAAATGGACTGGGCACAGTCCACCTATACAGCTAAGGACACTGATTTTTCACCATCAAAGGCTGCTACGGCAGGCACAAAGGAAAACGAGTACTACCTCTCAACTCTGAAAACTCTCGCTAAGGAGTTCAACAAGCTTGAAGCTGAGGGAATCCCCGTTATCTGGAGACCTCTCCACGAAGCCGAGGGCGGCGGCGGTGAGAACGGCTCATGGTTCTGGTGGGGCAGAGAAGGCTCGGCAGCCTATAAGAAGCTCTGGCAGTACACCTACAATACTCTCACAAACGACCTTAACTGCCACAACCTTATCTGGGAGTGGAACAGCTATAACTTCGCAACATCAAAGGACTGGTACCCCGGCGACAACTATGTTGACATCATCGGCTACGATAAGTACAGCTGCACAGACTGGTCAACAGGCAGCGCAAGATACTACCACAACGACAGCCCGTTCTCCTCTACATTCTATGGTATCATGGAGAAATACGACAGCGCAAAGATGATATCTCTTGCCGAGAACGACAGCTTCTCAACACCCGATAAGCTTCAGGAGGAAAAGGCCGGCTGGCTTTACTTCTGTACATGGTACGACGGCGGTTCGGACAATAACAACTTCCTGTCCAACCCGACATTCAACACCAAGGAAGACACTATCGCAATGTATCAGAGCGAGTACTGCATAACTCTTGACGAGCTTCCTGCTACCCTCTACAAGAAGGATGGCGTAACTCCTCCCGATCCTTCAAAGACAACAACTTCCACGACCACAGCGACTACTACAGCAGATCCCAATGCGACAACAACTACAACTGCTTATAAGTTCGCTATCCAGAAGAAGACCGTTACTATCCCCGAGAAGCCTGCCCTTGCAGTTGGGAAGCAGATGAATATCACTATCTCAGGCGCACCTAATGCTTCTATCGGCGGTGCTATCGGCTTCGGAACAACTGCCGACGACTGGCAGAACATCGAGTGGAAGGGCAATGCCGATAAGGACGGCAAGCTCACAGTAAATGTTGACCTCAAGGAAATGCCTGATACCTTCAAGAGCTGCGAGGTGCAGGTATGGTGGTCAAATGTATGGAATGCTGCTACAGAAAAGGCTATCGACCAGCCTTACACTATTGACAGCTGCAAGGTGAATTACCTCATGGGCGGAGCACTTGAAGCCGTATGGGGTGACGCTAACTGCGATAATACAGTAGATATGAGCGATGTTGTACTCATAATGCAGGCTCTTGCAAATCCGAACAAGTACGGACTTGAGGGCACAGAAAAGACCCATATCACAGAAATGGGATGGAGATGGGCTGACGTTGATACTTCAAGCGAGGGCGTAACAGCTAATGACGCACTCCGCATACAGGAGTATCTCCTTAAAAAGGTGGCAAAACTTGATCCCACTGCAAAATAAAGCATAACAAAAGCCATAAAGGAGCGAAAGCTTCTTTATGGCTTTTTTCTTAATACTTAGTTCTGATGATTTATTCCTCGCCCATTCTTGACTTGATGTATTCCTCAAGCAGGTCTACTGTCCTGTCAAGTCCGAGACGGGAGCTGTTTATGCTCAGGTCGTAAAGACGTGAATCGCCCCAGTGACCGTCGCAGTGATAGTTGTGATAGCGCTTTCTCTTGCGGTCTTTCTTGTCGATGAACGCCTTTGCTTTGTCCTCTGTGAGGTTGTAAACGTTCATGACGCGCTTGATCTTTTCACTCATATCTCCCAGTATGAACAGCGAAACAAGGCACTTGAAATCGCGGAGCTTTGTCTCGGAGCAGCGTCCAACTACAACGAAGGATTCGCCGCTTGCAGCCTTTTCTCTCAGGAATGTGAACTGCATTTCTGCGATATTGTCCTCGATAGAGTTGCTGTAGCCGTTGACTCTGCGTGAAAGCAGATGATTCTTTGGCTTTTCGTTGTACTTCTCAATCTCATCGGGCGTAAGACCAGTTTTGTCTGCGATCTCGGTGATGAGATGACGGTCGTATATCGGGATATTGAAGCGCTTGGCAAGCTGCTCGGCAATAGCCTTGCCGCCGCTTCCGAACTCTCGACCTACTGAAATGATTACCTGTGACATATATATTCCCCCTTATTGAATTATAAATAACGAACAAATAAATAAACAGTTGATATTGCGAGTACTATGACTGTGGCAGGAGCGAGCTTCTTGCAGTATCTGCCCCAGCCGATAGGATAGCCGTTTTTCTGTGCAACGGAGGTTCCAACAACGTTTGCGGAAGCTCCGATAGGAGTAGCGCTGCCGCCGATATCAGTACCCATTGCAAGTCCCCATGCCAGAGTTGAGATAGGAACTCCCGAGGTCTCTGCAAGGCTCTGAATGATAGGCACCATTGTAGCCGCAAACGGGATATTGTCCACAAATGCGCTTGCGATAGCCGATACCCAGAGTATGATAGCCAGCATGAGCATTACGTTGCCGCCGCTGATGTCGCCGATGAAGTTTGCTATAAGCTTGAGTATGCCTGTTTCTTCAAGTCCGCTTACCACGATGAACAGACCGATGAAGAAGATGAGAGTTTTGTAGTCGACTTTCTTGATAAGCTCCAGTGCGTGCTTACCAAAGGCGATAAGTGTGATAGCAGCTATGAAAAGTCCGATAGTTGCTACGGTGAGGTGAGTTGTTGCGTGAGTGATGAGCAGGATAACTGCCAGTGCGAAGATTATACTGCTGATAATGAAGTCCTTTTTATTGGTGATAGCCTCTGAGGGCTTAGGGAACTTGCTCATATCAACCTTTTCCTTGCCGCTGCCTGCTATCTCCTTGCGGAAAGCAAAGAACAGGAACAGAACGGATACTGTCAGCGAGATAGCTGCGCAGAGACCTGTGTTTGTAAGGAAGTCGAAGAATGAGAAGCCCAGTGAAGTACCGATGATGATGTTCGGAGGATCTCCGCACATTGTTGCCGAACCGCCTAAGTTCGCGCAGAATATCTCGGAAAGTATCATAGGTACGGGATTGAATTTGAGCAGAGAAGAAAGCTCGATAGTAACTGCCGCAAGGAACATGATAACGGTGATACTGTCGATGAACATCGAGAGAACTGCCGACATTATCATGAAAGTGATGAAAATGGGGACTGTCTTGCATTTTACGAGATAGGCTATCTTCATGCAGAGCCAGCGGAAGAAGCCTGCCTTAGCCATGCCCTCTACCATTACCATCATACCTGCGATGAAGATGATAGTCGCCCAGTTTATGCCCTTGCTTTCACTTTCCGTGACCTGATACCAGAAGTCCTTTGTAGCAAAGCTTTTAATGGCGAGAGTATCCATAACAGCGCTGCCGCTGCGCATACAGATACCGAATACAACGACAAGGGTGAGGATACCGCTGCCGAGTGTGACGTAGTGCCGCTCTATCTTGTCGAGAACTATCATGATGAACATTCCCACGAAGATGATAACGGCGAAGATCTGTGCTGCTGTCATATAAACCTCCATGTTCGCGGTGAACTACCGCATAATTGTTCTTCCTATTAAATAGGAAAAAATATACCAATCCGAATTATAGCACAAATGGAGGAGCAATTCAATACAAATATTGTTTTTTTTCGGCAGAAATCAAATTTTGGACAGGCTGTTGGAAATTGACGAAAAATGCGATTATTTTTAGTCAGACTGTCAAGGCAGGGGCGGTTTTAGTTGAGAGTTGAGAGTGCAGAGTTGAGAGTTTATGTGTTCGCTTCGCTCACAAATTATAATAATGTCTCCGCAGGAGACACCATAACTCTTAACTCTCAATTCTCAACTCTCAACTGAAAAATATCCGCAGGATATTTTTTCGCCGTGGGTATTGCAAATAGTCAGAAGATGTGGTATAATAAGATATGCAGCCAAAAGACTTCTGAGCTTGTAACAGGTTCAACGGAACTTATAATAGGCGCTGCATGGGAGAGAATGGATAAATGCTAAAGTATATTTTGCTCGTAGGCGGATTTGTGCTTCTTATCAAGGGCGCGGACTTCTTCGTTGACGGAAGCTCTGCGGTAGCCAAACGGCTCAAGGTGCCGTCACTTATCATCGGAATGACCATAGTTGCCATGGGTACGAGCCTGCCCGAGACCTCGGTCAGCGTAAGCGCCTCGGTGCTGGGAAAGAACGACCTCGCCATAAGCAACGCCGTGGGCTCGAACATATTCAACCTCATGGTGGTCTGCGGAGTCTGTTCACTGCTGTGTCCTATGGCAGTCGGCAGGGAGACCTTGAAAAAAGACCTGCCCTTTTCCATAATAGTTGCAGGAGTTCTTCTGGGACTTGGCACATTCACGGGAACGGTTATGCGCTGGGGCGGAGCTGTACTCCTTGCGTTGTTTGTGTTCTTCCTGTACATGATGATAAGCTCTGCGAAAAAAGCCCGTGCTTCGGGAGAACAGACCGACGAGGACGAGTATAAGATAATGCCCGTATGGAAATGCCTGCTGTGTATCATAGGCGGCGGAGCTGCCATAGCTGTGGGCGGAAAAATGGTAGTCGAGGGCGCTTCCGATATCGCAAGAACTTTCGGTATGTCGGACAACCTTATCGGCATGACTATAGTTGCTTTGGGAACAAGCCTGCCCGAGCTTGTTACTTCAATCGTTGCGGCTCGAAAGGGCGAGGTGGACATGGCACTGGGAAATGTTGTGGGCTCGAATGTGTTCAATATCCTGTTTGTGCTTGGAATAGCTGCTGTTATCTCACCTATGGCATATACCATTGAAAATGCCATAGATACGGCAGTTCTCATTGCTATGAGCCTGCTGGTGCTTCTTCTGTGCGCACCTAAAAAGAAACTTGTGCTCTGGCACGGTGCAGTAATGCTGGCGGTTTATGCAGGCTACACTGCTTATATTTTTGTGAGATAAAGGGGAGAGGAATATGTATTGCTCAAATTGCGGCTCGATAATGGACGACAGACAGGCTTTCTGTCCGTTTTGTTCGACTCCGAATCCGAATTACCGTCAGAACGTTCCGCCGCCTCAGTACGGACCTTATAATTACGGTCCGCCGCAATTCTACCGCGACGTATCGCCTTATTCGCCCTATAATGTGAATCCCGAGAACGAGCCTGCGGAAACGCCTCTTCTGGTCTTTTCTGCAATTGAGCCGATAATAGGACTTATCGCAGGCATAGCAAGTCTCAGCAGGCACGAAAAACGTGCAGGAAGGGCTTATCTGCTGGCGGCAGGAATAAGCTTCGGCGTAAGAGTATTGATCGTAATAATGTACGTGGTTTTCAGCGTATTGTTGATATCATGAAGAATAAGGGGGAAAGATAATGACCTGTAAACACTGCGGAGCTTCCATATCCGAGCATGACGTAAAATGTCCATACTGCGACAGCTACATAGACCATGGCACGGCAAATAACAGCTATAATAACGGTGCGCCTATGCAGAACAGGCAGGCTTTCCGCGTTCAGGGACCTGACGAACCGCAGCCGATATTTATCGTTATTTCCCTTTTGATACCGCTTTTCGGCTTCATAATCGGAGCTGTGAATATCTCAGGGGGACACCCCAAGAGCGGAAGGCTTTACCTGATACTCGGTGCGGTATCGTTTTTCCTTTTGTTCTGCGGAACATTCATGTTCCCAATGATGTTTATGCTGCCGTTTTTCCACATGAAATGAGCAAAGCTCCCGTGTCTGAACACGGGAGCTTTTTATAGTTTTCAGATCGCTGACAGCTCAGATCAGAATACGAGTTCGTCTGTGATGTCAAGTGTGTGGATATCGGAAGCTACGAACTTGTTTGCAGCAAGGGTGTAGACGTAGTCGCCTATATATACTGCACGGTTGTAGAATGAAACATAATAAATATATGCATCATTGTTTTCACTTACCGATGTGACATCGCCCTTTTGTACGAATTTGCCGTCCTCAAAGCTGAAGAATATATACGATGAGGTATACTTCTGATCGCTGCTGTAACCGTCGTTGTGGTAGGTATATTCATCGAGCTCGACAGGTACGCCGATGAGGTTCTTTTCGGGAGCTATGAGCAGAGCCTTTCTGTCCCACTGAGCAGATGAGCTGTAGTATTTCTCGGTCTTGCCGTCAAGGTCGTCCCAGTCATAGTCGTAAAGCATATCGTTTTTCCATGTAACTGTGTCAACTGCCTTTACATTGTTCGGATCGGAGTTGTCAAACATAGTCAGCTTGATACCTGTTATTCTGCCGTCGTCGTCGGCGTCATTGCCGAAGCCGAGAAGAAGTCCGTCGTTCCATGACTGCATATATGAGCTGAATCCGTTTATTTTCAGCTCGCTGAGAACTACAGGATTTGCAGGATCGCTGAGGTCTATAGCGTACAGGGGATCAGTCTGGCGGAATGTAACGATATAAGCCATATTTCCGCTGAAGCTTGCGGACTTGACCTGCTCGTTGATACCGAGACCGTCTACCATGCCAACCATGTTCATATCCATATCGAGAACATAGACTCTGTTGTCCTGTTTTACTGTCTCATAGGTGTAATAGCCGTTGTTTTCGCCCTTTATCCTGTCCCATAAGCCGTCGATGAACCCTTCGTCGTCCGAGTATCTGTGGAAGGTCTCCTTCATCTCGGTATAGCTTGCGGCAACGCGGAAGTAGCCGTTGTACTCGCTCATCGAGAACTGATCTTTTACATAGCCGTCTATGGTACAGCCTGCCTGGGGCTCGATATTTCCGTCCTTTATGGAGATACGTGTGATGTCGGTAGTGTTTCCGTTTTCCCAGCGTCCTGCCGCAGAGTAGAGATTATCTGCCGAGCAGTATATACAACCGCTGTGATCTGCCAGAGTCTTTATGTCCTTGACCTTGGGAGCGCCTGACTTGTTGAGGTCTATGCTGCCGATAATGCTGTAGTTCAGCCAAAATGCCGAATCAAACTCGCTCGGGAGCAGTATATCCTCAGCTTCGACAGCTCCGAAGGTCTTTGACATACCGTAGCAGGGGATATACTTTCTGATATTGTCGCTGCCGCCGATCTCCTCAAAGCTGCAAGTGCTATATTCTGAGATAAGGAACATATATCCGTCGGGGGATATCCTTACGTCGTTGTAATAGCCGTCCTGCTTGTAGGTATCAATGAGCTTTGGCTCATCGCCTGTTGTGTAGAACGAAACGAAGGTATGTGTATAGTAGTAGTTATCTGACTCATCGCAATAGCTGTCAGTGCCCAGTATAGCTATCATATCATTGTAGATATACATATCTGTGATATTGATATTCTCGTTATCTCCGAAGTCACTGTTGAGCTCGATGGAGGTATGACCTGTGAACTTGCCGTCCTTTACATCAGCAACGCGGAGAAAGTTACTGAATACCTGATCTTTGTTGGGAGCTGAGCCGATGTAGTAGATACGCTTGCCGTCAGTCTTGACGATATCGGCTTCGAGGACGTCCTGCTCCTGATAGTAGGTATCGGAGTGCTCGGGATCAGCCTCTGTAGTGGGCTCCTCTGTGGGGGCTTCTGTTGTTGTCTCAGTGGTGGGCTCTGTAGAAGGCTCGGTTGTCGTTTCGATAACAGGCTCGGTCTTTGGCTCTGTGGGGAGCTCTCCTTCAACGAGAGGCACTTCGGGTTCAGTGTCGCCGCCTGCGCCGAGACCGCCGCCCTTGGCGTCAGTGGAGCCTGTATATTCGCCGCCGTTGGTCATTGGCGCTTCGGCAGATGATACAGTCTCTTCATCAGCCTCTTCCATTACGAAGTCATCGCTTTTGTATTTGTTTTGTTCTTTTTCGCTTTTGAGCTTTGCTTCCTTGAACATGGTATATATCTGGTCGTAGTTCTTGGCGCCGCTCATATAGCTTGCCTGCTTCTTTATCTCTGTGTCTTTTTCGGCAGGCTTTGTGCCTGTCTCGCTGCTGTCCTGCTGTACAGGAGCTTCCGAGACGGTGGCATTCTTATTATTAAACTTTCCGTTGTTCAGTGAATATACGGCAGTTCCTCCGATAACAGTGCAGGCAGCCGCAGCAGCTGCTATTCTTCCTGCCATGGAAATACCGCTTCTCTTTTTCTTTGGTGCTTCATTATCAAGCATTATCTTTATATTTTCGGGCTTGAGCCTGTCGGGAACGGGCTCTGACTTCATCTGCTCTCTGAGCTTATCATCGTTATTCATGTTGATTCTCCTTTCACGATCATAATTCGGGAGTCAGTTCAAGGCGCAGTCTCTGCTTTATGCGCGACAGCTTTGAGCGTACCGTACCCGACCTGATACCGCACATACGCGATATCTCGTCGCTTGTATAGCCGCCCAGCACTGACATTGAAAGCAGCAGCCTTGATTCGTCGTCCAGCTTGTCCACAGCTTCGCGGAGCTCCACCGACTCGAAGCTGAAGCCCTCCGAAAGGGGAGAGTCGTCGCTGAGCTCGTCGGCAGGCTCGAAATACGAGCGCTGTTTACGTTTTATTTTAGCAGCGAGGATAGACATGATCCAGCTTTTGAAGCTTTCAGGACTGCGTAATTTTTTTATGGAGCAAAAAGCGTCCAGAACAGTATCGCTTACCGCGTCGGCAGCGTCATGGGAGCTTCGCAGACTGTATAGGGCTATATGGTAAAGGTCCTCGTATACTGTAGCGTAGAGTCTTGCGAAAGCTTCGGTGTTGCCCTGTCGGGCGAGATCGACGTCATTAGAAAAGTCGTTCATGCGAATCCCTCCTTTGAATCCGAATTCATAACATAAGTGTCGAGAAAGGTAAAAATTGCTGCAAAGAAGCTTGAAATTCTGCTCTTTGCACAAAAAGAATGCCTTTTCATTATGCATTATAACGATATATAAATATTCAACCCACAAAAATGCGCTTTTGGTGGAAAAAACGCAGGAAACTTCATTGACATTTCTTAATAAATAATGTATAATATATGTAACTTCTATTGCTCCATATCTGAAATTATACATTAAAACACTGTGAAAGTAAAGGATTTCCGCACAAAAACCGAGCGAGCGGATATGTGCGTCCCTGAAAATCAATAACGGGGTGGGAACATGGTAAGAAAAAAGAGAATGATTTTCGGCGTTGTTGCAGCAGAAGCCAACAGCATCGAACAGAGACAGGTCATAAAGGGCATTGCCCGTTTTGACCAGTGTATCGGAGTAGACACTGTCGTTTTTTCAAACAATTACAATCCTAACGTCAAGGAAAAGGAGCTTTTCTGCGAAAACAGGATATACGACCTGATACTCTCCGACGAGCTTGACGGCTTGATACTGCTCTCAGAATCTTTTGTCAATGAGGATCTGAAAAAGCTTATTGCCGACCTTATATCGCGCAAAAATATTCCTATCGTAGTTGTGGGTACTTATATCGCGGAGCTTGACCTTCCTAACTGTACCTTTATAAATACCAGCGACGAGAACGACATGGAGGATATCACAGACCATCTTATGGACGTTCACGGCTTTACGGAAATAGATATCCTCACAGGCTATGACTTTATAAAAGCCTCCAGTCTCCGCGTAAACGGCTACAGAAAGTCCCTTGAAAAGCACGGCATAGAATTTGACGAGAGCCGCGTTCACTACGGAAACTACTGGATGAATTCAGGCGAGGAGCTTGCCGAGCGCTATCACAGCGGCGAGCTGAAGCTCCCTCAGGCTATAATCTGCGCAAACGACTACATGGCTTACGGACTTATCGACAAGTTCGACGAGCTGGGAATAAAAATACCCGAGGACGTTACGGTAGTGGGCTATGAGTACATAGGCGACCGCTTCATGCACACCCCTCTGCTGACGACCTATAAGCGAAACCGCGAGACCATAGGCGAGGACGCCGCAAATATGGTCTACAGCCGCATAAAGAAGAGGGAGTTCCTCTTTGCTCCGCCTCAGGGTGAGATAATCTGCGGAACAAGCTGTACCTGCGGAGTTGACCGCAGGATATACACTACCGAGCTGAAAAACGCAAGGCAGAAAAAAGAATACGACAACTGGAACCTGTTCAATCCTCTCGACCAGAAGCTGACAGAGTGCCGTACTCTCAACGAGTTCGTTGATATCTGCGGTCAGTTCCACTGGCAGGTCAGAGGTATACAGAGCTTTTACCTGTGCCTTTACAAGAACTGGTACGACAGCGACGCAGAGCTCAGTGATATACTCTCCTGTCAGAGCATGGTCAACTGGGACGACAAGACGCCCTTTGATATGCAGAAGTACAACTTCTCGGCGCTTCTTGCCCAGAATTATGAGCCTGCAATATACTATTTCAATCCGCTTTTCTTCAATGACCGCCTATTCGGTCATCTGGTGCTCAAATTCCACGATCCCGATACCTACGACGATATCTACAGAAACTGGCTGAAATCCGTTTCAAACGGTCTGGAATTCCTCCGTATGAAGAACGATATCCAGTATCTGACGCAGTGCCAGAACCTCTCAGACCTGCGCGATACTCTCACGGGTATGTACAACGAGACAGGAATGAGAAAGGCATACCACACCATAGACTTTGAGAATCAGGAGCACTGCCTTGTTATGATGAGGATAGGCATATCCAATGCAGGCTTCTATGAGCTCAGCGGCAAGATACCTGCTATCATGGACGCCGCCGAGGCTGTCAAGCAGTTCTGCGGAAGCAACGATATCTGCGGCAGAGTCAACGATAATACATTCGCCTGCATAATCAGCGGCGAGAACGATATAGAGCTCCTTGAAAACAGGCTCAATTCAATAATGCTCCAGCACGGAGTTTATATCGACCAGTATGGACTGGATTCCTTCGTCTGCGCGGCTGTGAAGTGCACAGAGAAGTCCTATACACGTATCACAGGTATCTGCTCCGATATTCTTGCGGAGCGCCAGCGCGAGAAAATGGAGATGCGTATGCGTCCACACTACGAGGATATGCTCCATATCAGAAGCTATATCTACAGCAATCCGCAGGACAGCTTTGAGTCGGAGAAGCTCCAGAAGCTCTATCCCTACAGCGCAGGACATCTCCGCGAGGTATACAAGAAGTGCTTCGGCGTAAGCATACATAAGGACTGCATAAACGCACGTATGGCAAAGGCGACCTACTGCCTGACGGTAACACCGCTGAGTATGGCGGAAATTGCTGAGCAGTGCGGCTATGTGGACAGCAAGTATTTCCTGAGACAGTTCCTTGCAACAGTTGGCGTAACGCCGAACCAATACCGTAATATGGCGAAGTAGGCAGCGTGACGCTGCACCCTTGCCACGCTGCAAGCTGAGCCAGCTCGACCGCTTCCACGTTGCGAGCTGAGCCAGCTCGACCGCTTCCACGTTGCCGCTCGTAAACTCGCTCACGATCATCAAAAACGATAATCGTACATCGCTTACAGCACTTTTTGTATAGGCGGCGTGAATATCAAACAATAAAAACAGACCCCCGAAAGCAATTGCTTTCGGGGTGCTTTTGAGTGCATATCAGGATTTATCGTGTTTCTTGGGGAGTATTCCTGAAACAAAACATACTATTGCCCCTGCAAATAATAACAATATTGTCCATTTCGGAACAGGAATGCCTGAAATTAAAAACGTCAGCATGATGATCAAGGCGGCAATTTCAATAGCTATGCCTGTTTTTGCGGCTATATTAAGTTTTTTCATGTGTTTTTCTCCTTGGTTCCGGGGTTTTATACTGAAATTATAACCTGAAAACGTGGATATGTCAACAAAAAAGCCACTGCACGGAAAATGCTGTGGCTTTTTTTCATTATTTAACGGGCTGATGTAGGCATCAGCCCCTACAGAAAATCAGCCGTTTGCGCGTCCGAGGAATGCTGCACCTATAATACCTGCGTCGTTGCCAAGCTTTGCAATAACTATCTCGGTATTCTTAGGTGAGTTGCGTGTGTAAACTTCCTTTGCAACAAGCTCCTTCATAGGCAGGAGAAGCGGATCTCCCTCGTTGCAGACACCGCCGCCGATACAGAGTATATCGGGCTGGAAGATATTGATAGTATTTGTGATACCTGCTGCGAGGTACTTGATGTACTTGTCAACAACAGCCTTTGCGTACTTGTCGCCTGCTCTCATGCAGTCGAATGATGTGCGTGCTGTTACCTTGCCCTTTTCCTTTTCGGACTGAGCCATAATGCAGTCAGGGTGCTCTGCGATAGCTTCCTTTGTCATGCGGATAAGACCTGTAGCTGAGGAATAAGCCTCGAAACAGCCCTTTCTGCCGCATGAGCACTGAGCACCGTCAACTTCGATAACAGTGTGGCCTATCTCAGCGCCTGCAAAGTTAGAGCCTGAGTATATCTTGCCGTCGATGATGATACCGCCGCCGACGCCTGTGCCGAGAGTGATACATACTGCGTTCTTAGCGCCCTTTGCAGCACCTGCTACGAACTCGCCGTAAGCTGCTGCGTTAGCGTCGTTCTCGATGAATACGGGCTTGTCGATAGTCTCCTGTATGTACTTTACCATAGGAGTGTTCTTGAAGCCGAGGTTGTTTGAATACTCGATGATACCTGTCTCGCTGTTTGCGATACCCGGTGTACCAACGCCTATCCACTCTATCTGGTCGATAGTGAGGTTTGCGTTCTTGACAGCCTCAAGAGCCATTCTTGCCATATCGTCTGCGATCTCCTTTTCGGGACGAGGGCAGTTTGTCTTGGTGCTTGCCTTTGCGATGATGTTGTATTCCTCGTCAACTACACCTGCAACGATGTTTGTGCCGCCGAGGTCGATACCTACGTAATATTTCATGTTTATATCCTCCTTATTGGATAGTTGTGACTATTATATCACAATTTCCTTTTATAGCAAATGCGCCTGTTCCTGCGGGAACAAAAACGCTTGAGCCCATAGTAAGCGGTAATGTGTAATTATCAGCGATTAGCTCGCCGCCGCTGCCGCCTATCATCAGAACGTGAGCAAAGGAGTTTTTATCTGCATAGAGCTCCAGCTCCTTGATTATCCTGTGGCGGTTTACATTGAAGTACTCGCAGTCTGCGAGAAGCTGAGTGACAACGCCGTCAAGCTCCATGCCGTAAACAGGGCTTTTCGGCTCGGCAGGGACTGTATTGGTAACGTCCAGTGCCTTTTCGATGTGGAGCTTGCGGGGCTTGCCGTCAGCGCCCAGCCTGCCGTAGTCGTAAACTCGGTAGGTGACGTTGGAACTCTGCTGTATCTCGGCAATGAGAATGCCCTTGCCGATAGCATGGAGCGTCCCCGGCTTTATGAAGAAAACGTCGCCCTGACGGACAGGAACGCGGTTCACCTTGTCCATGAGGGTGTTGTCCTCGATAGCCTGTCGGAACTCCTCTTTGGTGAGCTCCTCCTTGAAGCCGTATATCAGCTCCGAACCGATGTCAGCGGAGATAACGTACCACATCTCGGTCTTGCCGCTGTCGTTTTCGTGCTTGCGTGCGTAGTCGTTGTCGGGGTGTACCTGAACGGACAGGTCTTTTTCTGCGTCGATGAGCTTTACCAGCACGGGAAAGCTGTCGCCGCTTTTAAAGCTGCTGCCTACAGCCTCGGGGTGTTCGCTTATGAAGCTGCTGAGCTTCATGCCGTCGAAGTCGCCGCCGCTTATGGTGCACTCGCCGTCGGGGTGACAGCTGAGCTCCCAGCTCTCGGCGAGGCGTTCAGTATCGCTTTCCTTGCCGAAAACAGTGCGGAGCTTTGTACCGCCCCATATATAATCCTTGATAGGTGCTTTCAGAAAAAATGGTCTCACGTTGCTGCCTTTCTTGTGGAAACCGCGGGATTATCCGCTTTTTTAGTGGTTTTTGCAAATTCTCTCTTGAAGTCCTCCTCAGAGCCGTTGTACACATTGAAATCGATATGCTCCTCGTCGCCGTTATAGCCTGTGAGAGTGCCCTTGTCGCTGTACTGCCAGAATTTCCAGTCCATAAGGTCGGGCTCGAAGCCCACGCTTCTTATCCACATGGGATAGTCGGAGAAGTTTTCCCTTACGTATCGGAAATAAACGGGGAGAGTAGTGTATATTATGGGCTTTACGCCGTAATAGGCTTCAAGCCTGCTGAGAAGAGGCTTCAGTATGCTTTCTGCTTCTGCCTGTGAGGGCTTGTTTTTGCGCTTGTCGCCGTAGTATTCGATATCCACAACGGGGGGCATATCTATCTCATCTCTGCCGACAGCGGAGATGAAGTTGTCAGCCTGAGTATCGCCTGCGCTGTCAAAGCTGAAAAAGTGATACGCCGAAACCTTTATGCCTGTGCCTGCGGCACGGTCGAGGTTGCGCCTTACGGACTCGTCAGTGTGACCGCTGCCCTCGGTAGCCTTTATAAAGGCGAAGGAAACGTTCTGTGATTCGAGCTCCTGCCAGTTGATATTGCCCTGATAGTTTGATACGTCAACGCCGAAAACGGGATATTTAGCCTTGTTTACCTTAGCTGTGGAAAACAGCATAGCGCCTGCCGCTGCGGCTGTCATAAAAACTGAGCCCAGCAGGGTACAAAGGATATTACGTTTTAAGGTCTTCATATACGGGCAACACCTTCCATAGCGGCGCTCCCGAAAGGGAACGGAGCAAAAAAGTCATACTCTATTATAATAAACTAAAACGCTGAAATAGTCAAGAGTTTTCGTGAAATTCCGTTGCAGAACTTAGAACTGAAAAACAAGAACTAAGCTGCAGGGGACGCCGTACTCGGCGTCCTGTTGTTTGCTGGCGTTGTGATTTTTAATGTGTATTGACATATCTGCGGAAAAATGATAGAATTTTCTTGATAAAGCATAATTGGAGGCACATATCATGGATTTTGAAGAAGAATACAAACAGAACAGGACGCAGATGAAAAAAATAAAAAAAGAAGACACCATGATACTTATAGTATTTGCGGCGAATGTAGCTATGTCGCTGTGGATGCTGGTGGCATTTGTACTAACGTTTAACAAGGCGGCGCTCCTGACCGCAGTTCTTGGGCTGGCTGCTTCGGCAGTTGGTTTTCTCAGCGCATACAGGAAGGACTCAGGTCTTGCTATAGCGGCAGGAGTGCTTCTCTTTGCGGAGATATCAGCTCTGTTCTTTTCTGATGGTATTTCGCTCTTGGGAATTTTGGAGATAGGCGTATTCGGGTGGTTCGCTGCCAGAAACTTCATGAATATAAAGAAATACAGGTGGCTCGAACAGCAGGACGGTTTTCCGCAGTTTGAGCCTAAGCTGAAAGAGTACGACATGGACAGAGTACAGCGAGACATAAAGGATCCTTACGCCCGTAAAATGGAGGAAAGGCAGAGTAACTCCTCGGTCAGTATGGAGGAGTTATGAGCTGTCAGCTAAGAGACTGAAAGGAGCGATATATGCAGAATAAATGGAAACAAGCCGCCGCGGAGCTTCAACGGCTCGCCGACAGCTACTCGGCAGAAAAAATTCTGCCGCCAAGTGAAATACATCAGGAGATACTAATTCGCGCATTGAAGCTTCTCGGGGAGGTCTCCCCACAGGCAGAAGCGCTGATACGCCCGAATTTAAGGATAATGCTGCCCTATACCATAATTGCCGATGTTAAGGGCGACCGTGAAAACGGCGCAGGCAGGCATTATTACTGCGGCTGCGCTACCAACGGCAAACCGCAGAAGACTGTTCGCGGCTATTATAAAAACGGAAAAGACCTTTTCGCAAAGAGCGCCCGAACCATGTTCGAGGAGGACTACACCATGGCGCTGACAATGCACTGCGGCGGCTTCGTGAAGCATGGCGCAGTCTATCTTGCCCGTGCCGTCCATATGCTGGCTGATATGTGCTGTCTGCCCCATGCGGCGAAAATGACCTATTTTTCCAGCAAGCGCAGTATCCACATGAGCTATGAGAACCTCGCCCGTGCCATGTATCCCGAGTTTATTCCCGAGCAGCACATCAAATACGAACAGCTCCGCCGCTTTGCCAAGAGAAGCAGCTTCACCGCGGCTCTGAACAAAAATACAGCTGCCATATGCGGCGAGATACCTGAGATATTTACAGCTCCAGAGGCAGAGATAAAGCACCGCCTTTACGATACGGAGGCAGCAGTTGCGGCACTTCTGTACCGATTCTACCGCGATACAAGTGTAGACGCTATCCACGGTCACTATGTCGCCGACGGTATGACCTGCCGTCCCTTTGCGGACTTCCCAACCCTTGAAATAAGGCTTACCGAGCATGGTATCACTTTTGAATTTGAGGGCGTTCCCGTCAATACCCGTTTCGGCAGCGCTTTCCGCGCCGCTCACCGTTTTGAGGGGCGTTTTACTCTCGCACCTGTGGGAAATACCAACGGACTTGTGCTCTCTCGCAGAAAAAACGGGCTTGTGCCCTTTGATCCCCGTGATATGGAGCAGATGTTTACTATTTTGTAGAGCTAAGAGCTAAGAACTAAGAGCTAAGAGCTAAGAACTAAGTAGGGGCGCCGTTTCGGCGCCCGTTAATTACGTTGCAAACAAAATTGTGTCTGTAGGGGCTGATGCCCACATCAGCCCGTTTTATCTATACAATACTTACGGGGCGATGTAGGCATCGCCCCCTACATTGTGTTCGCGTTCATGCAATAATTATGCATTATGAATTATGAATTACAAATTAAAAAGGGCGTTCGTGATGAACGCCCTTTGATATTGCATTAGTTTCAGCTATTAGCCGAGCTCTGCAAAGTACTTGATTGTTCTTACCATCTGTGATGTGTAAGAATTCTCGTTGTCGTACCATGAAACAACCTGTACCTCGTAGAGGCCGTCACCGATCTCAGCAACCATTGTCTGTGTAGCATCGAAGAGTGAACCGAATCTCATGCCGATAACGTCAGAAGAAACGATCTGATCCTCGTTGTAACCGAATGACTCGGAAGCAGCAGCCTTCATAGCAGCGTTGATGCCTTCCTTAGTTACGTTGCTGCCCTTAACAACAGCTGTGAGGATTGTTGTAGAACCTGTTGGAACAGGAACTCTCTGTGCAGAGCCGATGAGCTTGCCGTTGAGCTCTGGGATTACAAGACCGATTGCCTTAGCAGCACCTGTGCTGTTAGGAACGATGTTTGCAGCACCAGCTCTTGCTCTTCTGAAGTCGCCCTTTCTGTGAGGACCGTCGAGGATCATCTGATCGCCTGTGTAAGCGTGGATTGTGCTCATGATACCGCTCTGGATAGGAGCATAATCGTTAAGAGCCTTAGCCATAGGAGCGAGGCAGTTTGTTGTGCATGAAGCAGCTGAGATGATCTTGTCATCCTTTGTAAGAGTCTTCTCGTTTACGCTGTAAACGATTGTAGGAAGATCGTTACCAGCAGGAGCTGAGATAACAACCTTCTTAGCGCCAGCGTCGATATGAGCCTGTGACTTGTCCTTTGAGCAGTAGAAACCTGTGCACTCGAGAACAACGTCAACGCCGATCTCGCCCCATGGGAGCTCTGCAGCGTTAGCCTTAGCGTAGATTGTAAGAGTCTTGCCGTCTACAGTGATTGTGCCCTTCTCATCGTCTGCTGAAACAGTGTGAAGATTCTCACCGATCTTTCCGCAGTAACCGCCCTGAGCTGTATCATACTTGAGAAGCTGAGCGAGCATTGAAGGCTTTGTAAGGTCGTTGATTGCAACTACCTCATAACCTGGAGCATCAAACATCTGTCTGAATGCAAGACGACCGATACGGCCGAAACCATTAATAGCAACTTTAACTGACATTGGATATACCTCCTAAAAATTTGTATGAATTAATTATACCCCAACTCGGAAATTTTTTCAAGTGGTTCGATAAAAAAATAACAGAATTTTCTATAAAAGCACAGATTGTATAAAACGAGCGCTGTTGAAACGAAAAATTTTGTCAGCATTTTACTGTGTCAAAACGACTCTGTAACTATTTCTTTTTTTACTCAAATGGTGTATAATATATACATATAATATGTCTCTGCACTTTTGCGGAGAGACTGGAGATATTATGGATAAAAACAATGACTTCGGTGAATTTTTCGGCAGTCCCTTTGCTGCGGAGCTCATAAGCAGCACGGAAAATGTGATAAGACGCTCTGTTTCGGGGATAGCGGCTTCCTGCGAGAGCCTGCGCGAGTCGGCAGGCAAAAAGCGCTCAAAGCAGGATATACAGCTTATCAACGGTATTATGGAGATGTGCTGCGACCTTATGCGCAGTGCTCAGCTCAGCAAGGCGCTTACGGCTGAAAGGCTGACCGACGATGATATGTGTACGGTCAGGGCGGACGCCTTTCTCAGGGACTTCGCGGCAGGCTGCGAGGAGGCTTCAAGGGGCAGATGCACTGTAACAGTGGGTGAGACCTCGCTATCTTATATCAGGACTGACAGGGAGGTTCTTCGGTTCCTGCTGCTGAGCTTTGTGAGAAGGCTCACCGCAGGCGGCGAGGGCGGAAAAAACGCCTTTGAGGTGTCCTGCGGGGAGAAGTTGAAAACTTTAAACATTTCTGTCAGGGCTTTGGGGACATTTGTGGACGAAGCCCATGTGGGACAGACCGACATTTTTGATTCCCGTTATCGTGAAGTATGCATGGGCTTTGCTGAGCGCATAGGCGCCTGCGCAGAGCTCTCGGACAATGTGCTGACAGTGGAAATTCCGCTTAGTGACGGCAATAGCATGGCTGTGGCAGAGGCGGCATCGGCAGAGCCCGAGAGGGACAGCTTCGATCCCTTCGGCGTTATGCTCGGCAATATGTGAAGCTCAGTGTGACAGGATTGTGACAATTTCGTAAAACTAAGCAATATTGACAGAATAATCTGAAAATTTTGTTGACATTATTCAAAAAAAGTTGTATAATAAAAATGTTGAAAGATCTCAGCGAAAAATTCATCGTTTTGGAGTGCTTTTATGGGAAAGAATTATGAGATTGAGAGGAAGTTCCTCGTTGAATTCCCTGATGTTTCACTGCTGGATATAAAGCGAAGGATAGCTATAGTCCAGACCTATCTCAAAAGCGGCAGCAACGGCTCACAGCGCAGAGTAAGGTCCGTGGACGAGAACGGCAGTGTTAAATATACCTACACGGAAAAGATATTTCTTACTCATGTGACAAGAGAGGAAAACGAATCCGAGATAAGCGGCGAAATGTATCATCAGCTCCTTGCTGAGCGCCGCGGCGACTGTCCGCCTGTGGAAAAGGTGCGCTACTGCTTCGACTATGAGGGGCAGCTCTTTGAAATGGATAAATATCCCTTTTCGGATAAGCTGGCTATCATGGAGCTGGAGCTCAGCTCTCCCGAGCAGGCTATCGATTTCCCCGACAAGGTCAGAGTGATAAAGGAAGTATCCGATGATCCGCGCTACTCCAATGCGGCTCTTGCAGCAGCAGGAGCTTTTCCCGAACAGCAGATTGGAGAATAGATTCAATGTCGGAAAAATTTGTACCCGCTGACAGCCCCGAGCAGCTCTCTGCATTATTCGGACAGCTTGACGGCAATATCAGCGGTATCCAGAAGGATTTCAATGTCACCGTCGTAAGCAGGGACGGGGGCATTAAAATAATCGGCGACGGCGATACCGAGGGCGCTGAAAAGGCTCTGAAGGCTCTTATGAAAATGGCGAGCAGCGGCAATTCTGTCAACGAGCAGACCGTCCGCTACGTCACATCTATGGTGGCTGACGGAGTCGAGCAGGAGCTTCAGGAGCTCGGAGGCGACGGCATATGCATGACCGCCTCGGGAAAGATACTCCGTCCGCGAACCGTCGGTCAGAAACGCTATACCGACGCTATAAAAAATAATACCATAGTTCTGGGAATAGGTCCTGCGGGTACTGGCAAGACCTATCTTGCAGTTGCTATGGCTGTAAAGGCGTTCCGCGAGCACAAGATAAAAAAGATAATCCTTACCCGTCCTGCCGTTGAAGCAGGAGAGAAGCTGGGATTCCTCCCGGGCGACTTGCAGGATAAGGTGGATCCTTATCTCCGTCCGCTCTACGACGCGCTTTTCGATATGTTCGGAGCAGAGAGCTTTGCCCGTTACATGGAAAAGGGGATAATCGAGGTGGCTCCGCTGGCTTATATGCGCGGACGTACTCTCGACGAAGCTTTTATTATACTCGACGAGGCTCAGAATACCACCTCCGAGCAGATCAAGATGTTTCTCACAAGACTGGGAAACGAGAGCAGAATGGTCATCACAGGCGATATCACGCAGATAGACCTGCCCGATACCAAGAAATCGGGACTTGTGGAAGCCATTAAGGTGCTCAAGGGTATAGATGATATCGAGATACACCGCTTTACCGAGAAAGACGTTGTACGACACAGATTAGTACAGGATATCATCAAGGCTTATGAAAAATACAATGAAGGGAGAAAGAATTATCATGGCTAAGTTAAAAGTTTATGTAAAGAACAATCAGACAGAGGTGAAGGTACCTGTAGGTATCAGACTCCTTATCAGAAGATGCTGTCAGGCAGTACTCACTACGGAGAATTTCGGAAAGGACGCAGAGGTAAGCGTTTCATTCGTAAGCAACAATGAGATAAAGAATCTCAATAAGATATACAGAAACAAGGACGCTGTAACAGACGTTCTTTCGTTCCCGCTCACAAGCGAGGACGGCACTGTTGAGATAAATCCCGAGACAGGTGCAGTTCAGCTTGGCGACGTTGTTATCTCACTGGAGACAGCAGTAAAGCAGGCTCAGAACTTCGGTCACTCACTGGAGAGAGAGGTGGGCTTCCTTACTGTTCATTCAATGCTCCACCTGCTGGGCTACGACCACGAGACAAGTCAGCTCGACCAGCGTATCATGCGCGAAAAGGAAGAGTCTGTCCTTGAAAAGCTTGGTATCTCAAGAGACGCAACATTCATTATGAACGGAGAAAACAACTGATGTCAAGAACGGCTTTCGTTACTATCGCAGGACGTACAAATGCAGGAAAATCCTCGCTCCTTAACGCTATCGTGGGCGAGAAGATAGCTTCTGTCAGCAATAAGCCACAGACTACACGTACCCGTATCACGGGCATACGCAATATAGACGACGTTCAGCTGGTATTCTTCGATACCCCCGGATTACATAAGCCCGTGAACAAGCTCAGCGAGCATATGCTCAATACCGTCAAGGAGTCCGTCAGCGACATCGACGCGGTAGTGTTCGTCATGGACTGCACCAAGAAGATAAACGAGCAGGAACTGAACCTCCTCAGGTCTATGAACGACTCGAAAATGCCCGTAATCCTTGTGCTGAACAAGATCGACCTCCTTAAAAACAAGGACGAGCTTGCTCCCGTTATCGCTGACCTGACCTCGAAGATAAAGTTTCAGGCGGTAGTCCCCGTAAGCGTTACGGAGAACAGCGGCGTTGACATAGTTATCGACGAGATAATCGCTCTTTCGGAGGAGTCCGTACACTTCTTCCCCGAGGATATGATAACAGACCAGCCCGAAAAGGTGCTGGCAGCAGAGATGATACGCGAAAAGCTCCTTATGCTTCTCAGCGACGAGGTGCCTCACGGCATAGCTGTAGGCGTTGAGCAGATGACTGAGCGCGAGGACAAGGATATCCTCGATATATCCGCTGTTATCTACTGCGAGAAGGAGTCCCACAAGGGCATCATCATCGGCAAGGGCGGAGCTATGCTGAAAAAGGCTTCCACAGCCGCAAGGATAGAGCTGGAGGACTTCTTCCAGATAAAGGTCAACCTCAAGTGCTGGGTAAAGGTCAAGGAGGATTGGCGCAACAGGGAGAATCTCATCAGGAGCTTCGGACTTTCCGAGAAATAATTACCGCAAATAATAACAGGCTTTCCGCAGATGATATTTTCAGAGCTATGGCTCGTATCTTATCTGCGGAGGCTTTTTATGAATGAAGATATATTATGGGATAAGTTTGCCGAAACAGGCAGGATAGAGGACTATCTGCGGTATTCGGCTTGCAGGGAAGATAAACATGACTACTGTTGAAGGCATCGTCCTTAAAGAGCGTTCTGTGGGAGAACAGGACAAATTTATCGATATACTCACCAATGAGAGCGGAGTTATCGAGGTTTCCGTGAAAGGCGCAAGAAAGATAAACGGAAAATCGGGCAGCTCTACTCAGCTTCTGGCGTATTCACGGTTCTGCATAGACAAGAGGGGCAGCTATCTGTACCTCAACAGTGCAGAGCCGATACATATTTTTTACGGGCTTCGCGAGTCTCTTACCAAGATATCCCTTGCCTCTTATTTTGCGGAGGTGCTTCGCTTCTGCATAAGACCTGAGACTCAGAACGGGGATATACTGCGGCTCATGCTGAACTGTCTCCACTACCTTGAAAACGGCGAGCGTGACGAAGCCTTCCTCAAAGCCGTGTTCGAGCTCCGACTGATGTCCGAGACAGGCTATATGCCCGATATCGTGGCTTGCAGGGGCTGCGGCGTTTTTGAGCCCGAGGAGCTCTTTTTTTGTATCCGCGACGGGGGATTTTTCTGCGCAGACTGCTTCGAGAACGAGACTTCCGACGATTTCATGAAGATAAAACTGCCTGTACTCAGTGCTGTGCGGCATATAGTCCTTGCAGATATGGGCAGGCTTTTCAATTTTCGCGTGTCTGAGGGCACTCAGCAGAGACTTTCAGCGCTGGCGGAGTCCTATGCGCTGACTCATCTGGAGCGCAGCTTCGGGACGCTGGATTTCTACAGGTCGCTTCTCTGAAACGGCCTTTTTTGCTTACATGGTATATTTTTTTATATCCTTTAGCGCAAATAATAAAAAAGCTGTTGCATTATTATACTTTTTGATGTATAATTATTATGTCTGATTATATGCTTTTAGGGGGAGGTGTGCACTGTGAAAAAAAGAAAAACTATAGCTGTTATTGCTGCTGATGTATTCAACGACTACATGAACCGCATTTTTGTGGGTATTTCTGAGCAGTGCAAAGAGCTGGGCTACGATGTTCTGACCTTCCTCATGGCTTTCAATCTTGACAGCGGCAATCTCATTCAGCAGGGCGAGGAGAATATCTTCACTCTTGTTAAAAAGAATATCATAGACGGCGTTGTGCTCATGGCAGGTAATCTCGCCAGCCAGAACCTTATCGACAAGTTCGTGAAGGTGTTCTCTCACTGGGGCATACCTGTTGTGGCTCTTGACCACGACTTCGATTTCTGCGACAGCATTTACGCCGACGATACAAAGCTTTTCGAGCAGATGACCGACCATTTCATCGAGGTACACGGCTGCAGCAGGATAATGTGTCTTACAGGTCCCGAGGGCAGCAAGCCTGCGGAGACAAGACTTGCAGGCTATAAAAACTCTATGGAAAAGCACGGTCTGGAGATCGGCGAGGGAGACATAATCTACGGCGATTTCTGGAAGATAGTCTCACAGAGACTTGCCAAGGAGTTCATAGAGGGCAAAAGAGAGATGCCCGAAGCTGTTATATGCGCCAATGATACTATGGCAAGGTATCTTGCCAGCGCACTGGTCAAGGGCGGCAAAAATATCCCCGAGGATATAAGGATATCAGGCTATGACGGCAGCAATGACGCTATACTGAATATCCCGTCCATTTCAACGGTGCTCCCCGAAAACGAGCGCATGGGCGCAAGAGCGGTATGCATACTCCACAAGAAGATAAGCGGCATGAATGTTGAGCCTGTGGAGACTCTTGCTCACGGAAGACTGCTGTTTGCACGTTCCTGCGGCTGCGGCAGCGCTACATATCACAGCGTTTCTACCCGTGAGGAGTACCATAACCGTGTTGTAAGATACGAGAATTACTTCAAGAAGAGCGGTATGCTGGAAAGTCTTATGGAGGAGGAGAACCTTGACGGGCTCCTGCATAAGCTAAACGGCTTTGTTTACGCTATAAACGGTTTGGATACCTATATGCTCTGCCTCAATAAAAACTGGGACAACATTGAGGGCGACGAGGGTGACTACGTCCGCGAGGGCTATGCTGCCTTAATGGAAGCAAGAATGGTCTATACCAGAAAAAAGACTGAATTTACCAGCAGGAGCTTCCGTTCAAACGATATCCTGCCCCATTTTATCGACGAGTATTGCAGCGAGCCGTCTACCTATTTCCTGCTGCCCGTTCACTTCATGGACAGGTGCTTCGGATACTCGGTATTCAGGTTCAGCGATATACGCTGTGCGGCAAGCAATGTCTTTGCCATGTGGAACAGAAATATCAGCGTTGCGCTGGAGTTCCTCCGCGTCCGCACAAAGCTGCTCAGCATAAATCAGCGTATTTTCATGAGCTCTATCCGTGATACCCTTACGGGTATCTACAACCGCCACGGCTTTAACCGTATGGCGGAGGGAATATTCCGCAAGGCTTGTCAGGAGAAAAAACAGCTCTTCATTATCATCGCCGATCTTGACAGGCTCAAGATGATAAACGACAATTACGGTCATATAGAAGGAGACACAGCTATCACGGCTGTGGCGAATGCACTTAATACCTCCTGTGAGCTGAACGAGGTCTGCGCCCGTACAGGCGGCGACGAGTTCGCTATCATAGGCTGCGGAAACTACAGCCCCGATAAGATACAGGAGCATTACAGGTATATCTACGACTATCTTACAAGGTACAACGCTTCTGCGAAAAAAGGCTATACCGTTGGAGTTAGTCTCGGCTGCTTCTGCGAGGTGCCCGACGAGAACGAGCCCCTTGACAAGTATATCAAGATAGCAGATACCCGAATGTATGAAAATAAGGTAAAGCGCAAAAAGCTCCGAGAGGACTGAGGCTGCTGTGGGAACACGGCAGCTTTTTTTGTGCGTTTTGCCTTGATATAAAATATGTATTGCTATTGACAAAAAGGCTGAAATATGATAAAATAAACTGAATTGCAAAAGAAGCTTCGGTTTCAGCGCAAGACTATTGACCACTCCTTTCGGAGTCGAGGCCATACGGACAGCCGGGTCAAATGCCGAATGCCGAATTATCGGCTGGCAACTTTCTGTTGCCTTATTGATTCGACTGTGCGTCGATAAAGTTTTTATAAGTTCTCATCAGCTTGTGAAAGGTCAATAAGAGTAGTAAAAGGTAGTACTTGCTTGTATAGACTCTGAAACCGTATATGAAGTTTCTGCGTTTTCCGCATAATATTTCATGCACACAATGGCTGATAAGGTCTTTTGTGTGCATTTTTTGTTTAAAGGTGTGGTATTATGGAGAATAAACTGAAACTTTACGGATTCAATAACCTTACGAAGTCTTTGAGCTTCAATATATATGACGTCTGTTATGCCAAGACGGCACGCTCTCAGCAGGAGTACATCGCCTATGTTGACGAGCAGTACAACTCCGAGCGTATAACAGATATCATGACTCATCTTACCGAGATGATAGGAGCGCAGGTGCTCAGCGTTTCCCGTCAGGACTACGATCCTCAGGGCGCTTCTGCTACCTTCCTTATCGCCGACGATACTATGATACCCGCAGGGGGCACTGAAACTGTAGCTCACCTCGACAAGAGCCATGTTACCGTTCATACCTACCCCGAGTTCCACCCCGATACCTCTATCGCTACTTTCCGCGTGGATATCGACGTTGCTACCTGCGGCAAGATAACTCCGCTGACAGCTCTCGATTACCTTATCGGAAGCTTCGATTCGGATATCATCACCATGGACTACAGGGTAAGAGGCTTTACCCGTAATCTGGACGGCGAAAAGCTTTTTATCGACCACAATATCACTTCCATACAGGACTATATTGACTCAAAGATACTCGATAAATACGACGCTGTGGACATAAACGTATATCAGGCGAATATGTTCCACACAAAAATGCTCATAAAGGAGCTTGATTTGCAGAATTACCTGTTCAATACAGATGTGAACGAGCTTCCGCCAAGGCGCAGACTTGAGATAACAGACGCGCTGAAGCGGGAGATGATAGAAATTTTCAGCGGAAGGAACGTGTTCGGAAATGGCTGAGCTTTCCCAGACAAATGCGCCGATATATGAGGCGCTGAGAAAATTCCGCCGCATGAGAGTAGTGCCCTTTGATGTCCCCGGACATAAGCGCGGCAGAGGAAATATGGAGCTTACCGAGTTCCTCGGCGAGGACTGCATGAACGTTGACGTCAACTCCATGAAGCCCCTTGATAACCTCTGTCACCCCGTATCCGTCATCAAGGACGCGGAAATGCTGGCGGCTGAGGCTTTCGGCGCGGCTAACGCCTTTTTCATGGTGGGCGGAACTACTTCTGCGGTCCAGAGCATGATAATGTACGCCTGCAAGGAGGGCGACAAGATAATCATGCCCCGAAATGTCCACAGAAGCGCTATAAATGCGATGATACTCACAGGCGCTGTGCCTGTTTACGTAAATCCCGACGTCAATCATCAGCTTGGCATCGCGCTGGGTATGTCTGTTTCACAGGTGGAGCAGGCTATCCGCGACAATCCTGACGCCAAGGCTATAATGATAAACAATCCCACATACTACGGTATTTGCTCCGATTTGCAGAGAATAACCGACCTTGCCCATGAGCACGGTATGCTGGTGCTTGTTGACGAGGCTCACGGCACTCATTTCTACTTCGGAGAGAACTTCCCCATAACCGCTATGGCGGCAGGGGCAGACTGTGCTTCCGTAAGTATGCACAAGTCGGGCGGAAGTCTTACCCAGAGCTCATTCCTGCTCATGGGAAAGAACATCAACGCCGACTATATGCGTCAGGTGATAAATTTAACTCAGACTACCAGCGCTTCGTATCTGCTTCTGTCAAGTCTGGATATCTCACGAAAGAGACTTGCTCTCGGGGGGCGTGAGATTTTTGCACAGACTGTTGAAATGGCAGAATACGCCCGCTCGGAGATAAACGAGATAGGCGGATATTACGCCTATTCAAGAGAGCTCATCAACGGCGACAGTATCTATGACTTTGACGTGTCAAAGCTGAGTATCTATACTCTGCCCATAGGTCTTGCAGGTATCGAGGTCTATGACCTTCTCCGCGACGAGTACGACATACAGATAGAATTCGGCGATATCGGCAATGTTCTCGCTTACATTTCGGTAGGCGACAGAAAGCGTGATATCGAGCGCCTTATCAGTGCTCTTGCCGAGATAAAGCGCCGCTTCGGAAAGAGCAGCGCACATATGCTCACTCAGGAGTATATAAGTCCTGTAGTTACGGAAACTCCGCGAAAGGCGTTCTATGCGCCCAAGCGTTCACTGCCTCTTGAAGAAGCGGCAGGTCACATTTGCAGCGAGTTCGTAATGTGCTATCCGCCGGGCATACCAATACTTGCTCCGGGAGAGCTTATAACTCCCGAGATAATCGAGTATATCAGGTACGCCAAGGAAAAGGGCTGTCAGATGACAGGCACAGAGGATATAAATATCGAGAGACTTAACGTCCTTGATATATAAGTCGGCATAATAAAGGCGACATTTTTGTTATTTTTTTTTAGGGGGAAATGTATATGAAAAAAGTAGGTATCATCATGAGTGTGCTTATGGGAGTTACCATGAGCTTCTGCCTTTCGCTTACGAACTCTATTGTGTCAGCGGACAAATTCGATATGACGCAGTTCCTCATAAGCTTCGGTGCAAGTGCGGTGCTCAGCCTGATAATAGGCTTGATAGTGCCTATGAAAAAAGTTGAGGACGGAGCCTGCAAAGCCATGAAGCTGAGAGAGAACAGTGTTCCTGCAAAGCTTGTGTCTGCATTTATCTCGGATATCATCTACACTCCTATACTCACATTATCAATGATAATCATAGTACGCAAAATGGTCATGAAGATGAGCCACGGACACGCAGTGCTCCCATCCTTTGCGACAATGTTCATAAAGTCTTTTATACTCAGTCTGGCAGTTGCGTATATCATCATTCTTATCGTAACACCGATATTCCTGAAGCTTTCATTGAAGCTTGCAGGCGTTAATCCCGCAGGAGGTCCGCCTGCTGATAAAAAATAATTTGCGGAGCTAACTGTTTTTTTGATGTTAGCTTGTAGGGGCTGATGCCCACATCAGCCCGACTATATTCCGCAATTAAGCGGGGCGATGTGGGCATCGCCCCCTACATTTGGGAGTGATACCCATTTTGCAAAGCAAAATGATTATCACCGAACGGAGGTATTGTATGGAATTATGGTTCACGGAGAGACATACTCCTAACGTTAAATTTTCAATAAAGGTCGATCATCAGCTCTACAGCGGCAACAGCGAGTTCCAGCGTATCGACGTTTTCGACTCTAAGGAGTTCGGGCGGTTCCTCACTCTTGACGGCTACATGATGCTGACGGAGAAGGACGAGTTCATCTACCATGAGATGATAACTCATGTGCCTATGGCTGTACACCCGAATCCCAAGAATATACTTGTCATCGGCGCAGGCGACGGCGGCGTTGTCCGCGAGCTTACACGCTATGCCTCTGTTGAGAGCATAGACCTTGTGGAGATAGACGAGCTTGTTGTGGAGGTGTGCAAGAAGTACCTGCCCACTACAGCCTGCCGTTTCGACGATCCGAGAGTTCACGTATACTACGAGGACGGCGTGAAGTTTATCCGCCGCTGTACAGACCAGTATGACGTTATAATCGTGGATTCCACCGATCCTTTCGGTCCTGGCGAGGGACTCTTCACCAAGGAGTTCTACGGAAGCTGCTTCAAGGCGCTCCGCGATGACGGTATCATGGTAAATCAGCATGAGAGCCCGTTTTACGACGAGGACGCAGCCGCTATGCAGCGCTCGCACAAGCGCATAGTGGAGAGTTTCCCCATAAGCAAGGTATATCAGGCTCATATCCCGACCTATCCCTCGGGACACTGGCTTTTCGGATTTGCTTCAAAGAAATATCACCCCACTAACGACTATAACGGCACAAAATGGAGTATGCTCGGCATAAAGACGCGTTATTACAATCCAAGACTTCATACGGGAGCTTTTGCTCTCCCATGCTATGTAGAGGAGCTTCTCAGAGATGTTGAATAAGAATATACAGACCTTTATCGCCTGCGACAGCGAATATGAGGACGCTAAGATAGTCCTCTTCGGAGCAGGCTTCGACGGTACTACAAGCTTTCGTCCCGGTACGAGGTTCGCCCCCTCGGCTATCCGCAATGAGAGCTTCGGTATCGAGACCTACAGTCCTTACCAGAATAAGGACATGACCGACTACAGCTACTTCGACAGCGGAGACTTAGAGCTCCCATTCGGCAGTACAAAGCAGGCGGTTGCCGATATCACAGCACGCTCAGAGGAGATACTTTCCGACGGCAAGCTGCCATTTATGATAGGCGGCGAGCACCTTGTTACTCTCGGCTCGGTCAAGGCGGTCAATGACAAGTACGACGACCTTTATATCGTTCACTTTGACGCACACGCCGACCTCCGCGACGACTATCTCGGCCAGCAGATGTCCCATGCCTGTGTGCTGAGACGCTGCCACGAGCTTGTTGGTGACGGTCATATCTTCCAGTTCGGTATCCGCAGCGGCGACCGCGAGGAGTTTTACTTTGCGGACGAGCATACGGAAATGCATAAATTCAATTTCGACGGGCTTGAAGAGGTCGTTGAGAAGCTCAAGGGAAAGAACGTTTACTTCACCCTTGACCTTGACGTGCTTGATCCGTCCATATTCCCGGGCACGGGTACTCCCGAGGCAGGGGGCGTGACCTTCGAGGAACTTAGAAAGGCTGTGACGCTGGTTTGCAGCAGGCTCAACATCGTAGGCTGCGACGTAAACGAGCTCAGTCCCGTTTACGATCAGAGCGGCGTTTCCACAGCAGTTGCCTGCAAGATAATCAGGGAAATGCTTCTGGCTCTTTCATAAAAAGTCTGTATGGGGGAATGATATGGACTATAATTTTAATAATGATAACAGGGACGACTTCACACTAAAACGTGAAGCCATGGTGGATAAGTTCCGCGAAAAGAATGATCTGGAAACCAGAGCACAGGAAAGCCTTAAAGCAAATAAAGCTTTTATGAAGCTCCGCATACGTATTTGTTTTCTTTTTATACTTGGCGGTCTGGCGTTCTTCATACTGGGAATGGTTCAGGTAGGTCTGCTTATCAAGTCTAAGCACGAATGCACAGTTCTTGTAAAGGGCAGGGTGTACTCATTCGATGTCAGCACTTCTATGTCTGACGAGGATTCGTCGCCGTCCTATGCGCCTGTGTTCAGCTATGAGTACAACGGCGAGGAGCTTTTCTATGAGGGTGATACCTACTCCGACAAGGGCAGGCTTTATGTGGGACAGGAGGTAGACGTTTACGTCGATCCCGACAAGCCCGATCATGTTTATGTGCCTGCTTACAAGGCAAAGAAAAGTGCCCCTATCGTTTTTATCATTATCGGACTGATTCTGTCAGTAGGACCTGTTGTGTACTCTATCAATGATTACAGAAGCGTCGAAAGATACTGGGAGAACGAAAAAAGCAAGGCGCTGTAAGCCGTAAGATGAATGATATCGAGGAAAATATGGATAATAATTCTTATAACGAACAAAAAAGCAGCAAAAATCCTGCTGGGATCATAATAATTGCTGCCGCAGTTGTGATTTTTCTTGTGGCTGTAGGCGGTATAATACCGTTCATAATGGCAAAAAATCTTGTAGGCGACGCAATAAGAAAGGACACTACTCAGTATAATGTCCCTATTACCGCGGTGATCACCGAAAACCGCGTCAGAGAAGCGGACGGCGGCAACAGCATTGCCGACACCAAAACGGGCAAGGTCTATACTCCCGTTTATGAGTACGAGTACAGGGGCAAGACCTACAGCGTGGCAGGCAGTGTAGCTTCAAGTGAGAAGAAATACGAGGTGGGACAAAAGGTGGACGTTCTTATCTCGGACGCTAACCCGGGTAAAATGTACGATCCCGAGTATAATCCCACCAAGATAATAGACGACTTCGGGCACAAGATATCGGGTACGTTTATTCTTATACTTGTTGTACCGATAATAATACTGGCGGTGCTGACGGCTTTTGTTATCATAATAATTCTCCGTGCTTCAAAGAAGAACAAGGCAAATAATGACGAAGAAAACGATTATGATCCCAATGACGACTACAGAGGATAAACGCAATAAGAAAGGCAGGATATGACATGAACATTTTCAGAGCAAAGAATGTTTCGGGACTTGCCGAGATACGCATGAAGTATCTCCGCGAGGATTTCCCTGATATGACCACTGCGCAGGCGGCCCAGATAAAGGCTAAGCTGCCGCGGTATTACTCAGACCACCTCAACTGCGACCTCTTTGCATATCTTGCAGAGGAGGGCGGAAAGATAGTGGGTTCGGCTTTCCTTACGGTAAGGGAGCTTCCGCCCAATCCAAATTTCCCCAACGGACGTGTGGGAACGGTGCTGAACGTATTTACCGAGGCGAGCCACAGGCGACAGGGTATAGCTACGGCTCTCATGGAGCTCCTCATATCAGACGCAAAGGTAATGGAGCTTGACTATATCGAGCTTAAAGCTTCTGAGGACGGCTTCAAGCTTTACAAGCAAATGGGCTTTGAGGTAGAAAACACAGGCTTTACAAATATGAAGCTGAAAATAAGATAATAAACGCAAAGGAGTATTAAAAATGGGAAAATGTATGATAATCGGCTGCGGCGGTGTTGCGTCCGTAGCTATCCACAAGTGCTGCCAGAACAGCGAGGTTTTTGAGGGCATTATGATAGCAAGCCGTACCAAGTCAAAGTGCGACGCGCTGAAGGAAAAGCTCCAGCCTACAACAAAGACTGTTATCGAGACCGCACAGGTAAACGCTGATAACGTTGACGAGCTTGTTGCTCTTATCAACAGCTACAAGCCTGACGTAGTGCTTAACCTTGCTCTCCCTTATCAGGATCTCACTATCATGGACGCTTGTCTCGCTACAAAGACTCATTACGTTGATACTGCAAACTATGAGCCTCTTGATACTGCTAAATTTGAGTACAAGTGGCAGTGGGCTTACCGCGAGAGATTTGAAAAGGCCGGTATCACAGCCCTCCTCGGAAGCGGCTTCGATCCCGGCGTTACAGGAGTATTCTCCGCTTACGCTATGAAGCATGAGTTTGACGAGATAAACTACATCGACATTCTCGACTGCAACGGCGGCGACCACGGCTATCCCTTCGCTACAAACTTCAACCCCGAGATAAATATCCGCGAGGTTTCCGCTAAGGGAAGCTACATCGAGGACGGCAAGTGGGTAGAGACAGAGCCTATGGAGATAAAGAGAGTTTACAACTTCAAGGGCGTGGGCGAAAAGGATATGTATCTTCTCCACCACGAGGAGCTTGAGTCACTTGCTCTCAATATCAAGGGCATCAAGCGTATCCGCTTCTTCATGACATTCGGTCAGAGCTACCTCACACACCTCAAGTGTCTCGAAAACGTAGGTATGACATCTATCGAGCCTATCATGTACGAGGGCAAGGAGATAGTACCTCTCCAGTTCCTCAAGGCTGTACTGCCCGATCCTGCGTCACTCGGTCCGAGAACAGTGGGCAAGACTAATATCGGCTGTATCTTCCGCGGCAAAAAGGACGGCAAGGACAAGAATTACTACCTCTACAATATCTGCGATCATCAGGAGTGCTACAAGGAAGTGGGCTCACAGGCTATTTCCTATACAACAGGCGTTCCTGCTATGATAGGTGCTATGATGATAATGACAGGCACATGGAAGAAGGCTGGCGTTTACAACATCGAGGAATTTGATCCCGATCCGTTCATGGAGGCTCTCAACAAGTGGGGACTCCCATGGGAAGAGGACTTCAATCCTACTCTTGTTGACTGATTTGAGAATAAAAAGGATCATCGTCTTTACGCTTTTTGCAGTATATATCATATGTGCAGTATATATGCTGTTCTTTATGAGGGAAAGCCTGCTGGGGAGGTGCTCCTATGGGGAATACTTCCGAGAGAACACAAACTTCGTACCGTTCCGCACGGTCATTGAGTTTGCAGGCTATATCCGCGATGACGACACGGTGTACGGGGATATCTCTTTTGAGAATATCTTAGGTAATGTCATTGCGCTTATGCCTATAGGCTTTTTCTTCCCTGCAATATGGAAAAAACAGCGCCGCTTCGTTAGCTTTCTGCTGACGGCTTCGGCGGTGATAATCGGCGTGGAGACAATACAGTTCATTGCAATGTGCGGCGCCTGCGATATCGACGACTTTATACTGAATCTCACAGGCGCAGTCATGGGCTTTGGCTTTACAAGGCTCAATATAGTGAAAAGACTGATGTTTATCGACGTCAGCTTAAAAAAAGGAGAATAGAAATGTCACATTTCAGAAATTTCAAGAAGATAATGGCTGTTGCCGCAGCAACAACTATGCTCATGCTCACAGGCTGCGGAAAGAGCATTTCCACCTCTGACGTAAACGATACGCCTCCCACAACTAATTCAAATCAGTCGGGAAACATTATCGTTCTTACACTTCACCCCGACGCAGCGCCTATTACCTGCGAAAACTTTGAAAAGCTGGTAAACGAGGGCTTCTACAACGGACTTACCTTCCACCGTGTAGTTGACGAGTTCATGGCTCAGGGCGGCGATCCCAAGGGCGACGGCACAGGCGGCAGCTCTGATACTATCAAGGGCGAATTTGCTGCAAACGGCGTTAATAATCCGCTTTCACATCAGCGCGGAGTCGTTTCAATGGCTCGCAGCATGGATTACGACAGCGCTTCAAGCCAGTTCTTCATCTGCTATACAGGCAATTATGCTTCGTCTCTGGACGGTCAGTACGCTGCTTTCGCAAACGTTACCGAGGGCATGGAGGTCGTTGACGACTTCATGAAGGTTGAGCGCGATCTTAACTCTATGGGCGAAATGGCTTCACCGAAAACTCCTATAAAAATGGAGAAGGTAGAGATGATAGCTCCCGATGAGAACGGCGCTCCGAGAGTAATGATAACCATGAACGACTTTATCCAGAAATGATGAAGTATAATTTCGATGTAAATAAAGTGCCGACTCCCTGCTATATAGCAGACGAGTCGGCGCTTATCCGTAATCTGGAGATACTCCGCGGTGTTTCCGAGAGAACAGGCGCGAAGATACTCCTTGCACAGAAGGCATTTTCCTGTTACCATCTCTATCCAATGATAGGGGAGTACCTTGCAGGCACGGCTTGCAGCGGACTTTTCGAGGCAAAGCTGGGCTATGAGGAAATGGGTAAGGAAAATCACGTTTTTTCCGCAGCCTACCGCGAAAGCGAGATAGACGAGATAATCTCATACTGCGGACATATCATATTCAATTCGTTCACGCAGCTCGACAGATACCGTGACCGCGTTCTTGCGGCAGGCAAGAAGATAGGACTGCGCATAAATCCCGAGCATTCCACACAGGAGGGACACGAGATATACGATCCCTGCTCGCCTAAGTCAAGGCTCGGCATTACACGCAGGAACTTCCGTGATGATGACCTCCGCGGCGTAACGGGACTGCACTTCCATACTCTCTGCGAGCAGAATTCCGACGATCTTGAGACTACTTTAGACGCAATTGAGGAAAAGTTCGGGGACATACTGCACAAAATGGAGTGGATAAACTTCGGCGGCGGTCACCACATCACCCGTGAGGACTACGACATACCGCGTCTGGAGCGCTGCATACGCCGTATGCAGGAGAAGTACGGACTTGAGGTCTTTCTCGAACCAGGTGAAGCTATCGCTCTCAATGCAGGCTGGCTGGTGACGGAGGTCCTCGACCTTACGGAGAACGATATGCCAATCGCTATCCTTGACACCTCGGCTGCCTGCCATATGCCCGATGTACTGGAAATGCCCTACCGTCCGCCTCTTGTGGGTTCGGGAGAAAAGGGCGAGAAAAAGTACAGCTATCGCCTTGGCTCTCAGACCTGCCTTGCAGGTGACGTCATCGGGGAGTACTCCTTCGACGAGCCGCTGAAGATAGGCGACAGGCTTGTATTCGGCGATATGGCAATATACTCAATGGTCAAGAACAATACCTTCAACGGTATGCCCCTGCCGCATATCCTGCTTCTGAAAAAGGACGGCAGCTTCGAGACTCTGCGCAGCTTCGGCTACGACGACTTCAAGGAGAGACTGTGATGACGAATATTTACTTTGTGCGCCATGCACTGCCCGATTATTCATGCAGGGACGCGGCGCTGAGACCGCTCACTGATGAGGGCATGAGGGATACCGCCGAGGTAGTCCGCGCAATGAAGGATATACACCTTGACTATGCAGTATCCAGTCCCTATAAGCGCAGCTATGACACCATAAAGGCGGCGGCTGACGACCATGGGCTGAAAATAGAGCTTGACGACCGCCTCCACGAGCGTATCAGCGGCGAAAACGGCAACAACCGCGAGATGTTCCAAAGGCGCTGGAGCGATTTCAGCTTCTGCGAGGAGGGCGGCGAGAGCCTTGGCTCGGTGACCGAGCGCAATATGGCGGCTGTCCACGATATGCTCCGTGCTCATGAGGGGGAGAATATCATGGTGGGAACTCACGGAACAGCCCTGAGTACCATACTCAATTACTATGACAGCACCTTCGGCGTTGAGGGCTTTCTGCGTATCATCAACTATATGCCATATATAATCAGGCTTGGCTTTGATGGCATGAAGCTTGTTGAAAAAGAGGAGATTCTTATCGTAGATAAGCCTTTCGATTGAGAACTAAGAGCTAAGAACTAAGAACTAAGATTGTAGGGGCGGCGGAACGCCGCCCCTACAAAATACGTCTGCGTTAGCGGAAATATTAATTATGAATCAAAAAAGGACTCGATAGAGTCCTTTTTTCTTATATCTCCCGAATTACAGCCGTTTATACGTTAAAACTGCCAAATAGCGGAAGAAGATATTGTATAAATAGACAAAGCTGATTTAACTTTTTATGATTTTATTTACAACTCTTACTGCTTGTGTTATAATTATGATATATAGGTGTATATTCCGAAGCTCTGCTTTCCCTGTGCTCAGCTCCCGATATCACCGCATTTGTGACATTTCCGCTTTAGGCAGCGGAGGTCATCGTTAGAAAAGGAGTAAAAACTATGGCTACAAAATCAAGAAAGCTGGCTTTGCAGCTTTTTGCCTTTGCAGTATCCATTGTCATGTTGCTGGCAGCGTTCGCGGCAGTTCCGCCTGTCAGCGTTCATGCGGCAGGCACTGACCTGTACGTGGGCTACTCAGGCAGAAACAACAACTTCTCAACAGTGCAGGCGGCTGTTGACAAGGCTGCAAGCCTCAATCCCTCATCAGAGGCAAACCGCGTGACGATACACATAGCTCCCGGTACATACCGTCAGCAGGTCATCGTCCAGACGCCTTACATCACATTCATAAACGACGAGCCCCAGAAGGGCAGCGCAATTCTCACATGGTACTACGGAATCGGCTATAAGTACTACAGCGCAAACTCCAAGGGCTATTACGACGCTAATCTTGCTAACTCCAAAAGCGGCAAGAACGTTTCAAACTATCGCTGGGGCGCTACAGTTCAGCTATGGCCAAAGGCTACAAACTTCAAGGCTAAGAACATCGTTTTCGAGAACTCATTCAACCGCTACCTCACACAGGAGGAGCTTGCAGACGGCGTTGAGTGTACAAACGAGACATTAAAGGTACAGCGCTACAACGGCGTTGACGTAAAGTCAAAGGCTTATACCGAGCGTGCGGCTGCTCTCTCAGTTGATACAGGCTATGCGGAGTTCCTCAACTGTCAGTTCCTGTCAAGTCAGGATACTCTCTACACAGGCGGCTCTCCTCAGTACTACAAGAACTGCCTTATCGAGGGACAGACAGACTATATCTTCGGCGGAAGCAACGCTGTTTTCGACAGCTGCGAGCTTCGCTGGAAGGGCTACAGCAGCGGTTCAGTAGGCGGTTACATCACAGCAGCAAGAGAACAGGGAAGTCCTTACACAGGATATCTCTTCAAGGACTGTAAGGTAACAGCAAACAGCGGTCTCACAGTAACAGCAGGTTATCTGGGCAGACCGTGGGGACAGACTGCAAAGGTGCTCTTTGTAAATACTACTCTCCAGAACGGCAATATGATAACAGCGGCAGGTTGGACTTCGATGAGCGGCGTACAGCCCGAGAGCGTCAGCGGCTTCAAGGAGAACGGCACCAAGCTCTCCAACGGTCAGCGTGTTGACCTTTCACAGAGAAAGGGACATACCGTTTCTGATAACGATGCGGCAAATATCAATATCAAGAATTACATGAACAACTGGACACCGTCGTTCCTCAACGGCGATTCCGGCAGCTCAGGCAATAACGACCAGCCTTCATCAGGCAATATTGAGGGCGCTGTCAAGACCTGCGGCGGCTGGTTCGAGGAAGCCTACGTTGAGTGGGACAGCTCAAAGCTTGGCAATAATATCAAGGTTAGCTATGCACCTTCAGGCAGCACAAGCTTCACAGCTGTTGATTCACAGCTTATCAGAAACTCAAGAGTTGATATAGTAGGACTTAAGGGCAATACAGAGTATACTGTGAACGTACAGGGTTCAAACGGCTCTGCAAGCTGCAAGTTAAAGACTATGGCTTTTGACCGCAGCGGCTATGCGCACTTCAACGCATCAGAGGCTGTCGGCGCTTACAATAACGACGGTACTCTGAAATCAGGGGTTACTGTCATCTATGTGAACAACTCAAACAAGGACAGCATTACCTACGGCGGTCAGACAGGTCTTTACAACATCTTCTACAGCGGAAAGCCTAAGAACGTTGTATTCAGACTTATTGGCAGCATTGATGTGCCAAAGGGTGCAAAGGCTAACGACGGTCAGCAGAACGACGGCTCAAATATGCTGTATCTCCAGAACGCTGAAAACGTTACTATCGAGGGTATCGGCTATGACGCAGCACTCAATCAGTGGGGCTTTGAGATGAAGCGCTCAAAGAGCTGCGAGGTCCGCAACCTGTGGCTGGGCAAGTACCCTGATGACGGCGTATCCATGACAGGCTCTGCCGACAACAAGTCAAATCATATGTGGGTACATAACTGCACCATAGAAAAGGGCTATAATGCTTATGCAGGCAACGGTATAGTAGATGCCGACAAGGCAGACGGCGACGGTTCACTGGACATAAAGTGGAGTGAGTATATAACAGTTTCATATAATCTGTTCAAGGATGGTCACAAGACCTCACTTGTAGGCGGCGGAACCAATCATGAGCAGGACTGGATAACCTATCACCACAACTGGTTCAACAATACCGAGTCACGTAATCCCCGTGCGAGAAACGCACATATCCACAGCTACAACAACTACTTCTACAATAACAAGCAGTACGGTATCGGAGCTTCCTACAACTCAAAGGTATTCTCTGAGGCTAACTACTACGAAAAGACAAATCTTCCTCTTGATGCTGAGAATATGGGAAATGACGCATATTCGGGAACTATCAAGTCCTACGGCGACAAGTTCGACAGCTGCAATATGGGCAGCGGACTTGCTTATCAGATAGTTAATTCAAGAAACGACAAGGCTTATATCAACAACCTCAAGGGCGGCGGACAGGGCTATGATAACTTCGACACTGATTCATCGAAGATTTACAGCGGCTACAAGGTACAGTCCGCAGATGCTGCTAAAAACGAGGTCATGGCTTACGCAGGAAGAATGCAGAACAAGACCTACAATGCAGGTACAGTTACAGACGGCAGCGGCACAGTTGTTATCGACGAGCCTGTAAAAAGCGCTCTTATCTCGAAATTTGAGGTCAAGGACGCAAGCTACGGCGCACAGTGGTCTATCGCTGAGACATTTGCAGTAGGCGACAAGGCGTTCGGCGACCGCGAGCACGTTATCGCTTCTGTTCCGAACAGCATAAGCGGCGGTGAGCATATCATCACAGCCTGCAATTCAAAGAACACAGATTCAGACCTTGCAGTTATAACAGCTGCAAAGGACATCACAGTGTTTGTCTGCATGGACGAGAGAGTAACAACTGTTCCGTCATGGCTTGGAAGCTTCAATAAGAACGGCGAAATAGTTGAGGTCAATGACACCGAGGCAATAAGACCATTTGACGTTTACGCTAAGGAGATCAAGGCAGGCGAAACTCTTACCCTTGGTACAAACGGCATGAGCGGTGCCTGCATGAACTACATTGCATTCGTCAAGGAGACTCCCGTAGTTACAACTACAACTACTACCACGACGACCACCACTACAACAACGACAACAACCACTACTGAGTCCACAACTACTACGACTACAACACAGCCTGTACCACAGGGACTTCCGGGCGACGCAAACTGCGACAATACAGTTGACCTGTCAGACGCAGTTCTCATCATGCAGGCTCTGGCTAATCCGAATAAATACGGAATCAACGGAACAGACGACCACCACCTCACAGAGCAGGGCTCTGCAAACGGTGATGTAGAGGGCAGAAACGGAATCACCTCCAATGACGCCCTTGCGATACAGCGCTATCTGCTCCACCTTATAACAACACTTCCGATAGACTAAATAATAAAGCCCGAGTTTAAAACTCGGGCTTTTAGCTTCTCGGAAAAGTGGCTTCCCCATGAAATGGATTCCAAAGGGACTGTGTTCCTTTGGTCGGGTCAAGGGTTACTCCCCACGGTGTGGGGAGATGCCGCAAAGCGACAAAGGGGACGGACCCGATTAGGGGGAAAGCCCTTGCGGGTTTGGGCAGAGCCCAAGAATCGAAGGCGCTTCGCAAGGCGTCCCTTTAATAAATTATGCTTTATATTACACAAAAAGGGCTATGCATTTGCATAGCCCTTAAAATTTTACTGATTATTCAGCGTCCTCAGCAGGAGCTTCCTCAGCCTCGTCCTCTGCATTCTCAAGGAGAGCACGCATAGAAATGCTGATTCTCTTTGACTCCTCGTCGATGTCGATGATCTTTACATCAACCTCGTCGCCAACGTTAAGAACGTCCTTGACATTCTCAACCTTCTGGTCAGCGATCTGTGAGATGTGGATAAGACCGTCAACGCCGTCGATGATCTGAGCAAATGCACCAAAGCTTGTGATAGAAACGATAGTAGCCTTAACTACGTCGCCTACCTTATACTTGGACATGAAGATCTCCCAAGGATTGTCCTCAGCCTTCTTGAAGCCGAGAGAGATTCTGTTAGCCTCTCTGTCGAGATCCTTGATGTAAACCTCAAGAGTATCGCCAACGTTAACAACTTCGCTTGGGTGCTTGATTCTCTTCCATGAGAGCTCTGAGATATGAACCATGCCGTCGATGCCGCCGAGATCAACGAATGCACCGAAGCTTGTGAGTGACTTGACCTTACCTGTGTAAGTCTTGCCAACCTCAGCTGTCTCCCAGAACTTAGCCTTAGCTTCTTCCTTCTTAGCGTTCTGAACAGCCTTGATAGAACCAACTGCTCTCTTTCTGCCGCCCTCGGAAACCTCGATAACGATGAACTCTACCTTCTTCTTGAGGAGCTGGTCGAGCTCTGCGCCTCTTGGGAGACCTGTGAGTGAAGCAGGGATAAATACTCTGACACCAAGAACTGTAAGTGTAACGCCCTTGTTTACAACGCTCTGAACAACGCCCTCGAGAACTGTGCCTTCCTGCTGAGCCTTTACGATCTTCTCGTAGCCGGCCTGCTCGTCCACCTTTCTCTTGGAGAGAGCAACTGTACCCTCTGCGTCGTTTACCTTGATAACAACAAGATCGATCTCGTCGCCTACGCTGACAATGTCAGAAGGCTTCTTTGAAGGATCGTCTGTAAGGTCATCAAGAGCAACATAGCCGGTGTGCTTTGTACCGAGGTCTACGATAGCCTCTGTATTGTTTACGGCGATAACGGTGCCTTTAACTTTCTCTCCTGTATGTATTTTTTTGAATGACTCGTCGAGTGCCTGAGCAAAATCGATCTCCTCATCCTGATTAGCTGCAAGAATTTCATTTTCTGCCATTTTGGTTTGTACCTCCTTGATTATATAGGCGGGGGTTGATGCGCCTGCAGTGATGCCGATCTTCTCGGCATTTGGAAGCTTTAAAGTCCGAAGCTCGTCCGAATTCTCAATATGATACGTTTTACAATAGCGGCTGCAGACTTCATAAAGCTTGACAGTATTTGAACTGTGTCTGCCGCCGACTACAAGCATTATGTCAGAGTTTTTGGCAAGCTCGGCAGCGTCGGACTGACGTGTGTCGGTAGCGTTGCAAATGGTATCATATATGACGATATCGGGATCGTCCTTCGGGATCACGTTTAAACACTCACCCCATACTACTATATTATACGTCGTTTGCGCCACAATTGCAAGCTTTTTTCGCAAATTTTTATAATTTTTTTCAAAAAAGGCTTTTAGCTCAAAGTTGTCCTTAAAAACAAGGCAATTTTCGTCACAATGACCAACTATGCCCTGAACCTCGGGGTGGTTGCGGTCTCCTGCTATTAGGATAAAGTATCCTTCGGCAGTTTTTTCAGCCACGATCTTGTGGATACGGGACACGAAAGGGCAGGTTGCGTCCAGCATACGGTTGCCCTTAGCCTTTATCTGCTCGTAAATCTCCCTGCCTACGCCGTGGGAGCGGATAACTACAGTCTCATCGGGCTTCAGCTCGTCAACCGTGTCGATTATCCTTGCGCCCTTGGCCTGCATATCGTTTACGACGTCCTGATTGTGGATAATAGGGCCGAGAGTAGCCACATTTGTGTTCTTTTCCAGCTCGCCGTAGACCATTTTCACGGCTCTGTCAACGCCGAAGCAGAAGCCTGCGGACTTGGCAACTGTTACCTTATTCATCAGCGGTATCCTCCTTTTTCTCCTCGGCAGGAGCCTCCTGCTCGCCTTCAACAATGAGCTTTATATCAGCCATATAGCGGTTCTTGAGCTTTACAAGCTGACGCGGATTGGGAGTATCGCTTATCTCGCAGTACTCCGCAGGATCAATGGGAGTGCCGTATTTTACGGTGATATGTGTGCGGAATTTGAGCTTTCCCTCGAAAACTATGCCTACGGGGATTATATGCTTGCCTGAACGGGCAGCGATAAGTGCCGCTCCTGTGTGACCTCTGCCCACCTTGCCGTCCTTGGAGCGAGTGCCCTCGGGGAATATCATAAGGCTTCTTCCGCTGTCAAGGCGTTCAACGGCAGTATCTATAACTCCCGTGTCGCCCTTGCCGCGAGCCACGGGAAAAGCTCCGAGGGAGCTTATGAGCCACGCGAAGAGCTTGTTTTGGAAGAGCTCCTCCTTAGCCATGAATGCGTATTTGCCCCTGCCGCCTGCGCCGAGAATAGGCGGATCGGCATTTGAGCGGTGATTTGAGGCATAGATAACAGGAGTACCCTTGGGGATATTCTCCCTGCCCTCAAAGCGGAGCTTGTATGCAATGTGCATTGCGAGCCATACCAGAAACTTTGCTATGTAATACATAAGCTTCTCCTTATTTTACTCTGTCGGTGATTATCTTCACGATAGCTGCCGCGGACTCCTCTAAATTCAGCTTTGTTGTGTCCACAAGCACAGCGTCCTCAGCCTGTTTCAGCGGAGCTGTCTCGCGGTGCATATCCTGATAGTCGCGCTTGATGATATCGTCGAGTATCTCCTGATATGTGGGGCAGTTGGGCTTCTCGGCAAGCTCCTTGTAGCGGCGGTTTGCTCTTTCCTCGGCAGAAGCTGTTAGGAATATCTTCACATCAGCGTTGGGGAGAACTACCGTGCCGATATCGCGTCCGTCCATGAGTACGTTGTTTTCACGGGCTATTTTCTGCTGAGTCTCGAAGAGGTATGCTCTTACCGCAGGGATAGCCGATGTGCGTGAAGCCGCCATTGATATCTCGGGAGTTCTGATAAGGTCTGAAACGTCCCTGTCACCGAGGAAAACGCGCTGAGCGCCGTCGATGAATCTGAGCTGAACGTCAGCCTTTGGCAGAGAAGCCTCGATATCCTCGTCCTTGATGTTGTTCTCGGTGATATAGAGGGCGATAGTGCGGTAGAGAGCGCCTGTATCTACATAAATGTAGCCCAGCTCCTTTGACACCATTTTTGCGATAGTGCTCTTGCCTGCACCTGCAGGTCCGTCAATTGCGATATTTACAGTTTTCATTATGATAGCTCCTTTATATAATAAGTATACTCTGTTATTTTTTAGCCTTTTCCATGTAAGCCTCAAAGCTTTCCGCAGCTCCTGCGGAAGTGGATGTATAGGCATAATAGGAGAGGATATATGACGCATCAACAGCGTTTACTGAACCGTTTGAATCAACGTCAGCCGCAAGAGTCTGTCTGTCGTCAGTGAATGTGGTCTTTTTGCCGCTGGACACGGAAGCGTACTCAGTCAGCGCTATGGAAGCGTCAACAGCGTTGACAGAAAAATCGTTATTTATGTCGCCTAACTTGTAGGGCGGATCGGCAATAACGGTAATGCCCCCTGTAGCAAGCCCGTTGGTGAAGATGTGCTTTGTCATAGCTTCGCCCTTGCTGTCGTAGGCAAAATTAGTAAACAAAGGCTTTATCTTGCCGTATTTGGAGTCTCCTATCTTTACATCGAATACATCGCCCTTCTTGCAGTCCGCAGGGAGAGTGAATGTGAGCTCCCACATAATGCCGTCAGCGCCAAGGTCGGAACCTCCGCTGGTGGTAAGCACCATAAAATCCTTGGTATCGCCGAAAGCCTGCTCTGTGGTGAGTTTTTCCACAGCCTTGCCTGCAACTGCTGTCTCAGCGGTCATGCGGCTGTCGTAGTAAACGTAGATAAGAGTATCGCAGTACAGACCGTTTGCACCGTCAACGGACAGATATATCTTCTGCTTTTTGGTTCTTGCCTCGGTCTGGCAGACCTCTGTGCTGCTAAGGTGGAAAACAGGCTGTCCCTGTACAGCAGGCTTGTATGTAGTGGTAGTCGTTGTAGTCGTCGGTGCGGCTGTAGTGACCTTGGCTGTTGTAGTTGTTGTCGCCTTGGCAGTTGTGGTCGCCTTTGCGGTAGTTGTTGTGACAGCAGGCTTTGCAGTCGTAGTAGTGACTGCTTTCTTTGCTGTAGTGGTCACAGCAGGAGCGCTTACTCTGTTTGTATTATAAATAGTATCGCCGCTTACAGCAGCTTTGTTTTCTGCCATTGTTCCCATGGGGGACGGCATTGCGCCGACTATCAAAGCTGCGGCAGCTGCCGCGGAAATAATCCCTTTAAGCTTCATAAAAACCTCCAAAAATTACGTTATATCCCTGTACAGTTGAATTATTCGTCCATTCTGCGCAGTCTCCACTCGTCGTACTGCATTTTCGACATGAGCACCTTTCGGGGCTTAGCGCCCTCGCTGGCGCCGATGACTCCGCGCTCTTCAAGCTCGTCCATGATACGTGCTGCTCTTGCGTAGCCCAGCTTCAGCTTTCTCTGGAGCATTGATGTGGACAGCTGTCCTGCGTCCACAGCTACCTTTATGGCAGCCTCAACGATATCCTCGTCACTGCCGCCGCCCGTCGAAGCACCGCTGTCAGAGCCGCCTGAGCTGCCCTGAGCCTGCGGAGTATAATTGTCAACGGTCACTACGACATCAGGATCGTATTTGACCTCTGCCTGTGCTTTGATATAGCGGACTGTTTCCGCGATATCGTCATTTGGCGAGAAGCAGCCCTGTACACGGACAGGCTTGCCTGCGCCGATAGGCATATACAGCATATCGCCGTTTCCGAGGAGCTTGTCCGCGCCGCCCATATCAATGATAGTACGGGAGTCGGTGACGGATTTTACCGAGAGAGCGATACGGCTTGGGATATTGGCTTTGATAAGACCTGTGATAACGTCGGTGGTAGGACGCTGTGTTGCAACTACAAGGTGCATACCTGCGGCACGTCCCATTTGTGCAAGACGGCAGATGTAGTCCTCCACGTCCTTGCCTGCAACCAGCATCATATCAGCAAGCTCGTCGATGAATACGACTATCTGAGGCATTCTCACAAGGTCGCCGTCCACCTCTGCAAGCTCGTTGTAGGACTTTAAGTCGTTGGCACCTGCCTCTGCGAAGATATTATAGCGGCGCATCATTTCGTTTACCGCCCAGCAGAGAGCACCTGCGGCACGTTTACAGTCCGTAACGATAGGAATGAGCAGGTGTGGGATATTCTCGAATATCTTGAATTCAACGATCTTAGGATCGATGAGTATGAGCTTTACCTCGTCGGGAGTTGCATTGTAGAGGATACTCATTATAATAGAACGGGTGCAGACGGATTTACCGGAACCCGTCGTACCTGCGATGATAACATGGGGCATTTTTGCGATATCACCAAGGATTATATTGCCTGTGATATCCTTGCCGACAGCAAATGTCAGCTTGCTCTTTGAATCTCTGAACTCGGGAGAAGCGATTATCTCTCGGAGAGTTACCGTATCCTTGGTGGTGTTCGGTATCTCGATGCCTACAGCCGCCTTTCCGGGTACGGGAGCTTCTATACGGACGCCCTGAGCCGCAAGGCTGAGAGCAATATCGTCTTCAAGCCCCTTTATTTTTGAAACCTTGATACCGGGACCCGGCTGTATCTCGTAACGGGTGATAGACGGTCCGCGGAAGATGTCCTTTATCCTTACCTCGACGCCGAAGCTTGACAGAGTATTCTTGATGACCTCAGCCTTTTCACGCATTTCCTCCATAGCCTCGGTACGGTTTGAGCGTATCTCGGGACGGGTGAGTATGTCGATAGGGGGAAGTATGTACACGGGCTTTTCTTCCTCGGGCTCTTCCTCCTCGATGATCTCCTCGTCAGCGTTAACGGGCTTCTTGTCAGCCGCCTTGCTGATAAGCTGTTCGAGTCCCTCGTCGGTGACTGCTGTCTCCTCGTTTTCTTCGGGAACTTCCTCGGGCACTGCCTCAGGAGCCTTTACCTTTTTCAGCGGCGGAAGCTTTTCCGCAGGTGAAGGTGCGGGAGACTGATCGATATCGACATCTATGGAGCTTCCGTCGTCCTCGGGCGCAGCGCTGTCGTGAACGATAAGGTGGTCTGTGGGGAGCGGTATATCCAAGTCAAAGAAGCCGTCGGGGAGAGCCTCCACAGCTTTTTTGTTCTGCGCTTTTTTCTCAGAGGGCTTCTGTGAGGACTTACGGGAATTAGCGATGTTTATAGCTTCGAGGTCGGCGTCGAAGTTGCGCTTCTCGCGGTCGTCGTCGTTGTCGTCGTCCTCAAATGCGTCTACGAAGTCTCCGCCGATGAACATATTCTGTATGCCGTTGACGCATTTTCCGATGAATACGAATGGAGTTGCAAGGAGCTTGAGAAAGTCCACAAGTCCGCGTCCCGAAAGGAGCATACCGAACACGAAGAACAGTACCAGTGATATGAGCCTTGCGCCAAGCTTGCCGAAGAATTTCAGCAGAGGTCCTGCGAAAAGGAGACTTGCCACGCCGCCGCTTTTCAGCTTAGCGCCCTCCTCGTAGAGTATCTTGAAGTGACCGCCCCATGTACCGCCGGGGATACGTCCCACCACGAATATCTGGAATGCGGCGCTTGCAAGGAATATCATTGCGATACACCAGACGTTCCTGCCGCTGAGGTCCTTTTTGGTCTGCTCGGTGCCAAGTTTAACCGCTGTGTATATGAGTATAACGGGTATGAGGAACGCCGCTATGCCGAAAACTCCAAGCAGGAGATTATGCAGTGCCAGCCAGCCCTTTGTACCCTTTACGAGCACCATGAGAGCGGTGAGGACTCCCAGTGCGAAAAGGAGTATCGACCACAGCTGATTGCTTTCGTTCTGCGGAGCCGTCGTCTTTGTATTTGCCTTGACAGGCTCTCTTTTGGGAGCTTCTGACTTTTTCTTCGGTGCTCCCTTGGTATTTTTCTTTGCTTCTGCCATATTTGCCTCCGTTGTTCTTTCACATTATGTATCCGTGCCGATATTGTAGCATAAAATATGCGCAAAAAAGCGCGTATCGGCACAGCGCGGTCAGTCCGCGTATCTTTTTTCTGTAGTTTCTATCATCTCGTAAAGACAGTCCATTGCGTCACCGAGACTTCCAAGGCTGTCGATAAGTCCCAGCTCTACGGCTTTTTCGCCCTCAACCACGCTTCCCACATCGAGAACGAGCTCCTCGGTGTTCATCAGCAGAGTACGGAAGTTTTCCTCGGTGATACTGCTGTTTTTCGTGACGAAGCGAACTATCCTGTCCTGCATCTTGTCGAAATAGGAGAGAGTCTGAGGCACTCCGAGAACAGTGCCGTTCATGCGGACGGGGTGGATAGTCATTGAAGCCGTAGGAACGATGAATGAGCGCTTTGCACTGACGGCGAGGGGGACTCCGATAGAGTGTCCGCCGCCCACGACCAGCGATACGGTGGGAGTTTTCATGCCTGCGATAAGCTCCGCAATGGCAAGCCCTGCCTCCACGTCACCGCCTACGGTGTTGAGGATAATGAGCAGTCCCTCAACGCTCCTGTCCTGTTCGATAGCCACAAGAGCAGGGATAATATGCTCGTATTTGGTGGTCTTGTTCTGCTCTGCCAGAACGTAATGTCCTTCTATCTGTCCGACTACGGACAGGCAGTGGATAAGGTGCTTTGAATTTCTGGATACCGTCTGACCGTTTTCACGGGCGAGCTCGGCTTCTTCAAGCGCCTCCTCCGCAGGAGAATCGACCTTTTTATTTTCGTCTGTCATGTATACACCTCCGAAGCTATTTTGCGCAGGCTTCGTGAGCGTATACATTATTATTATATACTTTTGCATTTTAAAAGTCAAGCGAATTAAGAGCTAAGAACTAAGAGCTAAGAACTAAGAGCTAAGAACTAAGAGCTGAGAACTAAGAGCTAAGAACTAAGAGCTGAGAATTGAGAGTTAAGAATGCAGGGGGCGCTGGCTCAGCTCTTTCCGAAAATAATGCAGCCGTATACATTTTGCGGCGTAAGCGATATTCGGCTAACGATCCTGATGAATGTGAGCGAGTTTACGAGCGGCAACGTGGCAAGCGGTCGAGCTGGCACAGCTCGTTTGTGAAAAATGTTGTTTTTGGCTTGACAAATCTGCGGTTTTATTGTATATTTAAGGTGTATAGGTGTGGTGCGCTGCCACATCTGAAAATATTTAATACGAGAGGGGTATTAAAAATGATAATCAAAAAAATCACGGCGGCAGCTTCTGCACTCGCTATGTCTATGGGTATGCTCTCATACGCTCCCACAGCAGGTCAGCAGGACGCTGCTTCCACAGCAAAGGCAGCTTCAAGCTACAACTACGCTGAGGCTCTCCAGAAGTCAATGTTCTTCTACGAAGTACAGCAGTCAGGCAAGCTCCCCGAATGGAATCAGGTACCGTGGCGTGCAGACTCCATGGTGGACGAGGACGGCAAAGAGACTGATGTTGTTCCCGGCGGCTGGTTCGACGCAGGCGACCACTTCAAGTTCTGCCTTACAAATGCTTACTCGGCTTCTATGCTGGGCTGGGGCTACATCGAGTATGAGGACGCTGTTAAAAAGGCCGGTCTTGACGACCTCTACCGTAAGAACCTTCAGTGGGGACTTGACTACGTTATGGGCTGCGACAAGGGCGGCGGAAGCGTAGTAGGAACTATCGGCGACTTCACAGGCGGCTCTACCGACCATAACATCTGGTGCAGCGCCGAGGTATACCTCCGCAAGCATCATCTTAACAACGGCGACTGGGAGCGTCCTTATGACGTTATCAAGAATGCTTCCGTAGCAGGTCTTTCGGCAGCAGCACTTGCAGAGGGCTATATTATATTCAAGGACAGCGATCCCGACAAGGCTGCCCAGTATCTCAAGCACGCAAAGGATCTCTTTGAGGGAGCTGACAAGATCAGAGCCTGCAAGGATATCGGCGGCATGAGCGGAATGTACAAAACAGAATCATGGATCGACGACTGTATGTTCGCAGCTCTGTGGCTCTACAAGGCTACAGGCGATAAGACTTATCTTGACAAGGTCGAAAAGGACTATATCCCCAACTTCCCGCTTGAGGAGCAGTCTACTGCAAGGAAGTATACATGGGGCCTCTGCTGGGACGATACTTCACAGGGCGCTGCATTCCTCTATGCTCAGATAACAAAGGATCAGGAGTGGATCGACCACTGCGCACGCCATCTCAAATACTGGATGGGCGAGGACGAGAAGAAGCTCCAGTCCATAACTCCAAAGGGACTTTCATGGCTGTTCCAGTGGGGCTGTCTCCGTCACGCAACAACAACTGCGTTCCTTGCAAAGCTGGGCTCTGATACAATATTCAAGGGCACTGCAAATGAGAGCAAGTTCGACAAATGGGGCGACTCACAGATGAACTACTGCTTCGGCGATAACGAAATGGGACTCAGCTATGTTCTCGGTATGGGTGAGAAAAGCCCTACAGCTATCCACCACAGAACAACTTCGGGCGTTCACGACGACCACTGGAATGACCTCGGTCAGAAGTCGAGCGGCACAGAGGGCTGGCAGACTGAGTATGCTCATACTCTCTACGGCGCACTTATCGGCGGTCCTGACAGCAAGGGCAACTACGGCGACTACAAGGTAGCAGATTACCAGTACACAGAGGTAGCTATCGACTACAACGCAGGCTATACAGCTTGTCTCTGTGCTATGATAGACGATTACGGCGGAGCTCCTCTTGCAGACTTCCCGCCTGCTGAAATGCCGAAGTGGGCTGAGTGGGAGGTAGCTGCTGTAGTAAATGGAACAGCAGGTACTACATACACCGAGATAAAGGCTTGGGCTATGAACCACACAGCATGGCCTGCAAGAGTTGCCAAGGACGTTGAGTACAGATACTTCTTCGATGTATCTGAGGTCATCGACGCAGGTCTCTCTGTTGATGATATCAAGGTAGAGGGCAAGTCACAGCAGTACGAGAGCGGTCAGGGACACGCTACAGTTACAGGTCCTCACAAGTATGAGGGCGATCCTACAGGAAATACATACTATGCAAGCATAAAGTTCGACGACGGCAGAGCTATCCAGCCTACAGGTCAGAGCGAGCACAGAGACGAGGTACAGTTCAGGATCTCTATTCCTGACGCAGTAGACGGCAAGTCCACAGCAGGAGCATGGGATACTTCAAACGACTGGTCATACCTCGGCGGTCTTGCAAAGGCTACAGACCTCAAGAAGGCTGATTCTCTCAACGAGCATATGCCTATGTACGTTGACGGCGTTATCGCATGGGGCGAGGAGCCTGACGGCACTAAGTTCGTAGCTAAGCCATGCACAAAGGGCAATGGGAGTAGTACACCAGCAACAGGCACAACAACCACAACAACCTCAGTTACAACTACAACAAGCAGTTCAACAAGCAGCACAACAACTGCTACAACAACTAAGAAGGATCCTGACAAGACTACCGTGACAACTACAAAGGGCGGACCTGACTATGAGGGCGATAACACAAAGCCTGACTGGGGCGACGCTAACTGCGACAAGGGCGTTGACCTTGCAGACGCTGTTATCATCATGCAGGCTCTGGCTAATCCGAATAAGTACGGCACAAGCGGTACTGACGACCACCACATCACAGAGCAGGGTACTATCAACGGCGACGTTTTCGAGAACGGCTCGGGCATCACTTCAGCTGACGCTCTGACTATCCAGAAGTACCTTCTCCATACCATTCAGGTGCTCCCCGAGAGCTACAAAAAGTAAGCTTTTGGGCGCGGAAAAGGCTTTATAAGAAAAATAATGAATTAATTCACATTCAGGAAATAAGAGGGTTTTGCAGCCCTCTTATTTCTTTTACCTTTTTGGCATTGTACACAAAATTTTCACAATCCCATTAGGGAAATGAACGAAATTCCAGAAAACTATTTACTTTTTTTTCACGATATAATATAATATGATTGGTAAACAGAGGTCGGTGCAAGCTCCGCTCAGGAGGCTCTGTTTAGCCCATAATACAAGCATATACCGCAGCGTTTGCACTGACACTGCGTTATAAGTTATATTCAAATTTTCAGGGAGGGTATTCAAATGCACAAGAATGCAAAGAAGCTTATTGCCAGCGTAATGTCCATGGCTATGATCATTCCTTCAGCAGCTACTATGGTTGCTCCTATGAATGCATCAGCTGGTCTGGTCGTTGGTGAGAGCGAATTCACACACAAGGCACTTCCATGGCACACTTGTGAGTCATCACCTGCTAAGCAGGACTTCAACCTTGAGGACGGTTCATTCCATGTAAAGGTTCTCGTTCCAGAGGGCGCTGACCACGAGAAGTGGGACCTTCAGGTAAGACACAGAAACCTCAACTTCAAGGCTGGCCACGAGTACAAGGTAAGCTGTAAGCTCAAGGGCAGCAGAGACGGTATGGAGATCTGCTCAAAGATCGGTAATATCGCTGGTACAGAAGAGTATTTCGAGCTCGACGGCGGTTCCAAGGATATGCACATGGGACCTGATATGGGCGGTCAGTGGCCACAGGCTGCTGTAAAGCTCACAACTGACTGGCAGACATTCGAGGGTACATTCAAGCCTACTAAGGACCTCGAGGCTTGCGAGTGGTGCTTCCACTATGCAAAGGGTACTAAGTATCAGGGTAATGCTCAGAAAAACGACGAGATCTGGTTTGATGATCTTGTTATCGACTGTGTAACTTGTGGTGACAAGGAGCACGGTGAGGGCTGCTGCAACGCTGATCCTAACGAGGGCTATGGCGCTACAACCCGTGACTACAGTGCTAACTTCGATAAGAATCTTAAGAAGGACGGCAAGACTGTAAACTTCATTTCTGTAAACCAGGTTGGTTATTTCACAAATCTCGCTAAGATCGCTGTTCTCGGCGATAACCAGGGTGATATCCTTCACGGCGCTACAAAGATCAACCTCTCAGGTACATATACATGGGAGCTCGTTGACGCTAAGTCAGGCGACGTTGTTGAGACAGGCGAGACAGGCGCAGTTACTAAGGATGCTGATTCAGCAGACTCAGTTGCTAAGATCGACTTCTCAAAGGCTAACAAGCCAGGCAGATATTACCTCCGCATCAAGGGCGAGGACTGGAGATCATTTGAGTTCAATATCGGCGACGACATCTACACAGACAAGTCACACGATATGCTCAAGAACGCTCTGAACTACTTCTATCAGAACCGTTCAGGTCTCGATATTGAAGAAAAGTACATCACTTCAGGTGATACAAAGACTCTTGCTCACGAAGGTGGTCATAAGACTGATACAGCTTATGTTCAGACAGAGTGGCACAATGAGTACCTCAAGAACGAAGAGGCTACATCTACATATGCTTCATCCAAGATCACAGCTAACAAGGGCTGGTACGATGCTGGTGACCACGGTAAATACGTTGTTAACGGCGGTATCTCTGTATGGACTCTCCTTAATATGTATGAGAGATCTCTGTACAATGAGAAGACTAAGGAAAAGTTCGCTGACGGTTCAGGCACAGTAAATATCCCTGAGAGCGGCGATTCAAAGAAGATTCCTGATATCATCGACGAGTGTCTCTATGAGCTCGAGTTCATGACAGCTATGAAGGTTGACAAGTCCGAGCCTACATGGGGCAGCAAGTGCGCAGGCATGGTTTACCACAAGCTCCACGACCACAAGTGGACAGGTCTTGCTACAAAGCCTTGGGACTACTCAGGCGAGAAGCTCGAGGACGGTTCAAAGGGCTGGAACACAGAGCGTATCGTTAAGCCTCCAACGCTTGCAGCTACACTGAACTACGCTGCTTGTGCAGCTCAGGTTGCAAGACTTATCAAGCCTTATGACGCATCAAAGGCTGAGTTCTATCTCCAGGAAGCTAAGGACGCTTATGCAGCAGCTGACAAGAACTGGTATGAAGCTTCTAAAACAGAAGAGACAAACAAGACTTCACTCTATGCTCCGTTCAACCAGGCTAAGGGCGGTGGTCCTTACGGTGATAACGAGGTAAGAGACGATATGTACTGGGCAGCTTGCGAGATCTTCACATCTTGTAAGGCTCTCGAGGACGGCGACGCTGATACATACCTCACAGCTCTTTCCAAGTATGATAACGCTTTCAAGATCCCTGAGAGAATCACTGGCGGTGAGAACCAGACAGGTACATTCTCAGTTCTTAACTGGGGTAATACAGCTTCCGCTGGTTCTATCTCACTTCTCCTTAACAACCAGTACCTCACAGCTGATCAGAAGGATTCACTGATCACTTCACTCAAGAAGACTGCTGATGCATATATCGCAGAAGAGGAGTCACAGGGCTACGGTATCCCATACAAGTATGACGGTCCCGGATACACTGATGAGAACAACCTCTCCAAGGATATCATCATCAAGGGCTATGAGTGGGGTTCAAACTCAATGGTTATCAACAACCTCATGGCTATTTCCTACGCTTACGATGTAACAGGCGAAGAGAAGTACCTGAACGGTGTTGTTACAGGTATGGATTACCTCCTCGGCTGTAACCCGCTTTCATTCTCATATGTAACAGGTTACGGTACATACAAGGAGAGAAATCCTCACCACAGATACTGGTCACACGAGCTCGACAAGACTCTGCCTATGGCTCCTGACGGAGTTCTCTCAGGCGGTCCTAACGCTGGTCTCCAGGATCCATACGTTCGTGCACTCGGATTCGTTCCCGGTGAGGCTACAAACCCATCACAGAGATGTTTCGTTGACTCAATCGAAGCTTGGTCAACCAACGAGGTTACAATCAACTGGAATGCTCCTCTTGCTTGGATCGTTGAGTTCCTCCAGGATAAGGACGAGAAGTATACATACATCGACGGTAAGCCAAATCCAGATCAGACAACTACAACAACTACAACCAAGGCTCCTGACGACAAGACCACAACAACTACAACTGTAAAGAACCCTGACGATGTTCAGGCTGATGTTTGGGGCGATGCTAACTGCGATAAGGACGTTGATATGTCAGACGTTGTACTTATCATGCAGAACCTTGCTAACCCGAACAAGTATGGCCTTAACGGCTCTGATACAAAGCACATCACAGCTAAGGGTCTTGCTAATGCAGACGTTGCTGAGCATGGTGACGGTGTAACTGCTGGTGACGCACTCCGCATCCAGGAGTACCTCCTCAAGAAGGTTTCTTCACTCGATCCTACTAAGTAATCAAATTACTTGAATAATCAAGAAGCGGCGATATTCGCCGCTTCTTTTTTGTTTATGCGCCCTCCACTTGAAAAGTTAATAAATAAGTGATATAATAGTCAATAGTGCATACGGTTAATCGTTGTATAGCAAATTGATTTATTGAGTGGACCTTTTGAATAAGGTCATTTCGTACCTGTTTCAAGGACCGTTATTTCATTTTTTCTATGACAGAACCCCATAATAACTTGTCGTTTTTAGTAATCAAAAGGGGTTCTGTCATAGAAAAAATCAGCTAAAAGTCTTTGGAAAGGGGTTCGGGGTGACTCCCCGCAGTGCGGGGAGATGTCCGAAGGACAGAGGGGCGCGCCTCCGTCAGAGGGAACCTTTCTTCAGAAAGGTTTTCACCGATAGATCAGCTTAGCTAAACTTCTTACAGGGGGCGGTATTCTGGCAAATATTCTTGATTATCTTGACTGGCGCGGCGATGTTCCTTTTTCTGCTGATCCATTCAATGAAATAGACGGTCTTATTCTTTCTCAGCTGTGCTACGTTAACCTTGACGGCGCAGTTTCAGACAGCTTCGATGAGGAGATCTCTATCCCCGACGCTTACCGCAGGTACCGACCTGACCTCATTGATCCGAAATCGACCATACTTACCTTCGAGCAGGATAATCTGCTTTTCAGAAAGCTTGCGGAGTCAAGACGTTTCCGCGGTACTATGCTGAGAGGCTATGTCAGCGAGAAACAGCATGCCGAGGATATGCAGTTCGCAGCTCTGACCTACAGGCTCGGAGACGGCAGCGGCTTTACGGCGTTCCGCGGCACTGACGGCTCGGTAATCGGCTGGAAAGAGGACTTCACCATAAGCTATATGCAGATGACCTCGGGACAGGAGAGGGCTATCAGCTACCTCAATCACGCCTTTGAGGGCAGCGAATGTCCCATAAGAGTTGGCGGACACTCAAAAGGCGGAAATTCCGCTATATACAGCTCTCTTTTCTGCGATGAGAGCATACGTAAGCGCATAACTAATATATATTCCTTTGACGGACCGGGCTTCCGTGATGAGATACTCAATTCCGAGACATACAAGGAAATGCTGCCGAGAATAAGGAGCTTTATCCCCGAGGCTTCTATCGTGGGAATGCTGCTGGGCAGCGGCTCTGATCCGACTATCGTTAAAAACTCCGCTATCGGTATCAAGCAGCATTATGCCTATAACTGGGAGCTCAAACGCAACCGTTTCCTCCTTGCCGACAGACTGAAAAAGTCGGGAGACGTCATAAACAGAGCAATTTCGGGTATGCTTGAGGACCTCAGCGATACCGAGAGACAGATATTCTCCGACGCTCTGTTCGAGATACTCCGCGCCCCCGATAAGGAGACGCTGAAGGAGATAGCAAAGCTAAAGTCCTATCCGTCCATAATCAAGGCGATATCAAATCTTCGCCCCGAGCAGCAGGCGGTAATGAAAACTGCCTTCAAGAAAATAGCTCAGAACGGAACAGGCGCATTTTTTAAGTAAAGGATAAAACATGGATAAATACTTACAAACACTGGAACTGGACAAAATATTGGAAATGCTGGCGGAGCTGACTTCAAATGAAGAAACACGCCGCATGGCTTTAGCAGTCCGCCCTGACAACGATTTAGAGAGGGTTCGCTATGAATGTCTCAAAACATCGCAGGCGCTTTCACTGTCGGTGCAGTTCGGCACTCCGCCTTTCAGCAATTTCAAGGATATAAGCTCGGTTGCGGCAAGGGCAAAGCAGGGAGCTGTCATATCCCTCCGCGACCTTATGGATATAGGAGCAATGCTTCGCCAGATAAAGGCTCTTGCGGACTGGTACGCTCACTGCGAGAACATGGAAACGGAGCTTAGCTACCTGTTTTCAAGACTACAGCCCAACGACTGGCTGCTTGAAAAGCTGGAGCGCTCCATAATCTCGGAGAACGAGATAGCCGACGCCGCAAGTCCCGAGCTGGCTGCAATACGCCGTAAAATAAACCGCGCAGGTATGCAGCTCCGCGAAACTCTCGATAAGATGATAAAGAACAAGACCACTCAGCAGTACTTGCAGGAGGCGAATGTCACTATCCGTGACGGACGTTTCGTTCTCCCCGTAAAATCGGAGTACCGCGGACAGGTCAGCGGTCTTATACATGATACCTCGGCTACGGGACAGACCATATTCATCGAGCCTATGGCTATCGTCGAAGCCAATAACGATATCCGTCTCCTTGAAGCCAAGGAGCAGGAGGAGATAGAACGCATTATCCGTCAGCTCTGCCGCGACTGCGGCGACTATGCGGATATACTTGCCGAGAATTACAAGGTCTGCACTGAGCTGAACCTCTACTTTGCAAAGTCAAATTTAGCGGCAAAGCTGAACTGCTCACTGCCAGAGATAACAGACGACGGCACTATGCACCTGAAAAAGGCTCGACATCCCCTTATCGACAGGAACAAGGCTGTTCCCGTGGAGATAAGTCTTGGCGAGGACTATCAGGCGCTGATAATCACAGGTCCGAATACAGGCGGTAAGACCGTATCTCTGAAAACTGCGGGACTTCTGGCGGCTATGACAATGTGCGGACTTCTTATCCCTGTTGCAGACGGCAGCAAGATCTCCGTTTACGACCATATCCTTGCGGATATAGGCGACAGCCAGAGCATTGAGCAGAACCTCTCCACATTCTCGTCTCATACAAACAAGGTCATCGAGATACTGAAAACTGCCGACGAGCAGTCGTTGGTGCTTCTTGACGAGCTTGGTTCGGGTACTGATCCCGTGGAGGGCGCGGCACTTGCCATATCCATTATCCGCCGTCTTATGGAGAGCGGCGCAAAGGTAATGGTGACTACTCATTATCAGGAGCTGAAAGTATTTGCAATAGACAGCGAGGGCGTGGAAAACGCCTCCTGCGAGTTCGATATAGAGACGCTGAGACCGACATATAAGCTTATCGTGGGCTCTCCGGGTAAGTCCAACGCTTTCGCTATATCCGAGAGCTTGGGTATGCCGTCGGATATAATCGCTGACGCTAAGTCAAGGGTAAGCGAAGCCAATACCCGTCTTGAAGAGGTTATCGGCAAGCTTGAAGCCAGCCGTATGGAGCTTGAACGCCAGAAAGAGGAGATATCCCGCCTGAGAGCCGAAACGGCTGAGCACGAGGAGACTATCCGTAAGGAGCGCGAACAGCTGGAAAAAACAAAGGCTGAGGAGCTTGAAAAGGCGAGACTTCGTGCAATGACCATTATCGAGCAGACAAAGGCGGAGTCCAACGAGCTTCTTGACGAGCTTGACAGACTGCGCAAGGAAAAGGATAAAAAGGATTTCAGCAGCAACGTTTCGGGCATGAAGTCCAAAACGAAGCAGAGCTTCAACAAGATGTACGATACGGCAAATCCCGTGGAGAAGCGTGATCCCAACGAGGGCTACGTGCTGCCGAGAAAGCTCCGCCGCGGCGATACGGTGTACGTTGTTGACTTGCAGCGCAAGGGTATAATCTCGGGCGAACCCGACGGCAGCGACTTCGTATTCGTGCAAATGGGCGTTATGAAGACCAAGATGAACATATCCCGACTGCGCCTTGAAGAGCCCGAAAAGGTCACTGTGGGCAACAAGTCCATACGTCCTGCACGAAAGATGAACAAGATAGGCGTAAAGGCTGAGCGCAGGGGCAAAATGGAGCTTGATATCCGCGGCTGTACCTGCGACGACGGACTGGTTCAGCTTGACGCATTCATAGATCAGGCGGTAATGTCCAATATCTCCACCGTGACTATTATCCACGGCAAGGGAACGGGACTTCTCAGACAGGCAGTCCAGAATCGTCTGAAGCACCACCCGTCCATAAAGTCGTACAGGCTCGGACTGTTCGGCGAGGGCGAGGACGGCGTTACAATTGCAGAAGTGAAATAAAAAAAGTCCAGCTTTGCTGGACTTTTTTTAAGTTGAGAGTTGAGAATTGAGAGTTGAGAGTTAATGTATTCGCTTTGCTCATTTTATTCAAATAAGTCGCCAAAGGCGACACCACAACTTTCAACTCTTAACTCTAAACTCTCAACTTTACACCGTGGCGGCTTTTTTAGTCGCTGACGTCGGTATCAAGCGTGATACTTACGCTGTAATCGGGGTAAGCCTGCTGAGTTTCGGTGAGGATATGCTCATAGAGCTCCTCGCTGTCGGGAGCGGCAAAGTCTATGATGATATCGAAGTGTATCGTCATGCGCTTTTCGTCAAGATAGAAGCCGTGAATCTGCAAGACATATTCGTGGGACATGACGTTCCTGCGGATATCGCTGTATACCTGCGAAGCGTGGTCGTTCTGAGTATTTACGGCATAGACGCTTATACCTGCAAGAATAACATTGTGCTCCACAAAGGTCTTTTCCGTAATGCGGTGCTCCAGCTTGTCGAGCTCCGCAACTGACAGAGTGTCGGGAACTTCTATATGCACCGAGCCTATAAGCAGGTCGGGACCGTAGCTGTGGAGAATCAGGTCGTATGCGCCCTGAACCTCGGGGAATGAGGTGACGGTATTTTTTATCTCCTTGGAGAGCTCGCTGCTGATACGCTTTCCGATGATGCTGGAGAGACTGTCGCCCAGAATCTCCAGACCTGATTTGATAATGACAAGGGATATGACCGCGCCCAGCCATGCTTCTGTTCTGATATCAAATATAAGGTATATCATAGCCGCAAGGAGAGTCGCCGCCGAGATGACCGAATCCAGCAGGGCGTCCTTGCCCGAAGCGATAAGCGAGTCGGAGTTTACGCTCTCGCCCTTTCTGCGGACGTAAAGTCCGAGGAGTATCTTTACCACAACTGCCGAAGCAACTATGATTATAGCGGCGGCGGAATAATCGGGCACAGGCGGGTGGATTATCTTCTTTATGGACTCCACAAGGGAGGTAACGCCTGCGTATAGAACTATGACGGCTATCAGCGAGGTGCTGAGATTTTCTATCCTGCCGTAGCCATAGGGGTGTTTTTTGTCGGGACGTTTTTGTGCAAGCTTAGTGCCGATAATGGTTATCACCGAGGACATTACGTCGCTGAGATTATTTACGGCGTCCAGTATGATAGCGATAGAGGAGCTGAGTATGCCTACTACAGCCTTGAATGACGCAAGGAACACATTTGCCAGAATACCGATAAGGCTGGTTCTGACAATGACCTTATCTCTGTTCATTGAGGATAGCCTCCTTGATAAAAATGAGTTTGACGTCTTGCAAAAATATGATGATACTAATAAGGGGATTCCAAAGGGACTGTGTTCCTTTGGTCAGGTCAAGGGCTGACAGCCCTTGCAGGGTTTGGGGCAGCGCCCCGATTTCGACAGGCGCCTCGCAAGGGTGAATCCCGAAAACAATCCAGTGAATTGTTTTCGGGAGAGGGACGCCTTGCAAGAGAAGGCGTCCCTTTAGATAATTATCATTATATCAATAATCTCCGCCCTTTACGTCGACCTCGTCCTCAATTCTGGAAACATCGCCTGTGAGTCCGCACCATGCGCAGGAGATACGCTCCTCGTTGTTCCAGCAGCTGAGCTTTCCGCAGCGTGTACACTGCACGAAGCAGACAGACTTGCAGTAGGGACAGCCGTTGTACTCGTCGGCAGGGTAGAGGTTACCTCTTATCTTATTCTTGTCGAAGCCTTCGTGTGAGGCTTTTTTTACGTCAACGGGAAAAGCCCATGTCCTGAACCAGTCCCCCTGCCATTCCTCCACTCTTACTCCGTATATCTTCTGAGTTTCGGGGCATTTCATGAGGATAACTTCAGCTTTAGTATCAGTTTTCATGTTCAACAGCCTTTCTTTTCTGTTCGTCGCGGTATTCTGACGGCGAGCAGCCCTCGCACATCCTGAACTGGCGGACGAAGTAGTTATACGATGAATAGCCGCACTCACGGGATATCTCCGTAACGGTCATATCCGTCTGAGCCAGCAGAGTTTTTGCGTTGTCTATGCGGAACTGTATCATTTCCTCGATAATGCTCCTGCCGAAGTAGGACTTGTATATCTTTTGCAGGTAGCTCTTGCTGAGGTAGAGACTTTCCGCTATTTCGCTTATCTTCCATGGCAGCTCGGGGTTCTTCATTATCCTGTTGCGGAGCAGGCAGAGCTTCTCGAACTGGGGATTTGATGTGGGCTCGGAAATGGTGTAGGTGTACACGCGGTTCACGGTTGCCTTATACATGGCTTCGGACAGGTCTGAGGAGCTGTCAAGCTCAAGGCTGCAAACTCCCACTGTGAAGTCAATATTGCAGTTTTCCTCACTGCTGAACTGAGTTTCACGTATCTTGCCGCAGAGCTGTTCGTATATTGTGGAAACCCTGTTGCTTTCGGGACTTATAACGCATAGAGTCTGCGAAGCCCATGCGCCGCATATCTCGCGCCCGTGTATGCAGGAGCGGAGCTTCTTGGCGAATGCCGCCATAATGCTGTTGGATTTTTCCTCGCCGCTCTGGTAGTAGGCTTTTTTCAGTCCGCCCAGCTCAAAGGTCATGCACTCGATGAAGCGGTTGCCCGAAGCCGCCGACAGCTTGGTTTCAAACTCCTGCTCGATTCCGCTTCTGTTGAGAAGTCCTGTCAGGTGGTCGTAGAGCAGAGCCTTGCTGGTGTTGAGGATAGTGCGGTTCATTATAGCCTTTATGCGAACCTGTTCAAGGGCGACGTTTACGTAGTTTATCCATTTCAGGTACAGTGAGCTGAACGAACGGGGCTCCTTGCCGAAGGAAACTGCGCAGTAGCCGAAGAAGTTATTGTTGTAGTGCAGGGGAGAGATGAAGAATGCGGAGGGGTAGCTGCGCTCCTCGCTGTAATCGGGGAGTATATCCGACGAGCTGAAAAAGCCGTTGGACTCGGACTCACGCCAGATAGCGGACTTCGCAAGAACTACCTTCATCTGGTCGCCTGTGCGGAAACTTAGTTCCTCGGCGTTTTTATCCACGGTGGCGTCCACGTAGCTCTTGGTGAGACATATCCTCACTCTTCTCATTTTATGCAGGAAGTAGGTGTAATTATCCAGCCTGTCGGCAAAAGTGTGGATATTATCCGCATTTGTTATATCAAAGAGCATATCGCCGTAGAGAAGCTGCGTCTCAAAGCGGCTGTTTATGCTTATATTACGCTGTATGCTGTGGCGAAGTCCGGGATTCTCGGTACAGCCGCAGCTCTCGCCCAGACGGAGCTCGCCGTTTTCATTGGGGACTTTGCTGCATATTTTTCCTGTGATAATGCGGTAAAGACGTCTGAGAGCCTCCGCGCCAAGCTGGAAATTAGGACGGCTGTAGCTGGTGATAGATGGTGAGGACTGGTAGCCCTCGATAGAAGCGTCGTAGCCTGTAATGGCTATATCCTCGGGAACTCTGATTCCTGCGTCTGTGAAAAGCTTGGTGAGGGTTATAGCCATAACGTCGTTTCCGCAGACTATAGCCTCGGGACGCTCCAGCTCGCCGCTGAAAATACGCTTTGCATAGCGCTTGGGAGCTTCTGTCCAGAAGTCGCCGTATTCCGTCCAGTCCTTACCTATATTAATATTGTGCTTCTTCATGGAGCACTTATAGCCTGCAAGGCGCTCCTCGCCGCTGAATGTATTCTTCGGACCTGTCAGGCAGTATATTTTTTTGTAGCCGTGAACGTTGATAAGGTGGTCGGTTATGGTCTCAAAGGCTTCGCGGTCGTCCACGGAGGTGGTCTCGAAGCTCTTGTGGTCGTTGTAATCAAGGAGCATGACGGGCTTTTCCGAGCGCTTGCAGAGGTTGTCGATATGGTGGCAGATGTCCTCGTCGTGGAAGGTGTTCCTGTCGTAGATGATACCGTCGATGCTGTCGGAGAGTATAAGGTCGAGGACGGAGCGCTCGGCGTCCTTGTGGACGGAGCGGACGGAGAAGTCATGGAGGGGCGCAATTACTGCGATATCGCAGTTGCTCTTGAAAGCCTGCGTGATTATGCCGCGCAGTATCTCGCTCTGAAAGTCTATATGGCAGTCGGCGATGACCACACCTATAAGTATCCTGCGGCTCATAGTATCTCTCCTTTCGCGTTTAGCCTTTAGCCGTTATTGTTTGCTGAGCCTATGAACGGGATTCCAAAGTGACTGTGTTCCTTTGGCGGAGTGACTCCCCATAAGATGGGGAGATGTCCGTAGGACAGAGGGGACGAACCCGATTAGGGGGCCTTGCAAGAGAAGGCGTCCCTTAATGGACGGATAATATCCGCCATACATCGGGACGCCGAGGGCGGCGTCCCCTACAAATAGCTAACGGCTCTATATGTACTATTGTATCATAGTTTGGTGCCAAATGCAAGATGATTTTATATATTTGTCATGAGAATTACAAATAATCTTCTGAAAAGGATAGTATTTTTCATTGTATTTATGCTCAGATAATGTATAATATATGAAGAAGGTGTAAACGAATTACCGATTATGCCTTTCAGGGGTTATTATTTCCGTTTCGGAGATTAGGCACTTCGCACGGAACATCAGCTTTAGAAGCTGAACACAGGACAAGCTTAATACCCTCAATCCTTTATATCTTTTAATCCTCAGAAAAATCTCCCACCCCCTCGGGAGATTTTTCTATTTTATCCGTGAACGTCCGAAAAATAGGCGATTTTAATGAAATATGCATAAAAGCGCTTGAAATCGCGGCGGCGTTTTATTGACCGTGACCATTGACATTTCAGTGTAAAAATGGTATTATGTTGGTATATGTATGCTGGGTATTTTGTTGACTGACAATGCTTTGGCTGCATTTATATTTGCAGTATGCACAATAATGTGAAAACTTGCTTGTGCATATCAGCTGAAAAAAGGAAATTCACAATGCTTGCAAGCTTAACGAATGTAAACAAGTTCTATAACGGGAATCAGGTGCTGAAAAATGTTTCACTCTCCATTGACGAGAGCGACAGGATAGGCCTTGTGGGCAACAACGGCTGCGGCAAGTCCACGCTTCTGAAAATTCTCACAGGCTCCGTTGAGCCTGACCGCTTCACCGAAAAGGACGGCGTCATATCAATGGCGGCAAAGACCACGGTGGGCTATCTCGAACAGATGGGCGGTCTCAATACCGAGAATACCGTCATCGACGAGATGAGAAGCGTATTTGCTCCGATACATCGTGCTATCGACAGACTCCGCGAGATAGAGCTTGAAATAGAAATGGGCGATAATTCCGCTGCGGACGAGTACCAGCAGCTCTCCTCATGGGTTGAGGCCAACGACGGCTACAACACCGATGTGAAGATACGCATGGTGCTGAACGGTATGGGCTTCTCGGGCGAGGAGCTGGAGCGTACCGTGTCGGGCTTCAGCGGCGGCGAAAAAACTCGTCTCTGCATTGCAAGGCTCCTTCTTGAAGAGCCCAATCTGCTCATTCTTGACGAGCCTACCAACCACCTTGATTTCAAGACGATAATGTGGCTTGAGGACTATCTCCGCTCCTACAAGGGCGCGGTGCTGATAGTTTCCCATGACCGCTACTTCCTCGACAGGCTCTGCACCTCTATCTGCGAGATAGAGAGGGGAGTCCTCACACGCTACAGAGGAAATTATACCGCCTTTGTCCGCCAGCGCGAGGAAAACGACGCGCGGCGCGAAAAGGAATATGAGATACAGCAGAAGCAGATAGCTCATATGGAGGAATATGTGGCAAAGAACCTCGTTCGTGCTTCGACTACGAAAATGGCTCAGAGCCGCAGAAAACAGCTTGAAAAGATAGAACGTGTGGAACGTCCCGTCCACGACACAAAACACGCGAAGATACGCTTCACATACGCCGTTGAGCCGCCTATAGACGTGCTCAAGGTCAAGGGCGTGGATATCTCCGTAGGAGAGGGCGCTGCACGAAAAACTCTCGTTGATACTCTGGATTTTGAAGTCCGCAGGGGCGAAAAGGTGGGTATCATCGGAGACAATGGTATCGGAAAATCAACTCTGCTCCGCATAATACAGGAGCAGCTCCCACATAAAGGCGTTGTACGCTGGAACAGCAATATTAAAATCTCCTACTTCGAGCAGGAAAGTACAAACCTTAATAAAGAGCTCACGGTAATGGAGGAGCTCCACAGCCGCTATCCTCTCATGTCAGATCTGGAGGTGCGCAGCCTGCTTGCACAGGTACGCCTTATCGGCGAGAACGTGTTCAAGGAGACAGGTGTCATCAGCGGCGGCGAACGCGCCAAGCTCTGCTTCGCTATAATGATGCAGGAGCACGGCAATGTTCTTATTCTCGACGAGCCTACCAACCATCTCGACCTCAGTTCAAAAGAGGCTATCGAGGAGGCGTTGGCTGAATATACGGGTACGGTCATATTTGTCAGCCATGACCGCTACCTTTTAAGCAAGATCGCTGACAGACTTATCGAGCTTACCGACGGAGGCTATCGGCTTCATAATTATGGCTTCAATAAGTATCTCGATGTGCTCCGTGAGGAGCAGGCGGCGGAGAGACGGGCTCTCGAAGCCGAAAAACAGCAGAAGGCTGCGGAGGCAGCTAAAGAAAAATCTGCTAAAAACTATCGCAGCAAGCAGCAGAGAAGCGCTGACGCTGCGAGAAAAAACGAAATGAGACGCCTTGAAAAGGAAATCGACGATCTGCAGGCGCAGATAGACTCGCTTACCGAGGAGATCGGCAAGGAGGAGGTCTATACAGATTACGAGCTTATGAATCGTAAGTGTGCCGAGATCGAAGAGCTTAAACAGAGGATCGATGCTGATTTCGAGCTTCTGATTGAGCTTGACCAGTGAAAAGGAGTAAATCTATGAAAAAGAAGACGCTTATGAGCCTTGCCGCGGCTGCGGTGCTCGCTGTCAATGCAGCGGCTCTGCCCGCCCACGGAGAAGCAGGTCTTTTTATGATCGGCGACGTGAACGGCGACGGTACGGTGGACTCAAGGGACGCTTCAAGCGTTCTTGATGCATATGCGGCAGTTTCTTCGGGACATGAAAGTCCTCTTTATTCGTATGAGGAATCGGCAGGCGACTTCAACGGCGACGGCAAGCTGGACGCCATTGACGCTTCAATGATACTTTCTTATTATGCTTGGGTATCAGTGAGCGATGAAGGAGCTATTTTTACCGACTTCCTTGAAAAAAACGGCATCAAGCAGAGAAACACAGAGGAAGAACAGAAAGCTGAAGAGCAGGCGGCGGCACAGCCTCAGCCTACAGAGATCCAGCAGGCAGTAGAAGCGGACAGCTTCGAGTACGTCCTTCCGCGTATCGACAGCGAGTACGAAGAGTGGTTCTGGGTGGGAGATTCACGTACAGTGGGACTTTCGCGCAGCGTCGCTATTGACAACATCGCTAAGGTCGGTGCTGGTATCGGTCTCTTTAGGAACAACTATGACCAGATATGCCAGATTCGCGATAAGACGGTAATTATCAACCTCGGAGTAAACGACCTTGACAGCAGCGCTTATCTCAGACTTTACAATGGTCTGCCCGATGAGTTCCTTGACAACAACAAGGTCATCGTAATGGCGGTAAATCCCTGCGACGGCGGATATTCCTACCTCAACGGCAGGATAGAAGCTTTCAACAATGCTCTCCGCGACGGGCTGGACAGCAGGATAACCTTCCTTGATTCATATACATATCTTGTGTGGAACGGCTACGGCACAACAGACGGCCTCCACTATACAGCCAATACCTATATCGATATCTACAACTTTGTCTACGACAGTATCTTCGGACCTGAAGAGTGATATCGGTAAAAGAATAAATTATTTGAAATTACTATTGCATTGTACTTCAATGTATGGTATAATATTATAAAGTATTCTGCGGTGAATACCGTTAAAACCTATGGAGGTCACAAAAATGAAACACATCAAGACTATCAATAAGGCTAATCTCAAGGAATCCGCTAAGAAGGGCGGCTGCGGCAAGTGTCAGGCTTCATGTCAGTCTGCTTGCAAGACTTCTTGCACAGTTGCAAATCAGAAGTGCGAGAGATAAGCTAAAGGCTAAGATAAGTCGGGGCAGTATGCAAATGCTGCCTCATATTTTTTGAATAGAGGTATTGAAGATGATACATAAATATAAGCTTAACGGACTTAATATAGTCCTCGATGTCAACAGCGGCGGCGTTCATCTGGTGGACGAGCTCACATACGACCTGCTGGACAACGTTGAGCCACCTTTCGAGGCTGAATGTCCGCAGGGAGTTGTGGATAAGCTCTCAAAATCCTATGCTCCCGATGATATCCGCGAGTGCTATGAGGAGATAGTGGAGCTCTACAACGACAAGATACTCTTCTCCGAGGACGATTACGAGAAGTACGCTCAGTACTCCGTAGCTTCTCCCGTTAAGGCTATGTGCCTGAATATCGCACATGACTGTCAGCTTCGCTGCAAGTACTGCTTCGCTTCCACAGGCGACTTCGGCAAGGGCAGAAAGCTCATGTCCTTTGAGACAGGCAAGCACGCTATAGATTTTCTTCTTGAAAATTCAGGCGACAGACCGAATCTGGAGCTTGACTTCTTCGGCGGCGAGCCTCTTATGAACTTCAATGTTGTAAAGCAGGTAGTCGAGTACGCAAGAAGCCGTGAAAAGGAGTACAACAAGAAGTTCCGCTTTACTATCACCACAAACGGACTTCTCCTCGACGACGAGAAGATAGACTTCATCAACCGCGAAATGTCCAACGTTGTTCTCTCTATCGACGGACGCAAGGAGGTAAACGACTACTTCCGCGTTCTCCCCAACGGACAGGGCTGCTACGATATGATACTCCCCAAGTACCAGAAGCTTGTAGCAGGCAGAGGCGATAAGGAATACTATGTAAGAGGCACATTCACCAACAAGAACCTCGACTTCTCCAACGACGTTTTTGCTCTCAACGAGGCAGGCTTCGACCAGATATCCGTTGAGCCTGTTGTGGGCGACGACGATATCTATGCCCTCACAGAGAAAGACCTCCCCACAGTTTTCGCCGAGTACGAAAAGCTGGCTCAGAGACTTCTCGAAAACGAGAAGCAGGGCAAGAAGTTCAACTTCTTCCACTTCATGCTTGACCTCGATCAGGGACCATGCGCTATCAAGCGTCTGAGAGGCTGCGGCTGCGGAAACGACTATGTTGCTATCACTCCCGACGGTGATATCTTCCCATGTCACCAGTTCGTAGGTATCGACGAGTACAAAATGGGCAACATAGACGAGGGCACTTTTAATCAGGAGATGAAAGCGGACTTCGCAAAGGCTCACGTTTACTCAAAGCCCGACTGCCGCGAGTGCTGGGCAAAGTTCTATTGCAGCGGCGGCTGCAACGCCAATAATTACCAGTATATGGGCGATATCAGAACTGCTCATAAGATATCATGCCAGCTGGAAAAGAAGCGCCTTGAATGCGCTATCATGATGAAGGCTGTACGTATGGCTGAAAGCGCAGAATGACATAAGAAAGGGGATATCGGCAGCGATGTTCCCTTTGATTTGTATTGATAAAAATGCAGAGGGGTGAGGCACTTGAAGATAAACCGCATATTGCTCAATTGCAGGCGCGACACCGCTTTAGGCGGTGAAATGGGTGCCGATCCCGTGCTGCTGTTTTTCAGGACGCCTGTCTCCTACATGGACGGGGGAGTGCAGAAGAAGACTGCAAAGTCCTCTGTTGCCCTGCTTACCAGCGGCTACAAGCAGAGCTTCCGCTCCGTAAACGGCAAGCCGCTCCGCTATGACCTTGTGAGCTTCAAGACCTCAGCCGCCGACAGGCAGTATATCAGTTCTATGAATATCACTCAGGATATCCCTGTGGAGCTCAAGGACGATTTCGTTATCGTCAGCACTCTGCGCTCGATGAGGACGCAGTCCATGCACCGCGGAAAGCATTTCAGCGAGTTCATGGAGCTCTCCATGCGTATCATATTCATCACCATGAGCGATATCACAGACAGCGCCAATATTGATCCAAAGGAGAATATACCGCGGTATGCCGAGCTGAAAAAGATCCGTCAGGCTGTGTACGACGATCCAACTGCAAGCTGGTCAGTGGAGGAAATGTGCGAGGATATGCAGATAAGCAGGACCTACTTCCACCGCCTGTATTTCGAGGCATTCGGCGTAACGTTCAGACAGGACATCATAGAGAGCCGTCTTATCCATGCGTCGGAGCTTCTGAAAAACACCGACCTTTCGGTAACTGCCATATCCGAGACCTGCGGATACGACAGCGAGTCCTATTTCATGCGGCAGTTCAAGCAGCATAAGGGCTGTACCCCTTCAGAGTACAGAAGAAGAGTGAAAAACTCGGATTGACCACAGCTTTTTGTGGACATTTCAGACCGCTTCGTGCACTATGTTACAATAATCTATAAATTATTAGTGCAAAAAATAAAAAAAACACTTTACAAGTACAAAAATTTGTGATATAATACTCAATAGAAGTTGATTACGACATTTTTCGCACTGCTTTGTGCACATAAATATAGGACAGGCAGAGCCTCGGGCACTGCCGATAAAACCGAATATTCTTTAAGGAGCGATTTCGTTTTATGACTAACGGAGATAAGCGAAGAAACCGCAAAAGAGATAAGGTGTCAAAGAGATATAAAGTAAGATATGACAGACTTGTTGCGGTTATTCTTGTTCTGATAGTACTTATCGTTATACTTACTTCATGCGTTAAGAGCTGCTCGGGCAAGGAAAAGAACAAAAACTCCGATACAAAGGCAACGACAACAACCGCAGACAATACCCAGCAATCGTCAATTATAGACAAGCTTGAATCAAGCACTGAGACAAATGCTATACTTTCAGGTACAGCAGACGGTCAGAAACCGTCAGAATCTCAGTATACTACCGAGATACATAAGGCAGCCGATGTAAATACAGGAAATCTTCTTCTTGTAAATGCCGACCACGAATACAAGTTCGTTGAGGGAGATATCGACTTAGCCGTTCTTTACGATGTTATCGACGGCACTGCCTTCCACGTAAGCGACAGAGTTATTTCTCTCGATAAAGAGACTCTCGAACAGTTTACAGCTCTTATGAATGCGTTTTACGCTGAGAGCAAGAATTCCGATATCTACGTCATCGGCGGTTACCGTACTGCCGAGGAGCAGAACGATAAGTACTACAACGGCAATTCACAGTTCCAGGGCGGACATTCCGATTACCACACGGGAAGGTCGCTCGACATTATAATCGCACCGTCTGACGGTTCAAGCTCGGGCTACTATTCGCCTACAGGCGTTTACAGCTATATCGACGAGCACGCCGCAGAATACGGATTTGTAGTACGTTTCCCCGAGGGTAAGGAAAATTACACCCGCGAGCGTGCAAGAGATTATACATACAGATACGTGGGAGCTCCTCACGCTATGTATATGAAGCAGAATTCTCTTTGCCTTGAGGAGTATATCAACAAGCTGAAGGAGCATACTAAGGACGAACCGCTTGAGGTGACAGTCGATAAGAAGCTTTATCAGATATATTATGCTCCCGCAAATCCGACAGGAGATACAGAGGTGCCTGTTCCGTCGAACAAGACCTATACCGTATCGGGAAATAACGCTGACGGATTTATTGTAACAGTCAGCATGAATTAAAGCAAAAATGTCCCCCTCTATGGGGGACTATTTTGGTTTGAGTAGGGAACGCCGTTCTCGGCGTTCCATTAGATAATATGTGACTTTCAGGGAACGCCCTCACTTGCAGGGCGTTCCCTCTTGAAAAACAGTCCACCGGACTGTTTTTCAATTCACCCTTTGCGGAGCGCTTTGTAACTGCGGGGCTTTGCCCCACGCCCCACCAGAGGCGCTGCCTCTGGACTCCGCCAAAGGAACACAGTCCCTTTGGAATCCCATTCATATGCATTTCTGAGAAAGATTGGAGAACAATGTGAAAAAGAGAAAGATAATTGCAATTACTGCCTGTGCGGCTATGATAGCAGGCGGAATAACAGGCTGCGGCGGCGATGACGATAAACGCGGCAGCGGCGCAGGTCATATGTACGGAGCGGCGCTGGCAGGCAATCCACGGAGCCTCGATCCACAGTTTGCAGGCGATCCCTCGTCTGCCACGGTCATAAAGAATCTGTACAGCGGTCTCGTTATGAAGGACAGGAGCGGCAGTATCGTCTGCTGCAACGCCAAGGACTACACAGTTTCAGAGGACGGCTGTGTCTATACATTCAACCTGAGAGACGATAACTACTGGTTTTTCGATACAAATGAGGACGATTCCATAGGCGACGACGAGTATTTCCCCGTAACTGCCAATGATTACGTCTTTGCGTTCAGAAGACTTCTTGATCCGAAAATGCATTCTCCATATGCCCGTGATTTCACCTGCATAAAGAACAGTCAGCGTGTAATGGAGGGCGGCTATTCTACCGAAGCTGTAGGTGCTGAGGCGCTTGACGACTTTACATTGCAGATAACGCTTGAATATCCATGTGCGGAGTTCCTCGGACTTCTGACAACTCCTGCGGCTTTTCCCTGCAATGAGCAGTTTTTCATTTCCACCAAGGGCAGATACGGTCTCGATGACAGGTCGGTAATGTCCAACGGACCTTTTTACGTCCGCCAGTGGTTCTACGATCCCTACGGAAACAACAATATCCTATATATGCGCAAGAATACCGCCAATGAGCGTGACGACTACGAGGTGCTCCCCAGCTTTGTCAGCTTCTCCATACAGGACAGCGAAGCTGAGGTCCGTCAGTGCTTCAAGGAAGAGGAGACCGAGTGCTTCACCGCTATGAAAGTTGGCGGCTACAATCCCAGAAAGTACAGCATTGTCGGACAGAAAGCAACTACCCTCGGACTTATCTTCAATCCCAAGGACAAGCTCTACTCGAACAAGGAGCTCTGCAAGGCAGTTGCTTTTTCAGCGGACAGGGAGGCTCTGAGAGGTCAGCTTGACAGCGACCTGCAGATAGCCTACGGTATCATTCCGCCTGCTGTGAATATCCTCGGCAGAAGCTACCGCGATCTTGCTTCCGATAAGCAGTTCGATATGCTTGACAAGGAAAAGGCTGTGCAGTGCCTTGCAAAAGCAAAAGAGGAGCTGAAGATCAGCTCCGTGGAAAGTGTAAAGATAATAGTTGACTCCAGCACTGTTGATTCGAGATATCTCCATTTGCTGTCACAGGGCTGTCAGGAAAGCCTTGGTATCTATATCGGCATCGAAGACCTGACCTCAAAGGAGTTCAACGAGCGTATCGCCAACGGCGATTACAGTATCGCTCTGTATCCGCTGAAAGCCGATTTCAACAGCGGACTTGCTGTGTTTGGCGAGTTTGATGAGAACGAGTGCCTTAGAAGCGCAAAGGGCGACCTGAACATCTTCGAGAGCATAATGCAGTGCCCATCGGTGAATCAGCTTGTGGACAGCTATGCCGCCGCAGAAAAGGCTCTCCTTGAGCAGTACAGCTTCATACCGCTGTTTTACAAGAATTCCTACATCGTTGCCAACAAGGACAACGAGGACATCATATACGATCCCTTCACGGGCTCTGTGGACTACAGAATCGCCAAGAATTACAGCTGATTATTTGCCGTTGTAATCGTAAAAGAGCTCGTCCATGAGCTTGTCATAGTCGGTGCGGTCGCCGAGAGCCGCCTTTATCATTGCTACTGCGTTCTTGAAGATGAGTTTGAAATAAAGCCAGTCTCCCATATCGTCGTATTTGCGTGTGGAGTTGATAAGGTGGTTCCTGCGGAGACAGCCGTAGCGTTTGCCCAGCTTTTTGCCGTAGGCTCGCATATTCTTGGCAGTTGCGATATCCTCGCCTGCCTTTTTGTCGGCAAATCCGCCGATAGCTTCAAAGGTGGACTTCTCCGCCCAGAATATGCCGCAGTACAGCCCCGTTAGCTTAAAGCCTGCCCTGCACATCATATCGTTGAGCCATAAGGGGAAGGAGTAACGCTCGAAGCGCAGAGGCGCTCCGCCGCCGATATACCTGCCGCTGTTAAGCATACCGAGTACCTCGCGGATAGTGTCCTCGGTCATGCGGTTGTCGCAGTCGATAGTCATTATGACCTTGCCTCGGGCGGCTTTAATGCCTGTGTTGCGGACTGTGGCTATACATCGGCTTTCGTCGGTGACTACCCGAGCTCCCCTTGCAAGTGCAAGCTCAGCGGTACGATCTGTACACCTGTTACACACCACGATTATCTCAACTCCGCATTTAACACGGGTTGCTGCTCGATTTACCGAGTCTATGCACCTTTCCACGTATTTTTCTTCGTTGTGTGCAGGGACTATCACCGAGACCTTGATATTATCGGACATATTATCAGCTCCTTTGACATTTGTTATATTCATTATAATATATAGGGCAAGGTGTGTCAACACCGTGAGAACGGCTAAAGGCTGGCAAAAAGGAGCGGATTTTATGCATTATGATTCATCGGGAGCACAATGTGTGCCGCTGCACTAATCACTATGCACTAATCACTAAAAACTTGAAAAAAAGCTTGACTTTCGGGAATATATATGTTATAATGTTAGTACCTCGTTGGGGGTTTATTTTTTTGTCCCCGTGCGAGGGAGGCAAACAACCTACCTTTGGTAACAAAGGAAGTACTAATTCAGGAGGTGCCGATATGAGAGTAAAGGTTACTTTAGCTTGTACAGAGTGCAAGCAGCGCAACTATGTTTCCAAGAAAAACAAGAAGAATGACCCGGACAGAATTGAAATGATGAAGCATTGCAAATTCTGCAGAAAGCATACTCTTCACAAGGAAACAAAGTAATCGGAAGGAGTATTTTTATGGCTAAGAATACAACTTCAGAGAAGAAGTCAGAAAAGAAGTCCGAGAAGAAAAAAGAAGGCGGAAAGATCCGCAAGTGGTTCAAGGACCTCAAAGTCGAATTCAAAAAAGTGGTTTGGCCGACCAAGAAGACAGTTATCAACAATACTTCAGTCGTTCTAGGCGTTATTGTTGGTTCAGCTATCCTCGTTGGACTTATCGACCAGGGCTTTCTCGGTTTACTGCGTCTCATCTATAACGCAGGCTAATTTCTAAGGGAATCAGGAGGAATATTATGTCAGAAGCAGCTAAGTGGTACGTTATACACACATATTCGGGCTATGAGAACAAGGTTGCCCAGAATATTGAAAAGGTCGTAGAAAACCGCAAGCTTCATGAACTTATCCAAGAGGTAAGAGTTCCTACCGAAAAAGCTACTGAGATCACAGACGGCAAAACCAAAGAAGTAGAGCGTAAGACCTATCCGGGCTACGTTCTCGTCAAGATGATCATGAACGACGATTCATGGTACGTCGTTAGAAATACCAGAGGCTGTACAGGCTTCGTAGGTCCTGCTTCAGAGCCTACACCCCTTTCAGAGGAGGAAGTTCAGAAGCTCTTCGGTCTCGAAGTCGCAACCGTTACCGTCAACTTCAAGGTGGGCGACAGCGTGCGTATCTCGGGTACTGCTATGGACGGATTTATCGGCGTTGTTCAGAACATCAATATCGACGACCGCACTGTAGACCTTCTTGTCTCAATGTTTGGTCGTGAAACCCCCACAACTCTGCCTATCAATCAGGTAGTTAAGGTGGAGGACTAATTCAGGTCAAAAAGAATCCGCAGTATGGATTCAGTGGGAGAGGTAAAATAATTCTTGCCTCGCCATTTACCACATTTATGGAGGTGCGAATACATGGCACAGAAAGTAGTTGGCTACATTAAGCTTCAGATCGCAGCAGGAAAGGCTACTCCTGCACCACCTGTTGGTCCGGCACTCGGTCAGCACGGTGTTAATATCATGGCATTCACAAAGGAATTCAACGAGAGAACAAAGAACGACATCGGTATGATAATCCCTGTTGTAATCACTGTTTACGCAGACCGTTCATTCTCGTTCATCACTAAGACTCCACCCGCAGCAGTCCTCATCAAGAAGGCTTGCAACATCAACAGCGGTTCGGGAGTACCTAACAAGACTAAGGTCGCAAACATCACTAAGGAGCAGATCAAGAAGATCGCTGAGACAAAGATGCAGGATCTCAACGCTGGTTCTATCGAGGCAGCTATGAGCATGATCGCTGGTACAGCTCGCTCAATGGGTGTTGTAGTTGTTGACTAATCAATTTAATGAATGATGAAGTGGGGATATCCCCGTTCAGAGTTCTATTGGTGGGAGGAAAATTCCGCTAATCGGGTAAGCTATAAGCTTCTCGGTATTACCACTTAAATAGGAGGAAATATAATGAAACACGGCAAAAAATATGTTGACAGCGCTAAGGCTGTTGATTATGCTAAGCAGTATGATTCCACAGAGGCTCTCGACCTCGTTTGCAAGAACGCAAAGGCTAAGTTCGATGAGACTATAGAGGCTCACATCCGTCTCGGCGTTGACTCAAGACACGCTGACCAGCAGGTTAGAGGTGCTGTTGTACTTCCTAACGGTACTGGTAAGACAGTTAGAGTATGCGTATTCTGTAAGGAAGACAAGTACGAGGCTGCTCAGGGCGCTGGCGCAGAGTTCGTTGGCGGTCAGGACCTCGTTGACAAGATCATGAAGGAAAACTGGATGGACTTCGACGTAGTTATCGCATCACCTGATATGATGGGACTCGTTGGACGTCTCGGTAAGGTTCTCGGACCTCGTGGTCTTATGCCAAACCCAAAGGCTGGTACAGTAACACCTGACGTTGCAAAGGCTGTTACAGAGGCTAAGGCTGGTAAGATCGAGTATCGTCTCGACAAGACAAATATCATTCACTGCCCGATCGGTAAGGCTTCATTCGGTGCTGCTAAGCTCGAAGAGAACTTCAACACACTTATGGAGGCTGTTGTTAAGGCAAAGCCTGTTGCTGCTAAGGGTACTTACCTCAAGAGCTGCACAGTTACTTCAACAATGGGCCCCGGTGTTCCGGTTGCTACAGCTAAGTACGGTGTTTGATAGATAATACAAATATTTAAGGCTTCACTTTATGTGAAGCCTTTTGTGTTTTGCAGGGACGACCATTGACCGTCTGCGTAAACGTCATGTATGGTCGGCGAAACGCCGCCCCTACACATAAAACAAAAGGGATGCCATGGCATCCCTTAATTCTTAGTTCTTAGCTCTAAGCTCTAAGTTCTATTATTCCTCTTCGCTGGAAAGCGCCTTTACTACTCTGTCAAATGTGGGGAAGTCTTTATCATAGGTCTCCTGCATTTTCTCCTTGCTGTCGTTCATAACGTCCTTGGGCTTACGGAGCGCAAAGAACATATCATCTGTGATAGCGTCGGGAGAAACGCCGATGTGCTCGGCAAATTTTGTATCCTTGATGTAGTAGAAGTATTTATCCACATGAGGATCGTCGGGATAGAGGCTGCTGAGGTCAACGAAGCTTTCCTCAGGAGGAAGCAGGTCGTCCACAGTCAGTTTATTGCCGATTACCATTACACCGTCAGCGTTGTTCAGAAAGGTGGTTATCTTGGTGGATACACCGTTGATGTAGTCCTGATACTCGTCTTTGGAGTATGGGATATAGTACACGTTGACCAGCACCTTACCGTTGCCGTTGGAGTCCTCTGCATATTCCTCGAAGTACTCCTCAAGGAATGTGGAGGTTCCCACAGCGTTATTGTCGCAGAGCATTAAGATCACCATATCGGGATTTGGCTTGGAAAGTATATCGTATACAAGGTATGAACCCAGAACAATGAAGAAAATTCCCAGTCCCAGCCACCATTTGTTGTGGTAGAAGAAGTTTGCTATTTTTTTGCCGAAAGACAGCTTTATTTCCTCTTCCTTTTCCTCATGGATAGTCTCGCTTTCCTCGACGATACCTTGCTTTAAGCGCATGAGCTCTATTTTTTCATCGTGGAGCTTCTTCTCATAGGCTTCCTGCTTTTCCTTTTCGCGCTGAGCGTACTGCTCGGCGATCTGCTGCTCTTTTTTAGCCTGTTCTTCCTCTTGTTTTTGGCGGAGCTCCTTGTTCACCTTGAAAAAGCTCTTGTTTATCTCGACTTTGTCGTTTTGTTTGGAAACACTTTCGGTATTTTTTTCTTTATCTTTCATGGTATATTCCTTACGATAACGGGCGGCAATTGCCGCCCGTATGGTTTATTCTTCTAAATCCTTTCCGCAGTGGGGACACTTCGGACCGCAAATTTTTCCGGGGTGATAACCGCAGTGCGGACAGCGTACTAAAGCTAAATTTACGATAATACCTGCCACAAAAACAGCTATAGCAATAATAATTACCAGCATTGCCATTGGCTTGTTATCCAGAAAGAAAAGGGAACAAAATCCGATAGCTAATCCGATAAACATTATAAGAACTGACAGCCATGCTGTTTTAGTAGGTGATCTCTTTTTCATACGTAAGCTCCTTAGTTAAGGCTTTTAAGTGTGGGGAAGAGAAGTACGTCTCTGATAGAAGCGCTGTTTGTGAGAAGCATTACCAGACGGTCGATACCGTAGCCGATACCGCCCGTTGGAGGCATACCAATTTCAAGAGCATTGAGGAAGTCCTCGTCTGTGCGGTTAGCTTCTTCGTCGCCCTGACTAAGAGCTTCTTCCTGAGCCTTGAAGCGCTCGCGCTGGTCGATAGGATCGTTGAGCTCAGAGTAAGCGTTGCACATCTCACGGCCTGTGATGAACAGCTCGAAACGCTCAACATAGTCGGGAGCGTCGGGCTTCTTCTTGGTAAGAGGAGATATCTCTATCGGGTGATCCATGATGAATGTAGGCTGAATGAGGTGCTCCTCAACGAAGGTCTCGAAGAAGAGGTTGAGGATATCGCCGCGCTTGTGGCGAGTCTCATACTCTACGCCCTTTTCATCAGCTATCTTGCGTGCTTCCTCGAGAGTCTTTATCTCGTTGAAGTCAACGCCCGAATACTTCTTGACTGCGTCTATCATAGTGAGACGCTCGAAAGGCTTGCCAAGGTCTATCATGTGCTCGCCGTAAGGAACGCAGGTAGTTCCGCATACCTCCTGAGCAACGTGACGGTACATATTCTCTGTAAGGTCCATCATACCGTAGTAGTCGGTATATGCCTGATAGAGCTCCATAAGTGTGAACTCTGGGTTATGACGGGTGTCAACGCCCTCGTTACGGAAAACTCTGCCTATCTCGTAAACTCTTTCAAGACCGCCGACGATAAGTCTCTTGAGGTAGAGCTCAAGGCTTATACGGAGCTTAACGTCCTCGTCGAGAGCATTGTAGTGTGTCTCGAAAGGTCTTGCAGCTGCTCCGCCTGCATTGGATACCAGCATAGGAGTCTCGACTTCCATGAAGCCCTGATCGTCAAGGTAGCGGCGGATAGATGAGATTATCTTTGAGCGCTTGATGAAAGTGTCCTTTACCTCGGGATTGATAACGAGGTCGAGGTAGCGCTGACGGTATCTTGTATCGGTGTCCTTGAGTCCGTGCCACTTTTCGGGGAGAGGAAGGAGGGACTTTGTAAGGAGGGTGATATTCTTGGCGTGGATAGAGATCTCGCCCTTGCGAGTCCTGAAAACATATCCCTCAACGCCGATGATATCGCCGATATCCCACTTCTTCTTGAACTCCTTGAAGAGGTCTGCGCCAACGTCGTTTGAACGAACGTATACCTGTATACGGTCGGACTTGTCGCGGACGTCGATGAAGTTAGCCTTACCCATATCTCTCCAGCTCATAATTCTTCCTGCGATACGGATAATATTCTCGTTGAGCTTTTCAAGCTCGGCAGTTTTCTTCTCCTCGTCGTCGCCGCAGGCAGCAAGTATCTCAGCTTCCTTTGCTTCGTACTCCTTCTTGTAGTCGGCAGCGTGACCTGTTACGTCGAACTTTGTGATGACGAAGGGATCGTGTCCCAGCTCGCGGAGGTCAGCCAGCTTGTCGAGTCTGTCCTTCTTTAATACGTTTATATCCTGAGCAGGCTCTTCCTCAGCCTGAACAGGTGAATTTACCTGATTTTCGCTCATTTTATGCGTCCTTTCGATTACTTGGAGATCTCTACGACCTCGAACTTCAGCTCGCCTGCGGGAGCTTCAACGATGAAGATATCGCCGACTCTCTTTTTCATAGCAGCCTTGCCGATAGGAGACTCGTCTGAGATAAGTCCCTCGCGTACATTAGCGTGGTTAGTACCAACGATAGTGAAGGTCTCTATCTTGCCTGTATCAAGGCGCTTAATGGTTATCTTGGAGCTCATACCGATCTCGTCAACGGAGATACTCTCGTCGTCAACGATCTCAGCGTTGTCGATAGTATACTGGAGTTCCTGAATGTGAGCTTCGAGGATAGCCTGTTCGTTTTTAGCCTCATCGTACTCAGCGTTCTCGGAGAGGTCTCCGTAGGAACGTGCAACTTTAAGTCTTTCAGCGACTTCCTTACGTTTATTGATCTTAAGGTCATCGAGTTCAGCGACGAGCTTGTCGTAGCTTTCTCTGGACATCTTCTTTGTAGCCATATCAATGCACTCCTTTATATTTGATAAATAAATAGCATTACATAATATTATACTATATTACGCTGAAAAAGTCAAGTGTGGATTAGAATTAAGAGCTAAGAACAGGATTAGAATTAAGAGCTAAGAATTAAGAGCTAAGAACTAAGAGCTAAGAACTAAGTCTGTAGGGGCAGTAAATCAAAAGGGCGGATAATATCCGCCCCTACAAAACTAATTACTGCATAATTTCCTGACTTATAGTATCGACAGCCGCCTGAAGCTGCATATCGAAGCCCTCGGTGTCGCCTTTTTCGGCAGCCACATCGGGGACAAGTCCCACGCCGTCGTAGCATTCGGATACCGCAGTCCTGTATTTAGCTACGGTAAGAACTACAGCGCCGTTGTTGTTGAACTCGGTGGTCTTCTGCATAACGCCCTTGCCGTAGGTCTTTTCGCCTACAAGCTTAGCTCCGCCGAAATCACGGAGGGAAGCCGCAAAGAGCTCCGCCGCGCTGGCAGTGTTCTTATTGACGATGACCGCCATTGGCACATCGAGCTTTGTATCGTCGGAGTATATAAGCGTCTCGCTGTGACCGTCCTTATATTCCGCAGTAGCGATAACTCCCTCGGGGAGCAGAGGATCGAGACAGTCCGAAAGCATATCCACCATGCCGCCGCTGTTGTCGCGGACGTCGAATATAAGCGCCTTAGCGCCGTTTGAGGTGAGTCTTTCGAGGGTGTCCACAAACTGCTGAGGAGTGTTCTTCTTGAAGTTGTTTATCTCGATATAACCGATAGTTTCGTCAAGCATTTTTCCGCTGACGGTAGTTACCTCCATAGAGCGGCGTGTAAAGGTATAATCCCTGTCTATGCCGCCTCTGCGGACAGTGAGCTTTATCTCCGAGCCCTCGACGCCTCGCATAGCCTCAACGGACTCGTCAAAGCCTGCCTCAAGAACGTCGATACCGTCGATAATGGTGATTATATCGCCCTCGCGGAGACCTGCCTCCTCAACAGGTGATTCGCTGTTGATACCTGCGATACGGATATAGCCGCTTTCGTCCTCGTCAAGGATAAGACCGAGACCGATGAGCTGTCCCTCGTCCTCACTTTTTTCCTCGAGGTATTCCTCTTCGGAGAGGAATTTCGAGTACTCGTCGTCAAGTCCCGAGATATAGCCCTTTAGGATACCGTCGCTGAGCTTGTTCTCGTCGATATCGCCGAGGAAGTTCTCGCGGACGTAGGAATCCAGACTTTGCAGCGAATTGTACTTCTTTGCCTTTTCGTTTACGTCAACTACCTTGGTGTTGAAGCTTTGCAGCGAGAAAAAGGAAGTCAGTATAAACGTTACCGCAGAAGCGATAGCGATAAGGCTCAGCGCCAGACCGAGACTGATTTTCTTATTCATATTATCATCGCTTTCTGACAAAAATTCGGGCAGTTGCTTGAACTGCCCTGAATTATCGTTGTTATATTTTACGGACTAACGTAGCCCAGAGGATCAACACGGTTTCCGTTCACACGTACCTCAAAGTGGAGGTGAGCGCCTGTTGACCAGCCTGTAGAGCCGATGTAGCCGATAACATCTCCCTGATTTACATACTGACCTACAGAAACACAAGCAGAAGCAAGGTGTCCGTAAACTGTAGAATATGTACCGTCGTGAGAGATAACGACATAGTTTCCGTAGCCGCCGCCGCAGCCGCAGCTTCCGTTCTTAGCGTAGTCGTGAGTGCATGAGTTGCATACAGTGATGACAGTACCTGACTTTGAAGCGCAGGCTGCACCGCCGTGGATACCTGCGTCACCTACGTCTATACCGCCGTGGAATGAGCCCCATCTCGGACCGTAGTAGCTGGAGATATAGCAGAATCCCGGTGCAGGCCATGCAAATCCCGAAGCAGAAGGTGCAGGGATATATGCGGGCTGCTGATAATCAACAGCAGTATAAGCGCTCTGATAACCGCCCTGTGGAGCCGCAGCCTGTGCAGCAGCAGCTCTTTCAGCGGCAAGTCTTGCCTGCTCAGCCTCATATGCAGCTTGTGCAGCAGCAGCCTGACGAGCGATCTCAGCCTGGATCTCAGCGTCGAACTCAGCGTTCATAGCTTCGAGCTCACGCTTCTTTTCAGCTGTCATAGCTTCTTCCTGAGAGAGACGGTCTATCTCGTTCTGAGTCTGCTGATATTTCTCATTGAGAACAGCAATTTCAGCGTCCTTTTCTTCCTTACGCTTCTGCTGCTCATCAAGCTTCATCTCAAGAGCAAGCTTTTCGGTCTCAAGGTCTTTCTTTGACTGTTCCATCTGGTCGATATCGCTGAGGATATCGTTTATGAGCTCCTCGTCATAGGAAGCGATACGATTTACCATTTCAACTCTCGACATCATATCATAGAAGCTTGATGTGCCGACTACGACTGTAGCGAGGTTGTCGTTTCCTGTAACGTACATAGCGCAGAGGCGCTGCTTGAAGAGCTCGACATTAGCGTCGATCTCGTTCTGCTGGTCAATGATAGACTGGTCGAGGTCGGCGATATTGTTCTGGGCAGTGTCGATGTCTGCGTTGATATTGTCAAGTTCCTTGTTGAGAAGGTCGATATTAGCGCTGATAACACTTATCTGCTCGTTGAGTACCGACTGGTACTGCTGCTCCTCAGCCTTGTTGCCTGCAAGGGCGTCAAGCTGATTCTGGAGCTCGCTGATCGTTTCCTTATTAGACTTGATCTCTTCCTGCATTTCTGCAATAGTCTTAGCGTATGCGTTGTTTGATCTTTTTCCCTCATTTACGGGGACGAATGTGATAAATGCTGCGGCGATTGCTGAGCTTGTCACAAAGGATATTACCTTCTTGAACATATGTAGCTTTTCCATAATTAAGCTGCGTAACGGACAGTTGCTTGCTGTCCGAGAGCACACTCCTTTCATAGTAAAATTCATATTGTCGGGTTCACTTTGAGCATATCATACATCAATATGTTTTCTTGTGCTTACTACACTTCCGAGAGCGCCTATGAGAGCGCCTGCGACGAGGTAAGCAAGGATAACGATGAGCTGTATCTTATCGAATGGGATAAGGCTGCTCACGCCGAATGTATTCATCAGCATACCCTGTTCCTTTATCATGTTGTAAGCCGAGCTGTAAATAGCCCATGTTATGAAGTAAGCGCCTGCGCCTGCGAAGAAGCCCGTTACCATGCCCTCAACGAAGAAGGGGAGTCTGATAAAGGCGTTTGTAGCGCCGACATACTTCATTATCTGTATTTCCTCACGGCGGGCAAAAACGCTTGCCTTTGTGGTATTGGAAATGATTATCATCGAAACAACTGCAAGAGCTGCGATAATAGCGCCTGCAATGAGAGATACTACCTTTCTGAGCTCTCTAAGGAACTCGGCTACCTGCGGTGAAGCAGATGCGCTCTGGATATTAGCGAGAGCGCCTATCTTTTCGGTAGTCTCGGTTATCTTATCGGTGTTCTTGACAGTCACGCTGAAGCCGTCAGGCATAAAGCTTGCGTCATCACCGATATAATCGTTGAATATCTTCTCGGCATTCGGAAGGCTTGCCTTCTGTCTTGCGAGAGCGTCCTCCTTGGACACGAATTCCACCTTGTCGATATTGGGGAGAGCCTTTATAGCTTCCTCGGCGGCAGAATTCTGCTCCTCGGTAGTGCCGACGTTCATGAGGACAACTACCTCGTTCTGGCTTCCCAGACCTTTTATCATTGAATTGAGGTTTATATAGAACAGACCTGCTATTCCGACAAGGAGAAGAGAAATGAGCAGAACGCAGAAGGTAGCGAATGCCATCATTTTATTCTTCCAGATATTTTCCACGCCCTGATCGGCGAGGTATCTGATACCGCTTAGTTTCATTCCGCACCCCCTTCAGTTTTTTCTGTGAGTGCGGCGAGCATTTCCTGCGGAGTCGGCTCGTCTGATTTCGGCTTGGGAGTTATATCGACGTCGATATTCTCCTTTACGGGCTTCATGAGCTCCTTTTCGGGAGCGTCGGGTATACCGCCTATAGCCGATATTATATCATCAGCGGTCATATTCTCGATAGGGAGGTCGATAGCCTCCTCGGTATTGACCATTTCTGCGGCTTCCGTATCCTCGGCAGCCTCGGCTTCGCTGATAGCGGCAGCCATAGCCTCGGGAGTTATCTCGCTGTCCATATCCGGGATAAGCTCGTCTCCCGTACCTGTGATGACCTCGTCAAAGACGATCTCACCCTCGGTGATGTTGATGATACGTCCGCCGAAGTGACGAACCAAGTCGTGCTCATGGGTTACCATGAGTATTGTCGTACCCTGATCGTTTATGCCCTTGAGCAGCTCTACTATTTCGTAGGAGAGCTCGGGATCGATATTACCCGTAGGCTCGTCGGCGATTATGAGCTGCGGATCGTTTACCAGCGCACGGGCGATAGCCACACGCTGCTTTTCGCCGCCCGACAGCTCGTCGGGGTAAGAATTTGTCTTGGCGTGGAGTCCTACAAGACTGATAACGTAGGGGACTCTCTTGCGTATGTACTTGATAGGAGCGTCGATAACTCTGAGAACGAATGCTATGTTCTCGTAAACTGTCATTGACGGTATCAAGCGGAAGTCCTGAAATACAAAGCCGAGAGTACGGCGGAATTCAGGTATCTTGCGTTTTTTGAGCTTATTGAGGTTATAGCCGTTAACGGTAACAACACCGCTTGTAGCGTCTATCTCCTTCAAAAGCAGTTTTATCATAGTACTTTTTCCCGCACCTGATGAACCTACAACGAAAGCGAAGTCGCCGTCGTTTATCTTCAGACTGACGTTGTTCAAAGCGTCAACGCCGCTGGAGTAGGTCACGGATACGTTTTTAAGTTCTACCAATGGGTTACACCTACCTTAATCTGTAAGGGGCGGCAGGACCGCCCGAAGTTCGTCAGCTGTAAGTGCTATCAGAACTTGACAGGATTAGCGGACAGGTACTTCTTTACCATGAGAGCGATCTTGAATATGATAGCGTGATCGAACTCGCGGAGGTCAAGACCTGTGAGCTTCTTGATCTTTTCGAGTCTGTAAACAAGAGTATTTCTGTGAACGAAGAGCTTTCTTGATGTTTCTGAAACGTTCAGGTTGTTCTCAAAGAACTTCTGGATAGTAAAGAGTGTTTCATGGTCAAGAGACTCAATGCTGCCAACCTTGAATACCTCGTGGAGGAAGGTCTCGCAGAGAGTTGTTGGGAGGTGGTAGATAAGACGAGCGATACCGAGGTTATCGTAGCTTACGATTACCTTGTCTGTATCGAATACCTTACCGACCTCAAGAGCCATCTGAGCTTCCTTGAATGAACGTGCAAGGTCCTTGACGCCGACAACGGCTGTACCGATACCAACGTTTACTCTTGTATAGAACTCACTGCTGAGTGTATCAGCGATAGAGCGAGCAAGCTTTTCGAGATCCTTTGAGTCAACAGCGCTCTTGAGCTCCTTGACGAGGACGATATCAGTCTCAGTGATATTGAAGACGAAGTCCTTGTTCTTGTCAGGGAAGAGGTTCTGTATAACATCATATGCGGAGATATCGTTAGCTGAGATTATTCTGATAAGGAATACAGCACGGCTGATCTCGGCATTGAAGTGGAGCTCTCTTGCCTTGATGACAATATCTCCGGGGAGAACATTGTCGAGGATAACGTTCTTGATGAAGTTGTTTCTGTCATACTTCTCGTCATAGTACTGCTTGATATTTGAAAGTGCGATAGCAAGAATGCTTGCATATTTAGCAGCAGCGTCGTCTACGCCTTCAACGAAAACAGCGTAGTCGGGCTTTACTCTTGAACCGAATGGCTTATATGTGAAGCCGTCGCGGATAAAGATATCGTGTGAATCGCTGAGGTCCAGAGATACGAACTCATTAGTTGTTCCTACGCGAGTAAGGTCGCTGCAGGCAATGATCGTAGCTGTCTCGTCAACAACACCGATGGTAGCGTCGATAGAATCGCGCATCTGATGAACTAAACCCTGAAATAATCTGTTGGACATGATTTACATCCTTTCTCTTAATAAGATCTTATTTTGAGCGGACCTTCAAGGAGAGTCGGGGAGCGTTCGACTCCTCAACATATTACAAATTGTAACACATTTTTGGTCTGAATTTGTTAACAAACTGTTAACTCTCGTCTGAAGGCTCACAAACATGACTTGACAATATGTTGAATTTTGTTAACATTTACCAATGATGGTAAATTCTTTGTAACCGACTTGTAATTTTTACATCTTCTCGGGACGGTCGATATTGAGTATCTCCAGTGTGTTTCTCAGTACCTGACGTACTGCAACGCTGAGGAGGATACGTGCGTCCCTGAGCTGTTCTGTCTCGGCGTTCTTTACGCTGCAGGCGTCATAGAAGCGGTGGAACAGAGTTGCAAGGTCGATAGTGTACTTGGTGATTTTTGCGGGATCGTAGGTCTTAGCCGCAAGGTCTATCTCCTTCGGAAGTGAAGCAAGATGACGGATAAGCTCTATCTCGCGGGGATCGGAGAGAAGGTCAAAGTCTGCTGATGCAGGCACGTTGATACCCTCGTCTGCCAGATTGCGGAGCATACTGCAAATTCTTGCGTGTGCATACTGAACGTAGTATACGGGGTTCTGTGAGGTCTTTTCGATTGCCAGACCGAGGTCGAACTCAAACTGTGAATTTGCCTCGCGGAGATTGAAGAAGAATCTCGCAGCATCTATCGGTATCTCGTCAAGGAGAGTTACCAGTGTGATAGCCTTGCCGCTTCTCTTTGAGAGCTTTACTGTCTCGCCGTTGCGGACAAGTCTTACCATCTGCATAAGAACTACATCGAGCTTTGTCTCGTCAACGCCGAGAGCGTTGAGAGCGGCTTTGAGCCTCGGAACATAACCGTGGTGGTCTGCACCGAGAACGTTGATAGCCTTATCGAAGCCTCTTGTTACCAGCTTGTTGTAGTGGTAAGCGATATCGGGAACGATGTATGTGTAAAGACCGTTGCTTCTCTTGAGCACGAAGTCCTTGTCCATGCCGTATTCCGTAGCCTTGAACCATATAGCGCCGTCCTGCTCGTAAGCCTTTCCTGCCTCCATGAGCTTGTCAACTACCAGCTTTGTCTCGTTCTTTTCGTGAACTGTGCTCTCTCTGAACCAGTTGTCGTAAACGATACGGTACTTTTTGAGGTCACGTTCCAGACCTGCTATATTAATAGGAAGCGCATAGTCAACGAGAGCCTTGCGGCGCTCTGTCTCGGAAACGCTTTCCATAGCCTTGCCGTTTATATCGTAGAAGTTCTTGGCGTGTTCGATGATATCGGTGCCGAGGTAAACGTCCTCGGGCATCTGGAACTCTCCGCCTTCGCCGCTGCCCTCATAGATAACGGAGCAGAGCTTGTCGGCGTCGTCCTTGTACTGAGCCATGAGCTCCTGTCCCTTTGGCGAGCAGAGCTGTAAGTATCTGAGCTCCAAGGACTTTCCGAACTTTTCTATCTGATTGCCTGCGTCATTTACGTAGAACTCACGCTCTGCGTGATAGCCTGCCCACTGGAGCACGCTTGCGAGACAGTCTCCGATAGCGCCGCCTCTTGCATTACCGATATGCATAGGACCTGTGGGGTTTGCGGAAACGAACTCAACGAGGACTTTCTTGCCCTTGCCAAGCTCGGTCTTGCCGTAGTCGCCGCCCTCTTCAAGAACGTTGCGCACTACGTCCGAGAACCAGCTTCTTCCAAGGAAGAAATTGAGGAATCCCGGTCCTGCAACCTCTGCCTTCTCGAAGATAGTGCCCTCAAGGCTGAGTTTCTCACAGATGAGCTCTGCTATCTTTCTCGGAGGCATTTTAAGAGCCTTTGCGCATACCATAGCGGTATTTGCTGCGAAATCGCCGTGTGACTTATCCGCAGGTATCTCGATGTTGAAGCTCGGCAGCGGAACTGCCGGGATAGTTTCCTCGGATACCAGAACTCCGAGAGCGTCCATGATTATCTCACGGAGACGCAGGGAGGCGGAATTGATAAGGTCTGACATTTTATCTATCCTTTCTTTCGGGCTCAGTTCTGAGCCTGTACTGTCATTATTATCTCGTTATCTGAAAGATACGAGGAATTGAGGTCAAGTGTATACTTCATATACAGCCTGCCGTTTTCGGCAAGAGTATTCTCTATAGCGTGGGTGTAGACGCCTATCTGCAAGTTGCCGTAGGGAGTGCCGTACTGACAGAAGTGCTTTCGTCCTATCTCCAGAGAGAGTACGGAATTTGCCGTGCCCTCACGGGTAATGGAGGCGTTCTTGCAGTTGTCCACCTTTATCGTAGTGACAGAGCCCTCGAAGCCTGTAGCCGAGGTGTCCTCATAGGAGATTATATCCCAGCCGTTTTCACGGGTGAGACTTGCCTTGGTGAGCAGCTCGGTCTCGCTTTTCTCGTTCTCCTGCCACTGTATGCTCGTAAGAGAGATCAAAACGTTATTTTTCAATGTTATCTCCTTAAATATCTTTTATCTCAGGCTCAGTATGTCCTGTCGGCGTTTTCGATAGCCTGTTCCAGCAGCATATCTATGAGATCCTCATGCTCGTAGCCCAGCTGCTCCATGAGCTTTGAGAAAACGCTGTTCTGTCTGAGTCCCGGCATAGTGCCTATCTTGTTCAGCAGGAGCTCTCCGTCCTCGGTGAGGAAGAGGTCAACTCTTGCGAAGCCCTTGCAGCCCAGAGCCTTGAACGCAGTAACAGCTATCTCCTTAGCCTTGTTTCTTATTTCGGGAGTTATATCCGCAGGGATAGTGAGGTCGTCTCCCGAGCTTACATTGAAGTTGCTCGGATCGTACAGCTTGTCATCGGCGATTATCTCTCCGATAGGCGAGCAGACAGGCGTATCATAGCCGTAAACTGCCGCTTCAAGTTTTCTTGCCTTGACGTATTTCTCAACTATGACCTTGTTGTCGTTGGAGAAAGCCACCTTTACAGCCTTGATGAATTCCTCGGGGCTGTTTACGAAGCTTATGCCCTGATTGCTGCCGCTGTTTGCAGGCTTTACAACTAAATTGCAGCCGAATTTCTCAGCTATCTCGGCACATCTCTTGTCGAGGTCGTTCAGTTCGCGCTGAGTTATGAGCTCCCATTCGGGAGTTTTGATATCGTAGTCGTCCATGACCATGTGTGTATGGGACTTATCCATGCACGAAGCGCAGGCGAGCACTCCGCTGCCCACATAGGGGATACCCGAAAGGTCGAGAAGTCCCTGTATCGTACCGTCGCCGCCGCGCTTACCCATGAGTATCGGCAGTACAACGTCTATTTTCTTGACTGAGGTCTTACCGTTTTCAATGGTGATTATGCCTCTGTGTATCGGATCGGGGGAAATGAAAGCCGAAGTGCAGTCTGTATTCTGCTCCCATGTTCCGTCAGCTATCTCCTCGGGTGAGCCGGGGAAGAACAGCCAGCGTCCCTTACGGTTAATTCCTATTGAGATAACCTCATAGGTGTCTCTTGGTATATTCTTTATGACCTCTGCGGCAGAAGCCAGTGAAAGGGCGTGTTCCCGAGCAGTGCCGCCGAAGATCACAGCCGCTTTTATCTTTGCCATATGCGTCTCCTTTATATATAGTACCCTGAAATTTCTGTTGTCATTTTCAAGTATCACTATATTTTATCATATTTCACAAAAAACTGCAAGTATTTTTTGCGGAAATGAAGAATAACACAGTGAAATTCGCAAGGATAGTACATTGCGGACAATTTTTAACACTCGGTTTTGTGCACAATCACAATGAAATTATAGCTTTTTCATCAAATTGACGGAGAACCCCTTAGTAAAAATGACGAAGCAAAAAGAGCTTGTTCCGTAAAAAAGATCATTTTTTGACGTTTACTGGTCGGCTTGACTTTAATGTAAAAATAATATATAATCATTTTATGATATTAGGGATATCATAGATCGGAGGATTTAACATGAAAATAATCAAAAGAGCTTTACTGTGGCTGTCCATTATGCTGGTGCTGGAATTACTTATCAATGCGGTAGGAGCATTTATTGTCAAGCGCGTTGGAGCAGAGAATCTGATCAATTCAATGAGCGGCTACTCGAAAAGAACTGAAATGATCCTTCACCCGACATTTAGAGAGGAAAACGACGGAAAGGCCAACGGGCTTTCTGGACTTGCGGTCCGCACTATCCTCAGTGACGGCAGGCTTTATAATCACACAAAGTTCGGATATAATTTCCTGTTCCTCAACTTCACTATGGAGCAGTCTGTGGTGTTCTTTGATAAGGACGGCACAACTCAGGTGTCATCGGGAATATTCAATATCGCTTATGAGGACAGAGGCTCTAAAACGGATTATATAAAGTTCCCTGTGGGAATTATTGACGTTAAGGAGCTTTGCGCTCAGAGCAATGCAAAGGAGCTGTACAGCGCTCTTGAGAAAAAGCAGTACGACTCTATAAGGCTGGACGAGTATTCAGTCGACGAGGACTATATTGTCAGACCTAAGAAAATGACCTTACTCGATCCGGATAAAAATGCCATACAGAGCTTTGAGTTTCCGTGTGAGGGCGAGATAATCAAAGACGACAGCATTTACGTTTATGATATGATCGAATTGAACGAACAGATGAGAAATTCTTCCACATCATTGTGCAAGAAGATGAAAGATGTGTACGACGGTAAGCTGAAGACTGATAAGACAGCCATGAAGCTTATGAAGGAAGCTGATTTTTCAAAGAGTGCCCAGAGTGTTGACAAAACAAGCTATGGTTTTGCGAGTTTTACCTCAAAGCACGTTGAGACCTATGACGGCAGTGCCATGACATTTGCTCTGCGCTTCAACTACATAAAGGGAGTTATCCTTTATACCATAATCTTTGCAGTTATCCTGACGGCTATTCTGCTGCCCATATGGATACACAAGGACAGAAAAATCCAGAACAGCTATTACTGATAAATCAAAGAGCCTTCGGACGCATTGTCCGAAGGCTCGAAAAGTACATTATCTTATGCCGAGGGAGTTGTCCTCAGGCTGGAGCTTATCGTGGGCGAGGATATAGTCGTATACCTCGGTCACGGTAGTGAATGCGACTCCCACATAGCTGTCAGCGCAGCCGTAATAAAGGGCGATACGTCCTGAAGCTGCGTCGGTAAGGGCAGCGCATGGGAAGCATACATTTGGCACGAAGCCCCGTTCCTCATACTCCGTTTCGGGAGCGAGGAGATAGTTCTCACAGCGGTGAAGCACCCGTGAGGGTTCATTGATATCGAGGATAGCTCCGCCAATGCTGTAAACATAGCCGTTGCAGGTGTTGACAACTCCGTGATAGAACAGCAGCCAGCCCTTATCGGTCTCGATAGGAGCAGCTCCGCCGCCTATTTTCAGACTTTCCCACCAGTTGTCGGAGCGCCCCATGACATGGCGGTGACGTCCCCAGAACTCCATATCGGGGCTCTCTGAGAGGAAGATGTCACCGAAAGCGGTGTGACCGTTGTCACAGGGACGCGACAGCATAACGTAATTGCCGTTTATCTTTCGAGGGAAAAGCACGGCGTTTCGGTTATATGGGAGATATGGGTTCTCAATGCGCTCAAAGCGCTTGAAATCGAGGGTTCTGGCAATGCCTATAGTAGGTCCGTATGCGTCCTGACACCACATGATATAGTAGGTGTCCTCCACCTTTACAAGCCTTGGATCGTAGGCATAGGGCGGCATGAATGGCTCGCCGTTTTTATCGGTGAAGGGTATCTTTTCCGAGTCGAACTCCCAGTGCAGAGCGTCCTTGCTCCTGCCGAGATAGATGTGAGGGATACCGTTGCGCTGCTCTCCGCGGAATACGCCTATATATCCGCCGTTGTAGGGCGTTACTGCGCTGTTGAATATCCTTGCCACCTCGGGCAGTGGATTTCTGCCGATAATGGGGTTCGCGGTGTATCTCCAGAGTGGAGATGTGCAGTCTTTCGGCTTGTCCTGCCACGGTATAGACGGCAGGTCTGCTCCAATAATTTTAATATCCGCCATAACAAACTCCTTTAATCCTTAGTATGGATTAATTAAATTATAGCGTGATAATCTTGTTAAGTCAATAGATTAGTAAAATTTAAGTAAATTTCGTGAAAATGCACTATTATCGAGGCTGTAATTTTACGGCTTAAAATTTACAGAAAAATATAGAATGTTACGTTGGATAGGTGTATAATTAAGAAAAACAGTATCGCCTTAAATAATAACTTAAAAGGAGCTGTGGGTATGAATTTTTATGACCTTATAAACGGAATATCAAACGGAGCCTTTGACGAGCAGCTCCGTATGCTCTACGGAAACAGTGAAAAGGCTGTATTACGGGCAAGAGCCCGTTATCTCAGTGCGGCTGAGGGCTTCTCGCGGCTATGTCCAGAGTGCGGTGAGATACACGTTTACTCGGCTTCGGGACGTACCGAGGTGGGCGGAAACCACACCGACCACCAGCACGGCTGTGTGCTTGCGGCGGCTGTAAGCCTTGATATAATCGCAATCGTGGCTTTTCACGACGAGGGCGTTATCCGCGTGACCTCCGAGGGCTACCCTCAGAATGTGGTCTCGCTGGACGACCTTGACGTGAAAGTGGAGGAAAAGGGAACTTCTGCGGCGCTTATCCGCGGAATAGCGAAAAAATTCACGGATATGGGCGTGGAGATAGGCGGCTTTGACGCCTATATGACATCGGACGTTCTCAGCGGCAGCGGCCTTTCCTCATCGGCGGCATTCGAGGTGCTTATCGCTGCTATTATAAATGAGCAGTACAACGGCGGACGGACCGAGCCTGCGGAGCTGGCTAAAATAAGCCAGTACGCTGAAAACGTGTACTTCGGCAAGGCAAGCGGTCTCATGGACCAGACTGTCTGCGCCGCAGGGGGCTTCGTTGCCATTGATTTTGCCGAGCCCGACAAGCCGCAGATAACCAATGTGGACTTCGACTTTGAAAAGGCAGGATACTCGGTGTGCATTACCGATACAAAGGGCAGTCACGCCGACCTTTCCGACGAGTACAGCGCTGTTTCTGCGGAAATGAAGCACGTTGCGGAGGCTATGGGCTGCGGATATCTCCGCGAAGCCGACGAGGAGGAGTTTTATGAGAAGCTGCCGAAGCTCCGCGAGAAATGCACCGACAGGGAGCTGCTTCGTGCCGCTCATTTCTTTGCCGAGAACAGGCGAGCTGTTGAAGAGGCGCAGGCTCTTGCAGAGGGCGATACAGAGCGATTCTTTGAGCTGGTGAACCAGTCGGGGACTTCCTCGGCGGAGCTGCTGCAAAATCTCTATTCAAACAAGGATCCGCAGTGTCAGCAGATACCGCTGGCAATAATGCTGAGCAAGCGATTTTTGGGCGAAAGCGGCGCTGTGAGAGTTCACGGCGGCGGCTTCGCAGGAACGATACAGGCATTTGTGCCGACGTATCTTGCGGCGGACTACGCCGCGGAAATGGAGCGCGTATTCGGCGAGGGCAGCTGTTATGTGCTGACTGTGCGCCCTGTAGGAGGATATGAGCTAAAATCATAATTTACATTTGTAGGGGACGCCGTCTCGGCGTCCCGAAAATGGGTGCTGTAGGGGGCGATGACCACATCGTCCCGTTAAGGGACGCCCTCACTTGCAGGGCGTCCCCTCTCAAAAAACAGTCCACTGGACTGTTTTTTGATTCACCCCTTGCGGAGCGCCTTCGTAACTGTGGGGCTTTGCCCCAGGCTAACCGCCCCAGCCCCTCTGTCGCTTTGCGACATCTCCCCACACTGTGGGGAGTCACCCCACAAGGGCTGTCTGCCCTTGACCTGACCAAAGGAACACAGTCCCTTTGGAATCCCATTCATGGATTCCACAAGTAATTACGCTAAATTTTGATTTACGAAAGGAGAGGCTGCCTTGACAATAGGTGCTAATACGGAAAAGATACTGACAGAGCTGGAAAATCACGGCTTTGAAGCATATATGGTGGGCGGCTGCGTCCGCGACGGAATAATGGGCAGAGAGTGCAATGACATCGACATTACAACAAACGCCATCCCCGAGCAGATGTTAGCGGTTTTCAGCGGATATAAGGTCATTCCTACGGGCATTAAGCACGGCACGGTGACAGTCCTCTGCGGCGGCGAGTCCTTTGAGATAACCACATACCGCATTGACGGGGAGTACACCGACCACCGCCGTCCCGACGAGGTGCGGTTCACCGCTGATATAGCCGACGACCTTGCGCGGCGCGATTTTTCGGTAAATGCTGTGGCTATGGACAGGCACGGCGGTATCGTTGATCCCTTCGGCGGCAGAGCCGACATGGAATCGGGCATTATCCGCTGTGTGGGCGTGCCGCAGGAACGCTTCTCCGAGGACGCCCTGCGGATTCTCAGGGCTGTGCGCTTTTCGTCGCAGCTTGGCTTTATGATAGACGGGGCTACTGCCGAGGCTGTCCACAGCATGAGGACAGATTTGCGGAATATCTCCTCCGAGCGTATCCGTGACGAGCTGGACAAGCTCATCTGCGGCAAAAATGCCGTTGAGGTGCTTCTGGGATACAGCGACGTCATCACAGCAGTTATCCCCGAATTTCAGCCAAGTATAGGCCTCGACCAGCGCTCACCCTACCACAGGTACGACGTCTGGGAGCACACTGTCCGCGCACTGGCGACAGCTCCTGCCGAGAATATGAAGCTCCGCAGAGCTCTGCTTTATCACGATATCGGCAAGCCTGCCTGCATGAAGCTGGACGAAACGGGCAGGGGACACTTCAAGCAGCATGACCGCGTTGGCGCTGAAATGACCTCGGAGATAATGAAGCGGCTCCACTACGACAACAAGACTATCGCCTATACTTCGGCACTTATCGCTAATCACAGCAAGAAGCTCCGCAATAAGACAGACGTCAAGAAGATGATGTGCAAAATAGGCGACGAGCTGTTCTTTGAGCTTATGGAGATGAAAAAGTGCGATAATTCCGCAAAAAACGAGTTCGTACTGGAAGAAAACGTCTTTTTTGACAAGCTGGCAGACATCGGACGTGAGATAATCTCAAATGACGAATGCAGGAGCATTCGCGGACTGGCGGTCAATGGCTCGGAGCTTGCGGCGCTTGGACTTATAGGCGCGGAAATAGGCGAGATACAGCGTGAAATGCTGGAGCTCGTCATGGAGGAGGAGCTCCCAAATGATAAGACGGAGCTTATCAAATTTGCAGAACAGAGGTGCAGAAAATGAAAGGACGCATACATTCAACGGAGAGCTTCGGCACGGTTGACGGTCCTGGTATAAGGTTCGTGGTGTTTTTTCAGGGCTGCCCCATGAGGTGCAAATACTGCCACAACCCCGATACATGGGACTTTTCTGGCGGTACGGAGCGTACTGCCGAGGACCTTATGAGGGAGTACGATTCCTACAAGGAGTTCCTCAAATCAGGCGGTATCACGGCAACAGGTGGCGAGCCTCTTGCACAGCCCGAGTTTCTGGCGGAGCTTTTCCGACTTGCCAAGGAAAAGGGCGTCCATACCTGCCTTGACACGTCGGCAGGAGTCTATAATCCCGATTCTCATGAGAAAATAGACGAGGTGCTGAAATACACCGACCTTGTAATGCTTGACATAAAGCACATCGACAACGACTGTCACAGGGAACTGACGGGCATAGGAAACCGCAATATACTTGCCTTTGCGGAGCATATCCGCGACCTTGGCATACCCGTCTGGATACGCCATGTGGTAGTTCCGAATATCACTGACAAGTACGAGGAGCTGTTCACTCTCGGCGAGTACCTCTCCACGCTGACGAATCTGAAAGCGCTGGACGTTCTGCCCTATCACGATATGGCGAAGCCGAAATACGCGGAGCTCGGTATAGAATATCCGCTGGGTGATACTCCGCCGCTGACAAAGGAAGAAGCCATAAAGGCACGGAATACCATAATCGACGGCATAAAATTCGGACTTCACAAGCAAAACTGAATAATACACACAGACCTCTGACACACATCAGAGGTCTTTTGCATATTATTTAAGTGATTAGTGAATAGTGCTTAGTGATTAGTAGGGGCGGATATTATCCGCCCGTTAAAAGATGTTAAGGACAGTGTTCCTTCTAAGCACTAATCACTAAAAACTAATCACTAAACCGGCGTGCCGTATGCTGTAAAGCGGTGGAGATACTTATGTGCGGAATTGCAGGAGCTATCAGCTTTGTGGAGGATATGCGGGAGGACATGAAGATATACGAGAATATGCAGCGAGCTCTGCTGCGGCGCGGTCCCGACCAGCGCGGTATGTTCATGAGCCGTGAGGCTGCCCTTATCCACACTCGTCTGGCGGTCATAGACATCGACGGCGGACGTCAGCCCATGAGCTTTGGCAGGTATACTATCGTATACAACGGGGAGCTCTACAACACAGCGGAGCTCCGCGGCGAGCTCAGCGAGGATTTTGACTTCGATACCCATTCCGACACAGAGGTGGTGCTGAAAAGCTACATAAAATGGGGCAGCGCCTGCGTGGAGCGCTTCAACGGCATATTTGCCTTTGCGGTATACGACGAGCAGGAGCACCGTGTCTTCCTTGCCCGTGACAGGATAGGCGTGAAGCCACTGTTTTACTATGATACGGGCAGTAAGCTCATCTTCGCTTCGGAGCTCCCAGCGCTCCTTGAGCACCCCGATGTGCCCCATGAGATAGACGAGCGTGGTGCGGCGGAGCTGCTGCTCATGGCGCCGGGGCGGACTATGGGCTGCGGAGTTATCCGCGGCGTTGAGGAGATACGTCCTGCATACTGCGGATATTACACGGCAGAGGGGCTGAAGCTTCAAGAATACTGGCGGCTGAGAGCATATGAGCTCCACGAGAGCTTCGAGCAGACCGCCGAGCACGTCCGCGAGCTGGTACTGGATTCCATAAGGCGGCAGCTGGTCTCCGACGTGCCTGTTTGCACGTTCCTGTCGGGAGGACTGGATTCAAGCCTGATATCATCTGTTGCGGCGGCGGAGCTGAAAAAACAGGGGAGACAGCTCAGCACCTTTTCCGTGGACTACCGCGACAACGACAAATATTTCCAGAAGAGCCATTTTCAGCCCGACAGCGATCCCGAGTATATCACCTGCATGGCTGAGTATCTGGGGACAGACCACCACTGGACGGTGGTGGATACTCCCGAGCTTATTGCCGCTCTTGACGAAGCGACTGAAGCAAGGGGACTTCCCGGTATGGCGGACGTGGACGCTTCGCTGCTGCTTTTCTGCCGTGAGATAAAAAAATACGGCACGGTGGCTCTGTCGGGAGAGTGCGCCGATGAGATATTCGGCGGATATCCGTGGTACAGGGATAAGGATATCCGCATGACAGACGGCTTTCCGTGGGCTCAGAGCACAGCCTACCGCAAGCGTTTTCTCTGCGATGATTACGCCGCAAGGATAGACGCCGAGGACTATGTTTACTCCGCATACAGAAATACAGCCGACAGCGCTGAAAAGCTGGACACTGACAGTCCACTCGAAGCCCGTATGCGTGAGATGACGGAGCTCAACTTCAAGTGGTTCATGCAGACTCTGCTCGACCGCAAGGACAGAATGTCCATGTACAGCGGTCTGGAGGTCCGTGTGCCGTTCTGCGATTATCGGATAGCTGAGTATCTATACAACGTGCCGTGGGAGTACAAGGACTATATGGGCAGGGAAAAGGGACTTCTCCGCGAGGCTATGAAGGAATGGCTCCCCGAAAAGGTGCTGTGGCGGAAGAAGAGCCCCTACCCGAAAACTCACAATCCTGCGTTTTTAGAGGGCGTGACCGCGAAGCTCCGTAAAATACTTGACGAGAGCGGCGAAAAACTTACTCAGCTTGTAAAGCGCGAGGAGCTGGAAAAGCTGCTGCGCCATGAGGAGCAGGTTCAGTGGTACGGTCAGCTCATGAATTTACCGCAGACTATAGCCTTTTTCATACAGCTTAACTACTGGCTTAACCACTTTGACATTAAGCTGAGATAAAAAACGCTGTTTGTTTATTTTACAAAGATATTCTTAAACGTTGACATATATTATAACATTTGATATAATTGTAATAGCCTTATTAGGTAAAAATGGTAATCTTAATCATACATTAAGGATATTTTAAGGTTATTTTAAGGTGCTGCCGATATAATAAGCCCATAAGATAAATCGGTTTGGGTTGGTTATGAAAAATAAGGCGATATTAAAATAAAGGGAGTAAGAATCATTATGAGAAAAAATGGCTTGAAAAAGCTCTTGGCAGGGCTCTCGGCTGCTTGTCTTGCAGCTGCGGCAATGCCTGCTTTGGGCTATGCTGCCGAGGCTGCTGATACATCGGCAAAGGCAGTGGTAGGCGACTCAAACTGTGACGGCAGCGTTGATATGTCCGACGTTGTCCTTATCATGCAGGCAATGGCAAATCCAAACAAGTTCGGTCTGGGCGGAACCGACGAGCACGCTATCACCGAACAGGGCTGGAAAAATGCGGACTGCAACGGCAAGGCAGACGGTGTTTCCACAGACGACGCACTTGCGATACAGCTTTATCTTCTCGGCAAGGGAGAGCTCAGCAGCGGCAAGACCGACGAGCAGCCTCCTGTCGTTGAAGCAACAAAGATACACCTCAAGAATACCACTATCACTGTTGAGGGCGAGAATGCCACAGTTGAGGGAACAAAGGTAACTATCACTCATTCGGGCGAGTTCTACATCGACGGTACTCTTGACGACGGTCAGATAAACGTCAATATCCCTGACGAAAAGACCGATACTGAGACTGTAAAGATATTCCTTAACGGCGTAAATATCACAGGCAAGAGCGCTCCTGCTATTCTCGTTACAAATGCTGAGAATACCTCGATAAATATTGTTGATGGCACTGAGAATACTATCACCGACGGCGAGACCGCTTACGCAGGCGACTTCGCAAAGGCAGCTCTTATCGAAGCCAAGGACGATATCACTATCAAGGGCACTGAGCAGAAGGACGGTATCCTCAATATTACCGCTAATGTTCAGGACGCAATTTCCTGCAATAATGACATCAAGATAAACGGCGGTAAGATAAATATCACAACTAAAAATTCTGAGAACAAGACTGACGCCCTCAAGGCTAAGAAGTCTGTTACTATAAAGAAGGGCTGGCTCAATATTGACGCTACAGGCGACGGCATCAAGTCTACAAAGGACGCTGTAGTATTCGAGGGCGGTTCTACTGTTATTAAGGCTGGTAACGACGCTGTACAGGCTGCAACTACCATTGATATCAATGGCGACGGCTGCGGAGTAAACGCTTGCGGCGACCGCGGACTTACAGCCGAAACAGGTATAAATATCACAAACGGAAGTGTTATTGCTACATCTACTGATAATCAGGTAGATGAGAAGCTCATAAAGGCTGAAACCCAGCCTGTGATCCTTCTTAACTGCATTGCCGATCCAACAAACGAAAAGGACGGCACATGGAAGAAAGCCAATAACCTCGAGTGGACGGTTATGGCTGAGGATATGAACACCGATAAGGGCGGTACGGATTTCCAGAAGAAGTACAAGTATGTACTTATCAGCACCCACAGCATTACAGCAGGAACAACCAATTTCACAAATACAAATGTAAACAAGTTGATAACACACACCAATTCAGAAGAATCTCTATTTGCTGTAAGCAATGGAATCAACGTATTCAATAACGTAAATCCTGCAGGAGCAGCAGATAATGTAAATGTTCCTCCTTCGGAGACGAACACATAATAAGGGGCAATGCGAGAAAATGCCGTCTTACGGCAAAAGTATTGCCATAAGCCGGCTTCCGGATCATTCTGATCCTTTTCTCAAAAAGCGCCACAGTATTCCCAATACTGCGGCGCATTTCCCTTTATTGTGAAGTTTTTATGTGTAGGGGCGGCGTTTCGCCGCCCGTTGTCTTTTACGCGGATAAAGGGGACGCCTTCTCTTGCAAGGCGTCCCTAATCGGGCTCGGCACCCTCTGTCAGCAAAGCTGACATCTCCCTGCACAGCAGGGAGTCACCCTCTCAAAAAACAGTCCACTGGACTTTTTTTTGATTCACCCCTTGCGAGGCGCCTTCGTTCTTTCGGGGCGCTGCCCCGAACCCTGCCAGAGGCGCTGCCTCTGGACTCCGCCAAAGGAACACAGTCCCTTTGGAAACCCGTTCGTGGGCTCGGCAAGTTCATGCTAATTTGTTTCCGATTCGTACTTCCGCGAGCGTGTTTTACAGCAGCAGGCGCAGTACACCTTTGCCGCTCCTGCCTTTTTCAGAGCCGAGGTTATCTCGCGGAGCGTACTGCCTGTTGTGCAGATATCGTCAATGAGCAGAACGTTCTTCCCCTTGATATCCGCAGAAGCCGTGAACGCGCTTTTCAGATTAACGGCTCTGCTGACGCGGCTGAGTTCCTTTTGCGAGTGCGTATGACGGGACTTCACCACTGACTTTGTATCAACGGGCAGTCCGAGAACTCTCCCCACCTCGCGGGCTATGAGCACCGACTGATTGAAGCCGCGCCTGCGTATATCACGCTTATGCATGGGAGCAGGTATCACCACATCTGTTTTCTTGTCGATACCCTCTGCTTTGAGACGTTCGGCGAGGGCTTCTCCGAGAGCATAGGCGGCATTGCCGTCAGTGCCGTTTTTCAGCAGGATTATGGCAGGCTTCACGTTTTCGTCGTAGTCGAATGCGGCAGTGAAGCTTTCAGCGCCCTCGATATTGAAGCTGCCGCTGTAAACGCTGAGCTTCGCCGTACATTCCGCGCAGAAGCGCTCCATAGCGCCGATAAGTGTGCCGCATACGGGACAGCGAGTAGGAAAGAACAGGTGCAAAAGTCGCCGTTTCCATAAAAATCTCATATCATCACCTAAATTTAAAGCTCCGTATCAACGGAGCTTTTGTTTTTATATTTTCAAAAGGGAACGCCCTCACTTGCAGGGCGTTCCCTCTTGAAAAACAGTCCACCGGACTGTTTTTCAATTCACCCTTTGCGGAGCGCTTTGTAACTGCGGGGCTTTGCCCCACACCCCACCAGAGACGCTGTCTCTGGACTCTGCCAAAGGAACACAGTCCCTTTGGAATCCCGTTATTAGTTACATGAAGTTTGAGTGTTTAAAAATACATATAAAGCTGGCATTTTATCATGCCGTTGTAGAGCTTTCTGCGCTTATGGGCTTCCGAGCCGAAGAACTTCTCGAACTCCTCATGAGGGGAGATGATGTAGCTCTGTTTGCTGCCGCCCTTTCCGAGAACCCTGCCCATTTTGCGGTAGATATCCTCAGCCTCTCTCAGCTCAAGAAGTCTCTCGCCGTAGGGAGGATTGCAGATAACGATGGAATTTTCGGGCTGAACGAACTTTGTGATATCCGCCTGTTCTATAGTAAGTCTGGACTTTATCCCTGCCTTGTGAGCGTTATCGAGAGTCAGCGCAACTGCCGCGTCGTCTATATCCGCGCCTATTCCGTGGAATTCAGCGCTTCTGTCAACGTTTTCGATAGCCCTTTTGCGCTCCTCCTGCCAGATACGCGAGTCAAAGGTGGTCCATTTTTCAGCCGCAAAGCGCCTGTTGATACCGGGAGCGATTTTCAGCGCTTTCAGCGCTGCCTCAATGAGAAGCGTACCGCTTCCGCAGAACGGATCGCATACAATGGTATCGGGACGAACTCTTGCAAGGTCAACTATACCTGCCGCAAGAGTCTCCTTGATAGGAGCCGCATTGGAATTGCGCCTGTAGCCGCGCTTGTGGAGTCCCACGCCGCTGGTATCGAGATAAACTGAAACAACGTCCTTGAGGATACTGAATTTTATCTGCACTGTCGGACCTGTCTCGTCGAACCAGTTTATGTTATACTTGGATTTTAGGCGTTCTACCGCCGCCTTTTTTACAATAGACTGACAGTCGGGAACGCTGTGCAGCGCCGAGTTCAGCGAATAGCCCTTTACGGGGAATGCGTCCTCGGGACCGATATAGCGTTCCAGCTCGACAGCCTTTACGCCCTGAAAGAGCTCCTCAAAGGTTGTAGCCTTGAACTCGATGAGCTCGATGAGAACTCTTTCAGCGGTAGACAGACAAAGATTAGCACGGGCGAGGATATTCTCGTCGCCCGTGAAGCTTATCTTGCCGTCGCTGACCTTCAGGTCAGTGCCGCCTATTTTTTGTATTTCGTATTTCAGCACGCTTTCCAGACCGAAATGGCATGGACAGCATAATCTTATATTATTGCTCAAAATATCACCTGTTATTAGTTTTCAACAACGCCTGCTGCTGCAACTCCTGCATCGCCGCCGCCTGCGTCACCGCCGCCGCTTACATCACCGCCGCCAGCGCCTCCGCTTACGTCGCCGCCGCCTGCGCCTCCGCTGACGTCACCGCCGCCAGCGCCTCCGCTGACATCGCCGCCGCCTGCACCGCCTGCGTTTCCGCCTGCTGCTGCGCCTGAGTTACCCGAAGCCTGTGTTGTTGCCTGTGTAGTGGACTGTGTGCCACCGTGAGCACCGTTACAGTAAGGAGGAGAGTAATCCTCGGTGACCTGAGATTTCCAGTAGCCTGTAACGCCTCTGCCGCAGTTAGGACCTGCGATACCGCCTGTAGAAGTACACATAGGTGCTTCGATTACGGAGCTTACCTTCTCGAAGTAAGGAGAAGTATTTGCGTATTCTGTAGTAATGTAATCGCCGATGATGTTTCGCCATATCTGAGCGGATACAATGCCCTGCAGGTCGAGGGCAGGGTTCTTGTACTTATAACCCATTGTCATACCGCTGACGAAGTCAGGAGTAAGACCGACGAATACTTCGTCGTACCAGTCCTGAGTAGTACCTGTCTTGCCGCATACTTCCTTGTTGTAGAGCTTAGCGGCAGTACCTGTACCGTTGTCTATAACGTTTTTGAGAAGTCTGTTCATTACCCATGCAGTCTCGTCGGAAACAGCCTGTCTCGGGTTGCCGTTGTTCTCATAGATTATCTGCTGACTGCTGTCCTCTATCCTTGTGATGATGTGAGCCTCGTTGTAGATACCCTGATTGCCGTATGGGATATAGGCATTTACAAGGTTTTCGAGGGTGATACCCTCTTCAAGGCTTCCCAGCGTCATAGGAGAGTAGTTCTTATCGTATGCACAGAATTCAAGTCCCAGCTTTTCAGTGGAGAACTTGAATACCTCTTCAAGTCCGAATTTATAAAGGAGCTGTGCGGGAACGGTGTTGTATGACTGCTGAAGTGCCTGATAAATCTTTAAAGGCTGACCATGTCCGCCCGAGCCCATGTAGTTGTTAGGCCACGGCTGACCGTCATCACCTGTGATGACATCTGTAGGGAGCTTTGAATCGTATACAGTGGTGCCCCAGTGTATCTGACCTGTTTCGATACCGTATCCGTAAGATGTGATAGGCTTTACGGTAGAACCTATCTGACGTCCGTCTTCCTTACGTACAGCGTAGTTTGTACCGAGTGAGCCCACCTTAGGTCCGATGTCACCGACAGCACAGAGGAGCTCGCCGTCGTAGTTCATAGCAACGAATGCGATATGCGGCAGATATTCTTCGGCAGTTCCGTCGCCGTCGATATCAGCCCATTTCTTTACGGAGTACTCAGGTACCATATTGTTGATGTCAAGAAGTCTGTTTTCAACGTACTCCTGCATCTTTTCGTCGTAGGTTGTATAAATTCTGTAGCCGCCCTTGTTTATCTTTTCAAGAGCCTGCCACTTGTCAACAAGGTTGTATTTCTCCTTGATGATGTCCATAGCTTCAAAGTAAGCGGCGTCCAGTATCCAGCTGTTGGACTTCTGCTTTTCGATCTCCTCCTCGGCAGTGAGTTCGGGGTGAGCCGCAAGGTACTCGGGAGAATCAGTGTATATGAGCGGAGTTTTCAGGTATTCCTGATACTCGTCGTATGTGATAGCGCCGTTTTCATAGAGCTTGTAGAGAACGTATTCCTGACGGGGCTTGTTGTTGGCACGTCCGTCAACTACTACAGGCTCCTTGGGATTGTCGTCCTTGTGGTAGATAACGAAAGGACCGTATTCCTCAGGGCTCTTCGGGATAGCTGCGAGAACAGCCGCCTCAGGGATAGTGAGGTCGTCAACGTCTTTGCCGAAGTATTTCAGCGAAGCGAGCTGAATGCCGTTGTAAGCTCCGCCGAAGCCGATATAGTTGAGGTACTCTTCGAGTATCTCGTCCTTTGAGTAGGTCTTTTCCAGCTGCATAGCCGCGAATATCTCGCGTATCTTACGCTGTGGGGTATGTCTGTCGTCGCCTGACAGGTTCTTGATGAGCTGCTGAGTGATAGTCGAACCACCCTGCTCGGTATCATAGAAGTGCAGGAACATATTGAGGAAGGCGGAGAATGTACGCTTGTAGTCAACGCCGTCGTGAACGTAGAAACGCTCGTCCTCGGTATAAACGAAGCAGTTGCGGACATGCTGGGGTATCCTGTCAATGCTGACGGGGATACGCTGGAAGTCGTTCTGTACTCGGTGGAGCACCTTGAGCTCGGTCTCGCCGTTTTCGTTGATGTGGTTGGAGTAGAAATAGGTATCGCTTCCCGATTCAAGCTGCTGGAGCGTAACGCTGGTGGCGTCGTCCATAAAGTTGAGGACGTAAACGGTCAGCGCGGTACTTACGATAGTACCTGTTATGATAATTACCAGAAGCAGTGAAAGAAGTGTGGTAGCGATGACGGTCATCAGCTTTTTGAAGATGATGAAGCCCTTGCTGTGTTTTTTCTTTTTCTTTTTTGGCGGCTGCTTTTTGCGGAGCTCATCGTCGGCAGGGACGAGCTGCGAGGAAGCCTTTCTTTTTTTATCGTTCATTTTGTCAGAATGACCGCACAGAGGCGGCAGACTCCTTTCAAATTTATTTTTACGTATAAATATACATTATATATTATAGCACTTTGAGGATAGAATGTTAAGTCTTTTCCGAAAAAATCGGCGTTTTGTATAATATAGAAAAATCGGGCGATAATATTTACGGATATTTCGGCAAGGGAGTGATAAAATGACGCTTAAAAACGCAAAAAAAATATATTTCACGCTTGTGGCGGCAGTTACCGTATCAGGCTTTCTCACGGTCTGCACCCTCGGTCAGGCTGTCCGCAGGAAAAAGGTGGAAACTCGGCTTGCGGCAGCCGCCACAGAGCACGAAGAAGCGCCGCTTTTCACGGTAAGGGAAAGCGGCGGACGTGCGGCTGTATTCCGTTGCGGCGAGGACGAGCCCTTTCTGTTCATAGACATCGACACTGCGCTGCTGTCTGATTACGACAGGGCAATGATATCCGAGGGAATGTATTTTACGTCGGAAAGTGCGCTCCGTCAATTCATCGAGGATATCTCATCGTGAGCCCTATATAGAAGTTTATGCGTGTTTATCGGGGGGAACCTTTCTGAGGAAAGGTTCCCTCTGACGGAGGCGCGCCCCTCTGTCCTTCGGACATCTCCCCGCACTGCGGGGAGTCACCCCGAACCCCTTTCCAAAGACTTTTAGCTGATTTTTTCTATAATAGAGCCCCTCTATAGTAATATAGGGGGCAAGTTTGCTTTTTGGGCTCTATTATAGAAAAAATGAAATAACGGTCATGAAAGAAGTCAGGAAAGCCTTTTTCAAAAAGATTCTCTCAATAACAGGCGTAAAAAGCTCCATATAAGTATCACGATTTAGGCTTGTGCTTTTTCTTTTTGCGCACGGAGAAGCCGAAGTCGCCCAGTTTTCTTCCGAGAGCGAAGTATTCTCCGTGGGCAAAAGCCATAAGTCCGCACTGCTGGAGATTGAGCTTGCCTTTGCTGTCGATGTACTTCTCGTCAACGTCAATGCCGATTATCTCCGCAAGGAACATGGTGTGAGAGCCGAGAAGCTTCTCGTCAACGACCTTGCATTCAAGGCTCAGGGGACACTCGTCGATAAGGGGCGGAGCTACCTTCTGCGCAGGTACGGTATGGAATCCGCAGGCGCTGAGCTTGTCCGTATTTTTGCCGCTCTTTACGCCGCAGAAGTCGGTCTCGCGGCACATTGCCGAGGTGGTGAGGTTTATGACGAACTCCCCCGAAGTCTTGATGATATCGTGGGAGTGCCTTTCGGGGCGCACGGATATGTATGTCATAGGCGGACGGGTGCAGACTATGCCTGTCCAGCCGATAGTGAGCACGTTAGGCTGCTCCATAGTGCCGCAGGTGACCAGCGCGGCAGGTACGGGTGCAAGAAGAGTGCTGCCTTTCCAGAATTGTTTTGCCATATTTCCTCCTTATTCATGGCTTCGGGGCTGAGTTTTCATTGTATTTGCAGAGTTTGCGCATATTATTGAGATAAACTCTTTGAAGATTCTTTCTGTATTCCTTTCAGGACCGTTATTTCATTTTTTTCTATAATAGAGCCTCTGAAGCTGCTTGCCTTTCTAAAAGTGCTGAAAAGGGGCTCTATTATAGAAAAAATCAGCTAAAAGTCTTTGGAAAGGGGTTCGGGGTGACTCCCCGCAGTGCGGGGAGATGTCCGAAGGACAGAGGGGCGCGCCTCCGTCAGAGGGAACCTTTCCTCAGAAAGGTTTTCCCCGATGAATATGTGTAATTTCTGTAAGTACAATGGAGCGCAGACCTGATAGTTTTTATCTTATCTCATTGAGGAAATGTCTGTATTCCTCGAAGTTGTATTTGCCTTTTTCGCGTGTTACGTCGCCGTATTCGATAGCGCCTGTAGGACAGTTTCCGATACAGCCCATGCAGTGAGAGCAGTTTGCGCCCCATGCGGGCTTATCCTCCTTGAGCGTAATGTTGTTGAGAGGACAGACCTCCTCGCATTTTCCGCAGCCGATACACTTGTCGGAGGCTTTGAAATCCTTTGTGGATATTTTTTTATATGTGTAGGAGTTTACAGGGAATGTTATCAGCTTTTCAATGAGCAAAACGTGTCTTGTCTTGAGCTTTTCGCAGTTCTGAATGCTGTTTGCTATCTCGTCTATCTTGTCGAAAGCCTTGAACAGGCGCTCCTTTATCTCCTCGTCTGTTGAGGGCTTATAGTGGCTGATGTAGTAATTGTTGGGCATTACAGGCTCTGCACAGCCCATAAACTCCATATTCTTCTTTTTGAACAGCTTCTTTGCCTGCCATGAGGTGATACCTGCATAGCCTGCGTTGTCGGCGATGAAGTATACCGCCCTGTTTCCCGTGAAGCTGGTGTTTTTGATATATTCGCTGATAAAGCGCGGCATTTCGCTCATATATACAGGCGCACAGACGATATATGGCTTGTCGGAGTGAAGCTCGGAAAAGTCGCTTTTTCTTATCCTGCCGAGAAGGTCTGTGCACTGGTCGTCAAGTTTTTTTGCCAGTTCTGTAGCAATGAACTTCGTATTGCCTGTTGCTGAATAGTAAAGGATCATAAAACTCCTCCTAAAAAAGTATTTGCTGCGGCGCAGAGCGCCTAAATCATAAGAAAATATATTTAAGTACGAAAAGTACTGCAAGAATATACATCAAAGGCTTGATCTCCTTACGCTTTCCGCAGATAAGGTTAATAAGCACGTAAGATATAACGCCTATCGAGATACCCTCGGATATGCTGTAGAACATCGGCATTGCAATAATGCACAGATAAGCCGGGATAGCAGTGGTGTAGTTCTTTTCTTCCGTATTTATCTCGGAAATGGTGCTGAACATCAGGAATCCTACCAGTATCAGTGCAGGTGCAGTTGCAAACGCAGGTATAGAGATGAATACAGGCGCTAAAAACATTGAGAGCAGGAACAGGATACCTGTAGTCAGTGCTGTCAGACCTGTTTTTCCGCCTGCCGCGATACCTGCCGAGGACTCGACGAAAGTGGTGGTGGTCGATGTGCCGAGAACAGCTCCTGCGGTAGTAGCAACGGCGTCTGCCATGAGAGCAGGTCTTATGGAAGGGAGCTTGCCCTCCTTGTCGAGGAGCCCTGCCTTTGTGCTCACGCCTATGAGTGTACCGAGAGTGTCGAAGAGGTCAACGAAAAGGAATGCGAATATAACAACGATGAAGTTGAATACTCCCACAGCGCCGAAATCAACGTTGAAGCACTGTCCGAAGGTCTCGCCCAGCTTTGAGAAGTCCGTCATGTGGAATGAGGGGATAAGGGAGAATGCACCTGCCTCTGCGTCTGGTACGTAAATGCCTGTGACCTCGCACAGGATACCGAGTAGCCATGTGCCGAATATGCCGAGGAGTATCGAGCCCCTGACCTTTTTGATGTAAAGCACGGACATGATGAGCAGTCCGACCAGTGCAAGGAGAGCGCATATGCCTGCGGTGTGGAAGTTCTCGCGGAAATCCGTCAGCTTTACAAGAGTTGACGATGCAACGGCAAGTCCTGCATTCTGGAGTCCTATGAACGCTATGAACAGACCGATTCCCACGGATATCGCCCGTTTCAGCGAAAGCGGTATGGCGTCGAAGATAGCCTCTCTCACCTTGGTGAGGGAGAGTATTATGAAGATGATACCCTCGATGAATACCGCAAGAAGAGCTACCTGCCAAGGATAGCCGAGGTTTCCGCAGACAGTGTATGCCATATATGCGTTTAGTCCCATGCCTGCTGACAGAGCAAAGGGAAGATTCGCCATGAACGCCATACAAAGCGTTCCCACGAATGAAGCGATACAGGTGGCAAGGAGAACAGCGGTGCTGTCCATGCCTGCGTCGGAGAGGATATTCGGGTTTACTGCAAGGATATAAGCCATGGTCATGAACGTGGTTATACCTGCGGCGACCTCTGTTTTGACATTGGTGCCGTTTTCCTTAAGTTTGAACAGCTTTTCCAGCATAAGCCTCACCTCATTCCGCAAATTCTGCTATATACGGCAGATTGCGGTAGAATTCACCGTAGTCCAGTCCGTAGCCGATAACGAAGTAGTCGGGGATAGTGAACAGCGAGTAGTCCGCTTTAAGGTCTACCACGCGGCGGTCGGGCTTGTCAAGGAGAGTTATGACTTTCAGTGAAAGAGGATTGCGGACGTTGAGTATCTTGATTATCTCGTTGAGAGTACGTCCCGTGTCGATGATATCCTCGATTATGACTACGTGATACTTGCTGATATCGTGCTTCAGGTCCATAGTTATCTCAACGTGTCCCGTGGAGACCGTGCCCTCAAAGTAGCTTTTTGCCGCCATGAATGCTATCTCACATGGGACTGTTACTGCGCGGCAGATATCAGCCATGAATATGAAAGAGCCCTTGAGTATGCTGACCAGCAGTATAGGCGAGCCGTCGTAAATGGAGTCTATCAGAGCTCCTGCTTTTTTTATTTCCTCGCGTATCTGCTCCTCGGAGATGATAACGCGCTTTATTTTGCTTTTCCAGTTTTCTGTGCTGTCGAATCTCATAATAAACTCCTCCTAAACTGATATGATATTACATAATAATTATAACATTAAAATATGAATATTTCAATGTTTTTTCAAAAATATAACAGGTATTGATTGGAAATTGAGAATTACTGTGTTTCCTTTGCGGACGTATCTGAAATGAGGAAATTTTATGCGGATATGGAGTTTCGACATAATATTACTCACCTCGGTGGTATAATATTCCATAAAAAGGCTGTCAGTGGCAGTGAAAAGGAGGCAAAGCAATGAAAATAGACATAAAAAACGACAACGGAGCGGCAATCGCAAGGCTCAGCGGTGAAATTGACCACCACAACGCAAAGGAGCTCCGCACCGAGATAGACCGCTTCATAGTGACGGCTCAGCCCCGTGAGCTGGCTATAGACCTCGGGGGCATAACGTTCATGGACAGCTCGGGTATCGGGCTCATTATGGGCAGGAGCAAGCTCATGAAGGAGTGCGGCGGCAGGCTGGAGGTGCTGAATCCTCAGCCCTATATCAGGCGCGTACTGCGGCTTGCAGGCATAGAGCGCATAGTCAAAATAAGATAAAGGAGAAGAAAAATGGAAATACTCAACGAGATAAAATTCATAATGCCGTCCCTTTCGGTGAACGAGGGGGCGGCGAGAGCAGTGGTGTCCTCATTTCTGATACAGGCAGATCCCACGGTGGAGGAGCTCTCCGACATACGCACTGCCGTATCTGAGGCGGTGACAAACGCGGTAGTTCACGGCTACAGGCACAAAAAGGGCAATATCGAGCTGACTGTGCGGCTTCTGCCCGACAGAGTCATATACATACGCGTCAAGGACAAGGGCTGCGGCATAGAAAACGTGGAGCAGGCTATGGAGCCTCTGTTCACCACAGCTCCCGAGGAGGAGCGCTCGGGACTGGGCTTTTCCGTCATGCAGTCCTTTATGGACAAGCTGAAAGTAAAAAGCACTCCCGACAAGGGCACTACCGTTACCATGAGAAAGAGGCTCTCTGCTCATGGGGACTGAGGTAAAGCAGCCTGTCGCCGAGGAGAATCTGGGGCTTGTCCACCTCTGCGCAAACCGTTTCCGAGGGCGCGGAATAGAGTACGACGACCTGTACTCCGCAGGCTGTATCGGGCTTCTCAAAGCCGTGAAAGCCTTTGACTGCGGCAGGGGAGTGAAGTTCTCCACCTATGCCGTACCTGTCATACTGGGCGAGATAAAGCGGCTTTTCCGTGACGGGGGAGCTATCCGCGTCAGCAGGAGCTTGAAGGAGCTTTCCATGCAGCTCCAAAGGCTCTGCGAGGACTTCCGTCAGCGCGAGATGAGAGAGCCGACCATAGCGGAGCTGTCAAAGCTTTCGGGAGAGAGCGAAGCTGACGTATCCGAGGCGCTTTGCGTTAGTCAGCCCCTGCTTTCACTTACATCGGGGGACGATGACGAGGGACAGACCGACATACCTACGGAGTCTCCCGACGAGAGCATAACCGACCTGCTGGCTCTGCGGCAGATAATGGCTCAGCTTGAAGCCAATGACCGCGCATTGCTGGAGCTGCGCTATTTCAAGGGGCTCACCCAGTCAAAGACCGCAAAGGCTCTGGGTATGACGCAGGTGCAGGTATCGCGCCGCGAAAAGAAGCTCCTGAACTATATGCGTGAGGAGCTGCTGAAATAGGGGAATTGACTTTGGCGCTGTGTGCTGATATAATAATAAAAAATCAGTAAACGGAGGAAACGCCATGTCAATGAAAGAAGCATTCGATACCTACTTTGAAAAAGCCGCAAACGCTGTCATTTTTTCTCAGAAAAATGCCGTATATCGAAAAACTTAGCCATACCGGACTGTATCTGAACGATACTCTTGATAATGAGAGCTATGCAGAATGGACACCCGTTTTGCAGGATAAGCCTGTGGACTTTGCCAAAGCCGAAAGCATACTGGGATTCCGTGTATCCGAACAGATAAGGGAATATCTGTCGGTATACTGGTTTCTGCCCCTTGACGGGCATTTTGACAGCGAGATCGGCACTATAGGGGTGACTCTTGATATGCTTGTTCCCGATACCGATATATCGGAGCTGCTTGCGGTAAACTTCAATTTCGAGGACACGAATTACCTTAATGAGCACAATTGGCTGAAAATAGGCGGCTGCTCCATAGACGGCGACGACGGATGGCTGGTAATGGCGGATAACGAAACCGACAAGGTGCTGGCAGTTCAGCCTGTTGACAGAAAGTCGGTGCACCTTGCAGATTCCATAGAAGAGCTGTTGATAAAAATGGAGCTGTGATACTCTCTTTTGATTCAAACTTTTTCATTGCATCGTGAAAATATGATAAAATGCTGCAATTATTGCGGAAACACGCAAATATCGTTGACATTTCATGTGAAAAGGTTTATAATGGACTTACCAATATTTTTGCAGAAAAGAGAGGGAAAAACACTATGGCAACTTCATTTTTCAAAAAGCTGCTTGCTGCTGTTTCTGCGGCGGCAGTAGTGCTCGTGCCTGCTTCGCAGTCGCTGCCCGAAAAGAACAGCAACACAGCGCTGGCTGCTGATACAAGCGGCGATGACTGGCTCCATGTAAACGATAAAGCACAGATCGTTGACAAGGACGGCAATGAGGTATGGCTCACAGGCGTAAACTGGTTCGGCTACAATGCAGGACGTCAGGTATTTGACGGTGTATGGTCGAAGAATATGCACAGTATGCTCAACCAGATCGCAGACCACGGCTTCAATCTTCTCCGTGTGCCTATGTCCACACAGATAATCCTTCAGTGGAAGAACAAGGGCTCCGATAAGGGCAGCGGCGTCGGCGAAGTCAACATGATGGTCAATCCTTACGAGAACCCCGAACTCACCGTAGAGGGCGGAGTTGACGGCGAAGGTCAGTACACACTTATGTACAGCTTCGACATCTGGAACAAGGCTGTTGAGTGGTGCAAGGAAAACGGTATGAAGATCATGATCGACATACACAGCGCTACCTCAGCTTCAATGGGACATCAGAAGCCCCTCTGGTACGACGACAACTTCTCAGAGGACGACTGGCTGGAAGCTCTCGAGTGGTTCACAGAGTATTACAAGGACGATGATACTATCATCGCTATCGACCTCAAGAACGAGCCTCACGGCAAGCCCGAGGAGGGCTCATTTGCCAAGTGGGACGATTCAAAGGACGCTAACAACTGGAAATATGCCGCAGAAAAGGGCGCTAAGGCTTGCCTCAAGCACAACCCGAATCTGCTCATTATGATAGAGGGTATCGAGTGCTACCCTGACTTTGCAAATGGTGCAGACTGGACAACCCCTGCCGTTGACTATGCTCACTATGACGAGCCTTCAAAGATATTCGGCGCATGGTGGGGCGGAAACCTCCGCGGCGTAAAGGATCACCCCGTTGATATCGGCGAGTTCAACAAGCAGATAGTTTACTCACCTCACGATTACGGTCCGCTGGTATGGTCACAGAAGTGGTTCTACATGGACGACGCTTCCAAGACATTCGACCGTCAGTCGCTTCTTGACGACTACTGGTACGATACATGGGCTTACCTCGTTGAGGAGCAGAAGTATCCTCTCCTCATAGGCGAGTGGGGCGGCTTTATCGACAAGGAGCACGATCCTACAGGCGAGAACAAGCACTGGATGCAGGAGCTCCGCGACTACATGATAGACAAGCACATCAACCACACATTCTGGTGCTTCAACGAGAACTCAGGCGATACAGGCGGACTTGTATACGACGACTTCGGCAAGTGGGACGAGGAAAAGTACGAATTCGTAAAGCCTTCACTCTGGCAGACAGACGGCGGCAAGTTCATCGGTCTTGACCACTCTATCCCACTGGGACAGGGCGGCAACGGTATCTCACTCAGCGATTACTATTCGGGTAATACCAATCCTACACCAAGAACTACAACAGCTACAACTACTAAGGTAACAACTACTACAACGACCACAAAGGACGTTACAACTACAACTACTACTGCGACCACTACTGCTCCGAAGAAGGATACCACTACAACAACTACTGCAACAACTACAGCTCCGAAGCAGGAGACAACGACTACAGTCACAACAACTTACCCACTTGTCCCCGGTACTAAGGACAATACAGTATGGGGCGACGCCAATAATGACGGCAGCGTTGATATGTCTGACGTAGTTCTTATAATGCAGAGCCTTGCAAACCCGAACAAATACGGTCTCAAAGGTTCTGACAAGAATCATATAACATCTGACGGACTCTACAGTGGTTCTGTTGTCAAGAGAAACGGCAGCGTTACTACTGAGGACGCTCTTGAGATACAGCTCTTCCTACTCGGAAAGCGCACAAGTCTCGGTCCTGCTAAGGCATAATTAAAGGATATTTCGGCACGGTTTTTACCGTGCCGATTTTTTATGTTGGGAAAATTCTTAGCTCTTAGTTTTTAGTTCTTAGCTCTTAGTTCTTAGTTCTTATTTCTAATCACTAATCACTAATTACTAATTACTGTGCAAAAACTCTTTACAAACAAAGGACTTTCTGATATAATTATACTGAGTAAATATGTTTGAAAAGAGGTAAAACATTGGCTAACGATAAGATCAGAAATTTCTGTATCATTGCGCATATAGACCACGGCAAGTCAACACTTGCCGACCGTATCCTCGAAAAGACCGAGACCGTGGCTATCCGCGATATGGAGGATCAGCTCCTCGACAACATGGACATCGAGCGTGAGCGCGGTATCACCATTAAGGCTCGTGCGGTACGTTTGAAATATACCGCCAAAGACGGCGAGGACTATATCTTCAACCTCATCGACACCCCAGGTCACGTTGACTTCAACTATGAGGTCTCACGTTCTCTTGCTGCCTGCGAGGGAGCTATCCTCGTTGTTGACGCTTCGCAGGGTATCGAGGCTCAGACTCTGGCTAACACCTATCTGGCTATCGAGCACGACCTTGAAGTCGTTCCCGTTGTCAACAAGATAGACCTGCCCTCTGCCGATCCCGAGAGAGTTTGCAGCGAAGTCGAGAACGTCATCGGTATTCCTGCTATGGACGCTCCGCGGATCTCTGCGAAAATGGGTACAAATATCGAGGAAGTCCTCGAAAGGATAGTTACCGATATCCCTGCTCCAAAGGGCGATACCGAGAAGCCGCTGAAAGCGCTTATCTTCGACAGCTACTACGACTCCTACAAGGGCGTTATCATCTATGTCCGCATAAAGGAGGGCAAGGTCAAGGTGGGAGACAATATCCGCCTTATGGCTACGGGAGCTGTTTTCAATGTGGTTGAGGCAGGCTTCATGGACGCTTCAAACCTTGTGAACAATGGCAGTCTTGAAGCAGGCGAGGTCGGCTACATTGCCGCTTCTATCAAGAGCATTGGCGATACACAGGTGGGCGACACCGTTACCAACGACGAATGCCCCTGTGACGAGCCGCTCCCCGGTTACCGCAAGGTAAATCCTATGGTATTCTCTGGTATTTATCCTGCTGACGGTGCTAAGTACGGCGACCTCCGCGACGCTCTGGAAAAGCTACAGCTCAACGACGCTTCGCTGTCTTTCGAGCCCGAGACTTCTATTGCTCTGGGATTTGGATTCCGCTGCGGATTCCTGGGACTTCTCCATATGGAGATAATTCAGGAGCGCCTTGAACGTGAATACAATCTTGACCTCATCACAACTGCTCCCTCTGTTATATACAAGGTAACCCTTACCAGCGGAGAGGTGCAGTATATCGACAATCCTACCAACTACCCCGATCCTGCTCTCATTCAGACAGCAGAGGAGCCTATGGTAAAGGCAAGCGTTCTTTCGCCCTCGGAGTTCGTTGGAAATATCATGGAGCTCTGTCAGGACAGACGAGGAATTTTCAAGGACATGAAGTACCTTGACGATACCCGTGTTGAGCTCCACTATGAGCTGCCCCTTAACGAGATAGTGTACGACTTCTTTGACGTGCTGAAATCACGCACCAAGGGCTATGCTTCATTCGATTATGAGATGATGGGCTATGTTCCAAGCAAGCTTGTAAAGCTTGATATACTCCTCAACGGCGATGTGGTGGACGCTCTCAGCTTCATTATCCATACGGACAAGGCTTACGCAAGAGCCCGTAAGATAGCTGAAAAGCTCAAGGAAAACATTCCCCGTCAGATGTTTGAGGTGCCTATTCAGGCAGCTATCGGCGGCAAGATAATCGCCCGTGAGACCGTTAAGGCAATGCGCAAGGACGTTCTTGCAAAGTGCTACGGCGGCGATATCTCGCGTAAGAAGAAGCTGCTCGAAAAGCAGAAGGAAGGTAAGAAGCGTATGCGCCAGCTGGGTACCGTAGAGGTTCCGCAGGAGGCATTCATGAGCGTTCTGAAGCTTGACAGCTGAGAACGGGAGGCTTATTATGATAAACTATATCATTTTCGGAGTGCTTGCCGCGATATGCTTTGTGAGTATCATCGCAGTTGCGGCTGAGTACGTTGTGCCGAAAAATACAGGCGCAGGACGAGTTATCCGCGCTGTGAGGATAAGGCTTCGTGAGAAGTCGCGGACAAGCTTCTGCGTGTCTGCCATAGTGATACTTATCTTTGCACTTGCAGCAGGCGACGACGAAATGCGAATAATACTTGCGGCTCTGGCTGTTATGCTGCTGACGCTGATAGTTCTCCACCCCGAGGACTTCCTCAGCATTTTCAGACACCGCAGAAAGGCAGGAAAAAAGAAGCGTCTGGGGCTTACTCCAAAGCTTGCAGGCGAAGTGCCCGAGGCAAGGCTTGCAAAGGTGCTTGAACCCATAGAGATAGAGAACGAGAAAGGAAATGAATAATATGAGTATATACAATTGTCCGCACTGCGGCGCAAAGAGCTTCAATCCCCTTAGCAAGGCTATGGCAGGAACTATGAAGTCAAAGGGAAAGCCCTGTATGAAATGCGGAAAGCTCTGCGTGAACGGCAAGAGCGCTACCACATTCAGCGCGATATTCTGCCTGATAGCTTTTGCGGCGGTAATTTACATCTATATCCACGGCGCAGATAACGAGTGGATGTTCACACATGAAGCTCCTATGGTAATCGGACTTATACTGTCCATGCTCGTAGTACCGAGGATAGCAAATGCGTTTTTCTTCAAGATGACGCCATCTATCCGTGTCGATTATACCCAATGAGCAGGCTGGGTATCTATATTCATGTACCGTTCTGCGGCAGGAAATGCGCTTACTGCGATTTCTATTCCGTGAACTGGTCAAAATCGGCAGCCGTGGACTATACCGCGGCTGTTCTGCGTAATATACGCCATTACGGCGATAAAGCGCGGACTGTGGACACGGTATACTTTGGCGGCGGTACTCCGTCCCTGCTGACGGCGGAGCAGATAAGCAGCATTATCTCTGAGATAAGAAGCTGCTTTGCCCTTGAAGAATCGGCGGAAATAACCCTTGAAGCCAATCCATGCACACTCAGCGCCGAGAAGCTTGCGGAGCTCCGCAAAATCGGCATTAACCGCCTGTCCATAGGCGTTCAGTCAATGATAGACAGGGAGCTGAAAATACTGGGGCGTATGCATACTGCCGAGAGAGCGGAGCAGGCTGTCCTTGAAGCGGCAAGAGCAGGCTTTGACAATATCTCCTGCGACCTGATGATAGCCCTGCCCGACCAGAAGCCTGAGGATATGCGCTTTTCAATCGACAGGCTGGCGGCTTTGCCCATACAGCATATCTCCGCGTATATCCTGAAAGCCGAGAACGGTACGCCCTTTGACTGCGCGGAGATTCGGGACAGACTCCCCGATGAGGACAGTACCGCGGAGCTTTACCTTGCCATGGTGGAGCTTCTCGAAAAGCAGGGCTTTATGCAGTATGAGGTGTCCAATTTTGCGAAAGAGGGCTTCGAGAGCAGGCATAATACCCGATACTGGAAGTGTCTGGACTATCTGGGCATAGGTCCTGCGGCGCATTCCTGCTATGAGGGAAAGCGCTTCGCAGTGGAGCGCGACCTATCGGCATTTATAGCCGCCGACGTTCAGCAGGTGACAGTTACCGATGAATCGCCCTGCGGCTTTGAGGAGTTCGCAATGCTCCGTTTGAGGCTGAAAGAGGGACTTATCCTTGATGACGTCCCCGAGCACAGGGCGGAGCTGCTGAAAAAGCTGCCGCCCCTTTTAAAGGAAGGCTATGCCGAGACCGACGGGGAGCGTATTTGGCTCACGCCAAAGGGCTTTCTCATGTCAAATTCTGTGATAGAGTATCTTGTGTTTTGAAAAATAACTGAATAATAGCTGAACTACGATAGGAGAATACTATGGAATTTCCCGATTTTATGAAAAGAGCTGCAAATAAAATACCTGCCGACCAGCAGAATACTCCCGATATCGAGGGCTACTACTATACCGCTGCTGACGGCAGCCAGATGGCTTTCTGGACTTACCTTGCGGACAGAGTCTCAAAGGAGCACGTTCACGATTACGACGAGTACATGATTTGCGTGGAGGGGGAGTACACTGTCACCATAAACGGCGAAGCTACGGTTCTTCACGCAGGGGACGAGCTGTTTATCCCCAAGGGTACGGTGCAGGGCGGCAGCTGCAAGGCAGGCACAAGAACTATCCACGCTTTCGGCGGCAGGAGGGTGAAATAATGCCTGTGATAAAGCCGTTCAGTCCCCATATGCAGGGAGCAGTGGTTCGGTTTCTGAGGGAGGTGTTCCCAGAGTCGGGAAAGGTATTCGAGCCCGAGGGCAGACACGCCGCTTTTGGAGATATAGAGCGGAATTTCATAGGCTTCTGGTGCCTGCTGGACAATGATGAAATCATCGGCACTGTGGCTGTGAAAAGGCTCAGCGATGATGTCTGCGAGCTCAAGGGTATGTACATTTATAAGAAGTACCACGGGCAGGGATTTGGACGCAGACTGGCGGAAACTGCTGTGAACTTCGCAAGGGAAAGGGGCTTCGGGAAAATGGTTCTTGATACTGTTTCAACCTATGAAAATGCCCTGAGACTTTATGAAAAGTTAGGCTTTGTTCCTACCGAGCGATATAACGATAATCAGAAGGCGGACGTTTTTATGTCCATGGAACTGTGAGAGGTGAGGAATATGATAAGAGAAATTACAAGAGATGATTTCGACGGACTTCTGAGGCTCTATATGGAGCTTCACGATAACCCTTTCCCCGAAAAAGACGAGCACGTCATGGCTGTCTGGGAGCGGATAATCTCCGACAATGACCACCATATCATCGTTGCCGATGAGGACGGAGTGATCGCGGCTTCATGCGTTTGCGTCATTATCCCTAATCTTACACGCAGTCAGCGCCCCTATGCGTTCATTGAGAACGTGGTGACCTCCGCGAAATACCGAAGAAAGGGGCTTGCCACAGCTTGCCTTGACTACGCTCGTGAGCTGGCACGGAAAGAGAATTGCTATAAGATGATGCTGCTGACAGGCTCAAAGGACAGGGGAGTTCTGGAATTTTATGAGAAGGCAGGGTATAACAGCAGCGATAAAACTGCATTTATCCAGTGGCTGTGAGGTTTTACTATGATTTTAAGACGTTTTGAAGCCGCTGACGGTGCGGCTATCCTAAGCTGGATAAAAGACGAGCGGGAGTTCAGAATGTGGAGTGCCGACCGTTTCGGAGATTACCCGTCGGCTCCCGAGAAGATCTCCGCTCATCATGAGATTTGCTCGCAGTCGGGAAGCTTCTTTCCGCTGACTGCTGTCGATGAGGTCGAAAATGTGGTGGGACATCTGATACTTCGCTATACTGATGACGAAAAAACGGAAGTTCGGTTTGGCTTCGTCATCGTTGACAGTTCCAAAAGAGGAGAAGGTCTGGGCAGGGAAATGCTGGAGCTTGCCAAGAAGTTCGCGGCAGATGAGCTTCACGCCAAACGCCTCTCACTGGGAGTTTTTGAGAATAATCCTGCGGCGCTTAAGTGTTATAGGTCGGTTGGCTTTTCGGAGTGTGCAGGCGACGGCGAGTTGTTCGAGGTTCTCGGTGAGAACTGGAAGTGTATCGAAATGGCAATGGATATATGAACATATTGTTAAATCAAAAAAATATCTCGTTCGCGGTTGACTTTTTTGTTTCACTGTGATATAATAATATAGTCGCAGATGATGTGACGCTATTTATCGCGGTGTGGAGCAGCTAGGTAGCTCGTCGGGCTCATAACCCGAAGGTCGTTGGTTCAAATCCAGCCGCCGCAACCAGAAATTTGGCACTATATTGCAAAATATAGTGCCTTTTACTTTTGCCTGAATATAGGCTTGTATTGGCTGTCGAGAGCTGTTTGTGGGATCGATTTTGCATCATCTTGCAAACTGTTATATTTTTTGATTATATGCTTCAAAAAGCAAAAATACAGCCAGTGTACAGCTACGCCGAAAATTTCTCTCGAAATATCGTGGAATGCCGCTCTGTACATATGGTAATATTTTGTGATTTGTTAACCTTGGTTAACAAATCTTGAGCTTTTAATAAGATTGTATGATATTTGATTATTGACGTATATTATTATTGATGATATAATTAGGATATAAATATAGTTGAGGTGATTTACATGGCAAGTATTCTTATACAAAATTTCGGTCCTATTAAGAAATGTAAGCTTAATATATCGGATACTAATTTCATGGTTATTACAGGAAGACAGGCTTCAGGAAAAAGTACTGTCGTAAAGAGTATATACTTCTTCAAAGCTGTCAAAGAAGTGCTTATGGAATCTCTTAGAAAGTATTCTATATCAGGCGATGAGTTGTTTAAAAATGCGTATTACACAAATTTTTCTGGATATTTCAGAACTAATCTGCGTACAAGGTTTATGGAGCTTTTTGGCACATCTCAGAATATGGAAAAATCAATGAAAGTAAGATACGATTATTCTGAAGATGTATATATCGAATTGGGTGTAAAAAACAGAAAATTTGATAATACAGGGAAAAAGATATATAATTACCTTGAGGTCACTTTTGGAAGTCCTATTTTTACTTTCCTAAATCAAATAAAAATGCCGTTGACTTCTGATGATATTAAGAAGTTTTATGACGAGTTTGAAGATTTGATTGATGATCATTATACTCCATATTTTGTTCCTGCCGGCAGATGCCTTATGTCTCTATTGACTTCACAGCTTAATTATTTCATGATATCCATGGATGATCATCAGAAAAAACTTATGGATTATTGTACGCGTAAGTTTATAGAAATAATTTCAAAGCTCAAGGATATGTTTTCATCAGGAATGGATTTTATTGCTTCGGACAATATGTTTGGCAAGAAAAATGCTGAGTTTAAAAAAGTACTTAAACTGATGAATCAAAAGACGAAGGAGATACTTAAGGGCGAATATAGGATCATAAACGGAGAAGAACGTCTTTATCTTAAAGAAGATAATGAAAAGTATGTAAAGATAAACTATACATCTTCCGGTCAGCAGGAAATTCTGTGGATAGTGAATCTGCTGTACTATATCGTCTCCAGTAAAACCAAAGCATTTATTATTATTGAGGAGCCTGAATCACATCTTTATCCTGATGCGCAGAAGGTCATAATGGAATTGATCGCTATTGCTGCCAATAACGGATGTCAGATAGTAACTACTACTCATAGTCCGTATGTTTTGGGTACACTGAATAATCTGAAATTTGCAGCGTATCTTGCAAATAATTCTTGTATAAAAGATGAAGTATATAACATCATTCCAGAGGCTATCTGTCTTGATTCGCTTGAGGCTTATTATGTACAGAATGGCGGAATTGAACTATGTCTTGAGGATATGGACGGAGAGCTGATCGATAACACCTTGATTGACGGAGCATCTCAGCTTATTAATGATAATCTTGACAGCTTGTTCGAACTGTATGGCAGGCTTTTTGAAAGCGAGGAATAAGCTGATGTTGTTTACAGACGGTGATTACGTTGAATCCAATGATAAACGCAGTATAGTGGCATTAAAGGAAAATGCTGCAAGAATAGAATTGCGTAATACTAAAAGTATACAAGTTATTGATTATAAGCTTGATAAGGGCATAATACCTGAGAAAGACAAAGCTGATAAAGATTTTTTTAAATGTGATCATATAGTTGAATGTCTAAATGATGATGATAAAATAGTATATGCTGTAGAATTGAAAGGCGAAGACGTTCCTCATGCTCTTGAACAGCTTACTTCAACTGTCAAGCTGCTTTTTGAACCTGATTATAGAAAAAACTGCAAGCCTTTTCTGAAAGTGTGTAATAATAGCGAAATAGAAGCATTAAAAGGCAAAATGATAAGACTCAGAGCGGTTTCGCCTAAACCTGGAAGCAATATGAGAAAAGATAATGGCAAAAAACGTTCTGCAACACATAATGTCAAATATGCAAAAGAAGGTGAACTTAGGCAGGCTTGTATTAGGTATAAAATCAATTTCGATATTGATAGTATCGTTGTTAAAACAGGACACAGTGAGAACATTTGATTTTGAGAATTACATAATTAAACATAATTTCAATGGCCTTGGCGACGTCATCTCAAAGGAACATCAGCAAATAATAAAAGCTGCAATTGATTACAGATATGAAAAACTGCTGAACGGAGGTATCATACTGTGAGAGAATATACGATAAAAAGCACCAGAAAAGGCAAGGATTATATCTGGGGAACGCTTTATTACAGCGATAAAACATCAAAATTCCGTATAAAGTTTCGCTGTCCGTCCGATGAAATGAGAAAGGACAAGCCGCCTGCAATGATACACAGATTTATGACCAACGGCAGAATGAAGCTTGACTCAGAATTGTCCTCACTTTGGGTAAGCGATCGTATAATTCCCAAGGACAGGCAGAATATAGCGGATATTCTCCGTGAGAACAATCTGTCAACATATCGTGAGATAGATATGCTTGAGCTATGTATGGGTAGATGTACTCTTGATGATATTTATCTTACAAGAGAGAAATAAATTGATAGGGCCAATTGAAATATGATGTGCTCCCCGTCAAGTAGGCAGAGGAAAAGCAAAAATAATTCTATGTATTATAAAAGGCATCCGGTGATAGTTGTGCAGGATGCCTTTGTATATCTATATAATAAAAAATTCAAGTCCAAGCGCTCAGCATGGCTTTCTTCGCCTGTGCAAGAATCGACAATCATAAGGGCGCACAGGATTATTTACAGCGTTTTGTCTGCGCCGGAGGGGATAAAAGCGTTAGAGGCAATGCTTGATTTAGAAAATGACTGACCGCAATAAAGCGACATCCGGTCAGAGCAACCAAATGCATGGAAAGGAATCAGATAAATGTTGAAAAATTTGTTTCAGGATCGTGAGAACTCCGGAAATATCATTGTAAAAGCCCCGAATAAAACACTTTTGGAGTCCATATATCAGTACAATGACAAAATAGATAGATTCGAGAAAAATATAAAAAGAGCAGCGCTGCTATTTGTCATCATTATGGCAGTAATCTGGATTGGCGGAGACATAGCCGGAATGAACTCGAATCTTGTGCTGATGTTTGGTCTGTTGACTATTTTCGGATATCCGTTGATATTGGTGATGGGGGTGATATGGGTAAGCAGACCATCGCTGAAAAGAAAATTTGAGGAAATGTCAATGCTGGCTGGCGGTGAAATGGACGTACCTGATGATGCAATTGAAATTGAAATGTTATTTCCGAAAATTGTTTCAGATGATTTTAATCAAAAAAAGAATCTTCTCTTTGATAACAGCCTGCAACTTGTCTATGCAGACACCGAAGCATTGTACTTTGTAGATGTGACTGGAACTGCAAAAATATCTTATTCGCTGATGGAACCGTGGATAGATGCCGAAAACAATGCAAGGATTAAGCATTGGATTCAGAATAAAAAGCCGTCTGCTTATGCGAAGGATGGTGTGAAAAAGAAAGGAAGGCTGATCTCACTGATACCTTTTGTAGGGAGTTTTTTTTCGGATCATTATTTGATTCCATACAAATATACAGTTCTTCATACAAGCAACGATGATTACTTGGTTTGTATTCCTGTATATGAAATGGGGAAGATTCAAAACCTTTGATCTTGATTAAACGTTTAATTAGACATTAGAAATGGAGTATACAAAATGTTTGAATTCATAGGTTTTGTAAAAGAGGATTATAAACATGAACATGAATCACTGCCCTGCAATGCAAGAATAATTCCAGAAGAGGCATCGAATTTAAAGAGAATAACTGCCGGATTAATGGGGATTGCAATAGGATAATTGAATATAAGAACTAAGGCAGCGTTTGGCTGCCTTTTAGTTTTATATGTTGCTTTATGTATATAAAGTACCTCGTCAGCTGCCACGTTTTAAAAGAAGACAATGTTTAACGAGCTAGTTTAACGTTTTTTCTGCCGATTTGTCTTTTATTCATTATAGAACGTAAAAGGAACTCCGCCGGAAGCATTTTCCTGTGAATCATACCAGTAAGCTTTATTATCAGCGGCCATGAAACTTATCGTACCGCTGCCGTCCGTATAATCTATCGTATAGAAAGTGCTTCGACCGTTATGAGAAGAAAGCTTCTCTCAAATGATCAGGCGCAGGCACAGTAAATATTTTCAAATAATAACCGCAGACGAAGCATTTTTTCGTCTGCGGTTCTGTTTTTATATCAGTAAGTCAGATCGTACCTTGATACGCCTTTTTCGAGAGTCTTTATAGACCAGACGTCAGGACCTGCGGGAGTGTAGCTGGAAAGCTTGAGGTACTCCTGTATCTCCTCGCAGTCTATCCAGCCAAGTACATCTCCTGAGGTGAATATCTCGAGAAAAGCAGGCTTTCCGTCGCTGTCGCTGCCGATAAGGTACAGTGTGGACTGTCCCGCGTCAAACATCTGTCCTATCATTTGACCGGGCTGATCATTAAGATGCTTGTCCAGCTCACGGGAAAGCTTTCTCGTTCTGCCTACAAGCTGGTCGGGCAGATTCTTTCCGGAAGCATTTTCACTCGTCATCATGGCTGTCAGTCTTTCGTACCAGTTCTCGTCGTAACCTATCCTGAACAGCTCGTCATATGTATTCTTATCCGTTCCGTTTTTGGAACTGTCATAGGACATCCTGTATGCGGCTCCGTTCTCATCATATAAAGTCATAGCCTGCTGTCTTCCCCAGGCAAAATTCTGAGAAACAACAAGCAGCATGGGCTTGGGATCCGCAACAAGTCCGTAGGAGCCGCCCTCACCCTTTACAACCTGCTTCTTCATGCTGAGCAGATCGAATATGTCGAGAACTCCGTCTTCGTTCATATCTGCATTCTCAGGCTTTCTGAGCTCGCCGCTGCCCAGGATCCATTTTTGAAGGACAACCACATCGGAAATTCCGAAGACACCGTCATAATTGCAGTCTCCAAGGATAAGCGGATCGCACTCCTCCCTGCTGATTATGCTCGGGATAAGATCGTTATCGAACCTGACAGATACCTCTGAGTCCTTGGGCTCATACTCGCTCTTTCCACCACTGTAGCCGAAATCTGCAGTCAAGGTACCCGGCCTGTCTCCCTTATAAAGCAGCACTCTTGCATAGGGAGCGCCGAGGATATCAACCAGCTGCGCATTCTCAAGATGGTAATCGAAGCTCTTTTTCAGCTCGGGTATGCCATCCTGTGAAAGATCAATGCTGAAAGCATTGCTGACTGAGCAAAATACCAGGTACTCATCATGGACGGAGATATTGCCGTTCTTTTTTATGTATTCCCTTGTCTCGGCGATAGTATCCGGCACCCAGCTGTAGAGATCGGTCTCGGTTATAACGCCGTCCTTGTCTATACTGAAGCTGAGGTTTAAGTTTTCTCTAGAGCTGCTTCCAATATTACCGCGGTAGTCATCGAAGTACACGGACAGCTTTGAAGACGGCTTCGGCTTGAATACATTGACGCTGTAGCGTATCTCCTTATTGACGTATTCCAGCTCCTTTTCCGTAATACCAAGCTGTTTCAGTTCCGAGAGGTATTTTTCATATGCCTCCGAGGAGGTGTCCTCGGGCTCCGGGAACGTAAAGACCTTTGAGTACACCTGACATTCATACGGATTGTATTCTTCTCCGTCCAGCAGATCCATATATATCCTCTTTGAAAGTCCCTTGCCGTTTCTGTCAGACCTGCGTATACAGCATACATAGCCGTCTGCAACATATGACGCGCCGTGCTCATTTTCAAACTTCACGGTCTGAGCATAATCCGTAGGAACCCATTCCGGAAGATCGCTGCTGTTCTTGACGATCTTGAAGTCCAAACTCTGAGCCTCGTCATTTTCAATAGTAAAGTTGCTGCTTATCACTTTATTTACCGTATTATCAAAGCGGACATGGCTGAAATCAACATCGCACTCGCCACGTGAAACAGGCTCGTACATCTTTACTGTCATTACGGGAGCACCGTCTGGAGCATTGCTCATATCAGCCAGCTTTTCACTGACAGTATAGCTTATGACCTCCTTCACCTGAGCATCGCCTTTTTGCTCCATTTTCAGTTCCTCTCCTGCCGAGCTCAATACATCGCCGCAATAGATCAGATAATTGTTGAAGACGCAGACATTTCCGTGTTCCGTTATGAAGTCATTATACTCTTCAATGCTGTCAGGCATGAATTCAAAGATATCCCGCTGTCTTTGGTTGAAAATAGTGGTCTGATAACCGAATTTATAGGTGTTCGAGGAAGTGACCACAGGAGTTTCTCCGTCATACCAGCCCTCCTCCAGCGTCACATCTATATATGAAAGAACAGGTCTATATACCTCGATTCTGAAGTAATTGTCCAGCTCTTCTGTATCCTCGGATATTCCTGCTGCCTTCAGTCTTTTATAATATTCCTCATATGCCTCCGTGTCGCTCTTGTCGGGAGCGTCATCGGGACTGAAGTTTATTTCTCCTGAAAAGGCATATTGTACATTTACGGATGACTTGTCGGACAATGTACAATCCATGGCATAATAAGCATTAGGCGCCTTTGAACGCTGCTGTATAACGCAGACATACTCGCCCTGCACAAAGGTGGCACCATGCTTGTTGATGAACTCAAATGCATCCAGATAGTTCTTCGGTACCCAATCAGGAGCATTGATAGCAGCAAGCTTTTCGGGAAACGACACACTGACATCAGGACTCACACCGACCGCAGCCGTCGTCACTGAAGAGGCTCCTGCAGAAAGCATCACCGCCGCCGAAGCCGCAAATGATAATAAACGTTTAAAAATACTCATATCTAACCTCCTTGCGTGTATTTTCCTTTACACATATTATAACGTCTGAAAATTGACGATGTGCGGCTGAAATTGTAAATATCCTGTTAATTATGCTGCAAGATGGAAAACTTCCGCTCCCCGCAGAAAAACAGGAGCAGCCCCACGCCGCAGCAAAAGCTGTTCAGTGAAAATAAACCCGCTGAACATATACTTTCCATTCATAGTATTTCCTTTGTAATTGATCGACCTGCTATAAGACGTTTTCTCATTGCGCATAGATCGAATACATCAAGTCTGTCGTCCTCGCAGAGATCTCCGGCTTTCCAGTTTTCCAGTTCAACATCGGAAACAGCAAGCAGCCACTTCTGCATAAGCACAAGATCGGAGACGTTGAAGCTGCCGTCAGCGTTTACATCACCTGCAATGAAAGTTTCACCTCTGAGAGTATCACTGATGACCTTCAAAAGCGACTTTTCGCCCTTTGCGTCCTGTGTGAGCTCCCAAATCATGATACCGCCATAGCCTTTCGCCAGCTCTGCTTTCTTAGCTATCGTAGCAGCTCCGTTGTATGCGATATCGTTGTAGTTGTCGGCATTATAATACTCGCCGTCTTTGCTCACTATATCCGCAAATGACATATATGAGTTCCAGTCAAGCTCACCGTCAGATGTATAGCCTCTGCCGTAAAACGGTACACCGAGAACCAGCTTCTCTTTAGGAATTTTCTTTTTTGCTGAGAAGTAATCGAGGCACTTGCCAGAGTATTCATACGATGCATGGGAGTATCTGTCCTCGTCATTGTCATATGCCATAATATTTACGAAGTCGAACAGTGCAAAGGTTTCGGGAGTGACTTTTTCAGCTACCCACTGAGCTGTAGCTGTGGACATCTCCATATTTCTTTCGTCACAGAGAGCACGTAGCTCCATACACCAGTCTCCGTAGAAATTCCATATTTGATGATCAGAACCCAGCTCGATATCAAGATCGATACCGTCAAAGTCGTAGCTTTCACAGTAATTCATAATATTCGCATTGAATGCTGTTCTCTTATCAGCTGTGTCAAGGTGTTGAAGATAACCGTCACAGCCATCGCCGCCGCCCAGTGCAGCAAATACTTTCACATCATTGCTGTGTGCATCAGAGATAATGCTTTTTAATTTGCTTTCGGGAATATTACAGTGCAGCTTGCCATTTTCATCGGGATTGCAGAAGGCGATGTTGATATGTGTCAGCTCACTGAGGTCCAGCTCACTGAACGGACGATAGTTCCAATCGGGAAGGTAACCGACTATCCTATGCTTTGCTTCACTTTCTGCTGCCGATGAATATGTAGGAATCAAAAGAACTGCTGCGGCAGTTACGGCGATTATCCTGTGTGTCTTCATACAGAACCTCCTTTTTGGCATATTTGGCCATGGGGACTTCTCCTTATGTTTAGATAATTTTATTTTATCATATTTTAGTATATATGGCAATATCCAATATCTTGAAAAAATAAGGAGTATGTGGTATAATGGTAAAAAACAAGGAGTACGGATATGGGACTATTTTCAAAGCTTTTAGGGAACAAAGAGCAGCCACTGGTGCAGCCGAATGATAATGCAAAACAGATAGCGGAACTTACTGGCTGTGAATGTAAAAATATAAGCGGCTTTCTGAACAGCGATAGTATAATGAAGCTATATAAAGATGAATCGGAAAAGGGGCAAAGAGAAGGATATATACCGGTAATACTTGTGCTTAATGGTCATCTTCTTGAGATGATACAGTGCAATTACAAAGACAATGGCGGAGCCGAGAGTTACAGGAGCAAGATGCTTAGCGCCGATATATCTCATGGAGAGTCCTTCTTAAAACAGCGCTTTGATGAGAATACGGAAATGTTTGAGGAAGACTTTGGTGATGATGATATATATGGCGAATACACCGACGGCGTAACGCCTGCTTTAAACTTTCTGAGCACTGATAATAATGAAAAGCTTATTCTTGCCAGAATCCCTGCGAATAAGCCATGGGAAGTCTTCGCGTGGATACCTTTCGGTGGTTGGAATGAATGCCCTGATACCGAAGACATGATGGCAGTCTGCAAGTATTGGCATGAGAAATATAAAGCTGTGCCTGCTGTTATTTCAAGCGATGAACTACAGATGTTTCTTTCTGCTCCGATAAAAAGTATAGATGAAGCCTTGAAAGCAGCTGAAGAACATTACGCTTTCTGCAATGATACTGTGGATCAGGGAGCAGGTACGATAAAAGCACTTGCCAGTACACTTAAGGATTCAAACGTCTGGTATTTCTGGTGGGACTGATACATTTCAAAGCTGCAATTATAACTGAATATAAGAACTAAGGCAGCCCGTAAAGGGCTGCTGTTCATTCATAGGATATAATAAGTAATGAGGTGAAAAATGAACGAATTGTCGAAATATCTGTGTTTGCTCCTTCGCCATCAGCCTGCGAAAGCGGAGCTTGATATGGATGAGCACGGCTGGGTATCAGTAGAACAGCTCATAAACGGCGTTAACGGCCACAGCAATTATAATCTGGATCGTGAACTGCTTGAACAGATAGTAGCCGAGGACAACAAGGGGCGCTACAGATATGATGAAAAACACGAAAAGATCAAGTGCTGTCAGGGACACTCGGTTCCCTGGGTTGAGCCCGAGCTTGAATACTGCGAACCACCTGATTTTCTGTACCACGGAACGACTACAAAGGCTCTTGAAGCCATTGTAGAAAGCGGAGCTATAAAGAAGATGCAGCGACATGCTGTACATATGCAGGCTGATATAAGCAAATCATGGCAGTCGGCTGAGCGCTGGCATAAGACTCCTGTTGTGCTAAAAATAGCAGCATCGGAGATGAACAAGGCCGGATATAGGTTCGGAGTTACCGAGAACGAGGTCTGGTGTACCGAGGAAGTGCCTGTGAAGTATATTTGTGACAGGGTTTATACCAAATAATAGTTTACGTTTAGGGGGAGAAAACATGAAAAACAAAAAACAAGGCAATAACTGGACAGCTTACTATGATAATGATACGAAACGATACTTTGCGGAAATAATGTACACCAGCCGTGAGGGGCGTGAGCAGTATGACTATGAGATTACTCAGGATATTTACGCCCGTCTCGGTACATTCAGCGATGATGTCGACAACGAGAGACTTATCAAAACAGGCAAGAGTGTATACTCTTTTGAGAACACAATGTATGGCACTCTCGGCCCCGAGAGAACGGTCTGGGATGAAGAAGCTAATGAAACAATGAATAAGTGCGTGAAGAAAAACAATGACTGATAAAGCTTATTTTCATCTTCCTGGTCTGTTTGAGTTCTATGACCTGTATAGTGTATTTCTGCCGCTGTACCGAGAGCACCGTGAATACTTCTATGACTGGTGTGAAATAGCATCTGTCTATGGTGCTCCAGCAGACTGTATCTGGGGCGGCGGACGTGTCGGATTCGGCGAATGTGAAGCTGAAGATGTACTCGCACTTATGAATGAATACGGTATTTCTTCAAGGCTCACTTTCAGCAATTCGCTATTAAAATCGGAACATCTCACCGACAAGAAATGCAATGCCCTGTGTGAGCTTTTCACCAGAAGCAAAGGTGTACAGAATGGTGTGATAATCCACTCGGATCTTCTGCTTGAACATATTAAAAATAATTATCCCGGCCTTTATTTCGTTTCCTCGACTACAAAGGTTCAGACTGATTTTGATCAGTTTTTTAAGGAAACGGAGAGGAGTGATTTTAAATATGTTATTCCTGATTTCAGGCTGAATAAGCTGTACGATAAACTTGATACACTCACGCAGGTTCAGAAAAATAAAGTCGAATTTCTGTGCAATGAATGCTGCTCGTTTTACTGTAAAGACAGAAAAGCGTGCTACGAAAATGTAAGCATGAAAAATCTCGGAGAGAACTGTCCCGAGCATATCTGTACCGCACCTGATGCCAAGGACGGATACCGTTTTTCAAAGGCAATGAAAAATCCCGGATTTATCAGTACGGATGATATCATCAACACATATCTGCCCCACGGTTTTTCTAATTTCAAAATAGAAGGCAGAGGGCTCGGAAGTGCTGTCAATCTCGAATTTCTGCTTTATTATCTCACAAAGCCGGAATATCAGCTTAATGTCCGCGAAGAGATCTATCTCGACAGCATGCTGGATCTGTTCTGAATATTTGACATGATATAGGAGGAAAAATGAAAAACAAACTGTTACCTTTTCTTTTACTGCTGTTCTGCTCATTCAATGCAGTAAGTGGATGCGGGCGTGATAAAACATCGAAAAAAGATGTTTCTACAAGCGACAGTATCCATGTACAGCAAAATACTACAGACACAAATAAAGTTGAAAACGAAAAGTCTGATATCACAAATATAAGTATTTGTGGAAATACTTTTGTTTTCCCTTTTAAATTTGGCGAGCTCGGCAACGATTATAAGCTTGAAAACGGTGTTTATTATTCTGATGAAGATTATACGCTCTATGATATGTATAACAGTAAAGACTACATTTGTACTATAGCCATAGAAGGAGATAAAACTGATAATAATTCAGAGAAGAAAGTAGTTTTAGTTGATGCCAAATCGCCCAAAAATGATTATATCAAGATCAATGGTTTAGATTACAAAACGTCAATTGAAGACTTTGCATCAAGCTTTGGCGAAACGAGTATCCAAACGGAATCTTACCTTGAATATAAAAAAGACAATATTATTTTAAGTCTTTTATTTGACGATACAAAAAATGAATTATCAAATATCATGTTAATCGAAGAAAGAAAATAAGGATTAAGTCAAATTATATGGTCGATATAAAATGCGAAAATAATGAAAGTGGGTGAATTATGTTTGGGGCGTTCTATGGTGATGTTATCGGCTCGGAATACGAAAATGCATGCACGAAGGCTTATGACTTTCCTTTTAAACGTGAAAGCCATTTTACTGACGACAGTGTTATGACTGCAGCTGTGTGCAGGGCTATACTCAATAACGGCGAAAATATTGGTAAGTTCGGGATACGTAAAAGAGCTTTTGAATATGCGGCTCAGTACAAGCAGTATTATTCTCGTTATCCCCACGCCGGATATGGAAGCATGTTTGCACGTTGGGCAAAGGAGAAAAGCCTCAGAAGGCAGCACAGCTTTGCTAACGGAGGTGCAATGAAAGCAGTTCCTATTGGTTACGCTTATGATGATATAGAACAGGTCATGCTGCAAGCTAAAGCAAGCTGCTATTATACTCACGCTCACCGTGAGGGGATCAGAGGTGCACAGGCTGTAGCCTGTGCAGTATTTCTTGCCCGTCATGGTGAATCGAAGGAACTTATCCGCAAATTCATCGCTGAAAAATTTCGCTACGATCTAAATTATACTGTTGAGCAGATACGTCCTGAGTATAGCTTTGACAGCAGCTGCGAATACTCAGTGCCGCCATCAATTATTTGTTTCCTCGATTCCACTGACTACGAAAGCGCCGTGAGAAATGCCGTATCCCTCGGAGGTGACGCTGATACTATGGCTTGTATCGCAGGAGGTATTGCCGAAGCTTATTATAAGAATATTCCCGAAGAAATAAGACGTTTCTGCGACAGCCGTATCGACATCTCTCTCAAGGAAACTGCTCGTGAATTTAATCTCAAATATAAAAATACCTGATATGATTTTTAAGCTATATAAAAGGACAGTTTAAGATAATGGAAAACAAAGAAGACAGAAGAATATATACACTTAGTCAGGAAGTCCCTGCCAAAGCAGTTATTAAAATGAGCATACCGCTGATATTCGGTATGTTTATTATGGTGCTATACAATCTTGTAGATACATACTTTATCGGGCTCACTGGCAATGATTATCAGCTGGCAGCTGTTAATCTTGCATATCCTGTTATGATGGTTACTGTTGCCATATCTAATATTATAGGTACAGGAGCTTCATCATACATAGCCCGATGTCTCGGTGCAAATGAAAAGGATAAGGCGGCACATACACTGACCGTTGCCTTTACTCTCACATTTATAAATAGTATTATAGTTATGGGGATCGGACTCGGATTTCTTCCTGCTTTAGTCCGTCTTCTCGGAGCCAAGGACAATACTTTTATATTTACAAAGCAATATGTTCAGGTAATACTGACAGGAAGCTTTTTCACTATGGGAAGCTATACAACAGGCGCTTTGCTGAGAAGTGAAGGCTCTGTACGCTATTCCATGACAGGAATGATAGTCGGAACAATTATGAATATCATTCTTGATCCTTTGTTTATTTTTACGCTGAATATGCAGATACGGGGAGCTGCTGTCGCAACTATCCTCAGTAATGCAGCAGGTTTCGGAGTTTCGGTTTTGTATTATGTGCGCAGAAAAACTCTGCTTCGTCCATCAGTTAATATGATATTGCCGACCAAAGAGATACTTTCTGAGATATACTGGGTAGGAATCCCAGCGTCATTAGAGACACTTCTTACCTCAGCTGCATATACGGTAAATAATAACCTTGCAGTTAATTACAGCGAATTGACAGTAACTGCTATGGGCATAGCCCAGAAGGTATTGTCTTTGGGCAATTATGTCTATCAGGGCTTTGCATCAGGAACACAGCCTATTATGGGCTATAATTACGGCGCAGGTAATACAGACAGAATGCGTAAGGTACTGAAAGCTGGAGTTTTAACAGTAACAGGTACTGAGACCGTTCTTATGCTGCTTTATTGTATATTTGCTCCGCAGCTGATAGATATTTTCACTGATTCGGCGGAAGTTATCAATATCGGTTCCCACGTTTTACGCTGTTTGATGTTTATCCTGCCATTTGTAGGAACAGTATCTATGTGCCGTATGTCATTTCAGGCAATGGGTAAACCCCAGTATGCATTTGGTATAACGCTTATACGTCAGCTTATACTGTATATCCCTCTGCTTTTGTTACTGAATCATTGCTTTGGCTTTAATGGTATGCTGTGGGCACAGCCGATAACAGAGGCGGTAATGATGGCAGTATCACTTTCATTGCTTTTACAGGTTATAAGACGTAATACAGTTAAGTTATAAAAGCTGATTATACCATACTTCTTGACATGATATGATAATAAGGAAATAATCTTTATATTTTGCTATTGAACAAACATTTCAAAATTGTAATATACGGTAATGTTAAAAAATGGACAACAGCCTTGCCATGTGATATACTATAATCACAGAAGCGGAAAGCTTACAAATCAGCTCCTGTGGTACAATATTAGCATAGTCTTATAAACCCATTAATTAATACAAACATTTTGAATATTAAACGGAGGAAAAATAATGAATAAGCTTAGAAAAATGTTCGAAGGTAATTACGAGACAAAAACGCCTAACAAGTTTGAAAACTCAAAAAAATATTTAGCAGTATCTATTATAGGATGCCTTTTCTGCTTAATATCATTTATCATATCCCTGATTGGTCAAACAACTGTTGGCTGCGTGATTTTTCTTATTGGATTATTAGTATGCGTGAACTGCGCAATTGAGTGGTTTAAGCACAGAAAGTGAAGCTAAAATCATTAGAGCAATATACAATGAACAACCAATTTATACTAAGTAACAAGTGGGTGTAAACCATGGCTGGCTTGTCATGGATTTATACGACCAGATATTATTATAGCAGGTGAAATTTATGAAAACTTTTAAAAGATATTTATCCGTATTTATGATCATAGGTGTTATTATTTTTGCTATTGGCTTTGTTTTATTAGCAATAGACAAGACTTATTTCAAATGGCAGATGGTGATTGCTTTATTAGCAGCTATTTGCATATACGTCTTTCCTATGTCATTATATCTTTCAAGTCGTGCATCAACAGTTGAAGTCAGGATCAATAAGTCAAAAAACGAATTGATCAATAAGATCGATGACATTTCATTCAACAAGTGCAATAGAAAGAATAAAAAAGAAGTTGGTAAAGAGACAATATATTCAGCAGCTGATAAATTCAGCGCATGGTTAACTAACCCTGTAAAGGTTTCTGACCATGATGAATACGTTATTGTAGAAGTGCCAAAGGCATATAAAAAGTATTATACAAGCCTTGCATAAATGCAGGATTTGCTTCTTGCTTATAAGGGATTATCATCATTTTGAAGGATTGAGTTTTTATTAGAAATGGCGGCCATATGGCCGCCATTAATGATATTATTCAGAGTGTTTTACTTGCCGAATTTTTTTACAAAGTTTTTGATTATCTGGGCGCATTCTGCGCGGGTTGTATTGCCAAGAGGATCCAGTTTCGTTCCGCTATTGGTTGCTTTTCCGGAAATGATATCGTTAGTTACTGCCCATTTCATCGGCATAATAGCCTAGTTGCTTATATCGTCTTTGTCACTGAATTTATCCAAGGCATTGCTTGGCAAATTACAAGGACGCTTTTCAAATTTCGTTTCATTATACAGCATAGTTACAAGCTGTATAACTATGAAATTTTATCTCCGACGCCAAACTTGATTTCATATCCATTTGATATTTCCCAATGAAATGCGAGAATTTTTTATGTTGATTTATTAAAATGGTGGTGGTGGACCTACTTTTTTACCACCTCCAAAAACCATACCACAAACAGGGCAATAATCTACATAGTGTGTAAGCTGTGTATAAATAGGATCTGACCATGAATGTCGTGCAATAAAATGCATACACGTTCCACTTGCTGCGCTTGCAGCATGTGCATTTAATGTGTTGACAGGTTTTGAAATAGGTGTTTCAGTTCCAAGCAGAGTAAGTGCAATTGCAAATGCTGAAACTTTCTTCATTATATTATTCATTTTTATTACATTCTTTTCAATATTTTTAATGGTTCAAAACAAGTTTATTCATCTTATAAGAGTTAGATATTATTCAGTATCATCTCTTCCTTAAAATGTATTATATATATTGGTGCACCATATAAAAAATCTGATATTTTATCTGTCGCAAAAGACAGGGGATGTTTTTTTGCATTATTTAAGTCGATCTGTTTAAAATGGAAATATTTCAAATCAAGGTCATATTTAGTATCGTCGCCTTGCTTTTTAAGGATTATCTTGTTCTTCTCGGGAACATATTTTGATGTAAAATCTTCAATGCCTGTAAGTTTGATGTTGTATGCTTTTTCATACTCTTCAAAATCATCAATGAACTCACCGCACGTAACCGCCAACCAGACCAGTGGGCAAAAAAAATGAGCCAAGATCAACCTCGGCTCAAATCCCGTATTCGGTTCATCACAATGAATTGCAGTGAGTTACTGTACTATAATAATTACAGTCGTATAAATCCATGACAAGCCAGGCATGGTTTACACGCACTCGAAACCTAAGTTATAATGAAAGCAGTGATTGGACTAACGGGAATCCGGTTGGGACACCACGCCCGCACCCCAGACAGTTATCCATGTCAAGGATTTGCAGTAAATACCCGATAAAAAGGTAACATAATGTGCAAAAAAAATTTATTTATATAAATGTATGGACAAAGTAAAAAATATATGGTAAAATAAATCTGCTTACATAATGGATTCCGGATCATGCGCCGATTTTTCGGACGTCCTTTGTGCTTTGGAGCGTTACAGACAAAAAGGGATATTAAAAAACAGGAGGAAAAAAATGACAAGGGATCAAATCCAGACTATTGGTCTTGAGAAGATCAAAAAAATGAGCGTACTTATGATAATAGGCTACGCTGCTATCGTTATTGCGGCGATCATTGGCATTACAGCCTTTATTGTCACAAAATACGATGAGCTGACAAAGGAAAAGGTCAGCTCAATGACTTCAACGCTCAATGTTCAGCTCAAGCTGAATCTTGAAGCATACCTCAGCAGAATGGAAACTATCGGAACTCTGGCTTATTCGGTGGATAATGCCTACAGCTACGATGCTTCCGCACCTGAAAACGATGAATACGAATCCATAAATATAGAAAAGCAGATTGCATCAGATCTCAGCAGTCTTTGTCTTATGGAGAATTTCGTTGACTATGGCATCGTTTATGCAAACAACAAAACGATAGGAAAGGTTTCAAACGGTACTATAAAGCTTTTCGGCGACAAGCTTTACTCTGAGCTTTCCACAATGATCACCCGACGCCGTACTCACGACGGCTGGTTCACCGGCTATAACGACGACTATGAGCGTATCTACTATGTAAAACAGATGAACGACAATATTATCTTTCTTATCTCGTTTTACACCGCTGAGCTTGATTCCGTCTTTGAGAATCCCGAGAATCTCAGTGATATGGAGATACGTCTGACGGACAGAAATTACAGAATGATATACTCATCTGTAAAGGGCGACAGCAGCGGTTCAGTTATCCCTGACAAGCTCCTTGATGATATCAGGAACAAGGACATGGTAGTCATAAACGGACGTGAGAACCTTTCTACCTTAAATACCATAAACGACGACTGGTATATAGTATGCTCCATACCTACAAAGGTCATTCTCAGGGAAGCAATAGATATAAGAAAATATATCTATCTCTTTGCAGGTCTGGTAGCGCTGATAGCAGTCTGTGCAGGTGCGCTTTTCGTAAGACGTATGGCGGATCCTATTGGTACAGTTACCTCTGGTCTGTCAGATGAGATAAGCGAGGATGGATTCGAGAATATATTGGGAAGAAGATTTTTCCGCGACAAGGCTGATAACCTTATGAAGAAAAATCCTAATCATTGCTATGGAGTTGTGCTCGTTGCCATTAATAACTTTGATGACATAATCGAAAAATTCTATCCGACGTTCCCCGAAAAGCAGAAGGGTAAAATGATAACCATATTGAAAGAGGTATTCAGCGACGCTGAATGTATCGGAAGGATCGGCGAGAACTCATTCTCTGTACTGCTGAAAAACAATGAAAAAGACGAAGAGACCTTCCGTTCTGATTCCGAGAGCAGAGCAAAAGATGTCTGCAACAAGTTCAGAGAGTCGGAATACACAAGTACTATGGGACTCCTTGAGCTTACTGCGGATTCCGCCGCTGCTTTTGGCAAAGGTGATTTCCGCGAGACCTACTATAAAGCATATGCTGCACTTTGTGCTTCCGTAAAAAACGGTCACAATGTATCAAGTGTGATGTGAGAACGGAGGGCAATGTTTATGAAGATATTCAGAAGAACAACAGCACTTATGCTTTGTGCTGCAATGATATTCTCCGCAGGCTGCTCTGAAAAGACTACTATGTCGAGTCAGAAAACACAGGTTGAAATAGAGTTTTCATGGTGGGGAAATGACGCAAGAAACAGATATACCCTTAAAGCTGTGGAATTGTTCGAGGAGCTGCACCCCGAAATAAGAGTCAAGTGCAGCTATTCCGAATGGTCAGGCTATGAAAAAAGAAATAAGATTTGGATGGCGTCGGATACAGAAGCCGATGTTATGCAGATAAACTACGGCTGGCTCACGGATTATTCAGCTGATGGTATGGGATATTATGATCTGAATGCTCTTTCAAAGTATATCGATCTCTCGAATTTCACTGAAGAACAGCTGAGCTACGGCACGAGAAACGGCGTTCTCAATGCCCTTCCCATAGCCATGAATTCCGAGATGGTCTACATAAATAAGACCATATACGACAGATACGGTGCCGATGTTCCCAAAACATGGGACGACCTGTTCAGAGCGGCTGATGCAATGAGATCTGCAAATATCTATCCGCTCAGCGCTTCAAGCAAGTCAATGTGGCTGTATCTCATATCATATGCAGAACAGGCACAGGGCAAAAGTATCCTTGATCAGAACGGAAGTCTTAACTTTACTGAAAAAGATTTTGCAGTAATGATGGATTTCTACAAAAAGCTTGTGGACAGTAAGGTAATGCCCCTTGTTGAGCATTATGAGCGTATAAAGCTGGATAACGAAAATTACGCAGGTTCTGTTGCATGGGTAAGCGACGCTGAAAGCTATTTCGGCGAAGCTGTCAGCAAAGAAAGAGAGATAGTAGTTGCAGACCAGACCACGATCAGCGGAAACAATACAGGCGAGGGCTGGTATGCAAAGCCTGCCACCATGTACGCTGTCAGCAAGAACACTGACCGCCCTGCCGAAGCAGGAATGCTCCTTGATTTTCTGCTCAACAGCAGAGAAATGGCTGAGCTTCAGGGAATAGAAAAGGGTATCCCATTAAGCGCCTCTGCAAGGGAAGTCCTCAATGAGCAGGGAATGCTTCAGGGCATACAGTTTGAGGCTTCGGAGAAAATGGCAGAGCATACCCTTCCGCAGCTGTCACCTGTTCTGGAAAACGGCAAGCTGATAGACGATTTCTTTGCAGCTGCAACGGATTATATCTATGAAAAGTCAGATCTTGACAGTACCGCTTCTTCATTCATTGAAAAGGCGAAGAAGGAGTACTTCTGACATTGATCGCTGTTTAAAGGCACTTCCGAGTAATCGGAAGTGCCTTTTCGAAAGCGCCAAATATCACTGTTTTAAGTAATTTAATTGTTTTACAATAAAAGATTATATTTTTGAATGACATATTTTTTTAATGTATCTCACTATACATCTGCCTGCAATATGCAGGCAACGTCATACTCCAAGGCATGACAGCTTCGAGCTGTGTTTCTGTAGGATCATTGCCCGGTTCTGGCAGAATTGTCAGAAGATATAGCAGATAACCGTAGACATCGAGGGTATTTCTCTTAGCTGTTTCTATGATACTCATTACTGCTGCACTATTGCTGCCAGTCCGTCGATAGATTTCCGCATATCCGTATGACCGCATACGATGTATATGTTATCAGCGGACAAATTTTTCAGCATTCTTTCAGACCTCTGAGCAGTAAAAGAATCATATTCTCAGATATATCAGGTGGAAGTACGATCTCGATATCTTCCTTGCGGAGAATAACTCTCTCTTTTTCATGAACAGTTTTACGTATTGGAACTGCAGCAGTTTCAGATTTGGCTACACTTGGCACATCAGGCTTTTCTTTTACTGCGCTCAGTGGAACAATATCCTGCGTAGACGTATTTTTAGTTTTAGCTGTATCCTTTTTCAGCGAAGCGACACGTCCATAGTATGTGTTTACATTCACCCCATTAGCTGCACACCATTCCCTGACCGACATATTACTGCTTTCGCATTCTGCGATCCGCTCTGCCCATTCTCTGCGACACAGTTCTCTCTGAACTTCTTTTGCTGTTGGCATATTCATAGCTCCTTTCGGATATTTCCCTCTGGAACTATTATAGCATTTTTATCTACTGCTACGAAAGTGCTGGGAATGGTTGGCGCTTACCACCGCACTCCAATACTCCGTTATTTTGCCTGTATATCTTTACATGATCATATAAAACGTCCTGAGTATCTCCGTACTGACAATTACAAATCAATTCACGGGCCTGGTCATTGTCAAGATTTACAGAATAAATCTCGGCCTTACCTTTATACCCCATAAATCAAACGAATTTTACTCCCGTCTTTTGATCTATCAGGCATGTATTCTCCATTTCAAGATTTATATTCTCTTTTTTGAAATGCCAGCAATCAATGCCAAGCAAAGGTCCTAAATAATAATTAACAAGTACCGGATAAGAATTCACAGGTTGGAATTTAAAATTATCTATTTCCAATTCGAGTTCCGTATTTGTATATTTGCTTGTAAATACGATCTTGTTCCTTTCAGGATCATATTCATCTGAAAAATCTGTTTTTAAAGAAATATTCAGATCATGCTTATCGGCAAAATCCTTGTAACAATTTACAAAATCGCCAGCTTCTATTTCTCCGTTTCTTATCCTGAATATAAGTGCATGATTGTTATTGTTTCCACCGACTATTCCATATACATTATTACAGATCAATTCCGGATTTCCGTCATTATCAAGATCTGAAAGATAAGCGGGAGGCTCATCTTGTTTACTTTCAGAAAAAGCAAATACATCACCTGTAACGTCGTTTATAAAATAATTAATCGTAATATATGAATTAGCAATTACTTTTTCGATATGCCAGTTCTTGATTCCGAGTATTTCTCCTTCATAATCATCAGTAACTGTTTCATGTGTTAATAAATTTTCAACGTAGCTTGATTTTGTACAAGACATTTCGCTGTTTGCGGTAATTCTGATGCCTTTAAGCTGAGAATAATAACATTTTCCTCCTATAACGGTTCCTGCAGCTATAACCATTGCCAAAGCAGCAGAACATATCCTTTTCCACATGGAGATATGGTATATCTCAACGCTGTCTACCTGAACTTCTTCAAAACAGCCTTCCGTATTATTTGTTACATTTCTGAATATCTTGGCAGTCTCTTTAGGTATGCAAGCTATAGTCTTACCCGTTTTTTCGAAAACTGAAGCAGCAATATCTAAACCTTTTCTGAATAAAGGTTTACTGTATTTTTCTGCACCAAAAATTCTTTCATTATATGAGCTTTCGTACTGCTGAAAAGCTTGTTTGCGCTGTATACGGGAATATATCCTTTCTTTCATTTCATCTGAAAAAGCAGGAATATTATCAGCGCCGTTTTCTGGGCGCTCATGTATATCATATTTGAACAATTCTTCTATCCTCACTCTCACCACTCCGTATCAACACCTGCTTTGAACAGCAGGCTTTTTAATTTTTTTCTTGCACGCTGGATCCTCTTTTGTACAGAGCTTGTAGTCATTTTCAGATCTGAAGCGATCTCTACTGATGATCTGCCATAGTAATAATGGTTGATTATGATAGATGAATCAGGATCTCCCAGCTCATTTACACAGTCAAGTAGTATTCCTTTGAGTTCCTTGCGATCTGAAGCGTGCTCAAGTTCATCATGGAACGGTGTAAGTTTAGCTTCAAGCTCGTCAATTGGTATTGTTCTCTTGTTTTTCAATGAAAGTCTCCTGAAAAGATCAATAGAACTCCTTTTTGCGATAGTGGCTACGAGGCATTTAAGGTCTCCGCTGTAAGCTTTTTCTGATTGCAGTGAACTGAATATGGCAATAAATATATCTGCAACGCATTCTTCGATATCTTCGATAGTTCCGCAGTTTCTGAGTTTGTTTGCAGCTATGGTATAGATATAAGCGCAGTATTCGTCATACAGCGCACGCTGCCATACATCTTTTGTTTTTTTCATAAGTTCTTTAAGCTGACTATCTGTCATATTCCTTTTCACCTCTTTTAAGCAGCTTCGTTTATTACAATCGCTCTATAAAACGCTAAGTGGACATTTTTTTCGGAAATTTTTCAAAAAAATAATAAGATTTCGTTTGGATCTGAAATCATAGTCAGATCTTTATTATGGAATTATAATGCTAACGGCAGCCATATTGGCTGCCATTTTATAAATCCGGCTATGTCTGTGAGTTTAGTATTCTTATGAACATTCCTTTCAGTTGTTCATATATCAATCATGACGTTGTTCAGAGTTGCTGAATGTTTCGCAGAAGCGTCCTGCAAAGGCAGGCGGTTCGCCGTAATTATTCAGGTGAGAAATATCACCGAAGGCAGTAACGCGGAAGTATGCTATTCCCTCACGGCGTTCTTCTGTGCATACAGTTGTTACCGAGGTAGGAGCTGCCATGAAGCCGTGCCAGAGCAGCATAGGGGAGATACCGAGAAGATGTCCAAGCATTACGCACTCAACTCCGAAATGGCAGAACAGTGCGATAGTATCTTCATTTGGACGAACGGCACTATAGTAATTGCCGTTACGTTCATATCCGTGTCTGGCAAGAAGAGAATCAAGACCGTTTTGTACATAGGCAATTCCGTTTTGCATATCTGCTTCTGCCATAACAGGAACATCAACCCATTTGTCCTTGTCATAATATTCAGGAACAGCTGTCCAGTTCTGAGGCAGCATATCCCATGCAATGCGGCGCTGACCGTCAGGTCCGATAATGAGATTGCGGTCAAATTCGCGGAGCCAGTCCAGAGTTTCTGCTGAGCGTCCGCATTTTTTCAGTGTATATCCGGCGGTAGCCTGAGCTCTGCCGAGAGGAGAAACATAATATGCAGCAATGTCCATGGGAGCTATACGCTCTGAAAGCAGTTCAGCTTCTCTATGTCCTTTTTCGGTAAGTGAGTCGATGGTGTAGTCCGGATCACCATGTCTGATAATCAGTAATTTCATAATTATCTCCCTTCAATAAACGGCACAACGTCCTGCCATATAAGATCCCGGCAAATAATATCCGAATACTGTTATTTTATCATATTTCAGCAATAATGGCAATATCTGTATAAAAAGTCATTTGCATGCCCGATACCGTATGTTTCAATAAGTAGTTTGGGTTGAGATACACTTCAGAAAGCAGAAACATTTCAAAATTGTAATGTCCTGTAATTATAAACGAATGACAGATATCATATTACGGTGTATAATAAGATCATGGAAACGGGAACAACCCGAAAATGAACACCGAAAGGAAGTATTTACCATGAAAAAGTCAGAGAAGATCGTTTTTACAATTTTTAAGACAGTATACTTTATGTGCCTTATTGCATTTGTAATAGCATATATAACAGAGCTTGTCAGCCCTACAGCTGCATATTGCAGCATAACTTCATCTGACTGGTTCACTCTTGGACTTATGTCATGCGTTTATGTGCTGATTGCAGATAAGCAGAAAAAGGATAAGGCTTCTGATAATAACTGAATATAAAACCGGAGGCAGCCTATGGCTGCCTTTTCAGTTTGATGTTCGATTTTGATTAATAACGTGTCTTATCCAGTATTCAGGTATACCCTGATTTCTGTCTATAAACAGTAAAACGGGATTATCTGTTTTGTTCCCTTCATAGCCATTCCAAGCTTTGTTCCGTTAAATAGGTAAATAGTAATATAAAGCGGTTAATTTAGCAATAGATTTCCGCCTTGAAATAAACACGGATTTATGTTATAATGAGACAAATCAGAGAGAAAGCGGTGGTAAAATGCATACAAGCGTCCTTGTTATTGACGACGAGCAGGAGTTGGCTGAATATACGGCTAAATACTTCAATATGTCAGGTATAGAAACACAGTATGCTCTGACTGCTCAGGATGCTCGTAATTTCCTAAAAAATAATACTTGTTCGCTGATTCTTCTTGATATAAACCTCGGTGATGATTCGGGGTTTGAACTTTGCAGGGAGATACGTACCGGTATTGATGTGCCCATCTTCTTCATAAGTGCAAGGGCTGCAGAAGACGATATGCTTCTCGCGTTGAGTATAGGCGGTGACGATTATATATGCAAGCCCTATTCTCTTGGGGTGTTGCTTGCAAAGGTCAAGGCAGTGCTTAAAAGGTATGAAGAAACAAAGAATACAAATGACAAGGATAACAGTGACGGCATCATTCCTCTCGGCAATGCATTCTTTGATATGAAAAAGGCTGCAATAATTAGGGACGGTCAAAGTACAGCACTCAAAGCGAAGGAATACAAGCTCCTCATGTATCTTCTGAAAAACAAGAACCGTGTTATTCCCAAGGATGAGTTTTTCGTGAAAGTATGGGAAACCGAATATGTCAGCGATGTTACGCTGAACGTACATATACGTCATCTGCGCGAAAAAATAGAAGATGATGCAGGCACTCCGACAGTTATAAAAACTATATGGGGTGTTGGTTTCATGCTGGAGGATAACAATTGAAAAGGCGGTTTATTGTATTATATGTCGTTTTGTTCTCTCTGATTAGTTGTTTCATATGTACTTACATACTTCATTCCGGCTCAAAGCAGGTCATGCCGCAGTATACAACGGAGATAAATAGGCTTATTATCGATACAGGTGAGAAATGGGATGAGATCTCCTCATTGGACAACGACTTTGTTGAGAGCGGAGAAGCTTTTGATTATGCAGTTATTGACAATGAAGGTCGTCTTCTCTGTTATACTAAGGAGGACATGTCAACGACTGTCTCTTCTGCCACAGGGCATTATGACATTATACGAGATATCGGGGTAAACGGTGAAACAGCAGGGAAACTGATAGTTCACAATCCATATGCTGAACAGAAACACAGCAGCGATGTAAGAAATGCAATAATGATAGGAAGTATGGCTGCACTGATGATAATGATATCTGTGGTATACTTTATTATCCTCAGAAAACGTGTAGTTGACCCTTTCAGAAAGCTGAAGAATTTTGCAGTGCGTGTTGCGGGCGGAGATCTTGAAACTCCTCTTGAAATGGATAGGGGAAACATATTTGGTGCATTCACTGAGAGCTTTGATATAATGCGTGAGGAACTCAAAGCTTCACGGAAGCGGGAGGAAGCTGCTGTTAAAAGCCGCAAGGAGCTTATAGCTGAGCTTTCACATGATATCAAGACGCCTGTTTCATCTATAAAGGCAATGGTTGATTATCTTGAACTTGTCACTCAGGATGAAGAGACAAAAGAAACACTTAAATCGATAAACAGCAAGGCTGACCGTATAGACAAGCTTGTGCTTAATATGTTTCACGCCACTCTTGAAGAACTTGAACAGCTTGAAGTTAATCCACAGGAAATGTCTTCGCGTGAGATAGAAAACATCATAAAAGAGTGCGATGCTTTAAAAAGGGTGACAGAGGCGGATATAAAAGACTGCATGGTATATGCCGATAAGCTTAGACTTGAACAGGTATTCGGCAATATATTCTCAAATTCATACAAGTATGCAGATACTGAGATAAGAGTTACAAGCTTTTTCGATGACGGCTTCTTCGTTATTGAGGTATCTGACAAGGGCGGAGGAGTTCCTGATGAAGAACTTGATATCATAATGGAAAAGTTCTGCCGTGGAACAAATGCTGCAGGAAAGGAAGGTTCGGGGATCGGACTATATATTTCACATTATCTGATAGGACAGATGGGCGGAGAACTGACTTGCCGCAATAACGGCGAAGGCTTTACCGTTTCACTGAGTTTCAGGCTCATTTAAAGAATAATTAAAGAATCGACAAAGATTTAAAAAATGCAATATGATATAATAAGATCATACAGAAAAGGACTGTATGATCTTATTTATTGGAGGACTGCTATGAATAACAAGAAAGTTATTGTCAAGACCGAAAAGCTTTCAAAAAGCTTTTCAGTTGGCGGAAAGCAGCAGCACGTTATAAAAAATCTCGATCTTGAGATATATGAAGGTGATTTTACTGTTATAATGGGCTCATCGGGAGCAGGAAAATCAACTCTGCTCTATATGCTTTCGGGTATGGATAAGCCCTCTCTCGGCAGTGTGGATTACTGCGGTGAGCATATCACTGATATGAATGATGACAAACTGGCTGTTTTTCGCAGAAAGCACTGCGGCTTCGTATTTCAGCAGATTCACCTTGTTGATAGCATGAGTGTTATGGATAATGTGATAAGTACTGGTATGCTTATCGGTCAGAAGCAGAAGGAACTGAAGAAAAAAGCTATGGAGCTGTTTGAAAAAATGGGGTTAAGCGAAGAGCTTACCAGGAAATTTCCGGCTCAGATATCCGGTGGTGAAGCACAGAGAGCTGCAGTTGTACGGGCGCTTATCAACGATCCTGATATAGTATTTGCGGACGAGCCTACCGGTGCTCTTAACAGTGCCGGTGTAAAGTCTGTGCTTGATGTTCTGACAAATATCAATAATGCCGGACAGTCAGTTGTAATGGTCACACATGATATCAAATCGGCAAGACGCGGCAATCGCATAATCTATTTGCAGGATGGCGGTATAGTCGGGGAATGTGAGCTCAGTAAATATGTCAGCGGCGATGAGGAACGTCATGAGAGGATAAGGAAGTTTCTGGAGGGAATGGGATGGTAAAGCTTATAAAAGCCGGTTTCCGCAAGGACAGGACTATCATGGCGGTGTTCCTGATGATAATCTTTATCTCCACATTCTTGCTGCATACTGGAATGCTAGCGTCTATGTATCCACGTCTGTTTGACGAATATGCCGATGAGCAACACCCTGCTGACTATATAATATGGACGACTGCGGACAACGGCAGTATTGATACAGCACTTGCAGAGTGTAACGGTGTGAAGTGCTATGCTACAGAGGATATGGTAAATATACCTGTATTCAAATTCACAACGAGCAGATGCTCGAAGGAAAGAGCGCAAAGTGGTTGGTTCGTTCAGCGGCTCGGTGATAACGTAGGCTATGAGACCTTTGTATTTGATAAGCGCAATGACAACATAGGTGAAAAAAGAATATATATCAACACCTACATTGCGGCGGCAAATGATCTCTGTATTGGAGATAAAATGAGCCTCGACACACCTTACGGCAAGTTCGAGTATTATATCGCAGGCATATACCAGCATCTCATAATGGGAAATTCGTATTACTACGAATCTGCTCTTCTCGATGAGACATCTTTCAGGGAGCTTCAGGAGGCTGCGGGAAAATCAGACAGTGGTAAAATGCATTTGGTATTTGCATTTGCGGAAGACGGTGCAGATATAGAGGACGAAATGGAAGCTGCGTTATTGCAGCTTCGCGGAGACGGAAGCACATACGCGAATGGTCACGGTATTGAACTCTCAAGAAGCGGATACACCGTTGTCGTGAATATTCTTGCGGGATTTATTGCAGCTTTTGCAGTGATAATCATGGCAATATGTTTCATAATGATAGTGTTCACCATTAACAACAACATCAGCCGCGATATAATCAACATCGGAGCTCTGCGGTCTGTCGGACACACTGTGCGTCAGATACGTGCGGCACTGACTGCCGAATTTGTGATTCTTGGAGCAGTCGGCTCATTGGCAGGCATGATCCTGTCATATGCCATTTATCCCGCTATGGAAAAGATGTTCATCAGGGAGTTGTGTGGTATAATCTGGAAGGAGCGCTTTTACCCCGGCATATCGCTCGGGATGCTTGCAGGAGTACTGCTTATGACAGCGGCAGTTGCTATGTTCTCTACGATGAAGATTAAGAAGCTTCAACCCGTAACTGCTCTACGCTTCGGGTTAAGGTCAAATAGCTTCAAGAAGAATCATTTTCCGCTCAGTGAGACAAGGGGAAAGCTGAATTTCCTGCTCGCATTGAAGAGCTCTATGCAGAATATGGGGCAGAATATCGTCATCTTTTTTATGATAACGGCGGTCGCATTTGTCACTCAGTTCTCAGGACTTCTCTTCTACAATACAAGGGTCGATATCACAAATTTTCAGCGTATGATACAGGGTGACGCTCCGGATGCTTATGTATACCTTAAAGACGATTCTTATGAATCAGCTTGCCGTGTCATAGACGTTCTGAGCAAGGTTGACGGAGTATCTGAGGCATACGGACTATTCTCTGTGGAGGCGACTGTCGGAGACGATGACGTTACGCTCATTTATGTTACAGATCCTGACTGCGTTTATTGCGGTGTCTATGAGGGAGAGATAATGCGTGAGGATAACGAGGTCGTGATAGGAAGCTCGGTCGCCGAGAGTCTTGGCGTAGGAGTAGGCGATGAAATAACAGTTGGATATGGTGAGAACAGCAGGCGCTACCTTATCACCGGCTTGCAGCAGTCAGTAATGAATACGAGACTATATATGACTGATAAAGCTGCTCAGGCACTTGGAGTCGATACAAGATACAATCGTATTCGCGTGAGGGTAACTGATGCGACAGATAAGAGAGTGGAAGAAGTACTCGGCAGGATAGACAGTCTTGATGACGATGCTATCACCGAGACGAAGAATTATTACCGTGAGCAGCGAAGCTCGGAGAATGTTCCGGTATATGCAGTGGGCTTTATTGTCCTGATAATGATAATACTTAGCGTTGCGACTGTACTGTTGGTGATACGCCTTTTGCTGAAGGCAGTGTTCATCAGGAAAGAGCGTGAATTCGGCATTAAAAAGGCGGTCGGCTTTACCAGTACCCAGCTTCGTTACCAGCTTTCGCTGTCACTTATGCCGACAACGATCATAGCTGCCATTACAGGCTCTGTAGCGGGATACATACTGCTTAATCCGCTATTTACGCTCATACTTGGCGGATACGGTATAAGAAATGCAAATCTTCTGCTTCAGCCGTTTCTGATACCGATAACAGCGATCTCGGTAATGCTGCTTGTATTTGCATTCAGCTTTATTATGTCGGGCAGGATGAAAAAACTTTCGGCTTATAAACTTATACAGGAATAATATATTACAGGGGGAAGTATTATGGATATAAGAAAAATAACTGCATCATTATCAGCGGTGTGTATTCTCGGTAGCGGAATCGCTTTAAACAGTGAGGTATGCATCCAACATTCACTTATTGCAAAAGCAGCGTACTTTGATTCCGGTGAATTCGGTGATGGCCTGAGATGGGAACTGGATGATGAGGGAATACTGAAATTCGGCGGAAGCGGAGAAATAATAGACTGGCCCTGGAGAGAATATGAACCGAGGATATACAGTCAGTGCAGAATAAGAGAAGTAATAATAGACAAAGGAATCACAAAAGTTGGATTTTTTGATTATTCGAACTATGGTCTTGAAAAAATAACAATTCTGAATCCTGATTGTATCATATGTGAAACACCGGATAATGCTGATCCGAAAGATAGTGGAGTCATCAGTAATGTAAGGTTCAATGGTTGTATATACGGTTTCAGCGATTCAACAGCTCAGACTTATGCAGAAAAGCACGGATTTGCCTTTGAAGAGATAGATGCAGCATCTGTCAGAAAAGCAGGTGACATAAACTGCGACGGAGAGTTCAGTATCGCTGACATCGTCCTGCTTCAGAAATGGCTTATTGCCGCTCCTGATACTGAACTTGCAGACTGGAAGGCGGGGGATTTCTGTAATGATGATGTCCTTGATATTTTTGACCTTTGTATTATGAAGCGTGAATATCTGAAACAGTAATTCTGAGAAATTCAATAAGTTGAGAATGTAACTAAGGGCGTTCGTGGTTATATAATTGAAGAATTACCGAATATAAGAAGTAAGGCAGTCCATTACGGACTGCCATTCATTTTCTGTAGAGCTTTGGTATATGGTCTGGGACTATAGAACTGAGATACGTAGTAAATCGTTCAAATCCTTCTTTGTCGAAAACAGCCCATTCCATGTGATATCCTCTTTTATTGATTCCTGCGGACTCTATATATTCCGGACGTTTGTCCTCAGTCACGCGTGACTTGCAGCATTTGCATAAAAAATTCATATCCATTCTCCCTGAAAAAATCATTTTATCCGTTCAAGTATGAGCTTTATGTGAGTATGCTCGGTGAGCTCAAAACCGAAATCTTTTCGTATCTGCCATGAGGTATAGGGAAGTGTGAACACGTCCTTGTATACAAGCCTGTATGAATCGGGTATCCTTTTCATAAGCTCCTCTGTGAAAACAGGGAAGTAGTTCTCGTGGACCTCTCTGTCCCAGTTCTGGGTATACTTGTACTTCAGCAGAAAATGAACGAGCTGGCGCTGCTCCTTGATTTTTCCCCAGACACTTTCAAAGCTCTCCAGCCATTCTGCATATGTACTGTTCCTTATAGCTTCAAGCTGTTCTTTTCTTACAGGAATATTTTCAGCCTGGGAGAACATCATGTCGCGTATGGTCACATACCTGAAACCGCTGCCGAAAACTCTGTCCCAGAACAGGTCTATATCCTTTTCTGTGCCGTAGGAATAGACCTCGTGAATAGTGCTTGAGATATTGATAAGGCTTTCATCAAACGGGATATCTATCTTGTCCCAGTTGTCATAGAACTTCGCGTCAGGGACGTTCTGTCGTGCGGCTTCTATCATCTCGCGGCTGATATCGTAGCCTGAATACTCATAATCGGGAAACATCGGTTTCATAGCCTTGATAAGCTCTCCGTTGGCACAGCCGAAATCAAGGATATATTTAAAGGGCTCGAAAACCTTGTCAATGAAGAACATTTTATCAAGTATCGAGCGCTGCATTCGTGTCAGGTAAATATCCAGATCGGATATACGGTTCATATCTGTATCCATAATGGCTCCCCCTTTTTGAAATCAATTTCAGTTTTTCATTTTCATCAGAATATAAGCGGATATCAGTGACCTTGTTCTTTATATAATTATCACTTGTTTTTTTCAATGAGCTGCTGTATCACAGGAACTCCACTTCGCCGCTTTCAAGGTGATATATAGCTCCGAGGACCTTTAGTCCGTATTCCTCTTCGTCCTTCTGTATTTGCAGGCTGTGCTCGATAATATCGCAGCTGTGCTTTACATTAAGACAGCAGGCTTTTACTTCGTCCTTTTCATCACCGATAGCCTTGACTATCTCGTCGGTGATATACTTGATATAGCCGTCAGGCTCGTGGTTCATAGCGGCGTCAACTGCTCCGCAGTGGTCATGACCGAGAACCACGATAAGTCCCGTACCGAGGTGCTCTGCGGCGTATTCTATGCTGCCAAGCTGATGTGAGTCGATAACATTGCCTGCAACTCTGATAACGAAGAGGTCGCCTATGCCTGCCGAGAATATAAGCTCGGGAACTACCCTCGAATCCGAGCAGGCAATGATAATTGCATAGGGTTTCTGACCGCTGTTGCTGAACTTCAGGAGTGTATCAGGCGAAACATCGCTTGTTAGTTCATGGGACTCCATATATTTCTGATTGCCGATGATAAGACGTTTCTTTGCTTCTTCGGCTGTTATTCTGTATGACTCCATAGCTGTTACCTCACTTTGAAAATAGTTTTATGGTTCTGAATACCTGTTCTGCTGTATCGGCAAGATTACGGTAAGCATTAGTCCTGTCCATAGCCTGTTCAAGTGTCGATACCGCCCTTAATACAGGGAAGTATGCGTCTATACCGTTTTGGTTGCAAAGCTCCGCTCCGCTTTTAACTGCTCCGCTGAATGCAATAACAGGCTTTCCGTATTTCTTGGCTATCCTTGCGATTCCCACGGGAGCTTTTCCCATAGCGGTCTGACTGTCGAGACAGCCCTCGCCTGTGACGACTATATCTGCGTCTTTTATTGCGGCTTCAAGCTTTGTTTCGCGTATCATCAGGTCGATACCTGATTCAAATTCAGCGCCGAGATAATACATCAGCGCAAAGCCAAGTCCGCCTGCCGCACCTGCACCTGCGGTATCGGGAGAAGCCGCAGGGTTATAGTTTTTGGTGAGTTCTGCGTAGTTTTTCATAGCGATGTCCATAATCACTATTGATGTCCCACAGACAAATTTCTGCGGACCGAATACGACGCTGCACCCGTTTTCACCGCATAGCGGATTGGTAACGTCGCAGGCAACATGAAAACGACATTCCTTTAGTTCGGGTATAACATTGTCGTCGGTTATGCGGACGAGCTGCATAAGTCCTTTTGCACCGTATCCTACCTGCTGACCTTTATCGTCAAGCATACCGAAACCGAGAGCCTGCAAACAACCGATGCCGCCGTCGTTGGTGGCGCTTCCGCCTATGCCGATTATGAAGTTACGGCAGCCGCGCTTTATGGCGTCGAGTATGAGCTCGCCTGTACCGTAAGTGGTGGTGTGCATCGGAGCGTCCACAAATTGTGGGATCAGAGTAAGCCCCGAAGCGGCAGCCATTTCGATAACTGCGGTATTGTCTGGGAGAACGCCGTATTTTGCGGTGATAGGCTTGCCCAAGGGATTAGAGACCTCAGCTTCGCATAATTGTCCGTTCATTCCGCTTACGAGAGCTTCAACAGTTCCTTCGCCGCCGTCGGCAACAGGTTTTATTATGGTATCAGCGTCGGGAAAAACGCGGCGTATTCCCTCTGATACAGCATTTCCTGCTTCGATTGAGGAAATGCTGCCTTTGAATGAATCCATTGCGATAACTGCTTTCATTTTGCTCCTCCGATGTTTTTGTTGATTATATTATAACATTTTTCAAATGTGTTGTAAATAGAGTATCGGTGTGCTATAATTAAGAAAAAACATAGGAGCAGATTATGTCAGTAGAAAACGGTGAATGGATAATGCACGGGCTTGCGTGGGACGATCCATACAGGATACGCAGTCCTAAAGAGCTTGTGAACTGGATAAATGAAGTGGGATTTCTGCCTTTGTTCGGCAATGGAGTCAAGGGCTTTTCAGTAGAGGAGCACGTTGCTTCTGATTACTGGTGGACTGGTGACAGGGAGCAGGATCCATGGGAATGGCGTGAGATAATTGCCGCAGGTCATGAGGTTGCCTACGGGAAGTTCTTTGACAAGAAAGCAGGCTTCATCAGCCTTGAATGGCTGCCATATTTTGCCAATTACAGGCGTGACGGCTACGACTTTGACTCCGCATGGGAGGACAGCAAGGTCAACCGCCGTGAGAAGCTGATAATGGACGTTCTTACCGATACTGACGGCGACGGGGATATCGTGTGGACCGACAAGCAGATACTTTCAACGGAGCTGAAACAGATTGCAGGCTTCGGAAAGGGCGGAGAGAAGAACTTCCCGGGTATCACAACAGACCTGATGATGAAGACTTATCTTGTTACTGCTGATTTTCATAGGCGCAGGAACAAGAAAGGTGCAGAGTACGGTATGGCTGTATCGGTATTGTTGCCGCCAGAGGCTGTATGGGGCTATGACGCGGTCACTTCCGCATACAGTGAAGCTCCGCATGATTCATGGGAGCGCATAATAAACAGAGTTAAAGAGCTTTATCCCGACGCTGATGAAGCTGAGATAATAAGGCTTATCGGGAAAGAGCCGAAATAAGGGAATGATAATATGAAGATACTGAATTTACACGGCTTCATGGGCGAAGCCGATAACAAGAATTACAAGGCGCTTTGTGAGATGTTTCCTTCGGAGGATATCATTTCGCCGAAGATAGATTATATAAACACTGCTCCCGAGGAACTGATGAAAAGTTTTTCGGATATAGCTGATACCGATGATTTTATCTTTGTGGGGCAGAGTTTGGGCGGCTGGTATGCGGACAAGCTGAGCAGAAAGTTCAAGCGTCCCTGCATACTTACAAATCCATGCTATTATCCACATGAACTGGAGCTTATATCGACTTCGGGCATTCCTGCGGAGTTTCTGGAGCAGTACCGTGCTATGTCTGCCCATGATAGTAACGAGCGGGCTTATACACTTTGCAGTGACGCTGATACCATTCTTCCCGATAACTTCTCAAACTGCAAAAAGCTGTCGGAGCTGGTAGTAAGAGTTCACGGCAGCCACAGCACTATTGAAAATGTGGGGGAGCATATTTCCGGGCTGCTCACTGAGATACAGAACGACAGCCTGCTCCTGTTTTTAGGCAGAGGCTCGGCATTTGCAGACGAGCATAATTCTGCATTCTTTGCACAGGATAACGAGCTTGTTCTCATTGACTGCCCTGCAACTTCCTATCAGAAGGTCAAGAAGATGAACTGGGAGCAGTACGATAATATCTATATCCTCATTACTCATACTCACGGCGACCATAGCGGGGGAGTGGGTACTATGCTGCAATACGTCTGGTTTGCCAGCTATATGAAAAAGAAAGTCACTATTGTTGCACCTTCGGAAGAAGTTAAGGAGGACCTGCTCCTGCTCCTTATGAGGATAGAGGGCTGCGAGCAGGAGTGGTTCGATATTATTACTGCTGATGAGCTCAATAAGAAGTGGTTCATTGCAGCAGTGCCTACTGCTCACGTTAAGCCGCTGGAGGGCAGGTGCTTCGGATATCATCTGAATATCCGCGGGAATAATGTAGTCTACACAGGTGATACGGCTACCCTTGAGCCATTCAAGTCGCTGCTGAAAAGGGACTCGTTCCTGTATACAGAGGCGGCGTATTATAAAAGTGCAGTTCATATGTATCTGAAAGATATGCTTGCGGAGTATATAAGCCTTGCGGAAAGCGGCGTTCACGTCTATCTCATGCACCTTGATGTGGAGGACGAAATAAAGAAAATGACAGCCGATACGCCTTTGAAGCTTGCACAACTTTATGACTAAGACAATATGACGAAAAATATACAAGCAGGAGCAGCATTGATGATATGAAAAATCATTTTTATTATCTGATAACAAATACAAGAAAAGAACGCAGGCTGTCAGTGGAAGATGTTAAGTTTATTCTTGAACACTGCGGTTATAAAGCACAAATGTTCGATACACAGTTTGAAATGGGTGCTAAGCGCTGGAGCAAGCGTAGGGAGTTCACAAATGCTTTGATAGACAGTGGGCTCACATATTTTGCATACATCAAATTCTATAAAGAAGGCGATAATTCCTATGCTCTTGTAGCAGGAAAGACTAAGGTAACGGAGTACTATCGTACAGATATTTGTTTTACCAAGAGCGAGAAGTTCAAGGGCAAAGCTAAGGCGTTCCTGAGAGATAATAACCTTGAATGGGACACAGAAAAGATCATGGTCGTTATTCCAAAGAATACTAAAAGCGAGCAGGAAGCCATAGACATCGAAAGGGAGATTACAGGCTTATTAGGTCTGTATTCAAGCTGAATCATCCTGACAGATTTGACAGGACTAAATGGAATGGACAGAATCTGCTTGGATATGCATTGATGATGGTTCGGGAGGAACTATAATATTTGATATCCTGAGAATAGCTGAATATAAGACTCTAAGGCAGCCAGATATGGCTGCCTTTTGTCATGCGTACAGTGTGGAAAACTAAGCAGGCTTATTTCTTATTGTTATCATCTTTTGTATAGGGCTTGATCCAAGAATTGGTGTTGTGTGTTTTGTTTTGCTTAAAATACATCAGTTTTTTATATGGCTGCTTAGCGAGGGAAGGATTCCAACTTGGTACTGTAAATGATGTACGGTTATTTTTTCCTTGTTCGTACAATGGCTTATATGTCTGGGAAACCGGTATATTTCCAATCCTCGTATTTTGTCCAAATTTAATGTCGTTTTCAGAGATGGGAGAAGTGGGATTCGTAGCCGGCTGTACAGAATCAATTGAATCTTTTTTCTTTTCTTCAGCAGGAGCTGCCGGACCTGCTCCGTAATTGAGCGGAGGCGGAAGTATTTCCTTGAAAGGCGTATATTTCTCAGGCACTTTACCATGTACAATAGCAGGTTGATTAGATTTGGTTTTCTTGCTGTACAGCTCGGAGCTTATGATACACTCCTGCTGCTGCATCTGAGCAAAAATATGACGTTTTGACTCATTCATATTGAGTTCTTTCATAACATCTGGGATAGAAGTGGAAAGTGGCTTGAAGAAGACCTTTGTTTTGGCGTTATTGAGTGTAGACCATTCATCCGAGTGAGATAACTCAAATCCCTGTGTTGCACCAATAATATTTATCTTGCTTTTTCTTCCCTGAGTAAAGATCATGTTGATTATGCCATCTTCTTTGAGGTTCTGATCAAATATTTCATCAATGCACAGCCAGAGGCTTGAATATTTGTGTTTGGTATGATAGAGATACAGGGAGGCTAATAATATATCAAACAGCTTTTTGCCTTGTTTTTCAATGACTGTATCTACTGAAAAAACAAGTATTTTTTGGGGCGTATTAAGGTAATCACCCCATGTCTTCTCATAATTTATATGTCCGCTGAGAGATACAAGCAATGGGAGTAGTTTATCTCGAAGGGCAGTAATTGTTGAACCATCGTTTTTTAGGAGATTAAGGATATCTTCTGGGGAAACCTTTCCGTTTTTTTCAAGAGAAACGATGTTTTCAAAGATAAGTGTTTTTAGCTTTGCATTTTGCGCATCTGTGGCGTCATAAACAGCTGAGCGCAGTATACTGAATATATGGTTGGCTTTGCTGTCTTTTCTGCTTAATTCTGCAATAGAGAGCGGATCTATCGGAAACCCTTGTTTTTCTAGATTGAATATCTCAATATTGTTCTTTACAAACTCTTCGGACAATGCTCCCTCAAGTTCAGAGAGTGTGTTTGAACCGCTGGAATCCAGTATGACGACTCGCTCACCTGCTTCAGCAAGATAGGCTGCTGTTCTTATCATAAAATAAGATTTTCCAGAGGCTGATTCTCCTGTTATAAGCATATGGTTATTGGCTTTGGCGCCTGTTTCGATTATTCGGCCTGCCCATGCATCTGCTGTTTCATTTTTTACAAATGGAATGAAGTTATTTGATTTTACTGAAGACAGCTGGTGGAAGAATTCATCACCTTCAGCTTTGTTTATTGCGATCTGGCTATTTTTAGAAAGAATGTCTCTGGAAATCTTATAGCGATACAGCTGGCGTGGCTGTGAAGAGGCGTCTAAATACTGAATCCTGCAGCAGTAATGATATCCACCTGACAGTATTCCCGTCCTATGGAGTGTTTTTACAAGGGGGCGGTGTTTGATAGCGATATCCATGTTTGGAATTATAAATGTATCTAAAGCGGTAGGCGCAATATAGACATAGTCAGAATCAGTAAGGACGATTTCATCTGTTATATCATATTTTATAAATCCTGAAAGCGGCATGCATTTGAAATGATTTGTAAGAGCATTGTTAAGCTGATCGGTAAAGCTGTCAATTATTCTCTTTACGGTATACTGTCCGCTTCTGTCTATTTTTGTAAGAAAACTGTTTATGTTGTTCTTATCTTCTTCTGTGAAAAAAGTAACATATGGCTGAGAAAGATCGGTTCCAGATTCTTTGAAAAGAATATAATTGAATAACTCCATGGCTGTATTTACCATGTAGAAGGTATCCTGTACTTCACTTGGGATAGGGTCATGAGGTTTGTTTTTTTGAATAATCAGAAAATCTTTGTAGCTTTTTAGCGCATCATCAATATTTTTTAAGTTAAAAAAAGAAATGATAGAGGCGTCGAGTTCCTTAATTAGTGAGACCACTTGGCTATAATCATAATTAGGGCTAAGCTTGTCATAATTGAGTGTATAGTATCTTTCAGGAGCAATGCCGTATTGAGAAAATGAGGATAACACAGTAATTATCTGCTTTGAGGTGGGAAGTTCGTAAGATGATTTGATTAAATGATTGGAAAGCTCTGAAAGCGATGAGGAAAGATTCTTATATTGTTCGTCTGATTCAAAATCGTAAATCAGAGCAATTCCGTCGGAAATATCGGTGATTCTTTTTAGCAGTTTATCATGAGCCATATTTAAATTCAGGATGTCGATGTCACTACTGTTATTTGTTTTTAGTAAAGCAGAAATAAGAGTGGTGTTTGCGCCTTTGGTTGTTTCGAGAACGAAAAGTTGATTAGGCCTAAGCTGATTCATATAGCAAAAACGCAGTGTTAAGCTGGATATGCGCAGCGCGACTAGAAGTTTGAACTCCCATGAGGCAGGAAGAATATTGTTGATTTGGGGAAGTAAACGCTCACGGTATCCGAAAGGAACAGAAAATGATCTTTGTGATATGCTCGGCGGAAGATACTGCTTGAAAACCTCTGGATATCTGTCTTGACATTCGAATTCGACTGATCCAGTTATATTTATATTCCAACCTTGAAATGGGTATGTGAAAATAGTGTGTTGCTGCCCACAATTCAAAATAAGGAAAAAAAGAAATTCATTTACCACATTATCTTTGGTGTTTGATATTCTGAAACCAGCAGGAAGAAAAAAGTATTCTTGAAGCTTCTTCTTCATAAACTGCGTAAATGGAATTACTGTTGAAAGAGGAGAAGAACTACCGCTAAAATAATTAACTATCATAAAATTGAAGCGCCCGAACTTGTCGGAATCGACAATAGTGACTTCTTGTATGTCCATTGGAAATAAAATCGTAGGTCTGCTGATTCCATGAATATCTGTTCGCATATAATACCATAAACCGTCTTTTCCTTCGGTGAACCAATCTCTTTTTATAGAGGATTTGTACACAGGAAGCTCTAATATATGGTCGTACATTATGTCATCGAGGACAGGATTGACAGAGGTAGCGGGCGAACCTGTATTAGCAGGCGGCTGCTGATTATTCATATAATCACTCCTTTAAGAATATAAAATAACATAAAATATAGATACCAAATAATATTTAAGAACAAAATAAAATATTTATTATAATAAAAATTGAAATTATAAATATTTTAGTACCTGATAAAAAGGTAAAATAAATATTTAAAATGTTTTTTTTATTTGTGAGGGGCATAAAGCCCCTCACTGTATTATCCTGCATTGTTGATAAGTTCATTGCAGACGGCATTCATGCCAGCAAGAGCAGTACTTTTAGTCGCTAGATCGCTGCCGATATAATAGCAGGCGCTAACATTTAAAGAACTATGGCCCAGTATGGCAGACAACTGTTTCAGGTCCATATTGGCTGCTCCGATAGTTGCGAAGCTCTTGCGGAGCAGGTGAGGATGGAAACTTTCGATTCCTGCTTTTTGAGCAATTGCTTGCGACCATACTCGTATCGTCTGAGGATCGACAAATCCACCGAGCTCGTTTGAGAAAACAAATGGATCTCTTTCATATGCTCCGCAGGCTCTGACAGCATCCATGTCCTGACGGCGGAAGTGATCATGCAGGAGCTTTACGAGTTCGTCTGACAAAGGTATTTGTCGCGACTTCGAGTTCTTTGTCGGTCCTACACGCAGAACCGTTTTCTTGTCGGAGCTAAGATCGCGGTTAGTGATTCTGTTCAACGATCCCTCAATTGCAAGGTATGTAATGCCGTTTTCTGTTCTGAGAGAGCTTCTGCGGAGAGCTGCAAGCTCACCTATGCGGCAGCCTGTCATGAAGGCAAGCGGGAAGAATATCTCCCAGCGTTCACCACGGCTAGTTTCGATGAGAGCCTTTATCTGATCGACGTTGAGATACTCCACCGGCTTCTGTTCAAGCTTGGGAAGAACAACATAATCAGCAGCATTCTTGTCTATGATGCCCGCACCAATAGCAGTTCTCAGGCTTTTCCGAACCATAAGTATCAGTGAACGAACCGTCTTTGGACTCATGCCGCCACCGTCACGAATGTTCCCGTCGGTCAGAAGATATCCAATGAAAGCTTGGAGATTGCACACGTTAAGGTTCTTTAGCCTTATTCTGCCGATTTTATTCTGAGCAATGTGCTGATTTATATAGCATGCATAGCCTGTGCGTGTACTTTCCTTGATATTCAGACAGAAAGTTTTAAGCCAGTAAATAAGCCACTCTGCAAGCGTTATATCGTTGTCGCAGATTCCTGAATTGTTGTGGTTTCCATATTTTCTCACCGTTTCATCACGCCAATCCTCTGCCTGCGACTTCTTTTTGAAGTTCTTGCTTATCCTGCGCTTTCCGCTTGGACGAGATAAGTCTGTGATCCATACCTCGGCTCGGAATGGCAGGTTCTTGGAGGGATATTTCGGCTTGTATACGGTGCCTGTGCCGTTTCCACCCTTACTCATTACAACCGCCTCCATTGTCAGAAATTATAGTGTTCTCACGTATCATCTCGCGCAGAGCTTCAACCGATATGTAGACGTTTCTGCAATGGGGAAAGCGTACAACAGGAATGGTTTTATTTTTTATCCAACTGTACATCGTTGTTCTGCCTACGCCCAGGAGCTGGCAGGCTTCCGTAGGCGTTATGAGTAGTTTATTGGTCAGTGTATTTTTCATTTTATTTTGTCCTTTCATACAGAAAAAGGACCTGAATCGTTCAATCTTTAGGTATATGATACCATAAGTTTGAACGTAATTCAAGTCCTTTTTGTTAATAATCACTGCTTAGCAGTGTGCTTGTTAGAATTCGTGTTGAGGCGAAAACTCCCTGTAAAATCTTTTCTCCTCATTCTTGTTCTCATCCTCGTTGAAGTTGTAATCCGGATCGAAAGCGCACTTCTCACCAGTGACATCTGCAATACGCTGAGCTATCAGGAAATTCAGCTTATTGTCGGGACGAAGCAAAGTGCCGTCCTTGAAATTCGTTGTGCTCACCGCGATATGAACGTGATAATCGGAGTCGCCGCGCGTTTCTCTGTGGACGACGAGGAAAGCCATATGCTCCTCGATAAGCGGCTGAAGCACTTCATTCACTATACGAAAAGCAGTCCACTCGTCTGGAGCCGTATCTCTTGAAAATGAGATGATGTAATGAATGACAAGGTTCTTGTCAGCGTTTCCGAAGAACTTGGCAACAAGCCAGAACATATCAGCGATGGCCGCTGGATCTTTTGAGCATACGCCGTATGGCTTGCCAAGGATCATACGGTCGTCTCCCAAATATTTGAAAAGATTATCAAGATAATCCTTTCCTCCTTCCGAGTGTGTTGTTACGACAAGGATTTCCATAACTGATATACCTCCTTAAGTATTCTGTCAGCTTCATCGGGCTGATCATTCATCAGCTCTTGGTATCTGACGTTTGCCTTATCCTGGAGATTCACCAGGAGCTCAGGCGTCAACATTACAGGCTTGTTTTTCAAGCGCTGTTCTGCTTCGGCTGTACGGCTGATGCCCTTTGCCTTTGCAGCCTCTGCCAGCTCGTCCTTGAGCTCCTGTGGAACTCTTATAGGAAGCGGCACTCTTGTGTACTTCTGTTTGTTTGGATTTTCTTTCATGAAAATACCTCCTTTTTAATTTAAATGTATTACACAGTTATGCTTACAAATAATTATTATTATATTAAATATATCATGATATTTAGATATAATAATTACAGGATACTTCGTATAAGACAACTTGTAATACATTTTACTAAATAGGTGGATTCAAAAACATAAAATATTATAAAGTTTCTAGCTTTATTTATCAACATAGGAGTAAGCGATGAGTCCAAGCTGAATTACCGTATATACTTAAAGTCATAGTCGGATCGAAGCTCCTGCAGCCGATCCTTCCAACTGTATAGGCAAAAGTCAACTTCGCCCACAAGTAAATAGTATTCCATAGAGTTGAAAACGCACTCTCTAACCTCCTTGTCGATTCCCTCTACATGGACTAAACGTTTTTCTATAACCGGCAGATCATTCTCACAATTGTGGGCAAGGAATATTTCAGTTGAGGCAACATCGTTTGCCCTCGTAAGCAACGAATAGCTGCTGAAGTATGCGTCTTCTATGTCTTTTTCAACAAACCGACGCCAATGCTTGTTAGCCTCCATGACCAGCAGAACAATGTAGAGGATAGGTGCCTTTCCAGATATGTGTTTGAAAGTAATGGTGCGTGCTTTGATGTCTACTGTGACGCTGCCGACGCATTTAGGGTCATTATGCCAAATGCATTCATCCGGATCGTAGGGCCATACCTCAAATTTACTTGTTATTTTTCCTTTAGGAGCAGATTTTGTTTTTCTCATATTTGTCTCCTTTCTCACTTTTGATAGAAATTTATGATGAACTCGTATTTCAAAATAATAATATATATATTTATTAGCAAAATAATTGGGATATGACATACAAAACAATACAGATTGAAAAAGGCGCCTGCGGGCGCCTGAGTTTTTATTGGTAAATTACTGCCCTTTTATAATAGGAAAGAATGGTCTTTTTATATAGCCAAACAGACTTTGGGACTTTAAGGCACATTATATAAAAGATTTGTATAAACAGTCTTGATATTTCTGATAATTAATGATATAATGAGTACAATGGATACTAAAGAAAGGAGCAATGACATATGGGCATATATGTAAACCCTGGAAATAGTGCATTTCAGAGGATAAATAATTCCGAATATGTTGATAAGACCAAGCTTATCGACTTGATGAATGCAAGGATCGGTACTAATAATAATCTTGTTTGCATAAGCAGACCTCGGCGCTTTGGAAAATCATTCGCTGCACAAACTCTGTCAGCTTATTATGACTGCTCATGTGATTCCCACGCTCTCTTTGATGATAAGAAAATTGCCAAGTGTGCGTCATATACAGAGCATCTGAATCAATATAACGTCATTTGCTTTGATGTAACAAGCTTTATCTCTGTTGCAAGAAGAACTCAGCATCCGCTTTCTGATGTACCTAATATGATAACAGAAGCACTTCAAAAGGAACTGGTCGAAACTCATTCACACCTCAGGCCTGATATGTCCCTGACAGAGTGTATTCTGCGATGCGTTGAGGAAACTAAAGATGAACCGGAACGAAAGTTTGTATTTATAATAGATGAATGGGATGCAGTAATAAGAGAAGCAAAAGACGAACCTGCAACCCAGAAACAATATCTCGACCTACTGCGTGAATGGTTCAAAAACATAGCTTTCACGCCCAAAGTTGTAGCTGCTGCCTATATGACAGGTATTCTTCCAATAAAGAAAGACGGCTCTCAGTCTGCAATATCTGATTTTGAGGAGTTCACAATGGTGAATCCCCGTGATTTTGGCGGATATGTCGGATTTACCGAAGATGAAGTGCGTGAGCTTTGTAAAAAGAAAAATGTTGATTTTGTGCTGATGAAGCAATGGTATGACGGATATTCGTTCAAAGGAGCAGGCTCAGTATACAATCCCAACTCGGTTATGAAAGCTGCTGAATATGGTGATTTTGATTCCTACTGGACGGAAACATCGGCTGCTGAAGGACTTATGGAATACATCAGCCATGACTATAACGGACTGACTAAAACTATCGCCGAGCTTATAGCAGGGATAGATGTAAAGGTCAGCGTAACAGGATTTGCCAATGACCTGACAACATTCCGTGGAAAAGACGATGTGCTCACGCTTATGATACATCTCGGCTATCTTGCGTATGATTCGTTAAATAAAACAGTTCGTATTCCGAATGAAGAAATAAAGCTTGAATTCCAGAAGGCTGTCAAGGAAGTAAAGCATACCGCAACTCTTGAACGCCTCAGAGCAAGCGAACAGCTTTTTCTTGATACTATCGAAGGCAACGAAGAAGCTGTCGCAGAGCAGATAGAGAAAATACACATGGAGGAGACCTCTCCTATTCATTACAACAAAGAGGATAGCCTTCGCAGTGTTATCAAGCTTGCTTACTATACCTATTGTGACAACTATGTCCAGTGGGAGGAGCTTCCTGCCGGAGCAGGCTATGCAGACGTTGCTTACCTGCCTAAATACGATTCGGGTTATCCCATACTTGTTATCGAGTTAAAATGGAACAAGGATGCCGAAACTGCTATCCAGCAGATAAAAAACAGGCACTATCCCGACTCATTCAAGGGGCTTGGCAGGGAAATAATTCTTGTTGGTATCACCTACGACAAAGACGCTCCTGCCGGAAACAGAAAGCATATATGCAAAATTGAGAAAGTTGAAATGGAATAGTATTAATATTACAAGTGTCGCATAATGCGGCACTTTGTTTTGCCAGAAAGGGCAAAATGAGTTTGACATAAAGAAATATGCAGCGCAAATCCTATATTTTAAAAAGAATTTGCACTTCCTGAACAAAGTTCAGGGCAATAACCGCCTAACGTCAGTTATTGAGTACACATTAATTATAACGCATATAATTTAGCCCATATCGATTAATTATGTGAATCGATATGGGCTTTTTATGTATTTTAAAAGCAGACACTTGCAAAAAATTAACTGAATTATTGCCTGGATATAGTCTGCTCCGAGAATTTCTCTTTTCCGCATACATATTATTATGATGATACCATTTTCATGGTAATCAGATTTGGAAAGGAGGCGCTGAACGTGTTCGACAACAACCGATATCTCACCTGTGGAGTTGACCACATTATACCACTGGAACTGCAATTGTTTCTATGGATATGCGTCGATGGACTCCCCGAGCCAAGAGATCATTTACAGATATTTGATTTGAAGCGGGTAGGGAGTATGCAGAGCATAACCCATAGAAGCGAGGAGCCAGAATACCAAAAGGACTATATTATGCCGTCGAATAGTCCGGTAATAGCAAAAATCTATGTTATAGATGACGGCACCCAATCGACAATGTTATTAGCTGAGGAGTATTGAATTTAATGCCAGCCGTGAGGCTGGCTATTTACATTTTGGAGGTCAAAAATGGACGAGAACACAAATGAAAATGCGATATACTGCGCTCATTGCGGTAGTATTATAACTGACGATGAGGATTACGAAACAGTTGGCGGTGCTCCTGTTTGTTCGGATTGCTACGAACGGCACACTACAACCTGTGAACGCTGCGGCTCAGCTATCTGGACAGACGATAGCTACGGCGATGAGTACACAACCTTGTGTGCATTATGCTACCATAATCATTACACTCGTTGTGTTTGCTGCGATGCGCTTTTGCACAATGATGACGCTTATCAAATTGAGGGAGACGATTACTGCGGAGAATGTTATCGGGATGAAACTGATAAAAATCGTTCGATACACGAGTACGGCTATAAACCCGAACCGATATTCTATGGCGATTCTGAGCGATTCTTTGGAGTTGAACTGGAAGTGGATGGTGCTGGCGGATACTCAGAAGATGCAGAAGCTATACTTGAGATTGCTAATGCTGACAAAGAGCACTTGTACATCAAACACGACGGCAGTCTCGATGAAGGGATGGAGCTGGTAACGCACCCAATGTCATTAGAATACCATAAGCAATTCTGCTGGCAGGAGATTATGAGTAAGGCGATCAGCATGGGATACCGCTCACACCAAACGAGTACGTGCGGACTTCATGTTCATATCAATCGCTCATGTTTAGGAGACACGCAGGAGGAACAAGACCATGTTATTAGTCATATTCTGTATTTTGTTGAGAAAAATTGGAACGAACTTCTTAAATTCAGCCGCAGAAGCGAATATTCGATGAACCGCTGGGCCAGTCGATATGGGTATGAAAAGAGCGGCAGGGATATCCTTGAAAAAGCGAAAAAAGGCAATCTCGGACGATATGCGGCGGTGAATTTACAAAATTATAGCACTGTGGAATTCCGCCTGTTCCGGGGAACATTGAAATACTCAACATTCATCGCAGCCCTCGAACTTGTTGATGAGATAATCACCCTTGCTATGACGCATACAGAGGAGGGAATTGAGAAGCTGTCGTGGAGTGAGTTTGTTAACGCTATAGAAGCTCCCGAGCTTATAGGCTATCTCAAGGAGAGAAAATTATATATCAATGAAGATGTTGAAGATCAGGAGGAATTATAAATGAAGAAACCGGAGATTATTCAGAAATTACCTAAGCTTCCATTATCAGAACTTGGCCACAGCGATGTACAGGTCATATTACGTCTCATAACGATCCTTGCTGCCACACATCTTGCAAGCAAGGTGAATCGTGTTATCAAGAATATTAACAAACTTGAACGTCCCGAGGATGTTTTTAAGTATCTGAAATGAAGAGGAGGTAATATATATGTGTAGCCTTTACGGTTGGTTGGACTACCAAGGCGTAGTACCTCATAAAATACTAAAAAAGCTTACCCAATCCTTAGCTAATGCAGCGGAGGAGCGTGGGACGGACGCCACTGGCATCTCATACATAAAGGACGGAAAGGTAATTATTTTCAAACGTCCCAAGGCGGCGCATAAGCTTCATCTTAGTCCACCAGAGGGTACAAGAGTGGTGATGGGGCATACGCGTCTCAGTACACAAGGCAGCGAAAAGAACAACCAGAACAACCACCCGTTTCTCGGAAAAACAAGCGAAAAAACTTGGAGTCTGGCACACAACGGCTGCCTGTCCAATGACCGTTCTCTGCGCAAGGAGAAGCAGCTCCCTATAACAGAAATAGAGACAGACTCATTCATAGCTGTGCAGCTTATCGAGTCAAAGGACAAGCTCGACTTTGATTCTTTGAGATACATGGCAGAAGCTGTGCACGGCAGCTTTACTTTTAGTTTGTTGGATGAGGACAATTCACTTTACTTTGTCAAAGGCAATAATCCTTTATGCCTGCTTCATATTAAGTCACTGGGGCTATATGTTTATGCTTCGACAGAATCCATTATGAAGGCGGCATTACGCCGCCTTGGTTTTAATAAGTTTGACGCAGAAAAAGTTGAGGTTGATGATGGTGATATCTTAAAAATTGACAGGTATGGTGATATTACTCGTTCGCAGTTCACGCCTGCTCCGAGCTACAGCTATTTTTCACGGAGCAAGTGGTGGTACGGAGACTATGAGGACTATTATACAACTTATGAAGAGACGCTTATCGAGATGGCACATTGTTTCGGCGCTGACGAGAATGATGTTATATTGCTTCTGGATTATGGGTACAGTGCAGACGAAGTCGAAGAGCTTCTACTGGATACAGCAGCATTTCAGGAAACGGTTAGAGAAGTAAAATTTGTAGAGGGTGAAGAACTATATAGCAGTTATTGCTGCGGAGGTGTCTTCTGATGAGCAAAAACGGGAACGGAGATGGCAGTATCTATAAGGACAAAAAGGGACGGTGGCGCGGACAGGTGAATCTGCCGTCGGCTGACGGCAAGGTAAGGCGAAAATACTTCTACGGGCAGACGAGAAAGGAGGTAGCTGACAAAGTCGCCGAACTGATGAGCCAGATAAAAAGCAATACTTATGTTGAGCCATGCAAGGTCACTCTTTATGAGTGGCTTTGCGAATGGCTGGAGATATATTGCAAGCCTGAACTCCGCATGACCACATATGTCAACTATGAGCTGTATATCCATAAGCACATCAAGGATTCCATTGGAAGATACAGGCTTAGCGAGCTGACTACTGCGAAATTTCAGCAGTACTATAACGAAAAAGCTAAGAACGGGCGCCTTGACGGTAAAGGCGGCATGAATCCCAAGTCACTGCGCAATATGCATAATATGCTCCATAAGGCGCTGGATCAGGCGGTAAACATGGATATGATGCTGAAAAATCCTACGACATATGCAGTTCTGCCAAAGTACCCAAAAAAGGAAATGCGCTTCTTTACTGTTGAGGAGCAGAAACAGCTACAGGAAGCTATAAAGGGTGACAGGCTTGAAATGCCTATACTTATAGCGCTGTATACGGGTGTCAGACAAGGTGAGCTTCTTGGCTTGAAATGGAAGTATGTGCACCTTGACTTGAAAGGGGAGAGCTATATACGCATAGTTGAGACTATCAACCGAGTCAAGAATACAGATCCGAGTATACCTACAAAAACGGTTCTTGTAGTGAACAGACCTAAAACCACTCACTCTATGCGTACCATACCGCTTCTGCCGAATATTGCAAGGCGTTTAGCGGAATACAAGGCGGAGCAGGAGCGCATAAGGAAAGAAAAGGGCTTCCCATATAATGATTATGTGTTTACTGCGACTAATGGTATGGTGCTTGATCCGAGGGACTTCCAAAGAGATTATAAGCTGTTGCTGAAACGTAATGGCATACGGGAAATAAACGTACACGGACTAAGGCATACTTTTGCCACAAGAGCTCTGGAGTCGGGAATGTCGCCTAAAACTCTTTCTAAGATATTAGGCCACAGCAGTGTAGGTTTTACGCTTGATACCTACGCTCATGTCACCGATGAACTCAAAGCCGAGGAAATGGCAGGAATGAACGAGTTTTTATGATGAGGATAATGTAAGCCGCACTGAAAAGTGCGGCTTTATCCTTGATTTTGTTATGTAAATGGAAAAGTTTCAATTGTCAAAGTGCTCTATGAGAAGCACTTTTTTTGTGCCAAATAACCATTTTTATTATATATAGAGCAATAATAATAAAATATTCACAAAATGCAGAAAATAAAATGTTATAATTGTATAAAGCATATTATTGGCTTTAAGCGGAAAGGGTGTTCTTATGAAAAAACATAAAGTATTATCATGTATTATATCGGCGGCTTTATCCTTCAATATACCTGTAAACTGCCTGACAGTTTCACAGCCTGTTTTTGCTGAAACAGCAGCAGAGTCGGCCGACATCAGCGGCAGCGAGTATGTCGGCACTGAACACGCATACGATCCGCTGGCAGAGCTGGAAGCTGAGGAGGCGGAGAAGAAATACAGAGAAAATGCCGATATAGAAGCAAACAAGGTTCTTTTCTCGGTGATCGGCAATAAGGACGGATATCTTGATGATAGCAGTGATATCTGCGGCAAATATGAGCTTCACAATATCACCATGATATACGAATCGGGTGAGAACGAGGTCTTTTACGAAGCTGAAACTGCCTCTGATGATATCTGGAGTCTTGTGGACGAGCTCTGCGGTGACGAGAGCATTGCTTCGGCAGAGCCTGTCTTTGTGTGGAAGAAGTCCGCGATTGGCGAGGCTGTAGAGGTATCAGAGGAGGAGTTCAAGCGCGCTTCTCATTTTTCGCTTCTTGATACTGAGAATGTATGGAAAAGTCTGAAGAACAGCAGTGTGCCAGGTAAAGGCGTAGTTGTTGCTGTAATTGATACAGGTGTGGATTATAACCACAAGGACCTTGCCGACAACATCTGGACCAATCCAAATGAAACTCCCGGCAACGGCGTGGACGATGACGGCAATGGATATATCGATGATATCCACGGAATAAATGCTATATCATACAGCGGTGATCCTATGGACGACCACGGTCACGGTACTCATGTTGCAGGTGCTATAGCTATGACCGCAGGAAACGGCGGAGGTATAGGTCTTGCTTACGGAGCAAAGATAATGTGTATAAAAGCAGGCAGTGCCGACGGAAACTTCGCCAGCAATGATATCGCAAGGGCAATAAAATACGCCGCTGATAACGGCGCAGATGTAATAAATATGTCATTCGGCGGCGAGGAGAAATCCACTCTCGTTGAAACTGCACTTAAGGACGCAGCAAAAGATGCTGTTCTTGTGGCTTCGGCAGGTAATGACGGTCTGCCTACAAGCGAAGCTGCTGCAAACGGTTACAAGAACTGCAAGGACGTTTATCCTGCGGGATATAACTGCGTTATCGGAGTAATGGCTTCGGATAACAATGATAAACTTGCAAGCTTCTCAAACTGGGACTATATCTCTGGCAAGGGATGCGAATACGAAATGGCAGCTCCGGGTACTGAGATCTACAGTACTCTTCCCGATAACAGATATGCGGTCTGGAGCGGTACATCGCTGTCGGCTTCGTGCGTTTCGGCAGCTGCCGCTATAATCAGAAGCGAGTACCCGAACAAAAACAAATATGACGCCCGCTACATAATGGGACAGCTTATCAACGCTTCTTCAAGCAAGGCAACTGCCGAGCCTGCGGTAGTAACAACTCCCGTGGTAACTGAATCAGCGACGACTACTGTTGCTAACCCGGTGACTACTGTCTCCACAACTACAGTTATCTCCGACGATCCGTTGGTAAACGCTGACGCTGACGGCAGCGGCGGCATTGACAAGAGCGACTTCACAGCTATCCTTAAAGGTATAGTCGGTCTGAACGATCTTGGCGGCAGCATGGGCGATGTGAACTGCGACGGCTCAGCCGATATGTTTGACGCTGTAAGCGTTCTCAGGCTTTGCGATTCCAAGGACAATTTAAGTGCTATTATGGATTCGGCTACCATAAGAAAGGAGTATGTGACATTTGATGTCCCGTCAATCGACATAACAGAGGACGGCGATTATAAGAATTACAAGTTCACATATAACTCAAATTATCCGTTCAAGGCTGTAACAGGTCAGCTCAAATACAACGGCAAAGCTTATTCGGGCGAGTTCAAGGAGATAAAGCTTCTGGACTCCACAAGCGGCGATATCATCTATGAGTTCAACCCCGAAAACGGCAAGGTAGCTGCATACAGCGCAAGCAACGAGACCAGCGGCAGCTTTACTATTTCGCTGTATGAGGGCAAGGACGGCGCTTACACCATAGATCCAAGCAGCCTTAAGTTCTACGACGAGAATGGCAAGGAATACTTAGGCTACAGCCTTGGTATGTTTGATCCTGTGCTGAATATAAAGTCGGCAGCTCAGAGTGTTGCGGCTGTAGGAACTCCCACGGCAGTTGCGGTATACGATAAAAAGGTCGAGTATCCACGTCTTAATATCATGGACAGCCTTACAGTTAAGCCTCACCCCGATCTGCGCATTGACGCTGTGGAAATGCTGGAAACAGCGGATATTTTCGACAGCAACAACGGCGATGGTATTGTTCAGCCCGGGGAGACCGTGGGACTTGGCATATCCCTGTGGAATGGCTGGGGCGCGGCTTCTGACGTGAATGTTAAGATAGAAGCTGTCGGCGCCGACGGCAAGACAAATCCGTATGTTGAGGTTCTGGATAACAATATTGATTTCGGTGATATAGCTACGTTCAGCGGAGCAGATAACGGTCTGACCTACAGTGACGGCAAGGTCAAGAGCATTTCCACGCCTGTTCGTATCAAGGTCAAGGACGACGCTCCTAACGACGGCAAAATGACGTTCAAAATTACCGTTACCGCCAAAAATGGCTTTGAAACTGAGGATACTGAGACCTATATGACAGATACGGAGTATTCATTTATCGTTCAGCGAATCAAGTATCTGAGAGGTAAAATAAAAAAGGATATTACTCTTGATAAATCTTATTTATGGATTATTGACGGTGAAGTAACACTTATGGAAGATGTTATTATGACCATAAAACCTGGAACGCAGATACAATTCGGAGGTGAAAGCGATTCAAGGCCCTATCTTGATACAGAATTAGGAGCACTGATTTGTAATGGTACAGAAAAAAAACCTATTATGATGTTTAAAGGTAATAACCATCCACAACCTGGATTATGTGTAAAACGAACATTTGATACGGATATGAAAGATGAAATAAGCTATACAAATTTTGTGTTTCTTAATTTAGGTTTAGATTCATGTGATCATTGCATTATTGAAGATTGTTATGTTAATGTTTCGAAAATGACCAATACAATAATAAAAAATAGCAAAATGTACAATAGTGAATATTATTCTTCATGTGGGGTTACAATAGCAGAAAATTGTTTATTTAATTCAATTGGTGGTTTATATGCAGCAAATCACAATCATAATGTTTATGTTGGAGAGATATATCATTCGTTTGAAATTAGGCCTGACAATTTAAACTATAATGCGATTTTGAATAATTATAATGATTTGAATAATAACTTGCGTAAAGTTAATTATGAATTAATGTGCGACAGAGCAAGAAATAATTATTATGGAACAGAAGATCCTAAATTAATAGGCATACCAGACGACGCTATTGAAGAATTTCCAGATATTTATGATTCTTTCTTGACGCTTGATTCACCCGAAATTGAAGATATTTATCCATTCATGACGGAAGCGTTTATAACTGACGAGAAAGGCGAGCGTATTGAAAATGCATACCCTGGACAAACATTATTAGTTCATGTAAAGTTTAACCGTGATATGGCAACAGACATTCAGCCTGATGTAACGTTAGGAATTCAATGGGATCCAAGAAATGTTTATGCACCTACTAATATCAGCTATATGGAGTACATTGTTGGTGGAGATTGGATATCCGCTAAGGAATGGGTGGGAAAATGTAAACTTGAAGATTTAGAAAATGCATATTTTGAAAGTGATTGGTATAATGATATAATCAGCGAAGGAAAAGACTATAATCAAATTCCACCCCCCAATTTATCTAATGTATTATATATTCGCTCCGAGGGCGCTGTAGCTGCTGATGACCGCTGGCTCGTCACAGGAAACGACGGCGGACGCTTCGGATTCAACGTGGTAAAGCCTGCAACTATACAGTCTATCACCCTAAAGGGCAGCGGCGCGTCAGGCGCAAATCAACTTACATGGTCGCAGGACGAAATGGAGACTCTCGCGGGATACAATATTTATCGTTCAACCGATAACCAGTATTTCACCAAGATAAACAAGTCCCTCCTGTCCAACGAGGATTTGCAGTACACCGATAAAGATGTTGTCACGGGGCAGAAGTACTATTACTACTACAGAGCAGTTGATACGGATTTCAATGAGTCCAAGCCCTCGAATACTGTTGAGTGTATTCCACTGGACAAGGATAAACCGCAGATAGTTCATACTCCTGTAACGGACTCCGAGCCAGATAAGACAATTACTATCAGTGCAAATGTTACCGATAATGTCAAGGTCGACAGTGTAACCCTGTTCTATAAGTACAGCGATGAACAGGAGTGGAACAGCGAAGCTATGAGGAATCCCTCGGGTTCTATCTACAAGAAGAATTTCTCCTCATATGAGGTGAGAAAAGGTCAGCTCCAGTATTATATCGAAGCTACAGACGGTATCAACAAGGCAAATGTCGGCAGCAAGGAGGAGCCCTGTGTTATTGATATCAAGCCATATACGGAGACTACATCTACAACAATAAATACAGCTACAGTAACTACGACAGCAGTTTACGATCCGAATACAATGACAACGACATCGACTAACTGGATTTCGCCTGTTACGTCAACAACAGTTTATTCGCCGCCTGTGAATGATAAACAAATCATAAAAAATGTTTATGTATACGGTACAAAAGCCAATTCTGAAATGATAATATCAGCTGAAACTGATACAAATATAAGAAATATCACGCTTTATTACAAGTATTCTGATAACAAAACTTGGAATAGCTTGGGAATGTCAAGCAGTTCTAAGGACTCGTCGTATAAGGCTGTACTTCCTGCTTCTAAGGTAAGAGAAGGCACTCTGGAATACTATATAGAAGCTTCTGACGGTATAAATATTGAAAAATACGGCAGCAGAACGGAGCCATATACTGTTAAGGTGACAGCTTCAAGTATCGTAACTCAGACAACGACTACAACTTCGTACAGAACAACAACAACAACTACTACTACAACTACAACAACAACTACTGCTACTGCCGAGCTGCCAAAGATATTGAATGTAATTATATCCAAGGCTAAGGTGAATGAGAGCATCAAGGCAGAATCAGACATAACAGGAAACGGCGATATAAGCGCGGTTCTGTTCTATAAATATACAGAAGATACCGAATGGAGCAGGGCGAATATGACAAAGGAAAATGGTTCGACATATAGTGCTTATATTCCGGGATATGAAAGCCGACAAGGAACGCTGCAATATTACGTTGAAGCTTCCTGTGGCAAGAATACAGCGTATTTCGGAAGTGCAGAAAAGCCGTTCAGAATAGCAGTTGTGCCAGAAACTACTACTACCAAGCTTACAACAACAACTACTACATCGACGACTACTACGACACGCATTTCGCCTACTACCACAAGCTCTTCAATAACGTCAACTACAACAGCAACGAGAACTACTTCATCAACATCAAGCAGTTCAATGACAACTTCGGTAAGCAGTACATCTTCAACGTCAAAACCTGCTTCTTCAACTACCACAAGTACAGGAACTAAGGGAACAACCACATCTACCATAACAAATCCGCCTTTGATAACAGGAGACACCTCAATTACAATAAGCGATGCCGAACCGTATAAAATACCGCTTGCACAGAATGAGGGAGTCACATTTGTATCAAACAACACCGATGTTGCGGTAGTTTCTGCTGACGGTGTCGTTACTCCTGTAGGAGAGGGCGAGGTCATTATCTTCATCATTGATAAGAATAATAATGTGATACGGCTCAAGATAACTGTCAGACATAAGGAAAATGCCTATATGCTTGGAGATGTCAATAACGACGGCAAGATAAATGCGGTCGACGCTTCGGAGGTCCTGACCTATTATGCAATGATCTCCACAAATCAGAACGGAGACTTCAACGAAGCGCAGAAGCTTGCGGCAGATGTAAATTATGACGGCAAGATAAATGCAGTTGACGCTTCTTGTATCCTTTCATACTACGCGTATACTTCTACTGCAAAGGAAACGATCGTATTGTTGGAGGAATACTTGAAAAACAGCATTAATGCAAAATAAAAGTAATATAACGAACAAATCCCGAGCCATATGGCTCGGGATTGTTTATATGTTTGATTGTTGAATGACTATATAAAGTGTATTAGAAGGTTTCTATCACACCTCTGCACGGTTGCCGTACATCTTCTCATAGTAATTCTGGTACTCGCCGCTGATGATAGTCTCCCACCACTCACGGTTCTCAAGGTACCACTTGATAGTCTTCTTGATACCGTCCTCGAACTTTGTCTCAGGCAGCCAGCCAAGCTCGTTGTGTATCTTTGTAGGATCGATAGCGTAGCGCATATCGTGTCCCTTTCTGTCCTCAACGTGTGTGATAAGGCTCTCAGGCTTTCCAAGCTCCTTACAGATGAGCTTAACGATATCAATGTTCTTCATTTCGTTGTGACCGCCAACGTTGTAAACCTCGCCTACCTTGCCCTTATGGATAATAAGGTCGATAGCGCGGCAGTGATCCTCAACATAGAGCCAATCACGAACATTAAGTCCTTCACCGTAAACCGGGAGAGGCTTGTCTGCAAGAGCATTTGCTATCATAAGAGGAATAAGCTTCTCCGGGAAGTGATAAGGTCCGTAGTTGTTTGAACATCTTGAAATAGTCACAGGAAGACCATAAGTTCTGTTATATGCCATAACAAGAAGGTCAGCACCAGCTTTTGATGAGCTGTATGGGCTGCTTGTATGGATAGGTGTAGTCTCTGTGAAGAAGAGGTCAGGTCTGTCGAGAGGGAGGTCTCCGTAAACCTCGTCTGTAGATACCTGATGATATCTCTGGATACCGTACTTGCGGCAAGCGTCCATAAGAACTTGTGTACCGAGTATATTTGTCTGAAGGAATATCTCGGGATTCTCGATTGAGCGGTCAACGTGTGACTCAGCTGCAAAGTTTACAACTATATCGGGCTTTTCTTCCTCGAAGAGCTTGTAGATAGCTTCTCTGTCGCAGATATCAATCTTTACGAAACGAAAGTTAGGGTTCTTCATTACAGGCTCAAGCGTTGAGAGATTGCCTGCATATGTAAGCTTGTCCAGACATACGATTCTGTAGTCAGGATATGTATCAAGCATATGGAATACGAAATTTGAGCCGATAAATCCGGCTCCACCGGTTACAAAAACTGTCATTATATTAACTCCTTAATATTTGATTTTGCCCTCAGCAAGCTTTTTTAAATGAGCGCCGTAAGGTGATTTGCCGTATTTTTCAGCAGACTTCATAAGCTCTGTGTTATTTACCCAGCCATTGACGAAAGCTATTTCCTCGGGAGCTGAGATAACGATTCCCTGACGTTTCTGAACTATCTGAACAAAGCTTGTCGCTTCTGTGAGACTGTCCATAGTACCTGTGTCGAGCCATGCAAATCCTCGTCCGAGAAGCTGAACATCGAGACTTTTTTCTCCGAGATACATATCATTGAGAGTGGTTATTTCAAGCTCTCCGCGAGCAGAAGGCTTGACCTGCTTAGCTTTTGCGCTGACTCCAGCAGGGTAGACATAAAGACCTGTAACAGCATAATTGCTCTTAGGCTCAGCAGGCTTTTCTTCAATGGATATAGCCTGACCGTTATCATCGAACTCAACAACGCCAAAGCGCTCGGGGTCTGAAACGTAGTAGCCAAATACAGTTGCACGATGGTTATCTTCAGCGTTTGCCTTTGCAGCACGGAGAAGTGTTCCGAAGCCGTTGCCGTAGAAGATGTTGTCTCCCAGAACCATTGCGCAGGCGTCATCGCCTATGAACTCTTCACCGATAATAAACGCCTGAGCCAGTCCGTCAGGAGTCGGCTGTTCCTTATAGCTTAAATTGATACCGTACTGCGAACCGTCACCGAGAAGTCTCTCGAAGTTCGGAAGATCAGTCGGTGTTGAGATAATAAGGATATCCTTGATACCTGCAAGCATAAGCGTTGACATAGGATAAAAGATCATTGGCTTATCATATACAGGCAGGAGCTGTTTGCTCGTTACCAGCGTCAGCGGATAAAGCCTTGTGCCGGAGCCTCCGGCGAGAATTATTCCTTTCATTGAATTTACTCCTTAACAATGTTTTTATGTAAGCAAAATAAAAAACGTCTTTATCTTATTTAATTAAATAGCAATTGTAATTAATAAAAAATCACTTTTTACATTATACATCATTATATGCCAAAAATCAATGGTATAAAGCTGATTTCATGGATTTATCAGCATATAAAGGTGTTTATCCGATGTATTTTAGCAGTTATGCCGAGTATTCATAATAATGAATTCAGAAAGTAAAATATGCATTTACATAACACTTTACGCAGAGTTATATAATTATATATTATATCATTATCAGAATTTTAATTTAGCAAAATCCGTTAAAAATAGAAATATATGTTTGCAAAGTCGGAAGAATCGGCAAGAAGTTAAGATATAATGAACGACATATAATGATATACAAATATTAAATAATGTCCGTGTTTTGACTTTGAGTATATTTTTTTATGCCATTTTAACAGTGGGCTATGAAATATTTTTGTTTAATATGACAAAAATATTTGTGAGTTTAGAATTCCCTAATTTTTACGCTTGCTTTTTTTTTTGCCAAAGGGTATAATTGAAACGTACAGCCTTTGCCATACTATATTATTATGTATCGCTTGGTATCATAAGTGCGGTGCATAATCATGGCGGAGCTAAATGCAAGTAAGAAACTATTGCCCCACGGAGGGGTAGGCAAATGATAAATATAGGCTTATTGATTTTGCCTGTGTCGGAAACGACAGAGTGGATTCCGGGATTACGGATCGGATCAATAACGCTGGGTGGATAGGAGTAGAAACATCAGATGTTTGTAAACAAAAGCAACATAAAACCCTTTGAAAAGAAAGTATGGCTTTCATCGCCTACCATGCACGGTGACGAGCAGAAATGGGTAAACGACGCATTTGAGAAAAACTGGATAACAACAGCAGGAGAGAACATCAACGAGGTAGAGAAGCTCGTTGCAGAGTATGCCGGAGTAAAGTATGCTGTAGCTCTTTCCTGCGGAACAGCTTCACTTCATCTCGCAATAAAGCTTGCAGGCGAAAGACTTTATGGTCAGCCTAAGCCTAATTGCGGAACACTTCAGGGACATAAGGTATTCTGTTCGGATATGACATTCGACGCTACCGTAAACCCTGTTGCTTATGAGGACGGTGAAGCCGTTTTTATTGATACAGAGGCAGATACATGGAATATGTGTCCCGATGCTCTTGAAAAGGCATTTGAGATATATCCCGATGTTAAGCTTGTAGTTGTTGCACATCTTTACGGTGTTCCCGGAAAAATCGACGCTATCAGAAGAATATGCGACAGACACGGTGCACTTATAGTTGAAGATGCTGCCGAGTCCTTCGGTGCTACATATAAGGGTAAAGAAACAGGCGGTTTCGGTGATTATAGCGCTATAAGCTTCAACGGAAACAAGATAATCACAGGTTCGTCAGGCGGTATGTTCCTCACAAACAGTATTGACGATGCTGATAAGGTTCGCAAATGGTCAACTCAGAGCCGTGAGGCTGCTCCATGGTATCAGCATGAGGAGATCGGTTACAACTATCGTATGTCAAATATTATCGCTGGTGTCGTTCGCGGACAGATGAACTACCTTGACGAGCATATTGCTCAGAAAAAGGCTATATACGAGCGCTATAAAGAGGGCTTCAAGGGACTTCCTGTTACTATGAACCCATTCGATATAATTGACAGTGTGCCTAACTATTGGCTCAGCTGTATGCTCATAGATAAGGAAGCAATGTGCAAGCAGGTTCGCGGTGAAAACCAGCCTATGTATATTTCCGAACAGGGCAAGACATGTCCTACAGAGATCCTTGAGACTCTTGCAAAGTTTAATGCAGAGGGACGTCCGATATGGAAGCCTATGCATATGCAGCCTATCTACCGTATGAACGGCTTCGTTACTGCAAAGGGTAACGGCAGAGGACAGTCCAATGCGTATATTGACCGCGGTGCTGTGCTTGACGTTGGTGCAGACATCTTCGAGAGAGGTCTTTGCCTCCCAAGCGATAATAAGATGACACCCGAGCAGCAGGATATCATAATCGAACTTATCAGGAGTTGTTTTGAATAATGTATGCAAAGTATTTTAAGCGTATGCTTGATTTTACTCTTTCACTCGGAGCAATAATCGTTCTTTCACCGATACTTCTGGTTCTGACTATTGTCGGAGCAGTTGCAATGGGCGGTAATCCGTTCTTTACACAGGATCGTCCGGGTAAGAATGAAAAGATATTCAAGCTTGTAAAGTTCAGAACCATGAACAACAAGAAGGACAAGAAAGGAAATCTTCTGTCGGATGAGAAGAGACTCACTTCTTATGGAAAGTGGCTTAGAAGTACAAGCCTTGATGAAATACCTGAATTGTTCAATATTCTTAAAGGCGATATGTCTATTATTGGTCCGAGACCGCTGCTTGTGAAGTATCTTCCATACTATTCCAAGGCGCAGCATCATCGTCATGATGTAAGACCGGGATTAACTGGTTATGCTCAGGCTCATGGCAGAAATGCTTCTACATGGGATGAAAGATTTGAATATGATCTCAAATATGTTAAGCATATCACATTTATTGGCGATGTCAGAATAATTATTGATACAGTTAAGGCTGTCCTAAAAAGAGATGGTATCTCAGCGGAAGGACAGGCGACAATGTGCGATTTTATTGATTATGTAAATGAGAAAAGAGCTACTGTAAGCGAGGTGTAACAGTTGCAGACAGGAAATTCACTTATTAGCGTTATAGTTCCGATATATAAGATAGATAAGTACATAGGAATATGTATTGAAAGTCTGATAAATCAGACATATAAAAATCTGGAAATAATACTTGTTGACGACGGTTCTCCTGACAGATGTCCTGAAATATGTGACCTTTATGCCAAAAAGGATAATCGAATTAAAGTCATTCATAAAGAGAATGGCGGACTTGTTTCAGCACGCAAAGCTGGATTACTTGCTTCAAGCGGTGAATATGTCGGCTATGTAGATGGTGATGATTGGGTCGGAGCAGGTTTTTATGAAGCACTGTATACTTCAATCGTTACAAGTGATGCTGATATTGCCTGTGCTGGACAGAGCCGTGACCTTTTTGAACGGAGCGTTCATTTTACAAACAGCTTGCCATCAGGAATATATGAGGGAGCAAAGCTGGAAGAATTATATAGAAATATGATCTCCAACGGTGAGTTTTATCGTCCGGGAGTTACAACATATGTGTGGAATAAGCTTTTCAAGAGAGAAGTATTAATGGAAGCACAGCTCAATGTTGATGACAGAATCTCAATCGGAGAAGATGGTGCGGTAACGTATCCTGCATTGTTAGCTGCGAAAAAAGTGTGTATTACAGATAATTGCGCATATCATTATCGTCAGCGTGAGGATTCAATGCTTAAAAAGAGCGAATCCTTTGCTAATGAGGCTAAAAAGCTTAAGTATCTGTATGATTACTTGATTGATTTTGCTGAAAAGCATAATAATGAGTATGATATTATAAAGCAGATAACAGATTATGTACTAAGTATCTGTATTATCCGTTCAGGAGGAATACTTGACGGGACAGAGACAGAGTCTGAGTTTACTCCATATGGTTCAAAAATTGACGGAAAGAAGCTTGTTATATATAGCGCAGGCACTTTCGGACAGCAGCTTATGAATCGTTTCCTTGAAAATTCAAGATGCGATGTTGTTGGCTGGGTAGATGATGATTATTGGGAGTACAGACGCTGTTGCATGGACGTTGATTCTGTCGAAAGCATTACAAAGCTTGAATACGATTATGTTCTTATTGCAACAGTCGACAGAATACTTGCAAAGAATATAAGCAATAGACTTCTTGATTATGGTCTGAGTAAGGAAAAGATATTGATAGTGAGCTGCGACGAAGCTATCAGAGAGGAACTGCTTGGACGATATCTGAATTGTAAGTAAGGTATAACTATGAATGATACAGCAATAAGAATCCTGTCAGCAAAAGCAGGAGAGACACATCTGTTTTTTATCGGACAGGCAGGTTATGTAATAAAAAGCCGAAACGGACAGCTTATGGGTTTTGACCTTTGTCTTTCAGAATGCGTTGAGCGTGTTGAAGGACATATGGGCTTCAAGAGACTAATTCCAAAGATACTTGATCCTTTTGAATTGAGATTTGATTGCCTTGTAGCTACACATCCGCATTTCGATCATTTTGATATGGACGCAATACCGCAGATGATGAGTAATCATCATACTAAGCTTTTTGCTTCTGTAAACTGCGAAACAGAAGTGAAGCGCCTTATGATGACGGGCGAGAACACATCATATGTAAAGCCTGGAGACAGCGTGGATTGCGGTGATTTTCATATTGATTTTGTTGAATGTGATCATGGCAAGGGGGCTCCTGATGCTGTTGGAGCCGTTATTGCTGTAGACGGCAAAAAGATCTACATGGCAGGTGATACCTGCCTTAGAATGGATAGAGTTAATGATATCAAAAAAATTGGTCAGCTTGATGTAGTGATAGGACCGATAAACGGCGCATTTGGCAATATGAATGAAGAGGAATTTGCAGGATTTGCTCATGCGCTCGGGAGTAAACTCACAATACCATGTCATTTTGGTATGTTTGCTACCCATGGTGGTAATCCGGGAAGATTCCTTGAAATAATGAAAAAAGAATACCCTGACGATAAGGTGCTCTTGATGAGCCTTGGCGAAGGAATAATATTATAAGTATATAAGGAGAAGTAAAAATGGAAAGAGAGTTTGAAGGTAAGAAACTGCTTATACTTGGTGGAAATCCGGAGACAATCCCGCTTGTTGAAATAGCAAACAGTTGGGGGATAAAGACAATTGTTGCTTCTGCAAGACATACTGATCCTGCTAAGGCTTATGCATGGAAAGCATATGATTTTGAAGGCCTTGATGCAGGTGCTGTAATCAAGATCGCTACCGAAGAGAAGGTAGATGGTGTTCTTGTCGGAGTAGCTGACATTCTCGTACCTATGTACTGCAAGGTTTGTGAAGCACTTGATCTTCCTTGCTATGCAACACAGAAAATAGTTGATGTTTTTGCATTTAAGGATGTATTCAAGTCTACTTGCGAACACTATGGCGTTCATGGTATTCCTGAGTATTATCTTGATGCAGAAATGAAACGTGAAGATCTGGATAGGATCCAGTATCCTGTTATGATAAAGCCTGTTGATAACGGCGGCGGTGTCGGCATGACAGTTGCTTTTAATGAAGAAGAACTCAGAGAAGGCGTTAAGAAGGCACTTGATGCTTCTTACAAAAAGCGTTTCATCGTTGAGAAATATATGCAGTGCGAAGATATGGGAATGTATTACACATTCAAAGATGGCGTTTGCAGTGCGTCTTGTATCTATGATCGTTATACTACAGATGAACAGCCAGGCCTCAGCAGAGTATGTCTTGGCGGAACATATCCTTCAAAGCACCTCAATGAATACTTTAGTCGTATGCATGACAACGCTCTGCGTATGTTCAAGGAAATAGGAATTCAGAACGGTATACTTATGCTCTCGGGCTTCTATGAGAACGGAGAGTTTTATGTATATGATACAGGTTTCCGTCTTCAGGGCGAAGCTCCTCATCTTCTTATGAAAGCAATTCATGGCTTTGATCAGAGAGAAATGCTTATACGTTTTGCTCTTACAGGTTCAGAAGGTGATATTGATCTTACTAAGGACGACGATACAAGGCTCCGCGGCAAGTGGGCTGCTACAAAGTGGTTCTTGCTTAAGCAGGGCAAGATAGCTAAGATCGAGGGACTTAGCGACAGCGACCTTGAAAAGGACAGCTGCGTAGTTGCGAATATCCAGAGACTTCACGAGGGCGATACAGTAGTTCCGGAGTGGATCGGCAATGAGAAGCAGGTTCTCACAAGACTTTACCTTGTTTGCGATTCTAAGCAGGAGCTTGCTGATAAGCTTAATTACTATGAAGAAAAAGTTCGAGTATACGATGAGAATGGTAATAATATGCTTCTTAAGGGCTTTAATGCTGAAGAGGCACTGGAGTTAAAGTAATGGAATTACAGAGATTAAAAAATAAGGTAATTGTTATTTCTGGCGGTACCAAAGGTGTCGGAAGAACAATGGCTGAAGTTTGTGGACGTGAAGGCGCAAAGGTGGTTATTGGTGGTCGTGATGAAATGGCTGCAAGAGAAGCAATTAGAAATATACGTACATTCGGTTCTGATGGTATCTTTGTTCAGACAGACCTTAATAGTGTTGAGGATTGTAAGAATCTTTTTGATGAAGGCTATAAAGCGTTTGGAAAAATTGATGGATTCTTTAATTATGCCGGTATAACACCTGTTTCTCCGCTTGATACTTGTGATCAGAAAACATTTGATGATGTTATGAATATCAATTTCCGTGCTGCTTTTTTCTGTTGTCAGCAGGCAATAAAATATATGCGTATGAATGGCGGCGGTTCCATTGTTCTTACAGGTTCTGCTCATGCATGGAGCGGTGAAAAGGACAGAGCAGCTTATGCATGCAGCAAGGGCGTTTTGAGAACTCTTATGGAGCACATTGCTCATAATTATGCAACTGAGCAGATACGTTGCAATTACCTCACACTTGGTTGGACTCCTACTGAGGGTGAAGTAACATTAAGAAATTCTCAGGGAGAGAGTGAAGCAGAACTTAGAGCTCGTGCAGGTGCATATCTTCCGATGGGAAGAATGTGTGAGAGAACTGATTATATCGAAGGTATAATTTATATGCTTTCAGATGCAAGTTCGATGATGACCGGTAGTACGTTTAGAATTACTGCGGGTGAGTATATTAGTTGATATTGTATTTAAAGGTGAGAAGTGATGAATGAAGTTCAAAAAATACAGCTTGATTTATTAATTAAGTTTGATGAAGTATGCCGCAAACATAATTTAAGATATTATTTGGCATATGGTTCTTGCATTGGCGCAATGAGACATAAAGGATTTATTCCATGGGATCATGATGTTGATGTTCTTATGCCAATTGAAGATGCATTAAAACTATCAAAATATCAGGATGAATTTGGAAAGCGCTATTTTGTTTCTAACCGTCATACTGATTCAAAGTTTAAATGTATAAATATGAGATTGGTAGATAAGGATAATAGGAGTATTGTTAGAAAAAATGGTAAAATAATTGAAGACGATTACGTATGTATGGATATTTATCCGTTTTATAATTGTCCTCCCTCCAAGTTCGGTTTACTGGTTAATATATTTAGATCTCATCTTTATAAAATGCTTGTTGGAGGTGGACCTAAGAATCACGGTAAAATTGCGTCAATTATTTCTAAAATAATCCTTTTGGTATTTAATGAAAAAAATAGAGAACGAGACATCAAAAGAATAGAGAGAAAGCTTAGATATAATGGGAAAAGTTATGAAATAGCTGATTATTATGGATTAGATATAAAACTCTTTAGTGCAATTACCTATAAAAAAGAGTGGTTTGATAAACCTAAGGAATTGTTATTTGAAGGTCGTTATTTTTATGGACCAACAAATCCACATGCTTATTTAACGAAAAGATATGGCGATTATATGACACCGCCTAAAAAAACAGCAATAGCAGCAGAGGCTGTCGTGGAGTTAATAAAATAATAGGGAGATATTGAAATGGCTAATATTGGACTTTTAATCGCCGGAGGTTCCGGTAACAGAATGCATCAGGATATTCCGAAGCAGTTTTTAACTGTACATGAGCGTCCTGTAATCGTTTACACACTGGAGGCATTCCAGAATCATCCAGAGATAGATGCAATTGCTGTTGTATGTATCGAGGGATGGGATCAGGTGCTTTGGGCTTATGCAAAGCAGTTCAACATTACAAAGCTCAAGTATGTTGTTCCCGGAGGTAAAAACGGACAGGATTCTATCCGTAACGGCGTTTATGAGCTTGAAAAGCATTTTGATAAGGACGATATTGTTCTTATCCATGATGCTATCCGTCCTATGGTATCAGCAGAGATCATCTCTGATTGTATAGCTAAAACAAGAAAGTATGGAAATGCAATTACTGTAATTCCTTGTGCTGAAGCTATGATGCAGACAGAAAACGGTGAGGAATCAACAGGAAGCTATCCAAGAGACAACCTCAAGAGAACACAGACTCCTCAGGGCTTTACTATCGGTAAGATATGTGATCTTCACAGAAGAGCTCTTGAAGCAGGAATTACTAACTCAGTTGCATCATGTACACTTATGATAGAAATGGGCGAGCAGGTCCATTTTTCAGCAGGTTCTGAAAAGAACATCAAGCTTACAACAGTAGAAGACATTGATATATTCAAGGCGCTTCTTAAGGCAAAAAGATCAGACTGGTTAAAGGACTAATAATTATGAGTTTTTATAAAAGCGAAAACTACAAAAAGGATATTGAAATAGCTGTTAAAGCTACAGTAGGACTTGAAAAGCTGTATAATTCTTCTGTTCTTATTGCGGGCGGTTCGGGCCTTATTGGTTCATTTATGGCTGATATGCTTCTTTATGCAAATAAGCATATGAATGCCAACATTACAGTTTATGCAATGGATCTCAGTGCTGAAAGACTTGCAGCAAGATATGAAGGAATCAACACAGATAAACTTCATTTTGTTGAGCACAACGTAAATGAACTGCCAGACTTTGATTTTTCTGTTGATTATATTATTCATGCAGCAAGCCCTGCGTTTCCAGCAGCATTTAATAGTGATCCTGTTGGAACTGTAATGAGCAATATCCTCGGTACTAAGTATCTGCTTGACTACGGAAAGGATCATGGTACAAAGCGTATGCTCTATATCTCATCAGGTGAGGTGTACGGACAGGGAGACCTTAGTCTTGAATCATTTGAAGAATCATATGCAGGTTATGTTGATCCTACATCAGCGCGTTCATGCTATCCAAATGGCAAGAGAACGGCTGAGACACTTTGTGTTTCTTATACAAAGCAGTTTGGCATTGATACTGTTATAGTTCGACCAAGTCATACTTATGGACCGACTGTTACGAAGGCTGATAATCGTGCAAACGCTCAGTTTGTCAATAAAGGTCTTGCAGGAGAGGATATAGTCCTTAACAGCGCCGGTAATCAGATGCGCTCTTATACTTATCTTGCAGATTCCGCTTCAGCTATACTTTCTGTTCTTACAAGCGGAGAAAGCGGAAATGCCTATAATATCGCTAATTCCAATTCAAGAACAACGATAGCAGGTTTTGCAAAGGAAGTTGCTGCTCAGACAGGGACAAAGGTAATATTTGCTGATCCTGATGAAGTGGCAAAAGCGGAAATGACACCGATCGCTAAGCAGGTCCTCAGCAGTAAAAAACTTGAAGGACTTGGTTGGAAAGGTCAGTTTACGGTTGAAGAAGGTATTCGTCATACCTTGAATATCATGCGTGAACTTTAATTAACAGAGGGGATATTATGTTAGAGAGATTAAAAGAAGAAGTTTGTGCAGCAAATCTGGAACTTGTAGCCAGAGGAGTTGTAATATATACATGGGGAAATGTCAGCGGAATTGACCGCGAAAAAGGTCTTGTGGTAATCAAGCCATCGGGTGTTGACTATGCAGGTATGTGTCCTGATGATATGGTTATTGTTGATCTCGTTACGGGTGAAACTGTAGATGGCAAATGGAAGCCGTCATCAGATACTAAAACACATCTTGAGTTGTATCGTCAGTTTTCTGATATTGGTGGAATAACTCATACTCATTCTGTTAATGCAGTTGCATATGCACAGGCTGGAGTTGATATTCCAGCCCTTGGTACAACTCATGCTGATTATTTCTATGGAGTTATTCCATGTACTCGCGAGCTTACCAAAGACGAAGTCGAGGAAGATTACGAGCTTAATACAGGTAAGGTCATCGTTGAGACAATTAAACAGCGCGGCATAAAGCCGCTTGCTGTTCCCGGAATAGTTGTAAAAAATCATGGTCCCTTCTCATGGGGCAAGGATGCAAATGCATCTGTATATCATGCTGTAGTAATGGAAAAGGTTGCAGAGATGGATATTAAGACACTTCTCATAAATCCCAATGCCTCAATGCAGCAGTATATACTTGATAAGCACTATATGAGAAAGCATGGACCAAATGCTTATTATGGGCAAAACGAATAATTATAAGAATTATTTTTATAATATGTATAGCTTTTAATTGTTGAGGGAGAAGTATGGTTCATGACACATAAAGAATATAAAGAAATATTAAATTATGAATTATATCGTTTTTTTCATGGTAAACTTTCTATATTGCAAAAAATAAGAATTAAGTATTTTCAACCAAATACGAATTGTATATTGTTGTCTAGAAAAATGTGGTATTATTATCAAAAAGGTGGAGTTTATCGGTTTATTTCAAAATTATTGTATTTGAAAATATCTAGGAGGTATGGTTGTATAATTTTTCCAACTGCTCAGATTTCTAGAGGTTTTCATATTACTCATCCAACAGGGATAGTAATAGGGAACTGCAAAGTTGGAGAAAACTTTATGGTCTTTCAGAATTGTTGCATTGGAGGAAAAAAGCCAGGTGATGATTGGCCTTCGATTGGAAATAATGTGCAATTGTGTTCAGGGAGTATTATAATTGGCAATATTAAAATAGATGATAATGTTATTATAGGAGCTATGTCATTGGTTATAAAAGATATTAATGAACCAGGCACATATGCTGGTAATCCGTTGAAAAAAATTAAGTGAAAATATTTTTTATGATTAATAATAATTAATTAGGAAAAAAAGGTTTAATGAGAGGATTTGCTATGCTTATAAGTATTATTGTTCCAGTATATAAAGTTGAAAGATATCTGGATAAATGTGTTAAAAGTTTATTAAATCAAACATATAACGAAATAGAGATACTATTAATAGATGACGGGTCACCAGATTCTTGTCCAAAATTATGTGAAGAATATGCTGAAAAATATGAGGTTGTAAAATGCCTTCACAAAAGTAATGGTGGATTAAGTAGTGCAAGAAACTATGGTGTTTTATACGCAAGAGGTGAATATATAGCTTTTGTAGATTCTGATGATTATGTTGAAAAAACATATATTGAAGATATGGTAAAGTTAAAAGAGAAATTTGATGCGGATTTTGTTATTACAAGAACATCAAGAGAAAATGAAGATGGTAGTGGAAAAACTAAAGTTCCACCATTTGAGGCGTTTGTTACAAATAAAAATGAAGCATTATTTTATGTATATAGTCAAACAAAAGTAGGCTGGGCGGCATATGGAAAACTTTATCCGAAATCCGTTCTTTTAAAATATCCATTTCCAGATGGTTATTTTGAAGATTGTGCATGTATGTATAATATTATTAATGAATCTTCTAAAATTGCAATTGGAAATTATGGAAGTAACTATCATTATGTGCAGCATGAAGGAAGTATATTGATATCAAAGTTATCTCAGAAGCATTACAGAATATTTGAAATATGTAAGGAATTTGGTTGCTTTATTGATAGTAATTATCCCAATATGAGTATTTTGAAGGTTATGATGTATTATTTTGGAGTTGTTCAGCTTCTTACACTTCAAAAAATGTCATGGAAAAGCTATAAAAAAATTTTTATGAAGTATAGAAGGATGTTTAGGAATAATTATAAAAGTGTTCTAAGAGAAAAAAGAATAAGCAAACAAAAGAAAATATATATGTTGTTTTTATGTAGTAGACCAGAAATATTTTTGGCGCAGAGAAAAATAATTAATGCTTTAAAGCAAATACATAAAATGTAATAAAAAATCCTTTTTAACACAACATTCTATATGTAATTTGTTTAGTTAGAAAATAAATTATTACTTATAGTTAGGAGAGTTTGATGGCTTCTCAGATTACTTTGGCAAGTTCTTTTTTTTACAGCGTTATAACAATCTTTGTTTTTGTATTATCATTACTTGTTAAGAAATCTAACAGTAAAATATGTTTAGGCATTCTTTTATTTGTTATGTGCTTTGTAGCTGGATTTAGGAATATCAATGTTGGAAGAGATACAGCAGAATATGTCAAGATATTTAATATTAGTTATAATGGACTAACCTTTAACAAAGACCCAGGATTTAGCTTATTATGCAGAATACTTATGCATATATGTAACCATTATTCTTTTTTATTACTGTTTTTTTCGTTGATAATATATGGTTTTACCCTATTTAGATTTTGGGAATTACGTGATAAATCAGATTTTTGTATATCTGTTTTTTCTTTTTATTCGTTTTATTATTTTGAATCATTAAATATAATGAGGCAGTTTTGTGCCATTGCAATTGTTTTTTGGGGGACAAGATTTATAACAAAACGTAAATATTTGTTTTTTATTATTTCAGTGATTATTGCAACGTTATTTTTCCATAAAAGTGCAATTATAGGTGGATTGTATTTAGTCATGGAACTATTTTCATGGAAAGATTTAAAAAAGATACAGAGGTATTTTTTAGTTGTAATTATATCTATATCTGGAATAGGGTTTTTGACATTGAATGTTGCTGAATATACAAAACAATATGATCATTATTTTGACGTTAAGGAATCTAATGTAGGTATGAGAATACCGATGCTTTTATTTGCCTTTTTCCTATCTATCATTTTATATCGTCAGTATAAATATCCATTAAGCCGCTATGGAAAATACATTCATAATTATGAACAAGGTAGGGAATACGTTCTTCGTAATTCCAGATTATATTATCTTGTTGGATGTTTGTTGGCTTCCATAGGTTATTTTTATGATTTTATGGGAAGAATAGGATATTATTTTATTCTGTTTGTGTTTGTATATTTTGGAATTATATTTAAAGAAGATAAGAAGCATTTTAGGTTTTCTTCAAAACCTTTATTAGTATCCTTAATAATGTTTATTGTTGGATATGTTCTATATGGTTATTTATTTAAAATTAACGGCTCAGCTCATCATCCATACCATTTTGTGTGGTGTTGAAAGAATGCTAATGTTTAGGAGAATTCTTTATGTTTCAAAAGATTAAATATTTTGCTGCAAAAATAATAAATTGGATGATTATTACAAATTCCAAATATGTTTTTGCTGAACCACATCACAATGGAAAGTATGAAAAGCAAGATTTGATTAACTATTCAGGAGATTCGGTTCTTACATTTCTTGATTATTGTATAAAATCAAGAACAATGGATGAAAGTGTTTTTTTCCTTGTTATTTATGATGCTGAACGTATGAAAATATTGCAAGAATACTTGGATAAAAAAAATATAAGTAATGTCAGACTTTTATTGCATTATAGTGAATTCCCTGGATTTAAGAAAAAAATAGAATTGGTTAAATATTCCATTAAAAAAATGAAATCAAAAACTTGGATTTGTTCTTCTTTGGAACAAAATAAGAAATATGCTTTAAAGTCTCAAAATTTAGTATGTTTAGGATATTTTGTTTCATTTAAAAGTGACTATACATCAAATTCTTTCGCGTATGATTATTTACCCCAAAATTGGAAGTTGGTATGTAGTTCGTCTGTTTTTGATACAGTTACTAAATCTGCTGCATTTAATATACCTTATAATTGTTTTATGCCTTTAGGATTGGCAAGGAATGATTATTTATTTCAAATTAGTGATAAAAAACAAATGATAGAAGATTGGATTTATAAGAAAACAGCAAGTCATTATTCAAAAATAGTGATATATGCTCCAACTTTTAGGGATTACGAAAAGAATTCAAATAAAAAAAGAAATGTATGGGGATATGATTCAAATAAGCATATTATTGATGTTTTAGAGAAAAATGATGCTATAGTTATTGCGAAAATGCATTCATGGCAAAATATGGAAGTCGTATTGAATAATAATCAAAGAGTGATTTTTTTTGAACCGTCGTATGATTATACGATATATGACATTATGACAATTGCTGATTTGTTAATTACGGATTATTCATCTATAGGACTAGATTTTCTTTTAATAGATAAACCAGTAATCTACAATTTATATGATAAAGAGGAATACTTTGAAACACGTGGAATGTGTGTTGAACCTATTGAAGAAATATGTGGTGGAGAAATAGTAGAAAACGAAGCGGCTCTTGCTGATTGTATTAATCGTTGTTTGAAAGAAAATTATGAGTATAAGGAAAAAGAACGCGTAAAGAATTTATTCTTTAAATATAAGGATGGAAACTCATGTGCTCGTATTTGTGATTATTTAAAAGGAGCTAATGTAATTTGATGCAAAAAGTTAGAAAAGCAATAGATTTATACAAAAATATGAATCTGGTTGTAAAAGCTGGGTTATGGTTCATGTTAGTTACAGTAATAGATAAAGGAATTGCAGTTATAACACAGCCAATAATTAATAGAATACTAACTGTAGATGAGGTAGGTACTTTTGGTGTATATACTTCTTGGAGATCGGTTTTTGCAGTTTTAGCGACCTTTAATTTATTTGGTGGCGTACTTGAGGTGTATCTAACTAAGCAGAAAGATAAAAAAAATAGTATAGTTGCATCTCTCTGTTCTTTGAGCATATTAATTGCTTTTATTTTTTGGAGCGTGTTCTTTTTATTTGGTACATTTTTTTCAAATCTTTTAGGAATTAAAAAAGTATATTTTTTAATAATGGCAATAGCGGTTACATCAGATGCAATAATACAATTTTGGGCTGTGCCTAAGAGATTTGAGTATTCTTATAAAATATATGCGATTATAATAGTTGGATTATTTGCAACAAAAAGTTTTCTTAGTGTACTGTTGACATATTTAATGAAGAGCGAGCGCATTTTAGGAAGATTACTTGGATTAGTTATTCCAAATGTATGTGTTGCTCTAATATTATTATTTATTATCATTAGAAAAACTGAGAAAGAGGCAATATTTCAATATTGGAAAAGAGGCTTATTATTTAATCTTCCTCTTATTCCACATTACCTATCTTCAATATTATTAGCTTCTTCTGATAGAATTATGATACAGAAATTATCTAGTAATTCAGACGCAGGTTTATATACAGTTTCTTACTCATTTGCAAGTTTAGCCCTAATTGTGTTTAGTGCTTTAAATAGTACGTATAATCCTATTTCAATGAAAGCTATAAAGAATAAAGAATATGATGTGTTAAAAAGCTCGACGAATATTATTGTGCTTTTATCTGTAGTTTTTTCTATATTTATGATGCTGTTAGCACCTGAAGGATTATGGTTACTTGGCGGAGATGAATATTTGAGTTCATTAGATATCATTCCGGTACTTATTGTTGGAATCTTCTTTTCTTCATTTTATTTTGTTTTTTCTAATGTTGAATTTGTTTATGAGAAAAACAAATTGATTTTCCCAATAACTTTAATTGGTGCTGTTATAAATATTGTATTAAATTTTACCATAATACCATTGTTGGGATATAAAGTTGCAGCTTACACGACGTTCATCGGTTATTTATTTATAGCTGTAGCACATTATATAGCTAGTAGAAAAATAATAGGTGAAGATATTTATAATATAAAGAAATTAGCACTTCTGGTTTGTTTTCTTATATTAGGTGGTGTAATTTCAATGTTGTTATATGAATGTCATTATATTATAAGATATATTGTGTTGGTTATATTGACAATTATTCTGGTTTATATTGGTTTAAAAAATAAAAATGCTTTATTAAAAATGGTTATTAAGAAAAAAGAAAACAGTTAAACAGAATAAATATGTTTATTAGTTTTATATAAGGGGGCAATGTTAGAATATATGAAATGAGAAAAATTGTTAAGTGTATAAAATAAATAATAGAGGAGAAGAAAAATGAAAGCAATTAAAAGAAATATTCTGCTTAATCCGGGCCCGTCAACAACTACTGATACTGTAAAGTATGCTCAGGTAGTACCAGACATCTGTCCAAGGGAGAAAGACTTTGGTGGTCTCATGAAGGGATTACGTGAAGATCTTGTTAAGATAGTTCATGGTGATTTAGATAAGTACACGTCAGTGCTTTTCTGTGGAAGCGGTACAATTAATATTGATGTTTGTATCAACTCCTTACTTCCGGAAGGAAAGAAGGTATTAGTTGTTGACAACGGTGCATATAGTACAAGAGCCGTTGAGGTGTGCCAGTTCTATGGACTTCCGCATATTGACCTCAAGTTCCCTGTTGATCAGCGTCCTGATCTTGCAGTAGTTGAGGAAACTCTCAAGAATAATCCTGATATAGGTCTTGTTCACACAACACACAATGAGACAGGTACGGGTATTCTTAATCCTATTCGTGAAATAGGTGCTCTTGCTCACAAATACGGGGCTGTTTTTACTGTTGATACAACCTCTACTTACGCTATGCGTCCTATTGATATTGAAAAGGATAATATAGACTTCTGTATGGCTTCTGCACAGAAAGGACTTATGGCATTTACAGGTCTTTCGTTCGTAGTTGGAAACAGAGCTATAATTGAGAAGTCTAAGGACTATCCTAAACGTTCTTATTACTGCAATCTTTGGTTACAGTATGATTTCTTTGAGCGTACAGGAGAAATGCATTTTACACCGCCTGTTCAGACTATTTACTCGACAATCCAGGCTCTTAAGGAATACTGGGCTGAGGGTGAAGAGGCTAAGTGGGCAAGACATACTCGTGTATTCAATGCTATTAATAAAGGATTGGATGATCTCGGTTTCCGTCAGGTTATAAAGCCTGAGTGGCGAACAGGCCTTGTATCATCAGCTATTTATCCTGATGATCCTAACTGGAGTTTTGAAGCTGTTCATGATTACTGCTATGAGCGTGGATTTACGATTTATCCGGGCAAGATTTCTACGACTAATACATTCCGTCTTTGTGCACTTGGTGCTATTGATGAAGCTGATATCGTAGATTTCTTCAAAGTGTTCCGCGAAGCACTTGAAAAGAATAATATTGCAATTCCTGTTAAGTACAATGACTAAGGAGAATATAAAATGAAGACAGTTTATACTTGCTTTTGTACCGATGTTATCCATGAAGGACATCTCAATATCATAGAGAATGCCAAGAAATATGGAAGAGTAGTTGTAGGTGCTCTTTGTGACAAGGAACTTATCCGTTTTAATAAGTTTCCAACTACAACTCTTGAGGAACGTGTTAAGCTTTATAAGGAAATAGATGGGGTAGATGAGGTAATTGTACAGAATGATTCAATGTACAATGATGTTATTGCTTCATTAAAGCCTGATTATGTAATTCATGGTGATAACTGGAAAGAAGGACCGGAATCATCTATAAGAAATAATGTTGTTAAGAAGCTTGCTGAGTATGGCGGCGAAGTAATAGATGTTCCTTATACTTACAATCCAAAGGTCAAGAAAATAGATGCTCAGCTCAAAGAAAAGCTTGCTATGCCTGAGTACAGAAGAAAGCGCCTTCGTCAGCTTATAGAAATGGGCCATGTAGTAAAGACAATAGAGGCTCATAGCGGTCTTACAGGTCTTATTGCTGAAAAGACTGTTGTTGAGCATGAGGGACAGTTATATCAGTTTGATGCTATGTGGGTATCATCTCTCTGTGATTCAACCGCAAAGGGTAAGCCTGATATAGAGCTTGTTGACATGACTTCACGTTTCCGTACTATCGACGATATCATGGAAGTTACTACAAAGCCTATCATTTTTGACGGCGATACAGGTGGACTTACAGAGCATTTCGTATACACAGTGCGTTCGCTTGAAAGAATGGGCGTAAGTGCTGTTATTATCGAAGACAAAAAGGGACTCAAGAAGAATTCTCTCTTCGGTACAGAGGTTAAGCAGACACAGGCTACTATCGAGGAAATGAGCGCAAAGATTGCAGCAGGTAAGGCTGCACAGCTTTCTGATGACTTCATGATCATTGCACGTATTGAAAGTCTTATCCTTGAACAGGGTATGGAAGACGCACTTGCGAGAGCTTTTGCTTTTGTTGAGGCAGGTGCAGACGGTATTATGATTCACAGCAGAAAGAAAGATCCTGCTGAGATTGTTGAATTCTGTGATAAATTCCGTGAAAAGGACAAGAAAACGCCTATCGTCGTTGTTCCTTCTTCATTCAACACTATCACTGAGGACGAGCTTGCTGCTCACGGCGTAAATATCGTTATTTATGCAAATCAGCTTACAAGAAGCGCATTCCCTGCAATGCAGAAGACAGCTGAGGATATCCTTCGTTATCATAGAGCTAAAGAAGTTGATGACAGGCTTATGTCAATCAAGAATATTATTACACTCATAGACGAGTTATAAGGTGATAAAAATGGCAAAAGAGATAGCAATACTTATGGCGGCAGGACTTGGTTCGAGAATGAGACCTCTTACAGAAAAAGTCCCTAAGCCACTTGTAAAGGCATATGGACGTTCGATGATAGATACAGTCATAAGTGGACTTGAAAAGCGCGGAGTAGAGCATATTTATGTTGTTGTAGGTTATCTCGGTGAACAGATACGTGCTTTTGCTCAGAAGTATTCCAACGTTACTGTTGTCGAGAATAAGGAATATAACGAAAAGAATAATATCTCATCAATACACGCTGTTGCAGAAGAGATGAAAACAGCAAATTGCTTTATATGCGAAGCTGATTTGTTTGTGTCTGATCCTTCTATATTTGAAGCAAAACTTGAAAACTCATGCTACTATGGAAAAATGGTAAAGGGCTATTCAGATGATTGGGTATTCGATCTTGATGACAATGGCTTCATAATAAGAGTTGGAAAATGCGGTACTGATACCTATAATATGGTAGGCGTATCATACTTCAAGCAGAAGGACGCTGAGATAATTGCAAATGCTGTTCTTGAAGCATACAAGCATGAAGGACATGAGCAGCTGTATTGGGACGAGATAGTAGATCAGCAGCTGGATAAACTCAAACTTGTTATCAATCCTGTTACAGCTGAACAGATAGTTGAAATAGACTCTGTTGATGAATTGGCAGAATTTGACCCTGATTATGAAAAATACAATTAAGGAGTAAGCAATGAAGGTTGAAAGCTTAGTAAAGATCATAGGCGCTGACTTCTACACAGGTGTTCCTGACAGTCAGCTCAAGGCTCTTTGTAATTACCTTATGGATACATACGGTATTGATCAGAAGCATCATATAATCGCTGCAAACGAAGGCAATTGTACTGCTCTTGCAGCAGGTTATCATCTTGCAACCGGCAAGGTACCTGTAGTATATATGCAGAATTCCGGTGAGGGAAATATCATCAATCCGGTAGCTTCACTGCTCAATGATAAGGTTTACGCTATTCCTATGATATTCATTGTTGGATGGAGAGGAGAGCCAGGTGTTCACGATGAGCCTCAGCATATCTATCAGGGAGAGGTTACAGTAAAGCTTCTTGATGATATGGATATAAAGTCATTTATCATAAGCAAAGACACTACTGAAGAAGAACTGGGAGCTGTTATGGCTGATTTCCGTAATCTTCTTGCAAATGGTAAGCAGGTAGCTTTCGTTGTCCGTAAGGGAGCTCTTACAAATGCTCCTGAGGTTGAGTATAAGAACGATAACAAGATGATACGCGAGGAGATAATCCAGCACATCGTAAAGGCTACAGGCGAGGATCCAATAGTATCTACAACAGGTAAGCCAAGCCGTGAGCTTTTTGAGACTCGTGTTGCAAACGGTCAGAGTCATAAGTACGACTTCCTTACTGTTGGCTCTATGGGACATACCTCATCTATAGCACTAGGAGTTGCGATCAACAAGCCAAATCAGCGTATCTGGTGTGTTGACGGTGACGGCGCAGTTCTTATGCATATGGGAAGTATGGCAGTTCTCGGAGCAAATGCACCTAAGAATGTAGTACATGTTGTTATTAATAATGGTGCTCATGAGACTGTTGGCGGTATGCCTACAGTTGCTGCTAAGATAGACCTTGTAGCTATTGCAAAGGCTTGCGGATATCCTAATGCTGTATGTGTGGATAATTTTGCAGACCTTGACAAGGAGCTTGAAGCTGCTAAATCAAGAAATGAACTTTCGTTTATTGAGGTCAAGTGCTCTATAGGAGCTCGTGATGATCTTGGCAGACCGACTACAACTGCTCTTGAGAATAAGCAGAATTTTATGGATTATCTTAAGACAATATAATGTTTGTATTATAGAGATTTCAAGAATAAGGAAGTATTACCCTATGATTATGGAATTTCTAAGAATTGACATATATATTAATATTGGTGCGATAGGAAAAAGAGAAACTCTGTATACTAAGTAATTCAAATGTGAACTTGATTTTTTAATAAAGCTGTCCTTAGGGACAGCTTTTAAGTAAGAGGAATGATATGAAACACAAAACAACAGAAATACTGAATATGCTCCATCAGGAGCATATATCAGCATATATGAACACGCTATCCGGCGAAGATCAGCTTGCTATGGTCAAGCAGATAGAAAACCTTGATTTTTCAGTATTAAGTGCTGGTGAAACCAATGAAGTACGCGGTAAATTTGCCCCATTGTTTGCGACAACTCTAAATGAGATAAGTAACGAAAGTGAAAAGTTTACAGAATTAGGAGTGAAAGCTATAAAGGAAGGTAAAGTTGGTGCTGTGCTGCTTGCAGGAGGCCAAGGAAGTCGACTTGGCTTTGATCATCCGAAGGGAATGTTCAATATCGGCGTTGAGCACGAATTGTTCATTTTTGAATGCCTTATCAATAATCTTCTTGAAGTTACGAAAAAGGCTGGTGCATGGGTTCCTCTGTTTATAATGACAAGTGTTGATAATAATAAAGAAACAAGGGAATTTTTTGAAAAACATAATTATTTCGGTTATAGTAATGAAAATGTGTGGTTTTTTGTTCAGGAACAGCTTCCAACAGTTGATACGAATGGAAAGCTTATGTTATCTGAAAGCGGAAATATATTGACTGCTCCTAATGGCAATGGTGGATGGTATGCTTCTATGGCGAAGACAGGTATGCTGAAAGTTGTTCAGGAAGCTAAGATAGAATGGCTTAACGTATTCGCAGTTGATAATGTTCTTCAGCGTATAGCAGATCCATGTTTTATTGGTGCAGTAATCAATTCTGGAAAAGTGTCTGGAGCGAAGGTCGTAGCTAAGGCTGCTCCTGAAGAAAAAGTCGGAGTTCTTTGCCTTGAAGAAGGAAGACCATCGATCGTTGAATATTATGAGATGACCGATGAAATGCTTCATAGTCGTGAAGCAGATGGGACTTTATCTTACAATTATGGAGTAACATTGAATTATCTTTTCCGTGTAGATAAGCTGAATAATACGCTTTCAGTAAAGTTGCCTCTTCATCGTGCATTTAAGAAGATAAAGCATATGAATGAAAAAGGTGAGATCATAACACCTGATGAGCCAAATGCATATAAGTTTGAAACACTTGTGCTTGATATGGTTAAGCTTCAGGATGATTGCCTCGCATATGAGGTCGATAGAAATAAGGAGTTTGCGCCTGTAAAGAATAAGACAGGTGTGGATTCGGTTGATACGGCAAGAGAGTTACTTCGATTAAACGGAATTGAATTATAAGTGGAGGTAAAAAATGGCAACAGTTTTTTTAGCAGGCGGAGCAGGTTACATAGGCTCCCACACAGCAGTTGAGCTTTTAAATGCAGGCTATGACGTTGTAGTTGCTGACAACTACTCAAACAGCTGCCCAGAAGCAATTAAGAGAGTTGAGAAGATAACAGGCAAATCCGTTAAGCTTTATGAGCTCGACATCAAGGATAACGCAAAGCTTGCAGAGGTCTTCAAGGAAAATAAGATCGACGCTGTTATCCACTTTGCAGGACTTAAAGCAGTAGGCGAGTCTGTTCAGAAGCCTATCATGTACTATCGCAACAACATTGATACTACACTTGCGCTTCTTGAGACAATGAAGGACTTTGACGTTAATAACATCATATTCAGTTCATCTGCAACTGTATACGGTGAAGCCAACCCTGTTCCATATTTTGAGACAATGCCTCGCGGAGCTTGTACCAACCCCTACGGTTGGACCAAATCTATGATGGAGCAGATATTCGAGGACGCTGCAAAGGCTGACGAGAAACTCTCTGTTATACTTCTCCGTTACTTCAATCCTATCGGAGCTCATGAATCCGGTATGATAGGCGAGGATCCACAGGGAATCCCTAATAATCTCATGCCTTATGTATCACAGGTTGCAGTTGGCAAGCGTGAGTGCCTTACCATCTTCGGCAACGACTACCCAACAGCTGACGGTACCTGCACTCGTGACTATATTCATGTTGTTGACCTTGCAAAGGGACACGTTAAGGCTATCGACTATATCCTTAAGAACGACAAGTGCTGCGAGATATTCAACCTCGGTACAGGTACTCCATACAGCGTAACTGAGATCGTTGATACCTTTGAAAAGGTAAACAATATCAAGGTAAACCATGTATATGGACCAAGACGTGCAGGCGATCTTGCCGAGTGCTATGCAAATGCAGACAAGGCACTGAAAGTCTTCGGCTGGAAGACTGAGAAGTCTCTGGAAGATATGTGCCGTGACTCATGGAACTGGCAGAAGAATAATCCTAACGGATACAATAAGTAATTCAAAGCTCGGGCTATGCCCCGAGCTTTACGTTTTACTTGCATTTTTATAGTCAATATGGTATACTATTAATAAGTGTAAATAGAAACGGAAGCAGCTTAAACGTCAAATAAAGTGCGTCGCATTTTTGATAACTACCTTTGAATTCAATTCATTTCAATCAAACTTCAGTTAGACTTCCTTAGTCATTTTTATTATAGCTTTTATTGGATAAATGGAATTTGACGATTACGAAGTATGCCTGAAAAACATGAAATGTCATTATTTTACTAAATCACAGATAGTAAAATGACAGCCATGAAAAAACAGGAAAAAACGGACAAAAAGTACAGCTACCGTACAGCTACGCGGTGAAAAAACTGTATTTTATTCTCCGTGAGTCAAAATGAGAATTGCCTGTTTTACGCGGTATACGGTACTATGTGGCATGGGGCGATATACCCCAATCGCTTCTCATAACCCGAAGGTCGTTGGTTCAAATCCAGCCGCCGCAACCAAAAACAAGGACTATGTTGTTGAACATAGTCCTTTTGATTTATGGCTTAGAATAGCCTTTTGCGAGAGCACTACCTTTGGAATCATGGACTATGTTGCTGACAAAAAAGAAAGCTTGCTTCAGCTTGAATATGTCTCCGTTTTCGTTATATTTTCGTTATGATGATGAAAAGCTATGAAAAACAGTGATAAACCATGTAACATTTATCGGTTGAAGTTAGCGGAGGTTAAACATAGTTCTGTTCTCTCATCCGGTTTTTCCAGTTTTTTGAAGAAAAGTTTTTAAGAGAAAAAATATGCTCCTTCCCCACACTGGAGAAGGAGCATTGTTTATTTTGCATCTTTCTTGTTTTTGTCGTTTCGAACCGGATTAAGTTTTCCGTCGATAACATCAGAAGCGATTTCGTCAGCCGACTGTATCGCATGAACATAAATCTTACTCGTTGTAGTTATATCGGAATGTCCAAGGCGTCGTGAAACAGTTGGGATAGAAACTCCCTCAGCAATAAGAAGAGTAGCGTGGGTGTGTCTGAGCGAGTGTGGCGTAAAGTGAGGAAGCTTGTTTTTCTTGACAAAGTTACTTGTCCAGTCGGTTAAACTGTCTGGATTCATAGGAGTTGTATCTTCTTTTATGAAGAGTCTGTCATTTATAACAGTCTGTGTACTTCCGTCTGCCAGCGTTATGGTGATAAAATGTTCCCATCGATCAAGCATTTCGTTTCGCAGCTTATTCCAGTATGCATGATACTCACGGAGAAGATCAAAAACTATCTCTGAGAGCTTTATAGTTCGATAAGATGTTTCATTTTTTGGCGACTTGGTAATTATGCCCATATGCTGAACATACTGGCTTGTCCTTCTTATATGGATAACACGGTTATCATAATCGATATCTTTCCATTCTAGCCCCATAAGCTCACCGCGGCGAATACCGCTGAATATAAGCAGATACATAGCAGTTTTCCATTTAATAGGTTCTTCGTCAAGCAGTTCCAGAACGTGTCTTGCCTGTTCATCGTCCAGAAAGACAGCTTCCGAATGATCGAGTTTAGGCGCTTTCATGTAGTTATGATCTGCAACGTTATATGGTACAAGTCTGTCTCTTGTAGCCTGAGTAAGTATTGAACTTATAAGTCGATGATGATGAAGTATAGTTTTTGATGATAAGCCTGTAGTATCATCATGTATATCGAAGAGCTTTTCTGTTTTACTTCCTAGTGCATCTGCTATTTTTTCAGCAGATTCAATTCTTATATGCTCTGCTCTGCAGGCAGCTGAGACAGTTGAAGCAGAAAGACCAGATTTTTGAGCAACAGATTTTATTGTAAGTCGTTTCTCTGAAATAACTGTTCTTAGCTTATTTGAACAGGCATATGCTCCAATCTTCTTAATTCCGTTTTCTCTCAGATTGTTATAAAACTGTTGTAAATGGTGTGATTGAAGCTTTATAAGTTTTATTTCACCGATTGCAGCAATGATGTTTATCAGCAGAGCCTTGTACCGCTCATATGTTTTTGGAGCAAGTATTGGCGGTTTGTTATTTTCAAGCCATGTTTCTGCATATTCTTTAAAACGGGTATTGTTGTCGAAACAGTTTCCGTTTTTGACTGATTCTTCAAATTTAATGGCTTGACGTTCTGCTTCACGATCTGCCTGCTTTTGAGTCAAATTTGCAGGCGGTTTCCAGGTCATTGAACGTACAATCTGTTTTCCGTTACTATCATACCCATCGTAGACTCGAATATTATATGAGATCTTTCCGTCCTTGGATATGTGTTTTTTAGGTTTGGGCATAATATTCTCCTTTCTATGAAACAGGGGGCATTCCTACGAATGCCCCCTGTTTAATTATTAAGCACTGATTTTTCTTATGCCTGATTCCGCCTTTTCAGCAGACTGTGTATGAGTATCGAGATATTTCATAAGTCCATCCCAGTTGATCAGATAAGATCGTCCGGTTTTTATTGACGGAATAGTTCCTTCTTTAACAAGCTGTCTGAGTAATCTCATGCTTATCCCGATTTTTTGCTCCTTACAAAGCTTGAAAGTTGCATTTATGCTGTTCATTTTTTTCATGGTGATTCCTCCTTTCAGTGTAATAATATATAATCCTTCGTTAGAACGTTGTCATTTACGACAACGTTCACAGGACTGTCCCTGGTTGCAGGGAGCACATGGGTGATTTGGATCGCACTCTACATCCGGCTGATAAATACAGTTGTTGCTATAGCCCGGATATATACCGGAAGTAAAGTCGATATCTATCGAAGGAAACATATTGATTCCTATATTACAGAATACTCCATTATCCTGTAATGATTTCATAATGGTCATTCCTGCTCCGTATGGATCTATGTCCTTGTTATATGGAGTTGCTGCACGAATAAGTTTTTTGACTTCATCGGCAGGAGTTCCAAATAGAAGCTTCATTTTTATGGGGGACGATAAGTTGAAATTGAGCTCGGGGAGTCCGTTTGAGTTTACCTGAGGATACAGCTGACAACCTTCCTGAGGTAAAGCAGCTTCGGGAACGTTTGAGTTAAATGTAGCAGATGCAGGAAGCATTTGATTGTCAGTCAGTGCTGAAGCAGAATTGCTGCCGTAGTTAGTGTTTACAGGCTTAGAAGCAAAAGACTGAGTTGCTGCCTGCTGTGAAACAGCGGCCATATTAGGGTTTTTACTGGATGCTGCAGTATTATCAGGGATTTTACCTGTAAATGTCTGTCCGGCGTACTGGTAAGGTGTTGTCTGCTGAGAAACAGCAGGATTAGTGATTGTGTTTGGCGTAACGCCAAGAAGTGAATTAAAATTAGGCATAAAATAGCCCTCCTTTGAAAAATTTGTATATACATTAGAAGACGTCGATATTTCATCAGTATCCTCTAATAATATTTCGATATTTGACAAAGAAATGCTGTCTTCTTCATCAAAGTATTTGTCTTCCGGATTAGCCAGAATATTCTTAAAGGTGTCGACATATGGCTCGTCATTGTTGATTTCCAGGCAGTCGAAGCCATTAGTGAGATCATACGGAGTATTATCCACTATTTCGTCAGCTCGCGAGTGAATCTGGTCATAACCATAATGCTCGAGAATTTTATTCACCTTCAAGCGGAAACCGGCACGTTGGTTATTGCCGATGTGAAATCTTAGGCCGTTTACGTAAGATACGGAATTAGCAAGTATGTGTATATGAGTATGCTTACTGTCTGTATGCACAACGTATATACATTGATGTCCGCTATATATTTCCTGAACTACTTCCTTTGCAACATTCATTAGCTCACAGGGATCAACCGCTTTCTTTCCACAAGTGACAGAAAGCACACTATGCTCCCCCTGACGGCCTCCGCTTTTGTGGTATTGCTTTTTAACGGTCATCCAGTCGGCAAGATCGTGGTTGGCAAAGCAGCCATAATATCCAACAAGAGTTCCGCCATTTGTTTTTACGGGATCAGTAAGATAATTCCTTTTTTTATGGAGAAAATCTCTATCATTGTTTTTACCGTTAACAAATTTTAGAATACTCATGTTGTTACCTCCTCATCATCACTTACATCGTTTTCACTAATGTCGGTTAGTTTCTCCGATAGTTTATTGAAAAAGGCTATGAGCTCTTCGATTTTTGAGAGTATGGTTGTTGCGTATATACCTTCAATATTCCCCGATTCCTCGGCTTTTTCAAAGGTACATACAAGCTCGCACAACTTCTTAGCTATGGTCGCACCTTCCTGAAGAAGTATTATTTTATCATCGGAAAGAGCGGCTGTCCTGAGAAATTCGCTAGTGCCTAAACTAACAGAATTAGCTTTTTCTTCGATGATCGATTTCTCACTTTCGCTGACACGAACATTGATAGTTTTAGCTTTGCTTTCGCTCATTTTGCTTTACCTCCTTTCTGTGGTTGTGTAGACGTTTGCGAATCTTGGTACGAATGTACATACTTTTTTTCGCTGTTGTTACACCAGAGTTTTAATCCCTTAAAGCTATTAAGTAGACGCCCTCCAATATTATTTTTTCCTCTCTTAATAGAGCTACTGTAGTCAGTAACTTTACTGTAGAAAGTGTTTCTCCCTTCAGAAGATATACCATTTGCATCGCACCATTCCTGATAGAAACGATATAACTCAACTGAAGAAATGACACCGTCCGGTGCGATCTCAAAGTTGTCCTTAAGGAATTCCTTTACATTGAGAAGTTCTATGCGTTTCTGAGCCAGTACTTCTTTTGACCTATCCGACAAACTGAATTGGTAGCCTGAGCTGATCAGTCTGGGAAGTTTATCAAGAGCAACGGAGAAGATAATGTCCTTTTCCTTGAGCAATTTCTCCTTCAGGTGAAAGTCAGTCTGCACTTCATCGATTACTCTGTCTTTAAAGTAAATTGGTATGATTCTGTCAAGAGTAGCCGAATCCATGTGCTTGAAAACAGGAAAATGATTTGATGCAGTAGTGAACTTAGCGAAGCAGACGAATTCCACTGAGTTCTCATAGAGTCGTCTTCCGGTTATCTTATCGCCTGCGATTATGCTTTTGAAAGCGTCATCGTTTCGCATCGGTTCTGCTGATGTTTCTCTTGAAAGGTTTGCAATTTTTCCCTGATACTTGATTCTCGACTGTTCAGTACCAAGTTTTGAGAATGGAACAGCAGAAGTGTTGTCAGGACCTAGTGCATCTTCAATTACATCAAGAAGCAATGATTTACCACATTGTTCAGGACCAATGAAAAAAGCTGCTTTACGTGCTTCTGTTAATGAAGTGCAAATGTACGCCATCCATTCAAGCGCACAATCCAGATTTTCATTTCCAAGACTTGTTTCAGCGAAGTTTCTAAACGATGGCGCTTCTTCAAGTTTTGCTCCTTCCTTGTAGTTGAAGTTCAACTTATAAAGGTATAGGCTGTCTTTAGCAGGAGTCCTAAACTTACCAGTCAGAGCATCGAATTCTCCATTAAAGGCTAAAAGTTTAAATTTATTTTTTGAATGAATATCGTCAATGTCAATCTGTAGTTCGGGTGCATCCCTTGCTCGTTCCAAAGCTTCTTTAATCTCATTTGAACTAATGTTGATTCTGTCCGCTTCGGTAAGTAGAGCTCGGATAATAGCTATTGCTTCTCGTTCCGTTATGGGGGTAAGCAGATGCTCAACGGCAAGATAAAATGATCCTCCGCAACTACGCAGGAATTTCATTATGATCAGCCGTTTCACAATTTCCGATATGGACTTTTTATGATCCATAATCTGTATTTCCCCATGTTTTTTGAGAAGTAAGGCTATGAGTTTAAGAATATTCATAAAACTCTTCCTTTCTGTAATACATTATGCTATACTATAAATGTAGAATAGTATAATATGCTTTTACGTATGTATTCAATTGTCAAGTTGCTTGATCAGTTGATCTTTGCTCCCCTGATCTATAAGTATTATAGCATCGTCAAAATAAAATAACTATAATCGCAAAAGTGGGATTTTGTGGGAAAGGTTTTTTATGGAAAAACAACGTAATAAAGGAAAAAAAGGTAAAGAAAAGTTTAATGATATTCAAGAAATATTTATTAAACAGATCATAAAGGGTATATTTGATACAACCACAGTTGGACTAACAGTTACTTATGAAGGAGAATTTATTAGTCGTACAGCAGGTTCTATTGCTGTAAAAAAAGATATAAAGTGGTTCAAAAAGCTGTTCTCATATACTTTTAAAAATAGAAATGCTGCTTATCTGGATGATAAGCCTCCGTTTATAAGAATAGATGTGTTTAATAAAGCCATTCATTCTATAAATGATATTTTTGGAATATCTGATGATGATAATCCCCAATTATACAATACTTTATCAGATGATGAGATGGATCATAAAGGAGAACTGCTTTACCAGTGCTATTGTTTAATTCTTCAAATTATTTATTATAATCTTGATGGTGATGAGTATAAAAAAGACAATACATTGGATTATGAAAAGATAAGGGAAGTCTTTTCCCCTATGATAAAGGACTTATTTGACATTAAAAGTATGGATTCTTTGTTAGATCAAAAAAAATATGATGATTCATTAAGATTGGCTAATTATGAACCCAGTGCATTTGATGATATTGAGATAACAGATGACTTCGCAAGAAAAAAGAGAAGATTACTCTCAGGTAATGATAAAAAGATATATATAGATAATGCCACAAAGTATATGCAAAAAATGGAAATCGTATTATCTGCATACAATTCGGATAATAATACTAAGGAATTAGCAAGACGAAGTCTATATGAACCTATATATTTTTACAGAAGTACTGTATTATCTTTGATTAATTTAAAGGATACAATGAAGGAAGAAATATTAGATTTGTTAAGAAAATGCTACGAACTGTTTTTTAAAGAGGATCCTTCAGATATTCAAGAACAAAAGAGATTAGAGTTTGCATATTACATTGAATATAGGGCATATCTTGTAGATAATTTAAAAGCATTATCTCAGCTTGTAGAAGAAGATAAACATAGAAAGACGCATTTTTAAAAAATAACCACGGTGCTCATACCGTGGTTATCTTTGTCTCTGCTCAGAATGCTTCAAGCAGGCTGTATTCCTCTTCACCCTTGACAGCACAGAGCGTTTCGTGAAGTAGGCTGTGGTCTGCGAGCATATCCTCGATCTCGTCACAGGTATAGCCGAACTCCAACAGCAGCTCAACATCAGCGGTATCAACTCCGTAACAGCCACAATAGGCAAGCAGCAGTTCTTCATGCACGTTATAATAAGGCTCGTCGTCGTACCAACTCAGATACTTCGAGCGATATATCTTAGGCTGAAACTGCGACCTCGATATCCTGCCATTCCTGTCGATGCACAGGATATCGCCCTCGTCCGTATCGATGCGCTTGCTCTCGAACTTATGCAGGCCCAGCTGCTTCAGAGCCTTCTTCATGATCGACTCCGTTGAAGCGTATACAAAAAGGCCTATTGTCTCGAAGTGGAGCAGGCACATCGGATTGCTCCCTTTTATAATGTATAAGCTGTTGGTCTGGTCGAGCACGGTAAAAGTGAAGTTTCCCTCGACCGTTTCTGCCATGTACTGCAAGCTGTCGAAGTCAAGTTTTCCCTGCTTCTCGATAAGCTGAACGCCGATATAGCTGTCAGTATCGATATATGTATCGGGGATAACCTTGTCACGGCGGAGCTCCTTGTCATTCCAGAGGACACCGTTATGTGCAAAAGCGAACTCCTTGTCAGCGTGACCGGCAAACGGGTGATTGTTGTAATTCTGCTTCTTATCGCCCTGTGTAGCCAATCTTGTATGTCCCATAACAGCCTTTGTACCGTCGGGAGCGTTGAAGTGCAGCTTGTGCGCTGCCTTCGGTCGTTTGAATATCGTTACTCTTCCGCTGTTGATATAACTGATACCGGCAGCGTCGGTACCTCTCTCCTCAGCTGCGTTTGCCAGAGCCTGAGTGAGCTTTCTGAGAACCTTGTATGGGACAATTCCTCTATAATCGAGCCATCCGAATAATGCACACATATCACATTTCCTCCTCTTCGTTGATATCGTCGTTGACGTAAAGTTTACGTTCTTTCAGGTACTGTATCAGCTCAGGCTCCCTGATATCGCCTACAAAGTCCAGCCATGACAGCTTGGACAGGGTATCGTCTGTGTTGTTGATTGCAGCATCGATAATAGCGTTGACAAGCTCAAGAACAGCGATGAAAGTGTTGTATTTCAGCGTTCCCCTGAACATTCTGAACTCGATCGTTGCGTAGTTCATAAGATTTACAGCGGCATATCGGCCGTTGTTGCCTTTCTTAGCCTTATCAAGTATCTCCCTGCCTGTCTTCTCAAAGCCGTAGCGAGCTGCCCATCTGTTCATGGCGTACTCGGAGCGGCGTGAGAATTTCAGCAGTTCATTCCAGTGATTCTCCACAAAGTACAGTATCCTGCTGATAGTTTCATCCTGCTCCTCACGGTTATCGCCGAGACAGTCACGGTTCACATGGACGTGAAGCCCACATGTACTTGTCTGATGTGAGCGATATCCCAGAGATATAGCCTTCTTCATGATCTCCGCCCACTGATACTGCTTGTGGAAAGCAAGAGACATGGGATGCGTTACCAGTTCCATTCCGTCGTCAAGTGAGCCGTCACCCTTGATGTAGATATGCTCCTCGTTTCTGTTGGCGATAGCAAGAAGCTCGTCAGCGTTGTCCGAGTCTTTGCCTGCTCCGTCAATTTCAAGCTCTACACCGAAATAGCGGTGAGAATCGCCATAGAAGATAGGCTCAGGCTTGTAGCCGTAGTCGTGTATGCTTCTGTTCTTGTCAACTTCGTCATGGTAGCAGTCGCTGCAGTAATCGTAGCCATCAAGGTGATAGGCATCGTCCTCATGGAGCAGAGCATCACAGCAGCTGCAGCGAGTATAGTGGTTGTGATAGCAGTTGGAGCAGAGTGTAGTGTATTCGTCACCGTAGCTGTCATCGCTCCAAATGACAGAGCCGCAGCGGTCACAGGTGGTCGTATGGCTTTCGTAGCAGTCGGTGCAGACGATCTCACCGTTGACTTCCTCGTAGTCCTTGCCATCTTCGATAAGTGCTCCGCAGTGAGAGCAGTAGATTTTATTCTCTTCCATTGTATTATCCTCCTCAGGGCATAAAAATACCTTCCCGAACTGAATCGGGAGGGCTTCTTTGTATCAGTATTCTTCTGCAAGCAGCATTGTTGAGTGATCGCCATCGTCTATGATGTAGACTTTGGCTGTTATCGGAGTATCTGACGGTATCAGATATTCCATGTGGTATTCGGGTTCTTCTGACGAGTGAGATATGCTCTGCATCGGGCCTGATGCCGTAAGCTCAAAGACCTGAAGGTAGTCCTTCGCACCCTGCATCCTTTCCATGCATTCCCACATGAACAGCTGAAGTTCCAGCGGTATCGTGCTGTCAACTCCACAGGTCAGATAACGTTCATTTGTAAACATCGTTTCCTCCTTCCGTTTGCTATGCTCCTATGATCCGCCGTAGCGGTCTCTATGTGGTCAGCCATTATCGTATAATCAGTACCTGACATAGAGGCATATCAATGATATATAGCTCAGAATGAGAACATTAGCGATATGAACCACAACCAGAATTACAACAATATAATAAGTAGCAAGCTACCAAAAGAACAGGAGGTGAAACAATGGAGGCCGTAACACAGGAGGAGCTTATAACCATTGAGGAAGTCATGAAGATTCTGAAGATAGGCAAAAACACCGCCTATCAGCTGCTGGAGGACAAGGAAATAGAAGCCTTCAGGATCGGCAACAAGTGGAAGATCCCACGATCATCCGTATACAAATATATTCAGGCACAGACACATAACGTCAAATAGCCTATGTACCCTGTACAGAAAGCAGACGTTCTCTTTCAGACTCTTTTTTCTACTGATTCTTAAACATATTGATAGTACGGGCTCACAGGGGCGGAAAGCTTCAATTAAGAAGCTTCTGTGGGCGCTGTGGGGGATATACCTGAGTTTATATCTCCTGCAGCTGTACTATGCCTTGAACGGCTTTCGCATAGTGCTTGCAGCGCAGGGGGATGACCTCTGCGCTCTTTTTAATTTCATTACAACATCTTGTAAACAAAATAATCATGAAGGAGTTGTTGTAATGAAGTACAAAGTCTCTGTCTATCCAAAGAGCTTCAAAGGGAAGGACAAATCAGTCATGAATGCTTCTACCAAGAAGATAACTAAGCTTATACCTAAATATAGCCGTGAACTCAGTGTTGCTGAACTGGCTGATGCTATATATAATATGCGGGTCTTCTGTCCTGCTACCTTCAAGGGGGACCATAAAAGCCAGGATGAAATGGAAGCAATTCAGTTCTTCGCTCTCGATTTCGATGGCGGTATTGATATCTATACTGCAAAAGCCAGAGCCGAATATTACAAGCTTCCCATAGCGATATACTATGAGACTTCCAGTTCTGTGAACTGGTCTAAATTCAGGCTCGTCTTTCTGTGTTGTCAGGAGGTCAACGATAAGGATCTTGCTGTGCTTGTGCAGTACTGTCTGTGTACTGTGTTCCCTGAGGTGGATAAATCCTCCAAGGATTTCAGTAAGCTCTATTATCCGGGGAAGAATGTCATCTGCAGCGATGTCTCTTTCAGTATCCATGATCTTCTTATCAGCACTCTTGCGTATCTTCAAAAGAATGATCCCAAGAATAAGATGCACATACTTAAGCGTATAGCCAAGAAGTCACATGTTGTTCTTCGGAACAACACTTTTGCGTTCATTCCCAACTCCGTATCTTTATCTTCCGGTGCCTCTCTCCTCCCTCCTCCTGCGGAGGAGTCGGAGAGCCCTGCTGAAGAAATGACTGAAAGTTACGATTTCAGGATGATCACCATATATAATAATATGGTTCGCACCCAAAAATCGTCAGAAAGTGTTAGTTTGCTATTCTCAGAGAGCTGTGAGGACATCACAAGAGAGTACAGAGATACGGAGAAGAAACACAGAGACAAGCCGTCTCAGGTTGATATATCAGGCGATACATATTGCCGATTACTGAATGAGTTCAGGAATGGAAGAAGACTTCCCCACGAGGAGTGGTTCGGACTGGCCCTGAACCTGATACACATCAAAGGTGGTAAATCACTTATCACTGATACATTCTGCAAGTACAGCAGTCAGTATGATGATATAGACCGAAAGGAAGTTCAGATCGAGTTCGCCTGTCGAAATGACTACAAAGCTCAGAGATGTGACGACTACTGCCCTTACGCTCAGGAGTGCGACCATGAGTCCAATATGGTGTATACGCTGAAGATGTCATCCGGAAAGATTATTGAGCTTGATAATGAGCCTGTATATAAGGATATAGACGAGATGCGCCGTGAGCTTCATGAAGGGATAAAAGAGTCAATGAGACTTCCCGGAACGAAGATAATAAAAGCTCCCACAGGAGCAGGAAAGACATATGCGTATCTCAGCGTGATCAAGGAATCTGAGCGTCAGACCATAGTTGCTGTCCCTAACAAAAAGCTCATGTACGCTGTTGCTGCTGAAGCTGAGAAAAGGGAAATCAGTTATATCACTACACCGATTATAGAAGACTTGCTTCAAGAACTTAAAGACACGGAAACTGTTAGGCTTATACGTCATATGTACGCTGTAGGCAATGACAGGAACATCAACTACGTTCTCAGGGAGTGTGAAGAGGAGATCGCTCATGCTTACCTTGACAAAATGGATCGACTGAGGGAGTATAAGGGTCAGCTTATAATAACCACCCATGCCAGATTACTCAAGATGAAGCCTGACTATCTCAGATGCAGGAATGTAATTATAGACGAGGACATATTACCGTCTATGATACAGATCAGGCAGGTGAATATATCTGACATAATGGATGTGCTGGACGAAAACAAAGAGGAAGATACTTTCTCTGTTGTCTCGATTGCTAAATTAAAGCGTATTACCAATGTAAGCGGCTATGAAGTCATTGAAGCGATAGATGAAGAATATCTTGATGATGAAGAAAGACTTTTGATATGCCGCAGGATAAGCCGTGATAATTATTCAGCCATCTTCCCTGCATTGAGAGCACGCTGTTTTTATCACAAGGACGATGATGATGAGGTATACTTTGTGGAAACTCAGCCGATCCCCATCTGCAATTGCACTATTGTCTCAGCAACCGTAAACGAAATGCTGTACAGAAAGCTGTTAGGCAATCAGCTTTATTCCTTCAAGGATCTTGGTGAATTGAAATACAAGGGGAAGCTGTATCTTCATCATGACCGCTCATACAGCAAGAGCTGCTTGACTGAGAATCGTGATATCATAACAGAACTGCGCAAGAAGTACGAAAACAAGAGCAATATCATCACATTCAAGGACTTTGCTAAATTTGGAGAGATGTACTTCGGTGCAGCTCAAGGTATTAACGGACTAGCAGGCTGCGATCTTACAGTAATAGGCACATTCCACCGTCCTGAGTATGTGTATAAGCTGTGGGCGATGATAATGGGTGATCTCAATACAGATGATACTCTCGCTGTAAGACGTATAGAGCGTAACGGGTTCAACTTCTCATTCATGACGTTCAAGGATCCTCTACTGCGGGAGATACAGCTGTACCTTATAGAAAGTGAGGCGGAACAGGCTGTAGGCAGGGCGAGACTGGTATCTCATGACTGCAATGTACATCTGTTCTCAAATCTGCCGTTAAAGCAATGCAGGCTGAAAATGCGAACTTTCGGTGACTGAGAGTATCTTTACAGGTGCTCTTAGGCCTGCCTGCCTTGGCGAGGAGCGATTCAGTTCATGGTGTGAGTATAAGTATAGGGCGTACAGGGGACAGCGTAACGGCTCAGAATCAAAAAACAGTTGATTTCAATGAGAACAATACAACTATTATATAATGGGAGCTTCTATAACAGTTACCAAAGTTACAGAGGATTCCGCATTCACAGAAGGAGGTTGCTGACATGACATAAGCCAAAACACATGACGAACAGCCGTACAGGCTGTCATTACAGACAGGAATCAAAAAACAATTGATTTCAATGAAAACAATACAACTATTATATAATGGAAGACTCTGTGATCTTTGTTAAGGATACGGAGGATTCCAAATAAACTAACAGGAGGATTCTAAAATGAAACAGAACAACAAACCAACAGCAGAAATGCCTCAGCTGCTTTCAGCTAAGGACATGAGCGAACACTTAGGGGTATCCCTGTGCACTTGTTACAAGTTGCTCAAACAGGATGATTTCCCCGTAACACGTATCGGTAAACGCAGAGTGGTAACACGTGAGCATTTTACCGAATGGCTTAAGAATAATACTACAGGAGGAAAGAACAATGGCTAAGAAACAAGAAACACAGGAAACACAGGAAACACAGGTAATACAGGCTGCCAAAGAAATCATAGGCACTGCAAACTTCGATCATTTTTCGGATCAGGAAGTTGATGCTGTATATCGGGTGAGCTATAGCTTCAGGTATGGAGTTCTGATAAGACTTGCTCTTTCAATTGGAATAAGACTTGGAGAGCTTCTTGCCCTTCGTTGGGATGACTTAGGTCCCAATAACACACTCATCATAAACAAGACAATAACAAGTCTTCCTATGTCCTTTGACAACGGTAGCGTGGAAAAGCCAAGCTGTTTCCGATTAATAACGCTGCCCATGAATGTTGTATACGAGCTTTGTCAGTTGAGAAATGCTCAATATACTGACATAATCAAGAACGGAAATGTGTTTGACACCTTTCAGTTTGTCATTACTGATAACATGGGACATCCTGTCGCCATGGAGACATTCCTGAGAGAATATTACACTATTCTGCTCAGGGCAAATGTCCGACAGCTGCCATTCGATGCGCTGAGGAATACATTTGTATACAACTCACTAAAGGCAGGCGTAGACAGCAATACTGTAGCTCAGATCATAGGCGTACAGCCCAGCCGGTATTTTGTTTCAGGAGAAGCTATACAGCAGATCCCACAGATGACAAGCTTTACCATTCCTGAGCTTAGAACCGGCAAATCGTATCCGGTAATAGTTACACCGGAGAATGGCAGCTTTCATCTTTCTGTTGTTGACTTTGAAGATCTCTCATGTGAGATAAACGACATTCAGAAAGGACTGAACTTCATAGCCAAGTGGATCTGTGAGAAGAGCAGACAAATCGTACTCCCTGAGCCAACTTCTCCATATGAGATCACTCTGAATAAAGGAGAGTATATTGCTATGGCTACGATTAATCCATGAAAACATATGAACCGGATGTGATTGCAATGGCTGCATCCGGTTTTGTATGAAAATCATTCATATCATTTCCCCTATTTACATAATGGAAGCTTCTGTGATCCCTGACAAGGATGCAGAAGCTTCCCTATACTTAAAGTAACAGGAGGTTTCAATATGAAACAAGCTATGTCATATGATGAACTGCCGGAAATGCTTTCGGCACGTGACATCAGTAAACATCTTGGGATATCACTCGGCAGCAGCTACAAGCTGCTTAAGAGTGGAGATATCCCTGTAACTATCGTCGGAAAGCGTATGATAGTTGCAAGAGAAAGCTATATCGAATGGGTTGAGAATAACACAAACAGGGCGAACGAGAGTGAATAGTGTTGCTTATGATCTGCTTGGGGATACATATCCCTATGTCGATTGGACATTGAAATGAACGGTGAAAGGAGGTGTTTACCATGACAGACCCCATCATCTTTGTTACTAAGAAGGATGTCTTAACGGTCTGGGAGGCTGCATATTACCTTAATGTAAGTACCAAAACAGTATATGGTCTTATATACAGAAAGGAGCTTGAAGCCATCAAAATAGGCAGCCGCTACAAGATAACAGCTGACTCTATCCGCAGATACATAAGTGAGAAATCAGCTCGATAAGTATATAGTTATAACCAATCGTCGAATCATATAGATTTGGGTATCTGGGATATATTATCTGAAAAGCTTGACAGTTAGAAAAGAAAAGGTACGAGTGCAGTTATAATGGCTGCACTCGATCATCCCCGACATTCCAGTATTATGCAGCAGCAATATATACGGCGTAAGGGAGGGGCGTTGATAGAAGAGCTCCGTGACTGATAGTAAGTGCCCTGCTATTCAGGAAGAGTAGTTGTTAGTGGAATATTACATAGGTATTTACACTTGAGAAACGAGAAGAGATTGGGGTGTACATTTGGCGATGACGAAGTCAGAGCGAAATGTGAGGGGCAAGCCCCTAAAGCAGGAGGTGTGGAGGGAGTCAGTCCCTCCACTATTATTACAGATGCGAATGCATCTGTGTATGGATATACAAATGTCGCTTGCGGCAATGAAAGATACGTTCTAATTATTGCTTTAAGTATAGCTATAAGTAACAAGTTCAAATAAACCCTTACTGGCTAACAAGGTTTTACCCGTCAATTATATAGTAACAGGAGGTTTCAGTTATGGAAAAGAAAAAACTATTTGCAACTATGAAGCGATTGGTGGGATCAAGCATACATGCTGGATGGTTCACACCTGAAGAAACGTCTACTCTTGTAGCTACTAGCTACAAGTATGACATCGGAGTTTTCATAAGGCTAGCTCTTTATGCAGGGCTTAGTATCGACGAGATCAAAGGTCTGCATTGGGATTCACTTCATTATTATGCTGACAGCGATGATGAATACTGTGAGCTCTGTATAAGCGAGGTGAGATATGATAATCCTTTACCACTATGTGGCTCACCTAATTGTGTAAGAACTGGCTGTTATCGTAAGCTTTTACTTCCTATAAAGACAGGACGTGAGCTTGTACAGTGGTGTGCGCTTCACACTATACGTAATACTCCGTACATACTTGTTGAAGAGAATGGAGATCTTATGGAGTGGTATATACTTTCAAGAAAGTATAGTCAGGTGATCAACGCAGCTCATGTCAGACAGCTTGGATACGATTCATTGAGAAACACATTTGTATTCAACGCCTTGAATGCAGGGCTTTCCGTTGATGTCATAGCTTTGATACTTGGACTTAAACCAAGCTATGAGCTCTCAGAAGCAGAATCCGCTCAGATTGAGCAAAAGTTTGCTTGCGGTTTTCCTGAATCGCAGAATGATGTCTTTGCAACGGTAGACTATATGCCTATCGATCCTGAAATGGAGTACATTCATGCTAAGAATATGCGGTACATTCGTGAACAGATAAAATGGAGATACGGCTTTTGATATCGTCCCGGTAACTTGTAAAGTGAAAGATTCCCTGTGGCGGTTGCTACAGGGAATCACTTTGTCTCGTTATTCAATAAGCCATTTCCACGTTATGCAGATTAATAAACGAGTTTTTATGCCAGATATGCACTTGACAAGTTTCTTCAGGAACTCTCCTTAAAGGCTTAAGATAGATAGGTCTAATGCTACATACAGCTAAAGGATATATTAGAATGAGATATCAATGTGTAATTTATTTTCTTAGTCTCTCCGGTATGCAAAGATCATTGAATGCGTACATAGAAAGGAAAAGAGAAAAGTAATCTATGAAGGCGGAGTGGTTTTCCTCTTAAATACAACCATGGCATACACTATGTATGCTATGGATTGTATGAATTCTTTAAGAGCTATTGATTAATTGTGCGAAATATGGTATAATTTTAATAAATATAAGCATTTTTAGGAGAACGCTATGATCAATATAAGAAAACTTGAAGCAGAGCTGTGGGAATCGGCTGATCTACTTCGTGCAGGCTCAAAACTTACATCAAATCAGTACTGTATGCCCGTACTTGGACTTATCTTCCTCAGATACGCTTACAGCCGCTTCAAAATGGTTGAAGCTGAGATACTGAAAGACCGTCCCAAGCGTGGCGGACGTGTTATGCCTGTTGAAGCAAGTGATTTCGCTGCCAAGAGTGCACTCTACCTTCCCGAAGAGGCTCAATACAAGTACCTCGTCAATCTGCCTGAGAATATAGCTGCGGCTGAACTCAAGAACCGTGCTGGTCATACCATGAACAGTCTCGGTGAAGTAGTAAACAATGCTATGCAGCTTGTGGAGGAGCAGAGCGAACAGCTCACAGGTGTACTGCCCAAGGATTACACTATATTCTCGGACGAGCTGCTCTCAGAGCTTCTCCGTATCTTCAATAACAGTGCTCTCGATGATATAGACGGAGATATCGTTGGACGTATCTATGAGTATTTCCTGAATAAATTTGCAAAGAACATCGCTCAGGACGACGGAGTATTCTTTACCCCTAAGTCCCTCGTTAAGATGATAGTCAATATCATAGAGCCGAAAAGTGGAACGCTGCTTGATCCTGCCTGCGGAAGCGGCGGTATGTTCATTCAGAGCGGTGACTTCGTAAATGCCGCAGGTATGCACGCTAACAGTGCCATGACGTTCTATGGACAGGAAAAGGTTGAGTACAACGCTCAGCTCTGTCTTATGAATATGGCTGTACACGGTCTAACAGGTGTTATCAAGTCAGGCGATGAAGCCAATACTTTCTACCATGATGCACACAACCTCAACGGCAAGTGCGATTATGTTATGGCGAATCCTCCTTTTAATGTGGACAAGGTCAAGGCTGAATCCTGCGAGAATGCAGGTCGTCTGCCTTTTGGTATGCCCGGCGTGAATAAGAACAAGGAAGTCGGCAACGGAAACTACCTGTGGATATCCTACTTCTACTCCTATCTCAACGATAAGGGCAGAGCCGGTTTTGTTATGGCTTCTTCGGCTACGGACAGTCAGAGCAGGGACAAGGATATCCGTGAACAGCTGGTAAAAACAGGTGACGTTGATGTTATGATCTCGGTCGGCAATAACTTTTTCTATACCAAGTCTCTGCCGTGTTCGCTATGGTTCTTTGACAAGGCGAAAAGTGAAAGTATCAGGGACAAGGTCCTGTTCATTGACGCAAGAAATTATTATACCGTAGTTGATCGCACTCTTAATGAGTGGAGCGAATGGCAGCTCAAAAATCTCAACGCTATTGTATGGCTGCATCGCGGTGAAACTGACAAGTATACATCACTGATAAATGAATATCGCCGTTGCATTACTTCTGCGTTAAATAATATAAATGAGTCATCTGAAGCTGAAGGTTTTGTTGCTTGTGTCGGACAGGCACTTTATCATCATGTCGAGGGCGCAATGCCGAAAATTACAAAGGAACTTACTGCCGAATACAGCAATGAGATTATTTCCGAGCTTAAGGAAAGAACCCTTGTTTCTGCAAAGCGTACCAAGGAAATAGCTATAGAGGATACTCCCAAAAAGAAAAAAGCCATTGAGGAAAGCTACAACGACTTCGAGGCTGTTATACAGGATATACTCCGCCTTATACAGGACTATCTCTGGCTGTATGAAAAGTTCGGTGAGGGCGAATACAAGGACATAGAGGGGCTTTGCAAGGCGGCAACGATCAGCGATATAAAGGAAAAAGGCTGGTCGCTGACTCCCGGTGCTTATGTGGGCGTTGCTCCTGTTGAGGACGACGGCGTTGATTTTGCAGAGCGTATGGCTGAGATACACAAGGAACTGCTTGCTTTGCAGGGTGAGTCCAACTCCCTTATGGATACCATATCGAAGAATATGGAGGAGTTGGGGATATGACAACAGTAAAACTTGGAGAAATATGCGATTTTTTAAACGGCGGTGCGTGGAGCGATAAAGAATATGTACTCACAGGATTACCTGTTTTAAAAGTAACAAATTGCAAGCCTTCAGGCTTTGCATTGTCAGATATTGATTATTTACCGTATTCAGCAGCAGAAAAATATGCGAAAAACAAACTTGAATTAGGCGATGTTATAATTGCAACTGTTGGTTCACATCCGAATTTAAAGGATTCAGCGGCAGGAAGGTCGTGTGTGGTAAACAGTATGGTTGAGGGATATTATCTTAATCAAAATGCTGTATGTATGAGAACAAAAGATTCTGATGTGCTTGATCAAGGTTATCTCGGATATTTATCAAAATATTATGAATTTCAGCATTTCATTCAAATGCGAGGTCGTGGTGCTGCTAACCAAATGCGAATAGCAATATCATCAATCAAAGAATATAATTGTAAACTTCCAAACATTGAAATCCAACGCCGCATAGCCTCAATCCTCTCCGCCTACGACGACCTTATCGAAAACAACCAGAAGCAGATAAAGCTCCTTGAAGAAGCGGCACAAAGGCTCTATAAAGAGTGGTTCGTCGATCTGCACTTCCCCGGATATGAGAACGTTAAGGTTGTTGACGGTGTGCCGGAGGGGTGGGAGAAAAAGACAATACTTGATATGTCTTCTGTATTAAGAAGAGGTATTTCCCCAAAGTATAATGATAAAGGCAAATATACTGTCATAAATCAAAAATGTATCAGGCAGACAATCATGGATATTAAAGAATCACGCCAACAGGAAAAAGAGTATCCTGCTGATATGAACTTGAAAGATAGTGATATAGTAATATGCTCAACAGGTTCGGGAACACTTGGCAGAGTAGGTCAAGTGTTTGGTGATTATCCTGATACAACTTTTGATTCTCATGTTACATTGGTAAGAGCGAAAAAACCAGATCACTCTCAATTTCTTTTCTTGACACTCAAGTATTTACAACCATTATTGATGACGTTAGGACAGGGATCAACGAATCAGCTTGAATTACCGAAACGTGTTATAGAAAGTTATGGGATAATTTGTCCTACAGAAAAACTTATAATTGATTTTGAATCTGCTATACTGCCTATTCATAATAAAATTACTTCTCTTGTAAGCATAATTAAAAATGCAACAGAAGCCCGTGACCGTCTGCTGCCTAAGCTGATGAGCGGAGAAGTGGAGGTTTAACGTGAAGAAAGAAGCACCCAAAGATAACATTTGGCAAAAGTATAAAATAGAAATATTAATTGGCTTGTTCACATCATTACTGTGGTTTTTTGTTGAGCATATCATAAATACTGTTCCTAGAATAGGAAGAAACGTTATAGAAACGCTATCAAATTATGTATATACAAATGCTGCTAAGTTCAGCATAAACACAATTTTGACTATGTTTGTTTCGTTTTTAGTGGGTTGGGCATTAGCAATAGCAATTAGACCAATTATGCAATATAGAGAGATAAGGAAACTCGAAAAAGAAATAGAAGTTTTAAAAACAGATAATAATGCTAATAAGAAAAAAGAAGATAATCTTTCAAAAGAATACAAGAAAGAAAAACGAATAGATATTGGTCCGCTTATTGTTCTTATAGTATTTGTTTTTATGCTTTATATGAATGTCTATAAGCCTATTTTTTTAAATAGTTCATTTGATTTGGATATAAAAATGATTAAGCCATACACTGATAATAAAACTGTTATGATGCTTGAATCTGACTGGACAAGAATGAAAAGCAAAGATGACTATGACAAGATTTATGATACAATTAATAAGATAAAAGAAGAAAATAATCTTCCGAAAAAATAATTACAATTTTCTTAAGCTGATGAGCGGAGAAATGGAGGTTTAATATGGACATAAATGATCCTAAAGAAATGAAAGAGCAAATTGACTTTCTAAAAGCATACATAAAACTTGAAACGCAAAAACGCACCCCAAATAGAGAAGGAATGATAGATGCTCTGAGAGAATCGCTGAATGTTGCTAATTCAGAAATAAGGGGCGTAGAAAAAAGTAGATACGAAACAACACCAACACCGTGGGAAAACATCTCAAATGAAGTTCTGTACGGAAAACTCACTGAGTATCAGCAAGGAATGTATCAGCACGCAGTGAAAAAGTTCGGCGAGGAAGTTGTTAAGAAATTATTGGAAGAGAGTATGCAGTGAATAGCAAGTCTATGAAATAAGAAATGAAGGTGTGAGATTTGGAAAGAAGAAACTTTGCGCAGGTATTGAAAGACGCTAAGGTTGATATTACAAAAGAATATCAACGTTTGTATACTATGTTTAATTCAAAGAAAAGTAATCATAGCCATTCATTTCGAAACGTATGTGAATATAACTTTAATAAACTTCCCTTCAAAGGAACTTGTTTAACCCTTTCAGATTTTGATGAATACTATGGTTTCAATTTTTTTAGTAGAGCAGACAATGTTGAAATTAATCATCTTGTAAGCTATTGTGAATATTTATTTAATATTGCAAAATATAATAGCGTCAATATATATGATAATAATTGGTATAAAGGTGGAGATTTTTTAATTCAAATCAGAAAGGTAATAGAGCTGATTGGATATATGGAAACAAGTCAAGATAATTTGACAATCTTTGTTCCAAAATCACAACCTGCCATTGTTGTATCTGAAATGCTTCCAGCAAATCTGTCGTATAAGGTTGTCGAGTATAATCATCATTCTATGAAGGGCGATCTTGCTCGAAAACAGGCAACACTAAAGCTGCTCGCAGATCGGTTGGAATCAAAGAGGACTGAACTTAAAGGGCTTAATAAGTCACTTGAAGATGATATATTCTATCTTGTTAATAATCTGAACATTCGTCATAACAATATTGAAGTTTCTTCACCCAAATATAAGAAAGCAGTTGCTGAAATGCCTGAAGAAGAACTTGAGGAATGGTACGACAAGATATATGATATGTGCCTGTATGCTTTTATGACTTTAGATCAGGCTGATCGTAATGCTAAGGTTAAGCAACTGAAAAATATCATTGAAGATAATAAAGGATAAGAGGGAATAGTTCTGATGGTATACTTGAAAAATGGTACTGCAAAAGAGGATAGCTTTCTTATCAACAATAATGATTTGGAGTTTTATATACAAGCATTTGATGAATATACATTCTATCCAAATGATGAAGTATATATAAATCTTCAAAACGAAATTGTCTTATTATATGACAAGATAAGAGATATTTACTTTTCAGATATAGATTCATATTATAAAGAGGAAGCAAACATACCAATTGGTATTATGAGTGGTGGACAAGAAACAAGTGTTATTATAGGGAAAGACGAATATTTAGAACTTAAGGAGAAAGTAGAGAAATATATTCCGGACTTGAATACGCACATATATGTTTCTGACTGCCAATATTTGATTAGTTCTATTCAAAACTTAGTGGAATATATGGATTTTTGTTTTAAGAATTATTATTTTAACATATCTAAGATTGCTCTATTATCTGAGAATGTTGATTTTCCGCCAGCACGAATCATTTCCTACGAAAGTAGACAATTAGCATTTATTCTTGAAACATATTTTACAAAAGCGTATTCGATTTTAGATTTGATTTGTAAATTTATATATGAACTTGAAAATCCTGTTTCTAAAAATGAACTAAACAAATTAAAAAAACTTGTAAGTTCTGAAAAACTATGGGGAGACAGAAAAAAACTAAAAAAAATACCCGTTTCTGATACCATATTTGAGGAAAGTGAAACCATAAAACTAATCGAATCCTTACGAAATGAAGCGGTTCATAATGGAGCTTGGGAATTGTTCGCAAGTGTATACATTGATATAGATAAAAACAAAGAAATTATTGAACGATATATGCTTTTTCCCGACTATACACAAGGAAGATTAGATTGTGTCAAAAACAGGAAGCGTTTTTTTAAAAAAGAAACAAAAGTTAATGATATTTTGCCAGTAATACATCTTGATTATATGCGCCGCTTGCTAAATACTGTAAAATACCTGAATACCATTTATTAAAAAGGGAGGTTTACTATGAGCTACGATTATTCCGAAAACATACTTGTCCAGGGCGCTGCAGGAGATCTTCTCAGAGATGAGCTTGGCTGGGACGTTGTTTTTGCCTATAACGAAGAAAAACTCGGCACAGACGGCACACTCGGCAGAACTTCATATAAAGAGATACTGCTTGTGCGGTATTTTCGTAATGCTCTGAAAGACCTTAACCCCTGGATAACCGATACTCAAATCACCGAAGCCGAAAAGCGCATGACCGAGCATATGTCAACTGCTTCACTGATCCAGATCAATGAGGAGAAGTACAACTATATCCGTGACGGAATACCTGTAACGGTGAAACGTCCCGACGGCAAAACCGAGACAAAAAAAGCAAAGGTCATCAACTTCAATGAGCCATGCAAGAACCATTTTCTAGCTGTCAAGGAACTGAAAATACACGGTGATCTCTACCGCCGCAGAACGGATATAGTCGGTTTTGTAAACGGCATTCCGCTTCTGTTTGTGGAACTGAAACGCACAGATGTTGACGTTCAGAATGCCTACTATGATAACTATACAGACTACCTGTCAACTATACCTCAGCTGTTCTACTATAACGCTTTCCTTATGCTCTCAAACGGTATGCAGGCGAAGGTTGGAACTCTCGAAAGCAAGTATGAGTTTTTCCACGAATGGAAACGACTTGCTGAGGACGATCAGGGTAGCGTTGAGCTTGAAACAATGCTGAGAGGTATCTGCAAGAAAGAGAACTTTATTGACCTTCTCGAAAATTTCATTCTCTTCGATCATTCTGGTGGACATACTGCAAAGATTCTTGCAAGAAATCATCAGTATCTCGGAGTAAACGAAGCCGTAAAGGCTTACGCTGACAGAAAGTTGAATGACGGCAAACTCGGTGTTTTCTGGCATACACAGGGCAGTGGAAAGAGCTATTCCATGCTGTTCCTCTCACAGAAGATACGCCGAAAGTTTGAGGGTTCTCCCACAATTGTTATACTTACCGACCGTGACGATCTCAACAGGCAGATAAGCGATACCTTTGAAAACTGTGGACTGCTTGGCAAGACTAAGGCTTCACAGTTTATTGCTTCAAGCGGTGAAGACCTTGTAAAGAAACTGGAGAAGAATCCGAGCTTTGTATTCACTCTTATACAGAAGTTCAATAAGCCCGATGTTGAGCCTATTTATCCTGACCATGACATTATCATAATGTCTGATGAAGCACACCGTAGTCAGTACGGAGTTTATGCAGATAATATGATGAAACTGCTCCCCACTGCTTCAAGGATTGGCTTCACAGGAACACCGCTTCTTTCAAGCGATAATATCACCGCCAGAACATTTGGTGGATATATCTCTATCTATGACTTCAAGCGTGCTGTTGAGGACGGTGCAACAGTTCCGCTGTACTATGAAAACAGAGGAGAGAAGATCGAAGACCTCCGCAATCCCGACATTACAGATAAGATACTTGATGCTATCGAGAATGCAGACATTGATCCCGATCAACAGGATAAACTTGAAGCTGAATTTGCCAAGGAGATACATCTGCTGACCGCCGAGCCAAGACTACGCTCCATTGCCAAAGACTTTGTAAGGCATTATTCTGACCTATGGACAAGCGGAAAGGCTATGTTTGTTTGCCTTAATAAAGTGACATGTGTTCGTATGTATGACTACGTACAGGAATACTGGGACAAAGAGATAGAGCTGCTGACAAAACGGCTGAAAGACGCAACTCAACAGGAAGCTCAGGAGCTTGAACGTAAAATCAAATGGATGCGTGAAACAGAAATGGCTGTTGTAATCAGTCAGGAACAGAATGAAATTCAGACCTTTGATAAATGGAAGCTGGATATCAAAACACACCGCACCAAAATGGAAAAGCGAGAACTTGATAAGGAGTTCAAGGATTCCGAAAATCCGCTAAGAGTTGTTTTCGTATGTGCAATGTGGCTGACTGGTTTTGATGTTAAGTGTCTTTCATGCCTTTATCTGGATAAGCCGTTAAAAGCTCATACCCTTATGCAGACTATCGCCCGTGCCAATCGTGTTAATGCAGGTAAAAGCAATGGTCTTATCATCGACTATATTGGTATTGTAAAGGCTTTGAGAAAAGCTCTTGCAGACTATACGGCTAATAAGGGCAAAGGCGGCGATGATCCTACAATAGATAAGGATAAGCTTATAGAGCGAATTCTTGAAACAATTGAAAAGGTCAAGCAATACTTCAAAAACCGGGGTTTCAGCATACAGAATATCATTGATGCTTCTGGATTCAAAAAGATGCAGTTTCTGAGAGATGCTGCAGATATTGTATGTGGAAGTATCGAAGACAGGAAGACATTTACTACATACGCTTCTGAAATAGGACGTCTAATCAAATATACAGACAGATCTGATATAACCGGAGCTACACGAAAAGAATGTGAAGCCATTGCAGCTATATACTCTGAGATACAGAAAAAGCGTAAGCATACAGATACTACTGACCTTATGATTGAAATCAATAATATCATAAATCAGTATGTAACTGTAAACGCTAATCCTAATATCACAGAGAATAATCGCCAGTTCGATATAAGTAAGATAAACTTCGAGCTTCTCAGCAGAGAGTTTGCAAAGGCAAAGCATAAAAATCTTGTCATGAAAGACCTTGAAGAAGTAATACTGCTAAAGCTTAATCAAATGGTTTTCGGCAATCCCAACCGTATAAACTATTATGATCGTTACCAACAGATCATAACCGATTATAACAGCGAACAGGATCGTACAAAGATAGAAAAAACCTTTATGGAACTTATGGATCTTGCCAGCAGCCTTGATAAAGAGGAAAAACGATATGTCCGTGAAGGCTTCAACAGTGATGAAGAATTGTCGATGTATGATATGCTGTTCAAAGAGAACCTATCGCCTAATGATATCAAGAAGATAAAGGAAGTAGCTGTTAATCTTCTAAATAAAGTCAAAGCTAAAATTGCTGAGCTTGACCATTGGACGGATAAACAGGAGACAAAGGCAGCGGTTGATAATCTTATAAGAGATACATTGTGGGCAGAACTTCCTGAAAGCTATGATGAAGTGAGTATATCTGTTTACAGGCAGAAAATCTATGAGTATCTCTATACAAGATATAATATTGCATAAATGGTTTTGAGGAATTGTGGGTGTACGCATATTAATTTTAGTTGAAGAAAAAATGTTAAACGAGGACGGCTTGATGAGCCGTCCTCGTTATTTTGGAAGGATTGTAAATCAATATATTAAAATAAATGATAAATCTAATAATTCTACCAATGACAAATAGTATAAATAAATTGTTAAATATTCACAAAATCTATTGACTAAGCTTATAAAACGTACTATAATAGTGAAGTAAACTGGTGCCTTTGAGTAGATTATCCTATATAATTCTGTATTTTTAAAGTGCAAATATACATTAAGTATATCGTTGTACCGGCTAATAATATATGTCATATATGATATTTAAGCTCAAGATTTCGGTTAGATAAGATAACTTGAAGGGAATGATTATTTTGAAAAGTGTATTAAAAAAAATAGTGTCGATTGCGTTATCAGTCGGTATAATGTTCTCGGTATTACCGAGTTCATTTGCTAATAAAAATACTATAGCTTCTGTTGAAGCAGCAGATAATGCAGAAGAGATACATATCTGGGATGGTACAGCTGATATAAGTTGGTTTGATGCAGAGAATACAGAATTTCATATATCGACCCCCGAACAGCTTGCAGGATTGGCTGAACTTGTAAATGAGGGACAAGATACATATGGAAGAACATTTATCCTTGACAATGATATTAACATGAATGATGTGTTTATACGTGATAAGTGGAAAGAAATGAATCCTAAGGAATGTCCGCAAATAAAAAACTTCAAAGGATCTTTTTTAGGTAATAATCATTGTATTTCAGGCTTTTACAGTACTTTTGGTGGGCTATTTCAAAAAATACAAGAAGGATATATATCTGAACTAAATTTGGATGATGTATTTATAAGTTATATACATGCTGAAGAGGATTATGAAGATGGTATTATTATTGGCGGCATGGTAGATAAATCATCGAATTCGTCGATTAAAAACTGTTCTGTTCAAGGGACAATTTCCGCTTATGCCGATGATATTACCCGACCGATGTATGTCGGAGGTTTAGCTGGTTATGATTACTATAGTAACATAACTCATTGTCATAATAATATTGCTATTGATGTAAAAAGCAATATAGATGATAAATATACTACAATTCTTTGTTGTGTAGGTGGAATTTGTGGTTATGGATTAAAAACTAAAATAACTTCTTGTCTTAACAGCGGAAATATAAAAAACTTTTATCGGACAGATTCTAATAAAATGTATTATCATTATACATCTGGTATTTGCGGTTATGGAGATAGTACAATTTGGCAATGTAAAAACGAGAGTAATATATCAGGCGGTGTTGCAGGAGGAATATGCATTGGGTGTTATGTAACTGATTGTTATAATACTGGTTTAATAAGAGGGACATTTAGAATGGGATATGGAATTGGCGGAAGAGTACATAACGCTTATAACATAGGAAAAGTTTATGCTGATACGGATTCTAATGCTTATGCGATAGTTGATGGATATTCTTGTACTAACACATATTATTTAGAGGGCACTGGTAAACCTTCTTCTTCTTCTGGTAGTGTATCTGAGAGTGAAACATATATGAAAAGTCAAAAATTTGCAACTGCTCTCGGAGACGGGTTCTTTTACGTTGAGGATGATTATCCTAAATTGGCGTTTGAAGTTGGAAGAACGATATCAAAATTTGATAGAACGTGTCTTTCATTTAATGAAATAGGAAAAATAGAAAAAATATTATTAGATACAACTTATACCGGAAAGCCTGAATGGATTTCAAATGATACATCAGTTGCTACTGTTGATGAAAATGGATATGTTAAAGCTGTTGGAAAAGGAACCGCTATGATTTATGCTATTTGTTCTGATTCAAGAGCAGCATGCTCAGTTACTGTTGGATATGACAATTATTTTAGTGATAATGAGATCAATATTCCAAAGGGAAAAACGTGTTATTTGAAGATGTATTCTACAGAAACAAAAAAAGAGGTTTCAATTAGAAAAGATGATACAAATTATTTGACCAATAGATATATTGATTTTCAAGATACGGGTTATATTAGAGCGTTAAATATTGGAACTGAAATTATTTCTGTAAAAACAGGAAACGATAGAATAAATTGTTTTGTAAATGTTTACGAACCTGAACAGTCTTCAAATCCTTGCCTTTCTGAAAGTGAAATCGTCTTAACAGAAAATGATGCAACTCTACTTTCAGTTAAAGATTATGCTTCTCCGATAACATGGGTATCTTCTGATGCCCAAGTAGCAAAAGTTGATAAAACAGGACTTGTTGAATGTATTTCAGAAGGAAATGCAACAGTATATGCTCTGCTCTCTGATGGAAGGTGTCTAAATGCATCTGTCAAAGTTTCCAAATCTAAATATGAAACGGATATTACAACAACAACTGCTACTACAACCAAATCTAACATTAACACTACAACAATAAATAAAAACATAACAAACACAATAAAATCGGTAGATGCTGACGTTGATTACATTGAGAAAATCTACAGTAGTAGTGATACCTCGTTTGACAAAAGCACAATAAAAAATGTTGTTGTTCATGTCAAATATAAAGATGGGCAAATTAAGGATTATGATATAACCGATAAGGTCGGTTTTTCTGATAAAGATTCACCAAAGAAAACTTATGATTATTATTCTAATGGAACAAAGAATAAAGATTTCTCATATGATATTGCATTGGAATACTATGGAGATAATCTAATTGATGAATATGGAAATACAATTATTGATAAGAAACATGGAATATTTGTTTATGCAGTTGTTAAGATATATATATACCAACTTGGTGATGTTAGTAATGAAGGTCTTATTGATGGTAGCGATTGTAATTTGATAATGCTTGACTATGCTAAATCAGCTATAGGGTGTGAGCCTGAATTAACCGAAATACAAAAGTTGGCGGCTGACGTTAATAAAGATGGTATAATCAATGCGATAGATGCATCAATTATTAGAAATTATTATGTATGGAAACAGATGGTGCAGTCTAAAAACGATAAAAGAACACTGGATGAATACATTGCTGATACATATAAAGATATGACAAACATTGTATATACTGAAAATGGCGGTTATTCTGATGGTGAAATTAGTAAATCCAAAATTAAACCTGAAGTATGTGTTATGTTTGATTATGGGATATCTGATTATAAAAGGATTACGTTAGATGATATACAGAATTATGTGAATGGAGACAGAATACGCTGTGACGTAGACTTTATAAATAGCGATTTAGTTGATTCTTATGGCTCATTTGGTTTCCATATATATTATGATTCAAGGCTTGAAATAGAAACTAACCCATATAATGATTCTTTTGTCTATGAAGGTGATGTTACTAAGGATTGCTTTTGGAAAAGTGAGCATTCAGAAAGTATAAAAAACGGAATGAAGGAATTATTTGTTTGTGCAACTGGGGATTTGAGAAAACAAGAAAAGAACAGCCAAACATTATTCTCTTTTGTTCTTAAACTACCTAAAGATGTTAAGGTTGGCGACATTTATCCAATAGACATTCGATATGAAGAAGGCGACTTGTTTATGAATAATCTGATAAATGAAGAAGGCAAGCTCGCACAGGCATATTTATTTACTAAGGGTATATATAATGAGAACAATCCCAATCCCAAGATATCAAGCAAAATGAAGCTAGACAAGAGTAATGATGCTTTTATTGAAATCATACAAACAACTATTACTACAAGTACTACTACAACTACTACTACAACTACAACAACCACTACTAGCACAACAACTACTACCTCTACCACTAATATGACAACATCGAATACGACGAATACAACTACTGCCACGACTACTATTACAACTACTACAATTCCACCATTAAAAATTGATAAAACAAGTTTAACTCTTATCGACGGAGATCAGTATACAATAAATGTAAACCGAAAAGACGTAACATTCAAGTCAAATAATCAATCTGTAGTAGTCGTATCATCAAAAGGAATAATTACAGCTATAGGCATCGGCTCTGCCATTATATCTGTAATTGACTCTGAATCTAATGTAGTTCAATTAAAAGTTGAGGTCAAACCGCTTACAGTTACAACAAGTACTTCTGATAGTACAAACACAACAACTGTAACGACAAGCACAACTTATTCTTTTACAAGTACTAACGAAACAACATCGTCCAATAATACTACGACAACTACACAGCCTGTTAAACCAGCAAATTACAAACTTGGTGATGTTAATAACGATGGACAGATAAATGCTGTTGACGCCTCTTCAGTTCTATCGTATTACGCGATGATATCAACAAATAAAGATGGTGGATTTGATAATAATCAAAAAAAGGCAGCAGATGTAGATTGTGATGGAATGATAAATGCAGTAGATGCTTCATGTATTCTTTCATATTATGCTTATGTCTCAACAACAAAAGAAGATATAACGTCATTGGAAGCATTCCTTGCGAAAAAGGAAGCAAATTAGGTAACAAGTCAAACTACAATAATGTAATTCAAATAATCCCCTTCAGTGCATTAGAAACACTGGAGGGGATTACAGTATGATTCTTTTTATGTGTAATTATTCTTATTTATATCCAGTTTTGATTTTTTTTGACTGAAAAAGGTTTAAAAAAGATTTTCGTTATATTTTCGTTATTGAAGGTATATGATGTGCTTTATATTGCATCCCCTGAACTAGTTACCCAATCATAAAAGGCTATTTATCGATGACTGTGAAAGAGTGCGATACTGTATAACTCCTTCTATATAACACTCATAACCCGAAGGTCGTTGGTTCAAATCCAGCCGCCGCAACCAACGTAATATCGGCACTTTCGAGCATTCGGAAGTGCTTATTTTTATGCCCTTTTTTATCCAATTGCAGCAACCGTGCAGCAACGCGTTTATTTTCCCTCGAAATATCGCTGAGAATCACTGAGTGTTTTTTAGAGTTTTTGAAGAATATTGCGGATTTTGTTAACCGAGGTTAACAATGCTAATGTTTGACGGTATAGTCAGTACGATTGACCTTTCCTCCTAGCTATGCTATAATTGTAACTAACATAAACCAAATCGGAATTTAGATAAAAAATATGATTAAGGAAATTGATATGAGTGATAAATTAAATAATACCGATGAATTGCCTATTCTCGAACCGCTTATGCCAGGAGAAGATTCCCAACCTGAGCCTATCTCACAACACGGGAACCATCAGAATACCGAAGATAAAATAGCAGAAATAATGGCTCAAGCCCATATAAAGAGAGGAAAGTCGGAACTACGAGAAAGTATGATGCAAACTAATACTATCGTTTATTTGTTGGTATTATTGGTTTTGTTCATTCTAAGTATGGAATTTCTTCCGCCTTTTCTTGTAATACCTGTGATCATGTCTTTTTGGGTCATAAAAGTTCTGTTAGCTATGAAGAAGCAAGACCTTGAACTGAAAGGGGCTATAAAAGATAATATTGTTTTAGTCTTACTTACAGGATTATTCGTTTTTTTGGCAATTCTAAATATTTTTGATAAATGATTACGCTTGTAAATTCTGATTTTGCTGAGCACCATGATAAAACCCAAACTAATGAAAAATGATACAGAAAGTCCCCGCGAGGGGACTTCTTCGTTCATATATGCATTCTTGACTTTGGGCTATATTGCGGTGTATAATATGGATAGTAAGTAGGTTACTATGATAAGTCGGAATTTGAAGGAGTATCACTATGTGGTTTTTATTAGCGCTTGGTTCGGCAATCTTTGCCGCACTGACATCAATATTGGCAAAGATAGGAATTGAAGGTGTCGGATCGAATCTGGCTACTGCGATCCGTACGATGGTTGTTGTTATCATGGCATGGGGAATGGTATTTATTACTCATCAGCAAGCCGGAATAAAAGACATTAGCCAGAAATGTTGGGTTTTCCTGATTCTGTCCGGCCTTGCTACTGGTGCCTCATGGCTTTGCTATTACAAGGCCTTGCAGATGGGAGACGCTTCAAAAGTCGTCCCGATTGATAAGTTGTCCGTTGTCATTACGCTGATACTGGCGTTTGTTTTTCTGCATGAAGAATTTACTTTTAAGTCAGTGATAGGGTGTATCCTGATTGGAGCCGGAACATTGCTGATGGTTCTGTGATACAAATTCTGATTTAGCTTAGTTCCGTGATAGATTCAAAATTTATGAAAAATGATACAGAAAGTCCCCGCAATGGGACTTCTTCGTTCATATATGTATTCTTGACTTTTAGTGAAAGTGCAGTGTTTAATATGGATAGTAAGCAGGTTAATATTATAAATCGGAATTATTAAACTATGCAATGTAAGAAATTATCAATTAGAAGATAAAATACAATGCAGAAAATTGGAGGTAAAAAATGGAACGTACGGAGATTGCCAAGAATTATTTTGCACAGAAGTGTCACTGCTCGCAGGCGGTGCTTGCCTCCTTCGCGGATGCGCTCGGCATCACGGAGGAAACGGCGCTGAAATTCGGCTCCTGCTTCGGTGGCGGCATGCGGAAGGGCGAGGTCTGCGGCGCATGCACCGGTGCGCTGATGGCACTCGGCATGAAATTCGGTATGTCCGAGGTCGGTGATCTTGAAAAACAGCAGATTGCGGACGGATATGCAAGACGCTTTCTCGATGAATTTGCAAAGCAGAACGGCTCATACCTCTGCCGCGATCTGCTGAAACGCAATCTCGCAAGTGACGAAGAGCGGCAGAAGGCGCGCGAGGAGGGGCTATTCGCGTTGGTCTGCCCGAAGATGATAGAAAGCGCCGTCCGCATCTCAGAGCAGATGATGCAGGAAAAAGTGTGAAATTCGAAAAAAATGATCCTTCCTCATAATGGGGAAGGATCTTCTTGTTACTTTGCCTCTTCCTTAACCTCGGTTAACAGCAATAAGACTTGAGGTTATTAAAACAGATAGCTATAAGAAATGCACGCTTAAAGAGTTCATCTTAGGATATAGAATAAGCACCCCACTTGGGGTGCTTGATCTTAAAACTAGTTTTTGTTAGGAATATCAATAAACTCGTTTATGGTCTGCTCGCTACCATCCTTTCCTCTGATCGTAACATTCAATGTTGTACTGTTATCAGCTGTAACGTTTGCTGAAACGCCTAACTGATTTAACTGTGCCATCGATGCAAGGCCTAGCTTAGTACCATAAGCTTTCTCGGCTTCTGCAATATATCTGAGTTTGTTAAAAATAGCAATCACATTTTCAAGTTCTGCCTCTGATTCAACCAAAACATTAATCTCACAGTGATTGTTCAGGAAGAAATCTGGGTTCTCAGTGAACTGTTTTCCGCTTATTTCCTTGCGCCTATAGTATTTACGCTGTGGAAAGAGAGCTCTTACTTTCTGCTGATCTTCCAGGCTCATAAAGCGTATAAGATGATTAGTGAACTCATCGAATGTATTATTTGGAACTCCCCAAGAATTATCGGGATACAGAATGAGTTTGCACCAGGGGGTAGGTGAATCCGGATTGAAGTAATTACGAGTCTTAGTTGGCTCACAAATAATGCTTCCCCCCCTCGTGTATTCCGGAGTATAGAGCGGCTGGTGCTCAGTCACCGGCTCCTTGTACAGATCCGACAGTGAGATGGCCTTATCAGCCATTATCTCGTCGAAGAGTTCAAGGCAGTCAAACCCTTCGCTCAGATCGTGTATTACGTTATCCATCATCATCTCTACGGGCTTTCCGATCGGGTCGAGTCCGTATTTATCGAATACATGGTTGCAGTGTAGTTTGAAGCGATTAAGCTCGCTCTTGCTCTGGGAAAACATCTTGCCGGTAATGAAATTTACACTATTGATCATCAGGTGCAGATGTGGAGTATCGGTATCATTATGAAATACTATAAAAACCTGGAAGCCCAGATCGTAGTAGAACTCACCGATTTCAATACCCATATCGAGGTATTTTTCAGGGGTTAACTTTGTTCCGGCGGGGGAAGGAGCGATCGTTATTTGACGAAACTGTCTGCCGCCCGTTTTCTGATGCGCAACCTTAACTGCCTGAAATTCATCAATGAAATTTTCTGTTATGAAGCCGAGGGCGGCAATATTTTTGCCGCCGTCTGTCTTCAGATCATCAGTCAGGTATAAATGAAGACTTCTGGAGTCAGTGAAGGTCCTGCCGTTGACGTTAACGTCCTTTACAATCGACATTACTCGTCACCTACTTCCTGCTGAGTCTTGAAATCTGTAAGCTCTTTACTAATGGTGATAAAAGCATGCTCAATATCACAGAGCTTTGTGTATGTTTTATTTATCAGCTCATCCGAAAGCTTGCCATCACACATAGCAGCCTTAAGCTGGTTGCCGATTTCGATAAGTGAGCGGGGAATATAGTTTGCCTTATCAAGAATGATGATATCATCGTCCGAGAAAATGCGAGTTCTAACAAATGTGCTTTTATCTGTACCAGCAGCTTCGTAAAGGCGAGTTAATTTCTTACCGTCATCCTCGTAAAGTTTAACATTTAACATTGTATAATTTTTCATGATTAATACCTCTCTTGAAATATAAATTTTATGTTCCGAGTTCGTAGTTACGACTCGGAATCTTGCTATCTTCGTATATACGTATTACATCCTTACACATAAATCCAATCATCTCGAGCTTTATAGCCTGTAATTTTATAATTCATTTACTCAACCTCATCTTTCTCTTCAGGGGTACTAAGCTCCTCAGGGGTCTTGAGTCTCAGGCCCTTGAATCCCCAAAGCCTCTTGGTACGAGGGCCAACCTTTTTATAGTCAATATTGGGGTTATACGCCAGCACACTCTCCTTAAACTCAGCTTTATCGACAGGATCGAGAGCGTTTTCAACGCACCACAACTTATATGCATCGTAAAGCGCAGCTGTTGAAACGGAGCCAGCTTCGTCAACAACTGTACGGTCATCCAGGAAGCCATCAACGGAGTGGAGAGCGGCGATACGGCTTTCGAGGTAAGCTATGGCCTTGGGAGACATTTTGAAGTCGTATCCTGACTCCACAAACTCCTTCAGAGTTCTTGCTGCCAAGGAAAATACGACGTCGCGTTCCTGCTCAAGCTTCTGCAGAAGATCCTTATCCTGTTTTTCAGGCGGAACACTATACTCGAATGGGATGAATACCATACGGCGGTATAATGCCAGATCTGGGTTCTTATATGTGTATGGTTTATTGGAAGCAAAAAACAATTTTGCAGTAGGCGTGAACTGTACGGGATTCTCGCGGAGTGCTCTTGCACTGATGCGCTCACAGGCTACAATTGACTTGAACATCTGTTCGTTATCCATGGCTTTTGAGCTGTTGTCATAGGAAATATTTAATTTTTTACCAAGAAGCTGTATCACGAAATAACCATTCGACAATTGCTGAAAATTGATGTTGGAAACAAGCTCGGGTGCCACTGCACTGCTGATGAAAAACAAGAGGGTGGATTTTCCTCCGTCAGTTTCGCCGAAGAGAAAGATTGCTTTTTTAACATGGAGCAATGATGATATCGCATAACCGATGGAGATAAGAATACACTTCAGATTCTCGAGTCCAGCTGAGGTCTTGATGAAACGTATAAAGTTCGGGCAGTCTTTATCGGTACACTGCGCTATGTATTTGACGGTGAGTACGTAGTCGAAAAAAAATTTGCTACGGTCTGTGGTGAACTCTCCAGTTAGAATGTTGAGAACCCCATTTTTGAAGTTGATCAGAAATTCCTGTGCCTTTTTTGCCGCTTCAATGCTGATTTGAAGATCAACGTTTTCTGCGAGGCGCTTTGCCACCTCTGCTATAACTTTGCTTCCAACCTCGTACCGGTCATCGGGATCGATAAGATTACGAATAACCTTCAGCAGATCAACGCGCGAGATTTTTTGCCAGTGAGTCTTGACGTCAATATATGCGGTCTCACCGTCAAATTTGAGGATTCCAAGGTGACTTATGTCACGAGTAATTTGAGTTGCCTTGTCCTTTTCGGTTATGCGGATAAGCGTAATACCTGCAAAGGCTGCAACAAGTATTATGGTAATAGCTGCCATATAATACTCCTTTCTGCGGGGGCGTAATGCCCCCGACTATAGATTATTATTTTAAAGATTTTTTTACAAGCTCAGACATAGCAGTTTGAGCCTTTGCTCTACCTTCGAGATCGAGGCTGACATATACTTTTGCGGTAAACGCAGTGCTTTCATGCCCCAGTATATCGCTCAGATAGGGGAGCGGAACACCTGCCTTGACTGCCTGTGAAGCGTAAGTATGACGCAGACAATGTGGATGAAAGTCCGTAATGCCGATATTTTCAGCAACTGTTTTTAGCTTCTTCCTTACGGTGCCGGGATCAAGGTAATGACCGAGCTCATTGGCTACAAGCCATGGATTCTCCTCGTACATACCGTAAGACTTCTCCGCCTGCTCCTTCTGCCACTGAATATGTGCAAGCACTTTTTCAGCGACTTCTGGTAACAGCGGTATCTTTCTTGTGCTCTTTGATGTTTTTGTAGTTTGAATTCGAAGTATGGTCTTAGGTTCGCCTTGCTTGGCTTCAAAGTTCGTTACCCTGTTAAGGGACTTCTCTACACTGAGGTAGTATATCCCTCCAGTACAACACACGTCATCGTGCGTGAGAGCACAGGCTTCGCCCAGTCTCAAGCCACAAAACAGCATCAGTATCAGCGCTATTTGGAGCGAATCTCCTTGCATTGCGGCAGTGAATTTGCCGATTTCGTTTTCTGTAAGTACCCTGATATCAGGCGTAATTACATGAGGCAATTCCACGTAGTCTGCTGGATTATGGTAGATGAGTTGACGTCCTACTGCATGTTTCAGCGCTTTATGTATCATATTTAACACATTGCGAATTGTTTTAGCACTGAGCGACTGTTCTGGTGTGTCCAGGTGTCCAAAATTTTTTAGAAATATTATGAATTCCTGCAAGTCGTCTGTCGTCAAGTACTTGAGCTTGACATCCTTGACCTTGTGACGCTGTACGTGCCTTAAGTAGCCTACATAGTTCATTTTTGTGCTGTCACGGATAGCAACAGAGCCAAAATTTGTAAACCACTGCTCGAGATACTCCCCAAAGGTTTGGTCAGAGCACAGCACCGGTTTTCCGGCGCTGATTTCTGTTTTTATCTGAGAGAGCCACTCGTCGGCTTCCTTACGGGTGCGAAATTTCTCATACTTACGATGTTTAGTGCCGTTAGGTAAAGGAACATAGATTGCTGCGCACCATTTGTTGTTGGCAAGTTTGTACTTGGTTCCTTCTCCGTTTGCTGCTTTAGCCATCACCCCCACCGTCCTTATCAGGAGCAGTGGATCCAAAAGTTTGCTCGAGCATCCAATTGTGCAAAGCAGTTACGGGGTACAAAATGCGCCGCCCAACAGTAATATGAGGGATGATTCCCTGCCTAGTCAGTTTCCTGACGGTTGAGATACTGAGACCTGTTTCGACTGCAACTTCAGCTGCCGAAAGGCACACTATTTGTGAGGTCATATTCTAGCCTCCTCCTTTATTTGATTTTCAAGTTATATGAAAAGCATGTCCGGCCGGATATACTTGTTTTTTTAAAATAGCACACATTTAAACCGTAGTCTAATTTCCGAAAAATTTTCGGATTATGCTTGATAGTCCTTGTATTTAGACGAATTCAAGTGCTGGATTATGTATTGACTCGAAATGTTTAATGTGCTATTGCTTCAAATGAAAAAATGTAATATAATGGTATATAGTAAGGGGGGGGGACATTATGAGTACTAAACAAACAGATATCAGACATGACTATCTATATGGAATTGTTAATGCTGTTTTTGACATCAAAGTCAACAGCACAAGGAGAATTGATGATAAGAAGGTTATTGTAATCCGTGGACGTGGAAAAGAAATTGGTAAATGTACATTTACGGAACTTTATCAAAAATATTTTAACGATTTATTTGAATACACGTTTACATATGATCAATGTGAATTCGAATACCATGGAATTCAAAAGGCAAATCAGAAGTTTGATAGAAGAATTGCAATAAATAATGCTATTGAGTATTTTAGAAAGAAAAGCATAATGCTTAATTATGTTTTTCATAGCAGTGCTGAACAAAAGCTTTTTTCCAAGCTAATATATAGATATCTAAAACAACTGCTGGATGTTCTTTTTGATGAATACGATATGAAGAAAAAAGAATTTGAAAAAACTATTAATCAAAATTTCAAAGATGCATTAAACAAAATCCGTGATGAAGTTGATACCAAAGATATCTATGAGCTAATATATAGAGACGCAAAATTATCAGATGCAGAGTTGCTTTCGTATGATGGCGCCGACAGTGTCATGCTGATTGATAATGGGTATGAATACATATTGTATTACTCTTCAGAAAGTATAGCTACATCTTTGAAACTGAGACCGGTTGACAAAGAATTTGTTTACTCTCGTTCCGATATATCTTATAATGTATATAGTATTGATTCAAAGAATTCAAAACCGATAATATATACTCCAAACATCGAGTATTACCCAATTAATATCCTTGATTTTCAACGTAAAGAAATGTTCGTTCCAAGATTCTGTTGTGTTGAATTCAAATATAACGAAACAATCGACCCCCTCGAAGACGACGAAAAGAAATATGAAAAAGAGTATATTTACTATAAACTCTCTATGCAGGTGTCTGAATACGTAAAGAAAGAATATATACGCACAGAAAAGCAAGAGACAAATCGATTGAAACATATTGAAGAAATCCTTGGAAGACTGCTCCAGATAAACTATAGAAAACTGTTTAACGATGATAGGTATCTTAAAAGCTATTTCAAATTAGGTCTAAAAAGATTCCGTAAATTTCTTGACATTTCAAATCTCGGAAAAGATAATGAACTAATACTATTCCGATATCTTGTATCTTTATGGGTAGATGAGTTTAGCCATGTATTGTATTGCGCGTCGAGTAATCAAGAATATAAGAATAGTATAGATGAAAAGACGTTTTCCAAACATTTGAATATGTTAAGTGATTACGTTGAAAATAAGAATTTAGATGAAGCAAATAAGCATTTCTTAGAATTCTATAAATGTAATAAGATGACAATTGATTCGTTCAAGAAAAAAGTTGAGATATTGAATGTGAATTATTTCAATTCTTCAATTGAAGAAAACATTGGTAAAGGACTTAGTCCATATTCACATTTGAAAGAAGCAATAAGTGAATATAATGGTTTCCTATCATCAAAAGAAGATGATTAATTGTAATTAAGGTGTCCACGATCTTCCGCTATCTAAAGAAAAATGCTTTTTAGCGAGTGATCTTTATCGTTCGATTCTGACAAAGAGAGCATACAAAACGGTACAAAGTGACTTGATACACCTCTGAAATGGCTGTATTCTGCGGCGTGTCCAAGTGTCCACAAAAAGCTTTCTATATAAAGAAAAACAGATCGTACGTGAAGTTGGAGCATTTGCGAATAAAATGATTAGATAGACTAAGCGAGTACTTCTTCTGTTTGACTTTTTCATCCTGTTGTGCTATAATTCCGGTATAAATGAAGCACGGGAGGTGCTGAAATTGAGCTTCGATTTTGATATCAGTGTACGTATCAAGGAAAAGCGAACTGGTGATATCATATCCGGTCCGAAAGTGATCTCTGCGTCAGAAAATCCCTCTTTTTACAGTGGATTTGTAGAAGTCTGCTGGTGGAACAGCAGCATATTCATGGATCTTCCGCCGGCTATTTTCAGAATATGCGGTAAATATATGGAAAAGCAGTATCCGCTTGAAGAAGGTATGGAAGGAAATCTCTATACCATTGTGCCGAGAATTGCTATGCGCGAAGTTTGTTCCTATATATATAGCAGATGCTATGTACTTGATTCAGAACTAACTGAGGAAAGAGACTGGAGTTGGCGTGACGCCTATGAAGTAACCAATATTGCTCGTGTAGAAAAACTGCGAGATCTTCTGTCATCACTTGATTATGTTGATCATCGTAATCAGGAGTGTGGAATTGCAGAGGATTATATCGGCAATCTCCAGAAAAAAGAAGAATTCAAAAGTAATCCGCAGGGGTATGAGTTTGAGTTTATGCTCGATTATCATTACTGCCGTCCTAGATCATAATCATATTGCACGAAAACTTAATAAACACTAAGCACTTGTCTAAATAGATAGGTGCTTTTTTACAGCTCCTAAATAGCTATATTCTGGGGAGTGTCCAAGTGTCCGCAAAAAGTCTCATATATAATAGAAAAAAAACAGCTCGCCCGAGTATTGGGCGAACTGCAATTCATATTATTTCAGGAACATTTCAAGATTAGAAATATGCTCTAACTGAAGCTGATCTGTGACATGAGCGTACAGATCGAGGCTTATCTGAATAGAACTATGACCGAGTAATCTGCTGAGTGTCTTTATATCCATACCGCTTTCAAGACTGCGAGTAGCAAATGTGTGCCTGATTCCGTGAAAGTTTATGATACGGATATTGTGCCTTTTAAGCATACACTTAAAAGTTTTCTGGAAATTCCTCGGATCAATGGGCTGTCCATTTTGGGATACAAATACAAGTCCGATATCTGGATATCCGTTCTCAGATAACCAGCGTTCCTGCTCCAGACGGTGAGCGTAAAGCTTCTGAGCAATCTCAGGCAGCAGAGGTATCGTCCTGACGGAATAGCTCGTCTTTGGAGTGCCGAATATAAGGAGCGTCTTTTGAGGACTATTCTTGTCTGGATTCCTGATACGTGAGAGAGCCTGGGTAATTTTGATATAACTTGTTCCATTGAGATCAAAGTGAACATTTTTCCATGGAAGTCCAAGTAACTCTCCCATACGCAGACCGGTATAGAGATCAAGTAATACCGCCATTCCTATCCGCTCATTCGGCAGATACTTTTGAAGCTCGGTCTGTTCTTCAACTGTGAAGTACTTGCGTTCGTGCTTGACAAGTTTTGGAGGAGTTACGAAATCAGCGATATTGCGGTTAATATATTGCATTTTGTACGCCTTGTCAAGAGACGTGTGGATCATCGTATGAAGATTATGCATCGTTTTCGGACTGAGACCGCCTTTGCCTATAAGCTTACCGTTCCTGAACTTTTCCTGATAAAAACGCTGTACTATCATAGGATTCAGATCGCATAGTTTAATGTTGCCTATTGTAGGCTTTATATGTTTTTCTATGTATGTTTCGTAGTTGATCACAGTTGTCTGTTTTAATACGCCGCGGCAATACATATCAAGCCAGATATTCATCCATTCATAAAGCGTGATTTTGGAGGGCTCAGTGTAGTTTCCGTACTTTACTTCGTTCAACAATTTATTGACTTTTTCAGTGACCTCATGTTTTGTTTTGCCGGATACGTATTTACGTTTCGGAACACCATTTTCGCAATAAAGTGTAACAGCTCCACGCCAAAGCCCATTTTTATCTTTATAAATACTCCCTTCATTGTTTGCTTTTTTATTCATAGGCATACGCTCCCGTAACAGTCTTCATATATACCTTCGCCGCACATATACTTTACATCTCGAAGTGCTTCGCGGAGCAGGCTTTGGTCTGTGAGCATATCCTCGATTTCATCGCAGGTATAGCCGTACTCCAGAAGCAGTTCTACATCAGCTGAATCAACACCATAACAGCCACAATATGCGAGAAGAATTTCCTCATGCATATTGTAATAAGGAGAATCATCGAGATCGTACCAGCTCATGTACTTGGAACGGTATATTCTTGGTTCGAAGTGAGAACGTGTGATTTTTCCGTTCTTATCAATGCGTAGAATATCTCCCTCTTCTGTGTCAATACGCTTGCTCTCGAACTTGTGCAAACCCAATTGTTTCAAAGCTTTCCTCATAATAGTTTCCGTTGAAGCGTATACGTAAAGACCTATTGTCTCGAAATGGAGCAGGTACATTGGATTGCTTCCCTTGACGATATATAGACTATTATACTGATCAAGCACCGTAAATGTGAAATTACCCTCAACAGTTTCTGACATATACTTCAGACTGTCGAAGTCGAGCTTTCCTTGCTTTTCTATCAACTGTACGCCGATATAGCTGTCCGTGTCTATATATGTATTCGGTATTAATCCATCTTTGCGGAGATCTCTGTCGTTCCAGAGTACGCCGTTATGTGCGAAGGCGAACTCTATATCAGCGTGACCAGCAAAAGGATGATTATTGTAGTTCTGCTTCTTATCACCCTGGGTAGCTAACCTTGTATGTCCCATGATTGCATTTGTGTCATTAGGCGCGTTGAAATGGATCTTATGAGCAGGCTTGGGCCTTTTGAATATAGTGACTTTCCCATCATGAACATAGCTGATACCTGCTGCATCTGTACCTCGTTCTTCTGCAGCATTAGCCAGTGCCTGTGTTAATTTCTTCAACACCTTATATGGCACTATACCTTTATAATCTAACCAACCGAACAATGCACACATAATTATTCATCCTCCTTATCCTCGTCGAATCCAATAACCCCACCTGCAAGCAGGATTGTTGCAATCGTTCCAACCGTCTTAAGAACATCTTTTATGTCCTGCTCCGTGTCAGGTTCAATACCAAATATATCTGCTAAAAGTCCCATTATAAGTCCTCCTCAGTGTTGATATTCTCGTTGATATACAATCTACGTTCCTTCAGGTACTGAATCAGCTCAGGTTCAGTTATTGTATCTACGAACTCAGACCATGACATCTTCGACATCCCCTCGTCAGTGAGACTAATAGCAAGATCACATATAGCATCAACCAGCTCCAACGCTGCGATAAAAGTGTTATACTTGAGCGTTCCTCTGAACAGGCGGAACTCTATCGTTGCCCAGTTCATCAGATTGACTGCTGCATATCTGCCGTTGTTACCTTTCTTAGCCTTGTCCAGTATCTCACGTCCGGTCTTCTCAAAGCCATAACGAGCTGCCCACCGGTTCATTGCATACTCTGAACGACGAGAGAATTTCAGCATCTCGTTCCAATGATGCTCCACAAAGTAGAGGATCCTGCCAATAACATCGTCCTGAGTATCTCTGTCTTCACCAAAACAGTTTCTATTGACATGAATGTGTAAACCGCAGGTGCTTGTCTGATGACTTCTGTATCCTAGGTATATAGCCTTTTTCATGATATCATCCCAGCAGTAGTTCTTATGATATTCAAGACTCATTGGATGCGTAACGATCTCCATGCCGTCATCAAGAGAACCATCCCCCTTAATGTAGATATGTTCTTCATCCTTATTAGCTATAGCAAGTATCTCGTCCGCGTTATCACTGTCTTTACCTGCTCCGTCGATCTCCAGTTCTACGCCGAAGTAGCGCTGGCTGTCACCGTAAAATATGGGTTCAGGTTTGTAGCCATAGTCATGGATAGAGCGGCTTTTGTCAACTTCATCGTGGTAGCAGTCACTGCAATAATCGTAACCGTCGAGGTGGTATGAATCGTCCTCGTGGAGCAGAGTGTCACAGCATGAACAGCGGGTATAGTGATTGTGATAGCAGTGGCTGCAGAGAGTGGTATAATCATCGCCATAGCTTTCGCTGGTCCAAATTATAGCACCGCAGCGATCACATGTCGTGGTATGCTGTTCAACACAGTCTATACATACTATATCGCCGTCGACAGTTTCATAGTCTTCGTCTTCACTTATGATTGCTCCACAGTGGGAGCAATATAGCACATTTTCTTTGTTTTCTTCCATTGATAAAACCTCCGTAAATAGAATAACCAGCCCCCTAAGGGGCTGGCATTAGTCTTTAATATTCACTTGCAAGCAGCATGGTACTGTGATCACCGTCATCAATGATATACAGCTTTTCAGTAATAGGTGCATCTGACGGTATAATATACACCTTACGATATTCAGGCTCCTCTGAGCTGTGTGTTATAGATTGCATTGAACCTGACGGACTAAGCTCAAAGACTTGTAAATAGTCCTTCGGAGCAGGCATACGGTCAACACAGCCCCAAAGAAACAGCTGTAACTCCAACGGAATCGTGCTATCAACGCCACAGGTCAGGTATCGGTTGTTATCAAACACGGTATCAGTTCCTCCTTTCGCATTTTTGTTGGTGACAAAAGCTTCTGTCACTTTAACAATATACATATAGAAAAGAGAAATAATAGGAATTTGGCTTTGAATAGGCAAAAAATGTAATAACAATTATTATTACATAATAATGATATACATATGAAAAATCAAAATAATCGGTATTTTCTCTTGACTTTGCTTTCTGTTTCTCATTATAATAAAAGAAAGACTGAAAAGAGCATATCTAACCTGCCTATACCGCCCATTACGGGCGGCTAAGCAGCATATATACATAGCAGCAGTGATGTTTGAATATCACTACTGTGAGGGAAAAGGAAGAAAAATGATAATAAACACAGGTATGCGGACAGATATCCCCGCATTTTACTCAGAATGGTTCATGAACAGGATACGCGAAGGCTACGTTCTTGTGCGTAACCCATACCGTCCAGATTGGATAACGCGATATGAACTTGATCCAGAGGTAGTTGACTGCCTTGCGTTCTGCACCAAGAATCCTGCTCCGATGCTGAAGCACTTGAATGAGCTTAAACGCTTCCATCAGTACTGGTTCGTGACGATAACTCCCTACGGAAAGGACATTGAACCTAACGTTCCGTCTAAGGAGCAGGTAATGCAGGACTTTATAACGCTTTCTAGTTCTGTCGGCGTCAACTGTATTGGCTGGAGGTATGATCCTATATTCGTTGACAGTACCTACACTATGGAACGACATATATCAGACTTCAAGAAAATGTGTAATACGCTTTCAGGATGCACACAAGTTTGTGTTATCAGCTTTATTGATCTGTATGAAAAGGTAAAACGGAACTTTCCACAGGCAAGAACGGTGACTCCACAGGAGCGTATCGCTATCGGAAAAGCGTTTGCTGAGATCGGACAGCTTTACGGAATAACGATAAAAGCCTGTGCTGAGGGAAATGACCTCGAGCAGTATGGTGTAGACTGTAACGGCTGCATGACCAAAGAAACATTTGAGGCAGCTATAGGAAGTTACCTTGATATTCCAAAAAAGAAGTCGCAGCGTGCGGAGTGCAGCTGCGTTCTTGGTACAGATATTGGAGCTTATGATACCTGCGGTCATCTATGCAAGTACTGTTATGCCAACTATAACAGAGAAAACGTAAGACGCAATATTCAACTGCATGATCCTTCATCTTCGTTTCTGGTTGGAACACTTCGTGAAGGAGAAGTTATTCACCAGGCGGAGCAGGTCAGTTGGATAAACGGACAGTTGTCATTGTTCTGAATATGATTCTATCCTCTCGATTGTTCGGGAGGATATTTTTTGTCTGAATTTGTACTATGTAGTAAGAATGTATGACAAATGTACTTTATACCTGTATTAGTATTATACTAGTATTATCTAGTATATTAATATCTAGTAATAAACAAGTAATACTTGAAAGACACACGCGCGTATATAGATCAAATATCATGACAGATACAACATCATTCCAATAATCATATTCATGATACAGGTGATAGTGTAAATGTTCTGTTGAGTTGTTTGATTCGAATAATCCGGAACATACGATACAGGTGTCAACATTCTAAATTCAAATTAACAGGAGGTTATAACTCATGGAAACAGGTACAAGCCCTAAGACTCTGAGAATTCCGAATGATACGATCTCGGATATCGAGAAAGTTGCTAAGGAGAAGAATACTACATTTTCCAAAGAAGCAATTCGCAGATTAAAGAACAAAGGTAGTGTTGACACAAATTATCCGTTATTTCTCGCAAAGGCACAAACTATCATCAACCTCAGCTACGAAGGCTATAGAGCTGGAAGAGAGGATCTGTTTCAAAAAGCTCAGGAGGAGGAAAGAAAATTATGGGCAAAGATTATGACATCCTCAAAGTAATCTGGCACGCAGATGGCGGTGACGAGTATTCTAAGAATGCGACAAAATACCCATCAAACGAAGACTGTGTAGGGTTGATGGGATACGGAGTTGATGTTACCGATCCCGCTACAGCAAAGACGCAGTTTGATGATGTAGCAAAATTTAATGGAAATCAAGGCAAGAATGAATTTATTCAATTCATGATGTCATTCTTGAAAGAAACAGCACCTAATGCTGAAACTGCTATGGAAATAGCTGATCAGGTAATAGATCCTCTCAAAGACGAATACATGATGCTTATGGGAGTTCACAAAAAGGAACATATGAAGTCAGATTATCACGTACACGACTTTGTGGGTACAACAAACCTGGAAACAGGAAAGATGCTTCATCCAACAAACAAAGTCACTTACCCTTTGGCTCAGAGAATGGCTGATATCACGCAGAAGCCAGTTAAACTCGTCATCGAAAGGAAGAATAAATCTCCCGAACTGAACACTATTCAGGGCGGTGGCAACAATACTGAGGAAAAGAAAGATTTTACAAGAATCTTCTATCCGCATAAAAACACAAACGACTGAACTTAGGATTGCTTAATCCAATTTGAACGCACACAATTTTCAACCAATAAACAGAACAGCTTGAATTGAATACTTAACTTCCGGCCTTTGTGCCGGGAGAGCTGTTCTGATATATTTCAACCAGATTTTGTACTGTATGATAATTCAAACTTGCTGCTATGGTGTAGAAGGATTCTAATAAGATAAACGGCTATAGTAATAACATACTCGTAAGTTACTAACTCATGATTCACTAAACGACTGGTGATATCAGTTTTTACTCATGTATAATTCATTTCCAGTTGACATTTGCGTTTGAGCGTGGTATAATCAATTTAAGAAACGCAAAATCATCAATATTTGCGTTTTCACTCAAAACACTAACATGTACTTACTCAATGCATATTTGATTTTGAGCTTCAGATAATAACAAGTGCAAATGTCATAAGGAGATGAGATATATGTCAAGGAAAACACTCAAAGCTCTATTCCACATGGGAGCTAAAGGATACCAAGAGGAGTACAATAGCAGATTTAACTCGGATACGACAATACACCTGAATGTAACTATCGGGAATGATTCTGCGTTTATTTGTCAGACTCCTGAGATATACAAACAGATAATATCGATTGAGCGTATGGACAAGGCTGTTGATGCTGTGACTAATACACTTCCTCAGCTTGCAATATCTCAGTTCACTTCCAAATGCCTGATAGATGAGATCTTACTTACCAACAACATCGAAGGTGTGCACAGTACCAGAAAAGAGATCGGAGAGATATTACAGGATCTGTCAACGCGAGATAAACGCAATAGATTCGTTGGACTGGTCGCTAAGTATGCTGCACTGGAAGATAACCAGACTATGTCATTTAAGACTTGTCAGGATATACGCAAGGTTTATGATGATATCTTCTATGAAGAAATAAAGGCAACTGATCCCGAAAATCTGCCTGATGGTGAAATATTCCGTAAATCGGGCGTTGAAGTACAGTCGGCAACTCAGAAGGTTATCCACAAAGGATTATCGCCAGAGAGTAAGATAATCGACACCATGAACCAGAGCCTCGCTGTGTTGAATAATGATGATATCGACATCTTCATCAGGATAGCTGTATTCCACTATCTGTTCGGATATATTCACCCATTCTACGACGGTAACGGCAGAACGAGCCGATTCATCAGCAGTTACCTGTTATCGTGTCAGCTCAATCCCCTGATAGGATACCGACTTTCTTATACTGTAAAAGAAAACATCTCCAAATACTATAAGGCTTTTGATGTGTGTAACGATGTTCATAACAAAGCTGAACTTACGCCGTTTGTGGAAATGTTTCTGAATATAGTGGAAATATCGCTGCAACAGCTGTTGGAAACTTTGGAAGAGAAGAAGCATAAATGGGAATACTACTGTCAGCGTATCGGTAGCTTACCAAATACTGAAAAGAATGATATTGCTCATTTGTACGAACTCCTGATACAAGCAGCATTATTCTCAAATATTGGTATCTCCCGTGAAGAACTCCTTTCTCAGCTGAAACTGTCGGAGAATACCTTACGGAGCAGGCTTAGGATGATACCTGATAACCTACTCATCGAAAATCGTCAGAAAGGCAGGAAGTATTATCTTCTTGACCTTGATGAAACAGATAAACTTTTTGATGTATAATAATGAATTTGCCGCCATTAATGGCGGCATTTCGTTTGTACAGTTTTGGTCTTAAATTAACTCACACACAAACGGTTCGATGTATTTCCTTATGAAATCAGCTCTGTCCATTACAGTGGGCTTGAAATAGGATGCTACAGCTATAACGATATTCTTTTCAGGGTCAATGAAGATGACGTTGCCGCTATTTCCGAGAGCTGCGTAAATATTCTTCTTACGATCCAATATCCACCACAGATAGCCGTATTCCATACCCTGCCAGTTCTGATTTTCAATGACCCTTGGACGAGTCATTTCTTCTATCCAACTTGAAGAAATGATACGCTTTCCGTTGTAAACGCCCATGTTTAGACAAAGCTGCCCTATCTTAGCCATATCATCAGCCGACATACAAAGTCCGTATCCGGGAGTCCCCAAGTCCTCGGGATCGCAGAACCAGACGTTTCCTTTAGGAGTTTTCTCTATAGTAAACTGCTTGTGTTCCTCTGCTGTTTTTGCAATGTAGACAGAGTACGGCTTGATACCAAGCGGCTCGAAAAGATATTTGTTTGCATAATCCACAGTTTTCGTATTTGTTGCCTTGTACAGTATTCCCGAGAGGATATGCAGGCACACGGTTTTATAGTTGAATTCGTCGGTGATTCCTTTCTTTCCGCCAAGAAAATCAAGAGAAGTGTATGTCCAGTTATCGCTTGAACACACCTTTGACCAGGGATCACCCTTGCCTTTATATGGTGCTCTCATTGTCAGCAGGTGCTTGATAGTTACATCGTATATGGTCTTTTCGCCGCGTTTGACTTTATAATCAGGAAAATAGTCAAGAACTTTATCGTCAACACTGCCTATCTGTCCCTTATCTATGGTAATACCTATAAGCAGCGACATAACGCTTTTTGTTGCGGACATTATGTGTACACAGTCATCTTTCTTGTAATCATGCCATGTGTCACTGTATACCATCTGCCCGTCTTTGTAAGCGCAAATCTGGCAGATGTTGCTCTCATTGCCCTTGCTTTCCTCAATATATCTATGAAGTTCGTCTTTGGTCATAATATACCTCCGTATTGATAGAGTCTGTATATTCAATCGAAGTTTCATACAGTATCTTTATTGTAGCAATATCATTTTTAATTGTCAATACTTTTTTCTAAAGAAGTATGAACCTAATACATGAATCATCATATGGAGGATAAATTCTTGTACGAGAATTATTCATGTAGATATCTGCTGATATCTTTATAATATTCACGGATTATTACGCGAATAGATTCTAAATCAATGCAGTAATTGACATGAGAAGTAATTCTAATCTGAACAACTGTGAGCAAATAAGTGATTGAAAAATACATATTCTCATGATATAATGAAGAAAAAGTTTTGCATAAGGGGACTGAATAATGGACAGAATAAAGAGATCACTTAAGAATATAAACGGAAGATTGTTTCTGGCGCTATTAGTCATGGGACTTTGCCCAACATTGTACACAACGCTGCGAACCTTTTTCCTCGGACAGTTACCGGGAGACTGGTCTTACTCAATAGCAGGACAGCTTTCATGGGTAAACCTGCTGTATGAGGTCATAAATGAAGCTATAGTTCTGCCGCTGTACTTTTTCATGGGACAGGCTGTTTCGGATAAAAAGGAGTACTCCAACAGGATACGAAGCGGACTGCTTGTATCGCTTGGAATATATACGGTTTGCTCCGTGCTTGTGATGATATTTGTTCATCCGTTGCTGAGATTCATGGCAGTATCACCTGATATATTATCGGAGTCCGCAAGCTATATCAGGATAGAGTGTGTTGCAAATATCTTTGGCATACTGTATAGCTTCATCAGCGTAGCTCTTCTCACCATAGGCAAGGATAAGCTCGTATATGCAATAACTGTGGCAAAGCTGATACTCAGCCTGCTCCTTGATACATTACTTGTCTCAACACTGCCTGTATCGCTGAATTGCGGCGTTAACGGCATAGGTATTTCAAACATAATCTCAAACCTCATATTATTCATCATAGCTGCTGTACTCATTAGCAGATGCGGATATCATATATTTGAAAAGGAAAAGCTGTCATTTGCGTGGATGAAGGATTTCTTCAGAATAGGCGGTATCTCAGGACTTGAATCATTTGTCAGGAATATCGCGTATATGCTCATGGTCTCGCGTATGGTAAATATGGTAGGAGAACAAGGTACATACTGGGTAGCAAATAACTTTATCTGGGGATGGATGCTGCTGCCTATAACTCAGCTTGGAGAGCTTATAAAGCAGGAAACTGCCAAGGACAAAAATGCTGTAAAGAATAATACCCTCGGTTATTTTACGATAACCACTATAACCTGTCTGATATGGGTGATAACAATTCCCCTGTATAAGCCGTTTATGCAGCATATTCTCGGATACAGCGATGTTGATAAGCTATTTAAGCTTGTAATGGTGTTGTTTGTATTCTATGTTTTGTACGCTTTTCAGAATGTATTCGACGCAACATTCTATGGCAGGGGAAAGACCAACTATATGCTTTTTGAGTCTGTAGTGACCAACAGCGTTTACTATGGAGCTTTCTTTATTCTTTATCTATGCGGAGTTTGGAAGCCTACGCTCATTGGCATTGCCCTGATGTTCGGCTTCGGAAATGCCTTTGATACGGTGGTATCTTATCTTGCGTATCGCCATTTTCTTAAAAAAGAGATTATCAAAACATGATCTGAAATTAACTGTGCCGCCTCATATTGAGGCGGCACTTTTTTACATATATTGACTTGATATAAACATCTTCTTATCAAGAGATGCTTTAATAAATGAATAAACAGGCAAGATATTGTTAACAAAATATAAATTTTTTTGAGATGGCACTGTTTTGCTTTGTGATTATTGACATAAAACAGAGCAGATGGTATAATTATTTTATAGAATACGCCGTACAAACTGTTCGTTCACAAAGCTTGTATTTAGGTGCAAGGAATTAAGAAGACAATTATAGTTATCAATTATATTCTGAAATTGGAGGTTAATTATGGCATATAATAGTTTATACCAAATAGAAGTCTCTCATAGTGGATTAAACAAATATAGAGTAGTTAAAGGAAATACTCGATGGGAAGTAGAGCAGAAGGCGAATGCATTAAGAGCACAGTGGGATGACCAATGGAAAAGAAAACAAGAACAAATTAAAAAGCAAGAGATACGTCAGCAAAAAATCCAAGTTGACGAATATGGGATAAAATACGCTGAAGAAATGACTAATGAAGCAAATGATATTCAAACAAAGTTGGATAGGATACTTGTTGATTCATTAAACAATGTTTATTTTGATTTTGATTCACTAAAGGATCATTCAAAGTTTACTGCTTCCAAGCCTAAGCAGCCTATATATGGGCAGTATCCCAGAGAACCTCTTCGTTCTGATTTGATATATAATCCTAAACCGCCGTTGCTTGCAAAACTAGCCAAGAGCAAGCTTGATGCGTTCAATCAGGAGAATAATAATGTATTTATTAAGGATCATATGAAGTGGGAGGAAGAAGTCAGACATATAGATATATCAAATAATAATCTTAGAGGTAATTACGAAAGCGCGGTTAACAAATGGGAAAGTGACAAAAAGGCTTTCTATGATAATCAGGATGAGAATAACAGATCAATTGACGAATTCGAGGAAACGGTTAAAAACGGCGATAATCAAGCTATTGAAGGCTTGTTTTCGTTGATCCTAAATGATATAAAGTATCCGTTTGATTATGATAAGGATGTAGATGTTCAGTATTTCCCGGATGAACATCAGTTGATAGTTGAAATGTTCCTACCTGTTCAGGAGGATATTCCCAATAAAAAAGCGGTTACGTATGTAAAGTCAAAGCAGGAAATCAAGGAATCTTTTTATCCTGAAGCTTATATGAAAAAGAAATATGACAGTGTTGTGTACCAGATCGTTATGCAAACCTTGAATTACTGCTTCAATCTTTCAATTTGTGACCTTAGTATTGAATCAGTTGTGTTAAATGGTCGAGTTAGGACAATTGATAAATCAACCGGAAACGCAATCGAACCATGCATACTTTCGGTTTCATCTAAGAAAGAAGATTTTTGTAAGCTGAATCTTGAAACAATAGATCCAAAAGCATGGTTCAAGAGCTCGAAAGGTGTCTCTGCAGCAACACTTGTTAATCTTACTCCGGTTGCTCCAATTGTGGAAATGAATAAGGAAGATAAACGCTTTATTGATTCCTATGAAGTGGCTGATCATCTTGATGAAGGCGATAATATTGCGACGATGCCATGGCAGGATTTTGAAAATCTGATCCGTGAATTGTTTGAAAAGGAGTTCAATGCTACGGGCGGAGAAGTCAAAATAACTCAGGCAAGCCGAGATGGCGGTGTCGATGCAGTTGCATTTGATCCTGATCCGATAAGAGGCGGAAAGATCGTTATTCAAGCCAAGAGATATACAAATGTTGTTGGAGTAGCTGCTGTAAGAGATTTATATGGTACTGTTGTAAATGAAGGTGCTATCAAAGGAATATTAGTCACAACTGCTCATTACGGTAATGATGCTTATGAATTTGCAAAAGATAAGCCATTGACTCTTATGAACGGTGCAAATTTATTATACCTTATGGAAAAACACGGGTATAACGTCAGAATTGATATTAACGAAGCTAAAAAAGTTCTTAAAGAGAATCAGGATGTCAGATAATATTAAGCCCTGATACTGAATATGAAGTGCACAAATTGTGAAGAAATGATATTGTATAATTGTGTTGTCTATAAGGAGGAACGTTAATATGGCTAGTGAATTTAAACAACCTATTTCTATAAAAGAGGCTGTAGATAATATCCATTCAAGGCGTTATTTATTACCAGCAATTCAAAGGAAGTTTACTTGGTCAAGCGAACAAATTGAAGTTCTATTTGACAGTATAATGCGTGGATATCCGATTAATTCATTTATGTTCTGGAGAATCTCAGATGCAAAAATAAAAAGTGGTTATAAGTTTTATCAATTTCTACTTGCATATAGACAAAAATATGCGGAAGATAATCCAGATATAGATACGACAGGAGTACCAGATTTTGAGGCAGTAATTGATGGACAGCAAAGACTTACCAGTTTATATATTGGACTTCGTGGAACATATGCTTATAAGCAACCGCGATTATGGTGGAAAAATGATGAAGAGTGTTTACCAACAAGGAAGCTTTATTTAAATCTTTCTAAACCTGTTAGTCAGAAATATGATAACCAAAAGCAATTTGATTTTCATTTTATGACTCAAACAGAAGTTGATAAAATAAAAGAGTCTGAAAATCATGATTTCTGGTTTGAAGTTCATAAAATAATGGAACTGGATACACTTCCTAAAGTTACAACGTATATTTCTGAAAACAATTTGCAGAATAATAGTTTCGCTTATAATACACTAATAACCTTTTGGGGCAAAATTTATCAAGAAAAACTCATAAATTATTATTTGCAAGAAGAGCAAGATAGTGATATAGTACTTGATATTTTTATTCGAACTAATAGTGGTGGAACACCTCTTTCGTTCTCAGATCTACTTATGTCAATTGCTACGGCAAATTGGAATAAGTATGATGCAAGGAAGGAAATTAAAGAAGTAATAGATCAAGTTAGTGATGCAAGTAATATTAACATTGATAAAGATTTTGTTCTTAAAACATGCCTTGTACTTTTTGTTGACAATATCAAATTTCAAGTGAAGAACTTTACTCAAGAAAATGTAAAGTTGTTTGAAGAAAACTGGGAACGAATAAAAAAATGTATAATATCCTCATTCAAACTATTTAAAAGACTTGGTTTTGATAATCGAAGTTTTCGTGCAACTCGTGCAGCTATTCCTGTTATTTACTACGTCTACTATAATTCGTTAGAAGAATCAGTCTATAAACCAACATACAATAGTGAAGATCAAAAGGCAATTGCGAAATGGCTGATACTTTCGTTTATGAAGTCCATGTTTGGAGGTCAGCCAGACACAGTCTTAGTTACAATGCGAAAAGTCATAAAAGCAAACCTTAAAAAGCCATTTCCAGCTCAGGAAATAATGAATGAGTTTAAAGATGATCCTGTTAGAAATTACTCTATTGATACCGAATATATTAAAGGAATGCTTCGTTCACAAAAAGGTTCAAATGATGCATTTTACCTATTACGTCTTTTATACCCGCATTTGGATTATAGTAGTGAAATACACCAGGATCATATGCATCCAAAGTCGATTTTCGAAAATACTGAAGAATTACGTTCAATAATACCTAAAGAGGATTTTGATTTTGCTTCTGATCCTCAAAACTGGAATAGTGTTCTTAATCTTCAAAATCTTAATCAGTTTTCAAATACATCAAAGCAAGATAAGCCACTTGCTCAATGGGCAAAGGAACAGGCTATATCAAATCAAGAACTATACTTAAAACCTGAAACTAGCCTTAATATAGTTGATTTCAAAAAATTTATTGAGGATAGAATGGAAATATTAATTCAGGAAATACAAAATTTGATTTAGCTTATAATTATGAGGAAAGCTGAGGCACAATTTGAATTATATAAAGTTACTAGAATAAAGAGAATGGAGCGGGATTCCGCTCCATTTTTATGGTATGGCAATAAATATGAACATTACTATTTTTAGAAGCCTGTTATAATTTACATTTTAACATAGAAATTGACGTATATATATGATATAATTCAAATAAAGATTAACGAAATGAGGCGATAAAATGCGCGAAAAGATAATACTTGCACCAACGGCGAACGGTACTGAGCTTCTTAGAAGTCTTGCACTACACGGTATAAACACGTTGTGCCTGAAGATAATGAGCAGTGCGGAGCTTGCTGAAACTGCTCTTATGCGAAGCGGTGAGACGGTAACCCGACAGTATATAAGAACTGTTGACGAGCCAGCTCTCATATTCAGTTTCCTAAATGAAATAGAGTTCTTTTCTGCTGCTACATTTGCAGATGCGCAGAATATCGCCGCTGCGCTTGATTCTCTGAGAAAGCTTATAATGTCAGATGAAAGCAGCATACTGCATGAGAAGCTTTCACAGGGCGAATTTGCCATTAACAGCGCTGCGTTGGGACAAGTCTATGACAGATATATCACTGAGCTTGAGAGCAAAGGATTCATTGACAGTATACAGCTCATAAGAAAAGCAGTTGAGCTTTCTGATACCTTAGATGCAGAATTCTGCATATTGCGGGAATACCAGCTTGCTCCTCTTGAAGCAGTTCTTATTGGTAAGCTTTCAGGCGGAAGCTATAAGGAAATAACGCTGTGTGAGCTCAGCGGTGTTGAGAAACAGCCTGTTGATTACAGTGATATTACCGAGGCGTACGGTGATTCAAATGAAGCGGAGCATATAATCGAGACTATATATTCCGAAAATCTGCCGCTGGATAACTGCATCGTTGCAGCTGCCGATACTATGAAGTATTCTCAGCTTTTCTACGATATAGCAAGTCAGTACAATATCCCTGTGACATTCGGCTGTGGACTTCCTGTCAGCAATTCCACATCTGCTGAGCTTATGCGTAATTTCCTGACGTGGGAGACCACCGGCTACAACGGCAAGGATTCGCTGTACGGCATAATATTCAGCGAAAGCTTTGACCGTCAGAAGCTTATCGGAGAGCTCTCTGTTGAAAACGAGAAAACACTTCGTGATATAGTGGATATTGCAGGCACTATGAGGCTATCCTGCGACCGTGAGAAAAATGAGGATAAGCTAACCGATTATGCCAATGAATATCCGGAGAATACTGACTATGTCGAAATGATAAGGCTCATGTTTGCGGAGTTTGAGCACGGCTGCTCATATATAGTGAAGAATTATGCTGTTATACGTGACGATTTTGCAGGAAGACTTGACCGTTCCGCTGTTAATGCCGTATGCGAGGAGATGGATGCATATACTGCACTTTCAGGCGGCAACGTTATTGAGATAATTGACCAGCTTCTGACAATAAACGTGTGCTGTGAGAACAGCCGTGAGGGAGCGCTGCATATAACAGGCATTAAGCAGGCTATGTGCAGTTTGCGAGAGGAGCTTTTTGTTACAGGACTTTCGGCTGATAATTTTCCGGGTATGCCACGCGAGAATTACCTTGTTCCCGATGGTGACTACCTGATGTTTGATGAGAATGCTCCCACATCAGAGAAGTGTATAGCCGACAAGAAGCAGGCGCTCTCTGACCTTTTGAGAACTGCTTCTTCACTTGGAAACAGAGTACACTTATCCTATTCTGGATACGATACTGCGGAGCTTAAGGAAGCGAATGCATCGTCTCAGCTTTTTGAGATATTCAGAGAGAAAAACGGCGAAGACTCCACGCTGGACGACCTCAAAAACAGTATCGCTCATACAGGCTTTTTCGAGAACAGCTATTCAGCTTCACGGCTTGTGGGCAGAGCATATAACAGTGGCAGTATGATAAAAGCGTCATATGAACCGAAGGAAGAAGCTTCTGTAAGCATTCCCACTGAAAATGCTTTCTCACCCAGCGCTATAGAGACATATCTCAGCTGTCCGAGAAAGTATTATTTCAGCTATATCCTCAACATGGAAGAACCCGATACCGATGATGTTTTTGTAGTGATAAAGCCACTGGATATGGGTAATCTGGTCCACGGACTTATGGATGACGCTTTCAGATATTCCATGTCAAAGGAAAAGGTTAAAGCAGAAGCTGTCCGTCGATTCAATGCTTTGCTTACAGCCCGTCCGCCCATAAACCCTCCCGATGTGAAACGTGTCCGTGAGGATTTCATGCGCATGGTGGAGAACGGATTTGAAAGCAGCGCAGGAAATGAAGTCATCTATTCCGAACACACCATAAAGCCTGTGAAAATAGGCAGTATAAAGCTCAAGGGACGTCTTGACAGACTTGAAAAAACTCCCGACGAAAATATAGTTATTGTTGATTACAAGACGGGCAGGAGAGTAAACCACAGACAGGATGACATAGCATCATGTCTGCAGATACTTCTCTATGCAGCTATGCTTGAGGAGAGTGAGGATATAAAGGTGAGCGGCGGAGAATACCGTTATCTGCGGTATAACAAGAGCATTCCATGTGCATATACGGAGTTCATTAAGGAAGCGCTTGTAGGTATTACAGAGAATTTTGCCAAAGGCGTTTCCAATGCGGAGTTCCCGCCTCATATAAGTGACAATTGTAGATTTTGCGGATACAGTAATATTTGCAGAAAGGGGGACGGAGAATAATGACAGATAATGATAAGCTGGCAAGAGAACGTATATCAACGGATATATATGAAAACTTCTTTGTTGAAGCCGGAGCAGGATCAGGAAAGACCACTCAGCTTGTGCAGAGAATGACAGAAATGGTCAAGGCTGGTATTGATGTCAGCAAAATATCCGCTATTACCTTTACTAAAGCAGCTGCAAGAGAGTTCTATGAGCGCTTTCAGAATCAGCTCATAATTGAGAGCAACAACGAGGAGCTTGATAATACAGAGAGAAAACGCTGCGATGAAGCACTTCGCAACATCGACCTGTGCTTTATGGGTACTATCGATTCATTCTCTCATCTGATACTCCATGAGCACCCTTCCGAGGGCAGGATACCGTCTGATTCCGAGGTAAGGGACGATGCAGAGATGGCAGAGATATTCAAGAGAGAGTATACTGCTATTCTGCACCATGAATACGGCGAAGAGCTTTTTGAGAAGTATGAACAGTTCAGCGCTGTGCAGGATCATCCGAAACTTGTGTTTACGGAATTCATCTCAAGGATAATAAACGCAAGAGATGCATATTTCATTTACGAACATGATGATATTGCCGATATCGATGAGTATTTAAGCGAAGAAAAGCAAAGGCTCATGCAGGTAATTGACAGCCTTATGCAGCGCAAGGATCTGTGGGGACAGACTAAGGAATGTCTTGAGAAAAACGAACTTCTGGAACAGGAATACAGCGCACTGAAAAGAACATGGAACGGAAATGTCGGCGGTATTTACTATACTCTGGGCAAGCTTGACCAGTTCCGTCTGTATGCTGAGCCTGAAAGCATAGGTATACTGGATACATCACTCTTTGCACCGTATACGTCACGCGGAAAGATAGCGTATTATACATTTGAGATCAAAGCTTCTGATCTATATAGGGAGCTTGGTGAATTTCAGTATTCGGTCACTGTTGATTTCCTTGTTTCTGCGGCAAGGGCTATAGCCGAGAGGCTTCGCAGAAATGGAGAACTGAATTTCTTTGATTACAAGCTGTATCTGCGTGATATGCTTAAAAGTGATGCAGAAGGCGATGGAAAGCTGATACGTCATATATATGACCGCCACAGCTATTTCCTTATTGACGAATTCCAGGACACCGATCCTATGCAGGCTGAGATATTCTTCTATCTCACAGCTGAGAATCCTGTTCCGAACTGGCGCGAGTGTGTACCGCGTAAGGGTTCGCTCTTTATAGTGGGCGATCCCAAGCAGTCAATATACCGTTTCCGTTCAGCAGATGTGGCGGCATTTAAGGAAGTGCGCAGACTGTTTGAGAACGGCGTAGGAGAAGTGGTGCAGCTTACAAGGAACTTCCGTTCAACTGTACAGCTGAAAGAATGGTTCAACACTGCATTTACAAAGCTTCTTCCTGAGGATACTCCTCATCAGAGCAGATTCAGCCTGATACCTATTGAAGGCAGTGATGATAAGTCAGTGTTCGGCGGTATCTGGACATACAGAGTTACGATAGAACGCAATTCCATAGCAGACGATCAGAAAAAAGTCACCCAGATAATACGCCGACTTGTCAATGATCCGAACATACTGATGAAAAGCAAGAACGACACCGAGCCCCGCAGAGTCCGTTACAATGATTTCATGGTCATAGTCAACAGCAAGGAGCATATCCTCAAATTTTTAAGAGAGTTTGAAAGCTATGATATCCCTGTCATGGTCGAGGGAAAGATAAACTTCGGAGACTGTCCTGCGCTGTGCGCTCTTATTCCGATAATCGAAGCCGTGTCATCACCATATGACAGAACAGCGGTCTACGGTGCTCTCACAAGCAAGGTATTCGGCGTAACAGACAGCGAACTTATAACTTTGAGGAACAGAGGCGTATATCCTGAGATAAATGCTGTTTATAACGAGGCAGTAAGCGAATTTCCTGATGTAAAATATGCACTTGAAAAACTTAACAGACTTGCTGTAAAAGCGAGAACAATGTCTGCGGTAACCGTGTTTACAACTGTATTTGATGAGCTGAAAGTTCTTGAAAAAACAGGAACGGCATATCTTGAGTACCTTTATTATGCACTGGAGCTTCTCAGATCAGCGGAAGAACAGGGCGAGGTCATAAGTGTTCTTGACGGAGCGGTATTTCTCAGAAAGCTTCTTGACGAATCTACTCAGGAGCGCTGCATAAGCCTGCAAAGAAATGATAACAGAGTTCATATCGCTAATCTGCATAAGGTCAAGGGACTTGAAGCACCTATCGTAATACTGGCTGATCCGAGAGTAACGGCTCATGCTCCCGAAATGAGGACAGAGCATACTGCTGACGGTACGAAGTGCTATATATTCTCTCTGTCCGTGAACAGGCAGAAGAAGGCTGTAACCACTAAACAGCAGGTGGCATTTGAGGATGAAGTCCTTTCGTATGAGGCAGAGAAGCTGAGACTTCTGTATGTTGCAGCAACAAGAGCGAGAAATGCTCTTATCATTGCAGACGCATATACAGGCAGCGGAGATCATGCCAAAAACAATCCGTGGGAGCCTTTTATTCATATGGCGGACGGCGATTTCTTTGCTAATCTGCCTGCTAAAGAGACGGATGAGCCAGCACCGAAGCCTGTCAAAAACGCAGACGGACTATATAAGGAAGCGGAAGAAAGTTCTGTATTCGTGCAATCCAATTCACCGAAGCCGACTTATTCTATCATGCGCCCGAGCCAGATAAAGCTCAGATCTGTCATTGAGTCTGAGGACGACTATGAGGACAACTCCGATACGGACATACGCAAAAAAGAGATCAGAACCAATGCTGCTTTGCTTGGTACCATGGTCCATAAGCTTATGGAGTGCTTGGTTTCGGCAAGGAAGCTGCCTGACGCTGATAAACTTTCAGCTGAGATAATCGGACGATACAGTGCTGTTGACGAGTACAGGGATATGCTGAAAAACGTATATGCTCACATCACTGAAGGCGGCTATGAGCAGAATAACGGTATGTGTACTGATATACTGTCTGAGCTTAGAACAGCCGATGAAGTATACTGCGAAGTACCTTTTTGCTATAAAGTCGAAGAAAAGGACGGAACATACACTGTATGGAACGGTGTTATCGACCTCCTTTACAAAAAGAACGGCATATGGCGCATAGTGGACTACAAGACCAACGCCGAAGCTGAAGGGCTTGACTACAAGTATTCAGATCAGCTCAACGCTTACAAAGAAGCTTTCTTTGCTATGACAGGAGAGAGCGCCGATGCTTTTATCTATCATATTGACATATAACGAAAAAACCCTCGGCATTGCCGAGGGTTTCACTTTATCTTATAAGAGTTTGTTTGCGAAGTTGCTTTAATTCTTCAAGAGCGTCATAAATTTTGTGGTACACAACCTGATTGGGATAGTAATCGTAGTTGGCAAATACGGATATGCCCGTGTGATAAAAATGCTCCAGTATAGCCGCCGCACAGCCTGCACTGCGGCTCTGTCCGTATTCGCACTGACAAATTATATCCTTGCCGTCACAATATGCTTTGTTGATATACTTTGCAAGCTCTACTGCTTCGGGAAAGAAGCTATCATATGTATATCCCTTTTCCGGCAGATAATCAAGGTCAAGATCATCGACCTCGCAATAGAATATATCATTGCAAGCGCTGCTGTAATCGACACGTGAATAGCTTTTGTCAATATGCTTAAGTACCGGATCACAAAAGCTTATAACTGCTGTATTATCAGGGAATGAACCTTCTGCTATTATACGCTCGATTGCCTCTCTTGAATATACAGTTACGTTCATTGAATCCCTCCATATTTTCCTTTACAAAGGCCTCGATTGGTTATCTCTATTTTAATTCAAATCAGGTTGTTGCGTTACCCGACATTGATATACGCAGTTGTTATTTCTGCAAAATCTCCCCAGAAAGCACGACTTATCAAACGATCGTTAAGCCCATCATGTATTTCCTTCTGAGAGGAAGTCATCATGAAACGTTTGCCTGATTCGTAGAACGCATTGAAAAGAAGTATAAGCTCGTCCTGTGTTTTCTCTTTTCCTGCAAGTCCATGTATATCGTCCACAAGAAGAACATCAGCTTGCAAATACTTCTCACGGAACTGTTCTGATGTACCGCCGCTGATGATAGTATTTGTAAGAGACGATACAATGTCAGCTGTTGTTGTGTAGATAACATGAAACTGAGGGGAATTCTGCTCAATCGAATTTTTAACAGCATAGAGCAGATGCGTTTTGCCTGTTGAAGTTCCGCCGAATAATGACAATGGCTTTGAATCGGCATTTTTCGCAAACTGCTTTGCTTTCTCAAAGGCGCTGCTATTATATTTGGTAATCCCAAAATTGTCGAACGTGAATCTGCTACCCTTCTTATTATCTAGCATTATTCGCCCTCCTTAATAATCTATACGCTGTGACCAACACAGCAACGATTCCATACACTTACGAGTTCAAAATTATAAAAGCGGTATTATTGCTTCTTTTCGATTTTCGCAAAAATTGTTTTAAATTGATTTCTTAATGTACCGCATTTCATCCATTTGGTTGAATTATTCCAATTCAATTCATTAATAAAAGCATCCGCAGTTCGTATCAGCTTTTCCTCATTCCAGACATAGAATTCACTCTCAAAAGGAGTAAGCGGATTTCCTTTGCCATCTATGTAATCTAAATTACGCTTCTTGTCCGCAAGATAGTTTCGTATTTCTAACTGTATACGATAATACTCTTCGTATTCAAAGTGGCCCCATTTAAGTTTGTCATCAGGCAATGTTCCCATTCCTTTGACCTCTCTATAATACCATGAAAGCAGATACTTGTCTACCGGAACATGACAAAATTGAAATGTGCCGTTAAGTGCGGCTTCTTCTGCACTATCAAAACAGAAAATATGCTTTAAAGACATATTAATCAATTTCTGTGCCTTTCCTGGCTTGACGATAATACCTTTTTTACACAAACATTCAAGCGCATCTGTCAACCATAGACAGGTTTCTTTGTGCCAGGCATCAAATGTATTCTGATCTGTGCAATACTTGTTCAGACACTCCATTAGACTGTTTGTTATTCTTTGAAACATTTCTTCTTTCTTGCCAGCAACCTCTGGGAGCCCACTCCCTGCAAGATTTCGTGGTGCCATATCTCCATAAGGTCCTGGAGATGCTTTCACGGTTTGATAAATATCATCAAAACTGTTAATGTCTCTTGTATGGTCAACCCATGGAAACATTTCAAGTAATTCGTCTCGTAATTTCTTATCCATAATAATACCTCCTAAATTAATTTTATTTATTTTTATAATGTTTAAATAATCTGCCAGCCTGAAACCGAACTTCCGCTGACAGAAAAGTTTTTATTACAGTTCCCGCACCTGTTATCATTCATCAATTAAAGTCAGAAACATTGAACACTGACCTAAACCAATAACTGATAATAATAACTATAAACCATAACGCTGAACATGAACATTAACAGTTCATATTCAAAAGGCAAGTGTGAGAACTATAAACGGAAAACGCTTTAGATGTCTATCTCGAATTCCACGGTACTGTTAATGAGATCGAGGGCTGTCTGAGCCTTGGCAAGCATATCGGACAGTTCGATATAAAGCTTATTTGCTTCCTCTATATCGTAATTGGTATATTCGTAATCGAGGATTGCACTGTTACCGGAATAGCCTGAACTTACGCGGACTTTGGGCATAGCGTCCCTCATTCCGCTAAGTAAAGAACACTGTTTGTTGAGCTGCGGAAGAAATACGAGCATCTCGTCGATGGTCATATCAAAATCCGGAACAATAGTTGTTGTGTTGAACAAATTTAATGCGTGCTTGAGTTTGCGTATCTTTCTCTCAACCTCAGCCTGAGCGTCACGCATTTCCTTGAAGTTATACTTTGGACGAACAGATTCGATGTCCTCCTGAAGCGCTGCCACAAAGGTCTTTGTTTTCCCCTCGCGAACCTGTAATGTACGCAGTTCGTCGTTAAGCTGACGCAGCATCTTCGCTGCTTTTGCAGATGTAATTAACATAAGCATTTCCTCCTTGAAAAAAGCATTATTTATCTTATTAACTGAAGGCGGTTATTTCAGCGCTCCACATTTTACAAATGCAGAGCATCCTCCGTTCGCCTGTTTTATCTGTCCACGATATCCTGAATTCTGATTCTGACATTTCCCTGTATCCATAGGGCTTGTGACCTCTAACCTTGAACCCCAACGGTCACAGACATTTCTTCTTCCTGACCAGCAGGCACAAGTCGCACAGTATTTCGCATCGCAAGTGTACTGATACATATTCTTACCTCCTGTCTGACTAAAAACAGATCAATGAATACGTGGTTTCCTTTTATGATTATATTATGCTATGAGTGATGTGGAAATTTTTCCTCATAGTGTTTACAGATTTGAAAAATTATTTACTATAATTATTTAGTGCGCTTTTCAGTGCATCAATAATTCGTTCCTTTAATGTTACTGGCTCGAGAACAACAGCATGATCTGAAAATTGTACAGCCCATCTGAACATATCTTCTTCGCTGATACGCACTCGCACTATGAAATCTTTTTCAGTTACATCTGAAAAATCGGCAGATGTGCCGAAGTAATCTATAATATCATTAAGAATATAGCTGTTTGCTCTGAACTTTACCTGAATTATATCTCCGCTGAACATATAAACATGCTCTGACATGTGTTCTGGAAGATTTAGACCAAATTTCTTGCCGTTGGTTTTTTCAACCGGTTTTATTGATGTATTGAGTATACGAATATTCTTTATGCGATCGACACGATAATTAGAGATATCGTCATACTTGTCATAATTGCATATTAGATAATATCTTCCACTCATTGTTACCATCTGATATGGATTTACTATGTATTTACGGACAGTTCCGTCATTATTTTTTCGAGGGTGGAGTTCTTTATCAATGTCATAGTTACAATATTCAAATTCAACCTTCCTTTTTTTCTCAATCGCTTCATCAAGAATGTCAATTGTATAGAAAAGTTGAGCGTTGGATATACAGCTATTAGGAGCACAACAGATATGTTTTACCTTGCTTTTGAAATATACTGAAGAGAGTCCTTCAAGCTTCTTTATAAGCTCCATGCGCTGGCTATAAGGAATATGGTCAGAAAATAACAGTCCGTCGATGAGGAGCCTGAGCTCTGAGTCAGTGAAGTCGTGAGTTAAGTACCAGTCGGTGAGAACAATTTTGTCCTCGCCGTCTTTTGCTTTTCTTATGCTATCGCTGTAATTGATATGGTAACCGAAGTCAACAAGATTCATAAGGTTGCTTCTAACTGATTTTCTGTCTGCGGACATATGGTATTCCTTTTTTAGTATATCAATAATATCCTTTTGTGACAGCCTGTGATTTTCATCTGTATACTTTTTCAGTATATCAAGTATATTGATTATCATAAGCTTTTTCGGCTGTAGTTCATACATATTTGCACCTCGAAAGAGTAGTTGAGTTGTCAATTGGCTGTATTTTGTTTTTGCTTCAATTATAATATATCATTAATCATGTTCGTTTTTTTGAACATAATATGTGCTATCATTTATTATAGAGAAGCATATATAATAATTCTTATATAGATTATATCATATAAAGCTATAGAATTCTATGCAAAATTGTTAATAAAAAGAGGAGGCAAAGCCTCCTCTAAAAAATGATATTTATTGTTAAAACGTTGCATATGAGCCGTCTATGTTTTTTGCATGTTTCAATTCTAAATATAGTCCTGTTTTGCTGACAAATGCATGTACAAGCTCCATATATCTATACCAGTCGTTATATGGGTTACTGGAGATATAGATCAGAGCATATTTTCTCATTTGGGGCACTTTCTTTATATCCAGTATTTTTATGTCGTATCCTAATTCTTCAATGATACATAATGCAATTTCGTAATAAATCGAAGTTATTGCATCAAATTGCCTTTTTATTGCTGCTTTTTCTGCCTTAATTGTTTGAATTTTATTTTTGCGTCTGCTTTTTTTCAATTGGATTCTTTTTAGTTCATCCCAGTATTGATTATCCGTATATTTCTCGAGAAAAGAACAGTTCTTGTTCAGGCAATCATGTTCCTGGAGGATCTTTCTGGTGATGCCTCCTTTATGCCCCGGAAAATGACAGAAGCCAACTACGTAGTTCCTGGGCTTCAGGACCCTTTCGCCTGTAACAAGTCTTATGTCGATATAATCAATTTCAGAATCCATTCTACAACTCCGTCCTTTAGACTTATCTACGTTATTGCTTTTATAATAAGCAGAATCAGATCTTAATATCGAAGATTCCGAGTACATAGTGCTATTGATGAATAATAAATATCAGAAGAATTCTTTTAGTTCCTGTTCTATTGTGTCAAGCTTCTTTTGAAGATCAATAACTTCCTGTTGCTTTTTAAGGTATTTGTCTGCTATTATCTTTTGCTCTGATAAAGGACACATCGGTATTTGCAGTTTTTTCAGCGCTTCAATAGGAATGTTAGGTAAAGTAACGCCTACGCAAATACTTTTTAGCTGAGCTTGTCCCTTTTCGCTGTCGAAGTAAGCTTTCAGGTAATATGGTTCGATTCTTGATTTATCTATCTCTATTATATATAGATTTCCGTTGACAAGTATCTTTTCATTGCCTGAGATATTAGTAACTGCTGTTTTGACAGGATAGCCATTTTTGGAAAGAATGATATCGCCGTCATTAGCACAGTATTTTTCATATCGTTTTTCAATTTTGCTGAGATATGGGAGCTTATCAGAAATGATACCTTTGCTCATATCAGAAAGCATAAGAAGTCTTGTGTCGGTTTCACTTTCGCAAACGAGAGTATCAAGTTCGTTTGCTTTTATCTGGGCCCCTCTTGTGATACGGGTTATAAGATCTGAGAATAAAACAGCATTTGGTATATCAGGCTGTTTTTCTGTATAATTCTTTGGATATAGTTCATAATCGTTGTCTGCAATTTCTTCATTCCGAGCAACATAGCTTATAGGAGTATTCTTTCCGACAACACTCAGAATCTGTAGAATATTCTCGTCTGATAGTATATTTGTGCGGCGAGTACGTAAGAAATTATCAGAAGCATCTATGAAATTAACCGATTTATTCTCTTTGCTGAATACCATGAGAGTGCTTGAAATAGCGGTGTTACTGTATATCTTTTCAGGTAGAGCGATAATAGTTTCAATATATCCTAGTTTTATGAATCGCTCACGCATTTGTTTATCACAGTTATTCCTTGTACTGCCATTGGTCATTATACAAACTGCCTTGCCGCCGTTATCCAGAAGCTCAACGCACTTCTTAGCAAAAAGCCAGTCTGCTGATGCTGAATGTCTGCAATCAGGGTAATAATACCTCCATTTTAAACCAAAAGGGCTGTGACAGAATACATAGTCATATTTCCCGCTGATTTTTAATGAGTCTTCCGAAGTAATGGTTACATTGCCAAGTATATCAGCTCGCAGCATAGCAATGCTGAGGGCTTTGGAATCTATTTCGCTTCCAAGATAATTACAGTTTAGCCCCAAAGAAATACATTGCCGTATAAATGAAAGCGTACCTGTACAGAGATCAGCGACTTTTTTACCGGATGATATATTCATGAGCTTAGCAGCAAGAAGATTGACACCTGATGGTGTCTCTTCAAAACGTTCTGTCTGGGATAGAGAATCATCATATAACAACAAGAACTTGCACGCTTCAGCGGAGCAGGTCTTTGAAAGCTCATTTACGATATCCCATTTATCTCTGACCTGGGAGAGAATATGGTAAAGCTGCATCTCTATGTTATATTCCTCAATAAAGGAATTAAAGTCATCGGTTGTCTGTCCGCCTGTTTTGGCTATAATGTATGCAATTGGATATATTAATATCCAGGGAGCATCACCGATAGCAGATAAGATATTATACTTCGTTCTATTCGGGTTAGTGATATCTGGCGTTTTTGTTTCTTCTGCAGGCATGAGTTAGATCCTCCTGTCGTATTCTTGATAAGATATATCCTTACATATATTATATCAGGTTATTTCTGGCTTGTCAATATCAAATTTGATAGTTAAATAGAGAAAATATATGAAATATAGCTTGACAAAAGCATATTGTGCTGATATAATCAAGATGGAAACGAAAACAAGGATAAGTATAACCAAACATTCAAAAAGAGAGAAAAGAGGGGATCATATGAGATATTTTGAATTCAGTATCAAGTTGAAAAGTATAATTGATGTATGTTCTAAAGAAGGCAAAAAGGTGTGTGATGACGTTTCTGCCAAGTGCATTGATTATTGCAATGAACAAAACGGATTCAGTGTGTATATCAATTCTTTGAATAAAGATACATGTAAATTCGTTTTGAGCGGTAACGGTTACGATGATGAGATAATTTCAGAAGGGGAGCGCTTCTGGAAATCTCTTGAAATTGATGGTGAAATGTCAGAACATAACGAGATATCCGCTGATAAAGTTAAGAAGATCGTTTATTCAAGATCCAGGACTGAAGTATATAATCATGATGATATCGGAGAATATATGCAGCTTGAGTCTTTTTCTTTAAGTTGTTGCGAAGAGCGTATTGTAGCACCTATTTCAATCGCTGAATTAAGAGGGGTAGCAGAGAGAAGAAATATATCAGAATTAATCAAAGAGGCGGATCGCATAGAGCAATGCCATACAGAGAAATTTATCGGCCATCCTGTACATTATATAATTCAGGATTCTAATGATCAGTCATTTGAAAATGTAGCTGATGTTTTGATTGGCTGCTTGTTTAATTCCAGAAGACTGGAGTCTCAACGAGTGATGACAATTAATATAGTGAATAGGTATCATATAGGAGAAGTTGAGTATATGTATGAAAATATGTACGGGGGAACTATGATATTTTCTGTTGGTCAGATAAAAAACAACTCTTCTTTTGCTAATTCTAATGATGAACTGACTGAATTCGTTTTTCAAAACGCTATAAAATATAAGAATAAAGTTCTGACAATATTCCGTATAGGCAGACATGACACTACTGCAGCTAATAAAGTAGCAGCGGCGCTTAACGATAAGCTCTCCCTTATTACCTTCGAAGAATCCCTGATGTCCAGAGAAAAGAGCCGTGAGTACGTTTGTAAACTTGCGGATGAACGTGAAATACCCGATAAAAGCGAGCTTCTTAATCGATTGAATTCAGGATCGGATAAGTATTACGCCAGTGATATCGATCAGATCTTCAATGACTACTATTCGGAATATCTTAGATCCAAAGTTTATCCTGCGTACTTCAATATCAGTAAAACAGAAAAAAGAGAGCCAAGCGTTGAAGGACGTGCCTCCGAAGACCTCAATAAAATGATCGGTCTTGAAGGTGTGAAGAAAGTAATATATAAAACGGTAGCTTTCTTTAAGCTCCTCGATATGTATAAAGAAAGAGGTTTGTACATGAATATGCCTGCAAGGAGCATGATATTTACAGGAAATCCAGGTACTGCCAAAACAACTGTTGCACGTCTGGCAGCAAAGATTTTTAAGGATAACGGCCTTATTGAGAACGGAAAAATCGTTGAAGTAGGGCGAGCTGATCTTGTAGCAATGTATGTAGGTCAGACGGCGCCTAAGGTAAAAGAAGCTTTTCGCAGAGCAAAAGGTTCTATCCTGTTTATTGATGAGGCATATTCTCTTGTTGATGACAGGGATGGTCTCTACGGTGATGAAGCTATAAATACCATTGTTCAGGAAATGGAGAACCGAAGAGAAGAAACAATAGTTGTTTTTGCCGGATATCCTGATAAGATGGAAGAATTCATGAAGAAGAATCCGGGATTGAGAAGCCGAATAGCATTTCATGTCGATTTTCCGGATTACAATGAAGATGAACTCTATAAGATACTTTGTCTGATGGTAGAGGAGAAAAGCATGAGATTATCTGAAGAGGCTGAGGAAAAGGTGAAAAACATACTCGCTAAAGCAATTAAATGTGAGGATTTTGGTAATGGAAGATTTGTAAGAAATCTTGTGGAGCAAGCTATTATGAGCCTTGCAGAACGTTTGTCGCTTAAATCATCTAATATGATAAGCGATTATGAACTGACTACTCTTATAGCTGATGATTTTGTAATGCCTGAACTTGGTGAGCTGAAAAATACTAATAGAATTGGCTTTTAAAAAGAGAAAGCTTATATAAGAGAGGAAAAGATGAAAAGAGGAGTATTCTGGCTGATAGACGGTAAACTGAGCTGCTATTCGTTCGACGGCAGCATTACCGAAGGTATCTCTAAATCTGGTAATACCTATAATCATAAGAAGCTATGGGAACACTTACGCCTCTGCGGAAGTAAAGTTGGATTTGACTACTATCCGAGAGGTCGTGTGGAGATAACTGCAAAAGGAAAAGCTGTTATATACATGAGCCCACATATTGGCGGCGAATATGTTCCCGAGATATGTAAAGCATTTGAGATTGATAATACGCCGATTATAAAATACGATCACAGCGAGCATTATCATTGTTATTTAGACAAGGAGGGATAAACATGAAAAAGCCAAGAATATTGGTCACTTCTGCAAAAAACGCTCTTCGTTATGTAATGAGGCATTTCTGTGAACCGGGCGTAACCGAATATCCTGAAAAGACTGATACTTATGCAGTTATCTCTATACAGGATACTTATGGCGGCGGTTTCGGTTTTGAACTAAAGAAAAATAAATACTGTAAGGATGTACTGACCCTTTACTTCGATGATATCGAAGAACCTGAACATGGTCTGCGCCTGATCTCTTTTCCTCAGGCAATCGCAATTGTTAAGTTTATAAAAGCTCATGCTGAGGACGTAGACACACTTCTTATACACTGCTTTGCAGGAGTTTCACGTTCCAGAGCAGTCGGAGTTTTTGCACGTGAGGTACTTGATATCCCTACGACAGACGAGGATGACTATAACGAGTATGTATATGCCATACTTAAAAAAGTATGGAAAGAATTGAATAGAAATTCTTAAGATAAAAGCTTGGAGGATAATAATGAAAATACTTAATCTACACGGATTTATTGGGAAAGCTGATAATAGGACTTATGCTGCACTTTGTGAGCTGATGCCAGAAGAAGACATAGTGTCACCAAGCTTGGACTTTATGAATGAACATCCGGAGAAGTTGTTTAATAAGCTTGCAGTAATAATTAGAAATGAGAATATTGATATTGTTATCGGTCAGAGCCTTGGCGGATTTTATGCACTTCCTCTTGCGATCAGCTTTTGTATTCCGTGTATTCTTACAAATCCCTGTTTCTTTCCAGCTAAAACGGGAGTTATTGTCGATTCCGAACTGAGCATGGACATTCTTGAAGAATACAGGAAGAATTCAGATATCAGCTTTTACAGTAAGGCGTATATCCTGATAAGTGATAATGATACTATTATCCCTGGAAACTTTGAAAAGTGCAAAGCTATAACTCCGAATATCAGACAGGTAGAAGGAACGCACAGCAATATCAAAAATCTGAAAGAGGAACTGTCTGAGATACTGAAACTTCTGAATGAGTATGAAGGAAAAGGAGAATGATTATGGAGAATGTAAAATTCATTTGCAGTCGAATAACTGATTGCCCCAATACGGTTGAATACGTTTTTAAGTTGTCAGAACATATTGCTTATCTGATAAGGGAGTATTCAAATTATCCGAAAAACATACTGATTCTGGAATTGACGGAAGAAAATGAATACATATACAGAATAGAAAGTATATTAAAAACGGAATCTGATGAGCTTGAAGATAATGTTATCAAAACAATAGAGCGGGTAAGCAACAAATATGACGAAGAAGGCTTCTGGAATAATATCCTTACTAATAAAGGTAAAAAAAGAACCCCAGCCGTTTTTCATGATCTTATTATAAATGAATACGGCGTAGAGGACGAGAATGTTGAATGGTGGGTAGCTCATTTTTTCATTGGTTTGTCAGAACTCGTATTCTCACGTGAATATGATTAGGAAAAAATAAAAATGAATCCACATTACCCATTTGTGGATTCGGAAAGGAAATAATTATAATGGAATTAAGCGGAAAGTTCAATACTGCGAAAGTATTTACTGATGTCATTGACAAGAACGCAATGTCTCAAATAACAGAGATATGTAACCAGCCAATGGTGGAAGGACTTAAAATAAGAATAATGCCTGATGTTCATGCTGGTGCAGGCTGCACTATCGGTACAACAATGACAGTTAAAGACAAGCTCGTTCCTAATTTTGTAGGTGTTGATATCGGCTGCGGCATGGAAACAGTCAGGCTTAAAGAAAAGTACATTGAGCTTGAAAAGCTTGATAAGGTAATACATGAGCGTATACCATCAGGATTTGATATACGAAAAGAAGCACATCGCTATAGTGAGCAGATAGACCTCACAGAGCTTTATTGTTATGATAAGATCAAGTCTATCCGTGCAGAACTCAGCATTGGTACTCTTGGCGGCGGTAATCACTTCATTGAAGCAGACAAAGGCGAGGATGAAAGCATATATATCGTTATACACTCTGGCTCCCGTCATCTTGGAGTCGAAACAGCAACATACTATCAGGAAAAGGCTTTCTTCAATCTTGATAAGAACAGAGAAGACGTAAAGGCTCTCATAGAGATGTACAAGCAGATGGGCAAGGAGAAAAAGATTGAAGAAGCTATAAGACGTCTAAAAAACACAGGTAAAGTTGGAATTCCTAAGCACCTTTGCTACTGCGAGGATGAGCTTTTTGATCAATATATACATGATATGAAGATCGTTCAGCAGTTTGCCATGATAAACCGTCAGGCTATGATGGACGAAATAATCAAGGGTATGCATCTGCACGTTGAGGAACAGTTTACTACTATACATAACTATATTGATACCGAAACTATGATACTCCGAAAAGGTGCTGTATCTGCAAAAGCAGGAGAAAAGCTGCTGATACCAATAAATATGCGTGACGGCAGTCTTATCTGCACAGGCAAAGGCAATCCGGACTGGAACTATTCTGCCCCTCACGGTGCAGGACGTCTTATGTCGCGCTCTGAGGCAAAGCAGAGCTTCACCGTTTCAGAGTTCAAGAAACAGATGGACGGTATCTATACAACTTCTGTTAACGCAGCAACACTTGACGAGTGTCCTATGGCATATAAGTCTATGGAGGATATCGTGGACAATATCGGCGATACTGTAGAGATTAATGAAGTTATCAAGCCTATTTACAACTTCAAGGCAGGCGAAGAATAATAATGCTGATAATAAAAATAATCCCCACCCGAACGGGTGGGGAAAATAATAGTCTTATGCAGCCGTTATAGGTGCATATCTCTTTGAAGCCAGGATCTTGTCCATTACAGCCTCAGGGGAGATATTTCCGCCTATGACCATATCGAATACAGCAGGGGAGTAGCCCGATACCAGCGCAGCTCCAGTTTCGGAGCGTGTAACAGGCATTGCGTCACATCTGCTGTTGACGTTCCAGAAGACGATATCGGGCAGCTCATAGCCGTTGGCCCTGAACAGCTTTCTCATCTCACGGAACATGGACTCGTCGTTGCCGCCGACGATGCAGTAATCAAACTGCATATCGGAGATTATGTATACCTTGGAAGGCATTTCCTCCTTTGATACTCTGTGCTTCTTTGCGGTCCTGAGTATCAGCAGGAATACTGCCTCAAGGTTGGTGTTTGCTACTTCGTTAAAGGTATCGCAGTAGCGTACCTTCTCCACGATATCATTGCCCTTTATCTCCACTATTCGGGGTGACTCGGAGAAAGTGATAAAGTGGTTGGCAAATGCACCTGTGTTGTGCTCCGCGAAGTATATGCCCAGTGACAGTGCCGCATCTATAGGACGTATACCGCAGCCGCAGGCCATTGAACCTGAACCGTCTATGACAGCTATTGCGTTTTCACGCCTTGAAGCTGTCAGGTCGGGCAGGGACTTCCATGCAGCGTCCAGGGACATTCTCTCGGTTTCCGAGATATTGTCCGTCAGAGCCGCTCTGACTATGTCGTAGGGGAACAGTCTGTCGGCATTGAGCTTTGCTTCGCCGCTGTGTACGCTGTTCAGGTAATCAACATAGCGCTCGTTATCATTTCTGATAAAAGCACGGCGATACTTGAACATAGCGCAGGAAGGCTGTACCTCGTAATTGAATGTGTAGTCACGCTCGCGCAGACGGTTTTCCAGGATATCGGTGTACGCTCTCAGAGAGGACAGAGTTCTGCGGTAAGCAGGCTCGCTCATGCCAAGCAGAGCTGCCATACGTCTGCCCTTGTTACGTGTATCCTTAGAGGAGGCGTTTACAGAGGGCAGCCACTTAGCCAGCAGAGAAGCCTGACCGTTTCTCTCCATAGCTGCGATATCCTTGTCCAGCTGTGCCTTTATCTCCTTTGCAGCTGCCTTCTCCAGAGGAGTGCCCAGTAGCACGCAAAGGTCGTCATAGCGACCGTACTCAGCGAACAGAGGGATATTCTTCTCAACAGCCTTAGGAGCTGTCTTTACAAGTGCGGATACTGCACAGCGGAAGAAACGTCTCTCACCCAGACCGCCCCTTGCATCACGGACGAAGAAGACTATCTTCATAGTCTTGTCGGGGTTCTCAGCATAAGCACGTGTTACCACGTCAGCTATCTCCTCGGCTGTGGAATTTCTCATAGCTCCTGCCTTGAAGAACATATCAAGGCAGAATGAATTTGTTGAACGGTAGGCAGTGCCGCCGTTCTCGGTATAAGTATAATTGCTTTCGTTCTTTAAATAGTTAAGCATAGTAATTCTCCTTTCAAGTCAGCATTTACCATACGTTTCCGCAGGGCAGGATTCGAACCTGCGTAAGACCACTTTTTTATGCTGTTGCTGACTTAGTCGCGGCTCATTTTTTCACAGTGCTTACCCTGTAGGGCAGCTTCCTGCGTCCCTGATAATAATGCTGTCAGAGCCGAAAATAATTGTGCTGTAAGCGATGTAAAATCATCGTTTCTGATAAGAGTGAGCGCGTGAAACAAGCGCCCACGGTGAAGCGGTCGAGCTGGCTCAGCTCGCAAGACGCCTTATTCATTATTCAGATGAAATATTGACTTCTGCTGTGTGCGTCTTATTGATCTTTTGATAATACAAGGCACGTTTATCGTTCATGATGATAAAAAACGACTGCTGTTAGTGCCTTAGGCTTATGGATTTGAATGACAAGACACCGTATGAATAACCTTTTTCATAGATACATCTGCTGTAGGTGTCTTAAACTCGTCGCTTTGGGAGTTGAACCCGTTCTGTAATGAACTGCCTTAATTGCTGGAAGCGGCGAAAAAATCAGCCCTTTACTACTCCGACTGTGAATAATCTCTTTACAGGCTCTGTAAGATCCTGCTGATTAGCCATTACGTCATTGATATCCTTGTAGGCGAAACGTGCTTCTTCAGCAACGTCGCTTTTCTTATTCTTGGCAAGAACAACGTTCTTCTCCTTGAGGTCTACCATTACTGACTCTACGGAGAAAGTGTCCTTTGCTGCTGTTCTGGAGTAAGCTCTGCCTGCACCGTGAGACGAGGACATAAAGCTGTCTGGATTTCCCTTGCCGCGTACTATGTAGCTGTATGAGCCCATAGCACCGGGGATAATGCCCATATCACCCTCGCGTGCACGGATAGCACCCTTACGGTGTACCCATACATTCTTGCCAAAGTGATTTTCAAGTGCTGCGTAGTTGTGGTGACAGTTTATCTCACCTGAGAAAACAGGAACAATGCCTGTGTGCTTCTCGATGTGCTTGGTGAAAATCTCCTTGACATTCTTAAGCATTAAAGCACGATTCTCAAATGCATAGTCCATACATAACTGCATCCATGTAAGGTAACGCTGACCTTCATCTGTATCAACAGGCAGGAATGGTAAATTCCATTCGTTTGGTACCTGTGAAAACCATCTGTCGTTCAGCTCATGTGCTATCTTATTGAAGTATGTGCCGACAACATTTCCAAAATGACGGCTTCCTGAATGGAGCATGATACCGCACATTCCGTCGTCATCCTGCTGTATCTCGATAAAATGATTGCCACCTCCGAGAGTTCCTGCCTGGTAGTATCCAGCCTTTATATTAGGAATAAGCTCTGGATCGTTTTCATAACGGTCAAGCTCAGCAGAAGCTCTGTCAAGCACCTCGGAATTCTGAGGGCTTGTGTGAGTTCTTGTACCTGTAGGGATATTTCTAAGAATATCACCGCAGATTGTCTGCACAAGGTTACCGCTGCCTGTAATTGTCTCACGGAGAAGCGATACAGGGATATCGGTCTGAACATATGCCATACCGCAGCCTATATCGACTCCTACCGCGTTGGGGATAACAACGTCCTCACAGGCGATGACTCCGCCTATTGGCATACCCTTGCCTGCGTGGGTGTCGGGCATAAGTGCTATCCACTTGTTTGCGAATGGAAGCTTCGCAAGGTGCTCCGCCTGTTCGATACATTTTGTGCCGACAGCTTCCATATCTGTCTGCCATATCTTTATCGGGAGCATATTTTCGTTCTTGTTGTAATGTACGAACATTTTCTTCACTTCTCTTTCCTTTAGCTTGACTTTAGTATACCACATGAATTGGAAATAATCATATAAAAAAATCTGCGCACACTCATTTGTCACTTGAAAATGACATATTTTTCTGTTAATATATAAATAAAGAAAGGGGAGTGGCTTCAGTGGCAGGATTCTCGGAGCTCATAAAGAATTTCGACAAAACAAGAGAATATGTTCGGGACTTCTTCATTTACGGCTGTAAGGTAAGAAGCGATTTCGGCAAGAAGAGTGTCCGCACCTATGACGATGAAAAGCGCCGCGTGGAGAGCTGGATGCAGAACTATATGCGCTATGACGATTCTGTTCACGGCAGAAGTGTTTCCATATCCGTAGACAGCGGTCATATTTCAGAAAACCCGCTGTATAACGCATATTACTCAAAGAGCTTTACAGATAACGATATAAAGCTGCATTTTCTCCTTACAGATATTCTGTGTGACGGAAAAAGCCGTACCCTCAGGGAACTTACTGATACTCTCAACAGTGATTATGAGCAGCTTTTTGACGACCAGACGGTGCGAAATAAGCTCAAAGAATATACCGAAGAAGGGATAATATCAGCTGAAAAGCAGGGCAAGATCATGTATTATTCGCTCTCTGCCGACCGAGCAGATGAATACATAGAGAAATACAAGGGACTTGCAGATGCAGTGAAGTTCTTCTCGGAAGCTCCCGATTTCGGCGTTATCGGCAACAGCATTATGAGAGCGGTAGACATAAAGAATGACCTGTTCCATATAAAGCACAATTACATGATACACGCCCTTGAAGATATACTTGTTCCCAATATACTGGCGGCTATTGATGATAAATGCAGTATAACCGTCAAGAAGTTTGCGGTCAGAGCAGATGACGAGCCTGCGGAAGAAATAATAATACCAATGCAGATACTTGTCTCCGTTCAGACAGGCAGGCGGTATATCGCTGCCTACGTACCTAAAACGCGCAGGTTCTCCACATACAGGCTTGACAGGATAAAGCAGATAAAGAAAAATATGGTCTGCACTGACTACGACAGGCTCAGGGAGCGCTATGATGTGAATATACGGCGCTGTTTTGGAGTTTCCTTCGGTGATCGCCGTGAGTTAGGCAGTGCAGGTGCAATTAAGATAACCTTTACTGTTGACGAGAAAAGGGAGCCTTTTATAATCGAGCGTCTTGAGCGTGAGAAGCGCTGTGCAGTGCTGGAAAAAACGGGAGACGGTCTGTATACTCTTACCGCAGATGTGTTCGATCCCAACGAGATAATGCACTGGGCAAAGACATTCATCGGACGAATATTGTCCATAGAGGGCGGAACAGAGAAGATACGCAGACGTTTCTACATCGATATTTCTCGAATGTACAGAATGTACAGAGGTGGCGAAGATGAACATATTCAGTGAGATATACGGCACATATTTCCGTATAGCGGCAAAGCTTATGGAAAATGAAGCCACCGATGAAAAAACTGTCCGTGATACAGTTATGCGTGACGGTTTCCGTGATTCAGTGCTGTTCCTGCCCCAGAAGCTTATACCAGGCGGTGAGGACTGGGGACTATTCAGACGTGAAAAGGATAATACTCTTAGACGTATAACAAAAAAAGCACCTGCGAAGGTGCTGACAAAGCTTCAGAAAATGTGGCTGAAAGCAAAGCTGTCTGATCCGAGGATAAGGCTGTTTATGGACGATGAGACAATAGAGCAGCTGCAACGATTGCTTGTTGATGTAAAGCCGTTGTACCGCCATGAGCATTTCAGGCTTACAGACAGATTTGCCGACCATGACGACTATTCCGACGAAAAGTATATATCGAACTTTCGTACAGCGCTTGACGCGGTAAAGAATCGAAGGATAGTTGATATTCATTTTCAGACAGGACGCGGCAAGCGTGCAAGCGGCAGATTTGTTCTGCTAAAAATTGAGTTCTCTCCCAAGAACGGAAAGTTTCGCGCATACTGCTATCTGCTGAGGAATGATAAGATACGCAGCAGCGGTCTTATAAATATAGGACGTATTGAAAGTATAACTGATACGGGCAGAGTGTTCCGTACTCCTGTTTCAATGGAAGACTATTTCAGCAGTCGTAAATGCAAAGAGCCTGCTGTTATAAGAGTGACAAACGAGCGGAACGGTGTTGAGCGATTTATGCTGGAATTTGCTTCCTTTGAGAAGCATACAGTGCGCGATCTTGAAAAGAATGAGTATACTGTGGAGCTGTGGTATGACGAGCAGGACGAAACAGAGGTGCTCATAATGCTGCTCAGCTTCGGACCTGTTATTGAGATACTAGGTCCGGAGAAGCTGCGCTCACAGGCGCGGGAGCGACTTGAAAGGCAGTATGAGCTTCTTTACGGTAAAATAGTATGAGGAACTGATATAATGCCTGATAAACTCTTTACTGTTGTAGCAGGTGTTAATGGAGTAGGGAAGAGTACCTATATTTCTAAATTATGCGAAAAGCCAAATGATTTAGGACACATAGTTGATCCTGATCAACTTGCTGTAAGGCATGGAAATATTATTGCAGGCGGCAGAGCCGCCCTGAAGGAGATTTACAATTGTATTGTTAAAAAATCAATTTTTGCAAGAGGGACTACGTTAGCAGGAAAGCATGTCGTAGGTACAATTAAAAAGAATAGAAATAATACTTGAAAAAAATAATTAATTATGATATGATATTATATATGCATATTTTTTAGATAAGTTTGAAAAAAGTTGAAAAGTATTGAAAATTGAAATCTGGAGCTGGCTTATATGACTAAACAGGAATTAGCTAACAAAATTTGGGAAACGGCAAATGAACTAAGAAAGAATATTAAAGCTAGTGAATATAAAGATTATATTCTTGGCTTTATGTTCTATAAATATCTTTCTGATAAAGAAATTGAATATTTACACGAGCTTGGTGGAGAATCACCTGAAGAATTAAAAACACTTGAAGAAACAACAATTGATATGTTCAAGGATCATAACGGATATTTTATTCAATACGACGATCTGTTTCCTGTTTGGCAAGAAAAAGGTCTTGCTTTAGGAGCTAAAGATGTATCCGAAGCAATAGAAAGATTTTATGATAGTATTGAAGCAAAAGGTATAGGCAACAGAAATCCTTACCAAAAATTGTTTGATCAAATATTTGAAGCTCTTCATTCTAAATTATCTAAGCTTGGAGATAATGCTGGTTCGCGCGATCAGTCCGTTCGCAATATCGTTGATCTCATATGGCAAATACCTCCCAAAAATAAGGATTATGATGTTCTTGGTTATATCTATGAATATCTAATAAAAAAATTCTCCAGCGAAGCCAAAAAAGACGGTGCTTTCTACACTCCACACGGACTCACCTCACTTATGGCTAGAATTGTCGCTGACAGATTAAAGAATAAAAACGAGGTAAGTGTTTATGATCCGACAATAGGAACAGCAGGTCTTCTTTTAAATATCGGAAAAGAAATGGGAAGATATGTTGACGAGGATAAAATAGTTTACTATGGTCAAGAGTATATTACAGAAACATGTAGACTTGCAAAAATGAACCTGTTTATGCAGGATATCAGGATACAGAACATAAGGGTTAGAGAAGGCGATTCTCTTGACAAGGATTGGCCATATTTTGATGATGATACAGCATATGAAGCACTTCCGGTAGATGCCGTTGTATCAAATCCGCCCTATAGTCAAAGATGGGATCCAGACTCCCATAAGCTTGATGAAAGATTTAAGTACGGTTTAGCCCCTCGTAAACAAGCGGATCTTGCTTTCTTGTTGCACTGTTTGTACCATGTTAAAGATAAAGAAGGCATAATGGCAATTGTTCTACCACATGGAGTATTATTCCGTGGAGGTACTGAAAAGGCTATCAGAACACAGCTTGTAGATAATCACTGTATTGAAACCATAATAGGTTTCCCAGGCAATATGTTTTTTGCAACGGATATTCCAGTTATTGTTATGATTCTTTCAAAAGGAAGAAAAGAAAGTGATATTTTATTCGTTGACGCTTCTGCTTCTTACGGAAAAGAAGCAACGCAGCACGTCTTGCGTGAAATGGACATTCAAAGAATTTTTGATGTCGTTATAAATCGAAAAAAAGAAGACAACTTTTCAGAATTAGTAACGCTTCAACAGATAAAAGAAAATGATTACAATCTTAATATGCCAAGATATGTCTCAGCTTCAGAGAAAAGAAATCCTGTTGATCCATATTCTGTTATGACGGGAAAAATCTCTAATATTGACCTTGAAAAGTTTAAAGGATACTGGAAATTGTTTCCTAATCTCAAATCATATGTTTTTTCAGAGGAAGATGGTTATAACACTTTCAAAGCTGCATCTATCAAAGAAACAGTATTTGCGGATAAAGATGTCACTAGATACATAGCTGATATAGGTGTGATATCCAGCCAATTTAGAGGCTTACTCTGTGACTCATTACTTAGTGATTCAGTAGACAGGAAAGACTTTGATAAGATTAAGAATGAATTGTTCAGATTATATGGTAACATCGAATTACTCGACAAGTATTCTGTTTATCAGGCCTTTGTTGATGAATGGGGCATTATAGATGAAGATCTTATCCGAATCAAGAACGAGGGTAAGGGAATTTGTAAGGAAACAGAACCTAACATGGTTCTTGTAAAGAATAATTCTACCAAGAAATATGATGAAGTTCAGAAGGGCATTAAGGGTAAGATTATATCTATTCTTATGATACAACAGGTATATTATGCGGAAGAACTTGAAAAGTTATCGAAGCTTAATAGCAGAAGCGCTGCTCTCGAAAATGAAATTGAAGAATTATGGGGAGAACTTGATGATGATATAAAATCTTCTCTTGTTAAAGACTCGAATAATGATGGCAACGATGAAGAGAAGAAAATGGACATTAAAAAAATATCAGATGAAGTCAAAAGGCTACTTGCTGATTTTAACTCACCTGAGATCAATACGCTTAATGAATATCTTGACATAAAGAAAAAGGAAGATAAGATAGCATTTATCAACATTCATTCTGAGATCAACTGGAACAGTATGAAACAGAATAAGGATACAACCTATGGTTCCTCTGAAGTAAAGAAACGTATAGAAGCTATAAAGCTTGAACACGATTATGATACTGATACTGATGAAGGAAAAATAATCAATATTAAGAAAGACGCAGAAGAAAAAACCAGAGTTAATAGCAAGGCGAAGAAACTTTCCGCAGAGCTTGAAAGCAAGGCTGTTGAGAAAATGTCAAACCTTACAGATGAAGAAGTTAACAGCCTACTGACAAAAAAGTGGATTGAACCGGTTATGCAGAGCATCGACAACGATGTTGAGCAGGTTGTCATGAAGCTTGTCAACGAATTACAGGCTTTAAGGGACAAGTTTGAACATTCTATGCCTGAAATAGATAACGAAATCTCAGAACTTGAGAAATCGCTTTATTATATGCTTGAAGATTTAAGCGGAAGCAATAGGGATATGGAAGCTGTAACAATGTTCAGAAAGGAGCTGTTTACTGATGAGGAAAGCTCCTGATATACGTTTTAAAGAATTTACCGACGCTTGGGAACAGCGTAAGTTAGGTTCAATTGCTGATAAAGTCACCGAAAAGAACGGGCAGCTTTCATATTCTGAAACTTTTACGAATTCTGCGGAATTCGGAATAATCAGTCAAAGAGACTTCTTTGATCATGATATATCTAATTCTGAGAATATTGGCGGCTATTATGTAGTCAGGGATAATGACTTTGTATACAATCCAAGAATCTCAGTCACTGCTCCTTGTGGTCCAATAAACTGCAACAGACTAGGCAGAAATGGCGTAATGTCGCCGCTTTATACTGTTTTCAAAACACATGATATTGATACTCTATATCTTGAATGGTTCTTCAAAAGCAGTTATTGGCATTCGTTCATGTACTATAATGGTGATTCCGGTGCGAGGTCAGATAGATTCTCTATAAAGAACGATTTGTTTTTTATGATGCCTATCCCTGTGCCGACTGAAGAAGAACAGCGTAGAATTGGAAGTCTTCTCTCGACCCTTGACAAAGCTATTACCCTTCATCAGCGTAAGTTAGAAAAGCTTCAGCTGATAAAAGAAGCTATGCTTGATAAAATGTTCCCCAAAAATGGAGAAAGCGTTCCTAAAATTAGATTCAAGGGTTTCAAAGGCGATTGGGAATATAAGGAATTAGGTGAAGTATTTTCAGAGTACTCAGAAAAGAATCATCAAGAATTACCTCCACTAACCATTATTCAAGGACAAGGTACAATTAAGCGTAGTGAATCAAATAGAAATGTTTCTTATGATGAATCTTCTTTATCTGGATATAAACTTGTAAGAGAAAATGATTTTATTGTTCACCTTCGTTCATTTGAAGGTGGACTTGAAAAGGCAAATTCAGATGGAATTGTGAGCCCTGCATATCATGTTTTACAGGGTAATTCCATAGATTGCACGTTTTATTACCTATTTTTCAGATCATATGATTTTATATTTAACAGACTTAAAAACTGCGTCTATGGAATTAGAGATGGTAAAAGCATTGATATTGCAGAAATGAAGAAAATTAAAATACCATATACATCTATTGAAGAACAAAAGAAAATAGGTGAATACTTTTCTAACCTGGATGAAATGATAATGCTTTACAAGAAAAAACATACTAAACTAAAGCAATTCAAAGAAGCAATGCTTGATAAAATGTTTATTTAGTGGGGGGATTAATATGCCATTACCATATACAGGACGTAACGGAGAACTTAACTTCGAGGAAGATTTTGTTGCAGCTCTGAAAAAGAGAGGCTGGAATAATACTGTTCTTAAACACAAGACGATACCTGAATTAATTCAGAATTGGAAAGATATTATTTTTGAAAGAAATCGATCAGCGCTGAACAATATTCCCCTATCTGATTCCGAAATGGAAAGGCTCATGGATACTGTACGCAGCGACACAAATACACCAGTAAAAGCAAATATATTCCTTCAAGGAAAAGATGTGCCTATAACGCGAGATAGCGATTCCCAAGATACTCGAAATGCAGGCAGAGATGTTTTCGTTAATATCTTTTCTCCGGGAGAAATAGCTGGAGGTACGTCAAAATATCAGATAGCTGAACAGATTGTCTTCAATCAACAGGAAGATACCAGAGACAGACGTGGTGATGTTACGCTGTTGATTAATGGTATACCGGTTATCCATATTGAATTAAAAGCAAGCGGTGTGGATATTTCTGAAGCTACAAATCAAATCAAAAAGTATATCCAAGAGCGTAAATTCCAGGGATTTATGGGATTAATACAAGTATTTTGGGCTATAACTCCTGAAGACGCTTTGTATTTCGCTAATCCTGGTGACATAGGAAAAATGAATTCAGCTTTTTTCTTCCATTGGGGTGATAAAGACAGTAATATTATTTCCGACTGGAAGGAATTAATTGACGGCGAATCAAGAGTCTTATCTATTCCGGAAGCTCATCAGCTCGTCGGATATTATGCTATTGCTGATAAATCCAAAGATTCGTTGAAGATTTGCAGGAGTTATCAGAAATATGCTATAAAAGCTATTGTTGAACGTGTATCACAACAGCAGTGGGGAGATCATAACCAACGCGGTGGATTTGTATGGTGTACAACCGGCGGAGGTAAGACAATGACTTCTTTTAAAGCTGGTCAACTCATTATTGACAGAGGATATGCCGATAAGGTCGTTTTTCTTGTAGATAGAATTGCTCTAAATAATCAGTCTAAACTTGAATACAATTCTTTTGCTCCTGTTGGAAGAGAGGTACTTGAGACTAAAGATACAGCGGATCTTTTCAATAAACTTATTAGCAGTAAAGCAGGAACTGAGATGCTAATCTCTTCTATCCAGAAAATATCAAGAATTACCGACGATACAGTTGAAACAAGAAAAGATGAATTAGAAAAGATTAAGGCGAAAAGAATAGTTTTTATTATTGATGAGGCTCATCGTTCTCAATTCGGTGAAATGCATCAGAATGTTAAGAAAACATTCTATAATGCCATTTTTATCGGATTCACTGGCACACCAATATTTCCGGATAATATGAAGGAAGGTGAAATGACTACTGAATCAGTATTCGGGAAATGTCTTGCAGTCTACTCATTGGCAACAGGTATCAGAGATGGTAATGTTCTAGGATTCTTCCCTATAGGTGAAAGAACTTATGAAGATAAGGACCTAAGAGAAAAAATAGCACTTGCAGAAAGTAATTCGCAAAATGCTGATGAAGCCAAAAGCGATCCAGAAAAGTGGAAGAAATATCGATATTTCCGAGAGAAAGCCCCAATGGCTACGGAATACGAAGATAACGGCGATATTAAAAAAGATAATAATGGTAGACCGCTCAAAGGAATTGAAGATTATCTTCCTTCAGGTCAATATGATAATGATGATCACCGCAAAGCAGTTGTAAAAAATATAAGTGAAAACTTTGATTCAATTGCTAATGGCGAAAACGGCACACTATTCCATAGCATATTAGCTACAACGTCCATTCCAGAAGCGTACGAATACTGGAAACTATTTAGAGATAAGGCTCCAAATTTAAATGTCACAACACTTTTCGATGCTAATATTGATTCTAATTCTGGAAGAGAATTTGAAAAAGAGAAAGCTTTAATTGAAATCGTAAGTGATTATTCTAAAAAATTCAACCTTGATTTGGACTGGAAAAATGATCCTAAATGTGTTCGTTTTAAAGAAGATCTTATGGCAAGGCTATCTCATTCAAAACCTTATACGATGATAGGAAATGACCATAATAAATGCCTTGATATTGTTATCGTTGTCAATCAGCTATTAACAGGATTTGACTCACAGTATGTAAATGTATTGTATCTTGACAATGTACTTGAAAACGACAATTTGATTCAGGCTATTTCCAGAACTAATCGCGTATATGATAATAACGAAAAGCCATTAGGATTAGTGAAGTTTTTCAGAAAAATCTATTCCATGAAGCGCAATCTTGATGATGCTCTTAAGTTATATTGTCAAGGAGATTATGCTGATGTGAAGGTTGATGATCTTGATGATAACATTGTATCACTTAATGCAAGTTTCAAAAAAATATCTGATATTTTCAAAATTGATCAAATCGACAATTTTGATCAACTTCCTAAGGCTGATGCAAATCGTCAAAAATTCAAAAAAGAATTCTATAAAATGAAAAGTACGTTGAGAGCCGCAATGCTTCAAGGAATGAAATGGGATAATGAATTCGGCAAAAAGCTGCTTTTTGATGACAGAACATATCGGATACTGAATAAACGTTATCAAGATCTTCCTTCAAATGGTGGATGTGGAGGTGGAAAGAAAAAGCCTGGATACAATATTCCAACCAACATGTCAACAATTGAAATGGATAAAATTGATGCTGTCTATCTTGAAGCACAGTTTAAAATAGTTACGTTAAGAGATATAGCCAAACAAGAAGATCAATTACTAAGACAAGCAAATGCAATTAAAGCAATAAAGGAAAACATAGGTGTATTGCCTGAGAATAAGCAAAAATATGCAAAACAGATACTCGAAGACATAAGAAACGGAGTTCTTATTGTTGAAGAAGGGAAAACCTTTCTTAGCTATATACAGGAATACTCCAATAGGAGTATCAAGAAAGCAATAGAACAATTCACATCCAAATTTGATCTTGATTTTGAGCTATTCTATGATCTTTATTCAACAACTATTGATGGAAAAATTGATAATATCAAACTGGAAGCAATTGAAAAAAAAGCGAATTTAGAAAAAGCAAAGCAGTACTTTAATACTACTTCAGCTTTATCTGTTAAAGGGAAACTACATAATGAATTAAAAAATTATATAGAAGAAAAAAAGGCAGAAATAATACTATAATCCTTAGAGCTTTTCTAATACAACGCATATTTCTAAGTGTCGAGCAAAAGTAGTTATTGGGATTCCTTTTAACTATATTACGCTAAAAAGTAAGTGATTTCAGCACAAGTCAAACGGCGATAAAACGGTGAAATATGGTTTGAAATCTCTAAAACCATTAGTTTGAATAATTCTTACTGTAAAGACAGACGCCATTTATGGTAATGTCAAAACTTAGGAATATTAAGAAACGGATGATAGGGTTATTTAGTCGGTAAAAGTTTCGTTAATAAAAGCGTAGGTTTGTGATAATCCTATAGTAAAGTATGATGTAGAAAAGAAACAGGCATATCTGAAGTATCAAGATGAGAGAATAGAGTATTTAACCAATAAAAAGTATAGCCTAGAATAATAATTGTAATGTGGAGGTGCCATTATGACAGCACTCAGAAAAGAAATCAATTATGCCATTGCATGTGTAAGTGAATTTGCTGAAAGGCATAAGCTTAGTAAACAAGAAGCGTTTAACTATTTATACAAGTACAAGGGAATAGAGTTCCTTAAAGAAAACTATGAGATTGAGCATACGCTCTCACTTGATGATGCCTTGGATGATCTGTTCATAATTTGCCGTAACAATGGAGGGACATTGTAATGCTGTTATATCATGGAAGCAACACAGATATTAAAAGTATCAGTTTAGCAATGTGTCGCCCATATAAAGATTTTGGTAAAGGCTTTTATCTCACAGAGTTAAAAGAACAGGCTGCAAAAATGGCAGCAAGAGTATCTAAAATTTATGGTGGAATACCTATAATAAATGTCTATGAGATAACTGATGGTTTTAGTGAAAATACAACACTAAATATCCTTAGATTCGCTGATGTTCCGTCAAAGGAATGGGCAAGGTTTGTTATGAACAATCGCAGCCGAAGCTTTACAGATCATGCAAGTGCAGAATGTAATCATGATAACAAATATGATATTGTGATCGGTCCAGTAGCAGATGATGATATGGCTATGTTATTCAGACAGTATCAAAATGAACTTATAACTTTTGAAAATCTTATAAATGGTATGACATTCCGTAAAACCACAAATCAGTATTCTTTTCATACCGAAAGAGCAATTTCTTTGCTTAGAAAGGTTGGTGCTGAGAAATGAACAAACAGGGACAGCTTATAGAGTTCTGTATACAGGACATCGTAGAGAGTATTGTCAAAGAGCAGCATATTGAGTACGATAAGGCGATGGTGTTGTTTTATGGCTCTGAGACATTTGCTAAACTTAATGATATTGAAACAGGTTTATACCTTGAAAGCTCAGATTATATTTATGCTATGTTTCAAGATGAAATGAATTTTGGGAAAATAATTCAAGCAGAGATATGAAGAAAACGCTCTGTATCTGAGAACGCATGAGATAGCAAGAAATGGACTATGCCTCTGAGAAAATGGTGGAAAGTTCGCTGGGTGAGAGTCAATCCCAAATTCTGTGTAAACGAAAAATAGTGCAATAAAAGAGTATATGATGAGACCGATTGTGAAAGCAGTCGGTCTTATCTGCATATTAGCACATGATTATTTGATTGTCAAGATGAAAATGTTATTCTGGTATCCTGTCTCCATAATAAATCACGAGCTGAGCGTAGATGCGGCTCCAGTCCTGTCGGCGACCGGTCCACTTTTTCGTGATGTCCTTCATAGCCAGATACAGCATTTTGAAAAGGCTGTCATCAGTGGGAAATACAGACTTTGCCTTAGTTACTTTTTTCAGTTGACGGTTGAAGCCTTCTATGGTATTGGTCGTATAGATCAGCTTTCTCAGTTCCTGAGGAAACTTGAAATATGTGCTTAGATTAGGCCAGTTCTCATACCATGACTTCGATATCTTGGGATATTTACTGTCCCAGGCCGCAGCAAAAGCCTCAAGAGCGTCCAGAGCAGCTTCCTCGTCTACTGCGGTATAGACCTTTTTCAGATCAGCCATAAGTGCCTTGATATCCTTGTAGGAGACATATTTACTGGAATTCCTGAGCTGATGAATGATGCAGTTCTGGATATCGGTCTTTGGAAATACCGCTTCTATCGCCTGAGAGAATCCTGTTAGGTTGTCGGTGCAGGCGATAAGTATATCTTCAACTCCCCGGTTACGCAGGCTGTTCAGTACGCCTGCCCAGAACTTTGCGCTTTCATTTTCACCAACCCACATACCGAGAACGTCCTTCCTGCCGTCCATATTAACGCCTATCGCTATGTATACAGCCTTTTTGATAATCTGACCTTCACTGCGTACATGGTAGTGGATAGCGTCGAGAAATACGACTGCATAGACGCTTTCAAGCGGTCTCTGCTGCCATTCCTTTGCAACAGGGAGGACCTTGTCTGTGATACGGCTGACGGTGGTATCAGATATCTCCAGACCGTAAATATCACGGATATGGTCCTCAATATCGGACGTTGACATCCCCTTGGCGTACATAGAGATAATCTTGTTCTCCATATCCTGGGATATGCTTGTCTGATTCTTAGGCAGTATCTTTGGTTCAAATTCGCCGTTTCTGTCACGAGGCACTTCGATATCCACCTTGCCCACACTGGTGCGAAGAGTCTTCTTGCTGTGACCGTTACGGTTATTGTCAGTTTCCTTGTTCTTCACGTCATACGGCTCATAACCAAGCTCAGAATCAAGTTCTGATTCAAGGCTGCCTTCCATAAATCCAGCAAGTGCTTCCTTGAACAGCTCCTGAATATCATCCATACTCTGGATATTAGCTGCCGAAAGAAAATCGCTTATCAGCTCTCTTCTTGCTCGCTGCTCTTCTGTTTCATTTCTTCGTCTTCTTCCCATAATTAAAACTCCGAAGTAGTGTCTCTTCTATTATACACTACTTCAGAGGTTTACACAAATTTTAGGATAGACTCCTGGGTGAGCTGGAGATCATGTATCCCGATAGGCTCAGTTGAACTGTCGGATATCAGCCTAATAATTTATAAGGTTTACCCTCGCCATCGGCGAGGGCAATTTTATATCCTATGGGACGCAGTTTATTTGACGCTTACTTCTTTTGGGCTTAGTCCAGTAAAAAACATTGCAATTATATAAAAAATCGATTACATGTTACTTTTGTTTCCAATGTGCAGCTATGCCTATTTTCCTTCCTGTACAGATAAAATTAACCATAAACATCCTTAATCAAATGATTCAAATTCGCATCATCTTGAATACCAAGTGATTGCAGGTATTCTATCTGTAAAAGCTTTACTATTTCTGCATATTCATTATCATCATGAATGTTGTTTAATACCAAAGGATTACATATTAACTTATTTCTATCAATTGTTCCTGGAGAATCAATGTAAAAACCATTTTCTGATGCCTGAGTAGGTAGACCTTTACAACCAATTATAGAAATACATATAAACAAACGTTCATCCTTTATTATATCCTTGAATATGTTTCTGTACCTATCTAATGTTATGCTTATTTCTCTCCAATAACTTCTGTTAGCAAAAAAGCCATTTGGAAATTGATTCTTGCTGAAAAGAACTCTTTCCGATAATGATTCAAAACATTCTATAATTCCATTATTATTAATATAACATTCAGCATTGGAAACGTTATCATTATCTGGCAAAAATCTTAATCCGTCTACGCAAGGATTAATTCTGGAGCTGTAAGTGAAATCTCGGAATATATAAGAAAAATCATATCGTTTCTTTCTGTACAAAACAAACATATTCTTATTATAGCTTGGATCAGAAAATGTTTCCGGAATAATATGTAACAACAGGAATCGCGAGTATTTATCACTTTCTTCTTCCGACTGCTCACTGTAATACTGTATCCGTTCCTTGCGGTAATTGTATATCTCCTTATCGAGAGACAGGGACTGATTGAACATATTTCTCAACTCCGTATAAGTTATGGTAGTTTTTTTGTTGCCTGTACGTTTGAAAACTTGATAATTCTTCTCATCTTCAATATGAAGGTATGGTGCAAAGTAGTCGTGCTTTACATAGATAATGACGACATACTTCTCGACATCAAGTTTTATAAAACGGAAAGAAATCACAGGGACTTTGGGCTGAATTCCTGCAAGATCATTACGCCTATCCAGTTCAAACTTATCAGTGTTGTCATTAGGTATATCTATACCGCACAGTTCAGAAGCACAACCGTTATCGTCGCTTATACCGAAAACAAGATATCCGCCCTCCGCATTAGCGAAGGCACATACATCGCTTTTGAACTCATACTTCTTTTGCGTTAATAAGTCTTTTTTATCCTTAGGGATCTCCAGAAATGAAAAGTTCTTTTTGTAGTCGATATATTCATTCTCACGATAGTCAGGATTCTCGATAAGGACTTTTAAATCTTCTGCGTTACAGTCAAGAAAAGATTTATTGTTGATAGTTGGAAGCATAATTATCTCCTATATTTTTCTTCGTATTTCACCGTAGTACAAATCTTTAGTTTCTGGGTATTCGATAATCTCAAAACCAAATTTGTTGTAGAAATGATGTAATCTGTTTTTGTGATCTGAATCAACAACTGATAAATTTCCATACAATTCACGGTAGTCATTATTTTCGGCGTATTCAATCAATTTTTTCATCATTGCCGAACCTATGCTATGATTAAAATACTTGGATTGAGCATGACGTATATCACCAATCATTATTCGGTTATCATCTTCAATCACACAGGTTATAAAAGCTAATCGTTTTCCGTTATTTATAGCCTTGATGGATAGATAATAATCTTCCTGTTCTATTACAACTTCAAATTCGATTGGTTTATCTTTACGACTAAATAGTGCTTTGAACATAGCGGTATTTTTCACCTCTTTCTTGTAATAATACTATATGTCGACGACATGGTGATATAAAATCTTACTGAAAATAAAAAACTACAATGTCATCTAACTGTTTTGAAAGGGTTTTGAATTCTTGATTCAAGTCTAGAGTTTTTGCTCCGATACTATTTCCACCAATAATGAATGGCTGTCCATTAGGGAACATTTCGTCGTCAGTCTTTGCATAAAGTAAGAGTCCTGAAACATTGCCATCATTCTCAACATCCATATTTTTGACATAAGCGAATATCTGATAAAGGTGAGCAGAACGTAAAGTTGCTTTATCATAGTTTTCAATCATTGATCTGCCATAATACTTAGCATCAATGATAAGAGTTTTGTCACCTTTATGCAAGGTGATGTCAGTCTGCATCGTTGGAAGAAAATGTATCATCGTTTCATCGGGCTGCTCTGTAAGATTCCACTTCACCTGTGCAGACTTAGGTTTCAGTTCAGGGTAATGCTGTTCGTAATACTTCAAAATGAACCTTTCATAAAGCTTTTCCATGTGCTCATCCGAGAATGAAATAAGCTTATAACTACCATCTTCTGTTGTCTGAAGCATACCGTTCAGCAATAAATAACATATATTGAGCAGCAGTTCGTAATTGCGGTTGTTTCGTTGATAGATAAGTCTATTCCAAGTTATATGATCTGGCTGTATCAACTGGACATTACCCAAAAAGACGATGAGCTTTTTGAGTGCCTGTTTTCTTTCAACTGCTACATCTTCAGCATATATCAGACGATGTATTGTGACTTTCAGTATCTGATTATATAGGTTATCTTCAGAAAACTCATCGAATTCGCAGGATAGTTTCTGCTCTCGTTGTGCCTGCAAACGCAGAGTATCATTGATATTAAGCTTCCCACGCATCACTGATAACTGTTCTTGCATTGGAACATACTCACGATACAATCCTTGCTTCAACTGTCTTGAAACACCTTTTTCAAGTATTGCTGCAAAAAGATCATGTGTTTTGTGAAACTTCTCTCCAGCAACTTGTCTGTAGTCTTCCTGCTTTAATATTTGAAACGCATATGACAGCATATAATAGATATTCTTTATGTAAATACTCTTATCAACTGTCATATTTCTCACCTATAATCTGATACAGAGCTTTGGACCATTCATCAAGCTTCTTATCATTATCAAACCAATATTCTTCAATAAGCGGTATTATCTCATATTCAACTACGTTACGAACCCACTCATCGTTAATTACAGATATATCTTCAGGGGAGAAATAGCTATGACCTATTTCAAAGCCCTTCCCAAGTGTCGTATCAATGCGTATGTCATTATTTAAACCAATGATCTTAGATATGACAGAATGATATAATTTGCAATCAATGTCAGCTGTATATGAACCGAATCCGTTATTATCAGCATTTTCAAATGCAGGTTTCATAGTATAAAAACTGAAGCGTCTGCGGAGTGCATAGTCTATCATAGCAAGGCTGCGGTCTGCAGTATTCATCATGCCAATAATGTGTAAGTTTTCAGGAATATAGAATGAAGTTCCACCGTAAACAAGGTTCAGTTTATGTCTTTCTCCACGCTTATCTGTTTCAATAAGCATTAATAACTCACCAAAAATCTTACTGAGGTTACCACGGTTGATCTCGTCGATAATAAAGAAATATGGCTTATCTGGGTTTTCTTTACATCTTATGCAGAAATTATAGAATATACCGCTTTGAAGCTCAAAGCCTCCTTGATCATTGGGACGGTATCCCATGATAAAATCTTCATAAGAGTAATTTTGATGGAATTGTACCATACAAATTCGGTTTTCGTTTTTCTCTCCAATAATGGAATATGCCAAACGCTTAGCGGAGAACGTCTTTCCTACTCCAGGAGCGCCTTGTAAAATGACGTTTTTCTTTCTGATTACAAGGGAACGAAGTTTATCGTAATCTGATTCTGTAATGAACACCTCTTTGAGAAAATCATTTTTTGTGTATTTATGATCTTTTTGTTTCTTATAATATTGCGATAGATCAATTACAGGAATAGGTTCTCCTTTACGTTTTGCAGCATTGATTTTTACCCATTTCATATGGATAAGACCAGCAAGCTCCATTGTCATATCAATAATCATGCCTAGTTCGGTTAGAGCCCATACTCCTTTTGTTCCGTTGCTTATAATGCCCTCGCGAGCAAGGTCATTACGGGCAAAATCAATTTGATTTATAACTCTACTGGCTCCCGTTTTTTCATAAGTAACGCTTAACTCTTCATCTGTAATTCCCATAAGCTCAATAACTTTTTCGTGTGCTTCTTTTCTTGCTGCGCTTCCACCAAGCTCTTTTAATGCTTGGACTAATGGAGAAAAGTATTTCAAGAATTCAGAGTTTGAAGGCGAAATTATCTCAATTGGTTGCTCGTCTGTCTTATTCCAATTATCAATCAACCATTGTGCTGCATCAGGCTTGATTGAAATTCCTGAAGCCTGTGGACTCCATTGTTGTTCAGGGAATAGAGTCTTTAGTTGTTCTTGTGATATTATTTTCTCGCTCTTATAATCTTTGGTATCAGTAATTGTAATATCAACCAATCTTGTACCGTTTTTCTCGTAGCTATCACTGTATGCATAACCTGTTGCAACAATTCCTTTCGGATTAACGCCAAGTCTAATGATAAATATTCTGTCACCCGATTTAACCTTTGTGCTATGGCATCTCCATGCTTCAGTATATTTATCGCCATTCTGTACTTTTTTTAACATCGTATAATAGTTATATTGATCGTCAACACTTTCCCAATCATAATTATTAGGATTCCATGCTAATAACCATGCTTTGGGGGCGGATGATGCTTGAATATACAGTGCTTCCTTTAGTTCATCTCTCAGTTTCCAAATATAAACTCCTTCTTGTTGTTTATCAGCCTCTTTTCCAACGTAGAGAATTGTCCACCATTCAGCATTTTCTTTAAGATCATCATTGATCAGAGGACAATTTGTTTTCTTATGAATTCTCTTCGCCAATTTTTTTGAGATCATACTATAAAAGCCAGGATCTTTCCCATACTTGATAGAAAGCTCCTTACAAGTAGCCTGCCCACCGATATCATAAAAAGCTTTGATAACAGTCAAACTGTTTTCATCAAAAACTTCAGGATCGTTTAATAAATCGAGCCAGTCCTCAACAGACAGTCCCGGTGTGTATTCTTCAATAGAGGGGAACCACTCATGTTCATCATTCTTAATAATCATAATATCCTCCTTAGCAGGTGCCTGAAGTTATTGTAATTCTATAAAAATTGTACCTTTTTTATATTACATACTTCAACGATATTTTGTTAATAATAAACTATATAAGTATTTTTGTAACATTCTACAAGTTAGCTATGCGTGTGTTGTACAATATGCTATAACTGAAAAGGATGTAAATGATTATAATGTAAGCCTTATAACTCAAAATGTACTATAATAGGGGGCATTGTGCCCGATAAATTTCCATTTTTGATAATACATCAAACAGCTATAGATATAAAAAAAGGCTTCCCCATAACGGGGAAGCTTAAGTGTTTGATATATACGTAATAATCCTTTTAGATATTAAACGCTTCACTTACAAGTTTCAGAAACTCGTATATTTTATTCACCCAATTCTCAGCATCTTCTTTTTTGATTCCTTGTCCTTGATGAGCCTCGGTATTTCTAGCTTTTCTTATAGCTTCAAAATACAGCAATAGATCAGAGCGCTGATCGATACTTATATTTTCAAATAAAATCCTATTATTAGAAAAGCAGTAGAATAAATCTCCTATAGTAAATGAAGCTATTCTATTAAGTGCCCTGTTGCCTGTATCTATTTCTTCCCTCCTTGGATAGCAGACAATGCATAAGCGAAGGTATTTTTCTATCGCTGTATAGAAATTGATCATGTTTATTACGGTAGCTTTGGTTTGTTTTATTATATCATAATTCATTTCAGCAATAGCTAATTGTTTTTCAGTACCTAGTAAAGAAGTTAATGCTTCAATATCGTCATAAGTATCCTTTGCATACTTCTCTTTTTCTTTGAGATTATTTAAAAATGCAATATCAAAAAAGCGCTGAAATACAGTGTTTTTGTATTTCTCAAGACTTGAATCTTGATTATTTTGAAAATCATCAATTATTTCATTATGTTTCTTTATAGCTTTAATGGTTATAACACGAGTTGAATCTTCAAGATTTGAGAAACTTGTGCTTTTAATATGCTTGCGAATTGCATTGAAAAGTATATTATGAATTTTGACAGGCGAAAGATTACGTGGGTTATTGACCAGGATATCAATATCAAAATCAAATCCAGTATTTCCTTGTCGGATACAAGTTATCATATTTCTACTTGAACTACCTATAAATTGGGGGACGAATGTGAATTCGCTTTTTACTTCAATTTGGATTTGTCTTATAAACTCCATTAATTCTTTCCTTAATGGAGAAGCCTCCTTTCTGGTTACATAACGAAAATGTGGCATATGCATTACTCCTTCACAATTAATCTCCCATTCCTTCCATTTGAAGCCATCAAATCATTATATTCTATCACAATAACTTTTGTGTGTCAATATACTTTGTAAAAATATAGAAGAGATTGATTTTGCATTTTGATATTGTTTAGCATTGCCTTTTGTTATTCAAGTCAAAAAATAAGATTATGTTGATTTTTGTCTTTCATGGTGATATAATCAAAGTATATACAAAGCTATATATGCTTAACCATAAATTCAGATGAATGAAGAATAAATTGCGTTGAGTTAAACACGGAAGTGTTCGAAACGGTTAATGGTATTATAAGTTGAATTTTGTTGAAAGGTGAAATTAATATGCGATTTGGATTCAAAGAATTAAATGATGATGAAAAAGATTCGTTTTTTGATGTTATATGTGCTGCAGCTGCTGACTTGCCTGATCCATGTCCGTTACTTGAAGATTTTGGTAGCCATAGTAGTGCCTTAGTTGGCGCAACATATGCAGGATATAAATTTTTACGCTCAAGGCACGAATATAAAAAGTTTATGCAGCATTTTGAAAATGAGAGCCGAAAGCTTATACCTTATAAAGTAACTTCGGAAGAAGCAAATCAGATCTTTAAAGCTGTTGAAAAGTATATTAAAAAAATAAGAAAAGAAGAAAAAAAGCTTTCATTTTATTTTTTGCATAAAGAGAAAGCACCAGAGCTTGTAGACTGCCTTTTTAGGGAATGTAATAACGCACTCGAGGACAAAGAAATTTCTGATGAAGCTTTGCGTTCGGTTCTTAATAATCTGGTTAGTATACTTCTTCAGAATAATAAGGGTGTAATGCTTCTGACTGAGTTGTCAGATATCACAAAGGATATTCTTGACAGACTTAAGCAGGATGGAAAAGATATAGATATACTAAAGAATGACTTAGAAGCTCTTAAAAAGGCTTTAGATGCGCTTTTACCCAAATATGCGATATATGTAAATAATGCAGAATTACCGTCTGTGATTACCAGTAATATATTTAGTTTCAGAAATCCTAATATAACTTTTTGCGGCAGAGAAAGCGAACTTACAAAGCTAAAAGAATGGTTAAAAAGACCAGGTATTTCTGTTTGGGGGATTACAGGACCTGGAGGGATAGGAAAGAGCCGTCTTGCTCTTCATTTTGCACAGCTTGATGAGGCTGATTGGCAAACAGTATGGCTTGACGAGGCGTTATTGAAAGCTTTGCTTGGTTGTACAGAATTTAACTTTAATAAGCCAGTTCTGTTTATTTGTGATTATGCCTCGCAGTACGAATCACACTTAAAGCTCATTATTGATAAGATGAGCTGGGCTAATGCCAACGCTAAATTCCTTTTGTTAGAGCGTTCTGTTGTATGGTATAATGAATTCAGATGTAAAAACGATATAATCAAAGAAAACGCACTGAAAGATCCAATTGAGCTTGAGAAATCAGCTTTCAGTGATGATGACTATTTTAATATAATGCATGATATTGCAGATCATGAGTATGAAGGCAGAATGATACCTGATGATGATATGCGTAGTATTATTGAAAAGTCAAAGCAACTTTCAGACGGTGAAGGTTCTGTTCGCTGTTTATTTCTGATGCTTATTACTGATGCTTATCTGCGTGATGAAAGTATACAGGTGATCAATGCTAAGGAATTGCTTCATAACTATATTGAACATTCTAAAAAGATTATTTCAGATAAATACGGCGAAGAGATAACTGAAAGTGGTTTACGTGTCCTGGCTTATGCGACAGTTTGTGATGGCGTTAAATGGGAAGAAAAATATCCAGCTATTCAGAGTGATCTTGACAAAATAATGGAGCACTTCCCTGATGATAGAGAAAAAGTCAATGACTTTTTCAGCCAATTGAGTGAAACTGAAATATCGAATACAGTAGCTGCACTTAAGCCTGACTTGATAGGTGAATTTTTGTTTCTAAATATATGGGAAAACCTCTTTATATCAAGCCAAACAAAGTGGATTTCTGAATTATGTAATAATAATTTTAGCAAAAGATTCCTTGCTAGATGTTTAGCGGATTGGCAAGAAAAAGCAGAATTACTTGAGAGTGTATTCTTTGAAGAAAATGTTGATAATCAAATCAGGTTTTTTGGATCTGCTGTTTTTTGTACTGCTGTTTCTATATTAGATTCGGAAGCCATGCAAATGGAGTATTTGGACAGGATAAAGTTACTTGATATCGATCATTCTGGTATTGTATTAGCAAATTATATTATGTCGGTCAATTTTATATTTACAAATGCAATGAAAGAAACCAGAGAAAAGTGCATAAATTTGATTTATGACATAAAGTGGGATCAGTATAGATGTGATTTTGTTGAAGAATCTTACTCCCTTGAGTTGGCTTTAATAAATGCTGCAGAAGTATTACATTCAAATGGGAATTATGACGAAGCTTTAAAATACTATGAAAAAGCACTTGAGTTCGATTTAAATGCACATGAAACAGAATTTGAATATGAACAAACATCTAGAATATATAATAATATAGCGTTAATCTATAGAATCAAGAATGATTACAATAGTGCTTTAGTTAATTATAATAAAGCACTTGATGTCAGCATAAAAATCTTTGGTTCTGATGATCCAAATACTACAAATATTTACAGTAATATTGCGTGTGTATATATAGAACTTCATGATTATGAAAAAGCTCTGGATTATTTTATGAAGGATCTGAAAGCCTGCCAAAATGAATATGGCGCTGATCATCATAATACAGCTAAATGTTATAATAATATTGCAAATCTATATCAACGTGAAGGAAAAATAGATGAAGCCATAAAGTGGTTTGAAAAAGGCGTGGATATTTTAGAGAAAACACTTGGCGAAAATCATTTACGCACAGCTGTATTGTACGATGGATGTGCGGGGGCGTATAAAGCCAAAGGTGAATACGAACATGCAAAAAATTTATATATGAGAGCTTTACAGACACGCGAAAAATCACTTGGCGTTAATCATCCAGATACTGCATATACATATAATAATCTTGCTGGTGTATATAAAGATTTGAGAAGATTAGATGATGCTATGCACTTATATGAAAAAGCTCTTAAAATACGTCAAAGCGTTTATGGTGAAATAAATATGAATACATCTATGACTTACAATGGAATGGGAACCGTATATGATTTGAAAGGTGATTATAAGAACGCATTGTTTTGTTATAAAAAAGCATTTAACATACGCAAAGAATTATTTGGCGAGAAAGATTTATCTTTAGCTGTAATATATGATAATATAGCAGAATCATATAATCATATGGGCGAAAGAAATACTGCAATTACTAATTACAGAAATGCCTTAAATATTCGTAAAAAAGGATTAGATAGAAATCATTCTGACATCGCTTCAACTTACTTAAAACTTGCTGCTATCTACTATGAAAAAGAAGATTATGATAATGCTATAAATAATTATAAGGAAGCATTGAAAATAGAAGAAAAGGTTCTAGGGAAAGACCATATTAGCACAGCATATGTTTATTATAATCTTGCTGCTTTATATTTTTTAGAGAAGAAATATGAAAAAGCTTTGGAATATGCAAAGAAATCTGAAGAATCACTTGAAAAAAATTATGATAAAAAAAAAGAGAGGCTACAAAGTACTTATAAGATCCTTTTAAAGATTTATACTCATAAAAAGAACCATAAAAAAATATTATATTATCAAAAAAGGCTCTGCAATATATAGTGTTTTCATAAAATATAATAGCAAATACATTCCAAATGTTCTCAAATTATAATGTTTAAGGCGAGTCAAAAAATCAAGTGTAAGTCTTTATTCCTTAATCTACTAAGGAAAATGGTGATAAGAAAAAGCGCCTTTACGGAGGCTGGAAAGTAGTATATTCGATGAATTTAATACAATTAAAATCTTGATATAAAATATTAAATGTGATATAATACGATTAGAGAATAATTAATCAGGATAATATTGCTATAAGGTGATATTATTATTGTTTAGCAATATCGTCCTAAATATTCTTTGAAATTATAATTATATTGCTCGAGCGTTTTCAATACAATGTTTTTCAGCTTTGTGCAGCAACGATTGCAGCAACCGGCGACAAAAACTCTTCGCGATGCTTCATTGAGCAAATGTGAAAAATCCCTATTTTACGCGCTGCATAGCTCTTGGTGAACCTCGGTAAAACATAAAATGGGAATCTCATAACCCGAAGGTCGTTGGTTCAAATCCAGCCGCCGCAACCAAATCATAACCGCCTGAATAACGGATAAATGCCGATATTCAGGCGGTTTCCTTATTTTCGGAGTTCGCTGGAATGCCGTATTTGCACTCCAAAATGCTTAAAAATCACACGATTTGCCCCCAAAATCACACGGGCTGTCACACGAAAAAAACTTTGAAAAGAGCGTGGAATGTGGTATCAAACTACCCCATTGGGAAAAAAATCACTCAAATGCTGACAATAAGACTCATACAGGCAGATTTTTATGGACTATCCTTAATTTTACCAATGATTATTTTGTTAAATCAAGTGCTTTTTGAATTAACTCTGTAAATTTCAAAGTGCAAAATTTGCACTTTGAAATAGATATTGAAGCTTAACATTATCCTTTGACAAGAAAAAGAACCAGATTTTAGTATTTATTTTGATTATTCAGAAATAATTTCTGAAATACAAGAATATAACTTGAATTCGCCATGTGTCTCCGTTCGAAAAGTATGAAGATGTATTATTGGTGGGCAAGGTAGGAGTCGAACCTACGATGTTTCTACGTTACGGATTTACAGTCCGCTGCAATCGCCACTATGCATACTTGCCCATGTGGGGGAATCGAAGAGAATTGAACTCTTATTTTCAGAGCCACAATCTGACGTCCTTCCATTAGACGACGACTACCTAGTGACGGATAGGGGGATCGAACCCGCTATTTAGAGATTGAAAGCCTCTTGTCCTGACCTGTTAGACGAATCCGCCATATATCGTCACTCATATTCGGGTGACGATTATTATTTTATCTATCGGCACATCAAACATATCCGCAAGTATAATCAGGTTGTCGATAGTTGGAACAGCGTCTCCACGTATCCACTTGAATATGGCTTGTGGTGTATTGAAACCGCAGCGAGCCTGTACATCGGATATTTTGAAACCTTTGGATTTTATGATATTCTTGATATTATTGCCTGTTGCTTTTACGTCGATTACCGGCATTATGAGCAACTCCTTTCCTTGTATTATGAAAACAAAAACACCGCCTGCTTGCATACAGACGGTTTTTATCATTTGTATGGATCACAACACAAAGAAAGTGTTCTCCGAAATGACTATCCACTATGTTCTGTACGCAGCACAATAAGAGCCTCTTCACTCTCGTGATAGAAACTTTCTTTATAGTGTTCACTGTACAGATAAACCATAGTAAACTGTTTCATTTCGGGTAACTCCTTTCGTAATTATTTTTGATACAGAGGTCGTCTTGTGACCGTTCCTGTTCTGACTTTACCTGTATTATATCATAGCTTTTGGGAAAAAGCAAGTAAACTACAGGTATATTAAAATGTTACGGCGCCATTTAAGTTAATTAATAAAACTTTTGCATCTATTGTTGCTATTATAACATTATCTATCTAGTAACAATCAAATAATAAAATTAATCAAGTATGTTAAAGGTATCTATTGTTATATTGATACGCTCTTTCGATATGTCTTTATCAACTTGAATTAATTGACGAATCATATCCTTGGAAATGACAGTATTAAACGGAATAGCACTAATTGACTTCTTATGGGATTCGGTCGCTTTAAGGTACTTTTTAGTAACAATAAGTATAAATAAAGACTAAGCTACAAGAAAATACAACTTAAAATTTCTTTCATCAGAAAATGTAACGTTTTTTTGCAATAGTTTATTTTGACTTTTATCGTTGTTATTGAAATTCTTATTTATAAAGTATACGATATTTATCTAGTAACCAATCAATGACATATTATTGCCTAAGTTCCATATATGATACTATAAATGTGATTTTTTGTTTGCCCCGGAAGCTAATTATAACAGCAGATATCTGATTAGAATTATCCAAAAAGCAACTACTTAATTAGAAAACGTTAATGTCAAAAAATCGATAAACTTTATTGCGTCATTATGTAAAGCAACGATTTCGTCAAATGTTTTCTCCAGTTGATAATCTAAAAAGTTTTCATGAACCATTTTGTTTCTTTCATTTCCTATATTTAAAAAAGCTCTTATATATTTTTTTAGCTCTTCATTATCATCAATTTTCTTTTTTACGCTTTCTTTAAATTCTGAACCAAAAAGCCCCAAAAAATTATTGATGTTTTTGCCATCCCACTGAAATAATGTATGATATTGTCTGTTTAGAGCTTTATTATTCAAAAAACAAACCACCCTTTCATCGTTTGATGTTTTAGTTACAAATTCCTGTATTATACCTGTAATTTTAGTTTCATAATAACTTGCACATGAAAGGAGTAGAATTTTTCGATAATGATTGCTTACATCAATTGATTCTGAAATCATCCCTTGAGACTTTAGAAATGATTCTAAATCCTGATAGTTTTCAATTAAAGTTTGGATAGAAGACTTCATAAACTGCCTCCTATTCAAACTTTAACAATGAAATCGCACGGCTTATTCTGTTGGTAACATTCGTTTTTGAAGCGACACTTCCTTGATTAGATGAAATAAATGAAACATCTTCTTTAAGGCTTTTTATGCTATCATTTACGATTTTCTTATCTATCAATTTTTTTATTTCAAAAAATGGCTTGGCTGTTGCCACAAAAACAGATTCAAACAGAGAGATAGAGAACTGCTTGGTTTTGGTGCAGAAAATGTCTTCATCTAAACAGGAACAACTTTCTAGAAATGAGTTAAATAAATCAAATAAATATTGAATAGTATCGTCTTTAAAATGATTAGCTTTTTTTGAGAAGGTGTTGAGAAATTTTCCCATCGGAGAACTGTATTCTTTGTATTCAAACAACATCGCAAAGGCACGTAATAATATTTCAATATCTTTAAAATGCATATCTTCATCTGTTTGACGAAGTAATCTGCGCCAGTCTGGCAAAATATTAATTTCAAAGAGTTTTCTATAAAAACTTGAATAATATAAACTCATTCTTATTTCTTGTGGCGATAAATTTTGCCCCCCTGTGTTAAGGCGGTTAAAAATTTCATATATAGCTGAATCATCATCTGGCTCATTTTGTTTAATAACAACAGATCGAATAGTTCTTAATATTTCAAAAGTATATTTATATTCATCCAATGTTTCGAATTTGAGTTTATCAAATTTATTTTTTTCCTTTTTAGTAAAAGAAGGAAGATTTAAAGAGAAATTTTTGAAATATTTATCATTACTTAGTATACTTGAATCAATTTTTGTATCACCGGTTAAATACTGCCTTAATATAGCTCGTCCCTCTTTGGTTGGAAATCGTTGTTTCATAAAAAAATAAATTGAAAGTAATCTTTGCTGTCCGTCAATTACATAAAAACTGTTTTTTCCCTGTTCATATAGGAAAACTTGAGGCACAGGCAGCCCGATAATTATTGATTCAATAAGTTTTGATGCTCTTTTTTCGTCCCAAACGTAATTCCTTTGAAATGGTGGCATTTTTATTACTCCATTATCAATCAAACTAAATATTGTAGAAATATTAAAGTCATTTGGAGTTGAGGTAATATCATATTCTGTCACTACCGGACCACTTCCTTCTTCATCTAATAAACCTTCATCATACCATTGCTCATTCATATTATTATCCTCCTTATAAATATTATTCTGATATATTGTGAGAATATATATTCAAAACCAAATTATTATTTACATAATCCGCAATATGGTCTTATATTTGTAATTCTTCTTCAAATTGCTTTAATAGCTGCATTTTAAGCGCCATTATTTTTTATGGATTTTTTTAATTCATTTAGTGTCTCGTTTATAGCAATATTTTTTAATTGGCATTCCCACACAACAACGACCTTCCATCCAAGTACTTGAAGCTCATTTTTCTTTCTGATGTCTCGCTGTTTATTTGTTTCAATTTTATTAACCCAGAACTCCGTGTTGGTTTTCGGCACAACAAAATAACGACAGCCTTCGTGACCGTGCCAGAAGCAGCCGTTCACAAAAATCACTGTCTTATACTTTGGTAACACAATATCGGGTGTCCCGGGAAGTCTTTTATCATTTTTTCTGTATCTGAAGCCCTGAGAGAAAAGATACTTGCGTACTATTTCTTCAGGTTTTGTATTCTTACCTTTGATACAGGACATATTATAACTTCGTGTTTCTTTATCATGTACGTCCATTTTTATACTCTTCTATGTATTTATCTGTTTGTATCATCAGCCAGAACATTCCTTCAAGAAGTTTGACTGGTATGCTGTTGCCAGCCATACGGATAATCTTATCTCTCGGGAAGAACCAGTCTCCTTTATGAAACTCAACATTCCGCTTCTTGATATTCTTGAAATCCTTGTCCCTGAACCCCATGAACAATAAGCATTCTCTTGGAGTGAGGTATCTGAATTTACTTCTGCCTTCGATACCACTTTCAAAGAACAAGTTGCCGGAATTAGGATTCCTGTCCTGCTTTGTAGTTATTGTTCGTATATATTTGATTTCAGGATTGAAAGAGCCATCAGAAAGAACTATCTGTGGATTTTCTTCCCATATTCTTCTCCTTGAGGGAGTATCGTTAGGCGTACATTCAATAGCTTCTTCCAGAAGCTTTTTGTCAGAGTAATCAGTTCTCAGTAACTTTTTGATACTCTTCCTCTTATAGAATTTACTTTTCTTATATGATGTTCTGACATCTTCTTTTTTTATTCCGTCAAAATATGCTTTCAGCTTCTCATGAAGCTCCTCGTCATCTCCGAAATAGACGCTTAACATCAGTAATCTTGGTCTGTTCTGAGGAAGCCCGAAGTCTGCGGCATTAAGCTCATAGTATTGACTGTGATAACCGAGTTTTTCAAGATCATTCATCCAGATGGTGAAATTTCCAAAATGTCGCTTGGAAAGTAACGTCGGGACATTCTCCATAAGAAGAAAACGAGGGAGCTTTTTATTATTATCCTTCATTTCCTGAAGAATTCTTCCGACTTGCCATAAAAGACTGGATCTGCTGTTAGAATCCTTATCTATGCCTTTATTATAACCGTGGAAAGCACCTACATTCGACAAGTCCTGACAAGGAAAGGAATAGGTCAGAATATCAATATTATCGGGCATTTCAGCGCCATCCAGCGAGCTGATATCCACAAAATTATTGCTTTTCCTTATTCCGGACAGTATATACCTCAGTGCTTCAACAGAATACGTTTTAAGCATACTGTAATCCATCGGCTGTTTACCATCATTGCTGAGGGTATAATCTTTCAGTATTTCAAGTATGTCAGGTTTCTCCATTTTTGCAATTTCTGTATCAAGGTCAGGAGAATTGTGTATTGCATCATATGCTACAAAGGCGTGGATATCCCATTCACAGGTAGCGAGCGTATTTATCTTGACGTTGAGATTTTCAAGTGCCCGTGCCTGACTACCGATTCCACTGAAAAATTCAACCAGATTATAGGTCTGATTCATTGCTTCTTTAGCAACCCTTCTGTTATCAATTTATCTTCAAGTCCGAGTGCTGTCTGTATTGCTTTTGTCACTCTGGACGGTACTTTACCCGATGAAGTAATCGGGACATCACCAGTTTTAGCCATTTCAACAAGCTGATTTATAGCGGTAAGCTCCTGGAAAGACGGTTTGATCCTGTGATCCTGAGCAATTTTTACAAGGCTCTGCCAATAATCCACACCACGGTTAACAATCTCCATGATATTTTGCAGGTTATTTTCCTCTTTTTTCTCAGTTTTCGCAGCCTGTTCGACTTCCTTGACTTCAGCTGAACTTACCAGTTCCTTCAGAAAATCGGCAGATGGTTTATACTCTATTGTATCACGAAAGCGTTCCCATGTCAAAAGTTTTTTGCAATATTCCGTAACAATGACACCATTGCTGTCACAAATGAAATCATTGGTCATTTTTGTGACGATTTCAATCTCACGCATAAAGGCAGGCGATAACATCTGTTTATCCCAGATCTTCATCCAGTCAAGTGAGAAACCTGAAGGAATAGATGATATGATCTTTGCTATTGAATAAGGAACTATATTCAGCTTATAACCACCTGTTTTATACCAGAAGCCAGTAGGGTTACGGGCAGAATCCTTATGTGATTCAAGATAATTATCGACGGATCTGTATATTATTGCGGCACAGATACATTTCTTGAAGTAGAATTCATTGAATGATTCTCTGTTTTTTCTGAAAGCTTCACTGATTTCAGTTCCGAAAGCCTTCATAGTCCAGTTTTTACCTCTTGATACGATATCAGGACGCAGAGAGAATACCGCTGTAATATACATTGCAAGCTGTTCTTTTGTTATAATCTGTGCTTTGGGGAATTTTGACATAAAGCGTTTCTGCTCATCTTTGGACAGCTTGACCTGTTCCTGCTTATATTTCTTTCTTGAACGCTCATAATACCAGCCTGTTGGAACAGCAGACTGTCCCGGAGGTGCAAGGAATCGCTTGGACATTTTCTCCATCTGAATATGGAACGGATCATTAGAGAAAAGGTCGGCTGCTGTAACCTTATTCTGGCTGTTGGCAAATTTAGCGATTGACTGCACCATTTCGTCATAGAAGCGTATACCGTTCTCATCTTCGGACTCACGATCATCAATTACAGTCAGCTTCATAGGAACATAAATGCCTTCAAGCTCAGTATTGGTTCTTTTGAGTACCGCTTCAGCAAGAGAAGCGGTAGTCTGACCGCCGTTGATAATCTGAAGGTCTACAACCCGTGTGATGTATAGCTGACCGTCAATCAGCTCGGTTTCAACGTCGGAAGCAGTTGTGGCTATGCCATTATTATATGTGAAGAACTTTGTAGGATCATTGTTTATAGTTCTCCTGATGCCGCTGTTAACGCTTTTTGAACCACCTGTACCGAGGAAGGCTCTTACATTACCTTCAAGCACACGACTTCCATGTTCTATGTATATATCTGCAAGCAACTTGCCCGGAATAATAGCTATATAGGCTTCATAGTCAAGATTATCACCGATATCACCCTTGATACAGGGGATACCTTTGTATCCATAATCTTCCTCAACATCAATAACGATAGGCTCATTATTGTTACTGTTTTCCATTTCATAGAAACGTTCAGGATACCAGAGAGCGATTTCGAGAGGTTTACCATTGAAATCTTCTTTTTTGATTTTTTTATTGGTTTTTGTCGTTTTTTTCTTCCCTCTGGTGTTCTTGATTGTTGTTTCCAGAAGATTTGTGCTTAGAAGCCTTGTATCAAGTTCTTTGTTGGTGAGAATATAGAATTTTACCTTTAGAATAAGCTCAGGATCATCACTATCTGCATTTATCCTTCTGCGGATATAGCTTGCAATTTTTAATACTTCATCAGAATCATCAAAGTATGAACTGATGTCACCATTACAAGCCTCATCAAGGAAGTAATACATCTTCCAGTATAGTTCATCCACTCTTGTTAAAGTTAGTTTATCTGTTTCCTTCGCATCCTGAAAGTCGCTGATAAGCAATATGAGGCTATGATCTGTCTCATCAAAGCAGTAGCCGTCAGCTCTCATCAACCTACCTCTTTTTCCCTTCTTGTCTCCCATACCTGTTCTTTCAGGTGAGTCAAGCTCATTGAAGTCCATCAGCAGATCAAAAGTGTGATTCAGGAACTCGTCTTCAGTATCTGTACCACTATGAGCAGAATCTGCTCTCAATGTTTCCAGAAATTCTTCCTTATACTCCTGATAATCCATAGCCTTCACTCCTTTCAGTCTTTGATTTCAAAATCCGTTATCTTATTAAGATCAATATCATATGTTGCTTTAAGTATAGCTTCAGGAACATCTCCGGGTATCAGCTTAGGGAAAGTATCGTTGACACGGAAATTCTTGCTGTATATCAGCTCAAAAACAAAATCATCATAATAGTTGTGGTATTCATATCCCTGTAATGCAACCTTTGACATAAACAGATCACGGTCATCGCTGTCAGAAAAACGATTACGGATATCAACGATAAGCTTATTCAGTGTGATGCCGTTATACTCTGTACTCATTTTCTCAAGAGCATATACAGCAAGTTCACCATCGTGTTCGCTGTCAAGCTGCTCCAGTGATGAAATATGTACGGTCAGTGAGCTTCTTCTTATCGTCTTTACTTCAGTCCATGTATCACCATAGGAAAAGTCCTTATGTGTCAGTTCCTGTCCGCTCCAGCTTCTTAGTGCTTCAGGTAATCCTATTCGTTTACTGAGCTGATCTCTCAGAAACAGAAGCTCTCCTATAAGCCCCATGATCTGTGCTTCATTCAGAAAATCCTTTTTGGATGATACGAACATTTTCTTCCATTGATGAAAACGCACTACAATAGCATTGTATCCGCCTTTCTCATCTGTCAGCTCTCTTGTCTGCTCTATAAGATCATCACAGAATGTATAGAACAATCCGCTTATCTCCTCGTCAGTAAGCGAAAAACGTATTGTTTTGTATTTCTGGTTATCATATTGATTGACTTCAATAGCAGATGTGCCTTTCACTTTACGAGGATTGAATGCTGACCGCAGTTCGATAGACTTACGCCCTTTTTCGTCAAGTCCTATGTATAATTCAAGGATATGGTCAGTATCAACTCTCGAATAGTATTCAGGTACTGAAAATGTATCAAATCGCTCTTTTAACGTCATTATTCTTCCTCCTCACTTTCAGCAAGGATATCATTGAGTTCAAACCAGTTATATGCCTTGTTTGCGCGATAAGTGGTGTATTCAAATACAGAAGCTCTGTCATTTTCAGGGAATCCGATAGCAAGACCAACCGAAGGTAGCCCCTCCATTTCTTTGTCAAGTCTTTCAAAGGCTATATGCTGGTTTTCCTGACCTTCAATATCAACAAAATAAATTATAAGTAAAGGTCTTCTGTTCTTGACGTATTTAAACCACGTTATTCCCGGATATGTGGATGTTTCTGAGAAATCCTTCTTCTTTTCTTTTTTATATTCAACTTTGAAGCGGGCTTTCGCAGCTTCCATTATTTCTTCCGCTGTCATATCGGGAGTATCAACTATTCCGGTCATACCATCTCCCGGACCGCCAAGCTTACCTCGGCGTCCGATGTTAAGACGATTTTCCTCTACAGAAGTGGAACAACCTCCACGGAATATGGTAGTTATCTCTTTGCCTGCAATCTCAATTCTTTTATCGCTCTTAGTTCCTTCAATTATTGCAATATCGAAGAATTCAAGACATGATTCGTCACAGTTGGTTATAAAGTTTGAAAGCTGAGACGGTCTGAAATGTCCGTTATACTTTGAAATTTCAAGTTTTGTAATGAGGTCAGAAATTTTTGATTTAGGAACATTCTGTATCATATACCTGCCTTTACCATGTGCTGTCTGCTGACGTTCAAAAGGCATCCCCTCAGAAACAAGCGTTTCAATGAATGTTTTTATTCTACGGTAATTCTTTTTCTGAAGCTCAGGATCGTAGACAAGATACGGGGTTTCAATAATATTACCGAAATAGCTATTAACGAGCGTTTCGTCTTTGGAGTTACGCATCTTGTTGGCAGCGGTGATCTGAAGATCATCAGCATCATTCTTTACTCTGATACCAAAGTCCCTCGGACGCATCTTGTTTTCATTCATAAGACGCATATCTGCCTTCAGTTCCTCGGTTGCTCTGGAGATTTCGGCGTACCATTCCGCAGAAGCCTTATGCGTCCAGATACGGAACAGATCTTCATAACCACGTCTGTAACCGAACCACCTTCCCATCTGCATCAGTACATCATATGTACAGGTATTACGATAGAAATAGCTGATAATAAGTCCTTCAAGAGTTAATCCTCTTGAAAGAGCAAGACCGCCGATGGCAATAACCCTTATACTTTCGTTTGCAGGATAAACGAGTTTATCTGTTCCTTTAGCACTGTTTACGACTTTTATCATTATAGGCTCAACGGCATTATACAGGCTGCCAACAATATCGTCCCACTCAAATTCTGTATCCGAAAAATGTGTTTCCCACAGAGAATGAATTCTTTTAAGAACAGGACTTTTTATTGATTCTTCAAAATCATGACTAAGATTGAACTTGATTTCTCTGTAAGCCTTCGTATGAATATCTTCAACTTCAGAACGGATATGCTTCTGAACTTTAACAAATCGGGACATATTGATAAGCATCGAACGATGCGTCTTTGTATCGCCACGCAAATCCCTGATAGCATTCACAATGTAGAAAGAATATATTGCATCTGTAAGACTGTCGGGAAGATCGCCCTGCCATTCCTTCTTGTGCTTGAAATAGAATGAATATCCGTCGCTCTCCTCAACACCTGCATCAGTGATGTATATAAGCTGAGAATGATATTCACCGTTTTCAGCAAATATCTTCTCAGGTCCGATATAGTTTGAGGGCGTAGGTAGAGATACTATAAAATCTTCCGGAAAAAGATCCTGATTCTCCATTTCTTCTGTCGTTTCCGGATCGATGAACACGTTAGCAAAAGGAGTAGCAGTAAATCCGATATAATTAGAACGGGTAAACAAATTAGCAAGATTTCTGATAAGGCGGTTGATTGTAGTCGGATCTTCCTTATCTTTACTTGTATTGATAGATGCGTTATCAGCTTCATCGTCAATCATAAGCATAGGTTGATCTATTTTACCTGTGAGCTTATCAGCATTAAGGTTCTGAAGCCATTTTGTGAGCTTATTAAGCACGTCCTTCTGCTTTTTGATGACAAAAACAACAGCGTTGAAATTGCGTAATGCAACAGCAATTTTATCGGAATTACCCGTAAAATCATTATTTCTTGAAGTGAGAGCTGTCGCAAAAATATCCTGATTATCTGTTCCGACGCCGACACGTCGACCTCCAGTTGACGGATCAGACATATCAATACCAATAAAACCTTCTTCAACACGCTCCTGTGTTTGTTTACGAAGGGATTCGATTGTACCTGTCAGAAGAATAAAAACCCTGAACCCTGCATCAGCAGCCTTACAGATAAGACCTATATATGTAGAAGTCTTACCAGACTGTACATCGCCGATAACAAGTCCTCTCCTGAGAATCGGGACATCTGTTTTGATGTTGGGATTCAGCAGGTAGTTCATAAGATCCTGATCAAGGGTTTCATTACCGAGTTTGCTGACAATATTCGGACTGAAATGCTTCTCGTCTATCAGATAATCCTTATACCTGAGCCAGAACTTCTGATCAAGCTCGTCTTTGATATCAGTATACCATTCTTCCTGATCATAGTCGTTCAGTATCTTACTGCCGGGTCTGGATTGGATCATATATCTGTATTTCAGGTCACGCTTGCAGGCTTCACGTTCTTCATCAGAACAGTCTACACTTACAATAGAAAGTGCCTGAGTAATAAGCTCATCTATCTTTTCATCTGTAAGCGTGTTGGCTATACCAGTAAGCTCTATCAGGTTACGTACCATTCCGACTATATTATTAACTCTTTCCTGATTTACCATTATAACGCTCCTTCAGTGTATCTTTCATTTCCGGGAAGTTACTGAACGGTTCTGACAGAAATAGTCTGTCTATAACGCCATTTACATCTGTGGCACCTGCACCAAGTGCAAATTTTATCATCAAATCAGCTTTCAATTCGACCTCGGCTTTTCTTTCGTCAGTTACTTCTTCATCTATAACATTCTGAGATTTATCAATATATATCTGCTGAAAAGGTATGTTACTCTCGATTTCTTCCAGAAGCATATCGAGGTAAGGGAGCGCATCCTCGTTGATTTTTTCCTTTATAAGGTCAAAAACCTTGGAATCACGGTTGATACGGTATGTAAACAGCCCCTCACGTAGACTTACACGATCCCATACATAGTCCATATCCTCGTCAACCTTTGCTACTCTGCCCCTGTAGGTCTGTTTTTGAACAGATCTGTCCATAGCATCATCAACAGCCTTGGTAAGACGTTTACGGATAGAGGGGGGGATAGTAGCACTCTGTTTCTTTATATCTATACCCCATATATCATCAAGAGTATTTGGAATATCAACCCTTATCCTGGCATACTTGGTAAGCTCATCACGATGTCTGTTGAACCATGTTCCCCATACAATAAGCCTTTCATTGCGATATATATAGAATCCCTGCTTGGAACGGTAATTCTCTATACCGCCAGAGCGTTTCTTGTCTTCAGGTGAAAGATCCTTCTGAAAAGGAAGAATATACGGCTGAACATATACAGCCTGATCTTTCCCATCAGAATCAGGAATCATGATTTTTATTTCTCTGCGGATATTGGTCTTGTTATGATTTTCAAGGAAGGGATCAAAACCTTCGAGCTGAAAATTATTTATCTTTATTCGGACAGCGGATTTATCATTTCTGTTAAGGAAACGATGAAAAATCAGCGAAAGATAATCCGATGTTTCTGTCATGTGTGTGCTGAGAGCGCCATAAACATTACCTGTTGATTTTTCCATCAGGTCAAAGTTCTCCCACAGCACAACGGTACCGCTGTCAAGATTATCCAGATAATCTGTAAAACGTATTTCGCTTATTTGTTTTGCGGCACACTCAACAACATACCAGTCACGTTTTTCTTCAATAACATCAAGATCCCAGATATATGCCGAAATCTTGCTATCTTTTTTACTTATTACTGTCAGTTTACGGCACTGAGAAAGAGACGCTGCCTTTAATCCGAGTCCGAATCTTCCGAGGTCGTCATCGGATCTGCCGTTCCTTTTGGCTTCACTGCCGTATTTCATAGCATCAAACAACTCTGCTTTTGTCATACCGTTTCCATTATCACATATTGCTACATAGCATTCTGAAGGATCTACAGGAAAATGAAGTATAACTTCATGAGCGTGAGCACTTATACTATTATCTATAATATCAGCTATGGCACTTTCAAACGAATAGCCCATTGCTCTCATTGATGTCATAAGAACGTCTGCTGTCGGTTTGTTCTCTCTGAGTCTGCTCATCTATGGATCACCTTACAATCATTTAGTATAGTTTTGTGTATAGTGATGTTTTTTTGTTATATCCAATTACATTATATCATAAATTGCGGTTCATTGCAATATTTTTGTAAAAATATTTCGAGCTATTTTCAATATTTTTGTATACAACAAACAAAACGCCCTGCCTAATAATTCAGAGCGTTTCATATTATTTAGCTTTATTCAACAAATAATGCTACCTAAGAACCAAATCAGAAAAAAATCTGCGAAATAAATGTCGACATTCATTTATGAAAAGCAGTTAAACATAGGGGCGTTTTGAACTACCTCAATATTTACGATGTTTGGAGCATAGTTTGTGTGGTATGTAGTAGCTTTTTAGTATACTAATCGTTCTATGATAAACTTAGATACTACACTTATGTTATTCAATTGAGAAATATGTTGCTTTAATAGCACCTGTAAATCAGTTATATTTGAAAAATCGTTTCCAATAACGGATATAATGGTATCTATATCGCCATCATATACTCCCATATCCTTCAACATTTTTTTGTTTGGAGCATTGATATAATATATGATTTCAATATTCTTTAAAAGCCTATCATGCAGAGTATCAATTAAATGAGGATATAGTTTATCACATTTCATAAAAAACTGGATTAGGCATACTTTACTATAGAAATCAAATTCTATAAAGCTATTCTTTAATCTGATAGTTTTATTTATTATTAGTGAAATATCAACATAAGGGTAGAAAGCTTTAGTTGCTTCTACCACGTCGTAGACAGATTGTCTTCTTAGATAAGTTAATCTATTTATTATAAATGTTTTTAGTTTGAAATCATATTTTTTATTTTCCAATATTTGCATTAAAATTCGAATTAATTCAAGTTTGCCTTTTGCATCGTTCTTATTAAGTTGGTTTAGTATATCAAGTAACTTTGATTTGTTTTGATCATATTTCTCAAGCAAATATTTTACCGTTGAAAAGCGATATTTTCTTGCGATTTGACTCTTATATTCATCATATGATATGTTAAGCCTTTGTAAAACTTGCGTAAACTCTGGATGCTGTGTATAATTTCCGAAATTAATATCCATATCTATACTTGTATCTGTTAATTCAAATTCAATTGATTTTAATGCTTGCTCCTTTTGATATGTTGGATCATTTGGGCTTTTAATGTAGTGAGCTATCCCCAAAAAGTGTTGATACAATCGACCGGTTCGACCAACTAAATTATAAAAATCAAAAGCGTCAAATACTTGTCTGTAACTTCGATTTGGCTTTGAAATAATAATGTTTTGAGCAGTTGTATTAACTCCCTCCAATAAAGTTGATGTGCAAATTAATCTGGTGTAATGCGAATTATCATCGTTAAACAAAGAAAGTTCCAACATTCTGATTCCTAACGGTAGTTGTCCATGATGAACCAGAAACCCTTTTTCAAGCGCCTTAATAATAGACCACTCAGGATGAATCTCTCTTTTTCCCCATGAAATAAAATCGGCAAGAATTTTATTACTGTTTGATGCAGTCCCTGTATTATACAAAGTAGTACCACTGATATATTTATCTATTTCTATAACAGTAGGAAAATATATAAGAGTATTTTCGTTTTGAGGTATAGTCTTGAGTACTTTATCGACATATTTTAATCTATCTTCTTCGCTAATAATATCATACGTAATTACGTCATTAACCACAGGTGAATAATTAGTTGAATAGAATATTGGTGTATCTTGGAGTTTGTCAAGGTTTTCAATGCCACTTATAAATGGAGCCAATAATACATATTTACTACTTATTTTAACCATGTTATAATACGCTATATTTAGAATTAAAATACGGTCGTTTGATGTATCCTTCTGTAGCTTATATACTTCGTCAATTACAAGAAAATCAACAATAGGAAATATGGATATTACATTTTCATCAATAACTCTATCATGCGTAACGATAAAAATATTCTTTTTTGAAAAATCATATTTCTTATCAGGATCAATTGAAAGATGAATATTATATTCTGAAAATTGGCTTTTATATTTCTTTATAATTTTTTGCTTGTATTCATCAATTAGCGCTAATGTCGGAACAACCATAACAACCGTATGTGGTTTATATCGACATATATATTCAAAAACAATAAAAGTTTTTCCAAAACTTGTTGGTGCGCTAAAAACCAGACCTTTATTTTTTTCTATCAATGATAGAACTTTTCTTTGTTCTGGATGCAATGAAATATCTTCATCTAAAGCTGAAGATGCAAAAGCATTATATACAAGAGAATCAAAAGAATAGTTACGCGAATACATCGTCAAGCCTAATGCAAACAATGAATCTGCGTTATTATTTGTAAATGCCGTTTTATCATTACTATTATTTATCTCTCGAATATAATTTTCACGATAGATCTGTATGTCATCAATTGATGAAGAAAGATTTGTATTCGCCATTCTTTTTCACCACCTTTTTCATGATTGTATCCATCATTTTCGATTTGTCTATTATTGGAAGTGAAATAAACAAATATTCAGTATCAAGACAGAAGAATTTATTTCTTGTGATTTTTGAATTCAATAGTTTAAGATAATTTTCAATAGTTTCTCCGTTCGACTTTTTTCCGTGTGCTATAAAAGCAGGAACGCATATTTTTGTAATATTTGCCTCCTTTATAAAGTCTTCAAAAGAAATGCATACTGCTGTATGTTCACTGAAAGCCTCAGTAAAAACAGAGGATAAATTATAGTTTTCGTTTGAAAGAACAAGTTTATATTCTTCGGATATTTGCTGCTCATATTCTTGGAATGAACGATTGATCAATGTAATAGCAGATGAAATAGTTTTGCAGACTTTTGATTCTCCAAATAAAATCATATTTTTTTTAGGATCATAGAATAATGCATCTATTCCAAAAACACTCATATTCCTATCGGTTGTACATCGAAATTTCGGTATTATACATTGAACGTTATAATACTTTGTAAGTAGTAAATGAAAAATATATTCTCCTATCTTTCCAATTTTATCCTTTTGCAACAGTGTTTCTCCGTTTTGGTCTATAAAGGTGTATTCCTGACCTAACACATCTAAAACCTCATTTGATACATTATTATATGTGAGTAATTCTAAATCCTTATTTAAAAAGGTACTGAGTGTAGAATATAATTTTTTGTAGTGAATCTTGTTGGGAACAAATTCTATTGGAGTTAAAGTATTTGCATAGTTAAGTAGGTTATCTTCGCTTAAAATATAATCTGCAAAACCATTCATAAATGCTTTTGCATCATCAAAATTTGCATATACAAATGCACTTGATATTGAATCTTGATATACTGTGAACTGATCAAAACTTTTGGTAATCATTTAACCCCTTCTTTTTGGTAGCTACAATCATCCTATTAATATCTAACGGGTATTTCTGATTGGGAAATTGAAATACTTGATGTGTCATAATCATGTAATCTGAAATAAGTATTTAAACCAAGCTCAGTCAACTGTTGTTGCATAGTAGGTGCATAACAACACGACTTAAAAATCGTTTTATCTTTAAATGTCACATCACAATGTGGCTGCAAAATTCCGTTCTTGTTACAATAATTTATTTTTTCGGATTTGTATATTGAATTATCTTCGTTTGTCGAATAATTGAGTACAAGACGAATCTCTTTTTCATGACTGAAGCATTGTTTTTTCATTAACAATGAGAGTTGGAATGCCGAGTCTATCAATTCCTTGCATTGTTGAGATACAGATAATTCTTTATTTTCTGCAGCCTTCATTATCATGTTCTCAATTATGTTCTCTTTATTTTTATCATCATATATAACTTTCAAAACCGAAATATTATTCATCTGATTTAGATTTGAGAAGTCAAATCCTAAACTATAACCCTCATATTTCCCGTTTTTTAGATAGTAATTCCACATTGGAAGAGAGTCTCTGTTTTCTGAGAAACAAGCCACAAATAAACGTGAAGGATTTTTATCTATACTTAGTTTACAAGCTTCATTATAAAATTTTTCATTGATTTTGCCGATATCATACAATCGTTTTAATTGACATTGAAATATTGCTGGAAATTCCTCGCCCTCAGAAGTATCGTTTAAAAAACGATAATCTGTAAATCGTATTTTAACACCATTTTCCAAAATTATAAGCGGAAGAACATCAGCAGAAGTATAATGATACATTTCCCCAGAATACTTATATTGTAATTCTGGGAAATTCTTATATACATCTTTCATTACAACTGATAAGACAGTTGATAAAGATGATAACATCACTTCCATTCCTGACGGTATTTTACCCATTCTACCCCTCTTTTCATATGTGTTTGATATTTTTATTGCGTTTTTATGGAGTGTTTTCGATTTCACGCACATAGGTGATGAATTTGCTGATTGTCCATATCCTCTCCTGTCTATCCCTTGGATAAGATGCTATATATGGCTTAGGAACAACTAAAATTACCTTTTCGGCTTCCATTTCGTCCATCTGAGCAGTTGAGATGCCTTGTTGTAAAGTGCAGAGATATTTATTCTTCCCACGCAACCTGTCAGCTTCATTTATGACTTGTCTCCAACGATCCTTACAGGTCGTTTTTGCCGCCAGTGATATTATCTTATCTGTCGGGAAATCAGCATTGTGGTAATCTGCTTGTGATGGGAATATAAAATCAGGCTTTTTATTGCCTTCGGTTATAGCCTGAGCAGTAAATCTTATATCATTACCTGAAAAAAGTGCAGCAAGATGATGTTCAAGACTTTTTCCAGCTCTGCTTTTTCTTCGGTTCAATACAGCATTCGCTGTTGAAATAAACTTCTCAACAGACGAAAAACCATGCGTTATCATATCACCATAACGTGCATACTCTAATGCTCTGAACAGCCGATACTCCGTTTCTGTCCAATCTATAAGCTTTTTATCGGGATTGCTGATAATAAAATCTTCATGATCGTAAACAATGTTTTGTATATCACGAGCAGCCCTTGACATCTCCTCGGAAGTTGGGAAGTCAACAGAAAGTCCATTTATAAACTTAGTCATTTCTGATTCTTCACGCTTTTCAGGTGCAACAAATGATATGTCTATCATTTTGTTTGTATCAGCTGGGCTGAGTCCAAAAGCGTCAAGGAACTGATTAATCTCATCATCCGAATTAAGAATAAAGCCTGTATATGATTCTTCATCCTGCTTAGTAAATACAAATAAAGCCCCTGTATATTCTGGTCTTAGAAATTGGAAGCCTCTGCCGAAGTTGGTGATACGATACTCATTTCTTGTGCCTTGTCCATAGTAGATAAATCTTGACCTTGTTTCAGATCCGTCAAACCATGAGATATTTGCCCATTTTTCTTTATTCGCACCTTTAATACCAGGTTCATCAAAAAGGATCGGAATGGCAGGCTTTGAAATATATATTCCAGCCTGATGACCGCCCGTTAAACCTGTATCATTAGCGGATAAAAACTTACAGAATGATTTTTGAGCAGAAAGAACGGATTGTATTGCTTGAATTGCTGTATTTTCCATAGAACACCTCAGTTTGTCTTATTACTGCTATCGAGTTTTTTAAGTTTTTTTACTATAAGACCTGCAACATCGGTTATCAAGGGAACAACAACTGAGTTACCAAATTGTTTATATGCCTGTGTATCTGATACTGGTATCTTAAAGGAATCTGGAAATCCTTGAAGTCTTGCACATTCTCTTGGTGTAAGCTTTCTCGGATTTTTTCCCTTTTGTTGAATCAAAACTTCCGAGCCATCCTTATAGTATCTTGCACTCAAGGTCCTTGAAACTCCATCTACAGGAGCAATGCCATAACCAAAACCGTTACCTGCTGCCTTATGCTTTGCAGCATAGTTCTGTAAATATACCCATAATTTGTCAGATAAAGTATACTTTGTATCAACAGATGAATCAAGAATGTCTTTAATAACAGGCTTGGGCGAAACAGGAGTGAGAGCAAACTTGAAATCAATGTCATGTCCATACCGTTTTCTATCAAACCCGACTATAATTATTCGCTCTCTATGCTGAGGAACATAATTCTGCCCATCAAGAACACTGTAAAAAACATCATAATCAAGTTCGTCCAATGATTCAAGAATAACCTTGAAAGTATGCCCTCTATCATGACTGCACAGGTTTTTGACATTTTCCAGCATAAAAGCTTTAGGGCGTTTTTCTTTAATTATTCTGCATACATCAAAGAAAAGTGTTCCCTGAGTTTTGTCCTCAAAACCTGTTGCTCTGCCTAAGCTGTTCTTTTTTGATACTCCAGCTATTGAAAACGGCTGACAAGGAAAACCGGCTACAAGAATATCATGATCTGGAATATCAGCAGCATTTACTTTAGTAATATCTCCGTCAGGTTGTTCACCAAAATTAGCGAAATAAGTCTGCTGACAGTATTTATTCCATTCATTGGAGTATACACAGTGTCCGCCGTTCTTCTCAAACGCTAAACGCATACCGCCAATTCCGGCAAAAAGGTCAATAAAGGTAAAATCAGATTTCACTTTCATCTCCCTCCTCTGTTTATCAAGCATCTGGATTATTGCGAAAGAAACGCTTTCTTGTACAGAGATGCCGGCACTTTCCGTATAATCGGTAAGTGCTTCATATACAGAATCATCTATTCTTAAATGCACTTGCTTAGACATAATCAGTCACCTCAGGGAAAAATAATATACCATTACTTTCCCTATTATACCATTTAAAGCCGAAAAAGTCAATCCTAACAAATCAGAGATTTTTACTCATAAGTGGAGCTTGGGTAAGAAAAACTCTTTCAGATATTGACTATCATGAATATGTTCTCATCGAAAAGTTTTTGCATAAAAAAGCTTGACTGTGATAACAAGAAAAAGGCAATCCCACTAAGGTGGATAAATTCCGCAATGATCGTTATTTATTAATCGAATATATATTATTATTCGACTCAATCCATAAAATTTAGTAAACCTTTGAAGCAGTGCATAGCATAAGAAAAACTACTTCGTAGTTTTTTATTATAGAAAATCTTAAAGTAATCAAAACTTTTATTGAATAATCATTCCCTTATTCCAGCACAGGCAGTAACAAGGGTAGCTATCTTGTTTAATTTAATCTTATTAATTGTAATGAATGAAATTACAATTTTGAGTTTGGCTCAGTAAGAACAATCACCATTGACGGTGAACCGTGGCTTGTAGGTAAAGATGTAGCTGAGATACTTGGCTATAATGAGCCTCATAAAGTAATTGCAAGACACGTTGATATCGATGACGGGATGAAACATCCCATCATCGATTCTATAGGAAGGAAACAGCAGTATAGAATAGTTTATGATAAGGCTCTCACAGTTTCGGTTGTGAGAGCTTTTTGTGAACTAAAATATGGTCGGATTTCGTAAAAGCATGTTTTAGTTGACAGATTTTTAAAAGTACATTGACTTTTTCACAAACATGTATAATTATTGTAAACCTGCGCATTATACTGCAGTATAGCGAAACTAAAACTGCGTATTATCCTGCTTTTGATAGAATTTAAATCTGCGTATTATCCAAAGAGGTGCTGTTATGATACTGAAACGTAAAATGTATGACAAGCTGCTGACTCTGAAAAACGAGCTGAACGGTACAAAAGCCTTTCTTATCGAAGGTGCAAGGCGTATCGGTAAGTCAACGATATGCGAGGAATTCGGCAAGAATGAGTACAAAAGCTATATCCTCATAGACTTCGCCAAGTGCCCCGATGAAGTGAAGAACTATTTCGTGAAACACATGAGCGATCTTGATACCTTCTTCATGTTGCTATCCACATACTACGGTGTGAAGCTGTATGAGCGTGAGTCGCTTATCATCTTTGATGAGGTGCAGATGTAGGCGAGTGCTATGTCATCCACCCACGGAATCTCAGTTTCAAAGATGATATTATCTGCATACCGCCTTATATGACGATATGCCTATAATAAGAATACCGCCGCTCAGGACATACCTGAACGGCGGTTTTACATTGCTTTGAGCGAAGACATATTAAAGAGCTCATGATATTCACGTCAATGTGTTTATCTGAATAAAAACAATAGAGTCCTCACAGTTTCGCGCTGTGAGGACTTTGGGGCTAAAAATAGACCACAGTTAAAACTGTGGTCTATTTTTTTATCTTATATGCAAAACGCTGCATACAGCGGAACGATCTTCTTGTTATCCTCAAATGCAAAGTTTTTCGCAGAAAGCTTTATCGCATACTCAGGCTTGAAAGTATCCATATATATACGCAGGCTCTTCGCTTTTGTATTATCGGCACTCTTGACCTCAATGGGGATAAGCTTGCCGTCACGCTGAATGATAAAATCGACCTCAGCACCACGGTCAGATTCCCAGTAGTATGTGTGATAGCCGTTCATGACAAGCTGATTATTAACGTAATTCTCTGCCATACCGCCCTTGAATTCATTGATATCTTCGACCATATACAGCACATCATTGGCATTCAGTTCCTTCTTTGCGCAAAGCAGTCCCAGGTCTGAGACATATATCTTGAATGAGTCGATATCCTTGTAGTTTTCAAGAGGCTTTTTTATTTGCTCTGCTCTGTACACCTGAGAAACGATACCCGAAAGACTGAGCCACTCAATTGCGTTCTCAAATTCTGAGGCTCTTGCGCCTTTCTTTATCAGCTTATACTGGAAGCGGGTATTCTTCTTGGAAAGCTGAACGGTGATATTGTCGTAGCACAGGCGTGTTTTCTTGATCTCGTTTGTGGTGTTGTACTTGCTCATATCGTCAAGATAGCCGAGCAGAATGGTGTCCTGAGTGTGACGTACAAGCAGGTAATCTTTTGTCTGAGCGAACTGCTGAACGCACTCAGGCATTCCGCCGACTATCAGATACTGACGGTATAACTGCATCGCAGAATCATGCAATGCACTTGGCATAGGAGTATCGTCCTCAAAGTGCCTGCGCATCTCCTTGACAAGTGATTCCTCACCTAAAGCAAGCAGGAATTCCTCCATGTCCATTGGATACATAGTCTTTATATCGACCTTGCCGACAGGAAAAGAGAACTGCTTACGGTTTACGGCAACTCCCAGCAAACTTCCTGCAACAATGATATGATACTGCGGAGCTTCCTCGCAGAAGTATTTGAGTGAAGTAAGAGCTCGTTCGCATAGCTGTACCTCGTCAAGGATTATCAGCGTTTTTTCGGAAACGATAGTTGTTCCTGCAATATGCGAAAGTATCGGCAGCAGATATGCAGGACTTATATTTTCAGCAAATGTATCTGCAAGCTTCGGATCAGTCTCAAAATTGAAGTACGCTACATTGTCGTAGTTGTTTCTACCGAATTCAAGCAAAGCGTAGGTCTTGCCGACCTGTCTTGCTCCCTGAAGTATAAGCGGCTTACGATTGGGACTTTCCTTCCATTCTGCCAGATATTCGGATATCTTTCGGTACATATCAACACCTCCCGTGTTATTTTCAGCATTATTATAGCATATATTCATGTAAAAATCAAGGCATTTTTATAAAATATTCGCGGATATTTACACGAACATTTTGGCGCATCCTGATTTTGGGCTGAGAAAGTTGAAAGAGTGTTGAAACGCTGTTAATATATGTTCAAAACCTGCCCTATCCGTAATATTTCTGGATAGGTTTATCCATCATACGTTCGGCTGATGCTGAATAAAAGAGTGCGGTAATATATTCCGCAGTAAATAATATCCTGATATTTATTATATAAAATCAACTCTATATTATAAATAAGATAAGATATGAATCAAATAATAATCTAACAACATCTGCTAAAGTGCATTTTCAACACTTGCCTTCATAAAAGGCTTTCGTTTATAAATGGGTACGGTGAACGTTTTGTTCACCATTGATTATGGATAGCGTAACGTTTCGTTACCCCATGTGTCATGGCAGTCTATGATTTTAATCTGGATTTAAAAATCGGTGTGTATGCTGCACATGGTGTGTAATCTCCTATATATCGAAGTTTATTTTACACACCTGCTGCACCATTGCTGTGTAATTGCTGTGTAGTCCTGTTTTAGGACTCAGTTTAAGCTAACAGTACATAAAAAGGAAAATACATGCGTGACATTTGGCATGAGGTTGCCAAACAGGCTGATATTGATTCCTTCTGATTGACTTTTTCTTCCTGCTGTGCTATAATTCTGATAAATACCATCTGAGGAGGTATGGATATGCTTTATGACATAGCGCAATTATACCAAAGACTAAAGACTTTAGATTATAAGCACTTTTTTGAGATAGAATCTGATTTTTTCCAGTGTTTTTGTTCTGATGCCGAAACAACGGAAAATCCAATGGTTAATGCTTTTCTGATTGTATCAAGCTGGTTTGGAACTTCCGAACGTAGTGGCGTATGGACATTTTATGAAGCGATCTCTCCGGCAAATGTTGAGAAAGCTGTCAATTACCTCTTACAAGTGGGAGAAACAGAACTTGCCGCAGTGATTTCAAAAGGAATGCATGATTATCAGAATCCTCAATATGCAGATAATTTCGATTACCCAGAAGAATGGATTACTGAATCAGAAGAAATAGATGCATGGATTTCCAAGCATTATGATTGGTTGTGTCATTGGCTTTATGATTATCTCATTGCGAATGAAAACAAGATAATCAAGCTGTAATAATACAGAAAAATAGAACATTCACAAAGCACTTGCTTCGGCAGGTGTTTTTTTATGCCCTCACAAAGGCGATAAAACAGTTTGTCAAACATAATTAGGCCCATATTTCCTGTAGTCACGTTTTGCGACCTTTGATATACTAATTTCTATGGCGGGACAAAGTATCCCGTCATCAATATTCGACCAGATAGCTTCCTGACAAGGGAGCTATTTTTTGTAAAAAGAACTGAGACGAATTGAATCAAAAAAGTAAAGCCACAGTGTAATTTGGCTATTTCACAATGTTTTGAAGGGGTGACCATTTTGGGCATCCCTTTACTGATACCAAGCGTTTGAACCTATTGGCTATTGGCAGTCTACTTGAAAGTACAAGGTTATATAAGCCGGTCTCGTTAATAAAAATTGCCGAACAATTCTGACCTGACAGAACGATTCGTTCTGTCATCTTAATTTTATATATATTCATGGTTAGCACCCCGTTGTTTTATCGGCTTTATAAGTGAGAGACATAAATTCACTGATAAAAAGTCCCATGTTTTTTAGAGGCAGTTTTGTTCAAAAAAGAGAAATTTGAGGAAAAACTCAATTCTTTTTTAAATTCCAGGGTGTTAAATCCTGAAATTTTTGGCTTTAAAAGTAGAGGGTAAAATGGCAGAGATAAAAAGTTCCATATTTTCACGTTCGTGTTTTATAGAAAAGAGAGAAAATGTAAAAACTTCATTTTTCTCAAAAAATTTTTCGTCCATTGCCTCTTTTTTTCGGCTTTAAAAATGAGAGTCATAATACAAAAGAATTCAGAGAGGGGGTATCAACTCACTTATTTTTTACCTTTAAAAGTAGGAGGTAAAAATTGTTGTTTCCATTTTTTACATATTTTGAATATCTGTTTTGTTCAAAAAAGAGAAAAAATGATCTTTTTCAAAAATAAAACGCATACCCCCTGCACTTTTTTGGCTTTAAAAAGTGAGAGCACTTTTACATACGTGTATTACGTAAAAAAATGAAAGGAATGATGCTATGCCAATTTTAAAAGTCAAACGGAAAGGTTATGTCTCTATGGACAGGGAGTTCCTCATAAGGAAGGACTTGTCTCTGAAAGCAAAGGGCTTGCTTGCCCACATGATGACATTGCCTGATAACTGGAGATTCACTATCGACGGTCTTGTTCACTGTCATAAGGAATCCAAAACTGCTATTTCGGCAGCTTTAAAAGAACTGGAACAGCTTGGATATCTGCGGCGGCGGTATCCGAGAAATGAACACGGCAGGATAGATCATGCCGAGTATACTGTCTGTGACATTCCAATTCACGAATATGAAACCTTAATTGTTGACTGGATCGATAACAACGCTCAGAAAGGAGAAGATTTATGAACGAAGAAGCCAAACTTATCAATATTGAAAGCGATTATGAGAGAGCACTTGCGGAACGAGAAGCTATCGAAGCTGAGCTGAAAAAGCTGACTGAAAAAGAAACACAGAAAGCGCACCGCATAGAGCTGTTAAGGAACAGATACAAAGAAGAAAAACGCCGCAGCCGTACTCACCGACTTATTGAACGGGGAGCTATCCTTGAAAGTATTCTCCCCGACGCTGAATCATATTCCAACGATCAGATAAAGCACATTCTGAGAGTAGCATTCAGCAGCCTGCCTGTTGATCTGAAAGGAGCTTATTTTCATGACAATACTGATGAATAATTCTGAAAAAGCGGTTTTTGAGGTCAGCAATACTGCTTCCCTTGGTACCAAGGGCGCACTTATATACCACTTACATGGTATGTGCGCTCTGCGAGGCTGAAAAGGCGGTGATAATATCGCAATCTATCATTGCTCAATAAAAATTATCAGCCGCGGAAAAGGAAAATCTGCCGTAGCCGCAGCAGCATACCGTGCAGGAGAAAAGCTTCACAACGATTATGACGGAATGACGCATGACTTCACACGCAAAGGCGGAGTAGTTCACAACGAAATATTATTGCCGCCAAATGCTCCTGCGGAATACGCAGACCGTTCCACATTATGGAATGCGGTTGAAGCTGTTGAGAAATCAAAGAACTCACAGCTTGCAAGGGAAGTAGAAATCGCACTCCCAAATGAATTATCACAGTCAGAATGTATAGCTCTTACACATGAGTTTGTACAGAAAACTTTTGTCGATAAAGGAATGTGTGCGGATATCTGTATCCATGATCCCAACCGTGAACAGAAAAACATTCACGCTCATATTATGCTGACAATGCGACCACTCAATGAGGACGGAACATGGGCCGACAAGCAGCGTAAAGAATATGTTCTCGATAAAAACGGGAACAAGATCTATGATAAGAAGAAACGGACTTACAAGTGCCATACGGTTCAGACTACAGACTGGAACAGCCGTGAGAAAGCTGAAGAATGGAGAAAAGCCTGGGCTGATTATATCAATGATTCTCTTGTTCAGAGAAACATCACCGATACAGTAGATCACAGGTCTTATGCAAGACAAGGAAAACTTATAAAGCCGACGATCCACATGGGAGTTGCCGCCACACAAATGGAACGTAAAGGCAAACGAACTATCAAGGGCGATACCAATCGTGAGATAAAAGTCATAAACTACAAAATCAATGCTCTCCTCAGAAAGCTTGAAGCAATTGACAACAGACTTGTGCAAATGAGAGAGATATCTCAAAGAGACAGCCTTGCATTAATGCTTATGCGTTTTCATGAAAACGGTATCGAATTCAGTCAGGTTCGCGGCATAACTCTCTCAACATTAAGGAAGGCATCAAAGCTCAGAGATTTGTCACATCTTATCGCATTTGTGCAGGGGCACAATATCAGGACATTGGCTGAACTGAAAGAGAAAAATAAAGAGACTTTGGAAGAACTAAGGACTCACAAAGAAAACATGAAAAAACAGCAGAGCAGGATCAAGGTACTTGACGAACTGCTCAGAAACTATGAGTATTACAAAAACAATAAGGCTGTTTATCAGGAATGGCAGTCCATAACAAAACCGAAGAAAAAGGACAGGTTCTACAACGAACATCGGGGAGAGATCGCATTATTTGAAGATGCTAAGAAGCATTTCAGCAAAACTCTTGAAGATAAGAAGATAACTCCGAAAGCATGGAAAAAAGAACTTGCCGAACTCAAACAGGCACATCAGAATGAGCTCAAAGAAATCGACAGGCTTGCCGAAGATGTTTCTGCAATGGAAACCATAGCCTACAACATCGACAGGCTTGCAAAGTACGAAGACAAACAACATGAAGTGCAGAAGAAACGCACTTATGAACTGGAATGAAAGGACGGGATATGTAATTATGAAAAAGGAAAAAAGAATCACTATTTACAAAAAGATATGGTGTAAGATACGTTACTGGCAGAATCTTAAAGATGTTTCTGATACCGAACTTGCAGCTTATTTAAGAGTTTGTGAGCGAACACTCAGGGACTATGACAAGAACGCACGAAACATCACACTTGAAAAAATCGATAATTTTCTTACTGTGAACAGCATGGAGCTTGACGAGCTTCTTGCAATGTAAAAAACACTGGACAAATCACACGGAAGGTGGTATACTATTTATAGTTTGATATCACCTTCCGCAGCTCGGAAAGGAATGATATTATGAAAGCAAAAAGACTCCCTTCGGGAAATTACAGAGTACAGGTAGTTGTAGGACACGATAGAAACGGTAAGCGTATCGTAAAATCTTTCACGGCTGATGAAGAATGGAAAGCATTAAAACTCGCTGTTGAATATGTTGGTTATGTAGATCAGGTTTTTGATCCTAATATGACCATTGCACAAGCGATGAGAATGTACATTGACAGCCGCAGATTTGTCCTTGAAGAAACAACTATCCGTGACTATAATCAGGTATTGAAATACCGCTTTAAATCTATAATGGACATTAATGTCATGGACATAAAGCCTATCTATATTCAGCAGGCAATAAACATTGAAGCTGAGAAATTTAGTCCCAAGACAATAAAAAATGCGTATGGCCTTTTGAAATCTGTCCTGAAAATGTTTAATACGGATATTAACCTGAACAGTATCAAGCTCCCGAAAATCAGAAAAAAGGAAAAAGAATTACCATCATTTGAAGAAGTATTCAATATCGTTAAAGGTTCAGAAATTGAATTGCCTGTTTTGCTTGCAGCCTGGCTCAGCCTGAGAATTGGCGAAGTCATAGGATTGCAGTTCAGAGATATAAATCCTGATACTCACAGAGCTAAGATCAGGCGTACAGTTATCCGTACCGATGAGGGATTGAAAGTCCGTGAAGGCTGTAAGACCGAAAAGAGTCAGCGTCAGCTCGAATTGCCTGAATATATCTATAATATGATAATGGCGATTCCGCATAAAAGCGGTGAGGACTTTATTGTACCGCTTACAAGGAAAGCTCTTTACAGCAGGTTTACAAGGCTTATGAAAAAACACGGTATTGAAATGTCTTTTCATGATCTTCGTCATTTAAATGCTTCAATAATGTTAATGCTTGGCATTCCGGATAAGTATGCAATGGAGCGTGGAGGTTGGTCTACAGACAGTGTATTGAAGTCTGTATATCAGCAGACATTCAGTTCTGAACGCAAGAAAATTGATAAGATTATAGACGGATATTTCAACGGAATAGTTCTTAATCCTTGATGAAGTGGCGTAAACGACGATATATAGCTAAGTAAATGCGTCACACGAATTACTTTTTCCCATTCAAAATCACACGCATCACACAAAATAGGTTATTAAATGCCTGATTTCAGGCGGTTTATATAGTTGGGGCAAAGTTCAAATCCAGCCGCCGCAACCAGAATTTTGGCACTATATTGCAAAATATAGTGCCTTTTATTTTTCCCTAAATACAAGAGCTTATCGAATGAAAAGAACTGCTCACAGGATTGATTTCGTATCATCTTGCGAGCAGTTATATTTTTTGATTATATGCCAAAATTTGGATTTATACATCAATTATACATCAATTGTGTTATTTTTTTCCTATTCTACCGCCTAATATCAGGGTGTGTTTTTGAATATCATAGAATTTTATGTTAACCGAGGTTTACAATATTCCAAAAACAACGTATATTAGCCAAATACCGCAGCCTTAAGGCTGCGATAAATCATTAAATGGGATTTCCGTCTATGTTTACTTCGACCATGTTTTCATCTATAACTGTCAATCGTCAGGGACATAGTTATCTAATAACAAACGACTGGTATCATAACAATGATAGAGCAAATCGAAAGCTGTTTAGTAAGTGGATAGTAAACAAACTTGGTCTTTAACTGTAATAATTGAATTCTTTTTGTACTAAGAACCGTCATGTGGCGGTTCTTTTTTATGTATTTACATATTATTGGCGGTATGCTATAATTAAGAAAAGCAGTGGTATTTTACAACTCCGAAAACGAAAGGATATATGGGATATGGCGTCAATTGCGATTATTACAGGAGCTACTGGAGGTCTCGCGCTGGAATTTGTCAGAGAAGTATTGAAAGAAAAAGTGGACGAGATATGGACAGTTGCAAGAAATACTGAGAAACTGGACAAGCTGAAGAAACAGTTCGGGGATAAGGTGCGGGCAGTTAAATGCGATCTGTGCAAGGCTGATGATCTGGCTGCACTGAAAGAACTTATCAATGCAGAGAAGTCTGATATTAGGCTCCTTATCAACAATGCAGGTATGGGAGATATGGGCGAAAGCTGTGAGTTTTCAGATGAATATATTTCTAAGACCGTAGACCTGAACTGCAAAGCGGTATGTCTGCTGTGTAATTATGCGATACCTTTTATGTCAAAGGGAGCAAGGATACTGAATATATCCTCAGCTTCATCATTCCAGCCTGTGCCGTACATAAACCTTTATGCGGCAAGCAAGGTATTTGTGCGGTCATATACACGCTCACTGAATGTGGAGCTTAAAAGCAAGGGCATAATCTGTACAGCAGTATGCCCCGGCTGGATAGACACTGATATGCTGAGCAAGGAATACAAAGGCAAGCCTGTGAAGTTCCCGGGACTTGTTTCTCCTAACAGAGTGGCAGTTCAGGCACTCCGTGATTCCGCAAAGGGGAAGGATATGTCAGTCTGCACGCTTTTTGTCAAGTACGAGCACTTACTCAGCAAGATCCTTCCGCAGAAGCTGCTTATGAAAATATGGATGTATGGGATAAGGGATTATGTATAAGATAGAGACAGAGCGCGGCGACCTTTTTGATGTGAATATGATGATAGCTATGCAGATAAAAGTGTTCGGTAAAGCCAGTGAAGCTGAACTGACAGAAGCCTTTAGAGCTGCTGCTCAAGCCTTTGAGATACTTAACTGCAAGGTGGTCATAGACCAGAAGGGCGATGCTTTTTATGATAATTGCGGGGATCCGATGAACCGCATAGTTTTTCGTGATTTCAAGCTCGAAGAGCTGATACAGGAGCAGGAACGCATAAGGTTCAGATTAGAGAATGGGGAGTTCCTGCGCTGTTTTGTTTCTTATGACAATGCCCATGAAATGAAGCTTTGTTTCCTTATGCATCATCTTGGCGGCGACGGAAAGTCTCTCTGCTACTTCATTGAAGCATTTATGAAAAGCCTCAGCGGCGAAAAATGCGAGTATCGCAAAATAAAACTGCTGAACAACGAGACACTACCGAACACATCAAAGCTGTCTTTTCTGGCTTCATTATTAACGAAGGTGTACAACAGGAAATGGCGGAAGCAGCGTAGGATCTTCGGCTTTGATGATATGGAAACGGCGTATAAAAGCTTTTGGAAGTCACATAAAACAACGGTGAAAAACGTTGTGACTGAGAGCAGCGAGCTCAGCCAAAAGCTTAAAGAATGCAAAGCAAACAAGATAGGCTTTACTTCATATACTATCGCAGAAATGATACAGGATATACCGCAGCCGCAGGAGATAGGACTTGCAGTAGACGGCAGACAGGACGGCAACAGAACAATGAGCAATCAGGCAACGGGTATAGCTGTCATATACAGGTATGACAAGGGAAAGACGCTTGCTGAGAATGCTGCTGTTATTGACAGAGCAATGAAGAAAAAGCTGAGCGATGAAAATTATAAATACCTCGTACTGCGTTTTATGAGTGCATTTGAACCTACACTGGTTGATGCTGTAAATCTGGAATTTGCAGGATATTTTCATAGCAAAATCACGGAAAGGCTTGCGAAAATACTGGGCTACGGGCAGAATACCAAGGATCTGAGCATAACAAATCTGACAAGGGTCGATATACCCACTGATTACGGTGAGTACAGGCTTACCGACCTCATTTTTGTGCCTCCCGTCGTATCTTACGGTAAAAATATAATCGGTATGGTCACAGTCGGTGACCATCTGAACACAACATATCATCATTATTTGAAGTGATGATCAGCATTCTGACGCTGTACTGAAAAATGCATCTCTTTTTGAATTTGCTTGAATATAGATCCAAATAGACAGGTGCTTTTTACAACTCTGAAATTGCTATTATTAGAAGCGCGTCCGATTGTCCGTTTTTTGTACAAAAGAAACTCGCCCTTCACGGGTGAGCTGTGTTATTATATACTTGGTTTGTAGTTGATTTTGAAACGTGTAAGGTGTATAATTGATATAATAAGAGCAGCACATCAGAAGGGAGATGCAGAATAATTATGAAGCAAATGGACGAAATATCAAAATATCTTTGCTTACTGCTGCGTCATCAGCCTGAAAAGGCGGAACTCGATATGGATAAACACGGTTGGGTATCGGTTGAACAGCTCATAAGCGGCATTAATCGTCACAGCCAATACCATATTGACCGCACTATGCTGGAAAGCATAGTATCTGCCGATAAAAAGGGCAGATACCGCTTTGACGACGAGCATAAGAAGATCAAGTGCTGTCAGGGACATTCTATCCCTAGGGTAGAGCCTGAACTGAATTACTGTGAACCGCCTGAGTTTCTCTATCACGGAACTACAACAAAGGCACTTGAAGCTATCGAAGAAAGCGGAGCTATAAAGAAAATGAAGCGCCACGCTGTACATATGCAGGCTGATATAGGCAAAGCATGGCAGTCAGCCGAGCGTTGGCATAAAACTCCCGTAGTACTGAAAATTGCTGCTTCGGAAATGGCACGTGACGGCTACACGTTCGGAGTAACTGAGAATGAAGTCTGGTGTACAGAAGAAGTACCTGTGAAGTATATTTGTGAAAGAGGATACAGTAAATAATGTGTGTAAAGGGGAAATAAACAATGTGGGACGACCGCAGCTATGACACGCCAATAAACAGAAGATTTCCTGAGGCGAGCCATATTGATGTGCCTGAGGGAGTAACTGATATTGGGTATTTGGAATTATCAAATTATAAGAAACTGGAATCTGTTTCTCTGCCACAAAGTTTGAAAACCATTGGCTACTGTGCATTTCTTGGCTGTGAGAATTTAAAGGAAATACGTATTCCCGATGGTGTCACGACTATATATGAAGGTGCATTCCGCGATTGCAAGTCACTTCGTGCAATAGAACTTCCCGACAGCGTACAGGATATACGTCGTATGATATTTGCAGGGTGTACATCGCTGGAATCGGTCAAGCTTTCGTCAGTATTAACGAGTATTGGTGAATATACATTTTCAGACTGTAAATCACTTCATACAGTGGAGCTTCCGTCTGCTTTGAAGAAAATAATACATAATGCATTTCAAGGCTGTTCATCGCTGACTGAGATCAGTATTCCCGAGAATGTTGAGGAGATATGGTTCGAGGCATTTTTGAACTGTTCTTACTTAAAAACGTTGCGTATGCCAATCAGTCTGAGATCATTTGGAAGAGCTGCACTGCAAGGCTGCGACACACTTGAGAAAATTGAATTATACGGCGAATTTCCAAAAGATAAATCTCTCCCTGAATGGCTGGCAACATTGGTGTCTGATAAGTGCGGCAGCACCTGCGAGATCATTCTGGAAGGTAAGCGAATAACGCCAGAATTTTATCAAAGCTTTTTGGAAGAAAAGGATAAGAGTTATGAAAAATAAAAAACAAGGCAATAACTGGACAGCTTACTATGATAATGATACGAAACGATACTTTGCGGAAATAATGTACACCAGCCGTGAGGGGCGTGAGCAGTATGATTATGAGATTACTCAGGATATTTACGCCCGTCTCGGTACATTCAGCGATGATGTCGACAACGAGAGACTTATCAAAACAGGCAAGAGTATATATTCTTTTGAAAACACGATGTATGGCACTCTCGGTCCTGAGAGAACGGTCTGGGATGAAGAAGCTAATGAAACAATGAATAAGTGCGTGAAGAAAAACAATGACTGATAAAGCTTATTTTCATCTTCCTGGGCTGTTTGAGTTCTATGACCTGTATAGTGTATTTCTGCCGCTGTACCGAGAGCACCGTGAATACTTCTATGACTGGTGCGAAATAGCATCTGTCTATGGTGCTCCCGCTGACTGTATCTGGGGCGGAGGACGTGTCGGATTCGGCGAATATGAAGCTGAAGATGTGCTCGCACTTATGAATGAATACAATATTTCTTCAAGGCTCACTTTCAGCAATTCGCTTTTAAAACCTGAACATCTCACCGACAGGAAATGCAATGCCCTGTGTGAGCTTTTTGCCGGAAGCAAAGGTGTACAGAACGGTGTGATAATCTATTCTGATCTTCTGCTTGAACATATTAAAAATAATTATCCCGATCTTTATTTCGTTTCCTCGACTACAAAGGTTCAGACTGATTTTGATGAGTTTTTAAAGGAAACAGAACGGAGTGATTTTAAATATGTTATTCCTGATTTCAGGCTGAATAAGATGTTCAGTAAACTTGATACACTATCACAGGTTCAGAAAGATAAAGTGGAATTTCTGTGCAATGAATGCTGCTCGTTTTACTGCACAGACAGAAAAGCTTGCTACGAAAATGTAAGCCGGAAAAATCTCGGAGAAAACTGTCCCGAGCACATCTGTACGGCACCGGATGCCAAGGACGGATATCGTTTTTCAAAGGCGATGAAAAATCCCGGATTTATCAGTATAGATGACATAATCAACACATATTTGCCCCTCGGTTTTTCTAATTTCAAAATAGAAGGCAGGGGACTGGGAAGTGCAGTCAATTTTGAATTCCTGCTTTATTATCTCACAAAGCCGGAATATCAGCTTACTGTCCGTGAAGAGATCTATCTCGACAGTATGCTGGATTTGTTCTGAATAAAACAAAAAGCTCCATGTGTCATTTACACATGGAGCTTGAATCACAAAGCCCAAAACAGTTTTACATATATTTTGATGATATGATTGTTTTGACAAAGTCCGAAAAATAGCTGTTTTCGGGTGTCATCTTTTTAGAGATGAACTTACATATCGGAACCCTTATTTTAATACAAAATAAGGGTTCTTTTTTATGTCCGTAAAAGCTGTAAGTATAGGGGAATATGGCTATATGCCGTTTTCTTTTGGCTGTGTAAGGGATGTTTATAATGGTGGGATTTACATGAAATTTGCAGTATTTCTTTGTTCAGATAATAACGCATTAAAAAGCCTGAATCCGTGTGGGGGGGGGAGCCCATTTCAGGCAATCAGTCTCACGGATTCAGGATATAATTATCTTATCTGTAAAATTTTCTGTTCATCTTTCCGTTGTAGGTTCTTGCAACCTCATCAACCTCTTCGATCTTATTAGGAGTTTTGTAAGGCTCAAGGCTGTGTGAAAGCTGACGGCGGATTTCGTATGCATCCATAGTGCCCTTTTCTTTCATTACAACAAGAAGTTTAAGTGAATTGCCGTAAAGCTCATTTTTTTCTGCGATACAGATACAATCCTTTATTCCTTCAATGCGGATAGCGGCTGACTCAACCTCCTCCGGCGCAACTTTAAGTCCGCCTGTGTTGATAACATCATCAGCACGTCCTTTTACAAATACAAAGCCGTTTTCATCAACATAGCCGAAATCATTTGTATAGACTATTCCGTCTTCAAGAATTTCAGCTGTAAGCTCAGGCTCGTTGTAGTAGCCTTTCATTACTGAATTGCTTCTGAATGCAAGTTTGCCCATGTTTTCCTTAGATGATTTTATTGGCTTACGCTCATCATCTACAACAATTGCTTCATTATTCGGCAAAAGCTGTCCTATGCAGTATTCAAGACCTTTATGTTTATTGAAAACAAGATTTGAGAGAATACCTGCCTCAGATGAACCGTATGCGTTGTGAAAATTAGTATTTGGGAGCAATTTCATTGAAAGCTCCTTGTCATGCTCAAGCAATGGTGCTGTACCGAGCTTGATGTCGCCTATTTTGTCAGCATATTTTGCGAATTCATCAGGTACCATAGTTATAAGGATTCTGAGATTTGCGGGAACAAGTGAAAGGACCAATTTTTCACACGGATAGTCAAGTGCCTTGAAGTATGCCTTTAAATCAGCCATTCCACGAAGGATGTAAACTGTTCCTCCGCTGCGGAGCATTCCTCCTGTTTCCCATATTCCCTTTGCGTGATTAAGCGGAGTAGGGGTAATAAACACACCATGCTCAGCGTAGTACTTCATATCAAGGAAATCAGCGATTTTTTGTTCAGATGCACCCATTGCTTTGAATGAAATTTCAACACCCTTTGATGCGCCTGTTGTACCTGTTGTAAACATGATGATCTGTGTGTCATTTTCAGACGGAAATTCAAGACCGCTCATGTCATCTGCAAGTGAGCTGCTTTTTGAACGAATTTCCTGCATTGAGAAATATTTCAGATTATCAGGTAAATCATTTATGGCAATTCTTTCGGAAATAACAGCGACTGTTTTCAATTTTAAGGAAACTTGTACTGTTGAACTTGATGGCATATTTTGTTCAAGAGCACATGGAACAGCGCCTGCAAGCTGTAATCCGTAGTAGCAGATTAAATAGCTCGAACTCTGTGCAGCTTTTATGGCGACCAAATCTCCCTTATTTATGCCGTTTTCTCTGAAAAAATGAGCTGCTCTGCAGATTTCTTTCCAGAATTCTGAATATGTAAGCTGTTCTTTATTTGATATAACAGCAATTCGATTGGATTTTGCAACTGCGTAACCAGAAATTACGCTAAGAATGGTATTATTCATTTTAGCTCCTTTATAGATATTTGTGCTGATTAAGCTATGTGTCTATGGATTGATTAAGTTCCCACACTCAATCAAACATTATATAGCAGTATCTGCACACAACACGTTTACATTATATCATTGAGCAATCATTTTGTCAAGAAGTGATTATAAAAATCACGATCATATGCAGTGGATAGTAAATATAGAAGAATCAGCGATTGATTTTCTTTTTCAATGGAGTGCTGCTGCGGTCAAGCTCTCCGCTGTAAAGATGTATCGGTATCAGAGCGAGGAGCGCACCATAATTGAAAGAGAAAGCTGCAAAAGAAAGGACTCTGTTTAACACAGAGTCCTTTGCATTTCAGGTCTTACTTTTCATTTTTCTTGCGTGGAGCGAGAACTTCCGACTTTGCGATCGCAGCAAGACCGAATACGATCATCATAGCTGCGCCGAATGCTATAAGAATATTTGACATGGAGTTATTACCTGTCTGAGGAAGCTCAACTGCTTCACCTGCGGCATTTGTTCCTTTGCCTGTTTCTGGATCGATGATGTATGTATCGAGTACATTATCTTCATTATCCATTAAGATGATCTCGCGTTTGCCGTCCTCAGTTGTTTTGATAGATGTAACGCCTACCATTTTTCCTGTCTTGTTCTGTAAGTCTGTTATAGCTTCCTTAACAAGAAGCTGATCAGCAGCAGACATTTCATTTGCTTCAGATGATGTCTTATCAGAAGTTGCTGCAGCAGTTGTTGTAGTAGTAGTTGTGGTGGTGGTATTAGTTGCTGTTGTTGTAGTGATTGCCGCAGCAGTAATAGGACCGTTGCCGCTGAGATCGTAATCATAGCCGCTGAAATCCTTTACTTCGCCCTTTGCTATGAGCTTGCAGCCGTCCTTTACAGTAATAACTGTTTCGGGAGCAATAAGCACGCTGATGTAATCAGGGATAGTAATGTCAGAAGTTACGTTAACATTACCGAAGAGTGAAAGCTCAGTCTTTTGACCTTCCTTTACAGCGTCTTCAACTGCAACTCTGATATCTGCATAAGTTTTCTTGTTGCTGAGCATAGCGACAGCGTTTGGATTGATGCTGATGCTGTCGACGATGTCGCCGCAGATATCGCATACCTTAACGGCAACACCTGATTCTCCGTCCTTTGGAGGAACAACGAGTGTGAATTTGCCTGTAGAGCTGCACTCGTGTTCTGCTACGCTGATTATCTGTTTTTCTTCCTTGGTACCGTCTGAATAATCAACGTGGAGAATGCCTTTTTTGCCTGTTTCGTTTGAAGTGAGCATGATAACTGTCTCACCTGTTACAGTGATCTTGCCGTCAGCGTCGGGAGCGATACCATTTATTTCGGATATCTCAAATACCTTGCTGCTTGCTGTATCTGAAACATTGCCTTCCTCTGAAGGAGCAGGCTGTCTTCTTGTTCCGTCAGGTTCCTCAACATAAACGGTTGCGGTAACATCGGGAGACGGAGGGATTATTGCTATTAATGATACAGGATAAGTTATTAACGTGGGTGAACCGAGGGTGAGCTCGTGAATAACATTCTGTCTGTATGCTGAATAGCTGCCTGAACTGCTTGATGTTGAAGCAAGACAGCAGGTCAATACATAATTCTGTCTGAATGAAGTGTAGGTTGCTCTTGAATCAAATCTGTCGTTGTAGAATGCGCTGCTGAGTGATCTGAATGCTGCGTTTGTACCTACCACGTGGATACCGCCCATTGAAGGAGTACCGTTATCGATTATCTTGATTTCGTAAGGAACTGTCATATCAGAACCTGCGAAGCTTACTGATACGTTATTGAGGATATGCTCAACAGGCATCTCGCTTAAAGCACGCTCGTAGAAACAGTTGAAAATGTAATCGCCGAGAAGTTCGGGACGGTGCGAAGCTGCAAGAAGAGTGCGGTAATAGTGAGCGTTTCTTTCCTCTGTGCCGATGTACTGTTCATATACCGACTTCCAGAGATCCTTGATATTCAGCTTGATAACAGCTGATTCACCCGGAGCGAGCTCATCTACCTCGATACGTGCAGCATTTCTCTTGTCCATGAGATCCATGTGCTTTGTAGCTACAGGCTGGAAATTGTTGTTTCTGTAAGCACGGTAGAGAGTAGCGTCAGAACCCTGCTCTATTCTTGTGATAACATTTTCAAGATCATAGATAGGCTTGTCCGAAACATTTTCAAGCTTGATCTTTACAGGGTACATCTCCTTGTAGTAAGAATATCTTGGAAGCTCAACTGTCATTTTAAGAGCCGAGCTTGAATATACGTGGAGAGAATCCTTTGACTCAAATGTATACTTGAATTCTTCGCCTCTGTTCTTTCCTGCGAAGTCTGCTGTAAGGTCGTAGTCGCCCTCTTTGTCTCCGCGGATATACCAGTCGGCAGTTTTTACTTCATTTGGCTTAAGGTCGCCGAAATCCTGTTTAAGATCGCCCTTTACGAGAGTAAGTCCCTCAGGGTAATTCAGTGTAGCAGAACAGTTTGTAAGAGTCTGTGTATCATTGTTTACGACGATGAGCTGAACGTCATAGAATTCCTTGAGCCACTTGCTCTTGCCGTAGATTATCATGTACATTTCTTCTTCAACTGTTTCTGTGCGCACTACATAAGCGCCCAGTCCCGGAACGTATGTAGGTCTGCCTGTAGTGAGAACAACGCCTTCGCCGCCTCCAACAGTGATTACAACGTGCTCGCGTGAAGAAGAACCGTTATTGTTGTATGCAACTACTCTGTCGATAACAACGCCTGCTGCGTCGAAATCAGCCTCGATAGAGTACTTGAAGCTGTTGAAGTTGTCATCGCCCGAAATATCGATACCTGCGTCGATAACCTCCTGCTTTGTCATAGGAGTTACCTTGAGCTCGCCCTTGATATCAAGACGTGCAGGCTTTTCATCAATATCAGCAGGTCTTTCGGAGACATTTTCCCATTCACAGATGAAGTACTTTCTGTTGCCGCCGGGGAGATCGTTCCATTGACCTGAGCTGTATGTATGGATATAGTCCTCGTGACCGCCAAGGTTATTTGGCTCGCCGCTGCTCCAGTTGGTATATACCATAGGCTCGCCTGTGATCCAGCCGAACTCACCGTTTTCGTCACGCTTACCGCCTAACCAGCATTCGCTCAGACCTGCTTCTGTAAGAAGATTTGTGATCTGTGCCTGCTCTTCAAGAGAAGTGAGTGTAGCAAGGTGTCCGTTGACGCTTCGGCAGTATTCCTCAGCCTCTTCCCATGTCATTGCGTCCGCGAATACCTTATAGTGGTTCTTATCGGGAAGCGGACCAAGTGTTGTAGTAGTTGTGGCAGTGGTTGTTGCTGTGGTGGTTGTTGTTGAAGATGTAGTTGATGTAGAAGTTGTAGAAGTTGTAGAAGTTGTTGATTCAGAGCTTGTTGCAGATGTTGTGGAGGTTGCGGTAGTTGTAGATGTAGTAGTTGTGGTGGTTGTTGTTTCTGCTGCGTCTGTCACAGTGAAATAAAGCTCGTTATCCTCATTTAAGGTAACTGTACCGTTAACACCTAAATTGCCAAGGTATCCTGACACCAGAGAAGCCTGACCGAACTTTGAGAGACCGTCGGTTATTACGCCCGAAGCCTCTGCGTATATACTTGTATCGGCAGAAGTTATAGTGCCTGTGATATTTAACTTATGTCCTTCAGGAAGGTGGATACCGCCTTTTTTACCTTTAATACTGATGTTGTTTTGGAGATTGACAGCGGTTTTTCCTGTGCAGTTGATACCGTATTCGCTGTCACCGATGAGCTTGCCGCCTGAGATGTTGATAGTACCTGATGATGATTGAGTATAAATAGCTGAATCAATATCGGAAATCACCTCAGAGCCTGTAATGTTGACAGTACCTGAGTAGCCTGTATTCATCCATATCGTACAGCCTACAGAATGTTCCTTTGTTGTGTGCTTGCTGGTATTCTTGAGAGTACCGCCCACAAGGTTGGTCACACCGCTGCTGGTTCTGAGAGAAAGGGGATTGCTGTAGTACGAGGTAACGACGCCGCCGTACAGATTGAAGTTACCGCTGCCGTTGATACCTATGGTCGCACTGTCATTTCCTTGGTCGTTACCGTTGAATGTACCGCCGTATATATTGAGGGTACCGTATACTGTGAAGAGATTGCCGCCTGATTTTTCATTGATTGTACCTGTCTTTTCGGCGGAGCTGTCTCTGATGTTCATTCTGCTGTCTATGTAAATATTCGACATATTTACAGTATGACCATTGAGATCAAGGTCAAGGAAATCGCTGACACTTATCGAAGATGTATCAACATCGCACATGAGCTTGTAAGCTCCCGACTTCGGCAGGCTTGCTCCGTCTGTCCATTCCTTGCACTCTGCGGCAGAATTGTTATACTCGCAGATAAATCCGAAGTTCTGAGTACCGTAGAAGCTGTAATTTTCGTATGTTCCGTCACTTTTTATATCGTCCCATTTTCCTACGGAGATATCGTTTTTAACTCCGTAAAGCAAAACAGCGTCCTGTTGACCGTCAAGGTTATTCGGATTGTTATATTTTTCGTCCCAGTTTGTGTAATCTAAAGCTTCACCTGTTACCCAGCCGAACTGCTTTTCATCATTTAATTTAAGACCTATCCAGTAGTTGTTCTTGATATCAGACTTTTCTCTGAGGATAGACTCAACTACCAGCTGCTCCTGCTCGGAAGTGATAGTAACAAGATGACCGCCGCGGCTCTCGCAGAATTCCTCAGCCTCCTGCCATGTCATGCCGTCATTGAATACCTCATAATTGTCGGGGTTTGGGTAGTACTTCCACTCGATCGTGCCTGTATAAGGCAAAATGCTCTCATTCTTGCTTGTTGATACAAGCTGATATTCCTTTAATACCAACTCTGCGTCACGAATCGTGACCTTTCCGTCAAGGTCAACATCGGCTGCCTTGAGATCGATGTCGCTGATATCTCCCTTTGCAGCATATCTGGCGATAAGGGAAGCGTCAACAGCGTTGACAGATTTGTTGCCGTCTGCGTCGCCGTAGATCACAGCAGTATCCGTTGTTGGCTTTTCGTCACCCCACCAGAGAGTTTTCTGAGGGGAAATTTCAGCATTCGGAGCTGTATCTATCGCTGTTACATTAAGGGCTGTTGTCGTTGCAAGCTGTCCTGCCGCTACGGAAGCTGCTGCCAATAATGATACTGCTCTCTTAGCTTTTTTTCTGAAAAAACTATGCTTCATTGTAATTACCTCCTTTTGATGATAGGATTGGTGAGTAGTTTTTTATATTGTCATACGGCAATAAAACAATATATGTAAATTATATGCTGTTTTATACAAATTGTCAATGATAAAGCCTGTTAGTTTTGATTTTTTTCTGATTTTTTGTGCTGTTTGCACAAAGGGAATGGTCAGTCGGGCGGGAAGCATTTGCTCGTGGTTTTCGTCAGCCGAAATGGCTCTCTTTTATTCAAAGTTCCGTTTTATTCTCAGTCATATCACAGCTTATCTGATTTTTTGATCTGAAGTAAAAATACGCGGCAAAGCACATTGCTATCTGCAATACCGTTGAGCATGGTATTGCCATTCCTATGAGGAAAAGGGAGTTGTTTCCGATTTTCTGCATCAGAAAAGCAAATGGTATTCTTACAAGAAAAGCTCCGCAAATGCCCTGCAGCATTACGAACTTAGTTTTTTCTATGCCGTTATAATAACCGATAAAGCAGAACAGGAAACAGGTATTCAGGCAGTCTATGGCATATGCTTTCAGATAATCCCATGCGGCTTTGACCGTATCGGCTTCGGGTGAAAAGATACCTGCAAGGAGGTCGCCGCGGAAGAATGTGATAAAGAACATTGCGATTCCGAATGCAAACGAAACGGCGATCCCTGTTTTTAGTGCAGTATTTGCTCTTTTCATCTGCCCTGCGCCGTAATTCTGAGCTACGAATGCGGTCATTGACTGCATAAAGGAAATTGGGACAAGCATGATAAATACGCAGACCTTTTCGGCAACGCCAACTCCTGCGGAAGCGGTAACGCCTATCCTGTTTACGATACCAAGCATAACGAGGAAGGAGATACTGACAAGGAAGTCCTGCAATGCTATGGGAGTTCCGATACGGATTATTACGGCAGCAACGCTTTTAATCAGTTTAATATTGCTTTTATGGAATTCAAAGGGCAGTTTTGTATGACGGATCATAAAGAATGAAATGATTACGCTTATAAGCTGTGCCATTACGGTTGCAAGAGCTGCACCTGAGGCGCCGAGATGAAAGCCTGCCACAAATACAAGGTCTCCTATGATATTGAACAGACAGGCTATACCTACAGCTATAAGCGGAGTTTTTGAATCTCCCAGACCTCTGAAAATACTTCCGAGCAGGTTATATGCTGTAATGACGATAAATCCGCCGCCGCATATTCTGATATAGCCTGAAGTAAGTTCAAATGCCTCCTTAGGCGCCTGCATTATGCTGGCAAGTCCCGATGCGCCGATAATGCTTATGAGCGTAAAAACAAGACCTGTTACCGCAAAAATCACCATACCTGTTCCTATCGTCTGAGCAGCGTCTTTTGGACGTTTCTGACCTATCCTCTGACCAACGGCAACGGTTATTCCCATGGAAAAGCTTACGATAAGATTCGTAAGCGTTGTTATTATCTGCGAGCCTGTAGATACAGCCGATACATCTGCTGTTGAGCCGAATCGTCCTACTACAAGAAGATCTACAGCGCCGTACATAGCCTGCAAAAACATAGCAAACAGCACAGGCAGCATAAATTTCATGAGCTTCGGCAATATCGCACCGCTTGTAAAATCATTGTTTTTCATTTTTATCCTCCATAAAAAAGCGGATAAAACAGCAGTTGTATTTCTGCGGTCCTATCCCTTTGAGATCCGATAAATGTTTATTGTCCGACTTTAGTATTATATCATACTGAAAAATATGTGTCAATGTGATAAATGCAAAGTGATTTCAAGCAGATGATCTCGGAAAACAGCGATATGATACAAAAAACGGAGCATTTCAGGCGGCTTATGGAAAGGGACGGCATGAAGCCGTCCCTGATGTTTTTATGATCCGAGTTCTTTTCTGAGCTGTGCTTTTACTTCGTCAGTTGTGAATGCAGAATCGACGGCATTCTCAAGTATCTGTTTTTCCTGTTCGGCAGTCAGACCAAAGCTCTTTTCCATATAGCGGAATTCATCTGCCAGAGTAGTTCCTTCGATACCCATATCATCTGTGTTCAGCGTTACGGCAAGCCCGTTGTTCAGATAATCCATAAAAGGATACTGAGACATATCCTCAACAGCGTGAGTCTGTCGGTTGCTTGTGGGACACATTTCAAGTGCTATGCCTTTTTCTTTCAGCGTCTGAACGACCTCGGCATCCTCATAGCTTCTGACGCCGTGTCCGATACGGCTTGCACCGTACTCAACGGCGAGCTTTACGCTTTCTGAGCCGTCTGCTTCGCCTGCGTGTATAGTGAAAGGAATATTTGCTTTCTTGGCTTTTTTGAACAGTCCGCGGTAATTCTCAGTGGGGAAAAGGGCTTCTGCGCCTGCGAGGTCAATTGCAACAACGCCGCCGTCCTTTACAAGGTATTTCTTTGCAAGCTCAAGTGTTTCGTTGTTGGCAGCCTCGTTGCCCTCTCCGCGCATACAGCACAGTATCAGGTTGACCTTTAGCTCGGTTTCCGATATGCCTTTAAGCGCAGCCTTTACTGCGTCCTCCTGCGTCATGCCCTTTTCTGTATGGAGCTGAGGGGCAAAGCGTATTTCTGCGTATATCACGCCCTGGGAGCGGATATTCTCCGAAACAAGTCTGACCGCTTCACTGAGTCCCTCTTTTGTCTGCATGAAAGACAGCGGCAGAGCAAAGCATTTCAGGAAATCATTCAGGCTTTCGCAGTCATTTGGAACTGTCAGCTGTTTTTCAAGCTCGGCGTCGTCATGAGGGAGGGGAATACCCTGTATTTTTGCTAATTTTCGCGCTATGTCAGAAGTGACAGCGCCGTCCAGATGCAGATGGAGCTCTATATATTTGTCGGCAAATTTCTTAGGTGCAACTGCTTTTTCCATAGTAAACTCCTTTCAAGTGTCAGATATTACGATAATCAGCTTGCACTGCTTGCAGCTGTCGTTGCAATTATCGTAGCATACAAAGCGGCTTCCTGTGCAGCAATGACAGCAAGTGCAGAAGCGGATACTGCTGCCTGAGTATTGTCGGTATCTTCGTAAAGGTTGGCTGTGAGCATAGCTGCGTGCATGAGCCTTGTTTTCTTATCGAGGCTTAATGCTCCGTAGCCTTTCTGAACGCTGAGTCTGTTATCTATATCTATAACAGTGTCAACAAGCATTTTTTCGTCGGCTTCAATTATGGAGATAGCAGCGAGAGTTGAAAGCTCATAGTGTTTGCCGTACTTATGTCCTGCTGCCGTTAACATATCAAAGATACTGAAAAGTCTGCCCACCTTGTACTCCACAGCTCCGTCAGTCATGGCGAGAATATGAGATACGGTCTGAACGGCGTTCTTGTCGGAAAATTTCTTCCTGAGAAGCTCGAAGCTTTTTTCAGTTTCGGCTATGAGCTGCTGATCGTTCTTCTCGGAAAAAGCCATAAAGCCTGCCATTATGTTGTCCTCGCTTGAGGTGAGTATTGGGTGTTCCTTTTTCATCATATTATAAAGAGCGCGTCCTCTTGCAGCGATGTGCTCCGCCTTATCAGCTGTAGTTTTCTCGGCAAGGAGAGTTGAGAGCAAAGCAAGGTAATCCGATCTGCTGAAGTATTTTTTGAGGATAGCGTACATACCCATTACCTTTTCAAACTGAGCTTCTGGATCATCAGATACACAGAGCTTGGCTGCAAAGGTCGGAAGTATCGTACCCTTGAGATATGACGCAAAGCCAGCGTTCTTTTTGATAATGCTCTTGCATTCGCGGAGCCTGTTCTCGTCAGCTCTTATTCCTGCCGCACAGAATATATTTGCTGCTACAGGATAGATATATGAGCTTTCAAGCTTAAAAGTCTTTTTTATAATATCTCTGTTTGCGATAAAGTCCATTGTGATCTGTTCTGTATTGTTATTCATAGTGATTTCTCCTTTTGGTGAAGTAGTTTTTTGCTTCTGTAAACATAGTATAACATATTGTCGCATTAGTGTCGGTCTTTTAATATTACCGTATATTACAATTCTGAAATGTTCTGAATGCTGTGCTCCTGTCTGTTTCTTTAATTAAAGATTATCATAATTTTATTTCTGTGTCAATACTATTTCAGGCATATCAAAAATGAGCTTTTTATATTGCAATCTCAGACTCATCATGATATAATATGCTTGACAGTCAAAAAAGAAAAAAGGAGTGAAACTATGGAAAAGACAGTCAGCATAATGAGTTTTCTGAAGCGTTCTGCCGCTGTTGTGTGCAGTGCGGCAATGCTTCTTACTATCGGCAGTTTTAAAGTGAACATGGATAACTGCGCAGAAGCTGCTTCCGTGACAGTGTCTGACGATATAGGACTTGTGGGGAATCTCTTCTGCATTGCCGACGGAAAAAATGCAGACCACGCCGTTCTCCAATGGGCGACAACGCTCTCAGCGGACAGCTATACCCTGTATCGTTCCACATTGCCTGACAGCGGCTTTGAGCCCGTATATCAGGGCAATGGCAATTCCTATGAGGACGACGATATGGCTTCGGGAACGACATACTATTATCAGCTCAAGGTCACCTCAAAGGGAAAAGAGCTGTATTCATCGGTGAAGTCCCTTACGCCCTGCACTCTGCCGGCAGGTCTGAGTACCTACGACAACCAGAAGGGCAGCAATCTGGTCTATGAAACCAGCGGCTACAAGGTAGGGAATACCTACTACAATTACTCGCTGAAAAAGCATTCGGGCAAGGACGATATCTACCTTGCGGAGACAACTTCGAGCGACGGAAGGCACTTCGGCAATGAGAAAAACGTGGCTGACAGCACACAGAACTCCGCTCTTGCAAGCTGCAAGATAGAGTCGGTGCATATCGACTATATCCCCGAGAAAAACAAGGTGGTCGTGTGGGCACACTGGGAAAAGCCCAGCGGCTACAGCGACGGAAAGGCTCTCGTTATCACGGGTACTCCGGGAGGACAGTTCACGGTGCACCATGTGTACAATCCTCTTGGTATACAGGTCCGTGATATGGCGATATTCTTCGATGATGACGGTGCAGGCTACCTCATTGCGGCTGCAAATAAAGAGGGGCAGGGTGCTAACGCCACCATGTACATCTTCCGCATGAACGATGACTACAGCGATGTTACCGAGGTGGTGACTACACTTTTCGAGGACCAGTACCGCGAGTTCCCGAACCTTGTCAAAAAGGACGGCTACTACTTCCTGTTCACCTCACAGGCGGCAGGCTGGTACCCCAGCAGCGGCGCCTACAGCGTTACAAAAGACATTGCGGGCAAGTGGAGCGAGCTTCGCAGTATCGGCAATACCTCCACATTCTCCTCCCAGTCGGGCTGGATAGTTAATATGCAGGACAAGAACTACATCATGCACGCATACCGCTGGCTGAGAGCTTCTTCCACCAGCGGAACTACTCTTTGTCCGCTGTATTTTGACAAGGGCTTTGCATTCTATGACTATTGTCCCTATTTCAAGTACAATACCTCTACAGGCGACCTTTTCCCCGTTCAGCAGGGACAGCTTCTCTCGCAGGACAGACCTGTCTCGTCATCATTGGCGGCAAAGAGCGGAAATGCTCCTGCAAAAGCAGTTGACGGTTCGTATCAGAGCTGTTTTGCGGCGATAGGGGACTACAAGAAATGGCCTTTCTACTTGCAGGTTGACCTTGAAAAGGTATGCGACCTTGCAAACGTTCAGACCTCATGGTACATATGCAAGGGCTCAGAGGGTTACTACACCTACACCGTTGAGGGAAGCCTTGACGGCGTCAACTGGACGAAGCTTCTCGACCATACCGACAAGAGCAGCGAAACGGTAAGCAAGACCTACGGCTTCAACAGCGATATGCTGTCGGGCAAGGCAAGGTATGTACGACTTAATGTGCAGAATGCAACCCTACAGAACAATCCCAACAATAACTGGTATACGCCAACGGTCTATGAGTTCAAGGTGTTCGGAACTCCTGTGAGCTCGGCGGATAAGCCCAAGCCCTATGTGGATATAGATTTTGAGGACGGCACGGGCAATCTCAGCCTTAACGGCGGAGCTTCCGTGAAGCAGGACGGCGAAAAGGGCAAGGTGCTTTATCTTGACGGCAGCGATGATACTTACGGAGAATTTCCGCAGGGTATGCTTGACGGGCTTCGTGACTACACTGTCAGCATGGATATAAAGTCGGAGTCAGAGGGCAATTTCTTCACCTTTGCCGCAGGAAAGAATGACGAAAAGTACGTGTTCTTCCGCGTTGCCAAGGAGCTGTTCAGATTTGCCGCAACTACAGATTCATGGCGGGACGAGACCAAACTGGTATGTGACCTTGACGGTACGCAGTGGCATAATTATACTCTTGTGGTAAACGGTGCGGATACAAAGCTCTACATCGACGGCAGGGAGACTCTCCACACCACCGAAACTCACGGTCAGGTGGCTGATATGGGCTCGGGAACCAGCTGCTATATCGGAAAGTCCTACTATTCCGACGACAGCTGCTTCAAGGGCAGTATCGACAATATCAGAATATACAAGGCTGCTCTGACTAAAGGCGAGATAGTCGGAAAAGCCGATGTAAATGGCGACGTCAACGGCGACGGTCAGCTTTCCGTTGCAGACCTTGCGGCTTTGCAGAAGTTCGTTCTCGGTATCGGCGAGCTTGCCGACTGGCAGAAAGGTGACCTCTGTCAGGACGGCAGGATAGACTCCTTTGACCTGTGCCTTATGCGCAGACTGCTAATAAGCGGTGCTGAACAGCAACGATAAAAGGCTGCTGATTTTTATGAAAAAAGGAGTTATAGTAAATGATAAATATCATGTTCGTGTGCCACGGCAATATCTGTCGTTCGCCAATGGCTGAATTCATAATGAAAAAGCTTGCCGAAGAAGCAGGAGCAGGTGACCGCTTCTGTATCGAGTCAAGTGCCACAAGCACCGAAGAACTCGGCAATCCTGTTTATCCGCCTGCTCGTTCGGAGCTTGCAAAGCACGGCATAGGCTGTGCAGGAAAATACGCCGTACAGCTAAGGAAGTCCGACTATGAAAAATATGATTACTTCATCGGCATGGATACCGCCAATATCCGCAATATGAACCGTATTTTCGGCAGCGACAGGGACGGAAAAGTTTACAAGCTTCTCACCTTTGCAGGCAGGGGGGACGATGTTTCCGATCCGTGGTACAGCCGCGATTTCGGAAAGGCTTATGCTGATATCGAGGAGGGCTGCAAGGGACTTCTCAGCAGCCTTATGGAGCGATAAATGAAAGACAAGGAGATAATAAACGATAGCTTTGCACTTGGAGGATTTACCTCGGGGAAAAACGGGATATGGACAAGAAACGAGCCCTTTGATCCGCCTGCTGATGATTATGCTGCTCTCAGCAGTAAGCTCGGTATCCCGCTTTCACGTTTTATACGTCCCTATCAGGCAAGCGGCGACAAGGTGGAAATAGTCACCGCTGAACACGGCGGTTCGGGAGTTATCAAGGACAACGAGCTGAAAAGAACAGACGGACTTGTGACTGCTGAAAAGGGCGTAGCTCTCAGCGTTATCGCCGCCGACTGCGTACCCGTGTATCTTATTGCAAGAAGCGCAGGAGTTATAGGGCTTCTGCACTGCGGCTGGAGGTCAGCAGCAGGGGGACTTCTTCACAACGGGATCGCAGCCATGAAAGAGCTGGGAGCTTCTCCTGCTGAAATACAGTTCATTATCGGACCGCATATATGCGCCGATTGCTACGAGGTGGGAGAAGAAGTCAGAACTGAATACGCTAAGGCTTTCTCTGAAAAAGAGCTTGAAGCAATATTCAAAGTCCGTGATAAAAGGCTGTATCTCTCGCTTTCAAAGGCTTTACAGCTTAAAGCAGAAGCCGAGGGCATACTTCAGGAAAAGATCTCAGCTGTAAATGAATGCACCTGCCATGACAAGTCCTATTATTCATACAGGCGCGGAGACCGCGGCAGGCAGGATCTGGCATATCTGGTACTTAAATGATAGAATTAATGTAATGCAGTCCGTTTGGGCTGCATTGGTTTTATAATATGCTTTTCCTGCAAAAAAACGAGAGAAAAGACCTGCGAATGCTTGACGGACAGGCTTTACGATATAATGCTCAAAAATTGCGAAAGTCCGAGTTTAAAGCAAAAATTGCGGCTTTTTGTTATTATTGAACATAATTGTTCATGATTTATTGACTTTTCATTACTGCAATGCTATACTTGAAGCATAAATACTATTTCATAGTGAAAGGAGCTTTTGTAATGAAATTTAACAGAACGGTTTCAAAGCTTATTGCAGGTTCTCTCGGAATGCTTCTTGCATTGGGAGCTTTTCCCGACAGCGGCTTTATTGCTCCCATGAGAGCTTCTGCCGAAACTATCAACGCATACGGAACTATCAACTACAACACCGATGACAAATTGTATGTGTATACTCTTTCGGGCTATACCTATGACCATTCCGACGTTTATAACGGTACTCCATGTATCACTATCCAGAACAGCGAAAGAACTCATCTCGAAGGAGTCGGCGACGAGCTCAACATATACGATACAGATGAAAATAATCTTAAACTGCTTGAAAAGCTCAAAAGCGGCGAAAGCTACGATATCACCTTTGAATCAAAGGTGTTCTATGACTTCCTGAACACTGAAAAAGGTCCCTCTTTTGAAGAACTCACACCTGAAGAAATGGGGCTGTTATTCAAAGGAGAACTTGAGTTAGGTCCTCCCATAAATCCCGACCTTGGCTTTGATCCCTTTGATGACTGTGATCCGGGCTACACAAGTACTTATGATGATGGTACATGGAGCGACTGGAGCGCCTTTGGCGGCTACAATACGAAGTATTATTCTCTCCGCGCCGATAAGCTCATTTCAGTCAAGCGCCATAATTTCAACTACTACGGAGATATCAACGGCGACGAGGTAGTTGATTCCTTTGACAGACTTGAATACGGCAAATACATAAACGGCTGTCTCGGCAGGGAGCTTACAAGAGACCAGTTCCTCAATGCTGATATCAACAAGGATAACAGAATAGACGAGGAAGATTTCAAGCAGATAACTGATTTTATCCTCGGAAAAGTAACTGAATTCAACGGAGTTACGGAAATAGGCAGTATCCGCCTCGGCGACAATATCGACGTTCAGCGCTCTGAGGGCAAGGAAGCAGATGAGAAATTTGCAGAGGCTCAGATGAAGTTCGGCGTTGACCTGCTGAAGCAGTGCTTTGATCCGAAGAAAAAGGAAAAGAACGTACTTGTTTCGCCGTTCTCGATATCATCTTCGCTTTCCATGATGGCAAACGGTGCCGACAATAACACATTAAAGGAAATGGAAGAAGTCCTCGGCGGCTCAAAGCTCTCATTAGACGATATCAACGAATATATGTCATATTTCCTCAGCAGGACTCCCGACGAGGATGGCAAACACCTCAATATTGCCAACTCGCTCTGGTGCAAGGACGCTGAATACTTCAAGCCCCTTGACAGTTTCCTTGAGACCGATAAGAAGTATTACGGCGCTGAGATATACAAGACCAACTTTGATGACGGAACTGTAAGCGATATCAACAGCTGGGTGAACAAGAACACCAACGGAATGATACCTACTGCCGTGCGCAAAAGCGATTTTAACGATCTTACCCGCATAGCTCTTATCAATACCCTTTACTTTGATATGGAGTGGGATAAGAAGTACGAAAAGACCAACGACGGAAAATTCACCGATCTTGACGGTAATACCCACAGTATCAAGGAAATGAAGAGTCAGGAATACTTATATTATGAGCTTGAGGATGCAGACGCTTTCAAGAAGCCTTACCTGAACGGCGATTATTACTTCCTTGGCATAATGCCGAGAGACAAGGATATAATCCAGTACGTGAAGGAACTTGACGCCGAGAAGCTTTCAGAAGCTCTCACAAAGCCCTATGAGTCCGCGGAAGTTCCTCTCGATCTTCATGTAATGATACCCGAGTTTGAATACGACTATTCAGCAAGTCTTCCCGATACTCTCAAAGCGCTGGGCATGAAGGACGCTTTTGATTATAAAAAAGCAGATTTCTCAAGGCTATGCGACTGTACTGTTCCGGGTTCTGATCCTATATATATTGGTGATGTTATCCACAAGACCAAGATAGAGGTCAGCAAGGAGGGCACAAAGGCAGTAGCAGTTACTGTAACCTTTGGCAACGCAGGCGGTATGACTCCACAGGTGAAGACCGTAAATATCAGGCTCGATAAGCCGTTTGTATACATGATAGTGGATAAGAACAATATTCCACTGTTTGTAGGCGCTGCTACAGAGCTTGGCAAATAATAACTGAGCAAGCTCCGCGTAACCGTGATACTTATAAAGAAGATTTATGCTTATTATTGAGAGAACCCCTTTTGAAAAAGGGGCTTCTCTCAAACTCTCTCCCTAAAACTTTCGTTTTGTTTTTTCACAGATAGGGCGCTCCTGCATTTTGCAGGTGTTTTTTTATTTAAGGAGCGCCCTATCTGCGAAAAAACCAGATAAAAGTCTTTGGAAAGGGGTATGGGGGAGAACCTTTCCTCAGAAAGGTTTCCCCCATAAATAAATATAAGCTTCTATATTAGTATTTCGGTAATGCGGAGCTTGCTCTTTTAGCGCTTTTATGATATAATAAAAAATATCTTTTATGTTTCGCTATAAATGCTGTAATTACCGAGGAATACGACAATGAATATCATTTTAAAGAAGCTTATACGATTTTCTATGAGAGATTTTATGAAGCTCAGCAGGCTTGACAATCCCGAATTCGGCGAGGGACTTGCAGAGCTAAAGAAAAAACTGCCGCAGGACTCCGCTCCGTCAAAAAGAATAAGGCGTGAAATGGAAGTGAAAAAGCGTCGTGTTAAGAACGGAATATACTATGTTGCCCGTGACAGGCGCAACAGAAGCGGCAAAAAGGTGCTGTTTATCCACGGCGGCGGATTTTTCCTTGAAGCTTTGCCCCTGCACTGGAGGCTTTGTCAGCGTCTTGCAAGAGATACGGGCTGCGAGATAATTTTTCCGCAGTACCCCATGGTGCCCGAGAGCAACGCAAAAGAATGCCACATTATGCTCATGGAGGTCTACAGTGAGCTCATGAAAAACAGCCGTCCCGAGGATATAACCATTATAGGAGATTCTGCAGGCGGAACTCTGTCCCTGTCGCTGTCCATGCTGGCGATAGAAAGGGGACTTCCCGTTGCAAATGAGATAATCCTTATCTCTCCCGGCTTTATAATAGGGAAAATGACTGAGAAAGAGCAGAAAAGAGCCGATTACATCAGGCAGCAGGACTGTATCATAGGTCATTTCCCTGTGGAAAAGGTAAGCGAGCTGTGGCTGGGCGACCTTGACGTGAACAACTACAGAGCCGACGCTACAAAGGGCAGTATAGAAGGACTTCCTCATATCACCATGTTTTCGGGAACTCACGACATAATGAACATTCCTGCAAGGCGGTTTGCCGCTAAAATGAAAAAAGAGCACCAACCATTTTCTTATTACGAGAAAAAAGGCGGAGCCCATGATTATGCCCTGTTAAAAAAGAGCCGTAAGGAATACGATATCATCGTATCCAGAATATTATGTTCAGAATAATTACTGCCCACAGAGTTTTTCATCTGTGGGCAGTTGTTTTTTTGAGCGATATACTTGCTCTTTACTATGTCAGAATTTGTCCGATGTCAAGCGCGTGTGTGTACCTGACCGCCTGCAAGTGTCTTGCCGTGAGCCTTAGCCATATCAGAGATATTTACGTTCTGATAGCCGTTCTGAGCCAGCCATGGGAGAACCTCTTCCATAGCAGCAGCTGTTGTAGCATATGTCTCGTGGCAGAGCACGATAGCGCCTTCAAGGGAGCCGTCCTGAGCAGCCTGCTTGATCTTGTTTACGATCTGATCCTTGCTTGCGTTGTTCCAGTCGCCTGTGTCGATAGCACAGCTGATAAGCGGTACATCGTAGAGAGCTGACTTGACCTGTCCGCTGCCGTCGAGATATGGGAGTCTCATGATGTGTGACGGCTCAGCGCCGATAATGCTCTTGAGCTTGCTGTTGCACTGTTCCCACTCGCTGCGAACCTGCTGAGAACCAAGTGAACCAAGCTTTGGATGTGAAGTGGAGTGGTTAGCGACCTCCATGCCGTTCTTGTATGCGAACTTGACCTCTTCATTGTCGCCTGCTGTTGTTGTCCAGTTGCCTACATAGAAGAATGTAGCTGTCATTTTGTTCTTGATAAGAGCATTGAGTATTCTCATTGAAGTATCAGATGAGTTGTTGCCTACAGCGCCGTCATCAAATGAGATAGCGCAGAGCTTCTTGCCTGCCTGAACGCCCGGTGTTGTAACTGCCGGAGCTTCGCCAACGTGTCCCTGACCTGTTACTACAGAAGATTTTGTGCCCTCTGTACCTATAAGTACATCGTCAATATAGAAGTTCATAAGGTCGCTCGACTCCTGAAGTGTTTCAAAATAAAGTATCATATCGCCTGAGTTTTCAGGGATAGTGAATGACGTGTTTTCGAGCTTTGTCCACTCGTTGTTCTTGCAGGTTGCCTTAGCGATAGATGTGTAAGTTGCGCTGTCGCCGTCACCCTGCTGGAGTGAAAGCTGGATAGTTGCGTCCTTGCCTGACTGCTGGAGTACAGCAGCGCTGAAGCTGTATGTTTCGCCAGCCTTGAAGTCTGAACCGAGAGTTAAAGCTGCGCCGTTCCACTCAGCTGATCTGCCTGTTACGTACAGGGATTTGCCTGAGTAGTAGCTGTCGCCGCTTATCTCAACAGAAGCGTTGCCTCTGCCTGCCCAGCTTTCAGTGCTTGAATCAAATGAATTCTTTAAGAGAGTCTTTGCAACAGGAGCCTGAGTTGTGGTTGTTGCCTGTGTTGTAGGCTGTGTAGTTGCCTCTGTTGTAGGCTGAGTTGTGGGAGCCTGAGTTGCAGGCTGTTCAACGGGCTCAGCTTTGAGGTTGTTTGACCAGCTCTCAGGGAGCTTTGTGATAAGGCTTAACAGATATTTCTGGATAGAAAGCGCGTCATTTGAAGTAATGCCGCCGCCTGCCTCGTAAACGTCTGCGTTGTAGAGACCTGCCTCTGTGAGAGAATACTTATTTGGGTTTGCGAGAGACTGCATGATAAGAACTACGTCGCCCATATCTACTGTATTGTCGCCGTTTGCGTCGCCCCACTTGGATACCTTTGCTTCAAATGCAGCCTTAGGATCCTGTGTTACAGGAGGTGCAGTTGTAACAGCTGTTGTAGTAGTGGTCGTTGTGGTCGTAGTTGTAGTAGTTGTTGTTACAGCAACAGGACCGTCAACCTTTACGCCAGCCTTAGCAACGACAACTTCGTCAATGCTGAAATCGCCTGTGCCCTCTTCTGTCTCAACATAGAGGATATATCCCGAGCCCTCGGGGAGCTTGAAGTTTGTGTTGGAAAGCTGTACGTATTCGCCGTTTGAAACTCCGTCTGCAATGTGAGCATAAGCTGTTGTGCCCGTCGAATCCTTGTATTCCAGTGACAGCATCATATTGCCTGAGCCCTTTGCAACAGCACTGAAGCTGTACTCCTGACCTGCCTTGAAAGTAAGGGAGTCGAGAGTTTTTGCTGCGCCGTGCCATGCACTGCTTCTGTCGGAAACTGTCAGAGCCTTATTTCCCTTGTAAGCTGTACCGCCAGTGTTTACAGAAGCGCCGCCGCGGCTCTCCCAGCTGCCGTTATCGTCCTCGAATGTATCGTGGTAATAGTAACCGTTTGCGTCTGGCTCTATCGGCTCTGGAGGAACAGGATCCTTGCCGCCCTCGAAGCCCTTGCCGTCGCTGACGAGACTTACAACGAATGTGGAAACGCTGTTTGCAGGAAGCTGTGAACTGAAGCACGAACCGCTGAAAGCAAGACCTGAAGTCTTCGTAATATTCTCACTACCAGATGTTCTGTAACGTGTAACATCTGTAATAGTTCTTCCGCTGAAGTTGAACTGCTGAACAACAGCATTGCTGCCCTTATTGATAGCAACGACAGTAGCCTGTGTATCGCTGTGCTTGTAAGCAGAAACGAGAATATTTGAATCAGGCTGTTCTGTGGCGTCGATACGAACATCTCCCGGACGAACCCACTTGGAGAACTGAGCCATTGCATAGCCACGCTTTGATATCTTTCCTGTATCCCACATCGGGCTGTACTGACGGCGGATATACCACCAAACATAAGCGTTCATATTACCAACAACGAGCGCATTATGGATATTCTCAGCAACCTTAACGCCCTCAGGCCATCTGTCTGCGGAGTTGTTGTCGCTGTTCGGAACGTAAACCTCTGTCATCCAGATCTCCTTGCCGCACTGTTCAAGGGCAGGGAAATCCATCTGGCTGCGCTGTGTTCCGTAGAAGTGAGTACCGAACATATCGCAGTTTGCCATAGCCTTGGAATTATTAAGAATAGCATTGTAGAAGCTCTTATTATAGCTGAAACTCTCAGGAGACATCAGCTTTGTAGTTGTGCCTGCTGTTACGGATTTACCGTAGTTTGCAATGAAGTTTGCCGCACGGTCTGGTGTCCATGCTGTCCACTCGCCTGACCAGTCAGGCTCATTCTGTACTGATATGGAGTTGAGCTGAACGCCCTGACTGTTACAGTACTTGATAAAGTCGTTGAGGTGCTGTGCGTACTGTCCCTCAGCGCCGTTTTTCAGAACGTACTGACCGCCTGAAGGACCGCCCGAGCCATTCTGTCTCATTGATGCAGGCGGGTTCCAAGGTGTAGCAAATACAGTTGCACCAAGCTTCTGAGCTCTCTGAGCTGTTGGGATAGCGTTCTTCCAAGCGTTCTTGTCGTCACTGACAAAAATACGAAGAATTGTAAGACCAAGCTCGTTATCGCCGTTTCCGAAAGCTGTCTGGACCTGAGCTGCCGTCATGTCTCCGGGAGCTCCGTTCTGAGCGTTGTAGCTCTGCCACTCAGGGTGGTTCATGCCGCCGAAGCCGCGGATAGTCTGGTATTCTTTGTTTGTGTTGATGTTGCACGCGCTGGCAGCGTCAGCTACCATAGGCGCTGGCGACGGGAAAGAGGATGCTGTGCCTATCAGCATTGCTCCCGCCATGACTGCCGAAACAGCAGTTTTGAATTTCTTTGAGATATTCATTATTTTAACCTCCTGTACGCAATTTTTTAGCCTATGTTTGCGTAATTTAGCGTTTTACTATTATTCATTTTACCATGATTCACATATGTTGTAAACTCAAAAAATGCTGTTTGGGTGGACGAAACGCCGCTTGTTTGACTTATTTGTAGAGCGTGAAAAACTTTTAACAGCAAGGCTCGTTGAAAAAGTCAATTTCAGCCGCAGTTGAAATAAAAAGGGATATATTATATAATAAGGAAGAAAAAATTTTCAGAATATATGTTACACTTTGGGAAGTTGCAGCAAGTGTATTATATGAAAGCACTTACAGGTGCCGAGCTTTTTGAATAATATAAGGTGGTGATTCTATGACAGATAGCGAATATAAAAAATTATATGAAAATGATCCAAGTGAAGCTCAGACGGCATTGTTCAACGAATATCTCAGCTATGTTTACGCCATAGTCTATAATAAGCTGCGAAGCTGCGGAAGCCGCGAGGATATGGAGGAATGTGTGGGAGATGTCTTTTCCGCTGTCTTTATAAGCTATGACCGAAAGGGCTGCTTTGACGGCGATATGAAAGGCTTTATCGGCACTATAGCGAGCCGTACCGCTATTCAGATGTACCGCAGACTTGTACGCAGCAGTGATACTGTCTATATCGAGGACGAAACTACAGAGATAGCCGATTCACAGCGAATTGAGCATATAACGGAACGCAGCGATATGCGCAATACGCTTCTGCGGCTGATAGAAAGCCTTGGCGAGCCTGATTCTGATATCATAATACAGAAATACTACTACAACATGAATTCAAATGAAATAGCAAGCAAGCATTCCATGTCGCCTGAAGCGGTCAGAATGAGATGCAGCAGAGCGCTCAAAAAGCTCAAGGAGCTTCTTACACGAGAGGGATATGATATGAAGGAGGGAAATGTATGAGTGAGAATAAGGAAATAGGCTTTGATATCCTCGAGGATTCTGATATAAACACAGTTGAAGAAATAGGAACAGAGAAAATGGAAATAGATGAAGAAGCAAGAGAGAGAATGCTTAAAATTACCATGAAGAAGTACGAAAAAGAGAAAAAGCTTCTTGGTAATGAAACTGAGGGAGCAGCTTCGGCTGAGGGATATGCTGATTCGGTGTCAGGCGTGGACAGCTATAAGAAGCATAAAATATCGAATATCATATATATTGCCCTGTGTTCGGCAGCTGCCGTGGCAATAATTGCAGGAAGCCTCTTTATGCTGAAAAATAATGGCAGAACATATAAGCCTCAGATATCTGATCCTATAATTGAAGCCACAACAGTAACCACTTCTGCGGCAGTTACAGCAACTGATGCAGCAGTTCAGACAACGGATAAGTCAGCAGCTAAGTCATCGACTGCCAAGAGCACTACATCTTCGGCCACAACGACAACATCAACTACTACTGCCGCTGTGACCTCTACAAATGCTCCTGAGCCTGTAACAGACGCTCCCGAACCTGAACCGGAACGTGAACCGACAGAAGAAGACAGGGAAAAAGAGGTACTTGACGCTGTTTACAATATTACACACGACGGTTATTATCCTACCTATACTGAAACTAATGGTACTTTTGAGCATTATACCTCCGACGGTACTCTGGTAGATTTCAAAAACATTATAAACTATATGGCCTATGAAGCTGAAACCCTTCCCTTTGACAGAACGCTGGGAGCTGTTGCTGACGAGCAGGACGCTATAGATAAGGGAAGATACGTGTTACTTACCTGTAAAGGTCAGGAGTTCATGGATTGGCTTGAAAAAGAACCCACACGTTATCCTGATGTTGAGTTTGTACGTGATTATCCGCCGATCATAGCAGAGTATTATGATGAATATGATGTGTGGTATATACACACTACAGGTCCGAGCTGGAGCCCTGTAGACGGAGGATATCCACATATCGTTGCATTGACCGAGGGAATATCATATCAGATGTTTGTACGCGGCTGTGACGGTAAGATATTAGGCAGCTTTATCAATTATTGATATATTACAGGCATAGCTATTGATTTGAGCACGGGACTGTGGTATACTGAATATGTTCAAAAATCTATCTTCGGAGGAAAATAATATGAAACTTTCATTTGAAAAAGGCTTTTTCGCACCGCTCCCTGTACTTATCATCGGAACCTACGACGCAAACGGCACGCCTAATGCCATGAACGCAGCATGGGGCGGTCAGATAGGCATGAATCAGATATCTGTCAGCCTTTCGAGCAGCCACAAGACCACTGAGAATATCAGGCTGAACAAGGAGTTCACTGTTGCCTATGCAACAGCTCAGCAGATAGCTGCCTGCGACTATGTGGGCATTACATCGGGCAACAAGGTGGAGAACAAGTTGGAAAAGTGTGGTTTTACCGTAACCAAGTCTGATAAGGTCAATGCTCCTGTTATAGACCAGCTCCCTGTAACTATCGAGTGCAAGGTCATTGATATACAGGAGGAATTCGGCGAGACAAGAGTTGTTGCCGAGGTAGTCGGACTTAAAGCAGACGAGAGCGTTATGACCGACGGCAAGGTGGATTACAGCAAGGCAGGTCTTGTTATATATGATACGGTTTCAAAGACCTACAGATCTGTCGGCGAAAGCGTAGCTGCTGCCAGAAGCGTCGGAAAAAAGTTTGAATAATAATCTTAAAATGATGTTATATCATATTTGGATGAATAAGTTGAGCCTCTGAGAGCCTCTGAAAAAAAGTCTGTAAAAAATCAGCGAGTCTATCCAAAAATTTGTGTAAACCTCTGAAGTAGTGTATAATAGAAGAGACACTACTTCGGAGGTTTTAATTATGAGCAGAAGACGAAGAAATGAAACAGAAGAGCAGCGAGCAAGAAGAGAGCTGATAAGCGATTTTCTTTCGGCAGCTAATATCCAGAGCATGGATGATATTCAGGAGCTGTTCAAAGAAGCACTGGCCGGATTTATGGAAGGCAGCCTTGAATCAGAACTTGATTCTGAGCTTGGGTATGAGCCGTATGACATAAAGAACAAGGAAACTGACAATAGTCGAAACGGTCACAGCAAGAAAACTCTGCGTACCAGTATGGGTAAGGTAGATATCGAAGTCCCCCGTGACAGAAACGGCGAATTTGAGCCTAAGATACTGCCTAAGAATCAGACAAGCATATCCCAGGATATGGAGAACAAGATCATCTCCATGTATGCAAAAGGTATGTCAACATCTGATATTGAGGATCATATCCGTGATATTTACGGTCTGGAGATATCGGATACTACTGTCAGCCGTATCACAGATAAAGTGCTCCCTGTAGCGAAAGAATGGCAGCAGAGACCGCTTGAAAGCGTCTATGCAGTTGTATTTCTTGATGCTATACATTACCATGTCCGCAGCGAGGGACAGATCATCAAGAAGGCTGTCTACATAGCCATAGGCGTTAATATGGACGGCAGGAAGGACGTTCTCGGTATGTGGGTTGGTGAAAATGAAAGCGCTAAGTTCTGGGCGGGCGTACTTAATAGCCTGCGTAACAGAGGCGTTGAAGATATTCTTATCGCCTGCACCGACAACCTAACAGGATTCTCTCAGGCTATAGAAGCGGTATTTCCGAAAACTGATATCCAGAACTGCATAATCCATCAGCTCAGAAATTCCAGCAAATACGTCTCTTACAAGGACATCAAGGCACTTATGTCTGACCTGAAAAAGGTCTATACCGCTGTAGATGAGGAAGCTGCACTGGATGCTCTTGAGGCCTTTGCTGCGGTCTGGGACAGCAAGTATCCCAAGATATCAAAGTCCTGGTATGAGAACTGGCCTAATCTCAGCACCTATTTCAAGTTCCCGCAGGAGCTGCGAAAGCTGATCTATACGACCAATACCATAGAAGGCTTCAATCGCCAGCTCAAGAAAGTGACTAAGGCAAAGTCTGTATTTCCGACCGATGATAGCCTTTTCAAAATGCTGTATCTGGCTATGAAGGACATCACGAAAAAATGGACTGGTCGCCGACAGGACTGGAGCCGCATATACGCTCAGTTGGTAATCTACTACGGCAACAGGATACCCGAATAACATTTTCATCTTGACAATCAAATAATCATGTGCTAATATGCAGATAAGACCGACTGCTTTCACAATCGGTCTCATCATATACTCTTTTATTGCACTATTTTTCGTTTACACAGAATTTGGGATTGACTCAAATCAGCTAACTGTGATAAAATAGAATTAATATCACAGGAGGCTGATTTTTTCAGAGGCCTACAATTCGAGGTTGTGACATCTTATACAGTGGTTTCTTATCAACTTTTGTATGTACGTTAGGCTGATGATGTGGTATTCGGAACTATTGTCAATGATTACACACTACCGTCCCAGCGATTTTTGAAAATATATGAAAAATAGTGTTCTATTGTATTTTAGGTGTGTTCTGCTTGCAATGTATTTCGTTGGTTACTTTATTAGGGATTGATGAACTTTCATATCTTATGTATACTGTTTATGAGAGATAGAACTTCTTTCTGATATGATTTTTATGTGGTAACTATATTCTAACAGATCTTTGTCTATCGCTCTATTCTTTTTCCAATTTTGTACAATATCTATTGTAGCACTACAATATTTTATTCAAATTGTTCGTATTTATATTGACTTTACTTTTAATTTATGTTACACTTTTATTTGTTATATTGGTATTAATAACCGCTGTCTCGATAATAAACATGATTTGTTATATTATATTGAAAGGGGACATAATATCTATGAAAAAAAGAATATGTCATTGCTTTTTTATTACATTTATAGTTGTACTGCTGACGGGAAATGTTTTTTTTTGGGGAATGCAGAAAGAAGGTTTTCATGTTGATGAATTATTTTCGTATGAACAGATTGGAAATACAGAGTATACTAAGCCTGAATTTGACAGACCTGATGAACCGTGTTTGAATACTTGGCATTCCAGAGAATATTATGAAGATTATTTAACTGTAAGCAGCGATGAAGCATATGATATTTCAGCGTTTTATGACAGCGCAAGTCGTAATAAAGCACACCCGCCATTGTATCTTACTTTATTTGGAATGTATGTTTCAGCTTTTTTTCAAAATAATTTTACTAAATGGAGTGGAATAACATTCAACATTGTTTTCTTTGTATTAACATTGCTCGTCTTATATGATCTTTCATATAAATTGCTGAAAAAAAGAAGATTGGCTATTTTTTCTGTTTTTTTATACGGAGCCAGCATAGGTGCAGTAAGCACAGCTGTTTTTATAAGAGTTTACATGATGTTAACTTTTTTTACAATTTCTTTTGTAGATTTGCATATTCATTTGTGCTTGAAAAAAGCAGATGAAAATTCCTCAATTTCAAAAAGACTATTAGTTTATCTGGGGATATTGATAACACTAGTATTAGGTTCGCTATCACAGTATTATTTTGTTGTTATGGCTTTCTTTGTATGCCTTTTGTATTTTATTATTCTTTTGGCAACAAAAAGAAAACGTTTAATAGTTGAATATATTATTATAATTATAACAGGACTTGCTGTGTATTTCGCTATATGGCATAACTTTTTCAGAGATCTGTTTAAAGAATCAAGAGGCACTGAAGCTCTCAGTAATCTTGCGGACTCTTCTGATTATTCAGTTCAACTGATGCACTATTTACAAGAATTCAACAAATACTTTTTAGGTGGTAATTTCTTTTGGATATTAATCATTGTATCTATATTAGCAATAAAATACTATTTAAAAAATATCAATCGATTTTCATTTAATAATGATAATTCTTTTGAATTAGAGTATAACACATTAAAGAATAAAGCAGCTCAGCCGAAAATAAAAAAATATGAGAAAGAATCTCTTTGTGTAATATTTGTTTTGTTGTCAGTAATTCTATATTTACTAACAATAACTAAGATAGCGCCTGTTCTTAAATTTGATACTTTTAAAGATAAACGATATATTTATAATGTTTTTCCACTTATGGTTCTTATAACCGTTTTTTTAATTTACAAAGCAATCTCAAAATTTTATGATTCATTAATTGTCAAGAGGATCATTGCTGTAATTATGATTATGTTTACAATATCCGGATATCTTGGTTATGGCGTGGATTATCTATACAAAGGTGCAGATGAACAAATGGAGTATTTAGATGTTTTTTCAGATTACAGAGTACTATTTGTTTCTAATCTTAAATATCTTGTTTCCAATCTAAATGTTTATTTTACTCATAATAAAGCTGTTTATCAAACTAATGTATATGATTTGAAAAAACAAAATATACCGCTGAAAGAATTTGATGATGATAAGCTAATTGTTTATGTAAGCAATGATATAGAGGGCAGCGATTCTGTAATAGATATAGTTTGTGAAGAATTAAACGTTCAAAAAAAGACCTTTTTATTTGAGACTGTTGGACGGCATACAGCCAATGTTTATCTGCTTTGTTTAGAATAATTCATACTGTGTATTTGCGGCGTAATTACGCCTAAATCATCATTATATAATAAAGGAGTCGTGATGATGAGACTTGTTTCAATTCTTGTGCCTGCATTTAATGAAGAGGAATCTATTGTTGAATTGTATAAAGAGGTCGATAAAAACTTAAAGGATGTTGAAGATGTCGAGTGGGAACTCTGGGTTGTAAATGATGGCAGCAGTGACATGACAGAAAAAGTGGTATTGGAACTGACTGAAAAGGATAAAAGGGTACATCTTATATCATTCCGTAAGAACTTTGGAAAATCCCCTGCACTTCAGGCAGGACTGCGTCATGTCAATGGTGATATAATCTTCACTATGGACGCTGACCTTCAGGATGATCCGGTAGAATTGTCAAATTTCATAAAAAAGCTTGACGAGGGATACGATATGGTCGTTGGCTGGAAGCAGAAGCGGCTTGACCCGTTGGAGAAAAGGATACCATCAAAGATTTTCAACTCAGTCACTTCAAAAATTGCCGGTTTCAAGCTGCACGATTTTGACTGTGGATATAAGTGCTTTCGCAGAGAGGTTGCCGATTCACTTGATATATACGGTGAGTTGCACCGCTATATACCGGTGCTTGCCTATAGGAATGGCTTCAGGATAACTGAGATGCCAGTACATCACCGTGAAAGAAAACACGGCAGGTCAAAATACGGTCTGGAAAGGTATATGCGAGGTTTCCTTGATTCACTGACGACTGCATTCTTGCTCAAATTCTCTGACAGACCTATGTATTTCTTCGGACGTGTAGGCGTTATATTTTCAATCACAGGATTCCTGATATGTCTCATTATGGCAATAGAATGGTTCATGGGTTACAAGATCGGAGACAGACCCCTGCTTCTGCTGGGAGTACTTTTGATTATCGTCGGATTTCTCTCTGTTTCTACCGGCTTTGTGTGTAACCTCATCACGGATCAGAACTACCGTAAGAACTACAGTGAACATCATATCAAAATTATAAAATGATAATAAGCAAGGAGGAACAGTTCCATGGAATATAATAACGGAAATTATAACAAGTATATGTCAAAAAATATACTCAAGCGAAAAATGCTTTCAAAATTCACAGATAAGATAATTTTCTTCATCAAGAAGGCTGTGTCTGAATGTGAACAGAGATCAGCCGGCAAAAATGAAAAGCTGCGTATACTTGACGCTGGATGTGGTGAAGGATTTTTATCTGGTTATATGCACGATGAGCTTGGCAATCAGGTTGATATAACAGGTCTTGAATATACATCCGAGGCTCTTAAAATAGCAAAAGAGCGAAATAAGGATATTAACTTCATACAGGGCGATATTATGGATATGCCGTTTGAAGATAATTCCTTTGATATTGTTGTCTGCACAGAAGTACTTGAGCATCTGCATGATCCGGCAAAAGCACTTTCGCAACTGCTCCGTGTTTCAAAGGGTGTGCTGATAATCTCTGTTCCAAACGAACCTTGGTTTTGTCTTGGAAATCTGCTGGCACTGAAAAATGTAACACGTCTTGGAAATCCGATTGATCATATAAACCATTGGACCTACTCCAAATTTGCCTCATTCTTGAAAAAAAATTCAAACAAGAAATGGTATATGGATAAGAGTTTCCCATGGACCATAGCCAGATGCAGAGCGTTTAGATGAAAGACAGTAATGATAACAATAAAAAAAGCCTGAAAAGGATAATCCGCTATGGATGCGGCGGCGTTGCAACTACCTTGCTCAACATCTTTTTGTACCAGTTTTTCCTGCTCTTTCTTGATTACAGGATCAGCAATATTATCTCAATTGTTCTATCAAAAATATTTGCATATACAGTAAATAAACACTTTGTCTTTCATTCAAAATGCAGGAACATGAGAGAGCTTTTATCAGAGATATTCCGATTCATTGTTATGCGTGGTGCCACCGGGCTTATTGATTATTTCGGACTTATAGCAGCAGTCGAGATATTCGGTATGAACAAGATATGGTCTAAATACCTGATACAGCTGATTGTAATTATCCTGAACTACATTCTTGGAAAAAAAGCTGTTTTTATTACAACTGACGAGACTAAGAAGTGAATGGGACTTCAAATCTGAACTAAGTATGTTCGATTTGAAGTCTTTTTGCTTATATATATCAGATTCTCGGGTTCTAGTAAATGAACGCTTTTATCTGATTGAAGAGTATAATTACTTCAAACATTTCAAAACTATAATGTTCTGTAATTTTAAGCGAATAACAGATATCATATTATGGTGTATGATAAGATCATAAAAACGGGAAAACTCCGAAAATTAACACAGAAAGGAAGGATTTATCATGAAAAAATAAGTCAATCCCAAATTCTGTGTAAACGAAGAATAGTGTAATAAAAGAGTGTATTTTATGGTTATTATTGAGACGCCCACTTTTGAAAAAAGGGCTTCTCCGTCAGAGGAACCTTTCCTCAGAAAGGTTTCCCCCATAATTAACTGTAAGCTTCTATATAAGTGTTGCGGTTATGAGGAGCTGTTTTTATCTTTTCAGATAATACTCATGCACCAGACTTCTGAGCCCTAAGCTGCGGATATCCTCATATCTGACATTGAACCGTGATTTGGTGCGCTTTCCGCTGACAAGGTAACGGACGCAGTCCTGAGCAAAGTTGTCGATGATTCTTAGACTTGTATCAGTATTTATAACCGAGAAAAACCACTTGTTCCACGTAAGGTCGCTATTTTCGGAGCATTCAAAAAGCTTGCTGTTGAATATGCGTATAAAGGCAAGAGCAGCCTTTTCGCCGCTGAGCTCGTTGCGCTGCCTCCAGCGCTGTAGGGCTCTGGTCTTGCGGCGCATTTTGTTCTTCATCTTTTCAACAGAAGCAGGAGCGATGTCGATAACTCCGCTTTTGTACGAAAAGCCGAGAAATGTCCAGCCCTCATCGGGAGTGCAGAAGCTTTCCTTTTTCGGATTTATATCCAGTCCCCGTTTGGTGATAAAGCTGCGGAGAAAGTCTGCGTATTCCCTGCATTTTTCCTCAGTTTCCGCGAAGAGTATCACATCGTCGGAGTACCGCCCGTAGGGGATATTCTTTTCTGCAAAAGTTCGGTCAAGCTCCATAAGGTAAAGGTCGGCGTAAAAGGCGGACAGGGGAGTACCTGCCATTATGCCCTTTTCCTCAATAATGACCTTGTTTCCGTCTATAACTCGGGGTTCGGTGAGCAGACTGCTGAGAAAAGCATAGAGCTCCTCATCGTCAGAAAGAACCTCTTTCAGCATAGGCAGCAGTCTTGCTACGGGAACAGAGTTGAAATAGTTGCTTATATCCGCCTTGTAGGAATACATTTCGCTGATATGGGGAGTCCTCGTCAGCTGACGAATGGCGTCCTTTGCCGTTTTATTGGGACGGAATGAGTATAGTCCTGTGCTGAAAATCTCGTCGTATTTTCTCAGGAGCAGATAGGTCAGCAGCTTCAAAACCATGTTTTCGGCGTCGGGATAGGTATAGACCACGCGCTTTTTCTGAGTATCCTGCTTGCTGATGACGGACTTCCGAGGCAGGGGAAAGGTTTCACCGTTCATTATCTTCTGACATACAGGGATGTATTTTTCGCTGTCGATAAAGCTGCGGAGCTCCTTGATCAGCTGACTGCCGCCGATAAGCGAGGATTTGTATTTATAAAAGCTTTCCCAGCATTCACGCTGAGAAAGCTTACTGAGTAATGACATATAATATCTCCTTGAAAATGGAAAAACAGAAAGAGAAATCGTTAAATCCAAGAAAATTCTTGGATGTACAAGACCGTACACGGTTCGGCTGCCTGCGAAGCTCTGTGCTGAACCGTGCCTGATCCGCCGCAGGCGCAAAGCGTTCTCTTTCTGTTTTTTTCGGTTTATAGCCCGAGGGCGTTGCTGGCACGGTGTTTCACGTACTCTCTGGTGTTCCACCAGCCGTCATAGTCGTAGTAAAAACGAAGATAGGGTATACCCTCTGCCTTGCAGTCGGCGCGGAGCTTGTATACTGAGCTCTTCCTTGAAAGAAGCTCCACCACAAGCGCCTTTTTATCGCCGTTCCAGAAGGTAAACACGGTAGTCCTGCCGCCGTTTACGTCAACTGATTCTATGTGATAGTTAGGGAAATCGCTTCGGAATACATGGTCGAAGTATTCCTTGTAGGTGCCGTTGAAGTTATACTGATTCTCGTCGAGGGGCATAACAGGTCCCCATGAAAAGCCTGAAGGACCTGTCTTACGGTCAGTTTCGATGACTTCCGCATTGTCGTTTCCGTAGGTGGTCTCGGTCTTGGTCTCCTCGTTTTCGTGCAGGTTTACAGACTCCTGCTTGATAGCGTTGGCAACGTCCTTGATAAGTCCTCCCAGCTCGGAATTTTCACCGAGAAGCTTTGAAAACAGTCCCATAATATAGTCCTCCTTTGGCATTAAGCTAAATTTATATCCTTATTTTAACATATAGGCAGAGCAGCTTCAATCTGCATTTTTACTAAAATTTTCAGGAGCTCATTGTTTGCTTTGAACAAATGCAGAATTTGTCAGCCAAAAGGACATAAAACAAGCCCTCTCTTGCTATTTCAGCAGGAGAGGGCTTTAAAACAGCGCTCATAAATTGTCGTTATCTCCGAGAACATCAAAATGACGGCTGTAGCGCTTGGGGATATTTATTCCCACAAGATAGCCTATAGAGTGCAGAAAATCAGAGATGACTGCAAAGCCGTCCTTATAGAAGGCTTCAATGCGCTTATCCTTGAATGGTATGTTTTTGTAGTCGGGCGGACAAACAAATGTCCAGTCAGCTCCGCTTCGATCAAGGACTATGCAGAAGAATTTGTCTATATCCGTATCCTTGAATCCTGTATTAAGGAGAAGTACATGGTGCTCGACGGCTTCGTCGACCTGACTCATCACAGCTGTTTTGCCGTCAAATGAAATAAGGACAAGGAGGGGCTCATCTGCTGCCATTGCCCTTGTCACGGCTTCTGCTGACGGGTATTTTATTATATTCATGGGATATCCTTTCATTTTGGGTGAAAAACAAGTATTATAGATATATTATATCATTGAAGCGCCATAAATGCAAGAGAAAAACGCAAAAGCTCATGTATATCAAAAGGGACGGCAGCAGCCGTCCCTTGATATATATATCTTTCTTTGTTCGTGTTTTTATTTATTCTTTTGGTAATTTGGAACTCTCAAGTACTTCGTCGAGCATTGCCTTGACCTCTGCGTAATCAATACCGCAGCCGTCAGAGCCGTAAGGCCACCATTCGCCGTTTTCAAATTCATAGTAGTATACCAGCATATGACCGTATTTGTGTATATAGTAGTTTGAATATTTGAGCTTTCCGTCTTTATCTATATATTTTCTTAAAATATTATATTCTACAGCCCAGTCCTGAGCTTCTATGTCAGTTGGAACAGGCATTACCATATCAAGAAACGGATCGAGCTTCTCCTTGGAGAAAGTGTTAAGGGCTGCGAAGTCATGGGTTTTAGGCGAAGCGATAAGCTTATCGTTCTTATCCCAGATATAGACGCCCGTTTTTGCGGAAAGGAAAACATCTCTTCGGTCTTCAGGCTCATCATTTTCTTCCGAAACTGTTGCGGGCTCGGTATTTTCAGGTATCTGCTGTTCCTGACGCTCATCAGGTGCGGCAGTTGTTTGCTGCTCTTGCTTTTCGGTTGTTGGCTGAACGTCCTCGTGTTTTTCTGTGTTATTTTTGTTCTCGGTCTCATGCTTGGGTTTGTCAGCATACTTTGCATCATTTTTGCCGCTTAAAACGTCATTGAGCGCAGCGTCAAACTCTTTGACATCAATGGAAAAATTCACAGGGAACTGCGGTATTGAATCGCCGTTGGCGATGACATACGCACAGAGGCTGACAGAACCGTTATTCGTGATAAAATAGGTCTCTCTGCGTTCTGTATCGTCACCTGTCTTATAGTAACGCACAATGGTGTAATCTGCTTCGCTGTTTTCATTATCGGTTGAGTCGCCTTTTTTCAGCATATGCATGAAATCATTTTCGAGGAAGCCTTCAAGAGCTTTTCTTGTTGACTCTTTTTCAGGTTTTACTATTTCACTGCTGCCGGTCTTTTCAAGGTACAGCTCGGCATATAAGAACTCTCCGTCGAAATACTTCATCAGGTCTCTCTGTGACAGATATTCGCCCTTATCGGACACGTTTTGGCTGAGTATATCCTTTACGCCTGCGTCAAATGCTGCATAATCGATTTTATAAATATGGCTTTCGATATAGTTATAATCAAAGTAACCGTTGTTTGGCTGACACTTTTGCACTATATAATACACTGTTTCATTATCAAGAACAACTACAGAGTAATTAATATCAGCTTTATTCCAGGTGATAATATATCCTTCGCCCTCATATTTATAGAAATCGGGGATATCTATCGGCTCGACATCTGTGCCTTCACCCCAGTCAAGAGAGTTCATGAACTTTGCGAGTCTGTCATAGGTAGCGCTTGAATAATCTTCATAATCATCAAATGAGATCTCCTCGTGAAGGATACTTAAACTTAAATTCGCTTTTCCCATATCACCGAATGGTGAGACCTTACTGTTTTCTTCATTAGTGAACTGTGTTATTTCTTCTGCTTCCGTAGAAATGGTACTATTATCTGTCTCAGATGATTTCTGCGGCTTATTCTTGTTAAGGAGCAGACCTGTAGCGCCTATGCCTGTTACAAGCACAGCTCCTGCTGCGAGAGTGCTTACCATGCGCAGCATACGATGTGATGTCTCAATGCGTTCAGTGCCGCTGACTACTTCGATATATCCGTCTTCACTTGTTTTTGTCTCTTCTTTTTTGGTGTTTGGCTTTATGGCAGAAATAATATTTTTGAATGTAGAATGTTTCATTTTCTTCTCCTCCTCATATTGAGCTATGCGGCGGTGTACATTCTCGATCATCTCTTCATGTTTCAACATATTCAAAACCCTCCGTTTCAAGCTGTGATCTGAGTGATTTACGAGCACGGTAAAGGATAGATTCCAGACTGCGCAGACTCTTTTTCATTATCTTTGCAGCCTCTTTGTTGCTGAATCCTTCAAAATAAATGAGCCATAGCACCTGCTGATATTTCTGTGGCAGCTTTCGCATTGCCTTGTGCACTGTTATCTGCTGCTCTTTTTTGATGTAGGCTTCTTCGACAGCAGCCTCATCGTCTGTCAGTTCAGGTGTATCATCAATAGAAACACAGTTCTTTTTTGAATATTTGCGAAGATGATCTATCGCAATATTTCTGCCTATGGCGTAGAGCCATGTCTTAAAGGAGCTTTTTTCCTTATACTTCGGCTTTTTTGTGCCGAGCAGGACAAAAGTGTCTTCCGTAAGCTCTTCCGCCGTCTGAACGTTTCCGACTATGCTTGCCAGGTACAGTATCAGACCGTCGCTGTATTCTATTATGATCTCATCTAATCCTTGTACATCACCATTGTCAAGAAAACGGCGGTAGCTACTTGCACCGTTGTCCATAGACTTACTCCTTTCTGAAAGCCTGTTCCTGAGCTTTCACTTATTAGACGGGATGAGAAGAAAAAACTACGCGCTTATTTCTGCAATTTTTTGTAAAAATCCAAACTTTGTGCAGTTTGCAGTAATAAGCGCTTGCGTCTTTGTTGATTATGCTGTGATTCAGTCTCTTTTGAAAAGGTCACGGGTGTAGACCTTTTCTGCAACATCGTCGAGGACGCTGCTGTATCTGTTTGCGACTATGCAGCTGCACATCTTCTTGAATTTTTTCAGGTCGTTGACTACCAGCGAGCCGAAGAAGGTACTGCCGTTTTCGAGGGTAGGCTCGTATATGACTACAGTAGCTCCCTTAGCCTTGATGCGCTTCATAACGCCCTGAATAGAGGACTGACGGAAGTTATCGCTGTTGGATTTCATAGTAAGACGATAGATGCCCACAACAACGTTTTTTTCCATGCTGCTGTCGAACTGATTATTTGACATATAGCTGTAGCCGCCTGCCATTTCGAGCACTCTGTCGGCGATGAAGTCCTTTCGCGTCCTGTTGCTCTCAACGATAGCCGTCATCATATTCTGAGGTACGTTCTGATAGTTTGCAAGGAGCTGTTTTGTGTCCTTGGGCAGGCAGTAGCCGCCGTATCCGAAGGACGGGTTGTTGTAGTAGTCTCCCACACGGGGATCAAGGCAGACTCCCTTTATAATATGTGCGGTGTTGAGATTCTTGACCTCTGCATAGGTGTCAAGCTCGTTAAAGTATGACACGCGGAGAGCAAGATAGGTGTTCACGAAAAGCTTTGTAGCCTCAGCCTCTGTGGTAGCCATGAAAAGCACGGGGATATCCGTCTTTACAGCGCCCTGCTGAAGCATAGCCGCAAAGGTCTCTGCGGACTCCTTGTTTGCCTCGTCAAAGCCCACTATGATACGGCTCGGGTAGAGGTTATCATAGAGAGCCTTTGATTCACGGAGAAATTCGGGGCTGAATATGATATTGTCCATGCCCAGCTTCTCGCGCACCTGCATGGTGTAGCCCACAGGGATAGTTGATTTTATAACGACAGTGGGCTTTTTCTTATGGTCAGCCGTGACTTTTTTTATGAGCTCAAGGACTGCTTCAACAGCGGAGCAGTCAAAGAAATTAGTCTTGGGATCGTAGTTTGTGGGAGCGGCAACGATGATAAAATCTGCGTCCTTATAGGCGGCTTCGCCGTCGGTTGTAGCTCTGAGGGAGAGCTTACGCTCCTCATGCTCGGCGAGGTATTTCTCGATATAATCGTCCTGTATGGGACTTGTCCAGTTATTGAGCTTTTCCACCTTTTCGGGGATTATATCCACAGCGGTAACGTCGTGGTGCTGAGAGAGCAGTACAGCAAGGGAAAGTCCGACGTAGCCTGTTCCTGCAACGGCTACCTTTTTTCGCGGGACAGTCATGACCTCTGCCGAGTCCTCAACAAAGAGGTCGGTGTAGTCAAAGCCCAGAACCTCGGACAGCGCAAGGAGCTGGTCTACAGAGGGGCTGTAATCGGCGGCTTCGAGCCTTGTGAACATGGTTCGGTTTATGCCTGTCTTTTCAGACAGGGCAGTCTGTGACATACCTGCGGCTTTTCTTCTGGCGATGACTGTTTCCGCAAGCTTCTCCAATGATAAATGTTTCATGATATCTCTCCTATATAATGTCGTTTTTGATGACAATTTGTTGTATTAGTATATGCATATATTATATCAAATGTTAATAGTAAAGTCAATATTGTGCTTGGAATATATTTTTGTATAAAACATACAAAAACACGCTTGAAAAATCTTGGATTTTTTTCGTGAAATAGGTGAGAGTTTCTGCATTTTCAAACGTCTAATAGGTGAAAGCCATGCAGCATTGGCTGATTTTTGGCTTTATTACTTAATTATTTATGAAATATATTGCAATTTCCCATGATATGTATTATACTGATAGCAAGAACAGATATACAGGGGAGAGAGGTGGTAATTCTGGATTATACTATCAGCATTACAAACAAATGCAATCTTAAATGCAGTTACTGCTATGAAAGACACCTTAACACGGAATACGGCTGTATAAACGATGAAACCCGTGATAAAATTGCTGATTACATAAAAAGTCAGAACAATGCAGGTACAGTTTATCTTTTCGGCGGCGAACCCCTTCTCTATAAGGATACGGTGAAATTCTACTGTGAGAACCTTACTGCGAAAGAGTTTGTCATCACCACCAACGGAACTCTCCTTGACGAGGACTTCATCAAATGGTGCGCTGAGAGAAAAATAATCATCAATATGTCTCACGACGGCATAAAATGTACCGACAGAGGCGCTGATACGGCGCTCCTTGACGCTAATCTGAAATTACTGCTGAAATATCAGCCCGAGACTCTTGTCCAGCTTGTCTATACGGAGCAGACTCTTCCCGAGCTGTACGATAATATCATGTACCTGAAAAACATGGGCGTGAAAAAGGTCTCTGCGGCTATGGACGCATTCCTCGTTCCCGACGACGCCGACAGCTTCGGCGATATAATGAGGGAGCAGTGGCGCAAAATAGCGGAGATACCCGACCTTTTCGTGTACGAGCTGGCTGTAAAAAAGAAGAATATCAGGGAAAACAAGAGAAGTCTCTGCGAGATATGCAAAAAGAAGATTTTCATAAACTGGGACGGAAGCTTTTATCCCTGCGTTCAGTTCCAGAACATACCCGAATACCGCTGCGGCGATGTTTTCGTGGGGATACAGGCTGAAAAAGCAAGAAAAGAGCACCCCGACTATTCAATGGTCTCGGAGCGGTGCAGGGGCTGTGAGATAGCGGAATACTGCCGAAACTCATGCGCCTGCCGAAAAATGGCAACAACAGGCACGGTAAGGGATATTTCCGAAGCCGCCTGCATGGAGGAACAGGTGCATATACTGACCGCACTTGAAATTATCGCTAAAGAAAATGGAGGTAATAAGATATGAGAAAGTTTACGAAAGAGATATCGTCACTTTTAGCTGCTGTAACTGTCAGCGCTACAGTGAACGCGACTTATGTTTCCTCGGAAGAGAACATACAGCTGTCAGGTCAGATGACAATGTCTGACGCCGACTATGCAGAGATGCCTGAGACGGCAGGCGTAATGGCTCTTCCTGATGAAGAGGATCCCCCTATCGTTGGAGCAGAAGCTCCCTATGATATTGTTACAAAGCCGCCGGTAACTACTACCACAATAGTGGGTACTTCTATTGCAGAGCCTGTAACGACTACTATACCTCCTCTTATGGGAGATATAGCACCTGAAACTACTACAACAGTCACAACTCTTCCGCCTCTGGCAGGCACTATGACTGCTCCGAGAACGACGACCACCACTACTACTATTCCTTCTTTTGCAGGAGGAATGATGGGACCTTCGACAACAACTGCTGAGGAAATACCGCCGTTCATGGGAACGATGACTGCCGCGACCACTACTACGATAGTGACTACAACCACCACATCTGAGGAGGAGATCCCGCCGCTTATGGGCGAGATGGCCGATATTCCGGGTGATGCAAATGGTGACTTTGAGTTCAATGTTGCGGATATCATCACACTTCAGAGATATATCCTGCATATGCCCGATGCAAAGATATATGACTGGTATCAGGCTGATATGTGTAAGGACGGAGAGATAAACATCTTCGACCTTGTAGTCATGAGACGCGAGCTCTTGAAGCAGATGAGATATGACGCTGAAAGAGTGTTTGACAAATAATAAAGGCAATAGAACAAGCTCCGACTGTATTTGCGATGTACAGTCGGAGCGTTTTTTTGAAAAAAGCACAAAATATGTCTTGAAATTACCATTATACAATGATATAATGAGTAAAAGCCATATGGCTGCAAAAAAATAATATAAACGGCAGGTGATAACAATGAAACTTAATAAACTTGCGGCTGCTCTTATAGCGGCTGTAACAGCTTTTGTTCCATTTTCCACAACATTTTCAGTATCGTCTGAGCCCTCAGCTGTGTATGCGGCGGACTATACCTCGAATCTCAAACCCGTAAAGGTCAATGCAACGACCTTTCCAGATCCGAATTTCAGGTCGTATATCTCCAGCGCCTTTGATAAGGATAAAAACGGCACCTTAGACGCAGATGAGCTTCTTGTTGCAAGAAACATCTGGTGCAACAACATGAATATCAAGTCCTTGCAGGGTATAGAGTATATCACGGAGCTCCGCGGACTTTACTGCATGGATAACCAGATATCCACCATGGACCTCAGTAAGAATCAGCAGATAACAGGCATATGGTGCTCGGGAAATCTCTTTACCTCGCTGGATTTCTCATCAACTCCGACGTTGCAGTGGGTATACTGCTATGACTGTAAGCTGACCTCGCTGAACGTTGCGCAGAATCCCGAGATGTCCTATATCGAGTGCAACTCAAATCCGCTGAAAAAGATAGACGTAAGCCACAACCCCGTGCTGGAGCACCTTATGTGCGGAGACTGTGAGCTGACAGAGCTTGACCTCAGCCATAATCCACGAATGCAGCACCTTGACGCGTTCAGAAATAAATTCAAGACGCTGGACGTTACCTGCTGTCCGCTGATGAAAAGGCTTGATGTATGGGATAACCCGGATTTAGGAAGTATCGACGTCAGCAAGTGCCCGGGACTGCAATACTATAACTGCTCCAACAATAACGCCACAAGCGTTGATGTCAGCCATAATCCAGAGCTTAACAAGCTCATATGCTCATATAATAAGCTTAAAAGTATTGATGTATCAAAAAATCCCAAGCTTGCCTACCTTGACTGTATGCAGAACGAGCTGACAGGTCTCGACCTGTCACACAATCCGAATCTGCGCTTTTTGCAGGCTTTCATAAACGAGTTTACCGAGCTTGATATCGGCTACAATCCGTTCCTCATAAAGACTCACAACGAGGGAAAGGATGAGGATATCTGGAACTACGGCAAATTCCACGCATGGAAGATAGATTACGGCGGAGATACCTCCACAGGCGGAGACAATATCTTCTTCATCGCCTTTGATAACAAAGTAAAGCTTGATAAAACTCCAAAGGCTGCTGCTGTTGAATATGCTTCCGACGATGACAACATAACAGATACAAGTCAGCTCATAACCCGTGAAGCAGCTGTGCAGACTCTCTATGAAATGGCAGGAAAGCCAAGCGTAAGCGGCTTGAAGTCAAGATTCAAGGACGTAGAGCACGGCGCATGGTATGAGAACGCCCTTCTCTGGGGCGAGAAGAACTCCATGTTCTTCGGTTATCCGAATGTTCTTTCAGATACCTTCGGCGTTGGCAAATGGGTGACAAGAGAGGACGCAGCTCTTATGCTCATGAGATATTCTGAATACAAGAATTATGAGCGAGCTATCGATTTCGGAAGAAGCGACGATTTCATGGATTATTTCGATGTTGACTTCGACCACTGGGAGGCTATATGCTGGGCTTGCACATGGCATATCATGGAAGGCAAGGGCGAGGAAGGCGCTCCAAAGGAAGAACGCCGTCTTGATCCAAAGGGAAAGGCTACACGCACAGAGTACACCGAGATGATAAACAGAATGCTGGAGGTAAACAAGACCTCGGCAGAATTTACTATCCCTGAAAATCCCAAGACTACTGTAACTACTGCGCCACCTGTAACAACTACAGCTGCGACAACTACCACAAGACCTGTAAAGCCCGAGATAACAGCAGATTATTCGCTTGGCGACGTCAATAACGACAAGGCGGTAAATGCAGTTGACGCTTCAACAGTCCTGACCTATTATGCAATGAACTCAACCAATAAAAAGGGCGACCTCAGCGACAAGCAGATGACAGCGGCTGACGTTGACCGCGACGGTAATATAAATGCCGTTGACGCTTCTTATATCCTGTCTTATTACGCTTACGTATCTACCGCTAAGGCAAAGGTCGAAACAATGGAAAACTTCATGAAGCAGCAATAAAAATCAGCGATACACTATAACCGCAATACTTATATAAAAGTTTATATTTATTTATCGGGGGAAACCTTTCTGAGGAAAGGTTCTCCCCCATCCCCCCTTCCAAAGACTTTTAGCTGATTTTTTCTATAATAGAGCCCCTCTGTAGTCGTACAGAGGGGCAAGTTATTTTTGGGGCTCTATTATAGAAAAAATGAAATAACGGTCTTGAAACAGATACGAGAAAACCCCTTTTTCAAAAGGGGTTCTCTCAATAATAAACATAAATTTTCTGTATAAGTATTATGATAATGTGTATCGCTGATTTTTATTATCTCTTAGGCTTACTGCTGCCTGTATTTCTGTTTTTATTGATGTTTTTGTTCTGTAACTGAGCGTCTGTCATCTTCGGAGCAGGTAAAATGCTTCTGTTCGGAGCAACGAACTTGGTATACTTCTTGTTGGTCTTCATATCGTTGATGATGAAGCCCAGCATATTTGCCTCGAAGAACTCAATTCTGCTCATTGCAGAGTCGATATCGGCAGAAGATGTTTCCTTGTATCTTACAACCATTATCATACCCGATACCTTCTTTGCGATTTCAACTGCGTCGGTGAAGAAGTTTACGGCAGGTGTATCGATAATGATGTATGTGTACTTTTCCTCAAGCTTTTCGAGGAGCTTATCCATATTCTCGGAAGCTACCAGCTCTGACGGGTTAGCTACAGCGTCGCCTGCGGAGAGGATATCCAGCTTATCCATAAAGGTCTTCTTTATGCATTTGTCAAGGTCGGAAATATTGGTAAGAGCGTTTGCAAGACCTTTTTTCTCGCTTATGCGGAATATCTCGTGCTGAACAGGATTTCTCAGGTCAGCGTCGATAAGGAGCACCTTGTTGCCGCCCTGTGCAAGGGTAATAGCGATATTTGCAGCAGTAACGGATTTTCCCTCGAATGGCTCTGCTGATGAAACAGAGATGATCTTCTTGTCATAAGATGAAAGTGAGTAGATTATACTTGTACGGATAGCCTTGTAATTCTCAACAACAGTAAATGGAACGTATTTGTTGAAGAGGCTGACAAAGCGGCTTTTCTTTTCGCCGCTTCTGAACTTGGTCTTGAAGTGTCCGACCTCACCGATAACGGCTGTGTTGTATCTGTTGCTGAGAGTATTTACGTTTCTTACAGAATCGTCAAAGAAGTCCATTAAGAATACGAGGAGCAGTGAAATGAGTATGCCTGCTACCATACCGAGAGCAGTATTCTTGACCTTGTTAGGGGAAACAGGGACATCGTTGTACTTTGCCCATGTCATATACTTGGCAATACACTCGCTTCCGATAGCCTTCTGGAGGTACTGGTCGGAGTATACTGCGAAGTAGTTGCATATAGCAACGGATACCTCGGGATCCTTGGTTATTACCTTGAGCTTGAGAACGAGAGTATCGGGAACGCTCTCGATAAAGATAGTGCTGCGGAGCTCATCGGCAGGGATATTGTGTTCCTTGTCGATAGTGAAAACAGGTTTTATCCTGTCCTCGCCGAATCTTTTTATAAGCTCGCTGCTCATATCCTGCATAACGAGGTCGTCATTGAGAACCTCGATATAAGTATTTGTGAGCTGTTTCAGGTTGTTTACGTCGTTTCCTTTTTCGCTTGCAGAGCTGCCGTTCTTGACAATGGCAGCACTGCTCTGGACATAAAGGTTAAGGTGTGCTTCGTACTTTGGTGTGATGAAATACTTGGATACGCAGAAAGCAATTATACCGCCGCAAAGGGCGAAAAGGATTATAAGCCATAATCTTCTGAAGATCAGCGAAAAGATCTCCTTAAAATCAATTACGTTTTTTTCATCATTCCTCATGGTTTCAGCCTTTCTAAAAAGTGGATTTTTTCAGCTTTCAATGATATTTCATCAGCTTTTTCTCAAGCCAAGTATTATATCACATATCTTTTCAACTATCTCCTCGCTGAGGTCAGCATACAGCGGAAGTGTGAGCACGCGCTTGCTGACATGGAGGGCAACGGGAGTCTGGTTTACATCGTACTTTCCGTGGAAGCATTCAAATGTATTGGAAATGGGGTAGAAATACTTTCTTGCATTTATGCCGTTTTCAGCAAGAGCCTTGAATACCTCGTTTCTTGTTGCTCCGAAGAGCTTTTCGTCGAACACAACAGGGAAATATCCATAATTTGGCTTAACGTCCTTCTGGGGCTTGCAGAGCTTGATGCCGTTGACGTTTTCGAGGCGGCTTCTGTAAAGCTCTGTGACCTTGCGCCTCTTTTCGATCTCCTCGTCGATATGTCTCAGGTTGCATATACCCATAGCAGCCTGAAACTCGTTCATCTTGGCGTTTCCGCCGATGTATGCAACGTCCTCGGGACCATGTATGCCGAAGTTCTTCATATCGTTGAGCTTCTGAACGAGACTGTCATCCTTGAAGCAGAGTGCACCGCCCTCGATAGTATTGAATACCTTTGTAGCGTGGAAGCTGAACATTGAAGCGTTTCCGAAGCGGGCAGCGCTTTCGCCCTTATATGTAACTCCGAAAGCGTGAGCAGCGTCGTATATTACTTTGAGGTCGTACTTGTCGGCTATCTTCTGTATCCTTTCAACGTCGCAGAGATTGCCGTATACATGAACAGGAACTATAGCACAGGTACTGTCTGTGATGAGCCTTTCGATAAGTTCTGTATTTATGGTGTAGTCTGTATCGTTGATATCGCAGAATACGGGAGTAAGTCCGTTTCTTACGATAGCGTGTGTAGTTGAAGCAAATGTAAAGGGCGTAGTTATTACCTCGCCGCCCTTTGGCAGGTTCATAGCAGCGATTATATTTTCCAGAGCAAGGTGTCCGTTGGTATAAAGTGTAACGTGAGGAACGTCGAATCTTTCCTCAAGCTCTTTCTGGAGCTGCATATGCTTTTCGCCCATATTTGTGAGCCAGTGGCTGTCCCACATACCTTTTATCTCGTTGCAGTATTCCTCAAAATCGGGCATTGAGGATCTGGTAACCAAAATATTATCATTCATTTCCTTTTATCTCCATATATTCCTCTTTAAGAATAGAATACAGATACATATCTATATATTCGCCATGCTTGAACACAGCTCTGCGCTTAACGCCTTCTTTTACGAAGCCGCAGTTCTCATACAGCTTTGCTGAAACAGCATTTGAAGCCAGACAAGCAAGCTCTATTCTGTGAAGATTAAGATTTATAAATGCGTGGTGAAGAAGTTCCTTTACAGCAAAGGTGCCGATACCCTTGCCGCGCTGTGCGATATCGCCGATCATCAGGTGAAGCTCGGCGCACTGATTGAACTGATCTATATTTGTAAGACTGATAAGACCGTAAAGCACATCGTCGTTTTCGTCAACGATAGAGCATCTCACGTTCCTTGCCCGTGATCTCATATAATTCTCGAACCATTCCTCGTCAACTCTCAGGTTGATGTATCTGTAGGGTGCGCCGAGATGTCCTATCAGCTCGGGATCGTTTCTCCATGAGTTTATTGTGGCAAGGTCCCTGCTTTCCAATTCGCGGAGTTTATACATTGTTTATCGCCTCGATTACATATTTGATTTCGTTGTGTGAATACCTCTGATCGCAGGGCAGAGGGAGTATGTTTTCTGCCATGTCGTATTCTGCATCTGATTCAGTGCAGTTTTCAAGTACATTAGGCCATAATGTGGGGATATATATCTTCATATCCTGTAGTTTCTTTCTTATGGCCTTGCCGTTTTCGATATACAGCGGATACATGAAAGCTCCGGCAGGGATATTTAGCTCCAGCTTATTTACGGAAGCGAAAGCCTCATGATAGGTCCTGAAGTTTTCCGTTCTTTTCCTTTCGATAAGACCGTAGTCTATCCCGTGGAGGATATTCTCCGTAAGCCGTGACATTCTCTTGACAGGCTCGTCGAAGAACATATCGTTGTTTGCGGCATATTCACCGTAAAACTCGGAGGCTGTTCTCTCGAATCTGCCAAGAAGGAAATTCATTCTTCCGAAGGATTCGTCAACAGGGAGCTGTCTGTCAAGCTTGGCGTCGGTGTAAAGTATGGCTCCGTCGGCGACTCCGAAGAATTTTCGGCAGGTATAGACAGTATCTATGCCCTTTACAGGGCTGTGGAAATATGCCTGCGCATTGTCAAGAATTATCCTGTCGTATTTTTTCTTCAGCGACATGATATATTCGTCTGTGAGCTGACCGTAGTAATTCACCACGTACAGCCATTCATCCTCATCTAAAGTGATATCCTCCATTTTCAGGTCACTGCCTATGGAGTAATATCTCACATTCAAATCATATTTGCTGAGCACCTTGTCATTTGAATCGCACATCATTTTCGGGAAGCGTACTTTTTTGATGTTTCTGCTCTCAATAAGATATGCAAAGCCGTTTCTTCCGCAGTTCAGCTTAATGCCGTCATCATACAGCATATCCGAATGAAAGGTCTCAAACTCGATGTATCCGCCTATCTCTTTCATATATTATCATTTGCTCAGTCCTGATATTCGATCTTGAGCCACTGCGACGGATCGGACATAGCCTTGTCAAGCTCCTCACGGGTGTCAAATCTCAGGAACAGGTCACCGAGAGTCATGTTAGCGCCTGTGAACGGCTTTACAACATCGCCTGCCTTAGCAGTTATCATAGTGTATTTTACGTTGTTCTTTTCTATCTCGGGATCAATGGTGATAGCCTTGAGGATACGGTCGCAGTCTGTATCGGAATGGATATCGAACTGTACCCAGTGACCGTCGCACTTGCCCTGCTCTATCTTTGTAAGAGGGAGTCCTACTGCCTTTCTTATCTCATTCTCGATAAGGTCAGCATTTTCGCCGTATGCCATATTCTGTATCTCAGCGATTCGGCAGCCGCCTCCGCGGGGAGATACCTCCATGATGTAGGGCTTGCCGTTTGCGCCTACGCAGGCTTCGATGTTATAGATACCTGTTTTCATATTGAGCAGGTCCATAAGTCTCTGGAGGTCATCATGGAGCGCCTTGTCGTCATCGGCTGACATTGTAGCAGGCCATATCAGCATAGCAGGTGTGTATGGATTAACAGCCTGCTTGTCGAAGAGCTGATCTGCAAATGGACCGAATACTATCTTTCCGTCCACTGTGAAGAAGTCTCCGTCGCTGTGGAAGCCCTTGAATGTGATGAAGTCCTCGATGATGAACTGTCCGTTGTGACCGCAGTCCAGAGCAATATCAATAGCCTCGGAAAGCTTTGCAGGATCGTCAACTCTTGTAACGCCCTTGCTGCCTGCTGAGTCAACAGGCTTTACGATAACAGGCCAGTCAAAGAAGTCGATATCATTGAAAGGCGCATTCTTGTCGCTGTAGCTCTTTGAATGAGGGCAGTTGAAGCCGTTGTCGGTAAGGAATTTACGGAAAAGTCCCTTATCCTGAAGAATTTTTACTGATTCGTATGGTCCCTGAAAGGGAAGTCCCATTTTTTCTGCTGCGTAAGCTGCCGAAGCAACGCCCGGATCGCAGGCAAATGAGATGATGCCGTCTACATTGAGCTTTTTAGCAGCTTCGAGAACAGCCTCCTTGTCGATAACGCTTACGTTGCAGTATTCATCGGAATACTTATGAGCGATATTATCGGGGAGATAATCGCAGGTAATTACGTAGCAGCCCAGCTGGTGAGCCTTTTCGATGACGGGGAGTATGAAAGCCGATCCGCCCAGTATCATAAGTTTTTTCATATTTCTTTATCCTTCTTTCGGTTTAAGAGACTTTTTATAACATCAAGCAGGTAATCAAAGCTGTCGATATGCATCAGCTTTGAGCAGATGATATATACTATAACGCCTAATGGTACCTGAATTGCCAGCATGAGCAGATAGTGGATATCCACAAGGTTGATGAGATATATAACAGCGCCCATTATAGTTGACGCGATTATCTGAGGTATCATATCCGCTACCTGTTCAAGGTAGCTGTAGCCCAGCAGCTTTTTGTTCGGCCATGCGTTGATGACCTGACTGATGATAGACGCTACAAGTACACCATATACCATAGCTTTTACAGATATGAACATTGTTGCAAGTATAGAAGCGAAATCCACGAATTTCTTGATAATTTCAAGCTTGAGGTATGTATCGCTTCTGCCGATAGCCTTTATAGCGTTTAGATTTGCGGTATGTATTGGCATGAAAGCATAGGAGATACACAGTATCCTGAGGTAAGGTATTACAGGCAGCCAATCCTCTGTCAGAACTATCCTTACTACAGGTCCTGCACAAACCATGATACCCACCATGAATGGCATGAGTATGTAGGTACCTATCTTTATGGCTCGTCTTGTCATATTTTTAACATTTTCCCTCGAATCCTGAACGCTTGACATAGACGGCAGCAGTACGCTGTCTATGGAGGAATTGAGGATACTCGTTATAAACTGAGGGAAGTACTCGCCGTAGGTATAATACGCAAGGTCCTCCTTGGAATATTTTTTTCCTATTATAAGACCTCTCAGCTTAAGGTAGATGACCTCCATGAGAGATGAAGCAAAGAGCTTCCAGCCGAAGGAGTAGAGCTGCTTCAGGCGCTGGAAAGAAAAGGCTCTTTTCGGACGCCATTTTACCGTTATCCAGAGGATACAGGTATCAATGGTAACGTTTATGAGATTCTGAGCGATGATAGCCCACAGTCCGAAGCCGAAGTACGCCATTGCGATTCCTATTACAGCGGCGGTCACAGTACCGATAAGCGTTGCAAAGAAGAATCGCTTGAACAGCATATTTTTGCTGACATATGCCTGCTGAACGTTTTTCAGTCCCGAAACAACAAGCACCAGACTCATTACCCTGATAGCAGATGTAAGCTCGGGAGCTTTATAAAACCACGCTATCAGCGGCGCTGCGAAGAACATCAGCAGATATGCCGCACCGCATATCACGCAGTTGAAGTAGAATACGGTGGAAAAGTCAAGGTCGTCGGCGTCTTTTTTCTGAATGAGAGCATTTCCCAGTCCGCTTTCGATGAATACCTGCAATACCTCGATGAATATGAGGATAAGACCGATAGTTCCCCATATCTCGGGAGCAAGCATTTTCGCAAGGATCATCTGTACAAGGAATTGCACCATCTTTGCGCCGAAGCGTTCTCCGAGTCTCCAGATTAGGTTAGTAACTACTGTGTCTCTTTTCATTTCCTGTGCACCGCCTGTATCCTATCATTCAGCTTTCTGACTGTTTTATGAGTCATAGTTCTGCATAATGCAGCAAAGCAGCGCGGCGAAGTGAGCAGAGAAGAATACTTGTCCTCGAGCACCATTATCTTGGCTTCCTCGCGGTTTATAGCCTTTTTGATAATAGATGAGTACTTTTGTTTGGTAAATTCATCTATTGACTTGAAGCCCTTGATAATGTTTTTATGCTGAGTTACTTTTTTGCTGTTGTCCGAATCCATCATAGACGACCATGAGCCGATGGAATTCAGTCTGTAGCAGGACATTATCCTCGGTATGTAGTGGATATAGCCTATCGAAGCGAAATACAGCGCCATAGGATAATCGCCGATACCCCTCATTTCAAAGGCGGGATTTTTCTCCCTGAAAGTATCGTTTCTCCACATGAGCGAGCTGAAATGGAAGTATGCTGACGGCTCTGAAAGAGCGATATCCTTGAAAGTGTAATCCTGCTCTTTGCGGGAGGGATTGAAGCTCTTTCCCGTGGATTCGCCGTTTTCGAGTATTTTCTCTGTGTTATGCACACAAAGAGAGCAGTCAGGGTGCTTTTCCATGTAATCCACCTGCATTTGCAGCTTATTTGGATCAGTCCAGTAGTCGTCGCATTCGCAGGATGCCACATACTTGGTGGTGATTTTTGGAAGTATATATCTGTCTTCGATATCTATGCCCTGCTGATATTTGTTTTCGTCCTGTAAAATGGCTTCAAACATATCAGGATACTTCTCCATATACTCCCTGATTATTTCGGGAGTACTGTCTGTTGAGCAGTCATCGTGTACAAGGACCTTGAATTTGAATGTGGTTTTTTGCTTGATAAAACCTTCAAAGGTAGTTCTGATATATTTCTCGTGGTTATATGCGAGACAAAATACCGTCACTAAACAATTATGCACTTTTTATCTCCTCAATTTCTGATTCATTGTTATATTCATAAGCGCTGTCGTCACGGCAGCATACATTTGCAAGCAGGATTATCATCCAGAATGAAGCCTGTCTGTGATTTGCGAGTGTGAATGCCTCAAGGAATATGGCAACGTACACAGGCACGACTTCCAGTTTTATATGCTTTAGATTGGAGTATATCCACGCAAGAAGTATAAAGAAGGGGAGAACTCCGTAATAATAGCACAGGGATATCCATGTTGAATGGAGCTCCTCACTGTGTCCGTATCTCGGGAAGGAGAAGCCCTCGCCGTATCCGAAAAGGAAGTACTCGGGGTGTTCCTGAGCGACATTGAGCGCTCTGTCGTTGATAAAGCTCTGGAGCACAGAATTGTTGCTGTGGAGCTTATCTGAAATACGGAAGTGAGCCCAGTCGATATGGATGATATCTGCCATAATGAGAATGATAACAGCTCCGATACCGAATATTATAATAAATAATAATGTATAGGATATACCGCCGTTATCCATAGCTTTTTTCAGTATTATCATAGCGTCGAGACCTACCAGCAGGCAGAGGGTTATGAGCATACCGCCCGACGAGGTCTGAACTATAAGCAGTGCCGCTACAAGGACGTACAGGTATTTCCATTTGTCCTTGAGCAGGAAGAGTATCGCCAGCGTGGAAACTACCGCGAATCCCATCTGGTTAGGATCGGTATAGGTTCCCATGTATCTGTATGTGCCCTCCCAGTAGGCGCCCCTGTGGAGCAGGAATATCGCCAGCTGTATCAGAAGGTTGAATTTGCATACAACTCCGAGGGCGTTCAGCCATTTCTTGTCGTACATAAAGTGCCTGAAGCACAGTATAACAATGAAGTTGAATACATAATACAGACAGGATTTCAGGAATTCACTGCCGTGATATATGAAAAAATAGATAAAGTTGATAGTAAAAACGCAGACGAGGAATAGCTCGAATATCTGATCCTCGTTTCTAAGTCCTTTTTTCCTCTCATATACCAGAAAGGCAAAGGAAAGCAGCAGGAAGAAATCGCCCAGCTGCAGGGTGCCGCTGTCAAAAAGATAAAACGGCTTTAACAGAAAATATATCAGAAAGCATATCGAAGATAAGCTGAATGATACCTTGTTATCCGTTCTGGTCATAACAATAATTCCTTATAAAACATCTTTATAGATCTTTTCCCATTCAGCAATTACAATGCTGATATCGAAATTTTTTACGGACTGCATATTCAGTGCGCCCATAGCCTTTCTGTCCGATGCAATGCAGTCTCTTAATCCCTCTGCAAATTCTGCTGAGGAAGAAGGTGAGCAAAGATGACCGCCGCCCTTTGGCACTAAGTCGGTGTTGCCGCGTATTTTCGAGACAACGCAGGGCAGACCGCAGGCCATAGCCTCCATAAGCGAGCGTGAAAGACCTTCTCTGAAAGAGGGCATTACGAAGATGTCGCAGGCTGACAAAAGCTCCTTGACATCATTCCTGTAGCCGAGAAAGTGAATATTATCCGTAAGTCCGTGCTCTGAGGCAAAGCTTTTTATCGCAGCCTCCTCCTGACCTACGCCGCACAGGAAATAATGGAGATCCTTGTTGTTTACCTCTGCCATAGCCTGTGCAATGACTATATTGTTCTTGTTTTTATTGAGCTCGCCCACCGATATAACAGCGATATCGTCGCTTCCGAGACCGAGCTCCTCACGCTTTTTAGCTCTGTGTTCTGCTATGCCGTCATAAACGGAAAGGTCTATGCCAACGCCGTGAACATAGTGTACCTCGCCGCCGTTCCTGAGCTTGAAGGTCTTGGCTATACCGAAGTCCTCCTTATTGATAGTTACAAGAACATCGGTGTACTTGGCTAAAAACTTTTCTACGGGATAGAACAGGGCGCGGTTGATGAAAGGTGCACCCTTATAGAAATGAAATCCGTGTGCCTGATAAATAACGGTCTTGATCCTGCATTTTTTTGCGGCTAATCTTCCGATTATGCCGCCTATAGGTGTATTACAGTGTATCAGGTCGAATTTTTCACGCTCCATAATGGCTTTTATCTGACGATAAGCCTTATAGTTACGAGGATCGTAGGGAGTGCGAATAAAATCGACCTGATAGATCTTTATACCGTATTTTTTTTCATCGGCTTCTCTTGCTGCGTCGTTTGGATATCCCCAGTTTCCTGCGATAGAGAACTCGATACCCAGCTTTTGTGCAGCTATCATTGCGGAATATGAGAAATTATTGACTTTTTCCGCAAGATTAAGGATATAAAGCATTTTCACTGACATTTCAGCCCCCTCAGCCCCCGAATCTGTATTCGTTCATTTTTCTGCCCTCGGGAGAAAAATAACTTCCTGCCAGCTTAAAGCCGTTCTTTACATAGAATTTATTTACAGCGTCGTTGTTTACGGCGTCTGTTTCAAGGTTTATATAGGCGTACTTATCAAAGTCCACCATACCCTTGAGGTGATCGATGAGCTTAGAGCCTATGCCCTGCTTGCCCATTTTCGGTTCAACGCATATAGAAGCAAGCTCAACGTATTTTTCTGTTTTGACTACTGAATCGCTTTTCTTAAAAGCTCCAAGCAGTCTTTTGATAAATGAAGGGTGTCTGACAGCCGCTCCCAGTGAGCAGAAAGCGAATCTAAGCAGATGATGCTTTATCAGTCCCTTGTAGAAATTCGGGTAATCATAGGAATAAGCGATAAAGCCTGCAAGTCTGCCGTTGTCCTCGGCAACTATTATGCCCGACCTTTCGTCATTCAGATAACCCTTGTACAGAGCGTCAAGAAATCCCACACCGAGCTGTGTGAGGAAGAAATCAGGAAATGCACGGGTATGGAGCTTTGAAAGCTTCCTGATGCTTTTCTCTTCTGACGCGGACATTTTTCTGATGGTGACCATCTGACAACTCCTCAATCATATTCTTTTCCTAAAACAGCAAGAACAGTTCTGACCATAGTCAGCAGCTCGCGGAAAAATGAAAAACGTTCAATGGAATTAAGGTTCCACACCATTTTTCCGGGGAGCACCTGTTCTATATAAGTTTTATCAACGTCCTCTGAAGCGCTTAAAAGCTTATATTCGTCCTTGTATCTGATAGAAGCCTCGCTTGTTATGCCTGCGGGCATAAGAAGTGTAGCGTTGAATTCGGGACGATACATTTTCACATATTTTGAAGCTTCGGGACGGGTACCCACAAAGCTCATAGTGCCCTGAAGCACATCGATGAGCTGCGGAAGCTCGTCAAGACGGAGTCCGCGGAGCATAGAGCCGACACGGGTTATTCTGTTGTCATTGCTTACGGTAACAGCTGAACCCACTCTGTCGGCATTCTGTACCATAGTACGGAATTTATGTATACGGAAACGCTTTCCGTATGTAGTTACTCTTTCCTGACGATAAAGCACAGGTCCCTTTGAATCCAGCTTTATCATTACAGCGATAATCATCATCGGTATCGCTGCTATCATCAGCAGAAAAAGTGCGGTGACGATATCAAATGCACGCTTTACTGCCAGATGTCCGCGCTTTTTCCATAATATCTCCCAATACGGTCTTACCTCTTCCGTTTTCATGAATGAAGGGAGATCTTCCCAGCGGCGCAGTATCAAAGGTAATCCTTTACTATATTTACGTAATTGCTTACTACATAGTTTTCCATTTCACCGGTAAGACAGGTGTGAAGCGGAAGTGTTATCTCGTTCTTGAAGTGCTCGTAAGCGTTAGGATAATCAGCAATATCGAAGCCCAGGTTCTTGTATGCTGTATGCATAGGAAGGGGCTTGTAGTGTACGTTTGTCGCAATGCCCTGCTCGGCCATGCGTGTGATTATCTCGTTTCTCTCCTCTAAGGATATACCCGGAACTCTTGTGATATAGAGGTGTCCCGAAGATGAGTACTCGTTGGTGTAGTGGGGGAGAGTCTCGATACCGATCTCGTGGAGAGCCTCATCGTAGTAGTTGATTATCTGATGTCTGAGGTCAAGCATACGGGGATATCTCTCAAGCTGCTTGAGTCCGATAGCAGCAGCCACATCAGTCATATTGCACTTGTACCATGTTCCGACAACATCATACTCCCAAGCGCCCAGCTGAGTCTTTGCAAGTGCATCCTTGCTCTGACCGTGGAGGCTGAAGAGCTGGAGCTGATGATATATCTCCTCATCTGAGATACCGTCGATAGGACGCCATGTAAGAGCACCGCCCTCTGCGGTAGTGAGGTTCTTTACAGCGTGGAAGCTGAAGCTTGAGAAATCAGCGATATTGCCGACATTCATATTGCGCCATTTTGCGCCGAAAGCATGAGCAGTATCAGCGCTGATAACAATACGTCCGATAGCCTCCTGTATCTTGTTCTTAGGTTTGAACAGAGACTTTTTGCTTTCTACTATCTGAAAAAGTCTTGCATAGTTGCATGGTACGCCGCCGAGGTCAACAGGAATGATTACCTTGGTCTTTTCTGTGATAGCCTTTTCGACCTGATCGTAATTGATCTCGAAGCTGTTTGGCATAGTATCTACGAGCACCAGCTTAGCACCTACATGGCATACAACAGCAGCAGTTGCAGTGTATGTATAAGCAGTTGTGATGACCTCGTCACCCTCGCCTACGCCGAGAAGTCTTAATGCCATTTCAGCACAGGCAGTCTGTGAATTAAGGCAGCAGGCTTTGTTAACGCCGATCATTTCGGCGATGTTCTTTTCAAAGCGCTTAGTCATTGGTCCTGTGGTTATCCAGCCTGATTTCAGTGCTTCACATACCTCGTGAATTTCGAGGACCGAAATATCCGGTGGTGAAAATGAAACTTTCATAATAATTCCCTCCAAAAAAATAAAAGATACAGTCACTTGCTTGATCTAATCCCAAATCAAAATCCGTTAACTATTAGTATAATCCAAACAATTAGTTACGATTCGTATTTTTCGAGTTATTATATCATATTTATATGGGGATGTCAACCCAAAATTTGTCTATTCGTAATATTACATAAAAATAACACTCGAGGTATAGCTGACAGTATTCAAATTATCGAAACAAGCTGTTCCCAGATGACCAAATATTGCTTCTTTCTTTCAAAACGTCACCAATAATTGTGACAGCGTTGCAACAAATGTGAATTTAATATTATCCGCCATGTATTTTTAACAATTAGTCGACGCTGTGTAACTTGTTTTAATTATTTTTCTTTGTATGGCATATATTATTTTTATATGATTTTTTATGCACATCTGTTATCAGGAGATTTTGCTCGGAGAATAGGCAAAAATAATACAAAAGATTATGTGTCGTTTTTATTATACGTAATGTAATAAAAATAGCTTCGCCGCATTATTCACATTATACAATCAGCGTACGTTTTTCTTGTAAAAAAAGCGGTTTTTTATTTATTTGGTATAGTTTTTGTTGATTTTTTAGAGGTGCAGTGGTATAATATCGATATAAAGTTAAAGCACGGTATTATGTGAGGAATTTTCCTGACAGTAATTTTTATCACAGTTTTTACACTTTATTCTATTTTATATCGCATTATATATTTTTATGATGGATACAAGTAGAAATTATCAAATTTTTATGATGAGGTGATATTTATGAACACTAATATCAAGGTAAGGACTTTTCTGGCTGAGCTTCGCAAATTCCTGCCTGAAAAGACTATTTACGTAGCTCTTTCCTCTCTTCCCGAGGATATTTTTGATAAAGAAGAAAATGTAAATGTGCCGTGTTTTGAAAATGATGCAGAGGTTCAGGAGTTTATAAAGAGCAACGCTCTTGAAGATCCTGAGAACCTTATGAACTTCTTCCTGAAGCCATATTATGACAGCCTCGAAGATGAAATAAACGCTATTCTCAAGGATATGGAAGAATCTGAAAGATCCAGATCCGAAATTGAAAGCGTTACCTATGATCTTGAATATATGAGCATTTACGGCTAAAAAAATACAGCTTCCTTTGCGCTTTTCCGCATAAGGAGGCTGTTTTTATTTTTGCTGAGCTTTTTTATCGTCCGAATACAGCCGTTTTGCAAGGGAACAGCCTATAAGCGCTCCTATAAGAGCTCCGATAGTGTTGTGGAGCAGGTCGTCAGTCTCGAAATATCCCCGTGTGGTGAGAAGCTGTGTTATCTCGATAGCGACCGAGACAAAAAAGCATATAAGGACGACTTTTTTCGGCTTGTCAGCCTTTCTGAACCATATTGGCAGAAAGAATCCCAGCGGAAAAAGCAGGAGTATATTCCCGATTATATCGAAAAGCATATGCCTGTTTCCGCCTATAAGCTGGGATATTTCCCAGAAAGGCGGCTTGAAGTTATGGGTGTATGTGGGGGTTCTCCATATCAGCGTTATGAGCAGGATGCCGTACACATAGGGTATCGACAGAAGCCTCAGCAAAATGAGCAGTATTTTCTTGATTATATCTATTCCTCCCGAAAAAAGACGATTTTTGCAAACAAGGATTATTATACACTGTATCGGTGCTAATGTCAAGGCAAACAGTCATGGATTAAGAAGTGAAAATTTTGAGTTGGCTTGCTGATGTTTAAATCCGTTCGCTAATGGGACACTTTTACCAATCAGAAGCAGACTTTGTTGTAAAATGCTACAAATATCAAAAAAATGCAACTGTTTACAAAATAAACAATATCTTCAATACATTAATATGATATTATATAATATAAGAAGAACTGTTTGCAAAATTTCTGTAATAATAAATTTCTGAATTATAGGGGGGATTCAGATGAATGGCTCTGCTATTTATATTTCTTACGTGATAACGGAGATGTTCTGCATATTCTTTTCTATCGGCATCATCGTCAAGGCTAACAAAAACGTTGGTACAGACCTGCAAATGCGGCATTTCAGAGGAATGGCACTGTTTTTCATAATCTACCTTATGAGCGACATTTTCTGGGCGCTGGGACAGGGCGGACTTGTGCCGTTCAATACTACGCTGAACAAGCTGACCAATACTGTTGGACTTATTGCAGTAACGCTTCTGACCTTAGGCTGGTGCATATTCGTTATCTACCGTATCGACCAGAATAAATCGAAGAATATGAAGCTCCTTATGGGAATGCACTACGCTATTGCAGCCGTAGACTGCATGATCACCATAGCTTCTGTTTTTAATGGATTTTATTTCTATATCGACGAAAATGATATATTCCAGTTTGCAGACGGCTATATCGTACATATTATCTTTATTTTTATACAGCTTTTCGGCAGCGGAATATACTCCTTTGCGCAGAGCTTTTCAAACAAGCAGGTAAAGCTGAAAAAAGAATACCGTCTGCCGCTGTTGTTTATAATAATACCCTCGGCAACTGCGATATTGGAGGGTATCCTGCCCCTTTCTCCTATCGTTTCCCTTGGAATTTTCCTGCCAATACATTTTGCGTTCCTTGAGATACAGAACAGCGAGATATACTCCGACGCCTTAACAGGACTCAATAACCGCAGGCGTATGGAGATCTTTTTGCAGGACATGATACACGGTGCTACGGAGGAAAAGCCTTTCTGGATACATATGATAGATGTCAACGACTTCAAGCAGGTCAATGATAAATTCGGTCATATAGTGGGAGACAGAACGCTCCAGCTCGTTGCGGACGCTCTGCATAATGTTTCGGATAAGCTTCACGGATTCTGTGCCAGATACGGCGGCGATGAATTTGTGCTTATAGTCAGCGAGGAGGCAGAGGTTCAGGAGGCTATACAGAGCGAGGTGAACGCTCTCCGCGAAAAATGCGCCGACCTTATCCCGACTATATCGGTCTGTACGGGCTGTGCTACCTGCCGCTCGGGAGCTATTACCGCCGCACAGCTGATAGCACAGGCAGATGAAAAGCTGTATATCCAGAAGGAGATATTCCACGGCAGAAGAAAGCCGACGGAAGATACTAAGTAAAAGTACAATATCAAAGCAAACAGGCATAAAGCTTAGCTTTATGCCTGTTTTTAAAGAATAAAGAACAGTGAAGAAATAATAAATAATAATAAAAGTGCCGCCTTGCGGCGAAAGATAAGTATATGTCCGCGAAAGCGGACACTTTAATTATTATTTCTTGGTTTTTCTTTATTTTTTCTTATTTTAGCTGGCGTGATATTCATCACGCCAGCGCTTATGTGTTTAGTAGTCCTTCGGATTCTTGCATACAGAGCAGACTTTGTCGAAAAGACCTTTGAACTCTCCGCCGCAGTACCTGCACCTGCCGTTTTCAATATTTGCAGGCTCCTGAGCCTTGGTATACGCAGGAAATGCCCAGTAATTCGGCTGGATCTTGCTGTAGCTTACATTCAGGAGCTTCGGGCAGTTATAAAAGGTAGCGGCATTTTTCTCGTATTTATAAGGGTTGCTGCCCTTGTAAAGCTCAGTATCGCCCTCGAATGTCACCTGTTCAAGAGCGGTGCAGTCCGCAAAGGCGAGGGGATAGACAGCCTTGATACTCTTGGGAATAAGCAGCTTTTTCAGACTTGAACAGCCCCTGAAAGCCTGATTGCCGATGAATCTTACTGTTTCGGGGATATTTATGCTGCTGAGATTTTTGCAGTTTTTGAATGCGTTCATTCCTATTCTGAAAATGCCCTCAGCAGTGCCGTCGTCAAAGTGGAGACTTTCAAATTTTACTTCTTCGAGACTTGTACACTCGGCAAAGGCATAGTCCTCTATAGTTTTGATTTTTTTCGGGATAAAAACATATTTCAGACCTGTACAGTCCTCGAAGATTCTCCACGAAAGTATTTCAAGCTCTTTTGGAAGAGTTACGGCTTCAAGACTTATGCAGCCTATAAAAGCGCCTGCCTCGATATTTTTTAGATTATCGGGGAAGTTTATGTTTTTCAGTCTCATGCAGCCGTTGAAGGCTTCTCTGTCTATAGTTATGAGACTATCTGGAATGTGGATAGCCTGCAAATTCTTACAGCCCGAAAATGCTCCCTCGCTGATAAGCTCGGCGCCGTCGGGGATATAAACGGATTCGATGTTGTTCATGCCCTGAAAGGCAGATTCTCCGATAACTGTGATACCGTCGGGTATCCTTACGTCCTTTTTGGTGTAGCCGTTGTAGCGGATAAGCACGCTTCTCTCTACAACGAAATCGCTGTCGTAATCATAAGATGCCTTTTCTACGCCTATGTCATGCGGTGCAGTTTCATTGAAGTTTTGGATAGCCTTTTCCACGATAAAGGGCTTGCCGCAGAACGGGCATACAGAAGCGTCCTCTGAACCGTCCACAGCCATAAATCCTCCGCATTTGTAGCATTTGCCCTGCACATACATTTTGCTCCACCTTCTTTCGTTTCAAAATAAAATCCGAACACTTCTCATTGTATGTATTATATCATATTATTTCACGCAAGTCAATAATATTTTGTTGATTATAACTGAATAAGACAAAAAGCTCCCGAAAGCTGATACTTTCGGAAGCTTTTGCGTTATAATGTCAGAATTTGTAATCTGCTATCTTCCATTTTCCGTCTATAAGATAAAGCTCTATATACAATGGAGTTTCTTCGCCGTTTAAAATAAAGGAGGTCTCAACTGTCATTGATGAGTCTGTTTTGTCGGCTATTTCAGTCTTTGTAGTGAAGTCAAAGGGGGCAGTGTTGGAGGTGCCGTAACGTTTCAGGCAGTAGAGCTTATCTGCTTTCTGCATGAATCCGCCCTTTATGTCATTGATTAGAGCCTCTCTGAAGTCTCCGCATACACGGTCTGAGACATAGTCAACTACATCGTCTATTGAATTGAAACGTGAGTCTGTAACTCTGTAATAATCAACGAAGTATGTTTTCCACTCATCAGTGAACTCCTGAGCGCTTTCATCATCGACCATACAGTCGTTTTTGTCAACTTCGATGTCAATGCGATTGCAAGCCTTAAACACATCATTAAGAGCTATCTTTGCCTGATATGCAATAGCCATAGGATCAGCATTTTCATTAAGATTATCCTCTGAAGCTGCATAGCCCATAGATGCGGAATAATTGTTTATCCTGTACTTGCCGTCGATCTTGGCTACCTTGAAGTTTACCTGACCGCTGCCCGAATTGCTCTTATTGTTGATAACCATAGAAAATCCGCTGCCGTCGTCGTTTCTTGTTATCTCGGGTTCTCCCTCGAAATAGAAGCGGTGACCTGTTACCTTATCGGTGAAAAGTATATTTCCGTCTCTTTCGATAAAGGCAGGAGTTTCACCATCGAACAGTTTGTATTCAAACTCAAGTATAATTGGCTCTGCAAAGGTGTCATTCATTAGTTCACGTATCTCGTCAAGTGAATCTATCCCTTCGATCTGCTTATAGCTGACTCCCTTTATATCGTCTATCAATACAGCTTTTGGATCGGAACTTTTGAACTCAAATCCCACAGGGATACCGCCTGCAAGAGTGTCCAGTGTTTCTGCGTTTTCAAGAAGCTGTTTTGCAATGCTTTGAAGCTCCTCATTGCTCATTTCCACAGCATCTGTAGGCAGTATATCATGCTCTGTCTGGGACTCTGCGGTGGTAGCTTCTGCCTCGGTAAGCTGCTGCGAGGGAGCTCCGCCCTTTCTGCTCATGGCATATGTGCCGCCTGCGATACCTCCCAAAAGGAGCAGGCAGGCTGCCGCAGATGTGAACATCTGCCATTTCGGGCGCTTGTAGCGCTCAACGCCGCTTACTTCGACTTCGTCATTGCTTATGTTTATATTGCTTTCTCTGTTCATAGTGTCCAGCTTTTTCTTACTCATAGCCAGCATCCTCTCTTTTTCTTCTTTTGTAAGAACAGGTACCTCCGAAAGAAGGTCAACTGTCTTATCGTCTGCATTATCCAGCATATCAAAACCACGCATTTCTTTCATATTACTCAGCTCCTTTACAGTGTGATACCGACGTTTGCCAGTTTTTTTCTCAGCTTTTCCAGAGCTCTTGCGGCTCTCATACGTACAGCCGAGGATTTCATTGACAGCATTTCCGCTATCTCAGCCGAGGAGCGCTCGTAATAGTATTTCTGGAGTATGATCGTTGAATCGGGCTCGCCCAGCTCGTTTATCTTGCTCAGCAGTATGCTTCTCGTCTCGGCGCTGTCGGAATCGGCTTCGATATCCTTATCGGAGCTTATAGTGACAAGCTCCTCGTCGGCATTGCCTGATAAATGCTTCTGCCTTGCGGTAAGACTGTGAAAAGCGTTTATAGCGCGGCGCTTTGCAACAGTGCCGATATAGCCCCTCATGTCCTCCTTTACGGCGGATTCGGCGGAATATCCGAAGAAAACATCTGCGAAAACGTCGCTGACGCATTCTTCAATGTCCTCCCGTGAAGCAATACCTCTCAGTCTGTTGTAAACTATAGCGTAAACGTAATTGCAGTATTCTTCAAACAGTGCGTCGTATGCCTTGTCACGGGATTTATGGTATAGTCTGGAGTATTCTTTGCCCGTCATAGATCTCCTCCTTTCTGAAAGTGCTCCATGGAAAACGTGCTTTCAATAATAACATTCAAGAGAGTGTGCATGAGTGTCACATTTTCTTTATCATATATCATATCTTTCCCTTTGTCAATGGCAGGGAGCGCAGCTTTTTTGCCGCGCGTATTGCTATTTTTGGTATTTGATGATATAATTAGAATACAGATAAGTTCGGAATATCAAAACAGGAGAATAATTATGAGAGTACGTTTTCATCTTCCCGATTTTTCGGGCAGCTTCAAGCTTAATCTGCTCTTTGCGGAAATGCTTAAAAACCGTCCCGACTTCTTCCGCGAGGGCGTGGAGATAGCCTCTGTATACGGAGTTTTTCCGCCGTGTCTCTGGAACGGCGGCAGGTCTCAGGGCGGCAATACCGATAAGAACTACATGAAAACAGTCATCAGGGAGTTCAATAACCGCGGCATACCGCTTCGCTTTACATTCACGAATATAATGCTTGAAAAGAAGCACCTCAGCGATGAGCGCTGCAACATGATGCTACACCTTGCAAACAACGGCATGAACGAAGTCATCGTTGCTTCGCCCATACTTGAAGATTATATCCGTAAGGAGTTTCCGCAGTACAAGCTTACAAGCTCTACCTGCAAGCGCCTTAACTCAAAGGAAGCTCTTATGGCGGAGCTTGAAAAGGATTATCACGTTGTCGTTGCGGATTACGACCTGAACAATAAATTCGATATCCTTGAAGATATGCCGCGGAAAAAGGACATAGAGCTTCTGGTGAATGCTTGCTGTCAGCCCGAATGTCAGGGCAGACTTCAGCACTACAAGGACATCAGTCAGCAGCAGATAGCCTTCTGCAACCATATCAAAAAGTATCCCAACGTGCCCTTTGACCTTGAAAAGTACGATCCCAATCATTTCAGCGCCTGTCCCTACTCAAAGCGCAGCATCTTCGATATCAAGGAGCTGAAAACGCATATCTCTCCAGAAGCTATATGGGAGAAGTACGTCCCCATGGGCTTTGAGCAGTTCAAGATAGAGGGCAGGACTGCAAGCACACTGAATAAGGTCGAGACTTATATGTACTACATGGCTAAGCCCGAGCTCCGCGAGGAAGCACGGTATTTTCTCCTCGGCATGATGGAGGACAGCGGCGCACTTATCTTTACGTGATAAAAAGCTCCTTTGCTTAACCATAGTGCTTATACAGAAGTTTTATGCTTATTATTGAGAGAACCCCTTTTGAAAAAGGGGCTTCTCTCAAACTCTCTCCCTAAAACTTTCAGTTTTATTTTTTCTCATATAGGGCTCGCTCTGTTATAATAAAAGGCCTTTTTTATTTTAAACGAGCCCTATATGAGAAAAAATCAGCTAAAAAAGTCTTTGGAAAGGGGTATGGGGGAAAGCCTTTCTTCAGAAAGGTTTCCCCCATAATTAACTATAAGCTTCTATATGAGCATTGCGGTTAAACAGAGGAGCTTTTTTAGCTCGATTTATAGAAAAGTCTGTTTAGAGCAATTTTTTGTCATTTATTGATGTTATATGATAATAGGGCTTACGGGGGATTTTTTATATTAAAAATGACGTTTTTGTAGTTTCTATCAAAAAAGTTGACTTCTTTTGAAAAATGTGGTATAATATCTGTATCTATTGTCGGATTATTAATATTTGATATATAGCAGAGGCTGAAAAGCTTCGAAATTGTTCTTATTCTATCATCTGAATAATAACTTAAATACATTATAATTGAAAGATCCAAAATATTTCCTGCTGCACTACTGATATGGAAGGGTAAAAATATGGTATATGGCTACTGTTGTATCACCACAAAGAAACAGTCGATAGAGAGACAGATAAGGAATATCAAAAAGGCTTTCCCCGAAGCAGACATTATAAAAGAGACTTTTTCGGGAACGTCTGTGAATCGCCCGGAATGGGAAAAGCTTTTCCGAAAGCTTGAAAATAACGATGTCATCGTATTTGACAGCGTAAGTAAAATGGGAAGCAATGCTGCCGAGGCGTTTGTCCTGTATAAAGAGCTGGTCTGTAAGAATATTCAGCTTGTCTTTATCAGGGAACGCTATCTGGATACCGAGTCCTACAAGGAGGCATTGAAAGGAGTTATCTCCCTTTCCTTTTCAGCCGAGGAGCAAGCTGCAAATAACCTTTTAAAGGGCGTTATGTCAGCTGTCGATCACTTCATTGCGAATAAGATCGAACTGGATATCTATAAAGCCTTTGCTCAGTCTGAAAATCAGATCAAGGAACTGATCAGACGTACCAGCGAGGGGATCGAAACTGCACGCAGCAACGGCAAGCAGATCGGTACTGTTAAGGGCGCTGTTCATGAAACTAAGAAAAGTAAGGCTGTTAAACCCCTTATAATCAAGCTAAGCAAGGATTTTGAGGGGGGGCTCTCCGATAAGGAGTGCATGAAAATGATAGGGCTTTCCAATAATACTTACTATAAGTATAAGAGAGAGCTTAAAATGGAGCACATTGAACAGGGGGCTTAATATGGATCTTTCATTATTTACACTCTATGACTCAGCATCAAAAAAAGCACTGTTTTTTTCAAAGCCGTCTTCAAGCTATAAATAAAGGAAAATGAGAGGGAAGATGTTTTATGCTGAGAATTGAAGACTACTATACTGATGCGCTGTCGGCGGGTATCATTACAATGATCGAAAAGCCTGAGATCATAAACAGGCTTATGAATATCTTTTACATAAACTTCGCAGGTTATGACTATAACAAAATGCGTGTTGAGATGTATCCTGTAAGAGAGGAGCTTGAAGAATACAAGGATCTTGCTTCAAGTATACTTGACCAGATACAGAAGGTGCGTGTTTATTATGAAGGTCATCAGATAGCTCTGAAGCGCGTTCTCAGGGATATCAACCATGATACGCATCTTAATACAAAGGTATACAGCCCTGTTGTGGGCTGCCCTATAAACTGCCCTTACTGCTTCAGCAGAAGGGTAGTAGAGCACTTTGCGATAACTGACAGCTACAGAAAGCCTGTTTTCCGCGGTCCCTATAAGATAACAAAGGACGCCGAGGGCAATGCTGTTCCCGAGCTGTTCAATATTGAGAGCGATAATCCTATCGACTGGTTCCTTACATATATGTCTGACTTTGGCTGCTGGAAGCCTGAGTGGCAGGCTAATGTCCTCGAGCAGATCATCGCTGCAAACGAGCTAAAGCGCAGAAAGGGCAGATGCTGTGATACCTTCCAGCTTGTAAGCAAGCGTCCTAACGGTATTGACCTGAGCTCTGTTCCGACGGATACAGATATGCAGAACGTCGTTTTTTCATGCACTGTTGATAAGAACGAATGCACGAGCCGTATCTTGGAGCTGATCGATAAAACAAAGAATCATCGTATAACAGCCTGCGTTGTATATCAGCCCGTGCTGGAATACATAGAGCCTGTTCACCTTGATGAGCTCGTAGAAACCTTTGGCAGAGACAATACATGGGTAGTTCTCGGCAGCGAGATAGGTATAGACGCTCAGCCTATGAAGTTCGAGTGGATAAAGGATATCATAGACAAGTGCTTAGAGCTTGGCATTCCGCTTAAAATGGAATACGATATCAAGAGTATCGTGGAAGAGAACGGCTATAAGTTCATGGTGCAGGAGCCCAAGCCCATGAGAGAGACAAAAGAAATACGCAGGAATAACCTTGCTATCAAGACTGCCGATAAGTCCGAGCAGTACAACATCAGACTTGAAGGACTGCAAAGGAACACGGAAAGCTATATTGGAAATGAGAAACAGAGCACTGCGGCTTTCGTAAGATTCGGCGATGTTGAGTCCACCGAGGAAAACGCAAGGAGACTTCTTCACAGATCGCCTGCTTTCGATATAATTCTTACCGTCGAGTCAAGAGGTATACCTGTTGCTTACGAAATGTCAAAGCAGAGCGGCAGACGCTACGTTGTAGCACGCAGAAACGCAAAGCTTCATGCAGGCGATAAAAAGGAAATATGCGCAGAGACTGCAAACGGTCAGAAGCTCTTCTTAAATGAGTCTGACCTTAAAACAATGAATGGAAAGAAAGTGCTTATTGTTGACGCTGTAGTCACAACAGGTGAGACCGTGAAGGCTATGGAGCTCCTTGTTGAAAAGGCAGGCGGCACAGTTGCTGCAAGGGTTGCAGTGCTTGCAGAGGGCGAGGCTGTCAACCGTAACGGTATCATATTCCTTCAGCAGAATACTGCTTCATAAAAACGAGCTCCTTACATCTGTAAGGAGCTTTTTGCTGTATAGGTTGCCATTTAAGTATTTTTGTGGTATAATTCGTATAACTGAAAGGGGCGATAGTATGAGGGATTGTCTGGTTGTAGCCGCAGGAGGCGCGATGGGCGCTGTTATGCGGTATCTTGTGGGCAAGCTGCCCATAGGAGACGGGAACGGATTTCCCGTAAAAACGTTTCTGGTAAATATTATAGGCTGTTTTATTATCGGACTTGCGGCGGCTCTTGCTGCAAAGCAGCTGGCGGACAGTCCGAGGGCTGTGCTGTTCCTGAAAGTTGGTATTTGCGGCGGATTTACTACCTTTTCTTCCTTTGCACTGGAAACAGGCGGACTTATTAACAAGGGAGCGTATCCCACCGCTGCTGCATACGTAATATTCAGCGTTGTATTGGGCGTTGCGGCTGTTTTCGCAGCTCAGTTCATCGCTGACAGTTTATTCTGAACAGGAGACAGGTATGAGGATATTTATAGACGCCGACGGCTGTCCCGTAGTGGATATTGCAGTCCGCACAGCAAAAAAGCACGGTGCTGAATGTACCATAATCTGCGATACAGCCCATTCCATACAGCGTGAGGGCTCTGAGACAATTATAGTTGACAAGGGTGCGGACAGCGCTGATTTCCGCCTTGTAAATCTTATCGGAGCAGGGGATATCGCCGTAACTCAGGACTACGGTCTGGCTGCGATGTGTCTCAGCAAAAGAGCCGTTGTTCTCAATCAGGACGGCAAACGCTACACCGAGGAGAATATCTCGGGACTGCTGGAATTTCGCGCAGTTTCCGCAAAGATACGCCGCAGCGGCGGACGCACCAAGGGACTTTCCAAGCGTACATCTCAGCAGGATTCGGATTTTGAGAGAGCGCTCAGTGAATTGCTGGAGAAAACAGAATAAAAAAGAAGCAGAGCCATGACAAGTCGTCATGGCTCTGCTTCGGTAAATGGTAAATTATGTCTTATAAGCTTTTTATCATGCCGAGAAGAAATTTCTGGATAGTTAATGCGTCGCTTGGTGTAAGTCCCTCGGAAGCCTTGTCAACGTCTGCGTTGACCTCGCCCTGTTGAGTGATAGCCTTCTCGTCTGAGCCGCCTAAAGCGAATTTATTTGGGTTGGCAAGAGCCTGCATTACGAGAACCACATCGGACATATCTACCTTGCCGTCGCAGTTTGCGTCGCCTGCCTTTGTTGCTTTAAGTGCTGGAACTGTAGTAGTTGCTGCTGTTGTAGTAGTTGTTGCTTTGGTAGTTGTAGTTGTTGCTTTAGTAGTTGTTGTGGTGGTTGTTACTGCTGGTGCAGAAGCCTTTTCGTACTCGTCGATAAGACCTGAGAAGAGATTGCCTATCTTTTCATAGCCCTCAGCGTTAGGGTGGATTCCGTCGCCGAGGTCAGCTGTACCGTTGAGGCAGCCGTGAACGTCTGCAAAGGTAACGTGCTTGCCGCTGCTCTTGTATTCTTCAGCTACCTTCTTGATAGCTGCGTTGTAGCTTGCTATCTGAGAGGACTTGTCACCGCCGCCAAACATACCGCCGCTGAGCTCAGGGATAGTGCCGAGGAAGAGCATACCGCCTGACGGCATATCAGCGAGGATATAATCCAGAAGATCGCGGAGATCCTTTTCACAGTCGCTTGTGGAGCGGTTAGCGTTCATATCGTTTGTGCCGATGATAAGGAGAACTATATCAGGCTGAGCCTGCTTGACCGCATTCTTTTCCTTGAGCTTTTCGTATAAGCTGCTGTCGTTGCCCCAGCTTGCACGCTGCTTTATCTGGAATCCGCTGTAGCCTGCGTGGTTGTCATCGTAGGTCAGACCGTTTGTGGTGGTGCTGTTAGTGCCCTCGGGACCTACCATATCTACGCTGTAGCCCTTCTTTTTAAGGCTGTTGTAGAGGAACTTTCTGTATCCGCCTGTATCGCCCATACCAAATGTTATGGAGTCACCTATAGGCATGATTTTTATAGTACCTGTACTCTGTGTAGTAGTGTTGGTATTTGTATTAGTATTAGTGTTGGGCTGCTGAGTATTAGTATTGTTGCCGCCATGCTGCTGACCGCCGCCGAACTGGCTCATGTCAAAGCCGCCCTGCTGACCGCCGCCAAACTGGCTGAAGTCAAAGCCGCCCTGCTGACCGCCGCCGAACTGGCTCATATCAAAGCCGCCCTGCTGACCGCCGCCGAACTGGCTAAAGTCGAAGCCGCCCTGCTGTCCGCCGCCGAACTGGCTGAAATCGAAGCCGCCCTGCTGCTGACCGCCGTTGTCGCCAACATTGGTGTTGGTATCGGTGTTGGTGCTTGGCTGTGGATTCGGTGATCCGTCGAATGAAATGCTCTTTACATTGGCAGAACCGTTTGAACGATAGCCCTCGATGTTAAGGGATACCTCATAAAGAGTACCGCTCATATCGAGACCTGCCTGCGACCATGCGTCAAAGTGCTTGGAAACGCTGATAGTGCCCTTCATGTAGTTGGTCTGGTTGTTTGCTGAGCCGCTCTGCTGACGAATGCTCCAGTACTGCGGGAAGGTAGCTGTACCGTCCAGAGAGGGCTGGTTGTAACGCATTGTCTTGGCGATGTCGTAGGTATGACCGTCGAGAGTTACGGTACCCTTTCTTTCACCGTCGTTTCCGGGTGGACGCCAGTCGCCCCAGCCTTCAACGATGTAGTACTCCATAAGGGGATTCCTCGTCCAGCCGTAAACGCACATATACGAGTTTCCTCTTGGTGTGTATTCAACATCGTATGAGAGGGTGATGTCTCCGAAAGCCTTGTAATTCTTCTTCTGGCTGTCGTAGTTTTTACCCATACGAGCAAGGAAGTTTTCGATGTTGCTCCATGAGCAGGAGAAGGAACCTGCGCCGGGATTCATGGAAACCTGTCCCTGTCCGTTCTGATTCCACATCTCGTAGTCGAATCCGCCGATATTGCCTCTTGTTTGCTGGTCGGCAGCAGATACGACTGTCGGGACGCTTGATACGATCATCAGCGCAGAAACGGTGCCGCTGATGACCTTTTTGATTTTGGACATTTTCACTAAAATCACTCCTTTGTTTTTGTCTGCAAAAACCCTCTAATGCAGTTTGTTTAAGAACGTAATTTAGTAGTCCCCCAATATATATCTTTATGCTTTTATTATAACATTATAGTTGGCATTAACAAGTATTTTCTTGCTATGATGTTATACAATTTTGTCGGTTTTTGCTTTTATATACTATTTGTAAATTGCTCTCGGAGCTTTTTATTAGTCTCGTATACATGGAGTTTACGGCGTTTCCGCATAATTATTGCTTTTTGGTGCTGCTCATGCTATAATGAATGCAGGCATTCATAGCATAATGTTTCGTTTTTATGCTATTAATATCAAAAACAGGAGGTCGGATATGAACGCAAGAGAATACCTTGAAATACTTCACACTGCGGAGCGGTTAAAGGACACGCCGCGGCACTGCACCACATCAAACAGAAGAACGGAGAGCGTTGCGGAGCATAGCTGGCGAATGGCTCTTATGGCTATGCTGCTGAGAAATGAATTTCCCGATACGGATATCGACAAGGTCATGGCTATGTGCGTGATACATGACCTCGGAGAGTGCTTCACGGGAGATATCCCCACATTTGCAAAGACAGACTCTGACCGTGCAAGGGAGGACGAACTTCTGGAAAAATGGCTCAGGTCTCTGCCTGCGGATATCTCGGAAAGCTTCACGGCACTGTTTGATGAGATGAATCAGCAGAAGACTCAGGAGGCGAAGCTCTTCAAGGCTATCGACAAGCTTGAAGCTCTTATCCAGCACAATGAGTCGCCCCTTGATACATGGTCTGAAAACGAGCGGGAGCTGAATAAGGTCTATGCATTTGATACAGCGGCGTTTTCAAAGTGGCTCACCGAGCTGAGAAAGGAAATACTCCGCGATACCCTTGAAAAACTGGGCGAAGCCTGAAATACCGCAAAAAATGCTTTGACTTATGATGAAGTAAATGATAGTATAAAAGAAGGATATGTTATATCCGTAAATTGTTTTGTTTTATTTGCGGCATCAAGTTTGCCGACACGAGGTTTCAGTGAGGAGGAAATAATATGCCCACATGGTTCACAAAGACATTATCGGCTCTGACAGCAGGAATCTGTATGCTTAGTGCAGTAAGTCTGCCGTCGGTAATACCGTCAGCTCAGGTATATGCGGCTGATTTTACCGAGAAGGACACTGTAGACGGATTTTACTATGAATTATGGAATCAGAACTACGAAGGAGAATTCGATTACGAAAACACTGAAAATAACGGCTTTACTGTGAGCTGGCGCAATATCGTGGACTCTTTTGCACTGAAAGGCGAATCGTTTGAGAGGAACACGGTCTATGCTTCGCAGATAAAAGAGTATAACATTACATATGACGAAGATGTGGACTATATGGACGGTTCGGGCTTTTCAGGCGTTTACGGCTGGATGGAGGATACCAACGCCTACTATGAGTTTTACATTGTAGACAGCTGGGGCAGCTGGCGTCCTGCCACTGGCGATGTTCTCGGTTCGTTTGAATCCAACGGTATCACCTACGATATCTACATGAACATCAGGTCGCAGATGGGCTGTTTTACGGAGACTCCCGTTACGTATTCCTATTACAGCATTGCACGTGAAAATCTTGCTGAAAAGACGGACGGCACCTGCAATATAAAGAATACTATCAATGTGGTGGATCATTTCAAGGAATGGAATAAAACAGGCTTTGATCTGGGATTCATGTACGATGTGGGCTTCAGCGTTCAGGCGTACAGAAGCACAGGCACAGCCAAGGTAAACTCTCTTGAGATAACCAAGGAGATAACCCAGCAAAACAACTACGGACCTGATTTTGCATATACAAGGCATGAGCCTCTCACGACAGACGAAGAGGGCAGGAAAGTATTCATAGATTTTGAGACCGAGAATGAGAAAGCAGGAGCTCCTTTTACAGGAACCAAGGCTTCATATGATACCGACCATTCATTCAGCGGAGAGCATTCCATGCTGATATCGGGAAACGATAAAGCAGTACGCGCCTTTGAGTACAGAATCGATCCCTATGATTTCAGCAGCAAAGAGCTTGTTGCAGATCTGAAGCTGTATCATAACAGCGGCAGAAACGTCAGGTTTAAATTTCAGATAGCAGATCTTAACTCCAAAACAGGCTTTACAAGAGACTTGTATTCCAGAACTATCCCCTCGGGACTCTGGATAGATATGGAGGACTTGAAGTTCCTGCTTTCCAACGACAGATTTGCCAATGAGGTCATTCGTGTGATACCCGAAGATCCTGTTGACTTCTGTGTTGATGATTTCAGCTTAGCCGACAGCATTGATGTAAATGATAAGCTTACAAAGAAGAAAAACGCTGTACGCGGCGATTTGAACAGAGACGGTTCGGTCGATATTTACGATGTGGTCACGCTCAGAAGACTGCTTCTTATGACCGAGGAGCATAATGTCAGCTTCTATCAGGACGTAAACGGTGACTGCAAGCTGAATATCGGCGACCTTGCAGCGCTTACCCGATTTGTTATCGGAAAAACAAAGCAGATACCCGAGCCCGAGAAAGAGTACTTATATTTTAATGACGATTTTACTGAGACAGCAGGCAGTACAGTTTTCAATGTACACAGCATAGAAGACACTCTGGGCGAGGAAAAGACGGCAGTTTGCAGCGACGGTTCGTTCATTGCTCAGTGGAGCGACAAGACGTATTATGTGATATCAAGCTTACAGAGGTTTGAAGACCTTGATAAGCTCAATCTGAAATATTCGGGAACTGTCAAGACTGATTCGTGTGCTGTAGTCGGAAATGAGAGCAGTGCGAAAATTTGCATTTTGGCAGAATTCAAAAACGACAGCGATACTTTGACTGTCCTTATCACCGACGGCGCCGATGAAGCCGATAGATTAAGGTGGCTTGACTCGCCTGACGATATGAAGCTGATAGAAATAGGCGGCAATGAGTATTACATCGATAAAAATGATGAGCTGCCTGACGTTATAGAGCCCAATAGATATATATGGATTTATCCGAAGGAAAACAGTATCAAAACCGATGAGCTGTGTACCTTTGACGGCGAGATAGATTTCACTGAGATACTGAAATACTTCGGCGAGGAGGATTTCAAGCCATATTCGGTTAAATGTTCATTTGTTGCACATGATACCAAGGGCTTTGCTGAGTTCAATGAGATGATCTGCACTGACAACAGCAAAGCGGAATAAATAAAGCGCTGGCGTGATATTATATCACGCCAGCGCTTTATTCCGTTTCTCCGCGCTCTATGCGCTCGGCGAGGTCGTTGAGGTACACCCAGCGTTCCATTTTTTCGGCAAGCTCGGTTTCAAGGGCTTCCTTTTTGTCGGACAGCTCCTGTAATTTAACATAATCCGAGAAATTTGCTGCGATATCCTTTTCGGCGGCGGCAATCTGCTCTTCAAGAGAAGCGATATCGTCGTCGATAGTCTCAAATTCACGCTGCTCCTTGAATGAAAAGCGGAGCTTCTTTTTGCCGACGAAAACACGCTCTTTCTTTGTGTTTTCCTTTTTGGGCTTGGGAGCTTCATCAGCGTACATTTCCTTGGCTTTTTCGGCATAATCGGAGTAATTGCCGTTGAATCTGGTACAGATGCCGTTTCTGAACTCAAATATCTCATTTGCCGTTTTATCGAGGAAGTACCTGTCGTGAGACACGACTATAACAGCTCCGCTGAAGCTTTCAAGGTAGTCTTCCAGTATTGTGAGAGTTGTAATGTCAAGGTCGTTGGTAGGCTCGTCAAGCAGGAGGATATTCGGCGCGGTCATAAGAATTTTCAGCAGATACAGCCTTTTTCTCTCGCCGCCCGACAGCTTTTCGATACGGTTCCACTGGAGCTCGGAATTGAACAGGAATCGCTCCAGCATCTGCGACGCTGTAACTGTTCCGTCGGGAGTGCGGACGATGTCGGCAGTCTCCCTTATGTACTCGATTACGCGCACGGACGGATCCATGGACTCGCACTCCTGAGAGAAATAGCCGATATTGACGGTATCGCCGAGGATTATCCTGCCCGAATCGGGAGATATATCACCGTGAAGCATTTTCAGAAAAGTGCTCTTGCCTTCGCCGTTGCGTCCGACAATGCCTATCCTTGCGTCACGGGAGACTATGTAGGAGAAGTCCGTGATAAGGGGCTTTCCGTCTATAGTTTTGCTGATATTCTCAATTTCTATGGTCTTTCTGCCAAGTCTTGACGATACGGACTGTAGCTGCACCTTTTCCACCGCCACAGGGACTTCGCGGTTTTTAAGCGCCTCGAAGCGCTCTATCCTGTCTTTGGACTTGGTGCCGCGTGCTCTTGCGCCTCGGCTTATCCATTCAAGCTCTCTGCGGTAGAGAGAGCGGTTCTTGCGTTCGGCAGCCTCTGCGTCAGCTTCGCGCTGAGCCTTCTGCATGAGGTAGTCGCTGTAGCTGCCCTCGCAGACGTAGAGCTTTCCGCGGTCTATCTCAACAATCTTGCTGCAAATCTTATTGAGGAAGTAACGGTCATGAGTTACCATGACGATAGCTCCGCGGTATTTCATCAGCAGGTCTTCAAGGAGCTGAGCTGTCTCGTTGTCGATATGGTTGGTGGGCTCGTCAAGGAGAAGAACATCGCTGGGCTGTATCAGGGCGGCAGCTATGCCTGCGCGGCGCTTCTCGCCGCCCGAAAGGGTGCTGATATCGCGCTGCTGGTCGGAGATACCAAGCTTTTCCAGTATGGATTTTGCTTCGTATTCCTTAGCCTGCCGCAGGTCTTTCGGCAGATGTAAGAGAACCTGTTCGAGAACGCTGCCGCTGTCGCCGAATTCGGGTATCTGGGGCAGATAGGATATCCTTATGCCGTTAGTTCTGATGATATCGCCGCCGTCGGCTTCTTCAGCGCCTGCAAGTATTTTCAGCAGGGTGGACTTTCCCGTGCCGTTAATGCCGATGATACCGACCTTGTCTCCCTCGTTGAGAAAGAACGAAACGTCGTCCAGAACCTTGCGTTCCATATATGTCTTTGATATATTCTGAGCAGTTAATAGTATCACTGAGACTTCTCCTTGTTATTCAGATTAACAGTATAATCTTATCATATTCTCTCTGAGCTGTCAACTCGGGTGCTCGGCGGATAAAAAGTTTTTTTCAGTCGGCTATTGACATAGGCTGAAAAAGGTGTTATTATAAAAGTACCATAAAGAGTGCGTGAGGGACAAGCCCTGAGACCGCACAGCAACCTGCGTATATGTAAGGTGCTAAAGCTTGAACGATGGGATAATAAAGCGAAACAGCGATCCCGTCGTGACGATGGGGTCGCTTTTGTGCTCTTATGGAATATTTTCAAAGGAGTGCATATCTATGCATACTATCAGAGACATTTTATCAGAAGAGGAAAGAGTTTGGCTGTATTTCGACACCGAGGAGCTTTGCAGGCAGTTTTATGAGGAAACCGACCTCAGATTCGGTGACCTGCCGAAAGAAAAGTGGCAGACAGGCTATGTCATAGGAGCTCACAGCGACGGCACTATGGGACACCTTTCGCTTTATGTGTGGTGCAGATCCTTTTCATCGGATTCTCCCACTATTCCCAAGAGGATAGACTACAGGAAGTTCATCAACGGCGAGAGCGACTATTACTGTACCGAATCCCATTTCAGAGCCGTTGTTTCAGCAAAATAACTTCGTTTTCGGTAAGCTGTCGGTATTCGCCCTGTCCGAGAGAGCTGTCGAGGGGCAGCTCTCCTATCTTATCGCGGCGAAGGTAGAATATCCGACAGCCTACCGCTTCAAGCATACGCTTTACCTGATGTTTTTTGCCCTCGCAAATGGTGATAGTAGCTGAAAATGCCGCACCGTCGGGATTTTTCATGTAGCGCTCGCGGCGCTCAGCAGGCATGAAGCTTTCAAGCTCGCCGATACGGTACTCCCTGTGGAGCTGAAAAACTGCTTCTTTAGCAGTGAATCCTGCCATAGCAATGCCGTTTTCGAGAAGCTGACGCTTCTCCTCGGTCATAGTGCCGATAGCGTAGAAAAAGTAGGTCTTGCTGATATGGCGGTCAGGCTGCATTATTTTGAAGTCAAGGTCGCCGTCGTCGGTGAGTATCAGCAGTCCGCAGGTGTCCTTGTCAAGCCTGCCTACAGGGTGGAGCTTTTCCGCAAGTTTGGCAGGAAAGTAGTCCATGACTGTCCTGTGTACCGTGTCAGACCGTGCAGTAACGCAGCCCTGTGGCTTGTTGAACATATAGTATAGCATATCATCACCTGCCTGTATCATTATCAATCACTATTTTAGCATATTATGAAATGAGAGTCAATTTATGTGTCGGATAATTCTTGAAAATCAGCTGTTACTGTGGTATAATTAAGAAAAACCTGACCGAAAGGAGCGCCTATGTTCAGAAAAATTGCTGCGGCGGTCTCTGCCGCCATACTGTCAGTCAGCCTCGCTTCCTGTTCAATGACGGAAAAATCCGTCACAGAAGTGGTGAATAATACGGAAGTTCCGCCGAAAATGCTGTTTCTCGGGGACTCCATAGCGGCAGGCTACGGACTGGAGGGCTATACTGCCGATGATAATTACCACTGCCGCTCCTATTCAAATATCCTCAGGGAAAAGTACAATGAGGAGCTCCGCGGCAAATGCGGTCATACAATGGTGAATAAGGCGGTTTCGGGAGCGACTTCCTCAGACCTTATCGGGCAGATACAGAGCGGTCAGCTTGACAGCGACCTTGCAGACTGCGACGCCGTGGTCATATCTATCGGCGGCAACGACCTGCTGGGGATAATGCTTGACCTGTTCAACAGCATGGGCATAAGTGAAAGCGGTTCTTTCAATAAGGATAATTTCGACTTTTTCAGTGCGGCGTCCATGTTTCTCAGTATTAACAGCGACGTTGACAAGGCTCTTGACCAATTTGAGCTGAATATCAAGACCATAGCCGAGGAGCTTGACAGGCGTACCGAGGGCACGGTCTACATACAGACGCTCTATGATCCGCTGGAATACTACAGCAAATTCAAGCGCGTTACGGATTTCTCAAATGAAAAGATAGGCAGGCTCAACGAGATAATCACGGAAAATTCCGCCTGCGGCTACAAGGTCATAGACATTGCCGCAGACTTTGAGGGCAAGGCAGGCAGCCTTACCAACATTGCCGACCTTGATATCCACCCCAATGCAAAGGGACACGAGGTCATAGCCGAGGACGTGGACGCGGCTTTCCGCGCAACGGGCTTCACGTATACTACTACAGTTTACGGCGACAGACAGCTCTCGTCAGAGGGCAGGATAGCTATTGGCGGTATCATTGCGGCAATTGCATTTCTTGCAGTTGTTGGAGCGGCTCTGCTGGTGAGAAAGAAAAAAGAATAACAGGAGACAAATATGGACAAGGTTCGCAGACATATAATATTTTACGGCTATGTGCAGGGCGTGGGCTTCCGCTGGAAGGCTAAGAATACCGCAAGACGATTAGGACTAAGCGGCTGGGTGCGCAATCTTGACGACGGCTCTGTGGAAATGGAGGCAGAGGGTACGGAGAGAGATATCTCCGACCTTGTTGAGGCTATGGAAAACCACTCATGGGGCAGCGTTGAGCGCATAGAATCGGAGCGAGTACCCGTTCACGGAGACTACAGCTTTGAGGTAAGATGAAACAAAAAGGGCGCGATAAATTCTTATCGCGCCTGATTTTTTATTTGTATTTTTCTGTTCCGAAGAATACTTTGTCAAAGAATTCCTTAGTCTTTTCCTCGCCGAGCTGTTTTTTGAACACGTTGGTGGAAACTCCGCCCTTTTCAACAAGGTTATCGGAGTATTTCTTGGTGAGCTCAAGCTTTACAGCCTTTTCCTCGTCAGAGAGCTCCTCAAGCTCGTTAGCCTTTTCCATGTAGCAGCTGATAGCGTCGCAGAACATTTCCTCTATCTTCTCGTCGTCAGCACGCTTGCCTGCCTTATGGAGCGCAACTGTCATCAGGTCGTCGTACCATGCAGGATCGGTGGCAATGTCTTCAAAGCTGCTGTACTTGTTCTCGAATTCCTTTATTGAAGCAAGTGTTTCGATGTAATCGTCAGCGGTCTTGTCGGGGACGAGGTCGTAGAATTCCACGTAAGACTTGCGGTTTCCGAGTATATACATGAAGTCCATGGACATCAGCGGCATATTCTTGTCATAAGGCGTGATAACGTAGGAAACCATCTGCATAAAGCCCATATTTACGGTCATTACGGAAAGATTTCCGATATCCTTGACGTTGTACTGAGAAACGTCGAACTTCATGAGCCCGTACATCTTTATCTGCGAAAACTCGCCTGCGTCAACAGGTGTGACTTCGGCGTGCTCCGAGAGAGTTTTCATACCCGAGTCGAGAGTCCTGTTCATCACCTTCATGTTCTTTGAAGCATTGAACGCTATAAAGCCTGCGAGAGCTCCGATAAGCACAACAATGACCAGAAGCACTTTCGGCCATTTCTTTTTCTTCTTAACACTTTGATCCTTCATATTAAAAATCTCCTTTATGTCTGAATAACATGACAATTCATTATATCACTGCTGATATGAAATGTCAAGGAAAACAGCATACTTACGTGCGTTGAGCAGATAATAAAAATGTCCGCAGAGCGGACACCATATTTTTCATTTATTATTTTTAGAGGGCGTGACAAAAGTCACGCCCTCGCTGTTTATGAACCTGTTCCACTGTAGTTTTTAGCGCCGTGCATCCATATCTTATAGCTGAGCCAGAAGAACGCAATGCCTATAACAGGCGACAGCCACGACAATACAGGTACTTTTTCGGGACGCAGTATCACAAGGCTGGGGTAGTATGCGATAAAGGCTATCGGCATAAGGAATGTGAAGATGAATCTGAATACCGAGCTGAATATTGTGATAGGGTATTTAGCGTAGTCTCTGAATCTGTACGCTAAATCGAGGACGTAGAATGAGTTCTGTATCCAGAAGCAGGTTGCTGCCGCAGCATTTTGCAGAGCTATCATGATAAGTGAAGCCGTTATGAGGAACACTATCAGTTTCAGAAGCATAAGCGGCGTGAAGCCCAGTCCCAGCTTTATCCATGAATAGATAAGAGTTACCAGTCCGAATGCAAGCTGTCCCAGACCTTTTATGTCGAATACCTCCGACTGATAGTAGAAGAACATATTGATAGGACGGAAACAGTACTTGATGAAGTCGCCTGTGTAGACATTCTGTCTCAGGCTCCAGTTGTTGTCGAAGAAGCACTGCACTGGAGTCAGTGATATCAGCGAAAAGCCGTAAAGGAACAGCATTTCGTGATAGCTCCAGCCCTTTATGGACGGGAAGTTTCGGAATAATATCCAGAAGCTGATAAAGCCTGCCACATTTGTGAATATCATTCCTATAGTTGAGATGATGAAGTCTGCGCGGTAGCTCATTTTGCTTTTCAGGTCCTGAGCCAGTATCTTGCAGTATATCTTAGCGTAGAAGCGTAAACCTTTTCTTTTCATGATACATCAGCCTCCGTTCACAGTTATCTGTCTCAGTGAGACCTTCCAGAAAAGCTTGCTTATCACCATCATAACGATGCACCAGATAAGCTGAGTTCCCAGAGTGGTGAGCACTGTTTCTGCGGTGGGAGCACCGTCCAGCAGGATAGTCAGCGGTGCATTGTATATTGACTGGAATGGCAGGTAGTTCACTACGGTTCTGAGTGTGTCGGGGAAGAATGCAAGGGGAATGGTCGCGCCCGAAAGCAGAAGAACTATTACCTGCTTCATGATGTTTATGCCCCATATGGACTCGGTGTAGAGACATATGGTACCTACTATGAAGTCAATGCTGTAGTTGATAGAAACTGCCATGACTACAGAGAGTACGAAGTAGAGCAGATTTATCCCCATTGGTATAGCTCCGTTTGTAACTATGGCTACAGCAATGAATGTAGGCAGGAATGTGAGCAGGAACTTTGCAATAAATGAGCCCGAAAACGACCAGAACAGATACTTTCGGTATTCCATAGGCTTTAAAAGGTCAAGAACTATCTTTCCCGACTGGATACTGCGTCCTATCTCCCAGACTGCGTACATCTCCATGAAGTTGAAGAGCGCTGTTGCAAGGACAAGGTATATGAGCGTATCCGAAAATGTCATGCCGTTTACCACGTCTGTGCCTGCGGATTCGTATATTGCGTCCCAGAGAAAATACACTACTATGAGATACAGCAGATTTCCGATGACCATTACCACGAATGACAGTCGGAACTGCAAGGTCTCCATAATTCCTGCACGGGTGAGGACGAGGTACTTTTTCAGCTTCATTGTACTCCCTCCTCGTATATTTTCTTGATGACCTCCTCTGTGGATATCTCCTCGAGCTGCATATCCCTGATATTGTAGGAGTGCTGGAGCTTTCCGAGAACATCGATGACCTTGGCTTTTTCCTCGTCAACAAGGACCGATATCCACTCGTCGTCGGCAGATACGGAAAACTCGGGGAGCTCCTTCTGTATGAGCTCAGACTGTTCCTTCAGGTCGCCGTCAATACGTATTTTTAATGTGCGGTATGAGCCGAAGAAGCCCTTGAGGTGCTCGATATCGTTATCGTAGAGCATTTTGCCCTTGTCGATGATGACTATCCTCCTGCACAGCGCGTCAACGTCGCCCATATCGTGAGTTGTCAGGATAACGGTAGTGTTCTTTTCCTTGTTCAGCGCATGGATAAGAGTACGTATCTTTGCTTTCATTGAAACGTCGAGACCGATAGTCGGCTCGTCGAGAAAAACTATCTTAGGATCGTGGAGAAAAGCCGCAAGTATATCGCTGAGGGTACGCTGTCCCAGAGACATCTGACGTACGGGCTTGTGGAGCAGGGGCTCTATATCCACAAGGGAGCGGTATAGTTTTAGTATGCTGTCGTATTTCTCGTCGGGTATCTGATAGATGTCCTTCAGGAGCTTGAATGACTCCACAAGGGGCAGAGCCCACCAGAGCTGAGAGCGCTGACCGAATACGACGCCTATTTCCTGAGCGTTTTTTGAGCGGTTGTTATAAGGGACATTACCGCCCACAAGTATCTCGCCCGATGTCGGTTCGAGAACGCCTGTCATCATCTTGATAGTAGTGGACTTACCTGCACCGTTTGGTCCGAGATAACCCACGATCTCGCCCTGCTGAATGGTCATTGAGATGTTGTCCACGGCTCTTACGGTCTTGTAGTCCCTTGAAAACAGGTCTTTGAGACTGCCCTTGAGTCCTTCATGCCTGTTTAGCACCTTGAATTCCTTGCTTACATTTTTGATTTCGATTATAGCTGACATATTTACCTCTCTTTTCTTTCTGCCTGCAATAAAAAAGCGCTCCCACAGAATGCAGGAGCGCAAAACGTATACCGGTATATAATGCTTAATAAAGCTGATTATACGGCTGTGCAGGCAAACTCCTTGCTTTGTGATATTTTGTTGTACATTGGTTTGTTATAAGGTCGTGTATATGTTGTTCTCATGAAGTTCACCTTCCTTTCAGTTAATATGAATACATTATACATTACAATTTTTGATTTGTCAAGGAAAAAAATCCAGTTCGTTAATGTGTTGCTTGTTATACACATAATGTGGAGAACAATAATGCCTTTTCAGATAAAATGTAAAAATATGAGCAATAATAGAATAGACAATATGTCATCTGAGTGGTATAATGAACACACAAGGCGACTTGATTTTATTAAAAGAGAGGAAAATCATATGTTCAAAAACATTCTGAAAAAGCTTTCAGCAGTTACGGCTATGGTATGCATGATGAGCATTACAGCGGCTTGCAGCGACAGCAACAAGCCCGAAGCTGACAGTTCCGCCGCACCGAGCGCCGAGCCGCAGGTATTTACCGAGAATATAACGGGTACCGCTGACGGCTACGATTACGAGCTGTGGAAGGACGAGGGAGACACTTCATTTACTGTTGACGCAAAGGGCGGCACATTCTCCTGCGAGTGGAGCAACATCAACAATGCCCTTTTCCGCCGCGGAAAGAAGTACGACTGCACACAGACCTACGACCAGCTTGGAAATATCTCCGTTGATTACGGCGTGGAATACGAGCCTGTAGGCAATTCCTATATGTGCGTTTACGGCTGGACAAGAGATCCTCTTATCGAGTTCTACATCGTTGAGTCATGGGGCTCATGGAGACCGCCGGGAGCTCCCGTATCACTGGGAACTGTAACAGTTGACGGCGGCACATACGATATCTACAAGACCACCAGATACGAACAGCCCTCTATCGACGGCACACAGACATTCGACCAGTACTGGAGCGTAAGACAGTCCAAGCCACAGGGCGAGGGCAAGAAGATAGAAGGTACTATATCCGTGTCCAAGCACTTCGACGCATGGAAAAAGTGCGGTCTTGAGCTCGGAAATATGTATGAAGTAGCTCTTACTATCGAGGGCTATCAGTCCAGCGGCAAGGCGACAGTCTACAAGAATGACCTCAACGTAGGCGGCACTTATGCCGAGGCTACAGACATTGAGGTAACTGTTGACCATGACGCTATAAAAAAGCTTGAGGGAGCTGTTGAAACAGGAACTCCCGAGGCAGTGGGCTTCTTCGATATCAGCTTCGAGGAGGGCGCACAGGGCTGGATACCCAGAGGCGGCTCACTTGTAACTGTTGACAAGGATAAGGCTTCCGACGGTTCGCAGAGCCTTTTCGTCAGCGGCAGAACTGACAACTGGAACGGGGCGGCGATAATGCTCAGCAGCGATACCTACAAGGCAGGAGAGGCTTACAGCTTCAAGGCTAAGGTAATGCAGGAGAGCGGCAGCGACGTCACCATGAAGATGACCATGCAGTACGAACTGGACGGTGAGAAATACGACGAGGTAGCTCTTGCGACTGCAAAGAGCGGCGAATGGCTCACACTTGAAAATCCTGCATACACTATCCCCGAGGGTGCTGAAAAAAGTGCTTGACAAATCGTAAAATACCATGTATAATATGCTCATATCAACTGAAAGGAAGGTGAACTCAATGAAAAACACAGTATTTACATCAAATCAAAACAAGATAACACTAAGCATGGAGTTTGCCTGCACAGCCGTATAACAGCTTTCTGAGCATATATTAACGGTAGATATTCTGCGCTCCTGCGTTCTGCGGGAGCGCTTTTTTGTTGCAGGCTTTAGACGGATATTATCTGTCGGAAAGGGATAACATGAGCAAAAAAATCTTATTTATAGGCGGTTCACCGTGCAGCGGAAAGAGTACTGCTGCGGAGCTTATCTCAAAAGAATACGGCGCATATTACTTCAAGGTCGACGATCATCTTGGGGAGCTTATCGCAGCGGCGGCAGCGCAGGGAAAGGCTGCCTGTGCAGGTATCAGCGGCTTATCGGCAGACGGCAACTGGCTGAGAGAGCCCCATATCCAGTGCGAGGAGGAGTTCAGGATATACGGCGAGACAGCGCCCTTTGTCTTTGACAAAATAGATCAGATATCCGCAGAGCTTATCATTACTGAGGGAGCTGCATATACTCCGCAGGTCATGAAAGCATACGGAGCAGAAAACTATATCGCCATTGTACCTTCGCCTGAGTTTCAGATATCACATTACAGGCAGAGGGAATGGGTAAAATATGTGCTGGCGGAATGCTCCGCCAAGGAGAAAGCCTTTGATAACTGGATGCAAAGGGATATACTCTTTGCGCAGCAGGTCAAAGCCGAATGTGAAAAAATGGGTATACCCTGTATGGTAAACGACGGAACAAAAATGGTAGAGGAGCTTTACCAATGGGTAAAAACGGCATTCGGACTGTAAAACGTACATGGAACGGCGTTCCAAAAGGAGAAAAATGGAAATAATAACACTTACAAGTACATACGAAAAATGGGATACAGTTGCGGCATTTGCCGAAAACTGCTCATGGAGAGCAGGAAAGGAGCTTGCAAGGCTCATGGGTGAAAACGAGTTCAGGGACTGGGAGCGTGTTTTCGCAGCCTTTGAGGGCGGCGAGCCTGTGGGCTTCTGCACACTTACGGAAAAGGACGGGCTGCACCAGAAATATCCTTATACTCCGCTGATAGGCTTTGTTTTTGTGGACGAAGCTCACAGAGGAAAGAGAATTTCGGAGAAAATGATAGGAAAAGCCCTTGAATACGCAAAAAGTATCGGATATGACAAGGTATATATCATGAGCGGCGAAAGGGGACTGTACGAGAAGTACGGCTTTGTCTGCATGGGCGATTTTGAGTCCGTATACGGCGGCAGTGAGCAGCTGTTCGTGATATCGGTATGAACGGAGGGATATTATGGATAAATTCGTGCCTTATGATAAAATGAGCAAAAAGGAGCAGAAGAAGATAGACTACGCAAAGCGCGGCAGCTGGAACGGCGTCGATCCTGCCACAAAGGTGGCGGAAAGCGATAAGAAGCGCTATAAGCGCAAGCCAAAGCATAAAAATGAGGATTGGGAATGAAAAAGCTCTGAGTTTTAACCAAAACACTTGTATAGAAGCTTATAGTTAATTATGGGGGAAACCTTTCTGAGGAAAGCGTTTCCCCCATACCCCTTTCCAAAGACTTTTATCTGGTTTTTTCACAGATAGGGCGCTTTATAAATAAAAAAAATCCTGCAAAATACAGGAGCGCCCTATCTGAGAAAAAACAAAACGAAAGTTTTAGGGAGAGAGTTTGAGAGTGACTCCCCGCAGTGCGGGGAGATGTCACGCAGTGACAGAGGGGACGTCCTCCGTCAGAGGGTCCCTTTTTCAAAAGGGGTTCTCTCAATAATAAGCATAAAACATCTGTACAAGTATCATGATTAAACTCAGAGCTTTTTCATCTTTTCCACAGCGGCTATGACCTTGTCGCACCACTGGTCGAACTCCTCGTCGTCATTCTGGTATTCGGGGTGGGCGAGAATATGCTCCACCGTGCGGCGTATGCCCTCTTTTGCGGAGACCTCCGCCTTGAAATCAGGCACAAGAGCCTTGACCTTGGAGTTGTCGAAGACCACAGAATTAGCCTTGTCGCCTATGAGACTTCCGAGGAAGTCGTAATCGCTCATATCCGCAAGAGTCTGTGACGAAACATAATACGGCTTCAGCTCAACGCCGAGAGCGTTTGCGATAGCCTTGTATATCTCGTTCCAGCTGACGCTTTCGTCGGAGGTTATGTGGAAAGCCTCGCCGATAGCCTTGGGATTGCCGATAAGTCCCACGTAAGCCTTTGCGAAGTCGCTGTTGTGGGTGATAGTCCACAGGGAGCTTCCGTCGCCGTGGATAATGACGGGCTTTCCCTCCTTGATGCGTTTTACCACTTGCCAGCTTCCGCCATTGCCGTGAACTCCCAGAGGCACACTGCGCTCGTCGTAGGTATGGCTTGGACGGACGATAGTCACAGGGAAACCGTCCTTGCGATATCGCTCCATGAGGTATTCCTCGCAGGCTTTTTTGTTCCGTGAGTATTCCCAGTAGGGATTCTCAAGGGGAGTTTCCTCGGTGATAACATAGCTTGTCGGCGGCTTCTGATAGGCAGAAGCGGAGCTGATATATATGAACTGCTTTGTCTTATCCTTGAAAAGCCGATAGTCGCCCTCCAGCTGTGAGGGCACGAAGCCGATGAACTCGCCAACGCAGTCGAATGACATACCTTTTAGCTTTTTTGCGGTCTCCTCTTCGTCGGAGATATCCGCTATGATAGTTCTTACATTCTCGGGCAGGTGTTCGTTCCTGTTTCCGCGGTTAAGCAGATACAGTTCATGCCCCTGTTTTGCGAGAAGCCTTGTTATCGCCATGCTGATAGTGCCTGTGCCGCCTATGAACAGTATCTTCATAGTATTCACCTCAGAGACTTGCCTTTGCGGCTATCTTGTATATCTCGGTGATGTCCTCGGCGGAAAGTGCTACAAATCCGCCTGTTCTGCCGCTGCCGATACCGAACTTCTCAACGAGTGCAGGGATATCCTCTTCCTTAGCGCCCAGCTCTGCGAAGTTTATAGGCATACCTATACTGTGGAGGAAGCTCCTGAAACGGCGGATACCCTCTAAAGCAGTTGCCTCGGGGTTCTCGAAATTCATCTGACAGCCGAAAACTCTTGTTGCCATCTGACAGAAGCGCATAACGTTGTGCTTGTAAACGAATTCCATCCATGAGGGCATGATAACTGCAAGTCCAGCACCGTGAGCGCAGTCGTAGAGCGCCGAAAGCTCATGCTCTATGCCGTGGCTGTTCCAGTCCTGAGAGCGTCCCACGCCTACCAAGCCGTTGTGAGCCACCATTCCTGCCCACATGATATTGGCTCTTGCGTCGTAATTGTCAGGATCTGCGATAACACGGGGAGTTTCCTTGACCATTGTAATGAGTACAGCCTCGCAGAGACGGTCTGTTATCTCGACCTCTGTAGTATTTGTGAAGTATCTTTCAAAAACGTGAGCCATGATATCGGTAGCTCCGCAGGCTGTCTGATATGCAGGCAGAGTCTGTGTGAGAGCAGGGTTCAGTATAGAGAATTTTGACCTGAGCACGTCGGAGCCTGCCCCTCTTTTCAGCATACCGTCCTCCTTTGTGATAACGGAGTCGCCCGAGCCCTCGCTGCCTGCGGCTGCGATAGTGAGAACAACGCCGATAGGCAGAGCCTTTTCTATGCTTTTGCCGCTGTAGAAGTCCCAGAAATCACCGTCGTAGGGGACGCCTGCGGCGATAGCCTTTGCGGAGTCGATAGATGAGCCGCCGCCTACAGCAAGTATGAAGTCCACGCCCTCGCTGCGGCAGAGGTCAATGCCCTTATATACCAGAGTATCCCTTGGATTAGGCTTAACACCGCCCAGTTCAACGAAGCTGATGCCGCTTTTGTTAAGTGACTCTCTTACTCTGCCGAGAAGTCCCGACCTTTCGGCAGAACCGCCGCCGTAGTGGATAAGCACCTTGCTTCCGCCGTATTTCTTAACGTATTCACCGCATTCTGATTCTCTGTCCTTGCCGAAAACGAACTCGGTAGGACTGTAAAAGTTAAAGTTGTCCATTGTTTACCTCCCTGATAGATAATTAGTTAATAGAATTATTAAGAAACGATTTGATGTCGTTATAATTATATCATAAATATAGAGCCGTCACAAGTATATAATTGCTGAAATATGTGTATTTTTTATGAAAAATGGCGTGACAGTCAGGAACTGTCACGCCTTGATTCATCTTTTTTTGCCTGACCTTATGTAGTACTGCTCCTTTTCAACATAGAGCATTTTGTCGGCTTTCTGATAGAGCTCGTCTATGGAGCATTTATCAGTTTTCATTGCGTAGCCTATGGAGCAGGAGTACTCGGTTTTTGCCACATTTTCCCTCATGCGTGTGATAAGCTCATTTACCTCTTTTTCGGGAGTGCTCATGCAGAGGATAACGTACTCGTCGCCGCCGATACGGTAAACGCGCTGTTCCTGCTTTGAGGCTTTGTGGAAACAGTCCGCAAGAGTTTTCAGAGCTGTATCGCCTGCAACGTGACCGTGGGTGTCGTTGACCTCTTTTAGACCGTCCATATCCATAGCCACAATTGCGGATATTTCGTGCATATACTTTTCGATATCCGAATAATAGCTCTGTCGGTTCAGCAGCTTTGTCAGCGGATCGCGCTTTGTGAACTGCTGAAGCAGGAAAATATAATATATAAGGATATCAGTCGCAATGGTGATGTTGAACCAGTGACTGGAATTCTCAATGAATAACGGCATTACCAGACACAGCAACGACGTTACCGAGAGGAATATCATCAGGTTGTAATCCTCTTTTTCTGCTCTTGTGCTTCTGAAAAGGCTGTATATCAGGTACAGCATATACAGAGCCGCTATGAAATACGTAAGATATCCCAGAGTTCCGCGCCCGAAGTGGTTATCCTCTGATATGGTGAAAACTATACCCGTAGGGACAGATATGAAGCACAGCACGGCGTTCAGCAGCGCAGGAAAAAGGAGATACCTCTTCTGCGTGGGATACATTATCATTATGGCGCTTACAAGTATAAATACGATAAGACTGTAATTTACAGCGCACAGTATCGGTCTTAATATGGAATATTCGGTTTGATTTCCAAGGTATGTTTCCACATAGCAGGCAACCGAATACAGGAAAAGCAGAACATTGGTAAAGGCTATTTTGTAGATTATCCTGCGCTCCAGATGAACGTCCGAATGGATAGCTATGGCAATTCCGATGAGAATAATTATAAGTCCCCAGTGTTCTGACAAATAACCTGAAATAGTCATAGTGCTGACCACCTCTTTTCGGTGTGTGATTTGAAATTTTCGCCGCAGAAGGCAGTACTGTGTAATAAATTTAAATTACTTGTGAAAGAATCATATGCTTTATATAATTATATCAAATTAATATCGTATTTTCAAGGGCTTTTTTATTAAAAACGGATATAAACATAAGACGGCGAGTTTTCCTGTGCTTATTGCTATTTTCTGAAAACTGTGCTATAATCAATGTTAATGATATCATGCTGTGTGCAAAAAAAGAAAGGAGAGACCAATGTCCGAGCATAATACAAACGAGCTGAGAGCGTTCAGTCTGCTTGCTCCCGATAAAGGCGGCAGCTATTCACTGCTCAGCAGTGATACGGAAAATGACCTGTCCGTGGATTTCCTTGTTGAGAGCATTTCACGCAATTCAAACGAGCGGAAGGTAATAAAGGATATACTGCTGAAAATGCCCGCAGACGAGAGGATAATCAGTTACCGCAGAGCAGTTTACACGGAACTGCGGCAGTCTCCCGAGCTCTGCGAGAAGCTCTACGATATATTTGAGGGTATGCGTTTCTTCACCAAGGACGGTCAGAAGCACTTAGAAAAAGGAGCTACTATCTGGGAGCTGCTCTCAAAGCTGAAATATCTCGAAAACTACATAAGCTCCGTTATCGAGCTCAACAAGGCTATAGACGGACTGGAATTCACATCGGAGGGCATGAAGCAGTTTGCGGCACTGATAAGGGATATCTACGGCAACAGCGGCTTCGGAGAGCTTTTAAAGGATATAGAACTAGTCAGCGAGGACATTCGGCACGTCAGGAGCATAACTATCGGCGTAAATCTCGATGAGAACTTCTACCCTATGGAGACAGGCATTATCGCTCTTAACAGATTCTGGTTCGAGGAGCAGAGTATGCTGAAGCGTTTTTTGAAGTATCACAGGAAAGACCAGCTCAGTGACGAGGACCTTATGGCTTTTTCAATGGAAATTCCCGATGACAACATGGCTGAAAGTCTCAATAAGTATGAGAGAAAATACCGCGGCGCCGCAAGGCAGCCCTCCGCCAATCCTCTCATGAACAACCTGAACAGTATCATCGAGCGTATGCTGCCCTCGACTACCGCAAAGCTAAGGCGTGTTCTTCACAAGTATGTGGACGTAAGCGGATACGTCCTTGCAGACCTTGCGGACGAGCTGTTGTTCTATCTCCGCTTTATCGAGCTTGAAAAGCAGCTTACAGCCTCTGGAGTGCCCTGCTGTATTGGCGAACCCTCCGACGGGGACACGGTGTTCAGGGATTTTTACAACGTAAAGCTGGCTATATGCCGCGGAAAGGGAACTGTTGAAGAGGAGATAGTCTGCAACGACCTTGAATTTACCCGTGAAAAGACGGTGAATATACTTACAGGTCCAAACCGCGGCGGAAAGACCATATTCACTCAGGGTGTTGGACTGGCGTTCCTGCTGTATCAGAGCGGAGTTTTCGTGCCTGCTTCTTCTGCGCGGGTTCGGCTCTGCGACGGCATATACACTCATTTCCCCGTTGAGGAGGAGCGCACTGTGTCTCTTGGTCGTCTCGGCGAGGAGGCGGAGCGTTTCAACGAGATATGCAAAAAGGCAACAGGCAGCAGCCTGCTGCTGTTCAACGAGTCCTTTGCCACTACCAGTCATACCGAGTCGGTGTATATCGCCGAGGACGTTCTGCGGTATCTTTGCTGCATAGGAGCGAGGACATTTTTCAACACCCATATGCATGAGCTTGCTGAGGATACGGATAAATTCAACAAGGCTGATGGCGCGATGTGCAAGGCGGTCAGCGTAGTCATGGAAAACGAGGGCGGCAAGCGTTCCTACAAGATAAGCTATAAGGCTCCCGACGGCAAGAGCTATGCTCATGAGATAGCCTATAAATACGGCATTACCTTTGAACAGCTCATGGAACAGAGATGAAAAAAAGGAATACAGAAGCTTTGCTTCTGTATTCCTTTTTTAGTTTAGAGTTTAGAGTGGAGAGTTTATATGTTCGCTTCGCTCATGATTTCAAAATAATGCCGCTACAGGAAGCATTATAACTCTTAACTCTCAATTCCCAGCTCTCAAATTGCGTTATTGCGCAGCTTATTCTCTTATCTTGTCCATAAACAGGTCGTATGCGCTTTTGCCCTCGTCCTTTGAGTCAAGGTCAACGTCCTTGGCACTGCTTTTCCAGTCGGAGCTGTCAGGCAGCAGGTAATATGCCTGATTGTGATTTTTCCACTCATACGCCATATCCTCGGCAGTCCGCCAGCCTGTCATATCTGCGCTGTGAACGGGGTTCACTGCGATAAGTGCCTGACATATGATGACAAGGTCGGCTTCGTCATCAATAAGGTACGAATCTGTGATATGCCAGTTATCAGGCTCATAGAGCGCCGAGAAGCTCCTGCCGTCATAGGTGAACTCATAATTCTGTCCATTGCCGTCAATATCGCGGAGAGCTATATCCTCGGGAGCTTTCAGCAGAGACTTAGATACGGTAGTAGGCTCTGTGACCGCTTCTGTTGTGGGAGCTGCTGTGGTTTCGGCAGTTGTTGTAACAACAGTTGTCACAATTGTTGTCGTCTCGGCAGGTATGACCTCGGAGCTGTTATTGTCCGAGCAGCCCGAAATTACAGCCGCAAGAAGCGCTGCCGTAAATAATATGCCTGTTTTCATTTGCTGTTCTTAAAGCAGGCAGAGCAGTCACCGCAGCAGCCTCCGCAGCCCTTGCCCTGCTTCTTGTTTCGTATGCACACAGCCACAGCAGCGATAAAAGCGGCTGCTATAGCTGCAATAAGGATAATATCGATAGTATTCATCAAACCACTCCTAACGCCATGCAGATAAGTCTGACTATCAGTGCGGCAGCCCATGCCACAACGCACTGCCATACAACTACTGTTACTGCCCATTTCTTGCCGAGCTCTCTCTTGACTGCTGCAATTGTCGCAACACAGGGAGTATACAGCAGCGAGAATACCAGCAGTGAAGCCGCCGACAGTGACGACATTGAAGCTGCAACGCCGTTGCTGTAGAGTATCTCAAGTGTTGACACAACGCTTTCCTTAGCCATGAAGCCGCTTACCAGCGAAACTATCACGCGCCAGTCGCCAAGACCTACAGGCTTCATAACAGGAGCAAACAGGCTTGCTATCTTAGCGAGTATGCTGTTCTCGGCGTCGCTGACGATGTTCAGCTTCAGGTCGAAGTTTTGCAGGAACCATACGCAGATAGTTGCGATAAGTATCACTGTAAAGGCTCTCTGCAAGAAGTCCTTAGCCTTTTCCCACAGGAGCTGTGCTACGTTTCTTGCTCCCGGGAGACGGTAATTGGGGAGCTCCATAACAAATGGCACAGCCTCGCCGCGGAAGAGGAACGTCTTGTAGAAATATGCGGCAAGTATGCCGATGATTATACCGAGGAGGTACAGTCCAACCATGATGAGACCGCCTTTTTTCGGGAAGAATGCGTTTACGAAGAATGCATATATAGGCAGCTTTGCAGTACAGCTCATGAACGGGGTGAGAAGTATGGTCATCTTTCTGTCTCTCTCACTGGGGAGAGTTCTTGTAGCCATTACCGCAGGAACAGAACAGCCGAAGCCTATTAGCATAGGCACTATGCTTCGTCCCGAAAGACCAATCTTACGCAGGAGCTTGTCCATGAAGAACGCCACTCTTGCGATGTAGCCGCTGTCCTCCAGCATTGACAGGAAGAAGAACAGGGTAACGATTATGGGCAGGAAGCTGAGAACGCTTCCCACGCCTGCGAATATGCCGTCTATGATAAGGCTGTGGATAGTGTCGTTTACATGAGCGTGTATCAGAGCCTTGTCCGTTATCTCGGTGAGCTTGTCTATGCCCGTTTCCATGAGCCCCTGCATCCATGCTCCGATGACGTTGAAGGTCAGCCAGAAAACCAGAGCCATGATACCTACAAAAGCAGGTATAGCCGTGTATTTTCCCGTGAGAACGCTGTCTATCCTCCGGCTGCGGATATGCTCTTTGCTCTCCGTAGGCTTTGTGACGGCTTCTTCAACAAGCTTCTGTATGAACGAGAACCTCATATCGGCAATAGCCGCGCTTCTGTCCAGTCCGCGCTCCTTTTCGAGCTGCATAACGATGTGATCTATCATTTCCTCCTCGTTTTTGTCCAGAGCGAGCTGAGAAATGATAAGATTGTCATTCTCGATGACCTTGCAGGCTGCAAAGCGTATAGGCAGTCCTGCGGTCTCAACGTGGTCCTCAATAAGGTGACATATGCCGTGGATACAGCGGTGAACTGCGCCGCCGCTTTTGCTTTTTCCGCAGAAGTCAGTCTCCACGGGGCGCTCCTGATATTTTGCAACATGAACAGCGTGTTCCACAAGCTCCTCGATACCCTCGTTTTTAGCGGCTGATATAGGAACAACAGGCACACCGAGGAGGTGCTCCATGCGGTTTACGTCGATACCTCCGCCGTTTGAGGAGAGCTCGTCCATCATGTTAAGTGCAACTACCATAGGGATATTCATTTCTATGAGCTGCATGGTGAGGTAGAGGTTTCGCTCGATATTTGTAACGTCAACTATATTGATTATGGCGTGAGGCTTTTCTTCGAGGACGAAATTTCTCGAAACTATCTCCTCGCTGGTGTAGGGCGACATGGAGTAGATACCAGGCAGGTCGGTTATTACGGTGTCGGGGTGTTCCTTTATGGCACCGTCCTTTCTGTCCACGGTAACGCCGGGGAAGTTTCCGACGTGCTGTTTTGAGCCTGTGAGCCTGTTGAACAGGGTGGTCTTTCCGCAGTTCTGATTGCCTACCAGAGCGAATTTCAGCTTCGTGCCCTCGGGCAGGGGATCACCGTCGCCCTTGGCATGGAACTTTCCGCCCTCACCCAGTCCTGGGTGGGCTATCTTCTTTTTTTCGCTTTTCTTGGAGCTGACGTCGTTTTTGTTGTCCACGGGAGTTACCTCTATCTGCTCTGCGTCGGCAAGGCGCAGGGTAAGCTCGTAGCCGTGTAATCTCAGCTCCACAGGATCGCCCATAGGAGCGTATTTCACAAGGGTTATCTCTGTTTCGGGGATAATACCCATATCCAGAAAGTGCTGACGGAGAGCGCCGTCGCCTCCCAGCTTTACGACCTTGACGGTCTGACCTATCTTAGCATCTTTTAACGTTGACATTATCTCACCTTTATCCATGATGTTAGTTTATCCAAATTAATTTTATCATATCCTTGAATGGACTGTCAATAATAATGCCGCGAAAAAGCTAAGTTCTGCGTTTTGAACAAAAAAAGCTCCGTATAGTCACAATGCCCGTATAGAAGTTTATAACTCCTTATCGGGGAAAACCTTTCTGAGGAAAGGTTCTTCCCCGAACCCCTTTCCAAAGACTTTTAGCTGATTTTTTCTATAACAGAGCCCCTCTGTAAGAACTACAGAGGGGCGAGTTTTTATATGGGCTCTATTATAGAAAAAATAAAATAACGGTCTTGAAAAAGACACGAGAAGAGCCCTTTTTCAAAAGGGCTCTTTCGGTAATAGGTGTAAAATTCTTATATAGACATTATGTCTAAATAGAGCTTTTAAAGGTTATTTTTTGATGTTTGTCTCGCACTTGCTCTTGGGGTACTTTGTCTCCATAGCCTTGTTGAGGTCGTCGAGAGTCTCGAATCCCTCGAAGAGAACGTTGCCCTTTACGAATGCGTCGCCTGAAACGCCGAAGAAGTTTATGTATTCGGGCTTCTGAACGTTGCTTGCAGGGTACTCCTTATCCTTGTTGTTGTCAGGAGTGAGAACGTTTACAAACGATGTGAAGTAGTAATATGTGTAGCTGTCCTTGTCAGCCTTCTTATCGTCCTTTTTATCGTCAGCCTTGGCTGTAGTTGTAGTAGTTTCGGACTTTTTGTCGTCCTTTGCGGTAGTAGTTGTTGTCTTTTCGTCCTCAGCCTTTGCAGTAGTTGTTTCAGCCTCGGTCTTAGCCTCGGTTGCTGCCTCGGTAGGAGCTTCAGTTGCCTTTTCCCCTTCCTTGTCGTCCTTGAAGCCCTCGGGCTTGTTGGTAGTTACCTTATATACGAAGCACAGAGCATTCTTGCCCCAGTAAGCGGTTTCGTCCTTTGGAGTGTAGAGGTTAACGCCGATAAGCTCGATATCCTTGAGTTCCTTCTTCTCCCATGAATCAGCAAGCTTGTCGAACTCCTTGCGTGCGTACTTATCCATTCTGTCGTAAGAAGCTTTTTCGACATCGTCTATCTTCTTGATATAGGACTGAACTCCCTCTACCTTGAATTCCTTTTCAAATAAAGTCGGCAGATAGCCCTGTCTGAAGCAGTCCTCCTTGATGTATTCCTCGTCGCTCTTGCTGCTTCCGAAGGTAACAGTTACCTTATCGCCGTTGCTGAGACCTGATGAAGGAGTTACCTTGAAGTAATCATAGCTTACAGGCAGGCTGCTGTCAACCTTTACCTTAGCGTATGCGTCGGGACCGACACCGTTATATTCAAGGGTTATGTAGTCGAACGGGTTGAATTCCTTGGCTTCTTCAAGGTCGGTCACCTTTATTTCCTTGTCTTCGACCTTGAGCTTTATCTTGTACTTCTTTTCAAGCTTCTCCACCTTGTCATCGTTCCATTCAAAGGTGATAGTATCGCCGTTTGAGAGCTGAGAGGTCTTGTCGAGCTCGCCGCCGAGATACTTTTTGAGCTTTGTAACAGCCCTGTCGATATCGTGGTCGTCGTCCTCGTCCTTGATGCCGAATGCCTTGAGATTGTCCATGACCATCTGCTTATAGTCAACAGTTGCGTTTGCTCTTGCGACTGTGTCAAGACCGTCGTACTTGACTTCGAGATAGTCGTTAGGATCGATAGCGGCTCTTCCGCAGCTTACAAGAACAGCGGCAAGGGGAAGAACAGTCAGTGCTTTCAGAAAATTTGTCTTCATTTCTCATACCTCCATAACACGGATAGAACATCCGAAATTTCAAATATCATTATATCAAATTATAATATGTCCGTCAATCGTCAATATATATTAATTTTTCGACATTATCCCATAATTTATTGAGAAGCTGTTTTGACTGCGTAGCTGACAGTTCTGACCGTAAATGTAAAAATTCTGTTAATATAATAGCCTGTAAAGCTGATAAATGTGCCGATATAGCTGATTTGACCGAAAAATTTACCGATTTTTCAGAGAATACTCAAGAGTGTATAATGTATAAATTATGTTGACAGAAACTTGATAAATATGTTATAATATAACAGAAGATTTGGCGAAGGGGGATATTGTTTTGGATTTTGAAGCATTATTGAAGGACTATAAGGCTAAGAGCTGTATTATTTCTGTTGAAAAGCTATCGGATTCGACCTATGGCAATATCCGCATAGCGGCAGGAAACAAGGCGCACTGTGACGAGGTAAGGCTTATAACTCATCATGAATTTGTGCCTGATACTCCCTATGAGATGTGGTTCCCGAAGGATATGAACTTCGAGGATTTCTGCTACAGATGCGCTGTCAAGGGCGAGCCGCTGCACACTTATGTAAGCCTTTATCAGATGGGCTTGTGGCTTAATATGTTTCTTCTGCCGCTAAGCTCCGACAAGGAGAACGTGGGCTACTGCATATACACATACGAAGCCGCTCCTATTGTAAACGCAGACAAAATGTCAGATGTTTCGGCAGAAAACGCCGCAAACGTGCTTAAGACCTGCGTAAAGCTCAGAAGCTCCGCGAATATAAAGGATACATTTAAGGACGTCATCAAGGATATCGGCGAGATATGCGGCTCTGACCATTGCTGTATCCTGCTGACTGACAGCAAAAAGCGAAGCTGTTCCGTACTCTGCGAGAATATAAGAGAGGGCAGCGGACTGCTGCCAATGGAGCACTATCTTGACAACAGCTTTTATGACATAACCGAAACATGGCAGAAAACTCTCAGCGGAAGCACCTGCATTATCATAAAGGACGAGCACGACATGGAATGGCTTAAAGGAGTGAACCCCGTCTGGCATGATTCCCTCAAAGGAGCAGGCGCCAAAAGCGTCGTGCTGTTCCCGTTGAGTCACGGCGGTGAGCTGCTGGGCTATATGTGGGCGATAAACTTCAACGTTGAGGACACCGTCAAGATAAAGGAAACTCTTGAGCTTACCACGTTTTTTGTAGCGGCTGAGATATCCAACTTCCAGCTTGTCAATAAGCTTGAAGTCCTCAGCTCCATAGATATGCTCACGGGCATAAAGAACCGCAATACCATGAATAACCGTATTGACCGTATAGTCGCAGGCAAGGAAACGCTGAAAGCTCCCTTTGCCGTGGTATTTGCCGACCTTAACGGTCTGAAGCGCGTGAACGACGAACAGGGACACAGCGAGGGAGATAATCTCCTGAGAGCGGCGGCAGCCATGTTACAGGGAGTTTTCTTCGACAGCGAAGTCTACCGCGCAGGCGGCGACGAGTTCATGGTGATAGTATCGGGTACCACCGAGGAGGAGATAAACAGCCGTATCGAAAAGCTACGTCAGCAGTCGGCGTCGGTGCGTGACCTGCACTTTGCCATAGGCGTCAGCTTCGGCAGTACAGGCGAGGATATACTGAAAGCCATGAGGCTTGCCGACGAGGAAATGTACAGCAATAAGAAGCAGTATTATGATACGAATCCCGAGCTAAAATACAGATAAAATGTTACATCAGCCGAAAGCGGAGCAGTCCGCTTTCGGCTTTTTGCATAATATGAGATACAGCCCCCCGGGACTGCCGCCCATATTTGCATGAAATGTTATATAACAAGCGCAAAATGTTATTGCATACTTTGATATGTTCTGCTAAAATATAGTTGTAAAAAACAAACCGTAATGTCGGAAAAGCATAATATAGGGCTATATAAATATCTTAACACGGCAAGTCAATGCCGTATCTGCACTGTGAGGGTATTTATTCTGAGCACATTATGTTATTCGGCACCAACACAAAATGAGAGGGAATCATATCATGAAGAAAAATTCTATCAAGCGCTGTGCAGCTGTACTTGCAGCCTGCACCCTAATGGCAGCATCAGCACCTGCTGTCAGCGCACCTGTAATGGCTGCGAAGAATCTTATCAGCAATTCCACATTTGAGTCGGGCGTTTCAGGCTGGGGAACCTACAAGGAGAGCGGCGGAAAGTGCTCTCTCGGCACAAAGGACGGACAGCTTGCTCTTACAGTATCAAATGTGGGCGAGGTAAACTACGCTGTACAGGTGTTCTACGACATCGTACCCCTGTACAAGAACGGCGTTTACCGTCTGAAGTACGATATCTCAAGCTCTGTTGACCGCTATGTAGAGGGAATGATCCAGATGAACGGCGGCGACTACAGATCCTACACATGGAAGGGACTTCAGCTCACCTCCAAGCCCCAGACCATTGATTACGAGTTCACCATGGAAGACGAAACAGATATCATGGCTAAGCTGGTATTCAACTGCGGTATCCAGAAGAAGCACGAGGGCGAGCTCCCCGAGCATACTATCTACATCGACAATGTTTCTTTAGAGCTTGTTGATGACAGTCATGTGGACTACGCTTCAAGCCGTCCCTATGCTCCGTCCATCAACCTCAATCAGGTAGGCTACAGACCTGACAGCCGCAAGGTCGCAGTATTCCGTGACGTTACTAACCAGACCGAATTCAAGGTAGTTAACGCCGACACTAAGGAAGCTGTTTTCACAGGCAAGCTTGAAAACAAGACTGCAAACTCCAGCGCAGACGAGACAAACTGGACAGGCGATTTCAGCTCCGTAAAGGAAGCAGGCAAGTACTATATCACCTGTGAGGGACTTGACAATTCATACACATTCGAGATAGGCGGCAAGGTCTACTCAAATCTTATAGACGACAGCGTAAGAATGCTCTATTTACAGCGCTGCGGCGTTAAGGTAGAGGACAAGGACTTCGGTCACGAGCCATGTCATACATCTATGGCTACAGTTTACGGCACAAGCAATAAGATAGACGTAAGCGGCGGCTGGCACGACGCAGGCGACTACGGCAGATATGTAGTTCCTGCTGCAAAGGCTGTTGCAGACCTTATCTACGCATATGATACAGCTCCCGAGCTCTACGGCGACAACATCGGTATCCCCGAGAGCGGCAACGGAACTCCCGATATCCTCGACGAGGCTCGCTTCGAGCTTGAGTGGATGATGAAGATGCAGGCTCCCGACGGCGGTGCATACCACAAGGTATCCTGTAAGACATTCCCCGGATATGTAGCTCCTACAAAGGAGACAGGCGAGTTATTCGTAACTCCCGTAAGCTCAACAGCTACAGCTGATTTCTGTGCTTCAATGGCTCTTGCAGCCGAGTTCTATGAGAAGTTCGACAAGGACTTCGCAAAGAAGTGCATGGACGCTGCCGAGAAGTCATGGGCATGGCTCGAAAAGAATCAGGGCTATGTTCTGGTAAATCCCGAGGACATCGTTACAGGCGATTACGCTGACTTTACAAAGAACGACAAGGACGAGCGCTACTGGGCTGCTGCTCAGATGTACCGCACTACAGGCAATGAGAAGTACCTCAGCGCTATGGGCTCTGTACAGACAGGTCTTGACTGGTCTGTTGTAGGCGACTACGGCAATATCGCTCTTCTCACCATGAAGAACGCAGACAAGAGCTCCTCTGCATATCAGAAGGCTGCTGACGCTGTAACATCACAGGCTAAGTCGCTTCTCAGCACATCCAAGTCCTCACCATACGGCGTGGCTATTACAAAGTACGACTGGGGCAGCAATATGACTATCGCTAACAAGGGTATTATCCTTGCACTTGCAAGCCAGCTCACAGGCGAAAAGAGCTACACTGACGCTGCAAACGCACAGCTGGACTACCTCCTCGGTACAAACCCTGTTGCTACCTGCTTCTTCACAGGCTACGGCACAGTATCTCCCGAACATCCTCACCACCGTCCCTCAATGGCGGCAGGCAAGGCTATGAAGGGTATGCTGGTCGGCGGTGTTGACCAGAGCTTAGAGGACAGCGCTGCTAAGGCTTACTGTCAGGACCAGCCTAACGCAAAGCGTTACGTTGACAACTCCGAGAGCTATTCCACAAACGAGATAACTATCTATTGGAATTCACCTCTTACATATCTGCTTTCTCTCACAGACAAGACAGAGAGCACACAGCCCGATGTAACAACTACAACAACTACAACAACCTCCACGACCACAACTACTTCAACTACTACCACCACAACAAGTACAACAACTACTTCAGAGACAACAACAACTTCAACTTCTTCCACAACATCAACTACTGCCGAGACCACAACGACTTCAACAGTCAAGCCTGATACAAAGGTAACTCTTGAGGGCGACGCAAACTGCGACGGCGCAGTTGATATGTCTGACGTAGTTCTCATCATGCAGGCTCTTGCAAATCCCAACAAGTTCGATATCAACGGCTCTGACGAGCACCACCTTACCGAGCAGGGCGCTGTAAACGCAGACGTAAGCGAAAGAGGCAACGGCATGACAACAGCAGACGCTCTTGAGATACAGAGATATCTGCTCCACATTATCAGCAAGCTTTCCTAATTTATCATAAAAGATCCCTTGAAGGACAGACAGCTCTATGGCTGTCTGTTTTTCATTTCAGTGACAAATGTCACTGAGAAAGTGATAAATGTCATCTTGAAATTAGCCGGAAAATGTCATATAATAATATCATGGAAATAAACCTTCAGGAGAGTGATATAAATGCTGGTACATTTTTTTGAGGTGAGAAACTGTACATTTGAAAGCTATAAAGGTGAACCCGTGCTCTTTGCGCCTTATGACATCGACGATGATACCCTTATGAAGCGCGGCTTCAGAAGAAGCAAGGAGGAACGCTGGTACCGTCCTGTAAATATGAAGGAATACAGCTACATAGTATACTGGGCACAGTATGGAGATGTGGATATAAACGACGCTGCTTCGCAGAATATCAACAATTTCAATATGCCAATGCCATATGTTCAGCGTCAGCAGAACGACAATACAGCCAATATCCTGTGTTATGTCTCTGTGGGACTCATGGCACTGGGATTCCCTATGTCCATTTTGGGAACGATACTGGTAGGCGGCCTGTTCTTCATAGCCGCACTGGTGCTTATGATAATCGTCAGGGTAAAATATCCCCAGAATCAGTTCGGCAAGGTACTCTGCATAGTTTATATTGTCCTTGCGGCGATAGCTATTATCCTTACCATAGCGGCGATGATAATAATCGCCATAGTCTGCAATCAGTTCATACAGGACTGCGAATCCTGCTGTCACAATATTCCGGGCTGATATAAGGAGCTGAAAAGTCATGATAATACACATTGATACGAGCTATAAGCTGATACCGCCTTATGTGGTGATGATAGTTATTGCCTGCGCTGTCGGTATAGCAATGCAGTACATCATGAACAGAAAGCGCGGCATAGATAAGAAAATAGCAGGCTTTGTGGCGCTTTTATCGCCGTTTATGAGCTTTTTCTTCGGACTTTTGCTGACTTATGTCTCATCGGGCGGAAAGTCCTTCGGCTTATCCTCTATCGGCGGACTTGTCGGTATGTACGGCAGTGTGCTTACGCTTGCGCTTATAGTCGGTGACAAAGAAAAGTCAAGGGTAATGTTTGAAAACTGCACTCTTGCGCTTCCTCTGATGTACAGTGTATCGAAGTTAGGCTGTCTCTTTGCAGGCTGCTGTCACGGCAGACCTTACAGCGGACCTTTTTCAATTGAGTACACAGGCAAGGTAACGGAAGCAGGGGGAGTTTTTCCCGTTCAGCTTTCAGAAACAGTGGTATTCTTCCTGATATTTGCGGCAGGCGTTATAATGTTCGCAAAGGGCAGCAAGTCGGCAGTGTATGCAGTTTTCATAGCTTCTGCGGCAGCAAAGGGGCTTCTTGATTTTACAAGAGAGGACCACATCGGCAAGATAGTGTCGCTTAACCAGATACTTTGCTTTGTAATGATGATAGTCTGCATAGTGTATCTCGTGATAAAAAGCAAAAAGCCTGCATATGCAGGCGTAATAAAAGCGGAGCAGTAAGCTCCGCTTTTTTATATTCAAGCCTCTACATCGTAGTTACCGCTTTTAAGACGCTCTTCAAAGTCTGCAAGTGGCAGGGGCTTGTCGAACAGGAATCCCTGAGCATACAGACAGTTATTGTCCCTGAGTATCTTGACCTGATTCTGTGTTTCAACGCCCTCTGCGATACATTCAAGACCGAGCTCCTTTGCCATAGCCACAACATACTTGAACATGACAGTTCTGCTGCTGGTGCTGTCGTCGCTGTCTACGGGCAGGAAGCACCTGTCCACTTTAAGCACGTTCCACGGTATCTCGCGGAGAAGATTAAGTGACGAATAGCCCATACCGAAGTCATCGACCGAGGTATAGATACCCTGCTGCTGAAGTCCGCTTACGACGCGCTTGAGGTCGCGGAACTCAACGTCGGTGGTAGTCTCGGTAAGCTCTATCTCGATGTATTCATGAGGGACATTGTGCTTGTCCACGATATTCATTATGTGATCCAACAGGTCAACGTCCATCATGTGCTTACGGGAGAGATTTACCGATATGCGGACTACATTGCCGCCCTCGTCAAGCCAGCGGCGGATATCAGCGCATACGCTGTCCAGCATATAGAAGTCAAGCTGACATATGTCCGTATTCTGCTCCAGAACAGGTATGAACTCCATAGGCGGAACTATCCTGCCGTCTCTTATCCAGCGGCAGAGTGCCTCTGCACCCACAAGCTTGCCTGTTGCGATGTCGATTTTCGGCTGATAGAATACCTTGAACTCCTTGTTTTCCAGCGCCTTCGGGAACAGCTTCTGTATCTCCATGCGCTTTTCTCTGCTGACCTCCATGGAGTCGTCGTAGAACACAACGCTGTCCTTGCCGCCCATTTTTGCAGCCTGCAATGCGGGAAGAATTCTGTCCATAACGTCGCCTGGAGCGTCAAAGGTAAAGTCCTGAGTCATACGGAAAACGCCTGTATTTGCTGAAAGCATTATGCGCTTGCCGCTGTTGGGCTCATAGATAACAGGAGTTCCGCTGAGTATGCCGAGAACATCATTGAGGAGGGAATCGTCGAAAACTCCCACGAAATTGTCTCCGCCTACTCTGCAAATTATACCCTTTTCGCCGATAATATCCTTGATCATATTGAAATAGTTGTGTATAGCGATATCTGCTGCGCCTCTGCCGATATCACGGTTGATAAGGGTGAGGTGGCGCAGATTGAAATATACCGCAGTACAGCCTGCAAGAGCGTTTTTCTTTTTGAGTATTTCCAGATAGCGCAGGAACGAGCGGACATTCGGATAGCCCGTATCGTCGAAGAAAACGAATTTCTCGACTACGCCTTCGAGTCTGTGACGGCTTATAAAGCTGAGAACAGAGTCCATGGCGATTTTGAGCTTGTCCTTTTCTACATCGTCCATAGGCACCTCGTCGGGAGCCCTGTAGGCATTGCATTTTACCACAGCCATTGACTTTGTGACAACGCGCATGCTCATGAACAGCTCGCCGTGCTTTCCGTTGTCATAGCCGACCTTTATATCGCCCTTTCCTGCTTTTTCGTCAGCGACAGTGCGATAAAACTCAGAGGTAGCCTTTGTGAGCCTGAAAAAAACTGCAAGCTTTTCGACGTTTGCAAGTATTTCGTCCTCGTCGTAGGTGCTTCCCCGAGTCATAGAGCGTATAAGCTCTTCAAACAATTTATAGAATTCAAAAGTTCTCTCATTAGTCATAACTATCTCTCCATTTACGATATGGATACCCCTATTATTAAATACATTATAACATAATTTTTTACATACTTCAAGAAGATTTTGAAGTTTTGCACAGAAAAAATGAAAATTCTTTATATATTGAGGCATATATTTAACGAGAAGTGCGGTTTGAGGAAACTAAATATTAAAAATTATATATTTATACATTGATTTCTGATGTGTTATATGATAAAATATTAAAATACAACAGGAAAAGAGGTACAATATGATACAGGATATCGGAGAAAACATATTCAGAAACGAATTTGCCCTGCACAGAGCTCCTGCGGCTTCTGACCGTGTTATAGTCTACAGATCAGGCGAAATGGCTTGTGCAGTTGAAAATAATACCATTGCATTTCCGCAGGTCTGTGAGCTGCCCGAGAAATACTCAGACAAGCTCATATACCTGTTTGAAGTGGAGGGAGAGGGCTTCTTTCTGCTGCTTACAGGCGAGGAAACTGTCCCTGAGCTCCCCGAAAAGTACAGCTTCGGCAGTATAAGAAAGATACGCAGCACCGATCCTGTGCCGCAGAAGTATCTTTTCGCAGGCTTCACGGCTCATCACCTTGCCGAGTGGTATCTGAGCAGCCGATTCTGCGGACGCTGCGGCGGTGAGAATGTTCGGGACGAAAACGAGAGAGCCATGCTGTGCCCGAAATGCGGCAAAAAGGTCTACCCGAGGATAGATCCAGCGGTGATAGTTGGCGTGGTCAGCGGTGATAAGCTCCTCATAACCAGCTACAGGACGGGATTTGCCCACAATGCCCTTGTGGCAGGCTTTACGGAGATAGGTGAGTCCCTTGAAGCTACTGTTTCCCGTGAGGTAATGGAGGAGACAGGCATAAAGGTGAAGAATATCCGCTATTACAAGTCTCAGCCGTGGGGCATAGCGGCAAATATCCTTGCAGGCTTTTTCTGCGAGGCAGAGGGCGAGAGCGCCATACATATGGACGAAAACGAGCTGAAATACGCGGAATGGCTGGGCAGGGAAGAGATAGTTCTCCAGCCCTATGACCATAGTCTCACCAATGAGATGATGAAGCTTTTCAAGAATATCGGCAGGGGAGTGCTGGACAGATAAGATTCTACATTATTAACATATTATTCACTGGACATTTGATAAAATATGTGATATAATATGAAATATAAGAGAAATACTATCCTCAGCATTGGAGGCGCTCATATGAATTATCAGGAAATAGTTGATGGTTTTGTACTTACTACCTGTATATTGTCCATTGAAAAGCTGCCTGACGGCGGCTACGGAAATATACGCATAGTTGCAGGAAACAAGCCTTACATAGACTCTATCGAAAACCCTGCAAACGGAGCTTCGGCTCATATGCTCAACAATAAATTCATACCTGATTCACCCTATGAAAAATATATCCCAAAGGATCTTAATTTCGAGCAGGCGGTGTACAAGAGCGCTATTTTAAAGACTCCTATACACACCTATTTAAAGCCTGAGAGGTTCTTCTGCTGGCTGAATCAGTATATCCTGCCTATTGAGTCCGACGATCCCAATAAGGGCTACTGCTCATACTCCATGCAGATTACCATGGAGGCAAATTCCGAGATGATGTCCAATGTTTCGGCTTCTGTTTCGTCGGCAGTTCTTGAGACCTGCATAAAGCTCCGCGGCAGCACGGATTTCAAAAAGACTCTCCATGAGATAATCGGAGATATCTGCGAGCTCTGCGGCGCAAACAGGTGCAGCCTGCTGCAAACGGATTTCAAGGCCAAGAGCTGTTCATTGCTTGCCGAGGTGGTAATTGACGAATCAAAGGATATCGCTGTAGTTTCTGAGGAGACTAAGCCTGATTTCGGTCTTGTAAGCACATGGAACGAGACTATTGCAGGCAGCAACTGCCTTATACTGGAGAATGAAAAGGATATGGAGGTGCTCAGAGAGCGCAATCCGCGGTGGTATGACTCCCTGAAGGCAGCAAATATACAGAGCCTTGTGATGTTTCCGCTGAATTATAACAACGAGACCTTGGGCTATATCTGGGCTGTGAACTTCAATACCGATAACACTCTCCGTATCAAGGAGACTCTTTCCCTTACCACCTATTTCATAGCCTCTGAGCTGTCAAATTATCAGCTTCTTAACCGCCTTGAGGTAATGAGCTCCGTAGACCTGCTTACGGGTATATATAACCGCAATGCCATGAATAACCGCATTGACCGCTATATTTCGGGAGCAGAGCCTACCCCTGAGAACTACGGCATAGTTTTTGCCGACCTTAACGGACTTAAACAGGTAAACGACAGCAGCGGACACATCGCAGGCGATAAGCTGCTTAAGGGCGCCGCCGAGATACTGCGGACTCTGTTCTACGACAGCGATATCTACCGCGCAGGCGGCGACGAGTACATGATAATCGCGGTTAACGTTCCCGAGGAGGAGCTTGAAAAGCGCATGGAAAAGCTCCGCAAAGACTCTGAGGATACAAATAATATCAGCTTTGCCGTAGGCGGCTATTACGAGGCAAATGGCGGAGATATCCGCTATGCAATGCGAACTGCCGACGAGAGAATGTACGCCGACAAGGACAGATATTACAGGAAATTCCCCGAACGCAAGAGAAAATAATATACAAAAGAGCTCCGCACAGTCGGAGCTCTTGACGTTATTCACATAAATTTAACTGGACATATAAAAAAATATGTGATATAATATTAATTGAAGATAAAACCGCCTTTTCAGGCTGAAAGGAGAAATTATGGATTTTCAGGAATTTGTTAATAACATCGAACCGATGACGTGTGTTATATCCGTGGAAAAATTCTCTGACGGCAGCTATGGCAATATCCGCCTTGTTGCAGGAAATAAGGCGTATGTGGATTCTATAGAAAATCCTGAGAATATTTCTTCAAATCAGATGCTCAAAAATAAGTTCATTCCTGATTCGCCCTATGAGAATTATATCCCGAAGGATTTGAATTTTGAGGCTGCCTGTTATCAGTGCGCCATAATGAAGAAGCCCTTCCATACCTATATCCACCCCGAGAGATACAGCTTCTGGATAGATATGTACATGATGCCTCTTGCTTCATCTGAGCCAAATAAGGGCTACTGCACCTATACTCAGGAGTTCACAATGGAAAAGAACAGCGAAAGAATGTCCAATCTTTCGGCGGATATCTCGGCAGCGGTGCTTAAAACCAGCTTTAAGCTCAAGGGCACAAAGGACTTCAAGAAGTCTATGGACGAGGTGCTTGCCGATATACGTGAGATATGCAATGCCGACAGATGCTGCGTTTTCCTAACGGATTTCAAGGAAAGAAAGTGTTCTGTACTGACACAGGTCATAGCTCCGGGATTAGACATCAAGCCTATGGAAGTCCACATGAGGGAGAATGCAGTTGATTTCTTTGATATCGTTGAAACATGGCCTGATACCATAGCAGGAAGCACCTGCCTTATCATAAAGAATGAAAGCGACATGGAGGTCCTCAAAGCACGTAATCCGCTGTGGCACGCTTCTCTCATGAAGGCTGATGTCGACAGTCTTGTTCTGTTCCCGCTGGAGTATAACGACGAGATACTCGGGTATATCTGGGCGGTCAATTTTGATACGGATAACGCCATGAGAATAAAGGAGGTACTGGAGCTCACCACACATCTCATAGCCTCTGAGATAGCCAACTATCAGCTCATGAATCAGCTGAGGATAATGGGCACAGTGGATATGCTCACAGGAGTTTACAACCGTAACGCCATGAACAACCGTGTTGACTGGTTCATCAGGAGCAATGAAAAAAAGCCCGATACCTTCGGAGTTATCTTCGCTGACCTCAACGGCTTGAAGCAGAAAAACGACAAGGAAGGTCACGGCGCAGGGGACAGGCTTCTTAAAGGCGCCGCGGAGATACTTAACGATGTGTTCTACGACGGCGAGATATACCGTGCAGGCGGCGACGAGTTCATGATAATCGACTGTGAGATAGATGAAGCCGAGCTTGTAAAGCGAGTTGAAAAGCTCCGCAGGGATTCAGAGGATCCTAAGAATATCAGCTTTGCGCTGGGATACTATTTCGACGGCGGAGAGGGCGATATACGCAAGGCAATGAGAACTGCCGACGAGCGGATGTACAAGGACAAGGAACGCTATTACGCATTGTATCCCGAGAGAAAACGAAAATAATAAAAAGGCGCGAGAGATCGCGCCTTTTTTGTTTCTGTAGTGGCGGATATTATCCGCCCTTGTCTAAGCGGCATATATCTTAACTTTTCTTTGTGCAAAACAGCCAAGAGAATATGTCGAAATTCAGTATATTTACGGCTTGAACCGTGAGCTTACTTGTGATAAAATTAAATTAGCGTTAATTTTGAAAAATATTTTCAGTAAAGGAGGGATACCTATGTCAGCTACGTTCATAGTCGCTCTCATCGCAGTTTGTATTGTTATCACAGCACTTGTTTTTGTTATCACTAAGAAGAAGAAAGAGTCCGACGACGTTTATTACAGCGAGCAGATAAGACGCTCAGAGGAGAGACAGGCACAGCTTGCCGAGCAGGAGCGCCAGAGACGCATGATGCAGCGTGAACGCGCAAGCCGCAGCTAATCAGCTTTCAGAACTAAGAACTAAGACCTAAGCAGGGAACGCCGTTTTCGGCGTTCCTTTTTTATATACAAACGGCTGTCATTGCGGCTTTGAGCACACAACAGTTACCTTCATAAGACCGCCGTCGATTTGCGCGAAGATATCGCCGCCCATGCCGTTCATAAGCTGTCGGCATATGTAAAGTCCCAGACCGCTGCCCGGCTGAGAGCCCGTATTTGAGCCGCGCCAGAAGCTGTCAAAGATGTGGTTCAGCTCAGTATCCGCAAGGGTGCAGCCGCTGTTGGAAACAGTGATAAGGCGGCAGTTTTCCTCGTCGGAGAAGTCAATGGAGATATTTCTGCCGTCGCCGTACTTTATGGCATTCTCGATGATGTTCTGGAGCACTTCCTCAAGACGGTCGGGATCTCCCGAAATAAGGCAGTTCCCGAACTCTGCAACAGTGAAATCTATCTTCAGCACCGAAAGCTTGTCCCTGTAGTAGTCGTTTATTCTGCCGATAACATCTGCAAGGTAGAACTCGGTGTTGTTGAAGTCAAAGGTGAGAACATCGGTGTTGAGCTCTTCTATCATCTCTGCCACATAGCCCTCTATCTCGTCAGCCTTGGAGTTTATATTATCTGCGGCTTCACGCTGCTTTTCGGCGTCGGGATACAGCCCCTTTGACAGTGCCTTTGAGTAGAGCTTTACAGCAGACAGGGGAGTTTTTATATCATGGGATAGGGACAGCAGGAGAGTTTTCTCCTTTTTTGCGCGGTCAAGGTCACGCTGTCTGGACTGCTCAAGCTCCTGACGAAGCATATCAAGTCCCCATGTGAGCTTTCCGAAATATTTGCCCTTGTTCTCCTTTACGGGAGTCGTAAGCGTTCCCTTTGCAAGCTCGTATGGCAGGTCGCTGACCTTGCCGAAGGGCTTGACGATATTCCTGCGGATATGGAACAGAACTGCCAGCATAAAAAGAAACATTCCGCCCATGCAGGAATTTACTGCAATGGGAAGAGTGGAGTTCTTCACTACAGCCTTGTCCGTGTATTCTATACGGTATGTATTGCCGTTGATGCTGCGTATAACGTATTCGTTATCGCTGCTGTAGAAGTCCCCGCTGCCGTCGTATTCGTAGATACCGATGATATTGGGGTAGCTGTCGGCAGTGACGGTCTTACCGTTTTTGAGTTCCTGCTCTATGCGGTTCAGCTCGACCTTATAAAGGGGCTGGGTATGCTTCGGAGCTTTCAGCATTATGAAGTTTACAGCGGTGATAACAGCTGCCATGACCAGTATTGCTGCTGCGATGAGCTTGTCGAATCTCTGCATATCAGCTCTCCCAGCGGTAGCCCTTGCCCCATACGGTCAGTATTCTTACGGGAGCCTTGGGATCGTCCTCTATTTTTTGTCTCAGCCATTTGATATGCACGGTGAGAGTCTGCTGCTCGGATTCACTGTCAGAGCCCCATATCCTGTTGAAAATGAAGTCCTTGCCCAGCGTCTGTCCCTTGTTTTCGATGAGCAGGCGGAGCAGCTCGAACTCCTTGGCTGTCATAGCCAAAGGCTCGCCGCTTTTGAAAACAGTACCGTCAGCTATATTCAGCGTGATATCGCCTTCTGTTATAACGTCAAGAGCCAGCCTTCGCCTGAATATGCCCTTTATTTTGGCAATAAGGATATCAATGTCATAGGGCTTTTCGATGTAGTCGTCAGCGCCGAGGAGTATGCCGTTGAGCTTGTCCTCCTTGTCAACTCTTGCAGTGAGGATAATGATAGGGATATTATCCCGCTCGCGTATCTTTTTGCACACCGCAAAGCCGTCAAGTCCCGGTAAGTTTATATCAAGCAGGACAAGCCTTGCCCCGTATTTTTCATACAGGGACAAGGCTTTTTCCGCAGTTTCGGCAGTGCTTACCGTATAATTCTCGGCTCGGAGGAAATCGCAGAGCAGTCCGCAGAGCTCCGCGTTATCCTCAACGATAAGTATATCAGTCATATTACCAACCCATTTCCAGAAGCCAGTTATTCAGTCCGCGCTCACGGTCACGGAGGGGAATCTTTCTGTTAATATTATACTCTCCATTTATGTTTCCGTCAACTATAAAGAGTACACGGGAGCATTTTGCGGCTACCTTTGCGTCGTGAGTTACCAGCATGACTGTTGTGCCCTCGTTGTTGAGCTTTGTGAGCTCCTCCATTACCTCGTCCGAGGAGTTGCGGTTGAGAGCTCCTGTGGGCTCGTCGGCAAATATCATACGGGGCTTGTTTATCATGCTTCTGCAAATGCAGGCACGCTGGAGCTGTCCGCCCGATACCTCGTTGATGTCGTTGTCGGAAATGTCGATGATGCCAAGCTTGCGCATGAGGTCCTGTCCGCGCTTCATGGTCTCACTGCGTGACTCCTTTATCTTGTCGGACTTTACCGCAGGGAGTATGATATTGTCCAGTACGGACAGATTCTTCATCATGTACATCTGCTGGAAGATGAAGCCCATATCGTCAAGGCGCATTTTCGCAAGGTCGTTCTCCTTGAGTTTTGAGAGCTCCCTGCCGCAGAATTTCACATCGCCTGCGGTCATCTTGTCCATGCCCGAAACGGTGTACAGCAGAGTTGACTTGCCTGAGCCCGAAGGTCCCATGACTGCTACCATTTCGCCCTCGTTGATCTTGAAATTCACGTTGCGGAGAACGTTGTTCTGGCGCTTGTTTATGATGTATGTTTTGCAGAGGTCCTTAACCTCAAGTATAGCTGTATTATTCATAACTCATATCTCCTTTTATATATCGGCTGTATCCGAAGCCTTTATTGATCTCATGTAGAGCGCTGTGAAGTAAGCGCCTGCAACTGCCACTGCAATGATTATTGCAGGGTAGATAATGCATACCTCAACAGGTCTTATGTTATAGTCTACGCCGTTTATAGCTCCCATAATGCCGAATATGGGGTTTATGCAGAGCTTTGTGACAGGTGAGCACAGTGCGATTGATATCACAGAAGCCACTGCCGCAACTATTGCAAAGCGCAGAGTGTGCTGTGCCACTACAGACCGCGACTTGAAGCCCATAGCCTTCATAAGTGCTATCTCGGGCTTTTCCTTTGAGATAAAGGAACGCTCCATAAGCACGGATATCAGTATAATGATTATGGCTGTGATGATTATCACCATGAGCTTTACGCCGTTAATGGTATCCTTTACGTTCTTGCCTATGACGGTCATTACGAAGCCGTCTGTGTCGTCGATGTATTTGGTGCCGAAGATGTCCTTCATCTTTTCTATGCGGCTTTCTATTGTTTTTTTGTCGGGTGAATCGTCAAAGTCTATCTGAAAGCCCATTACCTGAGTGATAAATTCGTCGGGAACTTCAAAGCTTTCGTGAAAACGTCCTGTTTCGCCCATCTGCACCATGCTCTGGAAAAGGGCTGAGACGATGTAGTCATCGGTCTTGCCGTTGAAGGTGAGCTTTACCTTGTCGCCTACGCCTACGTCAAGCTTTTCGGCGACTTGCTTTGTGAGAGCTATCTCGTTTGCATATTTGGGAGCGTAGCCCTCCGAATAGGTGTAATCCGAAGCCTTTGTCTCGGAATTGTACATGAATATGGGCGAAGCCTTTATTCCGTTTGCTTCAAGAGTCGGGAACAGCATGGCTTCAGATGATACCTTGCCTGATATACCGTTGTCTGCAAGCTTCTTTTCTATATCCTCGCATATTCCCTTGTAGGTCTTTTCGCCTGTCATTATCTTTGCTATCAGGTCGGTATCGGTGATATAGGCGTCGCTTTCCTGTGTACACATAAGGGGCAGGAGCTTTCCGCTGGAAAGGGTATTGGCGGTATTGGCAAGGCTCATTATCAGGAGCAGGCATACCGTGAAGATAGCTGTCATCACGCAGAACTGCTTCGGACTGCTGAATATGTCATTGAATGCAAGGAAGCCTGTAGCGCCCAGCTTGCTCTTTCCAAGGTGCATGAGTCCCTTTTTCTTGAAGCGTTCGCCTGTCTGACCGCTTCTTACAGCGTCTATAGGTGAGAGCTTCTTTATCCTGCGGGTACATCTCCAGCAGAAAAGCATGATGATGAGAACTACAAAGATACTGCAAGCTATGCTTATCAGTACGGTATGGTCGTTTCCAAGCACCATATAGTCGCTTACGGACCTGATAAGGGCGTTACCAAATGGTATGCTGAGAAGAAGTCCTGCAAATGCGCCGATTACCGCGATACCGAAGTACTTCACCAGATACAGACCGCGGACGGAGCTGTTTTTCAGTCCCAGAGCCTTCATAACGCCTATCTCGCGGAATTCCTCGTTGACGGTAAAGCTGATAGTGAATCTCAGCACTACAAATGATACAAGTATGAGGCATACGCTGACTATCAGGAGAAGTCCCGCTACGATGATATACATTATGTAGCTCGTTCTTACAATGGATATGCCCTTGCTGAAGGTGTTAGTGGGTATATCCGAAAGGTCTGATTCGAGAGTTTTTGAGTTATATCCGTTTACGTAGAAAATGCTGCTTCTGTTGTTTTCTCTTACCTTTTCGTCGGCTATGAGGGTATCGTAGTCCGCATTATTGACTATAAGACGGGGATTGTTGAACATCTCCGAGCCTAAAAATGCGTCCTTTGCAAGTCCTGCATATTTCAGGGTTATCTCGGTATCGCCGAGATTGAGCTGGAATTTCTCGCCGTAGTCAAGGTCAGCACCTTTGACTAAGCAGCCCGTAAAGTAAGCATATCCCTCGGGGACTTTTTTTAATATCTCGTTGTCCTTGTCGAAGTAATTGAGCTTTCCGTTATCAATGGGAAGAAGCAGAGCGGTGCTTCCGATGTCTGCAAGCTTTTTACCGTTTTTTGTAAGAGCGGTATCGTTGAAGAAAAGCTGATCCTCACGGCGGAAGTCCTTGACATTTTGAACTCCCGAAAGGAAATCCTCTATCTCGTCGCCGTTATCAGCCAGAGTTATGATGAAATGGTCGCTTAGATCTGCTTTCTCGAAGTAATAATCGAGACCGTTCAGAACGGTGGTGATGTTGTTTACGCTGCTTGCCGCGAACATTGTGGCAAGTATCACGAACAGCAGGAGTATGATATTCATGGTCTTTTTACGTTTCAGGTCTTTTTTAAGTATTCTGAAATACATAACTTATCCCTCGCTTTCTGTGATTCTATAATAGCACGGGAATTATTAAATAATCCTTAAATGGGCTCAAAGTATAGTATATCGCTGAATACGGCTTTTGTCAAGGCACAGGAAAGCCGCCCTCCATTCGGAGGGCGGCAGGTGAGTTATTCACTTAGTATTTTTTCAATCTCGCTGTATGCGTTTTCGTCATCGCAGACGTAAAACCTGTTCAGGCAGTCAGATTCGCTCTTGGGCTCTCTGATGTTTGTTACAGCAAGCTTGCCGTCAATGTCTGTAACTTCACAGCCTGCAAAGCATATCATTGTCTTTCCGTCCCACGCCTTGCCGATACGCAGCTCTGTTATGCTGTCATTATTGTTATCTGTTGTACCTATTATACCGATATCATAGCCGAAATAATTGGAATCATCTGTCATTTTCCAGTCGTATCTGCCGAGGCATTCTTTCAGCTTCTGCATTTTATCATCTGTGATATCGAACTGCTTGGTGTCAAGCGCTGAATACAGCCAGTCAACACGGTCAATGAAAGAAAGGTCAACGGGGACTTCCTTAGTCAGTTCGGAGTGTTTGCTGTTGATATAATCAGTTATCTGCTGAACTGCATTGATATTGTCCTTATTTATCCATGAAGATGTATATACAGGTTCTTCTATGCCGTCATCGTTTGGCTGCCATTCTCCATATCCGATAAAGGTGATATCTGAAGATGACATGATAATGAAACTGTAACGTATATTATCTTCATAACAGCTCAAATCAATTATTGATATGCTGTTCTGCATATTTTCTTCAATAAATGACGAAGTATCGTCCAGTTTTTCCCATTTGCATTTCCTGAGAATATTATAGATGAAGTCGTTATCTTCCTTGTTGAGCGTTATAGGATAATATTCAAATGGAAGTTCTATTTCCCATTCTCTGTTAAGGATAGATTTTTCTTCGTTATATGAGCGAATAAAATCTTCACCGAAAATCTCGTTCATCTTGCTTTTGATAAGGTCATAATCTATCTTGTAGCACTTTGTAACATCATTGATGTCTATAGTTTCATCGACAGCACCATATTGTATCATTCTGTTCATAGCATTTTTATCTGACGGATCATAGTTTTCATCTGTGTAATCACTTTCAAGCCTTACCTTGCAGCTTGTAAGCACCACAGTACTCTGGTCACCGTCAAAATTAAGTATAATGAAATCATCGTCAGATAAGCTGTAGAAACAGAATCGTTCATAGGTATACAGAAACTCGGGGAGCACCTTAGGTTCATCATCTGCCTCTTCCCATTCTAAGCTGTTAAAGAAGTCAGCAAGCTCCTGACGCTTTTCAAGGGGGATAACATTGCCGCCCCGTAAGCTGAATCCCGTTCTGCCGTCGCCGCCTTCTTCTTCAGATTTGCCAAAGTTGACAAAGATAGCTGTTTTGCTGTCCGGATCAGGTCTGCTGAATTCATGAGCCGCAAAATCGAACGGACAGCTGTTGTTAAGCGGTTCAGTGGTCGGCTGTTCCGTGGTTGTCTGCTCGGTAGTAGGCTCCTCTGTAATATTCTCCTTATCGGATATAGTGGGCGTATTTGAGAAATGCTTATATGCCTTGAATCCGCCTGCTGCTCCGCCTATGAGTATAGCTGCGGCAGCCGCCATGCTCAGGCACTTTTTCCACAGGGGACGTTTGCAGACGACCTCAACGCCGCTGACGGTCTGTTCGTCGGTCTCCGTGAATTTTGATGTATTGTTTGCTTTATTTAATTTTTCCTGACTCATTCTGAACACCTTCTCTTTTTCTTCTGCGTCATCGGGCGGAAATTCCTCAGATAGCCTGTCAATGACGCTCTGCTCGGTGTTTTCGAGAATATCAAATTCTTTTTTCTCTTCCATGACATCACCTTCCTTCGCCGATATCCGTAAGTATCTTTTTCAGCTTATCCATTGCGCGGCTTAGCCTTTTTCTCACCGCTTCGGGCTTAAGACCGACTTTATCGGCGATATCTGCGGATTTCCTTCCGTAATAGTATTTCTGCATTATTATGTAGCTGTCGGGCTCTCCGAGAGACTTTACCGCGTCAAGAAGCGCGTGGCAGGTCTCGGCTTTTTCGGCAAGCTCGTCAACTTTATCGGCAGAGGGCAGCTGCAAGGCTTCCTCGCCGTCCACAGGGACTGTATTCACCGACCTTACACGAAGCTTTCGGAACATATCAACAGACCTGTTACGCGCTATAGCCGCTATAAATCCCTTGATATCGCCGCTGTAGCCGTTATCTGTGCTGTAGTGCAGGAATACGTCGCTGAAAACATCGCTGACGCATGCGTCGATATCCTCCCGTGAAGCATAGCTTCTCAGGCGATTGAAAACTATTGTGTAGACGTAGTTGTAGTATTCGTCGAAAATAAGCCTGTGAGCTTTCTGCGGAGAGCTTTTCAGAAGCTCCCTTGCCTGCTGGTCGGTCATTTTATCCCTCCGTAGAATTAATAAGCTTTCAAATGCATTTGTCACGCTCTGTAATGCATACTCGCAGAAGAAAAGCAAACTGTGACTATGATATCATATTTTTAAGTAAAATGCAATTCTGTGTTTCTGAATTGTTAATATTGAACAATGTCTAAATACACAAAACAACTTTGTTTTGTACACCTGCAAGGTCAAAAAATGATGAAGTTGCTTTTGAAAATGCCGCTTTTATGAATAAAAAATGTCATCATCTGATTTTTATATCAAAATAGTGCAAAAAATGCTCTAAAAATGCTTGTAAATTCCAAAAAGCTGTGATATAATGTAGAAAAGGTAACCAAATTAGAGGGTTACAGGAGGATATTAAAATGAAAATTGGATTTATAGGTGCAGGGAAAGTAGGTTTTTCCCTCGGCAGGTACTTTGCTGAGAACGGTATCTTTATCACGGGATACTACAGCAAAGCGCTTCAGTCTGCTACTGAAGCATCAAGATTTACCAAGAGCCGCGCATATGACAATATGGCGGAGCTTGTGGGCGACAGCGACGTGATATTTTTAACTGTCCCCGACAGCGCTATCAAAGAGGTGTATGATCAGGTCAAGGCTGTGGGTATCGGCGGCAAGCAGATATGCCACTGCAGCGGAGCTATGTCCGTAGCTGAGGCGTTCCCCGATATCGCAAGATTCGGTGCAAGCGGCTTCTCTATACACCCGCTTTTCCCGATTACCAGCAAGTATGACTCCTTCAAGGAGCTGGGCAAGGCGTTTTTCTGTATCGAGGGCAGTGACGAGTTCATCGGCGTTTGGGACGAGCTTCTGCGCAAAATGGGCAACGGCACCAAGGTCATCTCCAGTGAGAATAAGGCTCAGTACAACGCAGCCTGCTCGATTTCGAGCAATCTGGTCTGCGCACTTGCGGCAGAGAGTCTCGCTCTTATGGAGAAGTGCGGCTTCTCGCAGACAGAGGCGCTGAAGGCTTTTCAGCCTCTTATCATGAACAATATCAAGCGTATCCTTGCCTTAGGTCCTGTGGAGGCTCTCTCAGGTCCCGTGGAGCGCAATGACATCGGTATGGTCAGAAAGCACCTTGAATGTATGGAAAACGATACCGACAGGAGTATGTACAAGGCTGTTTCCATGAAGCTTGTTGATGTGGCTCAGCAGAAGAACAATGAGGCGGATTTTTCCGAGCTCAGAAGAATACTCAGATAATATGCACAGACGAGAAAAGCTCCGCGATTGCGGAGCTTTTTTTAGTTTATTATATCAGGCGAAGCGTAAACGATGTCGCTTTCCTTTATTTCTCCTTTGGTTTTGAGCCATATCCGAACCCATACGGTGTCCGGCGGCTCTTCGAGATCGGGATTGTATATGGTCTTGTCAGCCGCTATTTCTTTGACCTTGGTGTAATAATGCCCCACCCAGTTGCTCCATGCCAGCTTGTACACTACAGCAGGAGTGTCCTCGGTATAGCTGTGTACGCTTTCCCTGTCGGTGTCAATATAGACCGTATCGCCGACCTTTACGCTGTCCTTGTTTATGAGCATTACGGTTATCCTGTAGCCGAAAAGCGTTTTTTTGCACTCCGAGATTATCTGCCAGAGGGAATAGCGTATTTCTTCCAGCCGCATTATCAGCTCATTATATAGCCTGATCGGGAACTATGATAGCTCCGTTGAGGCTGAGGTTGCGCAGGAAAATAAGACGAGCCTTGTCGATACATTCGGGCTTTACCATGTAGTAGAGGTAGTGCTCCATAAGATTGAACATATCAAAGGTGCGTCCCTCTATCTTGAACTGATTGAAGCCCATAGGCACATACTTGTTCCAGATATCGTCGGGAGTGATGTGATTGCTGAGTCCCTTTACGTCGAAAAGGCTCCTGTGCTCGCAGTTGCACTCGAATATAGCCTTTGCCTCGGGGTGAGAAGCGGCAAATTTCGCAGAATCAAAGGGAACATTCGGGTACTTTCTTACGTGATTTGCGTAGGCTATCTGCTCCAGACCTATTGTCTGATAGTGGAGCGAGCGGTTGGCACACTGGGGATTACAGCAGGCATTCACCAGTATCTCGCACTTGCTCTTGTCGGGTATCTTTTCAAGTATATCGAACTTGTTGTTGAGGTCATAGTCCAGCACGACGATGTGGTAGTCCTTACAGACCTCGCTGTAGAGAGCTTCGGGCTCGGTTATGCGCTTGCAGGTGGAGCTTGTCAGCTTGTAGTTGGGATAGGTCTTTCTTATGTAGTCCTCAAGGATAGGGGACATGACTATGCACTCGTTCATGCCGTTGTCAGCTATATGCATTACCATGTTGCAGAAATCATCGCTGAGGTGCTTTTTTTCTATCATTGGATTGGTAAATGTAAAGCGGAGCGGTATGCCTTTCTTGTTGAAGTAGTTGGTGACTCCCTTAACGAAGTCCTTCTGGCACATACCGTGAACTACTCGTCCGCCGTTCCATAATGAGGGGGGGAACACGCCGTATATCGAAGCTATCTCGACGCCCTCGCGGAAGAGCTCGGGGCTGTTTTCGAGCATAGTGAGAAATACAACATTGAATTTGAACATTCTTGCGAAATCGGGCAGGTGAAATCTTACCTTCATGGTCATCCTCCTAAATGCGTCATACGCGGAAATTATACTGTTATTATAGCATACAATCCTATGAATATCAAGATTCGCGGAGAAAAATTCCCGTATTATTATTTTTATGCCGCGAAAACGGGCGCGCAGGCTCTGCGCTTATAGCATATTTCGTGCAGGAAATCAATAATAGAGGAAAAAAACAGCAAGATATGGCAAAAAAAGAGCGCCGCAAAAATGTGCTTTGCGGCGCTTTCTTTACATCTTGGTTATCCGCACTTTTACCGAGCGTGCAGATACAAGGGTAAAAGAGGATAAAGGGGATTGGGATTGGATCGAAGTGACCTGTCTTTTTGGGGAATACCTTTTCAGGCAAAGACAAGTTAAGTTTTATGCTGAACAGTCAATAAATACTGATTATTCCTCAGTTGCAGCTGCCTCTGTAGCGGCCTCTGTTGTTGCCTCAACTGCAGCAGCAGCTTCAGCAGCCTTGAGAGCTTCTCTCTCCTTAGGACCAAGGTGCTCGTGCTTAGGAGCAACTGGTGGCTTAGGAGGCTCTGGCTTCTCTGCCTCAGCAGGAGGTGTTGGAGGTGTAGGAGGAACTGGCTTCTCGCCGTCCTCAACAGGCTTAGGAGGCTCTGGCTTCTCAGCGTTCTCGTCGATTACTGGAGGTGCCGGTGGCTCTGGCTTCTCAGCGTTCTCATCAATTACCGGAGCAACAGGAGCTGCTGGAGCCTCTGGCTTGTCGTGCTTGAAGTGAACGTCAGCGTGAACGTCCTTAGCGTTCATGATCTTTTCCTTAACATCGTCCTCGATGAAGTCGATCTTGCTTATATCAATAGAATCCTTGAACTGCATGAAGAGATCTGTGAGCTCGAGGTGAACAGGTCTGAGTGGCTTTGCAGGCTTCTTAGCGTCTTCCTCAGAAGCCTCAGCCTCTGTTACAGCCTCAGGAGCCTCAGGAGCTTCGCCTTCAACTACAGGAGCAGTGGGCTTCTCGTTCTCATGGAAGTGTACGTCAACCTTCTCGATGAGGTCCCAGTTCTCGATGATTGTATCGTTGAGGATCTCAATGTTGTTTGCTTCGATGAATGAGCGGATCTGCTCGATAAGATCAGTTACGTCAACGATTACTGGAGGTGCCGGTGGCTCTGGCTTCTCGCCGTCCTCAAGCTCAGCGGGAGCTACAGGAGGCTCTGGCTTTTCGCCGTCTTCGAGTACAGGAGCCTCAGGCTTCTCAGCCTCAGCTGCTTCTGTTACTTCCTCAGTTGCTGCTGCAACTGTTGTTACTGCTTCTTCTGTTGTTTCTGCTGCGAAAGCGCTGAAGCTTCCAGCTGATGCCATCATAGACATTGCAGCGAGTGCAGCAAAGATCTTTTTGCTTCTCATTGTAATTACTCCTTTTTTACGGACGGATAAGTCCTTTTATTTTACTCCCGTGGGAGCATTTGACTTAGTGCGAACTTTTTATTTGTTCGCCTTATGTTAACAGTTTACGGAGCATGAAATAAAAAAGTGGGGTATTCTGAAAAAATTTCCAAAAAAATTTTTTGTGTTTGTTTTTTATTGGATATATGGCAAAAAAACGGGATAAAAAAAGAACACTGCCGTGCTTGGCAGTGCTCTTTTTCCCGTCTGATCGACCGATAAAGAGGAATGTGAGGTCGGACGGTTTTATGAAGGATCTCATGTTTCCTATTTTTTAGGTTAGGGAAGGGGAATTGGAAGTGGAGGGGTTATAGTTTTTTCTGCTTCGGGCAGTGCTTCCCGGGCAGGTCCTGTATTCTTATCCGTCTCGGGAGTCGGAGCTTCCGGAGCTGGTGCTTCGGGAGAAGGAGCTTGCGGAACAGGCGGCTCGGGGAGCGGAGTAAGAGCTTTGTATGGATTTATCTCCGAAAGTCTGATAGTATCCAATACTTCCTTTTCAAGCTGTATTCTTATCTCGGGTGCCGCAGGAGCAGGAGGAGCTGCGCCCTCATCGGGCTTTGGCGGCTCGACCTTGTCATCGGGCTTAGGAGCTGTATTCTTATCAGCAGGCTTCGGAGGTTCGGGAGCTTCAGGTGAAACAGGAGGAGCAGGAGGTGCGTCGGGCTGTTTTACCTGCGGAGCTGTATTATTGTTGCTGTTATTATTGTTTGCCGCAGGAGGAGCTGCAGGTGTCGGCGGAGTTACTTCCGCAGGCTTTGGCGGCTCGACCTTGTCGTCAGGCTTAGGAGCTGTATTCTTATCGGCAGGCTTCGGCGGATCGGGTTTTTTGTTATCCTTTGCAGGATCAGCCTTCGGCGGCTCGGGAGGAGTCTTTTCGTGAGGCTTATTGCCGTCAAGCTCCTGAACCTTTACCTTAACGTCGGGGATACCTGTGATAAGGTCTGACTTGTAGGAATTATATTCGGAAGGAGTTTCGGCTTTGATATAGATATCGACGGTGTCGCCGCTCTCTATGATGCCTTTGTCCTTTTCGATATCAATGATATCGTTTGCGGCGTCGAGCATATCCTTGCCCTTGCCGTCATAATTCTTGATTATCTCGTCACTGTCTGCATTCTCAGTGCTGATATTGAGCACCTTGCCCTTTTTGTTGAGCTCCATGCGCACATTAGCCTCAGATGAGATGAGCACAGTGGAGTGAGTCTTGTAGTTGCTTGAGTAGTAGAAGGCTCCTGCGGAGACTGCTATTGTCAGGCAGGCTGCGGCTGCAACAAATTTAGAAATATGCATACTGATCCTGCCGCGGTTGAGCTCCTCGGCGTTCATCAGAACAGGATCGGTGACAGTCTGTCCGACTTTATAGCGGAGATTTGCCGCCTGTACGAAGCGTGATTCTTCGTCCATAAGGACTGCATAGCCCTCGTGACATTCCATTACCATATATTTCATTTGTTTTCACCACCTTTGAGTACCTGCATTATGTGACCTCGCATTATCTCATAGCCGTTGGTGCAAATGAGAAGCACTGCCACAAGATAACGTCTGTGTCTTTCAAGAGACTTTCTCTCTACCTTTGCGCCCTCTGCCAGCTTTGCCAGCGGAACTCGCTTAGTTCTGAGGAAGTCCTCCAGTATTTCGGGATTATTTCTTGCGTACTGAACAGCCTTCTGGCATATTTCAAGAGTACGGCGCTGTCTCGGAGAATTCTCTGCAACGTCGGTCATTGAAACGCCGAAGTCCTGCATCTGAGCTGAAAGCTCGTCTATTTCCTGTTTTGTGGCTTCTCTTAGTTCGTTTTCTTGGTATGTATCGTGTTCGTCGCGTATTGTATCCTTCAGGTCCGGCTTGTCGTCGTCGGAAACGTCCAGTGATATCTGTCCCTTATTTCTTTTTTCTTTTCTGTAGTTGTCTATCAGGCGGTTCTTTATCTGCAATGCTGCAAATTTGAGGAAAGAGCCGCGGAGTTTGGAGTAGTTTCGGATAGATTCGTAAAAAGCGAACATAGCTATACTCAGCTCGTCATCGCTCTTGTCGGGCGGACGGTTGAGAAATTTGGCTGTTTCGGACTTGATAAATGGCATATAAGCTTCGATGAGCTCGTCTGCCGCGTGGCTGTCTTTTTTAGCCTTATAGACCTGGGATATGATTTGATGCGCATCAGAATTCATATGTGCCACCCCCAATGTAATAATAGTTTACGCACAGTATTTTATAAAAGCGGGGTAAATGCAAAAAAATATTAAGCCTGAGTAATATTTTTTCAGTTATTAGCTGTTAGTGATCAGCGCATAGCTGCGGCAGCAGACATTAACTAATCACTAAGCACTTGAAACTGATCACTTTTTATCCAGAAACAGCCATAAAGTCGCGACTTTATGGCTGATGTAGGTTTCTGATTTACTTTGCTGAGTTTTCCTCGTCCTGATGACGGATCTGTGCACGTTTTATCTTGCCGCCCAGAGTCTTTGGCAGTTCCTTTACGTACTCGATAACACGAGGATACTTATATGGAGCAGTCTCATGCTTAACATGATCCTGAAGCTCCTTTGTGAGCTCGGGTGACGGAGTATAGCCCTCTGCCAGAACGACTGTAGCCTTTACTACCTGTCCTCTTATAGGATCGGGAGCGCCTGTGATAGCGGATTCGACTACAGCAGGGTGGGTGAGAAGTGCGCTCTCTACCTCAAATGGTCCGATACGGTAGCCCGAGCACTTGATAACGTCGTCGTTTCTTCCCACGAACCAGTAATAGCCCTTGGAATCGCGCCATGCAACGTCACCTGTGTCGTAGTTCTTGCCGCCGAGAACAGCCTCGGTGAGCTCAGGGTTCTTGTAGTATCCGCAGAACAGACCTGTAGGACGCTCCTTGTCTATGCCGCATACCATGATGCTGCCCTCTTCACCGTCGTCGCACTCTGTACCGTCGGGACGGAGCAGGTGGATATTGTAGAGCGGTGAAGGCTTTCCTGTTGAGCCGGGCTTAGGATCTATCCACGGGAAGTTTGCGATAAGTACGGTACCCTCTGTCTGACCGAAGCCCTCGCGCATCTTCTTGCCTGTGAGCTCGTAGATACGGTTGAATACCTCAGGATTGAGGGGCTCGCCTGCGTTGCAGAAGTTCTGAATGGAGGACAGGTCATACTTTGTCATATCCTCCTGAAGCATGAATCTGTACATTGTAGGCGGTGCGCAGAATGTTGTCAGCTTGTAGTGGCTGATAACTTCCAGTATATCCTTTGCGTTGAATCTGCCTGTGAAGTCGTATGCGAACTGTATAGCGCCGCATATCCACTGTCCGTATATCTTGCCCCAGCCGAACTTAGCCCAGCCTGAGTCGGATATTGACATATGGAGCTTGTTCTCCTGTACCTGATGCCAGTACTTAGCGGTAACGATGTGACCAAGCGGATGTGCGAAGTTGTGACATACCATTTTAGGCATACCTGTTGAGCCTGATGTGAAGTATATCAGCATGGTATCTGTAGCCTTTGTAGCCTCGGCGCCTGTAGGACGCTCAAAGGTATCGGGGAACTTTTCGATCTCGTCCTCGAAGAAGTCCCAGCCCTCGCGTGGCTCTGCAACGGCTATCTTCTTGCGGAGAGTCTCTATCTGAGGAGCAGCTCCGTCTATCTGACCGCGTATGTATTCGTCATCGCAGGCGATGATAGCAGAGATACCTGCCATATTGCCGCGGTAAGCGATATCATGTGTAGTAAAGAGCAGGTTTCCTGGGATAAGGATAACGCCCATTTTGTGGAGAGCGGTAGCTATTACCCAGTACTCCCAGCGGCGGCGGAGTATAAGAAGTACTACATCGCCCTTTTTCAGTCCAAGGCTGCGGAAATAGTTGCAGGTCTTGTTTGAAAGCTTGGAAATATCAGTAAAAGTGAACGTCCTCTCCTGCTTATCGTGACTGAGCCATACAAGAGCCTTTTTCTCGGGCTCCTGCTTTGCCCATTCGTCAACGATGTCCCAGCCGAAGTTGAAGTCTTCGGGAACGTTTACACGGTAATTTTCCTTGAAATCCTCGTATGAATCAAATTCGATACGGGGAAGATATCGGTCTAAAAGCATGATTATAAGAACTCCTTTTTATTTGCCCAAAAGCGGCTTTTATTCAGCGATCATAGTGAGAAATCTTGCTTTGCTGTCGCCCACGCAGCGCTGTCCGTGGAGATAGGTCGGGTTGAAGTATATCGAATCGCCCTCGTGGAGGATGATCTCCTGATCCTCGAATACTACAGCGACAGTTCCCTTGAGAACAAGGTTGAACTCCTGTCCCGAGTGGCTTACGAGCTTTGCGGGCTCGTCCGACGGTTCAAGTGTAACAAGAAGCGGCTGCATAACCTTATCGGCATAGCGGAAAGCGAGATCCTTGAAGCGATAACCGGGGAAACGGCTTATGCTTCTGCCCTTGCCGCGGCGGACAACCTGATAAGTGTCGATACGGCTGGGTTCGCCTGTGACGAGCTCATTGAAATCGACTCCGAATTTGTTTGCAATCTCATAGATGACGCTGATAGGAAAGTCACCGTTCTGTTCATAGCCTGCGTACTGCTCGGCAGTAAGACCAAGCTCCTGTGCAAGCTTTTCCTGTGTGTAGTCGCACACCTCGCGCAGCTCACGTATACGTGCTGCGATCTCATTAATGGTTTCCATAGCGCAACCTCCTCTTTGATAATATACTGAAATACATTTAAACTGTATAAATTTAATGATAGCACATTTTGAAGTCTCTTGTCAAGACATGGGGGTATTTATGGTAAAGAAAAACACTTCCGCGCATAAAAGCAGAAGTGTTTTGTGCTTTTTGCTCATTGGAGCTTATAGGAAGCATTTTTTAGCTGGCAGTATGTATAATTATCCTCTTTATATGTTGTGAAAGTGCCTGTAACGGTGATAAGCGCATTTTCAAACGGGTAATCGTCGGGATACTTATAGTCCTTTCCAAGGTCGAATTCAAGTCCCTGCTGACAGCAGGCTGTGGCGTCTGCGATAATAACGGAGAAGTATGTTTTATCCGTGTTTTCGTTGTGATAGGCGTTGAAATTGCCTGTTACCCTGATTTTTTTGCCCATATAGTCATCGGGAGTCGTTATCATGCTGTATACGGTGCTGTAGACCATAGTGCTGCTCATTTTTGTCAGGTCAAGGTCTATGCCGTCGGCGGAGGAGCTTTTTGCGTTATCCGCGGAGCTTTCCGCACTTTTCTGAGTGTTGCCGCAGCCTGAGAAAATGGCTGCACACAGGCATAAAACAACTGCAAGCTTTTTCATTTATTTTCCTCTCCTTAGTATGAATGATGTAAGACAGAATATGAAGAAAACGATGATATCTGCCGAAACTATAGTCGAACCTACGGGAGTTCCTGCAAGTATTGAGATTATTATGCCGAAGAACGCACAGAGCAGGGAGATTATCACCGAGCAGATGATAACGCTGCGGAAGCTCTTGAATACGCGCATTGCCGACAGGGCAGGGAAGATTATCAGTGCCGATATCAGCAGAGAGCCTACGAAGTTCATAGCGATGACGATTATCATGGCTATGACAACTGCAATGAGCAGATTGTAAAGGTCTGAGCGTATGCCCGTAGCCTTTGCAAAGCTCTCGTCGAATGTAACTGCGAATATCTTATTGTAGAATATGAGGAATATTGCGATAACTATGACCGACATTCCAACACATATCCATACATCGGCAATTGACAGCGTCAGTATAGCCGTCGAGCCGAACAGCGTACTGCACACATCGGCGGTAACGTTGCCCGATGTTCTGCCGCTGCCGCTCTGAGAGGCGATATTCATGAGCATATAGCCCAGAGCCAGAGCTCCCACGGATATCATGGCAATGGCGGCGTCGCCTTTTATCTTGGTATTGCTGCCTGTTCTCAGCAGTAGCACTGCCGAGCATACAGTGACTGGCATGATTATGAGCATATTGTTGGTGACACCCGTGATAGTAGCTACAGCCATAGCGCCGAATGCTACGTGGGAGAGTCCGTCGCCGATGAATGAAAAGCGCTTCATTACCAGCGTTACGCCTAAAAGCGAGGAGCAGAGCGCTATGAGTAGTCCTACTATAAGAGCATAGCGTACTGTAGGCATTTCAAAGTATCTGCCCAGCGTTGAAAACATATCACTCATCGTCCTCACCTCCCATAACAGAAAGGAAAGCCTGGCCTATCTTGCTGTTCATGTAGTCCTCTTTAGTGCCGAAGAACAGCTGCTTGCCGCCGATATGCAGAATATGGGAAGCATATCTCACGGCGGCGTTCATATCATGGGATACCATGATGACGGTTATGCCGTCCTTTTTGTTGAGACTGTCGATAAGCTCGTACATCTCATTGGTAGCCTTTGGATCGAGTCCTGTTACGGGCTCGTCAAGGAGTATCATCTTTCTTGCGGCGCAGAGGGCTCTTGCAAGGAGCACTCGCTGCTGCTGACCGCCTGAAAGCTCTCTGTAGCAGCGTTTGGTGAGGGGCTCTATTTCAAGTCTCCTCATCATGTCGTGAGCCAGCTTCTTTTCCTCTTTGCTGTAAAACGGACGAAGTCCGCAGCGGTTCATACAGCCCGAGAGAACTATCTCACGCACTGAGGCGGGGAAGTCTCTCTGCACCATAGTCTGCTGCGGAAGATATCCTATCTCATTTTTGCCCATGCCGCCGCAAAGCTCGATATTGCCGCTGACGGGAGGCTTCAGTCCGAGAAGAGCCTTTATAAGCGTACTCTTTCCCGAGCCGTTCTCACCGACTATACAGAGGTAATCGCCGCTGCTGACGGTAAAGTTCAGATTTTTTGCAATGACGTCGCCCTCATAGCCAAGGGAAACGTTTTCACATTTTAGCAATGCGCTCATTAGTCAAGCACCCTCTTCAATGTTTCAAGATTTTCATTCATAAGGGAAATATAGCTTGCTCCGCCGTTTATGTCGTTCTTTGTTACGGACTGGAGCGAATTGAGCTTTTCAATAGTGATGTCCTTTTTCTTGGAGTTTGATATTATGGACTTGGCAATGGAATCATCGGAGTTTTCGATGATAAATACAGTGTCGAGGTCAAGCTCGTCCACCTTTTCTGCCAGCTTTGCAATAGTCTCGAAGCTTGCGGCAGTTTCTGCTGAGCAGCCTACGAATGCTGCGTAGTAGTCGATATTGTAGTCGTCCACCAGATAGCGGAATGGGAATCTGTCGCCGAAAAGCACTGTTTTTGTCTTTGCGCTGTCAGCCATTTCCGTGAAGCCCTCGTCCAGCTTTTTCAGCTCGTTCTTGTAGGCTTCGAGGTTTGCACGGTACTTGTCTGCGTTATCAGCGTCCTTTTCGCAGACAGAATCGCATATAGCGTCGCAGATGACCTCTGCATTCTTTACGGACAGCCAAACGTGCTCGTCGTACTCGGGACCTTTCTCCTCTTCGCCCTCTTCTTCCTCTTCCTCCGGCTCCATGCCCTCCTTGAGTTCCTCTTCCTTGATGCTCTGTCCGAGGACGTCAAAGAGTCTGATCACCTTCATATCCTTGTTTTTTGCGTCCTGAAGTGTATCTGTCACCCAGCCCTCGGACTCGCCGCCTACGTACATGAGCAGGTCGCAGTCTGAGATAGTGAGTATATCCTGAGCTGTGGGCTGATAGTTGTGGAGGTCAACACCGCTGCCGAGAAGATATGTCACCTCAGCACTGTCGGTGTCGCCGATAATATTTTTAGTCCAGTCGTACTCCGAGAAAGTAGTGCAGACTATACTGAGCTTGCTGTCTTTTTTTGCAGCGCTTGTGTTTGAGCAGCCTGCGAATACGGAAGCAGCCAGAACTGCGGATACTGTAAGTGAAAGGGATTTGCTGAACTTGAACATTTGAATAACACCTCATATTTGAATTTGATAATCATTTTCAATTTATTATATATCATGTTTTCGGTTTTGTCAAGAGGGAAAATCATAAATTGAGAATTTATAAAAAAGCTGAGCCATACTTGACAATTCCTGTACTTTAATGTATAATAATTTTGTAATATTGATGTTAGGGGGACGGTATTATGTCAAAAAACAACAAAGACAAAGAGCTTGATAAAATGTATAAAGAGCTTCTTGAGGCTCGTGACAGTGCCCGTGCTGCAAACAAGAGCGAGGGAAACAGGCTTTTGTCGTTCTTTGTAGGACTTCTTCTGCTGGGCGGCGGACTTTTCATGATATTCCAGAATATCGAGGTCACAAGCTCGTGGGGCTACAGCGGCTCGTTTTTCAGGATAGGCGGCTTCGGACTTCCGAACGGACTGATAATGCTGCCCATAATCATTGGCATAGGAATGCTGTTCCTTATGGATAAGAAGATATTCGGCTGGGTAGTGCTTTCTATCGGTATCATAATCGTTCTGCTCAGCGTAATGATGACCACACATCTCCACTGGATACGCTCCAGCGCCTTTACATTCATAGTAATGTTCGGCATGACTGCGGCAGGCGGAGCAATGGTGCTCAAAGAAGTTTTCAGGAAAGACTGAGAAAAAGGCGTAAAGGTTTTACCTTTACGCCTTTTATTACTATTGTGTGATATACGCCGCTATTGGCTCGATGTATTTCTTGTCGGTGTAATCGCCTGACTTTGAAACGTGCTCTGCCATTGCGATATCGTCAGGAGTTTTATCCTTTTTGCCGTTGAGCATTGCGGCAAAGGTCTTCATGAGCATTTTTGAACCGAGGGGCATTTTATCGTAATCCAGTCCGCCCTCGCAGTAGAATACCTTTGCATACTTTTTCTGCTCGTCGGTAAGTGATTTTTTCAGAAGATTGTCCACTCCCGAGTACTTTGTGGGACTTGCTCCCACGCAGAACATAGCGAGCTTCTTGCTGTGCCATTTTTCTATTCTGCTGGTGAACCAGTCAGCCTTATGTATCTTTTCGACAGCTACCCAGCCGCCATAGATTATGGCGTCATAGGCGGCGAAATAATTATCGTCCTTTTTGCGGGCGTCCTTTATGGTCATTGTTTCCGCGCCCAGCTTTTCTGCCAGCCATTCTGCGTATTTTTTAGTAAAGCCTGTCTGTGATGAATATACGATGATAGTTCTCATATTAATTACCTCTTTTCATGGCAAGTTGAATGTATTTTAGGGATAATTGCAAAGAATAGTGCTGAGATTTAGTGCTTAGTCGAGAGCTGCAAATGCCTGTCTGAGGTCGTCGAGGATATCCTCAACGTTTTCAAGTCCAACCGATAATCTTACAAGGCCGCCGTTGATGCCTGCTGCAACGAGCTGCTCGTCAGTGAGCTGACGGTGAGTAGCGCTTGCAGGGTGGAGCACGCAGGTACGGATATCAGCAACGTGGACCTCGTTGGAGGCAAGCTTGAGAGAATCCATGAACTTTACAGCTGCGCTTCTGCCGCCCTTGATAATGAATGAGATAACGCCGCTTGTACCGTCGGGGAGGTACTTCTTGGCAAGCTCGTGGTACTTATTGCTTGCAAGTCCGGGGTAGTTTACAGACTCAACGTGCTTGTTTGCTTCGAGGTATTCAGCTACCTTCATAGCGTTTACGCAGTACTCCTTCATACGAATATGGAGAGTCTCAAGACCGAGATTGAGGTAGAATGCGGACTGTGCCGAAGGATAGCAGCCAAAGTCTCTCATGAGCTGCATTCTTGCCTTGATGATGTATGCAGCCTTGCCGTAGGTCTTTGTGTAGATAGTTCCGTGATAGCTCTCGTCAGGCTCTGTGAACTCAGGGAACTTGCCGTTTGTCCAGTCAAAGTTTCCCGAATCAACGATAACGCCGCCGCCCTGAACTGCATGACCGTCCATGTACTTTGTTGTGGAGTGGATAACGATATCAGCTCCGAACTCGATAGGTCTGCAAAGGATAGGTGTTGGGAAAGTGTTGTCGATGATGAGAGGAACGCCGTTTTCGTGAGCTATCTTGGCGAATTTCTCGATATCGAATACTGTGAGGGCAGGGTTTGCGAGAGTTTCGCCGAAAACTGCCTTTGTGTTGGGCTTGAATGCCGCTCTTATCTCAGATTCGGAAGCGTCTGCGTCAACGAAAATACATTCAATGCCGAGTTTTTTCAGTGTGTAAGCGAAAAGGTTGATAGTACCGCCGTAGATGGTAGCAGCAGAGATGAAGCTGTCGCCTGCCTTTAAGATGTTGAGCAGGGAGAGCAGTGAAGCTGCCTGACCGCTGGAGGTACACATTGCGCCGATACCGCCCTCGAGAGCGGCTATCTTGTCCTCAACAGCCATAACTGTGGGGTTCTCAAAGCGCGAATAGATAAGGCTTTTGGTGGGATCATCGAATACTGCCGCAACGTCGTCTGTTGAATCGTAAACGTATGTAGTACTCTGTACTATAGGTACGACTCTGGGCTCAGTATTCTTTGGGGTGTAGCCTGCGTGCAGGCATTTGGTTTCGATCTTCATTGTAGGATACCTCCATTATATATATTACTGTGGTTTCCTGTGAACTATGCGCTGGACTTTTGGTACGCAGAATTCGAGGACGGCACAGTATTTGTCGATGATTGTAATGATATATGTTTCCTTGTATTTAGGCATTGGTCTGGTCACGGGCCACATATGCTTCTCTATCATATCACGCTCAAGCTTGGATATTTTGGTTATCTCTGCGGCGTTGGCGCAGGCGAGCATGGCGTGATTCTCGCTGTGTGAAGCCTGACCTTTTGTCTTCTCCGAGTTGTACTGCTTTCTATCGTAGTAGAAAAGGTCATGGAGAAGTCCTGCTCTTGCGGCTGAACGGGCGTTCAGATTGAATTTCCTGCATACCATGTAGGAATAGTACGAGACATTCACGCAGTGCTGAAAGCGAGTCGTTGATATATGGTGGGTGATAGACCTGAGCTCCTGTACCTGCTGACAGCCGATTATGTCCTTTACGCAGTCGTAATAGCTGTTGGCGGTGAGCTCTTTTCGGGAACATATGGCTCTGAGCATATCGTTTCCCTCCTTGCTGTCTTTCTCTCTTTACATCGGAAAAATATCCAATATAGATATTATATAATAAAACGCATAAAAAATCAATATAAAAACAGCAAAATATAAAAAAATAAATCCTGTCTGCCGAAGCCTGTCGAAGCCTATGTAAACCATATCTTACAAAAAATACAGAGCGGAACTGTAGGCTTATACAAAAACATTGTAAGAAATCAATAAAAAAAGATGTGCGTTTTGTGCAGTAGAGACAAAAACAAGAAAAAAATAAATTTCACCGCTTTAAGGTATTGCAAAATGCGGCTCAGAGTGCTATAATTATTCGTGAACTGCGTTAGTCGCAGAATTTTGAAAAGGAGGTTTTTTAACAATGGCGTTAAAAAATCAGTATCTTATCGATCTTTTAGAAACAGTTAAGAAGAGAAATCCAGGCGAGCCTGAGTTTATCCAGGCAGTTACAGAGGTTCTTGAGACTCTCCAGCCCGTTGCTGAGAAGAGACAGGACCTTATCGACGCAGGCGTTTTCGATAGAATCGTAGAGCCTGAGAGACAGATCATATTCCGTGTTCCTTGGGTTGACGACAACGGCAAGGTACAGGTAAACAGAGGTTTCAGAATCCAGTTCAACTCTGCTATCGGACCTTACAAGGGCGGTATCAGACTTCACCCATCAGTATACCTCGGAATCATCAAGTTCCTCGGCTTTGAGCAGGTATTCAAGAACAGCCTTACAACACTGCCTATGGGCGGCGGCAAGGGCGGTTCCGACTTCGATCCTAAGGGTAAGAGCGACGGAGAGATCATGCGTTTCTGCCAGAGCTTCATGACAGAGCTCTGCAAGCACATCGGCGCTGACTGCGACGTTCCTGCTGGTGATATCGGAACAGGCGCAAGAGAGATCGGCTTCATGTTCGGTCAGTACAAGAGAATCCGCAACGAGTTCGTTGGCGTTCTCACAGGTAAGGGCTTAACATACGGCGGTTCACTCGCAAGAACAGAGGCTACAGGTTACGGTCTCTGCTACTTCACAAACGAGATGCTCCAGGCTAACGGCAAGAACTTCAAGGATCAGACAGTTGTTATCTCAGGTTCAGGTAACGTTGCTATTTACGCTACAGAGAAGGCTACACAGTACGGCGCTAAGGTAGTTACAGTTTCTGACTCAAACGGTTATATCTACGATCCGGACGGAATCGAACTTGATCTCGTTAAGCAGATCAAGGAGGTTGAGCGCGGCAGAATCAAGGAGTATGTCGGCAGAACTTCACACAAGAATGCTGAGTACCACGAGGGCAGCGTTTGGACACTCAAGTGCAACGCAGGCAGCATCAAGCTTGACATCGCTCTTCCTTGCGCTACACAGAACGAGATCAACGGTGACGGCGCTAAGGCTATCGTTGCTAACGGTGCTTTTGCTATCGCTGAGGGTGCTAATATGCCTTCAACTCCTGAGGCTATCGAGACATATCTCTCAAATGGTCTTCTCTATGGTCCTGCTAAGGCTGCAAACGCTGGCGGTGTTGCTACATCCGGTCTTGAGATGAGCCAGAACAGCGAGAGACTCAGCTGGACATTTGAAGAGGTTGACGAGAAGCTCCACGGCATCATGAAGTCTATCTTCAAGGCTTGCGATGAGGCTGCTAAGGAGTACGGCATGGCTGGCAACTACATGGCTGGCGCTAACATTGCAGGCTTCCTCAAGGTTGCTGAGGCAATGAAGGCTCAGGGCTGCGTTTGATTAAAGTCTGCACAGTTCAAGCAGTAAATTAAACTTATTATCTCCCGTTGTTCTACGCAACGGGAGATTTTTTATTTAATAATATGCACAAATCAGATGACAGCAAATTGTTGAAAACATAGAAATAATGATTTTAAACAATTATTATTATATAACAGCTTGAAATATGTGCAAAATGTGATATAATACTATTGTGCTTATTTTATCAAAGTTTCAATAATATTTTATCTATTTGGAGGTAACACCGATGAAAAAACCTATCATTACAATCGAAAGGCAGTACGGAAGCGGCGGAAGCGTCATCGGTAATCTTGTAGCTGAAAAGCTTGGTATCAACTGCTACAATCGTCAGATACTGAAAATGACAGCCGAGAGATGCGGTATTGCCATCAAGAATATTGAAAACGCCGAGGAAAATGTACCCACAAGCTTCCTTTATTCGCTGCTGCTTTCGGCAAATCCCGCAAGGACTATGGAGGAGAATCTTCCTCTTTCAGATAAGGTCTTCATTATGGAGAGCCGTATCATTAACGAGATAGCAGAGCAGGAAAACAGCTTCGTTCTGGTAGGCAGATGCGGAAATTATATCCTTGAGGATAAGGGCTGCTTCAGCGTATATATCTACGCCGACGCTGAGTCGCGCATAAAACGTGCCATAGAGGAATACGAAGTTGAAGAGAGAAAAGCTGAGTCAGTGATGAAAAAGGCTGACAAGCGCCGTGAGACTTTCTATAACGTTAATACGGGCAGGACATGGCAGGATAAGGATCAGTATTCGCTTTGCCTCAACAGCGCCGAACTTGGCGACGATCTCTGTGCGGAGATAATTGTAAAAGCTTATCAGGAATACAACAAGCGTTTTGCTGAATAAAGAATAAACAGCTCCTTTTGAGGGATAATACCCTGAAAGGAGCTGTTTTTATGTGCGTTATACTGATTCGTTCGGTTATCCTGTACGTTCTTGTCATATTCGCCGTGAGACTTATGGGTAAGCGGCAGCTTGGGGAGCTCCAGCCCTCGGAGCTGGTCATTACTATCCTTGTTTCCAATATCGCAACACTGCCTATCGAGGACGTGAATATCCCCATAATCGTCGGTGTTACGCCTATTTTGTCGCTGGTGTGCTTTGAGGTCATGGTGTCGTGGATAAATCTCAGGCTGCCTGAGCTTCGCCGACTTATCTCGGGAAGTCCGAAGATAATCATCAGGAATGGCTGCATTGAGCGCGATATCATGCGGGAGCTGCGCTTTTCCGTAGATGACCTGCTTATGGCGCTGAGAAGCAAGGATATCTTCGATATAGGCGAGGTCCAGTACGCTATCGTGGAGACTACAGGCAGCGTTTCCGTTATGAAGAAGCAGACGCTGGATACTCCCACGAGAAAGGATATGAAGATAGCCGCGGAGTGCTCCGAGCCGCCTGTGCTGATAATTGCCGACGGGAAGTTCATACCGCAGGCTATGGAGTCCGTTAAGCTGAGCAAAGCTGCGGTGGAAATGCTGCTTTCCGCAAATAAAATGAGTCTGAATGACGTTTTTATCATGACTGCCGACAGCTCGGGGAGCTGCTTTATAGCCGATAAGCAGGGAACTCCGCCGATGATAGTGACCTTGGGGGAGAAAAAATGACAAGAGTTAAAATAAGCGGAGCGATCCTGCTGCTTCTCATCGGAGTCAGCATATTTTCGAGCTTGTGGGTGAACCGCCGCTGTGACGCCATGCTGTCGCAGATAGACGTTATATGCGGACTTGAAGAAAACGGCGATATATCGGGAGCTGCTGAAAAAGCTCGGGAAATCAACGACGAGTGGGAGCATTTCCGTGAATGGGCTTCGGTACTGCTGAAATATGACAAGCTTGTTGAGATAGACCGACTTTGCTCTCGGATAGTTCACCTTGCCGAAAATGAAGAGGACGAGATGACGGCGGAGCTTGCAGAGCTCCGCGATATGCTTGAAATGCTGAAAAGCGGCGAAACGCCGCTTTGGAATAGTGTTTTTTGAATGAGTTATCAGTTTTTAGTGCTTAGTGCATAGAAAAGGGACGCCGCTGGCGTCCCTGAAATTTTTTATACTTGTCAAACTCCGTCGATGCAAATTCCGTCAGTGTCTTCTAAGCTTACAGTCTCATCGAGGCTTTTCTTTTCTTCCTTTGAGCCGTTTTCTTTAAAACCTCTGCTCCAGCCCGTGCATGATACGGTCTGCTTTGCGGTATCAACGCTGAATGATACGTCGAAATCCTCGCAGTTCCAGCTGTTTGCCTGATAGATATAAAACGGGAACTCCGCATCATCACACCTTACGGTATAAAGATATTTGCCGTATCCGCCTGCGCGGTTTTTTATTTTGCTGCCGTTTACATGGACTTTTTCGGATTTTCCGCTTTTTGAACAGCTTATCTCACAGTCAGAAAGAGATATATCCTTTCCGTCAACAGAAATTGAAACATTACCTTTTATCCTGTTAAACGGGTACATATATCCGAAAAACAATGACGGTGCAATAAATCTTATGGTAGTTACGGCGATTACCGCTATAACTGCCATAACTGAAATGACCTTTGCAAATTTCTTCATGTTTGTATGTGAGCCTATCAATTACGCATTATGCATTACTTTTCAAGTGTTCCGTGAGAGAGTGACTTCAGATAAGCATTGATGAAGCCGTCAAGGTCTCCGTCCATAACAGCCTGGATATTGCCGTTTTCAAAGCCTGTGCGGTGATCCTTTACAAGAGTGTAGGGCATGAATACATATGAACGTATCTGTGAGCCCCATGCTATCTGGTTCTGAACGCCCTTGATATCCTCGATCTTTTCAAGGTGCTCACGCTCCTTTATCTCGATGAGCTTTGAACGGAGCATCTTCATAGCGTAGTCCTTGTTCTGGTACTGGCTTCGCTGAGTCTGACAGGAAACAACGATACCTGTGGGCTTATGGATAAGACGTACAGCAGAGCTGGTCTTGTTTACCTTCTGACCGCCTGCACCGCTTGAACGGTAAACCTCCATTTCGATGTCCTCGGGACGGATATCAACTTCGATAGAATCGTCGATTTCGGGCATAACTTCGAGAGCCGCAAATGATGTGTGACGTCTGCCCGAAGCGTCAAATGGCGATATACGTACAAGTCTGTGAACGCCCGACTCGGACTTCATATAGCCGTAGGCGTTGTCGCCCTCGATAAGGATAGAAGCGGATTTCATACCTGCGTCGTCGCCGTCGAGGTAGTCGAGAAGCTCCACCTTGAAATCGTGGCGCTCAGCCCAGCGGTTGTACATACGGTAGAGCATTTCTGCCCAGTCCTGAGCCTCTGTTCCGCCTGCGCCTGCGTGGAATGTGAGGATAGCGTTGGAGTTGTCGTACTCGCCTGTAAGGAGAGTAGCCAGCTTTTCGTCCTCAAGCTTGGTCTTGAATACGTCGGACTCCTTCTTAATCTCCTCGATATCGCTCTCGTCATCAGCTTCGATAGAGAGCTCGATAAGAGTGATGATATCCTCAAGATTTTCGTTGAGCTGGTTGTATTTTTCGATCTTCTTTTCGAGAGACTTCTGCTCCTTGAGCACTTTCTGGGAGTTTTCGAGGTCGTCCCAGAAGCCCTCCTTTGCAGTTTCCTCGCCAAGCTCCGCAACGCGCTTCTTGGCGGCTTCTATATTCAGAACGTCGGCAAGCTCCGCCATTTCCTTGCGGTAGCCCGTCATTTCGACTCTGAGTTCGTCAAGTATTATCATAGTTTCAAATCCTTTCAAACATAGATACATATATTATATCACAGTTTCGGGCGGACTGCAAGGGGAAAATGAGAAAATTTGCGTTTTTTTGTAGGGAACGTCGCTGAATTGAGAATGGAGAATGTAGGGGCTGCCTTTGGCAGTCCGCGCCTGACAAAACGACTTCAAATGACCGAATGTAGGGGCTGGCGTCCCCGACAGCCCGTCAGTTTCATTGCAATTGTGGGACGCCGAGGACGTCGTCCCCTACAATATGTTATTTATATTTGTTGCGTAAAATGCGGACTGCCAAGGGGAGCCCCCTTTGGCGGAATCGCAGGTTACCAAATATGAGCCGTTACTTTACGGCTCGGTAGCCCGCTTTTTCAGTTAAGGGGAGCAGCCTAAAGCAGCCCCTACAAAATCTTAGTTCTTAGCTCTTAGTTCTAACAGCTAAAGTCTAACGGCTAAATCGGTCTTGACAAACGCAATATAATCATGTATAATAGAAAAGTATTCAAAGGCGATGATGAAGAGGAGTACGTGAGATACCCGATTTTCAGAGAGCTGCCGCATGGTGAAAGGCAGTATGAGGGGCTTGCGGAAGTAGCTTCGGAGCTTCGCGTGCCAACGGCTTATGCTCAGTAGTATGCGGCGTGTTCCTCACGTTACAGGGGAAGAAGCTTAGCGGCTTCGCAGAGTGCGGGAGATATTCCCGAATTCAGGTGGTAACACGGACTTAGTTCGCCCTGAACCTTAACGGTTCAGGGCTTTATTATTTGCTCTGACCGACAAAAATACGGTGACGGCGGCTGACTGTCACAAAAAGGAGAATGAAAATGGCAAAGGAACTTGCAAAGGCTTACGATCCAAAGGATTTTGAGGACCGTATCTACGCCGCATGGAACGACAAGGGCTGTTTCCGTGCAGAGGCTGATCCGAAGAAAACGCCCTACACTATAGTTATCCCCCCTCCGAACATCACAGGACAGCTCCATATGGGACACGCCCTCGATGAGACATTACAGGATATCCTTATCCGCTGGAAGAGAATGAGCGGCTACAGCGCACTTTGGCTTCCCGGTACAGACCACGCTGCTATCGCTACCGAGGCTAAGATAGTTGAGGCTATGCGCAAGGAAGGCGTTACCAAGGAGGACCTCGGCAGAGAGGGCTTCATGAAGCGTGCATGGGAGTGGAAGAAGCAGTACGGCGGACGTATCGTTGAGCAGCTCAAGAAGCTGGGCTCCTCATGCGACTGGTCAAGAGAGCGCTTCACCATGGACGAGGGCTGCTCTAAGGCTGTCAAGGAAGTTTTCATCAAGTACTATGAAAAAGGTCTCATTTACAGAGGCGAGCGTATAATCAACTGGTGCCCCAAGTGCCGCACATCACTTTCCGACGCTGAGGTAACCTACGAGGATCAGGCAGGTCATTTCTGGCACCTCCGCTATAAGATAAAGGACTCCGACGGCTACCTTGAACTGGCTACCACACGTCCCGAGACTCTCCTCGGCGATACAGCTGTTGCCGTAAATCCAAAGGACGAGCGCTACACAGACCTTGTTGGCAAGACAGTTATACTGCCAATCGTTCACAGAGAGATCCCTATCGTTGCTGACGATTATGTTGAAATGGACTTCGGTACAGGTGTAGTTAAGATAACTCCTGCGCACGATCCTAACGACTTCGAGGTAGGTCTCCGCCACAAGCTGCCAGTTATCAACGTAATGAACGACGATGCTACTATCGTTGACGATTATCCTGCATACGCAGGCATGGACCGCTACGAGGCAAGAAAGAAGATAGTTGAGGACCTCGAAAAGGAAGGCGCTCTTGTTAAGATAGAGGAGTACAGCCATAACGTAGGTACCTGCTACCGCTGCGGAACTACAGTTGAGCCAAAGGTATCAACTCAGTGGTTCGTTAAGATGAAGCCTCTCGCTGAGCCTGCTATCAAGGCTGTAAAGAACGGAGATACAAAGTTCGTTCCCGAGCGTTTCGACAAGATATACTTCCACTGGCTCGAAAATATCAAGGACTGGTGTATCTCCCGTCAGATATGGTGGGGACATCAGATACCTGCATTCTACTGCGACGAGTGCGGTGAAATGGTAGTTACAAAGGAGAGCAGTGCGGTTTGTCCCAAGTGCGGCAAGCCTATGAGACAGGATCCCGACACTCTCGATACATGGTTCAGCTCTGCACTCTGGCCTTTCTCAACACTGGGCTGGCCTGAGAACACAGAGGACCTCAAGTACTTCTACCCAACAAATACTCTCGTAACAGGTTATGATATCATCTTCTTCTGGGTTATCAGAATGATGTTCAGCGGTCTGGAGAACATGGGTAAGGTACCTTTCGATACAGTTCTTATCCACGGTCTGGTTCGTGACGCACAGGGACGCAAGATGTCCAAGTCACTTGGCAACGGTATCGATCCTCTTGAAGTTATCAACGAGTACGGCGCTGACGCACTCAGATTCATGCTCGCAACAGGTAACTCACCCGGAAATGATATGCGTTATATCGACGACAAGGTAAAGGCTGCCCGTAACTTCGCAAACAAGCTCTGGAACGCTTCACGTTTCATCATGATGAACCTTCCCGAGGACTTCGAGTTCAAGGGACTTCCAACAGAGCTTGAATTAGAGGACAAGTGGCTTGTAAACAAGTTCAATCAGCTTGCAAAGGAAGTAGGCGAGAATCTCGACAAGTACGAGCTTGGCGTTGCTTCACAGAAGATATACGACTTTATCTGGGACGTATTCTGCGACTGGTACATCGAGCTCACAAAGCCCCGTATACAGGCAGGCGGCGAGACAATGGCTAAGGCTCAGGCAGTTCTTGTATGGGCTATGCAGGGTATGCTGAAGCTTCTCCATCCATTCATGCCGTTCATCACTGAGGAGATATGGCAGGTTCTCAACAACGAGAAGTCCATGATAATCCTCGAAACTTACCCGACATACGACGCTTCTATCGACTTTACAGCCGAGGAAAAGGCTTTCGAGAAGATAATCTCAGCTATCAAGGCTGTAAGAAATACACGTACAGAAATGAACGTACCGCCGTCGGTAAAGGCTAAGCTCTTCATCGAGACTGCCGACAAGGAGCTCTTCAACTCCTGTGCAGTATTCTTCGAGAAGCTTGCTTCCGCTTCCGCAGTTGAGACAGGCGACAAGTTCGATATCCCCGATTCTGCAAATGCAGTTACAGATTCAGCTCGTATCTTTATTCCTATGGACGAGCTGGTTGACAAGGAGAAGGAAATAGCACGTCTCGAAAAGGAAAAGGCAAAGGTTCAGAAGGATATAGACTTCCTCAGCGGAAAGCTCAATAATCAGGGCTTTATCGCAAAGGCTCCTGCTCAGCTCATTGACGCTGAAAAGGCTAAGCTTGCAAAGGCAGAGGAGAAAATGGCTAAGATAGAGCAGTCTATCGCAGCTTTCAAGAAATAAGCAAAATGGGCGGCATTTATTGCCGCCCATATGTTTTATTAAGAAGTATCATTTGTAGGGGGGCGATGCCTAACAGGCACCCGTACCCTCTGTCCTGCGGACATCTCCCTGCACAGCAGGAAGTCACCCACATCGCCCCGAAATATATGGTGATTTATTGTATATAACAGCAAAGCTCCCTATACAGGGAGCTTTTTTGCTGTTATTTTATTATGAAGGAGTAATGGTAAGCGCTTATTTTTCCTCGTCCTCAGCCTCGTCGGACTTGTCAGACTTTTCAGCTTTTTCGGCTTTTTCAGCCTTGTCGGACTTGCTCTTCTTCTCGGACTTCTTTTCGTCCTCGTCGTCCTTTTCGTCAGCCTCGTCTTCGTCCTCTTCCTCGGACTTTTCCTCGTTCTTGCTGCTATTCTTTGACTTGCTCTTTTCAGACTCATCGTCCTTTGACTGATCGACTACCTTTTCATCGAGAGTTACCTTGACGGTCTTGTCCTCGTCGTCTCTTACAAAGGTTATCTCGATCTCTTCGCCTGCGGAGTGCTTGTTGAGCTGAGCTATGAGCTCCTCGCTTGAAGCAACCTTTTCACCGTCGACCTCAGTGATGATATCGCCCTTGCGGAGACCTGCCTTTTCAGCGGCACTGCCCTTGTTTACGGCATAAACATAGATACCTGTCGGCCAGTCGTACATCTTTGCGGCAGTCTCGGATACAGTCTGAGCGCTGATACCAAGCTGCGGCTTGCCTGTTACGTAGCCGAACTTCATAAGGTCGTCAATGATAGACGAGGTGAGGTTTGATGGGATAGCGAAGCCGATACCCTCGATAGAAGCTCCCGATGATGAATATGAAGATGACATCTTAGAGGAGTTGATACCGATTACCTGACCATACTTGTTGATAAGCGGACCGCCTGAGTTTCCTGAATTGATAGCGGCATCGGTCTGGATAAGGTTCATAGCCTTGTCATTGATAGTGATGTTTCTGTTAAGACCTGATATCATACCGCCTGTAACGGTGTCCATGAGCTCAAAGCCGAGAGGATTGCCGATAGCGATAACTGATTCGCCAAGTCTGAGCTCGTCGCTGTTGCCGAATTCAGCGGCTGTAAGACCTGTTGCGTCTATTTTCAGAACAGCGAGGTCGCAGTCTGTATCATAACCGATTATCTCAGCGTCGTATGTCTTGTCATCGTCGAGAACTACTGAAACGCTGTCTGCTTTTTCTCCGCCGTATTCGCCGTCGTAGATAACGTGAGCGTTTGTGACGATGTATCCGTTTTCTGAGATTATAACACCTGTACCTGTGCCCTTGTATTCTCTTGTTACAGGCTCACTGCTTCTGCCATTGCCGCCGAAGCCGTTGCCGAAACCGTTTCCGAAGCCGAAACCGAAATCAAAGAAGTCCTCAAAGCCGTCGAGACCGCTGCTTATGGTCTGCTCAGTGGTGAATGTTGATTCGATACCTACTACAGAGGGGAGTACCTTTTCAACTATCTCCTCATTTGAGAGAGCGTTTCCGCCGACCTCCTGTGGCTTGATAAGGCTTACTGCCTTTGAAGCGAGGAGTTCCTTTGTAGCTTCCTTTGTGGTGGACTCTGCGTCGTCTTCAAGTTCCTCGATGACTGAATCACCTGAGAGGCTCTCGCCTGCAAAGTAGCGGTAAGCACCGATTGAGCCGCCTGATACTAAAGCCATAGCCATGATGAAGGCAGTTACCTTCAGACCTGTGTGCTTTTTCTTTTTGGGAGCCTCAGTGCTGTCGGTACTGAAGCCGTTATAATTCTCACCGTTATTGTTTGGGTTCTGCTGGTTATTGTAATTGTAGTTATACTCACTCATATTATTCACGTTCCTTTTCAATTATTTTTCTGAGGTTCTCCCTCAGCCTGTGATTATATTATATTAGCCCTTTGTGATATTAATTTGCGGCAAATGTAATGTTTTTGAGAATTTTATGTGTAATTTCTATCACAATTCGGACTTGAATGTGAAAAAAACAGCCAATTGCCCTTAGCCGTTAGCTATTAGATTGTAGGGGACGGCGTCCTCGACGTCCCATTTAAGGGACGCCTTCACTTCTAAACATTCCCTTAACAAACAATTTGTATGTATTTGGTCTCCGAGGGAGTTATCCCTCGGAGATTCACTTTATACCGCAGTCGGTATCTTTTCGTTTCCAATCATTATACCATCAACCTCGAAAGCCTTTGTCGTAGTAAACGAGAAGCGGATATTGATACGATTTGTACAAGTCCTCGAATACTTCTCAGGCTTTTCGTAAACTTCAATGCAGCTGATGAAGGCTCTGAGTATTGACGGAGTTACCTTTGTGACATTTACGATCTTCTTGGCGCTGGCGATAAAGTCACGAACACATTTCTCACGGGCATTTATGGCGTTTGCCCTAGAATCAAGCTCATGAAGCTTTGCTTTCAGTTCAGCCTGTTCTTTCTCATAGCCACCTGCAAGACTGTCGTAGCGCTCGGGAGTTAATCTGCCTGTAACTCTGTCCATATAGAGTGTGCTGATCGCATTTTCAAGCTGTGCTATCCTTGATTCGTACTCGTTTCGCAAATTTTCAGTTTCTTTGAGCTTTTCTTTAGATTCTGCTTCACCGTTGCTCATTGCCATTTCATAGAATTCCTCAGAATGCTCCCTTGCAAATTTAGTGACCTTCTTCAAAGATTGAAGCACAACGTCATCGATAAGCGATTCCTTTATATAATGTGCAGTACAATCACTCTTTCGGCTTTCGTATCGGCTGCACCTGAAAGTGTTATACTTTGGAGTTTTTCCGTGATGAAGATACAGTCTTGCTCCACACTCGGCGCAGTAGAGGTAGCCTGCGTACTTATCCATATCGCCGCGCTTATCAGCGCGTTTTCTTCCTGCGAAGTGCTTCTGGACAAGATCAAATGTAACTCTGTCAATGATTGCTTCGTGCGTGTTAAGGAATATCCTCATATTCTCAGGCGAGTTCTTGATACGCTTTTTCAGCTTATAGGACTTAGTGTAAGTCTTGAAATTGACCGTATCTCCGCAATATATCTGATTGGAAAGCATATTGCGCACCGTTCTTATCGTCCAAGCGTATGGCTTGTCAAGCTTTGGATTTCCGGCACGGCTGCCTGTTTTTCGGAAAGCGTAAACGCTTGGCGACAGCACTTCGTCTTTTTCAAGCTCGGCACATATCTTCTTGACGCCCTTGCCGCTTGCGTACATCTCAAAGATACGTTTGATGACAGGTGCTGTCTCGGGATCGGGGACTATATGCTTCGGATCGTCGGGATCCTTCATATATCCGTAGGCGATGATTGCTCCCACTCGCTCTCCGCGCTCGCCTTTAGCGTGCTGTACAGCTCGCACCTTCTTTGACGTATCTCGGGCGTAAAAGTCGTTGAAGTAGTTCTTCAATCCCGACCAGTCACTGTTCCCCAGTGCGCTGTCAACGCCGTCCGTAATAGCGATAAACCTTACGTCGTGAGCAGGGAATACCAGATCCATGAGCCGGCCTGCCTCAAGGTAATTTCTTGAAAGTCGGCTCTGATCTTTCACGATAACTGTTCCAACGAGTTCGTTCTCAACGTCTTTCAGCATTCTGAGATAGTCGGGACGGTTATCGCTGACTCCGCTGTAACCGTCGTCAATATAGTATTGGCAGTTGCAGAAGCCGTTTTTGTCGGCGTAGTCCTTTAACATCAATCTTTGATTTTCAATTGACAGCGACTCTCCTGCACGCAAGTCCTCCTGACTGAGGCGGCAGTACAGTGCTGTTATTTTATTCGCGTTTGATTCTGTTTTCATATATCCTCCTGTTCCGAAGCTGATTCCGGAATCAAACCGAATAGGATACACACATAGTATACCACTATTCGGTCTGAAAGTCCAGAACTTTTTTAGCCTGCTTTCTCCTTATTTATTAGTTCTTTCATCTTATCATAAGCTGTTTCGCTCACATCTTCGGGAAGAGGGAACGTGAACGTCACGTCAAAAGTCTTCCCGTCAACTGAGATCTTGTTTTCTGAATAATAAAGCTTTTCATTCTCTTTTTCAGCCATTCGATCATACTCCTTCTATTTGTCTTGTTCATGTTTCCTGTGAAATTATAATTGTTCATTTTTCATTACTCCTTTGAAGTATATTTTTGTAAAGGTGCTGCCATTTTGACAACACCTAATAAGCTCAGTCCGTTTTAGACACCCCTTTGCTGAGTCTGCGGCTTGCCGACTCAGGTATATTAATTGATACTTGAGTGTACCCTGATTCAAGGTACACCTACCGATGACTTCCTATTATAGCGAGCCGTCACTTAGCCCATGTGCATACCGAGCTCTTCCTTTTTACGGAGCTCTTTTGCGAGAGACTTTCGGTCAACGTGTTCCCGAGCGTATTCGGTATCGTCGGCAGGCTCGTCCTCTATCAGCGTAGCCACAGCAGCAATGCCGCTGACGAAATCAGGTGCAGAAGCTCTATCGCTGCCACTGCTGTGAGAAGTCTGAAGCCGCGCTTCCTGTTCTGCTCGTCGGAGCATTTCAGCTGCGATAAGGTCTGCTCGTTCAGCTTCCCAGCCTGTGAGGACAAGTCCTTCGCCGCCTGATTCAGCTTCGATACCTCTGCCGTCACGTTCTGCGACGTCAGCTCTCTTACCTTCTCTGCACTCTCCAGCACCTGGTCGAATATCACTTTCTGATTTCGCAGGTGCTGTTTCATCTGCTCGTATGTCATAGTCTCGTCGGCTCTCGCCTTCGTTTCTATTGATAAGTCCGTCAGCAATTTCAGCTGTGCAATAGTCGCTTGCCAGTTGCTGTCGGGGACGTACACCATTGTCGGTGCGTCCGAAGCCTCCTGCAAGTTCTGCTTGGAGGCTGCTCTCATTTCTTCGTATTTCGAACTCATACACCATGTTCTCCTTTCTGTATTTTGCTTCGTGAAGCTTATTGTCACGGCAGCGTCTGCCGTTGGGACAGGTGTATGTGATGTACTTTCGACTGTCTTCCCATTTCACATCGTAGCCGTACTGCTTCATGTAGAAGCGGAATTGTTTCTTCGACTTTGCTCTTTTCATGACTGCGTCAATGGTATTGATGAGATCCATCTTCCAGCTTTCTCTGCGCATTGCACACCTGTATTCGCCAGTGGTCACACCGTGAGTCTGCTTTCCAAGCTCGGGCTGTGTAAGAGTTGTCACTCCATATTTCATACAGATCTCGTCCGACAACTGACGCAGTTCTTGCAGTGTGAACTTGTTCGAGTGGTACTTCAAACCTGTGTCGGCGTTGACTGCGTTTAGTATGAAGTGCGAGTGTATATGGTCGGCGTCGGTATGGGTTGCCACCACAACTTCGTGACCTTTGAAGGCACGCTCTGCAAACTCAACTGCTATTTTATGAGCAAGTGCTGGTTCTATCTCATAGCCGCTCGGGTGAGATTGTACGAAGTGATAGTAGCGAATGCCGCCAGTTTTGCCGTACATCTCACGGGTGTTTTTGAATTCCTGATAAGCTGTGGGCAACGAACAGTTGAGAGCTGTCACATATTTCTTGCCCTCGGTCTTGTCGTCGCGGCAGATGTAGTCGAGACTTTTCTTGCCACCGCCGCCGTGCTTAGTGCTTATCGCTGTTACCGTCGCCACTATTTCACCTCCCGAAGCAGCTGACCAATCATCTCCGTGAACTTTCTGTGCTCATCAAGGAGCGGCTGGAAGTTCACGGCAGTCAGCCTGTCCATGTTGGCAAGCGTAGCTATCTGATTCAGGTTGCGCCCGATAGCTTTCTGTTGCCGAACTATCTCGTCAATGCCTGTTGCAACAACGATTTTCTTGCCGAGAGCACTCCTAATTACGAAGTCATTGAGCCGCAGTCCGTGCCGCTCGGCAAGCTCATGGATACGTCTGCTTTCTTCCTCTGTGCAGCGTATCGCTATGGTTGTGTTTCGTTTTCTCATGTTATCTACCTCCTGACTTTTGTTTGTATATGCCTATGATTTAAAGGGGGTTCGGGGTTCGCCCCGACAAGCAAGGCGGCAGGCGGAATGCCAGCTGCTATGCTTGCCTTCCCAGAAGGGAAGATTTTTTGTCACCACCGCTACTTTTCTCCTCTGCGGATAAATCAGTAACGAATCGTGACGGAATCGCCACACTCGCTCGACGCTGCGCGACAACCGCTTTCACCGTCGCAGGTGGGATAACTATCCGATTTGTGTGTCGGCGGCAAAAACGGCGTGTTTTGTGCGTGGCTTTACCGTCACCCGAGACCGTTATACCGTCACCCTGAGACACCTATGCCGTCACCCGCATTTTTACCGTCACCCGCCTCAAACAAAGGTAAATAGACGTTTTCCGAGTTTCGGGTGCCGGCATGGTCAGCAATTTCTACCCACAGCAGGGTTCCGTTTTTACTGTCACCCGATTCGTCATAAACGAGTTCAAGTATTCGCGAGCCATGACTTCTGCGCATACTGAATTGCACACCGTACACTTTTAATTCTTCGGTGTGCTGAACAAGATTTCTCGTCATCCAGTTTGCGACATACTCACGATTGAAGTGTTTGTACATAAGCTTGCAGAGTTCAGTCGCCGAACCTGTGAAATGTTTTTCATCGACCATGAGATCATGTATGGCAAAAGAGAAAAGGTCCGGCTTGCGCTCAGGCACAACATCAGCAACATTCCACCTGTGATTTGCAAACTCCAGATTCAATTCAAGGTGTTCAATGTCACGACCTGCACAGTGCAGCTTTGCCTTACCGCTGCCGCGACGCTCTTCGATCATCACCATGATTCCGTCAACGCTGCCTATGATTCCAGTCGAGCCCGATACCATATTGAACGGATCGCTGTCATAACACTTGCGCGTATGGTGTACGACAAGTATTGCGACTTTCAGCTTATCCGCGAGCGCTCTCAGTACAGATAGCTCCTTGTAGTCAGAGCCGTAGTTGACATCGGTATTGCTGCGAACCTTTTGCAGAGTGTCGATAACTATAACTTTAAGATTCGGAAGTTCCTGTTTGCTTTTTTCAAGTTCTTCTTCCAGACCGTTGCCAATGGATTTCGCTTCGATTGCGAAGTTCAAGTTCTCACAGGGCTCATCTGTGAGCTCGTATATCCTGTTCTGCAAGCGCAGGAGGTTGTCCTCAAGACTCAGATACAATACCTGACCTTTATTCGTATCGTGCTTGAGAAACTGCTCTCCATTTGCTACCGACATACACAAGTCCAGTGCAAACCATGACTTACCTATCTTCGGTGCTCCTGCAAGGATATACAACCCAGGGTACATCATTTTGTAGATGATGTAGTCCTGCTTTTCCAGCGGAGTTGTCATAATGTACTCGCTGTTGTAGATCGTTAATTCGTTTCCTATAAAACCATCTCCTTCTTTTTTCTCAGACACAGCCGACAGCTTTTTTCGTTACGGGCAACTGCTCGTGCGAACTAATTGTGTGGGCTGTGTCGGGCGGATATTTGCTCTCCCAAGTGAAAAATGTGGGAGCAGTATCCTTTATGCAAAACACATTGTTTTTGCATACTTTTTCGCTCCTAAAACTACTATCCCGAAATGCGATAATGTTTTAACGAGAACTGACCTTTTCTCACTAAGATCTGTCATTGACTACAAAGCACATAGAATAGAGCTTTGCAAGTGCTTTCACTCAAAACTATTATGTTGACAATTTTGAATGGTTTTTCGATAAAAATGAGCGTTTCGGAATGAAAATGTGGGAGCAGTATCTTTTTTACAATTTGGACTGTTTTTGGCACATAGATCAGACACATCACGAACGGGTCAGTACAAAAGCGCGCGAAACATCACGGACCTGCTGCGGCTTCACAGTGGTATCCGCCGCGCTCTTGCCTGACCGAATCAGAAGCCGCCCGACTGCACATCGGACTCATAGGCAACTTAAATGCTCGGCTGCCCCGGCACACCCCCATTGCCTGCGACGGTCTTATCACGCTCGGACTGTGGCTGAGTGTAAGTATCCGTTCCCGACTTTCATCGCTCCTTCACGCCTGCGCTGTGTGAAACCGAAGATGTTACCGCTCGGCTTTCGCGTCATCGCGCATCTTCGGGCTGGTACGGCTCACCGCCCCACCATCGGAAACAACGTAACTCCTGATCCCATATTCAATTGTCAAGTTACTGTTTTATTTTACTTGTTCATTTCAGGTCACCCCTTTGTAGTATTTATGTGTAATATATCATACAACATATCATATTACGCAATTTTGAGAAGAATGAGCAGCGTTACCAATTGAACTCTGCTCTGCTTTATATTAATTGTAATTGTATATCCGATATATACTATTACTTGTTCTCAATTATATTATAGCACGCCATTTTTATTTGTCAAGGCATCCTCAAAAATTTTGAAAAGAAAAAGAGCAAAGCGTCAATGCTTTGCTCTTGATTTATATACGTTATATTGATTGCGGCATCTTGCGGAGCAGAACTCGCTGCGTATGTCGGCTGCGTAGAACAGCTTTCCGCAGTGCTTGCAGGTGCGGAGCGGCTTCTTATCGTCGGTTACTGCTTTTGCGAAGGCTAAGTCTATCATTGCCTTGAGTGAATCGTACTCGCACAGCAGGTTCAGACCATTCCTGTCATCTATCTTGTAGGTCAGACGAGGAGGCATGAACTCCGTCAGCTTGAATTCCTTCCCTTTTATAAAGCTGTACAGATACTTGAAGTATTTCTTCAGCCATTCAAGCGGCTCGCAGTATTTATACTTTCGCAGGAACATTGTCGAGTATATCGGGCTTCGGTAGTACAGTCTGAGCTTACCTTTCTGGTTGGATTTAGCCATTATGTCGATGTTATCGAGAGGAAAGAATGTCTTTGAAAACTCATTCACCTCTATGATTCCGCTATCGGTAAAGATATTGTCACGAACGATGACACGTTCATTTTTGCCTATGTCCGAGCCTGCAATGTCAGGCATTATACCGAGTAATCCGTATTTGTGAACAAAATCAAGAACCATTTCATTCTGTCCGAGGTCGTTCTCGGTCAGGTAATTGCCGAGGTTCAAAGCGTCGGTCATCATTTCATTTTCGCTTTTGATTGGGTCATAAACCGAGCCGTATTCGCAGGGAACGATGTACTCAGTGCCGTTTATGCTCTGTATTTCGTATCTTGTATTCTTATGCCAATGGCTGACTAATAGATGTTCCATGCTAACCCTTCTTTATATGTAATTACTTTTGGATGTATTTATATTACTTATTGATTGTATTCTATCATACTATTTAATGTTTGTCAAGTTCTGATGAATTATAAAAAGGCACTGCAACAAACAGCGCTTTATATCATTATCATGCATATGCTTTATTGATTTCCAAGTTGTTTGAACTCGCTGCCAACCTTTTTTCTGTTGACAGTCGCACCACGGAAGAATCTGTAAATATATGCCACCGGTATAAGCAGCTTACTCTTTTTCACCCACGGAACAGAGCCTTCAAGGAAGCTGATTGGTGGGAAGAAACGATATATCAAGTACCGAATCTTCGAACCTTTTCCACGATACTTTACTCCATTTCGAACTACATTATCTATATTACCATAAGTTTCTGACATAACATAGTAGTCAAGGAGCCTTTTATCTTCAAGCGTAAGCTGCTTCAACGTGAATACTTTTATTGCAAGCTCACGATTGCTGCGCTCAAAGTCTGCGATACCCAGTTTATCAAGTTCTGCATTGAGATAACCCCAATCAAGAGAGCTTTTGAACTTACACAGAAATATGTACGTATCTACAAGTGATCTTACACCTGTTCCGCCGCCTGTAAAGTGCTTGTACTCATGTGCCAGCATGAACAGATAGAAGTCTTCGTCACTGAAGTGATATCCGTAATCGTTAGTCTTATCCTTTATTAAGCGAGCCTTAACGTTATTAAAGTAACCATACAAATTCCCTATATGAGCTGAACTGAACAAACTACTGTGCATCTCAAAATTGAGGACAGGCTCTTTGAAATAAACATCGTGATTTCCTTGCCCGAAATGCTCACAGATATATCTTGATTCAAGAAAAATATCGCGTACCTTAGTCATTTTCTCGCTGTCAACAAGAATATCATTATCAGCCATCTGACGCATACCAAGCTTGGGATACCAGTCATGAAGCAAAGAGCCTTTAAGCGGCATATACCAAATCTTTTCAGCTTCGAGCTTGCGGAGTATATTTCCGCGTTCAGCGTCAAGGAGGATATTCTTACGGATAGCTTTTTCCTTTGCCTGTGTGAAGTCGTTATCCTTAATGCCTACTGACTCAAGTGCATAAGCAACACAAGCTGTGAGAATATGCTTCTGGCACACCTCAAACAGCTTCGGCAGATCAAGGTTGTCGATACGCTCCTGTCTGGGCTTTTTATTATTGATCACGCAGGCGGTAAGATATATCATATCAGCCGCGTTCTTGCGAAATTCACGCTTTTCCATTTTCTATCACTCCGTTTTCGGTAAATCGCATTATCCTGTCGCAAATCTCTAAAGCGGCAGGGCGATGTGTAACTATTACTACTGTTTTATCTGTCATATTTTTGAGATTTTCAAGGACTTTTCTTTCGGTAGCCTCATCAAGAGCAGAAGTCGCTTCGTCAAGAAGCAGGATTGGACATTTTGAATATATAGCCCTTGCTATGGCTATACGCTGCATTTGTCCTTCGGAAAGACCTGTTCCTCGCTCACCGAGAAGAGTATCTGCTCCGTCATCAAGCTCGCTGACGAACTCATAAGCGCAGGCTATTTTCAGTGCTTCATTTATACGCTCGTCATCATGAAGTCCGCTCTTATCGGCGAAGCAAACCACATCGCGTATCGTTCCGCTCATGAGCTGATTGCCCTGGGGAACATAAGCGAACAGACGGTGAAACTTCGCTGAAAGTTCCTCTGTACTTCCAGATCTATCGGTTATGTAACGCCTGCCGCCGTCAAGCTTATAAATACACATGAGCAGCTTAAGAACGGTACTTTTGCCGCAGCCACTATGACCTGTGAACGCAACATACTGTCCCTTGCCTATCTCAACGCTTATATCCCTGAGAACAACAGGCATAGCCTCTTTAGTGAGCTGACAAACGCTGTCGCCTGACGGATAGTAGGCAAACTCTGCGTTATCAAGTCCCATTGCTTTGAAGCTGCTGCGGTAATAATCGAGAGTTTCATCAATATCCATAGGCTGAACATCGCTGTCGTTCTCGAAAGCCTCTATCTCCATAAGGCGCTCTGCACTCGCCGTCATGGCATAAAACTTAGGCAAATAGCCCGTTATATTGGCAAATGGCGACTGGATCTGAGAGATGAGCTGAGTTATCGCGGTGAGTGTTCCGTAGCTGATAGCTCCCGTTAGAATGCCATAGCCGCAGTAAATAACGCCGCCCACATACATTCCCTGCATACCTGTCTGGAAACCGATATTGCAGAAATTCGAGAAACGGACGCGCTTCATGCGCGAGCCCTTGTGGTCGCACATCTTGTCAAGCGCCTCAGCTTCGATCTGTTTTTCAGCTGCAAATGAGCGTATCATCATCATGCTTCCGAGGCGTTCCTGCAAATATACACGAAGCTTTCCGTCACGCTCCTGTATATTCTTATGGAGCTTTTTCAATACCTTTCGGAAGCCGTATGTGGCGAAGAACAGAACTATTCCCACTGGAAGCAGCACAAATGCAAAGCGGTAATCAAGGAATATCATCATTACCATTGCACTGACCATTTTTACTATCATTCCCGCAAGTCCGGGAAGTATCTCAACACTGTTTTGGGAGACAACTACCGTATCGTTTGTGAGACGATTCAGCCACTCGCCTGAATGCACTGAGCTGACGGTTCCAAAGTCTTTGGTGAGGATATTATTCAGAAGCCTCTGCTTGAAAAGGTTTTCAAGGGAGGCACGGGAAAGCTCCTCCAGCCAGCGAATGATCGTCCTCATTGCGACCTGTACTAACACAAGGAGTATTATCAAGAGGACATTTAGCTTGAAACCGCTCCTGTCGCCGTCAACTGCACTGTCAACGATATTTCTCAGCAGTAATGCGTAAAGAACTCCGCTGCCGCCGTGAAGTGCATTCACTATCATCAGCCACAAAATGTTCCACTTTTTTCTGCCAGTGACCGAATAGAGCCACTTTATTGCGTTATTCTTCATCATTTTACTTTTCTCTTCCACCATCTTGGAAAAGCCTTTGCTTTTAGAACAAGTTCTCGAACAGGGAAAAAATCACACCATAAATGCACATACAGCTTATACTTCCAGTCGTTTACAGAGATTTCCTTGCCGTTTCGGACAACCGCAGTCAGCACACCAATGATATGCCTGTCACGGATACCATACTCCTTGACCCAGCGGTTGTCACCGCAGATAACATAATCGTTTTTGCGAACTTTGAGGATACGGTGAAGCACATACTGTCCGCTGTCCCGCTTATACAGCGGAACATCATACTTTTTCAGTCTGCCGTGAACGGGCTCTATGATGAGCAGATCCCTATCCTGTTTTATGAGCGGCATCATGCTGTCACCTTTGTTTGTATAGATGAGCTTGCCATTTTTGGCAAGCTGTTCTTCAAATGTTGAATTAGCCATCTATAGCTCCGATTTTTCTAAGCTGTGCGATAACTTTCTTCACGTCGCGCTCCATAGCATCTTTTGGACCGTCGTACTTCTTCTGCATTTTAGCAACTATCTCAGCCTCTGTGGTATCCTTTTCAAGGCAGCTTATGATAAATCCGGCTGTTTCATTGCTGCGGACAAGCCCTGAAAACTTGCTTGCTCCGGTAGAAACGAGGAGCTTCTGGTCACCGTCGTCGTGAGTTAGAAATGCATTATTAAGTTTCATAATGATTATCCTTTCATTGCGTTATATGCGACTTCCGCCGCTTCAATATCCATATTGCAGCCGAGCTTGTATAGCTCAACACTCGCTGCCAGCTTGTCCACAAGTTTGAGAGTTTTAGCCATTTGCAGAGGATCCTGTGGACGGTAGACCTGCTGCAAAAGCATTGCATAGGCTTCTGATTTATCAATGCGGACGATACTGTTTTTCTCGCCGCGGGTAAGTATACATATCGCTTTCAGCGGTACTGACATATTGCAGCCGAGCCTGTGCTTGCCGTTATACGGCGTACCATAGGCGATAACTTCGCTGTCTGTGATTTTCAGCATGGGCTTGTCATCATTGATCATTATCGCCTTATCTCCGAGGTATTCGCGCCACAGAGCCGTATGCGTGGACTTACCTGTACCAGACTTAGCCGTAAACAGGAATCCCTGTCCGTCAACTGCTATGACCGAACCGTGGAATATTACCGTACCATAGTTCGGCATCTTTTCTCCGATTTTTCGATAAACAGCTGTTTCTTCAAGAGTTCCTTTGGAAAAATTAGGTAATGCTAATCCTTCATATGCATACTCCGAATCTGTTTTATGTTTTTCGTAGACAATATCTTCGTCAGTTGTCATCACAGAAAAATCAGCCTGTTCATCGGTTTCATAGTCCTTACAGTAATCATGGACTTTCTCGTATATAGAGGTCACTTCGATGACCTTGTCTGCAATTTTATATTTCTTCGTCATCATCTTCTGTTTCCGTATTCACTCCCTTTAACAGATTATGCATAGCGTGTTCAGTTTTCAGACAATGATATTCATAGCATTTCTCAAACCAACCTGGGCAACCGTTTTTTAAAAATGGAGTACATTCAGGCAGAAAAGGACACTTCGCGCACTTTTCATCGACTTTGGAAGCTGAACTCAGTTCATCAAACTTTGCTTTGTCTGTTACTCCGTCGAATATATTCCCCCATGTCTGAGCTTCGGGAAGGTGTTCGCAGTTATTGAAAACACCGTCGGGAGTGATAACTACACATTTTCCGATACTGTCAGCCATACAGAAATTCATTCTCAGACGAACAGCATTATGTTCGCCTTTTGAACTTTTTGGAATATCAAGCTGATTTTGAAATTCGGTCAGTTCAAATATCCTTTTGTAAAGTTCAATACAGCGTTCTCCGTGCTGTTCCTGAAACAGCGGAGCAATATACAGCGAGATATTCTTCATGTCACCAAATTCGACTTTTATCTTATGAAGAAAATCCGGAATCCTTTCAATATTGTCAAAATCCACATTAACACGCAGACTAATTTTTATGCCCTCATCAGCGAGATAATGTATTGCTTTCATAACAACATCATAGTTGTGCTTTTCGGGATTGTAGTAATTCTTACGCGAAGTATAGTCCTCTTTCGCACCGTCAAGCGAGACCTGCACCTTTTTCAGATTCCAAAGTTCATTTGCTTCATGTGCCAGTTCCTTCGTTAGCAGACTTGCATTCGTGACCATGCTCGACTCATACGACACTCCACGCTCACGCAATGCATTACATATATATCGTATAATACCAGCGTTAGCAAGCGGCTCTCCACCGAACCAACGCAGTTTTACTGTATCATTATACCTTGTTTCACAGATAAAGTCAACAAGCCGGTCTGCCGTTTCGATTGTCATCGTTTTAACAGCATATCCTTCTTCGTAGCAATAAACACAACGAGCATTACAGCCTGTGGTCGGTAAAATAACATAACTGCTGATTCCCTTTTTTTGCCCAGCCATTGTTTTGAGAAGAAATACTGTTTCCTGATAGTGCTTGATTTCATCATAATCGGTCTCAACTATATATCGTGACATTACAAGCTGTTCCAGTCTGTTAGAAACGATAAAGTCATATCCGATAGATAGGTCCTTAATTTGCTGAACCGAATTCCACTCCCGCTCTGTCAGTTCCATGACTTCAAAGGTCAATGTATTATAAATCAGAAGTATTCCATTTTCTGCGTAAAGATATGTATAAAGTGAAAGGCGGTAATTCGTCTCAATGTTCAATTTTTTCTTGTTAATTATATTGATGACTCTGCTGTCACCGTTTTTTATTATCTTCATTTTATCACCTTTAATATAATACTGGCAAAAGGCTGCACAGCCATAATAGCCGTACAGCCTCCGTCGTGTTCAAATGCTAAGATTAAAAGAAATCACAACCGCCCTCTATATGAGAAGGACAACTTGTTGTAATCACATCCTCTGCATCGAACTGGATTATTTCGAGTTCAGCCTCAACATACTGCATCATAATACACCTCTTTTCTTAAAAATAGATCGATCTATTGTAACAAATCAAACAGTATTGCTTGACTATTACCTGAAAGAATTTGAATAGAATTTATGCATTCATATTTTAAAATTTTACGAAGACCTGATCACCGTAAACATAGTTTTCACCGATCTGGATATATGGTCTCAGGTAGATGCCTGTACCATTGTCACTTGCTCCGATCGTGCCGGTTGCAGCCGTCTTTATGACGCTTGCTACGCCAGCCATACCGACTGTCATATCCTTATCCAGTTCTCCGTCTCTATAGCACAGGAAACCGTAGACTGCATTCTCTGGTCCGTCATAAGTATTCTTGTAACTAAAAATGATACCGCCGGTGCTGTTGGCTACCTTAAAGCCTGTTATCTTTGATGTTGCTGCCGCCAGCGTTTCCTGCTTGAGCAGCTCGGAATGCTTTACATATACCTGATCTCCGTACTTGTATTTATCACCGATCTTGATGTATGATCTCAGATAAATACCATTTCCTTTGTCGCTTGCTCCGAGTGTTCCCTCGGCAGTTGTCTTTTTAATACTTGCTATGCCTTCCATTCCAACTGTCATGTTCTCGTTCATTACGCCGTCTCTATAGCACAGGAAGCCATATTCTGCATTTTCATTTCCGCTATATGTATTACTGTAATTAAAGATAACTCCTCCGTTTTTATTTGCAATGGTATAGCCCGTGATCTTTGATGCCGCTTCATCAAATGCCTTTTGAGCCATAAGCTCGGAATGCTTTACATATACCTGATCTCCGTACTTGTACTTGTCACCGATCTTTATATACGGTCTCAGATAAATGCCATTTCCCTTGTCGCTTGCTCCAAGCGTTCCCTCAGCAGCTGTCTTTTTCACACTTGCAATACCAGCCATATCAACAGTCATATCCTTGTTCAGTACGCCGTCTCTATAGCACAGGAAGCCATATTCTGCATTTTCATTTCCGCCATATGTATTGCTGTAATTGAAGATAACACCGCCGGTGCTGTTTGCCATGACATAACCTGTTATTGCAGTTGTTGCTTCATCATACGCCTTCTGATCCATCAAATCAGAGTGCTTTACAAACACTTGCTCGCCATAAACGTATTCTTCACCAATCTGGATATACGGTCTCAGGTAGATGCCTGTACCCTTGTCACTTGCTCCGATCGTGCCGGTTGCAGCCGTCTTTATGACGCTTGCTACGCCGTTCATTCCTACTGTCATATCCTTATCAAGTACACCGTCTCTGTAGCAAAGAAATCCGTAAACAGGATCGGTATCGCCTTCATAGTTATACCTGTAGCTGAAGATAACTCCGCCTGTCGTATTTGCAGACTGCCAGTCGGTGATCTCGGAGAATGCTGTGATATACGTATCCTGTACTGTCTTTGATGTCGAATACTCTTCTTCCTCAAAGGTCACAGTTGCTGTATACTTCATTCCATTAGCTACTCTCGTCGGCACCACAGCAGCATTGACTGTTGTCTTTGCGCCGCAATCATCACATTTAAATATTGCAACCGCCTGATTGTCATTCGTCCAGTACCACTGTATATTTTCAGTGCCATAGTCGTGATTTCCGGTCACTGCAATTGCAAGCTGGGCAGCTGTTACAGGAATATATGCTCCCTCTTCATTCTTGAGGTATGCTGCACCGTTTTCATCTGTCCAGTGTGCCTTTACTCCTGCTGCTCCGCAGGATGCATTGACCTCGGCTACTGCTGTGTAAGCGTGATCTATGACAAATGTTCCGTCTGCTGTACCTGTGTAGTTCGTTCCTTTCTTTGCTGTTACGATCACA
>NZ_FPIP01000004.1:0-309298 GCF_900119075.1 Ruminococcus flavefaciens
GATCAGATTCAAGAAGTTTTCAGTAAAACGCGAACTTCAGATGCTTCTTGTATACATATGCCTTGTAGTTATTGCAAGATTTGTATACTTCCCGTTACATTTTGTTGACGGGAAAATAGGTACTCTAACGATTGAATTTTCAACTACATTGTCTGACATGATAAGTTTAATCCCGTTCTTTTTTCTCTTTGACAGATATGATGGATGGCTTATCAATATTATAGGGAACATAGCAATGTTTATACCAGTAGGAATAGTATGGCCTATCTGTTTTAGAAAGCTCGATAGTATCAAAAAAACTGTGTTTGCCGGTATTTTTTTTATTATCTTTATTGAGCTTTCCCAGTTGTTATGTACAGAAAGGCATACAGATATTGATGACGTGATACTAAATACAAACGGTGTTTTGATCGGAGCGTGTATTCTATTTGCTATACGAAAAAGTCGTAATGATGTGCCTTAGTGTAAAATATCTGAATGCCGCCCTGATGAAGGGCGGCCCTCTATTTACCTTACATTGTAATGAACTCCATCGGAGATCGGCTCTACGGCAACGATTATTTACATAGACGAAATGTACAATGTTTTCATAGAATGGTCGGACGGGAAGCTGTCCTCGTTCTCGGATAAACAGGTCTTGAAAGGCTTTGAAAAAACAGGAGCATAAAAAAGCGCAGATGGCTAAAATTGGTCATCTGCGCTTATGTTATATGATCTCAAAATGGTTCTTACTGCATCGTATCAGTCCGTTCCTCTGCATCTTGCTCAATTCATTTGATAGCACAGAGCGTTCCACATTGAGGTAGTCCGCAAGCTGCTGACGGTCAAAGGGTATATCAAACTCACGGGAATGCTTCTGAACCGATACGGTATTAAGATACGCCATAATACGTCCACGCACCTGTCTCGGAGCAGTATGAAAGCTCCGGCTCGATAGGTGCAGATTTTTTCTTGTGGTGATAGTGAGAAGATTTGCAAGAAGTCTCGCCCTTATCGTATCGTTGAGGTCAGCGAGCGACTTCATGCTCAGAAAAACAACAGTGCAATCCTCAGCGGCGCAGACATCGACCAGCATAGGCACATCAGACAGGAGTGCATAGCTCTCCGCAAAGAACTGCCCCTCGCCCACAAGGTTGAGAATCGTGCGGGTTCCCCACATATCGTTGCTCTCCACGGTAACGCTGCCTGCGGTCACAAAGCATAGTTTATCGGTGATCTCTCCCGAAGAAAAGATCATCGTACCTTTCTTATATTTCTTTTCGGCTGCATTAAGGGCTTTCAGAAGCTCAGATATTTCGGTATCATCAAAGCCCTTGAACAGTATCGAATTATGCAAAACTGAAATATCCATATTTTTCTCCCAAAATGTTGTAATTACAACATACTTTCTCCTTTGATTATACTATAATGGATACAGAAAGTCAAGGAGGTATGGCTATGATACGGAAAATCATTGAGATAGACGAAGACAAATGCAATGGCTGTGGGCTTTGTGCGAAGGCTTGCCATGAGGGAGCTATTGCTATCGTAAACGGCAAGGCAAAGCTCATGCGTGACGATTTCTGCGACGGCTTTGGGGATTGTCTCCCTGCCTGTCCTGCGGACGCTATCCACTTCACCGAGCGTGAAGCTGCAGCTTATGACGAGAAGGCTGTTCAGGCAAACAAGCAGAAGAAGTCTGCCTGCGCGGGTTTCACTTGCCCCAGCTCGGCTTTGCAAAGCTTCACACCGAAGGAAGCTGACAGCGATGTTCATGTTCTGGGCTGTCTGAGACAATTCCCCATACAAATAAAGCTACTGCCCACAAACGCACCTTACTTCAACGGTGCAGATCTGCTTATCGCTGCTGATTGCACGGCTTACGCCTACGGAAACTTCCACCATGATTTTATCCGTGGGAAGATTACGCTCATCGGATGTCCGAAGCTCGATGCCGTTGATTACGCTGAAAAGCTGACGGAGATATTCAGAAATAACGATATAAAGAGTATTACCCTCACAAGAATGACAGTGCCGTGCTGCGGCGGTATGGAGTATGCGATAAAAAAAGCAATCGAAGCAAGCGGCAAGGACATTCCGCTTAAAGTCGCTGTTATATCGCCGGACGGCAGTATCGTTGAGATAAGAAAATAATGGAGGAATATATCATGGAACAGAAAATGTTTTGCTATCAGTGTCAGGAAACAGCGGGCTGTAAAGGTTGTACCGCTTGCGGTGTCTGCGGTAAACAACCCGAAGTCGCAGCAATGCAGGACTTGCTTGTGTACGTTACAAAGGGGCTGTCTGCGTTGACAACTCAGCTCCGTGCAGAGGGACAGGCAGTCGATAAGGCTGTCAATCATCTTATCAGCGTGAACCTGTTTATCACGATCACCAATGCAAATTTCGATCTCGACAGCATTACCGCTAAGGTTACTGAAACACTTGCAGTCAAAGAAGAATTGCTCGGAGAGGTGCAGAATAAAGAATCACTCCCCGAAGCAGCTCTTTGGAACGGTTCGGACTATACCAAGAAAGCAAAGACTGTCGGCGTACTTGCAACAGAGAATGAGGATATACGCTCTCTGCGTGAGCTGATAACCTACGGCCTGAAAGGACTTGCGGCATATACAAAACACGCAAACGCTCTGCTGAATGATGATGAGGAGCTTGATGCTTTCTTACAGTTGGCTCTTGCTAAAACACTTGATGACAGTCTGTCGGTCGATGACCTTGTGGCTCTCACGCTGGAAGTCGGCAAGTACGGCGTTCAGGGTATGGCTGACCTTGATGCTGCAAATACTACAGCATACGGCAATCCTGAGATCACGACAGTTGATATCGGTGTCCGCAAAAATCCTGCAATACTGATCTCAGGTCACGATCTGAAAGACCTTGAAATGCTCCTTGAGCAGACAAAGGATACGGGAGTTGATGTTTATACGCACTCGGAAATGCTACCTGCGCATTATTATCCGTTCTTCAAAAAGTATCCGCATTTCGCAGGAAACTACGGCAATGCGTGGTGGAAGCAGAAAGAGGAATTTGAGAGCTTTAACGGTCCGGTGCTGATGACCACAAACTGCATCGTTCCGCCGAAGGACAGCTACAAGGACAGACTTTGGACAACAGGTGCCGCAGGCTATCCGGGCTGTAAGCATATTGACGCACCTTACGGCGAAGTCAAGGACTTTTCACCGATCATCGAACAGGCTAAGAAATGTCCTCCGCCTGCCGAGATCGAAACAGGCTCTATTGTCGGCGGCTTTGCCCATGAACAGGTATTTGCACTTGCCGATACAGTTGTAGAAGCTGTAAAATCGGGGGCTATCCGCAAATTCGTAGTCATGGCAGGCTGTGACGGCAGAGCTAAGTCCAGAAGCTACTATCAGGAATTTGCTGAGAAGTTGCCAAAAGATACAGTTATTCTCACCGCAGGCTGTGCAAAGTACAAGTATAACAAGCTCGACTTAGGCGACATCGGCGGTATTCCGAGAGTTCTCGATGCAGGACAGTGCAATGATTCTTATTCTCTGGCGTTGATTGCTCTGAAGCTGAAAGAGGTATTCGGGCTTGATGATGTAAATGATCTGCCTATTGTTTATAATATCGCTTGGTATGAGCAGAAAGCAGTCATCGTTCTCCTTGCGCTGCTGTATCTCGGAGTGAAGAATATTCACCTCGGACCGACACTGCCTGCGTTCCTGTCTCCGAATGTGGCAAAGGTTCTTGTAGACAGCTTCGGCATTGCAGGAATTACAACCGTTGACGAGGATATGAGGATTTTCGGCTTATGAGAAGAAAAGACCGTGAAGTGACCGATCTCAGCGAGATCATAGAGATCATGAAAAACTGCGATGTATGCAGACTGGCTCTGAATGATGACGGCTTTCCGTACATTCTGCCGCTGAATTTCGGTATGGCGGTGAACGGAGATAAGATCACGCTCTATTTTCATAGTGCTTTGGAGGGCTACAAGGTCGGGCTTATCCGGAAGGATAATAGAGCATCATTTGAAATGGACTGCAAGCATGAGCTGCAATACTTTGAGGATAAGGGCTACTGCACGATGGCATACGAAAGTGTGATCGGCAGAGGGCATATCCGTATCCTGTCGGAAGAAGAAAAACTGCCTGCGCTGAAACTGCTCATGGCACATTATCATGACGGAAAAGATATGCCGTTCAGCACGGCGGCGATACCGAGAACGCTTGTATATGCCCTTGAGGTCGAAAGCATAACAGGTAAAAGAAAGCCTGTAAAATAATTCTGACTTTGAATCCAATGGGTTCAAAGTAGATGATAGAAAAGCTCTCAGCAATGAGGGCTTTTTCTTTTCCTGCCGATTGACCTTTCGCCCGTGGTATGGTATAATTATCCTGAGAGCCACTGCAAGAGGAGTGATGTGAAATGGCAGTCTATATCGTGTTTGACGTTGAAACACCTAATCATGCGAACGACCGTATGAGTGCGATAGGAATAACAGCGATAAAGGATAACAAGATCGTTGCGAACTACTTTTCGCTTGTTAATCCCGAAACGCATTTCGATAGCTTCAATACACAGCTCACGGGTATAGATGCTGATAAGGTCAAAGGTGCTCCGAACTTTGCGGAGCTTTGGAAGAAGATAGAGCCAATTATGAGCAAGGGTATCCTCGTTGCCCATAACGCTGTCTTTGATATGAGTGTCCTGCGCTCCTGCCTGCGAAACTACGGTATTACATGGAAACCGAGTGTGGAATACCTTTGTACAGTCCAGATCGGCAGGCGCATCCTTCCCGATATGAAGCATAACCTCAATGTGATGTGCGATCACTACGGCATCGCCCTCGACCATCACAAGGCGGACAGCGATGCTCACGCTTGTGCGGAGATTCTGCTCAGGTACATGGAAAGCGGTGTCGATGTGAGTGGGTATGTAAAGAAGTTCGTTCTGTCACCATAAACAAGTATACAGAGCTGTTGCTGACATAGCAATGGCTCTTTTTCTTTTTGAAACGATGCAGAAATGAATTTTTGAATATCTGTTATGATATAATAAAATTTTGGTTTTCTGAGCAGAAGTGAAAGTTTGGCGTTCTGATTTGATATAATAATAGTTTAGGTGGGGGGCAAACGCCCCACCATTATCTATAATCAGTTCTCACGCTATTGCAAATATGAACGACATCCTTTTGAAATGAAACGGAGTCGGCATTGCCGACTCCTCATGCTGTAATGGTCTCAGGTGGAAACCGAGGATAATCAACTGCTCTCTCGAATACCATATTGGACAGTGCCTTCTCAACTATAGTACTGGGATCTCCGTTAGGGCGTATCCATTCCTTTACGTTTTCCTTATCCAGTATAAGTGGCATACGATCATGAATATCTTTGACAGTACCTGCTGCTTCTCGCGTTAGTATAGAAAACATAGGTGTCTGCATACCACTATGCTCTTCATATCTATAAAGTCCTGCTATATATGTTCTGTCTGACCCCTCGGTCTGTATGGCGAATTTGACCTTCTTAGTATTGCGATGCTCGATCATGCTACGGCAATCGTCCTCATATACTGGATATCCCCATTCATAATACCATGATGCAGGAATAACACACCTTCTCCTGTACCATGAATCCCGCCACAAAGGTTTACTGTCAGCGGTCTCGACGCGGCAGTTGGCAAGAGGCTTAGGCGTAGCTTTATACGTAAATCCCCATGCCATTGGAAATATAGCCATATTCCCATACTTGTTGGGCGCAAGAACAGGAGCTATATCTGCTGGATAAAGGTCTCCTGACATGATAAGGCTCTTACCGAGCTTAACCGACATCTCCTGAGCCAAAGCCATTTTCCGTACCTTTATGAGAACTTCAGCCATTTCTCTTGGTTCTATTCTTAAAGACATACACATGAAGATCACCTCCTATCAGTGTAAAACAGAATATATGTTCTGATTTATTATAGCACATATGTCATGTCTCGTCAAGATATGAATTGCATAAAAAGCAAATAACTGTCGGGGCTTAATGCCCCGGCTTTCATATATTCAATTCGTAAAGATTGTTTAAACTTTTTAGTCTGCTGATTGACTAATTGAGCAATTATTGATATAATGTATATAGGTATATTATCTTCCGAAAGGTGGTATGACTATGCTCCCAGAAGAGAAAGCTCGTGTAAAAATCGATGAAAAACTCAATAGAGCCGGCTGGTATGTCGTTGACAGGGACGAGTATGTTCCGCAGACAACTTCTGCTATCAGAGAAGCCCTGACTCAGGGCAATAAAGAAAGCGATTATCTTCTTTTCATAGATAATAAGGCTATTGCCGTTCTGGAAGCAAAGAGAGCCGATAATCCCCTTGGAGAAGATGTCGAATCTCAGGCTGAGAATTATGCTCGCACGCCACTTTCATGGTATGGATTGTGGGAAGATAACTTCATTCCGCTGGTATATATGTCAAACGGTGAGAAGATACTGTTTAAGAACCTTCTATCCGGGGATGAAGACTACATTGAAATTGATACGATGCATACTCCAAAGGAAATGCTTCGCCTGATTAAGCGTTCTTCTGAGTATGGAGCTTTGCCTAAACTTGAGAAGCAGTCTCTCAGAGATTGCCAGTTTAACGCAGAACTCAACTTTGAGAAGTCCATTAAGAACGGAAAGAAAAAGAATCTGGCAGTATTAGCTACCGGCAGTGGCAAGACCTACCTTGCTTGTCTCGCAAGCTACCGTCTGCTCAACTACACTTCCACTAAGCGTATACTGTTCCTTGTAGACAGAAATAACCTTGCAAGGCAGACCGAGAGCGAGTTCAGTCAGTTCAATATGACTGAGAATAAAAAAGAGATGAACGCTCTTTACGACATCAAAAGGCTCAGACATGAGGGCGATATAAAGGGAGATATCGTCATTTCTACTATTCAGAAGCTGTTCGCTATCATGACCGGACAGGCAGTAAGTGATGATGATGAAGATGCAGAGGATGAACGTCTCGCAGAAGCTGCTGAAAAGAAAGACGATACTGTTATTCAGCTTGGCGATGACCTTACCATCCCTCCGGACTATTTCCAGCTTATAATTGTAGACGAGTGTCATCGCTCAATATATGGTAAATGGAGAGCTGTCCTTGACTATTTCAAGGGTGCTAATATCCTTGGACTTACTGCAACTCCAACAGAAGAGGCATATGCATATTTTGATAAAAATATTGTAGAGAACTATACATATGAACACTCGGTTGTTGACGGCGTTAATGTACCTGCCCGCGTGTATCGCATCATGACTGAAGTCACAGAGCATGGCGGTTCTCTTGAAGAAGGTACAACTGTTACTGAGAAAGCGCGAAGAACAGGTTCGGATACAACATATGTCATTGATAAGGACAAAGAGTATGAAAACAATCTGCTGGACAGGTCCATAGTAAACCGTCAGCAGATATGTCAGGTTCTTGAAGCCTATAAGAAATCAATATTTACAGACCTTTATCCTGAGCGTGAGAAGTCATGGGAATATGTACCCAAGACGCTTATCTTCGCCAAGAACGATAACCACGCTACAGAGATAGTGGAAGCGGTAAAGGACGTATTCAAGTGTGAGTTCCCTAACGAGGAAGTCCCTGAGCATTTTGTTCAGAAGATAACCTACTCCTCTGAGGATTCCAATGCTCTTATCCGTGATCTCAGGAACGAGAAGGATTTCCGTATAGCTGTTACCGTTACTCTTGTAGCTACCGGTACAGACGTAAAGCCTCTTGAAGTAGTTCTGTTCATGAAGGACGTTATGTCTGAGGTGCTGTATACGCAGATGAAGGGACGCGGCTGCCGTGTCATTACTGACGATAAGCTGCGTGAGGTCACTCCCAACGCAGATACCAAGGAATGCTACTACATCGTCGATGCTATCGGCGTAACTGAACATGATAAGAATATTCCGGGGCCTGGCCCCGGACCCGGTCCTTTTATCAGAAAAATCACACTGGAACAGCTTCTCGAAAGGCTGTCTCATAATGAGCTGAGTGATGAGAACCTGCTCACGCTTCGTAACATCTGCGCTATGATAAATCGGCGTTATGAGAATAACATCTTCTTCGGGCATCACCTGCAATACTTCATCGACAACTTCGGCTATTCACCTAAAGATCTTGCTGTATCAATACAGGAGGCATTTGACAGCGGTCAGCTTCCGCCGTTCAACAGTCCTTCCGATGATAATAATATCCGTATGGCGCTTATAGACAGGCTCATCAGCAATATCCCTGCAAGGAAAAAGCTGCTTGAACTGCGTCAGGGCTACATACTGACTACAGACGAAGATCCCGATACTCTTATTAGTGCAGGCTTCTCAAAAGAGACTGCCAAGACTTATACCGAGAACTTCGAGAAATACATAAACGACAACAAGGACAGCATCGAGGCTCTGCGTATTATCTACAACTCGGAAGATACGCTGATAACACACTCCATGCTTGCAGACCTGCGTGACAGGCTCCTGTCTGAGAGCAGTCATTTCAGCGCTCCGCAGCTGTGGAAGTATTACAGGACGCTTGATTCGTCAAGCGTGGACGAGCTCGATGTCAGGGCTAATGCTAAGGCTCTCACGAACCTGATACAGCTTGTGAGGTACGCATACAAGAAGAATCCGAAGCTGACCAGCCTTATGAACGGCTTTGTGCAGCGTTTCAACCTGTACTGCGGTCAGACGCAGCGTGATCTTACTCCCGACCAGACAGACGTTATGCGGCAGATAGCTGAATTCATCGTCAATGACGGTGCTATCACTGCGGCAGAACTCAATGACATAGATGCCGACCTCTGGCGACAGGGCATCCGTGTATTCGGAAAGCCTCAGCTGTTCGGCGAGGAAATTACGGCATTATCAAGAATATTACTAAAGGCGGCTTAATATATGGCAAACCAGAAAACAGAATCGGCACTGCTCAAAAAGGTATGGGACATAGCAAACGTTATGTCCTCGGCAGGCGTTGGATTTACCGACTACATAACCCAGCTCACATATATCCTGTTCCTGAAAATGGATGATGAAAAGGAAGAATTCGGTCTCGGCAGTTCCATTCCCGAGGACTGCAAGTGGAAGGCTCTTATCAAGGAGAACGGCGATGATCTCGTTAAGAAGTATGAGGAGATACTGAAAACTCTCTCCGATGAGAAAGGTCTTATCGGTACTATCTTCACAAGAGCTACAAACAAGATAGACCGTCCCGTTATGCTCAAAAAGGTGCTTGATATGGTATCTGAGGAAAACTGGTACCTTATGGACGGCGACTTCAAAGGTGCTATCTATGAGGGCATACTTGAAAAGAACGGACAGGACAAGAAGAGCGGAGCAGGTCAGTACTTCACGCCAAGAGCGCTTATCTCAGCTATCGTGGACGTTGTTGATCCTAAGATAACAGAGACTGTTGCCGATCCGTGCTGCGGTACGGGCGGATTCCTGCTGGCGGCTTATGACCATATGAAGAAGCAGAGCAAGGACTCCGAAAAGCAGAAGTTCCTCAAGAATGACGCTCTTTTCGGTGCGGATAATACCTCTCTCGTTGTGACGTTAGCTTCGATGAACCTGTATCTGCACGATATAGGCACAAAGAAAAGTCCGATAGTATATCAGGACTCCCTGCTTGATACCTCGGACAAGCTTTATGACGTTATCATCACTAATCCGCCTTTCGGAACCCGTCCTCAGGGCAGTGTTGCCATTGACTTCGACGGACGCGGATTCATAGAGACTTCCGATAATCAGGTAAACTTCTTACAGCATATCATGTCTATCGTAAAGACAGGCGGACGTGTTGGCGTGGTTCTGCCTGACAGCGTTCTCACGGACGGAGGCGCTACAAAGAAGGTCCGTGACAAGCTGATGAAGAATTACAACCTGCATACTATCCTGAGACTTCCCACAGGCATATTCTACGCAAATGGCGTAAAGACAAACGTGCTGTTCTTCGACAAGGGCAAGCCTACAAAGGATATATGGGTATATGACTACCGCACCGACGTCAAGCACACAATGGCTACAAAGCCTATGACCAGGGCTCACCTTGACGAGTTCGTGGAGTGCTACTGTGCAGATCATATGCAGGACAGAAAGCCTACCTGCACCGAGGATAACCCAAACGGCAGGTGGAGATGTTTCAGCGCTGAGGAAGTAAGTCAGCGTGAGGACCTGAACTTCAAGTGGATAGACTTTACCGAGGAGGACGAGCGCTCTGTTGACGAGATAATCGGTGATATGCAGGCGCAGGCTGACGTTATCAATAACGCTCTGGCTTCTCTGAGGGAGATACTTGGAGGGATAAGCCTGTGATAGATACAAAAGCACTGAGAAGCCGTATCCTTGACCTTGCCATACAGGGCAAGCTGACAGAGCAGCTTCCGAGTGACGGTACTGCGGAGGATTTATATCAGCAGATACAGGCTGAAAAGCAGAAGCTGATAAAAGAAAAGCCGTTACCGCCTATAAAGAGCGAAGAAATTCCGTTTGATATTCCGAGAAATTGGAAATGGGTTAGGGTTAAGGAACTGACATCATTATTCAACGGAAAAGCATTTAAACCTTCTGATTGGTCGAACAATGGACTTCCAATAGTTAGAATACAAAACTTGAATAATGATAATGCGCCTTATAACCATTATGACAAACCAATCGAAGATGAATATCATCTTTACGGTGGAGAACTATTATTCGCATGGTCAGGAACACCTGGAACTTCCTTTGGTGCTCATATATGGAAGGCTAAGGAAGCCGTATTAAATCAACACATCTTCAAATTAGTATTTAATGAGAATTGCATTTATAAAACTTTTTTTATGTATGCATTAAACCATAGAGTTAGTTCTTTATTTGAACATGTACACGGTAGCGCTGGACTTCAGCATGTTACAAAAGGCGTTTTCGAGAATACCTTAATTGCACTGCCACCCCTCGCCGAGCAAAAGCGTATAGTTGAGCGAGTTGAGGAGATATTCCGTTTACTCGATACCATTGACGAGGCACAGGAGAAATACTCCGCAGATTCGCAGATACTCAAAGCAAAACTCATTACCGCAGGCATTCAAGGCAAGCTCACAAAACAGCTCCCCTCCGACGGCAGCGCTCAGGAGCTCTATCAGCAGATACAGGCGGAGAAACAAAAGCTCATCAAGGAAGGCAAGCTCAAAAAGGAAAAGCCCCTGCCGCCTGTCTCACCTGAGGAAGTGCCTTTCGAGATTCCGGAGAATTGGATGTGGGTGAGGTTGAGTTCACTTGGTACTTTCAGTAGCGGTAAAACACCTTCAATGGCTGAACCTGCATATTGGGACGGTGACATTCCGTGGGTAACTTCAAAAGATATGAAGACACGCATTATAAATGATTCAGAAATGCACATAACTGAGTTAGGTGCTGAGAATATGCAGATTTATCCAGCAGGTACATTGCTTCTTGTTGTAAGAAGTGGTATTCTTCGACGTATGTTACCTTTATGCGTATTAGGCGTAAATTCTACAATCAATCAGGATTTAAAGGCGTTTTCACTTTACGATTTATCAATATCTCCATGGCTTTATTTTGCTATAAAAGCATTTGAACCATATATATTGAAAAATCTCGTCAAAGCAATGACAACAGTGGAGAGTCTTAAATTTGATGAATTTGCATCAATGCTACTCCCACTCCCGCCCCTCGCCGAGCAGAAACGCATTGCTGATGTGCTGGAGAGGGCATTGGGGGAGATAGATAACAGGCAATAAAAGGAGAATATAATGACTGATGTTGAAAAGCTCAAAGAAATAATCGATGAGATTGATGTTCTTATTGAGCATAATGTAAAAGGCAGTACTCCTGAGTTTAAAGTATGGCATGATAAAGCCAAACGCTTTGTGTATCATCATTTCGGTTCTGATAGCCCTGAGTATGATAACTTTTCAAAGATAAGGTTTACTTTGGGCGTTAGTACTATAGGAACACCAGATTACAGCTATATTGAAAAGTGTAAACGAGATCTTATTACTGCAAAAGGCATTTTTCAGAACTATCTTTCTGAATTATTAGAAGATGGCTCTGACAAATCTGATGTATCAGATACTGAAAAAGACCTTGAACGTATCTTCGCACGTTTCAGAAAAGTTGCTGTCCAGCTTGCAAGGCGCTATGACGGACGTGAAACATTACGAATCACTGATGAATACGATGTGCAGGATTTACTGCATTCATTGCTTTCTTTGTATTACGATGATATTCGTCCCGAAGAATGGACACCGTCATATGCAGGCAGTTCGGTAAGAATAGACTTTGTTATTCCTGAGATAAAAACCGTTATAGAAGTAAAGAAAACCCGTGACTCCATGACTGATAAAAAACTCAGTGAGGAGCTTATAATTGATATTGAAAAATACCAGAAGCACCCAGACTGTGAGAAAATATACTGTTTTGTGTATGATCCAGATACAATACTGAGAAATCCTGCTGCTATCAAGAAGGATCTTGAGGAAAAGCATCAGGGGCTTGTAAGGGTATTTATTGAGTCATAAAGTATAGGATATGAATAAGCAAGAAAATGACAAAAAAGCCAAAGAGCTACAATGCCTGAATACTGCTATTCAAAACTGCCTCTCTCAAAAGGGTGATAGCAGACACATTGGAATGCTTATGTCAGGCGTTGATGTTGAACGCAAATCAGAGGAACGCCCTGATTTTATACGCTATATTGCTCCTGCAAATAAAAAGGACAAAGGTACAGTTGTAGGTATTGAACTCTTCAAAGTTGATCATATATCAAATCTGACTAAGAATAACAAGTATCAATCATTAGGTACAATCCATCAGAAAAGGACTTTTTCCTATTACAATAGATGGCGCGAAACAATTCTCAACTCAGATAAGATTCCTGAAAAGTCAATAACTGAGATGTGCGAGGTATTAAGCAATCACTTCAATAATGCAGCTTATGCAACAATTCACACCTTCTATGCAAGCTTCAAACAGGCTGTGGACATACACATGGCAAGCATTACCGAATACAAAAGAGCTATTAAGATTGAAGCTGACAAGAGAAATGCTGATAATAAGCTTATTGTCCTTATAGACATTCATTCCTCATTTCAGAACCTTTTCTTCCACCACAATAGGAATATTCATTTTGAAAACAGACCTGTTATGTTTATCCTTGATGAGTTTATTCAGCTCCTTGAAAAAGCGGACAACAGAGTGGACTATTATGTTCTGACCTTTGGAGATACGCTTGATACCAGTACACAAACAGTTACTATCAATGCCAAAGATATTCGTGGTTCTCTTAAAAAGCAGCATATACCTATATACCATTACTGTGGTGCCGATTTGTATCTTCCCAAAGATTTGGCCTTTGTTAAGGACTATAGCATGGAAATGAAGCATGAAGAACACGGTGAAGAAATAACATTTCAAGCTTTTCCATCAATGAGCACAATGCGTCCGGAATACAAGCTGAAGTTTATATATAGCGCACTAAGAATGGTCTATTACTATTATGCGAAAAAAGAGCCTGTTGTCTTGGATCTGGACGTAGAAAGAATGCTTGAGCTCCTTTTTCAACATATCGTGAGTTGGCGCAAATGCAAAGATGATAATTGGAGTTATGAGCCAGTATGTTTGGTAGCTCCTACGGTAGATTATATTGAAAAAGCTTTTGATGCATTTGATAAAAGATGGAAAATTAGCGAAATCCTTAATCAAGACCTTGTATCTTTATTAGATTCATACGATAAATAGGACACGTTTTCACACTGGGAAGCGCGTCCTTTTGCTTTTCTCAACCAGTTAGTCACAGCAGCAGTTTCTTTCAGAATATTGGCATTTCCATTGATAGTAAACAGCATCAAACAGCCGATCTCCCCTTGCGGGGAGACCTATTCATATATCAATATAGATACCGCCGTTTGATTTCATTTTCAGTATTGTAGTTATAGTTTTTCTTGTTTTACTTCAATTCTACGTTGTTTTTACTTTGTGGGATCCTCATATTTGATTACAGCCTTGCAGAAGTTTCCGGTCAGGTTGTGAATGAATATTGCTAACTGGCCAAGTTCGTAAATACCGCTGTGATAGAGCATCCCGGTGTAGATATCAACAGTGTTTACAACTAAATGCGCATGATAGAGGGAATTACCCTGATTTTCATAATGAACAGCTGTTATTACCTGATACTTCTTTCTCAGGTGCTGTGCGATTATCTCTGTAAGATTGCAGGCTGTTATTGAGTCAAACACCTTGTTTTTATCAAATGACACAACAAGGTGCATTACTGGATTATCGCCAGTTTTTCCGAAATACTCCTTCACTCCATACATCTGGGTGTATGTATATTTCGGGTTGGTATCGCATACGCCATAGCCTTTGGTCAGTATAAGTTTTTCTCCAGGTTCAAGCTTATCCTTATACACGTAATTCACGCAATGTCTGAAGTAGCCTGCTCCATCGCCGTTATCTGTTATACGCTTCTGAGTTAATATGTCCATAATTTGTTTCCTGCCTTTTCAAGTTCTTTTGCTTCCTGTTCGGAGTATTTTTCCAATTTCTTCACAGCTTCATTTGTGAAGTCCTGAACCGCTGCCATGAATGACGGTTTGTTGTCGCTTCCAGGATGTTTCAGCCTTTCGTTCATCACGGCATTAGGTTTAATGCCACGATCCTTAGCCTCTTCTTCAATTTCATTTGACAAAGCTTCTGTCATAAGTACCGTTTTGCGTACGGTCTTTTTTTCTTCGGGTTTTCTCATACGAAATTTCCTTTCAACTATAGTATAAATCTGGCGCGGATATTGTTATCTGACTTGAGACAACTCAGTGAAGTCTAAGAAGTATACAGATCGAATGGACGGAGTGGTGAGTTGAATCGAATGAGCTTGAGACTTGTGACTGTTACTATGCTACTGTACACATAGACTCGAACCATCATATCTATCATATCACATGTACCATCTCAAGAATTTTCTCTATTGATACATGTTACTCCATTCTGAACCTCTAAGACTCCTCTGAGAATACAGGTCGCTTCGCTCCAGATTATCATATAGTAATACTTTTTTACAAAAAATATCATGAATCTATGCCGCCCGTAAGGGCGGTTCATTAGTTACCTTATTGCTTCTGTTTTTTCATTCAGTTTCTTCTCATTAGTTGAGAACTATCATCAGCCCCTTTACTTCGATGCTGAGATATGATATAATTTAAGTGGACCCAGTGATCGTAACTCTCCTTCAGCTTTTGAGTGAGTTACCACAAAAAACACATTTGGTAGTCCGATTACGCTTTTTGAAAATTTTGAAATCCAAAAAGAGTAAGAAATGAGCACTTTTTGAACATTGCTTATCATGAATTTTTTGAAAAAACGTAACTGGCTACGGAAATAGTGATTTGCTTAAATCATTAGCATGAGTTCATTTAACTTAAAAGACTATGTGCTGAGGTGACTTTATGGGGAAATATGACATAGGCGCAAAACTGACAAATGAATGTAAATTGACAATCAAAGATCTTGCTGAAGAGATAGCTGATGAGATTGATAAAGAGATTGCTAATGAAGAGAGTGTAAAGAAATTACCATTCCCGGATGGAGTTGTTCAGGCTCTAAAAGATAGCAAAGGCTCAGGATTAGTTAATAAGCTAAACACACGCATTCATTTTGATGTTGAAAAAATTGCATCCAGTTCTAAAGATGAAAAGTTTCAGATGCTGAAGCTGCTAAAGGAGTTATACTGGATTGAGAAATTTGATATTTCTGATTATGTAAACAAATCTAGCTTCAATGCACATGGTAAGGTAAAGTTTACAGATGTACTGGCTAAGCCTAGAATGTCAAATGTTTATACGTATTATTCAGAAAGCTATAGCGTGTATGGAGATATTTTCAACGAGCTTATTGCTGATTTACGCTTGGAAGTTGATGATGCTGATGATCGTAAAACCATAATAGAAAACATAGAAATGTTCTGGCAGACTTTATCAGCTATTCAATATGACTATGTCATATCAGATATGGCTATTGATGATCCTGATATGGCTCTAAAAGAACTGAAGCGAATTAACAATGCTCTTGACAATTTACTTGATAAGATAGACTCCAAGGATGTTCATAATGATATACCATCAGAAGGTATCATGAAAACATTCTACAATATTCTATTATCACATGAGCGATTATGCTACGAATTCGATCGTATACGGCTCTCTGAGTTTAATGATGTTGACATTAACCCGAGTCAAGAGTATATAGACTTATTTAAGCAATATCAGGAAATACCTTTATCAATTTCTTCAATTCCATCATTGGCCGAATATCCCCAATTAGCGTATGATTCAAATGCAATTAATGATATCTTCAAGCTGTTTTCCTATTGTCAGGAGATAACTGATGAAGATTTCAAGAAATACAAGTATGCCTTTGAGAATTTTGAAACAGTATTGCGTTGGATTGAAAAGGAAAAAGAAGGTATGGACTTTTCTTCAGAAGTTCAGATTGGAATACTTGTACCAGTTATTCAAGAAATCGTATATGTTAGTAAGCACAGCAATAGTTATGATATACCTTGTGACTATTTTGATCATACAGAAAGAGAAAACTCGCTGTTGTCTGCGATCAAAAAACGTGACGATGAACTTAAACCTGGACTTGTTGATATATGGGTTCGCAGAATTGATACCAGATTCAGCTGCAATTTAGGCCTTCGTGATTTGATTATGGAAAAGAACAAAGCTGAAGTAAAGATGTTCAAGCTCAAAGAATACATATTCAGTATCCACAATATGAAGTATTTAAAGGCTGCTCATGAGTACTTATTCCACCAGGCAGCTATTGCACATACCAATACCAATACAACTATTGTAGCAGAAGATAAGCTTTACTTTCTTGATGTACTTCAAAACTTGCTCAGGTCAAATGAGATATTGATAAGTGTATTCCATAACGATTCCAGTATTCTTGATGATATGTTCAGAGAACTGATGTCAGAATATTCTACTTCTATCAAAGATACTTGTACTCTTACAATGAAGCTTAACGAAATAGCACATCAAATTGCTGAAAGTATAATAGACGCAAACAAGAAATCGGAAGCGATACCTGTTGAACTGTCTACTCGTTTTTTCATTGAAAAAAGGGATGGTAGTAGAAGAGAATGTCTTCTAAGTTGCACATTTGACAAAAACAGTAAAAAGTTATACGCCAATTGCTTTGGACTGGTGTATACTGATGAAGAAAAAGCTTTGCTTTCAACCTTAGGTTTAAAGATTTGATTATGTGTAAAAAAATAATGGTATTTCCTAATTGAGAAAACCAAATCAGATATCGTATAATAGTCTCAGGATCTTTTTGATCCTGGGGCTTTTCTTTTTTTGGAAGCTTCATTCTAATCAGTAAAGGAGGATACTATGAGAGATTTAGATCCAGTGGAAAAAGTGCTTGATGGATGGAATGTCGATTATGAGGCAAGATATTATATAATGCAAGCCGTGGAAAAAGTTGTTAAGGCCGATGATTACGAGCAAGCGGTTAAAATCGCTGCTCCAATCATTGAGAAGAGCGAAGAACAGATACGTCTCGATACTACCAGGGAGGTTAATCAAAACTATCTTATCACCAAGGGCGTGGAGATTACAGGTCTGTCTCCGTTCATAACAGAGACAATACAAGACAACGGTAAGGAATTGAATCGCACTAATTTCATCCCATATGTTACATACAACGATCCAGGCAGCGAGGATGTAAAGATGCTTTTTAACGATATTAACGGTAGCTGGTTTGTTCGTATTAACAACGGTCCAAATAAACTTGTATCTCGCTTCGTTGTTGAAGCATGTCTTATCGTTGATGCCAGTGAATCAGGATCATGCCGTGCTTTAGTTGTATTCTTAAAAGGATCTACGAAGCCGCTTATTTTCTGGGGCGGTATAATTACTTCCACAGATCTCAGGAAACAGACTCAATTCCAGAAGAAGGGGCTTGCTATGAGGAACAGGGACTTTTATCATGAGTCTTTTCTCAGGGCTCTTAGCATGTGCCACAATGTTTTCTTTCTAACGCTTCCTTCGCACGCCGGCTGGAATAATACTCCAGACGGCAAAAGAGTTTTTGTTTCAGCTGAAAACATGATTCCAATCTTGTCCGATTTGTTCTACGATGTAAAGGAGTGATAGTTGTGTTGGTTAAAATCAAGCACAGGAATGTATTTAACGATATTCATCTTGAACCTACATGGGAATCTATAGACACAATTGCTGATTCCTATCATAAGGCTTGTCCAAGTAGTCTGCCTGTTAAGGTAGGGACTGTATTATCTGTAATGAGCCGCTTGCTGCCTCAGCATAAAGAACTTGGACTTACTCAGGATAGAGCATGGGTGATAGAGACATCAGATGACGATACCGCCAGATTCATGACTGCTGTTATCCAGAACAGAAATCATAGGTCTGTAGAGCCTATCTTTTCGCATATGCGTATGACAAGTATTGTGGATGAGCTTAGCAGAAATGTAGATTGTACGTCTGTTTTTCAACATAATTTTGTGGTTGATAAATATTACGACCTCGAAAAGGTTCTCAAATTGATGTATAAGCAGCTTCATACTGCTCCGCTTGCTGAGAGCGTTGGAAGGACAGTCCCCATTCTTATCATTGATAGCGCAGGGGCTATTCCTGACGAATTTTGGTTCCATCAGCTCTCAATTAGCAACAGTATCAAGTTTGAAGACATATCTCCGATACAGAAAGTGTTGGGGGAACTTAATCATTGCGTTATTAAGTATGCAGAGGATAATCCTGATGCTATAAAGAGGGAGCTTAAAGAGGCAATAGGCGTAGCAAGAGAACAGATTGCTAAGTTCCCGTACAGAGTGCGCAGCAGTTCTGCTGTTATGTTCCTTTCGACAGCAAAATGGCTTGTTATGAAAGGAATCATGTACAATGAAGATATACAGGAAATGCTTTGTTGGCTTCAGACAGAAGTCAATAACAGATCAACTCTGAGCAAAGTTGTAGTGAAAGAAATTATTAGACTTCTTAGCAATGTAATATTATCAGGAAGACTTAAGGTTGGAAATGCCTCTTCTCCTCCTTACTGGAATCCAGATATGGCTTTCATAAGTAGCGATGGTGCTATTAATTTAACAAGACCATTATTTGTTGAACTGATCTTGTCTCAGTTCGAGGTTCCTATTGGCCATAACAAGGTATTTCAGGCCTTAAAAGCTGATGACCTTTGCTACGCAAATCCTGGGGAAGACATGAAGACACGTACAGTAAACGGCGCAGATGGTGCTAAGAATAAAATGCGTTTCGTATCACTTTCGAAGCGCCTTATGAGCGAAGAGGCTAATAGAATAGTTGACATGACAGTAGCATCTGATATGTTTCATAAGTTGGATAAGCCTATTGATAACTTTTTCCCGTTTATCAAGCATCGTCGCTTGGATATGGTAGCCGGTCAGATAATAACCGACTACAAACACGGTACACCGTTTGTAGCGGTAACAGGTGCACAAGGTTCTGGTAAGACCGACTGGATCATGATGCAGATGTTACAGCGTGCAAAAGCTGGAGATGTTGTAATTGTTCTTGACCCCACCAACGCCTTTTGTAGAGAGGAATTGTCTGCACATATGGTTCCAGATGAGATCATTGATGAGTACGTTGAATTCTGGGATATGTCGACTGATGGCTTCCCGGTTAATATTCCGGACTACGAAGGTTGTACTAATATACAGCAGAAGGTGGAAAGATTATCAAGTCTGCTGATTTCAGGCATGCACCTCACTGGCCCTATGCAGAAGCTCATTCTCGTAAGCAAGGTCAGAGAATGGCTTGCAGATAAGCCGATTAATAATACCTATGAATTACCCTCCTTGCGAACTATTATGGGTGAAACCGCAGATGAAAAGAAGTTGCGTTCAAGGATGAATGCGCTGTTCAGCACGGTTAATATGTACAGTGATGTACCATTTAGCTGGGCTGATCGCCTCTCTGCTAAAGGAAAGATACTGGTAATTTCAAGCGGTAATGCTAATATTAATGAACATGCTAACCCCTTTGATATAGTTCTGGACTCGCTCTACAGCTATAAGGATATTCATCGTGAGGAGAAGGTTACAATAATAATGGATGAATTCCAGACACTGAATCGTTACAAAGGCTGCACTCTCGAGGCTATACTTAGCCGTGGAAGAAAGCTTAACTTGTCAGCAATCCTTGCTTCGCAGGATTACACTGATAAGAAGGACCCAATAGGTCGCTTCTACGCTTATTGTGGAACCCACGTATTCTTCAGACCTCTTGGCGAAGAAGGCGTAAAAACGATAGCTGAACTTACCAAGCTCGATGCTAACGTTATCAGAACGCTTCCTGACTTTAGTTGCGCTGTTCTGGGGCCTATTTATAGCGAGTACTATCAGAAGAACATTCAGCTCAACTCAGCGATTGTGGGCGAAAACTACCGCCCAGACTACGTAGGCTCATACGATTAAAATGAATTAGAGGGCGGCCTAACGCCGCTCTCAAATATAATCAATATGGAGGTTATAATATGAATTATATCAAACATCCGCTGCTGTCCAAGAATTTATGATTAGCGATTAGAGAATGGCAGAAGTCAGTTGGAATGTCCGATGAGGACCTTGCTGCCTGCTTGAAGGTTAACGTCAGGACGCTGAAATCGTACGATATTTCGGCACACGGCTTGACTCTCGAAAAACTTGACAATCTCGCCAGTACTTATGGTGAGGAACCGTTAGTTTATGCATTCAACCAGTATTTGAATTACATATCTAACCAAATTAAAGTGCAATCAAATATTTATCCACAGGCAACATATACGCAGGCATCCACCGGTAATACCTTAGGGAGTATAATGGCGACTGCTGGTTTAAGTTATTAAACTAATGAGGAGGTGAGGATAATGGCAAAGAAGGCACAGAGAATCACGCTTTATAAGCACATATGGGCGCGTATACGCTACTGGCAGAACCTGAAGGATATTAGCGATGCTGAACTCGCATCGTATCTTCAGGTCGGTGAGAGGACACTGCACCAGTACGACAAGTCCGCCGAGAACATAACACTCGGCAGGGTGGATAATCTCCTGTACGTAACGGGCATGGAACTTAACGATCTCATGGCTTTGTAATTAACCCTCTTTACATTTTCAAGGAAAGGTGGTATAATGAGGATATCGTTATACTGCCTTTCTTACTATAGAAAGGCAGATGTTAATGAAAACAACTAAAATGAGCGTACAGCAATTGCCTAATGGAACGTTTCGCAAGCAAGTTACCTATGGAAAAAAAGCAAATGGCAAACCCTTGAGAAAGTCCATTGTAGGTGATACGGAACTTGAGGTAATTATTGCTGCTGAAGAGTTTAAAAGACTTCATGTTGATGTTACTCCGACAAAGATAACTGTTAAAGAAGCAGTTAAGGCTTATATAGACTCGAAACGTAGTGTTATCGCTCCAACAACGCTCTACGGATACGAGGTTGCTGCAAAGAACAGGCTACAAGCAATATATGGATTTAATATTACTGACATCAAGACAATCGACGTTCAACGTGCAATTAATATAGATGCTGAGCATGGGCTTGGCTATAAGTCTATAAAGAGTGGGTACGATTTAGTTAGGAGCGCAGCGCTGTTATTTGATGTTGAACTCCCTTCAATCCGCAAACTTAAATTACCTCCTAAGACGGCAAAGGAAGAACTCCCGGACCTTAATAAAGTTCTGAAAGTTATTATAGGATCCAGTGTTGAACTTCCATGCCTGCTCTCAGTGTGGTGTGGTGGTATGAGAATCTCGGAAGTGCGTGGTCTTCAATTCGGAGATATCTATGAGGATGACAACGGTAGATACATAAAAGTTAGACGAACAAGGGTTTGTATCAATGGTCATGATACTATACAAAATCGCAATAAAACAGAATTATCTACCCGCGATGTTCCTATTCCCGACTATATCTACAACCTCATACAGCATATACCTCACAACAGTGATACCGATTTTATCGTGAATGAGAATTATGGTGCTCTGAAGCGCCGCTACGACAGACTCCTCAAGAAACACGGTTTAAAAATGACTTTTCACGACCTTCGTGCCCAGTTCGCAACAACTATGAACGGACTCGGAGTCGAGAAAGAAGTCCTTGAAAAGCTCGGAGGCTGGGCCAACTCTAAGGTACTTGATGCTGTCTATATAAGGACTCCCAAGCAGAGAGTTCGCGACAGTCTCAAGGTATTCGACGAATATATGTATGGTGTTATCCGCGATACTCGTACTGAAAAAAGTGATGGTGCGGCATAATTGCAAATGCACACGTACTGCACACAGTTCATTATACAGAGTTGATAGCCCCCGAAATATAGGCAAAAAAAGATGCAGGGTACAGAAGGTTCAAGTCCTTCTGCCCCTGTTCAATTTTAAGTAGAGGAAACGTTGATATATCGGCGTTTTTTCTTTTTGCTTATGGAGTAAAAATGGTGTTTGTCCTTTATCTGTCCTGATGACCAAAAGCTGCTCACAGTAATAATGAAATAACAGTTGAATATTCAAAACGGAGCAAGCAGAAAAAATTGCTCCGTTTATTTATATATTCAGCGAGTGAAGATATGATTTTCAATTGCTCAACATCAGGAACTGCCTGTTATCAAAGCAGCTTCAAGGGTTTTAGTCGCGGCTGACATTGCTTTTTTTCAAAAAATCTGATATAATAACTATGCATTAATATTAAAAGGGAGCGATAATATGGCGATTTGGAATCCGTGGCACGGCTGCCACAAAATAAGTGCTGGCTGTGCGAATTGCTATGTTTACCGTCGTGATGAAAGTATCGGCAAGGACGCTTCCGTTGTTGCAAAGACGGGGGATTACGATCTGCCGCTGAAAAAGAACCGACAGGGAGAGTATAAACTTTCCGCTGAGGATGGAATTGTATTCGCCTGTATGACGTCGGACTTCTTTCTTGAAGACGCCGATGAATGGCGGCAGGGCTGCTGGGATATGATACGTCGGCGTCAGGATCTGCACTTTCATATTATCACAAAGAGAATAGATCGTTTTGCGCAGTGCATACCGTCGGACTGGGGAGACGGCTGGGATAATGTGACATTATGCTGCACCTGTGAAAATCAGGACAGAACTGACTACAGGCTGCCGATATTTCTGAGTCTTCCCATAAAGCACCGCGAAGTCATCTGCGAGCCAATGCTGGGGGAGATAAATATGGAAAAGCACCTTTCTACAGGACTTATAGAGCACGTCAGCTGTGGCGGTGAATCAGGGGAGAACGCTCGTCCATGTGATCTCAGGTGGATACAGGAGGTCCGCCGTGAATGTATCCGCTGTGCAGTGCCGTTTACGTTCAGACAGACAGGAGCTGTATTTATTAAAGACGGCAGGACCTATCATTTAGATAGAAAGCTCCACATATCGCAGGCAAAAAAGTCAGGCTACAGCTATATTCCGAATATGGGCATGGCAGACGCGATTAAATACAAGCTTCCTGACAGGGGAGCGCTGTTTGCCAGACTCAGCAGGTCGGATTTCAGAAACAGATTTCATTTATCGGCAAAGGACAAGGCTTATGTGACTGAAAAAGGCATGGAAACCATACGCAGCCATGCACGGGATTTCGTAGAAAAGCGGCTGTCGGCGGAGAACCCCGAAAATGACGGCAAGCAGACTCCCATGAAAGGTCACCCTGTATTCATAGCGCAGCACGCAGCTGCCTGCTGCTGTAGGAGCTGCCTTGAAAAGTGGCATAATATCCCGTCGGGAAAGGTGCTGACAGAAGGGGAGCGCTCCTATATAGTAGATGTCCTTATGGAATGGATAGAAAGGGAAATGCACCTATAGGACTGAATCCGATACACATTATAAAAGGACGGCATAACCGTGATACTTATATAGCAGGTCATACTTTTTATCGGGGGAAACCTTTCTGAAGAAAGGCTTTCCCCCGAACCCCTTTCCAAAGACTTTTTTAGCTGATTTTTTCTCATATAGGGCTCGCTGAAAATAAAAAAAGCCCTGTAATAAAAACAGAGCGAGCCCTATATGAGAAAAAATAAAACTGAAAGTTTTAGGGAGAGAGTTTGAGAGAAGCCCCTTTTTCAAAAGGGGTTCTCTCAATAATTAGCATAAAACTTCTATATGAGTATCACATTTAAGCCGTCCTTTATTAGCCTTGTATTACAGCCTTTCTGAGCTCTACCATATCAAATATATCAGCTGTGCCGTCCATGTTCAAATCAGCCTGCACGGCTTGTTCCTGTGACATTATCTCCTTGCCGAGGATATGCTTTTGCAGTATAACAAGGTCTGCAATGTTTATAGAGCCGTCCTTATTGATATCGCCCAGACTATAGCTTACAGGCGGTTCAATAGTACTTTTGCCCACAGCCATAACGATATAATTAACGCATTTATAGGTCTGTCCATTGCTGCCGAGGGATATCTTATCGCCTGCCTTTACGTCCTTTTTGTACATCATAAAGCTAACGTCGTTATCAGACGTGCAAAGCGTTCTCATCAGCGTATAATCGCTGAGCCAGTCGGGAACATTCTCCACACGGCTGTCCAGTCCCACATACAGGGACATATCGCTGCCTGCCTCAAATGTTGCCGCTTCGCCTGTTGTGCCCTTTGCGTCACATGAGGTTAGAAGCTGCTCTGCGCCTTTGAGCTGGAGCTCTGAGAATTTGAAAGTCCTGTCACCGAATACAGGCGAGCCTACAGCCGCAGTTGATATCTGCCAGAAATCAGGATTTGCCTGTGAAGTGACCTGAACGTTTTTGAAGAGCTTGCCGCTGAGGGGAACAGCGTCCCTGCCGAATACGAAGCTGTCCAGATTTACAAGGTAGCCGTCGCCGCCCGTAAACTTTATATACAGGTCGTGAGTTCCTGTCAGCTTTGATATGCCTGCTTCTATCTCCTCAAATGTATCGAGGCTGCCGTTGCCTGCATAATTTATTTTTACCGCAGGAGAGCCGCTCATGCTGTCGAGATACAGCTCCATAACCGTTGGATTTCCTGCTATCTTAGCCTTAAAGCTCTGAGCGCCGCTGCCGAAGTTTATTTTTTCGTACTTTACCCAGCTTCCGTTTTGGATATGGTCTATAACGCCGAAGCCTGTTCCCTCCGTAGTCTCTATACCGTTCTGATCGCTGAAATGCTCAGCTTCGATAGTCTCAAAGGCGGAAACTGTAGTTACAGGAGTGAAATTTCCGCCTGTAGGGGAGAGCTTCACAACGCCCTGAGGGAATGAATCCACGGTAAGGTCGTTTATGTAGTACTCGATGTTCATGTAGCCCTGACCGCAGTAGTCTCCTGCGTAGTCATCGGGATCGTTGGGATCAAGACCTCGTGCAAGCTCCCAGCTGTCGTCCATGCCGTCGTTGTCAGCGTCGGTTATCTCCTTTTTTGTAACGGGGGAGGGATAGCTGTAGGTCACGCCGCACTTGATATTGTACTTGCTGAGGTTGGCTTCTGAGCCGTCAAATGCCGCAGTACCGCTGCACTGTCCCGTGCCGTTCTTTGTATCGCTTGCGCACTGCTTGTCGATAGCGGTACGCTTATCGGGAGAGATACCGTTGCCTGCGAAGCTTATTACATGGTCGTAGGCAGCCGCCGCACTCTCGGCAGTATTTGCAGTGGACACATTCTCGCCGTTGATATTGATAGGGAAAGAAGTTCCGCTGTACAGGTTGTTCTTGGATATGCCGATACCGTCCTTGACGGTGACTCCAGACCAGTTATCACCTGTAACGCTGTGGAATGAGCCGTCCTTGTTGATAAGGCGGTTTCCTGCGCAGTATACCTTGAAATTCTCGGGCTTGGTAGTACTGTCCACATACATATAATGATAGCCTCCTGTGGTGGAGTTGCCTGCTTTCAGGGTATTATTGACGTAATTCAGGTGTCCTATGGTGCCGTATGCGGTCTGATAGCCCCAGTCGTAGATGATATTGTTGGTGAAGTCCGCCGTGTACTGGTCAGGCACCTTGCCGCGGAAGTTTCTGGAAACGTTGTGGATAATGAGGTTATGGTCAAAGGTCAGGTCGCCCTTGCCCATCATTATTCCGAAGCCGTGGAGTCCCTTTTTGTGACCGCCCCATGAGTCCGCAGGACCTATGACGGAGTATTGCACGGTATAGTTGGTGTTATTGGAATAAAGTCCCCATTGCTCGTCCGTTGTCCAGCCCATGGAGCAGTGGTCGATTATAGAGTTTGAGCCCTTTGCGCCGCCCCATGCGTCGTTTCCCGAGTTCGTGGAAGCATATGGACCTGGACGGGAGCTGATGTAACGGCAGATGATATTGTCTCCAGACATACCCATTTTGTAGTTTTTCAGCGTGATGCCCGAGCCGCCCGGAGCAGTCTGACCTGCCACGGTGACATTGCCTGAGCAAAGAATATTGCCCTTTAATTCGATAGTTCCGCTTACGTCAAAAACGACGATACGTCCCGATTTGCTTACGGCGTCGCGGAATGAGCCCTCGCCGCTGTCGTTGAGATTTGTAACGTGGTATACCTCGCCGCCGCGTCCGCCTGTAGCGTATTTGCCGCCGCCTACAGCTCCGGGGAATGCGAGGATACTGCCTGCCGCCGTAGCTGTCACAGCAGGACTGCCTATGGGAGCAATGCCCGAAGCTCCCGAGAAAACGGTGAGAATGCTGACGGCAAGAGCCGCCGCTCTTTTGAATTGTCTGTTCATTTTAATATCCTCCCGAAAAAGCCGATATTCTCTATATTAACATTATACATGATATCTCAAGCTATTTCAATGAAATATAGTACTTTTTGACTGCTTTTCGTGGAATATTACACCTTGTGTCCTCATTTGCATACTTGCTCTATAATAAAAACCGTGTTTTTTATAAAAACACGGTTTGTGGCTTTATTATTTTTCTTCGATAAATATTCCTGTCAGCTTCGGCACGTTGAATCGGCTGGTGAACAGCTCGCATTTGCAGAGAAATTCGTAGAATATGTGTCTGCCCTGTCCTGAAAGAGATTCATAATTGCCCTGACCTTTCGCAAGTATCACGTCGGAATGGTCAAGTACATTTTTCGCTTCATCGGGCAGCATTTCGTATATTGTTCCTGCAACAGCTTCACCGTTGGAGATTATCTCGGCTTCCGCATCAAGTCCCACATATTTTGCGTCCTCAGCGGTTGCGTCATTGAGAACATCGTCGCCGCGCACCATAGCTCTGACTGTCAGATGAGGAAATCTCAATTTAAGCTGTTCAAGCATGAGCTTGTCGAGAACTATTTCTCCGCAGTTGTCACATATCAGCAGAAATGTCTTTGCATCGGTACATTCGCGGAGAAATGATTCGTAGGTTTTTCGGTCATCTTCGCGCATTTCTGTATTGCTGAACAGTGAGAGAAATTCATCGCGGTCCACGCTGTTCATGGCTCCGAAGTCTATGTAATTGCCTGCCCGTGACATCATCATCGCCTTTGCCAGCGGTTCTTCCGCGGAGTTTATCTCATGCCGCAGACTATCCTCCATAGCAAGGACAAGGTCGTTGTACTGTTTCTTGATAACACTGTAATCTGCGCCCTTACCGAAGTACCTGACGTGTACCTTATTGAAAAGGTATACCATGTATGGACTGGTATCAATTCCTTTTCGGTTGTCAAGGAGGGATTTTATCTCGGCAAGGTATTCGGTATTATCAGTCTTGTTTTTCTGACGTTTATACAAGCATTCAGCGCAGCTCTGTGATATTCGCATATTTTTCTCCTTAATTCTTTCAGATAATAATATTATATCAGATCAACACCGTCAGGTCAACCAGTGACACAGAAAAGCAGGAAGCCCGAAAGTGATCCGTGAGGACCTCTTTCGGGCTGTATTTAAAGTGTGATACCTGAAATGCTTGTTAATTAACCTTTGATAGTGCTGCGGATTACCTCGAAGCGCTTGAGCAGGAAGTCGATAACGGAAACGCTGTTGTTACCGAACATTCCGCCGCCTCCGCCGCCGCCGTTCCAGTTGAAACCGCCGCCGAAGCCGCCTTCAAATGACCAGCTCTGCTCGAATTCTGCTGAACCTTCCGCTGCGTCGGGCTCATCAGAGTTGAACTGGAAGTTCCACTGATTATTGCCCTGCTGTCCGCCCCAAGGATTCTGCTGTCCCTGCTGAGGATTCTGCTGCTGTCCGCCCCAAGGGTTCTGCTGTCCCTGCTGTGGGTTCTGCTGCTGTCCGCCCCAAGGATTCTGCTGACCGCCGCCTACCTGAAGTCCGTTGGCACTCTTGGTAGTTGATGTTACGAACTGGTCTACAGAGAATGCAAATCTTGGATCAGCTTCAACGTGCGGACGTATCAGCTGAGAATAGTTTGCAACGTACTGCTCGATATCCTTGTAGTAATTCATGATCTCGTTTACGTATCCTACGTACAGAGTGTAATACTCAGGGATCTGGAGAAGCTTTGCAAAAGGACGGTTGTCAACTGTTGCATTGTAAAGGCTTGTGTTGATATCTGAGTTTACAGAGCTTGCACCGTCCATGAATATGCCGAGGCAGAGGTTGTAGTCCCAGCCTACGAAATAGTGCTTGCCGCCTGTGTACATGAGGTAGTAGTTATGTGCCAGTGAGCCGTTATAGCTGTCGTAGTTGCACATTACGGAGTTTACAGCGAATCCCTTGAGGAAGCTTGGAACGTCAATGATGTCCTCGATGAACTTGTAGTTTGAGGTGCTCATCTTGTTGATTGCTGATTTGAGCTCTTCAAGGTGCTGGAGCTGCTCGTCGTTTCCGAACTTGAGGTCGAGGTTGTTGACAGGCATCTTCTCGGTGAAGGTGCTGTAGCTGTCGCCTCCGCCCATGCCGCCCCACATACCGCCGCCGCCTGCCTGATTGCTTCTTTCGGTAGCCTTGTAGAGGTTGGAGTCGTCGTCGATAGCATAGCGCTCAGCCAGTGTAGTGCCGGGCTGCTCAAGAGCATAGTAGAAGCTGTAGAGCTTGCCGTTTACGTACATATCCGAGTAGCTGCTCTTGGGAGCTACACCGTCTATGGTGTACATTGCATCGTAGCAGATAAGGTCTCTCATGCATGAAGCGTCTGAATAGAAGTTGTTCATGCAGAATTCTGTAAGACCGTGGTAGTTGTTGAGCTTTTCGTATTTATCAAGCTTGAAGCGGAAGCTGTACTTGCCGTTGTTTACCATCATACGTGAGCTGTTGCCCTTGGTTCTGATACCAACGTTCTTGATCTCTTCACCGTCGATAACGAGGTCGCATGGATACCATTCTTCTTTCTGAGCGACATTCATAAATGCGTTCCAGTCGCTTTCGGACATCTTTACATCGATTTTGTGGACCTTGCCCAGATCGAAGAAGCTGCCGTAGAGCTGTTCTTCATTTTCCATATCGTTGTTTACGTCCTTGTATGCAGCAGGCTTGCCGCCCTTGAAGGTGCTGCCTGCGCTGTGCTTCTGCTTGATGCCGCCTGCGAAGAGCTTATACTCGCCGCTGCCGATCTCAGGAGAAGAAACTATAGCGTACTTGTACTTCTTTGAGGTATTCTGATCGAAGAGCACCTTGTTTGAAGAATCGGTAAGAGTGATAGGATTGTTCTTTGACCACTCCTTAGCGAAATCTATCATAATAGTATTCTGCTCAGTAGATGTAAGGTTCTCGCACTGGTTGTCTGTAGCTGTAGCGAGGAGCTCGCCGCCTGTGATGCCGATAGTGCCTGCGCTTGTGAGTCCCTTGTCACCGAATGCAGCGATCTTGCCGCCTGAGATGTTGATAGCTGTCTCAGCCTGTATAGCGTCCTTGCCGCACTTGATATTTACTTCGCCGCCTTCGATGTCAACATTGCCCTTAGATGATTTGATACCGTCGCCTTCTGACTTGATATTGAGCTGACCGCCCTTTACGAGAACGGAAGATTTGCCCTTTACGGCATCGTTAGCTTCTGTCAGGTTAAGAGTGTCGATATTTGTAATACCGCCTGTGAACTTGATGTCGTTGTTGCAGACGATAGCTGGCTGAACATTTGCAGTGATATTGAGGATACCTGTACCTGCGTCGCCGCCCTTGATAGTGAGGTCGTCCTTAGCTTCAATAACAGCGTTTGTCTGATCGTCGCCGCCGTAAGGTGAAGTACCGTCGGAAACTGTATTCTCTGTGCCGTCAGCAAGAGTGATAGATGTCTTGTCTGCGTTCTTGATAAGAACAGCAGGAGCGTTCTTGCCTGTGATGTTCACGCCGTTGAATACAAGCTTTACTGTATCGGGATCAGCCTTGTCGTCGGGAACTTCAACGTATATCTGTCCGTCATTGAGAGTACCGTCGATAGTGTAATTACCTGAATGTGAGATAGTTACCTTAGAGCCGTTAGCCTCGGCGTACTTGCCCTCTACCTGGATAGAAGAGCCCTTGAGGTGTATCTTTGTATCTACGTCCTCCTTGGGGAGAGTTGTAACTGTCTCCTTTGGAGCTGTTGTAGTTACTGTAGTAGTTGTCTGTGCCTCGGTAACAGTGGTAGTTGTGGTGCTGCTCTGTACATTGCTGCTGTAGCTCTCGGGAAGCTCGCTTATCATGCCGAGAAGATAGCGCTGTACGGAGAGAGCGTCGTTTGAGGTAAGACCGTTGCCGCGCTCTGAAACGTCGGCTAATTCTGCACCCTCAGCGGTGAGGTGCTTTTCGTTTGTGCCTGTAGTGCCGTACTTTGAAGGATTAGCCAGAGACTGCATTATGAGCACGCAGTCGGACATATCCACAGTGCCGTCAAGATTGGCGTCGCCGTACAGCTTGTCAGCTGCCGAGCCGCTGAGCGTTACCGCCGCAGCCGAGCCGACGATACAGGCAGAAAGTATGCCTGCAATTAAGCTTTTCTTCTTCATTTTAATTCCTCCTAAAAAAATATCTTGAAGTCGGTATTAATTCGTCGTTAATATATGATTACATAATAATGAATAAATCTTAAAATAATCTTAAACTTACCTTAAAAGAGCTGTTTTTTACAGCATTATGTTCAGAAAAAACGTAAAAAGGTGTATTTGCTCTATACAATATAGCTGTTGATTAAAAATATAAGCGCAGCAGATCAAGCTGCTGCGCAGATTTAGTAATAATTATTTAAGTAAAATCGAATAACTCGGGGTGGGCATTGAGCAGAAGCTCCGCCGCTTTATATACCTGTTCGGACATAGCTTCTATGGAGAAGATGTAAATGTCACTTGGTCCCATGAAGACCTTGATAACTTTGGTGTCCATCATCTTGTATTCGCCGTTCTGAGTCCTGTATTGGAAGGGAAGCTGGAAGTACCTGTGATTTGTCTTGTTCATGCGCTCGCGGATAGTAGAGGGCTCCATGAACTGAAGGAATCTCTCCCTGTCGCATTCTGCCACCTCGTTTTCGGCAAAGCGTCTGATAGCTTCGTCAAGCGGGAGCTGGGTGTATTCCTCACTGAAGCCGAACTTTGAATACAGTCTTGTAATAACGGTGTTTTTCGCGGGATCCATGACAGAGATATGGTCATAGGTGTCTATGAGCATTCTGCTGTATTTTTCAAAGAGGTCGTTTGTGGACTTGTCCACATCGCCGCCGTAGGTCTGTATGCTTGCGGCGAGCATGGCTTTGCCGTCGGTCTCGGCGATACATTTAGTATAGTACGTAAAGTACACGCCGTTGATGAGGTGATCCTCCTTGACTAACTCGCCTGTCTTGATAGAGAAGTCCACCTGCTCGATCATATCGGGGTAGTAGCCTCTGTCCATTTCGTTGATAGTTTTTATGAGTTCGTCCACGGAGCTGAAGCCTATACGCTGCAAGCCATTCTCGTAAGCCTCATTCTTATAAAGGAGCTCGACCTGTTCGCCGCGCTGCTCGATAAGTGCGAGTGCTGTGGAGTTTTCGCGGATAAATCCGTAATCGCCGCTCTCGATCTGCTCGTTGGTGAGATCATTCAGCGGATCGGGGCTCAGGAAGTTTATCTGACCAACTGCGTTCCAGTAGTGATTCTCCGCAGGATCCTCGACGCCAAGCTTTGATTCGGATAGATACTTTATGTAAAGGTCGCCGTCCATAGGCTTTGAGTAGTAGAAGCCCTGCAGCATTTCGCAGCCGATATTTCGGAGGAAAGTCATCTGCTCCTTTGTCTCGACGCCCTCGGCGAGAGTGTGCATACCTATCGCCTTAGCCATATTCATGACCGAAGCCAGTATCTTCTTTGAGCGTATACCGATATCGCTTAGGAATCGCATATCTATTTTCAGAACATCGAAGCTGTAGTCCTTGAGCACGTTCAGCGAGGAGTATCCGCTGCCGAAATCGTCCATGAAGATAGCGAAGCCCGCGTCGTGGAAGCTGTCGAAGATACGGCGGAAATATGCGGTATTATCAAGCATTACGCTCTCGGTTATCTCAATGTGTATAGCCGTGGACGGCACATCGTACTTGGCGAGAGTCTTTGAAATGGCGTCCAGCATATCTATTTCGTCAAAGTCAAGACGGGACAGATTAATGGAGAACGGGTGCAGAGGAAGTCCGCGGTTTCTCATTTCATTATAGGTAACGCAGATATTATCAAGAATAGCCAGATCCAGCTTATGGATAAGGTGGTATTTCTCCAGTACATTAATAAAAAGGAAAGGGGAGAGGAGTCCCACAACGGGATCCTGCCAGCGTGCGAGAGCCTCGACGCTGCATATCCTTTCGGTAAGGGTACGTATAACGGGCTGATAATAAGCCTTTACGTAGCCTTTATCCAGTGCGGATTCAAAGTTGTTTACAATATATTGTTCGTCGATATGCTGCATAACCATTCTCCTTTGCTATGAGATGACGAAATATAGCAAAACGTATTTCGATAACTTATTATAACATATGATACAGAAAAAATCAATATTTTAGACAAAATTTATGAATTATTCATTTTTGAACGACGTTACATTATATATGTAGGGGCGAACATTGTTCGCCCGTGAAAAACATAAATATGCGGCTGCATTTGGAAAATACAGGTGTATTTGTGAAACAGGCGCACACTGTGCGCCCCTACAATTGGGACATTAAAATCATGATAAAATACGAAGCGTATAGAAAAATCAAATTAATACAAAAATATGGCAATTACTGTTTGTGAAAGGAAATATTCGTTTATACAAGATGTAATTGCTGCGTTAGATAAAAGGTGCAGAAAAACTACTTTTCATTGTGAAATTTGCTGAATTATATGGAAAATTATGAATTTTTCAAAAAATCCGTTGACAAATAGTAGAAATTAAGCTATAATATGATTGTAAACAAAAAGTATAACTCCCGAGGCAAAATTAAAGAGGCAAAAGGCAGCCGAGCCTATTCTCGGTAATTTATTATGAAAGGAAAATGACCTATGATGAAAACTAATGCTAAAAGAAAAAACAGCGCAGTTAAGAAGCTCATACCGGCTGCTGGAATGCTTGCTTTATCAGCTTCGATGCTCGCAACATCCACCTACGCGTGGTTCACAATGAATACGACTGTTACAGTAACTGGTATGTCTTTAAAGACTACGGTTGAAAGCAACTTGCTTATTGCAGATGATACAATCGCTAGTACTGCAAAAAAAGCAGACAGCAATTTCTCAACTGCTACATTAAGCCAGAGCGTTGCAAAAATACTTGAACCTGTATCAACAGCAAACGGTAAGAATTTCTTCTATACGGTTGATGCTTTAGCTAATGGTGATGCAAGAACAGATGCTTATACAGCTTATAATGCTTCTGCTGTTGCGACTGGAGGTAATGCTTCCGATTACATGGATAAGTTCTCTCAAGATTATGGCTTAACAAAAAATAAGGCTAAATCACTGATTTCTGGCGAGCAAGGTGCGTATGCTTATGCGGATTATGTTTTCCAGTTAAAGGCAGATAATACATCGACTAACCCTGAGGTTATTGATTTGACACAGCTTGACCTTACATATACAAAGGCTAATAGTGAAGTAGATACTAATAAAGCTTATCGTGCTGCGATTTTTGTTGAAGATATAACAGCGGGTACTGCAACTGCTGACGCTGGTGAATTGGTAGGTATTTGGGCTCCTACAGGTGCTGATAACTTTACTGATGGAAAAGCTGTTAATTCTGCGTCAACTGTAGAAGGAGATGTAACATATGTTTCTGCGGCAACTGGTCTTGCTACTGTACCTGCTAATTCAACAAAGTACTATAAGGTTGTTGTTAGAATGTATATTGAAGGCGAAGATGAAACTTGCTATACAGCTAAGTTCAACACTCTAGTTGGCAAATGGACTTTGGATATGAAGTTAAAGCTTCAGAGCGATAATACACCTGCTGGTGTTAAATCAATTACTATGCTGCCTATATCTGGCGAATAACTAATCACTAAAAATACAGGCACATAAAATTAGCTTCTCATAATAATTCCTCCATAAAGGGTTTTAAAGACCTATCCGATATGCTTAAAACCGTCGGTGGATCGGCGGCTATGAATAAGATTTTAAGTCATCATAGGTTCCTAAAGCCTCTATAACATAACAACCCCCTCGCGTAATGTGAGGGGGCTCTGTTTTGCAGGGATATGTTTTTCTATATGCCTCCAAAATTTTATTGTTAGTATATATGAGAGGAAATATACGATATGTATTTATTTCGAGGCTAAAGTTAAGATTATTTGCACAAACATTACAAATGGTAAAGACTGTTATTGTCGATTATGTCCATTGAAAATGATATAATAAAGTAGGGATACTATGCGCTAACAGGCTAACTATGCCCTTTAGCAGCTTCTTTTAAAGGTGGTGATCACGGTGAGCGCTAAGGCTTTTGATGCTCTTTCTAAGTCCTCAGATGTCAGCTCGGTACCTCAGACTGCACAAAGTCAGGTAAACCAAGATGATGAGGATAGAAAAAAACTTTTAGCCATTCGTAAAAGAAATCTCATTCGCTTCGGCTCACTCGCCGTGCTCGCCTTCGTCGTCTGGCTGTTTGCGACTATCGCGTGGTTTACTGCGAACAAGCAGAATTCCGCAAGCGGTATGGGGGTATCGACTCAGGCTTATAGTTTTAAACTGAAATCCAAGGGGACGATACCAATGGATGCTGCATACACTGCAGCATCCGAATACAAAGACGGTGTTCCTGACGATGACAACACTCCAGAATACTACTACACCGGTGACAATAATGAAGATGTGAAATGGCGAATGGAATTGTCTTCGGGTGAACAGTTACAGCCGGGGGAATGCGGAGAATTGACGTTTTGGGTAGTTCCAGATAAAGCTGACACAAGCCTCGATATGAAGTTCTCAGCGTCTATGCGGGGGTTTACATATCAGAATGATACTTGGTCGGAGAGCTCAAATGCTACGGCTCTTGGATATCTGGACACGCATATTCTTTATTTTACAAACCGTTATCCTAAAACAGTAAATGGGAAAACGCTATATAGCTATAGTGGTCTTATCAGTCCGGATTTCATAAAATTCACTTTAACAGAAGATGATCCAGTTACAATTTACTGGGTATGGCCTAATACATTCAAGCAGATGATGTATTGTGATGGCGATACGGCGCTTGGAGGTTTAAATGGTATTGCTCGCGCTAATGATACTGCGACACTCAATGCGATTAAGCAGTATGTTAGCAATAACAGCGCACGATTGTTCCCTTCCGGAACATCTGATCTTGCAACAAACGTTGCAAATTGCTGTGGAACAGCGACTCCTGAACAGATGGCGGATTCAATTACAGTTCTTGATAGCGCATATAACACAGCTGATACAGTCATTGGTAGTGCTTTTCAGGGTGCACTTATAGAGCTGGCTGCTGAGCCTATCGCTGAACACGAAATAACATCACCCTAAATTAAATCTTTACAGAAAGGAGGAGATTTCATGGATAAGAATAAGAAACGATTGATATTCCGTTTTTCTACTTGTGCAGCTGCATTCCTGATTTTCTCCTCCAGCGTAACTTATGCGTGGTTCAACAGACAGCATAAAATAGCACGAATGCAGGAAGTTGTTCCTCCGAATACAATCTTTCTCAGTGCGGCGCATAGAAAAGCTGAAATTAACTTCCAGCTAGGCGAAGTGAATACAAGCGCAACAGCATCACATAAGGATTATGTTTTCAGCGTATCTGGAGCAGGTGTTCCGTATTACTTACTGGAGCTTGCACATACCACAAATAATCCTTTTACCTATACAATCTACCCTGCTACATTTTCAGCCACACAGCCCGCCGGAACGGACGGCGTGGATTATGTATCTTTTGTCGCTCCAGCTGATAATACGGCTGGTTCTCCAAGTACAATCACAAATATCGGAGATGTAACAACAGGAACAACCTACTACTACACAATCAATGGTGGTCCAATTTCAGGAAAATTTCTGAACAAAGCATCCGATTCACCTTTTTTAGCCAATTCTTCCGGAAAACAGCATGATATAACATATAACAATACAACAGGACATGTTGACTTGGTTCAGAAAAATGCGGAACCGCTTTATTGGAAATCAAAGACGTTAACAGGCAATGCGGATGCATTCGTTCATAACTATATTATTCGAATCGATTGGACAGGAGCTACCCTCGATAAGAAAACAAAGGAGACAGATATAATCTATCTGTATGCAAGAACAACATTAGCACCGTAACTGTGTTATTAATTCTACTGAAAGGAGGCCACTTATGAAGAATATGAAGATCAAATCAGTTTTGAAGAAGCATTGGCTCATAATTGGCCTTGTTACGCTGCTTCTCTCCTCGGTGGGACTCATTGTATGGGCGAGATATGTGGATGCAAATAACTCCATGAAGCGTACTATCGTTTCATTGGCTGAGACTGATGAAAAGAGATTTACTTCAAATCTGCTTACTCGTACAGAGTCACCGAGTCCGAAGACATATCCTGTGTCAAACAGTGCGCTTGAAGGCGATTATTACAAGATGCAGGTAATTGTCCGCAACTATACTCCGACAGACACGCTTCATTTTTATGATTCGGATATTGCCTATACATTTACCGCGGAACTTGTGAATGTTGGAGGAACAGCAATCACGAATTCTGCAAAGGCGGCATTGGTTCGTTACGGAACTACTGGTACAGAGTTTACTTTAACTGGTGGAAAATATGTTGTAACTGCAAATAATCAGATACTGAATAAAGAGCCAAATGGAACTCCTCATGATATTACCTATACATTCTACTTCCACAAAGACTTGCTGGATGCCACGGATAATGTATTTGTGAAGATATCCGCTACACCTACTAATGATTCGATTCGCGCTGATGTTGGTTCGCTTCAAGGCATCATCGGCATCTCCAGACAGGCTACAGAGATTGTTAAGACATGGAGTGGCACTTTTAGTGATGAAGGTGCGGCATTGAACGATCAGAACAGCCATGACGTAGAAGCATCTGCTTACGACGGCTTTAATTACATCATTCAGGGTAATGGTGCAAGAAAAGTATCCCTGACATGGAATAACACAATACTGGAATTGAATCCGTTTTCGATTGATGAATTGAAAAGCTATAGTGATAGCATCGATTCAACAGCATGGTCGCAGACAACATCTGGTAACTACACAACAATCGTTTTTAAGGTCGATTCTGAGGAATGTCCGCGTTATGATGTTCAGTTCTATATGAAGGGAACAGAAATTAGAACGTGGAGCGCAGTAACTGGCGCAGTCACATTTAATCCGAGTGTGACTATATGACGAAAGGGGGATAATGAAAAATGAAAAAACAGAATAATCTCCCTATGCCCTCTAAATGGCATAAGCGGATAGCAGCGGTGGCAACGGCAGCTATGATGTTGCTTTCCAGTACACCGATCAGTCCGCTGTATGAGACATTCAGCGGTTGGATCAGCAACTTCTCGATCACTGCAAAAGCTGCGGAGGAAGATTGGATTTTGGCAGAAGGAGAAACTGTATATTCCATTACATCTGCCGATCTCTTGTCAAAGTATTCTGTTGCATATCATGTGAATCCAATAGGGCATCAAAATGATTCCGTTGAAATCAATATGTCCCAATCCAATCCGACAGACAAGGTTTCCCCATTTTACAGCCTTGGAGAAGGCCTTGTTAACGGAACAATGACAGAAGTTCCATTTCGTGGAACAATCACGATAAATCCCCTTACCGACAGTTATATAAATATCGATAAAGCATTATTCGCTTCAATAGGTGAAGAAGCTGTGATAAGAAATGAAAGTGTATCAACCGTGGATGATGGCGAGGGTGGAACTGTGACTGTCTATAGCCCTCGTCCCTTGTGGATTAGCAGAACATCGGCAGATAATCCTACTGAACCTATATTCGCAAAAAAAGTTGTAGCTAAAGCAAATGGTGCTACAACTTCTGGAGCTGATGTAGGATGGGAAATCGTAGCAAAAACTTTCTTAATCAACGGAAATCCTGTTCAATCTACAGTATCCGGCTTGATTGGTGAGATTGATAGTGATTGTACCGTCAAGGTTTCTTTTACAGATGAGCGCTGCATGAATGTTGTCTCTACGGAGAGCGCAGGCTATATCTGCGGTAAGTTGGGCGATCGCGCATCGCTGGAAATTGGAAGTGTCACCTCAAGTGGTGTTACGGTTTCCGCAAGCGGCTCCGGAAAACACGCAGGTGCTATCATCGGTGAAATGGGCAGCGGTGCAGCATTGAAGCTGCCCTATGACATGACAAGTTTCCCCGTTACGACTGTTACGGCATCTGGTTCCAACGGCTATGCCGGCGGTATCGTTGGATGTAACACTGGTGGTGAAATTGCTTTTACAGGCACAAAGGGAGAAACAAAATATACGGTCAATCAGGAGATCAACGGCAAAATTGGCTCTGGTGGTATTTTCGGATACTATTGTCCCGCATTTACAAACAGTGCTGCTGCACTTTCTTATGATGACATCAATGTTGACTGCACTTTGAAGGGCGCAGGTGGTTCAGGCGGTTTGTTTGGTGTTCTCTATAACAGTAACGGAAGCATTACTATTTCAGATACCACTGGTGATGCAAATCATATCACAGTAAATAATGCAGGAGCAACTGCCAACTACGGCGGTTTGATTGGCTCGTATTCTGCCGCATCTTTGGATGATACATTGACAATATCTAGCGGCTGCACTTCTAAGCCGAGTCAGGGAGGTTCATCGACCTATTATGGAGGAGCAATAGGAACGGTAGCCTCTGCAGCTTATGTGCGTCTAAATGGTTTTTCGACGACCGCAGCGAATGCCGCAAACTTTGGTGGTGCGGTTGGTAATGCAGATGGAGCATTTATTGATGTAAATGGTATTACTGTGTCTGCCAATGAGTTTACCGGCGGTGGAGTAATCAATGCGCTTGGAAATGGCGTCCTTAGAATGAAGGGAGATGTAGACCTTTCCGGTGCTAAGTCCAAAAGCGGTCAGATTATCAATACACGCGCCAGTGGTTTTGCGTTCTTTGACGAATCTGGCTGGACATTGAAACGTAGTTCATCTGCTGCCGGTGTAGACGATATTGCTTCTTGGGGGGAAGTCGTTCGCTTTGGTTCAACCCTTACACAGAGTGATGTGCTTGATAGCTTCACTGATGGCGACCATACTGTTATATTGAAAGCAGCAGTTACTTCTATGAGCAGTGTGGTTGATTTTGCAAGAACGGCTTTGAACATCCAGCATAATACTGGGGATATCACTAGTGGTGTAATGACATTTTCTGGAGACAGTAGCAGTACACTGCTCGGTACAGATCTTTCGCTCAGTACTTCCCTGACTGCGCCTCTTTCACTTGCAGGAACAGGTATTCAGGGATTGACAAGAGATGACGCAAGCCAGACTTATACAGCAAAATTCGATGGTAACGGTAAAACACTTTATCTTGCGATTGGTGAGGCATACGGAACCAGAAAAAGTGGAAATAATTATCCGGATGTTGCAAAGGATGCCGCTGGCAGCGGTAAGATCTACAAACACAGCAATGTCGGTTTGTTTGGAAAAACAAATGGCGCAACGATCCAAAATGTGACTTTAGATGGAAATATCTATGTCTGCTCTGCGGCAACACAGAATGTCGGTGCAGCAGCGGCAGAAAACGAAGGCGGTTTCACAGCATATGGCGTGACCGTCAGCACTGCTATGCATCACTCTGGCGGCAGTCAGCTCTGCATGGGTGGTCTGCTCGGTAAATCTACAAGTGGAAGCATTACAATTGGCGGAACTGGCAATATTGACAGTACCAGTGTAAGCAAAGCTTGTACGCTGAAGATGGATGTTTCCGGAACAAATTCGAGCAACAGTACTTGTATTGGTGGTGCTGTCGGATTGATTGACAGCACAGCATTTACAGCATCTATCAATAATGTGACAGTTTCCGGCACAATCAAAAATACTGCCCCTAAACAGAGACAGGAAATAGGTGGACTGATTGCTTATATCGAAGCCGGCACAGGAGCAAGGGCACTTACCCTTGATTCAATTACTCTAAGCGGACTTACAGTCGAAGGCGGAATAGTTCAGACATATGATGATAAAGACAAAAAAGACTATTTGAAGGATGCTCTCAGCATAGGCGGCTTGCTGGGATATGGCTGGTATGATACCACTGTATCTCTCAATAGCGTAACTGTGTCTGGCACGCCTGTGATCAGAGCTGATGTTGACGAACTGAATGGCATTGATGTAGATATGGCGGGTCTTGTCTATGCAGGCTCCGGATCGTGGACTGTAGGGACTGTAACCATACCGAACATTTCAGTGGTAACCTATAGTACCGATGAAACACCGGTGCAAACAAATAACATTAGGTCTTTTGGCATGATCGTTAATCGCAGTTTCAAAATCGGTGGAAATGCCCTTTACCTTGTTCTTCCGGATATGACCACCTATACACTTGGAACTTCATCTGCTGTTCTTTCTCAAGTCACGAATTTTCCGAGTTTTAACAGCACGACGGTTTTTGATGAGCTTGTGGCTTATAGTGCTTTCTACGCTGAAGATGAAGCCGGTGTCCGTGCATCAAAGATTCTCGAAAACGGTCAGGGCATCGTGTCCATTCGTACAAGAGGCAATACCACTTCTACTGTCAACAATGTCATGAAGACCAACACCTGCAACACCTATCAGAATCAGGTTATAGCAGGAACAAACGGAAGCCTTAACATGGGTAACCCGAATACGCGGTATTATTATGACCTCGATCTTCTTCTGACAAAAAAGGACAATGCGACTGCCGCAACTCCAACTGCTACTTTAACAAGTTCCGATAAGCTGATGCTTTGGAGTTTAAATCAGTATGCTCATACCAGCTTGAAGGAAACGGGAAAACCGTTTGCTTACAATCCCTTTTCTGATAATGCGATTGCTCCAACTGGCTCCCAAACATTTGATATGGATGGCTACAGCTACTATCCTGTTGATGTGTCTGGTGCAACGATTAAAGGAACATTCAAGTTGCATAATGAGGAAATTGAGACTGGCGAATCCGCAGCCCCAACTCCTACAGACGGCTTTGCTAGGACAACACTGGTGGATTCTGTTTCGGCATTTTCTACTACTCCCTACACACAGCATCATTTGATACAGAACGGCATTTTTCTGAATGTCAGCGGTAATATTACAATAAATGGCGAACTGAAGCTGCAAGGAACAATTGGTGCGGACACATATGACAGCACAGGCTCAGGCGTACTGATCTGTGGAACTTTTGCTGGCGACTCAGACAACACATATACATTTGAGTCAAAGGATGGAAGTATTGTTTTAGACGGAATTGCTGTTCATAATCTTGTTACGGGAAATTCCCAGCTCTCTTATGCGCCTTTGCTAATCAATCGAATTGATAGCTATACTGTTATTAATATCAATCATGTTTCCAATACGGATTCAGCGGTATCGGGTCAGACCGGTTATCCGAATGGAAAACTTGCAGCTACAAGTTTGATTGGCAAGGCAGGTAAGAAAACGAACGAGGAAACATCTCAGTATATCAAATTTAAGTTTTTCGATATCAAGCTTGATGCAAGAGAAGCAGATCTCGATGACAGCACAGATAATGCCGCATTGACATCCGCTTATCACACTACCCGCTCTATTTTTACACGTGCTACTTTAATAGAAGAGTATGTATATACTGGTGGTGGTTCTTGGGGCGAATACAATTTCAAGCATTCGGATGACTGGGGCAGTTCCAGTAATGGTACAAGAGATGTCACTTATGGAAAGGAAATTGGCTACACATCAGGTACGGGAGAATTTGGTGGAAAGGAGAATCGATATTCTCAGGAAGATAATGCGGTTGAAGGAACGATTCCATATTATGTACGCCCAGACAAAGATCCTTCTGTTGAGGCAAACAATACAAATTCTCTTTTTGCAGATTTCGGTACAAAATTCCTGCCGTATGTGAAGGGGGGATATGTAGCTGCTGATAATAAGCATCAAATCAAGGTCAATCACGGTACACCTCTGCTTACTGGATGTGGTACGTATAACGATCCTTATGTCATTACAAGTGGCGATCAACTCTGCACCTTTGCTAATATATTAAACGGAAATCACACCAATGCGGCAATTAATATACCTATAAATGGAACAGATCGAGACGATAAATGGCATGGAACAAACGGATGCCAAAAATACACATGGAATGGTTCGAGTTTTATTGGAGCAACATCCGGTTCTTTAAAACAAGATGTTGTAATGAAGTATGTTGCTTCTGCATATTACAAGTTTGATGGCGATTTTGATATTCCATCATCCTTTGTTGGATTGGGAAGTAACACTAATATTGGTTATGTTTTCCACGGAGTGATTGACGGAAACGGAAGTACGGTTGAGAATAAAAGCGGTGTACCGCTTATCCTTAACAGCAGCGGAAGTGTTGTAAGAAATCTTACAATTAAAGTGAAAGCTGAAAGTGATATTATGCCTTATGTAAGGTTAAACAATTCATCAGTTGCTACAACTTTCGGATTAAATTCAACATTGGAAGCTTATGGCGCGGTTATTGGTAAGATTCATGGAGGAGATAACATTATTGAACACATCACTGTAGACTACTCTACTTTTTCAAATCGCATTAAGCTCACTAACACATATGCGAAAGATACACCTGTTGGCGGATATGTTGGTGTTGTGATTGCCGGTGCAGTGATTTTCAAGGATATGAAAACAATCAGTGCAGCTAGCAAGGACGGCTTGCCGGGAGCGAAGGTTGTATACAATGATGGCGAAACCGATACGAGCGGTCTCACAACGAATCCTGATTGGCTTTATGTCAATCCGATTATCGGTAGAGTCATTAATGGATACGCTGTAACTGAGAGCGATGCCTACAGACCATTTGAAAGTGGAGTTCGCTGTCAAAATGATGGTACTACGATTGATACATATTGGATCAGTGGTTCGGCATCAAAGACGGCACCCAACAATCAAGCTGGAACAGATCGCGTGACCATGCATAATGGTACTAAGAATTATTCCATTACCGACATCGTGAAAGAAACAGGTTCCGGACAAAATTTAACGCCTTATCCAATGCTGCAAATTGGATTGTATGGCGATGTAGCTGATGTTACCTCTGGCACTAATTTGACACAAAAGACTACGGTTACATTTCCAAATGCACAGTCTATGTTTATTCTTTCCTGCTTGATGCAAAGCGGCATCACCAGCAGCAGTTCTGATTCGTATAGCTATAGTAATGTAAGTGCAGAGAGTTTCAAAAGTTATGAAGCTACATGGCGACCATCTCGTTTGGCAGACTATGATAACATCGGTCATAAAGCGGCAGATGGCTCAGTAATCACTGATTCAGCAGCTTATGAAGGATATGATGATTATTTAGTTGCGAAGGATGTCACAACGATAACACCATATTTGGTTAAAAACTATGTTGCTGAGGATACCGGCGCTTCGCCTAAGTATCGTAGAAACGGGGTTTTCCGTGTCTCAAATACCAATACGGTATGTGATATCGGTTTTTCAGGTGATGCTGGCACATGGTATTTACCTGACGGTTTCAGAGGGCTTGGGAGTGTTGCATTTAATGTGTCCACTAATGCTAATACAGCATTATCGCAAGTTAAGAATATGACATTGAGTGTTAACAAAGTGAGTGGTTTGATTGGAACGCAGGTTGTTAACTTAAATCTTAATATGTCCATAAAGAATTATGAGACTGGATTTGAGAATTATAAACCTTACAGTAATTCCGGATTTGGCTTGTTTAATATTATTCGCCACAATCGCACAGATCAAACCCCCGCTGGTGCTGTTCCTACCAATCTAGAGAATCGAACAGATGATGATTATAAAATCATGTATCTGGATATCTCCGGAAAGATTGATTATGATGTTATCCACTCTAGTGGAACAATGGAATATAACCGATCCAATGTCTTGGGTGGAAGCGCCATTAGTGCCAATTATATGCACGCAGGTGGTCTGGCTGGCTATTCTGGTTTCGAATCAACTGAAAACCTTAATGTTGAACACATCGGAATTGATGGCTTGACAGTCAATGGATTCAAAACGGCAGGTGGTATTATCGGTTATATGAAGATGGCCAATAGTAGTGACTACTTAGCGACTATCTCCAACATAAATACTGATGAACTTACTGTCACATCCAAACTCTATGTAGGAGGGCTTGTTGGATATACAGAGCAGATTGGAATAACTATTGACTCTGTTGAAATAACAACTCCAGATATTCGCACCTACTTTATTGGCAGCGACTATAACAATGGAGTGGGCGGAGTGATTGGCTATGCAGGTAGCAATACTGGCAACAAACCTATCACTATAAGCAATGTAACTATTGGCGACTATAATGCAAGCGATAATGCTTTCATTGGGAGAGATAGTCATGTTCCGTTATACGATAACGATACCTATAATAAAATTGCAACAGGTGGAATCATTGGAGAATGCGATGCTAAATCATCAATTACCATTGATATGTGTAGTGTCTACAATACAAATATCTACGGTAATAGAGTTGCTGGAATAATGGGGCATAGCGGCAGTAATGGTAGTATTACTTTCTCAAATGTCGAGGTTAAAAGTAATCAAAATTCAGTTGTACAAGGAATGACATATTCAAGTGATCTAACGAGCAGAGGCTGTAGCGGTATTCTCGGATACATCAGTCTTGGTAGTAGCAAATATGTCCACTTTGATCATTGTACATTAGATGGTTATAAACTATCATCATATAATGATACAGGGGGCTTATGCGCCAATTTGCAAGGAAGTGGTGGTACAGCAGAAATCAAAAATGTCCAATTGAACAATGTTAAATATGAGTCCAACTATGCAGGTGGGATGATAGGCTATTTAGATGTCAATACAAACGGGTACAATATTCAAGCATATAACTTACAGTTTAAAAAATATGATACTAATAAGGATTATTTAAGAAAAGGTAATGCCGTATTGGTTGTCAAAAACCAAAAGACTATTAAGGTTGTAGGCTTTTCATGGCAAAATACAGGGACATTAGCACCGGGGTATGATTATTCAGATCGAATTACAAGTTGCTATAACAAACCCGAAGTTGAAGATAAATATCACTATGGGACAAATGGCTATGTGATCTTCTCCGACTATCAGGGCACAAGTTCCACCGAGCAGATTAATGACTGGTATTACTATCCATATGAAAAACCCATTTATGATGAAACAACACTTGTTGTAGAAGACGAGGAGAATATGGAAGATTATAACGAATACAATACATTTTCACCTGTAAATGAATATGCAATCACATCACCTCATAGCGGATATGAAAATGTTTCTATCAACAGTCATAATTCTGTGGAACTTCCTAAAGCCATCACCGATAACGGCGTAGAAAAGGTCATCACAAATAAAGACGGAGAGGTAATTACCTATAAAAAATACTATCCTATTGCTCAGAACTTCCCGTTTGTTACCTCCAGCCCGTTTATGAACATCGGCGTACAATCAACGGATGAAGATCATAGTAATAAAAAGCATATGCAGTTTCTGACCGGTGACGGTGTGAGCAGCTTGTCTTATGAAGAATCTGCCGCCTATGCTATTCTGCGTGATCTTCAGTTGTCAACTAAGCCTAAAAACTACTATAATAAAGTAACTACTACGCAACTTACAAAAGGCATTGCCGCATTTGACACGCTTATCTCTACTAAATACACGACTTTCAAAACCATTACATCTACAGAGTACCCTGATGAGATGGATGATTTGAAACTTGATTTCCCTGTACTTGTGGTTGATGATAACGATGGAACCACATTAACATATATGCTCAACAATTATCTTCGTGTTCTCACAAACACAGACTATAATTTCGCCGCAAATAATAAAACGGATGTATTTAACCTCAAACTGGCAAAGTGTACATTCAACACGGACACGTCCAAATTTGATGTGACATACAACACTAGCACTACACAAACTGATAATTCTTGCCTGTATGTTGACAATGGCAACTTTGCATTCAACATTAATCGGGTTGACAGTGGCAAGGCTCAGTTTACTTTGATTGATGTGGAATTCTATGATCCTGCAACAAGTGGAGACAACAAAAAAGTTGCCTATCATCTCTATGTTCCCGTATATGTCAGCCAGATGTTAAAATTTGATTATCGTATTTCTTCTAAGTCGGGTTCAAGCTATAAGTTGACTCAGTACACAAATGATCGAGGTAATGCTACGCTTGAAAACGTTGGAACGCCCATTACGATAGAAGCACGATATATTTATCAGCGTGAACTTTCCGAGTGGCAGAAAGCACTTGAAAACGGTGAGAGTATTCTTCGTACCTATGATAAAGTATGGGATATCAATGATAATACACATAAGGGATTTCCTGCGGGTACTAAAATGATTCTTGTTGATCCGAATCAAGGAAACAAGGCGTTTTACAGCACGTTAAATGATGGTCAGGTTTACGGAACGGGAACTGGTGTTGTAACAGATCAGAAATATCTGTATTCTTCAGAATTAACTGACGAACAGAAAGCTGAAGCGGAGGTGCATAAGCTATATCTCAATAACTTTGTTTCGCAGGAAACGGAAATTGTGGACGGAAATACTGTCAATAAAAAATTCACTTCAAATCTCTTCAATAAGTATCTTGACATAACTATGGCAGGTGATTCTACTGGTAAGTTTATTGAAACTGATGAAGAACACGCTACATTTACTGCCAAGCTCAATGGCGCAACAAAATTCTTCAAACCTAAGGGCAGTGACAGCGGTACTACATATAAAATCAGTAGTATCGCGTATAGCGAGGATGCCTCAACGGATACATTTGATGGCAAGCAGTATTTAATTGAAGATTACTATGTTACAATCTTTACGCAAAAAACAAATGATGAAACAATGTACCACTATGCATTTATTGCACCGGATGATTTGGGAGATATTAATTATCCATCACGTTATACAAGATTGACAACAGGCTCATCGAAAGAGAATACTCGAATTGTAACTGGTAATCTGTTTGAATTTGTTGATGCAGAATTAACCACCACAATCAAGGAGGGTAGCAATGGCTCATACAGCCCTAAGAGCGCCAACGATGTTGACATTGGCTCTGTAATTACTGTAGATGTGACCAATAAAATATGTCTTACAGATCAAATGTATAATAATCGCTCGTTCCTTGATAACCCCACAGTAAAAATTAGTCAGATATTTATGTTGTCGATGAATAAACAGACTGGCATAAATCAAACTAGCCGCGGTATCGAAGCCAAACCTGCTGTTAAGATGAATGTTTATAATGTTGGAACTCATGATATTAAAACAGAAACAACACGATATGCTACTACAAATCCTAATTATGATTTGAACTATATCTATCTTGGCAATGGTCAGGATTTAAGAGTCATGCTTCGTAATGCAACTCAGACTGACGGTGTACTGATCCATGCCAACTTTGATTTGAATTACTCAAATACGGGAGACATTGCAAACCAGTATCCACAGCGTGAAGAGGCACAGCTTGATGATGAGACTATTGGAACATGGATTGGTTGTAATTCTAGTATTGCATCGACAGAATCAGCAGCAATCGCAAGCAAAATGACAATGTATATTGATGAAAAAACAGCTGATAGTACCAATGACCGCAATCTCTATTACAGCCGTTCTTCTTCCACTGCAAGTCTGCTTTACAGTTCCGATGATTTTGACGGAAAGTATTCAGGCGGTAATCTCTACGATCAGCTTGGAATCAATGCAAAGGATCTACCAACTACTGTAACGGGTAATATGTGTCCGATGAACACGGTAGTGGTATATGATGTGTCAAAGTTGATGAGTATCATTGATGATTCGGCTGGAGTGGAGCTTACATTCAGGCTTGTGAGAAAAGATGCAAACGGAAAGTATACGCAGGAGCTTGATATTGCTGATTATTTGACAGATCCAACGTTCAAAACACTGACTGTAACGAAAGATACTACAAACAGTAACAGCAAGATTTATACCTACAGATTTGAAAAAGCAAATCTTGCGGGCGTGTACAATGGCGGCGTATACACAATCCCCATCGACTTCACAGTAAAAACTAATTTCTCAGGCACTGACCTCACAGATCACTACTACTCCAATTATAAGGTGATTGTGAGCGCAAGCCTGTATGAAATGAAGGACGTTGAAGTAGAAGGACAGACAACGCAGCAACCTGTTCAAATGAGTGGTACTATAGTGGATGATCATCTCATCTACACAAACGCAAAAATCGACGAAAGCGTATTCGACTAACACAACTCAAAAGAGCGACTCCCGGAAGACATTACTATCTTCCAAGGAGCCGCTCTTTCTTTATATCTACCGATTTAGTGATTAAAACTATAATAGTATGTATATCCGCAGCAAGCGTGGACTACTTCATACCTAGCCAAGCTTCATGATTCACATTATCTCATTCACACTTTTTTCAGCTATACTCTTGACAGAGGAAATATCTTCCCTTATTATTTAAAGATCAAGCTTTCGAAAATCGATAGCACTATCATCAACATTGGCGACAGCTTCTTCATTGCCTTATTTTGGCCGTTAAAAAATATTGTTGAGAAGTCCTTCTAGAGCTGCTCTGTCCATTTTTCATGATGGAACGGTAAAGGTTTCGATCTAGTTCAAACTTTTCGTTGGAGTTTGTATTTTGAGTTTTTATGATTAATCCATTCCGTATTATATTACTGAATGTATTATATCGTGCTATTTATTACCAATTAATTGATATAATATGTCTTTATATTTAATTAGAAAACATATATGTCCAAATGTGAACTTTAATATATGGCTAATAATAGGTGTCTGTACTATCTGGCAGGAGATATATAAAAATTATATATCTAGAATTGAGGCGCAAAATATAAGAATATAAAAACAAATATGAGAGCTATATATAAATGTATATTTTGATGGCGCTTTTTACTGATCTATTTAAATATAACGTCTATTTTAGAAAGCTGTTTATTATAAAAAACTTGTTTAAGTATGAATAAACAATATAGATTGACTCAGGAGTATTTTTGGATTAATAATCGATATATACCAAAAAATCATAAGTAGATGGTTCATATTAATACTCTGTATATGGCACTCTATAGATCGCGTAGAATAGCCTAGATACTCACAATAAGTTGTATCTTATGAGGTTGATACGCGTGGTTTACCATGAACAAGACCGTTACCATTACAGGTATGGAAATGAAGACAGTAGTTGACAATAACCTTCTTGTTGATAACGCAGCTCCTACACATGGAGGTAGCTGGTCAGCAGGTAACTATGCAACTAATGATACTACTTTTGAGAACAGCAAGACACAGACTATTAATACAGCAAATGTTGTTGTTCCAATGTCTTCTGTAGATGGAAAAAATTTCTTCTACACATTGAAAGATAATGTTGCTGGTAACGGTGATGCTTTATCCGATACTTATACTGAATATACGAATGATACAGCGTTAAAGACAGATTATGCATCGGCTGATACAGGTTATTTAGATTATCATTTTGTTCTTAAGGCAACTAATACCACAAATGCTGCTGCTAAACTTATAATGAATGATTTGACTTTAACTTACAGCGGTACTACTGATACAAATAAGGCTTTCAGAGTTGCTGTCTTTGCTGAAAAGTTTGAGACAGCAACAGTTGATGGCGCGAAGACTCTTCCTAATGTTAACACTATGACGTTAGCAGATATTGATTATAAGAGGATATTTGCCCCCACAGGAGCAGCTAATTTTACATCTGGTCAAGCAGTTAACGCAACTAATGGTACTGGTTCAGTAACATATGCTTCTGCTGCAACTGATGGTGAAGTGGCAACAGTAGCTGCAAATGCTACAGAGTATTATGAAGTAATAGTACGTATGTGGATTGAGGGAGAAGATCAGACTTGTAAGGTTGAAATGTTCAAAGGCTTAGCAAGTGGAAGCTGGGCACTTAGCACTGGTTTTACTCTTGATCAAACTCAGGCAGGAGTTTCTTCTCTTACAATGGCAACAACTCCTGCAAATAATGGTGACGGCAATGGTGGTAACTAATCACTAATCACTAATTCCTCCCCTCTAAATTAGCTTCTCATAATAATTCCTCCATAAAGGGTTTTAAAGACCTATCCGATATGCTTAAAACCGTCGGTGGATCGGCGGCTATGAATAAGATTTTAAGTCATCATAGGTTCCTAAAGCCTCTATAACATAACAACCCCCTCGCGGAATGTGAGGGGGCTCTGTTTTGCAGGGATATGTTTTTCTATATGCCTCCAAAATTTTATTGTTAGTATATATGAAAAGAAATATACGATATGTATTTATTTCGAGGCTAAAGTTAAGATTATTTGCACAAACATTACAAATGGTAAAGACTGTTATTGTCGATTATGTCCATTGAAAATGATATAATAAAGTTGGGATACTATGCGCTAACAGGCTAACTATGCCCTTTAGCAGCTTCTTTTAAAGGTGGTGATCACGGTGAGCGCTAAGGCTTTTGATGCTCTTTCTAAGTCCTCAGATGTCAGCTCGGTACCTCAGACTGCACAAAGTCAGGTAAACCAAGATGATGAGGACAGAAAAAAACTTTTAGCCATTCGTAAAAGAAATCTCATTCGCTTCGGCTCCCTCGCCGTGCTCGCCTTCGTCGTCTGGCTGTTTGCTACTATTGCGTGGTTTACAAGCAATCGCAGTGTTGAAGGATCTGGAATGCAGATTAAGGCGGGCGGTATGCCGTTTGAATTGAAAACATCAGGAACAACGGCTTTGTATCAGACTCGTACCAATGAAATATTTCCTAATGCGCCAAGTGCCAGCACTACTTCTGGCGGAAATCCAACAATAAGCTGGCTTGTTAATCAGGGATCGAATATAAATAATTATAACGGCAGTGATAAAACTTTAAAAGAAATAACGAAGATCGATTCATCTGATTACGGACTTGGTCCCGGAAGCAACGGAATACTAAAATTTACTGTTGTCCCAACAAATCCTGATGCTCAGCTAAATTTAAGATTCACCACAGTTCTGAAAGGATATAGTGCTGATTACGATGATGATGGTTATGAGATTGACACCAAGGCATTAACGGATATAAGCGACGAGAATATCAATCGTTATCTAAGTGGTCATATTTTATTCTTTTATGAGCTTCGGGACGGAAGCAATACAAATATTGTGATGATTGAGAATAATGAATTTGAAATGTCATTTACCGGAGAAACAGAGGTGACCTTATATTGGGTATGGCCTGAAACGCTTCGCAACATTCTTAATAGAAACATAACAGGGCTTGACGACAGCTCTGCTCAGAACGAGATCAGGAAACTGCTGTTTGCACATCCGGAGTTGTTTCTCGAGAGAACCGGTACTCCGTCTGATAGCAGTAAGCCTTATGATGAAATATCAATAGCTTCATTGACCGATGAAAATATATCAAGCGTTTCTGAAGATATACTTACAACGACCAAAAAATACGAAAAATACAGTGGTTGGTATAACAATGCCGATCAAACATTAGGCGATTCTGTATCGTATGTTTCTTTTGAACTTACAGCTGAACTAAACAACAGTATAGAATAATTATGTGTCAGATCATTTTATGAGAGGGTGAGAAAGTTGAAAGACAGAATGGCAAAGATAAAGAGTAAATTCAATAATTTATCAAAAGTGCGCAAAGCTGAAATTATCATTGCAACCATGCTTTCTCTGACTTTCATAATAAGGACAAGATTAAGTCCACCAACGTGGCTGCCATTACGGCGGTGAATGACTACTTTGACCGTATGGGGAAACTTGCTGACAATCCGTACTTTGAGACACGACAGCGTGAGGAGCGTTTCGTGGAGCAGATCGTGTCTGAGGTGGGCAAGGCATTTATTGCCGAAATGCCGAATTTTCTTGCAAGCCTGATGCTGAGCCTGAACAGCAGTTACCCTGTACAGTTCAATGAGATTCGAGCTGTTCCCATGGGGACAATGGACGGCAGAGGATATGCCGTGAGCGGCAATCCGAGCGCCACGGAGGGCTTTGAGAACGCTGACAACAGCGAAAATGACGATTATTCCGGTATTGATTTCGATTTTATCGGCGGTTGATATTGCTTGAAACAGCTTTACCGCCGTACATATAGCGGAGTATTACAACAACAGCAACAAACCAATAGACAGGGGAAAAATCGGAGATATAACGCAAAAATGCCCGATAGCATTTTATGCGAAAAGAGAAAGCCTGTAAATATCACAGAGGAATTTGCAGACTCGAACGCAATCGGCGGAGCGAATTGCTTATGAAAAAACGGCTTATCGCCGTGATGTCTTGTAGAAACAAGACCGTGACCCGTCGGATTGCGCCGGGCAGGTAGCACCGATGTAGTGACACATCGGTCTCCCTGCTCAGAGGGCGTGTCTCGGCTGTCGCCTCGGTCGGTGCTTCTGCCTTCGGCAGAGGTGTCCACCGGACACCCGCACCCCCCTCCGAGACCTTCCCCAAGAGCCGCATAGCGGCAGAAAGGAGCGACTATGCCAAATCGCAGGCGCTATCACTCGATCAGTCTGAAACTGATTGACGAGGAGCTTCAGCTCTGGAATACCAAGCATAAAGCCAGCGGTCTGAGCAAGACCGACTATCTGATTAAGGCGATTCAGGACAGCGAGGTCAGGATCTACAGCGTTGCAGATGACATTGCACCGCTTATCCATGAGATTCGCAAGATCGGCACGAACCTCAATCAGCTTGCCTACTACTCCAACATTGGACAGGATAGCAAGGTGAGAGCCGAGATCGGGGCTATCCGTCAAGCCAATGAAGCCGTCATGAAGCGGATACTTGCATTTCTGGATAATCCGAAATTTAAGGTGAAATAATGTTCGGAAATGTCAACGCAGATTACAAGCCCTGCAAATCGCAAATACAGCTTGACAGGGCTTCACGGTATATGCTGGGCGAGCTGCCCGAACAGCAGCAGGCAGGTGTCATAAAAACTGCACCGCACCTATGCTGGGAGATGAACTGTGACCGCAACATTTATTCCTGCGACATACTCACCACACGAAAACTGTTCGGCAAGCGTGATAACAAGCGGACAAACCTTGCGTTCAAGATGTCGCTGTCGTTCTCACCCGATGATAATGACAAGCTGACCTATGAAGAAGTGTTCAACATCGCAAAGGAGTTCGCAGAGAAGTTTTTTGACGGTTATCAGGTAATGTTCGCCGTTCACACCGACAAGCCGCACAAGCACGTCCATTTTCTTGTGGGCAACTGCCATATCGAGACAGGCAAGGCATACCGCCGAAGTCAGAAGGACTTGCAGACCATGTGCGAATTTTTCGGGGAGCAGTGCATGAAGCGAGGTCTTACCAACTCTGTCCGCAAGGATTATTATAACGATGATCCCGACCGTGACAAAGAGACATTTGCCGAGAAGCAGATGAAAGCAAAAGGCAAGGAAACATTCAAGGACGAGCTTCGGAAAGTCATCAGAATTGAATGTGCTGACCCGAACAACCGAACTTTAGAAGATGTGGTAAATGCCCTCATGAAGCATTATCATGTGGAATGCTGTGTCAAGGGCAACACCATATCCTATCGTCACCCGAACTATACCGACAAAAGAGGTAAACTTGTCTCGGTCAGAGGCAGTAAGCTAGGTGACAAATATACAGTGAAAGGAATCAACTATGAGCTTGGAAAGATTAGGCGAGGACAAGAAGCCGACAGAGCCGAAGCCCTCACCGCCGACACCACCAAAACCGCAGACAGAACCCAAACAGCAAACGGCGTACTTCACACGGGAACAGATGATAAAAGAAGCGGAGCGTATCCGCAGGGAGTACGAACGCTCGAACAAAGTACAGAAACAGGAGGCAAGACCAATGGAAACCAAGAAACAGGCGGCGCCTTTGCCGGAACTGGGCGCAATCGAAACGAGAGTTCGGGAAATGGCGGAGGAGATCGGAGTATCATCGGTGGACGCTCAGAGGGACGAGAGGGTTCTCCTTCTGGTAACGGCAACGCTAAAGATGTGCCAACTTTTGAAGAACTATTCGACAGCTATAAGCGCCGAAATACAAAGGTTGTCAGAACATCAGATGCAGAACCTGAGCCTGCAAGAGCAGTACGCAAAAAGCGTCAGGACAGAGGTCTCTGACTGTGTTTACAACATCTATCATCAGGTCAAGGCTCAGGAGAAAGAAGCCATCAACGAGCTGATGCAATATGTGCAGGCAAACAGCGATCAGATGGAGAAGGATATTACCGCCTGTGCAGGCAAAGTAAAATCGGCGACCGAAGCCGCCGAAAAAGCATCAAAGCATATAAGTGAGTCGGTAAAACGTTTCTGCACTGTCAGAACGATAGGCGATCTTCTGTACTACGCTGCTCCTGTTGCTGTGATGATAGATGTGCTGCTGAGGCTATTTGATTTTATCTGATGAATCGGATTCATCGATGTCCTCATCATCTTCTGTACAGATTCAAGAACGCGCAGTTATATAATACCGCTAAGTTTGTTTGACAATGACGGACGTTATGATTTTGTTATTCCTGTTGAATTCGACGTCTACAGTGGAAATAATTCCAATTTTGAGCTTCGCACTCCGCAGGGAAGTAAGTATTCAAATTACCGCGTTTACGTGACGGTAGGCTTGCTTGATGATAATAAGCAACCTCTTCCTGATTCTGCTGCGAATGACTGGATAATCTATACAAACACGCTAATAAAACGTGACATCATTACTCCAAGAATCAATAGCAATTCTAGTAATGAACAGAATGGCGATTAAGCGTACAAAATGGGGCGAGAGTTGATCTCTCGGCTCTTCGCTTAAATATCAAAGGAGAAAAAGCCAGAGATTGCAACCAAGAATCCTCGAGTTGTAAAGTTCCTTGAGATACTGCAGCAAAATACGGATATGTAACATCCCATAAGCACAAATGAACTCTGTGCTAAACTTGTCAAACTCGGGATACATATCGACCGACGAACAATAAGATTTTATGAGATGGTACTTCGAGCGTGCAAAGGAAATTGAAAACGGTCAGGATGCGCAAGACATAAATCGTAAAGATTAATACAAAAGCGGCTCTACGGAAGTACTTAATCACTTTCCAAGGAGCCGCTTATTCTTTAAAACTATATTTTTATACCCGAATGATATAAGGCGCATGATCGGAGGACAGAGAATTATAAGAATCATGGCAGTTTTGCGAGATAATAATGAGCAGTTTTTACCGCTGCACCCTATTATTTACATTTTGTCAATTGAGTTTTTCACTTATAAAGTGTATAATGAAAGTGTGAAGGTAAAGATATTTTTGATTTGCGTATGCGGAGTCCTGTGTTGGGCATCCGATCTGCGCAACACTCATAATCAAGGAGATGATTGATATGACGGGCATGACATACAATAATTCCTATGATATTGCCGCTGTGATGCTGAGCGTCTGCTGTATATTGTATTTTGCGCTGTCAAAACGAATCAGACACTTCAAGCATACACTGTATGCTATGCTCTGCGGCTGTGTTCTTATCGGAAGCCTGAGCAACATATCAGCGGGAGCTTTTGCTGCGGCAGGTCACCCGATCGCAGCGAATATTGCGATCAATTTATACTTTCTTGTAAATGTACTTACGATGTGTATATTCGGACTGTATATCCAATGCATCAGCGGATATCTTATGAACTGGCACAAAAAGCATTATCTGTTTTATAGTATTCCCGCTGACATCACTGCTGTTCTGATAATGTCAAACATCTTCCTGCACTTTCTGTTCTACTACGATGCAGACTGCAATTATATCCGCGGGAAAGCATTCCTCATTTTGCATTGTCTTAGTGCAATTTATCTTGTGCATACGGTAGTAGTTCTTCTTAAAAATGTGATATTCATTCAAAAGCGAAAAATCGCCTGCCTGCTGTCAGGGCTCGGAGTTGTAGTTACAGGTATTATTATACAGATGCTGTTCCGTCAGCTTCAGATACAGCTTTTTACAGAAGCGATAATGCTTACATTGATGGCGATCGTCTTTGAAAATGCAAGCCTTGAGGTCGATCCCGACCTGAATGTATACAAGCGCAAGGAATTTCTTGAATACTATAAAACAGCCTGTGACCTGAAAAGGGAAATGACACTGATCGCTGTTTCACTTGTGAATACGGAACAGCTTCTCAGCACGCTTTCAGGCGAAGAAAAAGCTGCCGCATTCCGTGGAGTCTGCGAAAAGATAACCAAGCATGTAAGTCATCACAATGTCTATGCGTACAGTACAGAGAAGTATGCGGTCATGCTTGACAGGAGCAATGTGAAAAATTATAGTATCGTGGAAAATGACTTGCTGATCGCATTGGAAGCAATGTTTAATCAAAGCTGGTCTATCGGCGAAAAAAAGGTTTATTTCAATGCATTGGTAACGGTCATTCATCTTCCTGATGATGTGGAGAATGTGACACTGGAATCTGTATTTCATCGCGGCAGAAATCTTGATTTTACGGATTCAAATATGATACTGCGTGACCATAAGGACGTGGATATTCTCCGCAAGCGCACCAGAATGCTCAACGCCGTGCGGCGTGCCTGTGAGAACCAGTCCTTCCTTGTGTATTATCAGCCGATCTGGTCGGTGGATACTCAGTCTATCGTTTCGGCGGAGGCGCTTGTCAGAATGGACGATCCTGAACTTGGATTCATACCGCCTGATGAGTTTATCAGCGCAGCGGAGGAATACGGACTGATCTCTGCTCTCGGTGAGATCGTACTTGAGAAGGTCTGTCAGTTCTGTGCTGCCTACCACCCTGAACAGTACGGCATAGAGTGGATCGAGCTGAATGTTTCACCTTATCAGCTGGGCGATGCGAATATTGTGCAGAAATTTGCAAATCTTCTGCAAAAATATAATGTTCCTGTTTCGTTCATTAATCTGGAACTGACGGAAACGGTAGATGTGTTCAGAAACGGTATTTTTGTGGATACACTGAAACAGCTCAGGGAATATGGATTTACTTTTTCTATGGACGATTACGGGACAGGCTATTCCAACCTGGCGAATCTCATGTCCAACAACTACAGAACGGTAAAGATCGACAAATCTCTGCTCTGGAAGGCTACAGACAAGGCAGGTCTGGATTTCCTGATGATAACGGTCAACCAGCTGAAATCCATAAAGCTTCAGGTGCTTCAGGAGGGTGTTGAGACAAAGGAACAGCTGGATATCATAACATCGTTCGGCGGTAATCTGATACAGGGCTATTACTTCTCTAAGCCGCTTCCTGCCGGTGAGTTCATCGCCTACTGTAAGAGACTTGCAGGCTGACGCAAAGCAATACCGCATCATAAAGGTCAGATGCGTGAGCATAATAATTCTGTAAAAAAACGTCTCTCTGAAGCTTCAGGCTTCAGGGAGACGTTCTTCTTTTATCAAGCGTCGAGCAGGCGCTTTTTTATGTGTAATCAATAGTAACAGCCCGTTTGATCTCCGAGCCGTTGACGATCACTCTATGTCGGCTGTTTTTAATTATAATGTTTTCGTCGGTAGCAAATGTTTCCTTACCGAGAGCAGACCTTACGTCCACCTTTGTATCGGAGTCTGAAAGCATTATATGAGTATCCTCGCTGTATCCTCCGAAAGCAAGAGCTTCCTGACCGATAATCTCGATATGGAGATGACAATCTCTCAGAGAGATATCCGAGCTTTTATAAAGAGCTCCGAAGCAGGTGGAATTATCCGCCATAGTATTGAGTACAAGGCTGACCTGTTCGGTTTTTATTGAAGCCTTGTCGCCGTTGAGAGTGCCGAATACCGTCAGGCATTTGCCGTGGGCATAGAAGTTTATCGCGCTCTTGATTATGGTTATATCGGCGCTGTTTTCAAGTGAGCCTATAAAGGTTCCGATACTTGCCGAGAAATCGGTCTCTATGTGGCAGGTGCTTATCACGATATTGACTTCGCCCTTGATAGCGCCTATGCCGACCTCGGTCTCGGTATTTACATTGAGGTTGTACTCTCCGCGGTTTATATGGATATTTCCGCCGTATCCCGAACCGATACATATGCCGTCCTTTCCGCGGCAGCTGATATTAATGGGACCGTCCTGCTCGAAGATAAGCTCGCCGTGGCGTGAAGCGTGGTCGTTGCCTATGCCGTAGGATTCTGCGGCGTTAAGATCAATATTCAGCGCACCGTCGCCCTCGATAATGAGCTTTGAGGATTCGGGCACCTGTATACCCGACTCAAACAGTGTATTAGTGCCCACAAGTACGAGAGTAACGTTTGAGTTTTCGCCAAGCTCGATACAGGGACGGTTCTTGACATTGGCAAAATAAACGTCCTCCAAGGTTATGCGCCCTCTGTAATCAGGCTCGATACGCATATGTATATTGGTCTTCATCTGTGGAGTACCTATTATAGAGATATCCTTGTAGACCATTTCGTCGTGTCCGATAACGATATCCGTACAGCCGTCCTTAGCAAGCTTTGCAAGTGAGACGCGGTTTGTCTTGCCTGCGGTATAGATATGCTTGACATTTCCGTCGATATGTTCCTGATGATACTGTTTTATCTCGCTGCGGCATTTTTCGTCTATCTGACTGATGATATCGGCGGACGGTCTTGCGGTATAGAAGCCCTGAATAAGGTCAGCTCCGAGGTGTATCACAGTCTGGAGCTCCTTTGCGGTCTCGACGCCCTCTGCAAGAGCCTTTATGCCGTTGTCATGGCAGAAGTCGATTATCTCGCGGACGAAATGCTGCTTCTGAGGGTATTCATGTATATCGCTGAGCAAAGAGCGGTCTATCTTTACGAAATCAGGCATATAGCGCAGCAGGTTGCTGACGTTGGAATAGCCTGTGCCATAGTCGTCGACAGCGATGTTGATATGCATCTTTTCAAAGTTTGCCTTGAGTATTTCAAGGTCTGAGTCCTTTAGCTCGGCTTCTTCGGTAAGCTCAACGACTACCTTGCCTGCATGAGCGGCAAGCGACTTGTCCAGTTCTGAGGTTGCTTCTTCGCCTACGCTGACGCCTGGGATACTGTTGATGAACACCTTTTTATCGCCCAGCTCTTTGGCCTTTTTGTCTATGAGACTGAGAACGTTCATGAATGTAGCACGTTCAACATCGGGCAGTCGCTCCTGCATAGCCGCATATTTTAAAATAGAAAGGGGAGAGACCTTTGACTCGGTTCGCGCCCTCATAAGAGCTTCAAAAGCGTAGACGCTGCCGTCAACAGCGCTGACAATAGGCTGGAAATAGTAGTCCAGCAGGTTTTCGTCCAGTATCCTTGTAACAAGCTGATACTGGGCTTTTTCGTTTGTATCAAGGCTCTCATAGGCGTGGCTTGTGACTGCGAACTTGCTGCTGTGGAGGCGTTCAAGCTGCTCCTGCATATTTTTCAGCATAAGATTGCGGCGCAGTATCTCAAAGCCCCTGCAAACAGAGCTTATCCACAGTCTGTATGTCTCGTCGTAGCTCCGCAGCTTGTCTCCGTAGCTTAAAACTGCATATCCGAAGCATTCGCTCTCGTAGAAAACGGGAGTGAAGAAATAAGCCGTAGGATAGCCGCGCTCCTCGTCAAGGTCGGGGAGCATTTCCGCCGTTTCAAAGCTTTCATCAAGACCTGCGATATTGTTCTTGCGGTTGCTGCAATAGCGTATAGCGTGTATCATGCGCTTGGGATAACCGTTGTTTTTGTGGTGTATTCCTTGAGAAGCGCTTTTCCATTCGCTTGATATGCAGAGGTGGAATTCCTTTGCGTCGTGTATCTGGTACACATAGGAATACACCGTGCTGAGGTATTCCTGCACGGAGGACTGCATAATAAGGTTCTCGTCCATTGTATTGAAAACCGAGTGATATCTCTCCTCGGAGATATCTGTACCCCAGTCGTCGCGCTTTATCTGATAATGGGGCATGGACTCACAATTACAGCCGCAGCTTTCACCGAGAAGCATCTTGGATCTCAGCTTGAATGAATCGGGTATTTTGCCCTTAATCCAGTCCATGAGAAAATGGAATGCATATTCTCCGAATTCCTCGGCAGGGATAAGAGCCGAGGTTATGGGCTTGGGACTGGTCTGTCCCTCAAAGGTAGAATCATAGCCTATAACGGCTATATCCTCGGGGACGCGGATACCTCTCTCCGCAAAAGCCTTGCAGAGTCCGATAGCCATCTGGTCGTTTGCACAGGCAACTGCGTCAGGCAGCTTTTTGCCGTCAGCAAGGAGCTCCTCTGCGCATATCTCTCCGCTCTGATACCAGAAATCACCGTAGATTATGCGGCTCTCGGGAACCTCAAGACCTGCCTTTGCCATAGCGTCGCGGTAAGCCTGCAAGCGCTCCTTGGAGTGCTTATGCCATTTCTTGCCTGACAGATAGGCTATATCCTTGCAGCCGTGAACCTCTATAAGATGTGTTACAAGGTCAAAGACCGCAGAATAGCAGTCTGTGCATATGCTTGGGAACAGGTCGCTCTCTTTTTCGATGACAACTATGCGGTTGTCGAAGAAATCCTTTAGATAAAGCTCCAGATTATCTGCGGCGTTTTCTGTCTGGATACTGTCTTTAAGTATGACAGCGCCGTCGAATTTCTCGGGATTCATAAGTGAGAAGATATTAGCTTCGCCCTGTTCGCGCTCCTGTGTATCCTGATATTTGCGGTACATTGAAAAGATACATACGTCATAGCCCTGCGAAAAAGCCTCTTTAAGAAAGCCGCTGATAAAACGGCTCTGGTATGATTCATCTGCCTGTCCCACAAATAAAGCTATTCTTTTTCTGTGTTCGATCATGCATATCCCTTCCTTTAACAGGTGATTTATCTCAGATACATAGATTTATCATTAATCTTTCAGAATACATATTATTAACTATTATATATTATATCATAAAAATATTTGAATTGCATGGAGAATTATTGTATATGTTAAATAAGTTGTGTAACGATTTTGCGGCTGTATGAGGACTTATAGCTCCTGCCTATAATAAACGATAGTCCTTTCGTATTGGACAAATGCCTATAGGTATGGTATGATTAGTTCATCAAAGGAAAACAGGAGTGAATAACATGAGAAATTACAGAAATATCACCAATTCGGAGCGAATGCGATGTCGTGATTGATTCGTCCGAAAGAATAATGAGTTTATAGTTTTTAAGATTTGAAAGGTGATAAATATGAATAACAAGGCTAAATACATTTCTATACTTGCAGCATTTTCGCTGCTCACAGGCTGCGGAGCATTAAACAGCAGCTCCAACAGCACAGAAACAGGCATACAGGCAAAGACAGAGGCTTCCACAGCGGCAGACACCACAACAGACTGCTGTGAGGGCAAGGAAAAGGACTGCTGCAAGGAGGAGCCGAAGGACTGCTGCGGAGACAGCGCTGAGGCAGTTATCGGCAAGCCTGAAAAGACCGACATCAACATCGGCTATCTGAATTCAACAGCTCATCTGCTTGCATTCGTTGCTGCCGAGGAGGGCTACTTCAAGGAGGAGGGACTCAACGTTACTCTCACACAGTTCTCCAGCGCAGCAGAGCTGGTAAACGGTCTTGAATCCGACAAGCTTGACGTTGCGTTCATCGGCTCGGTGCCGACTCTCACATTCCTCAGTCAGGGACATGATATCTCGGTCATCGGCGGAGCAATGACAAACGGTCACGGCTACGTTATTAAGTCCGAATTTGCGGATAAGGACGAACAGGGCGTTGAGATACTCAAGGGCAGAAACGTTGCTTCCGTAAAGAACAGCGTTCAGGACGCAGAGCTCCAGATACTTCTCAAGAATGCACACATTGAGATAGGCGAGGGGGCTGACAAGGTAAATATCGTTTACTTTGACAGCCAGAAGGACGCTTATGCAGCTCTTCTCAACAAGAATATCGACGCAGCTTCGGCATATTCGCCATACACTTCACTTGCAAAGTCGCAGGGCTACAAGGTAGTTTACTACTGCGCACACGAAAAGGCACTGGAGAACCAGCCATGCTGCCGTCAGGTCGCAAAGACTTCTGCTGTAAAGGATAATCCAAACACATTCACAGCTCTCGAAAGAGCATTTATCAAGGCTTATCACCTTACACAGAGCGACCACGCAAAAACAATAAAGGACGTTAAGAAATACATCGACATAGAGGAAGATTTCATCGAAACAGAGGTTTACGGCGGCTTCAGCGTATCAAGCCCCGATCCTGACAAGCAGGGTACTCTGACTCTTAAAGATACTATCGTAGAGCTTGGCTACACCGAGGACTTCGACATTGAGCCGCACTACAACACAGACATCTACAAGAAAGCTCTTGACAGCATTTTAGCTGAGAGCAAAGATGACATCTACTCATCATTAAAGGAGCATTTTGATGACTACGAATAAAATTGAGATAAAAGACCTTACGGTCAATTACATTGAAAACAAACGAAGCTTCAACGCCCTCCACGACGTATCATTCGGAGTGGGCAGGGGAGAGTTCGTCAGCGTTATCGGAGCCAGCGGCTGCGGAAAGTCCACGCTTCTCAGCGTACTTGAGGGACTTTATACTCCCGCAGGGGGCTCGGTGCAGATAGACGGCAAGGAGCTTCACGGCACAGGCACAGAGCGCGGAGTGGTATTTCAGCACTACTCCCTGTTCCCGTGGATGACTACAAGAAAGAACATCGAGTTCGGCATAAAGCAGTCACGCCACGACGTAAAGCGCAGCGAACGCGCTAAGATAGCAGACGAGTTCCTCACAAAGGTGGGACTTACAGGCTTCGGCAGCAAGTATCCCTCACAGCTCTCAGGCGGTATGCAGCAGAGAGCGGCTATTGCAAGAGCTCTTGCAATGGATACCGAGATACTCCTCATGGACGAACCGTTCTCCGCTATTGACGCAAAGAACCGCGTTATATTGCAGGAGCTTCTCCTTAAATTATGGGAGGGCGACGGCACTGAGGAGCGCAAGACAGTAGTTTTCGTAACTCACGATATCGACGAGGCTATACTTCTTTCCGATAAGATAGTAGTTCTTACAGCTCACCCCGGTACTGTAAACGAGGTAGTGAACGTTCCTTTTGAGCGTCCACGCAGACGTGAGGACTTGGTAAAGACAGACGAGTACGGAAAGTTCCGCAACAGGCTCCTGTCACTGCTTTACAGCGATATTGCCGAGCGTATCGGCGGAGATGAGGTGGTACTATGACATTCAGAAAACGCTACCTCCGCATAACACATCTGCTGTTCATAGCACTGCTGCTGATACAGCTTCTTCCCGACAAGTCCACAAAGGACGTATTCACAAGCTCACTCATTATATTTGCAGTAGGACTTGAAATCATAGTCCTTGCCGCTTCTTCATTTATCAAAAAGGAAGAGGGACTGTCGCTTCTTCTGGATATAACAGGCTTTGTATATGTGCTTCTTGCAGTATGGTCACTGGCAACGGCAAAATACAACGTGCTCAACGACCTGCTTTTCCCTGCACCGGGCAAGGTGATACACCAGTTCACCGAGGACAGGTCGGCTATCCTCACAAATATAGTCAGCTCACTGGGAACCACTGTCAAGGGCTTTATCCTTGCAGCTGTAGTGGCTATCCCACTGGGACTTTTCATAGGCTGGAGCGCAAGAGTTGGCGGAGCTGCCACATACATCACAAAGTTTTTCAGCTCAATACCGCCTATAGTTTACATTCCTTACGGAATAGCACTTCTCCCAACATTCAAGTCAGTATCCGTATTCGTTATCTTCCTCGCAACATTCTGGCCTGTATTCGCAGGAACCATGAGCGGAGTTCTCGGCGTTGACAAGAAGATAATCGACTCGGCAAAGGTACTCAACGTAAGCAAGCCCGAAATGCTGTTCAGAGTAATACTTCCTGCGTCATTACAGCAGATATTCCTCGGTTGCAATCAGGGACTCAGCGTATCATTCATACTCCTCACATCTGCGGAGATGATAGGCGCAAGGGACGGAATGGGCTACTATGTCAAGTATTATTCGGACTTCGGCGACTATACACGTGCTATCACAGGACTTCTCGTTATCGGTTTTGTAGTAATAGGAGTTACTTTCCTGTTCAATAAGCTCCAGAACCGACTTTTAAGGTGGAAACGATGAGCGCAGAGCCTGCGCCCCTTTAAGGTGGAAAAAATGAAAAAATATAAGATGATAAAGCCGAAGAGCGATGATTGTTCGTTCTTTGGCTTTCTTTATTTCAGAACTACGTGCTTGATATTGCAAATTTATTCAAGACTTTGTAGGGAACACCGCCCTCGGCGTTCCACGTCATACGCAATATCATCAAACGGAGAGGGCGCCGTTCCCTACAAGTTTAACAAAATCTATAAAACCTACAGGAATAATAGAATAATTCTATAACTATCGCTGAATATAGTCTAAACCTATTGACATTGTATGCTAATCATGGTATAATGCATATAGTTCCGATAGGAATACAAGAGATTAACAAAAAGGAGTGCTGAACATGAGAACCAATATGATGTGTTGTATGCAGTGTTGTTGTATGAACAAGTCAAACGATATCCGTATTCTGCATACCTATGCTCAGCGATGTTGCGTCATCTCCTGACTTTAAGCGAGTAAAATGTTATGCGTGGAATGCGAATGTCATTCTGCGCATTTTTTATTAGGGAGAGTTTACTATGGTCAATGAAAGAGAAAGCGTTACCGCTAAGATATGTGCCTTTGTTAGAGCCTGGCACTCAAACAGGGCGCGGCAGAAGATATACGACGACTACCTTGCCTACGATATGCTCGGCAAGGAGGAATACGACAGCATTTACGAGCTCATCAGCAGCGGACTGGACGGCTCCCAGCAGTTCACCCGTGAAGACACAGAGGAGATAATCAGCGAGTACTTCGCACCAATACCTCTGTCAAGGATACACTTTAATGAGAGCAGGCTGGCGGATTTCGCAAAGGAAAACGGGAAGATACAGTACGTCATCTGCGGAGCAGGTTCGGATACCTTTGCATTCCGCAACGACAACGAGAACATTGAGGTTTTCGAGATAGACCACCCCGACACTCAGCGCTACAAGCTGGAAAAGATTCGGGAGCTTGAATGGAATATCCGCGATAATGTCCACTATGTGCCTGTTGACTTCGAGCGCGAGCGAATGTGCAGCAAGCTTCTTGCAGCAGGCTTTGATCCGAAGAAAAAGACCTTTTTCAGCATCCTCGGAGTTACCTATTATCTTACGCTGGACGTATTCACGGATACATTGAAGCAAATGGCGGAGCTTTCGGCTCTCGGCAGTGCTGTGGTCTTTGACTATCCCATAAAAACAGGGGAGTTCCCCAGACGAGTACAGCGTCTTGAACAGATTACCGAGGGCATGGGTGAGGTAATGCGCGGCGGATATGATTACAATGAAGTATCCCGTGCGCTTTATTCACTCGGCTTTCAGATAGACACATATATGCCGCCCGAAAAGGTGCAGAGAGAGTACTTCGACGGCAGAGAGGACGGCTTGAAGGCATTTGAAAATGTCAGCCTGATATCGGCTATATATACCGCAGGCTACGATTACGAATAAACGTCATTAACCATATATTTTGTAGGGGGCGATGCCCACATCGCCCCGCAATTAACGAATTATGTCAGACGGGCTGATGTGGGCATCAGCCCCTACAGAAAAGGAGAATTATTATGAGCAATTATAAAAATACAGAAACCACACTTATCCACGGAGGTATCTCCATTGACGAGCGCACAGGCGCTGTAAATATCCCGATATACCAGACCTCTACCTACAAGCAGGACGGTCTCGGTAAAATGCGCGGCTATGAGTACTCCCGTACAGGCAACCCCACCCGTGAAGCTCTTGAAGCTCTTATCAGAGACCTTGAAGGCGGCGTTGCAGGCTTTGCATTCGGCTCGGGAATGGCAGCTCTTACCGCAGTTCTCAGCCTGCTTCACAGCGGCGACAGAGTTCTTATCTCCAGCAACGTTTACGGCGGCACATTCCGCCTGCTTAGCAAGGTATTCGACCACTTTAACATCACATATACTATCGCAGACACTACAGACCTTGCAGTTTACGAGAGCCAGATAAGCTCCGATGTAAAGGCAGTCATCATCGAGAGCCCTGCAAATCCGCTCATGACAGTTACCGATATAAAAGCTGTTGCAGAGGTATCCCATAAGCACGGACTTCTCGTTATCGTGGACAATACATTCATGACGCCGTATCTTCAGAAGCCCCTTGAGCTGGGCGCTGATATCGTAGTTCACAGCGCTACAAAGTACCTCGGCGGTCACAGCGACGTTGTTTCCGGACTTGCAGTTGTAAATTCAAAGGAGCTTGCAGAAAAGATAGCCTTTATCCAGAATTCCACAGGCGGAGTCCTCGGACCTTTCGATTCATTCCTGCTTATCCGCGGTATAAAAACTCTTGCAGTACGCATGGACAGACACGTTGAGAACGCTGAAAAGATAGCAAAGCTCCTTGAAAATCACAAGGCAGTAAAAAGCGTCTACTACCCCGGACTTGAAAGCAGTCAGGGCTATGAGATAAACCGCAGACAGGCTAAGAACGGCGGTGCTATGATATCATTCGAGCTTCACGAAAACTACGACATAAATACATTCTTTGAGAGTCTGGAGCTTGTCTCACTGGCTGAGAGCCTCGGCGGCGTGGAGTCCCTTGTATGCCACCCCTCATCAATGACTCATGCTTCCATTCCTGCCGATATCAGAAAGAAAGTCGGCATAACAGACGGACTTATCCGTTTATCGGTCGGAATAGAAAATATTGAGGATATTATCGCAGATATCGAACAAGCTATTGCAAAATCAGAGAGAAAGTGAGATAATATATATGAGGTACTATGATTCAATGCAGGCTCTCATCGGAGATACACCTCTGGTAAGGCTTGGAAATCTCGTTCAGAATGAGGGCGTGAACGTCTTTGCGAAGCTGGAGCTCTACAATCCCTCGGGCAGCGTCAAGGACAGAACAGGTCTCTACATGATAAACGACGCCGAGAAAAAAGGGCTTCTCAAAAAGGGCGGCACTATCGTTGAGGCTACCGCAGGAAATACAGGACTTGGCATAGCATTTGCGGCTCTGAACCGCGGCTACAGGATAATATTTGTAGTTCCCACGAAATTCTCAGCCGAGAAGCAGTCTCTCCTCCGCGCACTGGGGGCAGAGGTGATAAATACTCCCCGTGAAAAGGGAATGCTTGGAGCTGTTGCAAAGGCTGAGGAGATAAAGGCTCAGATACCCGGCTCTATCTCACTGGAGCAGTTCAAGAACCAGAGCAATCCACTTGCACATTACGAAACTACAGGCAGGGAGATATTTGAAGCTCTCGACGGCAGGATAGACTATGTAGTTGCGGGCGCAGGCAGCGGCGGCACCTATACGGGAATACTCCGCTATATCAAGGAGCGCGTACCCAATGCAAAGGGCATACTTGCAGATCCCGTAGGCTCTACTATGGGCGGCGGAGAGCACTCCGACTACAACATCGAGGGCATAGGCAATGATTTTATTGCCGAGACCATGGATATGTCCCTTGTGGACAAGGTCATCAAGATAAACGACGAAGAGGCTTTCAATACAGCCCGTCTGCTGGCAAAGACCGAGGGCGTTATCGCAGGCTCCTCATCGGGAGCGGCTATGTCGGCAGTCCTCAAGCTCATCGAAAGCGGCGCAAAGGGCAATATCGTGACGGTGTTCCCCGACCGCGGAGACCGCTATTTCAGCACGGGGCTCTTTGATTAGTGAGCAGAAGAACTAAGAACTATGTGTAGGGGACGGCGTCCTCGACGTCCCGTCTGAGAATTAATGGAGGTACACAATGACTTTACAGCAGCTTAAATACATACTTGCAATATCTGCAACAGGCTCAATGAACAAGGCGGCTGAGCAGCTTTATGTCTCTCAGCCCTCGCTGACATCGTCAGTACAGGAGCTTGAAAAGGAGATAGGCATCAAGATATTCAACCGCAGCGGCAGGGGAGTTACCCTTACCAATGACGGTGCGGAGTTCATACAGTATGCCCGTCAGGTGGTAGGACAGTTCGACGTTCTTGCGGAGAAGTATATCAGCAAGGGTAATGTGAAAAAGAAGTTCGGCGTGTCCACTCAGCATTACTCCTTTGCAGTAAAGGCATTCGTGGAAATGGTCAAGGAGTTCGACACAGCGGAGTATGAATTTGCAGTCCGCGAGACCAAGACTGCCGAGGTCATCAGCGACGTTGCGACTATGAGGAGCGAGATAGGCATTATCTACCTCAACGACTTCAACCGCAAGTCCATAACCAAGCTGCTGCATTCAAACGGTCTGGAGTTCCATACGCTGACAAAGTGCAGTCCATTCGTTTACCTGTGGAAAGGACACCCCCTTGCCAAGGAAAAGAAGATAACCTTTGAGCAGCTTGCTGATTATCCCTGCCTCTCATTCGAGCAGGGCGACAACAGCACATTCTATCTGGCTGAGGAGCTTCTCAGCACTGCCGACTATCAGCGTACTATCAAGGCTAACGACAGAGCTACAATGCTGAACCTGATGATAGGACTGAACGGCTATACACTGTGCTCGGGAATCATCTGCGAGGAGCTCAACGGCAGCGACTACATCGCCGTTCCCTTTGAGGACGACTCCGATGAGATAATGGAGATAGGCTATATCACGCTGAAAAACGTGATACTCAGCGAAATGGCAGAGATATACATCGACGAGATAAAGGCTTATCTTAATATCACTTGAAAGCCGTTTGCGAATCGATTATATAAGCTATAGTCTTAGCTTATAACTCGGAATAACCCTTTGGTATTGGACAAATGTCATCAAGGGGTGTATAATTAAAACATACCAAACAGATATATATTATAGAATATGGAGGATAAATACAATGAGCAGAGATATCAATAACAAATTCTGGAACGAGGAGCTTGAAACTCTTCCCCGTGAGGAACTGGAAAAGAGACAGCTTGAAGACCTGAAGGAGATCGTGAAGTTCGCATACGACAACGCTCCCTACTACAAGCGTTCATTTGATGAGGCAGGCGTAAAGCCCGAGGACATCAAGACTCTCAAGGACATCGAGAAGTTCCCGTTCATCAACAAGAAAACACAGCGCGACACTCAGGGCGTTGGTTCATTCCTCGGTGAGCTGGCAGCAGTTCCCGAAGAGGACGTAGTTTTCATCTCAACATCATCCGGTTCCACAGGCGTACCTACAATGAGCCCCTTCACAAAGAAGGACTTCGACGAGTTTCAGGACACTGAGAGCCGCTGGTTCTGGCAGATAGGAATGAGACCGAATGACCGCTACGTACACGCTCTCAACTTCTCACTCTACGTTGGCGGACCTGACGTAATCGGCGCACAGAACCTTGGTGCTTTATGTATCTGGGGCGGCACTCTCCCCAGCGAGAGACTTCTCTTCATACTTAAAACATATCAGCCTACAGTTATCTGGACTTCGCCTTCCTACGCATGGCAGCTCGGTGAAAAGGCTCTCAAGGCAGGCTACGATCCAAAGAAGGACTTCAACATCAAGAAGATAATCGTTGCAGGCGAGCTCGGCGGTTCTATCGACGCTACAAGAAAGGCTATCGAGGAGATATGGGGCGCAGAGGTATTCGACTTCTACGGTCTGTCCGATATTTTCGGTGCCTGCGCTGCACAGTGCGAATACCACGACGGACTTCACATTGCTGAGAACCATATCCTTGTTGAAACAGTTGATATCCACACAGGCGAGATTCTTGAACCAGGCCAGACAGGTGAGCTTGTATTCACAACTCTCCGTAAGCACGCAAGACCTCTTATCAGATTCAAGACAGGTGATATCGGACGCATTGACACTACAAAATGCCGCTGCGGACGTACACACGGCAGGATCAGCATTCTCGGCAGAAAGGACGATATGTTCATCGTTTCCGCTGTTAATGTATTCCCAAGCGATATCGAGGCTGTTATCCGTGAGCAGAGCGACCTGACAGGTGAGTACCTTATCCGTATTTTTGAGAAGGACTTCACAAGCAAGTATGCAGTTGAGGTTGAGAAGGCAGCAGGTGTTGCAAAGGACGACGATACAGTAGCAGCTGAGGTAAGCGCAGCACTCAAGGCTCGTATCGGTGTTAAGCCTGCAAGAGTAGTAGTTCACCCTGACGGCGGACTTGATACACGTTCAGAACATAAGTCAAGACGTGTTATCGACGAGAGAAATATTGACTACAATATATAATAATGTTATAATATAAGAGATGATTGTAGGGGCTGATGCCTACATCAGCCCGTAAAAATCGTGGCGATGTGGGCATCGCCCCATACAAATTATTTTTGCAGGGGCGGATATTATCCGCCCGATTCATTTATTATTTTTTAAGGAGAAAAAATATGCCAGAACTTTCAAACCGAACAGCGACTTTTACCGATTCCGTCATCAGACGTATGACGAGAATTTCCAATAAATACGGCGCAGTAAATCTCTCACAGGGTTTTCCAGACTTCGAGCCGCCCAAGGAGATACTTGACCGTCTTGCAGAGGTCACCAGAGAGGACTTCCACCAGTATTCCATAACATGGGGAGCTCAGAATTTCCGTGAGGCTCTTGCCGAGAAGCAGTCCCGTCTTATGGGACGTCAGATAGATCCCAACGGTGAGATAGTAGTCACCTGCGGAAGTACAGAAGCCATGATGGCGGCAATGATGTCCGTTACAAATCCGGGAGACAAGGTCATCGTGTTCTCGCCCTTTTACGAGAACTACGGCGCAGATACCATTCTTTCGGGAGCCGAGCCTATCTACGTTCCACTGATACCGCCTGCATTCAGCTTTGATGCAGACGTTCTCGAAACCGCATTCAAGCAGCACCCAAAGGCGCTGATACTCTGCAATCCATCTAATCCCTGCGGAAAGGTGTTCACCCTTGGAGAGCTTCAGATAATTGCAGACCTTGCCAAGAAGTACGACACCTTCGTTATCACTGACGAGGTATATGAGCACATCGTTTACGCTCCCCACAAGCACGTTTACTTTGCAAGCCTGCCCGATATGTGGGAGAGAACTATCTCCTGCTCGTCACTCAGCAAGACCTACTCCATAACAGGCTGGAGACTGGGCTATGTCATAGCTCCGCCACATATCATAGATACTGTGAAAAAGGTGCACGATTTCCTTACAGTAGGTGCTGCTGCACCATTGCAGGAGGCTGCCGTTACGGGACTTCGTTTCGGCGACGATTACTACAAGTGGCTTCAGGACAAGTATACCGAGAAGCGCGACCTTTTCCTCCGCGGACTTGACGACATCGGCATACAGCATACCGTACCAGAGGGAGCTTACTACATTCTTCTTGATATCTCGGAGTTCGGATACAAGAGCGACCTTGTATTCTGCGAAAAGCTTGCGGAATATGTGGGCGTGGGAGCAGTTCCCGGTTCAAGCTTCTTCAAGGAGCCCGAAAACCGCTACATAAGATTCCACTATGCAAAGAAGAATGAAACTCTCGAAAATGCATTGAACCGACTTAACGATATAAGAAAGAAAATGCCCAAGGAATGAGTTTTTCATTTGCTCATATCGTATCTGAATAAAAAAATCCGCAGTTCATAAACCAGAGCTGCGGCTTTTTGTTGTATTGTCAAAAGAACTGTGATATAATAATTACATAGCTTTGGTACATAACAATGCAGAAAAGGATATGAGGTAAAAATGAATAAGATAATCGACATTTCTCAGGAGATATTCTCATGCAAGGTGTTCCCTGGGGATCCTGCGCCGAAGAATACTCAGCTATTAAGCATAAAAAATGGTGACGTATGCAATCTGACGCAGCTTTCGATGTGCGCTCATAACGGAACTCACGCTGACGCGCCGTTCCATTTTCTCAATGACGGAAAGACCATAGACCAACTGGGACTTGTGCCTTTTGTGGGGAACTGTTTTGTGGCTCGTCATGACGGCAATGTTACAGCAGCTGACGCAGCAGCCATAATGGAAAAAGCAAAAGCAGCAGGCGCGGCTGAGCGCATACTTATCGCAGGAAAAGCGACGGTAACTGCCGAGGCAGCCCGTGTATTTGCAGCGGCAGGCATAAAGCTTCTCGGAAACGAAAGCCAGACCGTAGGTCCCGAGGACGCGCCAAAGGAGGTACATCTTATCCTGCTTGGAGCTGAGGTAGTTCTGCTGGAGGGGATAGTTCTTGACAATGTTGACGAGGGAAGATACTTTCTCAGCGCAGCTCCGCTTAATTTAGGCGGCTGTGACGGAGCTCCGTGCAGAGCATATCTCATAAAGTAAGAAGCAAGCCTTGAAAATACGAAATACAAATATCATGAAAAAGGTCCGATGATTCGGACTTTTTTTTATGAAGCCCTGATTCGGATATAGCATTTCCCTATAACCTATGATAAATCTATCGTATTGGACACCTACGAAAAACAGGTGTATAATTAATACATATTAAAACGATAGGAGAAATGGTATGAAAGAGATTCTATGGCTCGGAAGAGGCGGTCAGGGCGCATTTACCGCTGCAAAACTTCTCGGAGCAGCCTATACGATAGATGATGACGATAAGTACGCCCTTGCATTTCCGTCATTCGGTCCCGAGCGCCGCGGAGCTCCCGTAAGAGCATTCACAAAGCTTGATACAAAGCCTGTTGCGGACAGAAGTCAGACCGAAAAGGCTGACTATATCGTTATCCTTGACGATACGCTGTACAGCCCCCAGCTTCTTGAGCTTCTGAAAGACAGCGGAAAAATTATAGTCAATTCAAAGCAGGATATCGGAGGAGTCTGTACCTTTGACGCTGAGAAAATAGCCGCAGAATTCAGACTCCCGACGGTGAATACAGTTATGTTCGGACTTCTTATAGGTATTTCGGGAGTCGTTTCGTCTGACAATGCAGCAGAAGCTATAAAAGGCTATATGCCGCAGAAAATACAGGAGCGCAATATCAATGCGCTTCTCAGAGCTGTTCAGGAGGTGGCAAAGTGAGACCGCATATCAGAGAGAAAAAGAGCTTCACATTTGATGAAGTTCCGGAAAATACGTCATTTGAAGCAGGCTACCTCACTACCGTCAACAGCGGCTGGCGAAGCATAAGACCTGTTATAAACAGCGCAAAATGCGTGGGCTGTGAGCAGTGCTATCTCTACTGTCCCGACGGAGTTATATCCATACAGGACGGCAAGGCAGTCATCGACTACGATTTCTGCAAGGGCTGCGGAATATGCGCGAAAATATGTAAGATAAAGGCAATAGAAATGGAGGCGGAGCGCAAATGAGCAAAAAATTCTTATCAGGCAACGAGGCTTTTGCCGAGGGCATACGTCTTGCACGTCCGCAGGTCATTTCGGCTTATCCTATAACTCCACAGACCATAGTTGTTGAGCGTCTTTCGGAAATGGTGGAGGACGGCAGTCTCAACGCTGAATACGTACACGTTGAGTCCGAGCATTCGGCTATGTCATGTGCTATAGGAGCAAGTGCCGTAGGCGCGAGAGCCTTTACGGCGACCTCCTCTCAGGGACTTCTCTACATGGCTGAATGTCTCTACTATGCATCGGGCGGACGTTTTCCCATAGTTATGATGAACGCAGACCGTTCAACTGCTCTTCCGTGGAATATCTACGGCGACCAGCGAGACAGCCTTTCACAGCTTGACAGCGGCTGGATACAGGCGTATGCCGAGAACGCTCAGGAGGCTCTCGACCTTGCGCTCATGAGCTACAGGATAGCGGAGGATAAGCGTGTTTCCACGCCCTATATGGCTAATCTGGACGGCTTCGTGCTTACACATACATACGAAACAGTGGATATCCCCGACCGTGAGCAGGCAGACAGATTCCTGCCGCCCTATGAGACCGACAACCGCATAGACCTTGACGCTCCTAAGAATATGGCGTTTTCGGCAGGTCCCGATACAAACTACATCTTCAAGTACAAGGAGCATGAGGGCGTACTTGCGGCTCGTGAAGTCATCACCGAGACCGAAAAGGCTTTTGCCGAGATATTCGGCAGAAAATACACAGGACTGCTTGAAAATTACCGCACCGAGGACGCTGACTACATTATCGTTACTCTGGGCAGTATCGCAGGTCTCTGCCGTGAAACTGCGGATAAGCTCCGCGAAAATGGCGTAAAGGCAGGCGTTGTCCGCATTCGCTACATGAGACCATTCCCAAATGCTGAGATAGCTGATGTACTGCGCAATGCCAAGGCATATGCAGTTCTTGAAAAGGACATCAGCTTCGGCAATGAGGGAACGGTTTTCACCAATGTTAATTCCGCCCTGAAAAAGGCAGGAGCGGACGTAAAGGGCTATAACTTCATTGGCGGTCTGGGCGGACGCAATATCTCCGCTTCTGATATTGAGAAGATATACAATGACATCGCAAATGGCACGGAAAGTGTCAATTTTATAGGAATAGGAGGCGAGAGCAATGGCAAATAAGGTTGCAGACAGCATTTCCCGTGAGGAATTCTTCTACGGACACAAAGCCTGTGCAGGCTGCGGCGGAAGTCTTGCTGTAAGAGCTGCACTGAAGGTCCTCGGACCAAATGCGGTATCGGTTCTTCCGGCGGGCTGTATGTCGGCAGTAGGCTTCAATTTCCCACAGCTTTGCTTCTCAAACAACTCCATAATCTCGACCTTTGCAGGTACAGCCTCCATGCTCACAGGCGTCGAAGCAGGTCTCCGCGCAAGGGGAATAAAGGATTTCACGGCAGTTGGCTTTGCAGGTGACGGCGGTACGGCAGATATCGGTATACAGGCTCTTTCGGGAGCTATCGACCGCAACGACAATATCATCTACATCTGCTACGATAACGAAGCCTACATGAATACGGGCATACAGAAGAGCGGTCTCACGCCTTTCGGTGCAAAGACCACAACTACTCCGGCAGGAAAGAATATCCACGGAAATATCCGTCCCAAGAAGAATATGTTCGAGATAGCCGCTGCACATGATATACCGTATGCTGCAACTGCAAGCGTGGGTTATATCTACGATTTCATTCAAAAGGTGCAGAAGGCTTCACAGATTCAGGGTACAAAGTATATCCACGTAATCGCTCCATGTCCTACAGGCTGGGGAGTTGCTCCCGATGAGACTGTTGAGATAGCCAAGGAGGTCGTTGACTGCGGACTGTGGTATCTTGCAGAGTACGAAAACGGCGAATTCAAGCTCAATCACAAGCCCAAGGAGTTCACCAGTGTTGAGGCTTATCTGAAAAAGCAGGGACGCTTCAAGCACCTTACCGACGAGGATATAGAGGTGATAACGGCTTCAAGGGACAAGAAATGGGAGTTTATCGGCAAAAACTTTGCGGTTTGAGTTTATTTGCGCAGAAAAAACTGTTTTGAATACAAGCAGTAATATCTGCGTCAACATCAACTGTCGATATAATTTGTTTATAAATTATTAATTCAATCTGATGCAGAATGTGTTATAATAATATCTATAATATTTTATAGGCAAATTATCACCGAAAAGAGTTGACAATGATATGATGAACTATACTGATAAAATGACGCACAACACCGCAGTAAATTCTACAGTACAGCATAACTGCGCTCTTTTTAAGATAGGATAGATGTAATAAGTGTTCTCGAAGGGATAAGTGGTTCCTTTGAGGACGCTTTTTATTTGAACAGATAATTCTTCTGAAAGGGGGCAATCCATGAATATAATAATAGAATTTATCGGACAGAGCTACATGACGCTCATGCTGCTTTTGGGACTTATAATCATAATGCTTGTAAACCGACGGATAAAAATAGACGGAGTTCAGTACGTATGGGCGATTGCAAGCCTTGTATTCATCATTACCGTATGTGAATACGTGGAATACTGGTGCGACACATATAATAAGCCTATATGGATAAGATATGTAAAATCAGCGATAACCTACTCGCTGAATCCGCTGCTCATATTGCTGGAGCTTTATCTTATCGCTCCCATAAAGCATAAATTCCTGCTGGTTATACCATACATAATAAATGTGGTATTGGCAGTATCTGACCTTTTCGGCACTAATTTTATCTACGCCTACACAGAAGACCATAATTTTATTTCGGGAAAGCTGAAAGTGGTACCTGCCATAGTCGTATGCTTCTATATCCTGCTGCTGACCTTTTATTCCAACTATTTTATCAAAAACGACGAGCGTTCAAAGGCGATAATAGTATTTTTCATGTCTTTTACCACTATAATCACTGTCTATCTGGAATACGAAAACATTATCGTCAATCACACTACCGATATAGCTGCAATGGAAATGCTGATATACTATTTCTATCTTGCGGCGATACATCACAGCAAGGTACAGCAGAAACTCCACGCAAGCGAGCTTGCGCTTGAAAGGCAGAACAATGAGCTCCTTATGGCACAGATACAGCCTCATTTCATCAATAATTCACTGCTTGCCATACAGGCGAGGTGCATGGATTATCCCGAGATATACGACAGTATCAGGAACTTTTCACGGTATCTGCGGTCGAATTTCGACAACATAGGCAATACTCATTCTATCACCTTTGAGCAGGAGCTGAAGAACATCAAGGCGTATCTTGCCCTTGAAAAGATGAACTTCGGCGACAGGCTCACAGTGGAATACGATATTGATAACGAGGACTTCATGCTCCCTGCTCTCAGCGTTGAACCCCTTGTGGAGAACGCAGTTCGGCACGGAGTAGCCGCAAGAGAGAACGGCGGCGTTGTACAGATAATACAGCGCGACGAGGAGAGCGGCATAATTATTGAAGTCCGCGATATCGGACAGGGAAAGCTCAATCTGACAGAAAAACAGGAAAAACGCCGCGGTATCGGAGTTGCCAACGTCCGAGCCCGCCTTGCGGTCAATAATAAGGGTGTTCTGGAGCTTATTCCCGAGGATAACGGGTACTGCGCCAGAATAATTCTCAAGGATATAAGATATGCTGATGAAAAAGGGGAGAAAGATGTATGATAACCGTATTTGCAGACGATAACGAGTCATCAAGACGCATGATGAAAATGGTGATGAACTCCATTGATCCTATGGGTTCGCACTATTTTGCGGAAAATGCCGCAAAAGCCATTGACCTTGTGGCAGAGCATAATCCCGATGTGCTCTTCCTTGATATTGAAATGCCGGGGCTAAGTGGTATTGAAGCCGCCAATCACCTTAAACAGGTGCAGCCCGAGCTCAACGTCATATTCGTTACGGGACACCCTGAGTACGCAAGGGACGCTCTGCGCCTGTATTGCAGCGGCTTCATCGAAAAGCCCTATGACGAGTACGATGTGCTGGAGGCTCTTAAGCACCTGCGCTATCCATTGAAGCAGGCTATTTCGCCGCTGGTGGTTCGCTGTGAGGGGCATTTCGCGGTATTCTTCAAGGGCGAGCCCTTTACATTCAAGCGCAGGCTTACTATGGAGCTTTTTGCGTATCTGGTATACAAAAACGGAGCTATGTGTACAAACGGCGACCTTTTGGGCATACTCTGGGACGGCGATCCCGAAAAGGGGGATCATCTTCGTCAGCTGGTCAAGGATATGCGGGACTGCTTTGAAAATGCAGGCATAACCGATATCATCGTAAAGCGCCACGGCAGTCTCGGACTGAATACAAGCGCTTATGAGATAAAAGGGAACACCGCTTCTCTGAACGAGGAATTCAACTGGGTATAAGCCTATTGTATACTGTTGAACCTGCTTTGTGATATACGATTAGTAAAAAATAATGGAACAGAATTTCATTTAAGTCGCATTGTTTACAAAATATTAATTGAATGTTTTCAGATTATTCATAAATACTATACTATATGTAACGATTCTGTCACAGACTGTATGGTATAATATAATCAAGATAAAGGAAAGATTATAGAGGCTATAACATAAATCCCTAAGTCATAAACCATAACCCCACATCTCAGCATACACCATTATCCAAAAGGCTGAAAAGCCCAAATCAAGAAAGAAAGCAAATCATGTTTCACTTTCTTTCTTGACTCAATTAACCATAAGCGGCTGCGCAATAGTGTAGTCGCTTCAATTTTTTTATCTGGAATTATTTGCTGTAAATACGTAAAATCGCACAATGAAAAAGACCTCCTGCGGCAGAGCATAAGCCGCGGGAGGTCTTTGCAATATAAGGAGGGAGATTACTTGAATATTGAGCGGAATCGTTTCATAGCCTCGACAGTATTTTCCTTGTTATTGAATGCTGTAAGTCTGAACCACCTGCTGCCGTTCTGACCGAAGCCTGCACCGGGAGTTCCTACAACGCCTGCCTTTTCAAGCAGGAAATCGAAGAACTGCCAGCTGTCCATGCCGAAGGGGCACTCGAACCATATATACGGAGAATTGATACTGCCTGTGAAGCGAATAACCAGTTCTGTCATGGTATCTGAGATTATCTTTGCATTCTCCATATAATGAGCTATCATAGCTTTTGCTTCTGCCATGCCTGCTTCACTGAAAACAGCTGCTGCGGCACACTGTACGATGTAGGGAACACCGTTGAATTTGGTGCACTGACGGCGGTTCCACATCTTGTTGAGGCTCATTTCTCTGCCGTCTGCGGACTTTGAGGTTATAGCCTTAGGAACTATGGTATATCCGCAGCGTGTACCTGTAAAGCCAGCAGTCTTGGACAGGGAGCAGAACTCCACAGCGCACTTTTCTGCGCCCTCTATCTCATAGATACTGTGTGGGAGCTCGCTGTCCGAGATAAAGCATTCGTAAGCCGAATCAAAGAGTATAACAGCGTCGTTTTCAAGGGCATAATCCACCCATTCGCGGAGCTGAGCCCTGTTGTAGCAGGCTCCCGTAGGATTGTTAGGAGAGCAGATATAGATTATATCAGCGTGAACGCTCTTATCGGGCATAGGGAGAAAGTTGTTCTCGGCAGTGCCGTTGATAAAGACGATTTTCCTGCCGTTCATGGTATTTGTATCAACATAAACGGGATATACAGGATCAGGTATCATAACAGTGTTATCCTTTGAGAAAAGGTCGGTGATATTACCTGTGTCGGACTTAGCACCGTCGGAGACGAAAATCTCATCGGTGTCAAGCTCCACGCCGAATGTCTTGTAATGTCCCTGTATAGCCTCGCGGAGAAAGTCGTAACCCTGCTCGGGACCGTATCCGCGGAAACTCTCAGCTTTGCCCATTTCATCAGCGGCGGAGTGCATAGCTTCCACTACAGTTTTGCCGAGAGGCAGGGTAACGTCGCCGATACCAAGACGAATTACGGATCTATCGGGATTTTTCTGCTGAAATACAGAAACACGTTTAGCTACCTCGCTAAAGAGGTAGCTTTCTTTAAGATCTAAGAATTTTTCATTGAAATTAGCCATTGTAATACTCTCCGTCAAATGTAAATTCCGCAGGACCTGCCATATAAATGTGACCGTCCTCTGCGTTCCATTCTATTGTCAGCTGACCGCCAAGCAGGTCTACCGTTACGGGTTCTCTCGGACTGATACCATTGAGACAAGCCGCCGCAACAGTTCCGCAGGTGCCTGTTCCGCAGGCAAGGGTCTCTCCTGTACCGCGCTCCCATACGCGCATTTTCAGATGTGTGGGTGAGAGAACGTTTACGAACTCGATATTAGCCTTGTGTGGGAAGTGTGCGTCCTGCTCAAAAACTCTGCCGTATTTCTCAACTTCAAATGTGCTGACGTCTTCATCTATAAAAGCTACAGCATGGGGATTTCCCATTGATACGCAGGTAAATGTGAACTCTCTTCCGAATGCTGTCAGCTTCAGGTCTTTAACAGGTGATTCATAAGCTGTAACAGGTATCTCAGCCGCCTCGGTTATGGGAGCTCCCATATCAACTGTGAGGGTACGTGCGATATCGTTTTCGTCGGTGTTGACAGTTATCAGCTTTATGCCTGCCAGCGTTTCAACGGATATCTCTTTTTTGTGGATAATATCTCTGTCGTAGACGTATTTTGCCACACATCGAATGGCATTGCCGCACATTTCGGACTCGCTGCCGTCAGGATTGAACATACGCATTTTGCAGTCGGCTGTCTTACTCGGACATATCAGCACCAGACCGTCAGAGCCGATACCGAAGTGTCTGTCGCTTACTGCGCAGGCAAGCTGCTGGGGAGAGCTTATGCTCTCCTCAAAACAGTTTACGTACACGTAATCATTGCCGCAGCCCTGCATTTTTGTAAATCTCATTTATATCACACTCCGAAAAGAAGCTTGTCATATGTCGGGAATGGGTAATAGTCCTCAGCTGTCATAGTTTCAGCCTTGTCAGCAGCTGCACGGAGCTTATCCATTGCAGGGAGCATAGTGTCGCGGACAAACTCGGAAGCCTTGATGATAACATCAATCTTCTTGAAGTCTGCAACAGCCTTTTCAAGCTTGCTTGTTGCGGCGTCCATTTCGTCTATGAGCTCTGAAAGTTCTGTAACAAGCTTTGTTTCATACTTGCAGGCTACCTTGGATACGCTCTTTTTAACGGATACGGCAGAAGCAGTATCAGCTGCAAATTTAGCAACAGCAGGGATAATTTCCTTGCGAGCCATGTCTATCATTGTAACAGCTTCGATGTTGACTGTCTTGATGTAGTTTTCGAGCATGATATCGCAGCGTGAGAATATCTCGGCTTCTGTGAAGATACCGTGAGATGTGAGCATTTCCACGTTCTTCTTGTCGCAGATGTGAGGCATAGCGTCAGCAGTGGTCTTATAGTTGCAGAGACCGCGCTTCTCAGCTTCCTTTATCCAAGCGTCATCGTAGCCGTTGCCGTTGAAGATGATTCTCTTGTGCTCCTTGATCGTCTTCCTGATAAGGTCGTGGAGTGCCTTGTTGAAGTCCTTAGCCTTTTCAAGCTTGTCTGCGAACTGTTTCAGTTCCTCGGCAACAGCTGCATTGAGGTGAATGTTAGCGCAGGAGATACTGTTTGAAGAACCGAGCATACGGAACTCGAACTTGTTTCCTGTAAATGCGAATGGGGAAGTTCTGTTACGGTCAGTGGAATCCTTGCTGAACTTAGGCAGAACATCAACGCCAAGCTGCATTTTTTCTTTCTTAGTGCCGCCGTATGGCTTATCAGCCTCGATAGCGTCCAGAACTGCGGTGAGCTCGTCGCCGAGGAAGATAGAGATTACAGCAGGCGGAGCTTCGTTAGCACCAAGTCTGTGGTCGTTGCCTGCAGTTGCAACGGACAATCTCAGTAAGTCCTGATAATCGTCAACAGCCTTGATAACAGCTGCAAGGAAGAGCAGAAACTGTGCGTTCTCAGCAGGTGTCTCACCGGGAGAGAGGAGGTTCTCGCCCTGGTCTGTGGAGATAGACCAGTTGTTGTGCTTACCAGAACCGTTTACGCCTGCGAATGGCTTTTCGTGAAGCAGGCAAACAAGATTATGGCGGAGAGCCACCTTCTGCATAACCTCCATAGTGAGCTGGTTGTGGTCGGCAGCAATATTTGTTGTATCGTAAATAGGAGCAAGCTCGTGCTGTGCAGGAGCAACTTCGTTATGCTTGGTCTTTGCAAGGATACCAAGCTTCCACAGTTCCTTGTCAAGGTCTGCCATGTATTCGGCTACTCTTGGCTTGATAGAGCCGAAGTAGTGGTCGTCCATTTCCTGTCCCTTTGGAGGCATTGCACCGAAAAGAGTACGTCCTGTCATAATAAGGTCCTTACGTTTTTTCCACATATCGCGGTCAACAAGGAAATATTCCTGCTCTGGACCAACGGAAGTCTTAACGCTCTTGACGCTTGTGTTTCCGAAGAGCTTCAATATACGCAGAGCCTGCTTGTTGATAGCTTCCATAGAACGGAGAAGCGGAACTTTCTTATCAAGTGCTTCACCTGTGTATGAACAGAATGCTGTAGGAATGTACAGAGTGCCGTCCTTGATGAAAGCGTATGAAGTAGGATCCCACGCCGTATAGCCTCTTGCTTCAAATGTAGCGCGAAGTCCGCCAGAAGGGAATGATGAAGCGTCAGGCTCGCCCTTTACGAGCTCCTTGCCCGAGAACTCCATGATAACACGTCCGTCGGGTGCAGGTGAGATGAAGCTGTCGTGCTTCTCGGCTGTAACGCCTGTCATTGGCTGGAACCAGTGTGTATAGTGAGTAGCGCCCTTTTCAATAGCCCAGTCCTTCATAGCAGCTGCAACTGCATTTGCTACAGATATATCAAGAGGAGTACCTCTGTCTATCGTTCTTTTCAGTGATTTGTACACCTTTTCGGAAAGCATTGCTTTCATGATTCTGTCGTCGAATACCATTGAGCCAAAATAATCTGTTACCTTTTCCATAATAAAATCCTCCTTAGTTGTTTTCGAGCGAAGCTCTTATAAAATCCGCAAACAGCTTGTGCGGTTTGTTTGGTCTTGATTTGAATTCGGGGTGGAACTGAACTCCCACGAACCACGGGTGTGTTGGGAGCTCTACTATTTCAACCAGCTTTTCGTCCGGTGAAAGTCCTGCAATGTGAAGTCCGTTTGAAGTCAGCACCTTGCGGTATGCGTTGTTGAATTCATAACGGTGGCGGTGGCGCTCATAAATGAGCTCATCGCCGTATATATCGCGGCATCTTGAGCTTTCACTCAGCTTGCAGGGATAAAGTCCAAGCCGCATTGTGCCGCCTTTCTGGTCGATGTTTCTCTGCTCGTCCATGATGTCAATAACGGGATATGGAGTTTCTCCGAACTCCGCGGAATTTGCACCGTCAAGCTTGCAGACGTTTCTTGCATATTCAATGACTGACATCTGCATACCAAGACATATTCCGAAGAACGGTACATTATTCTCACGGGCATAGCGGATAGTTTCTATCATGCCCTCAACTCCTCGATGACCGAAGCCGCCTGGAACTATCAGTCCGCTGCAATCTGCGAATTTTTCCGCAGCATTCTCGGCTGTTACCTCCTCGGAGTCTATCCATTTTATATCCACAGCCGCATCGTTTACGATACCGCCGTGACGGAGCGCCTCTGCTACTGATAAATAAGCGTCGTGGAGCTCCACATATTTTCCAACAAGTCCTATAGTTACATTTTTGTGTGCGTTTTCAGCTCTGTGGACCATTTCCGTCCACTCTGTCAGGTCGGGAGCATTGTCTGTGAGCCCGAGATGACGGCATACCGAGTGAGCAAGTCCCTCGTTTTCCAGCCACAGCGGAACTTCATACAGTGACGGAGCTGTCAGGTTCTGGATAACGTCCTCCTTGCGGATATTGCAGAAGAGGGCTATTTTTTCAGCCATATCGTCGGGGATGCGTTTTTCTGTTCGGCAAACGATAATATCAGGCTGTATGCCTATTGAAAGAAGCTCCTTTGTGGAGTGCTGGGTGGGCTTGGATTTCAGCTCCTCAGAGCCTGCGATATAGGGAACAAGGGTAACGTGTATGTAGCATACGTTCTCGCGTCCCTGCTCGGTGCCTACCTGACGTATAGCCTCAAGGAAAGGCGTTGACTCGATATCTCCGACTGTACCGCCTATCTCTGTGATGACTACGTCTGCATTTGCTTCATTAGCCGCGCTGTAGACTCTGTCCTTTATCTCGTTGGTGATGTGGGGGATTACCTGAACCGTACCTCCGAGATAGTCGCCGCGGCGCTCCTTTGTGATTACGTTCCAGTAAATTTTGCCTGTAGTCACATTGGAGTGAACCGACAGATTCTCGTCTACGAAACGCTCATAGTGACCGAGATCAAGGTCGGTCTCAGCGCCGTCGTCGGTAACGAATACCTCACCATGCTGGAAAGGTGACATAGTTCCCGGATCGACGTTGATGTAGGGATCAAATTTCTGAATGGTGACCTTATAGCCGCGCTGTTTGAGAAGTCTTCCCAATGAAGCTGCCGTGATACCCTTGCCGAGTCCCGAAACGACTCCGCCTGTTACAAAAATGAACTTTGACATTTGCATATGCTCCTTGAAATACATTTATGATAAAGGCTGTCTGCGGATACTGGGAGATTTTTAAGATATACATTTTGTTTTATCCGCAGACGCCCTTGTCAGCTTATGCTTTTTCCCACTCCGCGGAATCGTGGAGTGCGTTGTAGCCCTCTTCGCCTGTTCTTATCTTGATTACGTTCTCGATGTCATAGATGAACATCTTACCGTCACCGTAGTTGCCTGTATAGAGAGCTGTTTTTGCTGCTGCAACTACCTTTTCTACAGGTACTGCACATACTGCAATTTCAGCCTTGACTTTCGGGAGCAGATTCATTTCAACACTTGCACCACGGTAGTAATTCTTCTGTCCGTTCTGCATTCCGCAGCCGAGGACGTTTGTTACTGTGATACCCTTTACGTCGATAGCCTCCATAGCCTCGATGAACTGCTGGAGCTTCTGCTGTTTGAATATTACTACGATGTTTGTGAGCTTTGCTGCGCCGTCAGGTGAAGGAACTGAGTAGTTCTCAACTTCAACTGCCTTGTCAACAGGAACAGCAGGTGTTCCGGGAGTACCGACTTTCTTTACGCTCTTTGCGTCGTCCTTTGTGTAGCCCTTCATGCCGATGTCAGTAAGTGCGGGAGCGAAGTCTGCATAAGAGGAAATAAGACCGTGTTCTGTAACGTCAAGACCGAGTATCTCTTCCTGCTCTGAAGCACGGAGACCGATAGTCTTTTTAATTAAGATGAATACAAATGCCATTGAGATAGCTGTGAAAGTTGCGATAGCAACGAAGCCTGTGAGCTGTCTGCCAAGGAGTCCGAAGCCGCCGCCGTAGAAAAGACCTGCAAGCTGGTCACCGTTCTGGTCAACCAGTGAATAACCGGGAACCTCAGGGTTTGCAAGAAGACCAACTGCAATTGTTCCCCAGATACCGTTCATCATGTGAACTGCTACTGCACCAACAGGATCGTCGATGTGGAGTTTATAATCTAAGAACCATACGCCGAAGCATACAAGTAAACCTGAAACGATACCAACTATTATAGCGCCAAAGCAGTCTGTTACATCACATGGAGCTGTGATACCTACAAGTCCTGCCAGTGAAGCGTTGAGACACATTGAAACATCGGGCTTGCCGTATTTGACCCATGTGAATATCATACAAGTTACTGTTGCGATTGCAGGAGCAACTGTTGTTGTAAGGAATACGGAACCCAACTGGTCGATAGAAGTACAAGCTGCGCCGTTGAATCCGTACCAGCCGAACCAGAGAATGAAACATCCGAGAGCACCAATTGTAAGGTTGTGACCTGGGATAGCGTTTACCTTGACTTCGCCGTCCTTAGTCTTGTGGAACTTGCCTATTCTTGGACCGAGGATAGCCGCACCTACGAGAGCTGCGATACCGCCGACCATGTGGATATGTGCGGAACCTGCGAAATCGTGGAAGCCCCACTGGCTGAGCCAGCCGCCGCCCCAGCCCCAGTGAGCCTCGATAGGATAAACGACGGCACTGATGATAGCCGAGTAAACACAGTAGGATAAAAACTTTGTACGTTCAGCCATTGCACCGGAAACGATAGTAGCTGTTGTTGCACAGAATACAAGGTTGAATACGAAGTTTGACCAGTCGAATGAGCCGTAGGAAGTGAAGATATCAAATCCGGGCTGTCCGATTATACCGACGAGGTCCTCACCGAAGAGAAGACCGAAGCCTATGAGAATGAAAACAACTGTACCGATACAGAAGTCCATTAAGTTTTTCATGATGATATTGCCTGCATTCTTTGCACGGGTGAAGCCTGTCTCCACCATTGCGAAGCCTGCCTGCATAAAGAATACGAGAGCAGCGCCTATAAGGAACCATACGCCAAAGACTATACCATTTGTCTCGTCCATGGCCTGTTGTAAGATTGTCTGAGAGTCCATAGAAATACCTCCTTGATAAGTTACAGCATAAATTTCAAAAGGGTGTACGACGCACTGATAGTCTCAGTACATCATACACCCCTTTGTGTATGGAATTAGCGCTATAAACCAAAAAAAGAGAGCTACGGACTCCATATCCGCAGCTCCCTTGCTGTTTATAATGCCATTATAGCCCTTTCATCAGCGTTTGTCAATAGCTTTTTTCAACTTTGTCAGAAATCAATATATTTTTGCCGCTTTAAATGCGAAAAGTACTTGCATTTTTACAAAAGTGATGATTTCAGCCTGATTTTACGTATTTTTTTGAAAAAGGCTCTTGACAATGCTGGTTTAAAGTGCTAAGATAGTGTACAAGAACAAAGACGTTTCATCAGGCTATCTGTCTGTTGAAGCGTCTTTTTTATTATGCGATACGGATCAATGGCGCTCCGAATCGGAAAGGCAAGTGAAAGACATGGATAACTTTAGAGATGAAGCTCCATACGAGCAGCAGGGACTTTACGATCCCAGATTTGAACATGATAACTGCGGCATTGGTGCTGTAGTAAATATCAAGGGAGAGCAGTCAAGATACGTAGTGGACAGTGCTCTTACTATTGTTGAAAAGCTTGAGCACCGTGCAGGCAAGGACGCTGAGGGCAAAACAGGCGACGGCGTTGGCATTATGGTGCAGATGCCCTACACCTTCTTTATAAGTGAAGCAGAAAAGCTCGGTCATGATATCGGCGGCGAGGGCGATTTCGGTGTGGGAATGTTCTTCTTCCCACAGAATGAAATGAAGCGCGGTCAGGCAATGAAGCTCTTTGAGCTCATTATAAAGAAGAACGGCATGGAATTCATCTGCTGGAGAGATGTTCCTGTATCTTCTGATATCCTCGGACAGAAGGCGCTTGACAGTATGCCCTATATCATGCAGGCTTTTGTAAAGCGTCCAGAGAAATGTCCAAAAGGACTTGATTTTGACAGAAAGCTCTTTATTGCAAGACGTGAATTCGAGCATTCAAATGAAAACACCTATGTCTGCTCACTTTCCAGCCGTACTATTGTATATAAAGGTATGTTCCTCGTTGATGAGCTGAGAAAGTTTTACACAGACTTACAGAGCGAGGAATTCAAGTCTGCTATCGCTACAGTTCATTCACGTTTTTCAACAAATACCAATCCGAGCTGGCAGAAGGCTCACCCAAACCGCTTTATCGTCCACAACGGCGAGATAAATACTATCACAGGCAATGCCGATAAAATGCTTGCACGTGAAGAGAGCATGACCTGTGAAGCTCTGAAAAGCGATATGTACAAAATACTTCCTGCTATAAATGTAAACGGTTCGGACTCAGCAAGACTGGACAACGCCCTTGAATTTATGGTAATGTCGGGAATGCCACTTCCTCTTGCAGTCATGATAACCATTCCCGAGCCATGGAAGAATGACAAGACCATTTCCAAGTCAAAATACGACCTTTATCAGTACTACGCTACCATGATGGAGCCATGGGACGGACCTGCTTCCATCATTTTCTCAGACGGTGAGGTAATGGGAGCTGTTCTTGACAGAAACGGTCTCCGTCCGTCAAGATACTGCGTAACAAGCGATGGTTTCCTTATTCTTTCTTCGGAAACAGGCTGTATTGATATAGCTCCCGAAAAGATAATCAAAAAGGACAGACTCCGTCCCGGCAAGATGCTCCTTGCTGATACAAAGCAGGGACGTATCATCGAGGACGATGAGATAAAGAGCACATATGCTTCACGCCAGCCCTACGGTGAGTGGCTGGACGCTAACCTTGTACGTCTTCACGATCTTCATATCCCGAACAAGGGCGTTGAGACTTACTCGTCAGACCAGCTTGCGAAGCTTCAGAAGGCATTCGGCTATTCATACGAAGATATACGTACAAGTATTCTTCCAATGGCTGAAAAAGGCGGAGAGCCTATCGCATCTATGGGCAGCGATATTCCGCTTCCCCCTCTTGACAAGCAGTCGCCTCCGCTGTTCAACTACTTCCGTCAGCTCTTTGCGCAGGTAACGAATCCTCCTTTTGACGCTATCCGTGAGGAAGTCGTAACAGATACCAGCGTTTACATCGGCAAGGACGGCAATATCCTCGAGGAACGCCCCGAGAACTGCCACGTTCTCAAGATAGAGAATCCTATCCTTACAGAGACTGATATGCTCAAGATAAAGGCTCTGAACAGAGACGGTTTGAAAAGTGCAGTTATTCCTATCACATATTATGTAGGAACATCACTGGAAAAGGCTGTAGAGCGCCTGTTTATCGAAGCTGACAAGGCTTACCGCGACGGAGCTTCTATACTGATACTCTCTGACCGCGGCGTTGACGAGTTCCACTGCCCGATACCGTCTCTCCTTGCAGTTGCAGCTCTCCAGCAGCACCTTGTTTCCACGAAAAAGCGCACAGCAGTTGCAATGATACTTGAATCCGCAGAGCCCCGTGAGGTACATCATTTTGCAGCACTTCTCGGCTATGGTGCCTGCGCAGTCAATCCTTATCTTGCACATGAGACTATCCGCTCTCTCATTGAGGACGGCACACTTGACAAGGACTTCTACGCAGCAGAGGACGACTACAACAGCGCTATTCTCCACGGTATCGTCAAGATAGCTTCAAAAATGGGTATCTCCACTATCCAGTCCTATCAGGGCAGCAAGCTCTTTGAAGCAGTCGGTATCTCAAAGGAGCTTATCGACAGCTATTTTGCAGGAACAGTCAGCCGTATCGGCGGCATTGGTCTCAGCGATATAAGCAAGCGCACAGAGAAGCTCCACACAGCAGCATTCGATCCCCTCGGACTTACTGTGAATGCAAATATCGGCAGCGCAGGCAGCCACAAGCTCCGCAGCGGCAAGTCAGACCACCTTTACACTCCCGAGACCATACATCTGCTCCAGCAGGCAGCATGGACGGGAAATTACAATACCTTCAAGGCATACACCGCAGCTATCACACGTGAGGACAACGAGCTCACCCTCAGAAGTCTCCTTGACTTCAACTATCCAGAGGACGGCGGTATCGCCATTGACGAGGTAGAGTCCGTTGAGAGTATCTGCAAGCGCTTCAAGACAGGCGCTATGTCCTACGGTTCTATTTCGCAGGAAGCTCACGAGTGCATGGCTATGGCTATGAACAGTATTGGCGGCAAGTCCAACAGCGGTGAGGGCGGCGAAAGCCCCGAGAGACTGAAATCTGATAAGTGCTCCGCTATCAAGCAGGTAGCATCTGGACGTTTCGGCGTAACAAGCGAATACCTTGTTTCCGCACAGGAGATACAGATAAAAATGGCACAGGGTGCAAAGCCCGGCGAGGGCGGTCATCTGCCGTCAGGCAAGGTATATCCTTGGATAGCAAAGACTCGTCATTCAACCGCAGGCGTGGGACTTATCTCGCCTCCGCCTCACCATGATATCTACTCTATCGAGGACCTTGCACAGCTCATCTATGACCTGAAAAATGCCAACGACAAGGCTCGTATCTCAGTAAAGCTCGTATCGGAAGCAGGCGTCGGAACAGTTGCAGCAGGCGTTGCAAAGGCAGGCGCACAGGTAATTCTCATTTCGGGATATGACGGCGGTACAGGAGCAGCTCCAAAGAGCTCTATCTACAACGCAGGACTTCCATGGGAGCTCGGACTTGCAGAGGCACATCAGACTCTCATGCTCAACGGTCTCCGTTCAAGAGTCCGTATCGAGACTGACGGAAAGCTCATGACAGGACGCGACGTTCTTGTAGCGGCACTTCTCGGCGCTGAGGAATTCGGCTTTGCAACAGCTCCGCTGGTAACAATGGGCTGCGTAATGATGAGAGTCTGCAACCTTGATACCTGCCCGATGGGCATAGCAACTCAGAATCCCGAGCTCCGCAAGCGTTTCCGCGGCAAGCCCGAGTACATCGTGAACTTCATGCACTTTATCGCGCAGGAGCTCCGCGAGTACATGGCTAAGCTTGGAATACGCACAGTTGACGAGCTTGTGGGACGTACAGACCTTCTGAAAACAAAGGCAAGCGCAGCTGAAAACAACATAGATTTCGCAAATATCCTTGCAAATGATCAGACAACCGAAAAAACTCACTTCGATCCTGCAGATATTTTTGATTTTGAGCTTGACAGCACCATAGACAGACGTGTTATAATAAAGAAGTTAGGAGCTGCACTGAAAAACGGTACTTCCAAGAGCATTTCCATTGACGTTGTGAACACAGACCGCTCTGTGGGAACACTTACAGGTGCTGAAATTACCCGTATCCACGGCGAAAACGTTCTTGCTGACGACACATTCACAGTAAAATGTACAGGCAGCGGCGGACAGTCCTTCGGCGCATTTATTCCTAAGGGACTTACACTGGAGCTCAGCGGCGACAGCAACGACTACTTCGGCAAGGGACTTTCGGGCGGAAAGCTTGTGCTTTCACCTCCGAAAAACTCAGCATTCAAGGCTGACGAGAACATCATCGTCGGAAACGTTGCACTTTACGGTGCGACCTCGGGCAAGGCGTTCATCAGCGGTATCGCAGGCGAGCGCTTCTGCGTAAGAAACTCGGGAGCTATCGCTGTCTGTGAGGGCGTGGGCGACCACGGCTGCGAGTACATGACAGGCGGACGCGCTGTTATCCTCGGCGGCACAGGCAAGAACTTTGCCGCAGGTATGTCGGGCGGAATCGCATATGTTCTTGACGAGAACCACGACCTCTACACCCGTCTCAACAAGGCTCTTGTATCCCTCGAGTCAGTTGAAAACGAAGTCGATATCACAGAGCTTAAGACTATTATCACAGAGCACGCAGAAGCTACAGGCTCCGAAAAGGCGAAGGCTATACTTGCAGAATTTGAGCGCTATCTGCCATGCTTCAAGAAGATAATCCCGCATGATTACGCAAAGATACAGAAAACAGTCAGGTCTCTTGAGCTGTCAGGAGTACCCCATGAAAAGGCTGAGATAGAAGCCTTTGAGCTTATCAGAAAGGAGGCGTGAGCCATGGGAAAAGCAACAGGATTTCTTGAATATACAAGAACAGAAGCAGCTGCAAAGGAGCCGCTGGAGCGAATCAAGGACTTTAACGAGTTTCACGTGCCGCTCAGCGATGAGCAGCGCAAAATACAGGCTTCACGCTGTATGGACTGCGGAGTACCGTTCTGTCAGAACGGAAAAATGCTCTGCGGAATGGTTTCGGGCTGTCCGCTGAACAACCTCATTCCCGAATGGAACGACCTCATTTATCACGGACAGAAGGAGCAGGCGCTGAGCCGTCTGCTGATGACAAACAACTTCCCCGAGTTCACATCGAGGGTATGTCCCGCACTTTGTGAAAAGGCTTGTATCTGCGGAGTTTACGACAGTCCCGTTACCGTAAAGGAAAACGAGAATTCTATCATCGAGTACGGTTTTGAGAGCGGACTTATCAAGCCTCAGCCGCCGATAGTTCGCAGCGGCAAGCGTGTCGCAGTTATCGGTTCAGGTCCTTCGGGACTTGCCGCTGCTGATACTCTCAATAAGCGCGGTCACAGCGTTACTGTGTTTGAGCGCTCCGACAGAGTGGGCGGACTTCTCATGTACGGTATACCAAACATGAAGCTGGAAAAGCACATAATCGAGCGCCGTGCCGAGCTCATGAGAGCAGAGGGCGTGGAGTTCGCAGTAAATTCAAATGTTGGCGATAACATCTCCGCAGAGGATATAAAGAGCGGCTTTGACGCTGTTGTACTTGCCTGCGGTTCGTCAAATCCCCGTGATATCAAGGCTGAGGGACGTGACGCAGAGGGCATTTACTTCGCAGTTGATTTCCTCAGGGCTACTACAAAGAGCCTGCTTGATTCAGAGCTGACTGACGGCAAATACATTTCCGCAAAGGGCAAAAATGTGGTCATCATCGGCGGCGGTGACACAGGAAATGACTGTGTCGGTACTTCTGTCCGCCACGGCTGCAAGTCTGTTACACAGCTTGAAATGATGCCTAAGCTTCCCGACGAGAGAGCCGAGAACAATCCATTCCCACAGTACCCGAGAGTCTGCAAGACTGACTACGGTCAGGAGGAGGCTATCGCGGTATTCGGTCACGATCCGAGAATCTACTGTACCACCGTCAAGGAGTTCATCAAGGACGAAAAGGGAGCATTATCGGCAGTAAAGACTGTAAAGCTGGAGTTCGTACAGGACGAGACAAGCGGCAGAAGAGTTCCCAAGGAGATAGCAGGCAGCGAGGAGATACTTCCATGTGAGCTGTGCCTTATCGCCGCAGGATTTTTAGGCTGTCAGAGCTACGTTGCCGAGGCTTTCGGCGTAGAGCTGGATCAGCGCACCAATGTTAAAACTGCTCCTAACTATCATAAGACAAACGTTGAAAAGGTATTCACCGCAGGCGATATGCACATCGGACAGTCGCTGGTAGTACGCGCTATACGCGAGGGACGTGACGCCGCCGCCGAGGTTGACGAATACCTTATGGGATACACCAATCTGAAATAAAGGAGAACGATATGATCTATTCAGAAAATGAGATCTTACAGTATATCGAGGAAAACGACGTTAAGTTCGTGAAGCTGACCTTCTGCGACCTTCGCGGCAGACTTAAAAACATATCCATTCTTTCATCTGAGCTGGCGGTAACATTCGAGCGCGGACTGCGCATTGCCGCAAAGAAGATAGCAGGCTTTGAAGCCGCAAAGGGCAGGGATCTTTTCCTGTTCCCTGACGCTCAGACCATGACAGTTCTGCCGTGGAGACCTCAGCAGGGACGTGTTATCCGTATGTTCTGCTATATCAGATACAAGGACGGCACTCCCTTTGAGGGCGACAGCCGCTATTTCCTCAAAAAGGCTATGAAATCAGCTGTTTCGGCAGGCTACTGCTTCCGCTTCGGTACTTCCTGCGAGTTCACATTGTTTCTGAAAGATGAAAACGGACTCCCTACAAAAACTCCTCATGATTTTGCAGGCTACTGCGATACCGCGCCTGACGACAAGGGCGAGAATATCCGCCGTGACGTGTGTCTGACCTTGGAGCAGATGGGCATTCAGCCTGTTTCATCACGTCACGAGAGCGGCTGCGGACAGCATGAGATAGACTTTAATTCCTCCTCTGCGCTGAAAGCTGCTGACACATTTCTCAGCTTCAAATCCGCTGTAAAATCCGTAGCCGAAACTCACGGAGTTCATGCAAGCTTCATGCCGAAGCCTCTGAAGGACGACTGCGGAAACGGTATGCATATAAGCTTCACTGTTTTCCCTGACAGCGATTTTCTTGAGGAACACGCTGCCGAGTGCGGAGACATGGTAAAGAGCGCTGCCGCAGGTGTTATGCAGCATATCCGCGAGTTCACGATGTTTACCAACAGTACGGTCAATTCCTACGAAAGACTGGGAGAGTTCACGGCTCCCCGTGATGTGATCTGGTCTGACGAGGAGGGCTCACAGCTTATCCGTATGTCGCCCGACAGTGATGATGTTACCATTGAACTGAGAGCTCCCGACTGCGTCTGCGATCCCTATTTTGTACTGGGACTTATGATATATTCCGCAATGGAGGGCATAGCCTCGGGAGCAAAGCTCCCCAAGAAAAACAGCGGTAAGGAGCGCCTTCCCGAAACTCTTGAAGAAGCGGCTGATATCGCTGAAAAGTCTGAGTTCCTGAAAAAATATATACCTGAGAATACACTTGAAGTCCTTATAAATAACAGCCGCGAGGAGTGGAGGGAATATAACTCCGCCTTTGACAAGGACGCATTCGAGGACAAGAAATATTTCTGTTCGCTGTAATGGAGGTTCATTTTGGAAAAGATCCTTGTAGTTTCAAGTAATAAGAATGCTACTGAAACACTTCTTGATTTTCTCCGCGGATCGTTCAAATGCTCTCCAAAGATAGTCGAATCGGCTTATCAGGCGAAAACTCATCTTGAATCCGATCTGCTGACAGAGCTTGTTATGATAAATTCGCCCCTCATGGACGAATCGGGAGTCGAATTTGCCGAGTATGTCACCGAAAATACCACGGCGAACTGCATACTTCTGATAAAAAGCGAAACTGCCGAAAAGATAAGCGAACGCGCAGAAAAAGCAGGAGTTATCATTGTAGGCAAGCCCTTCAGCAGAACTATCCTGTATCAGATAGTAAGGACTGTGGACATTGCGGTGAACCGCTCCGCCGAGCTCTATCTCAGAAATGCCCGTTTAGAGGAAAAGATAAACGAGATACAGAGCATAGACAAGGCAAAGTTCATGCTCATGGAGTACAAGGGCATGACCGAGAGCGAGGCGCACGCCTATATCGAGCAGTACGCCATGAACAAGCGCAAAAAGAAGAGTATAGCCGCTCTTGCCATAATCGACAAGCTCAGCGAGCAGTATCTGTAGAGGTGCGAAATGTTTGACACGATACACGAAGAATGCGGAGTTTTCGGCATTTTCGAGAATAAAACAGCCAATGTTGCTGCTTCTGTATATTTTGGTCTGTACGCTCTTCAGCACAGAGGGCAGGAGAGCTGCGGCATAACGGTCTGCGACGACGGTGTGTTCCGTCATAAGCGTGCTGACGGACTTGTCTCAGAGGTTTTCACCCGTGAGGAGCTTGACAAACTGGGCAGCGGCAATATGGCTGTCGGACACGTCCGCTATTCCACAACGGGCGGTCACAACCACAACAATATCCAGCCACTTGTTATCCGTCACATCAAGGGCAATATGGCTCTTGTTCACAACGGCAACCTTGTCAATGCGGCGGAGCTCCGCCGTTCCTTTGAGATGTCGGGAGCTATATTCCACGGCACCTCTGATACCGAAGCCATAGCCTATTCAATAGTCCGTGAGCGTCTTACGACAAGCTCCACTGAGCAGGCTGTAGAGCGGGCAATGCCATTCATCAAGGGAGCGTATTCATGCATACTTATGACGGCGACAAAGCTGATCGCATTCCGCGATCCCAACGGTTTCCGTCCGCTGTGCATAGGCAAGACTCATGACGGCGCATATGTTGCGGCTTCCGAGTCATGCGCCCTTGAAACAGTCGGTGCGGAGTTCATACGCGATGTTGAAGCAGGGGAGATAGTGGTCATCGATAAGGACGGACTGCGCTCTATAACCACCAACTGCGGAAACAAAAAGCATATCTGCATTTTCGAGTACATCTACTTTGCACGTCCCGATTCGGTCATCGAGGGAGTATCGGTACATCACGCAAGGCTGAAAGCAGGGGAGCTTCTTGCAAAGCACAGTCCCGTTGAGGCTGATATTGTTATCGGAGTTCCCGATTCAGGACTTGACGCGGCTCTGGGCTATGCAAATGCCAGCGGCATACCCTACGGTATTGGCTTCATCAAGAATAAGTATATCGGACGAAGCTTCATTCAGCCCGACCAGAATCAGCGTGAGAACGCCGTAAAGATAAAGCTGAACGCAGTCCGTGAGAGTGTTGAAGGCAAGCGTGTTATAATGATAGACGATTCGATAGTCCGCGGCACTACAAGTGCACGTATAGTGCGGCTTCTCCGTGAAGCAGGGGCAAAAGAGGTACACGTCCGTATCTCGTCGCCGCCGTTCCTGCACTCCTGCTACTTCGGAACGGATATCGACTCCGAAGAGAATCTTATCGCAGGCAAGTGCAGTTCAACGGAAGAGATAGCGGAATATATCGGTGCAGACAGTCTCGGCTATCTGCCTGTAGAATGTCTCGGAGACCTTGTGGACAACAGGTTCGGCTGCTGCAAGGGCTGCTTCACAGGTGATTATCCTGTTGATACCTCAGGAGCAGGCTATAAGAATAAATTTGACGAAAAAATTCACAAGTAGCGGCTGATTTTATCCGCCCGTGTGTGGAAGTGCACATCAATGGCGATATGCACTTTATAAATTACCTATTATTCGGAGGAAAATACTATGTGTACGATAATGGCATACTGCGGCGTCAGCGGCGGTACAGGAAAGGTCATGGAAGGACTGAAAGCGACGGTGTCACGCGGTCCTGACGACCAGAGAATAGTTAAGGTGCCTGACGGTATCCTGGGCTTTCAGAGGCTTTCCATAATGGGACTTACTCCCGAGGGAATGCAGCCCTTTGAGCTTGACGGAGACTTTGCAGTCTGCAACGGCGAGCTTTACGGATTCCGCCCTCTCAGGGAAAAGCTCGTTGATATGGGCTATGTTTTCAGAAGCGACAGCGACTGCGAGATAATCCTGCCTCTGTACAGGGAGTACGGAACAGATATGTTCGCAATGCTTGACGCAGAGTTCGCCTGTGTGATATATGACAGCACCGAGCGACAGTTCATCGCAGCCCGTGATCCGATAGGCATTCGTCCGCTGTACTACGGCAAGTCCGAGGACGGCACAATGGCTTTTGCCAGCGAACCTAAGAACCTTGTCAAGTGCTGTGAAAAGATAATGCCTTTTCCGCCCGGACACTACTATAAGGACGGAAAATTCCACTGCTACTGCGATATTACAGCAGTTGATAAGGTTATACACGACGACTTGGATACAGTCTGCAAAAATATCCATGATAAGCTTGTTGCAGGTGTCAAAAAGCGTCTTGACGCCGATGCAAAGGTAGGATTCCTGCTGTCGGGCGGTCTTGATTCCTCACTTGTCTGCGCAATTGCACAGCGTGAGAGCGACAAGCCGATACGCACCTTTGCAATTGGTATGAATACCGACGCTATAGACCTCAAATACGCAAAGCAGGTGGCAGACTACATCGGCAGCGAACATACCGAGGTCATTATCACCAAGGACGACGTAATCAACGCCCTTGATGAGGTAATACATCTTCTTGGTACATACGATATCACAACTATCCGTGCCAGCATGGGAATGTATCTGCTTTGCAAGGCTATCCATGAGCAGACCGATATCCGCGTGCTTCTGACAGGCGAGATATCCGACGAGCTCTTCGGCTATAAGTATACGGACTTTGCTCCTTCAGCAGAGGCATTTCAGGCAGAGTCAGTAAAGCGCGTTCATGAGCTCCATATGTACGATGTTCTCCGTGCGGACCGCTGCATATCAGTAAATTCTCTTGAAGCGAGAGTGCCCTTCGGAGACCTTGATTTCGTGAAATACGTTATGGCTATCGATCCCGAGATGAAGCTGAACAAGTACAACAAGGGCAAGTATCTGCTTCGTCATGCATTCGAGGGAGACTATCTGCCTCACGATATCCTTTACCGTGAAAAGGCAGCTTTCTCCGACGCTGTAGGACATTCAATGGTGGATTATCTCAAGGAATATGCCGAAAACTATTACTCAGACGAGGAGTTCGAGCTTGACTGTACAAAATATGCTCATTCCAAGCCGTTCACCAAGGAGTCTCTGCTCTATCGTGAGATTTTCGAGAAGTATTATCCGAACAACAGCGAAATGATAGTTGACTTCTGGATGCCCAACAAGGAGTGGGAGGGCTGCAACGTCAACGATCCTTCTGCTCGTGTACTGTCAAACTATGGCGAGAGCGGAAAATAATCGCAATAACAAAGCCGCAGGGGAGACCTGCGGCTGTTTTATGTGTATCTGAATGTATCAGTAATTCTGAAAGATGTTCATTTGTTAATGCTGAGTTCGATACTGAAAACGCTGCCTGCGCCCACCTCGGATTCAGCCTTGCAAACGCCGTTATGCTGGCTGACTATCTGCTTTACGATAGCAAGTCCCAGTCCCGAAACGCCCTTGCCGCTGCGCTGACGCTTTGTGTAGTATCTGTCCCATATGTGCTCAAGCTCCTCGGGAGCGATACCGCTGCCGTGGTCTGATATCTTGATTATAGCCTTGTCATTATCAGTTCTCAGCGATATGCCTAACCATTTGTCCTCGCCTGCATGGCGGACAGCGTTGTCAAGCAGATTATAAATAGCTCTTTGAAGCCGTGAGATATTACCCTTAATGTGAATATCATCGGCGATATTCCGCTCAAAGACGTAGCCGTCCTTGGAATACAGTTTATCGAAGCTGTCAGCAACAGAGGCTACAGTTTCGCTGAGGTCAATGTCATTCATCACAGCTTCACTGTCGGACATCTGAAGCTCTGAATATTCAAGTATCTCGTTTACAAGAGCAGTGAGCCTGTCCGTTTCCTCAACGATAACAGCAACGTCCTCGGCGCACTGCTTCTCGTCCTCACGGGAAATATCCCTTATCATTTCGGCGTATCCCTTTATCATGGTCAGGGGAGTACGCAGGTCGTGGGATACGTTTGCAAGGAGCTCGTTCTGAAATTCTCTGTTCTTTTTCAGCTTTTCGGAAGTAGTATCAAGAGTTTTGTTCAGCTCGTCAAGCTCCGTACAGAAGCCCTCGCTTAACTCCGCATCATTATCCTTTTCGCCAAGCTTATGAGCTTTTTCATTGAGCTGTGAAACAGGCTTTGAAAAGCTCTTAGACATGAACAGCGCCAGCACAAAGGCTATGATTATTGACAGCAGAGTTACCCATATGAGCTGTATGCGAATGATACGGGCAGTTGAGCCTACTGCATTGAGAGTAGTTCCCACATAAAGAACGGCTTTTTCGTCATTGCCGTAGAAATCTATGAGCCTGCCGTAAACGTAGATATCATCGTTTTGCAGCTCGGCTTCACCGTTGTCGGAAGCGTTGACAGCACTGAGAAATTCGGTATAGTTCTCGGGCAGCTCCCTGTAGTGGAAACGCATTTCCTTGCCATTGCCGTTATATGGCATTTCAAGTCTTTCGTCTTTGAACTTATGTCCTTTTTTGTATTCGTCGGAGCTGTACATGATATTCCCGTCAGTATCGGTCACGAATACAAGTATGGAATTGCTCCGCGAAATATCGTCTATATATGACGTGATATCGCTGCTCTGACTTTCCGAGGAGATCTTATCAGCTACTTTAACAGTGTTTCTGATTATCATGCTGTTGTAGAATTTTTGCAGGAAGACTGTCTGCAAAAGCCACAGAACAGTGAATATGACAACTGTAAAAAACATGAACCAGCTGAGAAGCTTTTTTCGGAATGAATTTGTTTTACGTTTCAAATTTATATCCCACCCCTCGCACTGTTTTTATGCTGTCGCGGTATGCTCCAAGCTTGCTGCGGAGAAGCTTTATCTGCCAGTCAACAGTTCTGTCAACGCCGAAGCTGTCATAGCCCCACACTTCGTTGAGTATCCTGTCACGGGAAAGAACAATGCCCTTATTCTTTACGAGAATGAGAAAAAGAGCGTATTCCTTTGCGGTAAGGTCAGCCTTTTCGCCGTCTATCAGCACAGTCCTGCCTAGAGTGTCTATATCTATGCCGTCAACGATTATATGTCTGCTGTCTGCACCGTCAGCCTTTGGTGCAGGCTTTCGGCTTATGACGACCTTGATACGCGCCATAAGCTCCATAGGAGAAAAGGGCTTCGTTACATAGTCGTCGACGCCCACCTCGAAGCCGAAGAGCTTGTCGAACTCCGTACCTCTTGCGGAGAGCATTATCACGGGGATATCCTTGAACTCCTTTATCTTCTTGCAGGCTGTGAAGCCGTCAGTATCGGGCATCATAACGTCCATGATTATGACGTCGAAATCCTCTTTTTTGCACTTGTCTATAGCTTCTCTTCCGTCAGAAGCTGTAACGATATCATATCCCTCACGCTGAACGTAGCGGCTTATGAGGGTTACTATATTGGGTTCATCGTCAACTATGAGTATCTTCGCCATGGTACACCTCCGCAGTATTTATTGTTAATATTATACATGAAAAGCGCCCTTTTGTAAAGAGCGCCTTTATTTTAATGAGAATGCCTGCCGCCGTGACCTCTCTGTTGTGTGCTGTTGGGATTTGTGAATTCGATACCGAGGGCGTCAGCAACAGCTTCTTTTATGCCGTTGCTGCTGAATGTAGCACCGCTTACTGCGTCAACATCTGTGCTCTGAGACTTGATTATCGCTGATATCACGCCGCTTTCCGCACGGCTGAAAAACTGCTGGTCATCACTGTAGGAGTTGACTGTTATATCGGTTATCTCGCCGTTTTCAACGGTAACAGTAACATTTGTAGCTCCTCTGAAACCATTTCCTGTGCCAGTATAAACGCCGTCTGCGAATTGTCCAGCTGTATCTGCGGCTGTGCTGCTATCATCGGAGGTCGCAGCTTCGGCAGTTGCTTCTGTAGTAGTTTCACTTTGCTTTTTCTGCTTTTTGCTCTGTTCTGTTGCTGGTTCAGTAACTTCACTTATTTCCTCGCCAAGCGCATTTTTTACAGCTTCGATTATGCCGTTGGTGCTGAATGTTGCACCGCTTACTGCGTCAACATCTGTGCTCTGAGACTTTATTATATCGGCTATCACGCCGCTTTTTGCTTTCTGGAAGAACTCCTTATCGTCCTTGTATGAATCAATTGTAATATCAGTAATAACACCGCTTTCCACAGTTACCGTGACTTCTGTTTTGCCTCTGAAACCGTTTCCGCTGCCTTTATATGTTCCGTCTGTGTATATGCCGTTTGTTTCAGCTTCGGTAGTATTCTGGACCTGTGCTTTGCTTTCTTCGGCGAAATCTGGAACAGCTGTGAGAACTCCTGCGTAGTAAAGACCTGCAACGGCTGTTACAGCAACAGTTCCCGATATTGCAGGAAGTGTTTCAGCGGATATATTCTCATTGGGACAGACGGAAGTACACTTCATACAGTTTATACATTTGCCCGAGCGGACTTCGTCGTACTTGTAAAGAGGTATGCCCATTGAGCATTTTGATGTGCAGAGTTTGCAGTTTCCGCACTTTTCGGGCTTACGGTTCAGACTGTAAATTCTGAACCGTGCTACCAGCGAGAACAACGCTCCAAGGGGACAGAGATATCTGCAAAAGAAGCGCTCTATGAACAGCGAGCCTATGATAATGAGGAGCAGAAGTGCTCCGCCGAGGGTAAGAAAATATTTCAGACTGCTCCAGCCGCTGAGAGAGCTGTATATGCCGAATACCGTCCACGGGCTCCATACTGTATCGCCTGTGACAGAGAAGCCCCATACTCCTACTGCAACAAATGCAAGAACTGCGTATTTCAGAAGCTTGAGCCATTTATCTGCCTTTTCGGGAACCTTTACCTTGAATGGTATCAGCTTTCCAATGAAATTCAGCAGGTCCTGCATTGCACCGAAAGAGCAGATAAATCCGCAGAAGAATCTTCCCCAGACAAGTGTTATGAGGAATACTCCCAGTATCAGAACTAACCTGCCTAAATTATCAAGCAGGACAAAGCTGCCGCCTGCTATTGAAGTTATAATTCCGCCTATTGATGAGAATATGGTGATAAACAGGGCAGGTACGGTCACAAAGGCTATCAGCTGAATGACCGCTCTGACAATCTGTATGGGGGATATCTTTTTCTTCATAGGATCACATCCTTATTTTTTCTCTGAGATTTTCTGTGACGTAGACCTTTTTGTCGTCTGTTATGAATAGTGCTTCGATATTGCGATGTTTAAGAAGCTCCATGCTTTTCTCTGCTCCCATTATGAAAGCAGCAGTTGCAAGTGCGTCAAGCTCTTCGGCGTTGTCTCCCACAAGACTAACGCCCAGCAATCCCGAATCTGAGGGCTTTCCTGTCCGTATATCGGTTATGTGATGTATAAAACTTTCGTCTATGATACAGAACTGCTCGTAAAGTCCAGATGATACAACAGCTTTTCCGTTTCCGATTTTTATTGAAGCAGCGGATTGCCCGTTAGGAGCAAATGGCTTTTGTATGCCGATATTCCGCTGCTGTCCCATATTTATAACAGTTCCGCCGAAGTTGATAACAGCATTTTCTATGCCATAGGCGTGAAGTATATTTCTGACTTCGTCTGCGGCATAACCCTTTGCGATAGCGCCGAGGTCTATCTGCTGTCCCTTGTTTTTCAGCATTACTGTGCGTTTTTGATAATCGAGGATAATGTCCCTGTAGTTTACAAGCTTTCTCGCTTCATTGAGTGTATTTTCATCGGGGAGCTGTCCGCATTTTACCGCATTTTTCCACAGCTGTGACAGTGGTCTTGACGTTATATCGAACAGCCCGTCCGTCAGCCTTGAATACATTACGGAGTGCTTGATGAGTCTGAAAGTGTCCATTGAAACAGCAACAGGGGAAATGCCTGCACGGCTGTTTATTGCGTATATCTCGCTGTCATGGGAATATGCCGACAGCTTGCGGTCAAGGTCTTTTACCCGTTCCTTGGCTGCTGACAGAGCTTCATCTGATTCCTCGAATAAAGTCACGGTATTGACAGTCCCCATTGCGAAGAATATCTTCTGAGTCCGAACAGTGTCGATCATAATATCACCTCATGCTGTCAGAATCTGCCGCCGCGTCCGCCGCCGAAGCCTCCGCCCATGCCGCCGTTCATTCCGCCACGCATACTGCCGCCCATCATGCTCTGTGGTATCTCAGAAACTTCCTGTCCATTGACTATGATTGTACCGCCGTTGAATTCGGCAGTTCTGTCGTAGTCAAATGAGGACATCTGAGCAGTAACATTTATCGTTCCGCCGTTCACATAGATTGAGCCGTTGGAGTCAATGGCGTCCGTATCGCCCTGACCTACTGAGACATTGATATTTCCGCCGTTGAAAACTATTGCTGTTTCGTAAGCATTTGTATTTGTTACAGCGTTTATTCCGTCATCGCTGGCATCTATAGTGATATTGCCGTCATTGATAACTATGTATGTAGCTTCAAGACCTTCTGCGGCTGTGATATTGAAATCGCCGCCGTCTATCTGAAGAACTGCACAAGCCTGTATACCGTCACTTCCACCGTTGATAGTGAATGTGCCGTCTGAAATAGTGATACTTCCCTCGGCTTCGTCATTCTCGCAGTGGAAACCGTCTTTGTTTGTGGTGATATTGAAATTTCCGTCATAAACCGAAATAGTATCGTTAGCTTCAAATGCGTCCAGAGCAGCCTTGATATTGTATGTTCCGCCTGTTATCTTCATATCGTCCTTGCAGGTGATACCGTTGCCGTAATAAGAGGTAACATTCAGAGTTCCCGTGCCGTTGAGAACAAGGTCGTCCTTGGAGTAGATAACTGCGTCGGTATTGTTCTCGCCGTCAGTGGTGAACTGTCCGCTGACTGTGAGAGTATTCTCGCTGTCGGTAGTGGTTATGAATACCTTATCTGCTGAAAGGACATATATAGCAGGGAAGTCCTCATTCTCAATGTCAACGCCGTCAAGTACAAGCTGTACCTTTGCGGAATCGTCTGCATTAACTCTGATAGTGCAGTTTTCAGCACTGCCGCTTATAGTATACACGCCCTCATCAGTGATGTCAATGGTCTTGTTGTCTGCAACGGTTATGTTTTGAGCTTCACTTGTGTCTGCGGTCTGCTCAAGGTCACGCTTTGTAAATGTGGTTTCCTCAGTAGTGTTTGAAAGCTGTTTTACCTCAGCGGAATCTGTATTCTCAGAAGAAGTTTTATCTGCCTTTGCAGTCTTTTCTACGTTTTCAGAGCTGTCTGATACAGCAGTCTTTGCATTTGTGCCTGTCGATGTGTTTTCGGATACTGAACTATTATTTCCGCAGCCTGTCATGTAAACTGCCATTGCTGCCATTAAAAAAGCTGAAGCTATATAATTTTTTTTCATAATGATACTTCCTTTCATCGGGAGAGTTGTGTTTGTTTCTATGATTGTATTATATCGCAGATATTTGAAGATAAAATGGAACGAAAGTGGAATGTCAGCCTTTTACTGTGGAATTTGCAGAAGCATTATGTGACAGGAATGTGAAAGTGCAAATACAAACATTCCATTTTTGTGCAAAACTGCCTTTGCTTTTTCATTGAAAAAGTGCTATAATAAAGCAAGAGAACGTGTAGCAGTTACTGCGTAAGTCCAGTTGCTTGCTGCACGTTCTATTTTTTTGCGAGGTGATATTGATGTATAATGTGGGTGATATTGTTATGTACGGAACATTCGGCATATGTAAGGTCACAGCTATAGAAAAGCGTGATTTTACGGGAGAGGAGCAGGAGTACTATATACTCAGGCATACAAGTTCAGAAAAAAACACTTTCTATGTCCCTTTAAGCAATGAATCGGCACTTAGCAATATGCATTATGTATGCTCAAAGGCTGAAGTTGACGAGCTTATCTCACATATGAATTCACATGACATGATATGGATTGACAACGATATGCAGCGCAAAGCAGAATACAGCCGTATCATAAAGGACGCTGACAAGCATGAGATGATAAGCCTTATAAAAACGCTGTATCTCCGCCGCAAGGAGCTTGCCGAAAGCGGAAAGAAGCTCCGCTCTACCGACGAGAATTATCTCAATCTTGCAGAGAATATGCTCTTTGAGGAGTTTGCCTACGCTCTTGACATTGACAGAAGCGAAGTTGTTGAATATATCGAAAAGCATATCGCATAAACTTTGTGCAAAACTGCCTTTGAAAACTTCTGAAATAATTGATATAATTAGTACATAACGAGTAGCAATTCTGCGTAAGTCCGGTTATTGCTGCTCGTTTTATTATTTTTATGGAGGTCGATCATAATGAAAAGGATCAAAGAAGCGTGTATCTGCCAGACACTGCATTTTATGCTGAAGGAGGATGCTCCGTGGGATTACGCTGCAAGACTTGTAAAGGAAGAAATAGAAAAGTACAAGGAATCACTTGCAAAAACAGGTACAAAGTACAGAATTATCGAGGAAACACCGCAGTCTGACGGCTCGGTCATCATCAAGATAAAGAAGCAGTACAACGCCTCGCCCGTTGGATCATATCTCGACTGATACAACTATAATAAAGAGAGCCGCAGGGGAGACCTGCGGCTTTCTGTCTATCGGCATACTCACGAACTACACCTTCCGCCCCCCATCACATGGTACCAAGCAGAAAAAGAGTGCTATAAAAGAAAAAAGCCCGAATAATCGGACTTTTGAATGTGTCATTTATACGAAATGGAAGACTTTCATGCGCGGAAAACAATTCGCGTCCCAGAAAAACTGAGACGCGAAACTGCCCGCGGGGGCTCCCCGCTAGTGCGGGTGACAGGACTTGAACCTGCACACCTTACGGCATCAGAACCTAAATCTGACGTGTCTGCCAATTTCACCACACCCGCATATTCAATTTTGATTGTCGATTTTGACTGCCGACAGGGACAGCTTTACAACTCCAATGTCGTAGCGCAACCTAAATCTAACGTGTCTGCCAGTTTCACCACATCCGCATAGACCAACAAAAGTAATTATACTCTATAATCGTAGTTTTGTCAAGAGAAAAAAAGAGGAGCTCAAAAAGCTCCTCAGTTTTATTTGATTCAAGCCTTTTCGGTTTCCTCGGCTTTTGCAGCAGCCTCTTCAGCAGGTGCGTTTACAGCAAAATTCTTGATATCATTTTCGGCAGGCTTCTGTTCTACGGGCTGTTCAGGCTTAGCAGCTTCTTCTGCCTGCGGAGCAGGAGCGTTCTGAACAGGTTGAGAAACAGGAGCAGGCTGTGGAACCGGAGCAACAGGAGCCGCCGGAGCTGACGGTGCAGGAGCAGCCGGCTTAGCTTCGGGCTTCTTGTTTTTCTCGGCATTCTTGTTTTCTGCCTCTTCCTTTTCGGTACGGTCGCCCTTGGACTCGATATAGAGCTCATCGTCGGCAATACTGCCCACAAATCTGAGCTGTTTTACAGGAATTCTCTTTAACGGAGAATATATAAAAGCTTTACATGAATAATTCTGTTCAACGAGGCCTCTTTTTTCGCAAAGGACACGATTTCCGTCCTTTGTTCTCTTACCGTACATACAGTAATCGCACTTAGGCTCTATTTTCTTATCAAAATATTTAGCCCCGCCCTGAAAAAATGAGAATAAACCCATTAATAATCACCTCAAAAATAAATCTAACAATAGTATATCACAAATAAAAGATTTTGTCCAGTGATTTTTGAAAAATTATATAAATTCTTTAAAAAACGGCTTGACCATTGTATAAGCTGTACAAAATGAGCGGGAACCTATGTTTTATGATACTAACTAAATAAGATTGACATTTTTGTATCAAAGTGTTATGATAAATACAGCGGAGGTCAGGATTTATTCTGATTTTGGCTGGTTTAATAATATTGTTTTCGGGCAGCAGGGTGGATACTCTGTTATCGGATGGCAGTTGCACAGTATAACTATACAGGTAAGCTCCGTCCGTTTTTGGGCGGATTTTTTTGTATACTGCCGTTTTTCTGCCGAAGGGAGGAGAAATGGAAAATAAAAGAATTGCCGTGGCGGCTATAGTCATTGACGAACAGTCCGCGGCAGTAGAGGTGAACAACGTGCTTCATGATTACAGCGATATAATCATAGGACGAATGGGGCTTCCTTACAAAGAGCGAGGGATATCCCTCATCTCAGTGGCACTTGACGCAGAACCCGATGTTATAAGCAGTCTTACGGGAAGACTCGGGCAGATACAGGGCGTATCCGTTAAAGCTGCTATATCGAAGAAGTGACAGGAGAGTCTTATGAGAAGAAACGATCGCGAGATAACCGACAGTGAGCAGATAAAGAGCTTCATTTCAGCTGAAAAGATACTTCGTGTGGGCTTCTGTGATAACGGAGAGGTTTATATTGTACCTGTGAATTATGGCTTTTCGGCAGATGATACAGGATATACTTTCTATTTTCACGGTGCAAAGGCGGGAAGAAAATATGAGCTTGCACAAGCGTGTCCGTCAGTCGGCTTTGAGATAGACAGCAGATATGAGCTCGTTTCAGCTGATACCGCCTGCGGCCATTCAGCGAAGTTTTGCAGCGTTATCGGTACGGGAGTCCTTTCACTTATTGAGGGCTCAGAAGAAAAGAAAGCCGCTCTTGAATATGTAATGAAGCAGGCGGCAGGCAGAACGGGACTTGAATATTCCGAGGAAGTTCTTTCGCGGACTGCGGTGTTTAAAATTGAAGTAAAAACAATGTCTTGCAAGGAAAAATAATAAAGGAGAAAGATGAATATGTATGATGTAAAATCTTTAAAAGCAGAAGAATTTATAAACGATGAGGAGATAATGGCTACACTGGAATATGCTGAGCAGAACAAGCATAACCGTGAACTCATCGAGCAGATACTTGAAAAGGCAAAGCCGAGAAAAACAGGCAGGGGAGTAGAGTGCGCAGGACTTACTCACCGTGAGGCAAGTGTGCTTCTCGCCTGTGATATCCCTGAGATGACAGAGAAGATGTACGAGCTTGCCAAGGAGATAAAGCAGGCTTTCTACGGCAACAGAATAGTTATGTTTGCACCTCTTTATCTTTCAAATTACTGTGTAAATAAGTGCGTATACTGTCCTTATCATATGCAGAACAAGGAAATACCTCGTAAAAAGCTCACACAGGAGGAGGTTCGTCAGGAGGTCATCGCCCTTCAGGATATGGGACACAAGCGCCTTGCAATCGAGTCAGGCGAGGATCCTGTAAACAATCCTATCGAGTATATCCTCGAATGTATCAAGACTATCTACTCGATCAAGCACAAGAACGGTGCTATCCGCCGTGTAAATGTCAACATTGCGGCAACTACAGTTGAAAACTACCGCAAGCTCAAGGAAGCAGGCATAGGTACATATATCCTCTTCCAGGAGACCTACCATAAGGAGAGCTACGAGGTTCTCCACCCCGCAGGACCAAAGCACAACTATGCATACCACACAGAAGCTATGGACAGAGCTATGGAGGGCGGTATCGATGATGTAGGTCTTGGCGTTCTCTTCGGACTTGACAAGTACAAGTACGAATTTGCAGGACTTCTCATGCACGCCGAGCACCTTGAAGCTGTTCACGGTGTAGGACCGCACACTATCAGCGTTCCTCGTATCAGAAGAGCTTCGGATATCGATCCGAGCGTATTTGACAACGGTATCGACGATGATACTTTCGCAAAGCTCGTAGCTTGTATCAGAATAGCAGTTCCTTACACAGGCATGATAATCTCCACCCGAGAGAGCGAAGCCTGTCGTGAAAAGGTTCTCGGACTTGGCGTATCACAGATATCAGGCGGTTCGAGAACATCTGTCGGCGGCTATGCAGGCTATACTCCCGAGGACAGACCACACGATACAGAGCAGTTCGACGTATCCGACCAGCGCTCTCTCGATGAAGTTGTAAAGTGGCTCATGGACGGCGGCTATATCCCGTCATTCTGCACAGCCTGCTATCGTGAGGGACGTACAGGCGACCGATTCATGGCACTTTGCAAGGTAGGACAGATACAGAACTGCTGTCACCCTAACGCTCTTATGACATTGCAGGAGTACCTTTCGGACTATGCTTCACCCGAAACAAAGGCAGTAGGCGAGGCACTTATTGCCAAGGAGATACAGAATGTTCCCGACGAAAAACGCCGTCAGCGTGCTATTGAGTACCTTGACAGCATAAAGAACGGCGGACAGCGTGATTTCAGATTCTGATATTAAGCCTGAGAGTGAAAAAGCTCTCAGGCTTTTCATATATAAGCAAAAATTTATTTGACAAATAGGAGCCAATGTGCTACAATAATTCATAACACAAAATTATATAAAGGAGAGCTTGTAATGTTTGCAGCATTAATGCTTTTAGCAGCAAATGTACCACAGACGGGAGACAGATTCCCGAGAGGCGTACTGTTCATAATTATCGCGGCTGCGATTCTTCTTGCAGTGGGAACTGCGATTTTTGCCAAGAAAAACGGCGGCGACAGCGACGACGATGATGAAGAATGATTTCGCGGCAGCTGCTTTTGCAGCTGCCCGATTTTTATCTGTACGACTAAATCATAATTTAACGCAATAACTTACCGAGCCCATGAACGGGATTCCAAAGGGACTGTGTTCCTTTGGCAGAGTGACTCCCCATAAGATGGGGAGATGTCCGAAGGACAGAGGGGACGTACCGGTAAGGTCAGAGGCGGCGCCTCTGGTGGGGTGACTTCCCACAGTGTGGGGAGATGTCGCAAAGCGACAGAGGGGCTGGGGCGGTTAGCCTGGGGCAAAGCCCCGCAGTTACGAAGCGCTCCTAACAGGAGCGAGTACCCTCTGTCAGCTACGCTGACATCTCCCTGTACCACAGGGAGTAACCGCAAAGGGTGAATCAAAAAACAGTCCAGTGGACTGTTTTTTGAGAGGGAACGCCCTGCAAGAGAGGGCGTTCCCTAAACGGGACGTCGAAGACGCCGTCCCCTACATTTTTCAACGGGCGGATAATATCCGCCCCTACAAACATAAATCTGATTTATTGCATATGATTCTTTTCAGTGCCAAAGATAACATATAATGATAGTGAAAGGAGGCGGAGCCTGTGGAGCTTTTATGCAGGATATGCGGCGGAATATTGCAGCCCGATGACGATACGGGCGTATGCGAGTGTGACAGCTGCGGTTCGAGACAGACCTATCCTATGGGATATGACATCGAAAGACTTGAAATATTCAACAAGGCACGCAGTCTTCGCCAGAAAACGGACTTTGAGGGCGCGGAAAAGCTGCTTGCACAGCTCTGTGCCGAGGCCCCCGACGAGCCCGAGGGCTTCTGGGAGCTTGCTCTCTGCCGCTGCGGAATAGTCTACGAGAACGACGAATCAGCCGTAAAAGTTCCCGTATGCCGCCGAGCTTCTATCACTCCCGTGACCGAAGACGTTAACTATCTCACTGCCATAGCTTACGCTACAGACGAACAAAAGGCGGTCTATTGCCGTGAAGCTGCGGCTATTGACGTTCTGCGCCGCGAGTTTGCGGAGCGTGTGGGCAACGGCGAGAAATATGACGTATTTCTTTGCAGCGGTTCGTCCGAGAAGTGCGTAGGTATCACCTCTCAGATATACGACCAGCTCTGCGAGGAGGGCTTCAGCGTGTTTTATGCCCCCAAGTCCTTGAATGAAGTCCGCGGCAGAGCAGGGGAGCTTTACATAAATGCGGCGATAAACTCAGCGGAAGCTTTGCTTGTTGTCTGTACTGACTCCGAGGATTTTGCAGAGCCGCACATGAAAAGCCAGTGGAGCAGATGTGCTTCGGCAGTCCGAAAGGACAGTGAAAAGCTGCTCATCACCTGTATCAGCGAGGTCTCAGAGGGGGATATCCCCGAGGAACTCTCAGACTATTCGGTTATGGATATTGAAAAGCTTGGCTTCATGGCGGAGGTAATAAGGCTTATCCGCCGCAGGGACAGCGGGCACAGCGCTTCTGTGCGGAATGCTCCAGAAAAGCTTATACGCAGAATGAATATATTCCTTGCAGATGAGGACTTTGAAGCTGCCGAGGAGTACTGCGGCATAATCCTTGACGCCTCCCCCGAGTGCTGGCAGGCTTACTGGGCGCGGTTCCTTGCGTATAACGGCTGCCGAAACAACGGCGACCTGCTGCTGGAAGAAGTTGTGGAGAGCTTTGCTTCTGATTATATAGAGCATTTCGGCTATGATTTTGCCGAGGACGACGTATTCGGAGCGCAGCTTGCTCAGCTTTTGGGCGAGTCTCCGCGGAAAGCCCTTGAATATGCCGAGGGCGATGAAAAACTGAACCTGGAGACGGTATACGAGCGCTTTGTGAACGCCGTCAGGGACGCGGTTTTTGCAAAGGAACAGGAAAACATCGAGACCGAGGAAAAGCAGGAGCTTGAAGAGATACGCCGTCGCCACGATGAGGAGGAGGAGCGTAAAACTGCTGTCGAGAACAAAAAACAGGCGATTCGCAACCGTTATATCACCTATGCGGCTGTTATATTCACGGTGCTCATTATAATATGTGTAAAGTTCAGCAGCATACTGGCTGGCGCACTGATTGTGATAATGATAATTGTTTCGGTGCTTGTTCTCGGAGGACTGAACAGAAACAACTGACTGCCGCTTGTGAGGTGATGATATGCTTCTGGGATTTGAGGAATTATGCAGAAAGGAAGTTATAGACATCTCCACGGGAGAGCGGCTGGGTTTTATCGACGATATAGAGCTTGATATCGAAAGCGGCACCGTGAAGTCGCTTATCATATACGGCGGAGCGCGGCTTTGGGGCTTTTTCGGCAGGGAAGAGGACTCTGTCATAGCCTGTTCTGAGATAAAGGTCATAGGCAGCGATGTGGTACTTGTGGAGCGTCCTAAGGAGAGCCTGCGTATGAAATCAACAAAAAAATCAGGAAATAGTTTTTTAAGTTTGTGGAAATAAACACTGCAAAAAAGCTTGAAATACTTGCCTGTATATGATATAATATTAAGGCAATTCGCACGGCTGTACTTTCGGTGGTTGGTGCGCAGATATCTGCGTTGCTGCTGAGCTAAGTCGGTCGGAGGATTAATATTAACCAATTTTAAGGAGGACTACACCATGGGAGTAGTATCAATGAAGCAGCTTCTTGAGGCTGGCGTACACTTCGGACACCAGACAAGAAGATGGAACCCGAAAATGGCACCATACATTTTCACAGAGAGAAACGGAATCTACATCATCGACCTTCAGAAGACAGTTAAGAAGCTCGAGGACGCTTATATGTTCGTTCGCGACATCGCTTCACAGGGCGGCGAGGTACTTTTCGTAGGTACAAAGAAGCAGGCTGGTGATTCCGTTAAGGAAGAAGCTACAAGAGCCGGCGCACACTATGTAAACGCAAGATGGCTGGGCGGTATGCTCACCAACTTCAAGACAATCCAGACAAGAATCAAGAGACTTGAGCAGCTCCACACAATGGAAGAGGACGGCACATTCGCTCTTCTCCCCAAGAAGGAAGTTGTTAAGCTCAACCTTGAAATAGAGAAGCTCGAGAAGTTCCTCGGCGGTATCAAGACAATGAAGAAGCTCCCTGCAGCACTCTTCATCGTTGATCCACGCAAGGAAAAGATCGCTGTTGCTGAGGCTAAGAAGCTCAACATTCCGATCGTTGCTATCGTAGATACAAACTGCGATCCTGACGAAGTTGATTACGTTATCCCCGGTAACGACGATGCTATCAGAGCTGTAAAGCTTATCGCAGGCACAATCGCTAACGCTGTTATCGAAGGCAGACAGGGCGATGACGCTACAGCTGCACAGGAGGCTCCTGCTGAGGAAGCTGAGAGCGCTGAGGCTGACGCTGAATAATCATAAAACAATGAAAACAATCAAAAACCCGAACTAACCCTTCGGGTTTTTGCGGATTTAATAATAATTAGGAGGTAATTACAATGGGTAAGGTATCCGTTGCTGAAATCAAAGAACTCATGAAGTCCACAGGCGTTGGTATGATGGACTGTAAGAAGGCTCTCGAAGAGAACGATGGCGATATGGACAAGGCTATCGAGTTCCTCAGAGAAAAAGGTCTTGCTACACAGGCTAAGAAGAGCGGCAGAGCTGCTGCTGAGGGCGTAGTTACAGCTGTTGTAAACGGCGAGGTAGGCGTTCTCCTCGAAGTAAACACAGAGACTGACTTCGCTGCTAACACAGACGATATCAGAAACTTCGTTGCTAACGTAGCAAACACAATCATTGAGAAGAATCCTGCTGACGTTGAGGCACTCAAGAATATGCCTATCAGCGGCGGCAATGGCACAGTAGGCGAGGCTCTCACAGAGCTCGCTGGCATGAAGATCAGAGAGAACATCGTTATCCGTCGTTTCGTAAGACTCGAGGGCAAGCTTGCTTCTTATATCCACAACAACGGCAGCATCGGTGTTATGGTAAAGATGGACACAGACCTTTCTGCTGATCAGGTAGCTGCTATCGGTAAGGACGTTGCTATGCAGTCTGCTGCTCTCAACGCTCCATACGTAAGAAGAGAGGACGTTCCTGCTGAGGTTATCGAGAACGAGAAGAAGATCATGCTCGCTCAGATGGCTGAGGATCCTAAGATGGCTTCCAAGCCCGAGCAGGTTCGCGTAAAGATCGTTGAAGGCAAGGTTGGCAAGTACTACAGCGAGAACTGCCTCCTTGAGCAGGCTTTCGTTAAGGATGACAAGCTCACAGTTCAGGGCTATGTTGACGCAGAGGCTAAGAAGCTCGGCGGTTCTATCAAGGTCGTTGACGTTGTTCGTTACGAGCGCGGCGAGGGCGTTGAGAAGAAGGAAGAGAACTTTGCTGACGAGATCGCTAACATGATCAAGTAATCAAAGCTTTTACAGACAGCGGCGGAATAATTCTGCCGCTGTTTTTTGATATAGGGAGAAAAAATAATGGCAGTAACTTCAAATCCTAAAAGAACTATGTTATTGATAGCGTTTATGGCGGCTTTTGCAATATTTGCATTGGGCTGTATGGAAACCGTGATGTACTTCAAAGGTGATCCGTACTATGTACATATTGATGATCTTGATTATTGCAACGAGGAGAGGGCTATCGAGGGGGAATCGGGGCGTGTTTTTTCGCTGTACAGAATACAGGAGGTAAAAACGCATCAAAGACATGGACGTTCAAAGTATAAAATTTCATATCTGTACTATTATATATTTGATAATGCAAGTACTGATGATATCGAAAAAATGAGAAAAGACAGAAGCTATGTCCCGGAAAATTACCGCGTTTACTCGTTTTATACCAGCGACGAGGATAAAAAGAAAGAGCTTGACGAGCTTTGCGTTAAGTGGAACGCCTATATGAACGGCAGTTCGGATACAATGCCGGATACGTTTTGCATAGACGGGCGTGTTTCGCCTAAATCCTTTTATGAATATGATGTAGGGGAATTCAAAAATGCCGCAAGAAAATGTGGATTTGCTGAAGATCAGATCACATCGCTGCTTATATTTGATGATCCTGTCAGCATAAACGGAGTGTTTGCGACTATAGCAGCCGCAGCTGCTCTGGTAGTTCTGACGTTTTTACTGATAAAGAATCGCAGAAACGATAAAGGGTACTATTGATAGTATCTTTATGTTGATATTGGGGCGAAAATCAGCAGCAACTGCTGCTGAAAACAATTAATTGGACAAATTTTCCACATTATAACACCTGTATTATTGTAAGATGTTACAATAATACAGGTTTTTTTTCGTATGGTTTTCCCTTGAAGTAATTTGGAAAATATGTTATAATAGTTTTAATTGGATAATATGCTCAAAAGTATGAGGTACTGAAATATGAATGCAAATATAAGTAAACTCGCAGGATCTGTCGGCAAAGTCATTGTAGGTAAAAAGGATACGGTAATCAAGCTGATAGCTGCACTGTTATGTGAAGGTCACGTTCTTCTTGAGGACGTCCCCGGTGTCGGCAAGACGCAGCTCATAACGGCTCTTTCGCGCTCGATAGGCGGAAAATTCAACCGTATCCAGCTTACTCCCGACGTTATGCCATCTGATATTGCGGGCTTTACTATGCTCGATTCAAATAAGGGTGATTTCGTTTACCGCGACGGTGCGGTAATGTGCAATTTTCTTCTTGCGGACGAGATAAACCGTGCCTCGCCAAAGGTACAGTCGGCTCTGCTTGAGGCTATGGAGGAGCGCCAGATAAGTCTTGACGGCGTTACCCACAAGCTCCCGAAGCCCTTTCTCGTTATGGCAACTCAGAACCCTGTAGAGACCTACGGTACCTTCCACCTTCCCGAGGCGCAGATGGACAGATTCTTCATGAAGCTTTCCATGGGTTATCCCTCAATGGAGGAGGAAGTACAGATACTTGAAAGAACAGAGCTCAACAATCCTATTGTTAATATAGAAGAACCTGTAATGCACGTTGATGATATCATCACAATGCAGCAGGAGGTAAAGCAGGTGCGCGTAAGCGACGCTGTCAAGGAGTACATCGTTGATATCGTTGCGACGACAAGAGAGGACAGAAATACCGTTCTCGGAATAAGCCCACGCGGAAGTATAGCACTTTTCAAGGCAGCAAAGGCTTACGCTTACATCTACGAGAGAGACTATGTAACTCCCGATGATGTCAAGAATACCGCTGTTTCAGTGCTTGCTCACAGAATAATACTTTCACCTCAGGGCAAAACAGCCTTTGGCTCAGGCGAGGCATATGTTGAAAATGTCCTCAGGAACTGTGCCGTTCCTGCCATGAGCTGAATATGAAGCATTTCAAGAGTATTATAAGCGTACTTGCAGTAGCTTTTCTGGTCTATATCTTCACCTTCTATATCGACGGCGAAATGGGTATCATTCTGCTGGCTTTCGTGGCATTTGCGCCTCTTGTGTCCCTTTTTATCACGCTTTATGCAAGAAAGCGCGTAAAGGTCACTTTCAGCTGTGACGCCTATGTGCCGAAGGGCAGCAAGCTCATCGTTGATGTAAAAGTTGAGAAAACAGGCGCGTTTCCTGTTTCGATAGTGGAAATATGTCCCTATGCTACGGAAATTTTCGCCCAGAACATAAAAAAACGCAAGCTCAGTATGCTTAACGAGAACAAACGCCGCTTCAGGTTTGAGGTGGACGCTCTTGTGGGCGGAAACGGCGAAATAGGCATAAATGCAGTTTATTCCTGCGGATTTCTCGGATTTATGAAGTTTGCGGTGAAAACTCCGCTTCCTCAGCCTGTTTCCGTAGGCGTTATACCGCCGATACCCGAGGTAAAATCATCTACACAGCTTTTCCGTTCCATTGCGGACGTTGTGCTCACAAGCGACGACGATGAGGAAAACGATACGGCTATGCTGTTTTCGGCGAATACCTCTCCGGGCTATGAGCACCGCGAATACGAGCAGGGAGATCCGCTGAAACGCATAAACTGGAAGCTTTCATCGAAAAAGCAGAAGCTTATGGTCCGTCTGGACGAGGCATCCGCTTCGGTGCAGCCTGTTCTGGTGCTTGATCTTTACCGTAACGGCTCGATACCACCTGCAAATGCGGTAAGAGGCGAGGAACAGCTTATCCGCTCGGTGTTCGGCTTGCTTGATCTGCTTGTAAAGCAGGGCATCGCCTGCAATTTTGTATACCGTTCAAGCTCGGGTGAGACTGTCTGTGAAAGCGTTGATAATCCCGATTATCCGAATCAGCTCCTGCTGAAAATACTGGCGATCAAAGTCGTTCCCGACAAGAGGATAGACCTTTCAGCCAACACGGGCTCTTTCTGTGCCTGTGTAGTTGCAACTACAGACGCAGGTCCGAGCTTTGCTGAGGTCACCCGCTATATTGAGGAGCCTGATAACGCAAGTATCATCGGACTATCCATTGCGTCCGTAAATTCCACACCTCTTAAGATGTGGTATCTTGATGAAGATAATAATTTCAAACTGGTATAAATATGAATGAGACCAAAAACAAAAAATTCGATCTGAAATCTTTCTTGCTGAGGACGCTCACAGATCCCGTGCTGTGGTATACGGTACTGATAATGACAGCGCTCATGTATCATTACCGCAACCGCGACACCGTAAAGACTGATGATCTGGGATATGTATATGCGCTGGGCTGGGGACTGTGCAGCTTATTCATCGGCTGGATAATTTTCAGAGTATTCGATTACATGAAGAAGCATAATTTCCTTGGCTTCTTTATGTATACGGCTCTTGCCGTCGTATTCGGCGCAGGAGTCAGGAAAGCCATAATCAGGGGAAAAGAAGCATACCCTATCACATGGGGGCTGTGGTTCCTTACACCGCAGGACTCGCTGGAGTTCAACTTCTGGTATGCGGCAGCCTTCTATCTGCTGTTCATGCTGTTCATGGGCTCGGTAATATACTATTTCACGCGGGTAAGATACAGGATATTCATGAATTTCCTGATATTCATCATTCCTTTCTCTATTTACGGTAAGGAATATGAAAAAATGCCCACGGTGTTCATAATACTTCTGGCTGTGGGATATATACTTCTCATGGTGTACTACAGACAGCTTACGGATACCGAAAGCACGGTATTCGTGGAAAGAAGAAAGTCGTGGAAGCCCATTGCGGTCTATGCTGTCATCTTTGCGGCGGCAGCGGCTATTTTCCCGAAGCCTGCTGTTGTAGCGGACAGAACTGTTCTCGAAACTCTCATCGACGCCGACCAGTTCACTGATAAGCTGAATGCCATGCTGGACGTTTTCCGTGATACCTCTACGGGAGACCAGTTTCGCTCCAATGAGGATCAGACCTTAGTCTATGAAGTCAGGGCTGATGAGCCGCTGCGTATAAAGACTGCCACACGCTCTACCTATGATTTTGAGAACGATCGGTGGAGCATTGAGGATATGGACAGCAGGTTCAGCTCAAAGGCAGGCAAGCCGCCTGTGAATATAGGCGCCCATATGGGCATAGCAGGCGCTGTTCTTGAGGCAGCTTCTCTTGACAGCGAATTTTCTGAGAAGTACGGACTTGCCGAGTTTGTGAAAAGCGGTCTTGACGAGCCTGAGCTCAGGGAGGCTGCGTTCTACAGCTTATCGGCTATTGTCGGTATGTCTCAGGGTACTGATATGGCTCCTGTGCCACAGTTTGCCGTTGAAATGACAAACTGCTCCAGAAGAGGCGACGTGGTCGCTCTCCGCGGCGGTACTGTCTATGCCGTTGACAGCAGATTTGCCACTGACGAGAAGTATACCTTCAGCTACGATGAGGATACTTTCTTTATGAGCTCACGAAACAATGAGTTCATAGATCAGCTGGCGCAGTTCGACTATGAGGAGCTTCTCGAAGACACAAGCAATGTCCTCTACATGAATCTTGACGATTCAAGCTCCGAGGATTACAGGCAGAAATGCAGATATGCAGATCTTGACTGCGCTCTCTATGAAGATTATTTGGAATATCTTCTTGATTACGGCGGAAAGACCGATATAAAGGCTCTTGCCGATGAGATAACCCAGGACTGTAAAACAGAATACGAAAAGGCATTAGCCATTGAGGCTTACTTTTACAATAACAATTACGTCTATGACCTGAAATACAGAAAAGGAAAGGGCGAAAACGCCGAGGACTTCCTTTTCAGGACAAAAACAGGAGTTTGTTACGAATACGCAACTTCCATGGTGCTCCTTGCCCGTGCCGCAGGTATTCCCGCAAGATACTGCGAGGGATACAATATGACAGAGCATATAGGCGGCAAATATGCCAAGGACACCAATTATACCATTCGCGCAAAGGATCTGCACGGCTTCCCCGAGCTCTATATCAGGGGATACGGCTGGGCAAGCTTTGAGCCTACCGTTACCGATATAGCGGAAACGGGCGAGAAAAAAGCTTCGACTGCTACGGATATGCTTTCATATGCAGGTTTGATGATACTGGCAGGCGCAATGCTGGTACTGCTGTTTGCATTCGTATATCCAATGCTGTCACATAAATGGTTCATTTTCAGAGGAAAAAAACGTATGCCAAATGACGCTGTCAAAGCTGTAATGCACAGGATTTGCAAGGTCTACGGTATCGAAAACGTCAATACCTCAAAGGAGGCGGCGGCTCTCGTACATGAGATGTCGGGCGCAGATATCACGGATACTGCTGAGTTATTCGACAGGTCGGTCTACGGTGACGTAACCCTGAATGAGCAAGAAAAAGAAAAAGCGATGAACGAATATATCAGAGCATATGATGAGTTCAGAGAATCCAGAAAAAGGAGACGCATAAAAAGCCGATAACGTAAATACGGAGGTTGGATTATGCGAACTGTAAAAGAAAAAGGAATATTTTCTGTCCTGCTTGCATTTCTTTTCCTTATCGGAATACTGGCGGGATCATGTCAGACGAATATCAAGGCTCATGCAGCCGACGACTTCAGACTCTGGAGACAGAATGACGAGCGCTGGGGCAGCTATGCTATCGGCGGTTCTACAGTGCGCAGCTCAGGCTGCTACATAACCTCTATCGCAATGGCTGCGGTTGCTTCGGGAGCTAAGGATACCGAAAGCTTTGATCCCGGTGTGTTTGCAAAGACTCTCAATGATATGAAGGCTTTCAACCAGTGGGGCGGACTCAGTGCATGGGCTTCCGTAAACAAGGCTATCCCTGAGGTAAGCATTGCTACGGCAAATCTGAACTTCAAGTCGGATACTCAGAGCGGAAAGGCTTCTGAGATAAAGGAATATCTCGACAAGGGACTCTATGTTATATGCAATGTGGGCGGACACTGGGTGTATATCGACGGTGTCATCGGCGACGACGTGTATATGGCTGATCCTGCTAAGGACGAGATACTCATGTTTGAGGCATATGATAACAAGAATATAACAGTTTTTCAGGGTATCAAGGGCAAGAATCCTTATAAAGGCTTCACACCTCTTGAAATAGCTGAAAAAGATACCGAAACTTCTACAGTAACTTCTTCTGTAACAACTACAGCGGCTGCTGCGCTGACAACTACAACAGCAGTGCAGACTACAGCCAGAACAACAGCTGTCACAACAACAAAAGCGCAGACCACGCTCCGACCTGCCGTTACCACGGTGACTTATAAGGCAGGAGAGTATTACTGCTCCGACGTCGTGCCTGTAAAGGTATGGGCGGACATTAAGGCTCAAAAGGACGCTATAGCTTCACTTTCCTACGGAAACGTTGTCAGGGTGCTCAAAGTCAGCGGTACAGTGGGCGAGGTAAAGATAGGCGGCAGAAGCGGCTTCGTTGAGCTGACAAAGCTTAACTATGCAGGCGAGCCTGAAGAACATGAAGCAGGCGATGTCAATAACGACGGCAGCTTCGATACCTGTGATTTAGCGCTTATAAATGAGTACCTCAACAGTCTCGGCAAGCTGCCCGATGGTATCTCTGTGCTGACAAGCCCGGAGATAGCTGCTGCTGATATCAGCGGCGACGGCATTGTTGATAACAATGATGTACTTTTATATCTTATGCTTATTTGCAATTAAGGAGTAATTTAACTAATGGAATGGACAGAAGTCAACATTTATACCACTACCGAGGGCATTGAGCTTCTCTGCTCAAAGCTTGGAGACATCGGCATCAAGGGCTTTTCCATAAAGGATCCCGAGGACTTCAAGGAATTTCTTGAAAACAAGAACGGTCAGTGGGACTATATCGACGACGACCTTATGGGACTTTCCGAGTGTGAGACCTGCGTCACGGTCTATATACCGACAAACGGTCAGGGAGCAGAAATGCTCATCGCTATCAAGTCCATGCTTGCCGAAATGAAGGCGGCTGATACCGAGGGGGCTTACGGCAGGCTCGAAGCCGAAATGTCAAGTATCCGCGAGGAGGACTGGGCTAACAACTGGAAACAGTACTTCAAGCCCTTCAAGGTTGGCGAGAAGCTGGTCATCAAGCCCTCATGGGAGGAATATGACAATTCTGACGGCAGAATTATCCTTGAGATAGATCCTGCTTCAAGCTTCGGCACAGGCAAGCACCATACCACAAGGCTTTGTCTCGAGGTGCTGGAAAAGTACCTGAATAAGGGCGACAAGCTTCTGGATATGGGCTGCGGCAGCGGTATCCTTTCTATCGGAGCTATGCTTTTAGGCGCAAAGAGCGCTGTTGCAGTGGATATTGAGGAGAATGCTGCGGTGACTGCTCTTGAAAACGCAGTCAAGAACCACATCTCGCCCGATGTTTACAAGACCTACTTCGGCAATATCCTCACCGACGAGAAGCTTGCCGACGAGATCGACGACAAGTACGACATCATCGCGGCAAATATCGTTGCGGACGTACTCATCGCCATGAAGGAAAGCTTCTTGAGATACCTCAAAAAGGGCGGTATACTTATCGTTTCGGGTATCATCGAGGAGCGTATGGACGAGGTCATAGACGCGCTTAAGTCAGTTGGCTTCAAGGAGCCTGAGCCCGAAGTCCGCGAGGGCTGGGCAGCAGTTAAATTCACAGTTTAATATTATGCAGAGCATATATTGATATCATCAAATTAAGGAGAATAGAAAATGGGAATTTTCAAGAAGAAGAATAATCAGAAGACAGAGGAAGTTCATACAACCGATCCGAAGGACGATATAAAGAGCATGGTGCTCGAAAACCTCAACGAGAAGCTTAAGGGCACCCTCTATGACGATTGTATCATCATGCCAAAGGGCTTTACTATCGATGTTCAGGTAGGCAGACTTGAAGAAAGCGACGGTATAATGATACTTCAGACTATCTTTATCGTTAAACACGATGACTTCGATGAGCCTCTTATCGATCCTGTTGACTCACAGGGCAAGGACGAGCAGGAGGTAGCAAAAATGGCTGTAGATATATTCTGCGGCGGCGTATGGCACCCACTCGACCAGTCTATATACAAGAAAAATCCGATACACGTTCCTGTTGATTTCCTCAGACAGCACTACGATTTCGATATGTACTGCCAGTCTGTTGTAAGAGTTGGCGTCAAGGACAAGCAGCCAACTGTGCTGGTTAATTTCCTGAGAACGGAGATACCGAAGTATCTCGGCTCAAAGAAGTACTACTGGCTGAGAATTTACCTTGCAAAATACAAGGAGAAGAAGATAATCGAGGTACGTATGAACGGCTCGGTGCTTGTAGAGCTGCCTAAGTACTTCGAGGAATATGTTGAAAAGGAAATGTTCGCTGAGGAGACCTTTGTTTCCGAGAAGCAGTACGCTATCTTCGTTCAGCGTGAGGACGACCAGTGTCCTTTCAAGAAGGAACTGGTTATGAAGGCTGCAAAGGAAACTATCAGCATGATGGAGAAGATAAACAACCACGACGAGTATGTTGCAATGGCTGACAAGCTCGAAACACTTGTTAACGGCGACAAGGGACTTGCAGGTGAGATAAGAGTATTTATCCCTGAGATATTTGCAAAGCTCACACTGGGCTACCGCGAGGGCGACAGTCTCTTCCTCCTTGAGGGCGAGGGCGACGACCAGCAGAGCATCGAGTTCAAGAAGACTCAGCTCCGAAGCTATTTCTATCTCCAGCAGGCTGTGCTTGAGTATCTCAGCACAAATCCGAGTCAGGAGAGCGTAACACGTATCGTTACAAACAGCGTTGCTTTCAGAGAGCTCAAGAGAGCTATCGACACCGCTAAGGAACAGGGCAAGGAGCTTAAACCTATCGACCTCTATGTTCCAGGCACTTCCTATAAGATAGGCGAGGAGAACTACAGAGTCTGGTAAGCTGATATTTTCACTGCAAAAACGCATTTTCCCCCGCCAAAAGCGGGGGAATGACATATAAGCTCCAAAATCTTTTGCTGAGATCGAAAGTAAATGATTTTGCAGAGGAATATTGCAAAAAAAGCTTGACAAAGCCGTATCTTTGTGATAAAATATTATTGCCGCTTGTAAACAGGCTTTAAAGTTGTGCGCTCACACGCCTGTAACAGCGAGTTTATTGAAAAGGCAGGTGCCACAATATGTACGCAGTTATTGAAACCGGCGGAAAGCAGTATCAGGTAAACGAGGGAGATATCATCTTCATCGAGAAGCTCGCAGCTGAGGCTGATGAGACAGTTACTTTCGACAAGGTAGTAGCTCTCGGAGCAGACGATGGTCTTAAGATCGGTACACCTTATGTTGACGGTGCAGCTGTAAGCGCAAAGGTTCTGAAGAACGGCAAGGCTAAGAAGATCACTGTTTTCACTTACAAGCCTAAGAAGGGTGAAAAGAGAAAGCAGGGACACAGACAGCCTTACACTCAGGTCAAGATCGAAGCTATCAAGGCTTGATCATGATCCGCGCAGAATTTTATGAAAAGCAGGGACTCCTGACAGGCTTTAAGTTCAGCGGCCACTCAGGCTATGCCGAGAGCGGAAAGGACGTTGTCTGTGCGGCTGTTTCATCAGCGGTACAGCTTACTGCAAATATCCTCGATGAATTCGGTTTGAAACCGAATGTCACTGTGGGTGATAACGTTATCGAATGTATTTGCGGTGACGGGGGAGAGACTCCTTCGCGTCTGCTGAATGTTTTAAAACAGCACTTTGAGGCTATACTGGAAGAGTACCCTAACACGATCAAAATCACTATTTCGGAGGTGTAAGTATGTTTAAGATTAGTATGCAGTTCTTTGCTCATAAGAAGGGCGGCGGTTCCACAAAGAACGGACGTGACTCTGAGGCTAAGAGACTTGGTGTTAAGAGAGCAGACGGTCAGTTTGTTAAGGCTGGCAACATTCTCGTTCGTCAGAGAGGAACACATATCCACCCTGGTAACGGTGTCGGCATCGGTTCAGATGATACATTATTCGCTACAGTAAGCGGTAAGGTAAAGTTTGAGCGTTACGGACGTGACCGTAAGAAGGTTTCTGTTTACGAGATTGAGCAGTAACAGCCATAACGTGACAATAAATCCCGAGCTTTCGCTTGGGATTTTTCTTTAGAAACGGAGGACGGAAATGTTCGTTGATCAGGCGAAAATAATGATCAAAGCAGGTGACGGCGGCGACGGCGCTGTATCGTTTCACCGCGAAAAGTATGTAGCGGCAGGCGGTCCCGACGGCGGCGACGGCGGACGCGGCGGAGATGTGATTTTTCAGGTCGATGATAATTTCTCGACTCTGATAGATTTCAGGTATAAGAGGAAATATGTGGCTGACCGCGGGGAAAACGGCAGCGGAAGAAACTGCACTGGCAAAAGCGCTCAGCCACTTATTATAAAGGTGCCAAGAGGTACTGTCATACGCGACGCAAAAAGCGGCAGGATAATGGCGGATATGTCCACTGACGAGCCGAAGGTCCTTGCAAAAGGCGGACAGGGCGGCAAGGGCAATGTCCACTTTGCTACCTCAACACGCCAGATACCAAAATTCGCAAAGCCCGGCTATCCGGGTGAGGAGTTCGAGGTGACTCTGGAGCTGAAGCTCCTTGCGGACGTAGGTCTTGTGGGATACCCAAATGTCGGAAAATCCACACTTATCTCTGTTGTAAGCGCAGCAAAGCCGAAGATAGCAAATTACCATTTTACTACTCTTACTCCTGTTCTGGGAGTTGTAAGGGTAGAGGAGGAGAAGTCCTTCGTAATGGCTGATATCCCCGGACTTATCGAGGGCGCAGGCGACGGCGTAGGACTGGGACATGAGTTCCTCAGACACGTCGAGCGCTGTAGACTTATAGTCCATGTGGTCGATGTTTCAGGCATTGAGGGACGTGATCCCTGCGAGGATTTCGACGTTATAAACGCGGAGCTTGCCAAGTTCAACGAGGAGCTTGCAGAGCGTCCTCAGATAGTGGCTGCCAATAAATCAGACATGGCGACCGAGGAGCAGATAGAAAAGTTCCGAAAATATATAGAGGACAAGAATATACCATTTTTCTGCATATCAGCTGCAACTACACAGGGCACATCGGAGCTTGTGAAAAAGATATCCGAAGTGCTTGACACACTGCCGCCTATAAAGGAATTTGAGGCAGAGCCCATACCGCAGGAGGAGCTTGACGAGATGCTGGGTGTTGACAAGAAGTTCGAGATAACTGTCGAGGACGATGTCTACTTCGTTGACGCACCGTGGATACAGCCTATCATGCGTACTGTTGATCCCGACGACTATTCGTCGCTCCAGTATTTCCAGCGTGTGCTTATCAACAGCGGCATTATCGCAAAGCTTGAGGAAATGGGCATACAGGAGGGCGACACCGTAAGCCTTGAGGGCTTCGAGTTCGACTTTGTAAACTGATATGAGCACAGAAAAACTTACCGAGCGTGAAGCTAATTCATACAGTCCGCTGACTCTTGCATTTCTGGGAGACAGTGTTTACGATACCCTTGTGAGGGAGTATCTGCTTCGTCAGGCAAATATGCCTGTTGCGAAGCTCCATTCCGCAAAGATAAAGCTGGTTTGTGCGGAGTTTCAGTCCAAGGCGTATGACCTTGTGGCTGAGAATCTAAGCGACCATGAACTTGCGGTGCTGAAAAGAGGCAGGAATGCCACTGGAAATACAGTCCCCAAGCACGCCGACGCGGCTGAATACCGCAGAGCTACGGCGCTGGAGTGCCTTTTCGGCTATCTATATCTAACAGGCGGAAACGAGCGTATCAAGGAACTGTTTGAACTTATTATAAATTCAAATATAAATGAAAATGAACAGATAGGAGTGTAAACTATGTCAGGTCATTCAAAATGGAACAATATCAAACGTAAAAAAGAAGCTACCGACGCTGCAAAGGGCAAGATCTTCACTAAGATCGGACGTGAGATCACCGTTGTAGTTAAGGAGGGCGGTCCTGATCCTAACAACAACAGCAAGCTTCGTGACCTTATCGCAAAGGCAAAGTCCAACAATGTGCCTAACGACAATATCGAGCGTATCATCAAGAAGGCAGCAGGCGACGGCGACAAGAACAACTATGAGAACATAACATACGAGGGATACGGTCCTAACGGTGTAGCTGTTATCGTTGAGTGTCTTACAGACAACAGAAACAGAACAGCAGGCGAGGTTCGTCACTATTTCGATAAGTTCGGCGGAAACCTCGGTACTATCGGCTGTGTATCTTTCATGTTCACAAACAAGGGTATCGTTATCCTTGAGAACACAGGCCTCGACGAGGACAAGGTAATGGAAGACGTATTCGAGTTCGGCGGCGAGGACTTCGACATCAACGAGGAAACAGTTGAGATCGAGTGCGCTCCCGAGAGCGTTCACGCTCTCCGCGAGGGACTTACAGAAAAGGGCTATAATGTAATTTCTGCCGAGTCTGAGATGATACCTTCTACTTATACAACTCTCACAGACGAGGATCATATCAAGAAGATGAACCTTCTCCTTGAGCACCTCGAAGAGAACGACGACGTTCAGAACGTTTACCATAACTGGGAAATGCCTGACGAAGAATAATAAAACAGGGGATAGTATCCGCAATACTTATATAGAAGTTTTACGCTTATTATTGAGAGAACCCCTTTTGAAAAAGGGGCTTCTCTCAAACTCTCTCCCTAAAACTTTCGTTTTGTTTTTTCACCGATAGGGCGCACCTGCATTTTGCAGGGCTTTTTTATTTATGGAGCGCCCTATCGGTGAAAAAACCAGATAAAAGTCTTTGGAAAGGGGTATGGGGGTGACTCCCCGCAGTGCGGGGAGATGTCACACAGTGACAGAGGGGCGCGCCTCCGTCAGAGGAACCTTTCCTCAGAAAGGTTTCCCCCATAATTAACTATATACTTTCATATAAGTATTATTGTATAATATCTCTGTTTTGTTATGCTAACTGTAATATATTGACAGGCGCTGAAATACAATGTATAATAAGCATTGTTATGTGAGGGAGTAGTTAACATACGAAAGTGTGCGGCAAGCCGACATACTAACGCGAAAGCGTTCGGTTTTGCCTTAAATAATGAGACTCATGTACGGCTTTATCGTCGTACCTGAGTGAGGTTCGGGTACAATGGTATCCGAATTTTTTTTATGAGAGGACGTTTTTTATGAGTTTAGTCGAACTTCTGCTTATCTCCGTTGGACTTGCAATGGACGCATTTTCAGTATCAGTCTGTAAGGGGCTGAGCATGAAAAAGCTCAATTTAAAGGGTGGAGTTATAACAGCTCTGTTCTTCGGTGTATTTCAGGGAATAATGCCTGTGATAGGTTATTTCCTCGGAAGCCGTTTTGCCAATGTTATAAACTCGTTCAGTCACTGGGTATCATTCGGACTTCTTGCCTTTATCGGCGGAAAGATGATAATTGAAGCCATAAAGGGCGATGAGCAGGATGACACAGACAAGGAGTACAGGCTCGACTTAAAGGAACTCACACTGCTTGCCATAGCAACAAGCATTGACGCGCTTGCGGTAGGAATAGTTTTTGCCGCAGAAAAAACAGACCTGTTGTTCTCGGTCACTATGATAGGTGCGATAACCTTTGCACTTTCACTTTTGGGAGTTTTCATCGGTCACAAGTTCGGCAGCAAATATGAGAAAAAAGCCGAGATAGCAGGCGGAACTATACTTATCCTCATAGGTTTGAAGCTTCTTCTCGAAGGTCTCGGCGTTATATAAAAGTAAAAGGACTGCAAAAGCAGTCCTTTTTTGTTATGCTTATTCGGGTGAAGATGTCATTTCCACCTTGCCTGTTATGTCGCAGAGGCCGAGGAGATACTTCTGTATGTGGAGTGCGTCCTCAGTAGTGAGACCGTCGCCTGTGTTCCATACATCAGCGTTTGTTCTGCCCTTTTCGGTGATGTGGTTATCATCTGTACCGTTTATATCGAACTTGTTCGGATTTGCCAGAGCCTGCATGATAAGAACTACATCAGACATATCAACATTTCCGTCGCTGTTGGCGTCGCCGTAAGTTATCTCAGACTTTGTGAGATAAACATTATGGTAGATTTTGTGCTGAACGCCGTCGTCCTCGGTAGTGTAGTCGTCCTTGCTGAATGTGTAAGACGAACCTTCCTTAACGCCGTTTATACTGAAGCTGCAAACCTTGGCGTCCTTGTATTTCTCGTAGCTTATGATAGCAGGATTAGCTGCGGAGGTATCTATCTGTGAGATAGGACCTGTTACTTTGCCGTCCTCATATACGATATTCCATGCTCCCATAACGACAGCGTCGTTTACGAGCTCCTTTGTTGCCTTGTCGTAGACTCTTACAACGTGTGAATAAGGTCTTACATCATCGGGATATACCTTTTTAGCGACCTTAACTGTGTAATAAGCAGTACCGTCCTTTACCTCGCTTGTGATATCGTCCTCACTGAGCTTATACGCAAATCCGTTGTAGATATTTTGAACAATGCTGAAATCGCTTATATTTGTAATGCCCTCAAAGTTTTTGATACCCTTGAAATCAATTTTCTTTGGGTTTGCTGATTTTGTATCCACAGGGAATTCGGATACTCTTGAAGAACCGTTTTCAATAATGGTATCCTTAGCGCTGAGGTAAACGTCATTGATAAGCTTGCCTGACGCCTTGTCAACAACGCTTATCTCATAAGCCATTACTGCTGTTGTAGATGTTGTTGAAAGGATAGGACTTGTAGCTGTAGACGTTGTTGTCACAGAAGAAGTTGTGGTGGCAGTTGCAGATGTGGTAGTTGTTGTAGTCTCACTGCCCTCTGCATTCCATACAGCGTTAAATGAGATACCAACACCGGGGAGTGCGCCCTCGATAAGGTAATCCTCGCCTGCCTGATATATCTTGTCATCTTTTTTCCAGCCGCCGAAGGTATAGCCCTCTTTTTTGCAGCTGCACTCAGGCAGCTTGATAGTGGTATCAGTCTTGCCCTTTATTCTGATATCGTCGCTGTCAGAACCTGTGTTTGCGAAGAATACGACAGTATAATTGATAGGCTCCCAGATAGGAGTCATAACGACATCGCTTGCAGGCATAACGAACTTCTGGTCGCATTTGTAATCCTTACCGTCAGTTTCGCAGTGCCAGCCGCCGATAGAGAAGCCGTTTCTGGAGAAACGGTTGTTGCTCTGGAGATTCACAGCGCCTGTTTCCATTACCTCATATTCCTGCTTTACAGCCCCGTTTACTCTGTCAGCGTCGCCGACAGTATAAGTCAGCAAATACTTCTTGCACCAGTTTGGCTCAAGAGTGATGTCCTCGTCGCCGACAACGATGTACTGCTGTCCTGTGAAGACATGAGTGCCGTCTGTCCAGCCGCTCTGAGCATATCCGCTGCGTGGGAAAACGTTCATAGGTATCTCTACAAGAGCACCCGCACGGACTTTCTCGGCAGGAACCATTTTCTCATAGTCCTCGCGTACTTCGCCGTCGATAACAACACTGAATTTTACGGTGTGGTAGACATTGTCGTCTTTTTTCTGCCACACAGGGGTGATAGTAACGTCGTGATCGGGGATATGATAAACTCGTCCGCTTAAATAGCCGTAAACATTATCAGCGGTCCAGCCTTTGAAGTAGTAGCCCTCTCTTTCAAGCTCGGCTTTCGGCATGAAAACAACGGCATTGTAGGTATCGGTAACGTCTTTGATAACAGGAACGTTTCCGTCGTCGTCGGGAACGATAGTAACATCGTCGCCCAGCTCAAAATGTACTTTATATGTCTTTCCCTCGGTGTCAGCTCCGAAGCTGTAATTGATGCCAACGGAGCATACGGCGATAACTGCTGAAGAAACAGCCGCCGTCATTCTTTTGATGATCGTGTTCATAAGCCCTCCCATTCGGCAAAAAGCCGACCGAGTATCCGCGTCGGTTAAGATGAGATCAGCAGGACGGGATACTATCTGAATGAATTAGTGTTTGGATCATATACATAACCTATTTTTTCGAGCTTTGAACTGATATCGTCGGCAGAGGTGCAAAGACTCTTGCACAGCTCCTCAAAGGACGGGTATTCGTCACGAAGAAGCGTATTTATATAGCTCAGTAAAATAACGGGATCATTCGGTAAACTCATAAGTTCCTCCTTGTCTGAAACGGCGGTGTCAAAGTTGAACAGAACGCAGTGCAGGACATTCTGTTATAAAGCAGCCGGGACTTCACCTGAGTGTTCAAAAGCTGTGTTTTTTATGTCTTTTATCAGGTGATATCGGCGCGGCATCAGCCGAAAAAACGTGCGTTATGTATATATTATAAGTTTACTATACAATACTAAAATTGATTTGTCAATAAAATGAAGAGCTTATGTTTTGTGAATTTTATGTAAATAAGTATTTTATTGTGAATTTTGATTTTAGAAGCTTTTTTTCAAGCCAAGGGAATATCTTTTTGAGTATAAACACTTGGTAAAACGTTAAAATCAAAAGAATGCATATTTTGTTCATAAAACAATCAAATTAATTTTTCGGAAAACTTTGACATTTGTACAAGTATGGATACTTTTTAACTAAACCTATCGGCACGCTAAGAGCCTTGACAGTTGTAAACCTTATTTTGCGCCCGGTGGTCAGTATTAGCTATAATTGTGCAAAATATACAGTAATTTAGGAGCTAATTAGGCTAAAATGGCGATAGCAATTTTTCGCGTTTTATGTTATAATACTTAGGATATGTGAGATATGATATTTTGTCTCATAAATTTTTTATGGTCGACATTGTTACATTTTTCACAGCTAATACACAAGGAGGTCCATTAAATGAATTCAGCTAAATCAACTGTTCCCTTCAAGGGTACTCCAGAGCAGGAGGCTGAGCTCCTCAAGGTCATCGAAGAAAAGAAGAACGACAAGGGTGCTCTTATGCCTATCCTTCAGAAGGCTCAGGAAATTTACGGCTACCTTCCGATCGAGGTTCAGGCAATTATTTCCGACAACACAGGTATCCCGCTTGAGAAGATCTACGGCGTTGTAACTTTCTACGCTCAGTTCTCACTGTATCCAAAGGGAGAGTACACAATCTCTGTCTGTCTCGGTACAGCTTGCTATGTTAAAGGTTCAGGAGATATCTACAATAAGCTTCAGGAAAAGCTTGGAATAGGCGGAGGCGAGTGCACTCCAGACGGTAAGTTCTCACTTGACGCTTGCCGCTGCATCGGTGCCTGCGGTCTTGCACCTGTCCTCACAGTAAACGAGGACGTTTACGGCCGTCTTACTGTTGACGACGTAGATAAGATCATTGAAAAATACGCTTGATTCCAAACATTACCATTTAGGAGGTTAACTTATGAAAACTCTTGAAGAACTCAAGGTTGTCAGAGACAGCATGAAGGGCGAAGTTGCTCTCAGAACACATGGCAATGCTTCTTCAAAATATGAAAGACACGTCCTTGTCTGCGGCGGTACAGGATGTACTTCTTCAGGCTCACCAAAGATCATTGAGGAGCTCGAAAAGCAGTTTGCAGATAAGGGACTTACAGATAAGGTACAGATCGTTAAGACAGGATGCTTCGGTCTCTGCGAGCGCGGTCCTATCATGATCGTATACCCAGAGGGCTCTTTCTACTCACGCGTTAAGGTAGACGAGATCCCACGTATCGTTGACGAGCACCTCATCGGCGGCAACCCTGTTAAGGAGTTCCTCTATGAGGAGACAGTTGCAGGCGACGAGATCAAGTCTCTCGACGATACTTCATTCTACAAAAAGCAGCACCGTGTAGCTCTCAGAAACTGCGGTGTTATCAATCCTGAAAATATCAACGAGTACATAGGACGTGACGGTTATGAGGCTCTCGGTAAGGTCCTCACAACTATGACTCCTGAGGACGTTATCCAGACTATCCTCGATTCAGGTCTCCGCGGAAGAGGCGGCGGCGGATTCCCCACAGGTATGAAGTGGAAGCTCGCCCGCAACATCGTTCCAAATGCTGACCAGAAGTACGTTTGCTGTAACGCTGACGAGGGCGATCCGGGTGCATTCATGGACCGTTCAGTACTCGAGGGCGACCCCCATGTTGTACTTGAGGCTATGGCTATCGCAGGTTATGCTATCGGCGCAACACAGGGCTATATTTATGTCCGCGCTGAGTATCCTATCGCTGTTGAGCGTCTTAACATCGCTATCAAGCAGGCTCGTGAGAACGGTATGCTCGGAAAGAACATCTTCGGAACAGATTTCTGCTTCGATATCGATCTCCGTCTCGGTGCAGGTGCTTTCGTTTGCGGTGAGGAGACAGCTCTTATGACATCTATCGAGGGCAACCGTGGTGAGCCCCGTCCAAGACCTCCTTTCCCAGCTGAAAAAGGTCTTTTCCAGAAGCCAACTATCCTCAACAATGTTGAGACATATGCTAATATCCCACAGATAATCCTCAACGGTGCAGAGTGGTTCGCATCAATGGGTACCGAGAAGTCAAAGGGTACTAAGGTATTCGCTCTCGGCGGCAAGATCAAGAACACAGGTCTCGTTGAAGTTCCTATGGGTACTACACTCCGCGAAGTTATCGAAGAGATCGGCGGCGGTATCCCTAACGGCAAGAAGTTCAAGGCTGCTCAGACAGGTGGTCCTTCAGGCGGATGTATCGATCCTTCAAACTTCGATATCCCGATCGACTACGATAACCTCATCGGTATCGGTTCAATGATGGGTTCAGGCGGACTTATCGTTATGGACGAAGATAACTGTATGGTTGATATCGCTAAGTTCTTCCTCGAATTCACAGTTGACGAGTCCTGCGGTAAGTGTACACCATGCCGTATCGGTACTAAGAGAATGTGGGAGATCCTTGACAAGATCACAAAGGGCAAGGGAACTCTTGAGGACCTCGACAAGCTTGAAGAGCTGGCTTACCACGTCAAGGCTAACTCTCTCTGTGGTCTCGGTCAGACAGCTCCAAACCCTGTTCTCTCCACACTCAGATGCTTCCGTGACGAGTACATCGCTCATGTTGTTGACAAGAAGTGTCCTGCAGGCGTATGTAAGGACCTCCTCAGCTTCGAGATCGAAAAGGACAAGTGTATCGGCTGCGGTATGTGTGCTAAGCAGTGTCCTGCTTCCGCTATCACAAGAACTGACTATATCGCTCCCGGCAAGAAGCTTGCTGCAATGGAGATCGACAAGACTAAGTGCGTGAAGTGCGGTGCTTGTATCGCTACATGTAAGTTCAAGGCAATCATCAAGAAGTAAGCGGAGGAATAGTAATGGAAAATATTACAGTAAAAATCAACGGTGTTGAATTAGAAGTCCCCAAGGGCACTACTGTTCTTGAAGCTGCTCACATGGCTGGATTTGAGATTCCTACACTTTGCTATATGAAAGAGATCAACGAGATCGGTGCCTGCCGTATCTGCGTTACTGAGGTAAACGAGGGCAGAGGCTTCCGTCTGGTTGCAGGCTGCGTATATCCATGTTCCAACAATATGGAGATCCTCACAAACTCTCCAAAGGTAATCGAGTCAAGAAAGAGAACTCTCGAGCTCATTCTTTCAACTCATGACAGAAAGTGCCTCTCCTGCGTAAGAAGCGGCAACTGCGAGCTCCAGAAGCTTGCTAAGGACTACGGCGTTGAGGACGCTACAGTTTACGACGGCGTTAAGAACGAGTACGAGGTAGACAATTCTGCTCCTCATATGTACCGTGATAATAACAAGTGTATCCTTTGCCGCCGCTGCGTAGCAGTATGTGCAAAGACACAGGGCATCGGCGTTATCGGCGCTAACGAGCGTGGATTCAAGACATATATCGGTTCTGCATTTGACATGGGACTCGGCGAGACAAGCTGCGTATCCTGCGGACAGTGTATCGCAGTATGTCCTGTAGGCGCTCTCTCTGAGAAGGACTACACTAAGGAAGTTATGGCAGCCATCGCTGATCCTGAGAAGACAGTTCTCGTTCAGACAGCTCCTGCTGTTCGTGCAGGTCTCGGCGAGTGCTTCGGCAATCCTATCGGCACAAATGCTGAGGGTAAAATGGTAGCAGCTCTCAGAAGACTCGGCTTTGACAAGGTATTCGATACAGACTTTGCTGCTGACCTTACAATCATGGAAGAGGCTAACGAGTTCCTCGATCGTTTCAAGAACGGCGGAACACTTCCTCTCATCACATCCTGCTCACCAGGTTGGGTTAAGTTCTGTGAGCACTACTATCCTGATCTTCTCGATCACCTTTCAACATGTAAGTCACCTCAGCAGATGTTCGGTGCAACTGCTAAGACATACTACGCTCAGAAAATGGGTATCGATCCAAAGAATATCGTTATGGTATCTATCATGCCATGTACTGCTAAGAAGTTCGAGATCGGCAGACCTGATCAGAGCGCAGCAGGTGTTCCTGATGTTGATTACGCTCTCACAACTCGTGAGCTGGGCAGAATGATCGAGCGTGCAGGTATCCTCTTCAACTCACTTCCTGAGGAGAAGTTCGATGATCCGCTCGGTATCTCTACTGGTGCAGGCGTTATCTTCGGCGCTACAGGCGGAGTTATGGAAGCAGCTCTCAGAACTGCTGTATATACACTCACAGGCGACAATGTAACAGACCTTCCTGAGGTTCGCGGTACAAAGGATATCAAGGAAGCAACATACAACGTTGCAGGTACAGATGTAAATGTTATCGTTACAAGCGGTCTTGCTAACGCAAGAAAGGTTCTTGACAGTATCAGAGACGGCAGCTGCAAGGCTCAGTTCATCGAGATCATGGCTTGTCCCGGCGGCTGTGTAAACGGCGGCGGTCAGCCACAGGTTCCAATGGGCGTTAGAAATTTCGTTGACATCAGAGAAGAGAGAGCTAAGGTTCTCTACAACCTCGACAAGTCAATGCCTCTCCGTCAGTCTCACGAGAACCCAGCTATCAAGAAGGTTTATGAGGAATTCTTCGAGAAGCCGGGCAGCCACAAGGCTCATGAGGTTCTCCACACTTCTTACATCAAGAGAAAAGTAAACGAGATATAAAAAACAGCTGAATTCATTAAAAGAGCGGGCAAATAAGTCCGCTCTTTTTGTTGACAGAAGCCGAAAAATATGGTATAATAAGAAAAATACTATTTTTTCTGCAAGGGGGGCGATTTAATGGATAATGTTTGTGAGTATTGCGCGACTAAAGTCGTAAAAGGAACTCTTGTGACTCCTTATGCGGTACAGTTTTATCCCGAAGGAGAAGAGATGAAGCTGAAGCCAAAGAGAAGTCAGGTCATTTGTGACGCCTGCCCGCAGTGCGGACATATCCAGAATATCAGATTAAAGAATCCGGAGAACATCATGAAATACCGCTACACGATACTGGACGACTGATATTTCGGAATAATTTGAAAAAATTTGCAGATACTGCTTCTGAAAGGAAGTGGTCTCATGCAAACAGATCTTAACAAAAGCCAGACCCGCATGAATCTCATGCGGGCTTTTGCTGGTGAGTGCCAGTCGCGCCAGAGATACTATCAGGCGGCGCTTATAGCTCAGCAGCAGAAACTTATCGGACTTGAGCGTATGTTCAGGTTCACAGCCGAGCAGGAGGAGCGCCATGCAATGGTGTTCTGGAAGCTTATGAAGGACGCCGCAGGACAGACCGTTGACGTTACCGCAGGCTATCCTGCTGATGTGTTCGAGGATATCGGGCAGCTTCTTGACGCTTCGCAGAAGGAAGAGGAAAAGGAGCATGTAGTTGTATATCCCGATTTTGCACGTATCGCCGATGACGAGGGCTTCACCGAGGCAGCTCGGAAGTTCCGTGCCATAGCCGAGATAGAAAAGGAGCATGGTACTCGCTTTGCCTACTATGCAGGGCTCTACCGTGAGGGCAGGCTCTTCCGCAGCGACGATACCCAGCAGCGCTGGATATGTCTTAACTGCGGTCATATCCATGTAGGCAGCGAGCCGCCGCAGGAGTGTCCTGTGTGCAGTGCCGAGCAAGGATACTTTATCCGTGAGGCAGAAGCGGCGTTCACTTCTTGTGAGGTAACAGGAAAATAGAAAAAGGACGGCGTGAGCCGTCCTTTTTAATGTAAGCTTGTGCTATTCTTGATGTTCTTTTTTCAGCTTTCGCATAATGAACAGGAAAACTCCAAGTTCAACGAGAAACGTTGCTAACCATGAAATGGTGTATGAGAAGTAAAGGCTTTGCAGAGAGTGGTATTTCGGTATCCTGAACACGCCGAATATCCAGCCCAGTCGTATTCCGACAACGCCTATAACGGTTATGAGCATTGGCAGCACAGAGCGCCCGAGACCACGGATAAGTCCTGTAGTTACGTCCATAAGTCCGCAGAGGAAGTATGGTATCATGATATAGGTCATACGTATCATGCCGTATTTTATAGCCTCCTCGGAGTCGGTGAGGTATATGGACAGCAGCGGTCTTCCGAAGAACAGCGCCGTAAGTCCAAGAGCCATACCCGTGCAGAAAACAGCGATAAGGCATATCCACATTATTTTTTTGATTCTATCAAGCTTGCCTGCGCCGTAGTTCTGACCTGTGAAGTTCAGCGAGGTCTGACTGTAGGAGTTCATAGAGGTATATACAAAGCCCTCGATGTTCTGAGCGGCTGAATTGCCCGACAGAACAACGTGTCCCAATGTATTTCCGAATTCGTTGATAGAGGACTGTATAATTACGTTGGATATTGCAAATATGGAGGACTGTAGTCCAGCAGGGAAGCCTATCTGGATAATGCGTTTGAGCTGTCTTCCGTATATCTTCATCTTTTTCAGCTCCAGCCTGCAGGCGTCCTCTCTTTTCATAAGAGCGCGGACAATGAGAGCCGCTGAAAGAGCCTGTGAAAGGGAAGTGGCAAGTGCTACACCTGAAACGTCCATATGGAATACCATGACAAATATCAGATTCAGTATAACATTCAGTATGCCTGCGGCGGTGAGATAATACAGCGGACTTTTTGTGTCTCCTGCGGCACGGAGTATCGCCGAGCCGAAGTTGTACAGCATACTGGGGATAGTTCCGCAGAAGTATATTTTCATGTATGCTGCCGAAAGGGGCAGTACATTTGCAGGAGTGTCCATCATTTTCAGAAAAGTACCCGAGAATAGCACACCGATTACGGTGAGAAATGCTCCGCTGATAAAGGCGGCAGGTATCGCGGTATGTACCGTTCTGCGGACGTCCTCAGCCCTGCCCGAGCCTATCCCGTGAGCAACTGTAACGCCTGCGCCGACTGACAGACCAATGAAAAGGTTTACCATAAGGTTTATAAGAGCGCCTGTTGCTCCCACAGCGCCTACGGAGATATCACCGCAGCACCGTCCTACCACTACAAGGTCGGCAGCGTTGAAAAGAAGCTGCAAAACGCCTGTGAGAATGATAGGGATAGTATAAAGAATTATCTTGCTGACCAGAGGTCCCTCGCACATATCCGAGGTTTTGCTCTGCATAAAAAAGACTCCTAACTGCCGCTGAGTAACTGAGCGCTGCGGCTGACGCATATGATGTCACAAAAAAGCCCCCGAAGGGACTTTTTTTAATCGTCTGTATTTTTTTTGATCCTTGCGATCTCCTGTTCCTTTTTCCACAGGAAGCTTATATGAGCCTCCGTGCCGTTCTGTATTCTCTTGAAATTCTCGATATGTTTGAAGAGAATGACCAGTGCCACAACTGAAAGTATAGCTGTACCGACGGGATCGCCCGTGATAAGAGCGTATATCATAGTGAAAATCACAGAGCCTGTAACAGGAACAACGCATACATAGTCCATAGAGAAGCCCAGTATCATCTCGAATCCGAGAAGCAGTACAAATACTATCGGATTGAATGCGAGGATAGTTCCGCCCAGAGAAGCCAGACCTTTACCGCCGTGAAATCTCATCATGGCAGGAAAGATGTGTCCCAGAATACAGCATGAACCTGCAAGGATTTTAGCAAATCTGAGCTGTGGGAACAGATAAGCACCCAGCAGCGAGGCTGCAACAGCCTTGAAGATATCGAAAAGAGCAACAAAAAGACCTGCTTTCTTTCCGACAGTGATAACAGTGTTTGAAGCTCCCGCGTTTCCCGAGCCTCTCTGACGAATATCGAATCCCTTTAGCTTTGAGATAATGAAAGCAGGGTTGATATTTCCGAAGAGATAGCCGATAAGAGCACATAAAACGACCTGCATAACGCCCTCCCCTGTGAATAAGGCAGTATGACTGCCTTGTTAAAAAAATGACTAACCACATCTATAATACTAATATAATATCATATTTCCCTCAAAAAGTAAATACCCGATAGAGAATTTTTTACAGTTATATGGTTAAATAATAAAAATATATCAGTACTTGTTTCGTTTTTTGCACTTCAAGCGATTAGTATTAATGAAAGGGCAAATACCAATTATCATGTACATGGTAAGGAGTGAGACAAAATGAATGAAAATGATCTTGTGCAGCTGATAAAATCTGCTCCCGAAAGGGGACAGCGAGCCTTTTACGACAAATACTTCAACTACGTCTATACTATAGTTTATGCAAAGCTTAAATGTTATGCAAAGCCCGAGGATATAGACGAATGTGTGGGAGACGTCTTTGCTCACTGCTTTTTCTATTTTGATAAGCATGAAGACATAAATGGCAGCCTTAAAGCCTTTGTGGCGGCGGTTGCGCGTAATAAGGCAGTTGATACATACAGGAGAGTAGCACGTCACAAGGAGCGTAATGTTTCCATTGAGGAAACAGGGGAGCTGGTCTCGGAGGAAAACGTTGCAGAGTCCTCAGAAACCACAGAGATGCGGCGGCTTCTGTACGATAAGGTCAGCGAGCTGGGCGAGCCCGACTCTACAATAATAATACAGAAGTATTTCTACGGACGAAGCTCCAAGGAGATCGCCAGGATAGTTGAGCTTTCAGCGGATAATGTCCGCGCAAGGGGCAGCCGTGCAGTGAAAAAGCTGCGCGAGCTTTTATTGCAGGCAGGCTTTGCCAGATAGGAGGATAGGATATGAAAGTCGAGCTTGATATGATTTTCAGCGACAAGGATTCGGACATAGAGAAGATTTCTTCGAGGTATAAGGCAGTGGACGACAAGAGAAAAGAAAAGATATATGAAATAAGCAAAAGAAAGTATGATATACTGAAGGCAGGGGAGAGTGCAGCTTCCGATGACGGCTTCATCGTCAGCGCAGAGGGCGTAGAGCGCTACAGCCGTCCCAAGCTTTACAGGTATTTTTCCGCAGCAGCGGCTGCTTTGGTACTATTTGGCGGAGCATTCGGCGGCGTAATGCTTTCCCGTTCGTCAAAGGTTCAGCACATGAGCTCAAGCAGCAATACCGGCGTAACGGAGGCAACTTCCGAAGGCGTGACCAAAGCTGATATTTTCAGCGATGATACTTTTGTGGATAAGCTTCTCAGCAATGTTGAGCTGATACAGAGAGCTCAGTATCCCGAAACAAATACAATTGACCTTTCGGACGGGATATGGTTCAACAGTGACGAATTCGTTCCCGAGGTGGGCAAGCAAATGAGTATCACCAAGTATTATTACGCAGTTAAAGATGAAAGACTTGATACATGGAAGGAATTAGATGCTTTTTTCACTGATACTTTTATAAAAGCTTCCCGTGAAAGGTATGTTGGTCCTGATATCGGCAGCTATGAGGTAGGCCATGATTTCAAGGACGATCCGTTTGCTAACAAGTATTTACTGACGTTTATCCTTTATAATGATAAGGTCTATGCAAAGAGCCTTTGCGAGCCTGATAAGTGCTATGCATACGGCTTTGACGGCTTGTATAACTTCAGCAATTACAAGCTTGTCTCGTCAGAGTTTGAAAAGGGCGGTTCGACGCTTATTGTAAACGGCGATAGTATTATTGAAGACCTTGAAGTGGGCTCTCTCGAAAAGCTGGTGACCTGCACCAGAGAATATGAAAGACCTGACGGACAGAGGGTAGTTGCGAATATAGAGCTTCTTCCCGAGGACGGCGTATGGAAAGTAGCTTCATTCTCGGTCAAGATGAAAAACGAAGAAGACCAGAATGCTCACAACAGCAATAATGAGCTCCCGACTGTCGAAGCCCCTTCCAATGACGGCGAGTTTGCACAGTTACAGCTCCATGAAGAGAAAAAGTATTATAATACAGCCGAAACAAGCAGCTTGCTGGCAGAGCTGGACAATGCATGGAATAACGGCACATACAGATTCAAAAAGGTAGATACAGAGAAGTACGCGCAGCAGATATGGAATGCAGGCGGTTTTGACGAGCTTAATACCCTTGAAAACAAGAGCTTTATCTATCATATGATGTGGAACAGCTATAACTACTTCGATTCGGCAGATATTACATATAATATGCGCGGCGAGCACGGAAGCAATGTCTGGAGCAATGAAGTGCACAGCTTTGCAGATAACAGAGGCAAATACTACAGGATAGAAAGCGAGATCGATAATAATCTGGAACACGGACTCGGTACAACTTACCTGTATGACGGTATATCTACATCAGTCAATGAAAATGAAAAGACATATTATGAATGGTACTATGAATTCTTTGATTATCTTGACAGATATATGCCCGACCAATACCGCTGGATAAAGGTTTATGATGAGGAAACAGGCGAGCCTGTTCAGCAGAATACATACCATGTGAATGTGGAAAATGAATATGTACTGTATCCGGGTGCAGGAGATTTTTACGAATTTGACAAATGGTATATCGAAGGAGTAGAGGAGATACTCGGCAGACAATGCGCAGCTATCAGCTACACAGAAGGTGATTATTCACTTGAAATGCTTATTGATATGAGGACGGGTATCGTAATGAGGTATACCAAAGACTTTGCTGATATAGGTCAGATAGACACTATGAAAGTTACAAGCCTTGTTCTTAATGAGCCTGTAGAGCACAAATATTTTGACAAGACGGGCTATACAAAAGAACGTGATGATACTATTTACAACGATAACTAAAAAAATCCCCTTTGCGAAAGCAAAGGGGATAACTTTTGTATTACAGTAATTTAACGAGCTCGTCATGTACGCCATTGAGTCTGTCATCTGAGAGACCGAAGTCCATGCGCTTGTAATTCCACGCGGCTCTGCCGATATCGTGCTTTCTGAATACGGCATTGATAGTTCTGTACCACTTGACGGTATCCTCAGGAGATACAACGTCGATACAGCCGTACTCTCCGCAGTAAAGACCTGTGCCGTGGTTTTCAGCCTTGGCGACAGCAGTTGAGAAAAGCTCCTCGAAGTATTCCTCTGAGGTGACGCTTTCCTCGAAAGCCATACGCTCCTCGGGAATGATAGCGTCTGTCCAGTAAGCACCCTGATGTGTGAACTTCAGGGGCTCATAGCAGTGCATATTGTAGAATACGTTCTCGTCGTAAGGCTCGTCCAGATACTGAACTGTGCTTGCGCTGTTGTTGTAGTAGCTGCCCACAAGAATGATGATATCGGGAGCAATAGCTCTTATGCGGCGGATACACTCCTTAGCTATCCTGTTCCATGCGTCGATGAATGAAGCGTCAGTCACTTCGTTGAGAAGCTCGAATGCCACATTGGGAACAAGCTTTCCGTAGCGTCTTGCTACTTCTTCCCATAGGCGGTAGAAGCGCTCCTGATATTCCTCGCTGTCGAAGAAACCGTTCTCGTCCTCGCCGTAGTAATCAAATGAGAAGCCTGCTGTTTTATGAAGGTCAAGGATAAGATTGAGACCGTTTGCCCTGCAGGCGTTGACAGCCATAGTGAGGTAAGCAAAGCCCTCCTCTCTGTAAGAGCCGTCCTTGTTTTCGAGAATATTATAGTCAAATGGGACGCGTATATGGTCTATGCCCCATGAAGCAGCAATTTTAAAGTCATTTTCAGTAATAAAGGTGTCAAGGTGCTCCTTTGAGTAATCGCACTGTGAGAGCCAGCCTCCGAAGTTTACGCCCTTATTGAATCCGATCATTTTTTTCATGCTGATCGCCTCCTTTAAATAGAGTATAGCATATTTCCTATGAAAACTATACTTATTTTATGTGAAAAATAATAAATTCATGATATACACAGACTGGTGCAGGTAATAAAAAACCTGCATTCAAAGAATGCAGGTATGGCGCGGATTGAGAGATTTGAACTCTCGCGCCGGTTTCCCGACCTACTCCCTTAGCAGGGGAGCCCCTTCACCACTTGGGTAAATCCGCAAACCGACGAGCGAGAAACTCACCGATAAAAAAATAATGGCGGAGAGGGTGGGATTCGAACCCACGTGACCGTTAAGTCAAACGGTTTTCAAGACCGCCTCGTTATGACCGCTTCGATACCTCTCCATTTTTACTGCCGAATTAATCAGCTTTTATATTATACCACGGTGAGGGGCAGTTGTCAAGAAAAAATAAAAAATAATCGTGACGATAAATTTTCAACATTTTGGTGCATAATATACAATGGCATATGTTGAGAAAAAATACTCCGCTGAAAATGAAAAATTCCTGTAAAATTTTTCGTTAAAAATGATTTTTTTGAAAGAATATACTTTACATTATTATGAAATTAGTGTAAAATATACTATAGATATTTTTTTGTGAGGTGCTTATATGGAACCAAAGTATAAAAGGATTTTATTAAAGGTCAGCGGCGAGGCTCTGGCAGGCGACAAGAAAACAGGTCTCAACTATGACGTAGTTACAGAGATATGTCAGAGCATAAAGAAGTGTGCTGACGCAGGCGCTCAGGTAGCTGTAGTTGTCGGCGGCGGTAACTTCTGGAGAGGACGTTCCAGCGGAGCTATGGACCGTACCCGTGCAGACCACATCGGTATGCTCGCTACAACAATGAACGCACTTGCACTTGCAGATGTACTTGAATCACTTGGCTGTGTAGTAAGAGTACAGACAGCTCTTCAGATGGCTGCTATTGCAGAGCCATATATCCGCAACAGAGCTGTAAGACATCTTGACAAGGGCAGGATAGTTATCTTCGGCTGCGGTACAGGTAACCCATTCTTCTCAACAGATACAGCTGCTGCTCTCCGTTCTGTCGAAATTGACGCAGATATACTCCTTAAGGCTACTCTCGTTGACGGAGTATACGATAAGGATCCACATAAATTTGACGATGCCAAGAAGTACGATACTCTTACCTTCTCACAGGTCATCGGCGAGGACCTCGGCGTAATGGACAGCACTGCTGCCGCTATGTGCCGTGACAACCACATGAAGATGCTGGTATTCGACCTCAGCCGTCCCGACAATATCTATGACGCCGTAATGGGCGCTAATATCGGAACAGTAGTATCCGAGGACTGATAAACGAAAGGAATTACTATCATGAAAGAACAGCTTAACATCGCTAAGGAAAAAATGAACAAGAGCCTCAATGCCCTCGGAAACGAGTTTGCTTCTATCCGTGCAGGAAGAGCTAACCCGGGCGTTCTCGACAAGGTAATGGTAGATTATTACGGAGCTCCCACACCTGTTAACCAGATGGCGGCAGTATCCGTATCAGAGGCAAGAATCCTTGTTATCCAGCCATGGGATAAGTCCACACTGAAGCTTATCGAAAAGGCTATACAGGCTTCAGATATTGGTATCCAGCCTGTAAACGACGGCAACGTTATCCGTCTTGCTTTCCCTCAGCTCACTGAGGACCGCCGCAAGGAGCTCTGCAAGAGCATCAAGAAGTACGGCGAGGAGTGTAAGGTAACTGTTCGTTCTATCAGACGTGATACTATGGAAAAGTACAAGACAATGAAGAAGAACTCCGAGATCACAGAGGACGACCTCAAGGACTGCGAGAAGAAGGTTCAGGACCTTACCGACAAGATGTGTGCTGACGTTGATAAAATGGTAGCAGACAAAGAAAAAGAGATCATGACTGTATAATTGGTGAAATATGGCATTATTTGGAAAAAAAGACAAATCTGAATCTAATGAACTGGTGCTCCCCGAGAAGCTCCCCGACCATGTGGCATTCATAATGGACGGCAACGGCAGATGGGCTAAGAAGCGCGGTCTGCCACGTTCTCTCGGACACCGTGAGGGAGCTAAGAACTTCCGTACTATAGTTCGTCACTGCAAGGACATCGGACTAAAAACTATCAGCTTCTATGCTTTCTCCACCGAGAACTGGAAGCGCTCACAGGAAGAGGTAGGAGCTCTCATGAACCTTTTCCGTGACTATCTTGCAGACGTTAGAAACTTCCTCAGCGAGAATACAAGAATGGTGTTCCTCGGCGACAAGAGCGCCTTCGCTGATGATATACGCGAAAAAATGGAAAAGCTGGAGGCTGACTCCGCCGATTACGATGAGATGACTATTCTCATGGCTGTCAACTACGGCGGACGCGACGAGATAACTCATGCCGCAAAGCTTCTTGCCGAAAGAGCTGCAAAGGGCGAGATACGCCCCGAGGATATAACAGAGCAGACTATCTCGGATTACCTCTACACAGCAGGTTATCCCGATGTTGACCTGCTTATCCGTCCAAGCGGCGAGCAGAGAATATCAAACTTCCTCATATGGCAGAGCGCCTATGCGGAGTTCTACTACACCGACGTTTTATGGCCTGATTTCACTCCCGAGGAGCTTGACAAGGCTATCATCGAGTACGCTCACAGAAACCGCCGCTTCGGAGGTGTCTGATGCTTACACGAATCATTTCGGGAGCAGTGGGCGTTGTACTGCTGGGAGCAGTGCTGTTTTTCCATGACACCATTGTTTTGCCCATAGCAGTTGCAGCTATCATAGCGGTAATGCTATTCGAGCTTATCCGTGCGGTAAAGCTCCACAAGTGTTTCCCGATACTTATTGCAGCCGAGGCTTGCGGAATAGCTGTGCCTGTACTTTACGGCATAATGACGAAGCTTACAGTAGACGGACCTGTTGTTCCTCCGCATTATGAGTTCTGCGCATGGCGTTATGCTCATGATTATAATTTATATGTATTCGGGATAGTGCTTCTGTGTGCTTTTGCTGTGTTCGTAACATGGCTCAGAAAGCACAAGGTGATACGCTATGAGCAGGTATTCTTCGTGCTTGCTGTAATGATACTTGTACCGCAGGCAATGACTACAATGGTGCGTATTGAGCGTTTTGACTCGGATAACGGACTTTTTCTGCTCATTATGGGACTCTGCGGCGCATGGATAGCAGATACTGGAGCATATTTCACAGGCGTTGCCATAGGCAAGCACAAGCTCTGTCCCGAGATAAGCCCCAAAAAGACTATTGAAGGACTTGTGGGCGGTATCGTGACTACAGCAGTTGTCTATGCAGTGGCTTTCTCTGTTTACTATGGCTTCACAGCCAAAAGAGCTGTTATCGCCTGCGTAACAGGCATAGTGTGTGCGATTATCGGTACAGTCGGCGACCTTTCCGCATCAATGGTAAAGCGCCAGATAGGCTTCAAGGACTACGGAAAGATAATGCCGGGACACGGCGGACTTATGGATCGCTTTGACAGCGTTCTTTTCGTGCTGCCTACATTTTATGCATTTATCGCCATATTCGGCGTACAGTGATATTTCTGAAACGGACTATTCACGGATAGTCCCTTTCGCATTTTATAAAGGACTTTGTCAAAATAACCATTCGGAAGTTATTTCCGCGAAAAGGGGAAAATATAATGAATAAAACGGTGTCGATACTCGGTTCGACAGGCTCTATCGGTACGCAGTCACTTGAGGTCTGCGAGAAGCACGGACTCAAAGTCGCTGCACTTGCAGCTCACAGCAGCGTTGAGGCTTTAGAGCAGCAGATAAGGAAATTCCGTCCTGCATACGCTTGCATTTATAACGAGGAGAAGTACGGCGAGCTGAAAAGCCGTATCTCCGACCTTGGCGTGAAGCTCTACAGCGGCATGGAGGGACTTTGCAAGCTTGCTTCTCTTGACGAGGCTGATATCGTCCTCAATTCGGTTGTGGGTATGGTAGGACTTCTTCCCACACTTACAGCCATAGATGCTGGAAAGGACCTTGCTCTTGCAAACAAGGAAACTCTCGTTGCAGGCGGCGAGCTGGTAATGAAAGCGGCTGCTGACAAGGGCGTAAGGATATACCCCGTTGACAGCGAACATTCGGCTATATTCCAGTGTTTACAGGGCAACAAGCGTTCACAGCTCAGCAAGATAATCCTCACTGCTTCGGGCGGACCGTTCTTCGGCAGGAGCTACGAGGAGCTGAAAAGCGTAACCAAGGCGCAGGCGCTCCACCACCCCAACTGGGAAATGGGTAATAAAATAACCATTGACTCTGCTACACTTATGAACAAGGGACTTGAATTTATCGAGGCTAAATGGCTCTTTGACCTCACTCCCGACCAGATAGAGATAGTTGTACACCGTCAGAGCGTCGTTCACTCGGCAGTAGAGTATAACGACTACTCGGTGATAGCGCAAATGGGCGTTCCCGATATGAAGATACCGATACAGTACGCTCTTCTTTATCCCGACAGAATGAGCTGTCCTACGGGACGTCTTTCACTGACGGATTACGGAAAGCTCACATTCGAGAAGCCCGACTACGACACCTTCAAGTGTCTGTCAGCGGCTATCGAGGCTATAAAACGCGGCGGAGCTTATCCATGTCTGGTAAACTCAGCCAATGAAGAAGCGGTAAAGGCATTTCTCCATGACGAGATACGGTTCATAGAGATAGGCGAAATGGTATCGTCTGTGCTCGATAAGTTCGCGCCCTCTGAGATAAAGAGCTACGACGACGTAATGAAAGCCGATACTGCGGCAAGAGCATACATCAGGGAGCGCATCGCGGCTGAATAAGCTGCATTAAGAAAGGAACAGGCTACATGGGTATTATTATTGCGATACTTATATTCGGACTAATAGTGACAGTTCACGAATTCGGTCATTTCATCTGTGCCAAGCTCAGCGGCATAAAGGTGCTGGAGTTTTCAGTCGGTATGGGACCTAAGCTTCTCCAGAAGCAGAAAGGCGAGACCAAGTATTCACTGAGAGCTCTGCCTGTAGGCGGCTACTGCGCAATGGAGGGCGAGGATTCCACCAACAGCGATCCGCGAAGCTTCCGCAATGCAAAGCTCTGGAAGCGTATGATAGTTCTTGTGGCAGGCGCGGCAATGAACTTCGTGCTGGGTATCGTCATGCTGATGATACTTGTCTGCATGATGGATCAGGTGCCTACTACTACTATCAAGGGTTTCAGCGGTCAGCGCAACGATGACGGTACTGTAACTTATTATGCCGAGAGCTACGAAACAGGACTGCGCCACGGTGATAAGCTCATATCCATTGACGGCACAAGGATATACAGCACCCTCGACCTCAACTACATCTTTGATTCCATTACAAGCAATGAGGGACACAAGGTAGTCGTAAAGCGCGACGGCAAGAGAAAGACTCTCAACGACATATTCTTCGAGGATAAGGCTGAGGGCGGCGGAGTTATCGACTTCGGCGTTGTGTACAAGGATAAGACACCTCTTACAGTTATCAAGGGCTCGGGAGATATCTTCATGTCCATGAGCCATATAGTGGGACTTTCACTTAAACAGATGCTGACGGGACAGCTCCACAAGGAGGACGTTTCGGGACCTGTAGGTGTTGTAACAGCTATCAGCGAGCAGACCAAGAACAATGAGTCAATTGTTGACGCTATCTACAAGCTGATATACATGACAGCGCTCATAACTATCAATGTCGGTATATTCAATCTTCTTCCCATACCGGGACTTGACGGCGGACGTCTGCTGTTCTGCCTTATAGAGCTTGTACGCCGCAAGCCTGTAAAGCCCGAGCACGAGGGCTACGTACATCTTGCAGGCATGGTGCTCCTCTTCGGAGTAATGATATTCGCAACCTACAACGACATAGCAAGACTTATTACAGGAGGTTGAAATGCCTGATATCTGCTTATTGGGAACAGGCGGGATGCTGCCCTTGAAGGACAGATTCCTCACCAGCCTCTATGCCGAATACAACGGAAAGGCAGTCCTTATCGACTGCGGCGAGGGTACTCAGGTAGCCATTGCAAAGCACGGACTTAAAATGAGCAGGATAGAGCTCCTGCTAATTACTCACTGTCATGCAGACCATGTAACGGGACTTCCCGGGCTGCTGCTTTCTATCGGCAACAGCTCCCGTACCGAGCCCCTTGACATAGCCGCTCCCGAAAGCTGTCTGCCTGTGCTGCGAAGTCTTATGAGCGTTTGCGGAGCTCTGCCCTATGAGGTAAGGCTTCACGGACTTCCCGAGGATAAGCCCTATGAGTTTTCGGCAGATATGATAGAACCCATGCTGAAAATAAGGACTCTGCCCCTTTCTCACAGAGTAAGCTGTATAGGCTACAGCCTTATACTTGAAAAAAAGCCGCCTTTCCTGCCTGAAAACGCCAAGGCGCTGAATATCCCTGTAGAGTACTGGAAAAGGCTTCACGCAGGGGAGACTGTCACCCTTGATGACGGCAGGAGCATAGCTCCCGAGGAAGTTACGGGAGAAAAGAGAGCTCCGATCAAGATAACCTATACCACGGATACACTTCCGATAGCGGAGCTGGCAGGCTTTGCCGAGAGCTCCGACCTTTTCATATGTGAGGGTATGTACGGACTTCCCGAAAAAAAGGAGTCCATGAACGAGAAGTGCCATATGCTCATGCAGGACGCCTGCGACATTGCAGCAAAAGCAAATGTAAAGCGGCTGTGGCTGACGCATTACAGCCCTGCTGAAAAGGAGCCCTCTGTCTATGAGGAAGAATTGAAGGAGCTTTTCCACGAAGTCGTTATAACTGAGGACGGAGAAAAGCTTACGCTTTGAGAGTAAATTTTTATTGGAAAGCAGTGTAGGGGCGGCGTTACGCCGCCCGTGAAATATTAGCAGAATAACAACTAAGCGTTATTCACCGATTACATAGTAAGGAGAGATATTATGAGAAATGTCAGACCTGTAAAGGTAGGGGACTGCGTCCTCGATGGAAAGCATATATATATCCAGTCCATGCTGAATATGCGCTCGGACGATATCGAGGGCAGTGTAAAGCAGGCTGTTGAGCTTGAAAAGGCAGGCTGCGAGATAATCCGCGCAGCTATCCCGAATATGGAGGCTGTAAAGCTTATCCCTGCTATCAAGGAGGCTGTTAAGATACCTCTCGTTGCGGATATCCACTTCGACTACAAGCTGGCTATCGAGTCCGCAGCGGCAGGAGTTGACAAGATACGCATAAACCCCGGCAATATCGGCGGCATGGACAGAGTAAAGGCAGTAGTTGACGCCTGCCGTGCAAGGAATCTTCCTATCCGTATCGGCGTAAATTCGGGCTCACTTGAAAAGGAGATACTTGCAAAGTACGGCTCTCCTACGCCCGAGGCTCTTGTTGAGAGCGCTATGGGACACGCAGCTATGCTGGAGCATTTTGACTTCAACGATATAGTTATTTCCATAAAATCATCTGACGTAAACAAGATGATAGCTTCGTACAGACTTGCTGCACAGAAGTGTAATTATCCGCTCCACCTCGGAGTAACAGAAGCAGGCACAGAGCGCATGGGACTTATCAAATCCGCTATCGGTATCGGCTCTCTGCTCTGCGACGGCATAGGCGAGACGATCCGCGTATCCCTTACTGATGATCCTGTACGTGAGGTAGCTGCCGCCAAGGATATCCTCAAAAGTATCGGCAAGCGCGGCGGTGTAAGGATAGTTTCATGTCCGACCTGCGGCAGAACGCGTATCGACCTTATAAATACTGCAAAAATGGTTGAAGAAGCTGTCAAGGATATGGACAAGGATATAACTGTTGCAGTTATGGGCTGTGTAGTAAACGGTCCGGGAGAAGCCCGCGAAGCCGATGTTGGTATCGCAGGAGGCGACGGCTGTGCTATCATCTTCAAAAAGGACGGCACACAGCGCAAGATAAAGGAAGAGGACATAGTTCCCGAGCTTCTTGCGGAGATAGACAAGCTTTGATCAATTCATTTGGACGGGAGTTTTATAATGCAGATAAAAATATCCGAATTTCTCAAGGAATACATATCGGAGCTTCCCGAAAGCGTAATGAACGGAGAGATTTTCAAGCTCACATACAGTGAAAATCTTGAATCTATCCGCTTTCATGCGCATTTCGACGAGTTAGTCCCCAGTGATGATGTATTCGCATTTGAAAAAGCAGTGGAAACTGCCATAAAGGTGGAGCAGGTGCGTCTTGCCTGCCGTTATCCCTCCGAGAAATTCGGCATGGACTGCTACGGCGAGCTCATAAAGCTGTTAAAGCGCGATATCCCTGTAGTGAACGGCTTTCTCGACGACGCTGACGTTTCTCTCGGCAACGGTGAGCTCCGCATAAGGATAGTTCATGGCGGACGTGATATACTGGACAAGTTCAACTTCTGCACAGGCTTTTCACGAATGATTTACAATCAGTTCGGCGTAAGAGTCAAGGTAGTCCTTGACGGTGATACCTCCGTAAGCGTTGAGCAGTACGACGAGATGATAGAGCGCCTTGAAGCGGATATGCCTGACTACAGCAGTCAGCTTATCCCTGATAAGACTCCCGACGAGATAAAGACCGAGGAAATGAAGTCCGTTATCCCCACTGCTACACTTGACGTAACGGCTCTCAATAAGGACTTCGATGCCGAATCTGCCGAGATAGTAAAGGGAAGAGCTATCCGCGAAAAGCCCATACCGATATGCGAGGCTGTACAGCACCTCGGCGAAAAGGTTGTCGTTGTGGGCGACGTTTTTGCTTCGGAGCTTAAGGAAGTCCGCAACGAAAAGACCGTTGTCACCTATGATATCACCGACTACAGCGGCTCGCTGAAAATAAAGATATTTGCCAAGAACGAGGAAGTCGAGGAGATGAAGCTGGGCTCCATAAAGAGCGGAGCTACACTTCTTGTATCGGGCAAGCTGGACTACGATTCCTATGCGCGAGATATCGTTATATCCGCAAATTCTCTTATCAAGGTAAAGCGCATACCGAAAATGGACAACTATCCCGAAAAGCGTGTTGAGCTCCACTGCCACAGCAATATGTCCGCTATGGACGCTGTTACCGATCCTGTTACACTTATCAACAGGGCGGCAAGCTGGGGACATCAGGCAATGGCGATAACTGACCACGGCAACGTTCAGGCGTTCCCCGACTGTATGTACAATATGCCCAAGAACTTCAAGGTCATCTACGGCATGGAGGCATACGTGGTAAACGATATCGAGCGTGATATGGTCGTTTACGGCGGCGATGACCGCTCCTTTGACGACGAGATAATTGTTTTTGACGTTGAGACCACGGGACTCAGCTTCCGCAATGACAGGCTCACCGAGATAGGCGCTGTCAAGCTGAAAAACCTACAGGTAGTGGACAGCTTCAATACCAAGGTGAATCCGGGATTCCATATCCCCGAGAGGATAACGGAGCTCACAGGCATAAGCGACGCCGATGTTGCAAATGCTCCCGACGAAGCAGAGGCGCTCCGTATGTTCATGGAGTTCTGCGGAGATAAGCCTGTACTGGTAGCTCATAACGCCCGTTATGATACAAACATGATAAATCAGGTCTGCAAGAGGCAGAGCATTGATTTTGAATACACATGGGTGGACACGCTTGTCATGTGTCAGTCCATGCTCCCCGAAATGGGACGCCACAAGCTGAATCTTGTGGCAAAACAGCTTAAACTTGGAAAGTTCGACCACCACAGAGCCTCGGACGACGCTCTCATGCTGGCAAAGATATACATTGAGCTTATCGGCAGACTGAAAAGCGAAAGAAGCTTCAAGTCCATACAGCAGCTCAATATCCTTGTGGACGAGATAGAGACAAAGAAGCTGAAAAGCTACCATTTTATCATACTTGTCCGCAATCAGGCAGGTCTGAAGAACCTCTACAGGCTTGTATCTCTCAGTAATCTTGAATTTTTCTATAAAAAACCCCTTATACCGAAGTCGAGACTTATAGAGCACCGAGAGGGACTTATCTACGGAAGCGCCTGCGAGGCTGGCGAGATATTCCAGGCTATGCTGGATATCCGCGATCAGGACTACATCGACGATCTTGCGAAGTTCTACGACTATCTTGAGATTCAGCCCATAGGCAACAATAAGTTCATGGTGCGCGACGGCGTGGCAAAGGACGACGAGGAGCTCCGCGATTTCAACCGCTATATCGTTGAAATGGGCGACAGACTTGGGCTCCCTACCTGCGCTACCTGCGACGTTCACTTTATTGATCCCAAGGACGCTATCTACCGTAAGATAATCCTTGCAAGCATGGGCTTCAAGGACGCCGAGGAGCAGGCTCCTCTCTACCTCAGAACTACTGAGGAGATGATGGCGGAGTTCGCATATCTGGGCGAGGACAAGGCAAAGGAAGTCGTTATCACCAATACCAATGCCATTGCCGACCAGATAGAGGTAGTCCGCCCCATACCAAAGGGTACCTTTACTCCTACTATCGAGGGAGCAGAGGAGGAGTTGGTTAAGATAACCCACGACAAAGCCCATGAGATATACGGAGATCCGCTCCCCGAGCTGGTCGACAAGCGCCTTGACCGTGAGCTTTCGTCTATCATCAAGCACGGCTTCTCCGTGCTCTATATCATCGCCCAGAAGCTGGTGTGGAACTCCGTTGAGAACGGCTATCTCGTTGGTTCGAGAGGTTCCGTTGGTTCTTCATTCGTGGCTTCAATGGCTGGTATCTCAGAGGTAAATCCTCTGCCGCCCCATTATGTATGCCCCAACTGCAAGCACAGCGAGTTCCTGCTGGACGGTGTATACGGCTCGGGCTTCGACCTGCCGCCGAAAAAGTGCCCCGACTGCGGCAAGGACATGAACCGTGACGGACACGATATCCCCTTCGAGACCTTCCTTGGCTTCGACGGCGATAAAGCGCCTGATATCGACCTTAACTTCTCCGATGAGTACCAGTTCTGGGCTCATCGCTATACGGAAAAGCTTTTCGGAAAATCCAACGTTTTCAAGGCAGGAACTATCTCAGTTGTTGCGGAAAAGACCGCCTACGGCTACGTTAAGAAGTACTGCGAGGAGAACGGCATAACCCTTAACAACGCAGAAATGAGCCGACTTGCTATCGGCTGTACAGGTATCAAGAGGACCACAGGTCAGCATCCGGGCGGAATGGTAGTTGTGCCGTCGGACTACGACGTTTACGACTTCACTCCCGTTCAGCACCCTGCTGATACTGCGGATTCCGAGATAATCACAACTCACTTCACGTTCAATTCGCTCCATGATACCATATTGAAGCTTGACGAGCTGGGACACGTTGTTCCTACCCTGTACAAGCACCTTGAAGACCTGACGGGTATCAAGATAAAGGACGTTCCCACATCTGATCCCGATGTTATCCGTATGTGTACAAACTGCGATGTGCTTGGAGTTACTCCAGAGGACATCTACTGCAAGACGGGAAGTCTCGGTATCCCTGAAATGGGCACGGGCTTCACTATACAGATGCTTCTGGACGCAAAGCCAACTAAGTTCAGCGACTTTTTGCAGATATCGGGACTTTCCCACGGTACCGACGTTTGGCTGGGCAATGCCAAGGATCTTATCGACAACGGCGTATGCACTATTTCCGACGTTATCGGAACCCGTGACTCCATTATGACCTACTTATTATATAAAGGCGTTGAGCCGAAAATGGCTTTCCAGATAATGGAGTGGACTCGTAAGGGAAAAGCTCCAAAGCAGTTCACACCCGAAATCATACAAATGCTCCGCGACCATAACGTACCCGAATGGTACATTGAGAGCTGTCTGAAGATAAAGTATATGTTCCCTAAGGCTCACGCGGCGGCTTATGTTATCGCGGCTATCAAGCTGGGCTGGTTCAAGCTGCATATGCCGCTGGAGTATTACGCTACCTACTTCTCCGTAAGAGGCGAGGACTTCGACGCAGAGCTTGCTGTCAAGGGCATTGGCGCAGTCCGCGCAAAGATAGAGGAGATAAAGGCTCTGGGCAACGACAAGACCAACAAGGACAGCGCACTCTACGATATCCTGCTCATTACAAACGAGATGATGTCGCGCGGCTATGAATTCCTGCCTATCGACCTGTTCAAGTCCCACGCTACCGACTATCTTGTAGAGGACGGCAAGCTGAGGATTCCTTTCTCAGCTATGAGCGGCGTCGGAGACAACGCTGCCAAGGGCATTTACGAGGCTGTGCAAAAGGGCGGATTCATGTCAATAGAAGAATTCCAGTCCGAGAGCGGAGCGTCAAAAACGACAATCGATATGTTGAAAAGTATAGGTGCATTTGGTGATTTGCCTGAATCCACACAGATGTCCTTCTTTTAACTTGACTTTTGCTTAGTAATATGTTATCATAGTATCATGTTAGCAGACTAAAGTGATTACCAAGGAGGTTGCTATGAAAAATTATGACCTTATCACTCCCGAGGGTACAAAGGACCTGCTCTTCGGAGAGTGCATAGTAAGACGAAATATAGAGAATACTCTCATGGGACTGTTCAGAAGCAGCGGCTACAGTGAGACTATCACCCCCGGTCTGGAGTTCTTTGACGTATTCAACCTTAATTCACGCTATTTTCCGCAGGAGAACCTGTACAAGCTGACAGACAGCAAGGGCAGACTTCTCGTTATGCGTCCCGATACCACAATGCCTATCGCAAGAATAGTTGCTACCCGTCTGAGAGACGCTGTTCTTCCTCTTAAGCTCTGTTACGCTCAGGCTGTTTACACCACCGAGCCATCATTAAAGGGCAGAAGCGATGAGGTAGTACAGGCAGGTATCGAGCTTATCGGCTCTCAGCTTAAAATGGCTGACCTTGAAGTAATATCAACAGCTGTTGATTCGCTCAGCTCATTCGGCATGGAGTTCTCACTTGAACTCGGTCATATCGGCATATTCAAGGAGCTTGTCAGCAAGCTGGACGCTTCTGAAAAGGACAAGGAAAACATCAGAAAGCTCATCGAGAACAAGAATTTCCCTGCGCTCAACGACCTGCTTGACAGCTTCGGCAATTCACCTGTTACAAATGCACTCAAAAAGCTCCCTGCGCTCTTCGGCGGCGAGGAAGTATTTGAAAAGGCTGAGGAGCTTATGCCTGATGACAATATCAAGCGTATCCTTGACGAGCTGAGAAATATTTACGCAGACGCTTCCGAGCTCTGCGGCGGCGACGGTACTATCACCGTTGACCTTGGACTGGTAAACAAGACCGACTACTACACAGGTCTTATCATAAAGGGCTATTTACAGGGACACGGCGAGGAGGTCCTCTCGGGCGGACGCTACGACAAGCTTATCTCCGAGTTCGGCTACGACGTTCCTGCTATCGGCTTTGCGGTAAATATCAACGCAGTTGCAAAGCTCATGGAAAAGAGCGACGTTCTTCCTGCCGAGCCAAAGGCTGACGTTATCGTTTATGCCGAGGAGGGCTGCGAGGTAGCTGCTCTCAAGGCTGCAAAGGAGCTCCGCGAGCAGGGACTTATCGTTGAGAACGCTCTCTTCGACGACCTTGAAAGCGTCCGTGAATACGCTATGGAGAAGAAGATAGCAAAGGTAGTAGTTATCGACGGCGAGAGCAAGGAGGTAAACATATGAACAAGCCTATAAGAATGGCTCTTACAAAGGGCAGACTGGAAAAGGACACAGTTGGTCTCCTTGAAAAGCTGGGCTTCGACTGCACAGCAGTACGTGAAAAGGGCAGAAAGCTCATACTTCCCGTACCTGACGCAAATCTTGAAGTCGTACTTGCAAAGGCTAACGACGTTATCACCTATGTTGAGCATGGCGTGTGCGACATGGGCGTTGTGGGCAAGGACACTATCATGGAGATGAAAGGCAAGTTCTATGAGCTTGTGGACCTTGGCTTCGGCAAATGCAAGTTTGCTCTTGCTACTAAAAAGGGTTACGACTTCTACAGCGGCTACGGCATAAAGACTATCGCTACAAAGTACCCCAATGTAGCAAGAAGCTTCTTTGAAAAGAAAGGCATGGACACCGAGATAATCAAGATAGAGGGCTCTGTTGAGCTTGCACCGCTTCTTGAACTTGCTGACGGTATCGTTGATATAGTTGAGACAGGTACTACTCTCAGGGAGAACGGACTTGAAGTAATCGAGGACGTTGCACCTATCTCCGCAAGACTTATCGCAAACACTGTTAGCCTCAAAATGAGACACGCTGAAATAGACAGACTTATTACACTTATAGAGGAGAATCTCTGATGAAGAAGATATTTGCAAACGGTACTGACGAAGTTGCATTCCTCAGTGACATTAAAAAGAGAAGCGGCGAGACCAACAAAAAGGTCACAGAAGTCGTTTCCGAGATAATCGAGAACGTCAAGGAAAACGGCGACGAGGCTGTAAAGGGCTATACTCTCAAATTTGACGGCAATCTGCCTCAGTACTATGAGGTACCCCGTGAGGTCATCAACGACGCTCTTACAGAAGCAGACCAGGAGTTCGTTGACGCTCTTCTGAATGCACAGGAGAATATTGCCGATTTCCACCAGAGACAGCTGGAGCAGAGCTTTATCTCTGCCAAGGATAACGGCGTAATTATGGGACAGCGTATCCGCGGACTGCACAGAGTAGGACTCTATGTTCCCGGCGGCACAGCTGCTTATCCGTCAAGCGTTCTTATGAATGCTATCCCTGCTAAAATTGCAGGCGTCAAGGAGATAATCATGGTAACTCCGCCACTTAAAGACGGCACACCGAACAAGGATATCCTTGTTGCGGCAGCTATCTGCGGCGTGGACAGAGTGTTCCTCTCGGGCGGCGCACAGGCTATCGCAGCTCTTGCATACGGCACAGAGGAGATACCAAAGTGCGACAAGATAGTAGGTCCCGGAAACATCTATGTAGCTACAGCCAAGAAGCTTCTTTACGGCGTAGTTGATATCGACATGATAGCAGGACCAAGCGAGATACTTGTTATTGCTGACGACACAGCAAATCCGAAGTTCGCAGCTGCTGACCTTATGTCACAGGCAGAGCACGACGTGCTTGCTTCTGCAATAATGGTAACAACCAGCGAGAAGCTTGCTGACGAGACTATCAAGGAGATAGACCGCCAGAAGGAGTATCTCTCCAGAAAGAGCATTATCGAGAAGTCTCTTGAAGACTACGGTGCAGTTATCATTGCCGACAGCCGTGAAAAGTGCGTAGAGCTGGCAAACGAGATAGCTCCCGAGCACCTTGAAGTCCTTATGGAGAACCCATTCGAGCTTCTCGGCAGCCTTGACAACGCAGGTTCCATATTCCTCGGTCACTATGCTTCCGAGCCGCTCGGCGACTATTATGCAGGACCTAACCACGTCCTCCCAACAAGTGGTACAGCCCGTTTCTTCTCTCCTCTCGGAGTTGCAAGCTTTACAAAGCGTACTGCTTACACATATTACACTGAGGACGCTCTCAGAAAGGCTAAGGACGACATCGTTCTTATTGCAGAGCGCGAGGGACTTACAGCTCACGCTAACGCTATCAAGGTAAGATTTGAAGACTAAATCACGCAATGGGGCGGCTTGAAATACAGCTGCCCTATAGGTGTTTTTTTGGAAAGGATAAAATATGAGTTACAAACTTAATAAAAAGCTGGTAAATTTAGTGCCCTACGATCCCATAACAGGACACTATGATATAAGACTTGACGCTAACGAGAGCTGTTTCAATTTAAGCGACAGCTTAAAGGCAAAGATTACAAAGAGCATTTCGCAGATAGACTTCAACCGCTATCCCGACTGCCTTGCAAAGGCTCCCACAAAGGCTTTTGCTGAGCTTTACAACGTTCCCGAGGAGCTTGTCAGCGCAGGAAACGGCTCCGACGAGCTCATCAGCATTATAGAGGGCTGCTTCTTTGAGGCAGGGGACACAGTTGTGAACGTGTCCTACGACTTCTCAATGTATCAGTTCTACGCACAGCTCTATGAGGTAAACGTGGAGACCTATCAGAAAGAAGCCGACCTGACGATAAACCCTGACAAGCTCATTGCTTTCTGCAAGGAAAAGGGCGCAAAGGGACTTATCTTCTCGAACCCATGCAACCCTACATCTTTAGGTCTTAAAAGGGAAGATGTAAGGAAGATAATCGAGTCTCTTGAAGACGTTCTTGTTATCCTTGATGAAGCTTATATGGACTTCTGGGATCAGTCTATCCTTGATGAGGTAAATAACTACAGCAATCTCATTATCCTCAAGACCTGCTCAAAGGCTATCGGCATGGCGGCTGTAAGATTCGGTTTTGCAGTTGCAAACAAGACCATAACCAATGCTATCCGCGCAGCTAAGTCCCCATACAACAACGACACAGTTGCACAGACAATAGTTGCGGATATACTCAGCGAGAAGCAGTATCTTGCGGACTGCCGCAATACTATAGTTGCCAATACAAAGAAGCTCTACAGCGATATCGCGGCACTGGACAAGAAGTACGGCTGCTTTGATAAAGTATATGAGCCATGCACCAATTTTGTATTCATAAAGACAGATGAATGCGACAAGATATATCAGTTCATGCTGGACAATTCAATCGCAATAAGAAAATTCAAGGGCGCGATACGAATCACATCGGGCAGCGCCGAGGAAAATGCACGTCTTATGGAAGTGCTTGAAAACTACTTCAGAAAATAAAGGAGGCGGCTGCAATGCGCAAGGCTGAAATTGAAAGAGTTACCAAGGAAACTCAGATAAAGATATCCGTATCCCTTGACGAAAAGGGAAAGGCTGACATCGACACAGGCATAGGCTTCTTCGACCATATGCTCACAGCGCTGTCGGTACACAGCGGTATCAGCATGACTGTCAAGGTAAAGGGCGACCTGCACGTTGACTGTCACCACACCATTGAGGACACAGGTATAGCTCTGGGACAGGCTCTGGGAAAGGCTCTCGGCACAAAGTCGGGCATAGTCCGCTACGGTACGGCTTATATCCCAATGGACGAGTCTCTTGCAATGGCAAGTCTCGACCTGAGCAACAGACCTTTCCTTGTGTTCAACTGTGACTTTACAAATCAGAGCTGCGGAGATTATGACCTTTGCATGACAGAGGAGTTCTTCCGTGCATTTGCCTTCAATTCGGGCATGACACTGCACATAAACCTGCTTTACGGCAGCAATGACCACCACAAGGCAGAGGCTGTCTACAAGGCAGTTGCACACGCTCTTAAAACAGCCGTTACCGAGAACAAGGACGGCTCAACGCTCTCCACGAAAGGAGTTCTCTGATGATAGCGATAATCGACTACGGCGCAGGCAATATTTTCAGTGTAAAGAACGCGCTGGACTACCTTGGACTTGAAAGCAGGCTCGTCAGTGACAAGGAGTCCGTAAAGGCAGCAGATGCTGTTATTCTCCCGGGAGTTGGTGCGTTTCCGGCTGCTATGAAAAAACTTGAAGCTACAGGACTTGTGGACACTATCAAGGAAGAAGCAGCAAGAAAGCCGTTCCTCGGTATCTGCCTCGGTATGCAGCTCATATTTGACAAGGGCTACGAGTTCGAGGAGTGCGACGGGCTGGGACTTATCGGCGGCAGCGTCCGTAAAATGGAAGAGCCAGACCTTATAATCCCCCATATGGGCTGGAACAAGCTTGAAAAGCTCAATGACTGTCCGCTGCTTGCAAATGTGGGCGATAACGAGTATGTTTACTTCGTTCACTCCTACAAGGCTCACTGCGAGGATAAGAATATCGCTGCTTATGTTGAGTACGGCGGACGTGTTCCTGCACTTGTTTACGACGGAAAGTACGTGTACGGAGCACAGTTTCACCCCGAAAAGAGCGGCGAAACAGGTCTGAAGATACTTCGCAGCTTCGGTTCGCTTATAAATTGAATATGATATAGGAGTAACGGTATGAAAAAAATTGTAGCAAAAGTTTCAGGTGGAGTTTTAGCAGCAGGTTTGATCGGATTCCTGATATGGGACAATGTTTACTCTTTCAAAGGTGATGGCAGACATTTTCTGACCGGCAGATACTATGCTGATTTTTATTACTTCAATGGGAATGAACGTTTTGAATTTCAGCTGGAAACAGGCGAAAAACTGCACCTTGACGCTCATATAGAGAAAGGTAAGGCAAAAGTCTCATTTACCCGAAAGGGCGAAAAAAGCGGCGAAGTGATAAGTAATATTGAAGATGCTGATACTTATTTTACCGCTGATGAAACAGGAAGATATGTTGTAAAAATAAATTTCAAACACGCTAAAGGATATGTTGAGATAAAGTGTGACGATCAGGTAAAGGATAAGAAGATTTACCGCTGAAGATCAAAATAGGAGGACTTATATGACATACAGGAGTCTGCTTTCATGCACTTGCAATACAAGGGAGCTGGGCGGCATAAGAACGGCAGACGGAGGTCTTACAAAGGGCGGCGTTTTCTGGCGCAGCGATGTTCCTGTTCAGCCAACAGCCGAGGACATTGAGAAGCTCCGCGCTGCTCATATCACGACTATAATAGATATGCGTACGGAAGAGGAGCGTGACAGAAAGCCCTGCGGACTTGCTGATATTGAGGGATTTGAGTATCGTCATTTCCCCATAACCGAGGGCAGCGGCGTTCCCGAGAGCCTTGAAGCAGTTCCACTTTCCTACATGGACATAGTGACGGCTGATAGTATGCCAAAGGTGATGAAAACCATTGCCGAAGCTTCTGAGGGTGTTCTTTTCCACTGTACGGCAGGAAAAGACAGAACGGGAGTTGTGACGGCTATAATTCTTCTGCTCTGCGGCGCGTCGCGTGAGGATATCGTTGAAAATTACGTCATCAGCCGCGAGTACAATCACAAGAATTTAGAGGCATTTCTCAGCGCTCACCCCGAGGTCGACAGGAACATAGTTCTTGCCAATCCGAAGAGCATGAACGGCTTTATTGACCTTTTCACGGAGCGCTTCAGCACTGCGGAAAAATATTTTGAAGCTGTCGGTCTTAATGCTGAATATGCAGATATGGTACGCAATAAACTGATTTAAGGAGAATAATAATGATAATTTTACCTGCAATAGATATAAAGGACGGCAACTGCGTCCGCCTGTTCAAGGGCGATTTTTCAACAGTTGAAAAGGTTGCTTCGGACTATCTCGAAACTGCTAAAAGTTTCGAGGCGGCAGGCGCTCAGTGGATTCACATGGTAGACCTTGACGGTGCCAAAGAGGGCAGACCTGTCAACACGAAGATATACACAGACGTTGCCGAAAAGACAAATCTCAAGGTCGAGCTGGGCGGCGGTATCCGCAGTATAAAGACAATTCAGGAGTACTTTGATATGGGTATCACAAGAGTTATCCTCGGTTCTGTGGCTCTCAAAAGCCCTAAGCTTGTCTGCGAAGCCGTTGAAAAGTTCGGCAGTGATAAGATAGTCGTAGGGATAGACGCAATGAACGAAATGGTGGCTACAGAGGGCTGGCTTGAAAGCTCCGACGTACACTATATCGACCTTGCAGATAAGATGATCGAATCAGGCGTGAAGTATTTCATTTTTACAGATATATCAAAGGACGGCACACTCTCGGGAGTGAACCGTGAGCAGCTCAAAAAGCTTGCAGACGCCACTGAGGGCAGGGCCAATATTGTTGCAAGCGGCGGAGTCCACACTATGGACGACATCATCGCCTGCAAGGAAATGGGACTTTACGGAACTATCTGCGGAAAGTCGATATACAAGGGTACACTTGACCTTAAAGAAGCTATAGAGTATTCGGAGAAGTAATATGAACGATGTAAAACCAACAAAAGCATGGTCAATATCATTGATCACAGGCAGCATAAGTTCGCTTATAGTTATTCTGACAAGGATAGCAGGTATTCAGCTGAATGACTGGGTAAGGCGTATTTTAGGGATAATTCTCCTTATTTCTCTGCCTGTAATGGTATTTACCTCCATAAGAATGTATAAAAAAGCTAAGAACGGATAAAAAGGAAGTGAAAGAATGCTTGCAAAGAGAATAATCCCTTGTCTTGACGTAAGAAACGGCAAGGTAGTCAAGGGCGTGAATTTTGAGGGAGTACGCGATGTAGGCGATCCTGTTGAGTGTGCCGAGGAGTACAACAAGCAGGGCGCTGACGAGATAGTTTTCTATGATATCACGGCTTCATTCGAGGGACGCGGAGTTTTCCTCGACGTCGTAAGAGACACAGCTAAAAAGGTATTCGTACCTCTTACAGTGGGCGGCGGTATAAAGACCGTTGACGATATCCGCGAGGCTCTGAGAGCAGGTGCGGACAAGGTATCGGTAAACTCTCAGGCTGTACAGAATCCACAGCTCATCAAGGACGGAGCTGATATCTTCGGCAGCCAGTGTATCTGCGTAGGTATCGACGCCAAGAAGATATCCGACAACAAGTGGACAGTCTATATAAACGGCGGACGCAAGGACATGGGCATAGACCTTATTGACTGGGTACACACTATCGAAAAGCTGGGAGCAGGCGAGATATGCCTTAACTCCATAGACGCAGACGGAACCAAGGAGGGCTTCGATATACCTATGCTGAAGGCTGTCTGCGACAACTGCTCCATACCTGTTATCGCCAGCGGCGGAGCAGGCAAAATAAACGACTTCTATGAGGTGTTCGAGAAAACTGGAGCTACTGCTGCTCTTGCGGCTTCACTTTTCCACTTCAAGGAGCTTACCGTAGGCGAGGTCAAGGACTACTGCCGCGGTAAGGGCGTAATAGTCAGATAAACTTTGGACGTGAGGTGAGAGCTATGCTTTGGTTTTTTCTGATATTGGATGTGATTTTATCTGCGGCAGCTCTTCTGGGTGGCTATTATATGAAATTTCACGCTCCGAAGGACTCCGAAATGAAAATGGGAGTGCTGACTGAGAGCGCCAAAAAGAGCCGCGACACATGGGAATTTGCCAACAAGACCTGCGGCAAGTACTGGATAAGAGCAGGTATCGCAGGTATCGTGCTGACGACAGCCGCTGTGAATACGGCATTTCTTGCAAGTGAAAAAACAGCAGCTATAGTTTCGCTTGCAGCAACAGTAATCATCGTGCTTGCTATGAGCTGTTCAATGACCACAGTTATGATGAAGCTCCGCGCAAATTTTGACGAAAACGGTAAACCTGTCGAAAAGGAGGAGCAATGAACCATGGACAAGATATGGCAGGAGATGTATGCAGCTGCAAAAGCTGTTCTTGCGCCGCGCCGCATATCCGAATATGTTACAGCAGGCGAGGTCTCGGCAGCTGTGCTGAGCAAATCGGGGAAAATATATACGGGAGTATGTATTGATACCTGTTCCTCACTTGGTATATGCGCTGAGAGAAATGCCATATTCAGCATGATAACCAATGGCGAAAACGAGATAGACAAGGTGCTTTGTATACCACCCTTTGAAGGCAAGGGCGCTCCATGCGGAGCCTGCCGTGAGCTTATGGTGCAGCTTATGCCTGAAAGCTATAAGGATATCGAGATAATGCTCGATTACAGCAAGGGCAAGGTCATAAAGCTCGGCGATATAACTCCCGAGTGGTGGATAGATTATTGAAACGAAAGGTAAAAACAATGATAAAGATAGACTTGAACGACCTTGACAAATTCTTCGTAAAGGGAGAGCTTATCCCTGCGATATGCTACGAGGTCAACACAAAAACTGTTCTTATGCTTGCGTATATGAACAAAGAGAGCCTTAAAAAGACTCTCGAAACAGGCTATACATGGTTCTGGAGCCGTTCCCGTCAGGAGTACTGGAACAAGGGCGCAACGAGCGGACATTTGCAGAAGGTAGTTTCTATCTACGGCGACTGCGACAACGATACACTGCTTGTGAATGTTGAGCAGACGGGAGTTGCCTGTCATACAGGAAGCTACAGCTGCTTTTTCAACGAAATATATAATACAGAGGAGAATGAATAATGACAGTTTATCAGGAAATTTTTGAAGTTATCAAGGAGAGAAAGAAGCAGTTCGAGAACGGTACAGCTGCTGAGAATTCCTACACCTGCTACCTTTTTGAAAAGGGCGTAGACAAGATATGCAAGAAGGTAGGCGAAGAGGCTACCGAGACAGTTATCGCTGCAAAGAACGGCGACAACAACGAGCTCATGAACGAGATAAACGACCTGCTTTACCACGTAATGGTGCTTTGTGCAAATCAGGGACTTGATTGGTCTGACGTAGAGAGAGTTCTCGACGAAAGAAACGAAAAAATCGGCAACCTCAAGAAGTTCCACGAGGTAGACAAGAATACATGATAAAAAAAGGCGTGATATCATATCACGCCTTTTTTATGTAGGGGCTGGCGTCCTCGACAGCCCATTTAATGTACCTTATCCTCCCAACCGCTTTTTGAAATCTGTTTTATCAAGAAAATCAAACAGAGCAGTCAGTATATCGTTATAGCAGGGGATATAGATGTGCATACCGTCTCCCGAGGAATATTCGTCGCGGAGATTCTGCTTATCGTCGCAGACCACTGAATAAACGTCGAAATAGACGACCTGCGGCGAATCCATATCCTTTACCATTTTTTCAAGAGCCGTATTGTACTCGCGGATAATGCTGTTCTTGACCACAGTACAGTCGGAGCACACTGGGGTTATGCCTGCCACAACGATGTTTATCTCGGGCATACGCTTCATTATCTCGTCTATGACCTCGCGGTAGCGATTTACGTATTTCTCGGAGGAATTCATATTCACATCGTTCATACCAACCGAGATATACAGCAGTCTCGGGCGGATTTCTTCTATGGAATCCACCATGCCAAGCTCGCCGTTTCCGTGATTGAATGTGAAGTAGTCCAGATTCCACATGGATACGGAGTCTGCTGCGATATTGTGCATTTTAGGAACGAAGCCGTAATAGCAGAAGCCAAGTGCGAGAGAATCGCCTGCAACGGCAAGTCTGTCCTGATAAAAAGCGCTGTTAGGTGAAGTGCCTGCGTATCGGTCAGGCTGTATCACTTCATACGGCGAAGTTGTAGTTGCGATCGTAGTAGTTACGGTAGTTGTAGTCGTTGTGCAGGTAGTTACGGGACAGGTGGTCAGCTCATCGTTGACGATATCCGCAGCGGCGCTGACAGCGGCAACTGCGAATTTACCTGCCGTTTCCGAGTCCTCATTCTGCCCGAATGAGGAGGTGAGGGAAAACGTAAGAACAACTGACAGGAATATCAGCATACCCAGCACAGGACTTTTCAGCAGACCGATAATTTTATCTTTCATAGTCAACACTTCCTGTTTGACGCGGAGTTTCATAATAAAAGTGCCTCATAGAGCCACGTTTATATTTTACCATATTTTTCCATGCTTGTAAAGCGCAAACAAAAAAACGAGATAAAAAATCCCTGCGATATTGACTTTTTCTGCGCAGGGGAGTATAATATTTATATCTGTGTATATAATTACTGGAATAGGAGTCAGGAAAAATGGAAAATGTAAAAATTAACCAGCTTTATGACCTCTCTCATACAGCTGCAAAGGATTATCTCAGCAAGTTCACATACCCGTGGGAGGCTCTCAAGGGTATCAGCGAGTTTATAATCACACTGGGCAAGTCACTCAGCAAGGACGAGTACGATAACCCCTCCGAAAATGTATGGGTACATAAGACCGCAAAGGTTTTCCCAACAGCATATCTCGGAGCTCCATGCATTATCGGAGCTAATACCGAAGTCCGCCACGGCGCATTTATCAGAGGAAGCGCACTTGTGGGCGATAACTGCGTTGTGGGCAACTCTGTCGAACTGAAGAACGTTATCCTTTTCGATAACGTGCAGACTCCACACTATAACTATGTAGGCGACAGTATCCTCGGCTACAAGTCACATATGGGCGCAGGCTCTATCACATCTAATGTCAAGTCCGACAAGACCAATGTTGTGGTAAAGTCAGACGATGAAAAGATTGAGACAGGCATCAAGAAGATTGGCGCAATGCTTGGCGATTTCGTTGAGGTAGGCTGCAACAGCGTACTCAACCCAGGAACTATCATCGGCAGAAACTCAAACATCTATCCAACAAGCTGCGTAAGAGGAGTTATTCCCTCAGACAGCATTTACAAGACAGGCGGAGTCATAGTTCACAAGCAGTGAGCTGGCTTCTGACGGCGATAACTTACTGTTTTAAAGATAAAAAGACTAACTGATGATTTTTCAGCTCCCGTTCGGGAGCTTTTTTGTTTGATTTTTTTCGCCTTAAATATTGTAAAATAAAGCAAAATGTGGTATCATAATAATGTATATTTTTTCGCCGAGGGGCAGAATGGAGGAGCGTATGGAGAACAAGATCACATTCAGCGGCAATATGACCGCGCAGATAAACTTCGCAATGCAGCAGAACTATGTTCCCGTTTTCAGAAATATCGTCATGACCAACAACACCGACGAGGATCTGACAAGCGTAAAGCTGAGGATAAGGTTTGAACCTGAGTTCGCAAAGACCTTTGAATCAGTGCCTGTAGACCTGAAGCCGTCTCAGCCTGTTGAGACAGCTCCCATAAATATCATCTTAAACGCGGACTATCTTTTCAGTCTCACTGAAAAGCTTGTGGGCAGTGTTACTATAGAGGCTTTGCAGGGGGACGAGGTCATTGCCGAGGAGACGCGTACTATAGAGCTTCTTGCATACGATCAGTGGTCGGGTATAAACTTCATGCCCGAGACCGTTGCTGCCTTTGTTTCGCCCAATCACCCAAAGGTTCAGGAGATAGTGGCTGCGGCAGGAAAGTACCTGCAAAAATGGTGCGGCGATCCTGCGTTTACGGGCTATCAGTCCAGGAACCCCAATATAGTCAAGCAGCAAATGGGCGCAGTTTATGCGGCATTACAGGAGCAGAACATCGCCTACGCTATGCCGCCTGCAAGCTTTGAGCAGGCTCAGCGCATACGTATGCCCGACGCAGTTCTTGAATCCAAGCAGGGCACCTGCCTTGACCTTGCTGTGTTGTACACTTCCTGCCTTGAAGCAGTTGGACTTAACCCCCTCATAATAATGATACAGGGACACGCCTTTGCAGGCTGCTGGCTGGAGGAGGAGACCTTCTCGGACTGCCTGCAATACGATATGTCGGCAGTCACAAAGAGAGCTGCTCACGGAATCGACGCTCTCAGTCTTGTGGAGTGCACCGACTTCACCGCAGGTAAGAACACTGATTTCGACAGTGCCGAGAGCCACGCTGTATCGGCACTTGACGACGAATCAAAGTTCTGCTTTGCCATAGATATAAGCCGTACTCGTTCCAGCGGAATCCGTCCCGTGCCCTCAAAGGTATCGGAAAACGGCACATTCAAGGCTGTGGACTATGGCGCAAGAAAGAAATCAGAGATAACCTCAGCTCCAAACGAGATAGCCCAGCAGGGCATTGCCAACGCAGAGGGCAGAGAGGTGACAAAGCAGCTGATGTGGGAGAGAAAGCTCCTTGACCTCAGCCTGCGTAACAGCCTGCTGAACTTCCGTGCAACAGCTATGAGCGTTCAGCTGATGATAAGCGACTTAGGCGTACTGGAGGACGAGATATCAAAGGGTGAGGACTTCAAGGTAATGCCAATGCCCAACGATATGACCCTGCAGATGTCTGACAGCAAGATATTCGAGATTGAAAACGACCGTGACCTCATTAGCAATATCTCACAGTCGGAGTTCAAGAGCCACCGCCTGCGTACCTTTATTTCTGAGTCAGAGCTTGAAAAGACTATGAAAAAGCTCCACAGACAGGCAAAGGTGAGCATTGAGGAAAACGGCGTAAATACCATATATCTGGCACTTGGCTTCCTGAAGTGGTTCGAGACCGAAAAGAGCGACAAGCCGCGCTATGCGCCGCTGGTGCTGATACCTGTGGATATAATCCGCAAGGTGCAGGAGAAGTCCTACGTTATACGTATGCGCGACGAGGACACACAGGTGAACATCACTATGCTGGAGTATATCCGCCAGACCTACGGTATCGACATAAAGGGACTTGATCCCGTTCCCGAGGATGAGAACGGCGTTGACTTACAGCTTATTTTCAACACCGTAAGACAGGGGATACTCTCACAGCCTCGCTGGGATATCGTGGACTATGCCTTCATCGGACAGTTCTCCTTCAACCGTTTCATCATGTGGAACGATATCCGCAACCGCGCCGATGAGCTTGCTAAAAACAAAGTCGTTGCAAGCCTTATCTCAGGCAAGACCGAGTGGGCAGGAGACGACCTGTACATATCTCCGCTTGACCTTGACAACAAGGTAGCTCCCACGGATTTAGTAGTCCCACTCAGCGCCGATTCTTCGCAGCTTGCGGCAGTTTATGCGGCTTCTCAGGGCAAGAGCTTCGTGCTTCACGGACCTCCCGGAAGCGGTAAGTCACAGACTATCACAAACATGATAGCAAGTGCGCTGTATCAGGGAAAATCCGTACTCTTTGTAGCCGAGAAAATGGCGGCGCTATCAGTTGTTGAAAAGCGTCTCAACAAGGTCGGACTTGGACCGTTCTGTATAGAGCTCCATTCAAACAAGGCTCAGAAGCGAGCTGTGCTCAATCAGCTGGAAGAGACTCTCAACGTAGGACGTATCAAGAAACCTGCGGAGTACAAGGCTCAGGCTGACAAGATAGCGGAAATGCGAAAAGAGCTCAACGGCACCATGGAGGAGATACACAAGAAGCGCAACTTCGGCTGCTCCATGTATGACGCGGCTGTAAGATACGAGCATAACAGCAGCTTCGGCGGCAAGTTCACATTCACCAACGAGCAGCTTGACGCCATGAGCGAGACATCATATTCCACATGGCGAGAGACCTTGGAGAGCCTTGCTGCGGCAGGTCGTGAGTTCGGTGACGTGACAACTACTGCCCTTGGAGTATGCGAGCTTACCGAGTGTACTCCCGAAACAAGGGGCGCTATGGAGGCGAAGCTCCGCGAGCTTAAAACAGCTCTTGCGGCTGCACAGAGCGACACAGCACAGATAGCAGCATTCACAGGCAGCAGCGAGATGACCTTTGAGGAATGCAAGCTTGCGGCAGAGATAATGACGGCTTCTGCCAAGGGCGAGCAGCTTCTTCCAGATATTATTGCCGACAGCCGCTGGAACGGTTTCAAGGAGCCTGCACAGGCGCTTATGGGCACGGGAAAGCAGCTCATGAGCGTCAAGAACGAGCTTCTCGAAAAGTTCGAGCCCTCAGTCCTCGGCTACAATGCTTCGGACGCTCTGGTGCGCTGGAAAACCGCACAGGGTAAGTGGTTCATAGGCAAGGCATTGGGCAGCAAAAAGCTGGTTAAGGAGCTTGCAGCTCATGCAAAATCGGCTTCAACTGTAACCAAAGAGAATATAACGCAGTATTACGACAAGATAAATCAGTTTGCAGCTCTTAAAGCTCAGGTCTCATCGGCTCAGCCCGAGCTGGTGAAGTACTTCGGTACTATCAAGCTTGACGAGAACGCCGACTGGAACGCTATAGAGGGTATTGTTGCCCGTTCATCGGAGCTTGGCGAAAGAGTTGCGGCTTCAACATTCTTGCCCGAGATAAAGCAGAAGCTCTGCGCAAGCCTTACAACAGGCGTAAACGGCGATACTTCAAAGATAACTGCGGATTATGCAGCTCTGGAAAATGTGGCTTCACAGCTCCGCGGCAGCTTTGGTATCAATACGGACAAGCTCATCACAGGCGAAAACTGGGGCAGCGACGCACAGCAGAAGACTGACGCCGTTATTGACGAGCTGCCAATGCTCAAGGAGTGGACGGGTATCGTCACTATATGCAGCAGGCTCCGCGAACTTGGTATCGGCAATGTCGCCGACGCCTACATGAACGGCGAGGTGCCCACCGAGCAGCTTATCCCTGCCTTTGACTGCGATATCAGCAAGGCTATGGTGACAGGCACTATTTCTCGAAACAGCGTACTTTCACATTTTCAGGGAACTCTCTTTGAGGAGACTATCAGGAAATTCGGCGAGGTACTGGACAACTTCTCCACATTGTCTATCAAGGAGCTTGCGGCTGACCTTTCGGCTAAGATACCGACACCGGGCAGCTCTGCTAACAGTTCGGAGATAGGCATACTGCAAAAGGCTATAAAGTCGGGCGGACGTATGATGTCTATCCGTAAGCTTTTCGACAGCATACCAAATCTGCTCCGCAGAATGTGTCCTGTAATGCTCATGAGCCCAATATCTGTGGCTCAGTATATAGATCCGTCTTACCCGAAATTCGACCTTGTCATCTTCGACGAGGCTTCTCAGCTCCCCACCTGTGAGGCTGTAGGAGCTATCGCAAGAGGCGAGAATGTCATCGTTGTCGGCGATCCGAAACAGCTGCCGCCTACAAGTTTCTTTGCTTCAAATCAGGTGGACGAGGAGAACTACGAAAAGGAAGACCTTGAAAGCGTACTGGACGACTGTCTGGCACTTTCAATGCCTCAGAAGCACCTGCTCTGGCATTATCGTTCGCGCCATGAGAGCCTTATCGCATACAGCAACTCCAAGTACTACGAGAACAAGCTCTACACGTTCCCGTCGCCTGACGATCAGGTCTCGGAGGTAAGCTGGGTTCACGTTGAGGGCTACTACGACAAGAGCTCCACACGTACAAACAAAGCCGAAGCACAGGCTGTAGTCGAGGAGATATGCCGCAGACTGAGAGACGAAAAGCTGAGAAAGCTCAGTATCGGCGTTGTTACATTCAGTCTCCCGCAGCAGAACCTTATCGACGACCTGCTCATGGACGCTTACCGCGCAGAGCCTAAGCTTGAAGAATACGCAAACGAGATGTATGAGCCCATTCTCATTAAGAACCTTGAAAACGTACAGGGCGATGAGCGTGATGTTATCATGTTCTCTATCGGCTACGGTCCCGACAAGGAGGGCAAGGTGTCTATGAACTTCGGTCCTCTTAACCGTGACGGCGGCTGGAGACGTCTTAACGTTGCTATCTCGCGTTCAAAGTGTCAGATGATAGTATTCTCTGTCATCACACCCGATATGATAGACCTTTCACGTACACGCTCAGACGGCGTTGAGGGACTCAAGGGATTTCTTGAATTTGCTGCCAAGGGCAGAAGTGCTCTACCTGTAAGGGCAGGCTCAAACAGCAGCAGTGAGGGATTTGAGACAGTAGTTGCGGCTGAGCTGAAAAAGCTGGGCTATGACTGCAAGTGCAGTGTAGGCTGCTCGGACTACAAGATAGATGTTGCAGTTGTAAATCCCGACAAGCCTGACAGCTACATCATGGGCATAAACTGCGGTAATGAAGCTAACTTCCACAACGGCACAGCAAGCGACAGAACGCTGTCTCAGCCGAGTGTGCTCAAAGGTCTTGGCTGGAACGTTATGAGCGTTTATATTATCGACTGGCTTGACAATAAGGAAAAGGTACTCGGCAAGATAAAGGCTGAGATAGACGCGGCTGTGGAGCGTTTCCGCAATCCCGATAATGCTCCCAAGGCTGAGGAAAAGAAGAAGCAGGAGATAGTTTTCGAGACCGAGAAGGTGGCTGAATTTGCGGAGAGCTTCGACGAGTTTAAGTCATTTAAAATAAGGGCGCTGGGAAATTCCGAGAACTTCACTGAGGCTGCAACAGCAAAGATAACCAAGTGTATCAACGATATTCTTGCGGCTGAGGCTCCAATGAACAAGAAAGTCCTTGCCAAAAAGACATTCTCTTGCTGGGGAATATCCCGTCCGGGAGCTAATATGAAGGCGCTTTTCGATACTGCTTTTGCAAATGCAGACGTTAATGTAACTCAGGCAGGCGAGAACGAGTACGTATGGCTCAGCTCACAGAAGCCAGAGGAGTACGACAAGTGCCGCACTGTCTATAAGAACGACGAAAAGCGCGATATCGACGATGTTGCTCCCGAGGAGATAGCAGTCGGCATAAAGGAGATAATGTCCCGTCAGGTGGCTATGGCGCGTGAGGACCTGCTTCGTGAGGTGGCTCATCTCTTCGGCTTTACAAGGATAACACCGTCTCTGGAGACATCGGTGTCTCTCGGTATAAAGGCGGCTAAGAACCGCGGCTGGGTAGGCTTTTCCGAGGACGGAAGAGTGTCCTACACAGGAAATTGAATTAACGGAGTAAATCAAATTGAAACGACTTTTGATATTAATAGGAAAGATAATAGTCAAGCTATTACAGCTTATGCACCGCAATGCGGGTAATCTGCCGGGAATCGTGCTGTGGCATCTTTCACGGCACAAGGCAGTGTCAATGTTCAAGGTGGACTGTCCCATAATCGCCGTAACAGGCACAAACGGAAAGACCTCCGTAACCAACTGTATCGCTCAGCTTTTTGAGCGCAGCGGCAAGAAGATAATCATCAACAAGGAGGGCAATAACCTTGATACGGGAATATGCTCCATGCTGCTGAAATACTGCGATATGTCGGGAAAAGTCAAGGCTGACTACCTCATTCTGGAGACTGACGAATCCCATGTGCCTGTAGTGTATTCACAGCTGAAGCTGGATACCCTTGTGGTGCTGAACTTCTTCCGCGACCAGCTTGACAGAAACGGCGAAATGGAAACTCTTATCCAGAAGATAAACGGCTTCTGCAAGACCTTTGAGGGTAATCTTATACTCAACGGCGACGATCCCAATACAGCACGTCTGGGCAGGGCTAATCCCAACAATAAGAACGTGAAGTACTTCCACGCAGAGCCCTACGCCTTTGCTACAAAGAAGATATTTGAAGCCTCCGAGGGACGCTTCTGTCCGTTCTGCGGCGAGCCGCTGGAGTATGAGTACTATCAGTACTCACATATCGGAAAGTTCATCTGCAAGAAGTGCGGCTTCGGCGATTTCGAGCCATATATCACAGCAAAGGATATCGACCTTGAAAAACCTGTGTTCACCGCTGACGGTCATACTTATTCACCAAAGCTCAACAGCATTTACAATGTCTATAATATGACTGCTGTTGCGGCGGCGGCTAAGCTCTACAGCATCGACCAGAAGATAGTTGACGGAGTTATCAACAGCTACACCGTTAAAAACGGACGCATGGAGAACTTCATGCTGGGAAAGAGCAAGGCTACGCTGAATCTTGCCAAAAACCCTGTGGGCGCCAATATGACTCTCCGTGTAATGAACGAAATGCAGGGCGAAAAGGAGCTTCTTTTCGTGCTCAATGACAATATCGCAGACGGTCTTGACGTTTCGTGGATATACGATATCAATTTCAGTATCTTCGAGCGTGTTACAAGGGTTGTCACATCGGGCACAAGAGCCTACGATATCGCAGTCCGTATCAAGACAGCAGGATATGATCCTGCTAAGATAGTAGTTCGCCCTGACCTTGACAAGGCTGTTGAGGAGCTTGCAAGCACCGAGAGCCGAAAGTTCGTCATTGCAAATTACACTGCCGTTCAGCCTACAAGAGCGGCTCTGAAGCGCTATATCGCAAAGCATGGAGGTAACAAATGAAAACTATAAAAATTCTTCATATGTACGCCGATATGCTTGACCTTTATGGCGACAGCGGCAACATGGAGGTCATGGCTTTCCGCTGCAAAAAGCGCGGTATCGACTGTCAGATAGACAAGTATTCCATTGATTCGGAAATGCCTGATTTCAGCTCCTATGACCTCATCTATATCGGCGGCGGAGCTGACCTCGAACAGCAGCATATCTCCGCAGACCTGCTGAAATGCAGGGACGGTATCGTCAAGGCTTACAAAAACGGAACGTTCCTGTTCCTTATCTGCGGCGGTTATCAGCTCATGGGAAAGTACTACCGCGACGCTGACGGCAACGACATCAAGGGACTGGGACTTTTCGATTATTTTACTGTAGCTCCAAACAGCCGCAGAAAGCGCTGTATCGGCAATATCGTCATTGAGACCAAGCTCACGGGAAAGCCTGTTAAGGTCGTTGGCTTTGAGAATCACGGCGGTCAGACTCAGGGAGTAAAAACTCCTTTCGGAAAGGTGCTTTTCGGCAACGGAAACTGCTTAAAGAGCGAAGCCGAGGGCTACTGCGAGAAAAACGTCATCGCAACTTATCTCCATGGTCCCTGTCTGTCGAAAAATCCTGAGGTATCGGACTACATGATAGAGTACTGCATAAACAGGGGAGAGACCGAGCATATCGCTCTTGAAGCTCTCGATGATACTCTCGAAAAGGAATGCCGTCAGGTAATGCTGGACAGGCTTCTTAAAAAGTAAGGACAATGTAGGGGCGGATATTATCCGCCCGTGCCTTACTATGAGATGATAAATGACACATTGTAGGGGAGTCCGCCCTCGGACTCCCGTGTATGACAAACCGCGTTTGTTTCGGGCGAACACTGTTCGCCCCTACACATGGCATTTTTATTTGCAACGGGAATAACGGGCGCTCGGAAAGCACCCCTACATAATCTAATGACTTTTAAACAAGCAACAGACAGTTGCTTGTTTTTTTCTCACGATATGTTATAATAACATCAGAGGTGATGATATGGAAACAAAAAATATTATACTTGAACTAAGAAACAGTCACGGTTTGTCACAGGAAGAGCTTGCCGAAAAGGTATTCGTTACCCGTCAGGCTGTATCACGCTGGGAGACAGGGGATACAGTACCAAACACGGAAACGCTGAAGCTTCTGTCGGGTATCTTCGGGGTATCGATCAATACTATTTTAGGCTCGCCGAGAAAGCTGATTTGCCAGTGCTGCGGTATGCCCCTTGAGGACGAGCTTATCAGCAAGGAGACCGACGGCAGCTTCAACGAGAATTACTGCAAGTGGTGCTATGCCGACGGAAATTATACATATCACGATATGGACGAGCTTATCAACGTATGTGTTAAGCATATGGCTGCCAACGGCTTTTCTGAGGAACAGGCACGTGTCCACATGAAGGATATGCTGCCAAAGCTTGACTACTGGAAGAACCACAAGGAGCTCGAGGACGGCGGTAGGTTCGAGGACTTCAAGAAGCAGCTCATTGATGAGTTCAATGCGCTTGATATCAATGGTATGCCAAAGGTGGAAAAGCTTAACGCTCTTGTGGGCAGCTATGTGAATCTTGCCTATCCTATGCCCAGCGGCTGTGCGGTGAAGCTTCTTGACGACAACGCTACGTATCTCGGCAATCAGCTTGAAGCTGAGAACGGCAGGTGCTTTGGTATACTTGGCAATGTGGACTTCCTTATGGTCTGCACCTACGGAAAGGACGGCGCTGAGCCTGAGCTTATTCTCTACAAAAAGAGATAACGCCTTTCATATATACTCCGAAAAAGGGCTCTTTTCAACGCGAACACGTTGAATTTCAGAAAAATAATTTTGAGATTCTACGTATTGAACAAACGCTTCTATGTATAGTAGTTAGTGATTAGTGCATAGTGATCAGTAGGGGCGGATATTATCCGCCCTTTTTAAATGTGCTGTAAGCGATGTACAGTTATCGGTATTGATAATAGTGAGCGAGTTTACGAGCGGCAGCGTGGAAGCGGTCGAGCTGGCTCAGCTCGCAGCGTGGAAGTGGTCGAGCTGGCTCAGCTCGTTTTGTCATTTTTACAGTCTTTCTCCCATAAAATGTAGAAAAAACCCGGAGGAACTGTAATGATAAAAAGCAAGGTAGTCCGCGATACACTGTTGCTTACGGCAATGCAGCTGTTTCTCGACTCCGCAGCACTGCTGCTGAACGTATTCATAAACAAACAACTTGGAACATCTGCTATCGGTATATTGAGCCTTATGGGCTCTTTTCTGGGACTTGCAGGAATACTCTCCAACGGCAATGCCTTTCTCTGCACAAGCCGCCTTGTTTCGGAGGAATTCGGCAAGCCCTGCGGCAATCCAAACCGAATACTCGGTTACGGTGTGAAGCTATGCCTGCTGCTGAGCGCCGCTGTATCGGCAGGTGTGATATTGCTTGCGGAACCTATAAGCCGCCGTTTCTTCAGCGGCGCCCACATGACCGCAGCCCTGCGGCTCATGCCCTTTGCGCTTGTTACGGGAGCTGTGGCGGCTTGTCTTAAAGGCTATTTCAATGCTGCGCGCAGGGCTGCGGTCACAGCAGCAGGCGATATAGCCGAATTTATCACAAGATGTACGGTCATAATCGCTGCGACTTGTGCTGTGAAAAACTGTACTGAGGACGCTGTCTGCGGAATTATGATAGGAGGCATAATCGCAGGCAATACCATGTCTCTTCTGTTTCTGAGCATTGCTTATATCAGGTTCAGAGTTAAGGGGACGGGACGGTGTTCGCTGAACTTCAGGCAGTATGCCGCTTTTTCCTTTCCGATAATGGGCGGAAGTATACTGACGGCTGTGTTAAGCAGCACTAATGACGCACTGATACCCGTATGTCTGCGGCAGTACGGCGACTCAGCAGGGGACGCTCTCGGAAAATTCGGCGTTTTCGAGGCGATAGTCATTCCTTCTCTTTTCTTTCCGTCGGTAGTATTATGCTCCATGTCGGGGATAATAGTCAGTGAGGCTGCCCGAGCGAAGGCGGCGCAAAACAGCTCAAGAATAAAAATGCTTACTGAGCGCATAAAGGCGTGGACGCTGATGTTTTCCGTATTTGCGGCGGCGGTGCTCATGCGGTTCGGCTGTCAGATAGGTGAGCTTCTCGGCGGCGGAGAGCTGGCAGGTACTATGATAACTATAATCGCTCCCGTTGTGCCGTTTATCTACATGGAGATAGTTCTCGAAGCCATAATAAAAGGGCTGGGGCTCCAAAGCTTTTCGTCCATGAACTACCTTGCGGAGTACGTCATAAGGATAGCGGCAGTTCTCATTCTTGTGCCGAAAATCGGCTTTTACGGCATTGTGGTATCTTACTATGCAAGCAATATCTTCGGCAACAGTATGCGTTTCGTAAAGGTAACTAAAGCAGCAAAGGCTCGTCGGGCACTTTGTGGAACATTGATTTTGCCCGTAATACTGGCATTTCTGACTATGTGGACTTCTGAGACGATCATCGGACTCATGGAGCTTGATCTCGGAAAGCTCGCTGTTATGCTGTTTTTCGGGCTTATCTGGGGGACGGCTTATTTCGGGATTTTCTGCGCATTGGGGAAAGTTAAGCTATTTAGTAAATGCGGAGAAGACCTTTTTGTAAAAAATACACAACAAACTATTGAACGCATATTATAAAATGTAGAAAATTTTATGTTAGTATTGCAATTTTTTTATTAATGAATTATAATATTTGTATGCCGTGAATATCAGACGGATAAACCATTTAAGAGGAGAAACTTTGTCATGAAAGAATATGATGTAAACAAGGTGAAAAACATAGCATTTGCAGGCCATAACGGCTCGGGAAAAACTTCTCTTGCAGAAGCAATACTCTACAAGGCAGGAGCTTCCGACCGTCTTGGAAAGACTGCTGACGGCACAACAGTTTGCGATTACGATCCTGAAGAGATCAAGAGACAGATTTCAATCGGTACTTCTCTTGCTTCCTTTGAATATAACGATCTTAAAGTTAATCTGCTTGATACACCTGGTCTGTTTGACTTTGCTGCTGAAATGATCGAGGGTATCAGGGCTTCTGATACTGTTATGATAACCGTTTCCGCTAAGTCGGGCGTTAAGGTAGGTGCAAGAAAGGCTTACGAGGAGGCTGTAAAGCAGGGCAAGTCAAAGATGTTCGTCGTTACAAAGATTGACGACAAGGACGCTAATTTCTTCAATGTGCTTACAGAGCTCAAGACCGTTTTCGGTCCTACAGTTTGCCCTGTAGTTGTTCCTGTTGTAAGCAACGGTCAGATAGTTGAGTACGTTAATCTCATCGAGATGAAGTGCTATAAATACGACGCTAAGGGCAATCCTGTTGAGACAGAAATGCCTACAGCCGAGATATCCGAGAAGTTCGAGTACCGTATCGACGGTCTCGTAGCCGCTGTTTCAGAGGCTGTTGCCGAGACTTCCGAGGAGCTTATGGAGAAGTTCTTCGAGGGCGAGGCTTTCACTCAGAAGGAGCTTATCGACGGTATCCACGACGGTATGAACAGAGGTATCATCACTCCTGTAGTGTGCACATCTGCTGCCGACCTTGGCGGTATAGATATGCTCCTCAAGGAGATAGAGCTGCTTCTCCCGTCGCCTAACGAGGTATTTGCAGCCGAGGCTTACACTCCTACACAGGAAGTTGTAGAGGTAAAGTGCGACGTTAATGATCCGCTCTCAGCTTTCGTATTCAAGACAGTTGCCGATCCGTTCGTAGGCAAGATGTCATTTATAAGAGTTATGTCAGGCAAGCTTTCAGCTAACAGTGACGTTATGAACTCCACTACAGGCACAGCTGAAAAGATAGGCAAGCTCTATTCACTCTGCGGCAAGAAGCAGACAGAGGTATCAGCAGCAATGGCAGGCGATATCGTTGTAGCTTCCAAGATCTCCGCAAATACAGGCGATACTCTCTCAGACTCTTCAAGAGTTGTGGAGTTCGGCAAAATGGAATTCCCGAGACCTTGCTACTCAATGGCTGTAAAGGCTAAGGCACAGGGCGACGAGGCTAAGATATCCGTAAGTATGCAGCGTCTTATCGAGGAGGATCCTACCCTCACATATGCGCAGGATGAGACTACAAAGGAGCAGATACTCAGCGGTCTCGGCGAGCAGCATATCGAAGTTGCAGCTGCTAAGCTCAAGACCAAGTTCGGCGTTGAGGTCAACCTTACAGTTCCTAAGATAGCTTACAAGGAGACTATCCGCAAGAAGGTGAAGGTTCAGGGACGCCACAAGAAGCAGTCAGGCGGTCACGGTCAGTTCGGTGACGTTTGGATAGAGTTCGAGCCATGCGTAAGCGATACCCTCGTATTCGAGGAGAAGATATTCGGCGGCGCTGTTCCTAAGAACTACTTCCCCGCAGTACAGAAGGGACTGGAAGAGTCCGTCAAGAAGGGCGTTCTGGCAGGCTGTCCTGTTGTTGGTCTGAAGGCTATACTGGTTGACGGTTCTTATCACCCCGTTGACTCATCGGAAATGGCGTTCAAGACAGCCGCTTCTATCGCATACAAGGAAGGTCTCAGACAGGCTGATCCTGTAATGCTGGAGCCTATCGGCGAGCTTAAAGTAATTGCTCCCGATGAAAATACAGGTGATATTATGGGCGAGCTCAACAAGCGCAGAGGCAGAGTTCTCGGTATGGAGCCTGTAGGCAGCGGTATCACTCAGATACTGGCAGAGGTTCCTATGCGTGAGATGCACGACTTCGCAATGTATCTCCGTCAGACCACAAGAGGCATGGGAAGCTTTACCTTTGATTTCGTAAGATATGAGCAGCTTCCTGCAAATCTTCTTGCAGAGGTCATCTCATCTGTGGGAAATGTTGAATAAGTAATATACGGCGGCTGCCGCGGTTGCGGCAGCCGTTTTGGTTTATATAAGGGGAGAAAGATATGAGTAAAACCGGGAAAAAGAGCAAAAAGCGAGCCATTCTTATATTTATTGCGCTTTTTATCGTAATTTCTATCGTTGTGGGCTATGTTATCACCTGTGTGGAGATGAACAAGAACTTCGGGCGCGGTGATTATCCCGAAAGACGATTTGCAGCTACATACTTCTATGACCACTATGAAAACGAATATCCCCGTCAGGAGGTAAGCTTTCTATCGGGGGAGAATACGCTGAAAGGCTATATCTATGGTGGCAGCAACGACAAGGGACTCATCGTTTTCGCCCACGGCATAGGCGGCGGACATGAATATTACTTGAAGCTGCTGACAAAGCTTGTTGACGACGGCTGGCGAATCTTCGCCTATGACGCTACAGGCAGCGGCAACAGCGAGGGCGAGGGCTCCAAAGGACTTGCTCAGTCGGTGATCGACCTTGACCTTGCACTTGATTTCACCGAAAGCGATCCCGAGCTTGGAAAAATGGATACATATGTCCTCGGACACAGCTGGGGCGGCTATGCAGCGGCGGCAGTTCTGAACTTCGACCATGATATAAAGGGCTGCATTACCATGTCGGGCTACAATACGCCCTATGAGCAGCTGGCAAGCTCTTGCGACAGTATGTACGGCAAGGCAGGTATACTGCTTCACCCCTTTGTCTGGACCTATAACAAGATGAAGTTCGGCAAGGATTCCTCATGGTCGGCTGTGGACGGCATAAACAAGGCTGATATCCCCGTGCTTGTTATCCACGGCAATGAGGACGAGACCATAGGTTATGAGGAGGCGGCTGTTATCGCCCATAATGACGAGATAACCAATCCCGATGCCGAGTACAAGGTCTTTACCGAGGAGGGCAGGAACGGACATAATTCCTATTTCTATACTCCCGAGTACAGGGATTACAATAATAACGTGCTTAGTCCGAAATCCGAGGCTTTAAAGGAGAAGTACGGCAAGGATATCCCCGACGAGGAAATGGAGAAGTATTATGCTTCTGTGGATAAGGAGCTGTATAACGGCTTCAATCAGGAGCTTGTCGACCTTATAGACGACTTTTTCACAAAATGCATGGGTTAAACCATGATGCTTATATAGAAGTTTATAGTTATTTATCGGGGGAAACCTTTCTGAGGAAAGGTTCTCCCCCGAACCCCTTTCCAAAGACTTTTATCTGTTTTTTTCTCAGATAGGGCGCTCCTGCATTTTGCAGGACTCTTTATTTTATGAAGCGCCCTATCTGAGAAAAAACAAAACGAAAGTTTTAGGGAGAGAGTTTGAGAGAAGCCCCTTTTTCAAAAGGGGTTCTCTCAATAATAAGCATAAAAATCCTATATAAGTATCATGGTAAAACGCAGACGATTTGTGCCTAAATAGGGCTTGATTTATTTTTGTCAACGTGATATAATATTCTTTGAACGATTTTTTAGAAAGAAGTGTTTTAAATGACAAAAATAACTATTTTCTCGGGCTTTCTGGGCGCAGGAAAGACCACTCTTATAAAGAAGCTCATTCAGGAGGGCTACAAGGGCGAAAAGCTGGTGCTTATCGAGAACGAGTTCGGTCAGATAGGCATTGACGGCGGATTCCTTCAGGACGCAGGCGTTGAGATAACCGAAATGAACTCGGGCTGTATCTGCTGCAGTCTCGTGGGAGACTTCGGCAAGGCTCTGGAAAAGGTCCTTGCAGACTATGCTCCCGACCGTATCCTTATCGAGCCCTCGGGCGTTGGCAAGCTCAGCGACGTTATCCGCGCTGTTCAGAACATCAACGCTCATGACGTAGAGCTTGACGGCTTCACTACAGTTGTAGACGCAAAGAAGTACAAGATGTACATGAAGAATTTCGGCGAGTTCTTCGACAATCAGATAACCTATGCAAGCTGCCTTATCCTCAGCCACACAAGCGGTCTCTCGCAGGATAAGCTGGACGAGTGCGTAAAGAGCCTCCGCGAGAAGAATCCTGCCGCTCCTATCGTTACTACAGAGTGGGACGAGCTCACAGGCAAGCAGCTTGTTGACGCTATGACACAGAAGAATACACTTGATGACGAGCTCAAGGAGCTTCTTGAAGAGGCTGCACATCACGATCATCACCACCATGACCACGATCATGAGGAGCATGAACATCATCATCACGATCACGACCATGATGAGCACGAACATCATCATCATGACCACGACCACGATGAGCATGAGCACCACCACGATCACGGTCCTGACTGCACCTGCGGCTGCCACGATCATGACCACGATCACGAACATCATCACCACCATGCTGACGAAGTATTCACAAGCTGGGGCAGAGAGACTACAAGAACTTACACTATGGACGAGATACAGTCCGCTCTTGAAGCTCTTGGCAACGAGGAGAAGTACGGAATGATACTCCGTGCAAAGGGTATTGTTGCAGGTGCTGACGGTCAGTGGATACACTATGATTATGTTCCGGGTGTGCCTGATGTCCGCACAGGCTGTGCAGGCACTATCGGCAGACTCTGCGTTATCGGCTCAAAGATAAACGAAGAGGCTATTGCAGAGCTTTTCAAGGCTTGATAGAAAGGAGAATTGACCGTGCCTAATCAGGACGAACTGATCCCGATATACCTGTTCCTTGGCTTTCTTGAATCGGGAAAGACCAAGTTCATACAGGAGACCTTAGAGGATAAGCGCTTCAACAAGGGCGAAAAGACACTTCTCCTTATCTGTGAGGAGGGCGTCGAGGAGTACGATATCTCCCGTATGCCTAAGAAGAATGTCATTACTCACGTTATCGACGATAAGTCGGAGTTCACTATGGAGAACTTCACGAAGATACTCAATGAGAGCGGCGCTGAGCGCGTAGTCGTTGAATACAACGGTATGTGGCTCATGGATGATTTCTTCAAGGCTATGCCTGACGAGACAACTATCGCACAGGTAATGTGCTTTGTTGACGCGACTACATTCAATAACTACAACGCCAATATGCGCAGTCTCGTTGTTGACAAGTTCAATAACGCTGAAATGGTTGTATTCAATCGCTTTGAAAAGAGCTATGATCCTAATGAGTTCCACAAGGTAGTAAGAGGCGTCAGCAGACGTGCAGAGATAGTTTACGAATATACTGACGGCAAGGTTGCTTATGACGATATCGAAGATCCGCTGCCCTTTGACGTTGAAGCTGACGAGATAACCATTGAGGACAAGGATTTCGCTCTCTGGTACAGAGATATCATGGAGGAGCCTATGAAATATGACGGCAAGACCATGACATTCAAGGCGCTTACTGCCAAGAATGAGAAGTTCCCTGTGAATACCTTTGCGGTGGGACGTCATATCATGACCTGCTGTGTCGAGGATATCCAGTACTGCTGGCTGGTAGCCCAGTATGAGGAGGGCGCAGAGCCTGCAAACAAGGAATGGGTGACTGTTTCGGGCGTGATAAGCGTTCAGAAGCACAAGCTCTACCGCGGAAAGGGACCTGTACTTCTTGTGAGAAGTATCGGAAAGGCAGAAGCTCCCGAGCAGCCTGTGGCTACATTCTATTAAAAATAGTAAAGCTCCGAAGTGGTTATGCTTCGGAGCTTTTTGTGATAAATAACAGTTTAAATTTGTATGGATTGGTATTTCTATGTAGGGGACGGCGTCCCCGACGTCCCGATGTAGGGGCGGATAATATCCCCCCCTACAAATTATGATTTTCTTGATTTTTATTTGCGTAAGTGATATAATTCTGGTTGCGGATAGTAAAAAGAATTTTTGTTTTGATGTGCTAACAAAATTCAAAAATTTTTTTGAAATTATTTCGTCTTTTTCGGCGTCTGAAATCACTTATTTATGAAAGCTTTCATCAGGAGCTTCAGAGGAGCTTGCAAGTCAGGGCATTGTCCCTGCCTCTGATACTTGAAAGGAGTGAGGAAAATGGACGCCGAAACTAAATTACTAAGCGGAGGTGACGGAGCGATATTTACTAATGTACTGAATAAGGAACAAAGCTTTTCCAATGAGGAGGATAACACAGTAAATCGCCTTATTATCAGCTGCCGAAATTCAAAGGAGAGCCTGAATACTCTCTATACCATGTTCAAGGACAGCGTTTTTGCCGTTGCCTTCGGTATTACATCGGACTATCATCTTGCAGAGGACTGCGTCATCGAGACCTTTGTCAGACTTACACAGGTGAAAAAGTTCTCGCCGAAAAAGGGCGACGGAAAGGGCTTTATTCTCACTATTGCACGCAACGTTGCATTGGAGCTTCGCCGAAGACATAAACGAGAGGTCTCGAATTTTATCATACAGAGCTACGGCGAGGCTGAAAAGACTGTGGAGGACAGTATTTACATAAATCAGCTTCTGAAATATCTGAACGAAAAGCAAAGGGAAACAGTGATACTGCATTGCTGTGCCGAGCTTACGTTCAGACAGATAGCTAAAATAATGAAATGCCCTGAAACTACGGCAAAATCAAGATATCAAAAGGCAATATCCATATTAAAGGAAAAGGCAGGTGAACAGCAGTGAAAGATAACAGAATAAACGGAGCGGATGAGCTTGAAAAGGAGCTCAGAAATAAGATGTCGGAGCTTTCATCTAACGTTGACTGCTTTGAAAAGATCTCCGCAAGAGCTTTTCCTGAGACAGATCAGGATTTTTCAGACAGCGAGCTGACCGTAAGCGACCTTGAGAATGTCACGGGCAGACGCAGGGCTGTTCCCGTATTGAAATGGGTATCAATAGCTGCGGCTGCTGTGGTTTGCATAGGAGTTCTGCCGAGGACTGTCTTCTTTCAGGAGTTCATGGCTGATCTCGGTACGGATTCAAACAGGAAGTACCGTGACATGATCTCCGAGATACAGAGAGAGACCGAGGTCAATGATTATAAGGTCTACGATATGCCCCTCAGCGAGTACATCGAGGACGATATTCTTATATCTCCTTTATACAGCTGTCCCTTTGAGGCAGAGAACACAGACGATATAAATGTCCGTGTGTTCGTCAGGGAGATAGAGGGAGTTCTTACAAATCAGATATATGCTGTTGAGTATACAGGCGATTACAATGAATCAAACTTCCTTGCGGCTGCGGAGTCAAAAGCCAAGTTTACAAATAAGGATATCGAGGCTATCGGAGATATAAGCACTGAAGTCAATGACTACAAGGCGTACAGAGCGGCCTGCAATGCGTTTACGGGAGACAAATACGCATTGCTCGTTGACGAGGACGGCAAAAGAGCAACCGCTGCTTCATTCGCATACGTTCATATCTTCAAGTACGATGATGTTGTAAAGACCTTGCAGACTCAGGTGCTGTACTGCAATTATGATGAGGATTGCGAGAAGTATTACTACGATATGATGACAAGCTGCTATGATGAAGAATTAGGTGGATTGGTAGAATATATACTTCCCGAAGCTGATAAGCTATGGAAAACATCGCTGAATTACGACGGTTCAGACGCTATGCCTGAAGAGAACAAGTCTGCATTTAACAGAAAGGACTTCTTTGCAGATGCGGCAGAATATGAAGACTTAACTGAAACTCTCAGCTGGTATGAGCCTTACAATCTGGCAGATGAAGCTCTTGTTGATGACAAGGTGCAGACCATGAGATTCAGTGAAAACAGTGCTGTCAAGACATTTAAAACGCCTGCTGACAGCAGTATAAAGGCTGCTATGCGTATGTATGAGCCTTATATCACTCATTTTAGTTATGATTCGCAGAGCGATCCGACTATTGATATCAGTATCGACGGCAGAGATGAGCAGATAATCGTTCACAGCGGCAATATCGAGGGCGATTTTGCTGAACTTGGCAAAAAAACAGAAAAAACGACAAATGCTGCAGAGTTCAGCGGCGACCTGTTCGCGGAAGAACAGGAGCAGATGCAAAAGAATGCTGAAATAAACAGACAGATTCACGAGGCGGCTTTGAAATCAGAGGAGATACGGAAACAAGAAGAAAATGCTTCTCAGGCTTACGAGCAGTCAAAAGATGAAATATTGATAATTAATGACGATGAAAAAACAAGTCAGCCTTATAATGCGTTTATATTCAGCACGGATCAGTCATTTGTGCTTTCGAGCGGAGAACAAGAATAAACTTACGGCAGCTTGCTGAAAACAAAAGAAAGAAATATACAGCCCTACGTGAATAACCATAATACCCATGTAGAAATTTTATGCTTAATATTGAGAGAACCCCTTTTGAAAAAGGGGCTTCTCTCAAACTCTCTCCCTAAAACTTTCGTTTTGTTTTTTCACAGATAGGGCGCTCCTGCACTTTGCAGGACTTTTTTATTTATAAAGCGCCTATCTGCGAAAAAACCAGATAAAAGTCTTTGGAAAGGGGTATGGGGGTGACTCACCGCAGTGCGGGGAGATGTCACGCAGTGACAGATGGGCGCGCCTCCGTCAAAGGAACCTTTCTTCAGAAAGGTTTCCCCAATAATTAACTATAAGCTTCTATATAAGTACTATGATTACGCAGGGCTGGTTTTATGCAAAAAAAGATGCTGTCTGCGGGGGGAATTGCAGACAGCGGAGGATAGAGGAATGGTGATATAGAACAGATCGCGTATCGATCTTGGATCAGGCTGCGTGACGAAGCTTCTCAGGCTTAGCCTGCGGAGCTGCCATGTTTTTTTTGAGTGTGTGCTCAAAAGCGGTCATGTTGAGGAGAAGTGCTCCTATCCATGCCGAGGCTTCTGCATATGCAGTAGCGCGGAATCCGATGACAGGTATGAATAGCGCGATAACGCCTATTCTCAGTGCCATTTCGGCTATTCCCGATATCATAGGTATCATAGGCTTTCCAAAGCCCTGATTGCCGTTGCGGAAGATGAAGAGGAAGTCAACTGCAAAGAGGAATATTCCGCATATGGGGAGATAAGTCTTTGCTATGGCTATGGGTTCTGCTCCGCTTACCATTATCTTTGCAAGATATGTGGGCAGGAATACCATTACAGAGCCGAGTACCACATAGGCGATAGTAGCTATCGTAAGGCATACGTGAAGTCCCTCGCGGATACGGTCAAATCTGCGTGCGCCGTAATTCTGGCTGGTGAATGCAGACATTGCGAATCCTGCTGTGCAGGCAGGCTGCATAAAGAGGTTGATGAACTTGCTGCAAGCTGAATATGCAGTAGTATAGGCAACTCCCAGACCGTTTACGAAATACTGGATAACCATGCAGCCAACAGCTGTAATGGAGTTCATGAGCGCCATTGGGAGACCGTTGCTGAAAAGCTCGCCGTAAAGAGCTCCGTTGCCGCGGAAGTCCTCTTTTGTGATGTTGAGGACGTCTATCTTGCGGATACGTCTGAAGCATATAGCCGCAGATACTACCTGCGAGAAGATAGTTGCAATTGCAGCTCCCTCAACGCCTGTTTTCAGCACGAATATGCAGAATGTATCGAGGAAGATGTTGACTATGGTCGATATGATTATAGCTACAAATGGCGTTTTGCTGTCGCCCAGTGCGCGGAGTATGCAGGAGCAGAGATTGTATGCGATAGTGGCGATAAGTCCGCCGAAGATGAAGTAGCCGTATACAAGTCCGTCGTGCATTATAGCTTCGTCTGTGCGGAGCAGATGGAGTACGGGCTTTAAAAAGGCTGTGCTCAGGGCTGTCAGAGCTGCTGCTATTATGAAGCAGAGCATTGCCGATGAAGCAACGGAACGGCGGAGCTTTGAGTAGTCCTTTGCGCCGAAGCTCTGTGCGGTGATCACCGAAAAACCGTTGGCAAGTCCCATTGAGAATCCGAATATAAGAAACGTAAGTGAGGACATATTGCCTACCGCTGCAAGAGCGTTGTCGCCCAGTCCTTTGCCGACTATGGCTGTATCAGCGATATTGTACATCTGCTGAAGCATATTTGTCAGCAGCATGGGAAAGTAGAATTTAAGAATGAGGGAGCTTACTTTTCCCTGTGTGAGGTCGTTTGCCTTTGCCATATCCATACCCCCTTGAAGCTTTTATCCTTTGTGTTGTTTCCTGACTCTATTATAATCAAAACTCTCAGTAAATTATATCAGAACTATTGCTTTTATATCAAAAATAGGATATAATAGAATCAAAGCAACATATGAAAATAATATCGCAATTTTTGAAGGGGGGAGTTTATGAAGACTGACCGCGACCTTAACTACAGGCTGTATATCCAGCGCAGCGACGGCTTCACGCGCAGTCCGTTCCAGAATGAGCTGAGCTATTACAGAACCATACAGGCAGGGGACGTGGAGGGCGTAAAACAGCGCTTTGAGACGGTTCGGAAGAACTTTTTCGCAGGCAAGGGAACTCTTTCCGACGATCCTGTGCGCAATATAGTTTATCATTTTGTAACGGCAGTAGCCCTTGTGTGCCGTTTTTGCGTTGAGGGAGGACTGCCCCATGATACGGCTTATACCCTCAGCGATATTTACATACAGCGAGCAGATAAGCTGAATGACGTGGAAAAGATCATCGACCTCTTTCTCGAAATGCAGCTTGATTTTGCGGAGCGAATGAGAGTTCTCAAAAAGGAGAATGTTATCTCCCTCCATGTTCGCAGATGTATCGACTATATCTACGAGCATCTCCACGAGGAGCTGACGCTGAACGTACTTGCGGAATATGTAGGGCTGAATCAGTCGTACCTCTCCAAACTCTTTTCAAAGGAAACAGGCATGAGTGTGAAGTCCTTTGTCACTAAGGCGAAGATATCCACTGCTGAGAACCTGCTGAAAAACTCGGATTTTACCTGCCTTGATATATCGCTTGCACTTGGTTTTTCATCCCAGAGCGCCTTTATCAGCGTTTTTCGAAAGGTCAACGGCATGACTCCCAAAAAGTACAGGGAAATGCACTATATGGACGTCATCGAAGCCGACAAAAAGGAGCAGAAGCGCTGAATGAAGTACAAAAATATTAAGGCGGCGGAGTTCATATGCCGTCCCAACAGATTTATCGCTAAAGTCCTGATTGGCGGCAGTGAGGAGACTGTCCATGTTAAGAATACGGGCAGATGCAGAGAGCTTCTTACCAAGGGCTGTACCGTTTATCTTGAAGAGTCGGACAATCTGAGCCGCAAGACGAAATATGACCTTGTTGCCGTTGAAAAGCTGAGAAGCGGCAAACCGCCTCTGCTGGTGAATATGGACTCCCAGATACCCAATGCCGCAGTCGGGGAATGGCTGAGAAAAGGGGAGCTCTTTTCAACGCAGGCTGTGATTCGCCGTGAATTTACATACGGGGAGTCGCGTTTCGATTTCCGCATAGAGGACGGAGGAAAGGTCTCTTTCCTTGAAGTCAAGGGAGTTACCCTTGAAAATGACGGTTCTGCAAGCTTTCCCGACGCTCCCACTGAGCGCGGTGTGAAGCATATCCACGAGCTTATCCGCGCACATAAAGAGGGCTTCGGAGCTTATATCCTCTTTGTTGTTCAGATGAAAGAGATTCGGGAGCTTCGCCCTAATGACGCTACTCACAGAGCATTCGGTGACGCACTGAGGCTTGCAGAGCGTGAGGGCGTGAAAATACTTGCATATGACTGCATAGTTACTCCCGACAGTATGACTATAGATAAACCAATTCCCATAAGAACGGAGCTGAATATATGAACTGGAAAGAACTGCTTTGCGAAAAAAGACGCAGGAGCTACTCGACATCGGCTGTCAGCGCCGACCCGAGAAACGAATTTCAGAAGGACTACCACAGGATAATCGGCAGCGCTTCATTCCGACGTCTACAGGACAAGACGCAGGTATTCCCGCTTGACAGGGGCGATTTTGTGCGCACCCGTCTCACTCATTCGCTGGAGGTCTCCTCATTTGCAAAATCTCTCGGACAGATGATATTCCGCAATATACTGCAATATAAAAAGGATAGTGAGCTTCAGGAGTCCGATATTGAGAAGATATGCAGTATTCTTGAATGTGCGGGACTTGTACATGATATCGGAAATCCGCCTTTCGGACATTTCGGCGAGGACTACGTCCGTGACTGGTTCAGGAGAAATCTCCCGAAAATGGAGTTCGGCGGCAAGAAGATTGACGAACTTCTCGCACCTCAGATGATGGGAGACCTGTGCAATTTCGAGGGCAATGCGCAGGCGCTGAGACTGCTGACAAAGCTTCATTTTCTCGTTGACGGAAACGGCATGAATCTGACCTATCCGCTGCTTAATACTATTATAAAGTATCCTGTTCCGTCCACCGGTATAAACAAGAAAAGCGGCAACATCAAGGACAAGAAAATGGGCTATTACTACGCAGACAGGGAAATATTCGAGGATATCGTGAGCTCCACGGGAGCAGTGGACTGCCGTCACCCTTTGGCGTTTATCCTTGAAGCCGCCGACGATATCGCATACAAGACCGCCGACACCGAGGACGCTGTGAAAAAGGGCTTTATCAGCTATTCTCAGCTTCTTTATGAGCTGAAAAACACCTATATGGACAAGTGTGCCGACGAGGGCGAGCGTGAGGAGTACAGCAGAGCTGTTGAAAAGCTTGAATCCTACTATGCACAGGCGTTGGAGAACGGGCTGTCATCTCCCGAGCAGAATGCAGTCCAGCGCTGGATAATCTACGTGCAGGGCGTTCTGCTGAGATGTGCCGCTTACGGCTTCACCAGCAATTACAGCGCTATCATGGAGGGCACATTCCCCAAGGAGATAATTGCAGTCTCTCACGGAAACGCTCTTGCCTATGCGCTGGGCGATATGGCTTACCGTTTCGTGTTTAAATCTAAGGAGATATACAAGCTTGAAGTGGCGGCAGGGGAGATATACGAATTCCTCCTTGACAAGTTCACCCGTGCGGCTGTGCTTTACGATACGGAACTTGAAAGCTCCGCCATTGAACAGCGCGTCATGCGGCTCATATCCGAGAACTATATCCGCGCCTACAAGGTCAGCGCCGAGGGTAAGTCCGAGGCTGAGAAGCTCTATCTCCGCCTTATGCTTGTGACGGACTACATCTGCGGCATGACCGACGGCTACGCGAGAAAACTTTACAGGGAGCTGAGCGGAATTGAGTGACAAGACAAGAAAAAGCGCAAAGAAGCGCATTTTTGACATTATCCAGATAGGCAACAGAAACGACCTGCCCAGCCTGCTGTTTGATTACTTCATAGTGGCGGTTATATTACTCAATATAACTATAGTTTTTCTCGGTACATTTGACGAGATTTCGGGCTATTCCATGCTGTTCAGAGCCGTTGAGACCGTTACCGTGGGAGTTTTCTGTATCGAGTATATCCTGCGTATCTGGACTGCCGACCTGCTCTATCCCAAGAAAAGTCCAATGGGCGCAAGGCTGAGATTCCTGCGTTCCTTTGACGGTATCGTTGACCTGCTGACTATACTGCCGTTTTTCTTCCTCAGCGGATTTATCGTGTTCCGTATGCTGAGAGTTGTGCGGATACTTCACCTTTTCAGAGTAAACGCCCATTACGACTCGTTCCACGTCATAACCACGGTCCTTGTGGAGAAGAAGAACCAGATAATATCCTCGGTATTCATCATAATCGTGCTTATGCTGGCTTCGTCGCTGGGTATCTACAGCGCCGAGCATAATGCTCAGCCGGGAGTGTTCAAAAACGCCTTTTCGGGTATATGGTGGAGCGTTTCCACGCTTCTCACCGTTGGCTACGGAGATATCTACCCCGTGACGGTTATAGGCAAGATAATGGCTATACTCAGCGCCTTTCTCGGCGTGGGAGCAGTTGCTGTCCCTACAGGTATCATCAGTGCAGGTTTCGTTGAGCAGTACACCAAGAAGCAGTACTCCGACGTGCGTTTCAGCGACCTTGACGAGGTAGGGGAGGTCCTTGTTGATAAGGAAAGTGTATTCAGGGGACTGACTGTTGTGGAGGCTGACGAGAGGTTCAACGTCCGTATCCTTGTGATACTCCGCGGAGAGCTGACCGTAATGCCTGTGGACGACTTACGTATCAAGCAAAATGATATACTTATTGTGCGCGGTGATAAGATAGATAAGTGATTTTTTTACATAAATATAAAATAAGGTGCAATATTTGTTAAGAATCTCCAAATAATGCTTCCCCTTATTGACATTAGTGAATATAAATGTTATAATATACTTGCGAAAATAATTGGGTTATTATTTGAGCGTGACCAAAGTCGGCTATCTGCACAACAGCTGTACGGAGGTAATTTCTTTGTAATGGACAAATCAGAGGAGCTGTATTCATAGGCGAATACAGCTTTTGTCCTTTTATGGCGGATAATAAATGTAAAAGGTCTCCCGAGGGAGACCTTTCGTGTTTTTATGAACCGCAGAACAGCTCGTAGAGTCTGTCGGGCATTGGAGCATCACCACAGTCAGTTCCGTCTGTTCCATACCTCATGACCCATTTATGTTCAAAATTAAGTGCGTATACTCTGTTGTTATCATTGCTATCTATGAGATAAGTATTTGGTGCTTCATAGTCGGTTACCGCAAATTCAGCTGCGGTGATTTGTCTGTATTGGATGCTTCTGAGTATCTCAAACATTTCTGGACACTGGTACGAACGCCATGTTACATTTGAAGCTTTGGTACATGGCAGATGTATTACCCAAGGCTCTGTTGCAGATGTCGGTTCCGTTACTTTTGGAAATGTTGTTTTTACTATAGTTGTGGTAGTTTGGGCTGTAGTAACAGGCTTCTGAGTTGTAGGTGCAGATATTGTCTTTTTGGGTTCTGTATTGAGCTCGGTTGGCTTTTCATCGGGAGCGTTGTTTTCAACATTTGCTGGCAACTCGTCGTTATCGGCTTGGGAGTTCACAGCAGCAGGCTTTTTCTCCTCATTTGCCTTAGTTGTGGGAGCTGTATTTGTGCTTTCCTTTGTTTCTTTCTCTTTATCCTTTTCTTTCTTGGTTGCAGCTTCGGTGCTTTCCGTCTGCTTATTCTCAGTTTCGGTGGTTTTCTCCGTAGCCGCAGGCAGTATTACATCAGACGGCTTGATATGCCTTGTTGGACGGTACTTGTGGAGAAGCGCTCCTACTGCGCCGAAGCCTGCTATAAGTATGAATGCCGAGGCGAGAGCGGCTATGCGCTGCCACCTTATACCGCTGCGTACCTCAACTCCTGATACAGTAATAGCGGACTCATCTTCTGTTAGGCGTTTTGCCGATGTTTCGGAGCTTATATCGGCTTCTCTGATAAGGTCGTCGTCGATGAGGTCAATGGCTTCAAATAATTTCATTTTATTCATGCTCGAAACCCTCTTTCTTCAAAAATTCCTTTAGCTTCTTTCTTGTCCGAAAAAGATATGTGGCAACTGTTTTCTCGTTCATGCCGAAATACTCGGCTATCTTTGAAAGGCTGTCGCCGTACCAGTAGCGCCGCACGAAAATCTTGCGGTGCCGTTCGTCCTGAGTTCGCAGGAAACGGCTTATTGACGCGGCGAGCTCCTGTGCGGAAATATTGTCATCACGCCTGTCGGGGATACACTCGGCAAGCTCGTCCAGCGATACGCTCAGCTGCGAATCGCGCTTGGCTGCGGTGTTGTATTTCAGGCGGTCTATAGCCTTGTTCTTGACTATGCGGCACAGGTAGGTCTTAAGGTCGTCAGGCTCGTCCGGCGGTATCCTGTTCCATATATCATAGTAGGCGGAGTTTATGCACTCCTCGATGTCCTCGCGCCGTGAAAGGATATTTCCTGCGATATGACAGCAAAGTCTGTCGTATTTCAGCTTTAGTTCGGCAATTGCCTGTTCATCTCTTATTCGGAAAAGTTCGATGATACTTTTATCATTCATGTGTGCTCCTCCTTTCGGGAGGTTGAGGTCCCTCTTGCTTATATAGTCGAATTATTTCGTGGGATATTTCACTTTTTACAAAAAAATCCGAGCTTTTTTTAATATTAAGAAAAAATTAAGATTTTCGGCAGGGGAAAAACAAGAAATGCACTTTATAATATTGACAGAAGAAAAGCACAGCGGTAAAATATATAAGTACAATTAGTTTTTACTGCCGAAAGGACTTTTATCATGATAAATATCGAAAATTCTTCAATACTTGTGGTGGACGACGACCACGATATCGTAAACGCTATTGCCACGCTCCTTTCCCGTGAGGGCTACAGGATATACAAGGCGTACAACGGTCTTGAAGCCATAGACTCTCTCATGCAGAACGACATTCAGCTCATACTTATTGATGTTATGATGCCGAAGCTGGACGGACTGTCGGCTATGATGAAGATACGCGATACAAAGAATATCCCCATAATAGTTCTCTCCGCAAAGTCAGAGGACAGCGATAAGATACTGGGGCTTTCCATGGGAGCTGATGATTATATCACCAAGCCCTATAATCCTATGGAGCTTGTGGCTCGCGTTAATTCCAACCTGCGCCGATATCTGAGCCTTGGTGCGGCAGACAGCGTTCAGAAGGGGAATGTTGTCCGCATAGGCGGTCTTGTTCTTGACAGGGACGCTAAACAGCTCTCTGTGGACGGTTCTCCTGTGAAGCTGACAGCTACAGAGTACAAGATAACCGAGCTTCTCATGTCAAATGCAGGGCGTATTTTCTCCGCAGAGGAGATATACTCCCGTGTGTGGAACGAGGACTCTTACTCTATCGAGAACACTGTTATGGTACATATCCGCCACATAAGAGAAAAAATAGAGATAAATCCCAGTGAACCGCGCTACTTGAAGGTAGTCTGGGGCATTGGCTATAAAGTGGAGAAACAATAGGAGTGATAATATGATCATGAAAAAGCGGCTTACGCGTATAATCGCGTTTATAATATCCTGCGTGCTTGTGGGAATATGCGTTTTTCAGTGCGTTTTCATTATAAATGAAAACATGAAGCAGGTAGAAGACCGCAATAACCGCGCTGATGTTATGGAAAGCTATGAATATACGCGAGATATGAATGAGCTGTTCGACAAGCTCTGGGCGATAAGCAGTATATATCTGCGCAATGTAGATGATAAAAGCAAATATACCTGTTCCAAGGAGTACGAAAAGTCAATAAAACAGGCTATGCAGGAGCTTGGTCTCATGGACAGGAACGGTCATCTTGTAATTGATAATCCACGCGGTTTTAAGTATTATGCAAGCTGCGGAGAATCCATCTGTATGAATAGCGTCCCTGAAGCCCTAAAAGGTGAATACAGTATCGAGTATGAAAATGGCGGCGTGAGCAAAATTCCCAAGGGCGTAAACTGGCATTATAATCCCGATATGCATTGGTATACAACGAATTACGGGCTTACATATTACATAATGTACGGCTCGCTGCCAAAGCAGGCTGTTGCGCTGTATGATTTCGATACTACGGGATTGGACAGCTATATAGACGAAAACGGTGCAAAAATATACTACAGGACCGACGGAAGTACTCCTCTTCCCGAAAAAACGAATATAGATAATTTCAGCTATGAGAGTGCAAACCGTGAGGCTCTTGAACAGTTCGACTATGACAGAGAGAATGTACATTACGTTCTCCCTGATGAAAGAAACGGATTTGACGGCAGCGGTATAACCGACGAGGACAAAAGCATTGAAAATGTCTGGGATATGTCCGAGGTAACAGATACCGATGTTTATATGTTCTTTGATGAGCAAAGCAGAGAATGGTTAAAGGTAAGAAAGGATAAATTCCAGAAATATAAAGAAAATAATAACGACATAACTATTTATATCAAGCCCTCAGACCAGCTTATCGCGGAGTATGAGAGCTATCATTCACAGCGCGAGACTGCGGAGCAGGATTCAGTGCACAGAGCTATGCCATTTCTGCCTGTGGGAATTGCAGGAATCATCATAGGTATTGTTCTGCTTTTTGTATGCGGCTATGACGCAGAGAAAAAGAAGTTTGTGCTTTCAATGCCTGACCGTATATTTGCGGAGCTGCCTGTGATATTCATAGGCGGGACTGTGGCTGGCGTTATTACTCTGGCATACGGGATAGACGATATCAGGCGTTCTCTTGCCGAGTACTACACCGATGTTGACATGGGCGGCATAATCACAGGAAGTGCTGTTACTGCCTGTTATGCAATAGGTCTCGGCAGTCTTATAACTCTTTCCACACGCATTAAATGTAAAAGCTTGTTCAAGACCTCGCTTATCTGTAAGATACTCGCTTTTATCTGGAAGTATCTGAAGAAATCTGCTTCATTTATCCGCAGGATCTTAAATCATCGCAGTATGAAGCATATCGAGAAAATCTCCCTGAAAAAAGACATTTTTATGCGAAGATTCATTATCCGCACAGCCATAGCTGTCGGAGCAGAGTTTGTAATGGCAGTTTTCTCTCTGCCGTACCCATACCATAATATCGAAGGCTTCATGTTCGGTTCTGTCATCGTGCTTTTGGTCTATGTTTATTTCAGCTTCCGCGACCACGCGGAGATAGCAGGCGTAGCAAAGCAGATAGCCGATATGAACGGCGGTGACTATTCGCCGAGAGTTGTCTCTGAAAAGTCTCCTGCATACGGTATGACAAACAACCTCAATAATATTTCAGACGGCATAAAGAGTGCAGTAGACAAGCAGGTGCAGTCCGAGCGTATGAAGGTTGAGCTTGTCACAAATGTATCTCATGACCTGAAAACTCCGCTGACTTCGATAATAAGCTATATAGACCTGCTTTCAGCTGAGGAGATGAGTCCTGCGGCAAGGGATTACGTGACTATCATCAGCCAGAAATCAGACCGCCTGAAAGCAATGGTATCAGACCTTTTCGACCTTGCAAAGGCAACAAGCCATACCGATGTCAGCAATGAGGAAATAGACGCGGTTATCCTTACTCAGCAGGTGATAGGTGATATGGCGGACAAGATAGCGCAGTCGGGTATGGAAGTCCGCACGGATATCAAGGTGCAGGCTGCGCCCATAATGGCAGAGGGCAGAAAGCTCTACCGCGTATTGCAGAATCTTATAGATAATGCGCTGAAGTATTCAATGGAAGGCACAAGGATATACGTTACTCTTGACAACGATGACACGTCTACACATATTTCCGTCAAGAATATCTCCGCAGAGGAAATGGATTTCACTCCCGAGGAGATAACCGAGCGCTTTACCCGCGGCGACAGATCAAGAACTACCGAGGGCAATGGTCTCGGACTGTCCATAGCCAAGAGCTTCACCGAAGCCTGCGGCGGTCAGTTTGAAGTCGTCATTGACGGAGATATGTTCACTGCAAACGTCATACTGCCACTTGATACTAAGCAGAATTAAGGTACAAAATATCTATGCTTTTCATGCATGAAGAATAAAAAGCCACCTGTTTATGTGAACTGAACCATTTTGTACGTACGGCACAAAAAAGCCCCATAGCGACGGGAAAAGCTTTGCTGACTTTCATTTTAACTCTGGCTACTGCCATTTGATGCTTCGTACTATTGAGTATTCTGATCCGCAAGGCAAAATAGAGCTTCTTGGGGATAACTACAACTGGGCTAAGAAAGCAAAGCTAAGAATCTATCCTGGCGATGATTTAGTGTATATTAAAGGCTTAATCAAGCAGAGCTATGATTCACTGTTTAATAATTAAAATATAAAAAGCCGATAGTTACCAAAGCTATCGGCTTGATTCTTTATATGGTCAGCAGAAAAATGGAGGGTGAGATATGGTGAGGAGGTATGACACAAGGGTGCGAGAGGGTTAATGCCGAAGAGGCAAATGATAAGCATGGCTAATGGCTGCCTACTGAGTCGCTATTAGAAAGTGAGCAATGATGAAAGGTAGGAACGAAAAAAGAAAAGCATCCCTATAAATAGGGATGCTTTTCACTAACGTCAAATGAGTATTATCTCCATTGTGACGTCTAAATATGGTGCGGATAACAGGACTTGAACCTGCATGAACTTGCGTTCATATGGACCTGAACCATACGCGTCTGCCAATTCCGCCATATCCGCATATGTCTGAAATTTTTCACACGGCACAGACTTACCGAGGCGGACTGTAAAACCAGTAGCTCCGCAGTACCATAATATTTTATCACAAAACGGAGAGCTTGTCAAGCTTTTTTAGAAAAATATTTTGTGATTGTTTTAGAAACTTATAAATACTTGGTTTATTACTGTAAAAAGTTATTGAAATGACTATAAAACCGTGATAAAATGGTTAAAAATAAAAAATATCTTTGATATCTTAGAGTTTTGATGAAAAAAAGGTACTAATAAGTGAAGGGATAAATAATATCCCTGAGAGGAGGAACCCACATGGATAACGGTGCCCGTAGCTACCGCCGTTTTCTTGCGGGCGACAGAGAAGGACTGCGCGAGATAATATGTGAATATCGTGTGGGCTTGATGTTGTATTTGAACAGCTTTGTACAAAATATCCATACAGCCGAAGACCTGACGGAGGAGACTTTTACGGTCATTGCCATAAAAAAACCGAAATTTTCGGAAAAGTCGTCCTTTAAAACGTGGCTCTATGCCATTGGCAGGAATACTTCCGTTACATATCTTCGCAAAAATACAAAACTTGATGTCGTACCGTTGGAATCACAGGAATATTTTGCTGACGAAAAGAATATTGAAGATGAATACCTGAAAAGCGAGCAAAAGCAGGTCTTGCATAAGGCTATGCATAAACTTAAACTGGAGTACAGACAGGTGCTGTATCTGACGTTTTTTGAGGGATTTAGCAATGAAGAAGCTGCTTCAATTATGAAAAAGTCAAGACGGCAGATAGAAAATCTGCTCTATAACGCCAAGGCTTCATTAAAGACTGAGCTTGAAAGGAGGGGCTTTGCATATGAAGAATAATGACGAGATGTATCAAAGCGTCCTCGCAAAATTAGACGCTCATTTAGAGCGGCAAGAGCGGAAAAAGCTTTATCTGAAACGCATGGCTCCTGTAGCTTTGAGTTTATGCTTTGGCATTGCGGTATGCTTTGCAGCAGTAAAAAACAAAAAGCCTGTAGATTTTCCGAATAACGATAATGTTATCGTAAGTGCAACGACATCTGCAAGTGTAACGACTCTGGCGAAGACCTCCACAGAGACGGCAGTGACCGCGGTATCATCGACTTCGGCTGAAAAGTCGGCGGCCACCGCAAAGACTCAGACCACCACAGCCGTCAAAACAACCCCAAACCGCACAGCAAAGGCAACAGGGCAGGCAAGGACAACAGTCGAGCCGCCGACTGCAACCGAGGCTGTGACGACCACCATTACGGAAGTATACGAAGGGAGTGTTACTATGAAAAAAATGATAGCTTTCTTATCTGCTATGGGAATAGCGGCTACAGCAAACCCTACAGGTGTATTTGCTGCAAACGAGACCAGAATAGAGCACATATTTATGGAGATGTACTATTATAGTCATTGGAAGGAAATACAGTGGGATTATGACTTTAATTATGACGGCGAGTTTGATGTAAAGGACTTATTTGAGTATGAGCTTTATACGGAGCATATAGAGGAATGCAGGGACAAATACGGTCAGTATGCGAAAGATTTCAAAAATTACAAAGAACTGTATGAGCTTTACGACGAGGAAGCATTAATGAACATATGCTATGGTACTCCGGCTTCTAAAGAACAGCGTAAAGAAAAGCACGAAAAAGCGAAAGTTGAAGACATAAGCCAGCTTGTGATAGGTGATAGTGTTGAAGGTACAAAAGATGCAGCAAGGTATTATCTTTACTTGCATGGCGAGTATCCCACAAATGATGAAATAAGAGAAGTATTAAGAGACTACGATTTTATGACAGCTGACGGCCCCGACCATGTAGACAAGTTTATCGAATATATGGAAGAACTCAGAAGCGAGACAATAGATGAAGATTATACAGAGGAACAGCTTAAAGTTTTCAGACATCTTGACAGCAATGAAACAGAAAAGGACTTAAACGGCGACGGTGAGGTCGATTTTTATGACAGCTACGACCTTTTATTTTACGCTGCTCGCAAAGAAGAAATAGCTCGTGGTGCTGACTCTGAAGAGATATTGCCGGATGACGTGAACGCAAGAATAACGCAGTACGGCGATATTGATCTTAATGGCAAAATAGATGTAGATGATAGTGTGGTTCTTATGCTTTATCTTGATAAGATAGGTCTTAAACCATCTGATATGGGGCGTTATCAGTATGAGAGAACAAAAGAATTTCTCGACAGAAAAAAGAAATACGCTACAGATGAAAATCTCCTCGGCGACGTTGACAACAGCGGCTCAGTAAATGCCATAGACGCTTCTCTGGTTCTGGAGCATTATTCAAAAGTTTCTACAGGTCAGAGCACAGGTTTTGACGATACACAGAAAAAGGCAGCCGATGTCAACAAAGATGGCAGGATAAACGCTGTTGATGCCTCAGAGATACTTTCCTACTATGCCTACAAAGCAACAGCAAATGGCAATGTTATGACACTGGAAGAATATTTACAGCAATAAAAAACAGCCGTGCATTAAGCACGGCTGTTTCCTTGCCATTTTATTTACAGCTCTAAGGCTATTATGGTATCCATTATCTCGTTGATATCGGTGTCCTTATCGAATATGGCGCGATAGCCAAGTCCGCCCATATCGGTCGGATAATAGCCGATATATATCTTTCCGTCTGTGCCTGAATCCTGTTCTTCAACAAATATCCTTCCCTTGTACTCATACTGTTTTACACCGTGATTAGCTATTTTTCCTGCCGATCTGTCCTGATCTGCGATATAGACGAGTCCATTCTCAAATTCGTATGTCAGGTCAAGGCAGAAAGCCTCCTTTGAGTCAGTTTTTCCGTTTTGACTGACTATTCCGACTTTATAGCCGAGGAAATCGCTTCTTGTGCACTTCTCTACAGGATAGCCGAAGCGCTCTTTTGCTTCGTCATAGCTTACGCTTAAATTTGTATGAACTGCATTTGGAACGGCAGGCTTTGCAGAAGAAACTGCGCCTGTTTTTTCGCTTTCGTCAGCTGTTATGCCATATTTCTCAATTATTTTGCGGCGCATTATGCAGAAATCAAAGGAATCCAGCACTCCGTCCTCACAGAAGTCGGCAGCCTCCCAGTTTGCGAGCGAAGTATCGGAAATACCGTAAAGCCACTTTTTAAATGTGACAATATCGGCAATAGTGAATTTGCCGTCACCGTTTATATCGCCTTTTACCTGTACTGTGGGATTAACCGCCGCGCCCCAATAATTGTAATAGAAGTCAACAAAATATGGGTTGAGCTGAACGTAATTAAGAGCTGCTGTCAAAAGCTTTACAGCTTCAACATTATTCGCAGTTTTAGGGCTGATATAGCATGAGCAGTATTCGTTATTGTCAGAACCGTTCTCATCGCCAAAAGCTACATGAACAGTGGAATTCTGCTTGAAGGTGAATGATTTCTCGGGAAGCTCCAATGCAGAAGCAAATCTATTGTCCTCCCAGTAAACCTTATAATCATCTGCTAAATCAGGATTTGATACAGGAAACGGATTAGGTTTAAGCAGTACCCATACTTCTCCGCATACAAGCTCATTCCTGAGTTTTTCCTCTGTCCACAGCCTGTTGTGCATTGAATCTTTTAGTCCTTTTTCCTCGAACATAGCCTTTACTTCATCTTCTGTAAGCTTGCTGAATTCTTCAAAGCTGATTCCCACAGTGGATTCGTTCTGCTTTGAAAAGCTGCCCGAAATGCCTGTTTTTACAAGTTCGGGATTGATCTTTCTGTCTTTGATGTATGCTGCAAGCTTATCTGGAATATCAGTCTTTTCCGCAGTATACTCCACATATAGAACATTGCTGTCAAGACCGTCAAGAAGCTCAAATTCAGGAACTATCCCTGCATTCAGTTTGTTCTCGGAGATATACCAGTTGATAAGCCTTTTTATCACGTCGATATCTTCGATAAGTCCGTCCTTTTCATGATCTTCCTTTACAAAATTGACCAATTGCGGATCGAATCCTTTTTTTTCGACCTGATTTATGATGTCAAGGGGGATATTCTCGTTTTTGCGATAATACCCTATGAATATTATACCGTCAGGCGTAGACTCTTTATCGTATATCCATGCATCGATATTATTATCATTTATATAATTTGTGAGCATGAAACGCAGTGCAGCTTCCTGTGTGCTGTCACTGGAGGGAAGTTCATCAAAATAAGTGCCTGTAAGCTGTTCCTCCTCTTCGTCAATAACATACATTATCAGTTCTTCGTTGATAGCATTTGCCTTTACATATTCTTTCACAGCTTCAATAACAGCTGGTTCAACGCTGTGTACCTCAATTGTTTTATGATCCGAATTCAAAGCTGTATAGGCGTTTATATTTCTTGTATTTGTCTCACTGTCCCAAAGAAAAGCATTTATTGCCTTATCAGTGCTTATAGTATCATCGGAGAGTATAAGCGATGAATCATGGACAGTGTCTATGTTTTCGCCATCCGCCATAACAGGCATTACAGTCGATGAAGCCGCTGTCATTACTGCCGCCATTAAAGCAGCGATATATTTTTTAGTTTTTTTCATAAAAGTCACCCTTTCATAATAAAATCATGTTTCAAGAGGCGGAATAATCCTCATTAAACTGTACAAATCAGTTTTATCTGTGTGATACAGATAATATTCATCATGTCCGTCGAATTTGATCGCCACAATATCATCATCGCTGAATCCGTTTATAAAATACGCCTCTGCTTTGCAGCTCTTTACCTCTCCGTCAACATAATACTGACTTTTCATATCTGCGCTGCTGATACGCGCTCCTACATATTCAAAGGATATGGGATATCCGCTGCGGTAGATAGGCTTGAGTACAGCTACATAGCCCTCCAGAAACGCATTATAATACTGCTTGTGAACAGGCATATCATACCACGGATTATGAGCACTGCCGGGCGGTGTCTCACCTCCTGGCGGCTGAGTTGATTTTGCAGGCGGACCGCCCGTCATTTCGGGATCAGTTGTTGTAGTTGTTACCGTCTGCGTTAGAGTCGTTGTTGATGTTATGCGGGGTGTAGTTGAAGATATGGTCTCAGCAGCTGGTTTCGATGTTATCTGTGTAGCAGTAGTTTCAGGTTTTGCAGCTGTTGTCGCTGCCTTTGTGGTAACATATACTGCCGTAGAAGACGAAGCCGCTGTTGTTGATGTCGTTGTATTTGCGTCTATTTTAGATGTCACAGCCGATGTTGTCAAAGCAGTTGTCACTGCTTTTGGTGTAGTCTGAGCAGTTGAAGCAGTCATTGTAGTTTCGCACTCAACGACAGTGCTTGGAGTCGGCAGCGTATCAGGTCTCTTGTAGTTATTCCACAAGCCAAAGCCTATGATAAAAGCCCCTAAAACTCCCGCCAAGGCAGGAACTGCTCTTTTTGCGATATATATTCTTCTCTTTCTTTTCTTCTCGTGTTCATCGCGGACTTCAAGCACGTATTTAGCCATTTCATCATAAGTTTTCATAGCTGAAGCCCCCTTTTTCGAGTTCTGTTCTAAGCGCCTTCCTTGCATTGTACAGGAGATTTTCTGTCTGTTTCCTTGATTTGCCGATTATCCTTGCAGTTTCATCGTTGCTGAAGCCCTCAAAATAAGTCAGGTAAAGCACCTGCTGATATTCATCCTTGAGTTTTTGCATTGTGTGACGAAGATTTATTCTCTGTTCAGTTACCAGATAAGCTCTTTCAAGATCAGCTTCATCAGCAAGGGGAGCCTGAGCGTCCAGTGAGACGTTCCTGTTTCGCTTGTCATGCCTGCGGTGATCAGCCGCGATGTTTCTTCCTATTGCATAAAGCCATGTCTTGAATGAACTTTTTCCGCTGAACTTGGGTTTCTTTACTGCAAGTCTGATAAATGTGTCCTGTACACAGTCTTCTGCATCGCTGATATTATGGGTATAACTTTGCAGATACAGCATAAGTCCGTCTCTGAACTCATGCACCAGCTCAACCATACCGCTGTCATCGCCTGCAAGGAAACGGCGGTAGCTACTTTCACCGTTGCCCATTATTCAGACTCCTTTCGCACATGATCCTGTGTTCTTACTTATTAGACGTAATTTCCGACGAAAAACACTAAGTATATTTCAAGTTAAAATAAAAAAATATATCAACTGTAATTTAACGTCTACAGGAAATACCGGCAATAGATATGTTATAAAAAAAGCTCCGCAAGGCAGAGCTTTTTTCGTATTTACAAAGGTTTATTCGGCCTCATCTTTTTTATAAGATGTATTCCTGAACAGGTAATACTCATCTGTATCCTTAAGCTGAACTGCGACGGCTTCTTCTTCGTCAACGCCCTCTATCAGGTATGCTTTCATTACGGATCTGATATTTTCCCTTATATACATGATATGCACATCGACTCTGTGTAGATAGCTGCCTATGCTTTCCGCCGAGACCTCAGCCTGCTTTTCGTAGCGAACTTCGTTCAGTGTGATATATGAAGGATTTGCACGGAAAACGTCCTGCAAGCTGGTAGTTGTGGTTGACGTGGGCGGTACGTATCCTCCATCGCCCATTTGCGGTCCTGACTTTGCTGTGGTGATAGTTTCAGTCGATGTTTCGTTAATAGAAGCACTTGTGGTAGTTGGTCCGTCTTCGATATGAACAGAGGTAGTTATTCGTACTGATTCCTCGCCTGAATTGCCTGAATTGCCGTTACCGTTGCCGTCAGGTGATACAGGTCTGACCGTAGTAGTTACAGGTGTGGGATCATCTGCTGTTGTAGTTTTTGCAGGAGATTCGGGAATGGCTGTTTCGTTTGCGTTATTTCCCGAAGTAGTTACGTGGACGGTACTTGTCTTTGCAGAGGTTGTCTGCACAGCTGCTGTAGTTACAGCAGGTACAGCCGATGTTGTATCGCTGTTTTTTCTGTCTGTGGTCATCTTTGTGGTCTTAGCGGCTGCCGTTGCCTTTGGGAATGTTGTGGTAAGAGCGGTTGTTATCTCGGCAGACGATGTGTTCTCTGTAATAGTTTCCGTTGCGGATACGATGCCCGAGCCCTTGAAGCCGTCATCGGGCTTCTTTACATATGAAGCTATATGCCAGACGCCTATGCCGGCTATGGCAGCGGCGCACATACCCGATACCGCATAGGAGGTATGTCTTATCTTTGCGGCTCTGACTTTGGCGGACTCTATGAGCTTGTCGCCGCGTTCCATTATTCTGTTTGAGATCTCTTCATAGCTCCTCATATTCAAAGCCCTCCTTTTCAAGTGTTTTCTTCAGCGCCGCCTTTGCGCGGTACAGAAGATTGTATACCTGCCGCTCGCTTTTATGCATTATCTCAGCCGTTTCGGCAACTCCGAAATTCTCAAAATATACCAGATACAGGACCTGCCTGTAATCGCTGTGCAGGTCCTCCATAGCTCCGTACAGTAGCTTCTTGTTCTCGTCATGTATATGGTTCCGTTCTATATCCTCTCTGTCAGAAACGTCATAGAAGCCGTCAAGGGACGCTTCACGGATTTTTCTGCGTTTTCTAAGCATATTCAGAACCGTATTGCGCCCGATAGCATAAAGCCATGTTTTGAACGAGCTCTTTCCCGAGAAAGGCGGTCTTTCCGCATATAGCTTGAGAAAGACCTCCTCGGCGAATTCCTCGGCTTCTGTAATGCTGTTGGTAAAGCCAAAAAGATATAGTGTAAGACCGTCCCAGTACTCTCTGACCAGTTCGGTAAAAGAATTTCTGTCACCATCAAGGAAACGGCGGTAGCTGCTTGCACCGTTATCCATAGACAGCTCCTTTCATTGGAAAAGTAAGAATTATCCGTAAAATTATCCTTCTATATTATTAGTACCATTTTTATGCGTTTTTTCTCACCTTGATTATAAAGTTTTTTTGAATAATTGTCAACAAAGAATATGCGGATAAATTGTTTTCGATTTATTAATGGACTTTTTCGGGACTAAAGTGTATAATTAATAGAAGAAACGCCTTTGTTTCGGGAGATTTTAGTTAATACAAAATTTTTTTGAAAACAGGTGAGAAAAATCCGAAAAAAACGTGTCTAATATAGTGAAAGGTAAAAATTATCCGTCCTTAACATTACAAAACCAAAGGAGTTGATACTATGAAAAAGCTTATAAGTATAATGCTTACCGCCGCTATGCTGTCAGGCAGTGCTGCAATGCCCTTTACAGCTATAGCTGCCGATACTTCTTCTGCCGAAGTGCAAAACACAGGAACAAAGGAGCTTCACGTTGAAAAAATGGAGATATCCCGACTTCAATATATCGCCGAACAGCCGACCTCGGTACCTGTCGAGTGCTATGAGGTTATGACTGCCGACGAGGTCTTTGCTGAGCTCTGCGGCGGCGAATACGCAGGAGCAGGCAGCTACGATACAGGCTATTTCATGCATACAGGCTCAAATACGAGAATTCTCATGGATAAAAACGGCAGGCTGCACAAATTTGAAGTTATATATCCCGAGGTCGTGGTTCGTATGAAAGAGGGCGTGAAGCTGCCTATAGACAAGATAAGCAATGCTCTTGCCGACAAGGGATATATAAGCAATGCTCTTGCCGACAAGGGATATAAAGCGCCAAAACTGGCAAACGATGGGGATATCTACCGTTTATTCGGCAGCATGACCTATGAGCAGTTCAATACTCTGCTGGAAATGCTGCAAAAGCTCCCTGACGCTGTCTCAGTGACAGGACATCTTGCTGTATACGAGGATACCGCAAATTCTATATCAGGCGGCTACAGTATACGCATCGGTCTTCCTTATGAAATGGACAAAAACAACGAAAACTACAAGGAGCTCATGAAAGTTGCTTCTTCGGTGGGATATAAGGAAAGTGATTATGAAAGCAGCGCATTAATAGGCGATTTTCAGCTTTTTCTCTGTCAAGATGATGCTGAAAACAGAACAAATCCCTACAAGCTTTTCAAATACCTTGAGGACAACGGCTATTTATACTCAACAAGTATTACTTCGACCGCGCTTGCGCTTATAAATCCTACAGTATACTTCTGCAATATCCCTTATACTATGGATAACGAGCCCCCTGCTGACTTGGGCGACGACGCATTCAATCAGCTGAGAGACCTTAACGCCGATACATTCAAGAACGTTTTCAGGCTGTATAATACCCCTGTTCGCTTTGTATTCTCGGAATACAGCAATATCGACGAAGCTTTTGACAGCAAATATATGAACATATGCTACTACGTAGTGGAGCATACCGACGGCTGGTTCTCATTCTATAATGAGGAGCTTCAGGAATATAAGTCAGGCAGGTCGACTATCAGGGACGGCAAGGAAGTAAAGCTGCCTTACGGAGAAGTGGATCAGAGAGCCTATGCAGTATATCTGGACAGTGATATCGTCAAAGAACGTATCTCTCCCGATGTTGTTATCAAGGAAAAGTATTTCCTCTCGGGCGAGTCGAATCATATGGGAACTGCCGTATATTTCAAGACCAGCGCAGGAGACTATGTATACTTCACCAATTACGACGTAGGCGAGGTATTCATGCCTGTGGCTGAGTTCTGCAAGCTGCAAAAGGCTATCAGGGAAGAACTTTCCAAGTATCCCGACGATAACGGCGGCGGTGCTGTTGATCTTACAGGTGTTTATGATATCTCCCCGTACAGACTGAGTTCAGAGACAGAGGAAATAACAGACTTTACTCAAGGCGAAAAGATCATGACACTTGACGATGTTAAGGTAATAGCCAAGAAAAAGCAGAATATAACATGGTCGGATTTTGAAGTTTATAAAGGCAAATGGAACGGTACAGGTATGTACACCCATTTCGGAAGATTCGACCTTGAGGACGGATATTATCTCCTCGTCGGAGGAAATCCTCCCGAAAAGCCCGAAATTATCAGACTTTACCGCAATGACGCTTCTGATTTCATTGACCTGCGCTATCATAATGTGGATAAGTTCCTCAGCGATACCTTCTTCAATAACTTACGCAATATGACTGAGGAGGAGATGAAAGCATACTTCGCCGAAAATGACATGACCGAGAGAAGAGGCTACAGGGTATGGACTGCGGAGTCGGCAGCAAAAGCGGCGGAGAATTATCATCTGTCATTTTTGGTGGACCTGCCGCCTGAATTTACCGATTCTAAGGGTAATGTGATAATAAACGAGGTAGTCGGCTCCAACGATGTGTCAAAGATGTTAAGCACTGACGGCAGATTTGAAGAGCAGTTCGAAGTATTCCTGCGCAGTCTTGTTGGAAACACAGGCAGTCTTTTCAATATGGGTAATTCTCACTTCTATTACATCAATGAGGATACCGACGCTGTAAAATACCACAAAAGATATATCAAGGTAAGTGCAAACCCGATATCAGGCAGCAGGTACACCAAGGAAGAAGCTGCGGATATGTTTGCGGACGCTCTCAACCTTGTACAGCTGAGCCCGAAGTTTGCAGGCTTTGAATATGACAGCAAGATACCGCTTTATGGTAAAGACGATAAGGGTACGCTTAAAGGCGACTCTAATAACGACGGTCAGGTTGATATGTCAGACGTTGTTCTGATAATGCAGTGCCTTGCAAATCCCGATAAGTATAAGCTTTCAGAGGAAGGCAGAGCCAATGCTGATATGGACGGCGACGGCGTGACAGTTGGGGACGCACAGAACATACAGAAGCATCTTCTCGGTATCATCGACTACATTACTGATCTCGATACCATAATGAAGATGATAAACGAATACTGTGAAGACCAGTACATAAATATCTCTGTGGTTCCAAAGGAGAAAATGCCCGAGCAGTTCGCAGACAAGTATGTATTTGTCAGAAAAGACGGCGCAGACACATACTCACGCTCAAGCCTTGATATTTACCTTATCGAGCATTATGTAAAAACAGACCTTATCCGCAATATCCCTTATGATCCCGATGACGATTCGGAGCTCAATCTCATAAGAGAGAAGATTTACTGCTATATGCTCGAAAACAACGTACGGTCTGTCGGAATAGATCGTACCAACAAGGAAATGGACGCAATAAACAAAAAGGTCATCATCACGTACGAATGGCACACTCCCGAGGAAGAGATGCAGAAGCTCCGCGACTTTGTGGAAAACAGCGGCTTTGACTCTGACCTTGTAGAGTTCAGATGGTCAGGACTTGAATAAATATCCGACATAAGAAAAAGCTCCGCTTCGGCGGAGCTTTTTCTGCTATTTCATAATTATTGAGATAGGCTGTGAATAATAAAAAATGTAGTTTTTTTCCGCGGTCATTGCTATTTGTAAACTTGTATGATATAATGTAAGCAATATATGTTTTCAGGTGGTGGATATATGGCTGACGTAACAGAATACAAATGCCCGTCCTGCGGAGCTTCGCTCCGCTTTGATATAAACTCGCAGCGAATGGTATGTGATTCCTGCTCAAACAGTTTTGACCTTGAATATATTCGTTCTCATTTCAATGAGGTGACTGACGCAAAGCTTGCTGATTTTGACTGGATTGAGCGGACAAAATACGTATGGGAGCCCGATATGCTTGAACAGCTTGTGGAGTTCTCGTGCTCTTCCTGCGGCGGAAACATCATAACAAAGAATACCTCAGCATCGGCAAGGTGTCCGTTCTGCAATCATGAGGTAGTTATATCTTCAAATTTTTCTGGAGATATACGTCCCGATAAGGTAATTCCTTTCAAAAGAAAGGCTGAGGAATTCGCTGAAAAGTACAGGGAGGAAATAGCGAGCGCAGCATTTGCACCAAAGGAGTTCAGCGATCCTGCGGTCACGGATAATATAGTGGGCTGTTATATCCCGATATGGCTTTACAGCTGTTCCTGCGACTGCAAAACGAATAACTACAGTGCAAAATATAAGGTGACCGATTATCCTATTCTGGGAACTGATATAAAAAAGGAGGCATTCTACTCCGTTGCGCCCTTTTTGTACGATGAAGCCGAGGATTTCACCGAATCCTGCCTTACAGGCTTTTACGCAAGCAGATACACCATAGGAGCTGAACACGTTCTGGATATTGTCGAAAAGGAAGTCAGATCAGCCTGCTCTGCAAGAGCTGCCATACTTGCAGAAGGGGACTATATACCCGATGCACAAAAAGCAGAAACTTCTCTAAGCGACTTGAAGCTTATGTATTATCTTGTGCCTGTATGGTTTCTGAACGTTACATACAAGGGCAATGATTACACATTTGCCATGAATGGTCAGACAGGGGAGTTTGCTTCTCCAAAAGTGCCTTTAAATTCCAAGAACAAGCTGCATTTCTGGGCTATTTTTCTTGTATGTGAAATTATAGCTTTCCTGCTCACATACTGTCTGGTAAAGGAAGACTATATGGACACATGGACAGGACTGTTTTTGACATTTCTGGTAACAGTATTCATATCAACTATCCCTGCTCACATCATAGCAAGTATCATACATCTGGTGCACTCTAAAAAGTACATCGGCGGACTAAGGTCTGATAAGCCCTACAAAGTACAAAGCGTAAGCAGTTTTATCGATGAATATGTCGGTCTGAACCGAATGAACAGAAAATAAACGGCGAAAAGCTTAGGATCGAGCAGCAAGTGTCAGCATTATAATATCAAAAATGTATAGCGAGAAAAAGAGCGATCAGATCAACACTAACGCTATAACGTACTAAAAACATCAGGGAGCGTGAATCATGCATTTTGTGGAAGCAAAGGGGCTGTTGTCCTCAAAAAACGGAATGAATATCTACCGCGGCTGCACTCACGGCTGTATTTACTGCGACAGCCGCAGTCTGTGCTACAATATGACTCATGCCTTTGAGGATATTGAGGTGAAAAGCAACGCTCCCCAGCTTCTGGAAAAGGCTCTGCGCTCAAAGCGTAAGAAATGCATGATAGGTACGGGCTCTATGTGCGATCCGTATCTGCCTATAGAGGGGGAGCTTAACCTCACGCGGAAATGTCTGGAGCTTATCGAGCAGTATCAGTTCGGAGCCGCTGTGCTTACTAAATCTGACCTTGTGCTCCGCGATACGGAGCTTCTTGCTTCAATTAATCAGCAGGCGAAGGCTGTCGTGCAGATGACCATGACTACCTTTGATGACAGCCTTTGCAGTATCATCGAGCCTGCTGTCTGCAATACTCGCAGGCGCTTTGAAGTTCTCATGGAAATGAAGCGGAATAATATCCCCACAGTTGCGTGGCTCACGCCCTTTCTGCCATACATAAACGACACAGAGGAGAATCTCCGCGGACTTCTTGGTTACTGCGCCGAGGCAGGCGTAAAGGGCATAATCTGCTTCGGAATTGGTCTTACGCTCCGCGACGGCAACAGAGAGTACTTCTATTCGGCGCTGGACAGGCATTTTCAGGGACTTTCCGACAGATACCGCAGGGAATACGGGCTCAGCTATGAGATAGTCAGCCCGAACCATGACAGACTAATGGGAATATTTCATGAGTTCTGCGGGAAATACGGCATTATGCGTAACAGGGAGTGCTTTGAGTATCTCAGTGAACTGCCCGAAAAGTACAGGCAGCTCACACTTTTCTGATAAAGATGTGTGCAAAACGGCAAAATGGAAAATAGGACTTGATTTTCAAAAAATATGGTGATATAATAAGTTTACAGGGGAGCTTGTGGAACAGGCTGAGAGGAAGGTGATACCTTCGACCCTTCGACCTGATTTGGTTAATGCCAGCGTAGGGAGTATGCTTTATGAAATGCATTCGGGGAACTGCGGCAGGCGGTTTCCCGATTTTTGTTAGGAGGTAGCTATGGTAAAGATAAACGGAGAGCTTCTCGACAAGGACGGAAAAACTGTCACCGAAATGCTTGCTGATATGGATATAAGCGGTCAGCGCGTAGCTGTAGAGCTCAACGAGGAGATAGTCCCGAAGGCTAAGTACGGCGAGACTGTCCTCAAGGACGGCGATAAGGTAGAGGTCGTGCGCTTTGTGGGAGGCGGCTGATACTGTGATACCCACAAGAGAAGAAATGTATGCTGCTCTTGAGGAGCGCCACGGTGCGGAGCTCCAAAGAAAGCTCAGTGCCGCTTCTGTAGCGGTATGCGGTCTGGGAGGTCTCGGCTCGAATATCGCGATCGCACTTGCAAGGGCAGGCGTGGGAAAGCTCCACATACTGGATTTTGACAGGGTGGATATCTCAAATCTCAACAGACAGCAGTATTTCCCCGAACAGCTGGGGCATTTCAAGGCAGACGCTATGTACGATACGCTGAAGCGTATCGCGCCGTACTGCGATATCACAAGTGAGCAGGTGAAGCTTGACGAGGAGAATATCCCGAAGCTTCTTGCTGAGGACGATATCATAGTCGAAGCCTTTGACAAAGCCGACCAGAAAGCAATGCTGGTGAACTGTGTGCTGGAGAATATGCCTGAAAAGTATCTTGTTTCGGGCTCGGGAATGGCTGGCATAGCGCCCTCCAATATTATAACCACAAAGCGCGTGACCAAGCGCTTTTACCTTTGCGGCGACGGGGTAAGCGACGTTGAAAACGGCATGGGACTTGTTTCGTCGAGAGTCCTTATCTGCGCAGGTCATCAGGCTCACGCAGTTATAAGGATAATCGCAGGAGAATTTGATATATAAGGAGAAATAACAATGAAAGACGATAAGCTTGTAATCGGAGGACATGAGTTCTCCTCACGTTTTATACTTGGCTCGGGAAAGTATTCCCTCAGTCTTATCGAAGCGGCTGTAAAATACGCAGGCGCCGAGATAATCACTCTCGCTGTACGCCGTACAAACTCCAAGGAGCACGAGAATATACTGGACTATATCCCGAAGAACGTAACTCTGCTCCCCAATACATCGGGCGCAAGAAATGCAGACGAGGCTGTCCGTATCGCCCGTCTGGCAAGAGAGCTTGGCTGCGGAGACTTTGTAAAAATAGAGATAATGCGTGATACAAAGTATCTTCTCCCCGACAATCAGGAGACTGTCCGCGCTACGGAGATACTTGCAAAGGAGGGCTTCATCGTAATGCCCTATATGTATCCCGACCTCAATACAGCCCGTGACCTCGTGAATGCAGGTGCGGCTTCTGTAATGCCTCTTGCTTCGCCTATAGGCTCAAACAAAGGACTTGCTACAAGAGATTTCATACAGATACTTATTGATGAGATAGACCTGCCTATCATCGTTGACGCAGGTATCGGCAGACCTTCACAGGCTTGCGAAGCTATGGAAATGGGAGCTGCCGCTGTTATGTCCAATACAGCCCTTGCTACAGCAGGCGACCTGCCTGTAATGGCTGAGGCTTTCAAGCAGGCAATAGAAGCAGGAAGAAAGGCTTATCTGGCAGGTCTGGGACGTGTTCTTACAAGAGGAGCTTCTCCGTCTGATACACTTACAGGCTTCCTGCATGACTGAGCTGTATCTGAAAATTAACTGAAAGAAGATTTTTTAATGGATAATAATTATTTTGTAGACTCAGATAAGCTTTCTGAGGCTGCACTGAAGAAAAAACATATGCTTGAAACTGATCCGTCCTCCCGTTCAAATCACATGGAGTACATGGAGGGCATGGAGCGTATCAAGTCCGATATCATGGACAAGGTTCTTACGGAGATGAATAATTACGATTATTCGCAGTATACCGCCCGTGACGTAAATGCTGCCCTTAATCACGATATCTGTACTGTTGAGGACTTCAAGGCACTGCTTTCTCCTGCCGCAGAGCCATTCCTTGAAAAAATGGCTGCAAAGGCAAGACTTGAAACGCAGAAGCACTTCGGCAATACGGTTTATCTGTTCACTCCGCTCTATATCGCCAATTACTGTGAGAACTACTGCGTTTACTGCGGCTTCAACTGCTACAACGACATCAAGCGTATGAAGCTCAATATGGAGCAGATAGAGCATGAAATGAAAGTCATCGCTGACAGCGGCATGGAGGAGATCCTTATCCTCACAGGTGAGAGCCGTGCACAGAGCAGCGTTGAGTATATCGGCGAAGCCTGCAAGCTGGCTCGCAAATACTTCCGCATGGTTGGTATCGAGGTATATCCGCTGAATACCGACGAATACAAGTATCTCCATGAATGCGGAGTTGACTACGTTACGGTCTTTCAGGAGACCTACAACAGCGACCGCTATGAGCAGCTTCATCTTCTCGGTCACAAGAGAATTTTCCCGTACCGTTTCGAGGCTCAGGAGAGAGCTCTTATGGGCGGTATGAGAGGTATTGCCTGCTCGGCACTTTTGGGACTTTCCGATTTCAGAAAGGACGCCCTTGCAAGTGCGCTTCACGTTTACTACTTGCAGAGAAAATACCCACAGGCTGAGATATCGCTGTCATGTCCGAGACTTCGTCCTATCATCAATAACGACGAGATAAATCCTCTGGACGTTCATGAGAAGCAGCTCTGCCAGATACTTTGCGCATACAGGATATTCCTGCCATTCTGCGGTATCACAGTTTCCTCACGAGAGAGCGAGACTTTCAGAAACGGTATCGTAAAGATAGCCGCAACTAAGGTCTCGGCAGGCGTTTCCACGGGTATCGGCGACCACGAGAGCAAGTACACGGGAAAGGAAAGCGACTCGGCAGAGGGCGACGAGCAGTTCGAGATAAACGACAGCCGCAGCTTCGATAAAATGTACAAGGATATGTCCTCTGAGGGACTTCAGCCTGTGCTGAACGATTATCTCTATGTCTGATATCATTTGCGTAACTGCCCGTAATCTGTGCGGCGGAGATTTTATGGAGCAGCTTGCTAAGATAGCAGAAGCCGCTCCAAAATACATCGTTCTCCGCGAAAAAGACCTTGACGAAAGCGAATACCGCACTCTTGCGGAAAAAGCTATTGAGATATGCTCCAACAGCGAGACAAAGCTTATTCTCCATTATTACTGGAAAACAGCAATCGAACTGGGCAAGGACAGTATACATCTGCCACTGCATATACTGCGTGAGCTATCGGCTGAATATAAACGCCGATTCAGCCTTATAGGAGTTTCCTGTCACTCTGTTGAGGACGCTCTTGAGGCAAAAGCTCTCGGAGCAGGCTATATTACGGCAGGTCATGTTTTTGCCACGGACTGCAAAAAGGGACTTCCGCCACGTGGACTGGATTTTCTCCGCGAGGTATGTCAGAGCGTGGATATGCCCGTATATGCTATCGGCGGCATATCGCCCGAAAACTTCTTTCAGGTCATGGAAGCAGGAGCTTCGGGTGCCTGCGTTATGAGCGGCTTTATGAAGTCTGCACAGCCGAAAGAGCTTATGAGTAAATTTAACAGGAAGTGAATATATGAAGTTTGATAAAAAGCAGCTTCTGCTTTATGCAGTTACCGAGAGAAGCTGTCTCCGCGGCGTGAGCCTTGAAGAAGCGGTGGAGCAGGCTATCCTTGGCGGTGTGACCTGCGTACAGCTCCGTGAAAAGAATATCACTCAGGAAGAAGTTATTGCAGAAGCAAAGAAGCTTCTGCCCATTTGCCATAAACATAATGTGCCCCTCATCATCAATGATGACTACGAAGCAGCGCTGAAAAGCGGTGCCGACGGCGTTCACGTCGGTATCGAGGACGCTCCTGTTGCGGAGATACGCAGAATAGCAGGTGAGGACTTCATAATCGGAGCTACAGCAAAAACTGTTGAGCAGGCAAAACTTGCCGAAGCATCGGGCGCTGATTACCTCGGCGTCGGAGCTGTATTCCCGTCGCCCACAAAAACTAACGCGATAAGGATAACTCCGCAGCAGCTTGCCGAGATATGCGGCTGTGTTGATATCCCTGCTGTTGCGATAGGCGGTATAACGGCTGAAAACGTCCGTGAGATAAAGGGCTGCGGACACAGCGGTATTGCTGTAGTATCGGCAATTTTCGGAGCTGATGACGTAAAAAAAGCTGCCGTTGAACTTACAAAGGCAGTAAAAGAGACGTTATAATTTCAGGGAACTTTGTCCCATGAAAAAGATAAAAAAAGCTGCGTATGAATACGCAGCTTTTTTCGTATGTGTGTTATTTACAGCAGAAGCCGAACATATCACAGAGAATCTTCCAGATGTTGCACATAATAATATCCCTCCTGTAAGTATTTGTCCTCCGGTGACAATATCATTATAGCACGGGATATCGTGTATTTTCAATGCAAAGATATTGGAAGAAAAAACGGCAGTTTCTTCTGCTCAGTTTAGGAAATAAATGGCAACTGCCAGATATGAAGCAAAGCCCAGCCATACAAGATAGGGGATATTCAGCTTTGCAGCGAGGGGAGATATTCTTCTGAATGAGAGTATCATTGCTCCAACAAGGAAAAACAGTATCACTGCCGCAGCTGCTGCAAGAGCAAAGGCACGGAAGCGGAAGAATATTATGCTCCATGAGAAGTTCACTGCAAGCTGTATGTAGTAGAGCTTCAGTGCAGATGAACGGCGCAGCTCGTTTTTTCTGTTGTTCCATATCATGTATGCAGAGATCCCCATGAGTGCGTAGAGTATCGCCCATACCACGGGGAACAGCCACGCAGGCGGAGAAAGCGGCGGTCTGATGACCTCGGCGTAAAATGATGTGAAATCGCCTGCAAGGAGAGCGGATAGAGCTCCCACCAGCTCTGCCGTAACAACAAAAATAAGCAGATCCGTTAATTTGAATTTTTTCATAGTATTACCTCTTTTGATTTGATAGTAAATACTATGTCGGATCTGCTTATAATATGTCTATTTTAACGGATAAAGGCAGTCATAGACTGCGTAGAATTTCAAGGGGATATGCTTGTCGATGTGGCATTTCCCGAAGAACCATTTTTTATAGGTACAGTTTTTGATGATGTCCTCGAAAAAGGCGTGAACCTCAAGGTGCTCCAGAACATCGACGCCAAGGCATTCCTTGAGAGAAGCGGGAGGCTCATGAGTGATTATGTAATCCACCTTGTAGTTGTGCTCCTTGAGATTTGCAATACCGTCAAGTATCTCCTGATGAGTAGGCATCTCGCGCTCCCACCAGTCGATGTTTCTTCTGAAGTCTATGTCCTGACTGTGTCCGCCGCCGAAAGCGAATATCTTCTTTTTCTCGATAGTGTAGACCTGACCTCTCATGAGATGAAAAATATTCTTCTCGATAAGGTGTATCTTGCCGCCGTTCCATTTGTCAACGGGGTATTTTTCCAGCAGGTCGTAGTTTTCGTGACAACCGTCCACAAAAGCTATTCTGAAATTCTTCTCGGCGAGCCTTTTCAGTGCGGCTTTTTCCTGTTTTGAGTTATTCCAGATGAAACCGAAATCACCTGTTATTATCAGGGTATCGCCTCGTGCTAATTTCTTCATTTCAGAGCTTTTAAAACGTGTGATGTCTCCGTGGGTGTCTCCTGTTACGTAGATCACATTAAAACCTCCGTTCTTTTGTTCAATTTATAGCAGCTATTTTTATCTGTGCTGCTTTCTGTGATTATTATTGTAGCATATTTTTTTATAAACGTAAAGAGGGGACAGGAAAATTTCAGAAAATTTTAATAAAATTTCTGAAACCCCTTTTAAAACACAAAAAAATCTGCTATAATATATTTTGGTGTTTCCTAAAATGAAATAATGCGAACATTTCGCTTGAATATAAAGGAGAATATATGAAAAAACTCTTATCCTTACTTGCTGCGGCTGTAATGGTACTGCCATTTGTAAGTGCGGCAAAAGTAAAAGCTGTGAACTTTCCGCTGGAAGAGCCTATACAGAGCGAATCGGCGGTGCTTATAAATCTCGATTCAAACATGGTCATACATGAGAAAAATGCAGACGCAAAGCAAATGCCGGGACCGCTTGTAAATATAATGACGGCTGTTGTCTGTCTTGAAAACTGCGAGGACCTTGATGAAAAGGTAACTATAGACGAGTCGATATACGAGTACCTTTATAATTATGAGTATCCCGACGATCTGAGGTTCGCAGAGATAGAGGACGGCGACGTTCTTACCATGACCGACCTGCTCTATGCAATGATGCTGACTTCATCTGTGGAAGCCTGCGAAACTATTGCTTACAAGATAGGCAAGGGCGATACAGAACGTTTTGTGGAGATGATGAACGAAAAGGCTGCCGAGCTTGGCTTGTTCGATACTCATTTCACCAATCCCACAGGCTTGTACGATCCGAATCAGTACACTACTGCAAACGATATGACAAAGCTTACCATGTATGCGCTTGACGTACCGATGTTTGAGACTATAGCTACTACCTACAGCTATACGCCTTCTAATCCTAATCCCGAGCACCATGACGATCCGAATTCATGGATATGGACTCATTCAAATGTTATGATGGATTCCGACGGTGACTATGCCTACAGCGGCACAAAGGGCATAAAAACCGCAAACCTTGATATGGCAGGAAGAAATATCATAACTATGGCGAGCCGTGACGGAAACAAATATCTTGCGGTGCTTCTGAAGTCTCCATTGAAATCATCGAGCGGCGATATCGCATATTTCCACATAGTTGACGCTATGTCCCTTTTTGACTGGGCATTCGGACATTTCTCCTACAAGACCATTCTTGCTGAAACCGCAGAGGTAGGAGAGCTGCCCGTTGAGCTTGCAGAGGGCAATGATTATGTCCTTGCAAAGCCCAAGGAAGAATTCACCCGTATCTGGTATGATGATATAGATATCTCTACCATAAGCCGCGACAAGGTTGAATGGTACAAGACGTCCTTACAGGCTCCCGTAGCAAAGGGCGAACCTCTCGGCAAGGTAACGCTGGAGTATTCGGGCGAGGAGCTTGGAACAGTTGAGATAGTTGCCGTAAGCAATGTTGAGCGCTCAGTATCCAAGTATAATATTTACGTTGCAAAGATGTTCCGAAAGTCAAGGTGGTTCAACAGAGCGCTGATGATATCGTTCCTGCTCTGCGCGATATATGTTCTGGTCTGCATATACGCATATGTGGTCTTCAAGAGCAAATCAAAGCCCATGAAGCCTATATATGCTGTTCCGAAGGTGAACAAAAATGACAGGCGCAGACGCCGTTCACAGGACGAAGAGAAATAAAAAACGTATAGCATAATCGCAAGACTTATATAGAAGCTTATAGTTAATTATGGGGGAAACCTTTCTGAGGAAAGCGTTTCCCCCATACCCCTTTCCAAAGACTTTTATCTGGTTTTTTCGCAGATAAAGCGCTTCATAAATAAAAAAAGTCCTGCAAAATGCAGGAGCGCCCTATCTGCGAAAAAACAAAACGAAAGTATTAGGGAGAGAGTTTGAGAGTGACTCCCCGCAGTGCGGGGAGATGTCACGCAGTGACAGAGGGGACGTCCTCCGTCAGAGGCCCCCTTTTTCAAAAGGGGGCCTCTCAATAATAAGCGTAAAATTTCTGTATAAATTCTATGATTATGCTGTACGTTTTTCTTTTATAAAGTTATATAATCGCTGCTGGAATAACCGTTTATGCCGTTATAGCTGACCACATACCAGCCGTTGGTCGCGCCGTTTATCATAACTGTGGCACCGTCGGGCATAGAGCCGATTATTTTTCCTGCCAGTGAGGGATAGCTCCGTATATTGAGGTTGCTTCCGTCTGTGGTGACAGTTCCCCAGCGGACTGCTCCTGCGTTCACAAAGGGGATACCGAAGTAATCGCAGAGAGAATTAGTGATGTTCTTTGCAATGGCTTCAAGATTATTTTTCAGCCATGCTTCGTCGGCGTAATTATCATGGTAGCCCAGCTCGCATAGCACAGCTACAGCCTTTGTCCGGAGCACCTCGCCAAGCGAGTAGGTAGGCACAGCTCTTACCTTGTCGGGGAGAGGATATATTGATTTTAGGTTATTGGCGATAATATTTGCAAGAGTTTCGCTGTAGCTGCTCTTAGGAGCAAAATATATATCTATCCCTCTAAGTCTGCCTGCGAGGTTTTCGGGAGCGGCATTGGAGTGGAGGGCAAGGTGCACATCGTAGCTGCCTGCGTTTGAATCTGCAATAGCTCCCGTAACGTTTCTGACGGGATCGTTGCGGACAAAGCTTATGCCGCAGGAGCGGAGATAGGGCTCCATACGGTCTGCAAGGAGATTCATGTAAAGCTCCTCGTTGCCCTCGGTGGCATACTGGTTCCATTCCTGAGTAGATGGACTTAAAAATACCTTTGGCATAAAAACATTCCTTTCCTGAGATTTGAGAAAGCTCTCCATATATTTTATGCAGAGGAGAGAAAAATGTTTTTAAAGCTATTGACTTTTGCTATTTAAAGTGTTATACTTTAAATGATAAAAGATACGGGAGGAAATTTTTATGAATATTCTTGTTGTTGGACTTGGACTTATCGGCGGTTCACTTTGTAAAGCGCTGAAAAAATACACATATCACACCGTAACAGGCTGCGACCTCAATCACGATATCGAGAATGCCGCACTCCGCGATGTTGCTCTTGATAACGTATTTGACGGCAGCTTTGAGGGCTACGACCTGATTATAATTGCTCTGTTTCCGCAGGGTTCGGAGATGTTTTTCAAGGAAAATGCTCCTAAAATAAGCAAAAACACCCTTATAACCGACGTCTGCGGTATAAAGGGCGAGTTTTCCGACAGAATGAAGGCTATTGCCGAAGCTAACGGGCTCAGATACGTTGGCATCCACCCAATGGCAGGCAAGGAGTTCGGCGGCTATTACAACAGTACAGCAGACCTTTTCGTAAAGGCAAACTTTATTATTGCACCTTTTGAGGACAGCGACGAAAAGGACACGGAGCTTCTTAAAAATGTAGCAACCGAGATTGGGGCAGGCAAAATAGTTGTGACAAGTCCCGAAAATCACGATAAAATGATAGCTTATACCTCACAGCTGGCGCATATCGTTTCCAGCGCTTATGTAAAGAGCCCCGAGCTTGGCTTGGAATGCGGCTTCAGCGGCGGAAGCTTTCAGGATATGACCAGAATCGCTACTATGAACGAGAAGATGTGGACAGACCTTTTCATGCAGAACAGGGAGAATCTCCAGTACGAGCTTGATACCCTTATCGCAAATCTCAACAAGTACAGCGAGGCGCTTAAAAGCGGCGACAAGGACAAAATGAAAGCCCTCATTGCTGAGGGCAGAGAGCTCAAGGAAGAGAATCTTCGTCACAGAGTCGGTCAGCCTAACTAAAGAATCTGACCTCGAATTCGGGCTTTGTAGCTGTTATATCGAGCTTGTTGAGATAGCTGACCGAGGACTCATCGGGAAGCTCGAATTTCAGCTTATATGCGCAGAGAGCCTGACGGAATACGCCGAATCTCTTGTTTACAGCTGTATTTCCGTACTTTCCGTCACCGAGGATAGGGGCTCCGATATGTGCAAGGTGAGCGCGTATCTGATGAGTGCGTCCCGTGTACAGTGTGACTTCCACAAGAGACAGGGGAGCTTTTTCAGCAATAACGCGGTAGCCCGTTTTAATAGGCTTAAAGCTGTCACATGGCGAGTCAAGAATCTTAACGAGATTTCTTGACTCGTCTTTTTGATGATAGGCGGTGATTATATCCTCTTTTTTCGGCAGAGGAGCAGCAGTTATACAGTGGTATATCTTATGGACGCTGCCGCTTCGTATGGCTTCATTGATATCGCGGAGAGCCGCCGCAGTCTTAGCGGCTGTCACAAGTCCGCAGGTGTTTCGGTCAAGGCGGCTGCAAAGTGCAGGCGCAAAGGAGCTTTCGCTCTCAGGTGAGTATTCCCCCTTATTATATAAGTAGTGTTTAACTCTGTCGATAAGAGTGTCTGTCAGCGGACTTCCGTTTGAATGTGAGTCAAGTCCCACAGGCTTGCTGACGATAAGCACATTTTCGTCCTCGTAGACTATGTCAAGGTATGGCGGACAGTTAAGAAAGCTCATATCGTGCTGTTTTTCCGCAGAAACGTCATCTTTGACGTACACAGTTACGATATCTCCCACATTAAGTTTGGTGGAAATATCGCAGCGTTTTCCGTTTATTTTGATATCTTTTTTGCGTATCAGACGATACATCATGCTCTTTGGCATATCTGGAAGAGCTTTTGTCACAAATTTGTCTACTCGCTGACCACTGTCATTGTCATTTATTACAAATTTCTTCATTTATTATCTCCTGAATATTACATGAAAGTATCTATAAGTTACAAAAACATTTCTAAAATTTCTTCAAACCATACAAAATTATGCTTCTTTTGATATTTTTTGAACTGTAACAGTTGAAATAAATTGAGAAGTATGTTATAATTTACAAAAAGCTATGAAACAGTTATTTCTTTTTTGTAACGTTAACGAAAGGGAGTTTGATCGGATATGAGGATATATAAGAGCCTGCTTTCTGTACTGATGGCTTGTTCTTTCATCGGTTCAAGTGCAGCATTATCACCCTCAGAAGCTTTCGCCGAAAATAATATAAGCTGCAATATATATGATACCACAATTGAGCTTGAAAGTAAAGAGGCTTCGGGCAGTATCTCGGTTGATACCGCAGAAAACGGTACTGTAGAGGCTGCTGAGCTTACAGAAACGCCGTTTAATGTTTTTGATATTTATAACGCTCATCAGACCTATGTCAAGATGCATTCGGGCGACAAGAGCCTGATGTACAAAAAGGCAGAGGGCATAGATGTTTCCTATGCACAGGGAAAGATAGACTGGCAGGCTGTTAAGGACAGCGGAATAGATTTCGCTATAATCAGGGCCGGTTACGGTAATGCTGATAAGTATCCCTATCAGAAGGATACATGGTTTCAGTACAATATCGATGAAGCCCAGAAGGTCGGCATGGATATCGGCATATACTGGTACAGCTACGCTTACAGTCCCGAAGAGGCGCGTGAAGAAGCTATATCATGCTATAACATCATAAAGGATTACAACTTCAAATATCCTGTTTATTTCGATATTGAGGAGGAAGGTCAGAAGAAGCTCCCTATCTCGGAGATATCTGCGATAATCGATGTTTTCTGCTCTACAATCGAGTCAAAGGGATATTCCGCAGGCGTATACAGCTTCTCAAGTCTGCTTACGTCCAAGGTCTATCAGCAGGTGCTGGATAAATATGCTGTATGGGTTGCCCACTGGGACGTTAAAGCTCCCGGATATACAGGCAATTACGGTATGTGGCAGCACAGCGACAAGGGCAGGGTGAACGGAATCGACACTGTTGTCGATCTGGATCACTGCTATGTGAATTATCCGTACCTGATATCTCCCGATACATATGAGCCCGACGGCACAGAGACCGACGCAAGCGTTCCGATACGTCCTGTGAACGTAAATAAGGGCGTTGCAAGCGGTATCGACGTTTCGGTATGGCAGGGCAAAATGGATTGGGACAAGGTAAAGGCAAGCGGTATAGATTATGCGATGTTACGCGCAGGCTACGGCAATCTTGCATCGCAGACCGATAAGTACTTTGAAGCTAACATAGAGGGCGCTGAAAAGGCTGGTATCGACTGCGGAGCTTACTGGTACAGCTACGCTGAATCTCCTGAGGACGCTGTCAAGGAAGCAGAGGCTTGTCTGGAGGTCATCGATGGACACAAGTTCGCTTATCCTATATACTACTGTGTAGAGGATCAGTGCTTCGCTTCAAAGAGCAACAAGGAGATATCCGATATAATCAAGGCATTCTGCTCGACTCTTGAGAAAAAAGGCTACTATGTAGGCATAAAGAGCTATGCAAACTTCCTTACTTCAAGAGTGGACGAGTCTGTATTCGCTGATTATGATGTATGGGTAGCTCACTACGGAGTATCAAAGCCCGAGTTCAGCAAGAATTACAATATGTGGCAGTATACCAACGACGGAAAGTTAAACGGTCTCAGCGGCAGCTTCAATCTTGATTATGCTTATCTTAAGTTCCCTGAGATAATGAAAAAGAACCATCTGAACGGTTTCTGATAACGAAGATCAATATGCATACCGTTTTTCGCGGTATGCATATTTTATGTAAAGAAGGCAGTTATGGTTGAATTTATAACAGGTGCGGCAGGCTGTGGAAAAACCACAGGAATGTTTGCAAAGATACAGAAAAAATGCGGTGCGGCAGAAAAGCTCTGCATAATAGTTCCCGAGCAGTTTTCGCAGGATTTCGATAAAAAGCTCTATTTCTATCTTGGTGCGGAGAACTTCAACGAGCTTTTTTCCCTGAGCTTTACAGGTCTGGCAAGACAGCTTTTCCAGCTCTACGGCGATCCTGACCGAAAGGGCGAATTTGCCGATGATATGGCGAAAATGATTCTCATATATCAGGCTGTGAACGCCGCGATGTCACGTCCCGAGTCTCTCAGCAGCTTCCGCAGACAGAGTCAGCAGAGCGGCTTTGCTGAGGAGATAATGACGCTGATACGCGATATCAAGCGCTCGGGCATATCTCCCGAGGAACTTGTACAGCGCTCCCGTACTCTCGACAAGAGACTTATGGACAAGACCGACGATGTTGCGGCTATTTTTCTTGAATATCAGCGCCTCATGGCTGAGTACGGCTTCAAGGACGAGCTTGACAATATCCGCGAAGCCGCAAAGATAGCGAATCTCCACGAGTATTTCAAGGGCAAGACGGTCTTTCTCGACGAATTTGAGAGCTTTACCGCAGACCAGTACGAAATGCTCCGCGTTATGATATCCTCAGCGGAAAATGTGTGCATAGCCCTCAGAACAGACGACGTCAACGCAGGAGCGTACACACTTTTTGAGACCGTAAACGACACCTACAGGAAGATAATGAATATCTGCCGCGAAATCGGCGTGGAAACTTCCGTAGAAAAGTGTGAAAAGTGTTACAGATTTAAAACTCCCGATCTTGAATACGTCAGCAGGAGAGCCCTTGTGAACCAGAAAAACGAGGCGGATAAAGCTCCGAAGGCTGAGAATGTGCGTATTTTCGAGGCAAGGGATATGTATGACGAGGCGGAGTTCGTATGCGCCGTTATCAAGCACCTTGTCTATGAGGACAGGTCGCTGATGTACAAGGATATTGCCATAATCTCCAATGATATCGCAGTTTATTCAGACGTGCTGAAGGCTTCATTCAAGAGATACGATATCCCGTATTTCCTGAGCCTTGAAAAGGACGTCGCTCATACCTCGGTAATGGTGTTCTTTACGTCCATGCTCGATATATTATCCAGCCGCCGTATCCGCTCGGAGCAGATATTCCGATTCCTCAAAAGCGGACTTCTGGACGTTACTCTCACTGAGGTATCTCTGCTGGAGAATTACTGCTATAAATGGGACGTTGACGGCGACAGCTGGCTGGAGGAGTTCACTGCCGAGGACGAACAGCTGGAGCTCCTTGAAAATATCAGAAAAAAGACTGTAGTTCCACTTATAAAGCTGAAAAAGAAGCTGAATGGCAAAAACACTGCCGAAAAGCTGTGCGGTTTGCTATATGACCATATAGTTTACTGCAATGCTGAGAAAAACACCGCAAAGCTCATGGGACAGCTCATCAAGCAGGATAAGGACTACGAAGCGGCGGAGCTGAAACGACTCTGGGGCTGCCTTATGGATATACTGGACAGTCTTTGTGATACACTCGGCGGCAGGGAGATAAGCTTTGCCGAGTTTTCACGCATTATCCGTTCTATGATAGGACGTATCAAGTATTCAGTGCCGCCCCAGACTCTTGACGCTGTTACTGCGGCTTCTGCGCGAATGGCAAGACTTGACTCCCCGAGAGTTGTATTCGTCATGGGAGCCAACGACGGGGATTTCCCCAATCAGATAAGTCTCCACGGACTGTTCTCCGAGGCTGAGAAGTCAAAGCTTTCCGAGAACGGCATTGAGCTTTCAACGCCTCTTGCAGAACTTATCGCTTCGGAGCGCCTTGTAGTTTACAAGGCTGTATCCGCGGCTTCGGACAAGCTCTATATAACCTATCCGCTGTCCGATCTATCGGGACAGGCAAAATATCCTGCCCAGATCGTTGACAGGATAATTGCCATGTTCGGCGACGAGAGCATTCGCATGACAAGCGGCAGTATTTCCACTGACTATTACGCAGCTACGCTACATTCCGCGTTCTATCATTATATGCAGGAGCGAAAAAGCAATGACACCGCTGTTGCTTCTGTCAAGGAGCTTCTCATGGGCGCTCCCGACTACAGGCGCAGGCTGTCTTATGTAATGAGCAGGGGCTATCACACCCAGAGCTTCAGCATAGACAGGGATATCATGGAAAAGCTGCAAAGCTTCGAGCCGCTGAAGCTGTCATCATCGGGACTTGAAGAGTACAACCTGTGCCATTTCAAATACTTCTGCGACAAGTGTCTGAGACTTCATCTCAACGAAAAGGTGGAGCTTGACGCAAGAATCGCAGGCGAGCTGACTCACAGGTGCTTTTACGGTATTCTCGGAAAGTACAGCAAGACAGAGTTCGTGAACCTGTCCTGTGACGCTGTAAAGTCGGAGATAAACACCTGCGCAGAGGAATACCGCAATGAGGCTCTTGCAGGAGATTTCGGCAAGGACGCCAAGTTTGACCTTATCTTCAATAAGCTGACTGAGCGTATGTCCGAGGTATTCATGTATACCCAGCAGGCGCTTATGGCTTCGGATTTCGTGCCCCACAAGTTCGAGCTTGACCTGAGAGACAGCCATTCCGTGATACTGCCCTTCGGCGACGGCAGAAAGCTCAGCTTCGGCGGTATAGTTGACCGAGCTGATGTGTGCGACATGGACGGTGATAAGTATCTCCGCATAATCGACTACAAGAGCAGCCGCAAGGACATAACGGCGGAAACTCTTGCCTGCGGAATCAATATGCAGATGCTGCTGTATCTCTTTGCTTCCACGGACAAGGGCGGCATATACGAGGGCTATTTGCCTGCGGGAGTTCTTTATTCTCCCGTAAGGATATCTGAGGTGCATCTCGAATCACACAAGGTGGATTCAAAGAATACGGGAGCTGTCAATTCAGCGCTCCGTACCAGCGGACTTGTCCTCGGTGACAGGGATATTCTTGAAGCTATGGAAAAGAACGTCCGCGGCGAGTTCATACCCGTAAAGCTTGACAAAAACGGAGTTCCCGACAAAAATTCCGCTTGTATATCCGCAGAGGGAATGACCTTGCTGAGAAATTACACCTACGGCAAGCTGAAAAGCATGGCTGAGTCCCTCCTTGCAGGCGACGCCGAAGCTGTTCCGCTTCTTATGGGGAACAAGCTGCCCTGCACCTACTGCGAGTACATGAATATATGCGATAATTCAGAGCTTGAACGGCAGAGAACGCCCGACGAGATCGCGGTTGCCGAGGCTCAGGAGATACTGGGCAAGAAATACAAGGGAGAGGAGGAGTAATATGAGCTGGACGCAGCAGCAGCAGAATGCTATTGACGCGAGAGATACGTCCCTTATCGTATCTGCAGCCGCAGGAAGCGGCAAGACGGCGGTACTTACGGAGAGACTGGTTCAGCTCATAGCCGACAAGGATTCGGGAGTCCGCGCAGACAGAATGGTAGTTGTTACCTTTACAAACGACGCCGCAGCGGAACTGAAAAAGCGCCTTGACAGCAAGCTCCGCGCTCTTATCAACGAGCACCCCGATGACCGTCATCTGCTAAAACAACAGATACTTCTGCAAAGTGCAAGGATATCGACGATAAACTCCTTCTGCTTCGACCTTATAAGGGATAATATAGGCGAAAACGGCGTGACCTCGGGATTCAGCGTGCTTGACGACACTGATAACAAGGTGCTGAGAGCCCGTGCTCTTGAAGAGCTTATCAACTATTACAGCGCCAATGAGTACGACAAGATATCCTTTATGTACGACCGTTTCTGCATAAAAGACGAGAAAAGGCTTGTGGAAGTCATCGAAAGGGCGGATAATTTCCTATCTTCCGTAACAATGTCCGAAAAATGGCTTGAAACAGCCGTGGAAAACTACAACACTGATTTTGAGAGCTCGGTCTATTGCCGTAAGCTCATTGAAACTCTTACCCGTCAGCTTGAATCGGCACTTAAAGCGGCTGATGATAATATGGGCATGATAAGCCGAATTTTCCCCGATATGGCGGCTGCGGCGGCAGTGAAGTCCTATGAGCAGGCTGAAAACGACTACGATAATGTGTCAGACCTGCTGGGAGTATTCAGAAACGGACGTATCCCCACAGCTGAAGAATGTGCAAAGGCTGAGGATTTCGCAGACCTTGTGAGAGTCGGAAAGACTCCACATGACAAGGCTCTGAGGGATATCTTCAAGAAAAAGCGCGATATAATCAAAAAGAGCGTTGCCAAAGTCATAAGCAGTATCACCTCCGTTGAGAGCGACTTTGCCGAGAGCGGCGAGGTGACTGCTGTTCTTGCGGATATGCTGAGAAAGTACCATGAGATACTGTGGGAGAAGAAGTGCGAGAAAAATGCTCTCAGCTTTGATGACGGCGAGCGCCTTGCGCTGGATATTCTTGCTGCCGAGGACGAAAACGGCAGGATAATACAGTCCGAAGCTGCTGAGAAGATAGCCGACTTTTACGATATAATCATGATAGACGAGTATCAGGACTCCAATAACAAGCAGGACCTGATATTCAAGCTCATATCCAAGAATTATAAGCTCGGAGAAAACGGTGAGCCCCTCTACGGCGACAATGTTTTCCTTGTTGGCGACGTGAAGCAGTCTATCTACCGTTTCAGACTGGCGAATCCGCGGAACTTCATAAACACGCTGAAAGGTGCGGACAAGTATTCCGCAGACAGCGACAGCAAAAATCAGTACATAACCCTTAACAAAAATTTCCGGAGCTCACCGCAGGTCATCGACTTCGTAAACTATGTTTTTTCTCAGATAATGAGCGAAAACTGCGGCGATATTGACTATAACAGCGACGAAATGCTATATTTCGGAGCACAGCATTTCACTGAGAGCGGCGGAAGTCAGCGTATCACTCACATCTCGTTTATCAATGACGAGCCCTGTGAAGATGACGAGGAAAGCGTTAATATCAAGGCTGACCGAGAGGCGGTATTCACGGCACAGAAAATAGCGGATATGCTGAAAAATGGCGTTCTTGTCACCGACAGGGACGGCATTCAGCGTCCGTGCAGACCGTCGGATTTCTGTATCCTTGTGCGAAACAACTCCTACATCAACGTCTATGCCGACGAGCTCAACAGGATAGGCGTGCCTGCAAAGGGCAACGAGGAGGCAGGCTACCTTAAATCCCGTGAAATAGCAGTTCTTATCGACCTGCTGAGAGTTATCAGCAACCCATTGCAGGATATTCCAATGGCAGCGGTAATGACCTCGCCTATGTATATGTTCAGTATATCCGACCTTGCGGTCATAAAGTCACTCGACAAGCACAGAGCACTTTTTGCGATAATTCGTGGCCTGGCAGAGGGAGAGTATGAGGAATGCACGGATATGTTCCTGAGGGAGCATTGTATGGAGTTCCTTGAATCCCTTGACGAATTCAGGCTTGACTCCGTGACTATGACTTTAGGCGAGCTTATCGGCGAGATATATGATACCACGGACTTTATCTCAGTTATGCAGCTCTACAGCGACGGCGACCAGAAACGTGCAAATCTCCGCGCGCTGATACAGTATGCTCAGAATTATGAGAGCTCCGCCGCATTTGACGGCACGGGCGGACTTAACGGATTTCTGCGTCACCTTGACAGAGTCATGGAGAACGGCGACTACGCACAGGGCAAGATATCGGCTTCGGCAGGTGAATACGTCAACGTTCTGACGCTTCATCGCTCCAAGGGACTGGAATTTCCATTTGTTTTCATAGCAGAGACCTCCGTGAACTTCAAATTCGACTCAAAAACTGTCATGTGCAGCGACGACGGCAGGATAGGCTATGTGCTGTATGAGCCGACATTGTTCCGAAAGTACAGGACGTTCCAGCAGACCATGCTCTCAGCCGAGGAGGAAAGAGCCACACGAAGCGAGGAAATGAGACTTCTCTACGTCGGACTTACAAGGGCTCAGCAGCAGCTTTTCATAAATCTGAAATGCAGCGAAAAGGCACTGAAACGTGTAAACTCCCTCATTGACAGCTGTATGCTCCACAATGACGACATAACCGAGTGGGTGTCAGAGGCTAAGAGCTTTTCTGACTGGCTTTGGGCTGCTGTTATACGCAGTAAGGAGTTTGCGGATATCGCTCAGCAGCTTGGGCTTGATGTCAGCAGACTTGGAGCAGGCAGTGCGGCTGATACGCTGTTTGAGTACGAGATTGTTGAGACAGCTTCGGCTGAAACCGAGGAAAGCGAAGAGGAAACAGAGGAGGCTGCGGCTGACGAAGTGCTCATTGCAAAGATGAAGGACATCATAGACTTTAAGTACGACAGAACGCTTTCCGAGACTCCTGCAAAGCTGAGCGTTACCCAGATAACCAAGAAGCTTAAAGAGAACGACGACCGTTTCGATTTCAGGTTGAAACGCCCGAAGTTCAAGTCCGAGGGTACAAAGCTGACAGGTGCAGAGCGCGGAACGGCGATACACACATTTTTCCAGTACTGCGACTTTGACAATGCTATTAATGCTGCCGAATCCGAGATAGCAAGCATTACGCAAAAGGGCTATATCAGCAGGGCAGAGGCGGAATCCATAAGCGTTGAGAACGTTGCGGCGTTCTTCGAAAGCAGTCTATATGACAGGATAAAGAGCTCCCTGCGCTATGTCAGGGAGAAGAAATTCATGGTAGCGGTCTCTCAGCTTGATATCGAGAACGAAACTCTCGACAGGCTGAAAAAGTCCGACGGCATGATAAAGGGTATTATCGACCTTATGTTTGAGGAGCCTGACGGCATAGTCATAGTAGACTACAAGTCCGACAGGGGAGTATCCCTTGCGGCGCTGAAAGAGCGGTATGCTATGCAGCTGAGGCTTTACAAGGCGGCAATAGAGCTGACCACAGGCAAGAGAGTAAAGGAAACTTTGCTCTATTCCTTTGAGCTGAAGGACAGCATTACAGTTGAACTTTGATGAACAGGCTCTCCAAAGGGGGAGCCTGTTGTGCTGTCTGTATAAGATAGAACATAGTTTTTGTATAATTCGCAGAATATGAAAAAAATGTTGACAAGGAAATTATTCTGTACTATAATATAAGATACAGAGATATATAATATTATGGTGTAGAATGAACAAAAGAAGGAAACAAATTTCGCAATGCTGAATAAAAACATACAGGCACGGCGGTTTTCCTTTAAAAGTTCTAATATTTTTCGGAGTCGACAGCTGAGGCTGACTATAGGTATTTACAGACGTACTGTTTCTGCATATCTTGCCATTAGTTAAAGCTGACGTAAAAGGTGTCGCACCTTTGTATCCGGGTTACTACAGAACAGGCAGGGAAACAGCAGTGTCTTTTTATTTTTCCCTTGCGGCGGACAAGTCGGGGGAAGCTGAACAAAGATAATTTGGCTGAAATGCTATTCTGATATAAATAATACTCGGGCGTATGCCTGAAAAACGATAGAAAAATAAAGAAAAAGAACCAAAGTATTATTTTATGATGTAGAACAAAACAATCGGAGGATATGGTAAAAATGCAGGAGCCAAAGAGAAAAAAGCTCAGGTTCAGCAGAGTTTTGCTTGCTATGGGCGCTATTGTAATAACACTTTCGGGTGCTGATACCCTCAGAAGAAGTCTGGCAAGTCAGCAGCCTTTAAATCTTACAATAAACGGAAACTTCCGTAGTTCCGAAGCACAGGAGGTGACTCCCACAGGCAGCAGCCTTTCGCTGGGCACAACCGACGAGAGCACAACTGCTTTTGAGGGTGTAAAGTATCTGGGCTATTCGGAGTACGAGTTATCGAAAAATGAACTTGCAGAGGGTATACTTGCAATATATACCGAGAGCGCTCCCGCAAAAGAGGATTACAGTAAGGCTATGGTAGATCTGTCGGAGGAGAAGAACGAATTCTATACCCTTGTTGACGAGAAGGTTGAACTCAACGAGGACGCGGCAGAGGCACTTAACTCCATGATGGAGGATTATGCTAACCAGACAGCTTTGGCTGATTTTATCGTATACGGAACTACCGATACATATACAGGCGAAGATTCATACTGCCCAAAGGCTTTCAGTGAGTCCAAGGCGGGATACTGCGTAGACCTCGCATTGAACGCTTACGGCTCTGTGCTGTCATACGACGGATATGACACCGAGGGCTGGATAGTTGAGAACTGCTGGAAGTATGGATTCATAGTAAGATATCCACAGAATAAAAAGGACAAGACAGGCAATGAATATTGCCCGTGGCATCTCAGATACGTGGGTGAGATACACGCAGCAATAATGGAAAAGAAGCAGATGTGCCTTGAGGAGTACGTTGATTTCCTCAAGCAGTACACATTTGAAGAGCCATACAGCCTTACATTCAACGATAAGGGATATCAGATATACTCAGTTATCGGAAACGATGAAAAGTACAAAACGAGAGTACCGATATCGGGTAATTACGAGATTACAGGCGATAATAAGGACGCGTTTATTATCACCGCTTTAAAAAATGAATAAAAAGGAGATAAAGGAGCAGCTTTTGCTGCTCCTTTATCTCCTTTTTATTCATTTTTTTGCAGGAATACGCATATTATCCTTTGAGGTGATGAATATGCTGAAAAAACTGAGAAATATAGCTGTTATACTGGTTTTTGCGGCGCTTTCGGCGCTTTTTATGGGAGCGAATGCAAAGGAAGAGCCCCAACCGCAGGCGTATGTGCTTATGGAGGCTGAGACGCACACGGTCCTGAATGAGCTTAACGCCGATAAACGGCTGAATGCAGGATATCTAACCAAGCTTATGAGCGTACTTCTCATAGCAGAGGACATACAGAACGGGGAGTATTCTCTTGCTGACGAGCTTACTGCCTCCGAGAGCGTCACCAATACCAAGGGAGCTGTCATATGGCTCGAAAGCGGCGATAAGATGTCAGTTGAGGAGCTTCTGAAAAGCGTTATAATCGGAAACGCCAACGACGCTATGACAGTTCTTGCGGAGAAATCCTCGGGAAGTACCGAAAGCTTTGTCATGGACATGAACGCAAAGGCTTTTGATTTAGGTCTGCGTGATACGCGGTTTGTCTCGCCCTATGGATATTATTCCGCGGAGGAGTACACGACAGCCCGTGATATGGCGGTTATCTGCTGTGAGCTGGCAAAATATGATTTTCTGACGCCTATGTTTTCAACGTGGCGTGATTTTGTAAAGGGCGGAAAGACAGAGCTTGTAAGCGAAAACGCTCTTATTCGTACTTACGACCGACATATCGGCTTCAAAGCCTGCCATTCTGATGAAACGGGTTACTGCGCTGCCGAGGGCGGACGCAATGAAAGCGGCAGTACCTTTGTATCGGTAGTTCTTGGGGCTGAAAATGCGGATATATCTCTCGGGACTGCAAAAAAGCTCGTTCGCAGCGGCTTCAGCGGCTATAAGGTGGCATTTACAATGTTTCCCGACGAGATGCTTACCCCTGTAAAGGTGAAAAACGGAACTTCTGCGGCTGTGGAGATATACCTCAATGAGCAGGGAAAGACTGTTGTGCCCAAGGGCTCGGGAGAGCTCCGCGCAAGGGTAGTCATTCCCGAATATCTTACAGCTCCTGTGAAAATTGGTCAGCCAATCGGCACAGCAGCCTTTTATAACGACGATACGCTTGTATACGAAAGCGAACTGCTGACGAAAAGCGCTGTTCCGAAACTGAGCTATAAATATATTTTATATAAGCTGTTGGATAAAATGATGGAAAAGTGAGGATAGAATTGTTATAAATATACAAATGTTGAAATTGTTACGCAAAGGACTTGAAAAAAATCCAAAAATATAGTATCATAAAGATGGTAAATTATATTTGTATGGCTTACCATACATATTGGAGGTAAATTCTAATGTCTTTAAAACTCAACACCAAATACTTGAAGGACTTCGTCAATGCTGACGAAATGGCTGGTATCAAGGCTCAGGTAGAGGCTGCTGCTCAGTCACTTCACAGCAAGTCAGGTCTCGGCAATGATTTTTTAGGCTGGGTAGAGCTCCCTACAGCCTATGATAAGGAAGAATTCGCACGTATCAAGGCAGCTGCCGAGAGAATCAAGAAGAATTCAGATATCCTTATCGTTATCGGTATCGGTGGTTCATATCTTGGCGCAAGAGCAGCTATCGAGCTTCTCAAGTCGCCTCTTTACAACAATATGAAGAAGGACACACCTGATATCTATTATGTTGGAAACAGCATCAATCCTGCTTATCTCAACGAGATCATTGCTCTCTGTGAGGGTAAGGACTTCTCTGTAAACGTTATCTCTAAGTCAGGTACGACCACAGAGCCCGCTCTTGCTTTCAGAATCTTCAAGAAGATGGTTGAGGATAAATATGGCAAGGAAGAAGCTAAGAACCGTATCTTCGCTACTACAGACAAGGCAAGAGGAACTCTCAAGAACCTCTCAGACGCTGAGGGCTACGAGACATTCGTTATCCCTGACGATGTAGGAGGACGTTTCTCTGTTCTTACAGCTGTTGGTCTTCTTCCTATTGCAGTTGCAGGCTGCGATATCGACGCTCTCATGAAGGGCGCTGCCAAGGCACAGGCTGACTTCTGCGCAGATTTCGACAATAACGATTGCTATAAGTACGCTGCACTCAGAAATATCCTTTACAGAAAGGGCAAGTCAGTAGAAATGCTGGTTTCCTACGATCCAAGCTTCGTAATGATGTCTGAGTGGTACAAGCAGCTCTTCGGCGAGAGCGAAGGCAAGGACAACAAGGGCATATTCCCGTCAGCAGCTGTTTTCTCAACAGACCTTCACTCAATGGGACAGTATATCCAGGACGGTGCAAGAATTCTCTTCGAGACAGTTGTTGACATCAAGAAGCCCAAGACTGATCTCTTCCTCGAGCCCGACGCTGAGAACCTTGACGGTCTCAACTTCCTCACAAACCAGAATATGTCAGTAGTAAACAGAAAGGCTTTCGAGGGTACTGTTCTCGCTCATACAGAGGGCGGAGTTCCTAACATCATTCTCGAGCTTGACGATACTACAGAGGAAAATGTAGGCTACATGATCTATTTCTTCGAGAAGGCTTGCGCTATCTCAGGCTATGTTCTCGGTGTTAATCCTTTCAACCAGCCAGGCGTTGAAAGCTACAAGTCCAATATGTTCGCTCTTCTCGGCAAGCCGGGTTATGAGGGCGCAAAGGCAGCTCTTGAAGCTAAGCTCGGCTGATCGCTGTGTTTAGTTCATAATACAAAATATAATACGTCACAAATGCCGCAAGGCACGGAAGGAGTAAATTATGATTAAACTTATTACAGGTAAAAAAGGCACAGGTAAAACAAAGATACTTATCGACCAGATCAACGAAGCTGTAAAGTCAACAAACGGCAACCTCGTTTGCATCGAAAAGGGCGATAACATCAGACGTTCTATCAGCTTCAGAGTTAGATGGTGCGATACAGAGAGCTTTGCTATTGAGGGTACAGACGCTTTCTATGGCTTCGTAGCAGGTATGCTCGCAGGCAACTACGATATCAAGGACGTTTTTGTTGACGGTATCCTCAAGATCGTAGGCAGAGATTACGACGCTCTCGGCAATCTCTTTGAGAAGCTCGACAAGCTCACAGGCGAAGAGGCTACTATCGTATTTACAGTTTCAGCTGACGATTCTGAGCTTCCTGAGAGCGTAAAGCAGTTCATCAAGTAATTCTGCGGAAAAATTTGAAATTTTTACACCGAAGTATTGACAGATAAAGTCAATTGGTGTATAATATATCTTATAGTGCTCTGAAGGATTGTTGTATGAAGATCAATTTAAAGCAGATATTCAATATTGTCGGAGAGAAAAAAGATTTCTCCTATGAGATAGCTCCAGAAGAATTCGGTGATATCAAAGGATTTTCATTCGGTTCCGATGTTAGTCTCAGCGGAAAGCTCTATAACAGGGCAGGCGTAGTCTATCTTGATTATACTGCCGTATTCAAGCTTCTTCACACCTGCGACAGGTGTCTGAAAGAGTTTTCCAGAGAATATGATCTTTCCTTTGACCATATTGTTGTTCCTTCCGTCAGCAACGATGATAACGATGATTATATCGTGGCAGACGGCGAGAGCATTGAATTGAATGAAGTTGCGCTGAATGATATTCTCCTCAGTCTGCCGACTAAGGTGCTTTGCAGGGAAGACTGCAAGGGACTGTGCATGGTCTGCGGCTGTGACCTGAATGAGTCTCAGTGCGATCATCTTAATTAATCTGAGCCGTGAGGCTCTGTAAGGAGGTGCCACAATGGCTGTACCAAAGAGAAAAACTTCTAAGGCAAGACGCGACAAGAGACGTTCTGCTGTTTGGAAGCTCGAAGCTCCTGCAATGTCCAAGTGTGACAACTGCGGCGCATATAAGGCTCCCCATAAGGTCTGCAAAAACTGCGGATTCTATAAGGGCGTTGAGGTCCTTAAGATCGACGCTGAATAATCGGCTTGATCCGATAAAAGAGAAGGAGAGGAGGAGAGAATCCTTCTCTCCTTTTTAAGTATCTGATTTTTGCAATAACAGACCGCTTTGCAGGCTTATGCCAAAACGTATTATCGAAGAATTTCAGCAGATATTCCTCGAAAATACTGCGCTTCAGAGCTGAATAACGTGTATCAGCTCGTAGGGGGGAATATGGAAAAGAGCAGACTTAAAGTCATAAACCGCGACGTGATAAAGTATATCATCATATTTTTCATGTTCTGGGGACATCTTTTCGCATGGCTGAGCGTTGGTGATACGCCGCCTGACGGACTTTTTGCCGATTGTCCCTTTTGGCAGAGAATTTTCATTCGGCTTAGTCTGATGACTCCGCCTGTAATGTTCTTTTTCATTGCCGACGGCTACAAATACACTCGCTCTGTTAAGAAATACGCACAGAGGCTTTTTATTTTTGCCTGTATAACGCAGGTCCCGTTCACTCTTTTGTGGGGACCTATAACAGGCTGGTGGGGCGCGAACATCATGTTCACCCTGTTTTTCAGCCTGCTTGCTTTATGTGCATGGGAGAGCCATTTCAAGCTCTGGCAGCGTATCGCCCTTATAGTGCTTATATGCGGCGTTACTACAGCTCTTGTGTCCGAGTGGTTCATATTCGGACCGCTTATAGTGCTGGGGCTCCATATCTTCCGTGAAAAGCCGAAGGCAAGGCTGATATGGTATGCCTGCGTCTGGGCAGTATATATCCTCGTATCGGATATACCGCTGTATTTTGAGGGATTCTCGCTTATAAAGCTTGAATCGACAGCTATGCATATATTCGATTTTGCGGCGGCATATGCCCTTATGACAGTGTTCTACAACGGCAGAAAGGGAAGATTCCCTAAGTTTTCAAAGTGGTTTTTCTATATATTCTATCCTGCCCATTTATGGCTGGCAGTGATACTCAGACTTGTTTTGAAGTAAAGAGAGAAAGGAGAGCAATACAATGTCATTACCGATAGTTGCAGTTGTTGGACGTCCTAATGTAGGAAAGTCCACACTTTTCAACAAGCTTATCGGACAGCGCTTGTCTATCGTAGAGGATACCCCCGGCGTTACACGCGACCGTATCTATTCTAAGTGCGAGTGGCGCGGCAAGGAGTTCATGGTGGTGGATACAGGCGGTATCGAGCCCGAAAGCAATGATGTTATCCTTGCGCAGATGAGAAGACAGTCGGAGCTTGCTATCGAAAAGGCTGACGTTATCGTGTTTGTAACGGATATCAAATGCGGAGTTACCGCTGACGACTATGCCGTGGCACAAATGCTCCTTAAAAGCGGCAAGCCCATAGTTCTTGCTGTAAATAAAGTTGATAATCTCGGAGATCCTCCGCTGGAGCTCTACGAGTTCTATAATCTGGGACTTGGCGATCCATATCCAATATCCTCTGTTCACGGTCACGGCACAGGCGATATGCTGGACAAGGTGTATGAGAGCCTGCCTGACGGTGAGGAGACTGACTACGGCGAGGATCATATCAAGGTCGCCGTTATCGGTAAGCCAAACGCAGGAAAGTCCTCGCTTATCAACAAGATAGCAGGCGAGGAGCGTGTTATCGTTTCCGATATTGCAGGAACTACCCGTGATTCAACGGATACCGTTATCAATAACGAGTACGGCAATTTCGTATTCATTGATACCGCAGGTATCCGCAAGAAGTCAAAGGTCACAGAAAAAGTCGAGCACTACAGCGTACTCCGTGCTTATATGGCTGTTGACCGTGCTGACGTGTGCGTAATTATGCTTGACGCAGCCGAGGGCTTTACAGAGCAGGATTCTAAGGTCGCAGGCTATGCTCATGAGCAGGGAAAAGCCTGTGTCGTAGCTGTAAACAAGTGGGACCTCATAGAAAAGGACGACAAGACCATGCAGGAGTACAGAACTAAGCTGGAAAATGATTTCAGCTTTATGTCATACGTACCCTTTGTGTTCATATCTGCTAAGACAGGACAGCGTATCAACAAGCTCTATGAGCTCATCAAGTACGTTTATGAGCAGAACAGCATGAGAATATCAACGGGTATGCTCAACGACGTCCTTGCATACGCTACCACAAGAGTTCAGCCTCCGTCGGACAAGGGCAGAAGACTGAAGATATACTATATGACACAGCCCTCTACAAAGCCTCCGACCTTTGTTACCTTTGTAAACAGGGCAGACCTTTTCCACTTCTCATACAGAAGATATATTGAAAATCAAATACGCTCAACATTCGGACTTGAGGGAACTCCTGTTCGCTTTATAGTCCGTGAGAGGGGAGGAAATGATAAATAATGAAGGTGTTTTTCTCAATTATCGTCGCCGCAGGTCTTGGATATTTCCTCGGCAGTATAAATTTCTCTATCATCGTCGTAAGAATGATGACTGGCAGAGATATCCGCGATATGGGCAGTAAAAATGCAGGACTTACCAATACTCTCAGATGTGCAGGCAAGCCCAGCGCGCTTCTTACTCTCATAGGAGACCTCTTAAAAGGCGTAGTGGCAGTATTCCTTGCAAGAGGCTTCTGTCATCTTCTCCATGCAGGAATGCTCCCGGGCAATGATACACACTATATCGGCTATATAGCAGGCTTATTTGCAATAATAGGTCATGTTTTCCCGATATATTACGGATTCAAGGGCGGAAAGGGCGTACTTGTGGGGGCGGCTTCGTTTTTAGCTGTTGACTACAAGGTATTCCTTGCACTTCTGGCTATTTTCGTTGTGATACTTGCAATTTCCAAGTATGTTTCGCTTGCTTCAATAATTTCGACAGCATACTGCCCGCTTGCAACACTGCTGATGTCATGGATAGTTGACGGCTATTCATTCGGAAGAAGCTGTCTGTATATGCTTCTTTCACTGCCAATGGCGGCAATGGTCATATTCATGCACCGTTCAAATATCCAGAGACTTATTGACGGAAATGAGAATAAATTCACATTCAACACCATAGATATAGGCAGAGAATGATTTATCGTAAGGAGTGATCTTCTATGGCAAAAATAGTTATACTCGGTTCGGGCGGTTTCGGTCTTGCACTGGCAATAATGGCTGAACACTGCGGAAAACATGATGTTACAGTATGGTCGAAGTTCCAGTCGGAAATAGATGATATCCGCTCTCACGGCGAACATGTTCAGAAGCTCCCGGGAGTACCTATCTCCGAGAGTATTGCCCTTACAAGCGATATCTCCTGTATAAAGGGCTGTGATATGCTTGTATTCGGTATCCCGTCATCATTTGTGCGCAGCGTAGCCAAGGAGGCTGCTCCCTACTGTGACGACCATATGGTCATCGTCAATACAGGTAAAGGACTTGAAGAGGGAAGCCTTAAAACTCTCAGCGAAGTAATACGTGAGGAGATACCAACCCCAAAAATGGTAGTTCTCTCAGGACCGTCTCATGCTGAGGAGGTCGCAAGATGTGTTCCCACAACTGTAGTTGCTGCTTCTGAGAATCATGACGCTGCCGAGTACGTTCAGCGTGAATTCGGCAATAACTTCATGAGAATATATCTTAATGACGATGTAAAGGGCTGCGAGATAGGCGGAGCTCTCAAAAATATCATTGCTCTCTGCGTTGGCATATGCGACGGTCTGGGCTACGGCGACAACACAAAGGCTGCCCTTATGACCAGAGGCATACACGAGATAGCACGTCTCGGAAAAGCCGCAGGCGCTGAGCCTATAACCTTCAGCGGACTTACAGGCATTGGCGACCTTATCGTTACCTGTACGAGTATGCACAGCCGCAACAGACGCGCAGGCATACTTATCGGTCAGGGAGTTTCTCCCGAGGAGGCTGTTGAGCGCGTAGGCACTGTTGAGGGCTATTTCTGCTGCAAGGCTGCTTACGACCTTTCAAGACGCCTTGGAGTTGAGCTGCCTATCACAGAGCAGCTTAATGAAGTGCTTTTCAACGGCGGAGATGTCAGACACGCACTGGGCGCACTTATGAACCGTCCACAGATCTACGAAGAAATATAAGCTACACTATTACGAGGTGAATCAAATTGATTAATATCTGCGATTACAGAGGTCATATCAGAAACTGGAGAGGTCTTTGCGAAGAACTGGGCATTGATAACACGCTTTCCCGTGAGGATCGCGAAAAGGCTATTATCGTCAAGGCTTATGAGAAGTGGGGCAGGGAAATGGCTGACCATTTTTACGGAATGTTCGCATTTGCTCTTTATGATACCGAGAAAGACAAGTATTTCTGTCTCAGAGACCAGTTCGGCACAAAGCCTTTCTATTATTATATCACAGCCGATAACAAGCTCCTCTGCGGAACAAATATCAGCAGGATAATCGGTCAGGAGGGCTTCGTCAAGGAGCTCAATGTGGATATGCTCCAGATATACATGACACTGACCTATGTTGCAGGCGAGGATACATTCTTCAAGGGCGTGAAGAAGCTCATGCCGGGACACTGGCTGGAATTCGAGGGCGGAAAGCTGACAGTTCAGCGTTACTGGACTCCCACATTCAAGCCCGACGAGAGCAAGTCCCTTGATGACTGGGCAAACGAGATACATGATACACTGACTAATATCTTTCCCGAGGTCAAGGACGATGACGAAGTGGCAGAGTCATTCCTTTCGGGCGGCGTTGATTCATCTTATGTGCTTGCAATGAGCGACGCTAAGAGAGCCGATTCCTGCGGATATGACGAGGAAAGATTCGACGAGTCAAGAGTTGCAGCCAAGACTGCTGAGCTCCTTAACGTCGAGCACAGCGTTGCAAATATCCAGCCAAAGGACTTCTTTGATATCGTTCCTTTCGTTATGTACAATATGGAGCAGCCTTTAGGCGACGCTTCTGCTATAGTATTCACTCTCGGCTGCAAGGCTACTGCCGAGCATACAAAGCTTTGCTACTCGGGCGAGGGCGCTGACGAGTTCTTCGGCGGCTACAATATGTACCGCAATGCCGAGCGATACGGCGACAACCTCAAGACCTTCTATGTGGGCAATACCAATATCATGAAAGAAGAGGAAAAGCAGAAGATACTCAAGCACTACGATCCCAATGTGCTCCCCATAAACCTTGTGAAGTACATCTATGACGAGACTGAGGGACTTGATCCGCTGACAAAAATGTCTGATGTGGATATCCAGATATGGCTTGAGGGAGATATTTATCTCAATGTTGACAAGATGAGTACTGCCTGCGGTCTGGAGATTCGTATGCCCCTCACAGACAGAAGAATATTCGATATTGCTTCACGTATGCCTTCAAAGTACAAGGTGAATGAGGAGCAGAACAAGGTGGCGTTCAGAACCGCTGCTGCAAAGGTACTTCCCGAGGAGATCGCTTTCAGAAAGAAGCTGGGCTTCATAGTTCCCGTAAGAATATGGCTTGCTGACGAGCGCTATAACGCAGATGTTCGCGCTAAGTTCAACAGTGATATGGCTGCGCAGTTCTTTGATATCGACGAGATAAACGCTATATATAAGGATTATGTAGGCGGAAACTCTGATAACTGGCGTAAGGTATGGACTATCTATACATTCCTCGTATGGTATGAGGAGTACTTCGTAAAGAGATAATGAATAAGCCCTCTGTGCTTAACAACACAGAGGGCTTCGTTAGGATAATATAAACAGTCACAGCGGAGAGAGGAGTTGTGACTGTAATATTCACTTATGCCAATTTCAGCTGAAGTCTTATCTTATCTGTTACAAGAGCTATAAATTCCGAATTTGTGGGACGTCCGCGGTAATTATCTATAGTATATCCGAAAAAGCTGTTTATGACCTCGGAATCGCCTCTGTCCCATGCTATTTCGATAGCGTGACGGATAGCTCGTTCAACGCGTGATGAAGTGGTATCGTACTTCTGTGCCACACATGGGTAAAGAAGCTTAGTAACACATTCCATGAGCCTGCTGTCTTCGATCGCACTGAGAATAGCTGTGCGCAGATAATGGTAGCCCTTTATATGGGCAGGTACGCCAAGCTTCTGTATTATTTCCGTTACCATTATTTCTGTGTCGGTACAGGTGCTTGAAATGGGGACAGTGCATATGGACTTGATTATAGATGGAAGATCCTGCACATCATACGGTCGTGAGAGATAATATGACGCTCCGTTTTCCATTACCTGCCGCTCAATGAAGCTGTTCTGGATATCAGATACAATAATGAATGCAGGCGTCTTAACGAGAGTCTCTTTGACACGCTCCATAAGGCATATGGCGTCGGTATCCTGCAGACTCAGATCGAGAATGACTGCATCAGGGGCGTCATTGATTATGGAATCAAGTATCGCTCTGCTGTTTTTCTTTCGGGTAAACGCTGTAATATCGTTTTCCCTGAGCGCTGCTGCTGCTTTTACTCCGTTTGATGCTGAATCGTCACCGATCAATACTTTGATTCGTTTGTTTTCCATAGTTTAGGTTTAACTCCTTTTCTTTTAATCTACAAACACATTGTACATCACTTTGAAAGGTTTTTCAAGGGGTGTTTTTAGCGCAAAATGTCGAAAATCAGGAAAATTTATGGGCGATTATTTTAATTTATTATTCTTTGACTATATAGTGGACTTTTTTGTTATATGAAACGCTTTATTTTGTAATATGATAAATATATATTGAAGCCTATTGACTTTTTTTTTGATTTGCTGTATAATATTAAAGTACTTTGCGAGTGTGCTGGAATAGGCAGACAGGCACGTTTGAGGGGCGTGTGTCGAGAGACGTATGGGTTCAAGTCCCATTACTCGCACCAAGGGAGACTTTTTTCTAAGTCTCCTATATATATGGACAGATGGCTGAGCTGGTCTAAGGCGCACGACTGGAACTCGTGTATACGTTAATAGCGTATCGAGGGTTCGAATCCCTCTCTGTCCGCTCTTTTAAAGAAGCCTGTATTTCGAGGAAAACACCGAAATACAGGCTTTTCTCATGCCTGTAGAAAACAGTTTTAAATGCATTTTTGCAGTTGCGTGTGACTGATTTTCAGTCAAAAATCACACGAAATCACACGAAAATCACACGAAATATATTGGTGGTACAAAGCTATTAAAGAAGCCAGCTCCCTTTACGGGAGCTGATTCTATTTAAAAATATTCATTAACAAAAAGCTTTCAATGAATGTTACCGTTACTATACTCTTCCAAGAATTCAGCTGCACTGATCCCACCCTTTATCAGGTGACTTAACCTAATCAGTTCTTTAGGACATTCTTCCATCTCTGACTCTTTGCATGATTCAATAAGGAGCAATGAAAAGTCCCTTTGGATAAATACACCGCTGCTGGAATGACAAGCGTTCTTTTCAAATACCACACAGCTTACGGTCATATCGTTCATATCAAGACCTGTGGTTTTTATAGGACTTCTGTTATCCTCAACGACGACAGCAAATGTATTGTCATAAGTGAATACAACAATATCACTGGTTGCGTATCGATGCGGGATCCAAGCATACGAACTGAATATACTGAAGTTGATTCTGTCGTTATATAGATTCCACATATCATACGGCTCGCCCTGTTCATTGATAAGCGCTGTTATATCTGTAACATTTTCAAATTCATTTATTTTCACTTTTACTATACAAAACTCATTTCCGGAATGATTATTCTTTATTTCATCCATGGCAGTTTCAAATGTATCGAATGTTCCATGGAAACCGATATTATCTCTGTCGTGAGCGTTATAAACGTGATTGTTGTCAGGACGGTACATATCAGCGAGAACCTTCTCGGTAGAATCAATATACTCTTTTAAAGCGGACTTAAAGTCTTTTTCTCGACAATTGTATATTCCCTTGTTGAAATCTTCTGCTGAATATGTATCATATCTCTCTTTCAGTGCTTCTAGCTTCTTCTCTATTGAACATCTGCGGCTACGGACTATCAATATACATTCAATCGCCGGTTCGAGTGTCTGATTTCTAAGATGATCTCTCAGAGTATCTGAGTCGATAAAATCAAGTACGGATATTTTCATAGTCTTAATCCCTCCAAAATTGATCTGAATCTATTGCTTTTTCGCACTTCTATGGTATAATATAACAAAGACCATGTACGAAAAAGCGAACACGCCTATCCGTATACTATAAATAGAACAAGCAGAGCGAGGTGTTACTATGTATACGATACAGCCCAAGAAGCTGATGATCATCAATATTCTCGATATTTTGAAGAAATACACTGACGAAGACCACAGACTTTCTCAGAAGGACATTGTTGATATTCTCAAAAAAGAATATAGTATGCCTGCTGACAGAAAAGCGGTAAAGAGCAATCTGATGAACCTTGTGGACTTCGGATATCCTATCAATTATAGTGAATCGCTTCGTAAGGACAAAAACGGCGAGGACAAGACCGTTCTGACCGACTGGTATCTCAGCCATGACTTCAGCGACGCAGAACTGCGCCTGCTTATTGATGGACTCCTGTTCTCACGCCATATTCCATACAGTCAGCGCAAAGAGCTTATCACGAAGCTGGAGGGGCTGTCCTCTGTTTACTTCCATAGCAAGGTACGGCATATCTGTACGATGCCCGATGACAGCAGCTCGAACAAGCAGCTCTTCTACACTATCGATGTTCTCGATGAGGCTATCGAAAAGAAGCGTCAGGTGGAGTTTGAGTATTGCAGTTACGGTACCGATAAGCAGCTCCACCCTCGCAGGAACGATAACGGAGAGATACGCAGATATATCGTAAATCCATATCAGCTTGCGGTTATGAGCGGTAGGTATTATCTTATCTGCAACTATGATAAGTACGACAGGCTCTCCAATTATCGCGTGGACAGGATAAGCGATATCCGAATGCTCGATACTCCGGTAAAGCCTGCGGATAAAGTCGCCGGATACAAGTACGGACTCGATCTCGCCGAACACATGGCAGAGCACATTTTTATGTTCACAAGCGAGAGGATAAATGTGAAGTTCCGTGCCAACAGCTACATTATCAACGACATCATCGACTACTTCGGAACTGACATTGATATTTCCGATGTCACTGACAAGGATTTCATTGTCCGCGCACATATCAGCGAAGAGGATATGTTCAAGTGGGCGGTACAGTATGCAGGTCACGCTGTTGTTCTTGAACCCGCTCCCCTCAGGGAGCGTGTCATAAATGAACTGAAAAAGTCACTTACTAACTACGGTATATAAAAATGGGGCGGATTATCCGCCCCATAGATTTTATTATTTACATTGTTTCATCGCCACGTTCTACAAAATGCTTAATATGTCACTTGTTCAACAAATCATATTCAAGACGTGCTTTGGCTGCTAACTTAATAATTATCTTATTATTAATTCCAATAGACAAGTATTCTTTCTCGACTTCATCATAGTTGTTTAGACTTTTCCTTGAACCTCGCCAATTACTTGTATGCCACATTTTCATTATAGGTACATCCTTCCCATTGACATTAATGAATAAGATGTCCCCTTTATAATTAGCTCCGATATTTTGAAGAAGATTCATGTTAAAAGTTTTTATTCCAAGCCATACTATAAGATTAGGGGCAATTAGTTTAATTTCTTTTTCAATGAATTCCTTGTATAAATTACAATAATTCTCTATGTGTTTGCCATCGCCGATTTGATTGTTTCCGCCTCGTTTATTAATGTTCATAAATGCAAAGCGTTTTGCAGAATTATAATACTCAGGTGAAGGCTCTTGAATCAACTCATTAAATACGGCACATATACGTTCGCGCATTTTGCCTTTCCAATTGTCATAATGATCATTATAATATTCATTGAAGCTATTTCTTCTATCCCCAGCTTTTTCATATTTAGGATTGTCAATATTCGCTTCGTTAGATATAAAAAGGATTTTATTATTTTCTTTTTTGAATACTTCAGGGTCTATAATACCGTCGCCTATAAAATTGTCTTTCGGAATGTTCTTGGAAGAACCTTTTGTTGTTTCCCAATTTTCTTCACTTTCTATGGAATGAGCTTCCTTCCAGATATTAAAAAGTTCATCAAGGGTTTCAGCTTTGGTAGCTTCTTGTTTAAGTTCTTCAAATGTCATAAAGAACACCTCCTAAGTATATTCTACTTTTATTATATCGCGTCAGTATTATACTTTCAACATTTTTCTATGAACAAATAATATCACAAACGATGTCCGAAAAAACGAACACCTTTATTCTTATAATATAATTGAGGTGATAGTATGAAAGATGAATTCGTTGTTATCGATATAACTTCAAACGATCTTGATGAAGAATCAGAAATAGTCAGCTTTGCCGCACTCCGATTTGAAAACGGAGTTCCTACCTGCCGTTTCTTTGAATATGTCAACAGCGAAGCTGTCCTTTCAGATAGTGTTTCTGAGATACTCGGAATTACCAATGATACGCTGAGCAACTATGGAACAACAATGGAAGATGCTTATTGGCAGTTCATAGAGTTCTGCTGCGGCAGTGATCTGGTCGCTATGCACCATGACTTTGATAGCAAGTTCATAGAACGTATATGCAGGGAGTATGATCTTCCAGCGCTTGAAAATCATATCACTGACCTTGATACCATGTTCCGTATGAAGTTCAACAGAAGCTACAGCACACGCTTCGCCGAAAAGCATCTGGGTATTACCTCTGATGAGAATGACGAATGGAGACATCTCGATATTGCAGGAAAGGTGTATATTGTATTACAAGGAGAATGATTGCAAACCTGCTCCCACTATAGAATTGTCATTCAAACGATGTACGAAATACCGTACATCGTTTCTTTTATACTATAATAGGGGCGATAGTATGAATGATAAGGATATACGCAAAATACTGATAAACTACCTTCTGGCAGAACGTCAAGATATCCGCATATATCAGGAAAAGACAATAGGCAGTTCAATTTGCGATGTAATGGCTGTCAGCTCTCACCTTACGGGTTATGAGATCAAGAGCGACAGCGATGACTACAGCAGGCTTGACAGACAAGTCTCTGCCTATGATAGTTTCTTTGACAAGAATTATCTTGTAATTAGTCAGAAGCACAGAAAATCAGCTGAAAACAAGGTTCCTCGTCACTGGGGAATAATATGCATAGAGCAGGACAATGTTGAAATTCTTCGCAGAGCAGCAGACAATCCTAACGTGTCAAGACGCTCACAGCTAACTGTTTTATGGAAGCTTGAACTGAAAAATATACTTGTCAAAAACTCGATGCCTATGTATGCTCAGAAGGACAAAAACTATATATCATACCAGATCTCAAAACAAGTTGATCCTGCTATTCTTGGTAAACAAATTGCCTATGAGCTCTATAATCGTGAATATTCATATTATGATGCAAAAGACTTTACTATCAAAAACGATAGGGATAGAAGTCAAACACCGTTGTTTGAGCTTCTTGAAAAGGTCACAGAAGACGATACAAACAGCTTTACTCTCGAGGAATGGATATCTTTATATACTCTTCGGTTTGCTACTGTAACTGCATGACCTATATATCCGCCCGTCAGAGCCTTTCCAAGAACAAGTATATCAGGCAGAACAAGATCAGCCACAAAGCGATTTCCTGTACGTCCGAAGCATGTTGCGACTTCATCAAAGATCAGCAATACATCATATTGATCGCATAACTGCCTTGCTCTTTCAAGAAAGCAGACATCATACATACGCATTCCGCCTGCACCCTGAAGCAGCGGTTCAACGATAAAACAGGTCAGGCGTTCTCCGTATTCTTCAAATGCCTTTTCAAGTGCGGGTATCTCTATAGGTATATGGACAACACCACGCTTTTTCTCGCTGTTAACGCCGAACGCAAAGTGATAGTCCTCATCATCACCGACTTCCATAGCCTTGAATGTATCTCCGTGATAGGCGTGTTCAAGCGAAAGTATCATATCCCGGTCAGAACCTCGGTTTGTGTTGAACTGTAATGCCATTTTTAACGCAACTTCCACAGCAACGCTGCCTGAGTCTGAGAAAAAGCAGTAGTCCAGATCCCCAGGCAGCCATTGTGCCAGTTTGTCAGAGAGCTTTTGAACAGGTTCATGTGTCATTCCGCCAAGCATAATGTGTGCAAATTTTTCAAGCTGACCGCTGATAGCAGCATTGATCTCTGGGTGATTGTAGCCATGAATAACACTCCACCACGAAGATACCGAGTCTATCAGGTCTTGACCGTCCTCTGTATAAAGATGAACGCCCTTGGCATGGGATATTTTTATGGGCGCATCAAGTGTTTTCATCTGAGCGTATGGATACCAGATCATATTTTTCTCCTCTGTCACATATTCTTTTCAGTACGTCTTCTGAAATGTCAATATCAGTATCAGTCTCACCGACACAGGCAATAACAGGCAGCCCCGTGAGTTTTTCACACATCAGCTTGTTATCCTCTTCCATTACATCGCCCTTGTGAAAGTTGTTCAGTATCAATCCCCGTATCTCCAGACCGTGAGCCTTCATGTATTCACAGGTAAGAACCACGCTGTTGATCGTTCCAAGTCCTGCATCTGCCACTATGATCGTGGGAAGTCCGAGAGCTTTGATAATATCCTCAAGCATGATCTTTTTATCATCGCAGCGTATGGGACACACGATACCGCCGCTTCCTTCGCAGATAACGTATTCATATTCATCGCAGATCTTTTGGAACTGTTCCCTGACCGTACTGATTTCCACAGGATCACCCTCTATCCTTGAAGCGAGATGAGGTGATACTGCTGTTTCGTATATATAAGGACACATTGTATCAAGAGGCTGCGATATTCCTGAAATTTTCTTTACATAGGCAGCGTCACCCGGTATCAGTCTGCCGTTTTCATCACGTTCGTTTCCGCTGACTGCCGCTTTGAAATAGGCAGTGGCACAGCCTGCATTATGTAGCTTCCTGACAAGCAGTGCTGTGACAAAGGTCTTTCCAATATCCGTCCCCGTGCCTGTAACAAATATTCCTTTATTCATTTTTATCGCTCCCCGTACAATAGCCGATCCTGTTCAGCATAGCAATATCTTCACGGATACGATTGCCCGATGTCGTCAGCATATCTCCTGTGATAGCCGAATTTGCACCCGAAAGGAAAGCACGTTCACCACAGTTTGTCATAAGGTTTCGTCCTGCGGCAAGGCGAATATCGGCTTCGGGAACGATAAAGCGGAATATCGCAACAGTCCGCAGAATATCAGACTCGGTGATACGTTCGATATTTTCCAGAGGTGTGCCTTTAATGGGGATAAGAGCATTTATCGGTATCGAACTTACGCCAAGCTCACTGAGTGTCAGAGCCATGTAGATACGATCCTGCCAGCTTTCGCCCATACCTATGATACCACCCGAACATATTTCAAGTCCTGCCGCCTTCGCTCTGCGTATGCATTCCAGCTTATCCTCAAAAGTATGTGTTGTGCAGATGTTTTTAAAATTTGCTCTCGAAGTCTCTATATTCGCATGATACCTTGTAACTCCTGCACGGCGAAGATCAGAAAACTGTTCTTCTTCCAGAAGACCGAATGAAGCACATAAACCAACATGGTTTTCACATGAAAGGGTACGGTAGGTGTCAAGGGCCTTTTCAAACTCATCACCGCTCAGTCTGCGCCCTGCGGTAACTATCGCAAAGCGGTGTACGCCCTGTTTTTCGTTATGATTACATTCAGTTACGATCTGATGCTTATCAAGAAAAGCATATTCTTCGATACCCGTACAGTGATGGGCGGATTGTGCACAGAACTTGCAGTCCTCGGAGCATCGACCGCTTCTGCCGTTGATGATACTGCAAAGATTGGCTGTGCCACCGCTGAAATGTTTACGCAGTTTATCTGCACATTCTGTAAGCACGTCTAATTCAGTGTTCAGCAGAAAACTCAGATCATCATTTTTCGTCAGCCTTCTGCCGTTGATTATCTGTTCGGTCATATTCTTGATATCCATTATATTGTTCCTTTCGCATAGATTACAGGCATAAGCCGTTTTGCTAAAGTAGTAGATAATAAGCAGAGTGCAATATCTCCTGGTACTGCAAGCACAAAGCAGTACAGGAACAAAGCGCCGATACCGATAGGGTCACGCAGGTATACTGCACTTATCATATAATAATATAGCATTCCAAGTGCATAAACAACCGCAAGTCCTGTAAAACAGCCGATCAGGATGTGTTTTGTATCAGGTTTTCCGCTGTGAGCAATACATCCGGCAATATATGAGCCTGCAATAAAACCAATAAGATAGCCGAATGTCGGTTGCAACACATAACCTATACCGCCTCCGCCTGTAAAAACAGGCGGTCCTGCAAGCCCAAGAATAACATACAGAGCTGTTGCCGCAGCACCTTTGTTTTTTCCAAGAATGATCCCTGCAAGAGTTGTGAACAGAAACTGCAATGTGAACGGGCAAACAGGGACAGGGATACGAATATATGCGCCTGCTGTTATCAGAGCAGTAAACATTGCTGTCAGAACCATACTTTTTGTTTTGTTTATGTTGTTAATGTCAATCACTTCCTCCGTTCAATATTATAGCACTGCGCAGCTCTGTTGTCAACCATTATTTTTATAAAGGTTGACAATAAAAGTGAAACAATTCACCCTAAATAGAACAGCCCTCAGAATTACTGAAGGCTGTTCAGATATTCAGTTCCAATAGGTTATAACCTGATAATGGGATATACGCTTGCAAAAATGCATTTAAAATTGTTTCCTACTGGCTTCTTTTTAAAAAGCGACAGAGAGATTCGTTTTTTGTAATGCAACGTTTTTGCCTATTTATAGCCGTTTATAAAATTAGTGTGGAATAATTGAGGGGAATAGTATTAATCTGATTGAAATTCATTTCTCCTATAGCCGTTCTCTTTCGATTATTGATATATTGATAATCATGCTTATCTAGCTTAATTTCAATGATATATGAACGACGCAAGTAGTTAACGGCTCCCTGCCAATAGCGTACCGCTATACTATTGGTATATTATAACAGCGATACTCATATCACAGTTACAGGCGCTTTTTTGTTTGGTTTAATTATCAGGAGAGATCAGTGTGTCTTACTGCGTCTCTGACCTTGAGTACAAAGGAAGGCGAAACTGAAAGCTCGTCTATACCCATTCTCAGGAATGTTTCGGTAAGACTTGTGTCAGCTGCAAGTTCGCCGCATATACCTATCCACGCACCATTTGCATGGGCATTTTTGGCAGACATTTCTATGAGCCGGAGAATAGCTTCATGGTGTGTATCAACGAATTGTTCAACGGCACTGTTCTGCCTGTCACAGGCGAGAGTGTATTGTGTCAGATCATTGGTACCTACGCTGAAAAAGTCAACAAGAGGAGCAAGTTTATCGCTTATGACAGCTGCTGCGGGAGTTTCGATCATTATACCGAGTTCTGCGTTTTCATCGAAGTCTACTCCGTCAACGCGGAGCTCCTCTCTGACCTCTGCGCATATTTTTTTGATCTGTTCCACCTCCGATACACTTGTTATCATAGGGAACATGATACCAAGCTTGCCGAATGCGGAAGCCCTGTAAAGGGCACGGAGCTGTGTCCTGAATATCTCTGGACGAGTGAGACAGATCCTTATAGCTCTGAAACCGAGGGCAGGATTGTCCTCCTTTGCGAGATCAAAATAATCCACCTTCTTGTCAGCGCCGATGTCAAGAGTACGTATAATGACCTTTTTGCCAGCCATGCTTTCAAGCACCTTTTTGTAGGCAGCAAACTGCTGCTCTTCGGTCGGATAATCGCTGCTCTCAAGATAGAGAAATTCACTTCGGAATAGACCAATTCCTCCTGCGTCGTTGGCAAGAACTGCTCCGATATGATCCACTCCGCCGATATTGGCAAAAATATTGATCCTTGTTCCGTCGAGCGTAACGTTTTCCTTGCCTTTTAACTCCTGGAGAAGCCTCTTCTTTTCCTCGTCCTCTTTCTGCTTCGTTTCGAGTTTTTCGAGAGCCTCGGTGTCAGGAGAGAGGAATACCTCACCGGTATATCCGTCAACTGCGGCAAACATACCGTCTGACACAGCTGAGAGAAAATCATCACCTGCACCAATAACGGCAGGGATATTCATATTCCTTGCCAGTATAGCTGTGTGAGAATTTGAAGAGCCGTGAGATGTAACAAAAGCGAGGACCTTGTTCTTGTCCAGCAGAACGGTTTCGCTGGGAGCCAGATCGTCTGCACAGATTATCACTTTTTCGTCGCTGCTGTTCTCCTGAGAACCGTCGTCTGAAAGGCAGGCGATAATGCGATTCGATATATCCTTTACGTCTGCGGAGCGCGCCTGCATATAGGCATCGTCCATAGACGCGAACATTTCTGAAAAGTTATCGGCGGTCACCGAGACTGCATATTCTGCATTGACAGACTGAGTGTCGATAATACTTTCGATGGACTCGTTGTAATCGTCATCTTCGATCATCATCATGTGTATCTCAAAGATCTGAGCATTCTGCTCACCGACCTCCTTGAGTGCTTTGTCATATATTTCCTGAAGCTGAGCTGTTGCCGCTTCCTTTGCGGCTTCCAGTCTTTTCTTCTCGGCAGCTGTATCGCTGACGTGTATTCGCTTTACAGTTGTGTCCCTTCGTTTGAAAACAGAGATCTTACCGATAGCTACAGCACCGTAAACTCCCTTGCCTTTGAAAATGGTCATATTGATGCACCTCCTTTAAAGGTATGGGACAGCAATGATGCCGTCCCATTTTCGTTTGGAATTATTCGCCGAAACCGTTCTCGAACATTGCAGCGAGTTCATCAAGAACTGCCTGCTCGTTACCGCCGTTAACGACTATTTCCACTTCGGTGCCCTTTTTGAGTCCTGCTGCCATGATCTGCATGACATTTTTAGCCTTGATGTCCTTATCATTGGTTTTGAGAATGACCTCGCTGTCTGAATGAGCCTTGACAGCCTTTGCGATCATACCTGCGGGTCTCATGTGCATACCTTCTGCGTTTACGATATTTACCTTTTTTGATACCATAAATTTTCACTCCTTATAATAATGATTTGTTTTATGCGTTCTGAGGATGCTTCTTTTTGAGCAGAGCCAGCATTAACATTCCAACTACTGAGCCGATGGCAAGTGCTATAACATACTGGAGAGGGTGTCCTACCACAGGGAATACGAATATACCGCCGTGAGGAGCTCTGAGCGTACAGCCGAATGCCATTGATATGCCGCCTGCTGTTGCCGCACCTACGATACAGGAGGGGATCACTCTTGCAGGGTCAGCTGCGGCGTAGGGGATAGCGCCTTCTGTTATGAAGCTGAGTCCCATAATGTAGTTGACGGGACCGTTCTTGCGTTCCTCCTCGGTAAATCTGTTTTTGAAGAATGTGGTAGCCAGTGCTATAGCGATAGGGGGGACCATACCTCCTAACATTACTGCTGCCATGATATTGAAGTTGCCCTGAGAGATAGCAGCAACGCCGAATACATAGGCTGCCTTGTTGAAGGGACCGCCCATGTCTATCGCCATCATACCTCCGAGTATGCAGCCAAGGAGGATCTTGCTCGAGTCGCCCATGCTGTTGAGGAAGTTGGAGAGACCGTCGTTGAGAATGCCCATTACAGGGTTGACTGCACACATCATGATGCCGACAATGGCGAGTCCTCCGAGAGGATAAATGAGTACGGGCTTGATACCGTTGAGAGCCTTGGGCAGCTTATTGCACGCCTTTTCCAGGCAAAGTGTGAGGTATCCGCCGATAAAGCCCGCCAGCAGTGCACCGAGGAAGCCTGAGGGAACATCTCCTCCCGGAGAAGCAAAGGTTGCACCTGCGGCTGCCATTGCGCCTCCTGCCATACCGACAAGGAAGCCGGGGCGGTCAGCTATGCTGAGTCCGATATATCCTGCAAGCACAGGTATCATGAACTGGAAAGCGTAGTTTCCGATAGTCTTGAACCATGCCGCAGCCGCAAGGTGGGAACCGAAATCACCGTCCTGGGGAGCGCCTCCGAAGGAGTCTATCAGGAAGGCTAACGCGATAAAAATTCCTCCCGCAACTGTGAAGGGCAGCATATTTGAAACGCCGTTCATGAGGTGTTTGTAAAGCTTTCTTCCGAAGCCTTCGCTGTCAGATGTGCTCGATGAGCTGCTGTCGGCTTCGCCCTCATGATGATATACGGGAGCGTCGCCTGCTTCGATGCGGTTTATAAGCTCCTCGGGGATCTTTATACCGTCTGATACCTTGGTCTTTATGACTTTTTTGCCGTTGAAACGCGCCATAGAGACAGTCTTGTCGGCAGCTACGATTATACCGTCACAGGCGTCTATCTCCTCCTGAGTGAGGATATTCTTTGCACCACCTGAGCCGTTTGTCTCAACTTTAATAGAGATACCCAGCTTTTTGCCTGCTTTTTCAAGAGCCTCGGCAGCCATATAGGTGTGGGCAATACCCGTCGGGCAGGCGGTTACCGCAAGAACTTTATATCCGTTTTCGGATCTTTCTTCAGCAGCAGGTTCGTCGGGATATTTCTCCTTCTCCATATCGTCGATGACCTTCAGGAACTCATCAGCGTCCTTGGCTTTCAGAAGGTCGTCTCTGAAATCCTCGTCCATGAGTATAGTCATAAGTCTGGACAGAACTTCAAGATGAACATCTCCGTCATTGGGGGCTGCTATCATAAACAGCAGATTTGAGGGCTCATCATCAAGGGCTTCGTAATCAACTCCATCCGGAACTGTCATTGCCGCCAGTGATGGAGCCTTTACAGCTTCGCTTTTTGCGTGTGGTATTGCAATTCCTTCGCCAACAGCGGTCGAACCCTTTTCCTCTCTTGCGAGGATGCCTTTTTTATAAGATTCCTTATCGGCGATATTTCCGCCTTTTACCTGAAGGTCTATGAGCATATCGATAGCTTCGAATTTTGACTTTGGGGAAGCGTTTAGCTTGATGCTATTTTTGCTGAGCAGATCTACAATTCTCATGAGCTATTCCTCCTTACTGTTGTAATATCAGAGCTGAGCGAGCAGCTCTTCGATCTTGGTTTTTACTGCCAGTCCGTCTGAGAAAGCTGTGGCTCCTCCTGCGGCGGTACCGAGCTTTAATGCGTATTCATAGTCGCCGTTCTGAGCTCCGGTCAGAAAACCTGCTACCATGGAATCTCCTGCACCGACTGAGTTTCTGACTTTTCCCTTGCAGACGCCGCAGCGGTGGCATTTACCGTTCTCGTCAATAAGCATAGCTCCGTCACCAGCCATTGAGATCAGAACATTTATAGCTCCCATGTCTTTCAGTTTTCGGGCATAGCGCTCTATTTCTTCATCTTCCGAGAGGGTTACTCCGAACATCTCACCAAGCTCATGATTATTTGGCTTGATGAGGAAGGGCTTGTACTTCAGAACGTTGAGCAGAAGGTCATTTGTGGCGTCAACAACTGTCCTGATCTTTCTGTCCGAAAGTCTCTGCATGATCCTCTCATAGATGTCCGATGGAAGACTGGAAGGGATACTGCCTGCAAGCACGAGCGTATCACCGTCTGACAGCTTGTCCAGCTTTACGAAAAGTGCTTCCAGCGCCTCGTTGTCTATGTGCGGCCCCTGACCGTTGAGTTCGGTTTCTTCGCCGGCTTTGATCTTGACATTGATCCGGGAGTTGCCGGTTTTCAGTCTTACGAAATCTGATTTTATGCCCATTGCCTTGAAACCGTTTTCGATAGCCTCGCCTGTGAAGCCTGCGGTGAAGCCCAGAGCAATGGACGGTGTACCAAGCTCATTCAGAACTATGGACACATTTATCCCTTTGCCGCCGAAGTACATTTCCTCCGATGATGAACGATTAACTTCGCCAAGCCTCATTTCAGCTGTGTGTACAACATAGTCGATGGCAGGGTTGAATGTTACAGTGTATACCAACTACATCACCTCCTTGATATTTGCAGCTGTCAGATATTTTTTATCACTGAGTTTATCAGTGATTATTATGACCTTATCAAGATCCGTGAAAGTTACTGAGGTAATCTGATCGAATTTGGAATGATCCGAAAGGATATATGCGTTCATGCTGTGTCTGATCACCTCAGCCTTTATGCTCGCCTCATTTCTGTCGGGAGTGGAAACTCCGGCAGAAAGTGAGATTCCGTTTGCTCCGATGAAGCTTTTTGTGAAGTTGTAAGCTTGAAGGCTGCTGACACACTCTGCACCGACGATCGCTTCTGTTGTAAGCTTTATCTCACCGGCTGGGAGGAAAACTTTGAAGCCTCTTTGTGCAAGCTTTTTTGCGTGAACAAAGGCATTGGTAACAAATGTGACGTTTTTTGCAGAGATATAGTCTATCATTTTTTCAGTTGTTGTTCCGGCGTCAATGAATACGAAATCACCGTCTTCTATCAGTGAAGCTGCATACTTAGCTATAGCAGTCTTTTCATCATTATAAAGATGAGATTTTTCTTCAATATTCTGTTCTCCGAAGCTGAATTTGTCAATGCAGGGCATAGCACCGCCATGTATCTTGATAAGCAGTCCGCGTTCTGCAAGGTGATTAAGATCTCTCCTCACGGTAGATGCAGAAGCACCGAGTAATGAGCAAAGCTCACTGAGCGTAACGGCATTTTTGCCGTCGAGTGCATTAAGTATCATCTGATGTCTTTCTTCTGTAAGCAAAATTATCCCCGTCCTGAATATTTAATAGTATCATTATCAAACGAACATTTATGAGTGAATGTGAATGAATATGATTGATGTTGATTGAATTATATCATCAAGTGTCAAAATAGTCAAGAGAATTCAATCAAAAACATTCATCGGCAGTAAATATCTGTGTAGATAAACAACAAATGACTGCACGATTTGTCTATATTGACTATGGATGATGTTTTCTCAGACGAATTGATGACGGTAATTGACTGTATAAAAAGAAAAAGGTTGAACAGCATTATCATATGCGATTCAACCTTTTTCTTTTACCATTCTGGCGGACAGAGAAGGATTCGAATTTTTATAAAGCCTTGTTTCCGCCTATATATAGCCTTTTGTTTTTTTCGTATGGAATACTTGTATGGAATGAGTTTTTGACTGGTGCAATACTATTCTTCTATTTGAATTCAATTTCAACATCATTATCAATAATACAATTGGACTTCTCCAAACACCTTCAACCATCTCCACAGATATTACGAGCAAAAGTATAATTAAGGAGTCCCCTTTATTTGCAACGTTTCAAATGATAAAAAACCATGTATTTGAAACGCTTTTTGAATGTGCCATAAGACTTTAGTCTATTGAAATACAAAAAAAGCATGTCATCTAAGTCGTTTTTAGGCTTTTGAAATATTGCAAATAAAAACGATATCCTATTGAAAGAGTATGAGCCGGCAAAATGCCGGCTCGCTCCTGTTTATTTAATCTTTCTTTCGTACTCTTTGACCCTGCGATAAAATGTGTTGGCACGCAGGCCCATCTCTTTCTGAAACCATACCGCCGTTATAGCGCCAGACTTCCACTGCTCGTACAGTTGACCGAACTTTATCCAGTCGATAGGTAAAGGCTGCCGGCCTTTATATTTACCCTGTGACTTTGCAATAGCGATACTCTCACGCTGACGCTGTAAAGTCTGCTCACGTTCAAGCTCTGAGAGTGCCGCGAAGATAGCGTCAAAACAGAATGTGCTTGCTCCGTCAACGCTGAGAGGATACGGCATACTTCGCAGGAACAGATTACAAAGCCTCATGCCGCTTGATGTAAATGCAGTAAACAGTTTTACTGTACAGCAGGCGATAAACGAAGACGCTGCAAAGGTGGGTGCAAAAACGATTAAAGAAGGCGTTCATCTTATATGTGCAGCGCTGAAGCTCTACGACATTAGACCTGTGCTGAGTGTTACATACCCTGCAAGAAAGCCGAAGCTGAAAGAGCTACCCACGGCGGAACAAGTAATGAACATGGTACGTGGTACAGATATAGAGCTACCATGTCTGTTGGCAATGTGGTTGTCGCTACGTATGAGTGAGGTCCGTGGATTACAGTTCCGTGACCTAAAAGATAATGTACTTACTATATGCCGCAGTAATATTTACTTTGATGGCAGCAACATTGTTCGCGATGTTAATAAGACATACAAGTCGACGAGAAGGCTGACAATACCAGGCTACATAAAGGATCTCATAAATGCTGTTCCTCATGAAAGAGATGATGATTTTATTGTTCAGATGGAGTATCAGACGCTGCGAAGCAAGTTTTATAAGCTGCTTGCAGAGTATAACTATCATATGACTTTTCATGATCTCCGTCACTTGTCTGCGAGTGTTATGCTCATGCTTAACATTCCTGACAAGTATGCGATGGAGAGGTGAGGGTGGTCGACCAATTCTACGCTTAAATCAGTATATCAGCATACGTTCTCAGAGGAGCGTAAGCAGGTCGATAAAAAGATCGACGATTACTTTAACAGGCTGATTGAAGGATCAGATAAGGATAAGAATTTTTGAATGTTAATTATTGCAGCCTTGCGGCTGCCTTTTTTTGTTTGAACTATTGACCAAATTGTGAGCGTATGTTATAATTGAATCAGCAAAATAGTAATTTTTATTATCACAGTTTTCCTTATGCGTGACAACTGGTAAAGGAGTTGGGGACCTGGATTCTTATGTATTAATCAACAATAAATGCTTTGCTTTCTCGCAAAATATGTGTATAATAAAAGCATAGATATCTACGAATTCGGCGGCATTATAGACTGGACCGGTGAAGTAGTCACAAGTGAATGATAAATAATGGAGTGAGCATAGTGAAAAAATTTCTTGTGTGTACATAAAGAATACACATCCTTTTTTTATAATCATATCAGATTCTAAGATATGAAAGGGAGTATTAAAATGAAAAAGGATTATATCAGATTAATAGCTATTATAACTTCACTTATTCTTTTGGCGTTTGTTATTATAGAAGGACTATATACATATGTGACAGCCACAAAGATAATGAATGAGAAAATGGCACTGGCAGAGAATCATGCGTTGAAGTTGTCATCAATTGCGCGGGTAGATAATACTGATAATATAATCCATATGGCTTATTATGAATTTAAACTGCAATCACAGTATTGTAGAAATGACGATATCGGCTTTTACGGAATGATAAAGCTCGATGACGGTAAAGTAGTAGAGTCAGGCGATTTTGTTGAAGTAATGTCTGTTTCAAAGGATAACTCCAATAAATTTGATTACAGGTATTTTCCTGTAAGCTCTGATTTCAAGCGTGAAAATGCATTTATCTCATATTTTGATATTGATGCAATGTGTGACGATAATTTCATATTCAACGGAAAATTTTCCTATCATGAACAAGATCCCAAGAATTTTTCGAAGTATAATACTTTTGAGTATACCATAGGCGACAACGAATTGGCTTCTATAGAGAACGCTGTTCCGGTATCAGAATGGCAGGGTGATAACAACCTTCACGCTGAGTACTATAAAATGGCCCAAACAAAGTACGAAGCCAAGCTTGACAAACAGGCAAAGAAGCAGCTTGCAGAAGTGCGCAGCAAGATAGACAAGGGCTATGTGTTCAAGATATATCAGGATGCCTACACATTCTATTATGTGGGAGAAGTAAGTGATGAAGGCTCAATGCAGAAGAAAATAGACAGTGGCCAGATTGTAAGCTTTGTTCAGTATAAGCTTGGTACCTCATATTATATAACACATTCCTGCATAAACTCCAGCACTGACAATGCGTTCCTCTGCTATGTTTTTCACCCGCTGGAGCTTGCTTTCAGGAGCCATATCTTCTTATACATTATGAGCCTTATTGCCTTTATTATAATTGAAGCTTTTGTTATTGTCATGATGAGAAAGATGTACGGCAATCAAATGAGCTATGAGCTTATGCGGCAGGATCTTACAAGAAGCATCGCTCACGATCTCAAGACTCCTCTTGCCGTAACAAAGGCTTATACCGAGAACTGGGAGTATATTGACGAGGAGGACAGGCATGAATACGCAGAAAAGCTTAACGCTGAAGTAGATAATATGGTGTCTGTTATCAATAATATGCTCAACATGTCTAAGCTTGATTCAGAAAAGGATATAAATCTGGAAGAGGTTGAGCTTTATTCTATGACATCTGAAATATATGAGCGCATGAAGCCTATCATAAATGAGCGCGGACTCAATGTCAAGCTTGTAACAGATGTATTGGGCGGAAAATATGTGGCATATGCCGATCCGAAAATGATAAAAATAGCTATTGGCAATTTTATTACCAATGCCGTAAAATATGCCGAGAGCAGAGTAGCTATAAAGTTCCTCTGCAATGAGAAAAAAATAACATTTATGGTGACAAATGACGGTCAGTGCATAAGCAAAAAGGACATAAAAAGGATATGGGAGCCCTTCTATAAGGTCGACAAGGCAAGAACTGACAGAATGGGCAGCAGCGGTATGGGGCTTGCTATAAACAGCAGCATATTACGGCTTCACAAGGCAAAATATAAATGTATAAGCAGCAATAACGAGACATCATTCTGGTTTGAATTGAAAAAGGTGAAATAAAATGGAAGAAAAATACAGAATACTGTTAGCCGAGGACGATAAGGCTCTGTGTGATATAACAGCGCTGTTTTTTCGCAAGAACGGATTTGAGGTGGACACAGCCGTAAACGGTGATGAAGCCTGCTCCTGTGTCGATAAAAACAGGTATGATATCATTATCCTCGATATAATGATGCCGGGGAAAGACGGTAAGGAGGTGTGCAGATACATAAGGAAGAAGTATGATGTACCCGTGATATTTCTCACTGCTCTTGGTGAGGAGAATGATATAGTTAATGGTTATGAAGTCGGTGCAGATGAATATGTGACGAAGCCTTTTTCAACAAAGCTTCTTCTTGTAAAGGTCAATGCTCTTATTAACAGATATCACGGACTTCTCGTCAAAAACGGCAGAATAGTCATAGATGAATTGGAGATAGAGCCTGCAAGAAGGTATGTTACAGTAAATGGCAGGGAAGTGGTCATGGCTCCTAAAGAGTATGAGCTGCTTATGTATTTTATTGACAATAAGAACATCGCTCTCAGCAGAGACAAGATACTTGATGCAATCTGGGGCATGGACTACGAAGGCTACGACAGAGCAGTTGATACTCATGTAAAGAAGCTTCGTGCTGCTCTTGGAAGTGCAAGCCGACATATAGAAACAGTTTTGAAGGTTGGCTATATGTGGAAAAACTAAGACGATGAACATTATATTATTACAAATATGCGAGATATATAGTAGGTGCCGGTTAAACCGGCACCTTTATATCTTTTAAAGAAGCTTGCATTTCAAGGAAAGCACCGAAATACAAGCTTCTCTCATTCCTGTAGAAAACGATTTTAAATTCTTTTTTCAGTTTCGTGAGCAGTAAAAACAGGTGTAATGCACACGAAATGCACACGACTGAAAGGCAGTATAACGATAAGAAAAGAAGCCAGCTCCCGTAAGGGAGCTGTTGTTCTTTTTGTGCTGTTAATTTAGAATTTGAAGAATATTTACAATGTCTATTCATTAATCATTTTCAAAATATTTTTTAAAAACCCTTGACAAAGTGTAACGCAGTTGATATAATTGTATAAAAGGTAGTTATACAATTTAGACTTTGCTGTCCGGAAAGCAGGTAAAGTTATATAACCACAAGGAGTGTACACTAAAATGAATATCAACATTAGCAACTCATCTGGCGAGCCTATCTATATACAGATAGCAAACCAGATAAAGACAATGATACTGGAGGGAAAACTCAAAGAGGGCGAAGCTTTGCCCTCTATGCGAATACTCGCAACTGAGCTTCGTATCAGTTTTATGACAACTAAACGCGCATATGAAGAGCTTGAACGTGATGGCTTTATCGAAAGCTACACGGGAAAAGGCTCTTTCGTAAAGGCGCAGAACCTGGAGATCTATCGTGAAGAGCAGATCAAGCGTATAGAATCCCTGCTCATGGAAGCAGGTGATTCAGCACGCAAGATAGGCGTCACAATGGAGGAACTCCATGAATTGCTCGACCTTGTTAACGGAGGGGAATAATATGAATGACTATGAAAACGCTGTTGAGATCAAGGGTGTTACTAAAAAATATGACGGCTTTACGCTGGATAATATAAGCTTTGATATACCTAAGGGGTGTATAATGGGCTTTATTGGGCAAAATGGTGCTGGCAAAACTACTACTATTCGCAGTTTGCTCCACATTACCGATATAAATGATGGCGAGATCAAACTGCTCGGTCTTGACCATATTAAGGACGAAAATGCAATAAAAAAGCGTATCGCCGTGGTGTTTGACGAGCTGCCGTTTCATGATGTGTTCAATGCAAAGGATATGGCTAAGATATTCGAAGGTATGTATCCTGAATGGGATAACGATGAATATATGAAATACATTGAGCGTTTTCAGCTGCCACAGAAAAAGAAGATAGGTCAGTTCTCCAAAGGTATGAAAATGAAATTGCAGATTGCCTGTGCGCTGTCCCATAATGCGGAGCTTCTTGTCATGGACGAGGCAACTACGGGACTTGATCCTGTTGTTCGTGACGAGATACTGCACATATTTATGGAGTATCTGCAAAACGGCGAGCGCTCTATCCTGATGTCCTCGCATATTACCTCTGACCTTGAAAAAATAGCCGATATGGTGACATTCATCGACAAGGGAAAGATCCTGCTGACTGGCTATAAGGACGAGATCATCGAGCAGCACGGTATTCTCAAGTGCGGTAAGGACAAGCTGAAAGAAATTGACACTGAGGATATCGTCAGCATTCGCACCAACAATTTTGGTGCAGAGGTCATGGTGACTAACCGTGAGAGTGCTTCCTGCAAATATCGTGACTGCGTGATAGATCCTGCAAGCCTTGATGATCTCATGCTATACTATGTTCATCGTGATGTAAAGGAGTGGTCGTGATGAAACTATACAGATCGCTGATATATCGTGAATTAATGTTGACACGCAAACGATTTATTCTTATGCTGATACTGTTTCTGCTGCTGGCGTTACTGATGATGACTCCACTTATACTCGTCTTTATCTTCAAACCTGTCGAAGGTGAGGAATCGCCTTTAGAAATGATACCTCTTTTTGTGGGAATAGTAGCACTGACAGGCGGATTTATGGCAGGCACGAATAACGGCTTACAGAAAGCGGACATCAGTTCGGGGTGGAAGAGATATTCCTTTGTTCTGCCGCCGACAGCAAAACAGCAGGCTCTGTCCGATCTTCTGACGAAGCTATGCTATATTCTGTTCTTCGGACTGTTATCATGGGCTTTTGAATTTGTATACACTGCAGCAGCGGATTATTCCAATTTCGGTATCATGCTGTATATTTATATGCTGAATATTTATCTCGGCGCTGTCTGTGCCGTGATGCTGGTCGATATTGCTTACAGCTATATCATGATGTACGCAAAGGATAAAAACCAATTGAAGCTGATAAGCGTACTTGCTTTTGTCGGTGCAGGATTTGTATTCAGAGTATTTGGCTTGTTTCCCGGTATGAATAAAGCTGGGAAGCCTGCTGAGGACGATGCTATGATCTCGGAAGAAGCGGTCAACAAATTTGAAACTATTCTGTGTTCTGGGAAAACAACGCTTTGCATATTAGCCGTTTTTGTTGTTTTATGTGTATTATTCTTCCTTGCGATGTGGAGGTCCCATGAAAGGAGAGAGCCGTAATGACAGGTCTGGTTTACAAGGAATGGAAGCAAAACCGTTGGTTTATTCTCTCTATGATACCTTGCGGCTTCGCTCCACTTCTTGCGCTGCTGCTTTTACGTGAGCAGATAACAAGTGTGGATAATATCGCACTTCGTATCGGTGGACTTATCGCCGGATTTCTTGCAGCAGGGGCTTTGCAGCTGCTGGTATTGCGCGGTGATGACCGCAAGCTGTGGGGATACTGGATAACTGCAACACCTGAAGGCTACAAGGGCTTTCTCCGTTTGAAGTATGAGATGATATTTGCTATGGTGGTAGTGTTTCTGTTTTCACTGCAATGTGTGGACAGAGGATACTGTGCTGTTGCAGCAGATATGGGAATTACAGAGATTGAAGAAGTCAGCGGCATTGCCGTTCCACTCTGCTTTGTGCAGATACTTTCCCGTGCCATTGACATACCTTTCGTCTATCGTTTTGGAAGTAAAAAAGGAAGTATTATCAAAATGATCTTTATGGTCACGGGAGCTGTTGCCATTTCAGTATTAATGATACTGAATGCAGAGCATTTTGATACGATCATTGAGATGTGCAAAAAGGTATTCAATGTACAGAATAGCTCTCTGATACTGTCGGTCTGTCTGGTAGTATGTCTTGCGCTGTACTATCTTTCCTACCGCATTACTTGCAGGCTGTATCTGAAAGGAGTGGAGCAGTATGACCACTAAAAAAGAAAATGCCCAAAAGCTTGGCATATATCTGTTGATCGTTTCAATGTTCGTATTGCTTTTCTTCGTTTTCAGAACAACGATGAACAAATCGAATACAGCATTTTTCATTATATATTATTGCCTGTTCTCATTCTCACCTGCGATTGCAAGCCTTATCACAAGAGCCGTTACAAAAGAGGGATTTCGTGATATGAAGCTGCATCTGAATCTCAATGGTAATTTCAGGTGGTATCTGTTGGCATTCGGGCTTCCGCTGATATTCTTTTCAGCAAGGATACTGCTCCCCATTATCGTAAGCGGACACAGCAATTGGCTAGGCGGATTCACAGTTCAGGATGCGGTGGCAAGTGTATTCATGCTTGCGGCATTATCTGTTGTTCAGTCAATCGGTCTGCTTGGTGAGGAGCTTGGCTGGCGTGGATATATGAATCAGAAAATGGAGCCGCTATTCGGCACGGTCGGCACCTGTTTGTTCGGCGGTGTCGTGTGGAGCCTGTGGCATCTGCCAATGGATCTGGCAGGCTGGCTTGACGGTGAAGATACATTTTCCGATACGCTGATGATGTGCGGCGGAAGAATGCTCTTACTGACGTGCTTCGGTACATTCTTGATGTGGCTTACAAAAAAGACGGATAGCGTATTTCCTGCGGTGGTGGCGCATTTCATGTTCAATCAAAGTCAAGGTGCTTTTGGCGGATTTCTCTCGCAGTGCAATATTCCTGAAAACGCCGATCTTGGAGCAATCTCAGATGTATGTGAGTATACTACGATTATCATTCTGGCTGTTTTTTTATTGGGTTGCTATTACGTGAAAACAATAAGAACAAGAGAAATATATAATGTAATATGCACACGAAGAAAAGGCGATATAATGTTATGAAAAATGCCAGCTCCATTATGGATCTGGCATGAGTATGGTTGCAGTAGACTAAGGTCTATTGACACAGTGTAAAACAGTGTCATATAAGTGCTTTTTTCGCTTTTGCAATATTTCAAATTATATGGACAGTCTAATGAAAAAAGAAGGAGCCGTTAACGGCTCCATTCTTATTTATATATGCTTGTCTTCATACTCCTTGATGCGGCGGTAAAAGGTGTTGGCACGCAGGCCCATTTCTTTCTGAAACCATACAAAAGTAAAAACTTAGCTATTATAATACTTCATACAGCTGTCCTAACTGTTTATCATTCTCCTTCAGACAGACAAGGAAATATCTCACCTCAGCCTCTTCGTCTGTAATGGGGACTTGAATGCGGTCTGAACTGTTTCCGAAAAACTCATTTGCAGTATCTGTGCTAAATGACGGGAGGACAGAGGCATTGACGATCTCGTCAAAAGTAAAGCGGTCATTTTGGATCAGAAATCTGGAATGCGGCATCTTTCTGACGGCCATATCGTGCCAGAATCCGATCTCCGACATCAGCAGGAAGCTCTCGCCGTCAAGGTCGGAGAAGGACAGCGCGGCTTCATTTGCAAGCCTGTGTGTCGGCGGCAGCGAGAAGAACAGCTTTTCCGATCCACAGGCAGTGCTGATATAGTGTTTATCCTCGGGATGAAAATGCAGCACGATCAGCTGATACTGTCCGTTGTGGAGACCTTCCAGCAGTTCCGTTTCCTCCGTGATCTCCGTTTGTATCGTCATGGTCGGATATAATTGCGACAGAAGCGGAGTCAGTTTCCATATGGGTGCGGGCGCACAGACGCCAAGCGAAATCGTCCTGCGGCTGCGGTCAAAGTCACGTACCTGCTTTGCAATGCCGTCAATCTCTGACAAGGCTTTCCCGGCAAGCTCAGCGGTCAGTATGCCGTTTTCGTTGAGCTCCAGCTTATTGCGGCTGCGTACAAACAGCGGTACACCAATCTCTTCCTCCAGTTTTCTCATATTCCGACTCAGCGCTGGCTGCGAAAGATACAGCCGTTCGGCAGCTTCGGAAAGTGTGCCGTATTCTTTGAATGCGGCAAGCTGCCGCAGAAGATATAACTCAAACATATCATCACCTCAGTATGATTTTGATTTATAGCAGTATCAGATATTAGCATTGTACAAATCCAAAATAGTATGCTATAATATGCTTGTAACAGGATATCTGTTCTGATTATAACACAAACCAGTATCAAAATCAATACCGGAAAAGAGGGATCATATGCCGGAGAGAAAATTTCTGACTGTATTCTTTTCATGGGGCGGACACACAAGAAAGGCTGCCAAAATGATCACAGAAACAACAGGCGGCGATCAGTTTGAGCTGAAACCGGAAAAGGCGTACTCAAAAATATACCCCATCTGTGTGACACAGGCGAAAAAAGAGCGTGACAAGGACACACGGCCTCCCTATGCAGGAGGTATTGCGGATATATCACAGTATACCGACATTGTGATCGGTTATCCGGCATGGTGGTATACCTGCCCGATGATCGTGCTGAGTTTTCTTGAGCAATACGACCTGACCGGTAAAAATGTGTATCTTTTCAATACCCACGGCGGAAGCGGTTCTGTCGGCACGGACGATATCAAGAAGCTGTGCAAGGGAAATGTCCACAAAAGCATTGACGGAAATCACCTGACAGAAGCTGATGTCAGAGAATGGCTGAACCTATAAGACAAGGAGGAACTTATTATGGAATTCGTAACACTGAACACAGGAGCAAAAATGCCGATTGAGGGCTTCGGCGTATTTCAGGTGCCCGATGCGGCTGTCTGCGAACAGGCTGTATATGATGCAATCAAGACAGGATATCGCCTTATCGACACTGCACAAGCCTATATGAATGAAGCGGCTGTCGGAAAAGCTGTCCACCGTGCGATTGCTGACGGACTTGTAAGCCGTGAGGAACTATTCATCACCACGAAGCTGTGGGTATCAAACATGAAAACAGAAGACGGCGCCTATGCTTCTCTGAAGGAATCTCATGCAAAGCTTGATATGGAGTATATTGATCTGATCCTGATCCATCAGCCTATGGGCGATTATTTTGCAGGCTACCGTGCGCTTGAAAAAGCTTACAAAGAGGGTTGGGTAAAGGCAATCGGCGTATCAAATTTCTATCCTGCTATTCTTGCAAATTTCTGTGAGAATGTAAAAATCATGCCTGCTGTCAATCAGGTTGAACTGCACCCGTTCTTTACACAGGACAGTGCGATCACGCTCATGAAGGAATACGGTATCGCACCACAGGCATGGGGACCTCTCGCAGAGGGCAGACACGGTATCTTCGCCCACCATGTACTGACGGTGATCGGAGCAAAATACGGTAAGACCGCTGCACAAATTGCGCTGAAATGGAATGCTCAGAGAGGTGTTTCGATCCTGCCAAAATCCGTTCATGTGGAACGTATGGAGCAGAATTTTGACATCTGGGACTTCACCCTTTCAGACGAGGATATGCAGAAGATCGCGGCACTTGATCTTGGGCACAGCGAGATAGTTGACCACAGCGATCCTGCATTCGTAAAGATGATAAATGGTTTCAAGATCTGAGGAGGATAAAACTATGTACTTAGAAAATATCAACGGCCCTGCCGACATCAAAAAGCTGGAGGTTTCTCAGCTTCAGGTACTTGCAGATGAGACAAGAGCCGCACTCATCAATAAGATCAGCAAAGCCGGCGGACATCACGGACCGAACCTCGGTGTGGTGGAGCTGACTGTGGCATTTCATTATGTATTTGATTCCCCGAAGGACAAGATCGTTTTTGACGTATCCCACCAGTGCTATCCGCACAAGATCCTGACCGGAAGAAAAGAGGCATTTCTGGATGAGACGCATTTCGGCGATGTGACAGGCTATACTAATCCGAATGAAAGTGAACACGATATGTTCATTGTCGGCCATACTTCGACCTCTGTTTCTCTGGCGCTCGGACTTGCAAAGGGACGCGACCTGAATCAGCGCAGTGAAAATATCATCGCACTCATCGGCGACGGTTCCCTTTCGGGCGGCGAGGCGCTTGAGGCTCTCGACTACGCAGGAGAGTACGACAGGAACCTCATTATCATCGTGAATGACAACGACCAGAGTATCGCTGAAAATCACGGCGGACTCTACAAAACGCTGAAAAAGCTCCGTGAATCAAACGGCACTGCCGAGGACAATCTGTTCCGTGCAATGGGACTGGACTACCGCTATCTCGATGACGGTCACGATACCACAAAGCTTGTTGAACTGTTTGAGAGTGTGAAGGACATCGACCACCCTGTTGTGCTGCATATCCACACGATCAAGGGAAAAGGTCTGCCCTATGCAGAAAAAGACCGTGAAAGCTGGCATGCAGGCGGTCCCTTCCACGTTGAGGACGGTTCACCGCTGTATCCCAATGAGGGCGGAGAAAGTGTTGTATTCAGCTGCCTTAAGGAACTGCTGGACACCAATGAAAAGGCTATCGTCCTTAATGCCGCAACTCCTATGGGACTCGGCTTTGTGAAAGGCGTCCGTGAGGAATACGTCGACCGTGGACAGTTCATTGATGTCGGCATTGCAGAGGAAAATGCAGTCGCTATGGCAGGCGGAATAGCAAGAAACGGCGGCACGGCGGTATTCGGCACATTCGCTCCTTTCTATCAGCGTACATACGACCAGATGTCACATGATGTGTGCCTGAATGACAGTCCTGCAACTTTCCTGATACTTAGCCCCGGTGCCTACGGTATGAATTCCAACACCCACATTGCGCTCTGCGATATTCAGATGTTTGCTCATATCCCGAATCTCATTTATCTTGCACCTGCAAGCAATGAGGAATTCGTGCAGATGTTCCGCTATGCAACCACGCAGAAGCAGCACCCTGTTGCGATCAGAGTGGTGGACAATCTGAAATCGACAGGTGTCGCTGACGATACTGATTACTCAGTTCTGAAAAACAAGATCGAACGCAAGGGCAGCAAGGTCGCACTCTTTGCAGTGGGCGGACTTGTTCCCATGGCACTGGAAGCGGCTGACAAGGTCAAGGCTCAGACCGGTACAGAGATCACGGTCATAAATCCGAGATTTGTCAGCGGTGTAGACGAGGATCTTCTTGATTCACTGAAAAAAGACCACAGCCTTGTCATCACCATTGAGGACGGTGAAGTTATGGGCGGCTACGGACAGAATATTGCAGCATTCTACGGCGATTCTGATATGCGAGTACGCTGCCGCGGCATTTCCAAGGCGTTCCACACGGAATTCAAGGCTGAGGAACTGCTTGATGCTCATGGTATTTCCGTGGATAAGCTGACCGCTGAGATAATCTGTGCGTTGAAATAATAATCTATTTCACATGAAAAGAAGTTCGCTTATTAAAGGACTACCAATATGAAGGTCTGCGACTTTTTCTGAAAGTTTGTTTCAAGACATGTGTGACGGTCAGCATGGAAAAGTGAATATAATGATAGCATCAAAAACGGCACTTCAGAAAGAGAAGTGCCGTTTTTTCATATCAATTGATGCAAATAAGTGAGAAATCAGAAATACGATATATTCCGGTTCCCTTATCCAGTCCGATAAGGAACTTGACATTGTCATCTGACTGAGTCATAGTTACTGTGTCAGTGATAGTCTGAACGTTAGGAGTGAACGTATGCTCATGGTAGGAATAGCTCTTATACTCTCCGTAGCCCTGCTGGAACATCGTATAAGTGTTTATGTTCTGTGAAGTACTGATCTTGTAAGTCATGCGGTAGGTCTTTCCTGCCTGAAGTGAAACTGTGCTGCTGCTTACCTGCGCATACTGCCCTGTCTTTGATACATTGACAGTTATGCTTCCGTCATCATTGTACTCGATAGAGCCGACACCATCATTCATCCAGACGCTCCAGCCGAACTGATCTATCATATTCGGATCGTCCTGCCAGTTATCATTTATTCCATAGAGGAGATTGAGATGGTGTTCTGCATATTTCGCTCTGTTCTTGTAGAAATTGCGGATCATTTTAATGCAACTGTCATAGTTTGAACATATGCCAAATCTGCGGAAAGTATCATTAACAGCATCTTTTGTTGCGGCAGCATATGAGTCTATCTTTGCTGATACCTTAGAATTATCGAAGTTATCATTCATTATCTCCTTGTATCGGCTATAAAACTGCTGCTTGAATTCGTTATTGTTCATCAGCTTGTTGAATAGTGAGGAAATACTGGTGATTTTTCCTGATTTGTCCATATCCTTGAAGCAGTCACGGCGGAATGAGCACTGTCCGTCATAGCCTGAAGAATACTCCGTATCAAATAGCAGGAAACGCCATTTACCATCCATATATGGATTTGAGCTATCGTTCTCGTCTGAACGCCATATCATCCAGTTATTGCTATTAATAATGCAGTCCCAGTTTGCGATATAGTTTTCAAAAGCGATAAAGTCGATCAAGCCGTTAATATCCAGAGTATCGCATACCCTTTTATAATTTGAAGGATCTGACATATTTGCGGACATAGCCCAGTTCCAGAACTGCTTGAAATCCTGATATGCCGAATCAAGTCCCGAATACTCGTACCCATTCTTTACAGTAGTTATACGGTCGGAATCCACATGATAATGTGATTCAAGATAGTTCTCGTCAAGCTTTTCCTGCATTGAATAGGTACCCCAGAATTCTCCATCAAGGAAGACAATATAATCCTGCTTTGCCTGTTTACCGAGTGATAGTCCTTCTGCGAGGGACTGGTTCAGGTCATCACGGAAACGGCAGTTATCATAAGCATTTCCGCCATTTCGGATAGTTACCTTTTTATATTCCTTGATCTTTGCGCCGTCAATATCTGTGGCACCGCCCTCGAAGAAATCATACTGCATTTTATTTGCACCGTAGTCACGGCGTGCATAGAACGTCATGCTCTTTTGAGGGAATGCGGCAGACCAGTTTCCAGCTATGCGGACTCCAACATCTTCTGTAAACTTGAGCTTACCCTGTTCAAATACTTGTATATTGCAGGGGCGCTCCCATTCCTTGCCCTCCGAGTTGTAATTCGTCGGATTTTCGTTGCTTCCCACATCAAGATTGGGATCAAAGCTGCCACTGTTCTTCCAGCGGTAATACTGATCACCGATCATATATATACCTTTTTCCTTATCAAAGAAATTACTGCTGTCAGTGGAGATTGAAAGCACTTTCATATCCTTGTAATATGAGGCGTTTTTTCCGACAAAGTAACTGTTTGTTGCTACGTCGCTGTAAAGTCCGTTGCTGTCCCTGCATACCGCTCTAACTACCATGCCCTTATCCACTGCGAAATTCGGAGGCTCATAGCCTCTGAGAGAAATATCACGGATAGAAGCGAGCTGATTGGTATCATTGGTGTTATTGCGTATGCTGATACTTCCCTGATACTGTTTTGCTGAACCCGAGGTGCGCGGATCCGAACCGTCAAGTGTATAAAGCACAGTGGAGCCGCTGCTGCCTGAAATAGCAAGATCGAATGCAGAATCATAGAAGCCTCCTTCTGATGAGAATACAGGCTTTTCAACACGGTATACCACTTCAGCTAAGCTGTTAGAAGCTCCGGGTGTGGGATTCAGTAATGCCAGACTGTCAGAGCCGTCGGGGGTTCTTCCGAAGGTAACATCAGTATCAAGCTCAGGGAGCTCAAGCTTGTCAAGCTCCGTACCGTCAGGTGAAGTCAGGTATATGGTTTCTCCTGTTGCGCTAATTTTAAAAGCAGCATGAAGCTCACCTGTTGCTGAGTCGGTATCATCACAGAAAATGATGATATATTTACCGACGCCAAGCGTCGTTCCCTGTGGAAATGTGAACTTGTAACGGTTTTTGTCACCGTCTGAAACTCCGATTCCGCTGAGATCACAGACATTGTCACCCGCATTATACAATTCGATCCAGTCGGGTGATGTTCCATCAGCTGCCTTTATTGATTTTTTGTTTGTAGAGCATACTTCGTTGATATATAGTTCCGATGTACCGCTCTGCTGATGGGATACGACCTTTTTTCTCATCTGACACAGGTCAAAAATATCCCATACACCATCATTATTAAGATCATACTGTTTTCCGTCAAGGTTTTCATCAGTATTTTTTCCGAGCAAATAATTCTGAAAATTCTTCAGATCCTGTTCACGGAATATCTGACAGTTATCTGCCGCCGCAGCTGTCAGTGTGAATTTGTCTGCTCCTCTGTGAGAAGCATATTTTGTGCCGTCATGAACAGCAGTTCCCTGATATGGAACGGCAGATGCCGTCAGAAAGAGAGCTATCAGACCGGACAACAGCTTATTATGCTTCATGGGTTTCCACCTCCTGAAAAATTATGTATTACATTTCGTGCACGATTACACCGTAATTATATGGTATTTTACGCTGTATGTCAAGAGACTTTATAGTACATTTTGTGTTGAATAAAAAACATAATGTGCAAATATACAAAGGCGTATAAAGCAAACAGATATTATTTATTATGCTTTATACTAAGAAGTCTTCGTTTTAGTATCCGTATGCATAAAAAATCTTATTGAGGCATATCCACATGAGAAGTGAAGCGCAAATGGCGATACATTGCAATGGGATTTGATTTGCAAAAGGTTTACAGATTGACTTTTCGGGGCTTTTTGATATAATAAAAAATGGAGTCAGTAATTACAGGCGTCTTCATTTTTATTATAGTATTTAAGCAAAATATGCAGGAAATATCAATATTTCAATAATCGAAAAAGAAATGCTATACCAGAAATAGTTTTCATTCAGAATAATTCTATTCCACTCATTTATTCCACACGAAAAGTATAAAAGGCTATAAATAGGCGAAAATAGCCATTTAAAAATATTCGAATCCCTCTCTGTCCGCTCTTTTAAGAAGCCTGTATTTAGCAGAAAACGCTAAATACAGGCTTTTCTGCTGTCTATGCAAATGCAGTCAAAAATGCGCGTGTGATAATGAAAATGCATAAAATCACACGAAAATGCAGGGTCAGTCACACGAAAAATCACACGAATAAACCTGAAAGGCTGTTCTAATTCTATGCAAAGCTCGTCTGTCAAAGACGAGCTTTTGATTTTACACAAGACGAAAGGCAGCATAACGATACAAAAAAGGCCGGCTCCATACGGAGCTGGCCTTTTTATAATTTCATATTTGTTGTTGCTAATGATAGGTATATTTTACCAGTTTTCATATCGTTTTCCTGTATGCAACGCTGTCATTCTCTGCATCTCCTCATCTGTCAGTTCAAAGTCGAATACGCTGATGTTTTCAAGGATATGATCAGGATTCTGCGAACCAGGTATCGTAATATATCCTGCCTGCAAATGCCAGCGAAGGATTATCTGAGCTGAAGTCTTTCCGTGAGCTTCGGCGATCTCCATGATTGTTTCATTTTCAAACAAATCCTGCGTATGACCTCTTCCGCCGAATGGATACCATGATTCGACTACTGTCCCATACTTTGATACATATTCTTTGAATTCCGTATTCTGATAGAAAGGGTGGTTCTCATTCTGTACCACCGCAGGTTTGATATTCTCACCTGCAGTAACACGCTCGTATTCTTCCGGAGTATAATAATTGGAAATACCGATACTGCGGAGCTTTCCGTCTCTTACGCCTTGACACAAAGCCTTATAGACCTCCGTATCATTGCTGCCGGGCTGATGTATCAGCATAAGATCAATGTAATCAACGTTTAGTCTTTTAAGGGAATCGTCTATAGACTGATATGCCCTCTCATAATTGGAGGGCATTACTTTTGTTGTGATGAAAACATCTTCACGTTTGACTATACCTTCGGATACAGCTCTTTTCAGACCGTTGCCTACGCCTGTTTCGTTGCCGTAATACTGAGCCGTGTCGATAAGACGATAACCGTCTTTCAATGCTGTATAGACTGATTCTTCAACTGTTTCATCGTCCTGCGTCCAGGTACCGAGCCCGAGTATTGGCATTTCATAGCCGCTGTTCAGCAATACGGTCTTGCTGTCAAAATCAAATTCTGTTTTCATATTTTTCTGTTCAAGTATCTTTTTTCTCATCAGAACTATATCAAAGGTACTCCATATACCATCATTATCAAGATCATAATGTTTATCTGTCAGGTCATTTTCTATTGGTTTCCCAAGGATAAAATCGCTGAGATTGCGTATATCATGCACTGTATATATGACCTTTGTGGGGGCGAGCTGAAAAGAAACAGTTACTCCGCCGCTTCCAAGTGCATCTGTCAATCCGGTTGTATCCTTGATATGACCAATCTTAGTGTAGGTGTATGATGTGTCAAAGCTCTTGTAGAAAACAACAAGGCAGTTATCACCATACAGCATAATATCACCTGCAGTTATCCTACCGACTTTTTCTGGAGCTGACGGTAATTTCGAATCAAGATAATAATACTTCTCATTGCTGTTAAGTTCTGACATATCAAGTGTCATGGGCAGAAACTCCTTCAATGCTGTAACGGTATCATTATTTTCAAGCGTGATCTGAAACTCTTTATCTCCGACAGAAATGTTCATGATAGGCTCGGATTCTTTCACTGACTGTTGTTTAAATTCCGTAGCAGTGGCTGTTATGGAACTTCCTTTGTTTGTTGGTAAGGCGTCTTCATATGCTCCGCAGCCGCTGAACATAAGCATGACAACAGAAAAAAGAAATGATGTAAACAATCTATTTTTCATCATATATACTCCTTATCACTTTCGCTGGACTTCCGACTGCTATCATATTTTCAGGAATATCCCTTGTCACCACCGAACCTGCACCGATGACAGCATTATCTCCGATCGTAACTCCCGGAAGAACTGTTGAGTTAGATCCTATCCAGACATTTTTGCCGATATGTATAGGCTTTGGTATCAGGTCATGGCGTTCTTCGGGAAGCAGTCCGTGATTAAGCGTTGCAAGCACCGTATTATGACCAACCAGTGCACCGTCACCGATGTAAATGCCGCCTTGATCCTGAAACTTACAACCCGAATTGATGAACACGCCCTTGCCAAGATGAATATTCTTTCCGCAATCGGTGAAGAACGGCGGGAAAAGTCCGACCTCGACGGGCTCGCCGATAAGTTCCGACATAAGCTCGTTTATCTCATCGGGCGTATGATAACGGCTGTTGATCTCCATTGTGATGCGGATAGCCTCTTGACTCAGCCTGTGCATAGTCTGATGAACACCGCACTCTGACGTGACCTGTCTGCCACTGTTTATGTATTCGAGAAATTCAGATGTTGTCATTTATATTCCTCCCACCAATGCTCGGTAAATGAAGCTATATTATCATAGTTCACGGTCTGACCTATCCTCGGCGTTGCAATGCTCACGCCCTGCTCGTCTGCCGCTTTTACAGCTCTCTGCGGCGGTTCGTCCCAGGCGTGATTTGAGAGTGAATATGCGCCCCAGTGAACGGGTATCAGCCAATTTGCGTGAACGTCCTTTGCAGCCTGCACTGTTTCTTCGGGGAACATATGGGTAGTTGCCCAACCTTTGTCATATTGTCCTGAATCGGCAAGCATTAGATCGGGCGCTCCCAATTTGTCATATACCTGTTCAAACAGATCGTAATAGCCCGTATCGCCCGTGTAATAGAAATTGTGAGAGCTGTCCTTGATATAAAGTCCGCCCCATAACGTGGCATTGTTTTTCAGCGGATTTCTTCCCGTGTAGTGTTCCGCAGGGGTGTAATGCCTTCAAGCTCGAGCTCCTCCCACCAGTACAGCGGGTGCAGCTTGCTTTCGTCAACGCCCCAGCCTTTCAGTATCACATCAATACCGAGGGGAACGATATAATTGCTTACCTTACTGTCTATTGCCTTGATCGTGTTGTAGTCAAGGTGATCGTAATGGTCGTGGGATATGAAAAGCACATCTGTTTCGGGAACGCTGTCTGTATCGAGGGCATACTCTGCAAATCTTGCCGGACCTGCAAAGCTTACGGGCGAAGCCCTGTCACTCATTATGGGATCAATGAGAATATTCTTATCGTTCATTTGCAGCAGAGAAGAAGAATGACCGAGCCATGTGATCTTCATTTCTCCCGACTTTGCACGTTCAATGCTTTCGGGCGTTTCGGCAGGCAGCTTATTTTCTGGAACGTTCCTATCACTCTTTGGCGAGGCTTCACCTGTCATGACTTCAAAGTCAAGTTCGTTATGGAACTGCTTTTCATAGTACAGATCGGTTTTTGCTCCATATTCTTTTTGCTTTTCCTTATCGGGTGTATCTCCTACGGAAGGATAAAATTCAAGGAACAGCAGACCGATAACAAGTATCGCAGCAATGATGATGACGATTATCAGGAGTACCTTTCCGCAAATTTTCAGTATCTTCATAAGATCACACCCTTCATGGAATTTATACGTTTCTGCCTAACTCATAGGCTGCCTTTAAGTATTCTTCACTCTGCTCCGCTTCGGCAGGGACGTTGAGACCGCCGCCTGAAAGCACTTTTACAAGTCTTGCTTTCTCAAAGCAGTCCACCCAGCCCTGCAAGCCGCCCTTAGCTGTCTGACAGACCTCATCGCCGTCCTCAGCAGAGGCAGTGATAAGATACACATCTCTGAACTTGTAGTCGGACGGATAAAGCGGATTACAGCGGTCAAGCAAGGTCTTGAGCTGACCGCAAAGCTCATAGTAGTAGATCGGATTTGCAAAGATAAGCACCTCGGCATTGCCGACTTTCTCGCATATTTCCGAGGCATCGTCCCTGATAACACACTGCATTGTTTTCTGACAGGCAAGACAGCCCTTGCAGAAATTCAGTGTTTTGTCTTTCAGCGTGATGAATTCTACATCGTGACCTGCGTCCTCTGCGCCCTTTGCCGCCTGTCGGGCAAGTATTTCGGAATTGCTTTTGTTACGCAGACTTGATGATATTACAAGTACCTTTTTAGCCATAGTTCTGCTCCTTATTTCAGATATTCACGGTAGAAAGCCTCGATCTTGTCAAACGGGATTGCGTCTTTTCCACCGCCGTCATAGAGGTCTGTGTGAACCGCATCAGGAATGATCATGAGTTCCTTATTGTCAGCATATTTGCTGTCCTTAGTCATAGCTTCATAAGCGTCTCTGCTAAAATAGCATGAATGGGCTTTTTCACCGTGGATAAGGAGAACAGCGCTTCTTATTTCGTTGCTGTAGGTATTGATAGGCTGATTGATGAATGACATACAGCCTATTGAATTCCAGCCATCGTTTGAATTAAGTGAACGACTGTGGTATGCTCTGCCCTTGTAATACTCGCTGTAGTCCTTTACATAAAACGGAACATCCTCAGGCACCGGAAGAGGCAGACAACCGCCACCGCGTACATATTCTCCTGAAGCATAGTCTTTTGTACGCTGTGCGTTAAGAGCTTCTTTCGTCGCAAAACGTGATTCTTCGTTATCGCCTTCATCAAAATAACCATTTGCATTGACTCTGGACATATCATACATTGTAGCTGTAACAGTTGCCTTGATACGTGTGTCAAGTGCTGCAGTATTTATCGCCATGCCGCCCCAGCCACAGATTCCGCAGATTCCTATCTTATCAGGATCAACATTATCCTGTACTGAAAGGAAATCAACTGCTGCCTGAAAGTCCTCTGTATTTATATCAGGAGAAGCCATGTATCTTGGCTGACCTCCGCTTTCTCCCGTAAAGGAAGGATCAAAAGCGATAGTCAGGAAACCACGCTCCGCAAGTGTCTGTGCATAAAGGCCGCTGCATTGTTCCTTGACTGCGCCAAAAGGTCCGCATACTGCGATAGCAGCTAATTTCCCGTCGGAGTTCTTCGGAGTATACATATCAGCCGCAAGTGTAATTCCATATCTATTGTGGAAAGTAACCTTCTGATGTTCAACCTTGTCAGACTTCGGGAAAGTTTTGTCCCATTCCTTTGTAAGTGTAAGATTTTCCATGTAATTCATTGCATTTCCTCCTTTTTCTGTCAAATCAGTAATGAGCTGTTCGGTTGGATCAGCTTCTGTCTGTGAGCTTTTAGGCGTATCAACGTTATTCTGTGTAGAATTGTTCTGAGAATTGCCGCATCCTGTAAGTAATGCAGTACATAGGCAGATCATTATAGTCGCTAATCTGATCTTTTTTTGTTTCATAATAATACTCCTTTTAAGTGATGCGATACGTAAAGCTTTACTGATATGATCATGATCGTTTCATCGTGTGAGTGAAGTAGTCAAGGCAGTCGATACAATAATTATATTTATGGACTCTATCGAGCAGTGAAAGTCTGTGCTTTGTAATCAGCTTATCAAGTGCTGTGTACTGTTTCTGTTCGATCAGCTTTATACACTCAGATATCTCGGCTTCTGACATACCTGCATCGGTCAGGTTGCGCCTTATTCTGAACAGGTCCATTTTGTCTGCCATGATGTTCACCTCCCTGTGTTTTCATTCTAACACAGTTAAAGCAAAATAGCAAATACTTTATAAGCAAATCAAGATATGCTTGACAGGCATATCACAAGATGATATAATATAGCCATACCCGAAAGGAGGTACGGCTATGGAAATTCGTGTATTACGCTATTTTCTTACTATCGCAAGAGAAGGAAGCATCACATCGGCTGCTGAACAACTGCATATCACACAGCCTACGCTGTCAAGACAGATCAAAGACTTGGAGGATGAGCTTGGACAGAAGTTATTTCATCGAAGCAGCCACAGTATGAAACTGACACAGGAGGGGTTTATATTCCGTAAAAGAGCCGAAGAAATAGTTGCAATGGTGGACAAGACATCCGCTGAATTTCTTTCTATGGATAAACCGATTGCAGGTGATATCTATATCGGTGGCGGAGAAACTCTTGCAGTAAGTCTTATTGCTGACCTCATTTCAAAGCTAAGGACGGAATATCCAGATATACGATATCATCTTTACAGTGGCAATGAAGCTGATGTAACTGAACGGCTTGACCGTGGTTTGCTTGATTTCGGTATTCTTGTTCAGCCTGCAAATGTTACGAAATATGACTATATACACCTGCCTGCCGAAGATATATGGGGAGTTGTTATGCGAAAAGACGCTCCTCTTGCAAAAAAGAAAGCTATCGCGAAAGCAGACATTATAGATTTACCGTTGATTTTTTCTCGTCAGGTATTGAACACCAAAAGCGAAAACAACGCTTTCATTCAATGGTTCGGTGATGATTTTGATAAACTGAATATAGTCACTACTTTCAATTTGATGTATAATGCTGCACTTATGGTAAAATCCGGGGTTGGTTACGCTGTAGGTATAGACGGTATAACCAACACAAGTGACGAGAGTGAACTATGCTTCCGTCCGCTTATGCCAAAAATGACTTCGGGGCTTGATCTAATATGGAAGAAGTATCAGGCTTTTTCGCCTGCAGCTGAGCTGTTTCTTGAAAAATTACGGGATACTTTCGGATGAAAGAGATTTGGAGCTGACAAAAATGCCGACTCATTCTTAATTCACATATACTTCTCTTCATATCCCATAATGTGGCGATATATCACATTACCCTAAAAATGAAAGTATTCGCATTGCAGTTTCGTGTACAGCAAAAACAGGTGTAATGCACACGGAATGCACACGGAATGCACACGACTGAAAGGCAGTATAATGATATTAAGAGAAGCCAGCTCCCTCGCGGGAGCTGTTGTTCTGAAAATACATATTGTATCCACAAAGACCATCTGGTGTGCCGATTCAAATCGGGTGTAATGATCTTCATTGAAAAGTGAACAGATAGAGCAACTCCGCATTACTGGTGATTCAGTCATGCTGTTTTTCCTTTGCGTAATATGTCTCTTTTTTTATTTCCAAGTCAATATCAATCCATGTTTCACCGCACAGATTATATTCCTCCCGCACTCCATTTTCTTCAAATCCGACGCTTTTATAGCAATAATATGCCTGCTTGTTGTTTTCAAAGACACCAAGGCTGACTGAATCAGCTCCATATATCTCAAATGCAAATTTCAAGCCGAGCGTAATCATCTGTTTTCCATAGCCCGTTCCTCTTTTTGAAGGATTGACAATCACATATCCGAAACGGAGCTTTTTATCATCTTCTTCAGGACGTACTCTTGCAGTAAAGAAGCCGACAAGCCCATTTTCATCAAAAGCAGTAAACGGAAAATACCTGTCGTTATCTTCTCTGCCTGATGTTGCTTCAAGCAAACGTTTTTCAGTAACAGGATATTCACCCAGAATTCCGGCTGACCACTTATAGAATTCTTCCTCTTTGTTTGTCCATGTAATAATTGTTTTTGCATCATTTTTTCTGAATGGTCTAAGCCTAAGCATTTTTCTGACTCCTGTTCTTTATACTTTTTTCGACAACATGCGCTCATCGCTGATGTAAGAGCTTTTCGGCGCTCTTGTCCATTTCATTTATCGGCCATAAAATATACTCCTTTTCAAACTTATCCCGTATGTGCATCATCAGCCATAAATAAGCTTTCTTCTCATTAGGCAAAGATCGAATACATCAAGTCTGTTATCTTCACACAGATCAGCCGCTTTCCAGTCAGTTAGTTTTGTATCCGGTACAGCGAGCAGCCACTTCTGGAGCAGCACCACATCGGCAATGTCAAAATTCCCGTCTGCATTCACATCGCCCATGCGTCTCTCGGACGATTCGCTGCTTTCCGTAAAGCACCATGACTGCATAGAAACGCCCTGATCGGAATAGACGAAATAGAGGTCATGCGTACCACCGATATTGCTGATCGGATCGCTGTAAACGGTTGTAAAACTGCTTGGAGAATCAAAGGCGATACTCGTCAGCAGGACGCCTGTTGGCGCATCAAGATGCACATCAATGCTGCCTTTTCCTTTCACAGATGCTGCAAATGATATCGGCTTTTCTACCAGCGGAGCATTGTTCGTATTTGCGGCATTTTCGGCTGCAAACAGCTCGATCGCATCGTCTGCCTTGACATACTTTAATACGGCATAATCATCTGTATAGACCGCATCGCCGTCCGAAAATCCGTTCCAGATATTCCGCAGACCATCTGCCCATTCACGGGTATTTGTCAGCTCAGCGGCAACAGCAATATTGTACTTTCCGTTGAGTGTGATGGAATCAACCTCCATTGTCACAGGGGTATCATTTGCCGCTGTGAAGCAGCCGACGATCTGAAAGCCCTTTGCGCTGTTCATATCGACCGTGACCTTGTATTTTCCCTTGCCTGTGACTTCAACAGAGCTTTGATTTTTGACACCGTTCTGTGCTGATGCGTACATCGTGATCGTTGTGGGGGCATCCAGACTTGTGACAGTCAGATCATACTGAATGGTATCAATATTTGTCTTCACCAGTTCGGCAGCAGTAGGCTGTGATGCATCTTCGGATTCGGTAAACTGCACACCCCGGACTGCCGTCCATGATCCGGCCTGCTTTGCGCTGACAATCGGTGCATACGGATCGGTCATATCATAGTCGATCTGCGCAGTACCTACCAGCTCAGCGGAAGAATGCTCCTCATACGGGCTGAACACGCCGTTCTGTGACGCGCCCTTTTTCGTACCGCCTTTATCCTCAATCTTTACATTTTTCTCGTCTACTACGATCTCATCGACACCCATACTACGGTAACCGCCGGTAATGCCCATACCGTGCTTGAGCATCAGCGTGTGGTAGAACATATACCATTTGCCCTTGAACTTGTGCATATGCGTATGGTTGTTGGAGTAATCGAAGCCGACTTCGCCGGGCTGACGGAAGCATTCGCCCATCATCTTCCAGCTTGTCGGATCAAGCGGCGTTTTTGTCGTCATATAAACCATGCCGCAGCCGCCCGGTGCAGGACAGTCGAAATCCCACTGTTCACTGTGATCGTTCCAGTCGCTGCAATAGGTATACACGTAAGTTCCGTTAATATAGTTCAGTTCACTTGCCTCAAAAGAATATGGTGCAGGTATCTGCTTGAACTCGCTGTCAAATGAGATCATATCCTCTCCCAGCCGAACGATGCGCACAGAACCCGGCATATAGTCTGTACCACCCGATGCTTTGCCTGCACCAAAGGAAAGCCAGCCGACACCGTTGTCATCAATGACGGCACCGGGATCAAAGGGATTGGGACAGTCGCTCAGACCGGGTGTATCACCGGTCACAAGGCAATGTCCCAGCGGGTCTGTCCAGCCGGTCACAGGATCGGTGGATGAGATGACGCCTGTGCCGACTCCGCTGTTTGAGAAATACAGATAGAAATGCGTTTTTCCGTCCGCCTCTTTACGAGATACAATAGACGGCGCCCACGATGCCGTGATCCACGGTGCGATCTCTCCGACATTTATCTCGCCGTGATAGGTCCAGTTGACCATATCTGCTGTGGAGAACACAAGCAGAGACTTTATCTTTTCATAAGTATTGTCCACATCGGGACCGGCGGCTTCAAACTGCTGATGGTCGTTCGTACCGTAGACATAGAGCCTGCCGTTGTATTCAACTGCTGTCGGATCGGCGCAGAAGAAATCGGGGGAAATGGGATTGTTGAAGCGGGTGTCTTTATAATTCCCGGAACTGATCTGATCGGCAGGGATCGTGATACCGGTCTCCAGCGTTTTGACCGCATTTGTCATGCTGATGCTTTCAGCAGATGCGGAGAGCGGTAAGGATGAAAGAAATACTGTGGCTGACATGATCAGTGTCGCAGCCTTTGATGAAATAGATTTTCTCATAGCTTGATCTCCTCATCAAGGTATTGTGAGAAATCCGCAAGTAATATGCGGTGATTCTCAGATTTGTCCTTTTGAGTTAAGAATTGCCTTGTATGTTATGGTTTGTTACAACGTTTCGATGCTTGTTAATTCCTCAGATCGTGCTATATTCATTCTTAAATCTATTTTAGCATAATATATGGAGAAATGCAAGGGCTTATCGCCCGTACCAACCGTTGTTTTGCCGCAAGGTCAAAGAGTTTGTTTTTCATAATTATACCGTCCTTTATAAGTTTTGAATCAAAGTTACAATGTTCTTTTAGATATTCCGGTTCAAGTCCGGTGTGACGATCAGCATTGAAAAGTGAATATGATCCCCCTCATCAGGCAGGAAGTAATGCTCCTGCTTGGTGAGGGGGATTTTTTTGTTTATTCCTTCGTTTGGTGCTTCTGTCGGGAATAGCGAGTGATACTTGTTACGATCATAAGAATCAGATCAAGATCAATTATTGTGAGTGCAATTAATGCGGAATAGGAAAGCCACACTGCAACAAACAGATAATTGTATCCGATCAGATACGGAGCGGCGAAACATAATACAAGTAATGCCGACAGAATGATCAGCCTGAGACACAGCCTGATTTTTTCTTTTTTCATATTCACGGCTTTTTTCGCAAGTCGCTTTTTCTGTGTCAGCAGTAAGACTACGAGCAACACAAGCAACAGCAGGAACACAACGGCGATCGGGGCTGCGATTGAATCCGACGAAGGTGAGGCGCTCATATGTTCGAATTTGCCTTCCGTCATAAGCTTATATGCGCTTCGTGCAGCATTGACCGGGCTGTCTGATGAGATATTCGTTGCCGCAAATGTCCCGATGTTTCGTTCACGATCAATGTAAAGCATCGTAGAAAAGTTCGGGTTCCCGCCGGAGTGCTCCATATAGCTGCCATCTTTCTCCTGCATCCATCCGTTCAGATAATAACAGTCAGCACCTTCCTCCGCGTTGATGTACTGTGATGCAGCCTCTGCACGGTGAGATTTTTCAATTGCCTTTTCAAGCTTTTCGGGGAGTTCCAGTTGTCCGAGCTGCGCCTTGATCCACAAAGACATATCTGCTGTCGTCGTAATGACATAGCCGTCACCCTGACATCCTTTAAAACGCGGTGCATCATACTCGATCGTCTGCCAGAAGCAGCGCTGATAGCCTTGTGCTGTCGGAATATCATATCCGGTTTCCGTCATTCCAATGGGAGCAAATATCTCCTCCGCTACATAATCCTCAAAACGCTCTCCGGAGGCAACTTCGACAAGGTATGCCAGAATATCATAATTCAGGTTACAGTATTCAAATTCCGTACCGGGTTCAAATCCCAGATCAATGCCCTCAGCTATACGTGCGGTGTCTTCTTTCAGCCTCTCGTCTGTTCCAATCTTGACCTGCTTATATGTTTGAGATTCAGGAATACCCGATGTATGATTGAGGAGCTGCCAGATTTTCAGATCATAGCTTTCTCCCTGCCATTTCACATCAAACCACGAAAGATAGTCCGATACGGAATCATTGATTGACAGTTTTCCTTCTTCCTGTAGTACCAATACGGAAAGAGCAGTAAATGCTTTTGATACAGACGCAAGTTCATAATGCGTGTGTTCCGTTGCAGGAATCTGCTGTGCAATATTGTCATAGCCCCAGTTTTTGTAGGAAGCATTCTCACCGTCAACAGCCACAAGCGACAAACCGGGCGTATGCGTTTCATCCACATACTCAGTGATGTAATTATTCAGTTCCGCGTCATCCAGAACAGAATCTGCCGCAGAGGCAGGCAGGAACGGTATGATTGTGAGCAGCGTCCCAATAGATAAAAATACTGCGGCGATCTTTTTGATGTTCATTATAGTTTGTGTCAGCTCCTTTTTCTTTTCTTTCGGAAGATTGATTTTGCTTTATTCGTTTTGATTTGACAACCTTTCCGCACACTGGGCGCTATTTTGCATCTGACAGCCTTCCTTAGTTCTATAATCCTTTATATTATAGCATACTTTCTGCGGTATATCAAGAATTTTGATGGAGAAAAAGCAGGGAGGCTTAAATGAGTAACCCCGTATCACTAAGCTTTGGTTCAGTGGTGGGGGGATTTTATATTCTTCATCGACTTAGAAGCTTTTTGTCAGCTTGACACTGACTTGAAAAATCTGCTATAATTAAAGAAAAGGAAAGGACAATGCCTATGGACAAGAAAAAAGCGATAGACAGTTCCAAAAAAGCAGTCACCGTCTTTTTTAAGATAAGGCGTGGCTTTAAGATATATATTGCATTTATCACGGGTATACTCAGCGGTATCGAGATATACAAGCAGTTTTATCCCCTGACCGAGAGCCGTGTGATAGCTGTTATCTTTGGGATATTGTTCGGGGCATTTATCACGGCGGTCATGCTGCTGATACTTGAAGTGATACGAAAATGTGTGGGTATTGCAAAATCAAAGGGCATGAAGATGTTTGAAAAATACAAAGAAAGGGTGCGAATGAAGCTGATAAAAAGGAAAACTGAACAGACTGCACCAAACCGCAAGATAAAAGCGGTCGTTGATATGATGTTTGATGACATTCCCTATTCCGAGGAAGTCACGCAGGCGCAGGAGAAGATAGAAACTGCTCTTAATACGGAGTTTGACAAAATAAAGTCTGACCGCCATGAAGATGAAGCACTGGAAGAACTGCTCGGCAGATACGGCAAGCTCTCGCAAATGGCAGAGCTTGCAGGCTATCCTGCGGAAAGTGCGGAAAAATGGCGTGGTGAAACGCAGGCAGTAGATATTCGCCCGCTGAAAAAGGAGATGTGGAAACAACGGCTGAGGATATATCTCACCTCGGCATTTGCCGTGTTTGCGCTGTTGCAGGTGTTCTGGCTTATCTATAACATCACCGCAAAGCCTGTTGCCGTTATCGGTAATATATTTGTTATCGCCCTCGATCTGTTTATCGCATCATTCCCGTTCCGCAAATATCTTAAAACCGAGAAAGCCGCCGAGGGAAACAAGTACGACACCGATTCCTACAAATATCTCTGTACCCGAAGCGACAAGTACGCAAAACGTCTTCTCAACGGAATTGCACTGCTGTTTGCAGTGGTGTTCGTGTTTGTGGCATCGGAGCTTAGCTTTTACTTCTTCGGTAATTCCAAATCGGCTGAATTTGCGGAAAATTTCTTCAATAACAGTATCGTTATCGAGATACCCGTATTTCTGCTGATAAAAAATATCCTCTCCCTCAGAATGATAAGGCGGAGGATAAATATTCCCGATAAGGGCAAGTACAAAAAGCACATCATCGGCATAACGGCGTTTTCGGCAGTCTACTGGCTTGGCGTGACGACATTCACGGTCATAAAGAGCAAGGACATCGCATACCCCGGAAATGTCTTTATGATAGCAGGGATATTTTTCGGACTGCTTGTGATCGCTTATGACTTCACATTAAGACGCAATGTCACATTCAGAAACATCGTCATCAACAAGCCGAGAATAGCTGTTTATACGGCTGTTGCAGTTGCGGTATCGGGATTTATGATCTTGCAGCAGGACACCTGGTACACGCAAAGCTACATCAATTCCGTTCCCGTTGTCGAGCATAACACTCACAAGGTAGAGTACAATGACGAAACTGGTGTTTACACCATTACCAAAACCACCGATGATTTCAAGATACTCCACCTGACCGACATTCACATCGGCGGAAGTCTCTATTCCTATCGCAAGGATATAAAGGCGCTGAAGGCTTGCTATGCGGAGATAGAGCATACTCACCCCGATCTCGTTGTGGTGACGGGTGATCTGAGTTTTCCGCTGGGGATAATGTCAATGTCGCTGAACAACACCGCACCTGTGGGACAGTTTGCGGCATTTATGAGGAACACGGGAATTCCGTGGGCATTCACCTACGGCAACCACGATACCGAGTCGCTTGCATCTGCCAACACGCAGGAACTCAGCGAGGTCTACAAGTCGCTTTCTTTCAAGACCTCGGGCAATCTGCTTTACCCCTACACCCAGCCCGATGTTTTGGGCAGGAACAATCAGCTGATCGAGATAAGAAATGCTGACGGCTCGCTGAACACGGGGCTTTTCATGATTGACTCGAACGCATACACGGGCGAGGGTATAAACGTTTATGACTATATCCATGACGATCAGGTTGACTGGTACGCTGACGAGGTTAAAAGAATGAACGCCGAGGCAGGTCACACGGTAAACTCAATGGCGTTCTTCCATATCCCATTGCAGGAGTACAGGACTGCGACGGAGCTTTACAACGAGGGCAGCGACGAGGTCAAATACTTCTACGGTGAGAACCCTGGCGATCACGGCGGTATCACCAATGATCTTGTGTGCTGTTCCGACTACCCCAGCAAGATGTTCGACACAGCCCTTGAACTTGGCAGCACGACGGGATTCTTCTGCGGACACGACCACTACAACAATGCCTCTATTGAGTATAAAGGCATACGCCTGACCTACGGCATGAGCATTGATTATCTCGCAATGCCCGGTATAGAAAAGGAAACAAAACAGCGTGGTGCGGAGCTTATAACCATACACGCTGACAGCTCCTGGAAGTCAGAACAGATACTGCTTGATTCTATAACATAACAAAAAGCAGATGCTTTCACGGTAGAAAGCATGCGGAATAAAAACACGGATAACCGTCTGATGAGGACGGTTATCCGTGTACGAGATATTATAAAGACATCTTGAAGATCTCTTCAACATCGGCAGGGGTGAGAGTTGTAAATCCGACCAGCTTGCCCTTTGCGCCGCAGGCTTTCTTTGCCATGAGTGCGAAATACTTATCGTCAATGCCGAGGTCGCTCAGACGGCTCTGAAGTCCGAGTGTCTCAAAGTAGAATTTCTCCAAAGCTGCGATAGCTGCCTTTGCACCCTCCATATCGGAAAGCGACGCATCTACACCGAGAACATTCACACCGAAACGCTTGATCTTCGGTGCTGTTTTATCACTGAGGATATATGTCAGCCATCTCGGAATGATGATAGCAAGTCCGTGACCGTGGGTGATGTTGTAAAAAGCGGAAAGCTCATGCTCGATCATGTGAGCGATAGCGTCCTGAGAGACACCGCTGAAAAGGAACCCGTTGAGCGCCCAGCTTGATGCCCACATCAGATTGGAACGTGCTTCATAATCATCGGGCTTTTGGAGAGCGACAGGAGCGTACTTGACTACGGTTTTCAGCACCTCCTCCTGCATACGGGTGAGCATATCCATTTCTTCCTGATCGGTGAAATATGCCACATCAAAAACGTGCGCCATAATATCCGCACTTCCGCTTGCGGTCTGGTATGCGTTTACGCTGAATGTGTTTGTAGGATCGAGGAAGGAAACATTTGGTCTTAATGTCGGTCCGAAAATGGGCTGTTTTTCGTTCAGTTCGACATTGCTGATAACACCGCCGATGTCCATTTCGGAGCCTGTAGCGGAAAGGGTAAGAACCGCTATGATAGGCAGATTGTCGGGAACGAAAGCCTTTCCTGTGATGATGTCCCAGCAATCGTTACCCTCATACTTTGCAGTGGCAGCCATAGCTTTTGTTGCATCGATCGTCGAGCCGCCGCCTACTGCGAGAAGAACATCAATGCCTTCCTTTTTGCAGAGTGCAGCACCCTTGTTGACAGTGGTGTGATGCGGATTCGGCTCAACACCGCCAAGCTCAAACACCGTCATATCAGCCTTTTTCAGCTCTGCGATCACCTTATCGTACAAGCCGATCTTCTTGATAGAACCGCCGCCGTAAACGAGCAGGACTTTCTTGCCGAACTTTGCGATCTCCTAGCTCAGATGATGAAGCTGATCCTTGCCAAAATATACCTTTGTTGTGTTGCTGAAAACAAAATCTTTCATAACCGGCCTCCCGATAATAGTGATTTTTTACGTCTAAGAAAGAGTCCTGATTTGGGCTATTCCTACTTCTTATTATACCAAACAGCCCCGAAAGAGTCAATCTACTGGGCTATGTACGAAAGAAGCGAATCCGGGAACTGGCTATTTTCATCAATTCTCAGCCGCGTACCATCACGGAGTTTGATGAGGCGCTGGTGAAGAAGCTGCTGGAAAGCGTCAAGGTCTGCGAGTTCTTTCTGGAATTCCGGTTCAAATCAGGCGTGACGATCAGCATTGAAAAGTAAACAGAGATAAGAAATCCCCGCATCACTGGTGATTCAGTGGTGCGGGGCTGTTTTTATTCTTCCTCGGCCATAACGGTCATACCTTATCAAATTCTCTGAAATGTTTCATGGTATCTTCTATTCATTATAACACAATTCCTCACATTATCGTATCTATTCAGACGTCCTCACGGATAAAGTGTGTAGGCTGCCACGGTTCTTTCTCGGGAAGTCCAAACTGTGCCTTGCCGAGAGCGATCGACTTCATCAGGAAGCTCATATTCTTGGCAAGTGTTCTCATCGTCTGCAATCCTTCTGCATCAAGTGCAGCCTGTCCCTGTTCTCTTCCGTGAACGCAGTTCCAGTACTGGCTGGAAGCGACAGGCATATTGCAGATGGTGAAATACTTGTTCAGTTCATCGAAGGTAGCGGAACATCCGCCGCGTCTTGCAACAACAACGCTTGCACCGACCTTCATTGTCTTATCGAAACCGGTGCTGTAAAACAGTCTGTCAAGGCAGGCGATCAGAGTAGCGTTGGCAGATGCGTAGTATACAGGCGAGGCGACTACAAGGCCGTCTGCTTCTTCAAATTTGGGTGCTATCTCGTTGACTACGTCATTGAACACGCACTTACCGAGTTCACTGCATTTGCCGCAGGCAATACAGCCGCGGATATCCTTGTTGCCGATATGACAGACCTCAGCTTCCACGCCCTGTGCTTCAAAGGTTTTAACAAGTTCTTTTATAGCGATAGCGGTGTTTCCGTTTGCGTGTGGACTTCCGTTTATGATCAGTACTTTCATTGTATACCTCCTCCTTTACAGTGATTTTCCAAGCTGATAAGCCTTTTCGGGATAATCAGTCTTTTTCAGCATATCAAGCGTCCAGCAGTTTACGCCGACTACAGTACCTGCGACATCCCATTCAAGGAAATTCGTCATTCCCTTGAAACTGGCAAGTGCGCCTTCCGCTGATTCTATTGTATCATCTGCCATAGTGAGCATAAGAACAGCTTTTTTGCCGCCGTGCAGCAGAGCATCATTGGCATAAAAGCGGTCAATGACTGTTTTCAGCTGTGCGTTGATATCATAGTAATAGATAGGGGAGATGAGCACGATTGCGTCTGATTCGAGCAAATGTGGATTCAGCTCGGTCATATCGTCCTTGAACACGCATACCTTGGCATCGCCGTGACATTTCTCACAAGCAATGCAGGGATGAACATCCTTGAATGCTGCGTCAAAGCGAAAGATCTTGTGACCTGCTTCTTCAGCACCCTTTATGAACTGTTCAGTCAGATATGCTGTGGTTCCGTTCTTGTGAGCTGAGCCTGTGATGATTGTGATTTTCATTGTGATTTACCTCCTTGGGTTTATGATGATGCAGTGATGTCGAGCTTGTCATTTTGATCTCGACCATTCGATTGAATAGTATTTATGAGTGATATAATTGATTGAGCGGTGAACAACCTTTCTCCACACTCAACGCTATTTTGCAATCACCCAAATCGCAATTTTTGATTGGACTATTTTTAGCGATTTTACGCTGTTTTTCACTATGACATTCAATCCGCACACTGAAAAATCGGAAAAAGCAGTTTCACGCACCCTAAATCGAGTGCGTGATTTGGTTGTCAAAAATCAAAGTGTGCAGATTGGTTGTCAAATGTGCCGTGTATGCCATTTTGCCCTTTTACCTGTTTCCGCATACAGATTTTGAGTGGGTGAAACTGCTGTTATCGGAAAAGGACGATGCCGATAAACCGCGCAAATACGCCGTTTCAGGATTTCTCTCGTGACAGCAGAACTACGCACTCAACGTGTGACGTATTTGGAATCATGTCGTTATTCTTATAATATCAGAAGTCTAAACACTTGTCAATATATAATGTGACTATATTATTTCAATAGACTGTGGTCTATTGACATACAAAAAAAGTATGTCATATAAGTTGTTTTTCGGCTTTTGAAATATTGCAAATAAAAACGATATCCGATTGAAAGAGTTTGAGCCGGCAAAATGCCGGCTCGCTCCTGTTTATTTAATCTTTCTTTCGTACTCTTTGACCCTGCGATAAAATGTGTTGGCACGCAGGCCCATCTCTTTCTGAAACCATACCGCCGTTATAGCGCCAGACTTCCACTGCTCATATAGTTGGCCAAATTTTATCCAATCTATAGGTTGAGGCTGTCTTCCTTTATATTTCCCTTGAGCTTTTGCTATTGCGATCCCTTCACGTTGACGCTGCAAGGTCTGCTCACGTTCTAGCTCTGAGAGGGCTGCAAATATAGACAGTACAAAGCGTCCTTGAGGAGTATCAACAGCACCTGTGTTGTTTTTGCTCAGTCGGAAGTTATATCCCTTGTTGCGAGAAAATATGACCGCAGGGATATCCTTGCAGGTATGCATATCTCAATGGCAAGGCGTATCGTAAAATTGATGAAAAAGTCCGAAAAGGACGGAGATATACTTATGACAGGCGGAGGTTCACTGAGTATCGGGCTGCATAAAGCATTTGAGGAAGAGCTTATGAGAGATGTTTTTGTTGCTGATTATCCTCAGTTCAACGGTGCAATAGGCGCTGCGCTTATTGCCAGCGAAAGAGGATAATTCTATGGGAGTTTCGTTACTGATCGAGAGTATGACAGCGGCGGCTTCCGTAGGAATGGGCTGCGGTACGTGCTGCGTCTCGGGTATAAGTGCAGCATTGTATGGCTATCTCACAACTCATACTAAAAATATCGACAGTCCGCAAGAGTGTTTCTCGATTTTTTTTTCGGGAAATTCCTTTCAGTGATACTGCTTTGCTGTGCAGCTTCACTGGTCGGTTCAAACTTTATAGATGATGATGGACGAGTATTCGGTATAAAAGTTGCACTGATAGTTGACGCTGTTATGCTTGCAATGGGAATATGGTTCCTTATACGCTGGCTAAGAGAAAAGCACGGAGTTCACAGCTGTAAAAGCTGTCAATGAGCCAAGATAGACAAAGCTGAAAAGTTTACAGAAGAAAAAGCACATCACGCAGCTCTGATAGGTATGGGCTTCGGATATGGCATTTCACCATGTGCTCCGCTTATACTTATAACAGGTTATGCGGCAACACTGCCTGTAGGTTTTGCAGTCATTCTGGGAGCAGTGTTTGCACTTGCAATCACGATCTCTCCGGTGCTTTTTATAATACTTATTTCAGGTGCGCTTGCAAAGAGAATGAATAAAGAGATACCACAGTATCTTACTTGGTTCAGACTTGGCTGTTATGTATTGATGATTGTTTTGTTTGCAGCAGGATTAATAAAAGAAGTTATTGAGTAAAAGATATTATCAAACTTGTAAAATTTAAGGCTCCGGCCTTATGACCGGAGCTTTGTCATTTAAAACTTATATTAAGAGTTTTCGGTATTGCATATTGTACAATCGATACACCTTTCGGTTGTATAATGTTACAAATGTTTTGTTTAAGACAGAACATTGCAAAAATATACTATTAAAATCATGGGAAATATGTTATTATATAATATAAGTCATAGAGCAGAATTGTATTTGATAAGTTTCATTTTCATAATATATATATTTAAAGAGCAATTGGAGGCACGTTTATGAACTCTCAGAATGATAATGACAACAATGGAAGACTTCTTTCTGATTTTTCGGCAGATAAGGGCTCGGAAATGTTTTCAAGGAAGGGAGCAGGCGACAGGGAAGAAGAGGAAACTGATACTCACGTAAGTACGAGCCGGAGTATAATCACAGACGATATTAACAGGTCTAAACAAGCAGAAACGAAAAAAACTATCCAAGAAGTGCCTGATTCATCAAAACAAGCTCCCACAGAACACAAAGAGGACATCTTTCAGAATGAGGAAAAAAGCAAGCCGCCGCTTCCGATAGTTGCGGCGGTCATGATAGGCGTATTGGTGATAGGTATTATTTGCGGAATGCTGCTGTGGAAGGATAAAGGCTCCGATAATGATAAGCAGACTGATGAAAGCAAGAATACGGTTGTTTCAACGGAAGAAGCTTCGACTGCTGCAACAGAAGCGTTAACTATTGAAGAAGTATCCGAAGCTGTGACTGCCTCTGCTGTTGCAACAAAAAATGAGACGACTGAAGTAGTCACCGAAACACAGCCTCAGGAAGGTGATATACCTGATGAATACAAAGGATTTCCCAATGTTGAAAATGCTCCGCTGAATATGGCGTTTTACGATTCGGCACAGGGGCTTTCGGGTACAGTAATGACGGATAACACGGGCTTGAACCTGAGAAAAGGTCCTGATACGAGCTTTGCAGTAATAAAGGAGCTTCCCAAAAGCTGTACAGTATGGATACTGGGTGAGACAGCTGAATGGTTTTATGTAGGCATTAAGGCTGACGAAAATGATAATGGCTATACGGACGTAGGATACGTAAGCAAGGAGTACGTTGCTGTCAATGTGAAATCGACGAATACAGAGTAAGAAAAGCCGCGTCAGATGACGCGGCTTTTTATGCTTATTTGTAGCTTGCGTACTTAGCTTTGAATTTCTTTTTTGAATCATACATTGGTTAGAGAATATTTTTATTGTGTACTTGCTTGTCAATTTTGACAAGCAATCTTGACATATGCAAGATAATAATATATAATATTATTACAAATGCAGATAGATAAAGGGAGGGAATATCATGCATAAAAATTATAAGAAGATCGTTGCAGGGCTGATGGCGGCTGTAATGATCGCACCAACCGCCGTCAGTATATCAGAGCCGCAGAAAGCAGCTGCTTATGAGCTCCTTGGAGAGACATCATTTTCTCATAAGATGATACCATGGCATACTGTGGAGAACAGGCCTGCAAAGCAGGATTTTGAGCTTTCTGATGGAAATGTACACATCACGATCATAATACCTGAAGGTTCCGAAAAGGAAAGATGGGATCTCCAGTTCAGACACAGGAATCTCAGCTTCAAGGCAGGTCATGAGTACAAGGTAAGCTTTAAGTCAAAGGCGAAACGTTCGGGTATGGAACTTTACTCCTTTATCGGCAATCTCAGTGACACCGAAGAATACTTTGTGCTTGACGGTTCGACAAACGATATGCATATGGGACCTGATATGGACGGTAATTGGCCGCAGAGCGCTGTAAAGCTTACGACCGAATGGCAGACTTATGAGGGAATATTCAAGCCTGCGAATGATATTGAAGCTGCTCAATGGGCCTTCCAGTATGCAAGAGGCACCAAGTATAGTGGAAATGCTTATGAAGGCGACGAGTTATGGTTCGATGATATGTCCATTGAGGACCTGACAGATGACACAACAAATCCGCCTGTGTATAACTACGGCTATACCGCCCGCGGTTTCAGCGGACTTGAGAATAACTTTATATCTGTTAATCAGCTTGGATACTACCAGAACCTTGAAAAAACAGCTACACTTGGCAATAATAAAGGAGATTTCACCTACGGTGCTAAGTACTTCAAGCTCGATCAGGTATATGACTATGAGATAGTAAGAGTTTCAGATGATACCGTTGTTTATACAGGCAAAACAGGTACGCCTAAGAAGGACGCTGACTCCGGCGATAATGTAAGCATTATCGACTTTTCCGAGTATAACGAGCTTGGTGAGTATTATATCCGCATCAAAGGCGAGAACTGGAGATCGTTCCCGTTTAAGATAGGTACTGATATTTACAGTGACAGTAAACATAATATGCTGACAAATGCGCTGAATTATTTCTACCAGAACCGTTCAGGTACAGATATCGAGTCAGAATATATCACATCGGGTGAAAAAGATAAACTCGCACACGCAGGCGTTCATAAGACAGATATGGGCTATGTTCAGAATAAATGGAAAAATGAATATCTGTCAGACTATGAAGCGACCAATTACTATGCTTCTTCAAAGCTCGACGCATCGGGAGGCTGGTATAAATCCGACGACCACAGCAAGAATATGACAGAGGGCGGTATTTCGCTGTGGACGCTCCAGAATATGTACGAGCGTGCAACTTATTCACAAGACGGGATCAAAAAATTTGCTGACGGCTCGGGCACTGTTGTTATTCCCGAATCGGGCAATAAATATCCCGATATCCTTGATGAATGCAGATATGAGCTCGATTTTATGTCCCGCATGAAGGTGCAGCCCGATGAGAAAACATGGGGAAAATATTCGGGTATGTATTATCACTGCATAAACGATCACAGGTGGCGCAGTCTTACCAACAGACTGGATTACATCGGTTATGAGGATATCCGTATCATTAAGCCGCCAACATTTGCGGCAACCCTGAATTATGCTGCCTGTGCGGCGCAGGGAGCGAGACTTTGGGCACAATATGACGCTGAATATGCAAATAAGCTCCTTGAAAGTGCTAAGGAGGCATATCATGCATACAAGGAAAACTGGTATATAGCAGGAAATAGGGAGTATTCTAACGAAGTATCATTCTATGCTCCACAAAATCTGTGGAAGGGAACGAATGAATCCCCTGAAACTGAGGTCTCAGCTGATGCATACTGGGCAGCCTGTGAGCTTTATATCACTTCAAAGGAAATGGAAGATAAAGATGCTGATGCTTATCTTGCTGATCTTTCTGAATATAAAGACGCATTCAAGTTCTATCCAAGGATATATGGCGCATCAAATAATAATTATGATGATTCCTTCACATTTTTCAACTGCGAAAGCGGAGCCGCAGCAGGTTCTATGTCGCTGCTGATGCACGAGGATCTGCTCACAGTTGAACAGAACGAGATGCTGAATAGTTCACTTCTTGAAACTGCAGATGATTTCATTGATGAAGAAGAAAGCCAGGGCTACGGTATCCCGTATAAGTATGACGGTCCCGGTTATAATGACCCAAGCGCTTTCAGTCCTATAATATATTACCACGGCTTTGAATATGATTCCAACGGACGCGCTTTGAATAATATGATCGCTATGGCTTATGCATACGACATAACAGGTGATGATAAATACCTGAACGGCGTGGCAAGAGGTATGGACTATCTTCTCGGCAACAACCCACTTTCATACTCATTCATTTCAGGCTACGGTTCTTACTGTACAAAGAATCCGTCACATGAATACTGGCAGTATGAGATCGACAAGTCTCTGCCTCAGGCACCTGACGGAGTTATCGTAAGCGGTCCGACTGCAAAGGCTGTAGACACATATGTGAAGGCTATGGGAATGGGATATGGACATCCGGATGATCCTTCTGAAAGATTTTATGCTGATTCCGTAGAATCATGGTCTACCAATCAAGCTTCTCTCAGCGGCAATGCTTCTCTTGCATGGGTAGTATCATTCTTACAGGACGAGGCTTCGACAGAAACGCCTTCTGAGCCTGCTTCGGGAGATGTAAATGCTGACGGCGAATTCAGCATAGCTGACGTTCTGCTCGTACAGAAATGGGTGATAGGTGATAAGAGATACACTCTTCACGACTGGAAGGCTGCCGACTTCTGCGCTGACGGCAAACTGGACATATTCGACCTTACCCGCATGAAGAAGGAGTTTGTCAGGAATAGCTTCAAGGATTGCGTCATACCAGAAAAGAGTCTGAGATACGGTAATCCTATGAATGTTGCTAAAGACGGACTTGAACTGCGTCTCGGTCCCGATGAAAGCTATGAGGTTATAAATACTATCCCTGCACATACAAGCATTGATGAGCTTGGATACAATAAGGATAATGACCACTGGATGTTTACGGAATATAAAGGAAGGTACGGCTGGATAAAAACAGTTGAGGAAGATAATAAAACAGCTACTGTTTATCCTGATGCTGTTGCCGCTAAGCCAGTAATTTACCTCTACCCCGAAGAGGAGACCGATGTTCATGTTGAGCTGGAGCTGACAGAAGCAGAGCTTTCTACAACGTACCCGAAGTATAATAACGGCTGGGACGTAACAGCTTCTCCTGACGGTTCGTTTCTGAACAAAGCAGACGGTACACATCATAAATATCTCTTCTGGGACGCAGTACACTGCCGCACAAGATTCGACTTTACCAAAGGTTTTTGTGTTGCTGGCTGTGATACAGAGAGCTTCCTCAAGGAAAAGCTCACATATATGGGACTTACCGAGGAAGAAATGAACGAATTCATCGTATACTGGCTGCCATTAATGGAGCATAACAAGTATAATCTCATATCTTTCCAAGGCGATGTGTATACAAATTCCGCAAAGCTGGACATATCTCCCACACCTGACAGCCTGCTTCGCGTATTTATGGCTTATGTTCCTCTTGAAGAAGCCGTGGATATCGAACCTCAGCAGCTTGAGACCTTTGAGAGAAAGGGCTTTACAGTCGTTGAATGGGGCGGCAGCAAGATACAATAAAATACATTTAAAATCCGCCTGTTAAAGGGCGGATTACAACAAAAGCGCTTTGTAGTCAGAACAAAGCGCTTTTTTCTGTGATATTTATTACGGGAACATTATCCTGCGTTTACCCAATTGCCGTTCTCGTCGAGCATTTTGCCCTTGTAGTCAACGACGTGCATTACAGTATCCATAGTGAAGATACCTGCGCTGATATTCTCATTAGCAGGATTTACCGCTGAGAATCTCACCGTAACATCGCTCATTTTTTATGGGAAGCTCATCAAGCTTCAGCTTCTGTACCATTTCTCCGGGACGAACCCAGCCTGTAGCTCTTATACGTACAAGGCTGTCGTCGTTGGGATAGAACTTATTAGTTCAGAACATACGGCAGAACTTCTGCTTTACGTTATCCTTTTTCTATACGCCTGTACGCATATTCCAGAAATCCGAGGTTCAGTGCAGCGAATACCGTCAGATATACAGGCATTATCCCGATACCGACAGCCTGCTGTAAATGACCGAATACCATAGGCATAAACGTACTGCCGATATAAGCAGAAGCCATTTGCAGACCGATAACTGCGGCACTGTTTTGCCTGCCGAAATTCTCGGGAGCCATGTGCTGTATCGCAGGATAGACAGGTCCCATGCCGACACCCGTTATCAAAAAGCCCACCGCAGCAGGGATATAACTCTCAAAGGGCAGGAATATCAACAGTATACCGACGGCTTCAACGGCAACTCCGATGCGTATGAGAAGCCTGTCATTCAGTTTGTTTGAAACGAATGCTGAGATAAGTCTGCCAAACATCAGACCGCCGAATATAAGAGAACCGAAAGCTGCCGCCGTTTGTGCGGATATCGTCTTTGTACCGATAAAGTAGCTCGAAGTCCACAGAAAGCAGGTTGCTTCTCCTGCGCAGTAGGCGTAAAAAGCTATCAGCGTAGGGATAACTCCCTTTATTCTGAGAGCTTCTGTTATGCCTGCGGAATGCTCCTCACTGTCATCATCAGCTTCGGCGTTTTTCTTCCACAGAGGGGCTGAAAGCAGACAAACAAGCATTATTCCCGACTGTATGTATGCTGTCCAGCGGTAGCCCTCGTTCCAGTGCGCTTTTGAAAGAGCCAGTGACATGATGTATGGGCTTATCATTGCACCCACGCCGTAGAAGCAGTGCAGGAAATTCATCACCGATGATGAGTAGTGTTTTGCAACATAGTTGTTGAGCGCCGAATCCACTGAGCCTGCCCCCAGACCGTATGGTACGACAAACAAAAACAGCATAGCATAGGACTCAGACAGCGAAAAGCCTATAGGACCTATGACTGTCAGCAGTATTGAACCTGTTACTATGTGGTGTGTACGCAGCTTCCGTATCAGCGTCGGGGCGAGAAGTGCGGAAATTATGGTCATAAATGATATGGACATGGACACATATCCTGCGTAAGATGACGGCACGCCGAAGTCATTCTGCATAGTCGGCCAGCCGGAACCGAGGAGCGAATCGGGAAGTCCGAGACTTATGAACGCTAAATAAATCACTGCAAGCAGCATTGAACCCATATTCGTTACTCTCCTTATTTTACAAGCTCCGCAACTTCCTGCGGTGTTTGCTGATAGCCGTTTTTCGCCCAATAGACGAACAGCTTGTACACGCCGCCGATCTTGTAGACGATCTCCCACGGAGAAGCGGTATCGGACAGCCGTGCAAACAGCCGCTTGTCAAATTCTTCTTCCAGCAGATACAGCTTGTCCGTTTTCATCAGGATACTCACCACATCCCGGTGCTCATACATATGCTCAAACAGCCAGACGATGTAGGGGCTGAGACTCTCTTTCGTCAGAGTGAGGTAGTTTTCCTCGGCCTGCGAGAGCCAGTCGCCTGTGACGCTTGTGATATAATAGCGCAGAACATCGTCCTTTTCATTGAAATTGCGGTAGAAGGACACTCGTCCTGCCTGCGCTTCGGTGATTATGTCAACAACGGTTATTTCATGATATTCACGTTTTTTCAGCAGTCTGATGAACGCCCCTGCTATACGGTCTTTGACCGTCAGAGGTCGTTTGTTTTTTGCACGTTTCATAAATGATACAAAACCTCCATAAATGTACCAAATTGCACGATATTATTAACTTTCGGGTACTTTCATATTATACTTATGATACAGATGAACCATATTTAGCATACCACAAAAATCCCATAATGTCAAGTACGAAAGGAATGAGCAAGGTGAAAAAAGCTATGAAAGTGATTCTTATAATTTTACTTATCATCGCTGTGCTGGCAGTATTGCTCTGGTTTGGTCTGAAAAAGATATGGAACAATATCATGACAGCGCAAATGGCACCGGACAACTACACCTCCGAGGTCAAAACAGGCGGCGAACTGGAAGCAAAGTATATGGCTATGAGCAGTTACGAGGTAAATGCTTCACTTTTGACTATGCCGATGACGAGGAAATCAAAACGATCAGAATATGGTATCCTGCCGAGCTTGAAACAAGCGACAGGAAATATCCTGCTGCCCTGTTTGTGAACGGCACGGGTGTCGGCGCATCGAGATACAAGCCTGTATTTGAGCATCTTGCTTCATGGGGATTTATCGCAGTCGGCAACGAAGATCCGTCTACATGGGAGGGCAAAAAGGCTGACCTGACGCTTTCCTATCTTCTGAATGCAAATGAAGACGAAAACAGCATTTTCTATCACAGGCTCGATATGGATAATATTGGTGTTGAGGGACATTCGCAGGGCGGTGTCGGCGTCAACGAGGAAACTGCCCGTGACGATACCTACAATACAAAGCTCGTCAAGCCCGATCTTCTTGCGAATACTACCATGAACATGGGTGGTCTTGCTTCAGATTTTGAGGGCAGTCCCTTTGAAAACTGGAGCATGATACTGTTCCCATATGCCACGGGAGATTTCCATTCGGGGACGGGTGAATTCCGCTACACCGACAAAGACGGCAAGGAGAAGATTCTGTATCAAAACGGCTATACGAATTATACCGCCGCCATGAAGCAGATCATAGAAAAGGCAGGCATAGAAAACGCCGATATGGTGCTTGTGACAGGCTACAGTGCAGGCGGCTGGGGCGCGGCGATACTTGCAGACGATATTTTTACAAACTATTTCCCGAACGCTGTAAACAAAAATCTTTTTGTAGATTCGTCTATGGCGCTGTATGATGATTGGCACGATACCGCTGTCAATGTATGGCAGTCGCCAAAATCTATCACGGACAATATCAAGACCGACAATCTGACAATGGATATGCTCCGCCATCTTCGTGAGAAATACGGCGACGGTATTCATCTTTTCTATGGCACATCGACAAGAGACGGTGATCTTGCAAAGGTTCAGAATTATTTTCAGAACGGCATTATGGACGTTGATGAGGCTGTTGCAGACGAATATCAGCAGACGCTGAAAGAGGCGGTACCGCAGTTCAAGGAGCTGAATGTCAGCCTGTTTATCTGGGACGGGCTCGGATACTATGACGATCCGAGAAATATGACCTTCCATACGATCATCGCAACGCCTGTGGTATGGGTGACCTTCGAGGAGCAGAACAAATCCGTTGCCGAGTGGCTCACCGACGCAATTGACGGAAAGCTGAATTACTATGGAGTTGACCTTGTTGACAAGGTGTATGAAAAAACAGAAAACAAATAAACAGCGTATTGCCGCACTTCATTTTGTGCGGCAATACGCTGTTTTACAGAGGTGAGATCGTGAAATGGAACTATGAACAAATACGGAAAATCCGAGATGATATGCTCAGATATGTACACGAATAAAGCATAATACAAAGCCAACTGCGGTCTTTGTCATACGTTTTTTCTTTATCATCACTTTATCTCCTCAAACAGTGATTCAAAGTATTCGGGCGTTTTTTTGGACTCGTGTGCTGTGTACCATAACTCGCATATGAGATCATCATCAATCTTTCTTATCCAAAATGCTTCATAATTGTTCTCATCTCCGTTATAGTACCAGATATCTCTCATGTATTCCTGACCACCGAGAGTAACCTTTTCTCTTTTCTTGAAATCAATTTTTAATCCTTGCTGTTCAGAATTATCTATGACTATTTTCTTGTGATAGTCAAGTGCATCTTCTTCAGTAATATCTTCTCTATCTGACATTACGGAATCTAAAAGCATAGGGATATTATAGAAAGTGATAGTAGTAGCTTCATTCATGTTTCCGAAATTTGCTTCATATATCGTTGCTTTTAAAATGGCAAGCTCTGTTTCATCGGTAAGCTCTTCTATCTGTCTTTCCTTTAGTTCAGAATTGTATGCTGAGAAATAATTAAGATTACCTGGGACATTAAACTTGATACCTGCATAATCATTGACATATACGCCGTCTTTAAAAAGTCCCTTAGTGTAATTCGTACCCTCAGTTGCAGGATCTTCGGCAACTACTGTGGGCGGATCAAGAATTGTCTCGGGCTCTGCCTTAGCCTTGAAATTGCCGCCATAGCTCAGTCCGTAGCCTCTTTCCAGCCAGCACTTGTCAGTACCTATCTGGTCTAATGAGCCATACCATGGTGCAGGAAGCTTTCCCTTGAAGTCGGCACAGCCGCAGAGCACATCGGAAATGCCCTTGCCCTCAGAGCCTGGTAGATAGCACATTACAACGCTGTCCCACTGATCGTATATTCTGGGATTTATGAGGACCTGTCTGCCTGCAACGATACAAGCGACTGTGGGCTTGCCAAGTTCCTTGGCTTCCTGTCGTGCCTTTGAATTGCCGTCAAGTCCCAGCGCACCGAAAAGGCTCATATCCTCAGTATCTCCGTTCCACTCGGCATATGCCTGCTCGCCTAAGCAAAGCAGAACAACATCGGCTTTCTCCGCTTCTTCCTTATCGGTGATGACTTCTATGCCGTAGCTTTCGGCGTATCTCTCAAAGGCTTCCCTGATAGTAGTAACGCCGGGGACGTCCTTTGTGCTTGCGCCGTTCCAGTCCATAGTCCAACCGCCGCACTGTACCTGTCCATTGTTTGCCGCAGGACCAGTGATATAGACCTTTGTGCCCTCCTTGATAGGAAGTACTTTATTGTCGTTTTTGAGAAGTACAAGGCTCTCCTCAACAAGCTTTTCGGCTATCTTTCGGTATTCGAGAGAGCCAGTTTCCTTCTGCTTTGTTTGCAGGTTCTCGCAGAGCGGATCATCGAATATGCCTGCCTCTTTCTTGACCTTGATTATTCTTGTAACAGCGTCGTTTACACGCTCCTCGGTAATATCTCCGCTGCCTACAGCGTCAACGATTATCTGCTTTGCCTCGTCATATTTATCGGTCTCCATAAGCATATCAATGCCAGCGTTTACGCCGTTGATGACCTGCTCCTTGTATGTAGCTCCCGAGGTATGTTCAATGGAGCCCCAGTCGCTGACGATGAAGCCTTCAAATCCCATTTCATCTTTCAGCTTCATGATGTATTCTTTGTTTTCGTGCATCTTCACACCGTTCAGTGACGAGTGGCTGATCATTATAGTCTGTACGCCTGCGTCTATCTGAGCCTGATATACCTTGAGAAGTTCTTCTATCTCTGCGCTCGTGAGCTGAGCGTCGCCGCGGTCGATACGCTTGAGGGGAGTACCCTCCTCGCCTGTACCGTAAACAACATTACCGTCAGCAAAGAAGTGTTTTGCGCAGGCAACAAGTCCGCCGTCCTGAAGTCCCTTTGTGTAAGCAGTGCTGAGTTTAGTTATGGTGTCAAGGTCGGAGCCGTAGGACTCATAGGTACGTCCCCAGCGCGGATCAACGGACTGTGCCACGCAGGGTGAGAAGTTCCACAGCATATGACAGAGCTTTGCTTCGTCAGCTGTGATAAGACCTACCTGATATGCAAGCTCCTCATCATTTGCTGCACCTTGACCGATATTATGGGGGAAGTATACTGCATCTCTGCAATAATTAACGCCGTGAACATCGTCCTGACCGTAGATATACGGGATACCTGCCTCTGATTCAATAGCGGCATTCTGGAAGCCGTCAACAGTTTCGCACCACGCATCGGAATTGATACATCCGACAGTGGACAGGATACTGCCGTAGTCGTTGGCTTTCATGTCATCAGTAGTGATGTTGTAGACCGCAGGCTGAACCATTTGGTTTGCTTTCTGTTCGAGAGTAAGCTCACCTACAATCTCCTCAGGAGTCATAGAAGCGTATCTCTGATATTTCGGACCGTGATCCTTAACTGTGCTGTCGGAAGCGATTTCGATTTCCGATTCAGTCGCCGTATCTGATGATGATGGGGGTGTATTTTTTTCCGCACATGAGACTGTCGAAGCCAACAGTGCCAGCGGAAGTAATAATGCGATTGTTTTTCTCATGTCTGCTCCTTTCGGTATGTTTGAAACTATATCTGATATTGTAATTTTAGTCTATCAGTTAATGTTAATATTATATCATATTATTTAAACAAAAGCAAGCTGCGGTACTTATACTGTTATTACTATTGCTCGAATCGGCATAGTATGTTATAATATAATCGGAAAACAGTGATTATAAACATTACAGATTCTCTTATGTGTTACAACTGATAAAGGAGTTTTTTGAATGAATATTGATAATACGCTTTACAACGGACGACCTAAAGAACAGCGTTCAGACGTTGAAATGGCTATATATGACAAGCTTGACGCTCTGGGTATAGACTACAAGCGTGCTGACCACGACCATGCAGATACTATGGAAGATTGTCTGGCTATTGAAAAAGTACTCGGTGCTAAGATATGCAAGAACCTGTTTCTATGCAACCGCCAGAAGACAAGCTTTTATATGCTTCTTATGCCTGGAGATAAGCCTTTCAAGACTAAGTTCCTTACATCGCAGCTGAACTGTGCCCGACTTTCATTTGCTGAAGCTGACAAAATGCAGGAGTATCTCCATACTATTCCAGGCTCTGTATCAGCACTGGAGCTCATATTTGATACAGACAATAACATACAGCTTGTCATAGATAACGACTTGATGAAGGACGAATATATCTGCGGACATCCTGGTATAAACACATCGACAGTCCGCCTGCTCCGCGATGATATGCTCAGATATGTCCGTGAAGCTAAGCATGAGCCTGCATTTATAGATTTACCGATAGAATGATAGATAAAGTTCCCCTCAACAGGGCGGTTTCATAGTACTCATTGCATTTACATATTACAGCTCAGTTCAGAACTGATTACAATACAGAAACAACCCTTGCATTTGGTAAAATAATATGGTATTATATGAAATAATTATAACTCATTACTGTATACTCAAATAAACGCTCAACACCATTACCATTATCAAGGGGGATATAAAATGAAAAAAACGATCGCACTTATCATTTCACTGGCTATGCTTGCATCTGTGACAGCCTGCTCTGAAAAATCCGAAGCAACAAATTATCAGCAGTACACTGCCATGTCTCCGGAGGAAATAGTCGCAGGTATGACACTTGAGCAGAAGACTGCTCAGATGGTACAACCTGCCGTTTACAACGTCTCGGCTAAGACCATGAAGAAAAATGACTATGGCAGCATTCTCTCGACTACGGACTGTATCGACGCTGCAAAATGGCGAAAGACTGTTGATGATTTGCAGAATGCAGCTATCAGGTCGGAAGCAGGTATACCATACATCTACGGACAAGACGACGTTCACGGCGTTAATTATTGCAGAAATGCAGTATACTTCCCGCATAATATAGGACAAGGCGCTGCAAACGACGAGGAACTTGCCTATCAGGTGGGACTTATAACAGCTGACGAAGCAAAGCTGTGCCATATGCTGTGGAACTTCTCACCCTGCGTTGCTCAGTCCGTTGATCCGCGCTGGGGACGTACCTATGAGTCCTACGGTTCCGACCTTGAAACCATTACTAAGCTCAGCACAGCCTACACAAAGGGACTTATCGATGGCGGACTTGTTGCCTGCACAAAGCACTTTTTTGCTGACGGTAATGTTGTATACGGCACAGGTGAGCAGAGTGACGTTGGCAGGCTCATAGACCGAGGCGACGCTCAGCTCTCTGATGCTGAGATAGAGGAGCTTCTGAAAGTGTATCAGGCGCAGATCGACGCAGGAGTTCAAACCATTATGATAAGCCACTCGTCACTTAACGGCGTGAAGATGCACGAAAATAAAGAGTACATCATGAAGCTCAAAGACGAAATGGGATTTGAGGGTTTCATCGTCAGCGACTGGGACGCAGTTGGAAATACCTCCGCTTCTTCCTATAAAGAGCAGATAATCACAAGCGTAAACGCAGGTATTGATATGCTGATGGAGACTGAGCACTTTGAGGAGGCACGGGATATCATCATAGATGCAGTTGAAAGCGGTGATATAAGTCAGGAGCGTGTTGACGATGCTGTTACACGTATAATCAAGGTCAAGAAAGACGCAGGACTGTTTGACGATCCGCTGCTTGAAAACATAAAGACCGAACAGCAGGAAACAGGTTCCCCCGAATACAGAGCCGTTGCTGAGCAGCTTGTAGAAAAGAGCCTTGTTCTTCTCAAAAACAATAAAGAAGTGCTCCCGTTCAAGGAAGGCACAAAGATATACATCACAGGTCCTGCTTCCGATAACGGACAGGCGCAGTGCGGTGGTTGGACCATGTCATGGAATGGCGCTCCTACGGAGGATATTCCAGGTGTTACCACGATACTTGAGGCATTTGAGGAATATGCCGATGATTATGGAATAGAGGTCATAACCGATGACAAAAAAGCAGCAGATGCAGACGCGGTTCTCCTCTGCGTAGGCGAGCAGGCTTATGCCGAGTGGAACGGTGATACGGAGGATCTCGCGCTCTGCGGCTCATTGGGGCTTGAAGGAAATGCTGATGCTATAAAAGAAGCCAAGAAGCTCGGTAAACCCACAGTTACCTGCATTGTGGCAGGCAGAAACGTTATCCTTGACGAAAAGGACTACGATGGTTGGGACAGCGTCGTTATGTGCTATCTCCCCGGTTCAGAGGGCAAGGGCATCTCAGATGTGCTCTGCGGCTGTGCTGATTTTACAGGAAAGCTGCCTTTAGACTGGTATGGTTCGCTTGATCAGATAGGCACGGATAAATGCTTCCTCGGGCGTGGCTACGGACTTAGCTACGGTGAAGGCTTCAAACCGCGCAATGCTCAGTGAAATATAATTTATAAAAGGAGTGCCATACATACGGCGCTCCTTTTTTATGATAGATTTGATTTTTGCAGTATTATACTAAAAAATATGCCTCTTTATAGAGCGGATATTTTCAATAATGGTCAACTTTTTAAGACTTTTATATTAAACAACAAAAAACGCCTTGCATTCTCACAAAAAATATGTATAATAAAAGCATAGGTATAACATTTCGGTTGAAATAAATTTTAATGAGGGAGTGATATGTATGATTGGCAATACTATTAAAAAGGTCTTAGGTCTGACTGTTTCCGCTGCGATATTATCATTTTGCGTACCGTTTTCAGTTTCAGCTGACGATCAGGATGAAAGAAGCTACGTAAACAGCGGCAGTAATGCAGGCGATGAAAGCGACACAGCTTATGAGGCAGCAGGCTGTATTGGGCGCGTTGCTTCTCGCCAGAACCTTAATTACACCTACGAGAAGGGCGGCGACGGCTTTAAAGATTACATGGGACCGTATTTTCGCCTTGGTGCTGCTGTAACCGGTTATGAAATTAATAACTCAGTGGCTCAGGAGTTCATCAAGAAGAATTATAACTCGATCACATGCATGAACGAAATGAAGCCTGATTCAATAATTGCAGGCGTAAACGGTGATGAAGTAGATATAAGACTTAACAACGCAAAAGCAATACTCAAATTTGCAGAGCAGAACGGCATCGGAGTTCATGGTCATACGTTTGTATGGTACAGCCAGACACCCTCTTACCTTTTTCAGGATAATCACGAATATGTTTCCAAGGAGCGTATGAACAAGCGCCTTGAAAGTATGATAAAGAATACTTTTTCAGAGCTTCGGAGTCAATTCCCGAACCTCCAGGTCCATTCCTACGACGTATGCAACGAGCTGTTCATTAACGACGGCGGCGGAATGAGACCTGAAAGCGGCTCCAACTGGGCAAAAGTGTATGGCGAAGGAAACTCAGAGTTCGTTGTAAATGCCTTCAAGTATGCAAGAGAGTATGCTCCTGAGGATTGTAAGCTTTATCTCAGCGACTATAACGAGTACATGAGTAAAAAGACGGACGACATTATAAATATGGCAAAGACCATCATGAAAGAGGGCGACTATATCGACGGTATCGGTATGCAGGCTCACCTTATTTCAAGGTATTCTTCAGCAAGCGAATTTGAGACAGCTATCAAGCAGTTTGAGGCGCTTGGTCTTGACATTCAGATCACAGAGCTTGATATCTCGAGCAGCACGGGTCCTGTCGATGAGCTTTATCCGCAGATCTTTGAGGTAGCTATGAAGCATGCTAAGAACATCTCCTGCGTAACACTTTCGAGAACAACAGACGAGAGTGTCTGGAGAACCGACGACTATATACGTCTTCCGTTCAGAAACTATCAGCCTAAAAATTTTTACTATGACATTATAGCTCTTGCTGACAAGATAGATCCTCCAACAGTTACAACAACTAATACCCCCACAACAACAACAACTACTACCAATACCGCTACAACAACAGTTTCTGCTACAACAACAGATCCTGTTGATATTAAGGAACTCCTTGATTCAAAGGTTTCAATATGGGGTGATGCGAACTGCGACGACAATATTGATATGAGCGATACTGTAATTATAATGCAGTCTCTCGCTAATCCGAACAAATACAAGCTCACAGAGCAGGGCGCTTCAAATGCAGACGTTTACGAGGCAGGCGGCGGTATAACAACAAATGACGCAGCTGCTATACAGAAGTACCTCTTAGGTCTTATAAAGTCACTTCCAGAGAGCTATTCATCAAATGCAACTGCTGCAAAATAGACAACAACGACTACTACAGCTGTTAACTGCGAAACATAGTGACAGGCAGTCAAGAAGCTCTGCGCTATCTTATTTTATGACGGTGCAAGTACATAGAGAGAGCCCCACATCACTGGATCCAGTGGTGCGGGGCTTTTTCATTTCATCTGCTTTTCAAATCTGAACATTCCTGCAGGAAACTGAGGATCATCACACTCAAATTCCTCCAAAGGCATATCTCCCGGATGATGCTTGTTGAGATATTCCACAATATGAAATCCGCAGCGGTTGACGTAGAAATGAATATTTCTTGTCTCAAAATAAGGTGTGACAGTTTCCCAGACAGTAACTTCGGGATGCAGCTTCTCTATTGCACACCACGCCGCATATCCGATGCCTATGCTGTGAACCTCGGGCTTTATGAAAAGCAGTTCAAGATCACCGCGAGTGCCTGAGACTTTGATAACTGCGCCTCCGACAATTTTTCCGTCAGCGGTGATTCGTAATGCTTCACCAGAGGCAATGCAGTCTTCTATGGTTTCTCTGGAAATGATCTGCTCGTCAGTTTTATCTTCAAAATGAGCGTCACGCAGACCGAATTCCACCATTGCACCATAGTTGAAGGCTTCCTGATTGTCTTTTATAAACTGCTCACGATCTGATGACTCCAGCGGAATAAGTTTTACTTCTGTCATGTATCAGGTCTCCTTTTATTAAAATTGGTTGTCAGTTATAGTCCAAGTCCGTATCCTGCACCGATACCTATCGCAGCGGCAAGAAGTATCAGCTTTATGGGGTGTACCTTTTTGAACACAAGAACTGTGCTCAAAGCGAATATCCCAAGGAACAGCCAGAAGCTTACGGACGAGAAAGCTGCTGTCTGCAATCCGTTTGGGAAGAACACTGTTCTTGCCACTGACAGGAAAGCAGTTGCTATCATTCCGATGACCGCAGGCTTCAATCCGCTCATTGCGCCGTTGACAGCCTTGCTGCTTTTGAACTTTTCGTAGCATTTAGCAACAATAAGGATTATTATAAATGACGGCAGAACAACTCCGAGAGTTGCACATATACCTTCAAGGACTCCGCCTGTTCTGCTGCCGACAAATGTTGCCATATTCACAGCCAGCGGTCCCGGAGTGCTCTCACTCATTGCTACAAAGTCCACTAATTCTTCTTTGGTCAGCCAGCCCTGACGCTCTGCTTCGGCTTGTATCATGGCTATCATTGCATAGCCTCCGCCGAAAGTGAAAGTGCCTATTTTAAAGAACGAGAGAAAAAGCTTAAGGAGTATCATGCGTTTGCTCCTTTCTGCGTATTGCCGACCATATAATGCCGAATACTGCACAGCCAACAAGTACGAATACTGCATCTATCTTTGCAAAGGCAGTCAGTAAAAATGTCACACCCATAATGAAATACGCAAATGCGCCCTTTTTAGCTGCCTTGAACATCGACCACAGAGCTTTCAGTATCAACGCAAGCACAGCGGCTCTTATGCCCATGAATGCGTACTTCACAGCTCTGAACTCCTGAAAATGATGAAGCACCAATGATATCAGAGAGATTATCAGGAAAGAAGGCAGAACAACTCCGAGAGTGGCAAGGCAGGCTCCGATAAAGCCTGCTGTCCTGTAGCCGACAAAAGTTGCGGCGTTTATTGCGATAGGTCCGGGAGTAGACTCCGCTATTGCAACTATTTCAAGTATATCCTTTTCTTCCATCCATTTTTTGTTTGTGCAGACCTCGCGCTGTATGAGCGGTATCATAGCGTATCCGCCGCCGAATGTAAATGCTCCTATTTTCATAAATGTCAGGAACAGATCAAGTTTTTTATTCAAAATCGAATCACCCGAAATCAAGTATATCACACCAAGATGAGTGTGTCAATTGTAGATTTGTATTCTGAGCAATCGATAAGCTTATTGACAATATCACACAGATGTGTTGTGATCTGTCCAAGCACTTACAGGTACTGAAAATGACAAATAAAAAGACGCAGCGTGTACCTGAAAGAGTATGCCTGAGCCCATGACTTCGTAATAATCCAGAGAACTTTAACTGAATTACACATGAACATGGTTATATATGCTTGATAACAAGAAGCGCCTGATGACGGCAAATACTTTTACAGTATATGATCGCTCGCCTGAATGCATTTGCTTGCTTTTGTTTAAATAATATGATATAATATTAACATTAACTGATGGACTAAAATTACAATATCAGATATAATTTCAAACGTACCGAAAGGAGCAGACATGAGAAAAGCAATCGCATTATTACTTCCGCTGGCGCTGTTGGCTTCAACAGTCTCATGTGCGGAGAAAAAAACAAACTCATCATCATCAGATACGGCGACTGAATCGGAAATTGAAATCGCTTCCGACAGCACAGTTAAGGATCACGGTCCGAAATATCAGAGATACGCTTCTATGACTCCCGAGGAGATCGTAGGTGAGCTTACTCTCGAACAGAAAGCAAACCAAATGGTTCAGCCTGCGGTCTACAACATCACTACTGAT
>NZ_FPIP01000004.1:309308-383642 GCF_900119075.1 Ruminococcus flavefaciens
GTAGGTGAGCTTACTCTCGAACAGAAAGCAAACCAAATGGTTCAGCCTGCGGTCTACAACATCACTACTGATGACATGAAAGCCAACGACTACGGCAGTATCCTGTCCACTGTCGGCTGTATAGATTCCGATGCATGGTGCGAGACCGTTGACGGCTTCCAGAATGCCGCTATTGAATCAGAGGCAGGTATTCCATATATCTATGGTCAGGACGATGTTCACGGCGTCAATTATTGCAGAGATGCAGTATACTTCCCCCATAATATCGGACAAGGAGCAGCAAATGATGAAGAGCTTGCATATCAGGTAGGTCTTATCACAGCCGACGAAGCAAAGCTCTGTCATATGATGTGGAACTTCTCACCATGCGTGGCACAGTCCGTTGATCCGCGCTGGGGACGTACCTATGAGTCCTACGGCTCCGACCTTGACACCATTACAAAACTCAGCACAGCCTATACTAAGGGACTTCAGGACGGCGGACTTGTTGCCTGCGCAAAACACTTCTTTGCTGACGGTAACGTAGTATACGGCACAGGCGAGGAGGGCACTCCCCTCAAGCGTATAGACCGCGGCGACGCACAGCTCACCAACGCAGAGATAGAAGAACTTCTAAAGGTATATCAGGCTCAGATAGACGCAGGCGTACAGACCATAATGATAAGCCACTCGTCACTCAACGGCGTGAAAATGCACGAAAACAAAGAATACATCATGAAGCTCAAAGATGAAATGGGATTTGAAGGCTTCATCGTCAGCGACTGGGGCTCCATTGAGCACACCTCGGGAGCCACATATAAGGAACAGGTCATCAACGGCGTAAACGCAGGAATTGATATGCTCATGGAGACCGATAAATATGACGAGGCAAAGCAGATAATCGTTGACGCTGTGAGCAGCGGCGAGATAACCGAGGAGCGTGTAAACGACGCTGTTACAAGAATAATCAAGGTCAAGAAAGAGGCAGGCATATTCGATGATCCGCTCTGCGAGAACCTGCAAACAAAGCAGAAGGAAACTGGCTCTCTTGAATACCGAAAGATAGCCGAAAAGCTTGTTGAGGAGAGCCTTGTGCTACTCAAAAACGACAATAAAGTACTTCCTATCAAGGAGGGCACAAAGGTCTATATCACTGGTCCTGCGGCAAACAATGGTCAGGTACAGTGCGGCGGTTGGACTATGGACTGGAACGGTGCAAGCACAAAGGACGTCCCGGGTGTAACTACTATCAGGGAAGCATTTGAAAGATACGCTGAGAGTTACGGAATAGAGGTCATAACTGATAAGGAAGAAGCGGAGAAAGCCGATGTTGTGCTGCTTTGCTTAGGCGAGCAGGCATATGCCGAGTGGAACGGCGATACCGAGGATATGAGCCTTTTCGGTACTCTTGGACTTGACGGCAATTCAAAGGCACGACAGGAAGCCAAGGAACTTGGCAAGCCCACTGTTGCTTGTATCGTTGCAGGCAGACAGGTCCTCATAAATCCCAGAATATACGATCAGTGGGACAGCGTTGTAATGTGCTATCTCCCTGGCTCTGAGGGCAAGGGCATTTCCGATGTGCTCTGCGGCTGTGCCGATTTCAAGGGCAAACTGCCCGCACCGTGGTATGGCTCATTAGACCAGATAGGTACTGACAAGTGCTGGCTGGAAAGAGGCTACGGACTAAGCTACGGCGACGGCTTCAAGGCACAGCCCGAGCCTGAGACTATACTTGATCCGCCGACTGTAGCTGTACTTGATCCTGCATTGGAAGGTACTAATTATAAAGCAGGATTGTTTAAGGACGGCGTATACGTCAATGAATATGCAAATATCAAACTCAATGTTCCCGGAGAACTAAATTATTTCCCTAATGATACTGATCCCGAGGAAAAAGAAGCTTACATTGCAGAGCTTACTGATGAAGAAGAGATCAGGCGCGAAAGGTCGCAAATACTTGAAACAAGTTTTGGCAATGCTAAAGAATCCGTAATGGTATTCTTTGTAAACACAAAGATAGGATTCCCTGATTCTGCTGACGCTACCGCAGAAGACGTTATGGATTATTGCAAGGAATGGATAGATGGCCAGATAACTAATGATGGCGATAATGCTGACTGGAAAGAACGTAAAAAGGTAAAGCTTGGCAGCGAAGAATTTTTGAGAGATGTAGTTTATTATTGGGACGGCAAGGCATTCGATTGTTTCTATATGAGAAAGCTTGATGATGACCTTGTTTGCTGGATATATGTGACAACAAGTGAACAAGGTAGAACTCCCGAATATTATGAGGCTTTGTTTAAATAAATCAGCAGAGTTTTAAATAAAGTAAAAGCCTCCCTCGGGAGGCTTTTACTTTATCAATTGTATTAAAAGATACTGAATAAGATCATTTTCTTTTGAAACTGTTACTTTATAATAAGGATCTGATGCGATAAATGTTAACACAGCTATGATTTTTAAAAATCAGCAGCACCAGAAGTTGTACATCTCAAAGAATATCATTGCGGATACGGTTATAAGGTTGCCTGCAAAGCAGGACAGACTGCGTATTCTTCCGTAGGGGAGCTTCTTTTTTGACATGAATGAGTAAGCAGCGGCAAGAAGCGCAAGTCCGCATAATGCCAGACAAATAATCTGTATAACTCCGATGACCGTGCCCTCGGTCTTGGTGAGACCGTTGTTGTCTCCGTTTACGCGAATTGCAACAATGGATATCATTGCAGCAAGTGATATTATCTTTGCAAACTGTCCTGCGGTGATGATGTGTGCAAAGGAAAGGGGAGCGGCTTTATGTGCCTTATTGAGCTTTCGCTTTGCAAGGAGTATGAACAGCGAGGCAACTCCGCAGAGCATGAAGCCTGCAAGTAGACAGAGCTTAGGAATATAATTCTTTATTTCGAGATATTCCGAGCAGCTGTTTACAATGCCATGTCTGCCGTCAGAATGTTCAACTATGCTGTAAATAGTATCATCGTAATATTCTTCGGAATGATATTCAATAAATACACCGTCAGCAACCTTCGCAGCGTTTATATTATCAATTGAGAATGCGTCCATGTAAAGTATAAATCTTCCCATTCCTGCCGCATGGGTACGTGTGTCCGAATAGTATCCGCTGTATGGTGTCAGATCAAATTTTTCATAGTTTTCACCGATATATTTTTTTGTCTTCAAGCTGCCGAAAACATATGAGCATAAATAGTTCGGGAAATCATCACCACAGTTTGAAAGACCTACGATTCCGAACTTTGATACGGGATCGAATTCCATATTAGCAACACAGCCAAATGTAGCTCCTGTATGTCCGAAGGTGCGGACGTTGTTGTATTCATGGACGTCAAAGCCAAAGCTGAAGCTGGGTATATCAGTGTTTCCGTAGAATGAGGAGCCTGACAGGAGCTTCTCCTGAGTTTCGGCATTTTTGAACAATGGGTGGGCGTCGTTGACCAAAGCCTGTGCGTAGGTAGCAAGGTCGCCGAGAGTACCCGTTATTGCGCCGCAGGGATAAAGCTGATCGTTGAACATACAGGTGCCCTTGGACTTGTATTCTTCTCTCACCCCGTCCTCTATTGTTCCGTCTTCATTTTCTTTATAGCTTTGATGCAGGGATAATTCATAGCACATCGTTTTCATGCGCTGCTCTCTTACCCACGGATTATCGGTAAAGTCGGGACCTGCTGAGGTGTGCTCCATGCCGAGGGGCTCAAAGATATTCTTGTGGACATAGTCAACATAGTCCATACCGCTTACCCGCTGAACGATAAGTCCTGCAAGAGAAGCTGCCCAATTTGAGTAGGAAGCCACTTCACCGGGACGGTAGGTCTGAGCAGGCTCCACATTTTTGAGAGCTTCTTCAAGTGACGGCATTTCAGCCATATCCTCTGATGTGGAGTCGTAAAACTTCTCACACCAGCCGCCCTTGTGGTTCATGATGTCCATAAGTGTAATGGGATCATCGTATTTAAGGTGGCTGAAGAAATCATCGGGGAGGTATGTGCGGATATCTGCTTCAAGGTCGATCTTTCCCTGTTCCCAGAGCTGCATGATGCTTACCCATGTAAAGGTCTTGGAAATGCTGCCCCATTCAAACACGCTGTTCTCGTCAGCGAGAGTGTGCTCCTCAATATTGGTGCAGCCGTAGTAGCGTGTGTACAGTATTTCGTCACCGTGGAAAACAAGCTCCACACGAGCGCTGTCAGTCTTGCTGTTTTTGATATTGGTGGGATGTGCGTCTATTTTTTCCTGACCGCTTATAAGTTTACTGACGGTTATTCCCGACGGACATTTTAGTTCGTCATCTTCTGCAAAAGCACTGAATGGCTGAGTATAGACTGTAAGCACAGCCGCAGCAATGAGAGCGGCAGTTCTGCGAAGTATTCTTTTCATGTATATCCACCTCCTCAAAGCTCACGGGCTTCATAGTCCACTACCGAGCATATAAGCTGATAGAGGGTGAAGCCGAAGCCGATAAAAATCAGTATAATGCTGAGCACCAGACCGTTCATGGGAGCTGCCAGTGCCATGAGCATATTTACAAGCACGATAAGTGCAGGCTTCAGTATATCTATATTGAATATCAGAATAATGGCAGCTGTTACAGCATAGACCAGTGCAATTCCGCCTAAGAATTTAAGAAAGCTCCTCAGTATGGAGTTGTTCTTGCTTGAAATTCCCTTTTTGAAATATTTCCTGTGCTGACCTGCCATGACCATGAGCGTAACAGCGAAAATAAACCAGAATATTGAGTTCTCCATAGCCTTCATCTGTATACCTGTACCGAAACCGCTTGATACTTCGTATAAGTTACTTATGTCCTTAGAAATCATAGAGGTGTGGAAATCACTGAATTTTTCCATTATAAGGTACAGGATAAAAATAATTATTGAAAAGACGGTATATATTCCCGTAGTCAGTGCAAAACGGGAAATTACTATGCTTTTTCGGTCAGCGGGGATAACAGTGAATATTTTTCCTGCATTATGAGTCTTTTCTGCCATTGTAATAAAAGGTACGAGCATAACTCCCAGCACAATTATGCTGAATACCATGAATAAGGCTTCTGTGATAATTCCAATGACTACAAATGCAGCAGTCAGCAGGAAAATAAGGAAGAATATACCCTTGTTCCTGCCCTTTGCCGATATGAGATCGACTCGGATGAGATCAATTATCTTTTTCATATTTTCCCTCCTTAAAGCTCTTTGTCTGAAGCCTTTTTGACTGTAACCGCGCAGAACAGGTATGCTGCGGCTAAGGTGACTGCATTGAGTATAGCGATGGACAGCCATTTGCCTGCCGAAGTCTGCGGCAGCAGTATATTCTTTAATGCTTCAAGCTTCTCATTGTATATCATAACAGATATGAATGTGGCTACTGCAGCAAATACAGCCACTATTATTATAAACTCACGTATGGCGGTCTCCATATTTTTGACCTCCGAGCGCATCTGCACAAAGCAGAGAACTATAGTTATGAAGGCGAATATCGCAGCTGCAAGCAGATAAAGTTTTTCATATCTGCTGTACGGGATTCCAGAGAATCTTCCTGCTATATACGAAAGCTTTTCGGGGAGTATCTTGTAAAGCGAGGAGATCCTGCATATGAACAAACACAGAAAAGAGAGCAGTTCGCCTATGAACATAGTAACGAACATTTCAGTAAAAAGCGCCTTTATTACAGAGCTTCTGCGGACAGGCAGCATACCGTAGAGCCTTTTGCAGCTTGAATTGTTGATTCCCTGTATTGGCGCTATGATCATTACAAAGTTCAATCCACAAAGGATACCAAAGGTGAGACCGAACAGTGAGGCTATAATGCTTACTACGACAAATATGGCTACATAAGGCACAGTGAGACTGCTGACTGAGATAAGGTCAAACCTTATCATTTTCATCATGTCGTTCATGTCTGTCCTCCTTTGCAACATAGACCAGTATCTCGTCGATATTAGCCTTTTCGGTCTCAAGCTCGTCTGATACCTCGTCGAGAAATTCTGTGCTGAGAAGTGCGTCGAAGCCGTTTCTGTAGCCGTGGAAGCCTATGCATTTTTCACGCAGTGCAGAGGAGATGTCCTCCTCAGAGCCTCTGAGAATAACGTATTTTTCGTTGAGTTCATCTTTAGTTCCCGTGAACCAAACTCTGCCGTTGTGGAGTATTGTAACGTAGTCGGCGATACGCTCCACATCAGATGTGATATGTGTGGAGAAGAGGACGCTTCTGTTTTCGTTCTCGATGTACTCGGCAAGAATATCGAGAAGCTCGTCACGGGCAACGGGATCAAGACCGCTTGTGGGCTCGTCGAGTATCATAAAGTCAGCCTTGTGAGACAGTGCAATGGCTATCATAAGCTTCATTTTCATGCCCTTTGAGAATTCGCCAACACGCTTGTTGTCAGGAAGTCCGAAGGACTTGAGACGGCCAGCGAACTCCTTGCTGTCCCAGTCCTTGTAGAAGGGCTTCAGCTGTTTTTCTATCTGTTTTGCAGTGAGGTGGTCTGCAAGGTAAAGGCTGTCAAAAACTACGCCCAGCTTTTCCTTTATGGCGATAGTGTCAGTAACGCTGTCAAGACCGAAAACGCTTATCTTGCCGCTGTCTATGTTAGCCATATTGAGTATGGAACGGATAGTAGTAGTCTTGCCCGAGCCGTTTTCACCTACAAATCCCATGATATAACCCTTTGGCAGTGTAAAGCTGACATCCTTAAGTGCAAAGCTGTCGTAAGCCTTGTTGAGCCCTTTTATCTCCAGAATGTTCTCCATAAATCATTCCTCCATGAATTTTTTTAGCGTGGCGACGATCTCGTCATCGGAAAGTCCCGCATTTCTGCCGTTCAGGACGGCTTTCTCGAAGCCTTCCTCCATTTCGCAGAGCATACGCTCGCGGAGGAGCTCGTTGTTGCTTGGCGCAACGAAATATCCCTTGCCTGTAACAGAGATAATAAAGCCCTCCTCAGCAAGGTCATTGTATACTCTTGTGGTTGTGATAACGCTTATTTTCAGATCTCTTGCAAGCTGGCGGATAGACGGCAGCTGCTCGTCTTCCGCGATCTTGCCCTCAAGTATCTGAGCCTTTATCTGCTGCTCTATCTGTTCATAGATAGGCAGTTCAGATTTATTTTTTATAACTATCTTCATAGTGCACTCCTGTGTTATACTGTATATATCATCGTATATACAGTATAACACATATTGATCTGTTTGTCAATACACCCGAATAAAAAAATTTATGTACGTACCGCAAATAACTGTATATAGCCTGTTTATGAAAAGAAAGCACATTCAGAAACTGTTTTATAAGGTTTTTTCACCAAGCCTGTTTAACGTGGAGGGCGTTTAAGTATTGCATTAACAGATGTTGACTGCGGTTTCTTTATATGTTATAATTCTGATAAAGGAATAGAAGAATGTATTATTTTTCAACTCGATTTAGAGGGACGATAAGTATGTTTGCCTTTTATCCTTTATAACTGACACTTATAAATACATATGTTATATTAAAAAAAAGGGAGGGTTTCATATGTATAAAAAAACAAGCAAGCTTATTGCAGGCGTTATGGCATTAGCTATGGCGGCTGTACCGACAATCTCTGCGGCTCCTGCCGAGCAGAGCAGAACGGTCATGGTCATCGGAGAAAGCACATTCGAGAAAAAATCTCTGCCGTGGCACATCAGTTCTGCGCTTCCTGCAAAGCAGTCGTTTGAGCTTGAGGACGGTACGTTCCACATCAGTATACGCTGTCCTGAGGGAGCTGACCGCGAAAAGTGGGATCTGCAGTTCAGACACAGAAATCTCAATTTCAGAGCAGGTCATGAGTACAAGGTAAGCTTCAAGGCAAAGAGCAAAAGGGAAGGCTTTGAACTTTGCTCGCAGATATGTGATGTCAGAAACGACCAGAACTATTTCGTGCTGGACGGTATGACAAATGATATGCACATGGGACCTGATATGGGAGGGCAGTGGCCTGCATCAGCAGTAAAGCTTTCGACCGAATGGCAGACATTCGAGGGAGTATTCAAGCCCACAGAGGATATTGAGTCTGCGGAGTGGTCTTTCCACTATGCAAAAGGAGTTAAGTATCAGGGCAATGCTCGTGAGGGAGACGAGATATGGTTTGATGATATGGTCATAGAATGCCTTACCTGCGAGGAGTCGGGTGATTCTATGTGCGGCTGGCATAGCACGGGGGATTTTGGCTATGTGATACCGAGAAGCGATGTTCGTCTCAATCAGGCAGGCTATTATCCCGATTCAAAGAAAGTGGCTACATATGTGACTGCGGACGACAGAGAAGCAATGGACTTCAGAGTCCTCGACGAAAATGGCAAAGAAGTCTTAAAGGGCAGAACTGTTCCTGTCGGTCCTGATCCCGAAGCAGGCGGCGGATTTTTCCACAAGCTTGACTTTTCTGAAGTTAAAAAGCCGGGCAGGTACACGATAGAGGTCGATGACGAGAAAAACGTATATACAAATCCTTACAGCGGAGAGACTTATAAACGTTATATCAGCCACGAATTTACGGTAGGGGACAGTATCTACGGTGATATATACAGAGATGCAATGAATTACTTCTATTTGCAGCGCTCTGATACTGATCTTGAGGCGGAAAAGATAGTTTCCTCGCCTTCCGATGAGAACAGGGCTAAGCTCGCACATAAAGCCTACCATGCAAAGGACGAAGCATATTTCAGGGAATACTGGCACTCGTCCAATGAAAAGAACATGAAAAAGGACTTTTCGGGCGGCTGGTACACTGATGATAATTGCGGAAAAAATATTATTGCAGGAGCAAATACGGTATGGCTTTTGCAGAATATGTATGAGCTTTCGGAGAAAAACGGAGATAAAAGCTTGAACGACGCTCTTGACGAAGCGAGATATGAGCTTGAATTCATGCTTGATATGGTGGTTGATCCGGAAAAAGACAGTATGTGGGGCGAGGATTATGCCGACATGGTATATCACGGCGTAAGATATTACAACAGCTATGATCCTGTCATTCATAATCTTGATATGAAACATGATTATCTTGTCAGATTAGTTAATCCTCCGACATATGCTGCTACTTTTGACTTTATAGCCTGTGCGGCACAGGCAGCTCGCCTCTGGGAAGGCTCTGATCCCGATTTTGCCGCGAAGTGCCTGAAACAGGCAAAGGCTTCGTGGGAAGCAGTCAAGAAGCATGAAGATGAGTGGAAAAACGTTTCCATACATGATGAACATTTTGCTCCTAACAAGGGTTCTACTGCATATGATATCAACGATATGGACTTCGGCGACATCAATATAAATGATGAGGCTTATTGGGCTGCCTGCGAGCTTTTTGCGACTACAGGCGATATGGAGTATTATGACTGTCTTACTTCCTGCAATCCTGAGCTGAAGCTTACTCAATGCGAACCTGATTATTATAAAATCATTCATTGGCCGCAGCCTGATGACAGATTCAGGGCATTCGGTGAGACTGATACCCTTGACTTCGGTACAATATCGTTGTATCTCAGCGATAAGATATCAGATGATGACAGAAAGCTGATAACTGTAAATATCGGCAAGGCTGCTGATAATTTAGTAGATGCAGCCACAAGAAATATTGAAAATAAAAAATACGCCAACGCTATGGATATCCCATACAGACAGGTTGAATGCGGATTCGGAATAGATCCTTACTCAGCATATGCCGACAGCTGGAAGACCTATGAATACGGTTCCAACTCTTCCATAGTCAATAACGCGGTCATTCTGGCATATGCCTGTGACGCAACAGGCGATAAGACTTACAGGGATCATGCAGGCTATGCTCTTGACTATATTTTCGGAAGAAACGGTCTTGGCATATCCTACGTAACGGGTTATGGTTCGTATCATACTAATAATCCCAGCAGCAATTACTGGCTGAACGAAGTAGACAAGAGCTTCCCGTCTGCTCCGAACGGTGTAATGGTAGGAGGTCCCACGGGGTTAGCTGGAAGTCCTGACGGTATAGGCGACAGTTTTGTTAAGGGTATCGGTCTCAAGATAGGCGAGACGCCAGACCAGCAGCTCTATGCGGACTCTGTTCAGGCGTGGACCTGCAATTCTGTCACACCTCAGTGGCAGGCTGCTTTTGCATGGGTGCTTTCATACTTTGAGAGCAATATGGGAAATGATGAAGCGCCTGTAACGACTTCCTCCACAACTTCAACAACAACTACTACAGCTGTTACAACCATAACATCTACGGCTTCAACGACTTCTGAGCTCAAAGTGAAAACGGCAGGCGATTCAAACTGTGATGACAAAATAGATATGTCAGATATAGTTCTTATAATGCAGGCTCTTGCAAATCCGAACAAGTTCGGTGTGACGGGTTCAGACAAGCATCACATTACAAAGCAGGGAGCTATAAACGCTGATGTTATCGGTAATAACGGAATGACCAATGAAGATGCGGTAACTATCCAGAAATATCTTCTCAAGCTTATTCCTTCATTGTCCATTGAGCAATAATATAATAGAGGCAGTTGTCTTCTGAAACGCCAAGGCAAGTCTGAAAAGACAATAAAATACGCCTGCGGTAATTAATGCCGCAGGCGTGATTTTTATTTATTGAGCTTCCAGCTGTCAATTGAAGCTGAGTTATTGAATATGAAACAGAGATCCTGCTCTCCGCTGAGATCCTGAACGGGAACAGTTATTTCCTGCATAGAGTTTCCTGCGGGTATCTCTGCGTATGAAACAGCATTACCTGACGGGCTGCCCTTGCATACCTTAACGATACAGCCGTTCTTGGAAGAAGCCTTTATTGTAAGACTTGCCGCACCGCTTCCGCAGTCTGCCTTTGATACGCGGTACCAGCTGCCTTTTTCTGCATTGACAGTCGAATTGCCGCTGCCGCTGATAGTGATACCGCCCTGATGTGAGAATGTAGCAGCACGGGAGGTAGTATACGGATCAAAGGCCTTGATCTGTGATACGCCTGTTTTTGTACCCTTGACCTGCTGCATCGTGCCGTCGGAATTCATGGTGATCTTGTCGATGTGGGTGCTTCTGTAGCCCATATCCTTAAGATTCATTACATCCTGGAGGTACTGTGCATGATAGAAGAGGTACCACTGTCCCTTGAACTCCATGATGGTGTGGTGGTTGTTGCCTGTTGTGCCGAAGAAGTTGCCGATGTTCTTGAACACCTCGCCTTTATGGGTGAATGGTCCGAGAGGGTTGTCGCTGACCATGTAGTCGATAGCGGCAGTCGTAAGACCGTAGGAGTTGCCGCCTGTGCTCCAGTTGGTGCAGTAGCTGTAGTAATATTTGCCGTTGTACTTGTGGATACCGCTGTCCTCAAACATGTAAGGTGCATCAATGACAGCTGGTGTGCCGACGATAGAGGTCATGTTATCGCTGAGAGCGACACAGCGGGCAGATTTCGGATGATCCTTCGGCAGATTGTCTGTACCGCCGCCGAAGTAGAGATAGCCCTTGCCGTCATCGTCAACGAGTACCGCAGGATCGAATACCCACGGAACATTTGTGACGCCGTTGGTCTTGCGGTCGATCATTGCACGGCCGTTAGGATCTGACCATGGACCGGTAGGACTGTCTGAAGTAAGTACACCGATGCCATTTGCGTTGTTTGCAAAGTAGAGGAAGAACTTCTCCTTGCCGTTGATCTTCTTGTGGCAGGCTGTCGGAGCCCATGAGTTGCCTGCCCATTTTGCAATACCGTTCTGACCTGCAACATTGATAAGACCGTGGTCTGTCCAGTTTACGAGGTCATCTGAGGAGATGCAGCGCAGGCAATTGATAGTGCTGTAGGTCTCCTTTGTTACCTGACCGTTGTTATAGAGCAGGTGGTCATCTGTCATGTAGATATAAACTCTGCCGTCATACTCCATAACTCCCGGATCAGCGCCGAAATACTGGGATATCAGCGGATTGTGCTCGTTATCCTTTTTGTATGACTTTGCAGGATTTACGCTGCCGAATTTCTGTGCCATTGCAGAAAAATCGATCTGCTGGACAGGTTTTGCAGTTGTAGTTGTGGTAGTAGTTGTTGTTGCCTGAGTTGTTGGCTGTGTAACTGGCTCAGCTTTGAGGTTGTTTGACCAGCTTTCGGGGAGCTTTGTTACTGTGCCTAAAAGGAACTTCTGGATAGAAAGCGCGTCGTTTGAAGTAATGCCGCCGCCTGCCTCGTAAACGTCTGCATTGTAAAGCCCTGGCGCCTTTAGAGCAAATTTGTTGGGGTTAGCGAGGGACTGCATGATAAGAACTACGTCACCCATATCTACTGTGTTGTCGCCGTTTGCGTCGCCCCACAAGGAAACCTTGGCTTCGTATGCAGCCTTAGGATCCTGCTCAACAGGTGGCGCAGTTGTAACGGGTACTGTTGTAGTAGTTGTAACCACAGGACCGTCAACCTTTACACCAGCTTTAGCAACGACAACTTCGTCAATGCTGAAATCACTTGTTCCTTCCTCTGTTTCAACATAGAGGATATATCCCGAGCCCTCAGGGAGCTTATAGTTGGTATTTGAAAGCTGTACGTATTCGCCGTTTGAAACGCCGTCTGCGATGTGAGCATAAGCTGTTGTGCCCGTCGAATCCTTGTATTCAAGTGAGAGCATCATATTGCCTGAGCCCTTTGCAACAGCACTGAAGCTGTACTCCTGTCCAGCCTTGAAAGTAAGGGAGTCGAGAGTTTTTGCTGCGCCGTGCCATGCGCTGCCTCTGTCGGAAACTGTCAGAGCCTTATTTCCCTTGTAAGCTGTGCCGCCAGTGTTTACAGAAGCTCCGCCTCTGCTCTCCCAGCTGCCGTTATCGTTCTCGAATGTATCGTGGTAATAGTAACCGTTTGCGTCTGGCTCTATCGGCTCTGGAGGAACAGGATCCTTTCCGCCCTCGAAGCCCTTGCCGTCGCTGACGAGGCTTACTACGAATGTGGAAACGCTGTTTGCGGGAAGCTGAGCACTGAATGATGAGCCGCTGAAATCAGGGTTGGAAGTCTTTGTGATGTTCTCGTTTGCAGAAGTTCTGTAACGGGTCACATCTGTGATAGTTCTGCCGCTGAAGCTGAACTGCTGAACAGGAGCATTGCTGCCCTTATTGATAGCAACTACTGTTGCCTGTGTGTCGCTGTGCTTGTAAGCAGAAACGAGTATATTTGAATCGGGCTGTTCCGTAGCATCGATACGGACGTCACCGGGGCGTACCCACTTGGAGAACTGAGCCATAGCGTAACCGCGCTTTGAGATCTTGCCGGTGTCCCACATCGGGCTGTACTGACGGCGTATGTACCACCATACATAGGCGTTCATGTTGCCGACAACCATAGCGTTGTGGATATTTTCTGCAACCTTAACGCCCTCAGGCCAACGGTCTGCGGAGTTGTTGTCGCTGTTCGGAACGTAAACCTCTGTCATCCAAATCTCCTTGCCGCAGTTTTCAAGGGCAGGGAAGTCCATCTGGCTGCGCTGTGTTCCATAGAAGTGAGTGCCGAACATATCGCAGTTCTGCATAGCCTTGGAGTTATTCAGAATTGCGTTGTAGAAGCTCTTGTTATAGCTGAAACTCTCAGGAGACATCAGCTTTGTGGTTGTGCCTGCTGTTACGGATTTACCGTAGTTTGCGATAAAGTTTGCCGCACGGTCTGGTGTCCATGCTGTCCACTCGCCTGACCAGTCAGGCTCATTCTGTACTGATATGGAGTTGAGCTGAACGCCCTGGCTGTTACAGTACTTGATGAAGTCGTTGAGGTGCTGTGCGTACTGTCCCTCAGCGCCGTTTTTGAGAACGTACTTACCGCCTGAAGGACCGCCCGAGCCATTCTGTCTCATTGATGCAGGCGGGTTCCAAGGTGTAGCAAATACAGTTGCGCCAAGCTTCTGAGCTCTCTGAGCTGTTGGGATAGCGTTCTTCCAAGCATTCTTGTCGTCACTGACAAAAATACGAAGAATAGTAAGACCAAGCTCGTTATCGCCGTTTCCGAAAGCTGTCTGGACCTGAGCTGCCGTCATGTCTCCGGGAGCTCCGTTCTGAGCGTTATAGCTCTGCCACTCAGGGTGATTCATACCGCCGAAGCCGCGGATAGTCTGATATTCCTTGTTTGTGTTGATGTTGCACGCGCTGGCAGCGTCAGCTACCATAGGCGCTGGCGACGGGAAAGAGGACGCTGTGCCTATCAGCATTGCTCCCGCCATGACTGCCGAAACAGCAGTCTTGAGTTTTCTTTGAATACTCATTAAGTAATTCCTCCAAATCTGTTTATTCATTCCATAAATAATATCCCCGTAATTTATGGAACTGTAAATATTGTAATATTTTTTGTACGTAATGTCAACTAAAAAAAGTGATACATAGGTGGAAAAAACGATATATTTAATTCAATCAATCGGCAATAAATGACTTGATTTTTGCCTTTCGGTTTTGTATAATAATGGCATAAAATAGCATCTCAGGGAGGGATAATATGAGAAAAACACTGACAGAATTTCTGTCAGCATTTACAGCGGATATATGACTTTTATGGTGCGTCAGTCTTTAGTTTAAACTGAACTTCACAAAATTTGAAGGAGGACAGAAGAAATGAAGGAATTCTATATAAACTGCGACGGTACAAGGCTCCATGCCAAGCTTGATCGTCCTGATGATACGGTAAAAGGACCGCTTTGCATACTGATTCACGGTTTTACGGGACATATGGAAGAGGAGCATATCATTGCGGCTCAGAAAGCAATGAATGAAGCGGGAGTTTCGGTGCTTCGCGCTGAAATGTACGGACACGGAAAAAGCGATGGCAGGTTTATTGACCATACGCTCTATAAGTGGGTGACGAATGCTCTTGCTGTGATCGCATATGCAAGAGGGCTGGACTTTGTGACTGAGCTTTATGTATGCGGTCACTCTCAGGGAGGACTGCTTACCATGCTCATGGGAGGTATGTGTGCTGATGTTCTTAAGGGAATACTGCCTTTATCACCTGCATGGATGATCCCTGAAAATGCAAGGGCAGGCATTGTTCTGGGCAATTCATTCGATCCCGAGCATATCCCCGAAAAGTTAGCCAGTGAGAGCTGGGAGATATCAGGTGACTATATTCGTGTTGCACAGACTATCCATGTTGAAGATGCGATATCAAGATTCAAAGGAAAGGTGCTCATAGTTCATGGTGACGAGGATCCTGTAGTTCCGTATTCCTATGCAGAAAAAGCCGCAGAGCTGTATAAAGATGCAAAGGTCATTCCTATACACGGTGCAGATCACTGTTTTGTCGGTCATCTTGAAGAACTGGCTGATTCAATAAAGGTTTTTTTCAACACTGTCTCTGAATAAATAACAAAACGCAGCAAATGATGAATAATACAAAAAGAGCCCTCTGCCGAAAGTTCAGGCTATCAGCAGAGGGGACTTTTTTTGACATTTTGTAATATAAAGACATAATATCACAGTATTATGGTAAAATGAAGCACACTAAAAATTGAACAATACATACTATTTGTGGTATTACATTTTACAATATGATGTGTATAATGCTGTAAAATATGCATTTTGTCCACCTTATATGCACGTTTTGAGTTGATAATCAATATAAGATATGATATCATATTATTATAGGCTGAACAGCCTGAAAGATATAAACAGGGGAATATTATAATTAGGAGGAATACTTATGAAAAAAACAAACAAATTCAAACGCGCGTTGACGGGTTTGATGACCTGCTCAATGCTTTGGACCTCATTGGCAAATCTGCCTGTGAAGCAGACTGCCGATGCAGCAGGCGCAAATGTTACACTGTGGGGCGACACCAACTGCGATCAGCAGGTCGACTTTTCAGATGTAGTGCTTATCATGCAGTGCCTTGCAAATCCTGACAAGTATGGCGTCGGCAAGGACGGCGGCATTACAGAGCAGGGCATGGCTAACGGCGACGTAAGCAACAGCGGTGACGGTATCACAAACATGGACGCTCTTGCTATACAGAAGTATCTGCTGGGACTTATCAAGAAACTTCCAGAGAGCGTTGCTGAAGGAAATACGGATACCGAAACAACTACTGCAACAACTCCGACGACCACGACTACAACCACCACTGAATCTACAACGACTACTACTGAAACAACAACTACCACATCTACAACTTCCACCACCACAACAACCACAACAACCACAACAACTACTGCGACCACAACGACAACTACTACTGCTCCTTCAATTGATACCAAAAAGGAGTCATTTGAATCAGGCGAAAACGGCTGGGAAGGAAGAGGCGGCGCTTCTGTAGCTTCTGAGAGCGACCACTTCTACTCAGGCAGCAAGTCCGTCAAGGTTTCAGGCAGATCGGCTGCATGGAACGGTATCAACTACGTACTTGGAAGTGAGTTCAAGCCCGGCGGTACATACAGCTTCTCGGCAGCAGTAATGCAGCCTACGGACTCGGCTCAGGAGATGAAACTCCAGCTCCAGTACAAGGACTCTTCCGATGAGGCAGTTTATGTCAACATAGCTAAGGCTGATGCTGAGGGCAAAAAGTGGACAAAGCTTGAGAATACATCATTTACTATACCTGAGGACGCAAATGAGCCTGTATTCTATATCGAGTCAACTGAAGGAACATTCAATTTCTATGTTGATGACGTTCAGTTCGCAGCAGAGGGCGTAAAATCTGAAGTTACAACAGGCGGCGGAAAAGTCGGCGAAATAAAGGTAAGCAACTTCAAATACAATGCAAATCCTCAGTATAAGGCTGCACCTGACAGATACTTCAAGCAGCCTGCAAAACACGGTACTGTTGTCAAGGAAAACTACAACGGTATCAACGGCAACAAGAATATGTACGTATATCTTCCTTACGGCTATGACAAGTCCAAGAAGTACAACGTATTCTACCTCATGCACGGCGGCGGAGAGAGCGAGGAGACCTGCTTCAACGACAATAACATCAATATCGACATCATGCTTGATAACATGATCGCAAACGGCGATATAGAGCCGATGATCGTTGTAACTCCAACATTCAACAAGGCTCCAAGTGCTGACGGCGTTTGGGAGGAAATGCGCAAGTCTATAATTCCTTACGTTGAAAACAAGTACTCCACATATGCAAACGGAAATACATCTATTGAAGGCCTTAAAGCATCAAGATACCACCGTGCATACGGCGGATTCTCAATGGGCGGCGGCTCAACATGGGCAAACTTCAATAATAACCTCGATATTATTGCATACTTCATGCCTCTGTCAGGTCACTGCTGGGACGGCGCAGGCAAGGTCCTCAATTCAGCAAGAAAATCAGGCTTCAAGAAGAATGAGTACTTTGTATTTGCTGCAACAGGTACCAAAGACATCGCATACGGCAATATGGTGCCGATGATAAACGAGCTGAAGAAGAATACAGATGTGTTCACATACACAGCCGATTTCTCAAAGGGTAACCTTTACTTCCTCGAAGCAAATGGCAATGTACACTGGTGGCCGCAGGTACGTCATTACATCTATGACGCTCTGCCTTACTTCTTCCATGAGAATCAGTAATTAAAATTCTTAAAAATATTCCGAAAACTCCCTGAGCTATTCAGGGAGTTTTCTTTTATATGTTTCGTATTGACGTAATATTATTTATATATTTTAGTGTCTAAATGATTAACAAGTGAAAAAGTTTATAAATTCCTGCATTTTGTCCACTTAATATGCGAAAATGTGGATTGAAATTGTCAGATAATTGTGCTATTATAATACTAAATATAAATAAATTGTAAACTGACTGCTGAAAGAGGTCGCAGTCAGACTCAAAAGGTTAAAACGGGATATTAAAATTAAGAAGGAGAATTATTATGAAAAAGTATTTTTCGGCTATCGCCATGGCAGCAATATCAGCTGTCTCATTATGCGCGGCAGTTCCTGCTGTTACGCATGCAGAAAACCCAATAGTACAGACATCATTCACACCTGATCCTGCTCCGGTAGTATTCGGTGACGAACTCTATGTATTCACAGGCTGTGACCGTGAAGGCAACAACGACTTCTACTACATGACAGGCTGGCAGTGCTTCTCAACGAAGGACATGAAGAACTGGACAGACCACGGCAGGATCCTCGAGGATACCAGCTTCAGCTGGTGCAACAAGAACGATGCATGGGCTTCACAGTGTATCGAGCGCAACGGCAAGTACTACTTCTACTTTACCACCACAAACAAGGGCGGCGGCGGAAGAGCTATCGGTGTTGCAGTTGCAGATTCGCCTGAGGGCCCGTACCACGATCCCAACGGCAAGGCGCTTTGCGGTCCGAACTGGGATTACATCGATCCTACTGTTTTCATTGACGACGACGGTCAGGCGTGGCTCATGTTTGGAAATCCGAAATGCTACTATGTCAAGCTGAAAGAAGATATGGTAACTCTGGACGGACAGATCAAGAACTTTGATATGAATAAAAATGCGTTCGGTTCAGGCAAAAACGGATCAGCCTATGGTGAAGGTCCGTGGATAACAAAGCATGGCGATAAGTACTATCTTGTATATGCGGGATTCCATGGCTCTGACGGCGGCGAAAGCATCTGTTACTCATATGGTCCGACTGTAACAGGTCCGTGGACTTTTGGCGGAAAGATCACAGATCAGAGTAATTGTTTTACCACGCATGGCGGTACTATTGATTACAAGGATCACTCATATCTTTTCTATCATATGAACGGACTTAAAGGCGGCGGTACTTTTAACCGCAGTGCTGCTGTAGAAGAGTTTACATATAATCCTGACGGAACCATTCCTGTGGTAAAATCAACTAAAAACGGTCCCGAACAGATAGAGCCTCTCAACCCGTTTGAGCGCGTCGAGGCGGAGACTATCTGTTGGAGCGAGGGCATCAAGACCGAGAAGGACGAAAACAATTCTGTATGCATAGGAAGCATCAAAAAGGGAAGCTATATCAAGGTCGCAGGCGTTGATTTCGGCGACGGTGCCGATAAATTCACAGCCTGTGCAGCTTCTGCCGAGAGCGGCGGAAATATCGAGCTCCACCTTGACAGCAAGACAGGACCTATCGTTGGCAACCTTAAAGTCGGCGGAACAGGCGGCTGGCATAACTGGGAAGAGGTTTCATGCGATGTAGCAGGCGCAAGCGGTGAGCATGACCTTTATCTGGTATTCAACGGCGGCGACGGATTCCTTATGAACGTTGACTGGTGGAAGTTCGAGGGAGCAGGTTCAAGCTCTTCTGATACAGACCAGACATACATATTTAAGAGCACATTCGAGGGCAAGCTTGACGGCTGCTCAGACAGAGGCGGCGCGACTGTTGCTGTAAGCACTGACGAGGCATATGAGGGCGACAGCTCGGTATACTGCTCGGATCGTTCAGCTTCATGGAAGGGCGTCGGCAGAAGCCTTAACTATAAGTTCAAAGCAGGCGAGAAATACAGCTTCTCAACTATAGTAAAGTATAACGAGGGTGCTGATTCTACAAAGTTCCACCTGACGCTCCAGTATGACGGCGCAGACGGCGAGGCTCACTATGATAAGATAGACACTAAGGACGTTGTTAAGGGTCAGTGGACACAGCTTGCAAATACAAGCTTCCAGATACCAACAGGCGCCAAGAATCTTCTTGTATATGTTGAAACAGAGGGCGACTCTGACGATTCAACTCCTGCTACCAATTTCTACGTTGACAATTTCTATGCAGCAGTAGACGGCACTGTTATAGACGGTCCAAAGGGTGAGGAGATACCTCCAACTACCGTAACACCTCCTACTACACAGGATCTGAAGGATATACTTGATTCAAAGGTATCAAAGTGGGGCGACGCCAACGGCGATAAAGAAGTTGATATGAGCGACGTTGTTCTTATAATGCAGTCACTTGCAAACCCTGACAAGTATAAGCTCAGCGATACAGGACTCTTCAATGCAGACGTATGTGAAGCAGGCGGCGGTATCACTTCAAACGACGCCCTTGAGATACAGAAGTTCCTCTTAGGAATAAACACAAAGCTTCCCGTAAGCTATTCTGAAAACATCAAGACAGTTACAGCACCTGTAACGACCACATCGACAACTACTACAAAAGCGACAACTGTTGCAACAACAACTACTACGACTACAACTACTGCGGCAAGTGCACATCTTTCCATGAAGGACTTTACTGCAAAGGTTGCGTCAAGTATAGCTGAAAAAGAGCCGAATTCCGCAAATCAGTCGCAAAATGGCGTGGCTTACGGTCAGATACAGAAAAAGAGCTACTATTCAACTACCTGCAACAGACAGAAGGACGTTAACATTCTTCTGCCTCCGAACTACGATCCCAACAAGAAGTATCCTGTAATGTACATCATGCACGGCTACTATGAGGGTATTGACAGAATGCTTACAAAGGGAAATGCTGATATGCATACCCGTGAGATGATAGGAAATGCTATTGCCGAGGGCGCAGCAAAGGAAATGATCTGCGTATTCCCCGATGTATTCTCAAGTCCTACTCTCAAGGCATGCACAGGTATGAACGAAACAAACAATCAGGCTTATGATAACTTCATAAATGACCTTACAAAGGATCTTATGCCGTATATGGAGAAGAATTACAGCATCAAGACAGGTAAGGAGAATACCGCTATCACAGGCTTCTCAATGGGTGGACGTGAGGCTCTCCTCATCGGTATGAAAAAGCCCGACATGTTCGGCTATATCGGCGCTATCTGTCCGGCTCCCGGAGTTTCCGGATCCTTCAAGTGGGACAGCGGCAACGAGCCATATTTCCTGATGATAACAGGCGGAAGCAACGACACAGTTGTTTACGATAATCCAAAGAATTATCACACTAACTTTGAGAAAAACGGCGTTCCTCATGTATGGCACTATGTAAACGGCGGCTATCACGGTGATAACTGTATCAGAGCTCATCTCTACAACTTCTTCCGTATAGCATTCCAGAACTGACGTTTATTATAAAAGCTCCGACCGAATGGTCGGAGCTTTTGCTTTGTATAGCCAAGCTGTGATACAAACAAGCCTGCAAGCTGTTTTTATAATAGTTTTGTAAGGGATTATGATTGACTTAATCTATATAATATGCTAAAATATAAACATAATTATTTCGACGGGAGGTGCGGCATGGAAGAAAGATTCATATACTGCGGTACTAAGAAAATGCGCTGCGGATATACTACAGGCTCCTGTGCCGCGGCTGCTGCAAGGGCTGCTGCTGAGGCACTTCTCACAGGGCAGGAAGTGAAGTCAGCGGAGATACTCCTCCCCAAAGGCGAGCGTTTGAGCCTTGATATTTCCAAATGTATCATAAATGACGGAACTGCCGCTTGCACCGTCATAAAGGACAGCGGCGACGATCCCGATATCACCAACGGTATAGAAATAACCGCGGAAGTATCACTTGCTGACAGCGCTGTGAAGATAATCGGCGGAAAGGGCGTAGGTACTGTCACCAAGGCAGGTCTTGACCAGCCTGTGGGAGAGGCGGCTATAAACTCCGTTCCGCGCAAGATGATATCACAGGCGGTCAGTGAAGCTGCGGAAATGCACGAATACTGCGGCGGCTTCAGAGTAGTTATATCAGTGCCGCAGGGCGAAGAACTTGCGGAAAAGACCTTCAACCCACGTATCGGCATAGTGGGGGGAATATCAATAATCGGAACTACAGGCATAGTTGAGCCGATGAGCAGTTCCGCACTGATAGAAACTATACGCACAGAGGCGAATATCCGCCGAAAAGAGGGCAGAAATGTCCTTGTTCTGACGGTGGGCAACTACAGCGAGAGGTTCATCTCACAGAATCTGCCGCAGCTCAGCGGGCAGTGCGTCATGTGCAGCAATTTTATAGGCGACGCTATCGACATCGGAATAACACTTGGGTTTAAGAATATCCTGATATACGGTCATATCGGCAAAATGGTGAAGCTTGGCTCGGGTATCATGAACACCCATTCTTCTTATGCTGACGGCAGAATGGAGACTCTGATTGCCTGCGGAGCGCTGGCAGGTCTGGACAACAGTCTGCTTTGCAGGCTTAATGACTGCGCAACTGCTGACGCGGCTCTGGATATACTGTATGAAAGCGGTCAGGCGCAGAAGCTTCTCGATGTGCTTACGGAGCGGATACACGGCTATTTACAGGCACGAACCAAGGGAGAAGCTAAAACAGGTGCGGTGATATTCTCCTATCAGCACGATATGCTGCTGAAAACGCAATATGCAGACGAGATACTTGATTTGGCGGTGAAATGATATGGTACACTTTGTCGGAGCAGGCAGCGGTGCGGCTGACCTTATAACCCTGCGCGGAAAGAAGCTCCTTGAAGAAGCTGACGTTGTGATATATGCAGGCTCTCTTGTAAATCCCGAATTATTAGACTATACAAAGAGCGGCTGTGAGATATATAACAGTGCGGTCATGACTCTTGATGAGGTCATTGACGTTATGGAAAAAGCCGAAAACGTCGGCAAAACCACAGTAAGACTTCATACGGGCGATCCCTGTGTGTATGGAGCTGTCCGTGAGCAGATGGACAGGCTTGACAAGCTGGGGATAGACTATGATGTGTGTCCGGGGGTAAGCTCATTCTGCGGAGCAGCGGCGGCTCTGAAAGTCGAATATACTCTCCCTGACGTGTCACAGACCGTTATCCTTACGCGAATGGCAGGAAGGACACCAGTTCCCGAAAAAGAGAGCATAGAGAGCCTTGCCGCTCACCATGCCACTATGGTGATATTTCTCAGCACGGGTATGCTGGAAGAGCTGTCCGAACGGCTTATAAACGGTGGATACTCGACTGAAACTCCTGCGGCTATAGTTTATAAGGCAACATGGGCTGACGAAAAGGTCTGCCGATGTACGGTAGGCAGTCTCGCGGAGACTGCTGCGAAAAACGGAATAACAAAAACAGCACTCATAACAGTTGGTGACTTTCTCGGCGACGTCCGCTCATTATCGAAGCTGTATTCAGCAGACTTCGAAACCAAATTCAGAAAGGCAAGCAAATGATGAAAGCTGCTGTTATTTCCATTTCGGAAAAGGGCAGGGAGCTCTCTCTGTGTATCAAAAAAAGCGCCGATTTTATTGGCGTTGAGCGCTTTTGCCTGCGCAGTTATTCGGACTTCGGCTCGCGGTGTTTTGAGAATATCGGCGGGCTTGTTACGGATATATGGGACAGATACGACGCCCTTGTTTTTATCTGCGCCAGCGGTATTGCGGTGAGGGCTATAGCTCCACATATCAGCTCCAAGACCACCGATCCTGCGGTGGTAGTTATTGATGAGGACGGTCGTTTTGTTATTCCAGTACTTTCGGGACATATTGGCGGAGCAAATGCCATTGCGGTGCGGCTTTCGGAGCTTATCGGCGCACAGGCGGCAGTTACCACGGCAACTGATATCGGCGGACATTTTTCCCCTGACAGCTTCGCCGCTGCAAACGGACTTATCATTACTGACATGGAAGCTGCAAAGCTGGTAGCTTCGGCAGTTCTCAACGGCGAAAGGATAGGAATTGTAAGCGATTACGGATTTATAAATCTGCCCGAGGATATAACTGAGGATACCAGCTGCAAATTCGGGTTGTATATCGGGGCTGAGGACAAGAAGCCCTTTTCCGTTACGCTTAGACTTGTGCCGAAAAATGTAGTTCTTGGTATTGGCTGCAAGCGCGGCACAGACTTCAAAACTATCGATGTTTTAGTCCGTATGGCGCTGCATAATGCGAAGATAACTATGGAGCGTGTTGAGAAGATCGCAACCATTGATATAAAAAAGGACGAGCAGGGACTGCTTCAATTCTGCGAAAAATACGGCTTGGAGCTCCTTACATATACTGCGCAGGAGCTTATGGAGACCGAGGGGAATTTCAGTTCATCGCTGTTCGTGAAAAAAGTCACGGGAGTTGACAACGTCTGCGAGAGGAGCGCTGTGAAATGCAGCGGCGGCAGGCTGATATTGCGGAAAAAAGCGGCAAACGGAGTAACTGTAGCTGCCGCAGATAGACCGCTGATACTTGATTTTGAAAGGAAGATCCTGTAATGCTTTACGTTGTAGGAATAGGTGCAGGCAGCCGCGACGGCATGACCATTGCTGCGGAAAAGGCTATACTTAGCAGTGAACTGATAGTTGGCTACACTAAATACGTGGAGCTTCTCGGCAGGCATTTCCCCGAAAAGAATTATGTCTCAACAGGCATGACGCAGGAGCGTGAGCGTGTGGAGTTTGCGCTTAAAGAAGCCGCAGACAAGATAGTTTCCCTCGTTTGCAGCGGCGATCCTCAGCTTTACGGCATGGCAGGGCTTGCCTATGAACTCAGCGTGAGCTATCCCGATGTTGAAATTGAAGTGGTTTCGGGAGTAACGGCGGCGTTCAGCGGCGGAGCAGTTCTTGGCTCGCCTTTAACTCATGATTTCGCAGTGATAAGCCTTTCAGACCTGCTAACTCCAATGGAAAAGATACAAAAACGCCTTGAATGTGCGGCGGAATGCGATCTGACGATCGTGCTCTATAATCCCTCGTCAAAAAGCCGCGCAGACTACCTGCAAAAAGCCTGCGATATCGTGATGAAGCACCGCTCGGGAGACACGGTCTGCGGCTATGTCCGAAATATCAGCAGGGACGGTGAGGAGAGCCGTATACTGACTCTTGCGGAGCTTCGCGAAACGGCTGTGGATATGTTCACGACGGTGTATATCGGCAGTTCGGAGACTAAGGTCATAGGCGGAAAAATGGTGACTCCGAGGGGATACAGAAATGTGTGAGCTTCTGATATTCGGCGGAACTACTGAGGGACGTCTGCTCGCCGAGCACTGTGCAAAAAGCGGTATAGCCGCAGATGTTTCGGTGGCAACGGAGTACGGTGCGGAGCTTCTCCCCGAGGGCGTGAACGTACTTTGCGGCAGACTTGACACCAGCCAGATGACAGCACTCATGCTGAAAAATCGCTGCGCAATGGTTATCGACGCCACACACCCTTATGCTATTGAAGCGACGAAAAATATTAAAGCAGCCTGCGAAGCTGCTGATGTTATATATTACAGACTGCTGCGTAAAAGCTTGGCTTACTGCGGAAAGACTGTAAATAATATGAATGAGCTTATAGAGCTTCTCAACGAAACAGATGATACTGTACTCAGTACCCTTGGCAGTAAGGCGCTTACTGAGCTGACTAAGGTCAGGGACTACCGAAAACGCCTGTGGATAAGAGTTCTGCCCTCGGATAAAATCTTTGAGCAGTGCCGTGAGCTTGGCTTTGACACGGAAAAGGTGATACAGGAAAAAGGTCCGTTCACCGCGGCACAGAACGCTGCGCACCTGAAAAAAAGCAGAGCGCGGATACTGGTCACAAAGGAAAGCGGCGAAACGGGCGGATACTCCGAAAAGGCAGAAGCAGCGCGTATCTGCGGTGCAGAGATGATAACGCTGGCACGTCCTGCCGAGTCGGGGCACAGCCTTGAGGAAATAATAAACATCATCGAAAAGGAGCTGAAAAAATGAAAGTTTACATAATCGGAACAGGCGTAAACGTCGGTGATACGCTGACAAAAGAGGCTGAGGCTGCAATAGCCGAAGCCGAGCTGCTCATTGGCGCGGAGCGTATGCTCAGTCCGTTCAGTCACCTTGAAAAAGAACAGTTTTGCAGCTATGTACCGCAGGATATCACCGCAAAGCTCCGCGCCTGTGACTGCGGCTGTGCCGCAGTGCTGATGTCGGGAGACTGCGGATTTTTCAGCGGGGCGAAAAAGCTGCTACCGTTGCTTGAAGAGCACGATGTAAGGATAGTTTCAGGTATCTCTTCGGCGGCGTATTTTTGCGGTAAAACAGGACTTTCATATGAGAAGATGAAGTTCGTAAGCCTTCACGGTCATAGCTCTAATATTGCGGTAAATGTCAAGCTGAATCAGCTTTGCTTTTTTCTCTTGGGCGGTGATATTACGGCAGCCGAGCTATGCCGTCGGCTGTGCAGGTACGGCATGGGCGATGTAACTGTACACGTCGGTGCAGACCTTGGCTACCCCACAGAGCGCATAATATCGGGCAGAGCTGAGAATCTCACCGACTGCGATATCTGTGGTCTTGCGGTGGCGATAACCGAAAATGTGGACGCTCTGAGACATATCCCAACTGCTGTAAATGATGATGAATTTCTGCGTGAAAAAGTTCCGATGACTAAGTCTGAGGTTCGCGGTATTGCAGTTTCAAAGCTGAATATCGAGTCTGATTCAGTTGTATGGGACGTTGGCTGCGGTACGGGCTCAGTGTCTGTTGAAGCCGCCTATCACTGTCCCGACGGACGTGTTCTTGCCTTTGACAGGAAAAGGGAAGCGGCGCAGCTGACTGAAAAAAACGCCCTTGTTTTCGGCTGCGATAATATAAATATTACCGAGGGAAGCTGTCCCGAATGCCTTGAAGCTGCTGAGTCTCCCGACAAGGTATTTATCGGCGGAAGTTCTGGAAATATGGACGGTATTTTTAAAGCTGTCCACGGAAAGAACCCAAAGGCTGACATGGTTGTTGCCGCTGTTTCTCTGGAGACACTGAATGAAGCTGTGAATTGCTTTGAAAAGTACGGAACAGCACCTAAAATTGTTCAGATATCAGTTATACGCACTGAAAAGATAGGCTCACATACAATGCTGAAAGCGCAGAATCCCGTGTTTATCATCAGCGGAGGTCTTACATGAAGCGTTTCATTATCGGCGGTACTAACAGCGGCTGCGGCAAGACAACCGTGACCTGCGCAGTGCTTGCAGCGCTGAAAAAGCGCGGTCTTAATGTTGCCGCTTTTAAGTGTGGTCCTGATTATATCGATCCCATGTTTCACCGCAAGGTCATAGGTGTGGAATCTCATAATCTGGACAGCTTTTTCTGCGGCAGGGATACTCTTCTGCATCTTCTGGACGAGTACGGCGGACGAAGTGATATTGCCGTTATTGAGGGAGTTATGGGTTTCTATGACGGAACGGTCGGCAGTGCGCATTCAGTCTCGGAGCTTACGGAAACTCCTGCGGTCATAGTTATAGACTGTAAGGGAATGAGCGACTCCATAGGCGCGGTGATGAAAGGCTTTCTCAGGTACCGTTCCAATAGGATAGCGGGTTTTATCTTCAACCGTTTATCAGAGAAGCTTATGCCTCTTGCTGAGCGGCTCTGCGCAGAGCTCGGCACGGAGTATTTTGGCCGTCTGCCAAAGAGTGATATCACCATTGAGAGCCGTCATCTGGGACTTGTTACAGCAGACGAAATTGCCGATATACAGGTAAAACTCAGCCGACTTGGTGAGCTGGCGGAGCAATACATCTGCATCGACAAACTGGTGAATATCGGTGATTCACCGATTCCCGAATTTGAAGCTCCCGAGATACCGCATTTTTCTGAAGCTCCGACTATTGCCGTTGCACAGGACAGGGCTTTTTGCTTTATTTACCGTGAAAATATTCAGCTTCTTGAAAAAATGGGTTGTAAGATCGTTTATTTCTCGCCGATTTCGGATAAAGCAGTGCCAAAGGCTGACGGATTGCTCCTTTACGGCGGTTATCCTGAGCTTTATGCCGCAGAGCTGTCGGCAAACAGCTCCATGCTTGACAGCATAAACAGCTCCATAAACCTCGGTATGCCGACTATTGCCGAGTGCGGAGGCTTTATGTATCTTCACAAAAATCTTACCGACAGGAACGGCAGGACATACCCAATGGCTGGAGTTTTGGACGGGGAGGTATTCCCGACAGCGCGGCTTCAGCGTTTTGGCTACATTACCATGAAAGCCAATTCTGACATTCTGCTTTGCCGCTGCGGAGATACTATCCGTGCTCACGAGTTCCACTACTGGGACAGTACGGACTGCGGCAGCGGATTTACTGCTGAAAAGACCGACGGAAGAACGTGGGAATGCTGTCATGTCAGTTCCAGTCTTTACGCAGGATTTCCACATTTCAATTTCTATTCGGATACAAGGCTTGCGGAGCGCTTCGTGAGGGCTTGTATCGCATACGGTGATAAAAATGGACAGGATAAAACAAATCGTCCCTTCTGATAAAGCTGCCTATAGTGCGGCAAAGTCGCAGTGGGACAGCATTGCCAAGCCACTGGGCAGCTTCGGTCTGCTTGAAGAGATGATACAGAGTATCGCAGCGGTTCAGGGAACTGCCGACGTTGATATTTCGGTCAGAAAGGCAATAGTCATGTGCGGCGACCACGGCGTTGTCAGTGAGGGCGTTACCCAGTGCGGACAGGAGGTCACGGCGGAGTGCGCCAAGGCTATCGCTGAGGGACGCTCAAATATCAACGCGGTTGCGGCAGCATTCAATACCGAGGTCATCGCCGCAGATGTCGGTATTGCTGCCGATGTGGACTGCGGCAGGCTCATAAGGAGCAAGGCTGTTTACGGAACGAAAAATATTGCCGTTGGAGCGGCAATGACTGCCGAGGAATGTGAGGCAGCCATAGTGACAGGAATGGACATGATCAAAGAATTGTCACTGCGTGGAACAAAAATAATTGTTACAGGCGAAATGGGAATCGGCAATACGACTTCCACAGCCGCAATAGCTTCGGTGCTTCTCGGACTTCCGCCTGAGCAGGTCACAGGAAGGGGAGCAGGTCTTTCTGCCGAGGGCTTACAGAGAAAAAACAATGTCGTAAAAAGAGCAATTGAAGTCAACAAGCCCGACAAAAACAAGCCCTTTGAGCTTCTTTCTAAGCTTGGCGGAGCCGAAATTGCCGCAATGACAGGGCTTTTCCTCGGCGGAGCATATTATCATGTCCCTGTCATCATAGACGGTGTAATTTCAGCAGCTGCGGCGGCAATTGCCTGCGGAATGAATCCGCTGTGCCGCGAGTATATGCTGGCGAGTCACTGTTCGGGTGAGCCTGCTGCCGAGGGGCTTCTTGCATACTGCGGACTGAAAGCTCCCATAAATGCAGGTCTGCGCCTTGGCGAGGGAACAGGCGGAGTACTGCTCCTGCCGCTTCTTGACGGAGCGCTGGCACTGTACAGGAACTCTCATAGATTTGACGAAACTAATATAGAAAGGTACGCTGAGCTTACATGACAACACTGGTTACAGGTGGTTCAAAGTGTGGAAAATCCAGCCTTGCCGAAAAGCTGCTTGACGGCTTCTGCGGAAAAAAAGTCTATATCGCCACCATGCAGCCCTTCGGCGAGGAGGCTCTTGAAGCTATTTCCCGACACAGAAAAATGCGTGAGCAAAAGGGTTTCGGGACTATTGAAAGATATGCGGATATACAGGAGATCTCCCTTGATGAGGGAAGCGCAGTGCTTCTTGAATGCGTGGGGAATCTCTGCGCCAATGAGATGTTTTCGGGAGACGGTATGTGCTATCCTGACAATAAGATAATCAGCGGCATAAAAAGGCTTTCGGACTTCGCCGCTGAGCTTGTCATCGTCACTAATCAGGTGGGCAGCGACGGTATCGATTACGCTGAGGGAACTGCCGAATATATCCGTCTGCTTGGCGAGGTAAACAGGCGTATAGCTGAATTTGCCGACAATGTTATCGAGTGTGTTTACGGCGTACCCATAGTGCTGAAAGGGGAGATACCATGCTGAGGTCACTGTGTTCGGCATTCCTTATGTATTCGAGGATACCCGTGCCAAAGGTGGAGTGGAAAGAGGAAAATCGACGCTATGCTCTTGGCTTCTTTCCTCTTGTCGGAGCAGTCATCGGCGGACTGCTCATACTGTGGCGGATAGTCTGCGACTGGCTTGATATCGGGCAGTTTCTCTTTGCAGCAGGCGCAGTCTTTCTGCCGATACTTGTGACAGGCGGCATACACCTTGACGGCTTCTGCGACGTCTGCGACGCACGGGCTTCGTATGCCGACAGGGCAAAACGACTTGAGATAATGTCGGATCCCCACATTGGCTCATTTGCGGTCATCAGGCTTTGCCTTTATCTTATTTTACAGACTGCTCTCTTTACTCAGGTCACAGACGCTGAAATGACAGCGGTGATAGCCTGCGGATATGTGCTTTCGAGAGCTCTTAGCGGGCTGACCGCAGTTACCTTTAAATCGGCAAAAAAAGAAGGCACACTACAGAGCTTTGTGCGTCCGTCACATAAAAAGATAACTCTTGCAATGGTTGGAGCTTTTATCGCTGCAAGTGCAGCTTATGCGTTTTTTATCCTACCTGTGCAGGGCTTATCAGCGGCTGCTGCGGCTGTGTTTGTACTTGCGTGGCACAGGTACTCAGCTTATAGGGATTTCGGCGGAGTCACAGGCGACCTCTGTGGCTGGTTCCTGCAAATGTGCGAGATAGCTATACTTGCAGCGGCGGTTTTCTCGGAAAGGCTGTGTGCACTGTGAAGATACTGCTAATACGCCACGGACTTACCGCAGGCAACCTCGAAAAGCGCTATATCGGCAGGACTGACGAGCCGCTGTGTTCAGAGGGTATAGCGCAGCTGAAAACACTTAAGCTGCAAAGCTGTGAAAAGGTTGTGTGCAGCCCCATGAAACGCTGTATACAGACTGCTGAGATACTTTTTCCAAACATGGAATATCAATTTATCAAAGACCTGAGGGAGTGTGACTTCGGCGACTTTGAGGGTAAAAACTACAAGAAATTATCCTATGACGTAAACTATCAGAGGTGGATAGACAGTGGTGGAACTTTGCCATTCCCAAACGGTGAAGCTCCTGATGACTTCCGCAGACGATGTGTTAAAGCATTTGAAGCCGCTGTAGAAAAATGCGACAAATCGGCTTCTGTGGCTTTTGTTGTTCACGGAGGCGCTATAATGTCAATACTTGAAAAATATGCCGTCCCACACAGGGATTACTATGACTTCCAGTGTAAAAACGGTCACGGATATGTCTGTGACTGGGACGGAAATTCACTTATCATTACGGAGAAAATATGAAGTTCTTTTTACCTGCACTGCCAGTAATACTGGGCTTTCTGCTGGACTGCGCCGTGGGTGATCCATACAATATACCTCACCCCATAAAGCTCATAGGCAGGCTTATCGCTGCGCTGGAAAAGCTTGTCCGCAGCCGCTTGAATAATCTCAGACTTGGCGGTACTCTTCTCGGACTGACAGTTATACTGCTGTCAACTGCCGCCCCTCTTGTGTTGCTGCTTGTATGCTATCATTTCAGCCTTATCCTCGGTATTGCTGCCGAGACAGTGCTTTGCTGTTATATGCTGGCGGCGAGGTGCCTTTGCAGGGAGAGCATGAAGGTCTGCCGTTCCGCAGAATCGGGGGATACTGAGGCAGCACGAAAGGCAGTTTCAATGATCGTCGGGCGCGATACGGCAGTTCTTGACCGTGACGGCATTGTCCGAGCCGCAGTTGAGACCGTCGCCGAAAATACCTCAGACGGCGTAACAGCGCCGCTTTTTTACATGGGGCTTGGCGGAGCAGTGGGAGCTTTTCTATATAAGTCCGTTAACACTATGGACTCCATGATAGGCTACAAGGACGAGAAATACGCCGATATCGGGCGGTTTGTAGCTAAGCTTGACGACGTTCTTAACTATATCCCGTCGCGGCTTACAGCGCTTCTTATGGTAATTGCAGCGCCCATAGCAGGACTTGACGGGAGGAATGCTCTGCGTATCTGGAAACGGGACAGGCGCAATCACGCAAGCCCTAACTCTGCACAGACAGAATCAGCCTGCGCAGGAGCGCTCCATGTTAGGCTTGCAGGCGACGCTTGGTACTTCGGCAAGCTCCACAAAAAGCCGTATATCGGCGATGATGACCGTCCCGTGGAGCCTGCGGACATTCGCCGCGCAAACAAGCTTATGTATATTGCCTCGGTGTTCATGCTGAGTATCTCAGCCGCCGTAAGGTGCATTATTTTTGGAGGACTTTTATGATACAGCAGCATGGAGGAAATATCGGACAGCTCAGCAATATTCTCGATTTTTCAGCAAATATCAATCCTCTCGGATCGCCAGAAAGTGTAAAGAAGGCTGTTGCGGAGACTGTATGTGATATTGAGAAATATCCCGATCCGTACTGTACTGAACTTCGTGACAGACTTGGGGAGCACGAAAGAATCAGTGCTGAAAATATCGTCTGCGGAAACGGTGCGGACGACCTTATCTTTCGTATTGTCTACGCTTTCAGACCTGAAAGGGCGCTTATATGTGTTCCCACTTTCAGCGAGTACAGCCGCGCACTTTCTGAGACAGGCTGCGAAATACAGGAGCATATTCTCGACGAGGAGTTGGATTTTGAGCTTGGCGAGAGCATTCTAACGAATCTTGACCGTTCACTTGATATGTGCTTCATCTGTACGCCTAACAATCCGACAGGTCGGCTGATAGCTCCCGAAATTCTGGCGAAAATTAGCGTGAAATGTTTGGAGAACAACATAATTCTTGTCTGTGACGAGTGTTTTATGGGATTTGTTGAGGACAGCGAAAACTACAGCCTCAGGCAGTTTTTGAATGAAAAATGCATAATTCTCAAAGCCTTTACCAAGCTTTTTGCAATGGCTGGGATTAGGCTTGGATACGCTGTCTGTGGAAGTTCGCGCATAGCCGAAAGGATACAGCAAAGCGGTCAGTTCTGGAGCGTTTCGGCTCTTGCTCAGACGGCAGGCATTGCTGCTCTTGATGAAACGGAGTATGTCAACAAAACTGTCAGATACATCACGGAGGAACGCAGATTCCTTGCCGCTGAGCTTGCAAAAATCGGAGTAAAGGTATACGACGGAGCTGCTAATTTTCTGATGTTCCTAAGCCGTATAGAGCTTGCCGAGGAGCTTCTTGCAGAGGGGATACTTATCCGTGACTGCGCTAATTTCAGCGGACTCACCGAGGGCTTTTACCGTGTGGCAGTCCGAACTCATGATGAAAATATCAGGCTTATCAATGCTGTGAGGAGGTGCTTGAATGGCTAAAAACATAATGCTTCAAGGAACAATGTCAAACGTCGGAAAAAGCTTCCTCACTGCGGCATTGTGCAGGATACTGCGTCAGGACGGTTACTCGGTAGCGCCATTCAAATCGCAGAATATGGCGCTGAACTCATTCATTACTCCCGACGGTGCAGAGATAGGCAGAGCTCAGGCGCTACAGGCAGAAGCAGCAGGGATAGAGCCATCGGCGCTGATGAATCCGATTCTGCTGAAGCCCACCACAGACGTAGGTTCGCAGGTCATAGTCAACGGAAAGGTTCGCGGAAATATGCGTGCCGCAGATTACTTTCGCCACAAAAAGGAGTTAATTCCAGACATTATGTCGGCTTATAATGAGCTTGCAAGCCGGTACGACATTATCGTTATTGAGGGTGCAGGAAGTCCCGTGGAGCTAAATCTCAAGGCAGACGACATCGTGAACATGGGACTGGCAGAGCTTGTGAAGTCGCCGGTGCTTCTGGTGGGTGATATAGACCGCGGCGGCGTTTTTGCACAGCTCATAGGCACTCTTGAACTACTTGAAAACAACGAGCGAGACAAGGTAAAGGGACTTGTTGTGAATAAGTTCCGCGGCGATATATCGCTGTTCCGTGACGGTATAGATATACTGGAGCAGCGCTCACGTAAAAAAGTTGCAGGAGTTATCCCGTATATAGACTGCGATATCGAGGACGAAGACAGCCTGTCCGAGAAGCTCAATTCAAGGGCTTCTGAGGGAGTTATCGACATTGCGGTGATACATCTGCCTAAGATATCAAACTTCACCGACTTTGACGTTTTCGGGCAGTACGATGGCGTTTCCGTCAGGTATGTCTCAAAAGCGGCGGAGCTTGGGACTCCCGATATGATAATAATTCCAGGTACAAAAAGCACCATTGCCGATATGGAATGGCTCAGACAAAGCAGGTTTGCCGACAGGATAACGGACTGCTTCAAGGCAGGTATCCCCGTTTTCGGCATATGCGGCGGCTATCAGATAATGGGCAGAACTATCTCCGATACGGTTGGCAGCGAATGCGGCGGAAGTATCAGCGGTCTGGAGCTCCTTGACTGTGCTACAGAGTTTACTGCCGAGAAGTGTCAGACTCAGACAAAAGGCAGATTCTGCCATATCGAGGGCTTTTTCTCGTGCCTTTCGGGAGCGGAGTTCTACGGCTATGAAGTCCATATGGGAGTTACTGATGACTTGGGAAAAGCTCTTACCACACAGGGCGGCAGCTTCTGCGGTAACGCCGCAGGCTGCTATGTACACGGCATATTCGACAGCGCCGAGGTCTCGGGCAGGCTGGTCAGGGCACTGTATCAGCGCAGAGGTCTGACCTACAGCGGCGAAGCTGTTGACAGGCGGAAATACAGGGATATGCAGCTTGACCTGCTTGCCGATAATGTGAGAAAAAATCTCGATATGGAGCTTATTTATCGTATCATTGAGGAGGGCATATGAATTTAGAATATGTGCTGCCGTCGGAAATCGAAAAGCGCAGCTTTGAGATAATCGAGAGCGAGCTTGAAGCTCCCATTCCCGATAACATCAAGCCAATAGTCATACGCGCGATTCATACCACAGCGGATTTTGACTATGCGAAGAACCTGTATTTTTCTGAGAACGCGGTTGATACTGCACTGGAAGTTCTCGGAAATGGCGCGGTCATCGTTACTGATACAAATATGGCAAAGGCAGGCATAAACAAAGCTGCTCTTGCCCGTCACGGCTGCGATTGTATGTGCTTCATGGCTGATGAGGACATCGCCGAGACCGCAAAGCGCGAGGGAACAACACGGGCGGCAGCTTCAGTTGACAAGGCGGCAAAGCTTGGTAAGCCCGTGATATATGCCGTGGGCAATGCTCCGACGGCGCTTGTGCGGCTCTGTGAGCATATAGAAAAAGGAGACTTTGTCCCTGAGCTTATAATCGGTGCTCCTGTTGGCTTCGTCAATGTGGTGCAGTCAAAGGAAATGCTCATATCATCGGGAGTCCCCTGTATAGTTGCAAAAGGCAGGAAAGGCGGAAGCAATGTAGCTGCGGCGATATGCAATGCACTTCTTTATATGCTTGACAACAAAAAAGGTTTCAAAAAGTGAGTTCCGATTGTCGCAAACGTATAAAATACGCGGAATACTTGCATTTTTTGACCTGTTCTGCTATAATTGTTATTGTTCAAAATTTAATAAAGCAAACGGTGCTTTTCTCTGAGCTATCAGATGAAAAGGTAAAAGGGAAACAGGTCAGAATCCTGTGCGATCTCGTCACTGTAATTGCGGAGCGGTATACGAATATAGTCACTGAGCAATCGGGAAGGCTGTATGCCGTGTTGATGTATAAGTCAGGAAACCTGCCGTTTGTTGGTACACGACCGAAAGGTCAGGTCACGAGGTATTGATCGTACTGTTTACAGGCTCTTCACTGAGTCTGTTTGCAATGCCTTCTGATAAATCAGAAGGTTTTTTCGTTATACGGTCATGCCTTTCACAGAAAGGAAGATCTATATGAAAAAATCACTGGCATTCTTAATGGGACTTACTGTTGTCGCTTCTGCACTTACAGGCTGCGGCGGCGCTAAGAGCTCATCTGAGAGCAAGGAGTCAGCAACATCTGCCACAGAAGCAACTACAGCTGCTGATACTACTGAGGCTACAACAGCTGCCGAGACAACTACTGAGGCTGCTGAAGAAGACGAGGAAGAGAACTACGACACAGGCGACGCTTCACTTGACAATCCGAGAAATCAGGATGAGATAGGCGAGAATGAGCTTCTCGTGCTCAGCTTCGGTACAAGCTTCAATGACAGTCGCCGTCTTACAATAGGCGCTATCGAGGACGCTCTTGAAAAGGCATTCCCTGATTACTCAGTACGCCGCGGCTTTACAGCAAACATCATCATCGACCACGTTAAGCGCCGTGACAACGAGGTTATCGACGACGTCAAGGAGGCTCTTGACAGAGCGCAGAAGAACGGCGTAAAGACTCTTGTTGTTCAGCCTACTCACCTTATGGACGGTCTTGAGTACAACGACATCGTCAATGAGATAGCAAGCTATTCCGACGCATTCGACAAGGTAGTCATCGGCAAGCCGCTTCTTACAACAGATGACGACTTCAAGCGCGTTGAGAATGCTATCGTTGACTGGACTAAGGATTACGACGACGGAAAGACCGCTATCTGCTTCATGGGACACGGTACAGAGGCTGAGTCAAACGGCGTTTACGCTAAGATGCAGGATATGCTCACAGCTGACGGTCACACAAATTATTTTGTAGGCACAGTTGAGGCTTCACCCTCTGTTGAGGATGTTCTTAAAAAGGTAAAGGAAGGCGGCTATGAAAAGGTGGTTCTTGAGCCCCTTATGGTAGTTGCAGGCGACCATGCAAACAACGACATGGCAGGCGATGACGAGGATTCATGGAAGTCCATTTTCGAGGCAGAGGGCTACAAGGTAGAGTGTTTGCTGAGAGGACTCGGCGAAAACGAGGATATCAGAAAGCTCTACGTTGAACACGCTCAGGCGGCAGTTGATTCCATAAAGTAAACAGCATAACGGGCGAACATTGTTCGCCCGAAAATTTTATTTACAGGAGAAAAACATGAAAAAAAGAATAATCGCACTTTCACTTATCAGTATGCTTGTGCTTGCTTCATGCGGCACAAAGAAAGACAACTCACAGCAGAGCAGTACATCTGCGACAACAGCTCCGCAGACCACTGCCGCGACAACTGCTGAAACCACAACAGAAGCAACAACCGAGCACGTTACAGCAGCTCAGAACGAAGTAGGCTTCGAGGGCATGACAGAGGTAAATATCAAAGAGCTGAACATGGGCAACTATAATGTGTCTGTGGATTCAAGCTCGTCAATGTTCAAGATAGCAGGCTGTATACTTCACGTCAGCGACCACGATATGATAGCAGATATAATCATCGACAGCAAATCCTACGACGCACTTTACATGGGCACGGAGGACGAGGCTAAGAACGCCGCGGAGTCCGACCGTATAACCTATACTACAAATGAAAAGGGACAGTCGGTTTTCACTGTTCCCGTTGAAGCTCTCGACAAGGAGATACAGTGTGCCGCACTAAGCGCCAAGAAGCAGGAGTGGTACGGTCGTACACTGGTGTTCCGCGCAGATTCACTTCCCGATACTGCATTCAAGGAAGCAAGATACGCAACTGCCGAGTCGCTGAAGCTTGAGGACGGCGAGTACAACATCGACGTAAAGCTTGAGGGCGGTTCAGGCAAGGCTTCCGTGGAGTCTCCTGCAAAGCTGACCGTAAAGGACGGCAAGGCGACAGCTAAAATAGTATGGAGCAGCGACAAATATGATGAAATGGTAGTTAATTACCTTGAATATACTCCCGAGATAGCTGACGGGCACTCTGTTTTTGAGATACCTGTAGGCGGTTTCGACTACAGAATGCACATAGAGGCTGAAACGACCGCAATGAGCGAGCCGCACATGATAGAGTACACGCTGTATTTTGATTCAGCAACAATAAAGAAATGAAACGTATCGTATCAGTCCTGACAGTTACAGCGCTGCTTTTTTTCAATGGCTGTGCTAAAAAAACCGCTCCTGCCGATCTTGATACAGTTGGCGGCATGGAGCTGAAATATGCCGAGCAATTCGCTGTTGACTACTGCGAAAACGGCTGCTCGGTGGTCACTATAGGAGAAGATAAATTCCTTGTAGTCCCCGAGGGAACGGCAGTTCCCGATGATACAACGGGAATGACTGTCATAAAGCAGCCAGTGGAGAATATCTACGTTGCGGCTTCTTCGGCTATGGACTTATTTGATGGCATTGACAAGCTTGACGAGGTAAAAATGACATCCACTGCCGAAAGCGGCTGGAGTCTGCCTGATATCCACGACGCTGTGAAGTCGGGAAAGATAAAATACATCGGCAAGTACAGTTCTCCCGATTACGAGAGCCTTGTTGCCGACAAGTGCGGACTTGCCATTGAGTCCACCATGATATATCATACTCCCGAGGTAAAGGAGCAGCTCGAATCATTTGATATCCCTGTGCTGGTGGAGCGTTCAAGCTATGAAACTCACCCTCTCGGGCGAATGGAATGGATAAAGCTGTACGGGCTTCTTACAGGAGATTATCTCTCCGCGGAACAGCTTTTTACTGAGAAAACAAAGGCTTTCGAGGAGCTTTCAGTATCCGATATCCCCGAAGCTGAACGCAAAACAGCCGCATTTTTCTATATTACCTCCAGCGGATATGTAAGTATTCGCAAGCCGGGGGACTACGTTTCAAAGATGATAGAACTTGCAGGGGGACGGTATATATTTACTGCCGATGACCTGAACATCGACGACAACGCCCTGTCCACCATGAATATCCAGACCGAGACCTTTTATGATATCGCTCACGACGCGGATATCCTTATCTACAACAGCACCATTGACGGCGAGCTCGAAACAGCAGACCAGCTCATCGAAAAGAGCAGTATTCTTGCGGATTTCAAGGCTGTCAGGAACGGCAATGTGTGGTGTACTGGACAGAATATGTTCCAGCAGACAACAGGTGCGGCTGATATGATATGCGACCTCAACAAAGTATTCACAGGCACTCCCACAAATACCGAGCTTACCTACCTTCACAGACTTGAATGAGGTGATACAATGACTAAAAAAAGAGCCCTGCGCTGGACTTCAGGCTTCACAGCACTTCTGATAATGGCGGCTGTTTTCTTTGTTCTGGAGCTTGTCAGCGGAACTACCGAGCTGACAGTTTCCGAAGTTTTTTCAGCTCTTTCAGAGGATAATTCTGCCGCACATACCATAGTTGCGGACATACGTCTGCCGAGGGCAATTGCCGCGGCACTTCTTGGCGGAGCTCTTTCTGTATCGGGCTTTCTGCTTCAGAGCTTTTTCAACAATCCCATTGCAGGTCCTTACGTTCTTGGTATATCATCGGGAGCAAAGCTTACCGTTGCACTTGCAATGATGTTCGCAATGCAGAACGGCATAATGCTTAATTCTGCCGCAATGGTCGGAGCAGCATTTGCAGGCTCATTACTTTCTATGGGAGCTATCCTGCTTCTGTCGGGCAAGGTGAAAAATATGGCTCAGCTCATAGTAGCAGGAGTGATGATAGGTTACATATGTTCCGCAGTTACGGAGCTTGCCGTAACATTTGCCGATGACGCAAATATAGTCAATCTCCACAACTGGTCGCAGGGCAGCTTTTCGGGCATAAACATGGACAACGTAAAGGTCATCGCAGTTATCGTGCTGACGGCTTCTGCGGCGGCATTTCTGCTTTCAAAGCCCATGAGTGCCTATCAGCTCGGTGAGAGCTACGCTAAAAATATGGGCGTTGATTTGAGAATTTTCAGACTTGCACTGATACTCCTTTCAAGTATCCTGTCCGCCTGTGTTACGGCGTTTGCAGGACCTGTGTCCTTTGTGGGTATAGCAGTGCCTCACCTTGTAAAGACAGCTTTCGGCACAGCAAAGCCAATTATAGTTATTCCTGCTTCATTTATCGGCGGAGCAGTTTTCTGCCTGATGTGCGACCTTATCGCACGTATGTTGTTCGCTCCCGTGGAGCTGAGTATCAGCACTATTACGGCAGTTTTCGGCGCTCCTGTTGTTATCGCGGCAATGCTCAGCCGCCGAAGTCAGAAAAGAGGTGCAGTATGAGTGAAATGATACTTACTGCAAAAGCGCTGTCAGCAGGCTATGGCAAAAAGGTAGTTGTTGACGGGCTCAATATCGGGATACGAACAGGGGAGATACTTACTATTATCGGTCCTAACGGAGCAGGCAAATCAACGGTGCTGAAAAGCATTGCGTCACAGCTTCCTCTCCTTGGCGGAGAGGTTTTCATAAATGATACTGATATTACTTCCATGAGCCTGAACGACATTGCAAAGAAGCTGTCTGTCTGCTTCACAGACAGGATAACAGCTGAAAAAATGACCTGCGAGGATATTATCTCAACAGGACGTTATCCCTATACGGGGATGCTTGGAATACTTTCCTCTGACGACAAAAAAATAGTTCGTGAGGCTATGGAGCTGACTGGTGTTGCTCACCTTGCCGATACTGATATACGCTGTATAAGCGACGGTCAGCGCCAGACGGTAATGCTTGCACGTGCTATTGCTCAGGAGCCGCAGGTGCTGATTCTTGACGAGCCCACATCTTTCCTCGATATCAACAATAAACTCCGACTGCTCACAATACTTAGGGAGCTTGTACACACCCGTAATATTGCCGTTGTTCAGACACTGCACGAGCTTGACCTCGCTCAGCGCTTTTCCGATAAGATACTCTGCATTGCTCATGGAAAAGCCGAAAGAACGGGAACTCCTGAGGAGATTTTCAGCGGCAGCTATATAAGCGAGCTGTACGGTATTAGCTGCGGCACGTTTGATACCCTTTTCGGAACCGCCGAGGCACAGAGGACAGAGGGGGAGCCTCAGGTATTCGTTATTGGTGGTGGCGGCAGCGGTATTCCGATTTATCGCCGTTTACAGCGCCGGAGCATTCCTTTTGCAGCAGGAGTTATCCACGAAAATGATGTTGAATATAACGCTGCGAAAAGCCTTGCGGCTGAGCTTATCGCTGAAAAAGCCTTTGAGCCCATAAGCGATGAAAGCTTTGATAAGGCTCTGTCCGTAATGCAGAAATGCCGCGAGGTCATATGCTGCGTTCAAAGCTTCGGCGCTATGAATGCAGGGAATAAAAATCTGCTTGAAAAAGCGAAAAGTATGGGAATCTTCAATAATTCCGATGAATTTTAAGCACTATTAAAAAACAGGCTCACTTTTTAACCATAATACTAATATAGAAATTTTATGCTTATTATTGAGAGAGCCCCTTTTGAAAAAGGGACCCTCTGACGGAGGACGTCCCCTCTGTCACTGCGTGACATCTCCCCGCACTGCGGGGAGTCACTCTCAAACTCTCTCCCTAAAACTTTCAGTTTTATTTTTTCTCATATAGGGCTCGCTTAAAATAAAAAAAGCCCTGTAATAAAACAGAGCGAGCCCTATATGAGAAAAAATCAGCTAAAAAAGTCTTTAGAAAGGGGTATGGGGGAAAGCCTTTCTTCAGAAAGGGTTCCCCCATAAATAAATATAAGTCTATATATAAGTGTTGCAGTTAAAATGAGCCTGTTTTTCTCGTTATACATTAATTTCAAATGAAAAATTCATATTATTCCTTTTCTTTTGATAAAAGCAGACTGAAAATCACGCATACAGCAACTCCCGAAACGCCAAGTATAGCAAAGAGCATTGCAGCTCCCGAACCCTTTCCGCTGCCAAATAGTGACGTCAATAAAGTATCTGCGGCTTGCTTTGACATGAAAGGCTCAAAGACCTTGTCAATAAGTATGCCACCTGAAAGATACCCCACAGGGATAGTGAAGAATTGCAGCGTATTTCGGCATGAGTAGACTCTGCCCTGCATATTGGGAGGGATTGTGCTTCTGAAAACAACGTCCAGATTTGCTCCCATATAAGGTATGAAAAGCCAACCAAGAACTGCCGCTGCACACCATACCACAGGTGAATCGCTGAATGCCAGCATGAAGTTTTCCGTGCTCATGGAAACGAACAGTGAAAGGCATATCGCCTTTATTCGGTTCTTAGGAGGACGTGTGGACGAGGCGATAAATGTTCCCAGAAATGTTGCAGCTCCGACGCAGAAGTTGACTGTACCAAGAACTCCCTCGCCGCCTGACGGCTTTGAAAGTATCATAGGGGAGAGAGCGGCATTATAAGCCGAAGCTATAAGGTTTATGCCTGACAGGAAGAAGATCAGCTTGAGTATCAGCGGATTTGCCTTCAGCCATGATAGTCCTTCCTTTGCGGAAGAAATAACGGATACATCAGCTTTTTTGGTGTGTTTCGGCTCAGGTATCCTTATAAACAGCAGCAATACCATGAATGCTGATGAAAATGTGATAAGGTCAACAGTCATAACTGCCGATATACCGCCGAATGCAAACAGCATTGTAGCCAGTACAGGCGTCAGTATGGTATTCATGGACTGGGAAAGCGAACGCAGAGCTCCTGTTTTCTGATAGTATTCCTTGGGTATGAGCTGAGTTGCCGCTACTTCGCTTGCAGGCTGCTGCACAGTATTCATAAGACCATTTAGAGCGTTTAATACATATAAGTGCCACGGTGCAAGTGAATCGCTTTTTACAAGCAGAAAGGCTGCTATTGTTGTGAAAGCGGCGAACAGGTCACATACGAGCATGGTTTGTTTTTTGTTCCATTTATCGCTCAGTGCTCCTGCAAAAATGCTCATTGCCACATAGGGCGCATATGAGCATACAGTCAGCAGAGCTGTTTTCAGTGCCGAGCCCGTACTTTTATACAGCCAAAGTCCAAGTGCATAGGCTGTCATGGAGCTTCCCAGCGTAGAAAGAGACTGTGTGCCCCATAGTAATAAATAGCTTTTGAGTTGTTTTATTGAAGTTTTCATTTGACTTTGCTCCTTTTGATATTATTTATCGTCAGAAATGCAAAGTCCGAGGGGATTATTCAGTTATTCTCCATGCAGTTCCCTCAAACCTTGCATGGAGCGTATACAACGCATCTTCTCATGATGTTCACCTCTTTGAGTTTGGTTATGCATAGTATGCAGTTTAATTTCAAAATTATTATATCATAAGTAATTGAAAAAAGCAATGACAGCGAAAAAATCGGGGCTAAAAGCCCCGATAATTCGTTTTTATCTTACTCTGCCGTATGGAGCGTGCATTCTTCCGTAAGGTGAGTGCATTCTGCCGTAAGGTCTTGTCGGATAAAAGTATCCCATAGTGTAAGGATTGTTGTTGTACCAGTTGTATCTTGGATCGTAATCACTTGTGAATAACATAAGTACATAGCTGTCGTACCAATCGACTTCACCGTCTTCGTTGATATCAGCATATCTGAGATCAGCGTCTGAAAGCTGTATATAACCAAGTACATGAGACATTATGAGCATTGCGTCATCTGTATTTACCTCATCATCGCCATTGACATCTCCGAGAACTCTGAAGTTGTAATTTGATACCTCTTCAGCAGGAAGCGTTTCTTCAGGAGCTGGCTCTTCAACAGGCTCCGGAACTACCATTCTTTTATTGATGGTTTCGGACATTGTATTGAACAGGATATCAGCGATCTCCTTGTGACCGTTTGCATTTGGGTGTGGATCGAAGTCGTCCTCGGGAGAGATGCCGTAAACGTCAACATAAGTTGCGCCTGTTTGTGCTGCGACTTCAATGAGCTTCTCATTGAGACGGCGCATCTGAGGATCAACGTTCTTGCCTGCTGCCTGCATAGCCATAGGAGCAGCTATCTCAGCTGCGATAGCTTTTTCAGCTGTTGCCTGACTTTCTGTGCGGTTCTTTGACATAACTTCCATAAGGTCTGTAAGCTCTGAAAGGTCGTCATAGTTATTGATGAGATCAATAACTGACTGGAGCTCGTTGATATCGTCGTATTTGAGAAGAACGTCCATAAGCTCTTCCTTTGCGGGAGCGTTCTTGGAAACAGCTACAAGTTCTGAAAGCTCCTGAACCTCAGTGATATCATCGTACTTTTCAACCATTGACAGAACGTCTTCAAGCTCTGCCGAGTCGTTGTACTTATCCATGATATCTTCTATTTCTGTTATCTTGTCGACCTTATCATTAAGGTTGTTTATGTAATTTGCAGTCTGCTTGCCGCTTGCAGTGAGCTCGTCCTCGCTCTCGGCAGCAGCATTTGCAGCAGCAGCGTAAATTTTTCCAAGTACCTCAAAGATATCCTCTTCCATTGCCTCGGATTCCTCAGCTGTACGGTAAGGATTGAACATACCGACGAGAGCTATATCAGCGTCGCCGTTGATTCCCTTGACTGCCTCAACAACGCCCTTTACGTGGCTTGCTGATTCGTCAACAAGTTCGTCAGCCTTTGCGCTTACATTGTACATGAAGCCTGCGGCTTCGATGAAATCATCAGAGGTTATGCTGTCCTTGCTCTCGTTGATTATCTGGAGACCGCCGCCGAGAGCTATTTCTGTGTCCATACCGAATAGTGTGAGCATGAGTGAAGTACCTGCTGCTCTGAGGACAGGATTTTCGCTGAATACCATCTGAGGAACGATGCTCATGATAATATCGTTTCCGCCGAGCTGAATGCTTACAAGGTCTGCTTCTGAGAGGTACTTGTTGTAGTAATCATGGTAGGGGGTAAGTACGTCGCTTGCGCCCTCGCCGAGATACATTTCAAGTATTGTTGAAGCGAATTCACCCTTATAGCCTTCGTTCTTTATTGTCTTTTCAATATCCTCTGCACGGTAGGCTGTTGAAGCAAGGTTTGTGCCCTTGACATTGTAGCCCTTTTCTTCGCCGAGCTTTTCAAGATATTCTGTGAAAATTGCAGGATATGCGCCCTTTACGGGATCAGCAAGGAGCTTGTCTGTGATGACAAGTGCAGGATCCTCTGTAATATTGCCCCCTGCAAGACCGAAGCCTGCTGCGATACTGTCGCCGAGTGCTACATAGTTGTAATCGCCGTTTGTTGCATTTTTGTCATTGTTTGCTGCAAAAGCAGACATTCCTGCTGTGTTTGTCAATGTTACTGCTGAAACAAGAGCAGCCAGAATTTTTGAAGTTTTCATTATTATTCCTCCTCGCCGTAGCTTTCTGTTATTGGTATTACGAAATTTTTGCCTGTTCTTATTATAACGGTGCTGCCGTTTTCCGAATAATCTATAAGTAAAAGACGACCGTTTCCGCATGGAGCAACATATCCTCTGTAATCGTGAGCAAGGAGGATATAATCTCTCTTGGCGGTTATTTCGCCGATCTCAAATTCCTTGTAGAACTTGACAGCGTCAAGGTGGTATTTATTGCAGATATATTCAACAAGCTCAGCACTTGGCTCTGCTTCGTCGGGATCAAGGATTATCTGACCTACAACGTCGTAGCCGCCGCGCTCGTTCTTGAAAGCGCTTATCTCCCACTCATTGATAGGATCGTTCTCGTCGAGAGTGCTTTCGATCATAAAGAGATATACGCGCTTGCCGTGTTTATCAATATAGGAGTCGGAAGCTCTGCCCATTATGGTATATGAGCCGTCAGCGTGTCTTACAGCGATATCGCCTGTAACTCCCCACTTCATGCCGTTCTCGTCATAGTACCAGCGCTCTGCTGTAGCCTCGGGATTGTTCAGATAACGGTCTGCCGAAGCAGGGCTTGAAGCGTGAAGATTAGCGAGAACTTCGTCCTCGTCCACGATATTTCCGTCATCGTCCACAAGCTTTACGTATACATATGGCTCAAGTGGCTTGCCTGTTTCGTTGGTTTTTGATTCCTCGTCCATGAAGTATGTTACCAGAGTTGCGCCGCCTTCTTCGCTTGCTCCGCCGCCCAGTGAGAATCTCACATTGCAGCCGTTATCACGGAGCCACTTGTCTATCTTGCGGACAGAGTTTACATTTACAGCTTCGCCGCCCGAAGCAGGACGTCTGAGCATCTCAAGTGCGGTAGGGGAGAGAACTCCCTGCCTTACGCTTGTAAGATAGAAGCTTGCAGTTGCCATTACGCAGTTGCAGTTTGTCTCGGAAAGATCTCTTGCAAATGTATATTTATTGTAGATAGGTCTCGGAACCAGTGTGCCGCCTCTTGCAAGGGGCATGATAGCGCAAACGCGCTCGCCTGTCATATGAGTAAGGGGAATGCACTGGAAATTGCGCTCTCCGACGTAATTCTGTGTATCGAGACCTGCGTGCATCTCAACGTATGCGTTCAGCGAGTACTCCTTATAAACAACGCATTTTGGCTTGCTTGTAGTACCGCTCGTATAGAAATAGCTGATATCGCGGTCAAGGTCTGTAGGACCGAGATCAAGCTCGATATCGCTGTGCTCTCCTGCATGTCTCAGATCTTCAAGGCGGATAAATTCAACGCCCTTTATCTTGTCAAGGTTCATCAGGCACTCTGTGATCTGTTCGATGTCGAATACCTCCTGCATTTTCTCAGGCATTTCCGAGGTATCAAGGAACATTCCCTTCTTTTCCTGCGGCAGGAAATCATCAAGGCTCATTAAAATTACCTTTTTGATGCTGCTGTTTGAAAGATGCTCTGTAAAATAAGGAAGAAATGCGTCCAGAGTAATGATTATCTCCGAACCCTTGTCCTTTGTGTAAAGCGGGAAATCATCTTTCAGGAACAGGAAGTTTACGTTGTTGCTTATAGCCTTTATAAGGTTGCAGGCGAAAAGCAGCATAAGGTTTTCAATGCTTACGGGGAGGCAGAGAGTAACAACGTCGCCCTCTTTGACGCCTGCAAGCTTTAAGCCCTTTGCATAGGCTTCACGGAGTGCAGGAAGCTCGCCGTAGGTTATTTTTGTACCGAAGTAATCGATTGCGTCACCGTCCAGATTATCCTGATTGAATGTCATGATATTGTCGAAAATATTCATGTTGTAGATCTCTACCCCATTGATGACGCGATCTACCCTTGCCCATTCAGGGAATTTTCTTACGATTGTACTTGTGTTGACTTGTGTTAGTGTTTTCATAATTATATTTTCCTTTCGTATATTGTAATGGGCGGATATATTTCTGCATTAATAAAATAATACCCCTTTACTATAGCAGAAACTGTCCTCTATAATCCCAAACAGCAGCCGTGAAACTCTGACCGCGAATGCACAGCGTTACTGTTCATTTTAGATTATAACATAGAAATTATTAAATAGTCCTTAAATATATCTTAAATGTTTTTTATATATTCCTTAAAAAAACTATTCATTACTGACAATTTGAAATCGATTTTATGTATATTATGTAAACTATATTTTGGCGTTTGCCTATAAACAGGCATTTTTAACATTTGCTTGAACTGGCATTTATTGCAAAAGTATGATTTTGAGGGTTACAAATAGAGAGCAAACTATCAATAAATATTTGTGCAAAAATAGTAATAAAATATTACTTTGTCTACCTTGGTTCTACTTTTTTCAGAGTTCTTTTCATTATAATATCAGAAATTGATTTGAATTCTGATATGTGGTATAATTTTATTTATAGAGCTGCAAGAAACAGTTAAGAATCTGATAAGAAATTGATATTAGTATGATAAAGACTTTTTTTACGCTGTGGTGTATAATGTGGTTACAGACATCGGAGCTGTTTAAATCATCGTCGGTGTACTCAGCCCTAGATAGTGCATCGCATAAAGGAGAGAAAAATATGAGTTCTTCTATACTGCATACCGAAAAGCTGTGCAAGACCTTTTCAAACGGCGGCGTTCAGCAGCACGTGATAAAGAATCTTGACATAGAAATAAGAGAAAAGGACTTCACTGTTATCATGGGCGCGTCAGGTTCCGGAAAATCCACATTGTTATATGCACTCTCGGGAATGGATAAGCCCACATTAGGAAAGGTATTCTTCGGAAATGAGGATATCTCAGGGTATTCCAACGACCAACTTGCAGTTTTCAGACGCAAAAACTGCGGTTTCGTATTCCAGAGCATATACCTTTTAGAGAATATGACCGTCTTTGACAATATCATGACGGGAGCACTTGTTGCTCAGAAGAATTCCACCGAGCTTGTTAAAAAGGTGGGAGACCTTCTTAAAAAGGTAGGCATAAAAGAGGAGATATGGAAAAAATATCCCAATCAGCTATCCGGCGGTGAATGTCAGCGCGTCGGCATAGTCCGTGCTGTCATCAACGATCCTAAGATACTCTTTGCTGACGAGCCTACGGGAAGTCTCAATTCGGCGTCAAGCCGCGATGTGCTTGATATTTTCACCGAGCTTCACAGCAAGGGACAGAGCATTGTAATGATTACTCATGATATCAAAACCGCTCTTCGCGGCAACAGAGTCATATTCCTGTCAGACGGCGCGATAGTCGGCGAGTATGAAATGCCGATATACGGTACAGACGACCTGAAAAAGCGCAGAGACGGCTTGCAGGATTTTCTTGACGGAATGGGCTGGTGATCGTTATGAACAAGATCCTCAGACTTTCATGGGCAAATATAAAAAAGCACAAGCTTGAATCAATAGCTCTTATGATACTGGTAATGCTTTGCATGATGCTCTGTGCTTCGGCGTTTGGAGGCATTATCGGCTTAAAAAACATATTCCCTAATATGATGAAGAACACGGGAAGCTATGAGAACTACGTGCTTATAACCGAAAAGGATTTTGATGATAAATTTATTGATATCCTTAAGGAGGACGACAGAGTAGAGGACTGCGCCCGTTCAGAGGCTCTCTACAGCATGAGCACCAATTATCTCAATGCGCTGGGCAAGGAGCAGTCCATGTATATGTGCTTTATCACACAGGAAAACGAAGCAAAGATACAGCATTCTCCAATGGAGACTAAGCTAAGCGACAGTGAGATAGCCGCTATGGAGCACCCGATCTATATGCCCTATTCGGTACGAGACAGTATGAACTATAAAGAGGGCGACAAATTTGAAATGATATACGGTACAAGGAAGTTCACTTTTACTGTAGCAGGTTTCTATGATACTGCTCTCTTTGATACTCCGAACAGCATACTTAAAATGATAGTTTCAGAGAGCGATTATCATGTTCTTGAAGCTATCCTTGATAAATATGTGGTACTTGGTTTCAATGACTTCAAAGGCAAGGGCGGAACAGAGCTTTTCAATGATATGCTTAAAGAATTCTCGGATTATTCGGGAAAAGATATTTCGGGCTCTGCTCTTGGAATAACCTATGAAGGATTGAAGATGGGAGTTACTTACACTGCGGAGCTTCTCCTGAAATTCCTTATCGTAATGTCTGCTGTTATAATTGTTTGCGTTGCTGTTATGATAAGATTCAGAATTGCAGGAGATATCAGCGAGCAGATAGTTTCTATCGGAGTACTTGAAGGTTTAGGCTATAAATCGACTGATATTACTCTTTCCTACGTCCTTGAGTATATCCTTATCTCGCTTGCAGGCATTATCCTCGGCACAGGACTGTCTTTACTGGTAACACCTGCACTTATCAGCGTTGGTGAGATAGTATCTGGACATCCCAGCGGCAGTTCTGTATCATCAATGCCCATCGCTGTTACAGTGGCTGTAATACTGGCATTTGTAGCTTTTATTTCCTTTATAAGAGCTTTCAAGGTCAGAAATTATCCCCCTGTACGTGCATTTCGCAAGGGACAGGGCGACCACCGCTTCGGCAAGGAGCATTTCCCGCTCAGAAAGACAAAAAAGAGCGTTCATCTCCGTCTTGCAATGAAGGGATTCCTTAAAAACTTCAAGCAGAATCTCGGACTTACTCTTTGTGTCACTATTTCCACGATAACTATCGTTGTTTGCTTTGTAATGTTCAATTTCTTCTCAGGGGATATGAACGCTATAGCGGTCAGCGCAGGCGTAGAGCTCAGTGACCTCCGTGTTGAGCTTATGAATACAAGCGATGCATATGCGTTTGCTGAAGAGCTTGTGGAAATACCTGAGATAAGAAAGGCTGTTCCCACATCAGGTTTTACTACATATCTCACAGCACCTGATTATAACAACGACCTGATGATACCCGTTGCGCTTGATGATTTCAGCGAAGCCGAGAATATATTCCCCTCTGAGGGACGTTTCCCCGAGCATGACAACGAGGTCATGATAACAAATATGTACGCTAAGCTTTGCAAGCTCAAAACAGGCGACAGTATTACTCTTGACAATGTCAATGTCAGAAGAAAATACGTTATCACAGGACTTGTTACGTCTGCAACCAACGGCGGTATGAATCTGTATATCACCATGGACGGTATGAAGCGCATAGTTCCGACCTACAAGCCCGATACCATTGAGATATATCTAAATGAGGGCGTTGATGCTGATGAGATAAGATATTCTCTTACCGAGAAGTACGGCAGAAGCGTTGCAGATGTTGCTCAGGACAGAAGCGACAGCGAATCCTATGAGGAAAGGATAAGAAACGAGGCTGAAAGAAAAATTGCCGAGATAATGGCAAACTATGGCGTTACACACGTTGAATACGCTATACAGTCAGGTGACACTGTCATTAAGGGCAACAGTGACGGATTTATTATCAAGTCCATAATGAATGTAAGAAGCATAATGGAAACACAGCTGGGAGCTATATCTATTGGAATTGCTGTCCTGACGACGCTTTTTATGATAATATCAGTTTTTGTTGTAATGATAATCCTGTTTATACTCATGGAATCCACTATCAGAAAACAGCGCAAGGAATTCGGCATAATGAAAGGCATAGGCTATACCTCACGGGAGCTTATGCTGCAGCTCGCATTCAGGATAATGCCTGCGGCTCTTTTCTCGGTTGCAGCAGGTACTGCTGTGGGAGTTTCACTGCTTAAACTTCTTACAAGCTATATCGGCAAGGTAAGCGTAAATATGCCTGTGGTTATAATACTTGACGTGATACTTCTTGTGTTCTGCTTCGGCTGTGCATATATCGGAGCAAGAAAGATTAAGAAGATATCGGTCTGCGAGCTTATGACGGAATGAGGGGAGAAAGTATGAAAAAAGCAAGAATAGCTTCTCTGCTGGCGGCAGCGCTTATCGCTGCCCCTGCAATGACATTTGCAGCAGCGGAGAGTTCGGATAATACAGCTATAAACAAGACTTACAGCAGCAGTGATACTTTTTCCTGCATAGGCTCGGTCAGCAAGATGTTCGCCACTACAGCTGTTATGCAGCTTGTGGAGCAGGGAAAGGTGGAGCTTGACTCTCCTGTGACGGATTATCTGCCCGATTTCCGCATGGCAGACGAAAGATACAAGGATATAACCGTTCGTATGCTCATGAATCACACATCGGGACTTATGGGCACTACAGCAGGGGATTTCATGCTGTACAACGACAGGGACGCAGCTCCTCATGATACTATGCTGAGTGAGCTGAGCACCCAGAGACTAAAGACTTTCCCTGGGGATTACAGTGCATACTGCAACGACGGCTTTGAGCTTCTTGAACTGATAGTCGAGGAGGTAAGCGGCGAGAGCTTTACCGACTATATCGAGAAGAATATCTGCGTTCCGCTCGGAATGAAGCAGACAGGCACTCCCTGGAACGCATTCAGGACTGACGAAATGGTCAAGACCTTCATAAACGGCAATGTTGAAGTAACTCCCGATTACTGTATGGACCTCGGCTCAGGCGGTATCATGTCCACAGCAGAAGAGCTCTGCAAATTCGGCAGCAGCTTTTTCAAGGGGGACAACACACTGCTGACCGATAAGTCAAAGAAAGAAATGTCCGAGGCCAAGGCGGCCGACAAGTATGAGGACGGCTTCGGACTTGGCTGGGATCAGGTAGATTATGATGACTACAAGGCTGCAGGTGTCAAGGTAGTTAGCAAGGGCGGCGACGTAAGTCATCAGCACGCACAGCTTCTTGTAGCTCCCGATGAAGAGATAAGTGTATCTGTTCTTGCATCGGGCGGCAGCAGTCTTTACAACTCACTCATGGCAGAGGCTCTTATGGATATCGCACTTGCAGACAAGGGCATAAACGTTGAGCATAAGGCTCCCGAAAAGAAAGAGACGCTCGATACTGTTCCCGATAAGTATCTGGCTTATGAGGATATCTATATCTCGGCAGCCGGACTGAATTATGTCAGCTTCCCCGATAAAAAGTATATGGAGATAAAGACATTCACTGACGACAATATTGATATCAAGCAGTTTAAGTACACAACTGAGGACAGCTTTGTGCTTATGGACGGCAAAATAGGCTCAGGCAAGGAAGTTCAGGCTAAAAATCAGAGCATTCTTATTTTCCGCGAAAGAAACGGCAGAGACTATATCTGTTCCGATAATTACATGGACTTTGGCGGCATGGGGAATTTCTCAATGTCGGGATATGAAATGATGAGAGCTGATAAAAATCCCGTAAGTGATGATGTACAGGCGGCATGGGACGCAAGAAACGGCAAAAAATACTATCTTTACAGCGGAAAGTACTCCAATGTGTATTACGCAGAAATGCCGTTTGTGAAAGTGAATACATATCCTGAGGCAAGAGGCTATGTAGGAGGCAGAAAGATCATTGACGCTGACCGTGCACAGGCTGCTCTTGTAATGCCGGGAGGACGTGATTTAGAGGATATTGAGGTAAGAACGGAAAACGGGAATGAGATTATAGATATAACAAACTGCGCTCTTGAGTTTATCTCCGAGGAGGCTATCCCTGAGCTTAAAAGCGACGTTACGGAAATAAAGCTCAGCACTAAAAAAGCAGTATGGTATAAGCTCGGAAAAGGCGACAGCAAAACCATTATCCTTGATATACCCGAGAATGCCGCAGTATATGTTTATGATAAGTATGACCGCATGACTTACTCAAGCTATATGAAGGACTACGGAAATAGTGTTCCGCTGCCGTCAGAGGGTAAGATAGTATTTATCGGCGAGGACGGCGGAAAGATAGGTATCACACAGTAAAGGGAGGACTTGCGTATGAAGTATCAGTGTCTTATGGTAGATGATGATATAACTATTGCAGAAACTACAGCAGAATACTTCAATATCTTTGATATTAAGACTGCTTATGTTACGGGATATGACGAGACCTTGAAGTTCCTTGACGAAAACGAAGTGTCTCTTATCCTGCTGGATATAAACTTAGGAGAGCGTTCGGGCTTTGAGCTTTGCAAACAGATAAGAACGGCATACGATATGCCTATACTGTTCATAAGCGCAAGGACAAGCGATGATGATATCCTGACAGCGCTCAACATAGGCGGGGACGACTACATAAAAAAGCCCTATACACTGAATATACTTCTCGCAAAGGTAAAGGCGATACTAAACCGATATGAAAAAGCAGCGGAGGCAGCAAATGCTGTCTCCGCCAAAGCTGTTTCTGTAAGTATTGAAGCCGAGACGTCAGAGCGCAGGATAACCAAGGATATCCTGCTTGATACGGGGACTCGAAAGCTCTATAAAAACGGGAAAGAGGTCACAATGAAACAAATGGAGTATAAAATGCTCCTGTATCTCCTCAATAACCGCGGCAGAGTTGTCACAAAGGACGAATTCCTCAGAAATGTCTGGGAGGACGAGTACATAGGCGAGGGAACCATACCTGTGCATATACGTCATCTCCGTGAAAAGATAGAAAAGGACCCGAACGCTCCCGATATAATCAAGACCATATGGGGAGTAGGCTACATCATCGAGAAAACGGAGGAATAGGGGCAGAATGAAGAGTTACAGCAGGATATTGCTGCTTCTGGCGGCAGTAATGCTCGCAGGTCTGGCAGTTTTTGCAGGGATAACCAATTCATACCGCAGCCATGAAACAGATCCGCTTTTGATAAATGATATCATTCAGACCGTTAAGGAGAACATAGACCATATAGATTCCCTTGAAGATGAAAATTTAGGCACACAGCTTAAAGTCTTTGACAGCAGCGGATTTATGATATATTCCACAGGCGGCAATGAAATTGAAGATGTGAACTCAGTGGAGCAGTCCATATACAAGGGATATATCTGTCTTGCGATAAATGACGGCGGTCGTTTTCTCGGAACGGTGGTCATACCAGATCCCGATAAAAGCGAGTACGACATGGCAAGAAAAAAGCTCCTGTTTGCAGCGGCAGTTTTTATATCGGTATTGATGCTTGCAGTAGCTCTTTACGGCATCTATGTCAGCAGGACGATTATAAAGCCGTTCAGGAAAATGGAGGTATTTGCGGAAAAAGTGGCTCAAGGTGAACTTGATTCTCCTGTATTTCTTGAAAAGACCAATATGTTCGGCTCCTTTACCGAGAGCTTCGATATTATGCGCGAGGAGCTTAAGGCAGCACGTGACAGAGAGGACGCTCTTAAAATAAAGGAAAAGGAAATGGTGGCTTCACTCAGCCACGACCTGAAAACACCTATCACAGGCATAAAGCTCATATGCGAGCTTCTCAGCGTCAAGGTCACGGACAGCTACGTTACAGATAAGATAAGCAATATCCATCAGAAGGCAGAGCAGATAAATGTTCTTGTGAGCGACCTTCTGTCATCAGCTCTTGACGAGCTTGGCGAGATGAATGTGGAGTGCCGTGACGAGGTATCGTCCATGCTCCACGAGCTTGTGGCAGAGCATGATATCCGTTCCCTTGCAAGAGAGGGGGATATCCCCGAGTGTATCCTCAATACCGACAGGATACGTCTTTCGCAGGTCATCGGTAATATCATAAGCAACTCCTACAAGTACGCGGATACGCCAATAGATATAAGCTATACTATCAAGGACAGATGCCTTGCTATGTCACTTAGGGACTACGGAAACGGAGTCCCCGAGGAGGAGATAGGTCTTATCACAGGCAAATTCTACAGGGGAAAGAGCAATTCCTCAGGCAAGGACGGCAACGGGCTTGGACTTTATATCTCCAATGAGCTTATGAACAAGATGAACGGCGAGCTGATATGCTCCTGCATGGAAAATGGATTGACCGTAACACTTATGATACCGCTGTCGTAAAAATACAGATTATGCACAAAAACGCAATAAATGAGTTGAAATTAGTATATGCTGATGCTATAATATAGTAAACAAAGCCATGAATCAATACATAAATAACAAAAATATGATATAAGGAGGAATAAGAATGAACTTAAAGAGGATGATTTCAGCAATTTCAGCAGCAGTCATGACCGTAACCTGTGCGTGTATCCCGACGGTAAATGCGCTCAGTGCAGTTTATGCCGAAGAAGAGGAAGAGGACATAATTTACATACCTGATTTTCCTAAGGAAGTCCTTGAAGAATTCGATATCGACTGGACAGGACTTAGCAGCAACAGATTTGTTGAAAACACTGAATACGACGCCGACAAGAACCACAACAAGCTTCAGTATGACGGCGGCTACGCTATGTTCTCATATCAGGCTTACGTAACGTACTTCTGCTATGGCGCGAACTGGCATGACTGCGACAATTTCACCATGTATCAGTCCAAGGATTTTTCGATGCCCGAATATGCCGATAAGCTTGACCTGAAAATGGATATTTACCTTAACTGCAATATAAAGAAAGAGGGCGAGCTGAAGTTCGGACCTCTTCTTGAGCTCAACAGCGGTAAGGATGAGCTTTTTATCGTTGAAAAGCGCACTGAGTCAACGGATTTTTCTGCTTGCGAAAAGATAGGCTCATATGTATCCGATGATATGGTCTATGAGCTTTACAAGGAAGCAAAAGCGGACGAAGAAGCTCCTGTTCGCTATTATGCAGTAAATGTAAAAGGTATCGTAATAGAAGGTACAGAGGAGCAGTTCCATGGAGACCTGATATCAAATATCTCAGATCACCTTGCAAAGTTCCACGAGCTGACAGGCGCGGGAACGAGGCTCGACAAGTACGGTATGCTTAACGAGGGCAAGAAAGGCAGAGGCTATTCCTTTACTAACTCATGCCTGACAGGCTCATATCTTACACTGCCCGAGGAAGAACTGACCTTGGACGAGAACAACGAGCCGATAACCTACGACCACAGCTTCGTCAAAAATATCGACGGTTGGAGATATTCATTCCAGAACTTTAATGCCTGCTGGCCCATTGACCAGCTTGAAGACGGAAGATATGTGAATCCTGCTCACGAAAACAATTCAAAGATGACTCCGCTGGGAGATGGAAAGTTCCATGCAGAGGTATCCGAGTGGATAACCTCCTGCGCTTCTGTAGGAAAGGAATTTGACGGTAAGACGTCTGTTCTTGATAAGAATTACAATTTAAGCTGCAAGTATAAGTCGACAAAAAGCATTTCTCCTGCCGCGTCAGTATATATGCTTGATCCCTATGTGCGTGTGGAATTTCAGGAGAAATCATGCGCGTCAGAACTTGAGATGTTTGAATATCAGGGCAATATCGAGCTTGGCGGCGAAGAATACGAGGTCTATCGTCATAGTCATCCCGACTATGATATACAGCCGCTTTTGGAAGAAGGATCTAAGTCGTACTATATTGTCCATGTTGACGATGATACCGATAAGGAAGAAAGCGAAACAAAGGAATTTTCATATCCGATATGCGCACTTATCGACGCAGCAAAGTCCTATGGCTTAGAGGCAGGAAATCTTGCCCGTGTAAGCGTTGTCTGCAATTCATTCTCAGGCGATTATAGCGTGGATATCCTCGAAATAAGCCTTACAGAGGCTGAGCCGACGGAAAAGGGAAGTATCTACACAGATGTAAAAAAGCATCGTGACGTATGTATAGCACCGTACTATTTCAACGCCATTACTCAGGGTTATATGCACGGTTATGAAAACGGACTTTTCAAAGCCGTTTCAAAGGATACCTATTATTCGGAATTCTCAGCAGGCAAGCGTGTTCCTGACAGAGAGAAGTTCGTTCTTAATTCCTGTAATAACATAAAGGCCGAGTACAAGGTGGAAAACACCTTTGAGGATAAGTACGAGATAGGATATTCCGTCAGTGCCACAACAGTCTGGAAGAACGTGGGTATTCGTATTATCGAAAAATGCAAGAATTTCCCCATAGATTATAATTACAGCAAGAGTGAGTTTGACAATAACTGGTTGGGATTTGCATCGTCAACAAGCGGATATGGCTCGGGTGAGTATATAACGACAGAAACAACAGACGGACATAAACGTGAATTGTATGAGTATGTAACTACATATTCAGCAGGCGGTCATGAATATGACCTTTACAGCTACAAGCACGAATACCATGGCTGCTTTGGTATAAACTACTTCGAGGAGTATATCAGCATAAGAAAGGATCAGGACGACGGCGATATTCTTGAGGGCAGCATTGATCTGAATGAACATATCAGCAATATAAATGCAGGGTTCTCAGGCAGACTTTCGCTCCTCAGAGTCAATCTTATCGCAGAATCACTTTTTGTGAACGGTTCTGTAAAGGCTCTTAAAAACGACATAAACTTTGAGAAAATTGAAGTTCCTGATGTTATCGTTGGTGATTTCAATAAGGATTCAAGCGTAAATTCACTGGACGTTGTTACAGCGAGAAAGCTTCTTGTAAGTCAGCTCACACTTGAGGATACTTCTGATTTTGAAAGAATGGACGTAAATCAGAACGGTGCGTTTGATATTGCGGACGTTGTGCTTCTGCAATCCTTCGTCGTAGGAAAGATCAAGGCATTTCCACAGGCTGAACAGTGATAATTATATTTCAACTCCCACTGGATAACCATGATACTCATATAGAAGTTTTATAATTATTATTGAGAGAACCCCTTTTGAAAAAGGGGCTTCTCTCAAACTCTCTCCCTAAAACTTTAGTTTTGTTTTTTCACAGATAGGGCGCACCTGCATTTTGGCAGGTCTTTTTTTATTTAAGAAGCGCCCTATCTGCGAAAAAACCAGATAAAAGTCTTTGGAAAGGGGTATGGGGGTGACTCCCCGCAGTGCGGGGAGATGTCACGCAGTGACAGAGGGGCGCGCCTCCGTCAGAGGAACCTTTCCTCAGAAAGGTTTCCCCCATAATTAACTGTAAGCTTCTATATAAGTGTTGCGGTTAATACAGTGGGAGTTTTTTTATAAATTCAGAAAAGCTCTTGACAAACGGGATGATATGTGTTATTATTTAAGTGTAATAGCTGTACTATACATCATAGTACACTCCCTACAGAAAGGAGCTGCCTATGTTTTCTATTGACCTGACCAGCAGGATACCCATTTATGAGCAGATATATCAGAAGATAGTCAATCTGATCATAAACGGCACTCTTGCAGAGAATGATCAGCTTCCAAGCGTAAGAAGTCTTGCGAAGTCCACGGGCGTTAATCCAAATACTGTGTCCAAGGCCTATCAGGAGCTTGAGCGCAACGGAGTAATTTACTCTGTCCCTGGGCGGGGGAGCTTTGTATCGGCTCAGAATTATGATGAATTCAGGAAAAAGGTACTGACGGATTTTGATTCTACGGTGAATGAAGCCTTTGAAAAGGGGATATCTCCTGAGGATTTGAAAGCAAGGATCGATAATCTGTATCTATCTTACGGAAAGGATTGATGAAGCATGATCGAACTAAAGAATACAGTAAAGAATTTCGACAGCTATACGGCTCTCGACGGTGTAAGCCTTAAAATTGATAAGGGCACTGCGTTCGGACTTCTCGGCTCCAACGGAGCAGGCAAATCAACTATACTTCGCCTTATTTCAGGTATATATTCTCCCGAATCAGGTGAAGTCCTTATTGACGGCGAAAAAGTTTTCGATAATACAGACGCAAAGCAGAAGGTGTTTTTCATCAATGATGAGACCGTTCAGTTCGGAGCTTTTACGCTGAAAAAGCTGAAAAACTACTACAAGAACTACTATACCAATTTTTCTGATGAAATATTTGAAACATTGCTCAAAAAAACGGGACTTCCTCTTGATAAGAAGATAAACACCTTTTCCAAGGGCATGAAGCGACAGGCGATAGTTATCATAGGCCTTGCCTGCCGAACCGATTATCTGCTTCTTGACGAGGCTTTTGACGGACTTGATCCCACAATGCGTATCATCGTGAAAAAAATGCTGGTTGACGCAATGCTTGACCGCAAGCTTACCACTATAATCTCTTCGCATAATCTAAAGGAGATTAACGAGGTCTGTGATACGGCTGCACTGATACACAACGGAAAGATAGTATTCTGCCGTGATATAGACGATGTAAAGGGCAGCGTCCACAAGATACAGGTGGTATTCAACAAGAATGAGGACGGCTCTGTACCCAGCTATACCAAGGAGGACTTCGCTCAGGAGGGTATCGAGATACTCCATTACGAGCAAAGCCAGAGTATATGCTTCATAATTGCAAAGGGCGATATAGATGCGATCAAGGCTTCTCTCCTTACAAAGCGTCCGATGCTGACAGAGGTCATACCGCTCACGCTTGAAGAAATATTTATCTATGAACTGGAGGTGCTCGGCTATGACAGCAGCGACAACATCGGAGAATAAAAAGAAAGGCTTCTTCTCTGTGCGCTTCAGGAGCAAATTTTCAGAGGATATGAAGCTGTTTGTCACCAATATCGTATTCCAGCTCCTTTGTCTGCCTGTATTTGCGGGAATATTGATATGGGAGACGCATCTGCAAAACAAACAGCTTTTTGACCGAATCGATTCGGTACCGTTTGCCGTTATTGCAAGCATCGCATTCATTCTCAGTTTAGGAATGGGTTTTGTAATTCCTATGGTAAATTTCCGTTATCTTTACAATAAATCCCTTGTGGATATGAACTATTCGCTTCCGCTGAACAACCGTCAGCGCTTCTTTGCGGATTATTCCTCAGGACTTATCACCTATGTCGTACCTTTCCTTATAGGCGGAATAGTTGCCCTGATAGTGCTCCTTATCGGTTCGTGCTGCGTTGAAATGGGCTATGTGATGGATTATATCTATGATATGGTAAGGATATTCTTTATCATGATAATAGGACTGATATTGCTGTATACTATCTCTGTATTTGCCATTACCTTTGCAGGCAGCACCTTCGAGGCACTGTTCAGCATAGCAGCTGTAAATGTAATGATTCCTCTGTTCATTTATATTACATGGGGTAATATCGTTTCAGCGGCACATTTCGGACTGACTGAAAGCTCTGTCACCAAGAATTATACTTTCTTTACCACAAGCCCGATAGGCGTATTGGGATTTTTTATAACTTATCTTGATGATTATTATATGCCTCATTCTTATATATCAAGCGGAGCAGTATATGATCTGACCGAGTATACATTCATGGATTCCATGTATTTCAACTTCATTATAAGAAGTCTCATTTTTATTGCGGTGATAATTGCAATTACATTCCTGCTTTACAAGCACCGCAAGGCAGAGGACGTTTCAAAGCCCTATGTTTACAAAGCATTTTATTACATCATCATGTCGGCAGCGGTTTACAGTATTGTTACAATAATGAAGATGACTGCGATTAAGAGCGGACTTATAGCAGCGCTTATAATCAGCGGTATAATCTGGTTCGTTATGGAGGTCATAAGACGCCGCGGCTTCAAGCGCTTCTGGACGGCTATCATAAGCTTTGCCGCTGCAAGCGCAGCTGTTATAGGCATTATCAAGGTCATTGAGCTTACAGACGGTCTTGGCAGAGCAAAATATATCCCATCGTCTTTATTGGTCAGTGATGTTGAGATAGAGATATGGGGATATGATATGGCAGACAATGCTGTTATTCTCCATGACAAGAAGATAATTGATGACGCTATAAGGCTTAACAGGGAAATTATAGACCGCCATTTTGAGCCTGATAAATACAGCTATGTTCTATCAGATTACAGATTAAGTGATGATGACAGACTTTATAGCGAAACAAAGGAAAAAAATTATGATTTGGATATAGCGGATATAAGAATGATATACTACACAAAGGGCGGTTCAGCTATTGTTCGTCAGTATAAAGTTCCTTCTGAAATGCTCACAGATATAAGCTGCGATATATATACAGATAAAGAATTCGCAGAGAACAAAACAAAAGAAATTTATTATAACAGCCTGAGAAGAGAAGGCGATCCCATAGATTACCTCGATGAAAGTCATGCTGATTACTGTAATTTTGAATTTAGAGATAAGTTGGATGTATCCAAGAGTATCGAACTGTCAGTTGAAGAGGGAAAAGAGCTTACCGAGGCTATCCGCAGGGATTATACCGCAATGACAGCGGAGGAGTTCAAGAACGCGGAGTTTTACAGCTATATAGGCGATATTATAATCAATTCTGCCTGCCATGAGTCTTTACGCTTTATGGACGAACATAATATCGCGTACCAAAAAACGGGCAGTGAGCTTCTTGATGAAATTGATACCTATTCGAGCCCTGTTACAGTATCTCCTGCGCGTGAATATGTATTCCCACTGATGTATTTCAAGAATTATAATTACACTAATGACTTCAGCTATAACGAACCTTCTGATTATGACAACTATACAAACGAATGCATAAAGCTGGATTCCGTTTTCAACCTCAGACTTTACAGAGGACGTAGCTATATTCACTACGGTAAAAAGAAGCATTTTGAGTTTGCCAACACCGATGCGGTAGAAACTCTTCTGGAAGCAGCTACTCCTGTAGTAACAGGAGAAAAGGTGCTTGCAGAGGTGCAGATAGGCTCTATAACCCTATTTATCACTGACCGAACAGGAAACGATGTGATGATAGAAAAGGCAAGGGATTCTATCAAGATAGTAGATAACAAAACAGGGGAGGAATACGATCCCGACCTTTACTATTAACAAAACTACAGCAAATAAATCCATGATAAAGCCGCCGAGTTACATCGGCGGCTTTCCTTATAATTAATAATTCGTTAATGACTTGGGTATTGCCATTTTTGTTTTTATATGGTAAAATGTAATCAATACATCTGTTTCGGATGTGTCTTGATAATAATCATAATAACAGGAGGGGTTATTTATGAACATCAAGAAAAAAGCTTTAAAGGCAGCAGCATTTATTGCCGCAGTAACTATGACAGCAGGTATTTCTCTGCCGTCTCAGAGAGGAGCAATTTCAGCTCCTGTACTCAGTGCATATGCAGAAGAAACAGGTACTGAGGGCAAGTCAGGTGCGCTTACTTACAAGAAGTATTCCGACCATGTTGAGATTACTTTGTGCGATAAGTCAGCTACTTCAGTAGAGATACCTGCAAGTATCGACGGTGTGCCCGTTACAGTTATCGGAATGTATGCATTCCAGATAAGCAAGATAAAAAGTGTTACTATTCCGAATACAGTCAAGGAAATAGGTCACTATGCATTCAACAACTGCCCTGATCTTACATCGGTAACTATACCTGACAGCGTTGAAAAGGTTGGTATCAGAGCATTTGAGTACTGTAAATCACTGGAGAAAGTTGAGTTCCCTGACCATATAATTGAATGGAATACGAAGGTGTTTGAGGATACACCGTGGATAGCCGCACAGCGGGAAAAGTCACCGCTGGTAATCGTAAACGGCGCACTTCTTGACGGCGACAAGTGCAAAGGCGACGTAAAGCTCGGGTCCGATATCAAATACATAGCTTCGGGAGCATTTCAGCGCAATATGGATATAACATCTGTAGTTGTACCTTCAAGTGTTACGGTACTTCGTGATAACGTTTTCTTCTACTGTACAAGTCTTACATCTGTAGAGCTTAACGGCGTGACTGAAATAGGTAGTATGGCTTTTGACGGATGTAATAAGCTGACTGACCTGAAGCTCTCCGGCAAGCTGAAAACTATTGACGATATGGCTTTCCCCGATACTTCATCTCAGGCTACTATAACTTTCTACGGAAGCAAAGATACATGGGAAAAGGTTAAGAAGCCCACAGATGATCCGTTCCTTAAGAATGCAAAAATGGTATTTGACGAAAGCCACGTTGATCCTGTTGATGACTTGGCAGGCGATGTGAACATGGACGGTGAATTCAATGTAACCGACCTTTTACTCTTCCAGAAATGGCTTCTCGGAGATACAAGTGCAGAGCTGAAAAGCTGGAAGGCAGCTGACTACACCAAGGACGAAAAGCTTGATATATTTGACCTTGTTCTTATGAGAAAGGCTATCATCATCAAATAAACTAAAAAAAGGCTGTACAGAATTATCTGTACAGCCTTTAATATTTTTAGTATAACTTTTGTACTTCAATCCAGTTTATCTTGAAATCATCTCTTATTACTGCGTCCTTGTCAAGCTCAAGATAGATATTCCATTCAGCCATATCGCAGGTCATTACCTGAGTTAATAGCCTGTTGATAGTGACATATTGGTCTGTAAGCTCTGTAACTTCATGTCTTATAGAGCCGCTTGATTCGGTAAAAGTAATGACCATGATCTTATGAGTATTGAACCATTCATCATCGTATGGTTCGCCTTGGCTGTTTAAGAGGGTTCCGACTTCCTCTGCACTTGTAAGAAAGCTTATACTTCCCTCACGGTCATAGCTGGGAGTACAATAACAGCGTTTATACTGAACATTGATAGGGTACTGCTTCGGAGCAGGCAGCTTTGCGGTTGCTATAAGCTTTTTCCTCATAGCAACAAGGTCGAAGATATCAATAACATCGTCCTTGCACAGGTCTACGGCTCTCCAGTCGTCAAGCTTGGTGTCTGTGCCGCTGTGGAGCCATTTCTGCAATGTTACAAGGTCAGCGATACCGAAGTCGCCGTCGCCGTTGGCGTCGCCCGTACACTTGAATACAGCATTCTGTCCGCTGTACTCGCTCTTGGGGACAATCACCTTCACTACAAATAAGAAATCAGTATTGCATATCCCGAAGTCAGGAGCAGGCTGAGTGTAATATACGGTAATATCATCGTCTGAGAATACCGTATCGTCTACACTGAACATATCTCCGCCTGTTGAGTCAAAACACAAGTCGAAGAGCAGAACGTTATTCTTGAAGAAAGCTTCGTCATAGGCTCCGAATATCTTTTCCTGATACTCTTCCGAGAAATACTTTGATGTTATTTCTTTAAGCTCGGACTGTGATTTTACTGCTGTGGGCTTAAAGTCATTTATCATAGTATATAAATCAGCGAATAGATTCTTGGTAATAGTCGAGTACTTGTTAATAGAGTATTTAACCCCGACTGTCTCTTTTTTTCTGAGCCGGAAGGTGATATCGCCTGTATTATTGCCGTTATTTATGACTTCTCTCGGCTTTTCCTTTGAAAGCTCATAGCCGGAGGGGAGATACTTCTCATCAATATTAAGGTCAAGCCATTCTGCTGTAATGACTTCCCAGTAATATGGGTTCTGACCTTCAAGATTCTTCATTTCGATACCGAAGAGCTTGGAAAGGTCAATATTATCCATATTGACAAACTTATTCGTGTCCTCATCAATAAAAGTAATACGCTTTACATTGTCAGAGAAAGTCTCCCTGCATTCCCATTCAGCACCGTTGTACTTGTATGCGTCCTTTGGCATCGTAAGCTGAAGAATACTGAGATATGACGTTCTGGACTGAGTACCGCTTATTATAGGCGTATAATCAACATAAAGGGTATTGTCTCTGGAGTAAACGCTTTCAAGTCCGAAGCGTGATACGCGTCCGCGGTATTTGTCGAGATAAGTATTCAGTATAAGAATGTTGTTCTCGAAGAATTTATCACTGTACTGTGATACGAAATTCTTTATCGCATCGTCATTCAGATAGAAATCAAGAAACTCAGAGAGCTCAGATTTTGATTTTATGACCGCAGATTTTGATCTGTCGAAGGCAAAGTATGCGTCTTCACCTGTGGCTTTCAGTTCAGTGCCGTATAAAGAGTAATTATTGTATGAAAATTCTGCATTATTTACTATTTCGTCACTGAGAGTTACCTTTGAAGCGTTATCGGAAGCCGTAGCGTAAGCAGTAAGATTCTTTGTTGATTGGAGCTTCAGGTCGTCATCAGAGGGGACAAAGCTCCACTTTATCAGTGCTTTTCCGTCCTTTACGGCTTTGTAGACCTCCACATGAGGCGTCTGACCGCCTGCAAGAGGCTGGGCAGTCTCCCTTGAGCAGTAGCTTGAAGTATAGCGCTGGAAATAATCACTATAGCCGTCCGACGTTTCCTCCCACTGATATCTTATTCCTGCTGTATCGTTGATGCAGAACACAACGAACTCGTCCTTTGCGGAAACATAGCCGTTCTTTTCGGCATAGTCGTAGAACTCTGTATAGCTGTCGGGAAGCCAGCTGTAAATATCTGTCTCGGTTATTTCGTTACCCTCGCCTATAGAGAACGAATAATGAGCTATAGCGTGATTGTAGCCAAGGTCAAGCTCAGATGACTTTATCCATGTATCGACCAGTGCTACCTCGAAATTGCCCTGCTTCTGCGGAGCATAATATACAACGACCTCATAGCAGTCCCTGCTGTTTTCATCAGCGTATGTCTTGTGGAACAGCTCCATCATCATGTCCTTTGTAGTTCTGATATCGTATCTGAGAACTCCCTGAGGTTCACCCTCGGGGACTTTTTTATATTGCTCCCTGAAAACAATGCAGACAAGTCCGTCCTGTACATGAGTAGCGCCGTAGGTGTTGCGGAAATCCAGAGCAGATTCAAAGCTCTGAGGAATCCACTCGGGGAGAGCAGCTCCCGTAGCGTGTTCAGCAGCATAAACAGTAGAAGAGGGAAGTGCTGCCGAAATATCTGAAGAGAGAGGTATAATTGCCGTTGCCGCTGCAATAACAGCAGCCGCAAGCTTTTTGAACTTCATTGTGTTCACCTGCCATTTCATTATTATTAGCAGAATTCCTCTGCTTGCGTATATTATAACATATAAGCTAAAAAATAGCAACATTTACGAAGAAAAACTTAATATTTTTTATAATATAGAAAAACCGAGGACAAAAGCCTCGGTTTTTCCGTAGAAAGTTTTAAATTTTGAAGAATTCTCTGATATTTACTGTCCCTCGTGGAAGAAATATGGGAGAGAGTCGTAAACATAGTGTCTTACATAGCCCCACCAGTGTGTCTTTCCGGGAGCAACCATGAAGTAGAAGTTACCCTTGGAGAAGTCTGATGTGAATACGAACTGGCTCATCTTCTTCATTTCCTCGACCTGAGGATTTACGTTAGGATAAGCGATATCCTCTGAGCCTGTTGAAGCGAAGATGAAGTACTCGTTTGTCTTGTAGCCTGATTTGTCAACAGCGTTTGCCAGACTCTTAGCCTTGTCGTATGCGGAGTTGCCGTTCCAGTGGTCGCCGCTGAGAGGCATGAAGTAGCCAACGATGTCGAGGCAGTTCTCGAATACAGCCCATGTAGATACTGAACCCATTGAGAAGCCGCCGTATGCTCTGTGCATTCTTGAAGCCTTAAGGGACTCAGCAGATGTATCCTTGTTAGCATAAGTTGAGTACTTACCCTCAATGAAAGGAACTAAGCTCTGACGGAACTCGCTGTAGAACTTGCCAGCTTCTGTCTTGTTGAATGTCGGGAATACAACGATAAGAGGTTCAAGCTCGCCGTTCATAATCATGTTGTCCAGCATATTCTGGATCATTGTATCGTTCTGGGAGATCAAAGTGTTCTCGTTCTCGCTGCCGCCGTGCATGAGATAGAATATGTTGTACTTCTTGTTCGGATCATAGTTATAAGGAGTATAAACATTGCAGTTGTTATAACCGTTTATACCGTTATAGCTCTCCTTTGTAACCTTGCCCCGCTGCTGGCAGCCGTTGAAGTAGTTGCCCGGAGCTTCCTTGAACTGAACGTTGCCGTTGTAGTTGAAGTTTGACTTAGGAGCAGTTGTTGTAGTTGTGGTTGTTGCCTTAGTTGTTGTAGTTGTAGTAGTTGATGTAGTAGTAGCCTTAGTTGTAGTAGCTTCTGTAGTTACAGTTTTGATGTTGTCAGCATAGCTTGCAGGAAGTGACTTTATAAGACCTAAGAGGTAACGCTGTAAAATAAGAGCGTCCTGAGCTGTTATGCCGTTGCCTGCTTCTGAAACGTCTGCATTGAACAGTCCCTGCTCTGACATCTTGTACTTGTCAGGGTTAGCAAGCGACTGCATGATAAGTACAACGTCGCCCATGTCTACGCCTGAGTCCTTGTTGGAGTCGCCCCAGACAGAAACCTTCTCATTGAGTACCTCCTTGAGGTCCTTAGCAGGTGCAGGAGGAGCGGTTGTAGTTGTTGTAACGTTTACAGGAGGAGCAGTTGTTGTAGCTGTAGTTGTTACTACTTCCTCTTCCTCATCGTCATAGTTAGGCGGATCGATCTTCTTTGTAAGAGCAATGATGTCATTATAGAAGCTCTTAGGCTGGTAATTGCTGAATGGGAGCGGTGAACCGCCGTTTTCAGACTTTCTCCAGCTTCTCTCGTCTGTTGTACCCCAGAGAGTAACAGTTGAGATGTTCTTAGCGTGTCTCATGCATACTTCAAAGATCTGAGTATAGAGCTCGCCCTGATTGCTCTGATTTCTTGTGATATCAAGCTCTGTTACCTGAACGTCAAGACCAAGTGACTCGAACTGCTTAACAGCTGTCTCGAATTCGCTTGCTGAAGGATAGCTTGCTGCAAGGTGAGCCTGCATACCGATACCGTCGATATAGTCGCCTTCCTTCATGACATTCTTAGCCATGTTAACGAGATCGTTAGTCTTCTTGGACATATACTCGTTATAGTCGTTGAGGTAGAGCTTTGTCTCGCTTGGAGCGTACTTTCTTGCATATTTGAACGCATTTATTACGAAATCGTAGTTTCCAGCGCCGTAAACGTCCTTCCATTTGGACCAGTTTCTCATTCCGCCGCCGTCGTTCTCAAAGAGCTCGTTGCAGACGTCGTATGAATGAACCTGAAGCTTAGGATAGTTTGACTTGAGCTGACTGAATGTGTTCTTGATCATGCTCTCGAGACGCTTGTTCATTCTGTCCTTTGATACATAGCTGCCGTTGTCCTTGAAAAGGAACTCAGGAGTCTGGCTGTACCAAACAAAAGTATGACCGCGGACGCCGATTCCGTTCTGCTCTGCAAATTTAAGGATACTGTTTGCAGACTGGAGGCTGATCTGGACCTCGTCTCCGTTTACGCCCTTAACGATAGAATCAGGCTTCATTTCGTTCTCACAGGTGATTGAGTTGTAGTTCTTCTTGATGAACTGCTGAGCCTGTGAGTTGCCGATCTCATAGCCGCTTACGGAAGTACCGAGACGGAAGTATGGTCCCATGTAGTCCTTGAAGCCGTTGCCGCCCTTTTCGTAATTATATGTAAGGTTCTGATGAGCACGAACGCCCTTGTAGTTCTTGCCTGTAGTCTTCGGTGTATCATCAGGAGCTGAAGTAGTGTCTACCTTGCCCTGTCCTGTTACAACAGCGGACTTTTTGCCTTTTTCGGATACCTGAACAGCGTCAACATAGAAATTGCAGAGGTCGCCTGAGCTTTCGGGAGTCTCGATGTAGAGAATGAGGTCGCCTGAGTTATCAGGGATAGTGAACTCTGTATTCTCGATCTTTGTCCACTCGCCGCTCTTGGTGTCGCAGTCAGCTATCTTTGTATAAGAAGCGCTGTTGCCGTCGCCCTGCTGGAGTGACATCTGCATTGTTACAGCGCTGCCTGACTTCTGCATAACAGCAGCACTGAAGCTGTATGTGTTGCCCGGTACGAAAGCGCTTGGATCAAGCGGGATAGCGCAGCCGTTCCATTCTGACTCTCTTCCTGATACTAAGAGAGACTTGCTGCCGTCATAGTAGTTAGATGAATCTGTATCAACAGAAGCGCTTCCTCTGCCTGACCAGTCGCCAGCACCGCTCTCGAATGTGCTTGTGAAGTAATTGCCGTCGCCGTCAGCCTTTACAGTCTGAGTAGGTGTGGTAGTAGTTGTCTCGCTTGGTGAAGGAGAGCCGCTGCCGACAGTTATCTTCTTTACATTAGCTGAACCGTTTGAACGGTAGCCTTCGATATTGAGGGATACCTCGTAAAGAGTACCCGACATATCCAGTCCCTTCTGGCTCCATGCGTCGAAGTGCTTGGATACGTCAATTGTGCCCTGCATATAGTTTGTGGTATTGTTTCTTGAACCGCTTGTCTGACGGATGCTCCAGTACTGAGGGAATGTAGCAGTACCGTCAAGAGAGGGCTGGTTATAACGCATTGTCTTGGCAATGTCATAGGTGTTGCCGTTGAGGGTTACTGTGCCCTTGTTTTCTGCACCGTTTCCGGGTGGACGCCAGTCGCCCCAGCCTTCAACGATATAGTACTCCATAAGAGGATTTCTTGTCCAGCCGTATACACACATATACGAATTTCCTCTTGGGGTGTACTCGACATCGTAAGTAAGAACTATATTGCCGAATGACTTATAATTCTTCTTCTGGCTGTCGTAGTTCTTGCCCATACGAGCAAGAAAGTTCTCGATGTTGCTCCAAGAGCAGGTGAATGAGCCTGCGCCGGGATTCATGGAAACCTGTCCCTGACCGTTCTGATTCCACATTTCGTAGTCAAAACCGCCGATGTTGCCTCTGGTCTGCTGATCAGCACCGTGAACAACGGCTGCAGGAACTGAAGGTACACTTGCTGCGACCATCATTGCTGTGATACCAGCGCTGACGATCTTCTTGAAAGTGCCTTTTCTCATGTCGATCATTCCTCACTTTCCAAACATGATTTTGTTTTAAAGTTTCTTCCTTTTCTCAACTGAAGAAAAGCACAATGGCGTTGAAGCCGCTGCGTCCCATCTTTTCCCCAGCTTATACAACAATTTTATTACATTTTTATGAACAAAACAAGTCGTTTATTGTGATTTAAACGATTGTCTGTTCACTTTTTGCTGTTTTTTAGTCATTTCGTATAATAATTTTTACGCAATGTATTGCAGCTTTGTATTTTACTGCCCGTTTACGATGCTATGTAAATTTTGTGTCATAAAAATCATAGCACAAATGTTATATCTGATTATAGCCTTAGCTTGGCAAATGTAATTAATTAATTATTTTCTTACTTGAAATTTCTATTGACATTACCATAATTTTGTTTTATAATGATATCAGCGGATATCACCGCAATATTTTTTAAGGAGTCAGTTGTTTGAAAAATAATAACAGAACTGAGATAGCAGCGTAAACGAGAGGTTTGCGACTACTTTCTCACACAAACCTCTCGTGTCTTGTCAGCATTTTCAGGAGGTTATAAAAATGAATAAATTTGACTTTATCATTCGCAAGGAAACAGAAAAGGACTATCGCGAGGTAGAGAATCTTGCACGCGAGGCGTTCTGGAATCTAAGCGTTCCGGGCTGCTTTGAGCATTATTTCATACATATCATGCGCGATCACTCAGATTTTGTCCGCGAGCTGGACTATGTAGCCGAAACAGACGGCAGAATAGTGGGCAGCGTTATGTACTGCAGGGCTAAGCTCAGGGACGAGCAGGGCAATGAAAAGGATATCCTCACCATGGGACCTCTCTGCGTACTGCCAGAGTATCAGCGCAGGGGCATCGGCAAGGCTATGCTGGAGCACACCTTTGTCAAGGCTTTGGAAATGGGATACGACGTGGTCATAAACTTCGGCAATCCCGATAATTACGTTGCAAGGGGCTATAAGAGCTGTCTGAAGTACAATGTCTGCTTCGAGGGAGATTTCTTCCCGGCGGCGCTGCTTGTCAAGGAGCTTAAAGAGGGCGTTCTTGACGGCAGAAGGTGGTTCTATTATCCAAGTGACGTAGATAAGCCCTGTGACGATGAGGCAGCTGTTGCAGAGTTCGATAAGCTCTTTCCACCGAAGGAAAAGGGCTGGCAGCCAAGTCAGGAGGAGTTCTTTATTCACAGTCATTCTGTTATCCGACCATAATCGAAAAAAACAGCCGCAGAGTTTAATCATAATACTCATGTAGAAGTTTTATGCTTAATATTGAGAGAACCCCTTTTGAAAAAGGGGCTTTTCTCAAACTCTCTCCCTAAAACTTTCAGTTTTATTTTTTCTCATATAGGGCTCGCTCTGTACTATTACAGGGCTTTTTTATTTTGGGCGAGCCCTATATGAGAAAAAATCAGCTAAAAAAGTCTTTGGAAAGGGGGACGGGGGAAAGCCTTTCTTCAGAAAGGTTTCCCCCATAATTAGCTATAAGTTTCTATATAAGTATAGCGATTATCTGCGGCTGTTTTTTGTTATTTTAACTTCTTTGCCATGTATTCGCTCATTGTCACAGGCTTTTCCTTTGTGGTAGCTGTGTAAGCGTAGTATTCAAGGATAAACGAAGCGTCAACTGCATTTATAGCGCCGTTTGCGTCAACATCGGCAGCTTTTTTCTGTGCCTCAGTAAACTGACTTTTCTTGTTGGTTGATGTTAAAGCGTATTCAGAGAGGACCATTGAAGCGTCAACTGCGTTTACAGCCTTATTGTTGTCAACATCGCCAAGTGAATAGTCATCGGAAACAGGTGCAGCAGTAGTGGTAACAGCTGTAGTCGTTGTGAAAGTTGTAGTTGTGGTCGTTGATGTTGAAACTGTTGTGGTAGTTATTACGTTGTGATATTCACCGTCATCGCCGAGAACTCTCAGTCTTTCATCAAGAACAGTATTTTTTTCGCCGACCTTTACCTTGTCCCATGCAGCCTGCTTATCTGGATAGAATACGTTGAGTATCTTATTGCAGCCGTCGAAAGCGCTGTTGCCGATAGATTCGATAGTCTTCGGGAGAGTAACATTTTCAAGCTGCATACCGCTGAGAGCATTAGCAGGGAGCTCTTTGCCGTTTGTTATATTGAGTTCCTTTAACGAGTTGGGGATAAAGATAGTGCCGTCTCCCCAAGGCAGACCGTAGGTATAGCCTGAGACATAGGCGCCGAAAAGCCCCTTGAACCATGATGATTCGGACTCCGTCTGCTTGACTGTATCGGGTATAACAAAAGGAAGCGTGAGTGATTCAAGAGAAATACATTTGTTGAAGCAGTTTGGACCGATTATTGTATCTTCGCCGTTGATGACTGCTTTTTTGAGCCCTGTGCAGTCGATAAATGCGGTACCGCCTATCTCCTTAGTAGCCTTTGGCACATTTATCTCTGTGAGAGCGGTGCAGCCGCCGAAGGCTCTTTCACCTATCATTGTAACGCCCTCGGGGATATCAACGACTATCTTTGCACAGCCGTTAAATGCTTGATTACCGATGTGTTCAGCCTTTGACGGCATATCGAACTTTTCGAGATTTGAGCAGCCTGAGAATGCAAGGTTTCCGATATATGTTGTATCGTCGGGAATGTTTACTTCGGTAAGAGAGCTGAAGCCATACAAAGCATCGTCGGGGATATTGGTGCCCCCTGTAACGTTTATTTTTTCAAGGGCACTCGGCACGTAATAAGTAGCGCCGCTGTATGTAACGCCATAGGTGTATCCCGAGATATATTCGCCGAAGAGCTGACACAGGCATGAGCTGTCTGTGCTTGCAGCGTTCTTAGGATCAAAGCCTGCATAGGGGAGAGTAAGGTCGCCGAGGGAGATACATTTGTTGAATGTTTTCTTGCCGATACCGTTTTTGCAGGTGCTTATTACAGCCTTTTTAAGTGCGGTACAGCCGCTGAATGCGGAATCGCCTATCTTATCTGTAGCTTCGGGAACATTTATCTCAGTGAGGGAAGTGCAGTTTTCAAAGGCGCTTGCACCTATTTCTGTAACTCCCTTTGGAATATCAAAGTTTATCAGTGTGCAGTTCTGGAATGCATCAGCACCGATAAATGTTGCCTTTGACGGAATTTTGAATTCTTTTAGCTGTGAGCAGCCGCTGAAAGAGCTTTCTCCGATATATTCTGTATTATCAGGTATGCTTAACGAAGTAAGGGAATTGAAGCCATAGAAAGAATCGTCGGGGATATTGGTGCCGCCTGTAACGGTTATTTTTTCAAGGCTATTCGGCACATAATAAGTAGCGCCGCTGTATGTAACGCCATAGGTGTATCCCGAGACATAATCGCCGAAGAGCTGACACAGGCACGAGCTGTCCTTAGCTGCGGCAGATTCTGCATCAAAGCCTGCATAGGGGAGAGTAAGGTCGCCGAGGGAAGTGCATTTGTTGAAGACTCTCTTGCCGATACCGTCCTTGCAGGTGCTTATCACAGCCTTTTTCAGCGAAGTACAGCCGCTGAATGCTGAATCGCCTATTTTATTTGTTGCCTTAGGAACGTTTATCTCTGTAACAGATGAGCAGTTTTCAAAGGCGTTTGCGCCTATCTCGGTAACGCCGACCGGTATATCAACATTTATCATTTTGCAGTTTAGGAATGCATCAGCGCCGATAAATGTTGCCTTGGAGGGCATTTTGAACGTTTCAAGAGCTGAACAGCCGCTGAAAGAGCTTGCGCCAAGGTACTCGGTATCATCGGGAATGACTGCTTCTGTAAGGGAACTGAATCCGTAGAATGCTTCATCGGCGATCTTTGTGCCGCCTGTTATCGTTACCTTTTGGAGTGAGTTCGGGATATAATAGGTAGTATTGGCGAAGCCTACGCCGTAGGTATAACCCGAGACGAAAGAACCGAAGAGAGTACCGAGCCATTTCAGAGGCTCTGCGTCGTTTTCTCTGAAAATAGCAGTGTCTGCATTGGGAAGAGTAAGCTCTTCGAGAGCTATGCATTTTTCAAAGAGCTTTTCGCCAAGCTGTTTTGAACCGCCCTTGACAACGGCTTTTTTCAGTGATGTACAGCCGCTGAAAGCGTAAGGACCGATAGTTGTTACGTTTTCAGGGACGGTAACCTCGGTAAGAGAGGTGCAGTTCTGGAAGCTCAATCCTCGCAGAGTTTCCAGCTTTTCTGGAAACGTCACTTCTTTAAGTGCGGTACAGCCCTGAAATGCGGCTCTGTCGATGAGTTTGAGACTGTCTGGGAGTTCAATGGCTTCAAGGCTTGTATCGTCTGCGAAAGCCCATACTCCGATAGATGTAACAGCCTTGGGGATATTGACCTTTTTGAGCTTTGGACAGGAGCTGAAGCTGCTTACTCCGATAGATGTTACAGTGTCGGGGAGCTCTGCTTCTTCAAGCTCGGGGCAGTTGCAGAACAAATTATTGCCTATATTCGTAATGCCGTCACCGTCGTTGATGAAAACGGCTTTCTTTATGTTTTTTGCCGATTTTTCAAAGGGAGTGCCGATGAAATCGCCCATTTTGCCGTATCCCTTGATGTAAACAGTACCGTCCTCATAGAGAAAGTACAGGATATTATTTCCAAGTTCGCCCTTTTTCACAGGAGTTTCGCCTGTTCTCAGGTCAGCAGGGACAGGGATATCGTCTGCCGAGCGGACAGCTGACAGGTTGATATTTGTCGGCTGAACACCTGCTGCGCAGTTACCTGTGAATGGTATTGAAGCCGTTACACACAAAGCAGTGCTCAGTGCGGCTGCGGTTATTTTTTTAAGCATTGTAATCGCTCCTTATTATATAGAAATACTATTATATTATATAGGAAAACATATAGATTGTCAAATCACTTATTGCTAATTAGAGACAGCTGTCACGAGTTCTTTGTCCTGAGCTTGACGAACAACGAAATATAGTCTATAATATAATCAGAAAGGGGAATGGCTATGATAGATGTAATGCACCTTGAGAAATACAAGGAGACCAACCGTATAGAAGCAAAAAAGGCTCTTGGCGGACTCCCTGACAGCCTGTGGGAGACCTATTCGGCGTTTGCAAATACTCTCGGCGGCGTGATACTTTTAGGAGTAGAGGAGCTCAGCGATAAGACTCTGAGGCCTGTAGACCTGCCCGATCCCGAGTGGCTTCTCAGCGATTTCTGGGAGATAATCAACGACAAGCGCAAGGTGAGCAGAAATATCCTTACACATGACGACGTTCAGATAAAACGCATATACGGCAAGCATATCATAGTCATAACTGTTCCGAAGATAAAAAAGGGCGAGGAGCCAATTTATATCGGCGGAAGCGTCTACACAGGCACATATAAGCGCAGCGGCGACGGTGATTATAAATGCTCTGTGGAGGAAGTAGCGGAAATGCTGAGAGCTAATTCAGAATTATAAAAAAACAGGGACTGCAATAAACGCAGTCCCGATTTTATATATTGTGCTGTAAGCGATGTACAATTAACATTTATGTTAAGAGTAA
>NZ_FPIP01000011.1 GCF_900119075.1 Ruminococcus flavefaciens
CCGTTTCCAGAAGCTATCCCTCTCTCCAAGGCAGGTTGCTCACGTGTTACTCACCCGTCCGCCACTAAGATATCCTAAGTAAACTCAAAATATCTCCGTTCGACTTGCATGTGTTAAGCGTGCCGCCAGCGTTCGTCCTGAGCCAGGATCAAACTCTTTATTAAAGTTGTATATATCAGAATGTTTCCATCCTAAAATATCTGATCCAGTTCATAACGCTTGCGTTATTACTTCAATGTGTTTTTTAGTCTTTTCTTGACTTTCTTTCCTAAGTCTTTCAACTTAGCAAAGGAATCTCAAGGGTCGTTACTTTTTTTCTTCGCATTGTTCAATTTTCAAGATGCTGTTCGCTCTCTCCGCTCAGTCTCCCTCGCGGGACAGCTTTAATATTATATCACTTATTTTCTCTTTTGTCAAGAGGTTTTTTGAATTTTTTCAAAAAACTTTTTCGTGATATCTGTCTTTCGCCCGAACTCCCGCGCTGTATCACCAGTCTTACCGTTTGTCCTCTCGTCCGACAGCTTTTATATTATAGCACCATTTTCAGCCTTTGTCAACTAAAAAAAGCGCCGTTGAATCGGGCGCTTTTTATGTATAATTTCCCATATTGTGTTTTTTATATATCGCTATAGCCTGTTAATGCAGGTACGAATATATAAATCTCCCTGCAAACACCACTGCCATAGCCACAAGGGCTCCTGCTATGGTTATATGCTTCTGGACGTCCTCCTCGAACTTGAACTTCTCGGGTTCTTTGGGATCGCAGAGGATAAGATGAGTTGAGCCTACCTTTAAGGGCTGTGTATAGCCTGCCTTGTCCTGAACCTCATAGGTCTTGCCGCCGATATCGTACTTCATGATATGGACGTAGTTATCTGCGCGGCTGCTCTTGAACGCCACACTCTCCAGAACAATGCCCTTTTTCTTTATTACCTCTTTGGCTTCAAGCACCTCGGCTTTTGCGATAACGCCGAACTTCTTATAATAAAGAAGCCGCGCAAGATAGACGCATCCTGCTGCGGCTGTTACTATGCCAATGCAGGCAAGTATTATATCTCTCATGTTTCACCTCATGGTCAGAATATGCTCTCGGGCTGTACATAGCCCTTTGCCTTTTCGGGATAAAGGCGCTCCGCATAGCGGTATATCTGCATTATCTCAAGCTTGCTGGACTCGCCGTCCATACACCTCCTGATATCCTCACGGCCTATCTTGGTGTTGAGCTTGTAGCAGTCCTCAACGCCGTTCTCATTATAATGGAATCGCACGTCAAAGGAATAGCTGTTGCTGCCTGCAAGATGAGCACCTATGGAATAGGAAAAGTTTTCGATATTATCAAGGTTTATCTTCCATTTATAAAAGAGGTATTTGCAGTTGATAACGCTTCCGCTGCCGAACTCCACCGTAGTGCCCATATTTGAAAAGGCAACATAGGCGGCGAGTCCCAGCAGTATGCCTATGGGCAGACCTATCTCGTCTGTGAAGTACACAACTGTACAGACTACAGCTGCCCATATCAGTATAGATATCTTTATCGCCAAAGGCGGTATATACGATACTTTCAGCTTTTTCATAATCTCCCCCGCTTTAATTACCAAAAGCGAACAGTCCCTTACTGTTCCTATAATGAAATAATACCATTTTTGCGGCGATTTGTCAATAAAAAAGCGGATATCTTAATGATATCCGCTGAATTTTATTCACTTACATAATCCATTCGTAAGATTATCAAAGGACGCCCTCTCTTGCAGGGCGTCCCTCTTTCAAAAACAGTCCACTGGACTGTTTTTGAAATTCACCCTTGCGGAGCGCTTCGTAACTGTGGGGCTTTGCCCCACACCCCACCAGAGGCGCCGCCTCTGGACTCTGCCAAAGGAACACAGTCCCTTTGGAATCCCGTTTATATGCTCAGACGATTTTCAGCTAACGGCTCAGTTCGCCATGAGCTTTACCATTACTGCCTTCTGAGCGTGGAGACGGTTCTCGGCTTCCTCGAATATCTCGTTTGCGTGAGCCTCGAATACCTTCTCTGTTATCTCCTCCTCGCGGTGTGCAGGGAGACAGTGGAGAACCATTGCGCCCTCGTTTGCCTGTACCATGAGCTCATCGTTTATCTGGTAGCCTGCGAAAGCCTTCTTGCGCTTCTCAGCTTCGCCTTCCTGTCCCATAGAAGCCCATACGTCTGTGATAAGTACGTCTGCGCCCTTTGCAGCCTGCATAGGAACATTTGTCATCTCGAACTTGTCGCCGTAGCCCTTTGCAAAGTCAAGTATCTCCTTTGGAGGCTGATAGTCGTCAGGGCAAGCGATAGACACGCTCATGCCTACCTTTAAGCAGCCTACGATAAGGGAGTTTGCCATGTTGTTTCCGTCGCCGATGAAGCACATCTTCAGACCGTCGAAGCTGCCCTTGAACTCGCGGATAGTCATAAGGTCGGCAAGTACCTGACAAGGGTGGCAGAAGTCTGTAAGACCGTTGATTATCGGAATAGAGCCGTATTCTGCAAGGTCCTCGACTTCCTTCTGCTCGAATGTACGTATCATGATACCGTCAAGGTAACGTGAGAGAACTCTTGCTGTATCCTGTACAGGCTCTCCGCGTCCTATCTGGAGGTCGTTTGAGGAGAGGAACAGCGGATATCCGCCCAGCTGGTACATACCTGTCTCAAAGGATACACGGGTACGTGTGGAAGCCTTCTGGAATATCATTCCGAGAGTCTTGCCCTTGAGGTGTGGGTGTGGGATACCGTGCTTGAGCTCATACTTGAGCTGGTCAGCAAGGTTAAGTATCTCGATTATCTCTTCTGTGCTCAGGTCGAGCATTTTAAGTAAGTGTTTCATATTTTCTATCCTTTCTTAATCAAAAAATCATCTGTTCATTTCTGTGAACGCCTTATCTATAGCCACTGCAAACAGCGGTATATAATCATCGAAAGCCTTGTTATCCACGTTTATATGGAACTGCATCTCGCCGTTTACTCCCACAAGGCTCTGGATATGACCTACATTGTTTCCGTCGAGGATTATGTCGAATTCCTTTCTGTCCTTGCTGGAGATCTCAAAGTGCATGGTCTTGTGTCTTACCTTAATGGTAGGATCAAGGAACATAGAGGTACACTCCATTGTCATGAATACGTTGTCATTGAGGATTATTGTGAAGCTCGGTCTCTTTGCGTCGCCTGTCTGAACGAGAGTATAGAGGTTGTAATTGCTTGCGTCCATAAGATTATAACGGGCACTGAAGCCTTTTTTCTTGATATTATAGAGAAGGCGGTCATCTTTGTCTACTACAGTATATTTTGCGCCTTTACCGATTACTCTTAGCTCCATGATCATTCCTCCAGTATCTCTATCAGAATTTTCAGTCCGTCCTTTAGCTCGTCGTAGGATATAGTCAGCGGTGGAAGAAGTCTTACCTTTTCCTTGGCAGTGAGGATCAGAAGCCCCTTATCAAGAGCCTTTTGTGCCACATCGTGAGCGTCCTTGCTTTTAAGCTTTATGCCTATCATGAGACCGAGACCTGTTACAGCCTCTACCTCGCTGCACTTTTCAAGCTCTGTCCTGATAAGCTCGCTCTTTTTGCACACATCATCGAGGAAGCCCTCGCTCTCTAACCTGTCGAGCACTGCAAGACCGCCTGCACAGGCGATAGGATTGCCGCCGAAGGTAGAGCCGTGAGTACCTGCTGTGAGAACTCCGCTGCATTTTTCATTGACGAGACAAGCTCCCATAGGCAGTCCGCCTGCGATGCCCTTTGCCAGAGTAGTGATATCGGCTTTTCTGCCGAAGTTATCTCCTGCAAGGAATTTGCCTGTACGTCCGACGCCTGTCTGTATCTCGTCGGCTATAACAAGTATATCCTTGGGAGCGCAAAGCTCATACACCGCGTCTACGAACTCCTTATCGAGCTTATTGACGCCGCCCTCGCCCTGAACGTATTCAAGCATTACCGCACAAACTGTCTTGTCCTCAAGCTTAGCCTTCAGGTCGCTGATGTCGTTTGCCTTTACGTTCACGAAACCGTCTACGAACGGAAAGAAGTAGTTATGGAATACGTCCTGACCTGTAGCGGAAAGAGTAGCGATAGTTCTGCCGTGGAAGGAATTAACAAGGGTAATAATAGTATGTCTGCCCTTGCCGTATTTATCGAAGCTGTACTTCCTTGCCACCTTGATAGCGCACTCGTTTGCCTCTGCGCCGCTGTTGCAGAAGAACACCGACTTGTAGCCTGTGATGTCACAGAGCCTTTCGGCGAAATCCGCCTGAACCTTTGTGTAGTAGTAATTGGAGCTGTGCTGGAGTGTTCTTACCTGAGCGCATACAGCGTCAGCCCATTTTTCGTCGCAGTAGCCGAGGGAATTGGTACCGATACCGCTTCCGAAGTCAATGTATTCCGTGCCGTTTTCGTCCTTACAGCGTCTGCCGCTGCCCTGCTCCATAACGAGAGGGTAGCGTCCGTAGGACTGCATAACGTGCGAGTTGAATTTATCTATGGTATTCATAAAATTCCTCCTTGGGGCAGACTGCCTTGGAGTTACAGAACTTTTCAGACACACTATTATTATAGCGCTGAAAGGCAGTCGCAATCAATCAAACTATACTTATAATAAGTAAATTTTTTGTATACAAGTAAATAATTTTACAGAGAGTTGTAAATATAGAACCTAATTATACAAACTGTGTACCGATTCCTTCATTGGAAAGTATCTCGATGAGGATAGAATGAGGTACTCTTCCGTCGATGATAACAGTCTTGCTTACGCCGCGTCTTACAGCCTCTACGCAGCAGTCTATCTTTGGTATCATGCCGCCTGAGATGATACCCTGCATTTTCAGGAAAGGCACCTCGCTGACGTTTACCTCGGGGATAAGTGTGGACGGATCGTCCTTATCGCGGAGAAGTCCTGCGATATCTGTCATAAGGATAAGATTCTCTGCGCCAAGCTCGGCAGCTATTCTTGCAGCGGCTGTATCGGCGTTGATGTTGTAGGTGTTGCCCTCCTCGTCGGTAGCAACTGTAGCTATTACGGGGATATTGCCGTTAGCCAAAGCGTCTGTGATAGGCTTTGTATTTACCTTTGTTATCTCGCCTACCCAGCCAAGGTCCTGACCGTCGTCGGTCTTTTTCTTTTCAGCCATGAGCATTTCGCCGTCGATACCGCAAAGACCTACTGCGCTGCCCTTGTGCTGTGCAAGAAGCTGTACCAGTTCCTTGTTGACCTTGCCCGAGAGCACCATTTTTACCACGTCAACAGTTGCGTCGTCAGTATAGCGCAGACCGTTCACGAAGCGGCTCTCGATATTGAGCTTCTTGAGCATATCGCTTATCTCGGGACCGCCGCCGTGTACCAGAACTACCTTTACGCCTACCAGCGAAAGGAGAACGATATCTGTCATAACAGCGTCCTTGAGTTCCTTGTTGGTCATAGCGTTTCCGCCGTACTTGATAACAAGTATCTTGTTATTGTACTTCTGGATATAAGGCAGGGCGTCAATAAGCACCTGCGATTTATCGTTGTTTGAGATCTTTTCCATCTTACTTTACTTCCTTTTAATCATTTATATCATCTGAACTTCGTGAATTATACGGAGTTCTTATTTTCTTATCGTACATTGTCAGCGGAACGTCATCTTTATGCAGCTTTTTTCGAGTCTGCGGAACATATTCGGGCTTACTGCCGTCTGAACTTTCTTTTTTATAATCCATTCCGCCCGCTTTATAATTTTCTATTGCATTATCGAGTATATGCTTCACACGAAATGGTTCATTTACATTTGATATCACCAAAATAAAAAGCATACTTCTGCCTTCATATCTGTTTGCCTTGACAGTTATCTTTCCCTTGCTTCCGCTGGTAATACTTGCGCTTGTACTTGTGATGTCGCCGAGAGACAGCGTTTTTACCTGTCCATATCCGTCGGAGATTATCCTTTTGTCGGTTATAGCGTAATTTACACCATTAACGTCTGAATTCAAGCTCTCTATTACAGTTACTATCACTCCGATAACTACTGCGGCAGGGAAACCAAACATCAAAAGCAAAAGAATCTCAACGATCAAAGAACTGGCATTACAAAAGATCACATAAAGAGTTAAAGCAAAGATAAATATAACAATTGCTATAGTAATATAATTGTTTTTTATGAGTTTTCTTTGATTTTTACCGCTTTCCAAAGGATCTTCGGTCTTTCCTTTGCCGCCGCCGATAACGCATAGCAGCTGTTCGTCAAACATAAGGTTAGGTCTGAACAGGTTTTTTAGATATTCTGTATCGGTGTTAGCTTTTATTGCTTTCTCCCTTTTTTCCTCTTCCGTCATTATCCTGCCGTACTCATTTTCATCAAAGTAATCCTCGGCACTGATATATTCCCAGTCTTCTTCTTTCTTCTTCCCGAACATCAGCCTCACCTGCCCTGAGTTCCATTTGCAATTGCGCCGTGAACAGCGTCCTGTAGTATCCTTTTGACTCTCTGGGGATCGTTTATGCCTGTCATGCCCGATCTGTACTGACCGTTCTGCATAGGCTGTCCTGCACGGACGGGACGTCTGGTGGAATAATTTATGTATCCCTTGTTATTGCTGCCTGTAACAGCACTGATATTGTATATCTCCGCAAGGAAAACGAACTGCGGTCTGTTGTTCTTGATATTGATGACTCTCATATCGGTAATGGCGTGAACTCCCGTCTGGAAGCCTCCCGACGCCGCGATACTTGTCAGCATGAACATCACAAGACCTATCATGAACAGCGGACACACCTTGATTCCTGTGACCATAAGCACAAATGAGATTATTATCAGTATGGCATTGCGCTTTTTGTCGGCTTTCCGCTCCTGCGGAGGCTTGGGAGACAGCTTGTCGTATCCGCCAACCCACAGCAGATGTTCGTTTGGTGCGAGATACGGCTGAAAGCGGCTTTCAAGAGAAGCATAGCTGTCGTAGGAGTGCTGTTCGGAGTCCGCGTCATTGTAGGTCTGTTCGTGACTGTGGTCACATTCCGCAACTGTATTTATATTGCTGTAGGACTGCTCGTGGCTGTGTTCGCACTCCCTGCGGTATTCCTTTTTGGGAGCAATATAATCGTCGTCGTACTTAGCGGCGTACCTTTCATTATATTCATCGTAGTCCTCTTCTTTTCTTCTTCCGAACATCTATGCACCTCCTCCGCTTATTTTCTTCGTTTCATGCGACTTAAACGCCGTGAGCCATATGTATGCACCACTTTGCCTGTATCTTCGGGAACGATATCCTCCAGACCGTTGTCTCTTTTGACTATGGATATCTGCTTGCGGGCTATCCTGTCAGCCATGACAGGCGAATCTATCGCATAGAACTCAACAAGCTCTATTTTGTGCGCCGCAATATCAAATTGGGTAAAAAGTCTCAGCAAGCCGATGTTCTTTTCCTCGTTCAGCATATATATCTGAACGCTGAGTACGTCCTTCAGATAGACATATCTCGGACGTCCTTCATTTTCAAGAGAAATTCCGCGGATATTGGTTATGGCATATGCGCCCCGCTTATTGCCCGCAGAAAAGCCTGTCATCATATAAAGACCGACAATAATAAATATCATCATAAAGAAATAACAGATAGGATGATTATCATGGCTGAAAAGGTTTATCAGAATAAATATTATTCCAACTGCCACAAAAGACAGACCGCTTTTAAATTCTCTGTTCTTTGAGGGCGGCTCGATGACTCTTCTGTCGGTCAGCGAAGCTTTTTCAGAGGCGGGCTGACACCAGATGATGTACTCCCCGTCCATGAGATATCCGGAGAAAAGCGACTCGATATCTGTGCCGTAAAGCTTTTTCTTGTTCATAGAAGTTTTAGCTTCTGTAGTCTCCGTTTATCTTGACGTAATCATAGGTAAGGTCACAGCCCCATGCAATGGCTCTGCCCTTGCCGTCGCCGAGAGATACCAGTATCTTTATCTCCTCTTCCTTAAGGATACGCGCTGCAAGCTCCTCTGAGAACTCTATTACGCAGCCCTTCTTGCCCAGCTGGATAACTCCGCCGTCAGAAGCCATTTCGATATCTACCTTTGAGATGTCGAAGTCAGCGTCGGAATAGCCCAGAGCACAGAAAATTCTGCCTGCGTTGGCGTCCTCGCCGAATATCATAGCCTTGATAAGGCTGGAACCGATAATGGACTTTGCAACTTTTTCTGCAACAGCGTCTGTATCGGCGCCCTTTACAGCGCACTCGATGAGCTTTGTAGCGCCCTCGCCGTCACGAGCCATCATACGTGCAAGATTCATCATTATAGCGTAGAGAGCGTGTCTGAACTTCTCGAAATCTCCGTCGTCGTTTGTGACAGGCTTGTTGCCTGCGTCGCCCGAAGCCATGATACAAACCATGTCGTTTGTTGAAGTATCGCCGTCAACGCTTGCTCTGTTGAGAGTTACCTTTACGATATCGCTGAGGGCACGCTGTATCATCTCGGAAGAGATAGCGGCGTCAGTTGTAAGGAATGTAAGTGTTGTAGCCATATTCGGGTGTATCATGCCGCTGCCCTTGAGCATACCGCCCATAGTGCAGGTCTTTCCGCCCAGCTCGAACTGTACAGCGATCTCCTTTTCGGCTGTATCTGTAGTCATGATAGCTTCGAGAGCTCTCTTGTTACCGTCATAGGTAAGTCCCTCTGCAAGACCGTCCATAGCGTTTGCAATAGGCTCGATAGGGAGCACCTGACCGATAACGCCTGTAGAAGCTACGATAACGTCCTTCTCATCGATACCGAGAGACTTTGCAGCCAGCTGACACATCTTTACAGCCTTTTCTACGCCGTCGGGATTGCAGGTGTTGGCATTTACCGAGTTCACGATAACAGCTCTTGCCTTGCCGTCGCGGATATGCTCCTTTGTAACAAGTATGGGAGCGCCCTTTACCTTGTTTGTGGTGTATACTGCGGCAGCCTCGCACATCTTATCTGCAACGATGAGTGCAAGGTCGTTTTTCTTCTTTGCTGCGGGGATAGCGTTGTTTGCAGCCGCATTAGCCTCTGCCATTTCGCCGAGAGGCTTGTGCGCAAGACCGCACTGTACGCCGTTGGCTCTGAATCCCTTGGCAGCGCAGACGCCGCCCTCAACAAAGGTTATGCCCTTAACTTCAACAAGCTTCATTATCTGTTTCCTCCTTGATCTTCTGCGCAAATTTCGCAATTATGTCCATATATTCGGTCCTCTCCTCCTCAGAGCCCCAGTGGTGGGACTTAGCCATAAGACCTGCGTTCTCCAGCATTGGTCTCATCTGCTGATAGAAGAGCTTGAGGTATTTTTCCTTTCCTGCATAGAGGTTGTACATCAGCTGACCTTCAAACATCTCGCCGATAAACGGATCGTCGTTGAGGAACTCAATGGCTCTCTTTATAGCCACGCGTGAGCATATCTTCTGACGAAGCATACGGCTGACATCTGATACTGTAAGCTGATCCTTTGTTTTCGCCATGATAGTGTTGAACCACTCATCAACGGTGTAATCTATGCCGTCGTCCTCGATGAGGTCATACTCATAGATCTCTTTAAGTGTTTTGCTCATTTTACTTCCCCCCGATATAATTGAAGTAACATCATAAGGCTCAGACAAGTCCTGTTGTCTCGTCTATGCCCATCATAATATTAAGGCACTGTACTGCTGCTCCGCTGGCACCCTTTCCGAGGTTGTCAAGGCGTGAGCAGAGTAATATCTGTTCGTCGTTTCCGAATACGAAAACCTGCATTTTGTTCTGTCCGCTGAGAGTGTTTGAAGCAAGGAAGAACGCCTTCTGCTCGTCTGCGGACATAAGAGGCATTACCTCTATCATATTAGCTCCTGCATAGTGCTTTGCGTACATCTCGTGCACCTGCTGTGCAGTCACTTTCTTGTCAAGCATTCTTGTCTGTATTGGCACACTTACTACCATGCCGCTGAAATAGTCGCACACCATAGGGTTGAACATAGGTGTGTAGGTAAGTCCCGATACGGCTTTCATCTCAGGCAGGTGCTTGTGCTGCTGAGAGAGCGCATACTGACGTGGGCTGTTGAACTCGAAAGGCTTGTCGTCGCCCTCGTAAACTGCGATAGCCTTTTTGCCTGCTCCGCTGTAGCCCGATGTAGCATAAGCGAATACAGGGAAATCAGCAGGGATAATGCCGTTGCTTACCAGCGGATAAACTATTGAAGCAAAGCCGCTTGCGTAACAGCCGGGAACTGCAACCCTGTTGGACTTGATTATCTTTTCCCTGTGAGCAGGTGAGAGCTCGGGAAAACCATAAGCCCAGTCGGGATTTGTACGGTGAGCTGTAGAAGCGTCGATGATACGGACATGGTCGTTGTCCTTGTCGATAAACGAAACAGCCTCGATAGAAGCGGCGTCGGGCAGGCAGAGGAATACATAGTCTGCACTGTTTATAAGACGAGCACGCTCCGCAGGATCTTTTCTCAGCTCCTCGCTGATCTTCATTATCTCAAGGTCGTTTCTGTCCTTGAAACGCTCCTGTATTTTAAGACCTGTTGTACCTTCCTGACCGTCTATGTAGATTTTTACTGACATATTGTTTTCCTCCGTTTTCACTTAGAACTAAGATCTAAGATCTAAGAACTAAGTCTGTTTTCTATCCATAATACATTAACACTAATTCCATTATCGGGACGCCGAGGGCGGCGTCCCCTACAAATTCTTAGTTCTTAATTCTTAGTTCTTTTTGCGCTTATTGACCTTGCGCTCGTACTTGGCACGCTTGGGATCTTCCAAATCTGAATTGTCCTCTATCATTGAGTGCCATACGCTTATGCCAAGGGTTATTATAACTATCAGTGCGAACCAGAATATATGGGCGCTGGGGACAACTGCAAGCCACAGTCCCATTACAAGCTCACCCACAGCCCATATGACTCCCATAAGAATGGTAAGTCCTATGGTAAAAGTCACGTCTTTTTTCTTCATATCAGAGTCCCAGTGCCTTTTCTGCAAGAGCTATCTGCTCCTTAACAGCGTCAGGCGACGGACCGCCCTCGGACTTTCTCTCGCGGACGCAGGTATCAAGGCTGATAGCCTGATATACGTCCTTGTCAAAGAGGTCTGTCATTGCCTTATAGTCGGCGATAGGCAGTGTTTCAAGAGTAAGTCCCTTTTCTATGCACTGAGCAACGAGAGTTCCTGTTATCTTGTATGCGTCACGGAAAGGCATACCCTTTTTAACGAGATAGTCAGCGCAGTCCGTAGCGTTTATGAAGCCTCTTGCTGCTGCGTTTCTCATGTTGTCCTTTAGAACGCGCATTGTTGCAAGCATGGGAGTGAATGTCTTTACGCAGAGCTTTACATTGTCAACTGCGTCGAAGATAGCCTCCTTGTCCTCCTGCATATCCTTGTTGTATGCAAGTGGCAGACCTTTCATCATGGTGAGGAGAGTCATGAGGTCGCCGTTTACTCTGCCTGTCTTGCCGCGGATAAGCTCCGTAACGTCGGGGTTCTTCTTCTGGGGCATTATAGACGAGCCTGTAGCGAATGCGTCGTCTAGCTCCACGAACTTGAACTCCCACGAGCACCAGAGGATTATTTCCTCGGAAAATCTTGAAAGGTGTGTCATGAGCAGGGACAGTGCGCAGTTGAGCTCCACGCAGTAGTCTCTGTCGGAAACGCCGTCAAGGCTGTTGGGCATTGGAGCCGTAAAGCCGAGGAGCTCCGAGGTCTGCTTGCGGTTGGTCTTATATGTAGTACCTGCAAGAGCGCCGCTGCCGAGAGGGCAGTAGTTCATTCTCTTTGCGGTATCCTGTAATCTTTCCATATCGCGGAGAAGCATCCACACATACGCCATAAGGTGATGTGCGAGAGTTATGGGCTGTGCTCTCTGCAAGTGAGTATAGCCGGGCATTATGGTCTCGGTGTGCTCCTTAGCCATTTTCACCAGAGTAACAGCGAGTTTCTTTACCATAGCGTATATTTCGTCTATCTCGTCGCGGAGATAAAGTCTCAGGTCAACTGCCACCTGATCGTTTCTTGAACGTGAGGTGTGGAGTCTCTTTCCTACGTCGCCGAGACGCTTTGTAAGCTCAGCCTCAACGAACATATGGATATCCTCGGCATTGGGATCGAGCTCCAGCTTGCCGCTGTCGATATCGGCGAGTATGCCCTTCAGTCCCTCGATTATCTCGAGGCTGTCCTCCTTGGTGATAATGCCGCAGTCTCCCAGCATAGTAGCGTGGGCGATACTGCCCTTTATATCGTGGCGGTACATACGTCCGTCAAAGGCAATGGAAGAGTTGAAAGCGTTTACGCCCTCGTCCACCTGCTTGGAAAATCTTCCTGCCCACATCATATCTGCCATGTTTTTCTCTCCTTGTTGTAGCCATTCGCTTTTGTAGGGGACGGCGTCCTCGACGTCCCATAATTACGTTATTTATCAACGGGGCGATGTAGGCATCGCCCCCTACATTTACGGTTGTCCCGATTTATTGCTCACTGACGGGCGCACACTGTGCGCCCCTACAAGTTAATAATGCTTTTTATTTTTCAATGCCTTGTACTCTGTAAATACCTCAAGGCATTCCTCGCGGTGGAGCTCCTCCGAGATATCCTCGGGAGCTTCATAGAACTGCTTGTCGCGGAAGCCGATACTGTCGGTATCGCTGACATTGCAGCCGTAGTATACCTTTTTGATATTCGCCCACATTATAGCTCCTGCGCACATGGGGCAGGGCTCTGCGGTAGTATACAGCTCGCAGCCCGAAAGGTCGTGGCTGCCTGTCTTTTTGCAGGCGTCGCGGATAGCCATCATCTCGCCGTGACAGGTGGAATCGTGCCTTTTCACGACTTCATTGTGTCCCTGACCGATTATCTCGCCGTCTTTGACGATGACGCAGCCGAAAGGACCGCCGTGACCTGCGTTTATGCCTGCTCTCGCCTCATCAATGGCGAGCTTCATGAATTTATCCATAGTTTTATATTTCGATGTATTTGTTGCGGTAATACAAGTCCTCGCGGACGGTGAAGCCCATATGCTCCCAGAACCGATTTCCGTTTTCGTTGTGTGTGAACACCACCAGCAGGACTTTCTGTATGCCCTCTTTTCTGAGAGCCTCCATAGCGCTTTCCACCAGCATTCTGCCGATGCCTTGTCCGCGGCGGTCAGGAGCTACTACAACATGGTGAAAGATACCGCGTCTGCCGTCGTGACCTGCGAGGATAGTACCGATTATCCTGCCGTTTTCCTCGGCAACGAAGCTCGTTGCCGGATTACGTCCGAGATATCTTGCGAAGCCCTCGGGACTGTCGTCCACGGGATTTGTGCCCTCATGCTCTTTCCAGCACTCGTTTACTCCTTCCCAGTCATTGACGGTCATAACTCTTACCTTTACCATGCTGCCCTCCTTTTTTCAATTCATAATTCATAATGCTCAATTCATAATTATTCATTCAGCTAACACTTAAATTATGCATTATGCATTATGAATTATGCATTCTATTAAATCGTAACAGGCAGGAGATAGGCTCCCCTGCCTGAAACTGCTGATTATTCTGATGTCAAGAATGAATTACTTGTTGTTTCTCTTCTTGTCCAGCTGAGCTCTTACCTTTATCGGGAGACCGAAGAGGTTGATGAATCCTGCTGCGTCAGCCTGATTGTAAACCTCGTCCTCATCGAATGTAGCAACTTCCTCATCATAGAGTGTGTATGGTGAAGTTACGCCTGCATTGATGATGTTGCCCTTGTAGAGCTTGAGCTTAACGTCGCCTGTAACTCTCTCCTGTGTCTTGTCAACGAAAGCTGTGAGAGCTTCACGGAGAGGTGTGAACCACTGACCGTTGTATACGATATCAGCGAACTTGATGCTGAGGTACTGCTTGATACGTGCAGTTTCCTTGTCAAGAGTGATTGTTTCGAGAACCTCGTGAGCGTGATAAAGGATTGCACCGCCGGGAGTCTCGTAAACGCCTCTGGACTTCATACCAACGAGACGGTTCTCAACGAGGTCCGCAAGACCGATACCATTCTCGCCGCCAAGCTTGTTGAGAGCTGATACCATTTCAACGCCGTTGAGCTTCTTGCCGTCCAGCATTGTAGGAACGCCCTTCTCGAAGTGAATTGTGATATATGTAGGCTTGTCAGGAGCGTCGATTGGAGATACGCCCATTTCAAGGAAGCCCTTCTTCTCGTACTGTGGCTCGTTTGCAGGATCCTCAAGGTCGAGACCTTCGTGTGAAAGGTGCCAGATGTTCTTGTCCTTTGAGTAGTTTGTCTCTCTGTTTATCTTCAGAGGAATGTTGTGAGCCTCTGCATAATCAATCTCCTCGTCACGGCTCTTGATGTCCCATTCTCTCCATGGAGCGATGATAGCCATTTCAGGTGCGAAAGCCTTGATAGCAAGCTCGAATCTTACCTGATCGTTGCCCTTTCCTGTGCAGCCGTGGCAGATAGCGTCAGCGCCTTCTTCAAGAGCGATCTCAGCGATACGCTTTGCGATGATAGGACGAGCAAAGGAAGTACCGAGCATATATCTGTTCTCGTAAATTGCTCCTGCCTGAACTGTAGGATAAACGTAGTCCTGAATGAACTCTTCCTTGAGGTCAGCGATGATGAGCTTTGAAGCGCCTGTCTTGATAGCCTTCTCCTCGAGTCCGTCAAGCTCTGTGCCCTGTCCTACGTCGCCTGAAACAGCGATAACTTCGCAGTTATTGTAGTTTTCCTTGAGCCACGGGATAATGATAGAAGTATCAAGTCCGCCTGAGTATGCGAGAACTACCTTTTTGATATCCTTTTTGTTAGCCATTGTAATTACCTCCTGAATATAAACGCTGCTTTTCAAGCCGCGCGGATTTGCGATATAAGTATATTATACTACTTAACAAAATATTGTCAAGGGTATTTGCATAAATATTCATTATTTTTGAAAATATTCGCATTTATACGTATATTATTCAATCTACAGGTGAAGTGCCTATTTTTCGGAAATTGCCCTGCCAATTAGCCCCAAAGTTAAAAAGACTTGTTAAATCCTGCGGTGTTTTGTATGAATTTCCGATTTTTATTCTAATCCTGTTAATTTGCTTGATATTTTTTTATCTACCGTTTATAATAAGTTATACATATAGCTCTATAAAGTGCTAAAGAAAGATAAATAATGAATTTTGGCTTAATAAACTGGGAGGTTTACATTATGGCTGAGAAAAACGGAACAAAGATAACTATACTCGGCGCAGGCAACGTCGGCGCTTCTATTGCTTATACATTCGCAGTAGCAGGCACCTGCTCCGATATCGTTCTTGTTGATATAAACAAAGCTAAGGCTAAGGGCGAGGCTATGGATATCCGTCAGGGCGTTTCCTTTGGTGAGAACGTCGAGATATTCGACGGCGAGTACGAGGACGCAAAGGACTCCGATATCGTTGTTGTTACTCTCGGTATCGCAAGAAAGCCCGGTCAGACACGTCTCGACCTTGCACAGATAAACGTAAACATCATCAAGGAGGTTATGCCTCAGATAGCTAAGTACGCTCCCGACGCTATATACGTAGTTGTCAGCAACCCTGTTGACGTTCTTACATACACTATCCTCAAGTGTACAGACCTCAAGCCGAATCAGGTAATCGGCTCGGGTACAGCTCTTGATACTTCAAGACTCCGTTCCATCATCGCTGACCACGTAGGTCTCAGCCCTAACAGCATTCACGCTTACGTATTCGGCGAGCACGGCGATTCCTCATTTATCCCATGGTCTATCATGAACATCGCAGGAGTTCCTGTTGACGAGTACTGCGCAGATCAGGATCACGCAGACCTTGACGAGGACGAGATCCTCGACGAAGTCCGCAAGGCAGGCGCAGAGGTCATCAAGAGAAAGGGCGCTACATTCTACGCTATCGCAATGAGCGTAAACAAGATATGCGACACTGTTCTCCGTGACGCAAAGAACATTCTCACAGTTTCTACAATGATAAACGACAGATACGGCATCAACGACGTATGTCTCAGTCTCCCATGCGTTATCGGAAGCAACGGTATCGAAAGAGAAGTTTCACCTAAGCTTTCCGACTCAGAGATAGAGAAGCTTCAGGCAAGTGCAAAGGCACTGAGAAGCGTTATCGACCAGATACAGTTCTGAGAAGCCGCAAATAAGCATTTACGCGGAGAACTCACTGTTCTCCGCTTTTTTGAAATAATAACTGAAAGGACATATAACCCATGAATTACGCAGAAGAATCACTTAAAAAGCACTATGAGTGGCAGGGCAAGATAGAAGTTATCTGCCGTGCTCCCCTCGAAACAAGAGACGACCTCTCACTGGCTTACACCCCCGGCGTTGCACAGCCCTGTCTTGAAATACAGAAGGACGTTGACAAGAGCTATGAGCTCACACGCCGTTCCAACCTCGTTGCTGTAGTTACAGACGGTACAGCAGTTCTCGGTCTCGGCGACATCGGTCCTGAGGCAGGTATGCCTGTTATGGAGGGCAAGTGCGCACTCTTCAAGGCATTTGGCGACGTTGACGCAGTTCCGCTCTGCGTTCGTTCAAAGGAAGTTGACGACATCGTAAATACAGTTCGTCTCCTTGCAGGCTCATTCGGCGGCGTAAACTTAGAAGACATCTCCGCTCCCCGCTGCTTCGAGATAGAGAAGAAGCTTAAGGAGTGCTGCGATATCCCGATATTCCACGACGACCAGCACGGTACAGCAGTTGTTACTCTCGCAGCTATGCTCAACGCTCTCAAGGTAGTAGGCAAGAAGCTGGACGAGATAAGAGTAGTTACAAGCGGTGCAGGCGCAGCAGGTATCGCTATCATCAAGCTCCTCATCTCTATGGGACTTAAAGACGTTGTTCTCTGCGACAGAAACGGCGCTATCTACAAGGGACGTCCCGAGGGCATGAACCCAATGAAGGACGAAATGGCTGAGATAACCAACCAGCAGATGAGAAAGGGCAGCCTTGAAGAAGTTATCAAGGGCGCAGACGTATTCATCGGCGTATCGGCTCCCGGCTGCGTAACTCCCGAAATGGTAAAGAGCATGGCTGACAAGCCTATCCTCTTCCCCATGGCTAACCCCACTCCCGAGATAATGCCCGACCTTGCCAAGGAAGCAGGCGCAGCAGTAGTCGGCACAGGCAGAAGCGACTTCCCGAACCAGATAAACAACGTACTTGCATTCCCCGGCATCTTCCGCGGAGCTCTCGACGTTCGTGCAAGCGACATCAACGACGCTATGAAGATAGCTGCTGCTAAGGCTATTGCTTCATTCGTTACAGACGACAAGCTCAGCGCTGATTACATTATCCCAAGCGCTCTGGACAAATCCGTAGCACAGGCAGTTGCAAAGGCTGTTGCTCAGGCTGCCAAGGAAACAGGCGTTGCACGTATATAAGCGTGCGATTGTACTTGCAGAAAAAAGGCATATATGATATAATTGAGCCGTGGAGCTTTTCGCTCTGCGGCTTGATTGTTTATTACGCCGTCCCCTACGGAATAAAAAGGAATGATAAATATGAGTTTGAATGATACACCCTCCTCGGAGAGAGTCCACATAGGCTTCTTCGGACGGAGAAATGCAGGCAAATCCAGCGTTGTCAACGCTGTTACGGGACAGGAGCTGTCCGTAGTCTCCGACGTCAAGGGCACTACAACTGATCCTGTCACCAAGGCTATGGAGCTTCTCCCGCTCGGTCCCGTGGTGATAATCGACACCCCGGGCTTCGACGACGAGGGAGCTCTCGGCGAGCTGAGAGTCCGCAAAACAAAGCAGATACTCAACCGCACCGACCTTGCTGTGCTCATCGTTGACGGAACTGTGGGACTTACCGACACCGAGCAGCAGCTCATCGGCATTTTCAAGGAAAAGGATATCCCATACCTCACAGTCTACAACAAGTCCGACATCGCCGCAAAGCGCGTCTGTCAGGACAACGAGTTTGAAGTCAGCGCCCTTACAGGCGAAAATATATACGAGCTGAAAGAGCGCATTGCCGCCCTTGCCAAGCTCCCCTCACAGGAAAAGCGCATAGTGGGCGACCTGCTGAGTACAGGTGATATGGTCGTGCTGGTAACTCCTATCGACGAGTCAGCTCCCAAGGGACGAATGATACTGCCCCAAGTGCAGACGCTCCGCGACGTTCTCGACGCAAACGCAATGGCAGTATTCACCAAGGAGCACCAGCTTGCGGAAACTCTCGGAAAGCTGAGCTCTCCGCCGAAAATGGTCATCACCGACAGTCAGGCATTCGCAATAGTGAGCAAGATAGTCCCCGAGACTGTCCCCCTCACCTCTTTCTCGATACTTATGGCACGTTACAAGGGCTTCCTTGAAACATCGGTAAAGGGCGCAGCCGCAATAAAGACGCTGAAAGACGGGGATACCGTTCTCATTTCCGAGGGCTGTACTCATCACCGTCAATGCGGAGATATCGGCAGTGTTAAACTGCCTGCCCTGCTGAAAAAGACAACAGGCAAGGAGCTGAATATCGAGCTGAGCTCAGGACGTGAGTTCCCCGAGGACTTGTCCAAATACAGCCTTGTGATACACTGCGGAGGCTGTATGCTTGGCGAACGCGAAATGACCTACCGCCGCAAATCAGCCGAGGACCAGAACGTGCCCTTCACCAATTACGGCATTGCCCTTGCCCTCATGAACGGCATATTAAAGCGCAGTCTGGGAATATTCCCACACCTTGCAGGAGAGATAGAATGAAAGCACGTCTGCCCTATATCATCGGCTTTCTGCTCCTTGTAGCAGCGGAGGTCTGCATAGGCGTATTCTATTTCAACTTCTTCATACGCGCTTATGTAGGCGACGTCATCATAGTCTGGGTGCTGTACTGCCTGTTCCGCTCATTTGTGCCAAAAAAGTTCGATTCATACGGCGTTGCACTGGGGATACTGGCGTTTTCATTCGCTGTGGAGTTCCTGCAAAAGGCTCATATCGCCGATATACTCGGCGTGAAAAACGAGCTTCTCCGCATAATCATCGGCACAAGCTACGCTCCCGAGGACCTATGGTGCTATGCCGTTGGAACTGCCGTTACACTGCTGGAGATATTCTTATACCGACAACTGAAAAAGAGGAAAACAAATGACTGAAAAACAAACAAAAAACGACTCTCATCTCGGCGCCATTGACGGTCTTAAAGGCATCGGCGCCTGTATCATAGCTTTTTTCTGGCACTATCAGCACTTCAAGCCACAGAACGGCTCCCCTTTCTTCTCGATATTTCCCATGTCATACAAACACGGCTCATTCATGGTGGAGCTTTTCTTCATGCTGTCGGGCTTCGGTATGATGCTGGGCTACTCGGAAAGGATAATCGGGCACAAAATAAGCTTCCGCGATTTCATCGTAAAGCGTCTGCGGAAGATATATCCGCCTTTCCTTTTCTTCACACTGGTCACAATTATACTTGAACTCGCCTATTATCACAAGTGCGGAACTACCTTTGTATACGGAAATTTCGACATTCAGCACCTGATATACAATCTCCTGCTCATGCAGGACGGCTTATTCGGCAAAGACTGGTCGCTGGACGCTCCCTCGTGGTGCATAAGCATATGTATGCTGTGCTATCTGCTGTTTTACCTGATACTTTACCGCGTCAGGAACGAGCGCCACGGCTGCTATGTATTCTTCGGAGCAGCTCTTCTGGGCACGACTATCACTCTTTCGGAAGTGGACTATCCCCTGTGGAACAGTCTTGTGGGACGTGGGATCGCCTGCTTTTTCATAGGCGCCATACTCTGCACGATATACAGGAACAGAGAAAAATTCAGATATCAGCGTCTGGGCTATGTTTGTCTGGGAGCTGTGATAATAAGCTACCTTGTGCTGCGCTTCAAGCCCGAATTCATGGGAGATTTCCGCATGGCGTTCATACTCGGTATCGCTCCCGCGCTGATACTTGCAGTGCTGTTCATACCGTGGCTGGGAGCTGTACTCGGCATACGTCCTCTGACGTATCTGGGCAGCCTTTCCATAGTGATATACCTTGTGCATTTCCCCGTACAGTGCGCAATACGCACCATAGACGAATACGCAGGGCTGGGGCTCGATTACTCCACAAAGGCGGTATGGCTCAGCTATGCAGCAGCCGTACTCATATCGTCCGTGGTATACAGACTTGTAATCGCAAAGGCGGCAGAAAAGGCTGTATTCGGCTTTTTCAGCAAAAAGGAGACATCTCCGCAGAAAAAAACGGCATGAGCAAAAGCTCTCCCGAAAGCATATAATGAAATGAAGTTGTATAAACTGAGCCCCAAGGGCAATAATAAAGTCATCAGCTGAAATTCATCATATATCGGGAGAAATACTATGTCAGTCAAACGCGGAGAAATATACTACGCCGACCTCAGTCCCGTTGTGGGCTCTGAGCAGGGCGGAGTCAGACCTGTACTTATAGTCCAGAACGATGTGGGGAACAAGCACAGTCCCACGGTCATCGCCGCGGCTATCACCAGTCAGCGCGACAAGAACCACCTGCCCACACACATCGAAGTTGAGGCGGACAAATGCGGACTTGCAAAGGACAGTATCGTGCTTCTGGAGCAGATACGGACTATCGACAAGCGCCGTCTCAAGGACAAAATGGGCGAGCTTGACCTTAACGCAATGGATAAGGTGGACACAGCGCTGTCTATCAGCTTTGGTCTGGAAATATAATACTCAAAAAGCCTTGGAGAAGCAAATGCTTCTTTAAGGCTTTTTATTTTTTAGTGAATAGTGATCAGATAATTCAAAGCATTTTACGGGCGGATAATATCCGCCCCTACAGCCTTATTTCTAATCACTCAAAAGAATATTTGTCCCACAATGGACATATCCTGTAAGGACAACATCTGTGAAAGGGTGAAAATATGGGACTTACAGAAAACGAAGCCGCAGAAAAACTGAAAACCGAGGGTGAAAACGTCCTCGCCGAAAACAGGCAGGCAGGTCCTGTGAAAATATTCATAGGACAATTCAAGGACATCATGGTGATGATACTCCTCGGCGCTACGGTAATATCAATACTCCTCGGAGAGATATCCGACGCCGTGACTATCATACTCATAGTGCTCCTCAACGCCATTCTCGGCTTTATACAGGAGTATCGCACCGAGCACACGCTGGAGGCTCTCCGCTCCATGACCGCTCCGACGGCTAAGTGCTGGCGTGACGACAAACTGAAAGAAATAGAGGCTTCAAAGCTTGTGACGGGAGACATTATCGAGCTTGAAGCAGGCGACCGCATACCTGCGGACTGCGCCGTTTTAAAGGCGGCAGGCTTCTTCTCCGACGAAGCCATACTCACGGGAGAATCCGTGGCTGTCAGCAAGTCCGCAGGTTCTCCCGAGGATACCGACAACTCCCTCAACAAGCCCAATATCGTCTACTGCGGAGCCTCCGCCACAAAGGGCGTTTGCCGCGCAAAGGTCATAGCTACGGGCAAACACACACAAATGGGCAAGATATCGGAAATGCTCACCGATATCGACAGAGAGCCTACTCCCCTGCAAAAGCGGCTCGGGGAGCTCGGCAAAGCCGTCGCCGTGATATGCCTTATCGTCTGCGCCGCCGTTTTCGGGGCAGGAGTGCTCCGCGGCGAGAACGTGTTCGATATGCTGATGACGGGCATAACCATTGCCATTGCCGCTATCCCAGAGGGACTTCCTGCAACGGTGACTATCGCTCTTGCACTGGCTGTCAGCCGTATGCTGAAGCAGAAAGCTCTTGTGAACAAGCTCCACAGCGTTGAGACTCTGGGCTGTACCTCGGTGATATGCTCCGATAAAACAGGCACTATCACCGAAAACAAAATGACCGTCACGGAGCTGTCTACTGTTTCGGCGGACTACTATTTCAGCGGCATTGGCTACCGCGTCAGCGGAGCAGTCACAAAGGGCGATGACAATATCGCCGTGAATCCAACCGCCGAAAAGTCTCTCACGGAGGCTCTGCGGTGCGGAGTTCTCTGCTCTACGGCGGAGATAAGCACTCAGGAAGTCCCCAAAAGCCGCAACAGAGGAGCTCTTGCAGGCAGGGGCGAATGGCAGGTTACGGGAGACTCCACAGAAGCGGCTCTGCTCATTGCGGCGGCAAAGGCAGGCATAACAAGGGAGTCCCTTTCGGGGAGCTGCCGCGTCCTCGGGGAGTACCCCTTTGACAGCGAAACTCGTTTTATGGCGGTTCTTTGCTCCTGCGGCAGCGACAAGCGTATGTATTTCAAGGGCGCCGAGGAAGTCCTCCTGCCGCGCTGTTCCCAGTATATCAGCGAAAACGGCGCTCCCGTGCCTATGAGCTCCGCTGTACGTCGGGAACTTGCCGAAAAGGCAGCGGAAATGTCAGACCGTGCGCTGAGAGTTCTTGCGCTGGCGACGTGCAGCTCCGATACCCTTGAACCCAACCGCAGAAATCTGGTATTTCTAGGCTTTGCAGGCATGACCGATCCGCCCCGAGAAGAAGCCAAAACTGCCATTCGCAAGTGCGCGGCGGCTTCGGTGAAAACCGTCATGATAACAGGCGACCACAAAAATACCGCCGTGGCAGTTGCAAAAAAGGCAGGTCTGCTCAAGGGCGGCTTGGCTATGACGGGAGCGGAGCTTGACGCCCTCTCCGACGAGGAGCTTGACCGAGTTATCGGCAAATACACGGTGTTTTCCCGTGTCGAGCCAGTACATAAGCTGCGTATCGTGCGGAGCTTCAAACGCCGCGGCGAGATAGTCACCATGACAGGCGACGGCGTGAACGACGCTCCTGCGGTAAAAGAAGCCGATGTGGGTGTAGCTATGGGAGTTACAGGCACCGACGTTACAAAGCAGGCTGCCGACGTGATACTCATGGACGACAACCTTGCCACACTTGTCAGCGCCGTTGAGCAGGGGCGCTGCGTTTATGCCAATATACGGAAGTTCGTGCGGTATCTGCTGTCCTGCAATATAGGCGAGGTGCTGACCATGTTCCTCGGCATACTCATGGGTATGCCCGTGGTGCTGCTGCCCGTGCAGATACTTCTGGTGAATCTGGTCACAGACGGGCTCCCTGCGGTGGCTCTCGGTATGGAGCCGCCCGAAAAGGACATAATGAACCGACCGCCGCGGCGCTCTGCGGAGGGCTTTTTCTCGGGCGGTCTCATGTGGAAGATAGTCATTCGGGGCGTGTTCATAGGGCTGTCAACGCTGGCAAGCTTCACCACGGTCATGCGGCTGGGCGGCTCTCTTGAAGCCTGCCGCACCGCCGCTCTCATAACACTGGTGGTGTCGCAGCTGATACACGTTTTCGAGTGCCGCTCGGAGCGCCGCAGCCTGTTCCGCATGAACCCCTTCGGCAATATGAAGCTGGTCATCGCAGTGGTGATATCCGCCGCAGTCCTTGCCGCCGCAGTGATCCTGCCACAGCTGCAAATGGTGTTCAGCACCGTAGACCTCAGCACACCGCAGCTGCTGACAGCGTTGGGATTCAGCGCGGCTGTGCCTGTGATAAGTTCGATTTTTAGCAAGAAGTAATATGTAGGGGCGGCGTTTCGCCGCCCCTACATTTATAGCTTGTCTTTCTGCCTGAACAGCAGCGAAGCTATTAGCCCGAACAGCAATGCCGCTGTCACGCCGCCTGCGGCGGCGGTAAGTCCCCCTGTGAATATCCCGAGTAATCCGTCCCTGCCTATGGTCTTTCTTATGCCCTCCGCAAGCAGATGACCGAAGCCCGTCAGGGGCACTGTAGCTCCTGCTCCTGCAAACTCGGCTATGGGCTTGTACAGTCCCACCGCCGATAATACGACTCCCGTAACAACGTAGCCTGTGAGTATCCTCGCAGACGTTAATTTTGTGAAGTCGATGAGGACTTGTCCCACGGCGCAAAGCAGTCCTCCCACTAAAAATGCCTTTAAAATATCAAGTATCATGCCTGCTCCTTTCTCAGATGAACCAGATGTGATATCGAGGGTATGCTCTCGCCCTGCTGCAATGACATTGGCGACATGAGCGCTCCTGTGGCGGCAAAGAGTATATTTTCAGCCTCGCCGCGCTCCAGCATAGGCAGGAAATTACCGCAGAGCACGCTTGCTCCGCAGCCGCAGCCCGAACCGCCGCAGTGCATATCCTGCTTCTCCACGTCGAATATCATAGCTCCGCAGTCACGGTGCTGAGCGGTTATATCCACGCCCTGCTTCAGCAGGAAGTCCCTGAGAAGCTCGCTCCCCACCACGCCAAGGTCTCCTGTGACGATGTAGTCATAGTCCTCGGGAACTGTCCCCGTTGCCGATAAATAGCGCATTATGGTGTCCGCAGCCGCAGGCGCCATAGCGCTGCCCATGTTGTTGATGTCGGTTATCTCAAGGTCGGCTATCTTACCGATACAACCGCCAACTACGCCGATATTTCCGCTGTCACTGGAGACTATCACTGCGCCCGAGGCAGTACAGGTCCACTGCGATGTGGGAGTCCGCTGACCGCCGTAGGACAGAGGAAATCGGAACTGCCGCTCTGCCGTGGAGAAATGCGATGATGTCACCGCTGCGGCGTGGTCTGCGATACCGCTGTCCGTCAGCACAGATGTGATGAGAAGCCCCTCTGCCATAGTGGAGCAAGCTCCGTAAAGTCCCAGAAATGGCACGGCAAGCTCCCTGACGCTGTATGCCGAGCCTATGCACTGATTGATGAGGTCTCCTGCGCATATGACGTCGATATCCTCTCTTTGCAGACCTGCCTTGCGCAGCGCAAGTCCCACAGCTTCAAGCTGGAACTGTGTCTCTGCCTGCTCCCATGTTTCCTTTCCGAAGTGGCTGTCCGTCACCACCTCGTCAAAACATTCCCCGAGAGGTCCCTCCCCCTCCTTTTCGCCTACTACTGCGGCGTAGCTGCTTATTCTTACGGGAGTATCCGTGCGGAAAACTCCCCTTGCTATACGTTCTGCCATGCTGATACCTCGCTTTCGGAGATATTATGCGGCATTTTTACGGGAATATACATAAAAACAGCCGCAAAATGCGGCTGTTCACAAGCTATTTGCTCCTGAATCTGTAGAGTACGCTCTTATAGCAATCCTCATCCTTGAAATATCCGATCCCAAGAACAATAACGCTGTTATTGTCAAGAACTGCAACGGACTGTATCTCCATATTGTCAGGTATAAGATCAATGTAATTGATGATATTTTCGTACTGCCAGTCCCTGTCATAAGCGAAAAGCCCGATACCCGAACTCAGGTACAGCAGGTCTTTTCCGTGTCCCATAGTGCCTGCGCATATTCCTGCACTCCTGCTGTTGCAGCCGAAATCCTCCTTTTTTACGCCCGCCTCTCCTTCCAGCTCATAATATTTCTTATATCTGTAATAGAAATACAAAGCGTCACGGGGCGTGTCGGAACAGAAATCAGTGCCTACAAAGCAGAAGTTCCCCTTTGAAGTCATTTTCATAACAGTTGCTCTGTAATAAGGGATATAATTCTCTATTTCGTCCTTTATACTACCGCTTTTGTCGGCAACATAATAAGTTGTCCGCTTGCAATCGTCAAATACAGCCTTAGCGGAGATAACCAGCTCGTTATCCCAGCTGTCCTCGCATTTCAGCCAACATACGGGCCTTTCCTTATCATAGTCTATATCCAGCTTGTTTTCGGAAACGACCTTGCCGTTGGTATCAATCTCAAAGAGTTTGTAGTTCACCCTTGATGCATGGCTGAAAATGTGGTCAATATAGTCCTGAGGCATATTTTCTTCCTCGGCGTGTCCCGGATCTTTTCCAAGGAAGTATTTAGGCTCCACCGCTGTGATGAATATTTTTCCGTCGGTAGTTCCCGTTGCCGAATAATAGGCTGTTTTGCCAAGACCGAGGTCGGGAGTTATCTCCGTGATACTGCCGTCTTTGTCATCAGCAATATACAGCTTCTGTACATCTGCGTCGCCGTATTCCGAAGCATCCGAAACTATCAGGTAACGGCTGTCATTCAGAGCCGAAATTTCGGTGATATCATACATATCTCCCGTACCGTTCACCTCAGAGACCTCGTATTCACCGCGGGGAAGCTCCTCAAGGACTGATCCTGCGGTGATGATCTCGGCAGGTGTACTTTCCTCGTTTTCTTCTGAGCTGCCGTATTTCTCACATGAGACCGCCAGCCCCGATAAAACAGCCATTGTCAGAACGATCCCGACAAGTTTTTTAGTTCTTTTCATGTTATCTCCTTTTGAAACATGCGTGACATTCGTCACGCCATTGCTTTTATTCTCTGTATCTTATATCCATTAATTCGCGCGTACCTTCGATGTAAACATCTCTGAGGCGCTTTCCTTTTCCGACCTTTTCCTTTATATCGTCCCTGCTGAAATATACAGGCGAATCATCAAAAGACGGATAAATCCCGACAGCGTCCGCTGTGTTGCTCCAGCTGTCGGAAACCGCTAAGTACTCCACCCTTCCGTCATGGGCGATTATGAAGAACTCCTTGTCGCTGCTGCCAGTATACTCGCTGAAATATTCATGGAATCTGCCAATATCGAATTTATAGGATATGGGTATATCCTCGTCGGAATTTATATTGTTCCAGCCGCTGACATCTCCGCCCTCACTGCTTATCTTTTGCAGAGCCTTATCTGCCGCCTCTGTCATCTCCTCAGCCACCTTGTTCATATCAGCCATTCTGCCCTGCTTTGACCTCCAGCTCATATCAGTGATCACACGCAGCAGCAATACTGCGGCAGCAAACGCAGCTAAGCAAAGTACAGGTATCCCTATGGCAAACAGCAGGGTATAGCTCTTTTTCTTCTGAGGTGCTGAATGAATACAGCCGCAGACCTCGCCGTCATTGAGCGGTCTTCTGCATTTATTGCAGTATTGCATTTCAGCGTTCCTTATCGACATATGTGGAAAGCTTGTATAAAGCGTCCTTATACAGGTCATAGAGACTTGCCTTTTCACCTGCGCTGCCGCCTATGCCGTCGGGATTATACTTCGTTATATTCCTTGCAGTTCCGCCGGGATATGTACCCACATAGCTCTTTTTTGTCCAGCTTTCGGACAGAGCCGTATATTCTGCACAGCCGTCACTAAAGACGATGAAATAATCATAATCCTTGACATCAGAGAAATATCTCTCGAGACCTGCATAAAACTCGCCTGTATCAAAGGGAACTCCGCTGTTTTTACTCTTATCGGAGCTTATGATATAGCGTCCTTTCACATTGATACCGCCCTTTGTTTTTTCATCGAGCTCAACTATCGCTGTATTAGCCGCCTTACAAAGTATATTTGCCTTTGAATTGAAGGACGACTGCTTTGAACGCTTGGTATAGCCCAGCATTGAAGGCACTAATATTGCCATAAGTATCAGAACGAACACGCTGGCTAATGGTATGATTATCGCCAGTATCCACGCATAGCTCTTTTTCGGAGGATTTGCAAGCTGCTGATTGAATGTGGGTACAGGATAGGGCTGGTTGGGATAGGGCTGATTGGGATATGGCTGTCCGTTATATGGATACGGAGGCGGCTGCATTCCGCCGTTATAGGGCTGACCGCCCTGTGGTGCGGCGTTGTTTGGCTGCTGCATGGGAGCTCCCTGTGCATTGGCAGTACAATTGCAAACCTCGCCCTCCTGTAAAAACTTTCCGCAATTTATGCAATATGGCATTGTCACCACTCCTCGTAATTTCGTTTTTTGATATCATTCCTGAATTTTTCTACAGCGTCATTGTAAATCCCATTCAGAGTATCATTCTTTTTAATTTGCTCTTTTTCGCCCTTCGGAGAATACTTCAAAGGTGAATAAGCTACCGCCGAGCCTGTATACTCGGCAGGATATGTGCCTATATAAGTCTTTTTGTCGTTCCAGCTCTCAGCGGCAGCCGAATATACTGCATGACCGTCCCTGATAACAATGAAATATTCCAGTTCATCGACTTTATCGAAGTAACGCTTCTCTTTTTCGTAGAATTTCTCCACGTCATAGGGAACTGCGATGTTCTTTGAACTGTCAGAGCTTATGATATAATCGCCCTTTGTATCGACATCGTCTGAATCAAGGTCTACCAAAGAGGAATTTGCCCCCCTGTAGATACTGCTTGCCTTGTTGTTTATGCTCGTCTGCTTTGATTTCTCCTTGTAGCGCGAAAGCGACGGCACGAATATCGCCAGAAAAATCCCCATCAGTACAAGAGTTACTATGACAAAGGGGATGATTATGGCAAGTATCCACTTGCTGCTTGGCTTTGGCGGCGGCGGCAGAGCCTGTCCGTCGTAGGCAAACTGATAATTCGGCTGATATGGGTAGGGCTGATTCGGGTATGGCTGTCCGTTCTGAGGATAGCCGCCGTAGGGCTGCTGCCCGAAGCCCTGCTGTGGGGGTATCGGCTGAGGGGACGGCGTCTGCTGCACGGGAGCTCCCTGCGCAGTAGCGGTGCAATTGCATACCTCGCCGTCACCGAGCTTTCTTCCGCAGTTTGTACAATAAGGCATTTATGTCACTCCTTTTTGAAGTCGTTTTCTTGAAATATAGCAAACGACAAAAATTTTGGCGTTTGCTATTTACCGATACGCACGGAGCAAACGTAAGTTTGCGAATGTGCGAGGCAATTTTTATCATTTATTATAGTGAACGTCAAATTTTTTTGATGTTCACTGTAATTATATATCATTTAGCAGTAAAAAGCAAGTGCCGACAAAATAAAAAGCGTACAGTTCATCTGTCCGCTTATTTTTTTTTGCTCGGAAAATGACAAATGTCACTCAAAAAGTGACAAATGACATCTTTAAAACTCCAAATTAAGGTGATATAATCATATCATACCACAAAGGTAAATAATCAAAATGGAGTGATATTATGGTATTATTGATATTTCTTATAGCAAGCATTGCATTAGCTTCATTGGACAGTATCATTAGCATTTTTATGATTATAGGCTTAGTCAGCACCGTAATACGCCTTAGAAAACATTTTTCGCACATGGAAAATGACAACATATACTACAGAAATAATGACAACACAGATAATATATTCAGATAATAAAAAATGGCGTCCAATGGACGCCATAAACGGGACGCCGAGGACGGCGTCCCCTACAGAATTATCGTGCGTGGCGGGCGGATAATATCCGCCCCTACAAGCTAAGGGCTAAGGGCTTCATATGTATCCAAGAGTTTTCAGCAGGAACAGCCAGCCCGTCAGGGTGAATGCGCTCAAAAGCGTGGTCAGCATTACCGCAAATGCCGTGATAACGCCCTTGTGTCCCAGATTCTTCGCCATTACAAAGCAGCTTCCCGTTGTGGCGCTTCCAAGCATTACCAGTATGGCTATGAGCTTCTCGCCGCGGAACCCAAGCTTTATTGCTATTGGCAGGAATATTCCGCAGAACAGCAGCAGCTTTATAAAGGCTATGCCCACCGTTGCAGGCAGATTGTCCTTTGCTTCACCGAATCTGAATGAAGCTCCCAGCGCTATCAGGGATAAGGGAGTCGCCATATTTCCGAGATATGTCACGGATTTCGACAGTATCACAGGCTGGGGTATCTTCAGCAGCGACCAGCCTATTCCCACGATTATTCCCAGTATTATGGGGTTCGTGGCTATGCTCTTGAATGTGCTGAAGAAAAGAGTCTTTTTGCCCCTGCTCCTGTCCTTGTCGGGAGATGTCAGCGCAAGAACTGTCACCGCCGCTATATTGTAAAGGGGCACTGTTCCCACTATCATCAGCGCCGCCATGGTGGAGTGTCCGTATATGTTGTTGACAAAGGCTATGCCCAGAACAGCCGCACTGCTCCGATAGCTCGCCTGTATTATCTCGCCCCGTTCTGCCCTGTCCCTGAATAATAAGGAGTACAGAACCGCTATGCCTACGCTGAGAAGCGTTGCGCATATGCAGAACAGCACGAATCTGCCGTCCCATACTGCGCGAAAGTCCGCTGTGGACAGGTCCATGAACAACAGCGCAGGCAGAAGCGCTCTGAACACGAAGCGATTTATCTGCGCTGTGGCGTTGTCGTCAAGAAGCTTTATCCTGTGTACGAACCAGCCGAATACCATCATCAGAAATACGGGAACTGTGGCATTAAGGCTGAATATAAGATTTTTCAGAAACAATCTATCACTACCTGTTTATTTTATCATCGAGCCGTGAAAATAGCAGTCGTATATCACAGCTCCCCTGTATTCTATGGTCTCATAGCCCTGAAACCACTCAAAATCGCCGCTTACCTCGCATTTGTAGGTGTAGTCCCCGTCGGAATACTCCTGCGGTCCGCGGAAGGGCTTCTCAAAGGGCACACGAAGAAGAGCTTCTTTGAGGAAATCGCCGCTGAAAGGAGTCCCTGTGACTCTGCCGACGTAATTCATGCTCCAATAGGGAACGTCCCCTGTCCAGAGGGCTTCTTCACCTGCAAAGCGCTCGCCGCCGAGGAATGTATCGAGGTACATAAGGTCGCCCTCTCGGTACTCAAGGTCGTGAGAGCTCGGGCGTGAAGACGCGGTCTCAGCTCCCTTGCCAGCGTATGTGGCACATTTTGCTCTTATGAGAAACTGAATTATTTCATCTCTTGTCATGATTATAGCTCCTGTTTTTGGTTTGATACTTAATTTTACTCCTTTTTGCCCGTCTTGTCAATATCAGAGAACTATAATTTCACCAACAAGAATGCCGTTTGTATGCGATAAATTGTGCGTGTCAACAAATTTCAACGCAATTTTCTTTCTGTACTTGACTTTTTCATCGTTTTGTACTATAATAATTTAGTCGCAGGTGACGCCTGCATATTTGTGGCGGCATAGCTCAGTTGGCTAGAGTACTCGGTTCATACCCGATTGGTCGTTGGTTCGAATCCTACTGCCGCTACCACATGGCCCGTTGGTCAAGAGGTTAAGACATCGCCCTTTCACGGCGGAATCATGGGTTCAATTCCCGTACGGGTCACCATTTAGCAATCCCACAGATGGCTTAGAATAGCCGTTTGTGGGTTTTCTTTTTTCTAAAGATCAGGCTTTGGCACTTGTTTGGCACTTATTATCTTTTAACTATTAATTTGGGTATCCGCAGAGCTTTCGCTCTGCGGTACTTTTTTGCTCATAATGCCAGTGTCTGCTGCTCGGTCTCGGCTTCGGTATCGTCCTCGGCAGGACTTTCTTCCTCTGTGCCTATATCGTTTGTGAAACTCAGCGCATTGCTTATCGCATCGCAGTTGCGAGCCTTGGCTTCCTGAAACATATGAGAATACAGGTTCAAGGTAGTTCCTACGACGCTGTGTCCCATATCCGAGGATACCGCTACTACATCAACGCCCTCAAATATCAGGAGGCTTGCATGAAGATGTCGCAGTGAATGGATATTCTTGAACGGCACTCCGATACGCTCACAGTAGCCTTTAAGCCACTCGAACGGTGTCTGCGGATTCATCGGTGCTCCGTTCCATTTGGTGAACAGTCTGTCATGGTCTTCCCACTTGGTGCCGAGCTGTGCAGCTTCTGCCTCCTGTTCAGCTTTGAAGTGTTTGAGCAAGTTCATTATAGAGACAGGCATCTTGGACACTCGCTTTGACTTTCTTGTTTTCGTGGTATCGGTATAAATGCCCTTCTCGGCTGTATACTGTGATGTTCGGCGGACGTGGATAATATTGTTCTCAAAGTCGATGTCCTTCCATTCCAGTCCCAGCATTTCGCTGCGGCGGTAACCACTGTATATTGCAAGCAGCAGGTAGACCTGATACTTCATCGGCTCGCCTCTCAGGTTCTCATACAGCTTCTTCACCTCATCTATGGTGTAGATCTGCTTTTCGTCCTGTTCCTGTTTCGGCACATATACTCGTCTGCAAGGATTGTCCGTCAGCATTCCCATGCGTATCGAATAGCTGAACACATCGCTGATGAAACTCAGATGGTGCACTGCCGTTTTCCTCGACAGCGGCTTACCCGTGTTCATATTCTTGCCGTTGACAAGCATATCGGTCACGAACTTCTGAATATCCCGAGCCGTTATCTTGTCGAGCCGCTTGTGACCTATTGCAGGATAGACACGCTTGGTGAGCTGTTTCATTCGTGCATATGAGGTCGGTCTGAGATTGACTTTGGCATATTCCTCAAACCACTGCTCTGCGAATTTCTCGAACTTGACAGCCGATGTTATCTGTCCCCTCTTGCATTCTTCCTCGAACAGGACAGCCTGACGAGTGAGTTCCTTTTCGATTTGTTTCGGTGTCATACCCGGCTCGGGCTTGTAGCTCTTGAACTGATTACGCTGCTTACCGTCTACGCCGTAGCCGCATGACACTCTTATCTGATACGTTCCTTCCGAACGCTTTCTGATTGTCGCCATATATTTAAAAACCTCCGTTTCAAAACTATGGCGCATTTCCTCCACCGACATTATACCACAGAGCTGCGGAAATGTCTACCAGAAATGCGCCGTTCGTGTCAAGAATTTACTTTACTGATGAATCGCTCACGCTGTTTCTCCACGGAGATATCTCAGAAAAAGCTCCTTGTTGATGAGATACTTTTTCCCTGCCATGATGTGCGGCACTTGGTCATTGATGCACATCTGACGGACTCTGTATTCGGTCAGCCCTTCCACAAGAGCTGCCGCCTCCTTTATGGTCAGCATTACGATTTTAGTTTCTGTTTTGTTTTCTGCCATTCAATCATACTCCTTCTCGTTGTCTTGTTCATGTTTCCTGTGATTATTACGTTGTTCATTTTAATCTTTCCTTTCGTTATTTGATTGGGCATCAGCCCATGTGTATTCCGAGAGCTTCCTTACGCTCTCGTTCCTCGGCAAGAGCCTTGCTGTCAACGTGCTCACGTGCGTACTCGGTATCCTCAGCAGGCTCGTCATCAATCATCGAAGCCATAGTTGCAACGCCGCTGACAATGCTATCAAGACCGACTGTGAGATCACTATCCACTTGGCAACTTTCAATCTGAGCCTGTGCTTGTATTCGTCGAGCTCTTTCAGTTTCAAGCCATATTCCTCGTTCAGCTTCCCAGCCTGTGAGGACAGGTCCGCTGTTGCTTTCTTCAACTGCTCGACTGCTAAAGTCGCGGTTTCCGACGTTTGATCCAGCAGCTCTCGACAGGTCGCTATGGTATCCCTCTGCTCGGAGCGTACTGTTTTCAGCACCTGTTCTGTATCCACTTTCGTTGCCAGCACCGAGAGTCTGGTAAGTATCTCCAGCTGCTCCTGCGACATCAGCTTGTTCAATTCTATCAGCGCTCTCCAGTTGGAATCGAGCACTACCACTGTCGGCTGAGTGTCCGTCGCTGCCGACAATTCCTTGTCGTACATCTGCTGTAATTCTTCTTGCTTTGAATTCATACTCCATATTCTCCTTTCGATAACGTTCGCCGTGAAGCTTATTGTCACGGCATCTCCTTCCATTAGGACAAGTATAGGTAATATACTTTCGGTTGTCCTCCCACCTTACACCGTAGCCCTGCTGCTTCATTAAGTAGCAGAACTGCTTCTTGCTTTTGGCTTGCTTCATGACTTGGTTTATGGCATTCATCAGCTCCCACTTGAAGCTCTCGCCGCGCTTGGCTGACCTGTATTCGTTGTCAGAGAGAAAGTCTTTATTCATTTTCTTCTTGGGAGCATCGAGGACATGAACTCCGTAGCGCTGACAGATCTCATCGCTGAGCTTCATCAGCTCCTCTACGCTCTCCTTGTTGGAATGATACTTCTTTCCGTCCTCAAAGCTCACAGAGTTGAACACGAAGTGTGAGTGGATATGCTCTCTGTCAATATGAGTTGCCACTACACACTCATACTTTCCGAAGGCTTTCTCCGCAAGCTCCACTGCAATTTTGTGTGCAAGCTCGGGTTCAATTCCATATCCGCTCGGAAAGCTCTGCACCAGATGATAGTACAGACGACCGTCATGCTTGTGGTAAAGATTCTTAGTCGCTGTCATTTCATCGAGCGCTGTCTCGGGCGAGCAGTTAACTCCTGTCACGAAACGCTTCTCCTCGGATTCGGTCTTCTCCTTTCTGCTGACGTAGTTGAGGACGTTTTTCATTCCGCCAGCGGTCTGAGTTTTGTTGTTTATGAAATGGATTATGGGCATCACTTCACCACCTTTGCTATCTCACAGACTGCCGCTGTCACTGCCCTGTGCTGTTCAATAAGCTCGTCCAGTCTGACAGAGTGCAGCCTTCCTTCGTGAGCCAGCATTGCTATCTGATTGAGGTTCCGACCGATAGCTTTCTGTTGCTTGACAACTTCGTCCAGTCCGTCTGCCACGACGATTTTCTTATCGAGTGCCGATCTGAGAATGAAGTCGCTGAGGGACAGCTTGTGCCGCTGAGCCTTGTTGTGTATACGCTCGTACTCGTCATCGGTACAGCGGATAGTGATCGTTCTGTTGCGTTTTCTCATTGTATCACGCTCCTTTCTTTGTGCGATTTTTAAGAGGGGGCTCGGGGTTCGCCCCGACCAGCAAGCGTTCGGCGGACTGCCGAATGCGATGCTGGCATTTCATACTTTCGTTGCCGGTACTGCTCCGTCAGCGGTAGTTTTTTCCTTATGCCAATGGTGCCCACATTCGCTCGACGTTGCGCGACAATCGCTTTTGTGTACACGGGTGGGATAACTACCCGATTTCTGTATCGGCGGCAAAAATGGGCGCTTTTGTGCGTGACAGTAACTCTGCCGTGACAGTAACTCTACCGACACAAAAACCTACCGACACGCCCCGCAGATGAAGCTATATAGAGCTTTGTGAGCTGTCAGGCAGTGCCTGCGTGACGGTAACATTTCTACCGTCACTACTGTCACGCTCGCCGTTGTAATGAAGAATAATAACTCGACCTTTGTGAACTCTTTCGTACTTGAATTCAATTCCGTACTTGCTGAGTTCATAACCATTCTGTACTAAATCGCGCGTTACTCTGTTCGGATAAATGACCTCATCGGTAACTGTTTTTAACTCTTCAACCAACTCAGTTGCAGTACCTTCAAAGTGGATTCTCTCTTTGATGAAAAGATAAACAGCAGAGAGTACAATATTGTCTTGACTCTTCTTCGGTGTAGCTTCGTTCTCAACTATCCAGCGCATGACATCGGTATCGAAATGCATTCGCAGTTCAGTGTATTCAATGTCACGCCCCTGACAATACATAATAGCTTTTCCTGAGCCGCACTTTGTTTCTTTGAGCGCAAAGTTTCCATCAGTAGCACCGCCGATACCTGTGCTGCCTGTCATCATATTGAACGGATTATCGTCCTTAGCTTTTCGCATATGATGTATCATCAGTATGCATATACCTAAGCGGTATGCGACTTGTTTGAGTGCGATCAGTTCTGCATAATCACTGCCGTAGCTCGACTCAACATTGCTGCGCACCATTTGCATTACATCGACAACAACTATTTTCAAGTCATCGTGATCTTTCTTGAATGCTTCTATCTGTTCTTCGAGACCTTCACCGATTTTATCAGCGGCAAGTGCAAAGTGCAGATTCTCAATCGGTTCGGCGTTCATCTGAAACAATCTGCGCTGTAGTCGCTGATAGTTATCCTCGAGACAAAGATACAAAGCAGTTCCCTGAATAGTATCACGTCCGAGTACAGGAACTCCTGTTGCAATGCTGAGGCAAATATCCATTGCCATCCACGACTTGCCTACCTTCTGCGCACCTGCAAGGACGTACAGTCCCTGCGTAAGAAGTCCGTCAATGATGAACTCCTTCGGCTTGAATACTGTTGACAGTATTTCTTCTGCGGTTTTTGTCTGTAATATATTACTCATAGCATTCCTCCTTTCCCATGAGATTCCCGAACACAGCCGACAGCTTTTTTCGTTACGGGCAACTGCTCGAGCAAACTATTTGTGTGGGCTGTATCGGGCGGATTTTTACTCTCCACAAGTAAAAATGTGGGAGCAGTATCCTTTATGCAAATCGACCTGTTTTTGCATAAGATTTTGACCGCTCTGAAACATTTTCCGAAACACAAATTCTTTTTTATGAGAACTGACCTTTTCTCACTAAATGATAAAAACAGCTGCACTGCCCATAGAATAGAGCTTTGCAGTCATTTCAACTCAAAGCTGTTATGGTGACAGTTTTGAATGTTTTTCAATCAAAAATTCGCGTTTCAGAATAAAAATGTGGGAGCAGTATCCTTTTTACAATTTGAACTGTTTTTGGCACATAGATCAGACACATCACGAACGGGTCAGTACAAAAGTGCGCGACACATCAAGGACCTGCTGCGAACCCACAGTGGTATCCGCCGCACTCTTGCCTGACCGAATCAGAAGCCGTCCGACTGCACATCGGACTCATAGGCAGCTTAAATGCTCGGCTGCCCCGGCACACTCCCATTGCCTGCGACGGTTTTATCACGCTCGGACTGTGGCTGAGTGTAAGTATCCGTTCCCGACTTTCATCGCTTACTTCACATCTGCGCTATGTGAAACCAGAGATGTTATCGCTCGCTCTTTCGAGGTCACCGCGCATCTCTGGGCTGATACGGCTCACCGCCCCACCATCGGAAACAACGTAACTCCTGATCCCATATTCAATTTTCAAGTTTCTGTCCAAGTCCAAAGGCTCTTCCTCAGTATCAATCATAACAGACTTTTTTCATAGAATAAATGCGAAATGAAACTCGAAAGATTTTTTAAACTTTCATTTCAAAATGACTATCTTTTTTATCTGAGATGTGATATACTATACCTAACGAACGAATGGAGGCGGTATCATTGTTTTTAAGTCGCGGCTTATATGTATTTCCAAGTGAGAACTTAATAAGACGATTTATGTTTGACGGTCAGGAGGCAACTGAGCTGCCTGCAATAACATTTGAACAGCAGTTGATAGACTTCCTTGAGATTGATTTGACGCCGTTTAACAGACTTCTTGATAAACTAAAAGCACATACCAAAGAGAACACCAGCCCAGATGAACTTTTGGGCGTATGCCGAGCTGTTGGATATACTGCTGAGATCTTTTGCCAAGAAGAACCTGTTTACAGCTTTCTGCTGTGTACAAAGCTGTATGTTGACAGTTATGATATATCAAGTTATGAAGAGCTTTTTGAGCATAAGGATCACGCTGTTGAAATGCTGCGAGATATGGTACACACTCAAAACATTTTCTTCACTATCGCCGATGCGTATTGCAGGTTCGAGGGTAGTCACGAAGAGAAGACAACCAAGGCATTCTTAGGCAGAGAAACAATTTTCAAGTGCCAGTTTGAACAAGTCATTGCTCATACAGATGTCAGCACGGAAATGTTTCAGATGACAAGACCTAGGCTACCATACAGCAGAGGTTATCGCTTTGACAATCTGCCTGCCTATATATGGTATGTTTTTCTGAACGCAATGGAATATGATACGGGTTTCAGTCAGTGCGACTACTGCGGACATTTCTTCAAACCCAGGACAAAGAAAAAGACCCGATACTGTGATCGAGTCAGGACTGAGGACGGACGTACCTGTAAGCAGATAGGTCCGCAGCAGATATATAAATTCAGACTTCAGCACAGTGAGCTGCTGGCTGACTATGACAGAGCTATCAATCGCAATTACAGGCGAGTGGAGCGCTACGAACTAAAACTCGGAGACGAAAAGCAGGGCAAGGACTTGTCCTATAACGATTATGCCGACTGGCTCAGGGAGCTTCATACTGCGAAGATGTCTTTCATGTCAGGAGAGATATCGGAGGAAGAGTTCAAGAAGGCTATTCATCATTTGGATTAATAATAAATCTCTAATGTTACCATTGATAAAACATCAATGCTATACCTAACAAGCGCATTGAATAGCTTCGGAGTATAATCTTCTTAAGATAAGATTGAAATTCATCTATTATGCGTTGACTTTGTATTTATTATGTGATACAATAAAAATGGATAATTATATGTGTTTTTATTGGCGAATAGGAGTTAAAATGCGGTATATCGGTGGAAAAAGTCTTTTGTTAGAAAATATCAATAATGTAATAACGTCCGAGATACCGGAAGTTTCATCGGTCGTTGATCTGTTTGCAGGATCCGGGATAGTTTCAAACAGTTTCAAGTCTAATGGGTACAGAACAATCAGCAATGACTTCCTTTTTTTCAGCTATGTAATGTCCAGAGCATCTATCGGGTTGAACAGAAAACCTTCTTTCAAGAAGTTGGGCATTGAAGATCCTATTAGGTATCTGAATGCATTGACTCTTGCTGACACTAGTTTTGAAATCGACCAATGCTTCATTTACAACAATTATAGTCCTGTTGGTAATTGTGAAAGAATGTATTTTCAGCCCGAAAATGCAATGAAAATTGATATTGTCAGACTAACTATCGAAAAATGGCACACCGATGAACTTATCTCGGAAGATGAATACTTCTATCTTCTTTCGGCTCTTATTAACGCTGTCCCATTTGTTTCAAACATAACCGGTGTTTACGCTGCTTATCTTAAATTCTGGGACGAACGTACATATAAAACGCTTGAATTGACCGAACCAGTTATCACAAGCAACGGAAAGAAAAATGAATGTTATAATTCAAATTATACCGAGTTATTGTCAAAAAAGTGTGACCTGCTGTATGCCGATCCACCGTATAATTCAAGGGAGTATCTGCCTAATTATCACATTCTTGAAACAATTGCACGATACGATTATCCTGAAATACATGGCGTAACAGGAATGCGGAATTATGATGATCAGAAATCAGTATTCTGCAAGAAAGGCACTGTTGCGTCTGCTTTTGAAACGATGATAAGAGATTGCCAAAGCAAGTACATACTTATAAGCTATAACAACGAAGCATTACTGTCAACCGAAGCACTCTCTGATATTTGCAGACGTTACGCAATAGGTGACAGTTTCAAGCTGTTTGAGTATAGCTATCGGAGATACAAGAACAAGATCCCGAATAATACAGCAGGGCTCAAAGAACAGTTATACCTTTTGAGGAGGCATTGATATGGCTGTTAAAGCACCTTTTAATTATATAGGAAATAAATACAGGATAATAAACTCCATTCAGGAGTGCTTTCCTGAGCATATAGATACATTTGTTGACCTGTTTTGCGGTGGCTGTGATGTAAGCATCAATACCGTTGCAAACAACATATATGCCAATGACATAAATTATCATGTTATAGGAATCCTCCAGGAGTTTCAGAAGCATGATGCCCAGTATATTCTCGACTACATTGATACAACAATAGAAAAATGGCAGCTCAGCAAGACCAACGAGAATGGATACAAGCTGTTTCGTGACCATTACAATCAGACCAAGAATCCCCTTGACCTTTATGTGCTGATGTGTTTTAGTTTCAATTATCAGTTCAGGTTCAACAGCAGCCACGATTATAATAATCCGTTCGGCAGAAACAGAAGCAGTTTTAATGATGTTATGAGAAGCAATCTTATTCTTTTCAAGGAGCAGATAGGTGACATTCATTTTTCTGCATTGGATTTCTGTGATTTCGATTATGACATTCTTCATACAGGGGATTTCCTGTATGCAGACCCGCCGTACCTTCTGACCTGTGGCAGTTATAACGATGGCAAAAGAGGATTCCGTGGCTGGACAGAAAAAGACGACCTCGACCTTATGCGTATCCTTACCGAATTGTCAGACCGTGGTGTCAACTTTGCTCTGTCTAACGTTATCGAGCATAAAGGCAGCACTAACGATGCTTTGATAGAGTGGATAGCTGACAATGGCTATACCGTACACGGTATCAACTTCAATTATAATAACTGCAATTATCATACGAACAATCGTGAAAACGTGACCAAAGAGGTTTTGATAACGAACTACTGATCGGAGGATATTATGGCTGAAAAAAGAACTTTTGGGTGGGTGCAAGAAGCGTACACAATATCAAATCTCAAAAATGTTGTAAGGGTATTTGTCCTTGATTCAGCGGTCAACAAAAAACTGAGAGAAGATAAAATACCGAGACTGATCTCCGATGAGTATCATAAGGACGATATGATAAAGCACCTTAGTGCGGCTAAAATGCAGATACCTTATACCCTACTGAAAGGAAAAGGGACACCAAAGGGCTATACTCGCACTAATGCACCATGTTCAGGCATTATTCAGGCAGTACTGCCTGGTCAGAGAAAAGAATATCAGAGTGACTGGCCTGCTGATTCTTTTCTCAGGTGGGCTGTAAGCATTGGATTTCTGAATTACGATCGTGATAAAGATACTTGCAGTATAAGTGAGCTTGGTTATAGATATGCTGTTTCAGCTGATGACAGCAAAGAAGAAAAGGAAATATTGACCGAAGCATTTTTATCCTATCCGCCTGTGTGCCGTATTCTTAGTTTGCTTGAAGACGGAAAGAGTATGACCAAATTTGAAATAGGCTGTCAGCTCGGTTTTGTAGGTGAAGCCGGTTTCACATCAATACCACAGGCATTAATTCTTCAAGGGCTGAATACAGCCACAACAACTGACGAGAGAAATAAACTTCTATCGGATACCGAGGGAACGTCGGATAAATATGTTCGTACTATCTGTGCCTGGCTGAAAAGTATGCGTTGGGTAATGCAGGTTTCAAAAGAAGTAACGGCTGATCTCGGATATATGACACATACTGATATAATAAATCAGTCCTATCAGATCACGCTTGAAGGTAAGAAGATACTCAAATATGCTACCGGAACTTCAAAATATAAACGCATTGATAAGCGTGTGATGTGGGATATGCTTGCCACCAAACCTTCTGACAGGAATTATCTCCGCAATAGAAGAACCTATCTGATAAAGTTTCTTTCAACAACATACCGCAGCTTAGATGAAATAGTCTCTCATTTGCTGACCAAAGGTATGACCGAGGATAAAGGTACTATTTCCGACGATATTCAAGGCTTGATCAATATAGGTATCAATGTCAACAAGAACGGTGATACTTTCAAGATAATGGATAGTATCGTAGGACTTGATATTCCTGACAGCGTAAAATCTGCTGGTGCTACAAAGTCTGATCTGTCACTGCTGAAAGATGATATACGCAAGAAGCTCAATCATATCAATCACAAGTACCTTGTGCTTATCGACCTCGGCTTTGACGGAACTGCTGACAGAGATTATGAACTGCAAACCGCAGACCTCCTGACAAGCGAATTAGCGTTCAAGGGGGCAAGACTTGGCGATTCAAGAAAGCCTGATGTATGTGTTTACCATGATAAGAATGGTCTTATTATTGATAACAAGGCATACGGCAGCGGTTATTCTTTGCCCATAAAGCAGGCAGACGAAATGCTCAGGTACATCGAAGAAAACCAGAAGCGTGACAAGGCTCTTAATCCTAACGAGTGGTGGACGATCTTTGATGACGCAGTAAGCAAGTTCAATTTTGCTTTTGTTTCAGGTGAGTTCACAGGAGGATTCAAGGACAGACTTGAAAATATCAGCAGAAGATCCTACACAAACGGAGCTGCTATCAACTCTGTAAACCTGTTACTGCTTGCAGAAGAAATAAAATCAGGCAGAATTTCTTACGGAGACGCTTTTACCAAGTTTGAGTGTAATGATGAAATAATCATTTAGTATTGATTTTTATAGTAGCTATCTAAAAGAAAAAAGTGCATCTATCGGTATCACTCTTTTTGATAAGTTTACATGGAAATATATTTTAAATTTGATATTGAGTTTATTAATAATTATAAAAGGAGTGAAAAGGATGAATATTGATGAAGCAATAAAAAAGGCATTAAATGGTGATGCTATATTATTTTTAGGTTCAGGAGCATCAGTAGATACGCCTAATATTGGCGGTGGTAAAATGCTAATTGGCAGTAAATTAGCTGAAAAGCTCCAGCCTGGTACAACTGACTTGCAACAAGCAACAGAATTATTTGTAGATGAACAAAATGAAAATGGCAATGATGGCGAACAGGAACTAATTAACTTTTTAATAAAAGAATTTAGATGTACGTGCCCACTAAACGAACACAGAGAACTTGTTGACATAAAATGGAAAAGAATATATACAACAAATTATGATGATATCATCGAATCAGCATATAAAGAAAAATCCCTAACTATAAAAAGTGCGACTCTTTCTTCAGATATAAAAGAATGTATAAATAACAATGATTTAACCATTCTTCATATAAATGGCTATATTAATTCCATTACCAAAAGTAAATTAAACGATGAGTTTAAACTATCGTCATATAGCTATAATACAGATCAGTTTACAAATAGTCAGTGGGGGGCTTTATTTAAGAATGACTTAAACAGCTATTCAACTACTATATTTATCGGGTTTTCTATGGGCTACGATCTTGATATACGAAGGATTGTTAATACGATAAACAAAGATAAATGCATATTTATAGTTCATGACAGAGAATCCACAGCAAATATAAAAACGCTGAGCAAGTATGGAGAAGTGTGCCCTATTGGTTTATCTGGCTTTATTAATAAAGTTAACGAGATAAAGAAAGATTATATCCCTCCAAGGGCTGTAGATTTGGTTTTATCTAATTTTGAGGTGATAGAATCACCCAAACCTTTATCAGCTGCAAATGATAGACAAGTACTTCAATATTATTATACCGGAATACGGTCTGATGAATTGTACTATATTGAAAATAAAAACTACAAATCAGTTGTACTTCGTGATTATGTTGAAAAAATCATTAATGATATAACTTCTGGTATTAAAGCTGTATTTATTCACTCCGATATAGGTAATGGCAAATCAGAAATAATAGAGCAAGTATGTATGAAGTTACCTAATACATATCAAAAATATAGGTTAATTGATGAAAATCAAAAAATAAATATTGAAATAGAAGAAATCTGCAATAATGGTAAGAAAAATATTATTGTAATTGAGAATTTCTTTGATTATTATGATGTGTTTAAAAACTTCAATATTTACAATTGCAATGATAATATTGTATTTATTTTCTCTGCAAGAACATCTATATACAGATCTCGTTCTGAAAGATTTGAAATCGACCCTTGTACAGTATATGAGGTTAACAGACTATCAAATAATGAGATATCTCAAATTGAAAGAATCTTTTCTACATACGGTTTTTATCCACCTGAAAAAAACATTACACTATCTCAATATATCAAAAAAAATTGTAATAAAAGATTGCAATCTCTGCTAATATCTGTTATGAAAAACGTTACAATAACTGATAAAATATGGACTGTATGTCAAAATAAACTTGATTCTGAATATAAGTACTATAAATTAGTGCTATTTCTAATTGTTATAAAACTCATGGCACTAAATCTGAACATGAATGATACACTGGATTTATTAAAGATCAATTCTTTTGATTACAGCTTCGATAGAGATGAAGACTTATATGAACTAATAGATAGAAGTGTGGATAGAATCTCAATTAAATCCTCTATACTGTGTTTATGGATTTTATCAAAGACAAAATGCATAGATGATATTATAGAACTTCTGATTGACACTGCTAAAGTTGCAGATTGCGGTTTTTTAGCGAACCGAAAGTACAAAAATTATTTGACAAATCTACTTTCTTTTAAACATCTAAAATTTGTATTAGAAGCATCTTCTTTGAATCAAGAACAAAAGCTTGATAAAATCAATCATTTATACGGGGAACTGAAGGAGTTAACGCATTATAAAAACCAGTATTTCTTTTGGCTACAATATGCAATCTCAGCATTAGAATTAAATGATTATGAAGGAGCAGAACTTCATTTTAGAGCAGCTTATCGCTATCTACCTGACAAAATGACACCTTATGAGATAAACAATCAGTATGCAAGATTGAAGATGGAATTATTATTAAAAGAGAGTTATAAATATAGTGAATTATCAACTATTGAAGAGATTGAAAAAATTGATGAATTATTAACTCCAACTAAAGCAGAAAAAGATGAAGAGTATTATTGTTATAAAATGGCATCTTCATATTATCCACGACTATTTGACAAGTTTTATGCTATCATGACAACGAGTGATAAAACAATAATGACCGCACTCGCAAAAAAGAATTACAATGGCTGTTCAACATACTTAAGATATAGTACTAACTCTAACTTTTATAGTCATTTGAAATCATATATTGGGATCTTTGGAGAATTAGCTTTTTATAATGATAAGCTTGACTTTACAGTTACAAGCATTAAGAAAAGTAAATCTTATATTCTGTATTTAGGATATGTCGTTATAAATGACGAAAAGAAAGATGCTTGCATAAAAAATTACAGAGGAAAAAAATATAAAGAAAGTGATAAAATCCCAGTTAGAATTTATAAATATGATTCTGTTCATAATGATTATGTTTTAAAAGTTGCAGAATAAGAAGAGTTATCGAAAAACGATAACTCTCATTCTAAGTATTTGAAAAGTCTTGACTATATTATTCCTATCAGATATAAACCATACACTCAAACACAGCTTCTCTTGCCATGTAGACAAAACAGTTCTCAAGACCGAGTATATTCTCGGCATCAGCGGCGAGGACAGCTTACTGATAACAACTATCATTCTGCTTCCAACGCTCCACCTGGCGAGTGAAAGCTTAGCTATCTTTCATCTCCATATATCTGCCTAATATTCATTGAATATCGTTTTGCTATTCGGAGGAAATGCGCCACTTTTGGCACTTGTTTGGCACTTATTTGTACTAAAAATCGTCTGAAATCGCTTGAAGTTACTGTAATTGAAGTTTCAAAAATCTGCGATTTACAGCCATTTTCGCATTTTACTAAAGACTACTAAAATGCTCGGGATTAATTCAATTCCCGTACGGGTCACCATTAATTGGTTACTGCAAATGGCTAATTTAAGCCATTTGCAGTTTTTTATTATTTTAATCAACTACCCGTAACCACTTACTGACCACTTATTACCACTTTTAACTATTTTCAGGTGTGCCGCAGAGTTCTGGCTCTGCGGTCTTTTTTATGTCCCGAACTGCTCGCCGCCGCGATTCTGAACGTCATATTTCACGCACTCCGCAGGCTGATGAGCGAACTTCAGAGCGTTGGTGATCGCCTCGCAGTTGCGAGCCCTCGCCTCCTGAAACATATGGGAATACAGGTTCAGCGTGGTACCTACAACGCTGTGACCCATATCAGCCGAGACCGCTACCACGTCCACTCCCTCGAATATAAGCAAACTCGCGTGCAGGTGACGCAGGGAGTGGATATTTTTGAAGGGCACTCCCACACGTCCGCAGTAGCCCTTCAGCCACTCGAAGGGAGTCTGCGGATTCATAGGCTCACCGTTCCACTTCGTAAACAGCCTGTCGTTCTCCACCCACTTGGTGCCAAGCCGGCGTGCTTCGATAGTCTGCTCAGTTCTGAAACGTCTCAGCAGGTCCATTATTATCTCAGGCATCTTCGATACACGCTTGGAGCTCCGCGTCTTGGTGGTGTCCGTGTATATACCCTTCTCCGCGGTATACTGAGAGGTACGTCTGACGTGGATGAGGTCATTTTCAAAGTCGATGTCCTTCCATTCCAGTCCCAGCATCTCGCTCCGACGGAATCCGCTGTATATCGCAAGCATGAGGTACAGCTGATACTTCATCGGCTCATTTTCCAGATTTGCGAACAGAGTCCGCACCTCGTCCAGCGTGAATATCTCCTTTTCAAGCTGCTCCTGCTTCGGCACGAACACTCGTCTGCACGGATTGTCGCTGAGCATACCCATTCGTATCGCGTATGTAAACACGTCGCTGATGAAACTCAGGTGGTGGACCGCTGTCTTGCGTGAGAGCGGTTTGCCTGTGGTCTCATTCCTGCCGTTTATCATCATGTCTGTGATGAAACGCTGAATGTCGTGCGCAGTTATCTTGTCGATCCGCTTATGTCCCAGAGCAGGATAGACACGCTTGGTGAGCTGTTTCATTCGTGAATACGAGGTCGGTCTGAGGTTGATCTTCGCGTACTCCTCGAACCACTGCTCCGCAAATCTCTGGAACTTTATCGCCGAGGTTATCTGTCCCCTCATGCACTCTTCCTCGAACAGCACCGCCATTTTGTTGACTTCTCTCTCTATCTGCCGCGGAGTCATTCCGGTCTCGGGATAATAGCTCCTGTACTGATTGTGCTGCTTGCCGTCGACTCCGTAACCGCAGGAGACTCTTATTTCATACGAACCGTTTTTTCTTTTTCTGATAGCCGCCATATATAAAACCTCCGTTCAATAATACGGCGCGTTTCTACCAAGGACATCATACCACAACGCGGCAGAAAAGTCCAGCAGAAACGCACCTTTTCGCACTATTTATTTACGCAGTCTCCCCACGCAGATACCTGAGGAACAAGTCCTTATTGATGAGATACTTTTTCCCTGCCATGATGTGCGGCACCTGGTCGTTTATGCACATCTGACGCCACGGTACTCGGTCAGCCCCTCCACCAGCGCTGCCGCCTCCTTTATGGTCAGCATAACTATTCTTTCCTCGTTGTTTTCACCCATTCTATTCTCCTTTCACCGAACGTCAGTCCTCACGAATGAATACTGCGGTAATTTTTATCACTCCCTTCAAAGGTAAAATGGGCACGGCGACGACCGTACCCATGCCATTATTATAATGCTATTTCAGGTTCTCGCTCCTGCCGAACAGCACATCAATTATCAGTTCGGCGCAGTCACGGAAGCCTAACTGGTAAGGCAGCAGTTTGCTAAACTATGAGTAATCTGAATATTCCGATGTCTGAGTTCGAATCTCAGTGCGACCGCCAAAAGCATTGTGCAGAAAATGCACATTACTATGAGTTGTTGTATTTTCTGCAACAACTGAAAAATGAACCGTTGCAAAAAACGCAACAGTTCCTGCTAAAATGAGTTGTCTCATTTTTTTGCAATAACTGACAACAGCTCACATCCACACGGACAGGAGCTGTTTTTTATTGAAAAACGCTCCCAAATATGATATAATTATGGAAACTATCGGAAAGGAGCCGCGGCTACTATGATAATACTGATAACAGGTGCTTCGCATACAGGGAAAACGCTTCTCGCGCAGAAACTGCTTGAAAAATACAAGTACCCTTACCTGTCTATCGACCACCTGAAAATGGGACTTATAAGAAGCGGTCAGACCGAGCTCACGCCCTATGACGACGACAAGCTGACGGCATACCTCTGGAACATTTTGAAAGAGATGATAAAGACTGCCATTGAAAACGAACAGGATCTCATGATCGAGGGCTGTTATATTCCCTTTGACTGGAAGAACAGCTTTGACGCCGACTATCTGTCGCAGATAAAATACATCTGCCTTGTTATGAGTGAAAGCTACATAACCAGCCATTTCAGTGACATTGTCAGCTTCGGGAACGCTATCGAGAAAAGGCTCTCCAATGACATCAGTATTGAGGATATAATACAGGACAATCAGGAATATCTCCGCGGTTGTCTCAGTTACGGACTTGACTATTTTCTGATAAATGATGAATACGATTTGGAAAGGTGCTGTATATGACCAACCCATGTGAAGAAATAAGTCTTGACGACTACGAAAAGCACATGAGCCTTGATTCTGTGCGGCAGCTTCAGGCTCTCGATGCCATAATGAAGGAGCAGTTCGCCGCCTACCCTGTGGAGACTGCCGCAGTTCTGGGAGTTGCAGGCGGAAACGGACTTGAACACATTGACACCGACAAGTTCCGCAGGGTCTACGGTGTGGACATCAATGCGGACTACCTCAGCGCGGTATCTCAGCGATACCCTCAGCTTTCGGAAGTTCTGAAATGCCTGCACATCGACCTTATAAACGAGACAGAGAAGCTCCCGCAGGCACAGCTTCTGATAGCGAACCTGCTTATTGAGTACATCGGCTACAGAGCGTTCCAGCGAGCCGTTTTGCAAACCGCTCCCGAGTACGTTTCCTGCGTGATACAGATAAACACGGACGAGGAGCAGTGGGTGTCGGAGTCGCCGTACCTGCGAGCTTTCGACAGGCTTGACGAGGTTCATAACCAAATGGAAGAAAAGGCACTCACGGCTGCTATGAACGATATAGGCTACTCGCTGATTTTGCAGGAGACCTGTCCCCTGCCGAATGGCAAGGCAATGGTGAGGGTGGATTTTATTAGAAATAGACTATCATTAAAAACCAGTAAATCTTGAAAAAAGGCACTTAATATGTTATAATTCAAGTAATAATCAGTTTGTTAATTATTGTTTGGAACGTCATTCAAGGAGGATAAACCATTATGAGCAACAATAAACTTTTTTCATACGAAAAAGACGCAAAATTGATAGTTAATGGTATTGACGATGAATCAAAAAGCATATTAGAAAGATTTTATACAAATTATTCAGTTAGTAGTCGTAAAACTGTATGTTCAGCTATACGAAAAATCTGTAAATTCATAAAAAAGAATTCATTTGTAAAGCTCACATACAAAGACTATTCAGAATTAACAAATAATAAAACAATACCTCAAGCTCAATTATATCATATAGAAAGCCTATTTAAATATCTTTATGTATATGAATTACTAAATGATATATCCGGATTTGAAAACTGTTATTGGAACAAAGAAAAAGAAAAAAACATTTTTGAAAAAAACATTCATAAAAACACCAAACACATAAACACAAATAATACTAAATCAAATTCAAAAGAATCCCTCTCTTTTGAAGATATGGAAAAACTTTTTAATTTCTATAATTCTGTGTCAGATGATGACGAAGAAAATATGAAACTTCTTTTTTTCTTTTATGCTATATTTTACTTAAATATGCAAATAGAAGAGATAAGAAAATTAACCTACGATCAAATTGAAAACGGACTTATTATTACTGAAGATAATGAATACGAATTAAATTCAAGATTTGAAGCATTTTTTTCCAAAACAAGTTCTTCAAATATACCATTCGCAAGTATCAATGACTATATAAGCAAACTCGGAAAGATTGTTGGTATCAAAGAATTGTTCCCCCGAAAAATTAAGAATACAATTGAAAGATACTCTATTAAATGCCCAGTATGCCAAGAAACACATCTTAACTTTGTGGACGAATGGAGAACAATTAATAATAAAATAGTATGTTTAAAATGTTATGAAAAACTGATATCGAATAATTCCGTAAAAAAAAACGAAATAGCACACCAGATTGAAGGTGCTATAATAGACTTCCTTTCCAAGGAAGAGCATGATAGTATTGAATTAACACTGTCTACTTTTGATAAAATAAAAGAAAACATAAATGTTCCAAAAAACTATGAAGAAATCAACAAGTATCTTAAACAGATAGGCGATTTAGGCGAAAAATACGTTATTGAATACGAAAGGAATTTCTTAAAAAGTAATAATAGCCAATATTACGATTTAGTTGATGGTTCATATGCTTTAGATAACAATAATGGATTTGACATTCTTTCATATACACTTAAAGGAAAAAAAGTTTATATTGAAGTAAAAACAACTACCGGGAATCCAAAAGATAGTTTTTATATGAGTCAACATGAAATTGATACAGCTAACGAACTATTAAAACGAGGTGATATTTATAAACTTTATCGAGTAGGTAATATTCTTTCAAACAATGTTTCGTTGATTATATACGATGATCTAAATCAATTCAATAAAGATGAAATAATTCTGAAAATGTCTATAAAAGAGTAATACATTATAGGATACCAACCACCTAACACCAAAAGCCACAAAATATCAGGACATCGAAGGATTTCCCCGACTACAAAAGCCGGATATGGATACCTGTTGTGAGTGAAAAAAACGTACATACAGTTTTGCCCCTGAACGTCTCAATTAACGCTCAGGGGCATTATCATCTGTTTTGCTTACTGAGATAAATCAGTATTTATGTGAGAACCTGAATTAAATGAAGTTCACTTTCTCGTCTTCCTGTAAAAAACAAAACCGTCCTCTTCTTTTATGATCTGATACCCTAATTTTTCGTAAAAAGCGTTTGTCCGTACATTCCAGCTTGGAGTGTCAAGATCAAACTCCGCGGCAAATGGATAGTTCTTTTCTATGCACTCCATTAAACGAATTCCATAACCTTTTCTATGATAGACGCTGTCGATGAAAATTCTGCCAATGCACACACTGTTTTTTGTTTCATCCGGGAATATGACGGCTGCTCCCACAATATCTTTTCCTATCATTGCTTGATACAAATGCCCCTCTTGAGCCATCTGTTTATGCCATTCTACCGAATCATATCCGGGCGGACAGTCACCTTTTGCACCGCCGACATTTACGTCTGTTTCAAATGCTCTGACAGATATGTCTACAATTGTTTTTATCTGGTTTTCTTCTGCTGTAACAATATACATTCTACTTCCTCAATCGTCTTACAAATCTCGATTTATATTAGTAAACATTATACCATAGCATCACTGCCCTGTCAATAAAAGCTCTATAATACACAGGTTTTATATTAACAACGAAAAATTGCTTGCTATCCACGCCGATCTATGCTATAATTGTAGAAAAATACCGACATATTATGTAAGTCCTCATCATTACCACCTCAAAGATCATCGTATGTATCGGTATAGCAGGGTATAGGATAATTATACCATACTGCGGTCAAAAGGTCAATTGGCAGATTATTATTGCTCACAACCCAATGTGACATTCTTGTCAAAAAATATGAAACCTGTGTGAAAATTAGCACTCTACCCTTGACAGTGCTAATTCAGAGTGCTATAATATAGTCAGAACAAAGGAACAGAGAAGCACCAAAGGATCCGGGTGCTGAACCCTCCGTCCCCTTGCTCGAAGCAATGGAAACAATGTGACGAGTAAAAAAGGAGGACTGACCTATGTTGTATCCAAGTATTTTCGGTGAAAATTTATTCGATGATTTCTTTAGATTCCCTGATTTTGGCAGAGATGTGGAGAAGAAGCTGTACGGCAAACACGCTGCACAGGTAATGAAGACCGATGTTCATGAGCATGACGACCACTATGAGATCGTTATCGACCTGCCGGGCTTCAAGAAAGATCAGATCAATCTTGAGCTTCAGAACGGTTATCTGACTGTCAGCGCCGCAAAGGGACTTGACAAAGACGAAAAGTCCAAGAAGGGCAAGCTGATCCGTCAGGAGCGTTATGCAGGCGCAATGCAGAGGAGCTTCTACATCGGTGATACTGTTACCGAAGCCGATGTAAAGGCTAAATTTGAGGACGGTGTTCTGAACATCTGCGTTCCGAAGGCAGAGCCTAAGAAGCTGGAGAATCACAAGTATATTGCAATTGAGGGATAATACCTCGCTAAGTTATGATCCCAAAATGATGCTCCCCGGAGCTGTTCGTATGAGCAGTTCCGGGGAGTTTGTTTTTATATGATTTGAATGAATCATTATCCTGCCATGATCGAAACTTTGAATCCACTGGGTTCAAAGTTGATGACAATATAAGTAATTCCCGATAATACGCCCAAGTACCCGTTCGATCTCCATTTCTCCGTCATTCAGACACCACTCAAATACACAGCCCTTGACGATCGTGCAGATGTCCGCAGAAAGAATGTGGGCATCTGCATTTTTGTCTATGATACCGCTTTCCCGAGCAAACAAAAGCTCACGCTCACAGCGTTCCATAACAGTGCCTTCGGCAAACTGCCCGTCAGTCACGCCCATATATGCAGAGAGTGCCTGATTTGAGGTCGTGTAGAAATTCCGCATGAAGTCCTTGCCAAGCTCCATATAGCGGTCGATCAGGTTCATGTAAAGCTCGCATATCCTGCCCGAAATATCGCTGATGGGCGTTTGCAGCTCACACTTGTCAAAGGAAATGTCCCTGATGAAATACATCAGCAGATCGTCCTTGTTCTTATAGTAATGATAGAATGTGCCTGTTGCGACCTCTGCCGCCTGGCACACATTTCTCACGGTCAGATAGTCTGCACCGTGCGTTTTAATAAGCTCTATCGTGGTGTCTATGATCTTCTGCTTGTTGTCGCAGGTCACTTCGCTCTTGCACGGTCTGCCCCTTGTAGCCATAATATCCTCCAAAAAAGAAAAATAGAATTCGTTCGATTTCCTATTGACATTATAGCATAGATGTGTTATAATGTCAATATAGAACAAGTTCTATTATTGCTTGTCATGAAAGGAGTATTCTTATGAAAGTCGTATATTGGTCTGATTATTCGTGTCCGTTCTGCTATATCGGTGAAGCCCGTCTGAAAAAGGCAGTGGAAGAAGCAGGAGTGAATATCGTTCCCGAAATGAAGGCGTTTCAGCTTGATCCCACCGCAGGACTTCACGCTGAAGGAGATACAGTTACACGCTTTGCGAAAAAGTACGGTCTGTCTATGGAATCGGCAGCTCACCGCATTGATATGATCTCTGAAATGGGCAGAGGCGAGGGCATTGATTTCCGCTATGCCACAACACTTTTCACCAATACAATGGATGCACACCGCCTTACCAAGTTTGCGTTTTACAAGGGCGGCCCCGTTCTTGCCGAGCAGATCGCTGAAAAGCTCTATGCTGCCTACTTTACCGACAACCTTGAGCTTGCCGACCACAGTGTTTTGAAGCGTATCGCTATGGAGTGTGGTCTTGATGAAGCGGATATTGATGAACTGCTTGCAAGCGACCGTTACAAGGACGAAGTTCTGCTTGATGAGCGTGAAGCACAGCGGTATCAGATCTATGCAGTGCCGTATTTCCTTGTGAACGGAGTGTATGCGATCTCAGGTGCAGACAGCGTGGAGCATATCAGAGAAATACTTGAAAGAGCCAAAAAGGACGAAGCCCCCTCTGAAAGCGAAAAAACAGGTATGCACTGCGGCCCCGACGGCTGCCATTTCTGATAGGTGAAGCTATGGTATTGACAGTACCCGTTAAGGGCTATTTTGAGGAATACTGCTATTTCTATGTGAGTGACAGCACACGGCATGGCTTTATCATTGACCCCGGCGCACAGGCAGATAAGCTGCTTGATATTATCAGGGATAACGGTCTTGTGATAGAAAAGCTCCTGCTTACTCACGGGCATTTTGACCACTTCGGTGCAGTTGAGGAATTGCGTGAAAAGCTGAATTGTCCCGTTCTTGCTCACGAAAAGGCAGACCTGTTTCTGCTGGATCCGCTGATGAACCTGTCACGGCAGTGTGTGGGCGATATGATCATAAGAGATACCGTCAAATTCAAGGACGGTGACACGATCGCACTTGATGAAGCACATTCGCTCCGTGTGATCTATACGCCTGGTCATACTCCCGATTCTGTTTTGCTGTACAATGAAAAAGAACGCATCGCTTTTGTGGGCGATACGATCTTCAAGGAGAGCATCGGAAATTATACTTTTCCCGGCGGAAACAAAGACCTGCTGATACAGAGCATTATGGAACGGGTTTTCACTCTGCCCGATGATACGGTTTTGTATTCGGGACACAGCGAACCGACAACCGTCGGAGCGGAGAAACGATTTTATGGAATGTGAGGTTTTATTATGACAGTAATGGAAGCGATTCAGGCAAGATACAGCGTGAGACAATACGCAGATAAGCCTATCGAGCCTGAGAAGATCGAGAAGATCATGGAGGCAGGACGGCTTGCACCGACCGCAAGCAATCAGCAGCTTTGCAAGCATATCGTAGTGACGGACAAGGAGCTTATCCGCCAAATGGTAAGTGCCTGCGAGGATCAGAAGTGGATAGAGACTGCACCTGCTGTCCTTGTGGAGTGTGCAAGCGGAGACAGGACGATGATATGCGGTCAGAGTGCGAGAAGTATGGACTGTGCTATCGCTATGTCGTATATGACACTTGAAGCTGTCGAGCTTGGCTTGCAATCCTGCTGGCTGGGGTGGTTTTCACCCGAAAAGGTCAGAGCCTTGCTGAATATCCCCGATGACTATGTGGTGGTCGCAGTTGCGCCTATCGGCTATCCCGCAAAAGAGGGACACCGCTCGGCTAAGAAAGCTGCCGAAGAAGTAGTGGTTTATAATAAGATGAATTAAAGCGGACAGGGATCATTTGATAGTGATCCCTGTTTTTGTTATGCGTAAAAGGCTTTAATGCTATAAAAATACTCCCTTTCAACGGGAGTATTTTAATTATACAGAGAAAAAGGACGGTTTACGCCGTCCTTAAATAATCAATTATTCTTCATATACTCTTCAAAACTCATCTTTGCTTCTGAGCTGTTTGTTGATGTATATGCATAATATGAAAGAATATAAGATGCATATAGAAAACCAAACTTGCTTTCTATCATATCATCATCTATTTCAAAAACAGTTAAACAGACTCCGCTCTAATTGCGGAGTCTGTTAATTTTTTAGAGGAAATGGAACTGCCTTACCACTCTTGTGAATTAGGTATTTGAATGCTCTGAACTCCAGATGTTGGTAGCGATTCATAGACGAAGCTCTAAACTTGACAATCCGCGTTATTAATGCTATCATTCTATGGTAAAATATTAAAAAACCTGAGGTGAATGTAATGAAAATCGGATTTATAGGTGCTGGGAAAGTCGGCTTTTCTCTGGGAAAATATTTTGCAGAAAACGGTTTGGAGATATCGGGATATTACAGCCGCTCGGAGAGTTCTGCCCTTGAGGCTGCCGTATTTACAGGCTCGGAGCTGTTTGTGTCCGCGGAGGAGCTTGTTTCCGCAAGTGACACAGTTTTTCTCACAGTTCCCGACAGCGCCATAAAAGAGACTTACAGTGCCCTGCCAAAGGAGCTTCTTTGCGGCAGGCAGATATGCCATTGCAGCGGAGCGATGTCAGCGGAGGAAGCGTTCCCGAATATAGCAAAATACAGTGCGAAAGGCACATCAATACACCCTCTTTTCCCAATAAGCAGCAAAACGGAGTCCTACAGGGAGCTCAACAATGCTTTTTTCTGCATAGAGGGCGGCTGTGCTGCGGAATGGAGCGCTATACTCTCGGATATGGGCAATCCTACGCGAATTATTACAAGTGATATCAAGAGCCGCTATCATGCTGCTTGTTCTGTTGCAAGCAATCTCGTCTGCGGACTTATGGCGGAAAGCGCAGAGCTCCTTGAACAGTGCGGATTTACTGAAGAAGAAGCTCTTTCAGCTCTTGAACCTCTTGCAATGAGCAATATGAAACGTATCTTCACAGTGGGACCGACTGCCGCCCTTACAGGTCCTGTGGAGCGCAACGACGTATCTACGGTTAAAAAGCATATCGCCTGCATAAACGGCGGGAATGACTCCGATATCTACAGAGCGGTCTCGAAAAAACTGACAGAAATGGCTAAGGAACGTCACCCACAGGCAGATTATACAGAAATGGAGAAGCTCCTTAGGTAATTGTCACCAAAGAAAAACCTTTTGTTCATATTTTATTCACATTTATATGTTATACTTCTTCTTGTATCTTATCCAGGCAATGGAAAGGTAACATCTTTTAAGGAGAAAATTGAATATGAAGAACACTGTTTCAACCCTTCTGAAGCAGAAGCAATCAGGTGACAAGATCACGATGCTTACTGCTTACGACTACACAACAGCGAAGATCATCGACGAGTGCGGCGTAAATGCCATACTTATCGGCGATTCACTGGGCATGGTAATGCTGGGCTACGAAAACACGCTCCCTGTGACTATGGAGGATATGATACATCATACCGCCGCAGTTTCAAGAGGTGCGGAAAACGCTTTCATCGTAGCCGATATGCCGTTCATGTCCTATCAGGTCAGTGTACAGGAGGCTGTTATCAATGCAGGCAGACTTATCAAAGAGGGCGGCGCCAATGCTGTAAAGCTTGAAGGCGGAGCCGAGGTCTGCGAGCAGATAAGAGCTATCGTGAATGCGTCCATTCCTGTTGTTGCACATCTGGGACTTACTCCACAGTCTGTAAATGCCTTCGGCGGCTTCAAGGTACAGGGCAAGAGCCTTGACAAGGCAAGAAAGCTCATTGACGACGCGCTGAAGATACAAGAGGCAGGCGCTTGTGCAGTAGTTTTAGAGGGTATCCCCGCAAAGCTTGCGGATATCATCACAAGGAAGCTCTTTATCCCGACTATCGGTATCGGCGCAGGAAAAGGCTGCGACGGACAGGTACTGGTATATCAGGATATGCTTGGACTTACTACAGGTCATACCGCTAAATTCGTAAAGCGGTTCGCTGATGTGGGCTCGGTGATGCGTCAGGGTATCGCTGATTATATCAGTGAGACCAAAGAGGGAGCATTCCCTGCCGAGGAGCATACCTACGCTATTGAAGATGATGTTATCGAACAGCTTATGAGGGAGGAAAAGTGAAATGAGAGTAGTTAAAACCATAGATGAAGTCCGCACACAGGTAAAGGAATGGAGAGCACAGGGGCTCACCGTGGGACTTGTCCCTACAATGGGCTATCTCCATGAGGGACACGCAAGCCTTATCGACGCTTCTCACAGAGATAATGACAGAACTGTGGTGTCCGATTTTGTAAATCCAATGCAGTTCGGCCCAACAGAGGATCTTGAAAGCTATCCCCGTGATATCGACCGCGACGCAAAGCTCGTTGAAGAACATGGCGGTGATATCATTTTCAATCCCGAACCTTCCGAGATGTACCATGAGGGCTTCTCTTCTTTCGTTGATATGACCGTGCTCACACAGGAGCTCTGCGGTCTTAGCCGTCCCGTTCATTTCCGCGGCGTATGCACAGTAGTATCCAAGCTTTTCAATATCGTAAAGCCCGACCGTGCATATTTCGGCAAAAAGGACGCTCAGCAGCTTGCAGTTATCCGCCACATGGTTGACGACCTTAATATGGACATCGAGATAATCGGCTGTCCTATCGTCCGTGAAGCAGACGGACTTGCAAAGAGCTCACGCAACACCTACCTTAACGAAGCCGAAAGAAAAGCTGCACTTGTACTCTCTAAGGCAGTATTTCTTGGCATGGATATGGTCAGAAAGGGCGAAAAGGACTGCTCTGCAATAATCGGAGCTATGAAAAAGCTCATAGAAGCTGAGCCTCTTGCAAAGATAGATTACGTCAAGATAGTCGACTGTGCAACAATGCAGCAGATAAAGGCTCTCGACCGTCCTGCGCTATGCGCTATGGCTGTATATATCGGAAAAACACGCCTTATCGACAACTTCTTCACCGAAGACGTATAAGGAGGCTGCTATGGAAATATCAATGCTCAAAAGCAAAATACACCGCGCCGTTATCACTCAGGCGGAGCTCAACTATGTTGGCAGCGTCACTATCGACGAAGAGCTCATGGAAGCCGCAGGGCTTTATGAATACGAGCGCGTACATATATCAAACGTAAACAGCGGAAGCCGTATTGAGACCTACGTTATCGCAGGCGAACGCGGAAGCGGAGTTATCTGCCTCAACGGTGCAGCTGCTCGTTCAGGACAAAAAGGCGATCATGTTATCATAATGGCATATGCGAATATGGCTCCCGATGAAATAAAAACTCACCGTCCAAAAGTAGTCTTTGTAGGCGATAAGAATGAAATAGTAAGGGTAGCCGACTACGAAAAGCACGGAGAACTTAAATAACAACTTATCGCTGTACATCTTCAGCGATAAGTTATTGGCTTTATGGCTGCCTGATACAATAACGAAAATGGAACTGTTATAAAACAGTTCCAACTAAAAAATTTGTTTATTCTAAAATGGTAAACAGCCATGCGGTTTGGTCTTTATTTGGTACTTATTATCTTTTAACTATTAATTTGGGTATCCGCAGAGCTTTCGCTCTGCGGTACTTTTTTGCTCATATGATTTCGCTAAAATCTAATCAGACATTATATAACGGAAACACCCCACAATACAACGAATATTGAGCAGAAAGGCTGGACTTTTATGAGTCCAGCCTTTTTGTTTTCAGACTTGATCCTTTTTTCTGCGCGCATTGTCAGCTTCTACCGAGCACTTCCAAGCCTTATTGAGTCCTTTTTTTGCTCTTACACTGCTTACAGCACAGCCGACAGCTTCGTAAAGAACTTCCGTGCCGCAGCAATCAGCATGATAGTCAACTGCATGCTCTGCGCTGATACCGATAGAACCTGCTGTCTCGGCTGCGTCGATATTGGCTCCAAGGAATACAAATTCCCAGCCCTTTTCCTCCTGCACTTTTTCAATGAGCTTCTTAACGTCCTTGTGGCTGTACTTTCTGCTGGCATTTTCCATACCGTCAGTCGTAATGACAAACAGTGTCTTTTCGGGAACATCCTCTTCACGGGCATACTTATGGATATTGGCAATGTGATGAACCGCATCACCTATTGCGTCAAGAAGTGCAGTACAGCCTGACGGAACATAATCTCTGTCTGTAAGCTTTGGAACATCTTCCAGCTTCACTCTGTCATGTATTACTTTGGAGCTGTTGCTGAAAAATACGGTTGAAACAAGAGCCTCACCCTCTTCTTTCTTCTGCTTTGCTATAAGAGAATTGAAGCCGCCGATAGTATCAGCTGTAAGTCCGCTCATTGAGCCGCTCTCGTCAAGGATAAATACCAGTTCAGTCAAGTTCTTTTTCATGATAATACCTCCGTTTTGATGTTTTTTTCGGAACCGCTTTCACGTTTCCTTTACTGTAATTACAGTATACATCATTACGGAGGTATTTTGGTCGCTTCTGAGGCGACAAATCATGAACCTATGAGACTCTGGTCAAAAGCAAACAGTGCTTCGTTTATTTCATAGATATTATAATTGCTGCGTTCGATAAAATAGCGGATTATCAGGTCAAACTTCAGGCTGTCTGACAGAGCAAAGCCCGCTTTTTTCAGCAGTTCCTCAGTTTCACCGAGGTCAAGTTCAAGGGCTACTGCAAAAGCAACTGCGGTCTGCTTTTTAGGCTTGTAGTTCTTGTCACTGCGTATTTTTGAAAAGAGCTTGCGGTCAATATTGGCTTTTTTATAAGTCTCCACATCGGTCATGCCTTTTTCGTCTATGAGTCTGAGCAGAGCTTCCGAAAAGGATTCGTCATGGGTTTTCAGCATATTTTCAAGGTCGGCGCTGGTTTCACAGCAGATATCTTCTTCGGGCATGATATTTGCGGAGCTTTCTTTCATGCTTTCCTTTTTTCTGCCGAATAATCCGCTTGGTTTTGCGCCTGCAAGCTGGTACGTTCCGATTACCGAGGCGCCGCTCCTGTTTCTCCTGTCACGGTCAGCACATTTCTTTGCGTAAGTGTCGCTTATATACTGCCTTATCTCGCCGACTATGCCTGAGCTGACCTCAAAGGAGTCCTTATCGAATATGACAAGTGTGATATCCATATCATTTTCGTCAAGGAAGCTTCTGAATTCGGAAACAGCCACATCAAGAGCCTTATCCTTCGGATAGCCGTATATTCCCGATGAAATAAGAGGGAAAGCCACGCTTTCACAGTCATTTTTCTTTGCAAGCTCAAGGGAATTCCTGTAGCATGAACGCAGGAACTCTTCCTCACAGCGATCACCGCCGTGCCAAACAGGACCTACAGTATGTATGATATATTTACAGTCGAGAGCATATCCCTTTGTAAGCTTTGCTTCTCCTGTTTTACAGCCGCCGAGAGTTCTGCATTCCGCAAGAAGCTGCGGACCTGCCGCATGATGTATAGCACCGTCAACTCCGCCGCCTCCTAACAGCGATGAATTCGCAGCGTTGACGATAGCGTCGGCTTTGACCTTTGTTATATCGTTCCTTATAATTCTGAAAGGCATACATACAACCTCCCTTTCACTCTGATTTATAAAATTATACCATACCTGTCGCAGATTATCAATACTTATACATATAATGCGTAATATTACATAAAACAGGTATTTTAATCTGAAAGGATTATATAAGTGAAAGAGCTGTCAAGGCAGGCGATACAACATTATAAAAGCAGCAGTAGCATATATAACTACTGCTGCTTATGTCCTACTGCGTATAACAGTAATCGTCCGATCCGAAATAGTTTTTATCGGTCATAGTTCGGAATAATACCTGAGAAATTCTTCTGTACAGGCGGCTTTTGCCATTGGCGCGGACTGCCACACAAGCTCGCCCTCACATTCAAGGCTGAGCACATAGCCGTCGCACTGATTCCAGCCGTATAAAAGATAGTCTCTGCCGTTATGGGAAAAGCTCAGTTCATCGTCTGCGACAAGAGCTTTTCTGAGTTCATTCGTGCTCATGATTCATCTCCGTAAATTCTTTCAGTTTTGCTTTGAGATATTCATATCTCTCACGTTTTTCTGCTTTTGAAAAATGTACTTCTCTGAACTGCTCGGGATTATCGGTATAGTCAAGTATTTCATCGCCGAACTGCTCGCTTGTAAGGTCGAATACCACATCTCCCACAACATTGTAGCAGTGGTAGTTCCCTTTTGGCCTGAGAACTCCGTAAACCTTTCCGCCGAAGATATCCTGCGCTAAAAAAGCGGTTACGGCGCACTGTCCGAGAGTCATATTCTCCTTGCTCCACTTGAAGCGCAGACGGGGAGCGCAGGTATACTCGCACCATATCTCCGCAAGGGCGTCATATAGCTTCTGCGGCGTATCTATGCCCTTGAAGTCATTATTTACCGGCGGTACCAAAGCGTTTTCCCAGCCGTAGAAATTATAGCTCATAATTCACCTCATATATACATTGCGTCCATTGCCGTGATATACTCAAGGGGCGGAACGAAAGTGCCCTTATGACGGTCTCCGCGATATACCTCTCTGCCGTGCTTGTAGGCGATGACCTGCGCCATTGGAAACGGTATCCAAACGCCGTCATCAAGGGGCTTTGTGGCGAAAATAATACCGCTTTCAAGCCTTTTGAAGCACAGCGTATTTTTCAGATTCTTGTGTACATAGAGCATATCGCCGTCGTATATCATCAGATTCAGCTTGTTCCGCGGAGCGTTCTCCACTATGAAATGATTTACTATCTCAAAGCGTTCATGCTCCTTGGGAATAGCCCGTGAGATATGCTCGTTCATATAGTCGAGAAGTGAAAGGAAGAAGCGCTCGGAGTCCGTATCCCCCTGCTGTGCGGCAGAATAACGATGATTATGCCTGCCGTTGAAGATAGTGCCGTTGTGGATAAGAGTCCATTCTCTGCCCGAAATATCCCTGCCTGTGAAAGGGTGGCAGTTGTTCTCGTTTATAGAACCGACGGTGGCAAATCTTATATGTGCGAGGAGGTTTTTCTGCGGAGCAAGACTATCTATCATATCGCCGAGAAAAGAGCTTTCAGCGGCGCAGACAGGCTCTTTCAGAATGACTCTGCCGACGTTTTCGTACATCATTCCCCAGCCGTGAGGATTGCTTCTGCTGTGAGCAAAAAAACTGCGCAGATAGTCAGATATATCCGTATTTTTTTCCGAAGTGAAGCCCAGAAGCTCGCACATTTATTTCACCGCCTTGTCTGATTATCAATTACTTTGCAGAAGCCGATACAATTGAGGTTTTGAAATGATTTCTGCCGAGTATTTTTTCTTTCTCAAATGCAATTATTTCAAGTGCCTTTTCGTTGTCCGAGAAATGCTTTTCCATTTCCTCGATGACCTCAAGTCCGCGCTCTAAAAGCTTTGTATCGGGCTCAAGAAGTGCCGCGTTTTTATGGTCGCGGACAGACTTTTCCTGGAGCTCGGGAGCAAAGTCGAAATCGGCTTGCGAGAGCAGATAAAGTATGAGCAGATGAGCAAATTCAAGGTCTCTGCTGTCGATTCCGAGAGCTGCGGAGGGATTGAGGTCGAACATTCTCAGCTCGATGTGGTCAACGCCCTTTGCCGCAAGATTTTCAAGGGTATTCACGCCCTTTGGCTTCAAACGTATAGGCAGATACAGCTCGCTTGCGGAGTACAGTGAACCCGTCACGATATGCTTCTTGATACTGCCTGTGAACGTCTTTAAGCTCCTGTGGTCAAGTATGGGCAGGAACTTGTTCCAGTAGCCCCGTTTGCTGTTTCGCAGGGACGAATATTCACTCATAATTATACCGCTTTTTCCGTCTTTGTCAAGAGAGGCGTCATAATATGGGCTTGCCGCCGTAAGCAGCACCAGAAGCCAGCTATGCACCATAAGCTGCTTGTAAAGCCTGAGATAAAACTCGTCGCGGAATGTGTGGAAGTCCTCGTTATTTGTATTGAGCTCGCGGAGAAATTCCTCTGCAAATGAGAAATTGAAGTGTATCCCCGAGAAAAGCATGAGCTTTTTGCCGTATTTCTGCTGTAACACCTCACGGTATGCGCGTTTCGAGGAATGGTCGCCTGTGAAGTCTGCAATGGGTATATCCTTCTCGCTGTCAAAGTGCGGCGGATTGCTGTACAGCCATATGCTCTCGCCGTTTTTTGCAAGCTCCTCACGGGTTCTTTTGTCAAGCTCCGCAAGAGCTTCAACAGCCTCGTCAACGCTGTGGCAGACAGGAGTTACGAGCTCCACCTGATTCTCGCAGAAGTCACGGGTGATATGCTCGTCATTGCCGAAAGGGTGGGGAGTCTGAGCAAGTCTGCCCTGACCGTCCACACGGAGAGTTTCACGCTCAATGCCGAATTTTCCGCTGTAATAATATTTACTTGTGGTCATAAATATCACCTCAGATATCTGTAATTCTTACCTGCCGAACATTTTTTATCCTGCGGAGCCTGCGTGAAACAGCTTCATCTTCGGAAGCAGTCTCAAAGCAGATATCGGCAGTAAAATGCGAAACGAGGGTATTCTGTTCGTCTGTCACTACATTGGCTGTATGGGTTATGATATTGCCGTTAAGGCGTCTGATGACGTTGGATATTTCGCCTACAAGACCTATCCTGTCAATGGAAATCACTTCAATTCGCTTCATATTTATCAGCTCCTGTAAATAAAAATAGTCTGCCTCCGCGGCAGACTGTTTGCTTACAGGCAGAAAAAGCCTATGATACAGAAAGCACGGGGCTCGTTATACAAATATTCACTTTACACATATGTACCTGCATAACAAACACCTCCGTTAATGCATACTAATTTACTATGTTTATATTATACTATAATATGCATACTTTGTCAATAGGATTTCTGTGAATTGGTTATTGACTTTTACTCTTAGCGGCTATATAATCATATTATAACAAGCTGCAAGCCTGCTGTTCCTCGTCGAAAAGCTCGGTTACAGTCGGATCATCGCCGCATATCGGACAGGTCGGAACTCTTTTCGGCAGCTTTACTTTGCGCCATTCCATTTTAAGTCCGTCAAAGATAAGCATACTTCCTGTGAGAAGCTCCCCCTGACCTGTGATGTACTTCACGGCTTCAAGAGCCTGCATAGAACCGATCACTCCAGCCATTGCACCGATAACTCCTGCTTCGCGGCAGCCGGGGACTGCGTCCTTCGGCGGCGGAGCTTCAAATATACAGCGGTAGCAGGGACCTTTTTCGGGGACGTATGTCATAAGCTGTCCCTCAAAGCGCAGGATACCTGCGTGACAAAAGGGCTTGCGTCCCAGCACACAGGCGTCGTTTATGAGGAACTTTGTGGGGAAGTTGTCCGCACCGTCGATTATGAAGTCGTAATCCGCTATCATATCTGCGATGTTTTTGCTGTTTACGTATTCGTGATAAGTTATAACTTCAACATCGGGATTGAGGGCTTTTATGGTCTCAGCAGCGGACTGCACCTTTGTTTTGCCCACATCATCGGTGGCGTGTATTATCTGCCTTTGCAGGTTTGAAGGCTCCACGTTATCGCAGTCGGCAATGCCGATAGTTCCCACGCCTGCGGCTGCAAGGTACATCGCGGCAGGTGCGCCGAGACCGCCTGCGCCTATGATGAGCACCTTTGCGGCAAGGAGCTTCTTCTGCCCCCTCACGCCGATTTCTTTTAATGTGATGTGTCTCGAATAGCGTTCGAGCTGTTGGTCTGTTAAAGCCATTTTTGCCTCCCGAAAGGAAATTGATATGAAAAGTATAAATGCGGCGGAACTATCCGCTCTTGATATGGAAAAAGCGCTTCTTCTCGACATAAGAAGCCGCGAAGAATTTGAAAACAACGGTATAAAGGGCTCGGTAAATGTGCCCTTTGACGAGATATCTACGGGACTATCAAAGCTCCCCAAGGACAAGCCTGTCTACGTGCTGTGCAGAACGGGCGACCTCAGCGAAGAAGTCGCCGAAATACTTGAAGACCGCGGATATGACGTATATAATGTGGAGGGCGGTCACGCCGCATATATCGTAAGTCTTGCAAGTGCCAAGCTGTAAATACAATTCCTACTTGTTTAATAAGTATAGCATATACACATCGGCTTTTCAAGGGTGTCGGGTATAGATTTTTCCTATAATATGCAATGGATTTTTCGCATTGGACAGACTTCTTTCTGCGTGATATAATAAAGTCACACCAAACGAAAGGAGCGGTGAAAATGAAAAACAGAATATCCTGTATGCTTGGTATGCTCCGCTCCATCGTCAGGGGGACAGACCGAATGTGCAGTACGGGACGATGTTAAAACGGAAACTACTTTTAGCTGAAGCATTTAGTGTATAACCTCCTAAAACAATACATTAAAATGAAATAAGAAAAAAGCTTCTTCTATAACTAAGAAAAACGCCCGAACTCAATCATGGCACTCATATAGAAGTTTATGTTTTTTATGGGGGAAACCTTTCCTCAGTTCCTCGCTGTTTGAGGAAAATATTCAATAACATAATCCGGTCATCAAAAAACGGGAACAGCTAAAAACTGTTCCCGTTCCGTTTTATATCACTTGTTCTCCGCTGTGCAGGGCGATGAGTTTTTCTCCCATTATCTCTTTCATCAGCTCAAAGGCAGGCTCGCCCGTGCAGTGTCCGCTGTAAAAAACAGTGTTCAGCTTTGCAAGCTCACGAGCCGTCTGAACGATGACAGCCTTTTCGTCCTCGTTATGCTCGCCCTCACGCTTCATCATGTGGAATCCGCTGAGAACGTAATCGGGCTCGCTGCTGAAAAGCTCCCTGTATCGGTCAAGGATATTGAGTATGCCGTTATGGGCGCAGCCCGACAGCAGCCAGCGCTTGCCGCTTTGCGTGATGACAAGGCACTGCTCGTGGGCGAAGTCGTCCTCGACTTTTTCGCCGCTGCGCAAACAGGACAGCTTTCTGTTGCCCTGCGGGTAGCACCTTCTGCCTGTAACTCCGCTGAACAGGAACAGCTCGTCGTCAAGCCGCACATCGCCGTCTATGAGCTGAACATTCGGCAGTTTGAGAATATCCGTGTCAATACCGATGTAGCGCTCACCGTTGTAGTGAGGTTCTGCGGCGGACCTTTGCATGATTATCGCTGCTTGGGGATTCAGCTTTGCAAAGGGCAGGATACCCCCCGAATGGTCGTAATGACCGTGGCTGAGTATAACTGTATCAACAGCGGTCAGGTCAACGCCGAGGGCTTCCGCATTCTTCACAACTGCGTCAGTCTGCCCCGTATCAAGGAGCAGTCTGTGCTTTTCAGTCTCGATATATATCGAAAGTCCGTGCTCGGCTATGCAGCTTTCGTTTGCGGAAGTATTCTCCACAAGGGTGATTATCTTCATCAGTGGTTACCGCAGGAGTGGCTGCCGCAGCCGTGGTCTCCGCAGGAATGACCTTCGCCGTGTTCGTGGTGGTGGTCACAGGTAGGATTTGAATTCTGTGCGAGCGTCTGTGCAAGGAAAGCCTTTACAGCTTCGTCGGCACTGCCCATATTGCCGCCGTAGAGAGCGATACCTGCCTCCTGCATAGCCATTTGTGCGCCTCCGCCGATACCTCCGCAGATAAGCACATCAGCCTGCGCATTCTTGAGGAAACCTGCAAGAGCGCCGTGACCTGCTCCGTTTGTGCCTACGACCTGCTCGTTTATTATCTTTCCGTCGGCGATATCATAGAGCTTGAACTGCTCTGTTCTGCCGAAATGCTGGAATATCTGTCCATTTTCATAGGTAACTGCGATTCTCATGATCTTGCTTCCTTTCTGAGTTATCTCCTCCGAGATAGTGTTGTCAAGCGTGTAATTTCCGCCCGAAATGACGATGCGTCTGCCCTCCACCAGTGCGGCGGCGAGTTTCTTTCTTGCGCTGTCGTAAATCGCTGTGACAGTAGTCCTTGCGACGTTCATCTCAGCGGCGCACTGCTCCTGAGTTTTTCCCTGATAGTCTATCAGACGTATGGTCTCAAACTCGTCAAGGGACATCGTTACCGTATCGTTTGCGGTATCATGCTCGGGAGCAAAGCTCCAGTAATCAGGGTAACAGCATATACGGCGCGATTTCTGAGGTCTTGGCATAGGCGCATCTCCTTTCTGACTTATGTCAATTATATCACGGTTTTTGACTTATGTCAAGTATAAATATAGCAGTCATTACACTCATGACCAACATATATTATTAAACGCCCTGTCTGTTGTTATACAGGCAGGGCGTTCAATTATTTCACAGTAAATTTCAGCATATTCCATGAACGCGGAACAAGGCTTACCTCTCCGCTTATTTCCTGCTGAACAGGTGATACCGCATCAGGCTCGTCCGCACTGTTGCAGCGTTTCATATCTTCATCTGTCAGAACTGTATGAGATACAAGGCTGTATCCCTCAAATCCGCTGAGTTCAAGCACGCAGCTCTCATCAGCCGAGCGGTTTACCGCAAACAGCGTGATATCGCTGCCGTTTGCTGCTGCGATACAATCGACATACGGCACATTGCTGTGATTCTTTGTATCATAGGTACCGCATTCGCAGACAGTACGCAGAGCCTTTCCCCTTCCGTTCACCGAACAGTGAAGGAACGGATAATAAATTGTCTGCATCCACAGTCTGCCGCCTGTCTCGGTCATGATAGGTGCGATAACATTGACAAGCTGTGCAAGACAAGCTACCTTGACTCTGTCGCAGTGTCTCAGAAGCGTTATCAGCAGACAGCCTACAACAAGCGCGTCCTCAACGTTAAAGATATCCTCTAAAAGGGGCGGAGCTATCTGCCATGGCTTTACCTGCTTATCCTGCTCCTTGCTGTGGAACCAGATATTCCACTCGTCAAAGGAAAGCTTTATCTCCTTATCGGACTTCTTCTCCGCTTTTATCTCGTCACATATATTCGCAGTATCTATGATGAACTGCTCCATATCCATTGACGACGCAAGAAAATCATCGGTGTCATCATCTGTGTTGCCATAGTAGCTGTGCATGGAAAGGTAGTCCACGTGGTCATAGCACTCACGCAGCACAGTCCTTTCCCATTCGCCAAATGTAGGCATAGTCGGTGCTGAGCTGCCGCAGGCGACAAGCTCTATGGTAGGATCGGTAAGCTTCATAAGCTTGGCTGTCTCACAGGCGAGACGTGCATACTCCTGCGGAGTTTTATGTCCTATCTGCCATTCGCCGTCCATCTCGTTTCCAAGGCACCACAGCTTTATGCCGAAGGGCTTCTCAAAGCCGTTTTTTCGGCGCAGATCAGCATAGTATGTATCTGTGTCAAGGTTGCAGTATTCAACGAGGTTTCTTGCATCTTCAGCGCCGCGGGTACCGAGGTTCACTGCCATATTTATTTCAGCGCCTGCACGCTTTGCCCACTCCTGAAACTCGTCAATGCCAATTTCATTGGTCTCGATACTGTTCCATGCGAGCTCCAGCTTTCGCGGACGCTTTGCCCTGTCGCCGATACCGTCCTCCCAGTTGTAGCCTGATACGAAATTACCGCCGGGGTAACGTACAACAGGTACATTCAGGGACTTTACCAGTTCCAATACGTCCTTGCGGAATCCCATATCGTCAGCGGTCTCATGTGTCGGCTCATAGATGCCGCCGTAGACCGCCCGTCCGAGATGCTCGATAAAAGAGCCGTATATTCGGGGATCGATGTCACCGATAGTATCCAAGGTATTGATTGTTATTTTTGCTTTCATAGCTTAAACTCCAGATCTTATTACGTAATCTTTGATAGCACAGGCTGTTTCTTTACAAACAGTATGCTTCATTAATACCCCAAAAATACGTTTTATCAGCCCTTTACAGCACCTGCTGTAAGACCGTCAACGATCTTGTTGGAGAATGCACAGTAAACTACTATAGTAGGAATGAGAGCGATCACAATAGCCGCAAACATCTGTGAATAGTTAGTAGCGTGCGGTCCGACAAACTTTGACAGCGCTACGGGAAGCGTCTTCTTGGCGTCATCTGAGATGAATACCATAGCCATAAGAAGCTCGTTCCAGTTGCCGACAAAGGTCATAAGTCCCGTTACAAAAAGACCTGTCTTACTGAGGGGCAGACATATTTTGAAGAATATCTGGAAGATATTCGCGCCCTCCATACAAGCGCATTCGATAAGCTCATTTGGAAGTCCCTTAAAGAAACCTGTCATAATGAATATGGTTATCGGAAGCGAGCAGGTAAGATAAGGAAGTATAAGTCCTAAAAGTGAATTTGAAAGGCCTAATTTTGAAAATCTTGTAAAAAGCGGGATAAGTACGCAGTGTACAGGTATCATCATACCTGTAAGGAAATATGTCATTGCAAGCTTTGCACCCTTCCAGCGCAGACGGGCAATGGCAAATGCCGCCATAGAACCGATGAGAGAGCTGAGTACCAGAGTGACAATACATATAATGAACGAGTTAAGTGTGGATATTCCAAGCTTTCCTGCCGTCCATGCAATGGAATAGTTTTCAAATGATATTTTTTCGGGAAGTGCAAAAGGTGCGGTAAATATCTCTTTATTGGTCTTGAACGATACGTTCAGCACCCACAGAAGAGGTAATATGTAGGTCAGGCATATCAGTATCAGGAACACATATAAAGCTATCTGTATACCCGATATCTTTTTCTTGGAGGTCAGATCCGATTCAGCTTTATATACTTTTGAATAGCTCATTAGACTATACCTCCTTACATCTCGTACTGTTCGGTCTTTACGACCTTATTGATAAACAGTGTTACCAACAGACAGAGTATGAGCAGCACTACGCCTATAGCACTTGCATATCCGTATTTGAAGTACTTGAACTGCTGATAGAGGTGAGTCGCAAGGACCTCTGTTTTGTGGTTCGGTCCGCCTGTAGTCATATTCCAGATAAGGTCAAAGAACTTCAGCGAGCCTATCGCATTGAGAGACATGGCTGTAGCAACCATAGGCTTTATCAGAGGAAGTGTTATGTATCTGAATGTCATGGGCTTTGTACAGCCGTCGATATAGCTTGCCTCCATGAGAGACTTGCTTATACCTGATATCTGAGCCATGTAAAGCATCATTGACTGACCTACGAACTGCCAGAGGGAAACAAAAGCGATCATCCACATAGGTAGAGGGATAGTGCCCTTTGTAGACATCAGCCAGAGAGGCGGATTCTCAACGCCCCATTTTATAAGGAGCTGATTGATACCGAGCTTAGGTCCGAATATGAACAGCCACAGCAGACCGAGAGCAGCCGATGAAAGTACGCAGGGAAGATAGATTATGTTCTTGAACAGATTTCGTCCTTTTTTGATGTTTGTGAGGATAGCTGCATAGATAAGACCTACGAGAAGCTGTGACACACAGGAGAAAACGAGGAAAAACATCGAGTTCTTGAGGGCAATGCCGAATGTCTTGTCGTGAAGCAGATTCTTGTAATTATCAAATCCGATAAAAACAGGTTTTGTCATGCCTTTATAATCACATAATGAATAATACACCGACTGAATGATCGGTATAAAAAGCACCAGTGTGAACAAAAGGAATGCAGGAAGCATGAAAACAAGGAGTGCTTTCTTGTTTCTAAGCATTTTTTCCATACTGGAACAACTCCTTTCAAAAATACTAAGGGTAGAATATATTGAAAACAAAATAGGGGCGCAGGGTTCGCGCCCCTATATGTTTTCGAAATCAGTCAGAAATTACTTTCTGCAGTTTGCTTTGTAGTAATCCTCCATGTCCTTTGCAGCCTCTGATGGCTTCATATCGCCGAGGAATACAGCAACCATGGTATCGTCGAAATGAGCGCCTGTCTCTGTTGTAGGAAGTGATTCGTTATAGAAACCGAATGTACCCTTTGCTCCCTTGAATACGTCCATAACGTATGAGAGCTGCTTAGGAGCTACAGATGGATCATAATCAACATTTGTTACAGGGATCTTACCACCCTTTTCAGCAGTGTACTTCTGAGCTGTATCGTCTGTGAAGTACTTGATAAGAGCTGCTGCACCGTCAGGATTCTTTGATGTTGAGCTCATGCAGAGTGAGTCAGACTTAGCGATTATTCTGTCAACGCCAGGGAACTGGAATACGCCGCACTTGGACTCAAAATCAGGGTTAGAACCGTTTATCTGAGCGATTACCCATGAGCCCTGGATAAGGATAGCAGCTTCCTCGTTGTAGAAATTAGCTGTAGCAACGTCGTTTGTATCGCCTGCTGCTGTTTTCTGGAAGTACTTGGATAATTCAACAAGCTTGCTTGCAGCGCTCTCGAGCTTTCCATCCTCCCATGAAGCAGAACCGTCAGCCAGCTTAGCAAGATCTACGCCCTCAGCCTCACAGAGGTAACCTGCTACCATTGAGAGGCACCATGCAGTACCTGCGGAAATTGATATAGGAGTATATCCTGCGCTCTGAAGCTTATCGCAAGTCTCTATCATCTCGTCCCAGTTTGTAGGAACCTTAGCGCCTGCCTTCTCAAACATCTCTGTATTATAGAAGCAGCAAGCGGCCGCAGTGTTCAGCGGAACAGCATATATCTTGCCGTCGTATGTCTGCTGTGTGAATACAGCGTCGCCTGCGAATGTATCCTTCCAGCCGTCCTTGTTGAGGTAGTCATCAAGAGGAGCTGCAACGCCTGGCTCAACATAGTCTGTGAGCTGTGGTCCGGGGCTTACGATGAATACGTCAGGTGTATCACCTGCTGCAACAAGAGCATTGAGCTTGTTATAGTATTCTTCAAGGTTTGTTGTGATAGGCTTTACGTGATACTTGCCATCATTATCCTTGTTGAATCTCTCGATAGTCTCCTTGTAGCCGAGTGAGATAAGGTCCTCAGTAGCATCAAGGTCATCCCAGAACATCCATGTGAGCTCCTGAACATCGCTCTTCTTTCCTGAGCCGGAGCCGCTGCCGTTACCGTTGTTTGCAGAACCATTGGATCCACCTGAACTGTTACCACAGCTTCCAAGTGTTGTAGCGAACATTGCTGCTGTCATAATTGTTGCTAAAATTCTTCTTTTTTTCATTTCTCTTACCTCCTGGTTAAGTGCCTCCGCTGCATATCAAAAATATTATACCATATGCTGCACGGCAAAGTTCTTACGGTTTTACCGAATACGATCTGGCATCACTTTGATGCTCTTTGTAAATTTTACCATATTATATACAACTTGTCAATAAATATCTGTAATAAAGGCAAAAAAAGATAAACGAGCAGAAAATTTCATGCAATTATAGCAAAAAATGGTTAGAAAAGCCCAAAATTTAACCTCTTTGTAACGCTTTTTTAATAAAATTTACCCTATTTTTTAATAAATCTTTACTGACATTATACGCTCATTTCCCCATAATCATTCCAGAATGAACGAACCAAGGGACAGTGAACAAAGGTCAGAGCTGCCTTTTTCCTTGAAAGTGAACCATATAGCGTTCACGCCGTCGGGTATCCTGATATCAGCAGTGTACTTCTTCCATATATTGCTGTTGTCGATCTCTATCTCGCCAAGCTCCTCGCCGTCCCATGCAGTCTTGACCGCGAAAGAGCCATTGCCGTAGCCGCGGGTTGTAATGCTGACCTTGGTTATGCCCTTGCAGTCGAAGTACTTGAAGCCTATATTTGTACCGTCCTTGATATTATAGATGTAACCTGTCTCCTCGTCGCCGTCCCTGCCGTCCTGCACTATACGGGGCGCATTGAGGTCGCCGATATAGAGCTCGGGCTTCCTGCCGAAGATATTGCAGGCAATATAAGCAGGATATTCGCCTCTGCCCTCCAAAGGTCCGCCGTTGAGACCGCAGGAGGTCATCTCAGCCTGCATGAAGCTTCCGTCGGCATTGAGTGTTAGCTTCTCCGCACAGCCCTGTCTGGAGAACCATGTGCCGTTGGTATGTCTGTGATAGAAGATATACCACTCGCCGTTTATCTCGATAATACTGCCGTGATTGTTGGCTCCGCGGCTTGCAGGCATATCCGCAGGCTTATAGGTGCCAATATGCAGGTCGGTGTTGCTGACCAGTACGCCGCCGTATCTGAAGCCGCCGAGAGGTTCATCGCTGACAGCATAGCAGAGCTCGTGCATGACCTCGGAAGAGTATATGAAATAATACTTTCCGTTCACCTTGCGTATGGACGAAGCCTCGAAAAAGGCGTGTCCCTCGAACTCGGTGCCTGCGCTGTAACAGGTGCCCGAAACCACTGCCTGCGGCTCGGTGATGACGGTCAGCATATCCTTATCCAGTGTAACAGCCTTTGCGCCTGTTCTGGACTTGTCGCCCTGCGGACAGAATCCGCTGTACATATAGGTCTTGCCGCCCTCGGTGATAACTCCCGGATCGAACTGTGGCTCGTCACCCTCTCTCTCTCCGAGACGAGTGCCGTCAGGATAGTGTACATAGCCGTAGAACTCGTACTTTCCCGCAGGCTCGTCACATACCGCAACAGACATAACGCCCACCTTGTCGAGGACATAGTAGAGGTAGTATCTTCCGTCGGGACCGACTGTTACATCAGGTGCATAAAGGCACATATGACCGTCCTTATTGAGCGGATCGGCGTTTCTGGGGTAGATAACGCCCTCATAGCGCCAGTTTCCCAGATCGTCAACGGGGGCTGACCAGCAAACATAGTCGCCCATACAGAACACATAGCCGTTCCAGAGGTCGTGAGAGCCGTAGATGTATACGCGGTCGCCGAATACATAGGGCTCGCCGTCGGGGATATACTCCCAGCTTGGGAGATATGGATTGAATGCCTGTTTCTTACTCATAATATGCCTCCTTATTTCGTTTTGTCCAGCAGGAACCTGACAAGTCTGCTCTGCTCGACAGACTCCTTAGCTCCGTCACTGGTGAACAGCATTTCACTTCGGTCTGTATCGGTATAGGGCTTCCACTGCGGAAGCTTATTCCCGTTGATGTCAAAGCCGTTGGGATCTCCCGTCTTTATGAAATTAGCCCAGTAATCGCACATCTGCCTTGCAAGGTCGTAATGCCTGCCCTCAAAAGGTCTGGTGCATTTTGCCAATGTCTCGAAAAAGAACCATAGGTCCACCGAATGGAATGTACCTGCGTTATCTTTTCCCGGGATATCAGGGATAAAACGGTAGTAATAGCAGTTTTTCGGCTCATTCTGACTGTTTTCGCCAAGAAAAGCCTCTTTTGTCCCAAGCTCGGGAGCTGAAACAGGCGCATATCCGAATTCCGTCCTGACTCTTGCTTCTGAAAGCGCCAGAAACTCCTCAGCCCTGCCGCCGAAGTACTCCTTTGCCTTTTCTGCAAGCCCATCATCATCTGACGCATTGATGAACTCCATGAATTCGTCCCCTGTATTGCCGCCCATAACGGGTACACGGATACGTGTGCCGTTTCTGAAAGCCGCCATGGGATCCTGCGTGCAGAAGCGCCCGTCCTGCACTATGGTAAAGAACATCTCGCCTTTATTGCGGAGCTCGGAATACTTGCTGCGGATATAGTCTGCGTCAAGGCGCCTCGCCTCTTCAAGTGTCTTTACGCCCAGATACTCAAAGAGCCTTTCGCCCTTTTTGCCTGCCAGTTCAGGACTCTGGGGCAGAAAGAAGTCATTGACCTCATAGGGCGAGCCGAACACTCCGCTCATGACCACAGCCCTCTGGAAATCGCCCTCGTTGTCCCTGCAAGCCATTTGTGCCATTACACTGCCGCCGCCTGCGGACTGTCCTGCTATGGTTATATTATCGGGATCGCCGCCGAAATTGGCGATATTACGGCGAACCCACCTGAGACCTGCCTGCTGGTCGAGACTGCCGAAATTGCAGGGAGCGTCAGGCTGCTCCCTTGTCAGCTGAGGGTGGCAGAGAAATCCAAAGGCGCCAAGGCGGTAATTCACTGTAACTACGACGATATCTCTCCTTGCAAGGCGTTCGCCGTCAAACTCCATTTCTGCGGTATAGCCCCACTGAAAAGCGCCGCCGAAAAACCATACAAGCACGGGCTTGCGCTCGTCCGCGGACTTTGCATTTGTCCATATATTAAGGTAGAGGCAGTCCTCGCTCATGGGTATCTCGGAGTCTACGTGCCATTCCCGGCAGTATATATCGTCGCCTATGCCGGGGGTATCCTGAACGGATATAGGCGCGAACTCAAAGCATTCTCGGACGCCCTGCCAGTTTTCGGCAGGCTGCGGAGCCCGCCAGCGGTTCCCGCCCACAGGTGGAGCGGCAAAGGGTATGCCCTTGAATGAGGTTATCCTCGGGTCTGCTGCGGGCAGTCCGCGCACCTGTCCGTTTTCGGTATTTGCTGTCCTTAGCATGGTATCATCTCCTTTATTATGGAATAGTTCCTGTTATACTGAAAACATTTTAACATTAAATAGTAAAAATTGCAATACAAAACGTGCGCATATCTGACCAATTTTTAATCTGACAGGCTCATGGAGCTTATAAAACAAACAAACGCCGATATTCCCGAGGAAATATCGGCGTTGATATTGATTGTCCTGCTTATTCGTCCTTTTTATCCTGCTCTTCAGCAAGCTTGTCAAGGTCTTCAAGCTTTTCGGTCTTGCCATTTTTTTCAGCCTTTACGAGGACTTCATTGATATCTCCGACAAGTGTGATGATATCGTTGATGGACTTATTGATAGTCTCTGAGCTCTCGTTTGTGGTGGTAACATTATCATCGAGGGCGCTGAATGCGTCGATAGTTGTTTCAAGGATAGATGTGAGCTGTGATACGCTGTCTGCGTCCATAGTGGAGTTATCGTTACAGAAGGTAACAACGTTTTCGAGAAGGTCCTTAACTACGGCAGCTCTCTCGCTGGTAGCTGATGTGGACTCGCCGATATTCTCCATATTATCGGTAATATTTGCAACATTCTCCTTGAGCTTGTCAGAAAGTGCGAGAACTTCCTCTGTTATCTCAGCAAGCTTCTCGTTCTGTCTGTTCAGTACGGAGTGTCTTGCAAGGAGCACAGACTTAGCATGAACGATACAGTTATCGGGAGTATTGAGACCTCTGTATATAGCGATAGCCATATCGCGGCAGGTGTCATATCCGCAGGCATGACAGTCGTAGGAGCGCTCCTCCTCGGTATGCATACCCATTTTCTCGAATATAGGCTGGAGCTGATTGATATTCGGGATAGGTGACGGCATAGAGGGCTTGTAGTTTCTCAGGAAGTCAGCCACGCGGAGCTCGTCATCGAATTTCTTGAAGAGCTTGTCGTCGCCTCGTCCCATGATACCGCCTGACTTACGGCGGCCCTTAGCCTCGTTTTCGATAGCTCTCATAGTTGTCATAGCGTCGAAAACCGTCTGCTTTGTGCCCGAAGCAGGTCCGATATTACATCCGAACTCGCATGAGAGAACGTCGAATATTCTCGGGTGCTTTGACTCAGGCATTCTGCTGTACATCTCTATCTCGGAATAAACCTTGTGTACGCCCTCTGAGTTGGTGATGTTAAGGTCGGGATCGTGGAGCCACATATTGTCTCTGAGTCCGCCGGGACGTGAGTAAATAGCGCCCATCTGTCCCTGAGGCTCGTCGAACTTGTACTCATAGTCCTCAGAGGTGTCTATAGCGATATTGATATCGTTTCTGTCGAAGTATTCAAGGAGCTTCTTGATAGTAACGTTGTACTCAAAGAGCTCTGTATCCTGTGCCTCATACTTCTCAGCGATACATGGAGAAATGAGAGCGATAGGATTGTTTCTTCTCAGGTACTTCTTTATGTAGATAGCACTGCACGCAACAGGGCTGTGGATAGGTGAAAGGTTCTGTAAAAGCTTAGGCTGGTACTTTTCTACGTACTTTACGATAGCAGGACATTGCTGAGTAACGATATTGCCTATCTTGTCCTGATCCATAGTTCTGACATGAGCCCATGTGCAGATATCAGCACCGAAAGAAACGTCGAATATAGTACAGCCCTGCTTCTTGAACCAGTCAAGAACGCCCTTCCACTTTGTGGGCAGAACTGTCTTTATAGCAGGAGAAGCCATGATTATAAGCTTTTCCTTGATGATATCGGAAATACAATCGTCGGTATCGTCGATATAGTCTCTTGCTCCGTGAGTACACTTCTTTACGCACTCGCCGCAGCCGATACACTTGTCATGGTTTACCATGGTTATGAAACGTCCGTCCTCAAGCTGCTTTACGATATTAGCCTCGGGAGCCGGACATTCTCTTACGCAGGCATTACAGCCGACGCACTTTTCGGGTTTTACAATGATCAATTCACTCATATTATATAAACTCCTTACGACATTAAAAAATCAAACATTACTTATTCTTAAGAGAATTTGCCTTTGCTGCCAAAGCTGCAAGGTCAAGCTTGCCGCCCTTTTTCTCGCCGTTCTGCGGCTTTTCGGCATTATCCCCTTCGGCATTTTCAGAAAAACTCTCATCTTCCTTATCACTCTTGTCGTCTTTCTTGCTGCCGATCGAGTCAGCCATCTGCTTGAGCTTATCCAGCTCCTCCTGCTTTTTGCGCTTATCCTCGTCGTTATGTATCTTTTCTGAAAGAGTCATCGGTTTTTCGGGTATATCAGGCTGTACAGCCTCGGGTATCTTGAATACGGGAACTCCGCCCTGCTTAAGAGCCTCCTCGGTCTTGTTAAGGCAGTTGTCAGCCTCTACCAACTTTGTAACGCCCACATTGCGGAAGCCTTCAAGGGCGTCTCTTACCTTGGCCATGTGCATTTTGAGGGTATTTACGTCCTCCAGCACAGAAGCTCTCAGGTTATTTGAAGCCGCGCTCATCTGCTCGGCTTTTGTCTGTGCCTCTGCGATAGTCTCGGCAGCAGTTCTCTCTGCCTCGAAGATTATCTGCTGAGCCTCTACGTTTGCGTCTGAGACGATATTCTCAGCCAGCTTTTTTGTCTGGAACTCTATTTCCGCAGCCTTAGCCTTTGCAGTGCCCTCCAGCATGGAAGACGACTTCTGCGCCTCGATGAAGACATTGCTCAGCGCCATAGCCTCGTCCTGAGCCATGAGAGCCGCGCACTTTGATTCGGTAGCCTTGAGCTTATCTTTAAGTTCAGCTATCTCGTCGTTAAGGTCTTTTACCTGCTGAACATATTTCTCATTCTCGTCGTCAGTAGCCTTTAGCTTCAAGTTAAGGGTATTATTCTGGACCTGCACCTGTGTGAGCTTTGCACGCTCCTCTGAAAGCACGGCTTCGAGAGCCTTTTCCTCGTCTGTTCCTTTTTTATAAGCTTCAAGCAAAAGCTTAGTCTCTCTTAGCTCGTTTCTCAGGTCATGCACCTGCTCGTTGAGGTACTCCATGCGTCGTATAACAGATTCTTTTTCATATCCGCCGAAAGTGACTGTTTTAATAAATCTTGTTTCTGCCATATCAATATCCTCCTTGAACCACCCGACCGAAACCTAAGTCTGCGCACTTATCGAGTATGATATAGTAATATTATACACCAAAAAGACAATATAGTCAATAAAAAAACTGCACAAAAAACAGGGCGGTTTTATGTAAACCGCCCAATATATGTCAACTGATGATCTGTCTTTGGCTTTTAATCGTCTTCTCTCAGTATTTTCTGTACCTCTTCATTATAATATAAGCCCAGATCAAAAAGCTTATCCGCCTGTTTACGGGTTATAATGCCGCGGTCAGTAAAGACGAACTGTCCGTGCTGACGCTCCTTGCCGTTCCATGAGTCTATTACCTGAAGCCAGCCTTTTTTATCAAGGGCTGTCTCGGGAAATCTCATATCAGGGTAGAATTTCTGGGCTATCATCTTGGCGCACTTTGCATGATTGGTAAATGCACAGGAGTAGGTATCGCCCTCGGGAGATATCCAGCCCAGCTTGAAATCGGGGGAATTCTTGGCGAACATATCCTCAAGCTCCAGGGGAGACTCCTTGTCTGTTTCCACCACCTGCAAAAAATGGGGATCGTTCTCACGGAATCTGAAATAGCCGCCCCTGCCGTCGAAAACCACGGGGAGCTGTTCCTCGGTTATGATATCCTCAAAGCCTGTGCCTTCAAGAGCTTCTAAAGTATCAGCGTACTGATAGCAGTACTTTCCCGTAGCCGATCTGTACACTGCGAACTTTTTCACTCTTAACACCTGCCTTTCATAAATATCCGTGTGTGTATATTTTACCACCTTTCCAATTATATGTCAATCTTTTTTACCCAAAAGGTGCAAAAAAAGCGGCTGTCAATGCTGACAGCCGCAGTTTTTTATTATAATTTAGATATTCATTACAGTAGTTATCATGTTACCGCCGTTCATCTTAGCGTTTCTCATAGCTGTATCGAGCTTAACGAGAACGGAGTTGACGTTGAGGCAGTCGCCCGGCAGGTAGTGGTAAACAGCGCCTGAGCATGGAAGCTGAACCGTAAGGTTGAGCACCTCGTAGGGGCTGCTCATTACACGCTGGATATTCTGTGCAATACCTGTTGCCTGGCTCTCTGAGATATTCTTGTTGAATACGAAGCAGAACTCGTTACCTGTGATATTGTAGATCTCTGCAACATCGCTGAACTCCTGCTTGAGTCTCTCGGAAACAGCTGCGAGGTACTCATCACCGAAGTCATAGCCGTAGGTATCGTTGATGCTTCTGAAGTTATCCATATCGAATACAGCGATCTGGAATCTGCCTGATTCAAGTCTGTCGCTGAGGTCGTTATCAAGAGCATAACGGTTCTTCATACCTGTAAGAACGTTCATAACAGCAAGGTCGCTTGCCTTCTGACGTGTATTCTTGAGCTTTGCATCGACCTCTGCAAGCTTCATCTCTCGCTCTTCCAGTTCCTGTCTTGCCTTCTTTGCTCTTCTTGCGAACAGCCATACAGCAAGCTCAGCGAGGATAGCGATTATCATCATGATAGTCATGAGGAGGTAGGACTTTGCAGTATTCTTTGCATTCAGCTTTGCGGTGTCCATATTAACTATATCGATAGTAGATGTAAGCATCTCTGAAGCTGTGACCTGAAGCGGATAAAGTTCAAAGTTCATGACATCTGACATAGCGTCCTTATCACCTGACATAACCGTACCTGTACCGAGACCATCAAGTGTCCTCTTATAGGTATCGATCATTGCCTTAGCGTAGCTGTATCTCTTTGTGACCTCGGGAGATACGCCCTCGACAGACTCGAACTGTGCCTCAGCGTCCTGAATATTTGCATACAGACCGTCTGTCTGAGCGATGAGAGCCATAGGACTTCCAACGCCTGCAGCGATACTCAGTGAGTTCTGGTTGAGCTCTGAAAGATAGCTGTGGATTCTGTTAAGAGAATTCATACAGGTCGATGTCGTCTTTGAGGTCTTCATATTGCTCGAATAGATATTCTCAACGAGGAGCGTATTGATTATATAAATGACAGCGATAAGGATAGCAGCGAAAACATATCCGCCCGAACCTTTTTTACTTGAAGCTTTTGCCATACTTATCCACCTCCATTATAATTTTTCGGAATATTTATCAGGATACAGGAGAAGCTGTATATACTCTTCATTCATGTTTCCTGCATTTACGAATGTAACGCCTGTATCCAGCTGAGGAGCTGTGCCGCCTCCCTGAACGTGCTGCTTAGCGTATCTTACACCAACGTAGCCGATGATGTATGGGTTCTGAAGGATAACACCATCGAGAACGCCTCTTCTGATGTAAGCAAGCTCTTCCTCGTCAGAGTTATAGCCAACAATTGTGATCTTGCCTGAAAGACCGAGCTCTTCAACAGCTGCGCAAACACCCAGTGTTGTGTTTGTATTTGTTGCGAAGAGGATAGAGAAGCCGTTTCCGTCTGTTCCGAGGAGCTTCTTTGTAGCTTCCTTTGCTTCATCTACTCTTGAGCAGCGATCTGTCTGTACAAAGTTCTTCTTTATCTGTGCCAGCTTACGCTCGCCTTCAGCCTTGGTCTCTGCCTCGTGCTGTGCAACAACTCGCTCAGCCCTTTCGAGCTCTGTAAGGTCCTCTTCATTTACATCAGCTGCCTGCTCGCCCTGAGCACCCTGTGCACCCTGTGCACCCTGAGCGCCTGCCTGTGCCGCCTGTGCACCTGCCTGAGCGCCTGCCTGAGCTGCCTGTGCTGCTGCAGCAGCGTCGCCGCCCTGAACGCCTGCGGGAGGACCGCCCTGAACGCCTGCGGGAGGACCGCCCTGTCCGCCTGCTGCTGCGAGAGCTGCATACGGATTCTCCTCAGGTACCTCGATACCATTGGCCTCTGCAATTTTATTTGTCATTCTGGTTATAAAGCCGTTGATACGGTTCTCTGCTGTACCTGCGGTATGTCCTATGATACCGATCTTGCCAACATTTGCAAGGTCGCCGCCCTTGTTCTTATAAGCAGCTATTGCATTCTTAGCAGCAACGGTACCACCGTCAGACTCTGACGAACCGATACGTGAAGCAAGCAGTTCGTTCATTGAAGCATCGATCTCCGAGTTGATAACAACTACCTTGATACCGCTGTCGATAGCCTTTGTAAGAGCCTCGTTAAGATCCTTTTCACTGTTAGGAGCTATTACGATAGCCTTTGCCTTTTTGTTTATAGCGTCATTGATAGCGGCGATCTGTGTAACGTAGTCGTTATCACCGTCGGCAACGGTATATACCATATCATAGCCGAATTCGTCGCAGGCGTCCTGAGCGCCCTTCTTTACGTCGTCCCAGAAACTGAGCTGCTGCTTAGTGATAACAGCGATTGTTCCGCCACCGCCCTGTGAACCTGGAGGGCCTGTCTGTTTCTGTCCGCAGCCACCTGTTACGAGCATTGCAGCAGCAAGTAAGCCTGCTGCAGCTGACTTGAACGTACTTCTTTTTTTCTTGTTCATATGCTGAACCTCCTTATTGATCAATTATACCTGAAACCGCCGCAGGATATCTGCTTGATATTCCATTTACATCCTCATATCATGGAACTTATGAGCGTGCGGCATTACCCCTGTCAGGCTATAGATTGATATCCATAACATATTCTAACACATTTTTATCTGAATTTCAACAACAATTTGTAAAAACATCATTCGCGCGATATACAAAAATATCAAATTATTTGTATGCATTTTAAACAATTTTATACGACGGGTTTATTCCACAAATAAGTATACAAATATTGGCTCAGCCAATTCCGAGAATAATATTTTTTCCCGATATTACGCCCTGTAATGAACTTAAAAAATTTGCACAAATACAAGGCTCGGTTTTTGTAAAAGATAATTCAATTTTGTTTTTCGCCTTTCATTTCCCTTGACATTAAAATAGAAAAGTGTTATACTAAACGTGATAACAATATAAATACGCATATTTAACTTTGCGCTGCTATATTTTTAAGTCAGGAGGAGAGATCATGCAATGCGAGAAATGCAACGCACCACTTGACCCTAAGCTTTCTGCCTGCCCGCAGTGCGGTGCTCCTGTACCGCAGAATATCGAGGGCTTTGAAAACACTATGGAGTTTCAGCATGAGCTTAGATCGATCGTTGTTAACGACGGCACCAGAGCCGTTGCCAATAAAGACAGGTTCATAGGTCTTCTCAGCGATCATATCCCCGATTACGACAAGGAACGCCGCTTACTTATTAATATGTATAACATGGGTGTGCTCAAGATCCTTCTCGAGGATAAGAACCATGAGATCGCTGTTATGAAAGCTAAAAGCTTTATGCTCGGCGACCTTTTCCTTTCGGAGAATGCCTCCGAATTCGTTGTTGCCTGCTTTACATATCTTCTTGGCTGGCCTTACGAATCGCATCTTAAAGTTCTCCCCGAAAGTGAGGACGACAGCGATAAGAAGACTGAGGAGGTTAAAAAGCGGCCTGTCGATATCAACGAAATGGTTTTCATGCCGCGTAACGCTCTGAGATACAGGCTCAGCGGAAATATCACCATTCCCGACGGCTATACAAAGCTTGAAGCTTTCTGCTTCGATAAGTTCGGTTCGCTCAGAACTATCCAGCTTCCCTCTACGCTCCTTGCTATCGGAGAATATGCTTTCTCCTCATGTAAGCGTCTGAGAGGTCTGGAGCTGCCCGAAGGTCTGAGAATAATAAAGCAGGGCGCATTCAGCCAGTGCTCAAATCTGGTAGTTGTAAAGATACCTGACGGTGTTCTTGAAATTGAGGACAGTACATTCTCATTCTGTACAAGCCTCGAGGTCATCGAGATACCGCCAAGCGTAAGCAGTATAGGAGCAGAAGCATTCTCGGGCTGTGATAAGCTCAGAAAGCTCTTCTTACCCGAAAGCATCAAGTTCATCGACGCAAATGCTTTCTCATACTGTCCCAATCTTGTTATCTACTGCATAGAAAATTCATACGTTCATAAATACTGTTTAGCCACTGGAATAAGGTTCAACCTCGTGACCTCGGCTGAAGAATATGAGCTTGACTAATAAAAGAAAGGATGAGATCATATGATAGAGCTTGAAATAGGTCAAGAGGTCGAAATGGAATTCGGCGGCAAAGCCAAGGTGCTCAGCGTTATCGGCAGCGGTGGTCAGGGTATTGTTTACCTCGTCCGCTTCAACGGTCAGAAATGGGCGCTCAAATGGTACGACATCAATAAGATGAGCAAGCCTGCCGCTTTCCGTAAGAACCTCCAGAACAATATAAACGACGGTCCGCCCAGCAACAAGTTCCTCTGGCCAAAGTACCTCACCAAGGAAGCAGAGGACGGTACGTTCGGATATATCATGGAGCTCAAGCCCGAGGGCTTTGATTCCTTCGTTGATATCCTCAATACCTATAAGCTGGAGATCGATCCGCTGACAGGACGCGGAGTTAAGCGCCCTGTAAAATTCAACACACTCAGCGCTATGGTGACCTGCGTCATCAATATCGTAAACGCTTTCCGACAGCTCCACCGTGCTGGTAAGAGCTATCAGGACCTTAACGACGGCGGCTTCTTTATTAATGTTAATACAGGTGCCGTTCTCGTCTGCGACTGTGATAACATCGCCCCTGACGGAAGCAACTTCGGTATCGGCGGTAAGCCGGGCTACATGGCGCCTGAGGTCGTAAGAGGCATAGCTCAGCCTAATGTCCAGACCGATAAGTATTCTCTCGCAGTAGTGCTCTTCAAGCTTCTCTTCAGAGGCGATCCTATGGAGGGCGAAAAGGTAGTCCGCGACGTCTGCCTTACAGAGTCCTCTGAGCTCAAGCACTACGGTCAGAACGCAGTTTTCGTGTACGATCCCGATGACGACTCTAACCGTCCAGTAAGAGGTATCCACGACAACATCATCAAATTCTGGAGAATCTATCCCGATTATATAAAAGACGCCTTTATCCGTTCATTCACCACAGGCGTCAGCGATCCTACAAAGCGTATCATCGAGAACGAATGGCAGAAGCTGTTCATACGCCTTAGATCAGAGATCATACAGTGCGGCTGCGGAAGAACAAACTTCAGCTCAATGTTTATTCATCAGAATGAAAAGACATTCAAGTGCCCGAAGTGCGGAATGGAATTCGTGACTATCGGATTCAGCAACCGCGATTACCGCACACCCCTTTATCTTGGCTGCAAATTCTATACCTGCGAGATACTCCCCGAATCCGACGACTTTACAGCCGTTGCAGGCGAGCTTGTTGAAAATAAGCTCAAACCGGGCGTTCTCGGTATAAAGAATTGCTCCGACAGACAATGGAAGGCTAAGATGCCCGACGGAAAGTTCTATGACATAGCTCCCGGTAAGGGATTCCCTGTTTGGCAGGGGCTTGAGATCGATTTTGGCGAAGTAAAAGCACAGATCTAATCTGCTTAGCCAAAGCAGTAATACTGAAAGGATGTATTAAATTATGAGCAATGAACGTGTTACAGAACCTGAGGTAAATGCAAACGCTAATCCTCTGGATGATTTCGATACAAAAGAAACTGTATCTACAGCTCCCGAGTCCGATAACAGCATTCTCGATTTTGACGACGATCCCCTCAGCGCTACAAGCGTTTCCAAAAAGAGCCTTGTAATATTCTTCCTTATAGATACATCAGGAAGTATGAAGGGAAAGAAAATGGGCGAGCTCAATACCGTTATGGAAGAGCTTATCCCCGAGATACGCAGAGTCGGCGAAGCTGATACAGAAGTAAAGGTAGCTGTCCTCACTTTCTCTACAGAGGTAAGATGGATGTACTCCAATCCTATCCCGATAGAGGACTTTGAGTGGGCAAGACTCCGTGCAAGCGGCGTTACCAGCATGGGCGCAGCTTTCAAGGAGCTCAACCACAGAATGTCAAGAAACAGCTTCCTCAATTCACCCTCACTTTCTTTCGCTCCCGTTATCTTCCTCATGACAGACGGTTATCCGTCAGACGACTATAAGGAAGGTCTCAGAGAGCTCCAGACCAACAGCTGGTATAAATTCGGACTTAAAGCCGCTCTCGGTATAGGTCAGGAAGCTAACGATAATATCCTCGCTGAGTTCACAGGCTCAAAGGATACCGTTGTTCACGCATATTCAGGCGGACAGCTGGCTCAGATGATCAAGATCATCGCCGTTACATCGTCACAGATAGGCAGTAAGAGTATGACTCTCTCTGACGATACAAGTCATGAGCTTGCAGAAGAGGACGTTTTCGCTGCAAAGCAGAAGCTCCTCGGTCAGCAGATCCAGGAGCTGGTAAGCACCCAGACAGACGGAGACGACGTGCCCTTCGATACAGGCTGGTAATATTTCAAAACTTCTGAGGAGGACTGAAAAATTATGTTCAACGGCTTCAGCCATTCGGTCATGGGCGCAAGTCATGAAAAGACCAATCTCGTTTGCCAGGACAGCTCTGCTTTCAAGGTGGGCGATCACTACGCTATAGCTGTAGTTGCTGACGGACACGGAAGCAAAAAGCATTTCAGAAGCCATATGGGCTCTAAATTCGCTGTTGAAGCTGCTATAGAGGCTATCGACAGATTCTATGAGGACCGCGAGGCTTTTGAGAAAAATCTTCCCGTCAATCATAAGCTCATCATTAAAAATATCGAAAAGCAGATAATCTCTAACTGGAATATGAAGATCGATAAGCATCTTGCTGAAAATCCCGTTACCGATGAGGAGAAAAGCAAATTTACTCCCGAGGAATTCGAGGCTATTCTGCCTGAGTCTTACTACGGCTCTACACTCGTTGCCGCCGTTGCAGGAGATGATTATACATTCGGCGTACAGATCGGCGACGGAAGTCTCGTAGCTATCTTCGATGACTGTAAGGCTGTTATGCCAATGGAATATAACGAATCTGCTCCTGCCAATGTTACCGCTTCTGTGTGCAACTCAAATGCTGCAGGTATGTTCAGCAGCTTCTATGCACCAAAGAAAAAGCTTATAGCTCTTTACGGCTCTACCGACGGACTCTATACGTCCTTCGGCAGCGAGTACGATTTTCTCGATTACCATACTATAATCACAAGCCAGCTGGCTAATCTCGATACCTTCAAGGAGGTCATCAAGAATAATCTGGCTAAACGTTCCCGTTTTGGTACAGAAGACGATATATCCCTCTCTTGTATCTATAACGAGGAGCTGCTCAATGAAAAGCTCGACGTTCTGAAAAAGAAGGTCGAAGAAAATAAACAGGCAGCTGCCGACCGTAAGGCAGCTCTGCTGAATAAAAAAGTATGACATAAGCCTTGATCTTCATAAACGCATAGGCAGCGTTTAATAAATTAAGAAAAGTGGTGTTTTTTATGGAAATAGGTTCTTTCTACAACACAGCTAAGAATTTTGCGGAAACTCTAAAGGAAAAAAGACCTGAGCTGGTGAATTATGACGCCAATCTCTGCCTCATAATCGCTGATTCTGACGAGATCTATTCGGGAGTGTCCACTGTATCCATAAACGAGGGCACAGTTGAAGAGGTTCCCGCTGAAAAGATCGCAGTTATGTCCATTATTACTGCAAAGCACGTTATTGCAAAGCAGATGATCGTCATCTCTCTTGATGACTACAGCTATTTCAAACCTGATGAAGAGGCTCTTTCTCTTCTCGTAAATTCAAGCGTTGACAACAGCAGCTGTAAGGTAGTTCTTTCTCCAGATGAGGAAGTTATCGCTACTACTATAGTTCCTGCCGACGCAGCTCCTGATTTCCTCAGCGGCTACGACGAGTCAGAATTAGGCGCTCCTGCTGATTTCGCAAGCGGTATCGACGTCGATGACGCTAATCCGTTCAATAAAGAAACCAATAATCAGGACGCAGCTAATTCCCTCTATGAGAACACTGAGGCAGCTCAGCAGCAGGGCGCAAGCGGTTTCCCAAATGTTTACGGACAGCAGGGTTATCCTCAGCAGCAGGGCTACCCACAGCAGGGCGGCTTCCCACAGCAGCAGGGCTATCCTCAGCAGGGCGGCTTCCCACAGCAGGGCTATCCTCAGCAGGGCGGCTTCCCACAGCAGGGTTATCCTCAGCAGGGCGGTTATCCTCAGCAGCAGGGCTATCCTCAGCAGGGCGGCTATCCTGCACACGGCGGTTATCCCCAGCAGGGCGGCTATCCTCAGCAGGGCGGCTTCAATAACGGTATGCCCAATAATATGTATCAGCAGCCTATGAACGCTGCTCCATACAGACAGGGTTATGCAGGTCCTTCCGTTCACGGCGGAAATATGAGAAGCGTTTATCAGCAGAGTCAGAGCGTAAGCGTTACTCTCACCTCAAAGTCAAACGGCGAGAGCGCTTACAAGAAGAGACTCAGCAATTTCCTTGACGATGATGATGCGGATACAACAGGTGCAGCAGGCGGCGATGGAATGTCCAAGGAAGATATGCTCAAGCAGGCTAAGGACAGAAAGAAAGTCGCAAAGGCTAACTTAAACTTTAAGAAAAAAATGTGAGTTTGACCAATATTGACATATTATTTTTATAAAGGTTTAGGTATTGCTTTTTTTGTTCACATATGTTATAATTATTTTATCTCAAAAAGATAAACTTTTTCCGAAAAATCAAATCTTACGACATTTTCTGCGTTCATTCGCAGTGTCGATATATTAATCCGCGTTAAGGAAAGGGATTGCTATGAATTATTTGCTTAATATTGATGAAGCGATAGACCGAAAGTTCCTTGTGACCAAGGCAATGAGAGGTCAGGCTGACATCGGTACTATTATCCACGTAATGGACGCCGAGCAGCAGGGACAGGCTGTAATAGTCTACTACCGCGTCACAAGGTATAATGAAAAATTCCACGATTATCAGGATTATACGGCAAAGTTTGAAAATCTTGCCGCATTCTGCAAATGGGCTCAGCCCGATAACTTTATCGCTCGTAATTACGAGTGCTTCAGTATCAGAGATATCCAGCACTACATCAAGGTAAAGAACAGAAGCTTTGCTTCATTCTGTCTGCCTATCATACTTGTAGCTGCAATTATCATCTGGGTGGCATTGGCACTGCTGATGTTCAAGACTAATCTTATTGTCGGCGTCATTATTGGTGCTGTACTTACTCTGCTGGTCATCGTACTGGCATTCTCACTGCTGAAAATGCAGAAGAAAAAGGAAAAAATGCGATTGTACCGTAAGGTCAGCGCAGGTTGGGGCGTAGTATTTGAATAAGCTCCGCGTCTGTCGCAAAATGCTTCATCACCAGAAACGTTACAATGCGCTTTCCCTTTAAAGCTAAAGATAAATGCCCTTTGAGGAAACTCAGAGGGCATTTTTATATTTATAAATAAAAAATGCCGCCGCAGGCGACACAACATCTGAAGATTTTTTTATCTACCACAGCCTGAACCTGAAATGCCCCATGAAATCACAGGGAATAAATACAGATAAGAGATTTTTATAATCCATACCCAATTCCTCTTCTGATATTACATTTCATTTGTTCAGACTATGGCTGTAATTATTTTACTACTGTATCGTATATAAGTCAAGTCCTTTTTTGCTTTTCATAAAATCATCGTCACAACGAAAAAACTCCGCTTGCGCGGAGTTTTAGGGAGAAATAAACCCGAAAGAGGAGGATCGGGTTTTTATTATTATGAGCTGTACTCCGAATACAGGGAAGGGAACGGATCACAGCCCATGAAGCCTGCAATTTTTATCTTGCACCCATTTCAAGGTGCTTGTAGGTATCGAGCCACACATTCCTGTTTGGCTCATATTTGCTCTCAGGATCAAAATAGCTTGTGAACTCCGAGAGCTTATTGAGAAAGCTGTCGTTGTACTTCTTCAGCATTGAATCAAGATTGTTTTTCCATTCATTGAAACGCCTGCTGTCGTATCTCTCTTTCTCATAGAGGTGGAATACTGCGACCTGCGGATTATACACTATATCCACGTTGTTTTTCATCATGCGGTAGCCGAACTCCCAGTCATCCACTTCCTCGCCGCGGTAGCTCTCTTCAAAGCCGCCCCAGCGCTTTATGCACTCCATAGGGATAGAGAGATTAGAGGTCTTGGTGAATATCATCTTATACTTGACCTTATCGAAGTCATAGCTGTATGGCTCAAGCATATCAAGGCGTATATCCTTGATATAGTAATAATTCTTCTGCTTGTCCAGACCGTATCTCTCGGGCTCTGTGAGCCAGTAGCGGATACCGTTTCCGATAAGCTCCTTGATCTCATAGTAAAACCTGTCATTTTCCTCAAAGACCTGCTTTGTGAGACCAAACTGCATAACAGGCTTTCCAGCCTGCTTATAGCCGTTGTAATGTCCCGATACGAAGTTCTCAGCGGCTATCTCGTCGCCGTTAAGGAAGATAACAAGCTCTCCCTCTGCCTTTTCAAGTCCGATATTCCTTGCCTGACCTGCTTTTCCGTCAGGCGCGTTAAGACAGATAGTTCTGACCTTTGTGCCGTGCTCGCTTATATATTTTTCGAGCTCGTTATTATCACCGCAGTTCACGAATATGAGCTCATATTCGCTTTCGTCAAAATCCTGCTTCTCCAGTGAATCAAATAATCGGATAGTTCTGTCTGACTGAGCTGAATATGGGATAATAATACTGCATTTCATGTTTTTTCTGAATTCTCCTTTTGGAATTCCCCTTTATATGCGATGTTCTGCTCCAAAGTGCTTAACGGAGCATTTTTCACTCTTCTGATAGTATTATACATCAACTATAGGTTATATTTCAAGAAAAAATCGCATTTCGTATTATTTTTCTTTGTATTGCATATATCCTTACCTCGTTTCTTACAATCTTTATGTCAATAATACACATATAAGGCGACAAAAAAGGACGCACAGCGTCCCTTTTCGTCATTATTCTGTTTTAATGTCTACTATAAGTGCAGGAATATTGTAACTGCCGAAGTCGTCGCGCTGATAGAGCTTTTTCTTATGGTCGTTTACCTCATCGGCAGTGACCTCCCCCTCGTCAAGAGCAACAAGGAGTGCGTCGTCTGACATTTCCAGTATTGCGTGTATGTCAAGCTCTTCAAGGTATCCCGAGTTGTACATCTCGATGTTGTATCTTGCGATAAGAGCCTCGGGACGCGAGAAGCAGAGGATTGCAAACATAACAGTGAACATTATGGAGAAGTGCTTTGCGAACTGCATATCGAACTTGAACTGCTTGATTATCACCATTACAAAGGTCAGTGCAAGAAGCACCATAAACCAGCTTGTGTAAAGTCTCAGCTTTGTGAGTCCGTAGTTATCGATGTACATCACCATTTTGCTCATGGCTGTAGCTATGAGTATTATTGTGAATACGCTGATGATAATGCTGTAGAATTTGAGAGTCTTTGTCTTTTCCCTGCCTGCTTTCTTGGAGAAAACACTCATGAAGCAGAGCACTCCGAGATTTATTAGAGCTACTGCAAAGAGCTCAAAGAAGCCCTGTCTTGCATAGTCGGCATAGGTATAGCCGTCAGGAAGATTGCCTGCAAATGCGGAGAGGAAGTAGCTCGCCTGCGAGATAAAGAACAGCACATAGAGTATGCATATTGGAGTTACGGCTGTGTATACGATGAGATTGCTTATAAAGCGCATATTGTACATAGACTGCTTGCAGCGGTTCTCGTCAAGAGTAGCAAGTCCGTTGAGATGAGTATTTGTGTAGAACATACCGAAGAGATACAGCGAGCAGGGTATAGCCAGACAGAGCTGTAAAATAATATTCCAGAGCTCCTCACGGAATATCCTGTCAAATATATTCGTCAGCATACGGTCCATGCCGTCGTCTGCTGACATGAGCAGAGACGCTACTATAGCTGTCAGCGGTACTGTGATAAGAAGTCCGATAACGATGTATTTTGCATTTGAACCAGCCTTTGAGCTTGACAGCGAATCCGAGGTTATAGTCGCCTGCTTCTCAAAATTGGAGAAGGGGTACTCGAATATAGCCTTGCATATGGCAAAGGGCAGGAAGCGCTCAACGTTCTTGTTGTCAGCGCCTACGGAATATACCAGATACGCGCCCGCTCCGAAAAGGAATATCGCGTCAAGAGTCTTAATGAAGTTATTGGCGGTTATGGAGAAAACTATGGTAAACAGATAGAGAACTCCCGTCAGCACCTTGTTGAACTTTGAAAATTTGCACTCTTTTTTTCTCAGGTAGATTATTGCCGCGGTAATAATAGCGATGTAAAGTCCCGTTGTGATAAAGCCCATTGCGTGGAACACAACGTATCTCACAAAGCAGAAAGCCGCTATAAATACGAATACCGAAAGAACTGTCTCAGCCTTGGAATATACGGGCTTTTCCTTGACCTTCGGCGTTACGGGCTGGGGTACATAGGGAGTCTGCGCTCCGTTGTAAATGTTGTTGTTCATAATGTTTCCTCCTTGTTTTGTTCCATATAGGAACATTCTTTTTTATCACTGCTTCTGCCGCGAAAATAAACTATTGCTGCCATTATAAGCAAAAAAACATCATATACTACAATAAGTGTAAGCGCTCCTGTGACTTCAAAGCCGTCGCTTTTGGCAGGATCTATATCCGAACTGAGCCATAATGTCACTATTATCGCCTGCAATACCGCCGCTATGGAATAGGGTATGTACGGCTTGACATTTTTGCTGATAGTTTCAGCAACTGACGCAGACAGATAACATACTGCTGTCATTGCTGCAAATGGTGCAAAAACAAAGGTGATTGGAATTGCAAACATAACTATGCTTGCTCCTGTCCAGATAAGCGTTCTTTTCCAGCTTATCTTCATAACGTACCTGCTATGAGAAAATAGTCGATACCGTACATCATAAGCAGCGCCTGCACTATCCTGTATACTGCCATTATCCTGTCTACGGACTTTGGATTGGTCTCGTCCTTGTAGTACAGCCGCCTGAAGCCTATGGGTATCAGGGCTGTGACAAATGCGACGACTCCCGCGATATTGAGCCATTCACTGCCCCCTGCACACAGCACAGTGCATATGAGGAAATTGAACACGCACAGGGCAATATCTATGCCATATGTGTATTTGAGTTCACGCTTAACAGTCATTGCCTTTTTCATAACAGCACCACCTTTACTTATTATAAATATATGCATAATAGGTTATGAGCTTGCCACGGTACGGCAGAAGCTCCTTCTGCTCCCCCATATCCGTTATTATCGGCTTGCTTACTCACGTTTGAATTCCAGTATATCTCCCGGCTGGCAGTCAAGCTCGTCGCATATCCTCTCCAGAGTCGAGAAGCGAACCGCCTTTGCCTTGCCCGTTTTCAGTATGGAAAGATTGGCGGTAGTGATACCCACCTTTTCTGCAAGGTCCTGAGAGGATATCTTTCGCTTTGCCATCATTACATCAAGATTTACTACGATCGGCATGAAAAACACCCCCATTATATCGTAAAGTCGTTTTCCGACTTTATTTCTACTGCTTTTTCAAATACATTTTTGAGAACTCTCATTATCAGTCCGAACATTACTGCGCACATACCGAAGAATGCAAATATAGTGCTCCACAGACCGAATGCCATGAGAATTACTCCCACGCCCATGCATATCCATGATATCCACCTGAGACAAGCGGTGTTCTGCGGTATGAACACCTCGTCCCTGCTGATATTTCTCAGAAGCACATGGAGCTTCCACAGTGCTAAAAGTGCCAGTCCATCGCAGAGATAAAGCGTTACACACATGGGAACGAACATGGTATCACGGGAGAAAATGCTCTCGGCTTCGGAAGCCATTTCGTATACATACCAGTCAGACATAGTCGGGATAAAGAATGCTATGAAAACAGCTGCAAAGGCTGCCGTAACAGTCAGTATCCGCGATAAAAACAGTGATTTATCCTTGTTCCACATAAGCACGAGCTCCTTTTTATAATAATTGCAATTTCCGAAACTTTTTTCTTACTGTAATCATAGTATATCACATAAAATATCATTTGTCAATAGAAAATTATCGTTTTTCAATAATTTTTTTCTGTTTCTCATGGAGGCACAAAAAAGCTCCCGATTAACCGTGATACTCATATAAAAGTTTTATAATTATTATTGAGAGAACCCCTTTTGAAAAAGGGGCTTCTCTCAAACTCTCTCCCTAAAACTTTCGTTTTGTTTTTTCTCAGATAGGGCGCTTCATAAATAAAAAAATCCTGCAAAATGCAGGAGCGCCCTATCTGAGAAAAAACCAGATAAAAGTCTTTGGAAAGGGGTATGGGGAAGAACCTTTCTTCAGAAAGGTTTCCCCCATAATTAACTATAAGCTTCTATATAAGTATTGCGATTAATCGGGAGCTTTTTACGGGACGCCGTCCCCTGTATTTATACAGTATATCTGTGTATCAGGGCTTCTCGTCCTGACATGGGATCCTTGTTCTTGACGCCGCAGACTATAGCTTCAATAAGCTCGGGCTGCGTCTGTGTAAGAGTCCTGCGGTCAAAAAGTCCGAAGCCGTGCTTGCCGTTGTAGCCGTTGTCCCAGTATACGGGAGTTATGCCGTTCTGCGCCGCTGTACCTGCAACAAAACCGTCGTAGTATGCGCGGTTCTCGGCTATCCTGTCGGGAAGCTCCTCGTGTGTTCTGTCTATGCAGCCGAACTCGCCCATAACAACGGGGATTCCCTTGTCTATGTACTTTCTCTTGAGAAGCGAGAACTGAGCCCTGATGTGATCCTCGTCGCCCCAGTCAGCCATATTGCATGGATCGGCGTGACTGAGCTTTATTATCTCCTGTCCCTTTTCGCCCCAGAGGTATACCTTTTTCTTGTCGTCGCCGCAGTAGTCCCACGGATCATAGCAGTGAACGGACAGAATGAGCCTGTTCTCATCGGCAGTATTGCTGCTGTCGTCTGGAAGTCGGAAACCGTAGCCGCCGCAGGTATAGCTTATATCGGTGTTCCAGCCTGCAACCAGCAGCCAGCGGTGAGTATTATTGCCACCTGTGCTGCGGACAGTATTCACGAATATCTGAGCATAGTCGTTGATATTCTCATAGTATTCGGGTACGGGCTCGTGGTATATGCCGTCAAAGACCTCGTTCATGTTCTCGAAGATGAGGTGCTCGTCGTAATCAGCGAAGCGCTGGGCTATCTGCCGCCACACTGCCGCATACTTTTCTTTGATAAATTTTTGATTTTCACCGTCGCAAAGAAGCCAGCTGCCATTGATAGTATGGTAGCCGTCGCCGTGGATATTGATAATAACAAAAAGTCCCCTGTTGTAGCAGTAATCCACTACCTCGACAATGCGCTCCAGCCATTCTGTGTCTATTTTGAAGCCGTTGCTGTCGTCAATTTTGTTAAGGTAAGAAATAGGTATGCGCACTGTGCCGAAACCTGCGTCCGCAACAGCGTTTACCATTTCCTGTGAAGCTTTCGGGTTGCCCCAGACTGTCTCGTTAGGCTCTCCGTCGAAGTTGGCTTCGAGAGTGTTTCCGTAATTCCAGCCTGCTCCCATTTTTTCAGCAATATCCGCAGCTGAGACCTTGTAATCCCCATGATATATCTTTCTCATATATAGGTCTCCTCTACTATAATGTTATAATGATTATAACATAAAAAAACGCCCCATTTCAACTGAAATAGGCACAAATGAGATTATATGCAATAAAAAAGCGGCTTTTTTGACCATGGCAAAATCAACCGTTAGCTTGTAGGGGACGGCGTCCTCGACGTCCCACTGTAGGGGCGGATAATATCCGCCCGTTAAGGGAACGCCTTCTCTTGCAAGGCGACACTAATCGTGTCCGGCACCCTCTGTCCTTCGGACATCTCCCTACACTGTAGGGAGTCACCCTCTCAAAAAACAGTCCACCGGACTGTTTTTTGATTCACCCTTTGCGAGGCGCCTTCGATTCTTGGGCTCTGCCCAAACCCGCCAGAGGCGCTGCCTCTGACCTTACCGGTACGTCCCCTCTGTCCTTCGGACATCTCCCCATCTTATGGGGAGTCACTTCGCCAAAGGAACACAGTCCCTTTGGAATCCCGTTCATATTGTCAGGAAGTAACTACAGCGCTGAAATACTACTTACTATTTACTAATCTATAGTCAGCATTACAGGGCAATGGTCGCTGCCCATTACGTCTGTCAGTATCTCGGAGTCCTTAACGCGCTCCATAAGGCGCTCCGACACCACGAAATAGTCTATACGCCAGCCTGCGTTCTTCTCGCGAGCCTTGAAGCGGTAAGACCACCACGAATAAGTAACAGTCTCGGGGTAAAGTCTGCGGAAGGTATCCGCAAAGCCTGCGCCGAGAAGTTCCGTGAACTTGCCGCGCTCCTCGTCGGAGAAGCCTGCGTTGCCGCGGTTGGTCTTGGGATTTTTCAGGTCTATCTCGTTATGAGCTACATTGAGGTCGCCGCAGTAGATAACGGGCTTTTTCTTGTCAAGCTCCGAGAGATAAGCCCTCATGTCGTCCTCGAACTCCATGCGGTAGTCGATACGCTTGAGACCGTCCTGCGCATTGGGAACATAACAGCACACGAAGTAGAAGTCCTCATACTCGCAGGTAATGACGCGCCCCTCGTCGAGGTGAGTTCCGTTGATGCCGTAGGTCACGTTTATTGGCTCGGTCTTGCTGAAAACAGCCGTTCCCGAGTAGCCCTTCTTTATGGCGCTGTGAAAATATATGTGGTAGCCCTCGGGCTTGAAGTCCGCCTGATCGGGCTGCATTTTTGTTTCCTGTAAGCAGAATATATCAGCGTCCGCAGCCTTGAAGAAATCCTCAAAGCCCTTTTGCAGACAAGCACGAAAGCCGTTGACGTTCCATGATATGAGCTTCATTGTTATACCTCCGAAAAAATTTCTCCGCAGCCATACCGACTGCGGAGACTTTCTTATATTATAGCATACAATGTAAAAAATAGCAATATCGGAGTTGAGTAAGTAGTGAGTAGAAAGTAGAAAGTAGAATTTGTAGGGGCGGATATTATCCGCCAGAAACTTAATATGCATTATGAAACAAACTGTAACGGCTCGCGCTTATCAGTCAGCAAAAATATCAATAATATCCTGATATATTTTACCGCCGTCATCAAAACGGTGCATTGTCAGTTTTTCCTTGCCGTTATCATTTTCCGTCCATGTAAATGTACCTGTATCGTATATCACTAATTTATAATCATATCTTTCAGTTGCTCCAACGTAAGAATAGTCTTTCTTTTCTTCACCTATCTTTCTGAAAAAGACGGTTATTTTTTTATCACTTGAAGTATAGCTGCTTGGTCCTATTTCTGATGTCATATCATATTTATCAAGATATTCAAACAATATATCTTTATCAATATCTTTCTTTTTGATATCATCGTCAAGGTCAACGCTGTAATTTTCCTTATTAGCTGTAAGCTTACTGTATATGGAATCATTTTCGTTTGCATTTTCATTTGTATTTTTCGTGATATACTTGTCGCATATCTCGCAGAGCTTCTCGATATCGCTCTCATTTTTCAGCTTATATGCACACTGATGTGTACCGCCGCTCTGAGGGTAGAGATAACCGTTTCGGCTTATTAATGCGCCTGCAACATAGAAATCCATATATATCTGACGATTTGAGGTCTCGCAGGTCACCCATTCGAGCTCCGAAATCTCATCTTTAAAACTTTCAAAATTTTCTAAAGTACATTCTGTTTCTTCTGTGAACTGTCCGTCGTCTACGCGGAATCTTGCTCTTCCGCCATTATAACCTTCATGAAATGCATTCAGTATATCTTCCTTTGAAGCGTCTGTGCCGAACTCGTTCAGTTTAAGGTGCGAAGCGAGAACATTTTTGAAGCTTTCAAGAGATGTGTCTTCTTTCAGTCTGAAAATTTTTCCCGTGTCAAACTCCATATAGCCGTCCTCAGTTATAATGAATCCTACATCATAGCGATTAACATCATTATGAGATATATTAACTCTTTCCCATGAATACTGGCGGAGCTCGTTTGCAAAGCCTTCTCTGTCTACTATTTTATAATTAATGCCATCGGTTTCACCTGCGGGATAGTAGTATGCCTTGTCGTATGTGCTGTTCTTAAAGCCGTTGTTTATCTCATTTTCAAGCTCCTTATTCGTAACTGTGTGGAGCCTTTCAAGAGTATTCTCGTCTGCATACATTTCAAGAATATCATTGAACACCTTTTCTCCGTCGGTAAAACAATGATATGTGGTTCTGTTGTATTCATTATCTGTCATTGTATAACAGCCATTATTATAAAGCGTAAAATTATAGCTTGCTTCATCGTAAAGGCTTATCTTATTAATTGTCTCGTCGGCAGCTGCCTGCGCAATTTTAGCGGCAAATTCTTCTTCATTCTCTTTTCCGTAGAAATCTATGGTTATACTTCTTCCGCTCTCATAGAAATCTTCTTTCTCTATCTCGTTTTCCGTATTAAATTGATCCATGTATTTTATAAAAGGCTCAATATCAAGTCTTGTACCGCGATATATTACTTCTGAATCGTTATTTATTACCATGTCACCATAAAATAGCTCCTTATTTGCTTTCAGCCTGCTGTATATGGAATCTTTCTCTTCTGTATTTATATTTGTACTTTCTTCTGTTTTGTTGTTGATACGCGCAAGGTAATATGCTCCGCCGCCAACAGCTCCGCAGACAAGGACGAATGCCGCTGCAAGGGCTGCTGCTCTGCCGAAACGGTGCTTTGCCGTGATAACGTCAGTACCGCTTACGCTGTCCGCATATTCTGTCATCTCAGCGGGAGCTGATGTGAGCTTCTGCTGCATACGGCTGCGGAAATCATCTGTACACTTTATCTTTTTAAGAAGGTCGTTATAATCATTAGTTCTCATATACATAGCCCTCCTTTTCAAGCTCTGTTTTCAGTTTCTTTCTTCCGCGCTGCAAAAGCGAGCTGACCGTATTTTCATTCTTTCCCAGAAGCGATGCTATCTCCTTTACGGTGTACTCCTCAAAATAATAGAGGAATATCACCGATGAATACTTTTCGGGGAGCTTTGCTATCATCTCTCTTATCTCGTTGTCTCTCGGCGTAAACTCGCAGCTAAGAGTGCTTGCAAGAGCTTCGTCAAGGGGAGAATTTTTCATCATACGGGCGCTTTTTCTCAGGTTTTTGCAGCGGTTTATGGCTGAACGAAGCAGCCATGCTTTCATGTGTTCATCGGACTCAAAATCCTGCGGTCTTGCATGGAGTGCCAGAAAGACCTCCTGTGTTATGTCCTCTGCCTCGGTATAATTTCCCGTCATGGCAAAGGCGGTCCGCAGAACTGTGTCGCCGAATTTATTGAATGCATACAGCGCTGAATTATCATTCATGGTATTCCTCCTTTCCGTCGGAAGCGTCGCTTCACTAATATATACAATCCAGAAACGGATTTCCGTGCAATTTACGCAAAATTTAAGCCGTTAGCTTGTAGGCATAATACGCACTGACGGGCGCACAGTGTGCGCCCCTACAAATAAAGCTCACCAACTCTCATTGGTGAGCTTTGCTTACATATTACTTTACATTCTCGAACAATGCTACGATATCCTCTTCGCCGCGCATTCCTACTGCCTGATTTACTATCTGTCCGTCCTTTAATACCACAAGAAGCGGTATGCTGTCAACTCTGAATGCCGAAGCAAGCTCGGGCTGCTCGTCAACGTTGACCTTGCCGACCTTTATCCTGTCTGCGTACTTGTCGGCTACCAGCTCCACTATAGGTCCCATTTTCATGCACGGTGAGCACCACATTGCCCAGAAATCAAGAAGCACGGGTGTGTCCTTGTATAAAAGCACTTCTCTCTGGAAGTTTTCCTTTGTGATAACTACTTCTCTCATGTTTTTACCTCCTGTTTATTAAAGTTCCTTTGCGTAAAGGCGGTCTGTCTCGCCGCCGTAATTGATTATGTCATGGATATATTCATATCCGTACTTCTCATAAAGTCCAGTATATTCCGTGGGTATATAGCTCCTTGTGAAGCCGAGCTCCCTCGCGTATCCGTTGGCGAAGTCTATGAGCTGTCCGCTGATACGGTGTCCCCTTGCGCTCTCCGTGACGAAGATACAGGATATCCACGGGTATATATCAGGCAGAGGGTAATAGTCCGTTTTCATTATGGAAGCCATACCCACTATTTTTCCGTCCTGAACCGCGGCAAACATACACTCCCAGTCTGTGAACTCCCACGACCTGAGCATATCAGCGATATGCTCCTTTACCTCATGCCATGAGCATTCCTCAACGAATTGCAGAAGCTCCTGAGCAAGCGGAGTGTCCTTATATACCTTGCTTATGGTAAGCATAATCAGTCTTCCAGTGATTTATAATAGAGCAGACAATGACAGAAGCCCTCAAAATTCGGATCTGCTATCTGGTCGCGGAACTCCTTGCACATACACTTGTTTTCGGGAGTTTTTGCAAGTCTGCACGGACAGTAGCCGTCCTTCATTTTAAGTCCCTCTTTTATTCTGTCAACTACTTCTTTGTCGGGATTGAGCGTAATTTTCATAATCAGTCCCTCCTCGTGATTTTATTTCATAAGCTCCTCTGCAAGCGCTTCTATCTGAGCGATATTCTCAGCCTTTACAGTGGACTTGATAGATACTGTAGTATCTGTCCATGTGATGTTCTTGGACTTCTCAAACATGGACTTTATTACCTTTGCAGCTGTAGCTGCCCAGCTTCCGTTCTCGATGATACCGATAGTACGGTTCTGGTAGTTTCTCTCGGTAAGGTCGAGAATGAAGTGCTTCATGAACGGGAATATATCTGCGTTATATGTCGTTGTAGCAATAACAAGCTTTCCGTAGCGGAATGCGTCCTCAACTGACTCAGCCATATCCTCTCTTGCAAGGTCTGCGATAGCAACCTTAGGGCAGCCCTTTGCTTCGAGCTTTTCCTTGAGAAGCTCAGCAGCCTTCTTGGTATTGCCGTAAACTGATGTGTAAGCGATAAATATGCCCTCGGACTCAACACCGTAGCTTGACCATGTGTTGTAAAGTCCAAGATAGTAGCCGAGATTCTCCTTGAGAACAGGTCCGTGGAGAGGGCAGATAGTCTGGATATCAAGTGCAGCAGCCTTTTTCAGAACGCCCTGCACCTGCATACCGTACTTGCCTACGATACCGAAGTAATAGCGGCGAGCTTCGCAAGCCCAGTCCTCCTCAACATCAAGAGCGCCGAACTTTCCGAATGCGTCAGCCGAGAACAGTACCTTGTCTGTGCTGTCGTATGTGAACATTACCTCAGGCCAGTGAACCATAGGTGCGAACACGAATGAAAGCTCGTGCTTGCCGAGAGAGAGCTTCTCCCCTTCCTTGACTTCGAGCTTGTTTGCGATTGCGAGTCCCTCGAAGAAATTGTCTATCATGCCGAATGTCTTGGAGTTTCCTACGATAGCAGCCTCCGGGTACTTTTCAATGAAGTGCTTGAGGTTTGCGGAGTGGTCGGGCTCCATGTGCTGAACGATAAGATAATCAGGCTTGCGGTCACCGAGGACTTCAGCCATATTGCCGAGCCACTGGTCTGTGAAATTGCCGTCAACTGTATCAAAAACAGCAATCTTGTCGTCAACTATCATATATGAATTATAAGCCATGCCGTTTGGCACGTCGTACTGTCCCTCAAAGAGGTCAAGCTCATGGTCGTTTACTCCGATATAGTAAATGTCATTGGTTATTTTATTCATTGGTAATACCTCTTTTCAATTATTTACGGATATTCCGTATTACTTATTAAGTATAACATAAATAAGCATTATTGAATAGTGGCATTTGCAACAAATTTAAAGTTTTTTCTTTTATTATGCCGCACAAAACAAATAATATTCCTGCGCGGATTTGATTAGAGCGAATTATTCTGCGCATAATAATATCAGAAAAGCTATTCAAATAAAGACGTAAAATAATGATTAACTTTCTCATTGGAAGCCTATTTGGCGGGCGGAGTGCCTCCGCTCCCGGCATATACTATTCATGTAAAGGAGTAATTTTATGTTAAGTTTTCTATTCGGCAGTATGTTTGGTGGAACTATGGGCGTAATAACAATGTGCCTCTGTACAGCGGCAAAGTGGGGCGACGGGCATATGTAATTGTAGGGGCGACGTTCCGACGCCCGTAAAATGCATAAATTAAAGGGCGGCATAATGCCGCCCTTCTACTTACTACTTTCTATTTTCTACTCACTTCTTCTCAGGTACCTTGATGATATCCTTGCGCATATATGGCTGGAGTGCCTTTGGTATACGGATAGAACCGTCCTCGTTGAGGTTGTTCTCGAGGAATGCGATGAGCATTCTCGGAGGTGCTACAACTGTGTTATTCAGTGTGTGTGCAAAGTACTTGCTGCCGTCAGCAGCCTTTACTCTGATACCAAGACGACGAGCCTGTGCGTCGCCGAGGTTTGAACAGCTTCCTACCTCGAAGTACTTCTTCTGACGAGGTGACCATGCCTCAACATCGATAGACTTTACCTTCAGGTCTGCAAGGTCTCCCGAGCAGCACTCAAGAGTACGTACAGGTATATCAAGTGTGCGGAAGAACTCAACTGTATAGCTGTAGAGCTTGTGGAACCAGTCCATAGACTCCTCGGGCTTACATACAACGACCATTTCCTGCTTCTCGAACTGGTGGATACGGTATACTCCGCGCTCCTCGATACCGTGAGCGCCTACCTCCTTACGGAAGCATGGAGAATAGCTTGTGAGAGTCTTTGGAAGCTCCTCCTCAGGAACGATAGTGTCGATGAACTTGCCTATCATAGAGTGCTCGGAAGTACCGATAAGGTAAAGATCCTCGCCCTCGATCTTGTACATCATGCCTTCCATTTCAGCGAAGCTCATAACGCCTGTAACGACGTTGCTTCTTATCATGAATGGAGGAATGTAGTATGTGAAGCCCTTGTCTATCATAAAGTCTCTTGCGTAAGAGAGTATGCAGCTCTGGAGCTGTGCAATGTCTCCGCAGAGATAGTAGAAGCCGTTGCCGCTTGTCTTACGTGCGCTGTCGATGTCGATACCGTTGAGCTTTTCCATGATATCAACGTGGTAAGGAACCTCAAATGCAGGAACAGCAGGTTCGCCGAACTTCTCGACTTCAACGTTCTCTGTGTCGTCCTTGCCTATCGGTACTGTCTCGTCGATGATATTTGGGATAACGAGCATTATCTCGCGGATATCAGCTTCGAGCTTTACTTCCAGCTGCTCTTTCTCCTCGAGCTCCTTGCCCATTGCAGAGACCTCAGCCTTTACCTTTTCAGCCTCGTCCTTCTGACCGTTCTTCATGAGACCGCCGATCTCTTTGCTCTTTACGTTACGTGTATTTCTCAGATTGTCGCAGGCGAGCTTAGTCTCTCTGTACTGCTTGTCCAGCTCGATGACCTTGTCAACGAGAGGGAGCTTGTCGTCCTGAAACTTCTTCTTGATGTTTTCCTTAACAAGCTCAGGGTTAGTTCTTATTAATTTAATATCTATCATATTTATTCTCCTTAGTCCTCTTTTGCAAGCTTTTCTGCCAAAGCTGCGAGGTCATTTTTATCATAAAATTCAAGTATCAGTGCGCCCTTGTTCTTACCGTAATCAACCTTGACCTTTCTGCCGAGGCGCTCGTTAAGTGAGAGCTCCATTTCCTTGAAATAATTGTCAATTTTTTTATTTGAAGCACTTGCAGCTGCTTCATCGCTGTGCTCTGCTGATTTCTGTGCAGCCTTTTCTACCTGACGTACTGTAAGTCCTCCGTCAGCCGCTCTCAGAGCCGTTGCAATAAGCATTTCCTCGTCCTCAAAGCCAAGGAGCGCTCTTGCATGACCTGCTGAGATATCGCCGTTTTCAAGCATTTTAAGCACTCTCTCGGGCAGTGAGAGAAGTCTCACCGCATTTGCTACAGCAGAACGTGAACGTCCAACCATTTTTGCGACTTTTTCCTGAGTCATGCCGTACTTATCTATGAGCTCCGCATAGCCTGCCGCTTCTTCAACGGGATTAAGATTTTCACGCTGGAGGTTCTCGATAATAGCTATCTGCATGGTCTCCAGATCGGAGAGCTCGCGGATATTTACGGGAACTTCGTCAAGCCCTGCCATTCTTGCCGCACGCCATCTTCTCTCGCCTGCTACTATCTGGTAGCCGCCTGTGCTGATAGGACGGACAAGTATTGGCTGGAGCATTCCGTGCTCGCGGATAGAATCCGCAAGAGCAGTTATAGCCTCATCGCTGAACGCCTTACGGGGCTGGTCGCGATTGGGCTCTATTTCAGATATGCGCAGTGTTTTCTTGACCTGTATCTCATTGGTATTGTCAATGAAAAGCGAATCAAGTCCGCCGCCTGCGCCTAAACCGCCTTTTGCCATATGTTATCCTCATTCGTCAAGACGAACGTTTTCCTTTCTTATGTTTTTTGAAAGAGAAGATCTTTTTCTTTTTCGGGAGCTCTAAGGGTTCGCCAAGCATTTCATGGCAAACAAGCTCATAGGACTCCGAGCCCTTTGACGCTTTATCATAGTACATCACAGGCTTGCCGTGGCTGGGAGCTTCGGAAATACGAACATTTCTCGGCACCTTTGTCTTGAACACCTTATCCGGGAAGTATTTCTCGACCTCTGCTACAACGTCGTTTGCAACATTAAGTCTGCCGTCGAACATTGTGAAGAGTATTCCCTCGATTTCAAGAGCCGGATTATAATTATTTTTAACTATTTTAATAGTGTTCACCAGCTGTGATAGTCCCTCAAGAGCGTAGAACTCCGCAAGCATAGGTACCATAACGCTGTCGCAGGCAACGAGACCGTTGATAGTTATTGTTCCGAGAGCAGGCGGACAGTCTATAAAGATGTAGTCAAAGTCGTCCTTGCAGGTCAGTATCTGCATTTTCAGTCTGTTGACTCTGTTCTCATACTCAGCAAGCTCTATTTCACAGCCTGCCAGAGCCTCTGTTGCAGGAACTATTGAAACGTTCTGAAACTCTGTCTGAACAGTCGCCTCCTGAATACGAGCCTTTCCTGTGATAACATCATAGGTCGAAGCGCTGACAGACTTTTTCTTTATTCCGAAGCCTGTGGTCGTATTACCCTGTGGATCTGCGTCCACACAGAGGACTTTGAAGTCTCTTGAACCGAGATACGCAGCGATATTTATGACCGTTGTAGTCTTTCCGACGCCGCCCTTCTGGTTAGCAACAGCAATTATTTTGCCCATACTATCTTCCTTTCAGATTTACTTTTAATATTATACCACTTTTTTCACGCAATGTAAATATGAAACGAAGATTTTTATAAAAAATGTTTCACATGAAACAATTGTGGTGCAAAAATCACCTCAAAATTTGTTTCACGTGAAACATTTCAGTGTTTATTTCTTTTGAATCGGTATACGAACACGGTATTCTATGTAGTCCTCGTTCTGGATTTTTCGGGAATCCGCAGAGATTCCAGCCGCCTGCATAGTCTCAACAGCCTTATTAATTGTGTTGACGAACATCTTGACATTCTGAAACACCAGCGAACGCTTCTTATAGCTCACCTTGTCACGCTGACTGCCAATGAACTCGTCAATCAGCTTCTCAGAGCGCTCCACGTTCAGATTACTTTTGATTATCTTGCCAAGAATGAACAGCCTATCCTCAGAACTGCCCAAACGAAGCAAGGCTCGCGCATGACGCTCGGTAAGCCCGTACTTGACTATAAACTCACGTTCTTTTTCAGTAAGCCGAAGCAATCTAAGCTTATTGGCAATGGTACTCTGAGCACGACCAAGTTTCGCCGCAGCGTCCTCCTGCGTCATGCCATAATGAGTTATCAACTTTTCAATTGCCGAAGCCTCGTCAAAGAAAGACAAGTCCTGACGCTGAATGTTCTCCACAAGAGCAAGTACAGCCGAATGACGGTCACTGACCTCGTGTACAATACACGGGACAACGCTGAATTGGCACATTTTTGCCGCACGAAGCCTGCGCTCACCGGCAATAAGCTCATAGTGATTATCTTTTTTACGTACCGAAAGCGGCTGAAGAATACCGTTCTGCGCGATTGACTCCGCAAGTGACGTGATATCGTCCGTAAAATCCGTTCTCGGTTGATATGGGTTTGGTACAATGTCATCAATGTTAATTTCTACGACTTTGTTCACAAGCTTTTCCTTAGTAAAATTCAAAAATCCTGCCATGATATTACCTCCGAAGTATTTTCTAAACTTATCATATCACTATCGGGAAATACTTTCCATACAAAAAAACCGCAGTTTTTCGAGCAAACTGCGGTTTTAATGACATTATTTAGTTTAATCAAAGCTCTTTCTTCTTTATCTGAGCGCTATTTCTCGGGTATTTTATCGGAGTTTGCGATATTTTCTTAACTGTAATTATCCGACGCTGCTCATCAAAAAGACTATAATCGGTAATATCTTCGATCTTACCACCTAAAAGCTCTATCGCATTTGTTCCACGTGAAACATCTTCACTGGGACCTTTCATGGAAATAAATGAACCTCCGACCTTTACAAAAGGTATGCAAAGCTCACTCAGTGTGCTGAGATTTGCAACTGCACGAGCACAGGAATAGTCAAACTGTTCCCTATATTCAGGCATTTTCGAGAAGTCCTCTGCTCTTCCGTGAATAAAATCAGCATGGATATCAAGCTTATCGCAAAGCTGCTTAAGAAAATCAATCCGCTTGTTAAGGCTGTCAAGTAGCGTTAACTTAATATCAGGACGAAGTATTTTCAGCGGAATTGACGGAAAACCTGCCCCAGTACCTACGTCAATAAGAGTAGATTCAGGCTTTATATCAACGTATTTCAGCAAACAAGCCGAGTCGATAAAGTGCTTGCAGAGTATCTCCGTCGGCTCCGTGATAGCGGTAAGATTCACCTTTTTATTGTATTCAACGAGAAATTTCGCATAAATATCGAATTTTTCATAAGCTTCACGTGAAAGCTCAATACCGCACTGAGAAAATTTTTCGCAAGATATTTCAAAATCAGGTAGCATTTTTCTCTCCTTTCTCATGCATGAGCCATACTGCAAGCATGGAAACATCGGCAGGGGAGACTCCCGAAATACGCGAAGCCTGACCAATTGAAAGAGGCTTTATCTTATTTAGCTTCTCTACAGCTTCAAGACGAAGCCCGTAAATCAGGCTATAATCCAGATCCGGTGGGAGCTTCTTTGACTCCATTTTTCTCATTTGATCTATCTGAGCGAGCTGCTTCTGAATATAGCCTTCGTACTTGATCTGAAGCTCTACTTGCTCACAAACCTCCCAGTCAAGCTCAGGTCTGTCAGGATCAAATTGAGCAAGATCGTTATAATTAATCTGAGGACGGCGTATCAGATCAGTCATTTTACAGCCTGTTCCAAGGGCGGAAGTCCCTTTTTCTACGAGAAACTCGTTAAGCTCCTCTGTTGGAGACACATTTAATTTAGATAAACGATCAATTTCAAGAGCAGTCTGACGCTCCTTTTCGAGCAGCTTTTCATATCGTTCAAGTGGGATAAGTCCCAATTTATAGCCAATCGGAGTCAATCTCTGGTCGGCATTATCCTGACGAAGAATAAGCCTGTACTCGCTTCGGGAGGTCATCATTCTGTATGGATCGGCACAACCCTTGGTTACAAGATCGTCAACCAGAGTTCCTATGTAAGAACTTGCCCTGTCCAGTATCATAGGCTCTTTTTCCTTTATTTTAAGGGCTGCATTTATGCCTGCTACGATTCCCTGAGCAGCAGCTTCCTCGTATCCCGAGCTTCCGTTGAACTGTCCTGCGCCGTAAAGTCCCTGTAAATTCTTAAATTCGAGGGTAGGGAGCAACTGATTCGGATTGCAGCAGTCATACTCTATTGCATATGCAGGACGCATGATCTCTACGTCCTCCAGTCCGTCTATTGTTCGCAGAAATGCCAGCTGTACGTCCTCAGGCAGCGACGACGACATTCCCTGTAAATAGTACTCTTCTGTTGATAATCCCATTGGTTCTACAAACAGCTGATGTCGTGGTTTATCTGAAAATCTTACAATCTTGTCCTCGATTGACGGACAATATCTTGGACCTACTCCCTCTATTCTTCCCGAGTATAACGGTGATCTGTCAAGGTTTGAAAGTATCACCTCATGAGTTTTACTGTTTGTATATGTAATGTAACAGCTTACTTTATTCTCAAGTCCGTCTGTTTCTGTTTCAAATGAGAATGGAACGATTTTTTCATCACCGTCCTGTCTTTCCATTATATCAAAATTAATACTTCTTTTGTTTACACGGCAGGGAGTACCCGTCTTGAATCTGCGCAGTTCAACTCCATTTTCAGCAAGACTTTTTGATAAATATTTGCTTGGCAAAGCTGAGTCAGGACCGCTTTCATATGAAACTTCACCAATGTGTATCTTGCCTTTGAGATAAGTTCCGGTAGCAATTATGACTGCTTTCACAGCATATTCAGCTCCGAGAGAAGTTCTCACGCCAACGATTTTATTATCTTCAGTTATTATTTCAGCGATTTCTGCCTGCTTCACATAAAGATTTTTTTGATTTTCGCAGACATTTTTCATGTATTCGTGGTACTTTACACGGTCTTCCTGAGCTCGTAAACTGTGAACAGCAGGACCTTTTCCGCGGTTTAGCATACGGCTCTGGATAAAGCATTTATCAGCAGCTTTGCCCATTTCTCCGCCCAAAGCGTCTATTTCACGCACTAAATGTCCCTTTGCAGTTCCGCCGATTGAGGGGTTGCAGGGCATATTTGCAATTTGATCCAGTGATATTGTAAACATGACTGTTTTACAGCCAAGTCTTGCAGAAGCAAGAGCTGCCTCAACACCTGCATGACCAGCGCCGACAACTGCCACGTCAAATTCACCCATTTTATATGTCAAATTTCTCACTCCTTATGTTTCACATGAAACATTTCACTTTCCAACGCAGAAGCGCGAGAAGACTTCGTCCACAACTGCGTCCGTGACTTTTTCTCCTGTAAGCTGTAACAACGACTGTTCAGCTTCATCAAGAGTAATATTTACAGCGTCCAGCATTTCACCAATTTCAAGTGATAAAATAGCATTTTCAATACCTTCAAGAGCCTTATCGATACACTTTTTCTGACGCTCATTTGCAGCGGTTGCCGTACCAAAATCAGCTTCTCCAAGCTTAAAAATCTCCTCTATACAGTCGTGAAGCTGCTCAAAACCAGTGCTTTCCTTGGCAGATAAATATACGATATGTTTAATTTTTTCTTTCAGCAGGGAAGTATCAAGGACTTGTTCAACATCATTTTTATTGATAACAGCGATAGTATTATTTATATTAATTTTATTAATTAAATATAAATCGTCCTCCGTGAGCGGACAACTTCCGTCAAAAACTGCAATGACCAACTCGGAAGATGCTATCATTTTCTCAGCCATGTCAACTCCGATACCCTCGATAACATCGTCTGTTTCATGGATACCTGCTGTGTCAGAGAGTCTCAGAGTAATGTCTCCGATGCGAACAGACTCCTCAATAATATCACGGGTAGTGCCTGCAATCTCGGTTACGATACTTCTCTCGCAGCCGCTGAGGCAGTTGAACAGCGTTGACTTACCCACATTTGGACGTCCTATAATTGCCGTGGCAACGCCCTCGCGGAGTATCCTGCCGCTGTCGTAATTCTTCACCAGCGAGCGAAGCTCCTCGCGTATTTCTTTCAGCTCATCAGTGAGCACCTCGGGACGGACCTCGGGGATATCCTCCTCGGGATAGTCAGCCCACGCTGCAAGGTCGCCGAGAATTTTCATCAGCTTGTCGGAGCATTTCTTCGCCTTTTTGTAGGCTGCGCCCTCGCGGAGATTCTCCGCCATTTTCATTTCGCGCTCGCCCTTAGCGGAGATTATATCCATGACCGCCTCGGCTTTCATCAAGTCAAGCTTGCCGTTGAGATAAGCCCTCTTGGTGAACTCGCCAGCCTCCGCATTGACAGCTCCGTTAGCCAGAGCCGCACGGAGAACACGCTTGGTAACATAAAGTCCGCCGTGGCAGGAGAGCTCTGCAATATCTTCGCCTGTGTAGCTGTGGGGAGCGCGGAACACTGTCAGGATACAGTCGTCAAGGCGTTCATCACCGTCATGAGCGACACCGTAAGCGCAGGTGTAGCCTGCCATGTCCGCTACCTTTTTGTCGCCGTAAGGGGAGAATATCTTTTCCGCAACCTGTATGGCGTCCTCGCCCGAAATACGTATAACAGCTATTCCGCCCACTGCATTAGGCGTTGAAACAGCAGCTATAGTTGACATTTTATCACTTCCTAAAAAAACAACGGCTTATATGCAATACAATAATGATTATGTGTATCCATTGAGGAGGACCCTTTTGAAAAAGGGTCACTCCTCAAACTCCTCCCCTAAAACTTTCGTTTTTGTTTATTCCCCGATAGGGCGCTTACAAGAATATAGAATACTTGTAATTTTTAATGCGCCCTATCGGGGAATAAACCAGATAAAAGTCTTTGGAAAGGGGTTCGGGGAATAACCTTTCCTCAGAAAGGTTTTCCCCGATAAATACGCATAAACTTTTATTTTGTATTACATTTTAAGCCGTTGTTTATAATAATTATAACTCTATCTTACCGTAGAGACCGCCCTGTATCTCGTCCTCAGGCTTTGGTCTCTTATAGTCCTTTTCAAAGCTTGTTGAGAGGTCAACGCTTCTGCGCTCCATGTTTACCTCTCTGTCGCGGTTTCTTCTCTCTCCGCCGCGTCTGTCGTTTCTTCTTCCGCCGTCACGGCGATTATCACGTCTTCCGCCGCCTCTTCTTGGGTTATTGGAAGAAATGATTATCTTTCTGTAAGGCTCCTCGCCGACTGAACGTGAGGAAACGCCCTCGATATTTGAGATAGCAGAATGGATAACTCTTCTCTCGTATGGGTTCATTGGCTCGAGAGGCTGTGAACGGCCTGTTCTGAGAACAGACTTAGCAACCTTTGCAGCCAGCTGCTCAAGAGTTTCCTTTCTCTTACTTCTGTAGCCGAGGCAGTCAATTGTAATTCTGTAGTAGTCCTTATCGCCCTTGTTAGCGATGATAGAACAGAGATACTGGATAGCGTCGAGAGTCTCGCCGCGTCTGCCGATTATAGTACCGTTGTTGTTGCTCTCGATATTGATAACAGCGCCTGTCTCATTCTGATAAACCTGAAACTCTACTTCAATATCCATAGCTCTGAGAATGCTTGTGATGTAGTCCTTAGCAAGCTTTACCTTTGGATTTACGAGGGACTCGTCCTCGATAAGAGTAAAGTTATCAAGTGAGTAAGCCTCTTCGTCATCAACAGCCTCAGCAGGATTCTCAGCAGCTTCAACAGGATTCTCAGCAGCTTCCGCAGCTGCTTCCTTCTTTACCTCGGCAGCCTTTGGCTCTGCCTTTGTTTCAGTAGTTACAACAGGCTTTGGCTCTGCAGCAGTCTTAGTTGCAGGCTCTTCAGCCTTAGGTGCGGGAGCAGTTGTTACAGGAGCCTTAGGAGCTTCAGCAGCTGCCTTTGGTGCAGCAGCAGGTGCAGCGTCTGCAACTGTAGCCTTTACCTTAGCTTCCTTTGAACCGATACCAAAAAGTCCCTTTTTGCCTTCATCGAGGATCTCAAACTTGATCTCACTGATACTTTTTCCGAATTTCTTAGCTGCCAGCTCTTTTGCTTCTTCGATTGATCTTGCTGTGAAAATTTCAGTCATACTTATACCTCCCTGAGGAATCAATCCTCATCATCGTTATCCTCGTAAGAATCGCCGTATTTTTCAGCCATGCGCTTTCTTGCTTCCTTAAGCTTGTCGCGGTTCGCTTTATTCTGCTCCGAGCGTGAAACGCCGTTTGACTTGCCTGATGATGAGCTGCCGCTGTTCTGCTGTTCGAGAGCAGCCTGCTGCTCCATCATTTTCTGCATGAATGATTTCTTATTCGGATGTTTTTCTGCGTATATTCTTGCTTTTTCTTTTTCCTTTTCATTTATGACCTTAGTACGCTCGGGAGTAAAGTAGCAGTTAAGCGCAAAGGTAATTATGAATGAAAAGATTGATGACCATATCCAGTAGAAGCCTACACCTGCGGGTACCTGAAATGCGAACCAGATAGAAAGGAGAGGAAGTCCGTACATCATAACTGACATACAGCCCTGACCTGCCTGCTGCATACTCGGGTTAGTTCTCTTCTGATGTATCTGGCTGTAAACAGATACGAGGAGCTGTGAAAGACCTGCAAGGAAGGGGATAGCTACAAGTATTACAGCTTCCTTAGTCCATGAATCGGGGTGGATAGTAGGTGTTTTTCCGAGATTAGCACCGAAAAGTGTAAATCTCTCGTTGAACTCAGTTACCTTTGAAAAGAATTTCTCACCGAGAGAAACGTACTTGTCGCCGTTGTCTCTGAGGTGTTCCATAGTCATGAGCTCACATCTGAGGTTTCTGGTATCAACACCTGCAATGCCGCAAGCTTCATCAATGATACTTTTTGAAATATCAAGGATATGTGTCACAGGCTTATAAATAACGTCAATAACACCGAAGAGGAGGAACATCTGGATAAATGCAGGTAAACATGAGCCCATGGGGTTCACGCCCTCCTGCTGATACAGCTTCTGCTGTTCTTCCTGTAATCTCTGCGGATTATTGGCGAAACTTTTCTTGAGTTTTTCCAGCTTCGGGTTAAGAAGCTGCATTCTTGCCGCGCCCTTCTGTGTCTTGTAGTTGACAGGCAGCAGCAGTATTTTTGTGATTACCGTAAACAGAATGATAGCTACGGCATAGTTATTGCAAATCGAGTAAATAAGTCTCATCAGATAGCCGAAAGGCACACCGATAATATCATAAAGTGCGTTCAATATTAATCCCTCTTAATTCATTTTGTTGTCATCTTCCGAATAATCAGGATCCACATAATCGTACTTCCTGACTCTGAAGGTGAATTTTTCGGGGACGTGATCTATACCGCCCATTGACCATGGGTTGCAGCGGAGTATCCTCCACACGGCAAGAGCCGAGCCCCTTATTGCACCAAAGCGCTCAACAGCTTTCAATGCATAAGTGCTGCAAGTAGGATAATACTTGCACTTAGGGGGAAAAAGGGGAGATATCAGCTTCCTGTAGAATTTGATAAGCCCCAGAACAATATATTTCATACACGCTTATTCTTGTTATCGAAGCTCCTGAACATCTTATTGATATCATTTACTCCGTACTTGTCCATATAGCCGCAGTATTCGTCTGATTTTATACTGCAGATAGCAGTTCTTGCCACTATTACGATATCCATGCCCACGGGGAGATTCACCTCAGCGTTCCGATAGGCAAGGCGGATAAGTCTCTTGGCTCTGTTGCGGCAGACGGCATTGCCCACTTTTTTTCCTGCGGTTATACCGAGGCGGTTAAAGGGCTTTCCGTTTGGTCTGACATATATGACCGAGTATTTTGAAGCGGCATACCTGCCCTTTTTATAGAGGGCAAGGAAGTCCTTATTATCGTTCAATATTTCCGTATAAAGCATAATTGCACCTGCATATAGCCGTCCTAACAAAAAAGACCACAAAATAAAGATTTTGTGGTCAGCCTCGTCAGTGAGTTAATCTTGCTCTGCCCTTAGATCTTCTACGAGCTAAAACCTTTCTGCCGTTCTTAGTAGCCATTCTCTTCATGAAGCCGTGCTCCTTCTTTCTGTGGAGCTTCTTAGGCTGATATGTTCTCTTCATATTCAGTGTCCTCCTCTCTCGAATTATTATACAAGAGCCGTAAAAACCGCTCTGACAAACGTGAATTGCGTACAGAGACACTTCGCCCTGCATTACACTAAATCATTATATATTAAAAAGTCTCCCGTGTCAAGCAATTCCCGAAATTTTTTTATCTCCACATACATTTTCAGTTTTTTTACCAATATATCTTGAATGATTAACGGAATAATTTCAATACTTTGTCCAATTTCAGCCATTTTCTCAAATCATCAGAAAAAATGTTTTATTGACAGAAATTTTTTTAAACCAGCCTATTTCAACAATTTCACACTCGCAAAACAGGGTTTTGAGGGCTGATTTTAAGATGATTCAACACAGTTTTCAACAATATGTCAATTTGTGTGTGGAAAGAAGTTTTATTTTCTATCTGCTTTACAGTGAAAATCACTTGCATTTCAACAGTGTTTATGATATAATGGTCTTATATATTAATATAGGAGAGTATCGTTATTTTTTCTCCAACAAAAATACGGAGGTTTCTATGAATTCATTTGATGAGGTTTTTGAGAAAGTCAAGAGCTACTGTCTCGAAAACGGAAAAATACCTGAAATTGCAATAAAAACATGGATAAATCCACTTGTTCCCCTTAACTTCAACGGCACTGAGGCTGTTTTCAGCGTTCAGACAGAGTTCCAGAAAAATATCGTTATGACTACATACGAGGCTGTTCTCAAGGAAGCTTTCCTCAACGTCCTCGGACTCAATGTCAATATCGTCATCAATGTTGAATCCGAAGAGCCCGAAAAGGTAAAGGTCCCCACAGACGCCGAGCTGGAGCAGAAGCACGCTGAGCTGGAGCAGTCCTACAAATTCGCAAACTACGACTATACCTTCGATACATTCATCGAGGGACGCTCCAACGAGTTCGCCCTTGCCTGCAGTAAATCTGTAGCCAAGAACTGCGGCTTAAAGGCTGTTCCCGACTACAATCCGCTGTTCATCTACGGTCCTTCGGGAATGGGTAAAACTCACCTCATCACAGCTATCGCCAACGAGGTAAGAAAGAATCACCCCGATTTCAACATCGTTTATGTTACCAGCGAGACCTTCGGCAGCGACCTTGTAAACGCTCTCAACAAGAGCTCTATCTCCGATTTCCACGACAAGTACAGAAATGCCGATATACTTCTCATAGACGATATCCAGTTCTTCTCCGGCAGAGAGCGTATGCAGGAGGAATTCTTCCATACCTTCTACAAGCTTCATCAGGAGGGCAAGCAGATAGTTATCACATCTGATAAGCCGCCAAAGGAGCTCCTCACCCTTGAAGAGCGTCTGCGCACACGTTTCGAGGGCGGTCTTATCGCTGATATCTCCGCACCTGACTACGAGACCAGACTTGCTATCATCAACAGAAAATCCGAGCTCTTGGAGCTCAAAATGCCAAGCGAAGTCGCTGAATTCATGGCTAACCGCCTGAAATCCAACATCAGACAGCTGGAGGGCGCTGTTGTACGCCTTAAGGCTCTCAACCACTTTGCAGGCAGCCCTATAACTATATCAATGGCTCAGAGCGTAATGCGCGACGTCCTCGCTGACGAGCAGCCTATCCCGATAACCGTTGAAAAGATAATCTCAGAGGTATCCACAGTTTACGGCGTATCTCCCGACGACCTGCGCTCCAGCAAGCGTTCATCACAGATATCAACAGCCCGTAAGGTAGCTATATATGTAGTCCGCGAGATAACTCAGATGCCACTTGCTTCTATCGGTACAGAGTTCGGCGGCAGAGACCATTCTACTATCGTTTACTCGGTAACAAGCGTTACAGAGTCAATGGAAAAGGATTCAAACCTCAAGAATCTTGTAAACGACATCATCAAGAATATCAAGGACAAGAGCAAGGTCTGAGTCAACGTTTAAAAGTGTTGAAAATGTTATTTCAACAGAGTTTTCAACACTGTGTTAAAAACTGTTTTTAAAATCAAACTTCAGAAATTTTCCTATGCCGAAAAGTTTTTCGTATCATGTATATCATTTCACTCGGATATTATTTCAACATCTGAAACATTCAACACTCAACACCGATGTGAAAAAAGACTCACGAAAAAATTAAAAAATCTGTCTTTCCACCGTTTTCTCAACTTTTTTTCCATTTCAACTCCACATCGCTCAACCAAATCAACACATGATCCGCTGACGAGAAATTGTTTTCACAATTTCAAAATTTTCACAACACCCCCTTGTGGACGAGCTTTTCGGCGTATATCTTCAAAAAATAACGATCCCAACTTTTCCACCGACACAATAACAACAACAATATATATTTATTCTTATCTTATCTTAGCTCATCTTATTTCTGCTAAGAATTTTCACGGAGGCATATCATAATGAAATTCATCTGCGATAAAAACGAGATCAGCGAGGCTATCAGCAATGTCTCACGAGCTGTATCACAGAAATCCACTATCCCTGCTCTTGAAGGTATAAAGGTACGTATCTCATCTGGCAGTGTAGAGCTTACCGCTTATAACCTTGAAATGGGTATACGTACATCTATCAGCGCCAATACAGAGGGCGAGGGAGAATTTGTTGTAAGCGCAAGACTTTTCAGCGAGTTCACAAGACGTATGTCAGGCGACGAGATAACCTTTGATATCGATGACAATCTCGTTATAAGCATTTCATGCAGCGCTACCGAGTGCAGCTTCCCTGCAATGTCGGCAAGCGAATACCCTGAACTCCCGAAGGTCGACTCTGCAAGGAGCTTCTCCGTAAAGCAGAGCATACTCAAATCAATGATAAATATGACAAGCTACGCTGCTTCACTCAACGAAAGCAAGCCGGTGCTCACAGGCGAGCTCTTCGATATAGAGGACGGCAGCTTCAATATGGTCGCTATAGACGGCTTCAGACTTGCTATCAGAACAGAAATGACTGACTGCACCGAGAAGTACCACTTTGTAGTGCCGAAGAAAGCTCTTCTCGAAGTTTCCACCCTTATTAAGGACGATGACGACGAGAAGCTTTGTACTGTATGCACCAATGATCGTCACATCATCTTTGAGATAGGCAACGTTTTCGTAATATCAAGACTTCTCGAAGGCGTTTTCCATAACTACAAGATGAGCATACCAAGCGGCTGCAAGACAGAAGTCATCATCAGCAAGAGAGATTTCTCTACCTGTCTCGAGCGCTGCTCACTTCTTATCGACGACAAGAACAAGTCTCCTATCCGCTGCGAGATAGGCAACGGCGTTATGAAGATAAGCTGCAAGACGGGCATCGGTAAGATAAACGACGCTATATCCGCCGATATTTCAGGTGAAACTGTTACTATCGGCTTCAATAACAAGCTCATTCTCGAAGCACTCCGCGCTGCCGAGGGCGACAAAGTCAGAATACGCTTCAACGGCGCAATGAAAGTAATAGAGATACTTCCGTTAGAGGGAGAGAGCTTCATATTCCTTGTAATGCCCATTCAGCTCAAAAACTAAAACCGACTGATACTGAAAGGCTGGTAATTATGGCTGGAAGAATCAAGATCAATACTGAATTTATCAAGCTTGACTCTCTTTTGAAGTTTGCTTCACTGGTAAACTCAGGCGGAGAAGCAAAGCAGCTCATACAGAACGGTGAGGTCCTTGTAAACGGCGAGGTCTGCACTATGAGAGGCAAGAAGATACGCCCAGGCGACGCAGTTTACGTGAACTGCCAAGAGGTAATCGTAGAGTGATAGTCACCTACGCTGACATTGACGGCTTCAAGAATCTCAGCGGCATTTCCTTTGCTCCCGATCCTAAATACAATATCATCGCAGGTCCTAATGCTCAGGGAAAGACAAATCTTCTCGAAGCAATGTGGATACTTTCGGGCTGCAAGAGCTTTCGCGGCTCAAAGGAAAAGGACTATATCTGCCTTGGCGGAAACCGCATGGAATCCAAAATAAAGATACGCGACAGCGTCCGCGAGCAGAAAATAACCTTTGAGATGACCAGAAGCGCCTCAAATCCAAAGAATATCACGCTGAACGGCGTAAAACAAAAGGGCACGAGAGCTCTTTTCGACGTGTTCAAGTGCATAGCCTTTATACCAGACGACGTTGATATTATCAAGGGTTCGCCCGAAAAAAGGCGTAATTTCGTGGATATGGCAGCTTCACAGCTCAATCCCGTCTTTGTCATGCACATCAATAAAAACAATGCCATAATGAACCAGCGGAATGCTCTGCTGAAAGGCATTATGCAGGGAAATACCGACCGCGGTATCCTTGAGATATGGGACAGACAGGCTTCACGCGAGGGAGCAGTCATCTCCTATATGCGCCATGAGTATATACAGAAGTTCAACTCTATATGCGGCAGGCTCTACCGCACCATTTCGGGCGGTACAGAGGAGCTTGAACTGGAATACAAGTCCAATGTTTTCCGTCCCGAGGACTTTGAGAAGCCCTGCGGCGACGAGGCATATGAGCAGTATTACAGAAAGCTTGCGGAAACTGCCGAATACGACGTCAGAACGGGAAGCACCCATGCAGGCGTGAACCGCGACGAGATACTCATCAAGATAAACGGCGTAAGCGCCAAGGACTACGGCTCACAGGGACAGATAAAGAGCGCCGCGCTGGTCATGAAGCTGGCGCAGGCTGAGATATTCATGCAGAAGTCAAAGGACGCTCCTGTCATATTCCTTGACGATGTCATGGGCGAGCTTGACGAGAACCGTCAGCGGTTCGTGTTCGACATGATAAAGGATATGCAGGTGTTCATAACAACTCCCAACGAGAACGCGCTCCTGCCTGAAATTAAGGGCAAGATACTGCGTATAAGCGGCGGCAGCATAGCAGAGGTGGAAGAAAATGTATCTTCACATAGGGAATAACTACTCCGTTGACCTGAGAGATGTGGTAGGAATTTTCGACATTGAGAATACAACTGTTGAAAAGTGTACCAAGAAGCTTCTGGAACGTGCCGAAAAGGAGCACAAATGCGTGTATACCACCTATGAAATGCCGAAAAGCTTCATAGTTACCGTAAAAAACGGCAAAGAGAGGGTGTATATCTCCCAGCTTTCGGCGGCAACATTGCGGAAACGCCTTAAAGAAGGCGGAGGATTCTGAAATGGAGCATTCTGACCGTAAATTAAACAGATTGCAGAATTACGATTATTCTCGGAATGGTCTGTATTTCATTACCATATGCACAAAAGACAGAATACCGTATTTATCGGAAATACACGATGTAGGGAACGCCGCCCTCGGCGTTCCAATCGTAAAACTGACGGAATACGGTGAAATTGTAAATGACAATATCAAAAAAATCAATGAAATATACAGATATGTTTCTGTTACGAAATATGTGATAATGCCGGATCATATCCATATGATATTATTTGTTTCGGATTTTGAAGATAGGTTCGTAAATTGCGGAACGCCGAGGGCGGCGTTCCCTACAAAATCCGTTTCTCAGATAATTAACGGATTAAAATCAATATCTACGAAACAAATTGGCTTTTCAATATGGCAAAAATCTTTCCACGACCATATAATCCGCAATGAAAAAGAATTTCTCGAAATTTGCGATTACATCGACAATAATCCCATAAATTGGGTAAATGACATATACAACCAAAATTATTGGAGGTAAATCATGAGTCAGCAGAACAACAACTACGATGAAAACGACATACAAGTCCTCGAAGGACTTGAAGCGGTCCGCAAAAGACCGGGTATGTACATCGGCTCTACAGGTCCCGGGGGACTCCACCACCTCGTTTACGAGATAGTGGACAACTCTATCGACGAAGCGCTGGCAGGCTATTGTACCGAGATAACCGTTGAGATACTTGAAGGCGATATTATCCGCGTTTCCGATAACGGACGCGGTATCCCTGTAGGTATCCACCCTAAGGAAGGCATCTCCGCGGCTACAGTCGTTTATACTATTCTCCATGCAGGCGGTAAGTTCGGCGGCGGCGGATATAAGGTATCAGGCGGTCTCCACGGCGTTGGCGCGTCAGTAGTAAACGCACTTTCAGAATGGCTGGAGCTCACTGTCAAGGACGGCGAGCACGTTTACTTCCAGCGTTTCGAGCGCGGTCATTACGATGAGCAGTTAAAGGTAATAGGTGATACCAAGGAAACAGGTACCTCCGTTATGTTCAAGGCTGACGGAGAGATATTCGAGAGCACTGTTTACGATTACGAAGTGCTTTTAAAGCGTCTCCGCGAGCAGGCTTTCCTTAACGCAGGCATAAAGATAGTTTTCACAGATAAGCGCGACAGCGAGAATATCCAGACGGAAACTCTCCACTATGAGGGCGGTATCCGTCAGTTCGTAGAGCATATCCACGCTACAAGAGGACTTGAAGCTCTCAGCGGCGAGGTAGTTTATATTTCTGGTACTCAGGGAGATTCCTTTGCTGAGGTAGCTCTCCAGTACAACGACAGCTATAATCCCGTAATACTGTCCTTTGCAAACAATATCCATACAAAGGACGGCGGTACTCACGAAACAGGCTTCAAGAACGCTCTCCTGAAGGTAATAAACGAATACGGCAAGAAATTCGGAAAATTCAAGGAAAAGGAAAGCTCAAAAAAGGGCAAGGACGCTCCTAAAAAGGAGATAGAGAGCCTTAAAAGAGACGATGTTCTCGAAGGACTTACAGCTATCGTATCTGTAAAGCTGACAGAGTGCGAATTTGAGGGACAAACAAAGGGACGTCTCGGAAATCCCGAGGTAAAGCCATTTGTAGAGAATCTTGTCACAGAGAAGCTGATGAATTTCCTTGAGGAAAATCCTGAGATAGCAAATATAATTTTTGAGAAGTGCCTTTCCGCATACAGGGCAAGAGAAGCCGCAAAGCGTGCAAGAGACGCCGAGCGCAAGAAGAACGCATTCGGAAACAGCTCAATGCCCGAAAAGCTTGCGGACTGCGCTGAACGCGACGCAAGATACACCGAAGTTTACATCGTCGAGGGAGATTCTGCGGGCGGCTCGGCAAAGCAGGGACGTGACAGACGTTATCAGGCTATCCTTCCTCTCTGGGGCAAGATGCTCAATGTTGAAAAGGCTCGTATCGACCGTATCTACGGCAACGACAAGCTTGAGCCCGTGGTTACTGCTCTCGGAACAGGTATCGGCGAGGACTTCGACATCGAGAAGCTCCGCTACGGCAAGGTAATAATTATGGCCGATGCCGATGTTGACGGTATGCACATCAGAACGCTTCTGCTCACATTCTTCTTCCGTTATATGAGACCTCTCATCACCAACGGAAACGTTTATATCGCACAGCCTCCGCTGTTCAGAGTAGAGCGCAAGAAGAAGATATACTACGCATTCTCCGAAGAGGAGCGCGACAAGTACATCGCTGAGCTCTCCGAGGACGGCAAGTACAAGGACGTTGAAGTACAGCGCTACAAAGGTCTTGGTGAAATGGATCCCGAACAGCTCTGGGAGACAACTATGGATCCAGAGCACCGTACTATCGTAAGGATAGGCATGGAGGACGCTCTCAAAGCAGACGAGACATTCAGCATACTCATGGGCGACAAGGTAGAGCCAAGACGTAATTTCATCGAGAAAAACGCCAGATTCGCACAGGATCTTGATATCTGACGGGAGTACTTATGGAAGAAAATTACAAGCTTGAAAAGGAATACAAGGTACCTGCGGACACATTCCGCGACGCTTACCTTGAATTCCAGAAAAAATACGTTTATCCGAAAAGCTACGTTTATATGGCGATATTCGGAGTTTTGGCGATAGTTCTGCTGATATTCGGCATATTTGCAATGCATGACGCTCCGAAAAAGCAGAAATACATCATGTATCTTGCTTTTATCGTTGCCGCAGCCTTTTCTCTGCGCGAGTGGTTTAATCCCCGTAAAATGCGCCGCAGTCTTACAGATTCCGTAAGAGCGCTGGGCGAGCCAATATACAAAATAGGCATTGGCGACAAATTCGTCGATATTTCTACAGTTTCCGACGACCTCAGCAATATCGTTGAGCCTGAGGAAGAAGAAAAAGGCGAAGAAGATACCGAGGACATTACCGAAACAGATCCTCTCCCCGAAAAGACAAGGATAAATGTTGACGAGGGCTTTCAGCTCATGGAGTACGACAGGTTCTTCCTCATGCTGGCAGGAAAGGAAATGTTCTATATACTCCCTAAGGACGGTTTTTCGGAGTCTGAGCTGAAAATAGTAAGAGATATAAAGTAACAAACCCCATTTCAAAATAAATTCAATTCTCTCAGGAGGAAAAAATGCTTTACACAGACAACTCAAAGGTAATAAATACCGAGATAGTTGACGAAATGGAAAATTCCATGCTCAATTATGCCATGTCGGTAATTGTTTCCAGAGCGCTCCCCGATGTAAGAGACGGTCTGAAGCCTGTACACAGAAGAATACTGTACACGCTCCATGAAAACGGACTTACTCCCGAGAAGCCCTACCGTAAATGCGCCGATACCGTCGGTGCGGTACTGGGACGATATCACCCACACGGCGACGCGTCGGTATATGACGCTCTGGTAAGACTTGCACAGGACTTCTCTATGAGATATCCTCTGGTCGACGGTCACGGAAACTTCGGCTCCATCGACGGCGACGGACCTGCGGCTTACCGTTATACCGAGGCTAAAATGGCAAAGCTCACCCTTGATATGCTCACGGATATCAACAAGGAGACTGTTGACTTCGTATCCAACTATGATGACCGTCTCAAAGAGCCTGCCGTACTTCCCTCACGTTTCCCGAATCTTCTGGTAAACGGCTCTGTAGGTATCGCCGTTGGTATGGCTACAAATATACCTCCCCACAATCTGGGCGAGGTCATCGACGCATTGCAGCTCCTTATCGACGATCCCGACTGTACCCTTGAACAGCTCATGGAGCACATTCAGGGACCGGACTTCCCGACAGGCGGTATAATCATGGGCAGAGCAGGTATCCGCGCAGCCTATGCAACAGGAAAGGGCAAGATAACCCTCCGCAGCCGTACTCACTTCGAGGAGATAAAGGGCAGAAACTGCATCATCATCGACGAGATACCCTATATGCTCCGTAAGGAGAGACTCCTCAAGAGCATAAGCCAGCTTGCAAGAGACAAGCGTATCGAGGGACTTTATGACCTCCGCGACGAGTCCGACAAGGAGGGTATGAGAGTCGTTATCGAGCTGAAAAAGGACGCTGTACCGAATATCGTCCTCAACAAGCTCTTTGCACTGACACAGCTTCAGGACACAGTTGGTATCATCATGCTTGCTCTGGTAAACAACGAGCCTAAGATACTCACTCTGAAGCAGATGCTCCAGCACTACCTTGATTTCCAGGTTGATGTTATCCAGAGAAGAACACGTTTCGACCTCCGCAAGGCTCTCGAAAGAGCCCACATTTTACAGGGCTTCGTGCTTGCGGCTGATTATATCGACGAGGTAATCGACATAATCCGCTCCAGCGCTACCGTTCAGGAGGCAAAGGACCGCATGATAGAGCGCTTCAAGGACGTTGATATGTCAGCTCTCCTTGACCGCGCACAGTACGACCTCACAGGACTTCACATCGAGGCTCAGACAGGTCTTTCACAGGAACAGGCTGAGGCTATCGTTCAGATGAGATTAGGACAGCTGACAGGTCTCGAAAGACAGAAGATAACTGACGAGTTATACGCACTTCTCACCAAGATATCCGACTTTGAGGATATACTCGCAGACGTTAACCGTGTATATCAGATAATCATGGACGACCTCAACGTTATCCGCAAGAAGTTCAGCGACAAGCGCCGTACTGACATCGAAAACGTCAGCGGCGAAGTCGATATCGAGGACCTTATCCCCGAGGAGGACTGCGTTGTTACTCTCACAAACAACGGCTACATCAAGCGTATGCCGCTGACAGAGTACAAGACACAGCACCGCGGCGGACGCGGAATCACGGGTATGAAGCAGCGTGATGAGGACTTCGTTGAGGAAATGTTCATCTGCGGTTCTCACGACAATATCCTGTTCATATCCAACAAGGGTATCATGTACAAGCTGAAATGCTATGAAGTTCCCGACGGTTCAAAGGCTTCGAGAGGCTTCAATCTCATAAATCTGCTTCCTCTCACAGAAAATGAGAAGATAGCGGCTATGATAAAGACCACTGACTTCAACGATGACAAGTTCATCACCATGGTCACAAAGAACGGCAAGATAAAGAGAACTAACCTCTCACTCTACAAGAACGTCCGCAAGAACGGTCTTATCGCTATAGGACTTGATGAGGGCGACGAGATAGAGGGAGTTCGTATGACCGACGGCAATGCTCAGCTCTTCGTTGCAACTCACAACGGTATGGCTATCCGCCTTGAAGAGAGCAAGATAAGAGCACTTTCACGTTCAGCTCACGGCGTAAGAGCAATCAAGCTCCGCGACGGCGACTACGTTGTAAGTATGGCAAGAGTCCGCGAGGGAGCTTCGCTACTTACCGTTACCGAGAACGGCTACGGCAAGAAGACCGACCTTGACAGCTATCGTATCCAGAACCGCGGCGGCTTCGGACTTACCAACTACAAGACAGACGATATCCGCGGCAAGGTATGCGGTATCAAGATAGTTGACGAGGAAGACGATATTATCCTCGTTTCAAGCGACGGTATCATTATCAGAATACTTGCCAGCGATATCCGTATCATGGGACGTATCGCAAAGGGCGTCCGTGTTATGAGAGTCAACGAGGGTGCGAATGTAGTTGCATTCACCCGTGCCGAGCACGACGACAATGCCGAGACCGAAAAAGTAGAGCAGCTTACAGAGGAGCAGCTCAAGGAGGCAGAAGCCGAGGCTGCACTTGAGGAGCAGAACGAGGTAGTCGTTGAAGCAGAGCCCGATGACGACGATAACGAGGAATAATATCCCACTATAAGGAAAAAATCATTGATATACTTTTTGATTGCAGCAGTAATATTTCTGCTCTACGCCGTATTTGAGAACTTCTTTCTGCTTGTTGTCAGGCGCGAAAAGCTTGGCAGCGGCATTAAGATAGTACATCTTTCCGATCTGCACAAGCGGTGCTTCGGAGAGGGAAACTCGCGGCTGTGCCGTAAGGTAAGAGCAGAAAAGCCAGATATCATCATATTCAGCGGCGACCTTGTATCAAGGTCAATAATCACCCTCAGCAATGCTGAGGCGGCGCTGAGGGAGCTGTGCGAAATAGCTCCCGTGTATATGATATACGGCAACCACGAGCAGAGCATTTCCGCGGAAATGCGGGGCGAGCTTGAAGCAATGTTTGAGCGGAATCAGCAGATAATGCTGAAAAACCAGCATACCACCGTGAATATCCGCGGCAGAGAGCTGAAAATATACGGTCTTATGGAGCATTACGGCGTCTATAAGAAAAACGGCGGCTACCGTGACCTTGACGTTATCGACAAGGCTTACGTTGAGGAAAAGCTGGGAAAATGTCCCGAGGGCGAGGTGCTGCTCATTGCTCATAATCCATTTTTCGGCGAAGCCTATGCGGAATGGGGCGCTGATTACACCTTCAGCGGTCATGTACATGGCGGTATAGTGCGGCTTTTCGGAGTTGCAATGCTGTCTCCCGAGCGCAAGTTCTTCCCGAAATATGCCAAGGGAGTCTATGACTTCGGCGGCAGGAAGCTCCTTGTTTCGGCAGGTCTTGGAAAGCTGAGGCTTTTCTGTCCGCCCGAGATAGTGGTATACGAAATTTAAGCCGATACTACGGCAAAAATAATGAGAAACAGTCCTCCCGTCCACGAGAGATCGTGGTTCAGGGAGGATATTTTTCTGCCTGTGAGAGAGCCGAGGATAAGTGCGGCAGCTCCGCATATGAACACCGCCGCCGCTGCGCCTGCAGCGGATATATCAGAGCCGCCGCAGCTGAGTCCCGTAGCGGCAGCGTCAAGGGAGCCTGCAAGGGCAAGAACAGCGGCTTCGCCTATGGACAGCACCTTTGAGCTGTCCATGTCAACGGCTGAATCGTCGAGACAAAGCTTGACGAAAACAGACAGCTCCCCCATTTTCAGGGAAATACCGTCCCTGTCGGAGATATACCTGATGATGTTTCGCAGTATGCTTTTTGCAATATTCAGCGAGCCGATGGTGATAAGCACCACAGTGCCGATGATATGGATAGTATGGGACGTGATAAACCCCGAAATTATATCAGAAAGGGTTACGGAAATAAATAAAATCGCTGCCGAGAACATATCTATTATGAAAGCGGAGCTGAGGGGTATCCTTACGCCGCTGTTGCAGCAGGCAGCCGCCGCGAGATAAATGTCGATACTGACGATAAAAGCGAGAAAAAACTCTTTCAGCAAAATAAACACCTCCGTAGTATCATATGTTTCGGCTCAAAAAAATGACATTGCAGGGAACGGCGCCCTCGCCGTTCCGCGGTTTCCGAAATGAACTTTATTGTTTATTTGTAGGGGCTGATGCCTACATCAGCCCGACCAAACAATAACGTAATTAACGGGGCGATGTGGGTGACTCCCTGTAGTACAGGGAGATGTCCGCAGGACAGAGGGTACGGGTGCCTGTTAGGCATCGCCCCCTACAAGCTAACGGATTATGGATGAAAATGCAAAAAAAGTAAGTTTTTTTTCCGCGAATGTTGCTTTTTTTATGACTTTATGATATAATACCTATGTGTATCGTTATATTGTTGGGAGGGATAATTTTGATAGCAGGTGTTTCTACAGCTTGCCTGTATCCCAAGCCCATTGAGGAGTCTCTTTACGAGCTTGCAGTCAACGGTGTTTCTACCGTTGAGCTGTTCATCAACACTCATTCAGAACTGAAAAAGGGCTTCGCTCACGGCATTGCCAATCTTATGAAAAGATTCGATGTCAAAAGCCCCTCCGTACACCCATTTACCTGCGAGATAGAGCCGCAGATGTTCTTTTCGGAGTACGAGAGAAGAATTGACGATATGCTTGAATATTACAAGCTTTACTTCCGTTTTATGAATATCGTTGGAGCCGATATATTCGTTTTTCACGGCGGAAAACCCACTTCCATATGCACTCCCGAGTTTTACTGCGAAAGGTATTCAAGACTTTTCCGACTGGGCAAGGAATTCGGCATAACAGTGGCAGTCGAGAACGTTTCGCGGTGCAAAAGCGCTTCATCGGTATTCGTAAAAGAGATAAAGAATATGCTCGGCAATGAGTTTGCCTTTGTACTCGATACAAAGCAGGCTCTGCGCTCCAATGAGAACCCCCTGAAATTCCTCGACGCAGTGGGCGACAAGATATGTCACGTTCACATAAGCGATTCGGGAGAAATGGGCGACTGCCTGCTTATAGGCAGGGGAAGATTCAATTTTAAGCAGTTCTTTGAAAAGCTTGCAGTATACAATTCGGATTGCAGCGTTATCTTGGAGCTTTACAGAGGCGGTTTTTCGGGTATAAGCGACCTGATATCCAGCTATAACAAGCTCTGCAGGATGACTGAACCTTACGGCAGGGAGCAAAGCTTATGAAGTGTCCATACTGCGGATATGAAGAATTAAAGGTAATAGATTCACGCCCTGTCGATGACAAGACAAAAAGGCGGCGTGAATGTGTCAGGTGCGGCGAAAGATTCACCACATTTGAAGCTGTTGAGATACCACTTCTCATGGTGGAAAAAAGAGACGGCAGCGTTCAGCTTTTCGATAAGGCAAAACTCATAAACGGCATAGTCTCGGCAATAAAAAAGCGACCTGTCTCGGCTGAGAAGGTCACTGAAATAGCCAATTATGTTGAGAATTACTACGCAAATGCCCTCAGAACAGTTGCAAAATCCACTGAGATAGGCGAGCTGGTGCTTGACAGACTTCGTGAGATAGATCCGATATCCTATATAAGATTTGCGTCCGTTTACAAGGATTTTACGGATATAGACAGCTTTGTAGCGGCTATAAGCGAATTTGACGGAAAAAAGCAAAAAACGGAAGAATATTCCGAATTATAATCTATGGAGGTTTTTACTATGAGCAATGGCACACCAAACGGAACAAATGGTTTTTTTGAGAAACTCGACAATTTCCTTGAGAATTTCAATGACATCAATGCCGAAAAAACATTTGTTGAGGCAGATGTAAAGAAGCATTATTTATTTGCTATGATCGCATATCTTATCCCTATTCTTTTCTTCCTGCCAATTTGTATGGACGGAAACTCCACATACAATAAATTCCATGCAAATCAGTCCCTGACATGGCTCATCGCAGCTGTTGTCATCGGCATTATATTTGCAATTTTAGGATTTATCCCGCTTTTAGGTATTATTTTCAGAATACTCTGGCCTTTGGTTTATCTTGGCATATGTTTCTTTTACAGCTACGGCGCTTACAAGGGCAGGGCTTACAGATTCCCATTCGTAGGAAGCCTTCTCAACGTATTCTGATTCAGCTCACAGGCATTTTTATACTGCCGCTGTCCTCACTGTAGACCATTGAGGCTACGGCTGTATTATCGCATACAAGGAGCTCTGCAAGCATTTTTTTGTTCTGCGGGCTGTAGTTTTTCACCTCATAGACGAAAAGTCTTGCGTTTCTGCCTGCATAACGGCGGAGAGGGAGTCCCTGTTTATCCTGCATGAGGGCGTATTCCTCATAGACAGAGGAAAAGCTCTCGGGGATAGTCACGTTTTTTTCGGATATCTCCTCTACCTCCCAGCCGTGAGAGGCAAAGTAGCTTATGCGCTGAGCAGCGTTTTCGGCGGCTATGCTGACTGCTGATGTATCGTCATTTGCAGTGCAGGCTGCAAGAGCAAATGCAGCCGCAGCAGCCATGAATATCATCTTTTTCATGTTATCACTCCTATAACTGGTCAGTATTAAATCTTATTCACCAAAGTCCGTACATTATACCGAAAGGAGCACCAATGGCGCAGATAAGACTTGATAAATTCATATCCGAGCGCACAGAGTACTCCAGAAGTCAGATAAAGGAGCTTGCAGCTAAGGGAAAGATAACAGTTGACGGTACGGCGGCAAAGCGCTCTGACGTCAAGATAGACGGCGACACGGCTGTAGTGAGCGTATGCGGTCAGGAGCTGAAAAGCTCGCGGTACAGATACATACTGCTGAACAAGCCGCAGGGCTATGTCTGTTCTACCGACGACAAGGACGGAGAGACCGTGATAAAGCTGATACCGCCTGAAATGCGGTCAAAGGGTATGTTCCCAGCAGGGCGTCTCGACAAGGACAGCACAGGGGCGCTGCTCATCACAGACGACGGCGAGCTGGCTCACCAAATATTGTCACCACGCCGAAAAATAACCAAAATTTATATTGTGAAACTTGCCAGACCATTTGAAAATAATTATATTAACAAATTTGCGGAGGGCATTAAACTCGCCGACGGGGAGACTTGTCTGCCCGCTCGGGTAAAATCATCGGAAAATAGCGATAAACTGGCGATGATACAAATTTGTGAAGGAAAATATCACCAAGTTAAAAGAATGTTCGCAGCCGTGGGCAATCACGTAGAAAGACTGGCGCGTGTTTCACTGGGAGCTTTGATTTTGCCCGAAAAACTGGCGATAGGACAGTGTATGGAATTATTGCACAAAGATGTTGAAAACTTGTTCAAACCACAGGATTTTGACCTTTTTTACAGTCAATTTTTCCCTGTTTTTTCGGCAAATCTAATAAACAACGATTTATAACTTTGGCAATTTAGCAACTTGAAAAATTTTGCAAAGTATGGTATCATATTATCATAGCTGATAGCGGAAAAAAATATATCGGCACAATTTTATACTGGAGGAACAGATTAAAAATGGCAGGCTTAACACTTAAAAACATTTATAAGAAATATCCGGGCGGCGTTGTCGCTGTTTCAGATGTAAATTTAGAGATAAGAGATAAGGAGTTTATCGTTCTCGTTGGACCGTCAGGCTGCGGTAAGTCAACAACTCTCCGTATGATTGCTGGTCTCGAGGAGATATCAGAGGGCGAGCTTTATATAGGCGACAGACTCGTTAATGATATCGCTCCTAAGGACAGAGATATCGCAATGGTTTTCCAGAACTACGCTCTTTACCCTCACATGACAGTTTTCGAGAACATGGCTTTCGGCCTTAAGCTCCGTAAGGTTCCTAAGGACGAGATTGAGAGAAAGGTTAACGAGGCTGCTAAGATCCTCGACCTTACACACCTCCTCGACAGAAAGCCAAAGGCTATGTCCGGTGGTCAGAGACAGAGAGTTGCTCTCGGTCGTGCTATCGTTCGTTCACCTAAGGTATTCCTTCTCGACGAGCCTCTCTCAAACCTCGATGCTAAGCTCCGTGCTCAGATGAGAACCGAGATCGCTAAGATCCACAAGAAGCTCGGTACTACATTTATCTACGTAACTCATGACCAGACAGAGGCTATGACAATGGGTGACAGAATCGTTTGTATGAAGGACGGTTTCGTTCAGCAGATCGATACACCTCAGAACCTCTACGAGAACCCTGTAAACAAGTTTGTTGCAGGCTTCCTCGGCTCACCTCAGATGAACTTCATCGACGCAGAGCTCAAGGAAGAGTACGGTCAGTATATCGTTGAATTCGGCGCAACAAACGGCAGAGGCAACAGATATCAGATCATCGTTCCTGAGTCAAAGGTAAACGAGGATCTCGCTGCTTACGTTGGCAAGGAGATCATTCTCGGTGTACGTCCTGAGTCTATCCACGACGAGGAAATGTACCTTTCAAATGCTTCTACAGGTATCATTGATGCAAACGTTGAAATCACAGAAATGATGGGTGCTGAGACATACCTCTATCTCCTTTGCGAGGGTATCTCACTCACAGCAAGAGTTAGCCCAAGATCTACAGCAAGACCTGGTGACGACATCAAGGTAGCTATCGATCCTAACAGAATCCATATCTTCGATAAGGAAACTGAAAAGGCTATTGTAAACTGATTAATTCTTTTCATATTTATCCTTTCTTTCTTGGTACACAGCGCCGCAAGACGTTGTGTACACGCAAATCACCGCAGTATATACTGCGGTTTTTTGCGTTATAGGAATATTTCATGCTACAGGAGAATACAATGAGCAAAATTAGAGATTATCTTGAAGCCCACAAGCAGGAAATGATTGACTTTCTTGCGGAATTAGTGGCGATACCCAGCGTTCAGGGCGAGGCTGAGGAGAGCTATCCTTTCGGAAGAATGCCTGCTAAGGCTCTGGAAACTATGCTGAAAAAGTGCGGGGAGTTTGGTTTTACTGTTGACAATGTGGAAAACTACGCAGGCTCGGCGGATATAAACTCGCTTCCTGCGGAGCTTGCCGTGCTCACACATCTGGACGTTGTTCCCGTGGGTACAGGCTGGACCGCAGATCCCTATGTACTGCGTCATGAGCCCGATACAGACAAGCTTGTGGGACGGGGCGCTATCGACGACAAAGGTCCTGCAGTAGCGGCTCTGTTTGCCGCAAGAGCTGTTAAGGAGCTTGGACTGCCGCTGAAAAAGGGCATACGTCTTATTTTCGGCACAAATGAGGAAAACGGCTCCGCGGACCTTGCATATTACCGTGAAAAGCGCGAATTACCGCCAATGGTGTTCACTCCCGACGGCGAGTATCCTGTTATCAATGCCGAAAAGGGTATGCTGAGAGTTTATTTTTCAACAGTGTTCATTAACGGACTTATCAAGGGCGGAGAAGTTATAAACGCCGTCCCTGCGGAGTGTACCCACGATATCAGGCTTTATGAAAATGGCGATGTTTCCATGAATTACGGAAAAATGTACGGAAAATCGGCACACGCCTCGACTCCCGAAAAAGGCGAAAACGCCATAACGAATTTCCTGCAATTCAACAATTACGACCTGCCACAGCTTGTAAAGCTCAATAAGCTCTTCCCCCACGGCGAGTTCAACGGAAAGAGCTGCGGACTTGGCTTCCGTGACGATATATCGGGAGATATGACCTGTGTGCTGTCAATGCTTAACACCGAAGACGACAGACTTCACGGTGCTGTTGATATACGTTTTCCGCTTGACCGCAGAAAGTCGGAGATAAGAGATATCATCTGCGGAAGACTTCGTGCGGCTGGCTTCGATATCGACTCCTGCGAGGGAGTTGAGCCCCACTGCACCGACGAAAACAGCGAGTTCGTGCAGACGCTTCTCCGCGTATATGAGCGTGTTACAGGCGATAAGGGACGCTGTATAGCCATTGGCGGCGGCACCTACGTCCATGAGATAGAGGGCGGAGTTGCCTTCGGTGCGGAGTTTCCCAACGAGGACGGTCATATGCACTGCCCCGACGAGTTCATAACTGTGGAGAATCTGCTGAAAAACGCGGAGATAATGGCAGAAGCCATGGCTGAGCTATGTTGCTGATTATTTACAAAGGGACGCTTTTTGCGTTTCTTAAAAATATAAAGTGCTCGTACATTGTGCTGTAAGCGATGTACGAGCATTGTTTTTTAATGAAGTGAGCGAGTTTACGAGCGACAACGTGGTCGCGGTCGAGCTGGCTCAGCTCGAGGCGGACTTTAAGTCCGCCTTTTGTTATCTGTCTGTTTTATCGGTAGTAGTTGACTTTTCGCCGTCGTGCTCCTTTTTGCCGTCAAGACCGTCAATAACGTCGTCCACAGCGTTCTGAGCGCCGTCGATGACGTCCTTGCCTGCATCGCCCGCACCGCCGACTATATCCTTTCCTGCGTCGCCGATACCGTCGGCAGCGTCGTCTATTCTGTCCTTAACGGAGCTATCCTGCCTTCTGTCGGTTGTGCTCTCGTATCTTTTTTCAGTTGTGCTTTCCTCCATTACTGAGCCGTTTCCGTCGTCGGTGTAATGACCGTCGTTATTGTCTCCGCAGCCTGTAAGAGTTGCACAAACCGTAAAAAATATGGAGCATATTGCTAAAAGCTTTTTCATACAAATCATATCCTTTACAGAGTATCGCTGTGGAGTCGTTTTCCACAGCGTATTTTTATTGTTTACTCATTTTCCCTGATTATCCACAGGCTTTTCAACTTTTTACCCCTTCCAGAAACTGTATTTTACGTTATTTTCCACTCTTTCAACAGAGTTATCAACAATCAAACAAATGAATCCACAGTCAATTCAACACCGTGTTGAAAACTTTTCCACCCCTCTGTGAAATGAAATTAGGACTATATTGCGATTATTTTCTGTAAAAAGAAAAATTGAGCGAAGTCATTTTTTAGCTATATATGTATGAAAAACTTGTTTGTGCACCTTTCCGTGATATTTTGTGTTTTATATGCTATAAGCGGCGAGCCGTCGCCGCCTTTTTCGAGTTGTAAAATCAACAAAAGGGAAAGTTTTTTCCGCGATTGTTGCTATTTATAAGCTTATATGCTATAATTAATGCAAAGCATTAATTATAAAAGATTAAAATGCCCTTGCAGATACGCAAATCATAGATTTGCTCCCTGCAATCGGGCGATTATAGCATAAAGCTT
>NZ_FPIP01000007.1 GCF_900119075.1 Ruminococcus flavefaciens
ACCTGATCACCGTAAACATAGTTTTCACCGATCTGGATATATGGTCTCAGGTAGATGCCTGTACCATTGTCACTTGCTCCGATCGTGCCGGTTGCAGCCGTCTTTATGACGCTTGCTACGCCAGCCATACCGACTGTCATATCCTTATCCAGTTCTCCGTCTCTATAGCACAGGAAACCGTAGACTGCATTCTCTGGTCCGTCATAAGTATTCTTGTAACTAAAAATGATACCGCCGGTGCTGTTGGCTACCTTAAAGCCTGTTATCTTTGATGTTGCTGCCGCCAGCGTTTCCTGCTTGAGCAGCTCGGAATGCTTTACATATACCTGATCTCCGTACTTGTATTTATCACCGATCTTGATGTATGATCTCAGATAAATACCATTTCCTTTGTCGCTTGCTCCGAGTGTTCCCTCGGCAGTTGTCTTTTTAATACTTGCTATGCCTTCCATTCCAACTGTCATGTTCTCGTTCATTACGCCGTCTCTATAGCACAGGAAGCCATATTCTGCATTTTCATTTCCGCTATATGTATTACTGTAATTAAAGATAACTCCTCCGTTTTTATTTGCAATGGTATAGCCCGTGATCTTTGATGCCGCTTCATCAAATGCCTTTTGAGCCATAAGCTCGGAATGCTTTACATATACCTGATCTCCGTACTTGTACTTGTCACCGATCTTTATATACGGTCTCAGATAAATGCCATTTCCCTTGTCGCTTGCTCCAAGCGTTCCCTCAGCAGCTGTCTTTTTCACACTTGCAATACCAGCCATATCAACAGTCATATCCTTGTTCAGTACGCCGTCTCTATAGCACAGGAAGCCATATTCTGCATTTTCATTTCCGCCATATGTATTGCTGTAATTGAAGATAACACCGCCGGTGCTGTTTGCCATGACATAACCTGTTATTGCAGTTGTTGCTTCATCATACGCCTTCTGATCCATCAAATCAGAGTGCTTTACAAACACTTGCTCGCCATAAACGTATTCTTCACCAATCTGGATATACGGTCTCAGGTAGATGCCTGTACCCTTGTCACTTGCTCCGATCGTGCCGGTTGCAGCCGTCTTTATGACGCTTGCTACGCCGTTCATTCCTACTGTCATATCCTTATCAAGTACACCGTCTCTGTAGCAAAGAAATCCGTAAACAGGATCGGTATCGCCTTCATAGTTATACCTGTAGCTGAAGATAACTCCGCCTGTCGTATTTGCAGACTGCCAGTCGGTGATCTCGGAGAATGCTGTGATATACGTATCCTGTACTGTCTTTGATGTCGAATACTCTTCTTCCTCAAAGGTCACAGTTGCTGTATACTTCATTCCATTAGCTACTCTCGTCGGCACCACAGCAGCATTGACTGTTGTCTTTGCGCCGCAATCATCACATTTAAATATTGCAACCGCCTGATTGTCATTCGTCCAGTACCACTGTATATTTTCAGTGCCATAGTCGTGATTTCCGGTCACTGCAATTGCAAGCTGGGCAGCTGTTACAGGAATATATGCTCCCTCTTCATTCTTGAGGTATGCTGCACCGTTTTCATCTGTCCAGTGTGCCTTTACTCCTGCTGCTCCGCAGGATGCATTGACCTCGGCTACTGCTGTGTAAGCGTGATCTATGACAAATGTTCCGTCTGCTGTACCTGTGTAGTTCGTTCCTTTCTTTGCTGTTACGATCACATAAGCCGTACCAACCTTTGTATTGTTGATGTACTCAATGTCGTAGTTTTCAGGAGCAATAACGCTTTCATTTGCATCCTTTACAACGATAGTTGCTGGAATAATTGCAGTGCCTGTATACGAGAATGTTCCAGTCACTTCGGCCGTCGCTATTCTCGCCTTAGCGATTTCAAATGTCGCAGATGCAGTACCTGTATAGCCATTTTCAGCTTTTCCGGTAATAGTAACCACAGCAGTTCCCGCATTGATGTTTTCTGAGTAGTTTACTTCATAGTTATCGGCATTGACAGTATTGCTTCCGTATATAACTGTTACAGCAGGTCTTTTTTCACTTCCATCATAGAAAAGATCTGCGGTATCAACCGTTATCTCTGCGTTTGTAAGATCTGTGCCGATGATGAAATACGCTCTGTATTCTTCAGTATAGTTATTAATACCTTTAATGACAACAGATCCCGTACCTGCACTGTTATTGTTCTCGTAAGATACAGTATAGTCTGTGCCTTTTATGAGTATAGTGCTGCCCATGATTACAAAATCAACATTAGGCTCATATGGAGTGTCTCCAAAATCGAAGGCCGTCTTATTCAGTATGACATCAGCAGAACTGATTGACTTCGCTGTGATTTCAAACTTCGGAATATCCTCGCCTGTCGCAAGCTGTACCTGATAGTTGCTTCCAGCGTCAAGCGTGCCAATCGCAAACGCATATTTGCCAAAATTTTCTCCTACCGCTCTGCTCAGAGTACCTGAAACGGTATCCTCTCCAACAAGGCCAACCGATGTATATGTGAAAGTCGGATCTGTTTCGCCGAATACCTTTGTCTGTTCCGCATCAGGAGTTACCGTTACATCTTTCTTCGTGATGTTGACAGTAGCATAACCGGTCGCTGTCACATAATTTTCCTTTTCGACCTTGTAGTAAACTGTCTGTGCTCCGTCTGTGAAGTCCGTAAAGGTGACCGCAGCTTCGGAATACGTGCCGTCAGCTTTTGTAGAATAGGATATGGTTACACCCTCGGGATTTGTTACGTTAACGCTTATACCGTGAGCCTGACCGTCATATGCGCCTTCATACCCGACAGCTTCGACTGATATTGCAGCTTCTGCAATACTTGCCGTGTCGATTGTACCGAAAGGTGCATCCTCGCTGCCAAGATCATTATGATTGTTATCGCCCTTAACATACCAGTAAATGGTATATGTGGAAGCATTTGTGCCAGTTGGAATATCCTCAGACCATGCGCTGTAATTGCCGAGACGATACCAGATCGTACCAATATTGCCTGTTACAGAACCTGCATTTACAAGTCCATAGCTTGCTTCCGGAGCATACACAAGACCGTTAACGGCAGTCGGAGGAGTCACATCATCAGTCAGTATATTCGCCTTAGCAATACTATAATTAGCTGAAGCCTCATTGATAATATAATTACCGTTTGTTTTATCTGCATTATTTGTAACAGTAACCGTTGCGGTACCTGTTCCCGCCAATGTGTTATTTGTATAGGAATATGTATACTCAGAAGCATCTATCACAGCACCTGTCTCTGCATCACCGTCCTTGACTGTAAATGACATTTCTTTTGCATTTCCGTCATAGGTCAGGACTTCATTGCCGAGCACGATTGTGGGAGTCACCTGTTTCGGGTTGATCGTAAACTGCTTTGTGAATTCCGTAAAGCTGTAATTGCTGATATCCACAGGTTTGATCGTTACGTTAGCTGTACCTGCGTTCACATTATTAACATACGAAAGCGTATAGTCCGTACCCTTAACAAGAGTGGCGTTTCCGACCACAAGTGTCGGCTCGGGTGTCTGCTCGGCACGGTTATATGTTACGGCTGTAATTTCTGAAACGTTCAGCTTAGAAGCAGTATCTGCTGAATTCTCAGAAATCATCAGCCGATTGATCGTCCAATCAGCAGTTGTCTCACCTGTGTAATTTCCCTTAAACTTTATCGCTACCGAATAAGTACCAGCATTCGTCTGAGCGAATACATGAGCACCATCAAATTCTTTAAAGGCTCCGCCGTCAGACCACCCAAAGTCAAAATCTGTACCCTCAATGAGAGCAATACCTGATCTTGTTATCGTAAATGTAGGAGTCTGAGCGCCGCCATTAAAGGTGAGCGCAGGAGCAGAAATGCTGTACTCTGTTGTATCAGTATAAGCTCTGGCGCTGATCGTGAACTGTTTTTTTAGCGTGTAAGTCGCACCGTTGTATGTAACAACCGCAGCCACAGTATATGTGCCGACAGGAACCGTCCCACCCGTCAGCGCAGTCGCTGTGATCTCCTGATCACTGCTGTTATAGACCTTGACGCTATTTATTTCTGCGTTCTTGCCATAACGTTCAGTCAGCGTAACACCAGGATCAATAGTATTACCAAAAGTGTATTCTGTATCAGTATTGATTTCTGCAAGTGTCAATACATCAAGATCATTTCCAGCACAGCCAATCACAAGCTGATAGCCGTTTTCAGCCACACTTGCTGCATATGGATGATCATGAACTGCAAGCTGATAATTCACTTCATCTGTAACAGTCAGCACATAGCTTTCGCCAATTCCGAGTGTTACAGGATTTTGACCAGTAAGCGTTAGGATCTTCCCAGTGTTATTTGTGATCGTATAGCTGCTTTCTACTGCAAGTGTGTAAATATTTTCAGATGCCGTAACACCTGAAACCGTAATGCCTTCGGCGATCTCATTTGTGACAGTTAGTTTCTGATTTGCATTTCTCGCTGTAAAGGGAATAGTAACAGTATCCTTGTAAAAAGCCTTACCCTCAAGTGTAACTGTACCCTGTTTATGCTTTCCTGTAATCGGATATTCCACAGACTTTACGATGTAATCAGTATCAAGTGTCAGTTTCTTGCCGTTGAATGTGATGTCAATATCAGCATTTCGGAAACTATCGGTCGTGACTGTATTATTATCATTCAGTACGATCGTCTTATTGACAGAAGCCGAGGTATAACTACTATTGTTAAGCTGTCCGATAATGTTGAAATTCAGCACTCTGCTGTCGCTGTAATTTCCCTTGCCGACAACTACGACACGTGCCTGTCCCGGATCCTTGTTGCTGTTGTAATAGCAGTAAAAATCAGTATCTTTACGAAGTGTATCATCACCGTTTTTCAGAACGGGAACAGGCTCTTTTTCGGTATTATCAAATGTAACGTCAGCAATAGCTTCACTTTGAACGCTTGCAATATCTCTTGCGGAGATCACGAAGTTTTTCGTGATCTTGCCTGCATAAGTACCCTTGCCGATGATTGTGACAGCACCCATACCTACCGCAGTATTCTCGCCGTACTCCAGTCTGTAATCAGTACCCTCTATAAGCTCCTCGCCCTCATAAACAACTGTTACATGAGGTCTGATCTGCTCAGCCCGATATGACTCAGTTTCCGGATCAAGCGTCACAACTGCATCGCGGATATCCGTACCAACAACATAATCAGTGGTTGCACTGCCAGTAAAATTTTCGCTGATGTCTTTGACAGTCACAGTAACTGTACCGATGTTGTCACTGTCAACTGTGCAGGCAGAATCATATTCATCAGCAGGAACGACTAAGCTGCCCGCAATAACGACTGTAACATTCGGATTAGTAGCAGTATCGGGCACGCTTGTCTTGTCCAAAACGATAGTTGCACTGCTGATACTTTTCTTTGCTATCGTTACCTCAACAGGAGTTGCAGAAATGACAGTTTTATAGTTGCCTGCGGCGTCTTTCGCCATTGTCCAGACCTTGTAAGTACCTGCATCTGTGCCCTTGGGGATAACCGTGCTCCAATCGCTGCTGTCAGCAGCAAGAGCAGAATCACCGACTGCATAATACAGTGTACCGTGTGCTGCACTGCCCTTGGTAACAAGCGACTGAGCCTTGCTTGTGTAGGTAAGTCCCGACCTTGCAGCAGGGGCATTTATAGAGTTATCCGCCTGCTTTATTTCAACAGCAACTTTCTCGACCGCAGAATCATTATGGTTGCTGTCTCCCTTGACATAGTACCATACATAATATGTACCTGCATTAGTCATTTCAGGGACAGAATCGCGCCAGCCGTCAGTGTTTGTTGCAGGCGTGCTATCTTCTGTGGTTACCTTATACATGAGTGTACCGCCGCTTGCTGTGCCTGCGTTGACAAGCGCCTGCGGATTTGTATTATAGGTCAGGTCTATTGCAGACGGAGCAGAAGCAGAAGAAGCAGCCTTGTTTATAGTAAAATTCTTAGAGCCGCTTACGGTATAGTTACCGTTTGCCTTATCGGTAATAGTAACAGTCGCCGTGCCTGCATTTTTATTATTTGAATAGCTTGCTGTGTATTCGTCTGCTTGGATGACAGTGCTGCCGTCCTTGACTACAACAGCAGGTTTCTTTTCATTTCCGTCATAAGTGTAGCTGCTCTGGTTAAGCTCAATAGTCGGATTGCTGACGGTCTTGGGGCTTATCGTGAAATTAGCCGTAGCTGTTCCGCCGTTGTAATTAATGGTCGCAGGAATGGTAGCCTTGACTGTATATGTCCCTGCGTTGCTTGGCTTTGTATTCGAGTAGGCGCTGTCTGCTTCGGTGCTGACCTTATACTGATAAGTTGGAGTACCATTGCCCGGATTTCCGCTGACAGACGGGTTGCTTGCCGTGCTGCCGTATGTCCAGCCTGTCATAGAGACTGACGGGTTAATACCTGCCTTGCCGACAGTCACCGTAACAGTCGAATCCTTTGTTCCGCTGTTGTAGTTACTGTTTCCGGCAGCTGTTGCCCTGATTCCGAGTGTATATGTACCCACAGGTGTATTTGCAGCGATAGTGAGCTGTGTACCGTTAAGTGAGAAATAGTTTGAAGAATTGCCGCTTTGGATAGCATATGATACTGTGCCCTGTACGTTTGACGCGCCTGTCAGCGTTGCAGTCTGTGCGCTTGTGCTAAAGGATTTGGAGACATTTTGATTGCTAAAGGTCAAAGGGTTTGATGCCTTACTAATCGTTACTTCAACAGAACCTTCACTCGAATCAGAATAGGTCGTACCACCATATGTACCGCCGGACGCTTTATAGTAAACAGTGTATGTTCCTACACTCGTGGCAGTGGGAACAGTATCTTGCCAACTGCCGTCACCAAGCTTATATTTCATGGTGCCGTTACTTGCAGTACCGCTTGTTACAAGAGCTTGAGCTGAACCAGTGTAGGTCAATGTATTCGCAACCGGAGCACTGGTAACTTCTGCTTTAGGTGAGCTTAAAGTTATATGGCCTCTACTATAAGTTAATTGACTTGTGATGGTAAGAGTAACATCTGTTACTATATACATATGGTCTGTTGTATAAGTCTCTCCACCATCCTGAGTATAAAATAATTTGGGAACACCATCTACGTTCAAATAATAATTATCTGTTGTAGCACTATATCTATCATTGTAACCGGGATTTTTAAATGTTACACCGGCTTGAATAATATCTCCAACTTTCAAATCGTTATATTTGAGATCATATCCATATCCAATTCCTGTTCCACTGGAATATGTCGTTGCCGCACTCGCCGTCAAAACATTATTGGCAAACAATCCGCCTCCCTTCACGTTCGCATAGAGACCGCTGCCGCCTGCTACAATCAGAAGCGCCATTATACCCGATAAAACACGCTTCATTCCATGACTTAAATTGCTTGCCATAATAAAATCCTCCTTATTAATAATAAAAAAATCTTCCTGTAACGGCTCGTCCTCTTAACCCCCTGAGACTTTGCCGCCGTAAAATATAAAAAGCGTACCAACGAGCATAGTTAACCCGTCAGAACGCTTTTAAATCATTATTGAATTGTAAAAGGGCACAGTTATTCCATGTCTGTCTGTCTGTCTGTCTGTCTGTCAAATAATACGACCACCACATGGATCAGTCAACCTCTTTTCACAAAAATTTACATAATGTTAATAATTATATAGCAGTATATAACTGTTATATGATTATTATAACACAACGATACAACTTTTTCAAGTAGTTTGTAAATATTTTTTGTATTATTGCAAATTGACGAGATCTCTCATATTTATACATATAGTTGAATCACGGTTGATGTTAGTATTCGTGAAGTTATAGATGTCAACTCCAGAATAGTGCGCTATAGAGGAGCGCGTTCAGGGGCTCGGCAGATTTTTTATTTAAGATGTTCACTGAATGATATGACTATATCCGTAAGTATTGCTCCTGCCATAAAAGCTCCCGTGCCGAGGCATACTGGTTCGGGGAGCTTCTCGCTGAGCTTACCCGACAGCGGGTGAAGCCCGTAAAAATAAGCCACCGCAAGAACTCCGAATATAGCGCTTGATATAAGGCTCGACCTGTCAAGTATGGAGAAATACCATGTCTCGTATGTCCAGAACTGCTCGTGGAAGATGAATCCCAGCAGATATGAAGCTCCCAGCTCTAATACCGTCGTCACTGCCATTGCAAACAGGAAGATGAACAGCGGATTTCGCTTTTTTCTCAGCAGGGCAAGAAGTATGAATGCTCCCACGGAATAAATGGGTATTATCGGCATATGGAGCATTCCGCGGTTGTCGTAGTAACGGAACATTATCCATGTCGTCGCTACCTCATAAAGCCAGCCCACGAAGCCTGCTGCCGTGAACTCGAATACATATCGGAAGAATATCCGCGTCCACTCTTTTTTCATCTTACCTTAGCCCCGAACGGCATAAGAGCCAGCTTTGCCAGCTTGAAGCACTGCTTGCCTATCGGTATGCCGATTATGGTGATACACCACAGAACTCCTGCCAGAAGCCAGCTGAGCCCGCTGGCAAATCCTCCGAATATGAACCATAATAAATTACCTATGCACCCCATATTTACCCTCTTTTCATGTGTTTTGTCACTGCCTGTGACTTCATAAAATAATAAATATGTATTTGACATGCTTAATAAAGCGTGGAATGGAACTAAAAAGAACTTAGATAACTTAATACAATAATCATAGAAAAAGTTACAATATTGCATTGAAGGTCATAAGATAATGGTGAGACTTGTTTTGACATTGACGTATTTGTGAGTAATACTTTGCGAAAATGCTAAATGAAATAATTAAGCCTACATATTATTCTAAGGCTTGAGAAGAAAAATACCTTTAATAACGCTTGAACGTTATCAAAGGTATTTTTTATAAAAGTATACAAGATATATTAACGCCCTATAAAGATTTGTTCCTATTCGGATTGAATTACTTTTCTTTGATAAGGGAATCTTGCGTTGCAAGGCGTCCCCTCTCAAAAAACAGTCCACCGGACTGTTTTTTGATTCACCCCTTGCGAAGCGCCTTCGTAACTGTGGGGCTTTGCCCCAGGCTAATCGCCCCAGCCCCTCTGTCGCTTTGCGACATCTCCCCACACCGTGGGGAGTCACCCCACCAGAGGCGCTGCCTCTGGACTCTGCCAAAGGAACACAGTCCCTTTGGAATCCCGTTCATAGTATCAGCATAAATAACAGTTCACTAATTACCCAAATTACTTGCATTATTCTGATATATATGATATAAGCGCGGAGCCCACGCCGCCTTTTGGCGTTAAAGTTATTATAAACATTAGTTTTTTAGCCGTGAATGTTGCTTTTTCTGTTTTTTTATGATATAATAAAAATATTATATATTATTAAGGAAAGGAAAACTATGGACAGTTCAGATATATGGAAGATAGTTCTTGTAGTTGCGATGATGATATTTTCGGCGATATTTTCAAGTACCGAAACTGCCTACTCCAGCGTCAACAAGCTTCGTCTGAAGAATTATGAGGCTCAGGGCAGCAAAAAAGCCAAAAAAGCCCTGAAGCTTGCAAACCGCTTCGACGAGGTGCTGACGGCAGTCCTTATCGGCAACAATATCGTCAATATCGCAACATCGTCAGTGAGCACTATCATATTTATAAGTATAATGGGCAGCAAGGGCGCGGCGGTGTCCACTATTGTGATAACCGTGCTGGTGCTTATCTTCTGCGAGGTGCTCCCCAAGTCCTACGCCAAGAAAAACGCTGAAAAACTGGCGCTTGCGTTTGCTGCGCCTCTTTCGTTCCTTGTTATGGTGTTCAAGCCCTTTGTGTGGCTGCTGAACAAGCTCTCGTCGGCTATTGCCAAGGGCGATGAGGCTCCCAGCGTTACCGAGGACGAGCTGAAATACATGATAGACGAGATAGAGGAGCAGGGCGTTATCGAGGAGCAGGAGAGCGAGCTGGTAAAGAGCGCTCTTGAATTTGACGAGATAACCATAAACGAGATACTTATCCCCCGTGTCAAGGTCATTGGCGTGGAGCTTGGCTCCACTATCGACGAGATAAAGGAGATATTCAGCAGCGAGATGTACTCCCGTCTGCCCGTTTATGAGAAAAGCCTTGACAATATCGTGGGTATCATCACAAACAAGGCGTTCTTCAAAATGCTTGTTGAGGGCGGAAACGATGTTAACTCCATAATACAGGAAGTTCCGCACATTGCCGATACCAAGCTTATAAGCGAGGCTATGCGTGATATGCAGCGCTCAAAGGTACATCTTGCAGTAGTTATCGACCAGTACGGCGGTACCAAGGGTATCGTTACCCTTGAGGATATCATCGAGGAGCTCGTCGGCGAGATATACGACGAGGACGACGAGATAGAGACCAATATAATGATGCTTGCTCCCGATAAGTACGAGGTTGCAGGCGATATGAGCATAAGCGATATGCTTGAAATGCTTGACCTTGACGATGATATGATAACCACGGATTATACCTCTGTAGGCGGCTGGGTGACAGACGTTATGGAGCATATCCCAGAGGCAGGGGAGACCGCCGAGAGCGGTATTTTCCGCATAACTGCCGCCGAGGTAAACGAACAGAACGTTGAAAAGGTCATTATCGAGGTTCTTCCAACAGACGATGATGACGAAGAAGACGAGGACGAAGAATAGTATTGTAGGGGCGGATATTATCCGCCCATGCGATTATCAGAGGTGAAGCCATGAAAAAGAAAAGCGGAAAGGCGTATATTATTTCGGGAGCAATACTGCTTTTGGCAGGTATACTTGCTAATATCCGTACTATATTTCTGCTTGTGAACATTCTTACAGCTCCCGAGCCTGAGGGAATAGGCATTATCGGCGGTGCGGACGCTCCCACTGCGATATTCCTGACAGACAGGCTGTTCGGGGAGCTCAATATCATCGAAAAGGCAGGACTTCTGCTGATAATTATAGCTCCTGTGCTGATTATTATAGGTATAGTAAAATGCTTATGTACGAAACGCCGTTTCAAGGATTCGGAATAACCATTTGTAGGGGGACGGCGTCCTCGACGTCCCACAATTGCAACGGAACTAACGGGCTGTCGGGGACGCCAGCCACTACAATGATTTCATGTTATTTGCAACGTAATTGACGGGACGCCGAGGGCGGCGTCCCCTACAAAAGAACCCGAAACAGTATAACTGTTTCGGGTTCTTTGTCATTCTACAGTGCCCTCGCTTCTGCCGATAGTGAGGACGAAGCCCTTGTTTATAGGCATTATGCCCTGCGGCTCAACGGTTTTTACCGTATTGTCGGGGAGCTTTACGTTCCATGTATCGTTGGTGAGATTGCGCAAAGCGTGCTTGCTTGGGTCTTTCTTGTTGCGGACTACCTCGCCGATGACCTTGTGGAAGTCGCCGTCGGTGTCGCCTGTCATGCCCTCGTAGAGCTTAGCTCCGCCGAATGAGGGCAGCTCAAAGCGTTTGAACTTTATGCTCTCTGTGCAGGTGAGCTGACCGCCGCAGTACATACAGTTCACGGAGTATTTCGGCGCGATGAATGTCTCCTTGCCGCAGTGAGGGCAGGGAACAGTCTCGCTTCTGAGCCTTACGAAAGCGTCAAGCCATGTGAGCTCGATAACTCGGTCATATGGGGGCTTAACGGAGCTCTTTCCGAAGGACTGAATGAACAGGTCGCGGATATAGTCGGGATATATCTTCCAGAAACGGAGAGTATTTGTGTTGAGCTGATTGTTTGCGGCATTTCTGTCGTCCTCGGGATCAAGAACGAAAACAGGATCGCTGCCGTAGAATTTCTTTTCAAGCTCGGGAGTCATACACGGGGGAGTAGAATACTTGCCCTCCAGAGGGTGCTCTATGAACAGCATACGGAACAGGATAACAGCCAGTGAGAAACGGTCAGAGCGCTTGTCGGGAGCTCCGCCGAGAACTACCTCGGGAGCCATATAGCGCTGTTTGCCAGCGATACCGAAGTTTACGCCGCGCTCGGAAACATTGTCGTTGTCGCATATGAGAACGTCGCCGTTCTGCGGATTTATGAAGAAGTTTCCGTTATTTAAGTCCTGATAGCTGTAGCCGTCGTTGTGGAGAGCACGGAAGCCCTCGATGATATTGATAGCTGCGTTGCAGCGAGCAGTAATATTTGCGAAGCTTGCCTTCATGCGGCGTGTCTTGGGATCCCACAGCAGAAAGCGTGTAAGCTCCTCATAGCCCTTTGGACGGAGTGGCATGATGTAGCCGAAGCTGCCGTCTATCCAGTTGGAGAGCTCCTCAGGCCAGAGAAATGCACTTGTGGGAGCGCCTTTTTTTATGTTAGCCTTGAGGTTTTCGTAGAATTCCTGCGGGTTCTTCATCTTGTCGATAGTGGACTTGTGATACCATTTCAGCGCCATTTCCTTGCCGCCGCACTCGACTCTGTAGACATTTCCCTGTCCGCCGCCGCCGAGGAATTCGAGAATGGTAAATGTGGAATTATATACAGTTCTGCCCTTGTATCCTACTTTTAGTTCTGCCATGGTGTACTCCTTTCGGTATGGATATTACTGGTTTGAAAAGCTTTCGTTCTGAGGACGTGTTGTTACAGCAGGCTCAGATGTATAAGTTGAAGCCTCTGTAGTTTCTGTCTTTGCTGCTTCTGTTGCTGCAGGCGCAGAAGGTGCAACAGTATTCTGACAGAGCCAGTCGCACCATGTTGCGTAATATTTTGCAAGAACGTGAACGCCGTCGCTGGCGTAATCTGCTGTAAGAGCGCCGTTTTCGTCGTCAAAGACTCCGTTTACGCATATATAGAAGGTCTTTTTGTTGTCGGCGAGCTCCTGTATCCTGCTGTTTAGGATATCAATGCGCTCGTTGGTTATATACTGAGTCTGACCTGCTGTGGTAACGTGGAGATTTCCCTGTAAGTATATAAGGGCGTCGGGCTGAGCCTGACGAATGCCGTCCACAAGCTTTCTGTAAGCCGCAACAGTGTATTCAAAGTCGTTGCCTACCTCGTTGATACCCAGCATTACGTAAATTTTGCCGTATTTCTTGCCGCTGAGGAACTCCCAGATGGTCTTGCCGTTTACATAGGAGTTATCTATCTTATATGCCGAAAGACCGATATCGCAGAAGTAATCCGCATTTTTCAGAGTACCGTAGTTCGAGATACCCACTGTACGTGAATCGCCGATAAACAGTGCGTCGTCGAAGTACTCGGGACCGCTCTGCACCCAGTTTACGGGAGAAGTTGTAGGCTCTGTGGGTTGTTCCTGTGTGGCAGGAGCAGTTGTTTCGCCCTCTGATGTGGGCTGAGCCTCTGTTGTGCTCTCCTGAGAAGCTGTGGTGGTCGTCTCAGCCGCAGGTGCTGCGGCAGATGGCTCCTTTGCGGCAGCCTTGGGCGTTACCAATTCGCTGTCCTTCCAAATCTGCTTATATATGTACGGTGAAGCCACCAGACAGGTGAGCAGAAGTATCACCGTGTATATGCATTGTTTTAACTTGCTCAATTTTTTCTCTCCTTAGAATCTGAAATACATGAATGGATCGTCCATGCCTCTGTACATACAGTATACAGCCGCACAGAATACCAGAATCAGCAGTATTGCTGTTAAAATGGAATGCTTTATCTTCTTGTAGACAGCCTCGGGTATCCTTGTGGAGAACAGGAGAGCCGCTGCAAAGTATTTCCAGTATTTCGTCCAGTAAAATGCGTAGTCCTTGTCCATAATTGCAAATGTCTTCTGAGGCAGGAACGGGATAAGCCTTTTGAAGTATATTCCCAGCTCATGGAAGTCGGTGATTGCGAATAACAGCCATGTTACGGGGATTATAATCAGCATATACAAGTGACCGAGGGGCTTTATCCTGTTCAGAGTCTTGCCTGTCCAGAATTTTTCCGTCATGATAATGATGAAAAGCACCAGTCCCCAAAGTACAAAGTTCCAGCTTGCGCCGTGCCACAGACCTGTGAACAGCCAAACAACAAGCATATTGAACACCATTCGTCCCTCGCCCTTGCGGTTTCCGCCGAGAGGGATATAGATGTAGTCCTTGAACCATGAGCCCAGCGTCATATGCCAGCGACGCCAGAACTCGGTCATAGTCAGCGACATATAGGGGTGGTCAAAGTTCTTTGGAAGCTCAAAGCCCATTACTCTGCCCAGACCTATCGCCATGAGGGAATAGCCGCAGAAGTCGAAGTAGAGCTGGAATGAGTAAGCAAATATACCCAGCCATGCAAGCCTTGAGGAAATGCTCTCATAGCCTATCATGGAGATATCGCTCCACAGACCTCCTATCTGATTGGCGATAAGCACTTTGTAGCCCAGACCGATAGTGAAGGTCTTGAGACCGTCCTCGACCTGTGCAATGGTGTGGGTACGGCTTTTCAGCTCCTTTGCGACGTGGTCAAAGGTAACGATAGGACCTGCGATGAGCTGAGGGAACATAGTGATGTATGCGCCGTAGTTGACGAGGTTCTTTTCGGCTTTAGCCTTGCCGCGGTATATGTCGATTATGTAGGAAACGTTCTGGAATGTGTAGAAGCTGATACCGATAGGCAGGATTATATTTTTCAGCGTCAGGCTCTGGTGGAAGATATTGTTGATATTTTCCGTGCCGAAAGTCCAGTATTTGAAGAAGATAAGCCACCAGAAGTTGAAAACTATGCCAAAGAACAGCCAGAGCTTCTTAACGTAGCGGCTGTTCTCGATGAACTGTGCAACGATGAAGTTCAGAAGCACCGTCAACAGGAAAAGCAGGATATACACGGGCTTTTTTACGCCGAAGCTGTAGAACAGGACGCTTCCTGTGAATATCACAAGGTTCTGATACTCTATCCTTGTGGAGGAGTAGGCGTGTGCAAGGAGAAATCCCGTTGTCAGCAGGAATATCAGTACGGGTACGGGCTTGAAGAGTCCGTGGTCGTGGAACAGGACATAGCCTGCAACGGCGCTTGCTATGATTATTACGTCACATCGGTACCGCTTTTCGGGAGCTGTGCAGGACTCGAACAAAAGCCAGAACACAGCCGCCAAGTAGAGCGCAATGTTGAGGATACTCGTCAGGTGCAGTACGCCGAAAACGGCGTAGCCTGCAATTATGCTCGATACGACTAAAACGATGTTTCTGTATTTTTTCTCAGACGCCGAATAGGCAATCAAAAAAACAGGCAGGAATATGAAAATAAATTCCAAGCTGCTGAAAACCAAATATACCACCCTTTAATTAATTCATTTATTATTAAAACGCAGAATGTCATAGTATGTATTATCTGCGGAAAATAGCGTTATAAAAACTCATACATTACTATTTTACACGTTTGATATATAAATGTCAATACCTTTGGAATAATGTAGCAATTTGCAGTAAACAGCCGCTTTTTAGCGATTAGTTATTAGTGATTAGTGATTAGCAGAACTAAGAGCTGAGAACTAAGAATGTAGGGGCTGCCTTTGGCAGTCCGCGCCTAACGAAATAACCCCGAATATCTATTTGTAGGGGCGCACAGTGTGCGCCCGTTAGTTTTTGCGGCTATTTCGGGCGAACGATGTTCGCCCCTACAAAAAAGGAACGCCGAGAACGGCGTTCCTTACGGGAATACATCTTAAATATCTGTTACAAATGGCGTAATAAGTATCATTATCATGCATATCGGGCATACTGCCTTTATCATTACGCTGTAGAGGAGCTTTGAGCGGAAACGCTTTTCGCCGAACATTACCTCCTCCTCGATATATCTGGTCTTGACCGCATAGCCGACAAGTATACAGGTGAGGAATGCAAGCACAGGCATCATAAGGTTGTTTGTGGTAAAGTCGAAGAAATCAAGTATCTGCATACCAAAGACCTTTACGTCAGCCCATATGCTGTAGCCCATTACAGAGAGCATACCCATGATAAGGGTGAATACTATTACGATACAGCAGCTCTTTGCACGGCTGAGCTTGAATTTCTCCATAACTACGGCAACTACGGTCTCCATAAGGGATATTGAGGAGGTAAGAGCCGCCAGAACAACGAGAATGAAGAATGCTGAGCCTATTACCTGTCCTGCAGGCATTTCAGCGAATACCTTCGGCAGGGTAATGAACATGAGTCCGGGACCTTTGTTGAGAGCAGCCTGATCTCCGCCTGAGAATACGAACACCGCAGGCACGATGATAAGTCCTGCGAGAAAAGCAACGGCGGTATCGAATATCTCTATCTGACGGACTGAGCTTTCGAGGGAGTCCTCTTTTCTCATGTATGAGCCGTAGGTTATCATGATACCCATTGCTATTGACATCGAGTAGAAAAGCTGTCCGCAGGCTGCCGCAATTGTTTGCAGTAGCTTTGGCAGTGTGAATCCCTCAAAATTGGGGAGCAGGTAGTATTTGAGTCCTTCGCCTGCGCCGTCAAGAGTAAGGGTGTATACTGCGATACCAACGATAAGCAGCAGAAGTACTGGCATAAGGAATTTGCTGACCATCTCTATGCCCTTTTCAACGCCGATAAATACAGCGATAGAGGTGAGAAGCACGAATATTATGAAGAAGAGAGAAGGCTGTCCCAGCAGTCCGATGAAGTGCTCGAAGAATGTTAGCTTAACGTCAGGTGAAGCGCCTGTGTATTCTGCTTCGGCAGCCGCAGCTCCGCCTCCTGAGACGAATACCGTCATGTATTTCAGCACCCAGCCGCCGATAACGCAGTAGTAGGGGAGTATCAGCGCAGGGATAACAGCGGCAAGGACTCCGAGGAATGAGAAGCGCTTGTCAACGGCTTTGTAAGCGCCGATAACACTTTTGCCTGTGCGCCTGCCGATAGCAATCTCTGTAAGCATGAGGGTGAAGCCGAAAGTCATGGCAAAAATGAGATATACCAGCAGGAAGAAGCCGCCGCCGTATTTAGCGGCAAGATATGGGAATCTCCAGATATTGCCCAGACCTACCGCAGAGCCTGCCGCGGCAAGTATGAAGCCTATTTTTGAACCAAATCCGCCTCGCTCGGAGGCTTTTTTCGTGTCATTCATATGAATTTGTCCTTTCATTTTGTCGTAATAATGCAATACAAGTATAATTATAGCATTAGTAATAGGAAAAATCAATATCAAGTTCTGCATAACATCAAAAAAGAAAAAGGAACGGCGAAACGCCGTTCCTAAACGGGGCGATGTGGGTGACTCCCTGCTGTGCAGGGAGATGTCCGCAGGACAGAGGGTACGGGTGCCTGTTAGGCATCGCCCCCTACTAATTACTACTCTCTACTTACTACTCACTACTCACTCGATACCTGCCTGCTGTTTAGCAGCTGTGAGGGTGTTCTTCATTAGCATTGCGATAGTCATAGGACCTACGCCGCCGGGTACGGGAGTGATGAATGAAGCCTTCTTCTCGGCGGACTCGAACTCAACGTCGCCGCAGAGCTTGCCATTGTCGAGACGGTTCATGCCTACGTCGATAACTACAGCGCCTTCCTTTATCATGTCGCCTGTAACGAAGTTAGCGCGTCCGATAGCAACTACGAGGATATCAGCGCCGAGGCATACTTCCTTGAGGTTCTTGGTCTTGGAGTGGCAGATAGTAACTGTGCCGTTCTTCTGGAGAAGAAGCATAGCCTGAGGCTTGCCGACGATATTGCTTCTGCCGATAACTACGCACTGCTTGCCTGTGATATCTGTGCCTGTGCTCTCGATAAGGCGCATAACGCCTGCGGGAGTACATGGCAGGAATGAATATTCGCCTATCATTATCTTTCCAACGTTGATAGGGTGGAAGGCGTCAACGTCCTTATCAGGGGAGATAGCGTTGATAACAGCCTTTTCGTCGATGTGCTTCGGCAGAGGAAGCTGTACAAGAATGCCGTTTACTCTGTCGTCGCGGTTAAGTACGTTTACAAGGTCGAGGAGCTGCTCCTGAGTGGTGTTCTCGTCGAGAGCGTACTCGAATGACTGGAAGCCTACAGCTTCGCAAGCCTTTTTCTTGTTGTTTACATAAACTCTTGAAGCAGGGTTGTTTCCTACGATAACTACCGCAAGACCAACTTTAAGTCCCTTTTCTTCCCTGAGCTTGGCTGTTTCCTCTGCAACTTCAGCCTTTACTGCTGCTGAAACTGCTTTTCCGTCGATTATCTGTCCCATGGTTATTTATCCTCCTTGTTTTCATCGGACTTTTCGTCCTCTGTGTCATCATCTTTATTTTCAGAAGCCTCCGCAGGTTTTGCAGGAGCTTCGTCATCATCGTCGTCGAAGTCGTCGTCATCATCGTCAAAGTCCAGCTCTGACTCGTCGAAATCATCGTCATCATCGTTAAGTATATCCAGCTCGTCGTCGTCAATGCCGTCTATTTTGGCGTCCTCGTGGGAGATACCCATTTTCTTGCGGCGTGACTCCTCGATGAGGTGGTGCGATTCTTCTGTATTCACATAGAGCGGCATACACTCGGGATCGCGCTTTTTCTTGGAGAAGAGCACTATCTGGAGTATCACTGAGGCTACGAAGATAACTGCCGAAAGAGCCTGCGAGATACGGATATTGCCCAGCATAAGGCTGTCTGTGCGGAGCCCCTCAACTACAAAGCGCTCAGCGCCGTACCATGCAAGGTACATGAGGAATATCTGTCCGTCGTACTTTCTGCGCTTTGACCAGAATGAGAGTATCACAAATCCAAGCAGACACCATACTGATTCGTAGAAGAAGCAGGGGTGAACGGGCTTTTCCCAGAGCATATTGAGACCGTTGTTGTACATATCTCCGCCCATTTGCATACCGTCGCTGATAGTGCGCTGGATAGTACCGCCAGTCATGCCGAGGAAGAAGTCGGTATTCGTACCGAATGCCTCCTGATTGAAGAAGTTGCCCCAGCGTCCGATGCCTTGTCCGATGAGAAAACCAAGTGCCGTGATATCAAGCATTGGGAGCATTTTGACCTTGCGTATCTTGCATATGGTAAGACCGACAAGCAGGGCTCCTATGATACCGCCGTAAATGGCGAGACCGCCCTGACGGGTGTTGATGATAGCTTTCCAGTCGCCCTTGTATTCGTCCCAGCGCATGAGCACGTAGTATATGCGCGCACCGATGATACCGCCGATAACTCCGCCGATAATGGCGTCAACAGTTCTGTCGGAGTCAAGTCCGAAGCGCTTCATTCTTGGAAGAGCGTAGATAAGTGCAAGGATAAGTCCGAGTGTGATGATTATTCCGTACCACTGGATATCAAAGCCGAATACCGAGAATGCGGTAGGATCAATAATGAATTTCCAGCCAAGTTCGGGAAATTGTATTTCGTGTGGTTCTAATAGTGTTTCTGTGGACATTTGGTCAATCCTCCGTTTCTATTACTGACAGAACACATCTGTCACGGCGCAGCTGACTGCGCATAAAATCAATAACATCGCCGCAGGTGAGCTCCGACATTATGCTGATAGAGTCATAAGGTGAGACGTTCTCCATATAGGCGTTGAGCATAAGGCTTGCAACAGCCTCGACGTTGTTGAGCTCGCGGACCATTATGCCGTAGGCGGACTTCTTTACGCGCTGGAAGTCCTTTTCGTTTATGCCCTCGGCAATAAGGCGGTCTATCTCGGCGAATACAGCCTCGCGGATAAGCTCGGGCTTTTCGGCTTCGCCCGAGAATATCAGGGTGAAGTAGCCGTCACCGTAGAATACCTCGCAGTTGAAGGTGGAGTTTATCACCTCGTCCTTGAGGAGCCGCTCGCACATAGGCAGTGCAGGATCGGTGAGCAGTGACGATACTATAGAAGCCGCTGAAACAGCTTTGAGACGGTCGATACCGCTTCTCGGAGCGCATTTGTAGCCGAGATTGAAGATAGAAGCGCCCACGGGCTGTTTTTCCCGCGTTTCAGCTTCGACTATCTCATCGGGCTCGGGCGGAAATACTGATTCCAGTCCCTTGTCCGCGCAGGGCTTCAGATATTCGTCGCATATCTCAAGCACCTTGTCCGCACTGATGTTTCCTGCAATGGAAAGCACCATGTTATTGAGGTTATAGAATGTGTCGTAGCACTTGTACAGGAGGTCAGCGTCTATCTTTGCGATACTCTCCACAGTGCCTGCGATGTCTATTTTAACGGGGTGGGCGTGGTACATAGCTCTCAGCATATTGAAGAACACGCGCCATTCGGGATTATCGTTGGTCATTTTTATCTCCTGACCGATGATACCCATTTCCTTGTCCACGTTTTCCTTGGTGAAGTAGGGCTTCTGGACGAAATCCAGCAGTATTTTCAGATTCTCCTCATAATTTTGGGAGCAGTTGAAAAGATAGCAGGTCTTGTCGAATGAGGTATAGGCGTTGCCCGAAGCTCCTGTTTTTGCGTAGAGCTCAAAAACTCCGCAGTCCTCGTTCTCGAAGAGCTTGTGCTCCAGAAAATGGGCGATACCCTCGGGAACAACGGTATAATCGCTGTCAGCGGCAGTCTTGAACATAGTGTTCACCGAGCCGTATTTTGTGCCGAAGAGGGCTTCAACGCCGCTGAATCCGTTCATTTCGCAGATATAGATATCAAGTCCGCTGGAGTGCTTTACGTGGATACAGCTGTCGCCTGTACGGGCGCTGGTGAGAATTTCCTTTTTCATCATTCCTGCACCTCCTTGTTGAGCATGAGGTAGATACTGTCAAGCTTCAGCGATTTTGCGGCTTCGACCATTCTTTCCTTGGTCACGCCGCGGAATCTGTTGAAGTGCTCCTCGGGGGTGTAGTAGTCGTTCTCGAAGAAGCAGTCCGCATACCATGTGATGTACGATGTGGGAGTGTCGCCCACCTGCGAAACTGCGTTATCCAGAGCCATAAGAGAGCCCTGTATCTCCATATCGGAGATATTGCCCTTCTTTATCTCTTCAAGCTGAGCAAGTATCTCAGCCTTGGCCTTTTCGATGTTCTTTCTCTCCACGCCGCAGTCAACGAAGAACGCTCCCTTTATGGAGATAGAGCGGCTTGTACAGTAGTAGCAAAGGCTCAGCTTTTCGCGGACGTTTAGGAAAAGCTTGGAGAATGGCAGCTCACCCAAGATTATGCTGACCATTTTCAGAGCGTATCTGTCGTCGGAATCGGTCTTGAAGTTCAGCACAGCCTTGCACTGGTTGACGTCGTATTCCTCTGAAACAGTCTCCACCTCTGCTTTGAGGGGACTGTGACTGCGAATGCTGACATCTTTGGGAGCTCTTTCTATCTCAGCGAAGCTCTCGCGGAACATATCCGCAAACTTGTTATCCTCGTCGGGGGATACGAGATATATCTCTATTTTAGCGGTTTTCAGCAGCTCCTGATATGCTGCGAAGGCTTCCTCGGCTGTTGAGGAGAGGACAGCCTCCTTTGAGCCGTATTCCATAATTGCAGCAGGCTCGCCGCGGTAGGCTGTCTGGACAGCTCTTGTTATGGCGTAGCCGCGCTTCTGGTTGAATTCCGCGTTTATATTGTCAAGGAGGTCCTTTTTGACCATTGCAAAGGATTCGCTGTCGTATGCTCCGTCCCTTACATTGGGAGCGAAAAGGCAGTCGTGAACGATAGATACCATTTCTCCGCTGATATCCTCGCCGTCGATAGCGTATTTGTCGTCCAGCCACGAAGCGCTGAGACCGAGTATCTGTGCGTCGCCCTTTTTCTTGGCTATAGAGCCTACAGAAGCGCCGTAAAGCTCCGAGAGCTTTTCGCTCATGGCTGCATAGGTGGGGTATCTGCTGTTTGATACTGCCAGCACTCCTGTGCCGAGATTATTGAGAGCGGCGGTCTTTTCGTCCGACTCTGTCAGAAAGTATACCGCAAGGACGCAGGATTTGAATTTGCTGTCCACCATGGACGTGAAGCCTATTCCCTTGCCAAGCTCTGACCTTTTGTATATCATATGGCTTGTACTCCAATCATAAAACTGGTGCATGAACCTTGTACAGTTCTGCATATATAGTCTATTATATCACAGTTGAGAATAAATTACCATAGTATTTTTGAATTTTTTTCAATAATTTAGATAGTAGAGCTAAGTAGGGGCGGATATTATCCGCCCGAGCCCTCAGCAGTTAGCTTTAGAGCTAAGAACTAAGATTATATGTGGCACACATTATACAATATCATTATATGTATAAAGAGAGCAATTCTAAAATTAAACATAAAAATACTTGATTTTTATTGCATAAAAGTGGTATAATATACTTTAAGATTTGTAATCATTTAAAAAGGGGGCTGAGAAATGGATTATATCGGAGAGATATGTCCCGTATGCGGTAAAAGCTTTACTGCTGATGATGATATAGTTGTGTGTCCCGACTGCGGTACTCCGCACCATAGGGAATGCTATAAAACAGAGAATAAATGCGCCAATGCAGCCTTGCACGGAACAGGCGAAAAATGGAAGCGCAGCAAGCACGACGAGAAGCTGTACAAGATATGTCCGGTATGCAGATTCCCCAACAGGGCTGCGGACGAGACCTGTCAGCGCTGCGGCAGCGACCTTGCCGAAGCTACCAGTGATCCCTTTGAGAAAGCAGGGGAGAACGGTGAGCAGCCTCGCGATCCGTTTTCTGCATACAGCCGTGAGGAGCTTTTCGATCCTATAAAGTATCTCGGCTATGATCCCAACGAGGACATGGGCGGAGTTACCATTAAGGACGTTTCGGACTTCGTAGGTCCGAGCACTATATACTATGTGCCGAAGTTCAAGCAGATGCAGGAGAGCGGCGCAAGACCGTCCTTCAATCTGTTCAGTCTGGTATTCCCGTCACTGTTCTTCGCAAACAGAAAGATGTGGGGCTGGGCTATACTTGCTGCAATACTGGGCATAATTTTCAATCTTCCTGCAAATCTCCTTATGTATATCGAGGAGTACCCAAAGGATATCGCAGGCTTTATTGCCGATAAGCAGGATCTGTTAAAGACCATGAACGAGGTCTTTATGATAGCAGATATGGGAATAAGGGCTCTGTCGTGTTTATTTGCCAACTGGCTGTATTTCAGGTTTGCCATGCGTTCGGTGAAAAGGCTAAAGCACAATGGTGCCGAAAGCGCCCGAATAAAGTCCGTAGGCGGCGTAAAGCCCTTGAATATGGTGCTGATACTGCTGATAAAGTACGGAATAGGACTTGTTGCGATAATGTCGCTGTATGTTTTGTTTACAATGGTTACTACGATAAACGATTTCAGCACTCTTTGTCTGTGGTAAAGCCTGAGTATAACAAAATAAGGGGAATGTCGGGCATTGCTGCGGAAAAGTCTGCTTTTACTGTGTAACAGGGGGGATCACGATTGAAGCTCAGAAAGGCATTGCTTCTGATAATGCCGTTTATGCTGCTGTTGCTGTACAGCTGCGGTTTACAGGACTATCCTACGTATACCTATGAGCTCAGCAACGGGCTCGGTGAAAAATATCTGGTGAATTACTGCGAACAGACCAATTATCCCGATAATATCACCAGAATAAAGGTTTTCAAGGAAAAACACAAGGTAAGCGATTTTGAGGGCGGAGCCTATTCGGGCTGCGATTCATATATACCGTCGCAGGTAATGCTGATATGCAGCAGTGACGGCGTGGATTATTACTATATCCGCTCTCAGTTCGGAGAATATATTGCAGCTGACGGTCTTGCGGACCTGAAGATGAACTTCAACATGATGTCCATAAGCCGCGATGTTTCGGAGCTCAAGGATACCGAGAAGCATACATATTCAAAGCTTGCAGGACTTATCCGCGGCGCAGTATCGGCTGATGCGGCAAAAAAGCGCTTTTCGGACTGCGGCTACAGCTCCGACAGCTTTATGGCATTTTACAATTATGAATGAAAAAGCTCCTCATCTGAGGAGTTTTTTTACTGTCAGTACGCAAAAAACTGAGCCCTGCAAAAGCAGGGCTCGCTGTTTTAATTGTAGTCGGGCTGAGTATCGGGCCACAATCTGAACATAGGAGTATCATTGCTGCCGTCGCCTACCCAGATCTCAACTGATTCGTAGCTGTTGTTCTTAGCACAGATGAACCAGCGGTTGAGTTCCTTGCCCTTATCGGATTGGGTGTACTTTACAGGAGTTCTCTCAGTTCCGAGGAAGTTATTGATAGCGTCCTCAAACAGCTGAGAATCAGCACTTCCGTTTGACCATAACGGCTGATGGCTGCCTGTGTTCTTAGCACCGTCCTTTGAGCAGACCACATAAAGGTCATAGACCTCGCCTGTGCCGCCGTTTGGGATAGTGACCTGTCCTTTGTTGTCGTTGTTTTTGACAAAGGATTCCTGAGCATCCTCATTGTCGGCAAGAACAGCCATTACACCGGTGTAGATAGTATGTGCTGCTGAGATGTCGGATCTGCGCTTTGACTTTTTAACGTATCCGATGAGAGACGGAACGAGTATAGCTGCAAGCACGCCGATGATAGCGATAACAACTATAAGCTCGATCAAGGTAAAACCCCGTTTTCTGTTTCCTGTCATAAAAAAGCCCCCCTTTATCATGATGAAGAAAACTAAGATTTTCCTATATTATACGTTGTTTTTTTTGATTTGTCAATAGCTTATTCAAAGAAAATCATATAAATAATTATTTTTTTTGATTAATTTATACTTGTCGTAAAAAGCACTTATTTTATAACAATTTTTTTGAAAGCTTTCTTGCCCTTGCGGACGATTGTCTCCCCGTCGAGGACTATCATTTCCTTGGGATCAGACTTCTTTTCGTCGTTGACTGTGATGCCGCCCTGCTGTACAAGACGTCTTGCTTCTGATACTGAAGGAGCAAGCTCAGCCTTTACGAGAAGTGTGAGGAGTCCGATAGCGCCGTCTGTAAGGTCAGCGGAGTCTATCTCAGCTACAGGCATATTCTCGTTGTTTCCGCTGCCGCCGAAGAGAGCCTTTGCAGCTGCCTTAGCCTTTTCAGCCTCTTCCTCGCCGTGTACAAGCTTTGTGAGTTCGTATGCGAGAAGCTCCTTAGCTGCGTTGAACTGAGCGCCCTCCATAGTCTTTTCCATTTCCTCTATCTGCTCAACAGGAACGAAAGTGAGCATCTTCAGGCACTTGATAACGTCGGCGTCGTCAACGTTTCTCCAGTACTGGAAGAACTCGTATGGAGTTGTCTTCGCAGGATCGAGCCATACTGCGCCCTTTTCGGTCTTGCCCATTTTCTTGCCCTCAGAGTTGAGGAGGAGAGTGATAGTCATAGCATAAGCGTCCTTGCCAAGCTTTCTTCTGATAAGCTCTGTACCGCCAAGCATATTTGCCCACTGGTCGTCGCCGCCGAACTGCATATTACAGCCGTATTTCTGGAAGAGCTCAAGGAAGTCGTAGCTCTGCATTATCATGTAGTTGAATTCGAGGAATGTAAGACCGCGCTCCATACGCTGCTTATAGCACTCATGTGAGAGCATACGGTTTACGCTGAAATGAGCTCCCACGTCGCGGAGAAGCTCTATGTAGTTCAGCTTCATGAGCCAGTCAGCGTTGTTTACGATGATAGCCTTGTCCTCAGAGAAGTCGATGAAGCGGCTCATCTGCTTCTTGAAGCAGTCAACGTTGTGCTGGATAGTCTCGGGAGTCATCATTTTTCTCATATCGGTTTTTCCAGAAGGATCGCCTATCATGGCAGTACCGCCGCCGATGAGGACGATAGGCTTGTTGCCTGCCATCTGGAGTCTCTTCATAAGGCAGAGCGCCATGAAGTGACCAACGTGGAGAGAATCGGCTGTAGGATCAAAGCCGATGTAGAAGGTAGCCTTGCCTGCATTGACAAGCTCCTCTATTTCCTTTTCGTCTGTGAGCTGCGCGAGGAGACCTCTGCGCTTGAGTTCTTCAAAAGTAGTCATTATTTATTTCTCCTTTATATATTATCATTATTTAACTTGGATATGACGTTCAGCGAACGTTAAACGGATAAGCAATGAAAACGTCGGGCGTTTTCATGTATATCACGACCTTTCGGTGTAAATCGTTTATTTGAGGTATCCCTTGAGATACTGTCCCGTATAGGACTTTTCACACTGAGCGACCTCCTCGGGAGTACCCTGCGCCACGATAGTACCGCCGCCGTCGCCGCCCTCGGGACCGAGGTCGATGATGTGGTCTGCGACTTTGATGACGTTGAGGTTGTGCTCGATGACGAGGACCGTATTTCCCTGGTCAGTCAGCCTTTGCAGAACGTCTATGAGCTTATGGACGTCGGCTGTGTGGAGACCTGTTGTGGGCTCGTCCAGTATATAAATGGTATTGCCTGTGGAGCGCTTTGAAAGCTCCGTTGACAGCTTGACTCGCTGAGCCTCGCCGCCTGACAGCGTTGTAGCAGGCTGACCTATCTTGATGTAGCCAAGACCTACCTCCTGCAAGGTTTTCAGCTTTTTGGCTATTTTCGGGATATGCTCGAAGAATTCCACGCCCTCGTCCACGGTCATTTCCAGTACGTCGTAAATGGACTTGCCCTTGTAGTGGATATCGAGAGTCTCGCGGTTGTAGCGTTTGCCCTTGCAGACCTCGCAGGGCACGTAGATATCGGGCAGGAAGTGCATTTCTATCTTGATTATGCCGTCGCCCTCGCAGGCTTCACAGCGTCCGCCCTTAACATTGAAGGAGAATCGTCCGCTTGTATAGCCGTGAGCCTTGGCGTCGGGAGTTTTTGAGAAAAGGTCGCGTATATCGCTGAAAACGCCTGTATATGTGGCAGGATTAGAGCGGGGAGTGCGTCCGATAGGGGACTGGTCTATGCAGATGACCTTGTCCAGATGTTCAAGTCCCTCCATTTCGCGGAACTGACCGCATCTTGTCTTGGCGCGGTTCAGCTTTGCGGCAAGATACTTGTAGATTATCTCGTTCACAAGTGAGGACTTGCCCGAGCCCGACACGCCCGTAACGCATACGAGCTCGCCGAGAGGTATTGAAACGTCGATATTTTGCAGATTATGCTCGGCAGCTCCGCGGACGGTAAGGAACTTTCCGTTGCCGCTCCTGCGCTTTTTCGGGATATCTATTTTCTTTCTGCCGCTGAGATACTGACCTGTTATTGAGGTCTTGCATTTGAGGAGCTTATCCACAGTTCCTGCAAAGACAACCTCGCCGCCGTGTATGCCTGCCCCGGGACCAATGTCCACGATGTAATCAGCGGCAAGCATTGTATCGTCGTCGTGTTCAACGACTATGAGGGTATTTCCAAGGTCGCGTAGACGTTTCAGCGTAGCTATGAGCTTGTCATTGTCGCGCTGATGAAGTCCGATACTTGGCTCGTCAAGGATATAGAGCACACCCACCAGTGATGAGCCTATCTGTGTAGCAAGGCGGATACGCTGGCTTTCACCTCCCGAGAGAGTTCCCGATGAACGTGAAAGGGTAAGATATTCAAGTCCCACGCTTTTGAGGAAGCCCAGACGCTCCTTAATCTCCTTGATTATGCGCTCGCCAACGTAGCTGTCGTGCTCCGAGAGCTTCAGACCGTTGAAGAAGCCGAGACCGTCCTTGACGGAAAAATCGGTGAGCTCGCTGATGTTCTTGTCGCCCACAGTGACCGCAAGGTACTCGTCGCGGAGCCTTTTGCCCTTGCAGACGGGGCACTCCACCTCGCTCATATACTCCTCTATCTCATTTTTTGACCATTCGCTTGAGGTCTCCTTATAGCGGCGCTCGAGGTTGTTGACAACGCCTTCAAATGGTGAGTTGTAGGTTCCGCCGCCGAGAGAAGCAGGACGTTTCAGCTCCAGTGTCTCGTCGCCTGTGCCGTAGAGGAAGAGGTCAAGCTGTTCCTTTTTCAGCTTCTTGACGGGAACGTCTATAGGTACGCCGTACTTCTTTGAGATAGCACGGTAGTACATGGTAGCGATAGATGTCTCGTCAAGACTGTTCCAGCCCGAGGCGTTTATAGCGCCCTCCTCGATAGACAGGTCTTTGTTGGGTATAATGAGGTCGGGATCGATGTGTCTGAACACGCCCAGACCTGTACACTTGGGACAAGCTCCCACAGGATTGTTGAATGAGAACATGACGGGTTCAAGCTCGCCTATACTGATATTATGCTCGGGACAGGCGTAATTCTGGGAGAAAAGAATCTCCTCGCCGTCGATGACGTCCGCAATGGCAAGACCGCCTGTAAGATTGAACACAGTTTCAAGGCTGTCGGTGATTCGGGACTCGATGCCCTCTTTTATAACGATACGGTCAACGATTATATCAATGTTATGCTTCTTGTTCTTGTCAAGCTTGATATCCTCGCTGAGCTCGTACATGATACCGTCAACTCTTGCACGGACAAAACCAGATTTTCTGGCGCTTTCAAGCTCCTTTGAATATTGTCCCTTGCGGTTGCGGACAATAGGAGCGAGGAGCTGGAGCTTCGTACCAACGGGGAGTTCCATAAGGGTATCCACCATCTGGTCAATGGTCTGCTGGGAGATCTCCCTGCCGCAGACAGGACAGTGGGGAACGCCTATCCTTGCGTAAAGCAGACGGAGATAGTCGTATATCTCGGTAACGGTACCCACAGTTGAACGCGGGTTTTTGGAGGTAGTCTTCTGGTCAATGGAGATAGCAGGGGAAAGTCCCTCAATGCTGTCCACATCGGGCTTTTCCATTTGTCCGAGGAACATTCTCGCATATGAGGAAAGGCTTTCCACGTAGCGGCGCTGACCGTCGGCGTAAATGGTATCAAAGGCAAGGGAGGACTTGCCCGAGCCCGAAAGTCCCGTCATGACGATAAGTCGGTCACGGGGGAGTTCCAAGTCTATATTTTTAAGGTTATTGGCTCTTGCGCCTTTGATGATAATCTTATCGGTCATAAAAACTCCTTTTGAAATCAGTCACAGTGCTTGATTATGGTCTTGATTAGACCAAGCAAAGCCGAGTGTATAAAGGTACGGACTGCTATGAGAGCCTGTCCGCCCATGAAAACGTACTTGCAATAGGTATAGAAGTATTCTCCCACGCCGTCCTTGTATCTGTCGGCAAGGGCAGAATAGTAGGGTTCAAGTGTGGAATTGCCGAAGCTGACGTACTCCGTGAATATGGCAAGGAGAATAGCGATAGTAAAGCCTAAGTTCAGATGAGCGCTGTCAAGTCCTGCAAGTCCCGTTATCAAATGAATATATCTTGTGGAAAAGCCGATGACTATAATGCACAGCAGAGTGCATACTGTCATGCGTATAAAAGGGGAGTACGCACCGTTTTTTGCAGGGCTTATGAAGCCGATATACATGAAAAACAGCGCTATAAGGAATACTGCCGCAGAAATACTGAGATATGCAATGGCTCTTTTCATAGTTTGCCCCCTTACTTATTTATAATACGGAAATATAAAAGCCCCCGAGCAGAAAAACTGCTCAGGGGCGAAGCTACTCGCGGTACCACCCTGATTTATCCGATAATCGGAACTCGAAAAGCTGTAACGGGCATACCCGACCGCACCTACTCAGGTTCAATGCGGCAACTCCCGAATGTAGGTCACTATGCGCCGTCGTTTCCTCGCACCAGACGGAAACTCTCTGTATCGGGCATTGCACAGGTTTTATTCGTTCACAGTATTTGCTTTTACATCATAGCATATATTTTTGTTGTTGTCAAGTGGGAAGAACGCCTGTAGGGGCGTATATTATCCGCCCGAGCCGTTAGCCGTTAGCCGTTAGCTTTGTAGGGGCTGCCTTGGGCAGTCTGCGCCTAACGAAATAACTCTGAATTACTATTTGTAGGGGGCGATGCCTACATCGCCCCGTTGCCTTTGTTTTATTTTGACGGGCTGATGTAGGCATCGCCCCCTACAATGATACATTCTCAGTTTTTTACGCATTAATTTGCACAATACTTGCGGAAATGAACAACAGAATTTTTTTCGGCGCAGTACTTGAAATTTGTCGGGCTTTGGTATATAATAAATTATTATAATGTTTGCGGGAGGAAGAGAAAAATGAGTTTCAAAATCGGTTTTGACAACGAAAAATACCTTAAAATGCAGTCTGAGCATATCCGACAGCGTATCGCAGAGTTCGGCGATAAGCTTTATCTGGAGTTCGGCGGTAAGCTCTTTGACGACTTTCACGCTTCGAGAGTGCTTCCCGGCTTCAAGCCTGACAGTAAGCTCCAGATGTTATTACAGCTCAAGGACGAGGCTGAGATAGTAATTGTCATCAACTCCGACGACATCGAGAAGAACAAGGTAAGAGGCGACCTTGGCATTACATACGACGTTGACGTTATCCGTCTTTTCAACGTTTTCACCAAGATAGGACTCTATGTCAGCAGCGTTGTCCTTACAAGATACGACAATCAGCCAACTGCCGACGCTTTCCAGAAGCGCCTTGAAGCTCTCGGCGTAAAGGTTTACCACCATTACAGCATTAAGGGCTATCCTTCCAACCTTAAATACATCATCAGCGATGAGGGCTACGGCAAGAACGACTATATCGAGACCTCACGCAAGCTCGTTGTCATTACAGCTCCCGGTCCCGGAAGCGGTAAAATGGCTACCTGTCTCTCTCAGCTCTACCATGAGCACAAGAGAGGACTCAATGCAGGCTATGCCAAGTTCGAGACCTTCCCAATATGGAACCTTCCTCTCCGCCATCCCGTTAATATCGCCTATGAGGCTGCTACCTCAGACCTCAATGACGTGAACATGATAGATCCTTTCCACCTTGAAGCCTACGGAAAGACTACCGTAAACTACAACCGTGATGTTGAGATATTCCCCGTTCTCAATGCTATGTTCGAGACTATCCTCGGCGAGTCTCCATATAAGTCGCCTACGGATATGGGCGTTAATATGGCAGGCAACTGCATTATCGACGACGAGGCTGTCTGTGAGGCTGCAAAGCAGGAGATAATCCGCCGCTACTATACAGGAATGTGCGAGTTCCGTAAAGGTCTTATCTCCGAGGACGAGCTAATGAAGCTGGAGCTCCTCATGAAGCAGGCAAGCGTTACCGTTGAGGACAGAAAGGTAGTATCTGCGGCTCTTGAAAAGGAAAAGGCTACAGACGGACCTGCCGCTGCTATGGAGCTCCCCGACGGAACTATCATTACAGGACGCACATCGAATCTTCTCGGCGCAATATCGGCACTTCTCCTTAATGCGCTGAAGCACTTCGCTGATATCGACGACGAGATACTGCTCATGTCGCCACACGTTATCGAGCCTATTATGGCACTCAAGGTAAACCACCTCGGCAATAACAACCCGAGAATGCACACCGATGAGACTCTCATTGCGCTGTCTATCTGCGCAAACAACGATGATAACGCAAAAAAGGCTATGGAGCAGATATCAAAGCTCCGCGGCTGTGAAGTTCATTCTACAGTTATCCTTTCGGCAGTTGATGAGCGTATCGCAAAGAGACTCGGTATAAATCTCACCTGCGAGCCGAAGTACGAGGCATAATTGATAGTTTAAAAGGCACTCATTTGAGTGCCTTTTTTGGCTGTATATTGGGAGATAAGACGGGCGCACACTGTGCGCCCCTACATAATTATTAGCTCTAAAGCCAATAGCTAACGGCTGATTTAACCCTCTATCTGCCGCGCAAGGAACTGTGCGGCGGCGTTTATCAGGCTCTTTTGCAGGTCTGTTACCTCGGTGCACTTCTCACTGGTGAGAAAGGCGACAGCTCCCGAAACATCGCCTGCCGTGATGATAGGCAGAGCGGCTATGGCAGTCCTGTCCACGCCCTCGGCAGGGAAAAAGCTGTTTGTGCTGCCGTCGGGACAGAAAAACTGTCCGCGGCTTTCCATGAGCTCCTCAAGCTGTCCCGTGACGCGGCGCTCGGAAAACTCCTTCCGCGGAACGCCTGCCGAGGCTACTACATGGTCTTTATCGAAGATGATAACAGGACAGCCTGCTATCTTATGCATGATATCAGCTACATAGCCTGCATTCTCGCTCATTTCGCTGACGGCGGAGTACTTCTTGAAGATGACTTCGCCCTCGCTGTTTGTGTATATCTCGAGTGGATCTCCTTCACGTATCCGCATAGTTCTGCGTATTTCCTTAGGGATAACGACACGTCCGAGGTCGTCTATCCGTCTGACAATACCTGTTGCTTTCATAGGTCAATTCTCCTTGATTCTGCAAAATTTGGCAGTTGTGGGCTGCATGGATAGTATCTGCAAATTATTTGAAATTATGCTGAAAAAGCACTGCCAGATGACAGCGCTTTCGTTTTTTTATATATTGATGATGTCTTCCATAACGCTTTCAGTGATCGGATACGGACACTGTACGATCTTTGCCTTATTGCTCATGACAGCCTTGGCCGACCTTTCAAGAAGCTCACGCGGCACGTATACAGGAGCAAGCTTTGCTATGTATTCGCCAAGCTCATCTGTATCTTTGAAGCCAAGAGCGCCGAGTATGGCGGTTTGTCTTTTTGGGGGTGCGTGTTTCAGGAATCTGCTCTGGAAAGCTCCAACAGCAGCACCGTGAGGGATACCTGATTCATAAGTGAGCATATAGCTGAGAGCGTGGGGGATAGTAGTTCCTGTCTGAGCAATGGAAATGCCTGCAAGGGTTGAGGCGTTCATAAGCTTTTGAGCAGCATTGAGGTCAAGAGCTTCACTGCCTTCGATATAAGGGCGGCATTCTGCCCATTCCTTCATACCTGAAAAAACGCTCATGTTGCAGTAGGTATCATCGCGGCTAATGACGCCGCTCTCAATAAGATGCGCGAGTGCGTCCACGGCGGTATTGACGATTATCTTTCGCGGAGCTGTCATCAGGTATTTTCCGTCTATGAGTGCGATTTGCGGGAATATCTTGTGCTTTATGGAGACTTTGGTCTTTAGGTCATGTCGGGTGAGTACAGCGACGCCCGTTGCCTCCGAGCCTGTGCCGCAGGTAGTGGGGACGGCTGCAACAGGAAGTGCTGATCCAGGTGACAGCATATACATCAGCTCCCATGAGCTATCGCAGTTTTTTATCATCAGTGCAGCCGCCTTTGCAGCGTCCAGTGCAGAACCGCCGCCGATACCGATAACGAAGTCTGCATTGCAGCTCACGCCAAGCTCTCTTGCAGCCATTACTGTTTCCACGGAGGGATTTTCCTCCACCTCGTCAAAAACCGTATATGCGGTAAGTTGCTGTTTCAGCGCAGCAATGACGTCATCGAGAGCGCCGTTGACCTTTGAGGAGTTCTTTCCCGTGACGATGAGCGCGTGAGAGCCAAGAGCTGCAAGCTCGCAACCGTGATTAGATATGCAGCAGCTTTCGCTGAATATTCTTGTCGGCATATAAAAATTCATATCCTACCTCGTTCCCAACAATAAAGACCGCCGCATATCCGCGATACTCATATAGAAGTTTTATAATTGATTATTGAGAGAACCCCTTTTGAAAAAGGGGCTTCTCTCAAACTCTCTCCCTAAAACTTTCGTTTTGTTTTTTCGCAGATAGGGCGCACCTGCATTTTGCAGGTTTTTTTATTTATGGAGCGCCCTATCTGCGAAAAAAACAGATAAAAGTCTTTGGAAAGGGGTATGGGGATGACTCCCCGCAGTGCGGGGAGATGTCACGCAGTGACAGAGGGGCGCGCCTCCGTCAGAGGAACCTTTCCTCAGAAAGGTTTCCCCCATAATTAACTATAAGTTTCTATATAAGTGCCACGGTTAGGACGGTCTTTATCATTATATGATTTAAAGTAATTCTTCGTTTATGAGCTTTTCGTTGTTCCATTTCTGGCGCATTTTCCTGCCGTCGGCAAGAGTTACGATACCGATACCGCAGCGCATATCATTGAGCCATTCGCCCTCGAAAACATCGCCGCTTTTTGAGTAGAACACGCCGTGACCGTGCTTAAGGCTGTTGGAGAATTCTCCCTCGAAGCGATCTCCGCTGCTGTAATAGAATATGCCGTGACCGTTTTTAAGGTTGTCCTTCCACTCGCCGTCGTACTTGTTGCCGTTCTGACTGGTGTATACTCCGTAGCCGTTGCGCAGGTCGTTTTCAAACTCGCCCTCGTAGATATCGCCGTTAGCCCATGTGAAAACACCGCTGCCGTGCTTGACGCCGTCCTTGAAGTGCCCCTCGTATTTATTGCCGTTTGTATAGGTGAACACGCCCTTGCCGTGCATTTTGCCCGTAAAGCCGACCTCGCCTTTATATATGCCCGTATCAAATTTAATGGTTCTTGATGCGTCGGGAGATGGTTTCGGAGTACCGCTGACAAGCTTTTCGCTTATCATGTCGCCCTCCTTGTAAGTCCGCTTGTATACGCAGTTGTCGCGGTCGGTGAGGGTAGCTTCGCCCTCGAGCCTGCCGTCTATCCACTCGCCCTCTATTATACTGCCGTTTTTGCAGGTGAACACGCCTTTTCCGTGATATCGGCTTCTGTTCCATGTGCCTCTGAACTTTTCTCTTCCGTTTTCGTAGTACTCGATACCCTCGCCGCACTTCCAGCCCTCGAGCCAGTCGCCGTCGTAGATTATCTTGCCTGTCTGGCTGTATTCCTTGCCCTTGCCGTGAAATCTGTCGTTCCAGAAGCTGCCTGCGTAAACAAGGGATTTGCTTGCGTCGTCATCGTCACCGCCCTGCACAAGGTCATAGTAGCCCTTGGCGTATTTCTTGCCGAAGCCGCATAGTCTGCCCTTTGCCCATTCGCCCTCATATTCTATGTCAAGGCTGTTGATGAAAACTCCGTGACCGTTGGGCTTCCTCGAAGAATCAACATGGCCTGAATAAGTACCTTCTCCGAGAGTTTTGCTGACGAAGTGGATATTGTTTGCGATTCCGTTGCTGACTTTTAGAAAATCCATCATTCCCATAATATCTTCTCCTTATCGTATCTTTCTTGTTTAAATGGAGAATTTGACGAGATAAACTGTCATGAGCTTTAAAAAAAGCAAAATAAATCACATATATTGTACCATATTCCGTGAATAAAGTCAATGACTAACAAACAGACCGCCCGAAGGTGGTCTGAATGTGTTAGATCAATTAAAGCCCCTTTGCGAGGTATTCCTCTAAGCTTATTTTTTCCTTGGTTGACCAGTATGCGTAGTATGAAAGTACATATGAAGCGTCTACTGCGTCTACCTTGCCGTCTTTGTTTACGTCTCCCACAGCCTTCTGCTCATCGGTTGCAGTTGTGTGGTTTGTGGAGTTCTGAGCGTAAACGGTAAGTATGTAAGAAGCGTCTACTGCGTCTACCTTGCCGTCGCCGTTGTAATCGCCCAGCGAAGACTTTGGCTTAACAGGCTGTGTTGTGGTAGTTACAGGAGCAGTTGTTGTAACTGTGGTAGATGTTACGGTAGATGTTGTAGTAGAAACAGGAGCTGTAGATGTTGTAGTTGTTACCGGCTTAGTGGTTGTGGTGGTAGCTGGTTTTGTAGCTGTTGTTGTAGAAACAGGCTTTGTGGTTGTAGTAGTAGCAGGTTTTGTAGCTGTTGTGGTAGAAACAGGTTTTGTTGTTGTAGTGGTAGAAACTGGTTTTGTAGTTGTTGTTGTAGAAACAGGTTTTGTAGTTGTTGTTGTAGAAACAGGTTTTGTTGTTGTAGTGGTAGAAACTGGTTTTGTAGTTGTAGTAGTAGAAACTGGTTTTGTGGTTGTAGTGGTAGAAACTGGTTTTGTTGTTGTAGTGGTAGAAACAGGTTTTGTTGTTGTAGTGGTAGAAACTGGTTTTGTTGTTGTAGTGGTAGAAACTGGTTTTGTAGTTGTAGTAGTCGAAACTGGTTTTGTAGTGGTTGTAGTAGTCGTTGTTGTGGTGGTCTGTGTAGTAGTTGTTGTCACAGGCTCATGTATGCGAAGTGTCTTCTTGAATTCTTCAGCAGAAACATTTGCATAGCTTGAGCAGCCGCTGCTTACTACAACGTTTACGTCGATAGTATCGGTAAAGTCGCCTTTGATATTGAATGTATCGGTAAGCTGTTCTGTTGACGCATGGAATGCAGGGGATATCTCGATATCGTTGCCTGAATCAAGCAGTACTGTGCTGGTGTTTACAGATTCGGGGAGCATATACTTGCTGAACTTAAGGCAGATATTTGTACCGTCATATGAAAGGTCTGTTACCTTTGGTGCTTCACTGCTTACAAGTGCGAAGTCTATACCCTTCTGAACAGGCGGAACGTTTGTCCATTCGCTCTCCATTGGCTCGAAGCCCTCTGCCTTGCATACTATCTTCCATTCGCCTTCGGGAACGTCCCATGTGTAGGCGCCGAATTCATCTGTAAGGAGCGGATTCTGCTGATCGTAGTCCTTGCCGTCCCATGCAACTGCCTTACCGTTTTCGTCCATGTAGTATACAGTCATCTCAGCGCCCTTTACAGTGTTTGAAGGAGCTCCCTCATATACGATACCTGAAGGCTCAACGAGGAATCTTATATTGCCCGGGCGTGAGAAATAGCCCCTGGTATAGTCGATATCAAGCTTTTCAGCCTGTAATGCGCTGTATTCGGACTTTGTCACTACAACAACGTTGAGAGTACCGGGAACATAGTTCTTGTTGCCGTCGAAATAGCCCTTTGCTGTCCATAAGCCTGTCTTTTCGTCGTATGTAGCTTCAAGCTTAGCTACCTTGTCAAGCTTTGTGCTTGTGAAGTAAACTTTTTGAACAAGAGTGCTGTTGCTTATCTCGGCTGTCAGGTTGAGAGCCTTGTTGGGGATAAGATACATTACAGGCGATGTGCATTTTGTGAATACGTCGGTAATATCGGTTTCTGCCGCATTTCCGTTTACGCCAAGCTTTATGCTGCCGACAGCAGGTACTTCCTTGTCGTATACTACCTCAAAGTCAGATGTTACTGTATCGCCGTATTTAGCCTTGAGCACGTACTTTGTTCCGCTTTCGCCCTCGGGGAGCTCAACAGCCAATGAGTATTTGCCTGTCTTTGCGTCAGCAACAGGGCTGCCGATAAGCTTGTCGCCGAGATATATGCCTATTTCCTTGCTCTTGGGACCTGTACCGTTTACATTTATCTTTAAGCTGTTTGTGGTGCTCGGAGCTGAAAGGCTGAGAACGTCGGCTGTGAATCTTACTGAGTGGATAGGCTCGGCTCTGTCGTATTTGCCCTCTTTAAAGACAAGGTCTGCGTCGATATCGAACGTGCCTTCCTTTATGGCTTTTGCAGAGAATGTGAGCTTGCCCGATGAGGAGCTGAATGGTATCTTAAGTGCTGAAACATCTTCTCCTTTGACCGTTCCTTCGTTTGTTTTGAATGTATCGGGCAGAACTGTTACTCCGTCAGGGACAGTAAGCGAAATGGTAAAGGTGCTGTCCTCGTTGAAGCGGCCTTCAAGAGCTGAGAAATCGACTGTGAAATCTACAATGCCGTCTACAGCAGCGTTTTCTGTAGTTATAGTCATTGTCGAAACAGGACGTTCAAGGTATACAAGGTTCATATCCTTAAGAGAATAGCACTTTGTAAATGCAGTTCTGTCAAATGTAAATGCAGTATTTGAATAGTCTATCTCTGAGAGCTTGCGGCAGTTGTAGAACGAGTTTGAAGATGCCTTGAGCTTTGCGGCTCTGAGAGTAACCTTTTCGAGAGCCTTGCAGTTTGAGAATGCGCTTGAGCTGATAGTAGTAATACCTGAGCCGATAGCAGCTGTCTTAAGGCTCTGACAGTCGTTGAATACATAGCTTGAAAGATTCTTTACGCTGTCAGGGATATCTATGCTTGTAAGACCTGACCTTCTGAATGCAGAGCCGTCTATTCTTTCAAGAGATGCAGGAAGCTCAATAGACTTTAGTCCTGAGCAGCTTTCAAATGCATAGCTGTTTATAGTCTTGATAGTTTTCGGAAGAACGACTTCCCTGAGCATACGGCAGCCGCTGAAGCACTGAGTAGGAACAGCAGTTGAGCCCTCTGCGAAGCTGACCTTTTCCAGCTTGCTTTTTGTGAAAGCATAGCCGCTGCTCTTTAATGTAGTTGGGAGAGTCAGCTCCTTGATGCTTGTACCTGTAAATGCATTGTTGTTTATAGTAGTGATACCCTCATGGAGAGTTATATTCTCCAGTGATGAACAGTTCTGGAAAGCAGAGCCGTTTATCTTGGTAACTGTCTTAGGCAGGTTTACCTCAGTGAGCTTTGAACAGTTATCGAATATCCAGCTCGGTATAGTTGTTGTGCCCTCTGCAAAGGTAGCTTTCTGGATATTGCTGTTTCTGTTGAACGGATATGTAGCGTCAGTAAGCGTCGAAGGCAGAGTTACCTCTGTAATGGCTGTGCCTGAGAAAGCGGAGCTGCCTAAGAATGTGATACCCTCATGGAAAGTGAACTCAGTAAGAGATGAGCAGTTCTGGAATGCGGAGCTGCCTATCTTTTCTACAGTTTTCGGAAGATTTACATCTGTGAGCTTGGTGCAGTTGTTAAATATATAGTTAGGTACTTTTACGGATCCCTCAGCGAATGTTGCTTTGGTTATCTTGCTGTTAGCGAAAGGATATGTAGCGTCTGTAAGTGTTGATGGGAGAGATACCTCGGTAAGACCTGAGCCTGTAAAAGCAAAGCTTCCCAAGAATGTGAGTCCCTCATGGAAATTGAACTCAGTAAGAGATGAGCAGTTTTTGAATGCATAGCTGCCTATCTTCTCAACAGTTTTCGGGAGGTTTACCTCTGTCAGCTTGGGGCAGTTGTCAAATATAAAGCTTGGTACTTTTACAGTTCCCTCAGCAAAGGTTGCCTTGGTTATCTTGCAGTTGCTGAATGGGTATTCAGCGTCCTCCAGTGTTGCGGGGAGAGATACCTCTGTGAGAGAGGTGCCCGAGAAAGCGTAGTTTCCTAAGAATGTGAGTCCCTCATGGAAATTGAACTCAGTGATAGATGAGCAGTTCTGGAATGCATAGCTGCCTATCCTTTCAACAGACTTAGGGATAACCACCTCGGAAAGCTTGGTGCAGTTGTCAAATATAAAGCTCGGTATTTTTTTTGTGCCGTCTGCAAAGGTCGCCTTTGTTATCTGGCATTTATTGAAAGGATATGTAGCGTCCGTAAGTGTTGATGGGAGAGATACCTCAGTAAGATCTGTTCCGGAGAAGGAATAGCTGCCTAAAAATGTCAGACCTTCGTTGAATTTAACGCTTTTGAGAGCGCTGCAGCCGTAAAAAGCATTGTTGCTTATTTTTTTCAGACCTGTCGGCATAGTAACAGAGGCTATGTTTGCATTTCTCTGAAAAGCGTAGCTTTCGATAGCATAGACCTTGCTTCCGTCCAGCTCTTCGGGTATTGTCAGTTCAGCGGCAGTACCTGTATACTTTCTGATTACTGCGCCGTTATCGTCAGTGTAGTACTGGTAATCACCGCTTACGAGAGTTTCGGCAGCACTTGTCTCGATCGCACTTATGGGGAGCTTTATTCCCATATCTGCAAGTGGAGTACAGCATACAGAGCTGATAGCTGCTGCGGCTGTCAGTGAAGCCAGAAATCTTTTAGCTTTTTTCTTCATCGTTTTTTCCACCGTCCTATATTATTTATGGTTTTGATACCGATATATATTATATAATATTTATCTGAAAAAAGAAATATTATTTTTGGATTTTTGTGTAATGTTTTAAATCTACGCATTAATAGTATAGTTTGTTTATGCAGTTTTTTACTGCGGATATTGCTATTTCTTGAAATGTATGGTATTATAATGAAAATACTGATTTTAGGGGGCGTTAGCATGAGAATAAACAGAGCTTTATCATTTGCTGTCGGAGCTTCATTGCTTTTGGGTATGAGCGGTGCATTGTCTGTATCCGGCGGCATTTCAGCTATCGAAGTTTCAGCGGCGGAGCCTGCTTCAAGCGGAACCTGCGGAAAGAGCGCGACATGGGCTCTTGACAATGCCGGTACAATGACTATAAGCGGTACGGGAGCTATGTACGGGCTCAATTCAAATTATACCCTGCCATGGGCAGAGCAAAAGGACAGCATAAAAAAGGTAGTCATCGGCAAGGGCATAACCAATGTGGGAGCTCAGTGCTTCAGCGAATGTAAAAATCTTGTATCTGTTACCTTGTCAGACACGGTCACAAATATCGAGACCTATTCTTTCAACAGCTGTATAGCGCTGAAAGCGATTGATATCCCCGATTCTGTGACAAATATCGGTTCTTCGGCATTTGCCATGTGCAGGACGCTTGCCGATGTAAAGATACCCTCGTCGGTAAACAATATCGGCGCCCTTGCTTTTGGAGGCACGGCATGGCTTAATAACGAGGTAAAAAAGAACGATTACGTAATAGTCAACGATATGCTTATTTTTACGGCAGATATTGAAGAAGCAGATATTCCCGATACTGTCACGAATATAGTCAGCAATTCCTTCTGGGGACATACCGCGCTGAAAAAGCTGACTATCCCCGAAACAGTTACTCAGATAGGATATAATGCCTTTTCGGGCTGTTCCTCACTTGCCGCTGTTACTATCCCTGCGTCGGTCGGGGATATAGGTATGCAGGCATTTACCAACTGCGCCGCTCTTGAGGAAGTCGTTATCCTGAATCCCAATGCTGTGATATTCGACAGAGCCACTACATTCGGCAATAATTACAAGGACTACAGCGGAGTCATCAAGGGCTATGACGGCTCGACGGCTGAGGAGTATGCAAAGAAGTACGGCTACACCTTTGAATCACTGGGAAAGGCTCCTGAGCCTGTTACATACAAGCTTGGAGATGTGAACAGCGACGGCTATATCAATGCAGTTGACGCTTCCGAGGTGCTGTCCTATTATGCTAAGGTCTCAACAAAGCAGGAGGGCGGATTTACTGCTCAGCAGCTAAAAGCAGCAGATGCCGACGGAAACGGACTTATCAACGCAGTTGACGCTTCTATTATATTGTCATATTATGCGTATACTTCGACGACAACAGGTGAAGCAATGCCTTTTGAGGAATACGTCCGTTCGTGATATGAGCAGCAGAAAAGCTCCCGAAACGGGAGCTTTTTCAATCTGTATATTCAGTGTGGTTCTTGCCGTTGCGCTTGCCTTTATAAAGGCGTTTATCGGCTTGGCTTATGACCTTGTCGATGATATCGTCGGGAGCACCCTCGCAGATACCTATCGTCATTGTTACGGAAAACGTAGTATCGTCCTTGACAAACTGCTGCTGACTTATCAAGGTCACTATCTTATCGGAGAAAAGGCGTCCCTTTTCAAGCTCCTCATCGGGGATAACAAAGAGGAATTCCTCTCCGCCCCACCTTGCGGCACAGCCGCTGTCAGGGAGATTATCCGATATGACCTCGGCTACGGTGGAGAGCACGCAGTCTCCGAAATCATGACCGTAGGTATCATTGACTTGCTTGAAATTGTCGATATCTCCGATACCGAGCACGTAGTTTCTGCCTGTTTCCCTGCTTTTTTCGCATATTTCCGTGAGACTCCTGTGCATTGCGCGGCGGTTGCTGAGCTTTGTCAGGGGATCGACAGAAGCCATAATGCGAAGCTGTTCGTTCTGTACTCTCAGTTTGCATTCGGTATATCGGTTCATGAAGGTATATATAGTCGTAGAGTATACCAGTACAAATGAGCCTATAAATATATTTATAAAGTAAAAAACAGAAGCAAATGCAGTATCATCGATGTTGTAAACTGTATAATTATTGTCACGGTAGATGTATTTCAGTACTCCATACAGCAGTATCGAGGTGAACATTACCACAAAGGGAGCCTTTTTGTTCTTATTCGGCATAAGAAAGGCTATGGGTATTATCATAAGCAGAAACATACCGAAATCAGGCACCCAGCCAACGCATATCGTTGCAAGGGATGCGTGGATTATTATTTCCGCAAGAGCTGCATATGCGAGGAGAAGCTTGTTTTTTACTTTTTTGACCAGTATGATAGTCAACGCATAGAATAATACGCTGAAAACATTGAATATTGCCATATTCTTGACGCCTGCATTCAGGAAAAGGAAGAAATACAGTATATGTGCAGCCAGACAAGCGGCAAGTGCAAAGAAATAGGCAATGAATTCTATCCTGTGCGATACCAGATGATCCATTTTTTCAATGAATCCGAGGTCTTTTTCGTAGTTTTCTTTTGTATACATATGTATATATCACTCCCTTTGGCAAAAAGGATGCTGACCGAATGTATTATTCCGTCTGTTTTGATATATGTTTTATATAGGATAACGCTTTTTATCCAGTCTTTTCTCGAATTCCTCCAGCGGAAGGGGCTTGTCAAAGAGATAGCCCTGTGCAAGCTCGCAGTCATTCTTGCGGAGAAGCTCCAGCTGAGCAGGAGTCTCAACGCCCTCTACGATACATTCAAGACCGATCTCCTTAGCCATAGCCATAACGTGCTTGAACATTATGCTTCTTGTGCTGTCATTTGATTCGCCGTCCAGAGGAAGGAATATCCTGTCGACCTTCAGCACATTCCACGGAACAACTCTTATGAGGTTAAGTGAAGAATAGCCCATGCCGAAATCGTCCACAGAGGTGTAAATATTCTGGTGGTGAAGCCCGTCAACTACGCGGCGGAGGTCCTTGAATTCCACGTCGGTGGTGGTCTCGGTAAGCTCTATCTCAATGAACTGGTGAGGTACTCTGTGCTTGTCTATTATCTCTATGAGAGTCTGGAGAAGATCGGGGTTAGTCATATGCCGTCTTGAAAGGTTAACAGACACGCGGACCACATTTCTGCCTTCGTCCAGCCATTTGCGGATATGGCGGCACACCTTGTCCAGCATATAGAAATCCAGCTTGCATATCTCGCTGGTCTCTTCGAGAACGGGGATAAACTCCATAGGCGGAACTATCCTGCCGTCATGGAACCAGCGGCACAGCGCCTCTGCGCCGCATATCTCGCCTGTGAGAATATTCACCTTTGGCTGATAGAAAACGTGGAATTCTTCGTTTTTCAGAGCCTCTGGGAACATATTCTGTATGCGCCTTGAGCGTTCTCTGTCGGACATGAGCATATCCGAGAAGAAAATGATATTTCCCTGAGCGCCGTTCCTTGCTATCTGATAGGCGTGCATTATCTTGCCCATGATATCATTCGGGACAGTTACCGTATAGCCGTCGGGAATGACGAAAACTCCTGCATAGCAGGATACACGGGCGGTATTGCCGTTTTTATCTATGACTACTATTGCTTCGTTAAGGTAATCGAGGAGGTCAGGCAGGTCGGTCTGGTCACATATACAGACAAAGGCGTCACCGCCGAGACGTGAAACGATACCGCTCTCGCCGATAAGCTCCTCTATATGCCTGTAGTGATTGATGAGAGTCGTATCTCCGCTGTTTCTGCCGAATTCCTCGTTTATCAGGGCGAAATGCCTGAGATTATAGTTTATGGCAGCCTTGCCGTCAAAATCGCCGGGCTGACATTTACATGCCATATACCTGAAAAAGCTGCGGATATTGCGGAAGCCCATATCGTCATAGAATGCAAGCTCCTCGGCAATTACCTGCAAACGGTTGCGGCTTATAAAGGCGAGGGCAGTCCTCATGGTAAGGTCAGCCATGAACAGCTCCTCATTTGAGAGGGGCTCCTCGTCCTCGGCCATATATATGGTCATGGAGGTTATTGCCATAAGTCTTGTTACAAAGCGCACTGTATGTATAGGCTTGCCGTCTTTTCCCGTATCGTAGCTGCACATTTCTTCGCCCTTTCCCAGCTTTTCGTCAGCAGGGCTGCGGTAAAAATGGGTAACAGCCTTTGAAAGTCGGAACATAGCCGCTATTTCGTTTAATATTTTTTCTATCTGAGGAATATCAGGTTCCTGATTTACTATCTGCGTAAGAGAAGCAAGCAGCGTATACAGACGATAAAAGTCAAGCTCACGCTCATTATTCATTATTGCTACCTCCGTTCTATCGAATTTGAAAACACAGATGTATTTGATCATATATATTATACATTTTTTTTCGCCTTTTTTCAAGAGATAAAATGTAAATTCTTTAATATACACATAAAAACGCTCCCATTTGGGAGCGTTATCTATTTATTCGGTTGAAAGTTCTGCGAGCACGAGCTGCTCGGCGTCCTCCTGAGGCATCGGACGTCCCCAGATATAGCCCTGTATCAGGTCACAGCCTATCTCCTTGAGAGTTTCGAGCTGTTCGGGCTCTTCAACGCCCTCGGAAATTACGCTGAATCCCATGATATGGCCAAGGGAAATGATAGCCTCAACGTATTTCTTGGCCTTGTCCGAGTCGTTCATCTTGTCGATGAATGACTTGTCTATCTTGAGCAGATCGGCAGGGAAGTTGCTGAGGTAGCTGAGTGACGAATAGCCTGTACCGAAGTCGTCGATAGCCAGCTTTATGCCCATAGCTCTTATATCGTTTATGCACTGGAGGGCTTTTTCAGCCGAATCTATCATAATTGATTCGGTTATCTCTATTTCAAGCTGCTCTGCGGGGAGACCGCTTGATTTGAGAAGCTCCTTCAATTCTTCAAGGAAGTCGTTCTTCATCAGGTGCCTTACAGAGGCGTTGAGGCTCAGGATAAGGGAATTGCCTGTCCTTGCGCGGAGCTCTCCGAAGAAAACGGCTGCCTTTCTGAAAACTGCGGAGTCAAGCTTGTCGATAAGACCGACCTTTTCTGCCACGGGGATGAATTCAGCAGGGGACATTATCTGTCCGTCGGCGTCCTTGATACGCGCCAGAGCCTCAAAGCCGCGGAGCTTATGAGACATATCGTACTGAGGCTGCAAATGGAAGAAAAGAGAGTCTTTCTTCAGAGCGTCCCTTATCTTTCCCTCTATTTCGAGAGTGCGCTCGGTCTTGAGCAGATCGGGGGTAAAATGCAGGATATGGACGCTGCTCTTTCGTGCCTTTACTTCGGTAAGTGCGGCGTCTGCGTAGGAGAACAGCGAATCTGGAGTCTTGGCGTCGGAGGGGTACTCCGCATAGCCGAAGCTTGCTGTTATGAAGAAGTCGCAGCCGTCAATGGTAAGGCGGTCTCCGAGAACGGCTTCATAGTGCTTTATGGTCTTCATTATGCCCGTTTTGGAGTGATAACCGCGGATTATCAGTACATATTCGTCGCCGTTCACACGGGCTACGAAGTCAAGGGTGCCCGAGGTACCTGCATCGGCAATATTCTTCCAGCGCTTAGCTATCTCAATGAGGACTTTATTTCCCGATTCATAGCCCATTGTGCTGTTTATGCCCTTGAAGCTGTTGATGTCGATGTGAACAAGTGCGAATTTCTTGCTGTCCTTGATGAGCTTGTCCAGAAGCTCTGAACAGGCGAATCTGTTGGGAAGTCCGGTTAGTCTGTCAGTAACAGCCTGATCGCGCATACGTTCCTGATATTCATTCGCTTTGTTGTTTCTGATGTAGATTATTATTATAGCGAGTATTGTCAGGATATTACCGAAAACACCTGGTATATTGCTCAGGTTGTGGTGGACGATGATAGACTGGAAGACAAGCGGAAATTGCAGCAGGAGTATTCCCAGCGCGGTATAGAAGCCTATTTCACCGAAAAACACTACAAGCAGGATTATGCATATGTTTCCCAGATTTGAAACAGCACCTGTGATAGCGCCGAGAGGGATAGGCTGTCCTGCCAGCATTATAGGCGGAGGATTACCGCCTACAGAGAGCATTCGGCAGACTACAAAATCCGCTATATACAGCAAAAGTATCAGCACAAAGAATAGCGGATAATACTTCTTGCTTTTAGAAAGAGCGTCCAGAGTTTTTTGGAACGTCTTTTTTTCCTTATTTTTTTTCAAATCAATATTCCCCCGTTTCTAATGGAAATATTTATATATCGAAAATAATGTCAAAAACTGGATATAATCCACAGATATACATTAGTATTATACACTATAAATAAAAGAAAAGCAATAGATAAATTATTAAAATCTGTTTATTTTTGTAAAATAATGATTTTTTGACAGAAAAACAGGCTGCCTGAGCAGCCTGTATCCTGTTATTATTCACTTTTACCCGTTTCTGAATGGCTTGTGATAAAATCTTCAAAGTCACTGACAGGCATCGGCTTTGCGAAGTAGTAGCCCTGAAACAGATTGCAGCCCATTTTTTCCAGCGCCTCGTACTGCTCCGCTGTTTCAACGCCCTCTGTAAGTGAGACGATGCCCAGCTCCTTGGTGAGGTTGATGATGTTCTTGACGATAGTCTTAGCCTTTTCCTTGTCGCTGGTCTTGCCGAGGAACTTCATATCTATCTTCAGTACGTCAACAGGCATATCCTTCAGCATATTCAGCGATGAATAGCCGCTGCCGAAGTCGTCCATCTCAACGATGAAGCCCGATTTCCTGAACTCGTCAAGGAGAGCCATTCTGTTTTCGGCGTCGTTCATCATTACGGTCTCGGTTATCTCGATACGGAGCTTTGAGTGGTCGAGCCTGAATTCCTCTGCCAGCTTCTTTATCTCGCCCACAACGTCCACGAAGTAGAAGTCCTTTGGTGAGATATTTACCGATATGAAGAGGTCTATGCCCTGTCTCTGCCAGCGTGAGAGTATCTCGCAGGCACAGCGCCACATATGCTTGTCTACCTCGACTATCATGCCGTTTTTCTCGAAAACGGGGATAAACATACCTGGTGAAAGGAATCCGCGGTCGGGGTGTATCCACCTTACCAGAGCCTCAGCGCCTACCAGCTTGCCGTTCCTGTCGGCTATAGGCTGCAGATACGGGCGAAGCTGTCCTGTATTTATAGCGTTGTAGACCTGTGAGGATATCTCCTGATCCCAGAGCAGCTTTTCGCGTATCTCATTATCATAGTAGGCGATGTGAGTCTTGTATTCGTCGCTGATATTTGACAGTGACAGATGAGCTCTGTCGAACATGAGTGAGATATCATTGGTATCGTTTTTGTCAACGTCGTAAACGCCGAGATGTATCAGCAGATGATAGCCGTATACGGCAAGTCTGCTCTTTATCGTGAAGTGCGCCAGCTTGTCCTCGAGGAAGTCGGCGTCAAATTCCTGCTTTGGTATGCACACGCCGAAGGTATCTCCTGCAAGCCGTCCGTAGCAGCCGCTTTTAGGTATGTTCTCGCGGAGCCAGTCTGCGATATGTATTATAGCATAGTCGCCGAATTTAGTGCCGAAAATATCGTTTACCACCTTGAAATTCTTTACGTCAACATAAACTATGTAGTACTCAGTGTCGGGATTTGCGGACATTGTCTCGAAAATGCGCTGATAGAGGTACTCACGGGTATAAAGTCCCGTCATAAGGTCGTGAGTTGCATCGTACATCTCACGCTTTAACCTCTGCTGCTCCTCGGTGATGTCGCGTATTCGCAGATATGTTCCCGAAAGCTTCTGATTATCCACAGCGCGGCTCTCTTCGAGAGTGTAGTACCTTGCGTCGCTGCCGCTGCCTATTATACGCTGATTGGAGCTGTTGACGTCAGGAGAGCCGAACATTTTCGCCAGCTTGCCAGTTACCTCGTCAAGCTGCTCAGCGCTTAATTCCACCAGCTTGAAGCCCTGTTCGTTTGCCCATATGCAGTTGCCGGAGCTGTCGAAAATGTAAAGATATTCCGACATTTCCGATACTATATCGGACAGCATACGGTCAAGAAGTCTCAGAGGTCGGTAATACAGCGCAAAATAGAATATCAGCAGACCTAAGACGCCAAAGCCTATCATCGAGGTATCTACGGGACGTCTTGACAGTATGTAGAAGGTCTGCCATATGCCCTCTGCTATGATAGAGAGCAGGATTATAAGGTATTTTTCGGAATAGATACGGGGAGTTCGCTTTATGGCAACTATGAATATCAGCAGGACTGCCGCCAATATGCCGTAATCCACGATACGGTGAAAGATAAGTCCTGTATTGGGGATAAAGCGGTAATAAGCCAGCTTATCCACCATTATCTTTTCAAGCCTGAATACATGACCGAAAAGTGGGTTCAGCAGTATCTGCACCGCGTCAAAGGCAAGCAGTGCATATATGAACTTAGGCGGCTTCTGACCTTCGCCAACGCCTATACAGTACTTGTTGGTGAAGTTTATCAGAGAGAACATTACCATATCAAATCCGAGAAAGAAGAAGTAACAGCCTACCATGGCGATAGTTCGCTGATTTGAGCCGATTATGAGCAGGTTTCCGAGTACGGGTACTATAAACGAGGCTTCAAATAAGGCGACAGCTTTTCCCATGGGCTTTTTGGAACGCCGTGCTATAAATGAGCATATGCCCAGTGCGATTATAAGCACAGCAAATATTATTGAAAATACCGTTCTCACAGCTTCACCGCCTTTCGTCCGGAATCTGATAAAGTATCATTTATTATCGCCTAAAGCTTTGCATATTTTCTTGTTATCATACATAAGATTGTCTGCGCGTTCAAAAACGTCCTGTACACGCATATCCATATCGGGATCGAAGTCTGAAATGCCAGCCGCAAGAATGACCATTCCGTTATGCTTGTTTGCTTCGAGGACTTTGTTAAGCTCTGCCATAAGATGTGTACGCTCGTCGTAGTCGCTGCCCTTCATTATAACGGCAAATTCGTCGCCGCCGATACGGAAGACAGGACTGTGCTTGAAGATATTGCATATAATAGAGCAGGCATTGCGTATAAAGGCGTCGCCTGCGTTATGTCCCTTGGTGTCGTTGACCTCTTTGAGACCGTTGATATCGCATACCACAACGGAAAATGGCGGCTGAGTGCACTTTGCAATATAGTCGTCAAGCTCTGCTTCAGCCTGAGCATAGGCGCGTTTGTTCTTTACGCCTGTAAGGGAATCCTTGTTCGCCATATCCTGATATGCGAATTCCTTCTGCATAGCCTCGTCGATATTGGCAACGGCGATGATTATATGGTCGGAATCGTCCTGAGGACGAACAGCATACAGCGAAACATACTGCGGTCTGCCGTCGAGCATAAGTCTGTAGTTTACAGGTACCTTGCCATAGGTAGAGATGCCCTTCATCAGGTTTTCCTTCTGCATGACCGTAGACATCATATGGAGGTCGGGCTCGTAGATATCGCGCTTCATGTTCATCTGCGATTCGGCAAAGAAGTCCTTGCCTGTAGTGCCGACCTTTAGCTTTCTGTAGTTTTCGCTTGCGCTGTACTCAGTGTACTCGTTGGTGACGATATTTACAAGATAGATGACCTCATAGCGCTTTGCCAGTGCAAGAGCTATATCGCTGAATGTCTGGCTCTGAGCTTCACGGCTTTTTTCCGCGTCGATGTTGCGGACGCCCACAACGATATGCTCCTTGTCAGCTTTCTGGATAAAGGCGAGGAGATTAACGTAGTGATATTCATTGTCAACAAGCTGCTGATAGGTAAGCGAAACAGTTCCCTTTTTGCGGAGAGCCTTTAAAAGAACGTTGCGTTCCAGCTTATTTATGATATTTTCGCGGTCATCAGGGTGGATAACACGCTTCATATCCTCTTTTGCGCGTTCAAAGAAGTCGTTTCCGCTTCTGCCGAAGCCCTGCTTTGAAAAGGACTCACTGGAGCTGTATTCGGTATAGTTGCCTGTTTCGATGTCGATATGGTAGATTATCTCGAAAAGGCTTGCCAGTGATTTAGCTATCTCCGCATAGGCACGGCTGTTCTTTTCATTTTCGAGCTCCTTGCGCTTTTCGGCGTCGATATCACGGACGCCTATGACAATGCTCCTGTCATCGGAGCGAATGGTCTTCAGGAAGAAATATCGCGGCACACCGTCAATGACGAGGCGGTAGGTCAGCGAAAATGAGCGCCCGTTTTCCAGAGCTTTCAGTACGTTGCTTTTCTTGAAAGTTTCAAGGAAATATTCCTGATCCTCCTTATAAACGAGCTCACGGCAGTTCTGAGGCAGGTCTTCATAGAAGTTCTTTCCGCTGGATACCTGTACCAGCTCCTTATCGTCTCCGCTGGGGGAGTATTCAACATAGCTGTCATCTTCAGCGTTTATAACATAAATACTGCAATAGTCGTTGGCAAGTGCCAGCGCGAGTCTTGCAAAGGATATGGGAGTTTTGTCATGCTTTTTCATACGTTCAGCTCCTTTTAAGGCAGGTCATAGGTAAAAACAATTATATAATGATAAAATGCTGTGTTAATGTTATTATCTTTTTGTCTAATTATACCATAGTAATTTATTATTTTCAATACTGAACCACTATATGTTTACATATAATTAACAAATTGACAGGGGAGCTTTTCTTGCATTTTTTCATAAAATGTGGTATACTATTACTATAGATTACGCAGACAGGAGGCTGAGTACCGATGTTAAGGCTTAAAAACAGAATAAAAAGGCTCAGCCGAAGCGAGCTTTTGATAAAGGGGCTTTGTCTGTTTACAATGGTGCTGTATCTGTACTGCGTCCTAAGCATAACTCTAATCGACAGGACGTCGGGAATGCGCCGCCATGTCCTCAGACCTATGTGGGAGCTGAGCACTATGCTGCAAAGCGGCAATTACAGCTACTGGTCGGGGCAGATAGGCGGAAACCTCATAATGCTCCTGCCTCTTGGCTTCATGCTGCCCATAATGTCCGAAAAGTTCAGGAATATAAGGGCTGCCGCCATTGCAGGCTTTGTTTTCTCCCTGTTTATCGAGTTTTCTCAATATTACACAGGCAGAGGACTTTTTGAGTCGGATGATATAATCCACAACACTATCGGAGCCTGCATAGGCTGTATCATGTACGTGTTCATATTTGAAAAGCTTTTAGGCAAAGAGTCCGAAATGGAATGAATATCGGATCATAGTCCCGAAAACGGTGTATACGGAGCCGTTTCGGGACTTTTTTGCGCCTGTACGGGTGTAAATGTTGACAATGGCGGCAGGAATAGTGTATAATAAATCTATGTGAGCTTCTGCGCCATGACAGTTTGTCAGGCACAGATATGGTCAATTAAAGGAGAAAACAGACATGATTATTACAAAAACACCGTTCCGTATGTCGTTTTTCGGCGGCGGAACTGACATGGAAAGCTTTTTCAACGAAAACGGCGGAGCAGTGCTGTCCACCACATTTGACAAGTACTGCTATGTGAACGTCAGACATCTTCCCCGATTTTTCGACTATACCACGGAGCTTTCCTATTCAAAGACGGAGCGCGTGAAAAATGTTGAAGATATAATGCACCCCCTTATCCGCAATGCCATGAAAATGCTGGATATGCACGAGATAAGGCTTACCTACGAGGCTGACCTGCCTGCCCGTTCGGGACTTGGCACAAGCTCCTCATTTGCAGTAGGTCTGCTGAATGCATTCTACGCTCTTAAAGGCAAGTATGCCGATAAGAAGCGACTTGCGGAGGAGGCTATCCACCTTGAAAGAGTCCTCTGCAGCGAGGCAGGCGGCTGGCAGGACCAGATAGCGGCTTCCTACGGCGGCTTCAACCGCATTAATTTCAGCGACGAAGGCTTTGAGGTGCTCCCTGTTATCATAAGCCCAGAGAGAAAGCGCAGGCTCAACGAAAATCTTATGATGTTCTTTACGGGATTTACCCGTTTTTCCGCAGATGTCCAGCAGGCAAACAAGCTTGACGCCGCTGAAAAGAAGGCTCAGCTCAAGGAGATGTACAGCCTTGTGGACGAGGCGGAGCGTGTCCTTACGGATAAAACTGCCGACCTTGACGAGTTCGGACGTCTCCTCGACCACACATGGAGACTGAAAAGACAGGTGGGCGCGGCAGTCAGCACCAACAGCATTGACGCTCTCTACCAGAAGGGCATGGACGCAGGAGCCCTCGGCGGAAAGCTTCTCGGAGCAGGCGGCGGCGGATTCCTTGTATTCTACGTTCAGCCCGAAAAGCAGGAAAGCGTAAGACACGCCATGAAGGACCTTATGTATATTCCGTTTGAGTTCGAGAACGGCGGTACACAGGTGATACACTATACTCCCGAGATATACGTTCCAAAGGAAGAGGAGTAAGATGAAAACAGTAATTATGGCAGGCGGAAAGGGCACGAGGATATCCTCTGTAGCCTCCGATATACCAAAGCCGATGATAAAAATAGACGGAGTCCCCGTGCTTGAGCGCGAGATATGCTGTCTCAGGGAGCAGGGCTTCACCGACCTGATACTGACCGTATCCCATATGTCCGAGCAGATAATCGGGTATTTCGGCGACGGAAGCAGGCTTGGCGTGAATATCGAGTATTTTGTTGAGGAACAGCCTCTCGGCAACGCAGGAGCTCTTTTCAAGCTCCGTGACAAGCTTACCGAGGATTTCCTGCTTCTCAATGCGGACGCGGTTTTTGATATCGACTTCAACCGTTTTGTGGACTATCACAGGAAAAAGGGCGGACTTGTCACGCTCTTTACCCACCCCAACAGTCACCCGTACGACAGCGGTCTGCTCATTGCAGACGGGGACGGAACAGCGCTGAAATGGCTTGCCAAGGAGGATCAGCGTCCTCAGTGGTACAGGAACAGAGTAAACGCAGGACTTCACGTTATATCGCCGAAAGCTCTTGATATGAGCGGCATTGACGCTGACGCCGTAGGTACCGAAAAGGACGGCAAAACAGTCAAGGTCGACCTTGACCGTCAGATATTGAAGCCACTTTGCGGCACAGGAAAGATGTTCTGCTATGACAGTCCCGAGTACGTAAAGGATATGGGAACTCCCGACAGATATGCGGCGGTTTGCGCGGACTTCAAAAACGGCGTGGTTCAGGCGAAAAACCTCCGCAGCAAGCAGAGAGCCATTTTCCTCGACAGGGACGGCACACTTAATAAATACGTGGGATTTCTGCGTAATACAGACGAATTTGAACTGGTAAGCGGTGCGGCGGAGGCTGTGAAGCTCATAAATGCTTCGGGCTGTCTTGCAATAGTTGCCACAAATCAGCCTGTTATCGCAAGAGGCGAGGTCACATTCGATGAACTTGCCGAGATACACAATAAAATGGAGACTCTCCTTGGTCACGAGGGAGCTTATCTTGACGGCATATACTTCTGTCCTCATCACCCCCATAAGGGCTACGAGGGCGAGGTGCCCGAGCTTAAAATCGAATGCGAATGCCGCAAGCCAAAGGCAGGAATGCTTCTCAAAGCCGCCGAGGACTTCAACATCGACCTTTCGCAGTCATGGATGATAGGCGATGGAGAGAACGATATACTCGCAGGCAAGGCGGCAGGGTGCAGAACTGCGCTCATAGGAAACGAAAGCTTCGGACAGGATATTACAGCTGAAACCCTGACCGAAGCGGTAAAGCTCATATTGAAGCAGTAAGAAAAGGGGAATATTAATGTTAGAGCCGAGGCTTGAAAAACACGTTGATTTTTTGATAGAAAGATATCCTGTGCTTGAAAAGTGCAGGGAGGACATTATCAAGGCTTATCTTGTCATGGAGGAGTGCTATCTCCGCGACGGAAAGCTTATGATAGCAGGAAATGGCGGTTCTGCCGCCGACAGCGAGCATATCGCAGGAGAGCTCATGAAGCGCTTCAAGATAGCACGTACTGTTCCTGACGAGTTTGCGGAAAAGCTGAAAAGCGTTGATCCTGTCCGCGGAAAGAATCTTGCTGAGAATCTTGAGCGCGGACTTATGGCGATACCGCTGGTAGCTCACGAAGCTCTGACCACCGCCTATATCAATGACGTAGACGGACTGGGAGTATTTGCACAGCAGCTCTACGGCTTCGGCAGAAAGGGCGATGTTTTCCTCGGTATTTCCACCTCGGGAAACAGCCGTAATGTAATGTCAGCAACAGTAGTTGCGAGAGCTCTCGGCATAAAGGTCATAGGTCTTACGGGAGAAAAGGGCGGCGAGCTTGCAGAAGTCGCCGATGTAGCCGTAAAAGTCCCCTCAGCTGAGACCTATATGATACAGGAGCTCCACCTGCCCGTGTATCACTGCTGGTGCTTAATGCTTGAGGACAAGTTCTTCGGCGGGAAATAAAAGTGAATTAAACGTAAAAGAGGGCGTGATATGAGGTTATCACGCCCTTATTTAAGTGTCCTGTTTTTTGTTTTTATGCGAGCCCAAGCAGTCTTTCCTGCATAGCCTGAGCGTCCATGAGGGTTATTCCGTCGCCTGTATTATTGATATCGGCGTTGAATCTGCCGATAGCTGAAAGCTTGTACTTATCGGGATTAGCCAGCGACTGCATTATGAATACAACGTCAGCCATGTCCTTTTTGCCGTCTGCGTTTGAATCGCCTGTGCGCTCCAGATCGTCGCTGAGAGCAACAGGTGAGGAGTATTTCTCGGGGCTGTACTTTACAGCAGGTCTGCCGCTGTTATTTGACAGTCTGCCGATATAAGCCTTCAGCTTATCGGAGTAGTTATCGTACATCTCGATGCAGTCTTCATCTTCAAGCTTATCAAGAATGAAAAGATTCAGCATACTGAGGTCGTGGAGATCTCCGCATAGCCCGTTCCCGTTGAGGTCACAGCGCTCGGTGAAGTATTTCCATACATCGTCGGGAAGTATGGTCGATCCTGCATCTGCCTCGGAATACAGATCGTCCATATAGATGTATGTGTTGAAGGTATCATAGATATTGAGTATGCCGTCGCCGTTGGTATCGGGGATATACATAGGATCATCGGCTTTTTCATTTATGAAGCGGATATATTCCCTGTTGAAGAGCGCACCATTGAAGGTAAGGTACTCGTTCTTAGGGAGCCATTCTTCATAGCACTGCTTTGCGTACTTGCCGAAGTCATACTTGCCCGAGCCTGCAAAAATGTCCTCATAATAGTCGTTTGTGAGGTATTCCTGCTTTAATTCGTATTTTTCAAAGCAGTACATAAGCGCATACTCGTATACCCAGCAGCAGCCCATATCTCTGCGCAGCCCGTTTTCCAGCTTCTGACAGGGATAGTACATTTCTCCAGGTATCTGAGCAGCCTCTGCCATGGTGAAGTCCATATACGCACAATTGGTGTTGTTTATGCAGTATACCCACAGATAGTTGATATCGTCGAAAAACAGCTTTCCGTCGCCGTTTATATCGTAATCTATCTCTTTGCTTTCAAGCATTTCGCAGAAAACGGGATAGCCTGCCTGCAAGTGACCGCATTCGCCGAGAACGAGACTTACAAAGTCTTTTCCGGGATTGAGGTCGTATGAGTAGGCGGACACAAGTCCGCCGTTATCGGCTTTGGCGGAGGGCTGCTTGGTCGAATTGCTGTAATAGGACGGCTTTGTGACCTCGCGAGTAAGTCCGTTTTTGAGGATAAAGTACCTGATAAGGTGGACGGTGTCATAATAGTCGACAGATTTGCTGCCGTCATAATCGGCAATCTTGTCAGCGTCACTTGTGGCTGCCTCATCGGTCTCACAGCCCTCTGTATAGCAGTACAGAGCGTAGCAGTCTGCTATGGTGAAGCTGCCGTCGCCGTTGATATCGGTGATAAGAGCTCCGCTGTCCATAGCGTCGAACATCTCGAATTCTTCTTCCCAGATCCTTGTTGAGGGGATATTTTCAAACATTGCACCTGCGGACAGAGCCGAACTGCTTACAGCAGTTGTCAGGGCCGCAGCAATGGATATCAGCTTTTTCATTGGTCTACTCCTTTCGGTATAGATTTTATGTGTTGAATACATATATTTCCACGATTATATTATACACTTTTCTTTGATAAAAATCAATAATTATATGCAGAATAAATAAAAAATAAGCTAATTTCACAATGAGATTAAGATTTGGTTGGCTATGTTGTACACCCGGGAGAAAAATATTTATACGCTATGATACTGATAGTATAAAACGACCCTGATTTGACTTTTTTTCCTATCTATATTATAATAAACTGGATATGAAAAGTCAGTGGAAAGGAGCTTGTCATGAGCAGTATAAAACGCAGAAAGGGAAAGAGCAGGATAGCTTTCCCCGAGGATTATTGCGTAGTGGATATCGAAACTACGGGACTTTCACCCGAGGAGTGCGAGATAATCGAAATAGCGGCAGTTCGGTACAGAAACGGCGAAAAGGCGGAGGTATTCAGCACCTTCGTCAAGCCCTGCAATGCGATAAGCTCATTTATTACTCAGCTTACGGGCATAACCAATGAAATGGTGGCGGATGCTCCCTGTATTTCCGACGCTATAAAGGCGTTTTACGAGTTTGCAGGGGACGATATGCTCATGGGCTACAATGTCAACTTCGATATAAACTTTCTCTATGACAATCTGCTGCGCTGTCACGGTATTATCCTTGAAAACGACTTTGTGGACGTGCTTCGCTTTGCACGTAAGGTTCTGCCTCTTATGCCCGACCGCAAGCAGACCTCCGTTGCCGCACATTACGGTATAAATATTACTGGAGCTCACCGCGCGGAAAAGGACTGCGAGATATGCAATGCCTGCTACATACACCTTCGTGACGAGATGCGCAGACAGGAGAAGGAGGACTTACATGAAGAGACTTGATATGCGTGATAAGGTCTTTAAGTACGCAGCTGAAACCTTTGGCACAGAGCCGGAATACCTATGGAGCAGGCTGCCGGACTGTGCTGTGCTGCGCCGCAGAGACAATGACAAGTGGTTTGCTGTGATTATGGACGTTAAAGCTTCTAAGCTCGGACTATCCGGACAGGGCAAGACAGATATCATAGACATCAAGTGCAGTCCCCTTATGACAGGCTCTCTGCTTGGGATTAAAGGCATTTTTCCTGCCTTTCATATGAACAAGGAGAACTGGATAACTGTGCTCCTTGACGGTACTGTTGACGAAAAGCAGATAATGTCACTTCTTGATATGAGCTATGAGCTGGCAGGGCAGAGCGGCAGCGGCAAAAGGCTCCGAACCGAGCCCAAGGACTGGCTTATACCTGCGGCGCCTGCCATGTACGATGTGGAGCAGGACTTCCGCCGCGACGGTACTATAATATGGAAGCAGACCTCAAATATGATTGTGGGCGACACGGTGTATATCTATATGGCTGCACCGATATCGGCAGTAATGTACAGGTGCGAGGCTGTTGAGGTCAATATCCCGTACAATTACGACGACGGAAAGTATCGTATCAAGAAGGCGGTGAAGCTGCGGCTTGTTCACCGCTACAGTGAGGACGATATGCCTCTTGCGAAAATGAAGGATTTCGGCGTTGCAGCCGTCCGCGGAGCAAGGGGAGTACCCAACACTCTTGCCTGCGAATTGAAAAGACTTTGCGGAAAGTAACGTCAGCAGGCTTAAGATCGGGCTTGCTTCTGCTGATTTGCATTATTTTTCAAAATGTGATATAATTACATTCGTACATTTATTTTTCCCCGATTTTTTGACAGGAGGAACTTTATGCTTAATGCTGATCTGAAGGAATTTCAATTTGCTTCTGATTTTGACGAGCTTGTGATCTCGGCTGTGCTGGCTGTACCGTCAGGAGATATAAACGGCATTGTCCAGATAGTTCACGGCATGAACGAGCACAAGGAGCGCTATTATCCGTTCATGGATTATCTTGCGGAGCAGGGCTTCATCACCGTTATCCACGATAACCGCGGTCACGGAAAAAGCATCGTAGAGCCCGACGACCTTGGCTATATGTTCAGAAAGGGCGGCGAAGGCTTCGTAAGCGATATCGCTCAGCTCAACGCAAGGATAAGAGCAGCTTATCCCAATGTTCCCGTTTTTATGGCGGCAAGCGGTATTGGAGCAGCAGGCGCAAGATGCTTTCTTAAGGAGCACGACGGCGATATCAACGGACTGGTGCTTCTCGGCACTATCTGTCACTGTCCGTTCTCGCCTGCGGCAAGAATTATCAGCTCTGTGGCTTCAAAGCGCCCGGGCAGCCGTTTCAGAAGCGAGAAGATATTCGATACTATAGACGACAGCTTCGGTAAATTCTATGAATCTCCCATAAACTCATGGCGCTGCAGCGACGCAGACGCTGTTCTTGCATACAACGAGGATCCGCTGTGCAATTTCAAGCCTACCCTCAACGGCTATACCGAGCTTGTGTGGCTGCTGAAGCAGTCCGAGTCGGGACGGGGCTGGAACGTTACTCAGCCCTCACTGCCTATCAGATTTGTTTCGGGCAAGGACGATTCGGCTATGGTTTCAGAGAAGCGCTTCATGCGCTCCGTGAAAAAGCTTGAAAAGCTGGGCTATGAGAGCATATCCCACCGTCTTTTCGAGGGAATGCGCCATGATGTGCTCATGGAGAAGAACTCCGTAAACGTATATAAGGACATCGCAAAGACCTTGTTTTCGTGGCTTGACCGCTGGAACGACCAGCGGGCAGAGGAAATGCCTGCGGAGCCTGTACAGGCGGCAGAGACTGCACCAGAGCAGGAAACAGCCGAAAACGAGGAATAATCATCATATACACAGCGAAATTGCAGGTTTTGACCGCAAACTTCGCTTAATGAAAGGAAATACTATGGATATCAACAAGGAATTGGCAAAAGAATTCGGACTAAAACAGGAACAGGTAGATAATACCGTAGCTCTTATCGACGACGACAAGACTATCCCTTTTATCGCCCGTTACCGTAAGGAGCTTACAGGCTCTCTCGACGACCAGATACTCCGTGAGCTCTATGACAGGCTCATGTACCTCCGCAACCTTGAAAAGCGCAAGGAGGAGGTAACTGCCGCTATCACAGAGCAGGAGAAGATGACTCCCGAGATAGAGGCTGCTATCAGCGCAGCTGTTACTCTTGTCGAGGTCGAGGACATCTACCGTCCGTTCAAGCCAAAGCGCCGTACCCGTGCAAGCATTGCCCGTGAGAACGGTCTCGAACCTCTTGCAGTAATGCTCATGGCTCAGGAGAACTCCACAGAGCCCGAAAAGGAGGCAGAGGCTTATATAGATGAAGAGAAGAAGATAACCGACGCTCAGACTGCATTGCAGGGGGCTATGGACATCATCGCAGAGGATATCTCCGACGACGCTGATATCAGAAAGAAGCTCCGTGCTCTTGCAGGCGAAAAGGGCGAGCTTGTGTCAAAGGCTTCGGATCCCGAGGCTGAGAGCGTATATATGAACTACTACGAGTACTCAGAGGCTATCCCGAAGGTTGCAAATCACCGTGTTCTTGCCCTTGACAGAGGCGAGAAGGAGGGCTTCCTCAAGGTATCCGTTACTCTTGACGAGACTATGGCTACAGATGTTATCTTCGGCAAGTACATCAAGGCTAACAATGCCTGCGGAGAGCTTGTCAGAGCTGCTGCCGCAGACAGCTACAAGAGACTTATATTCCCCTCTATCGAGCGTGAGATACGCTCAGAGATGAGCGCTAAGGCTGCCGAGGACTCCATAAAGGTATTCGCAGCAAATCTCCGTCAGATGCTTCTCCAGCCGCCGCTTAAGAGCAGCATTATCCTCGGACTTGATCCGGGATATGCTCATGGCTGCAAGACCGCAGTCATCGACGGCACAGGTAAGGTGCTTGATACAGCTATCATCTACCCTGTTGGTTCGGCAGGAGCTGTTGAGGCTGCTAAGAAAAAGGTCAAGGAGTTTATCCAGAAGTACAACGTAAATGTTATCTCTATCGGAAACGGTACGGCTTCACGTGAGACTGAGAGCTTTGCCGCTGAGATAGTCAAGGAAGTGCCGCAGGACGTAAGCTACATGGTAGTAAGCGAGGCTGGAGCTTCCGTATATTCCGCTTCAAAGGTAGCCGCAGAGGAATTCCCCGAGTACGACGTATCTATCAGAGGAGCTATCTCTATTGCACGCCGTTTGCAGGATCCTCTTGCAGAGCTTGTAAAGATAGATCCGAAGGCTATCGGCGTCGGTCAGTATCAGCATGATATGCCACAGGCAAGAATGAGCGAAGCCCTCGGCGGCGTAGTCGAGGACTGCGTTAACTCCGTCGGAGTTGACCTGAATACCGCTTCACATTCGCTTCTTTCCTATATCGCAGGCATAAATGCAACAGTTGCAAAGAATATCGTTACCTACCGTGAGGAAAACGGCAGATTCACAGACCGTAAGGAGCTCCTCAAAGTTCCTAAGCTTGGCAAGAAGGCTTTCGAGCAGTGCGCAGGCTTCCTGAGAGTACGCGACGGAAAGAATCCACTTGATAACACCGCAGTTCACCCCGAGAGCTATGAGGCAGCTTCATCGCTTCTCAGCGAGTGCGGCTTCACCATTGCCGATATCGCAGGCAGCGGAGCTGAGGGTATCACAGAAAAGGCAAACAGCATAGGCATAGAGAATATCAGCAAGTCCCTCGGCATAGGCGTTCCAACTCTCACCGACATCATCGGCGAGCTTAAAAAGCCGGGACGCGACCTCCGTGACGAGCTCCCCGCACCTCTTCTCAGAAGCGGCGACGTTATGGAGATAAAGGACTTAAAGCCTGGCATGGAGCTTGTGGGAACTGTCCGCAATATCATAGATTTCGGCTGCTTTGTTGATATCGGAGTCCACGAGGACGGACTTGTACACATCTCGCAGATATGCAGCAAATACATCAAGCACCCTCTCGAAGCCGTAAAGGTGGGCGAGGTAGTCAAGGTAAGAGTTCTTGACGTTGACCTCAAGAGAAACCGTATCTCCCTTACAATGCGCCTTAACGACGAGGAGGAGAAGAAGCAGCAGAAGTCCGAGCGCAGACCGAATAACAGAAAGCGCGAGGACCGCAAGCCTAAGGGTTTTGACGCGTCACAGCTCCACAACAGCAGTTTCCGTATCAAGAAGAAATAAGGAGTAGGAAATGGTTTTCAGAACTGAGGAAAAAGAGTTCAAGTGCGCAGTATGCGGCGAGGTATCGGCGCATGAAGTCATAGCCGAGCAGGAGAAACCGACAGAAGCTCCCGACCTTGATATGCGCCCCGGAGAGCCTGTCCGCTCGGGAATTAAGTACTGGGTGAGCAAGTGCCCCAACTGCGGATACTGCAATTCATCAATAGATATACCCGTGAAGTTCACAAGGGAATACCTTGAAAGCTCCAATTACAATAAGGCAGGGGACGACCTTGCAGGAAGATTCATAAAGAAGTCTCTTGCCTGCGAGAAGAACAGCCAGTGGGAGGAGGCTCTCAAAAGCTGTATGTACGCCGCATGGGTCTGCGACGACGAGGGCGACGATGAAAGAGCCGCCGAATGCCGCAGAGCTGCCGTAAGGATATACGATACCCACGGCGCAGTTTTCAAGGAAAGCGCCGATATAAAGCTGCTTGTGGCTGACCTTCTCAGAAGAAGCGGCGCTCATGACCGGGTTATACGCGATTATAAGGGAGAGCGCTTCGGCTCGCCGCTCATAATGGCGATGACTGAGTTTCAGGTAAGTCTTGCGGAGCAGGGCGATCCAGCCTGCCATAAGGCTACGGAAGTCCCCGGTGTAAGAGCAAAATAAACCATATCAAGCGGCAGTACCTTTACTGCCGCGTTTTTTATGCAAACCGCTGAAAAACATGGGCTTTAGGGTAAATTCAATAGTTTTGCTTGACACAAAAAGGAAATATGTGTTAAAATATTATCTGTACTATTATTTTTTGTTATGGAGGTTTTTTTATGGCATTTTGTAAATTCTGCGGAAAGCAGATCCCTGACGGCGGAAGCTGCGACTGCGAAGCAGCAAAGAAGGCTGCCGAGACAGCTGAAAAGGCTGAGAATGCTGCTGAGGCTGTAAAGGAGGACGCTGCTCAGGCTGTTGAAACAGTTAAGGAGGAGGCAGCGCAGGCTGCTGAAACAGTTAAGGAAGAAGCAGCAAAGGCTGTTGAAAAAGCTGAAGAAACAGCTGAAAAGGTCGAAGAAAAGGCTTCAGAGGTCGTAAACGAGGTAAGAAGCGACGCTGTAGATGCTGCAAAGGAGGCTCAGCAGAAGGCTGAGGACGCAGCTAAGCAGGCAGGAAACGGCTTCAAGCAGCTCAGCGGTGCTGATATCGCCAAGAAGGTAGAGGGTATCACAAACAGCATCAATGAAAAGCTTCCCGAGAACGTAAAGAAGAACAAGAGCCTTGTATATATTGCAGCAGGTGCTTGTGCTGCGCTTCTTCTCTGTCTTATCCTTGCAGTCTGCTCAATGGGCGGCGGCGCAAAGGGCACAGCTAAGAAGTACATCAACAATACCTACAGCAAGAAGGGCGGAAAGACCTTCTATTCACTCATGCTTCCAAAGTCTGCTATAAAGGAGCTTAAGGAAGACGACGATTTCGATGATATGGTCGATGATTACAACGACAGGATAGAGGATCTTATAGACGATCTGGACGGAAAGGCTACAGTTCCGAAGTTTGACAAGATCTCACGCAAGGAAAAGATGAAGAAGTCACAGCTCAACAAGGCTGAGGACTATTTCGAGAGTATCTGTGAGATGTTTGACGCTGATGATGACGATATCACAGTAACACAGGGCTATGAGCTCAAGATAAAGACCAAGAACAAGGACGAGGACGGCGACGTTCAGCACGAAAAGGATACTATCTGCGTTGTCAAGGTAAAGGGCGACGGCTGGAAGGTAATTCCTGCTGATGCAGACAGCATTTCTGCTTCATCAAGACTTCTCAGCAGCTTACTTGGCATAAGCTCAAGCTTCTCAGGCAAGGACAGCGACGATTTCAGTCTTGAAGATATCTTTGATTGATTATTATGATCCGAGGCAGAAATGCTTCGGATCTTTTTATTGACTAAAAGCCTTTTGTGTGATAGAATAAGTGTATTGTATTACGTTACGGAGGTCATATAATGCCATATTGTAAGAATTGCGGAAAAAAAGTACCATTATTCAAGAAATGTGAATGCACAGCAGCAGAAAAAAACGTAAAAAACAGCACAAAGCGCTTGCTTGTTTTAATTGTTTTCGTTGTATTCTTCATACTGGGCTTGATACTGGGAGTTAGTTTAGCAGGCTCGGGAACCAAGGGAACTGTCAAGACCTATGTCAAAGCGGCTTCAAGCAAAAAGGGCGGCAAGACCTTCTATTCGCTGACTATGCCCGACGAAGTCATAAAGGTCCTTAAGGACAGTAATAAGTACGATGACAAGGTGGACGCCTACAACGACATGATAGAGGACATGATAGAGGACTTAGAGGGCAAGGAGTCGGCTCCCAAGTTTGACAAGATAATGCGCGAGAAAAAGCTTACAAAGTCTCAGCTCAAGAAAGCGGAGCAGTATTTCGAGCGTATCGCCGAGAAGTACGGTGCTGAGAACGTGGATATAACGGTCACAAAGGGTAAAGAGGTCAAGTTCAGGACCAAGCATAAGAACGAGGACGGAGACTATAAGCAAGAAAAGGTAACGATATGCGTCGTCAAAGTCAAAGGCGAAGGCTGGAAAATAGCTCCCATGAGCGCCGACAGTCTCGGCTGATAAATATCCGATGTATTATCTTAGCACTTATATAAGAGTTTATAGTTATTTATCGGGGAAAACCTTTCTGAGGAAAGGTTCTTCCCCGAACCCCTTTCCAAAGACTTTTAGCTGATTTTTTCTATAACAGAGCCCCTCTGTAGTTCGTACAGAGGGGCAAATTGTTTTTTGGGGCTCTATTATAGAAAAAATGAAATAACGGTCTTGAAAGAGATACGAAAAGCCTTTTCAAAATGGTTACCTCAATAATAAGTATAAAAATTCTATATAAGTGTTAAGGATAATGCTTCGGATTTTTTATTGACTATTACTGCGATATATGGTAAAATAATTTGGTTACTGTTCAGGTGACCGTGAAGCGATACTGTATAAGAAAGCTGGAGAGATAATGGCGTCAACTATACTATATAAAACAGTGATAATGCTCATTCTCATCGGAGTAGGCGTTATCTGCGCAAAAACCAAACTCATAAGCGAGGCTTCAAATAAAGACCTGTCCAAATTCGTATTGCAGGTAGTCAATCCTGTTGTAATATTCATGTCATATCAGACGAAATACCGCAAAGAGCTGGTTAAGAACCTACTGCTGACCTTTGTTATATCGGCGGCAGTACTTGGCGCGGTGATACTGCTCTCCTATGGCTTTGTTCGCAAAAAGCAGGGCAGGGAAACGGAGATAGAGCGCTTTTCGTCGGTGTATTCCAACTGCGGCTTCATGGGTATCCCTCTTGTGGACGCTATCTATCACGAGGAGGGCGTATTCTACCTGACTGCCTTTATAACCGTGTTCAATCTCATTGTATGGACTCACGGAGTTATCCTCATTTCGGGAAAAAAGGACTTCAAACAGGTGGTAAAGGTGTTCTATTCGCCTACAATTATAGCGATATTTCTCGGACTTATCACGTTCTTTGTGCAGATAAAGCTCCCCTCGGCACTGGCTGATTCTCTCGGATTCATCAAGGAGATAAATACTCCCATGGCTATGATAGTTTCGGGAGTCACTATAGCAGGCACGAATATCCCGAAAATGCTGAAAAACTACAGGATATACTACGTATGTTTGTTAAAGCTCCTTGTGATACCTGTTATAATAGCTGTACCGCTGGTGCTTTTGGGCGGCATAGAAGAAAAGGTTCGTATGACCATTCTCATTGCTTCGGCAGCACCTCCGGCGGCAATGTGTACCCTCCTCAGCATAAGATACGGACGGAATTCAGTGTATGCTTCTGAGATTTTTACGTCAGGAACTATACTCTCTGTTGTCACTTTACCCCTTGTAGTTAAAGCTACGGAATATTTAACAAAAATACTATAAGTACTTTGGCAAAAACGCTGATTTTATAAATTTTTGCCCTAAAATGTTTGAAATTTAATAATAGTGTGTTATAATATAATTACGTTAAAAGAGATTGACTTTACAATAAAAAGAAAAAATTATACGGGCAGTTATAATAAAAATTACTGCTCAAAAGGCCTGCGGGGATATGCAGTTTGTACATAGTGGACTTCGTTCCAAACACTGAATTTTTGAAGAAATGGAGTTGTTGTTGTATGGAAAAAAGAGGAATCAGTAAACTCGACCTGAAAAGAAGAAACAGGATGCAGATTCTTAGAGTTATCAGAGAATCAGGCCCCATATCCCGTGTTGATGTGGCAAGCGCTCTCGAGATCACAAGAGCTGCCGTAACTATCATCACCAATGAAATGATAGAGGAGGGCGTGCTCGTTGAGATAGGCGAGGCTCCTGTAAACACCGAAAAGCTCCAGAAAGGCAGAAGAAAAATCCTCATTGATATCAACGTAAACAGCCGTTTCGCCCTTGGTGCAACAGTTGATGAAAAGGAAGTAAGCATAGGTCTTACAAACCTTAATTCCGAGGTTCTTGACAAGGCAAGCATGGTCATCGACGACAGAACTACCAGCAAGGACATCATCAACTATATTATCAAGACCAGCAACGAAATGGTTGAAAACAGCGCACTTACCAAGGATAAGATACTTGGCCTCGGCGTTGGCGTTGTGCCTTCCATGTGGGGCAAACTCAAGATTTTCTATAAGGACGGAGTTCTTGACTTTACAAACTTCATAGATAAGCTGTCGGGCGGTCTCAATTTTGAGATACACTGCGGCAACGCTATCGGACTTATGGCGCTTGCAAGCAATGATTTCAGAACGCTCAACGGCTATCAGACCAATCAGGCATTCATTCATAACGGCAATCAGGTCAATCTCGCTATCATCAACAAGAACGAGCTTTCTGCCGATTATGTATCCTATACATCTACTATCGAGAGATACATCGTTTGTCCTAACGGTAAGGCCTATGAGGGCTATCCTAACGGCTCAGTAAAGGCTGAGCTTTCAAGAACAGCTATGCTCAATGCTTTCTTTGAGATCTATTCCAAGGACAAGACACCTGTGCTCTACGAGCTCACAGAGGGCGACAAGAACGCTATCAACACAGATAATGTATTCATGGCTCTTATGAGAGGCGAGGAGGCTGTAAAGAACGTAGTTGACGATATCATCGCCAAGTACACAGTGCTCATCAACAATCTGGCTATCAGCCATTTTGCAAAGAAGATAGTACTTCACAATTTCAAGCTCAACGAGAAGCAGTTCGACTACTGCAAGCGTGAGATGATACGCCTTGTAAGCGAAGAGATCGCTGACAGAGTAGTACTCAGCAAATTAGACGGAAAGAACAATTTCCTCGGCGGCTGTGCTCTGATAATTCAGGATAACTTCTATGTAAGAGGCGGAATGCAGTAAAATAGTAACAAAACCCGTAAGAAGCTCAGCTCCTTACGGGTTTTTCATCGTGTAGGGGCGAACATCGTTCGCCCGAAATTGCTGCCAAAACTAACGGGCGCACACTGTGCGCCCCTACAACTAATCACTAAAACCTAATCACTTCTATGTATTTTTCGGGCAAAAAGCGCTATAATCCCAATAATTATCAGCGATACACACATACCCACGGTGACTCCGCCTGTATCTATCATCATATCGCGGAATTCACAGGAGCGTCCCTTGACAAAATTCTGGTGTATCTCGTCTGACATGGCGTAAAGAAAGCCAAAACCTATAACACCAAGGCTTTTTGCCGAAAAAAGCCTGCGTTTGCCTGCCGTTACCGATGCACAGAAGCCCAAAGACGCATAAATGCTGAAATGGGCAAGCTTTCGCACAATAAACGAAGCCTTGCTCCATAATTCCTTCTGAACCTCTGGGGACTGACTGTCATAATCACTGTAGAGTATCTTTACGGCGACTTTTGTGAGAAAACTGCTGGTATCAGAAGACTTTTCCGCGTCCTGAGCCGAAAGACAGAAGATAGTTACCATTATCGCTATGGTAAATATAAGAAAAAGAACCTGTATTTTGCTGAGTTTCGGGAATTTCCTTGCCATTTTTCCTATCCTTTCAAATCTTGCTGTACTATATTATTATACAATTTTTGCGGAGTTTTGTAAAGCAGAAGTTTTTTCGGAAAAAATTTCAAAAAAAACTTGTAAAATCGTAATGGAAATGCTATAATATACTGTGTGTGATTATGCGCACTTCTATATAGATCATATTTCGGAGGCAACAATGAGTAAATTTTTTGCAAATGTCTGGACAAAGCGAGTAGTTGCCCTGCTCAGCGTAGTCTATATGCTGTTTGTATGCAGGCTCTGCTATTTTTCGATATTCTACGATATGCACATCAATGACCGCGTTTCTACCTGCCTTGCAGTTTCGGGTGTTTCCCTTGCGGCACTGATAATCATGCTCTATACAAGGCATCAGATACTGACGCGGATATCCAGCTTCATAATCCTGCCTGCCATGCTTCCCGTGGTACTGCTGTACTTCGGCGAGTGGGGACTGATCATTCCCATAATTGTCGTGGGAATCATCATACTTCTTCTTTCGGGCGCAGGCGAGGGAATTAAAACCGCTCTTGCAACTATCATTCTTCTGCTTTATATATTCGGAGCTCTCGGCTACTTCCTGTTCACATCGTTCTTTGTAGCCGCTGTAAAGGAGCAGGTCGTTGAAACAGGTGTATCACCGTCGGGTACATACCGCTACAGGGTAGTTAATACCGACGATACCTCAAAGGGCAGCACAGCTGTCTATGTTGAGCCTAATTACGCAGACGTAAAGAACCAGTTCGCAGTATTCACCCTCAAGAATCAGGAGCACGTTGTCTATATGGAGCGCCCTGTTCAGAGCAAGGTGGAGATAAAGTGGGAAACTCAGTCAAGACAGGATATAACCGATCATCTCAACTCAATATCCGATGAGATAGAGGTAACTGTTACCGACGCAGAGCTCGAAAGACTGGGCTATACCTACGACAACAAGCTCATGCTCACAAATCTTTCAGCAAGCCGTAAGTTCGCACTGGGACTTACAGCCTCAGACGTTGATCCTGTTCCGCTGGACAACCTCAATCAGGAGCAGCTGGACTTCTTCGGCATAGGCAAAGAACCAAACGGAAGATACTATATCGCTGATCCTTCTCCTCGTGTTGTTGAAAAAAACGGCACTGAGCCGGGACAGAGGATATATTTCAACGAAATAAAGCCAAAGGCGCTCAAGCTTTACAACAGCCTCAACGTTGATCCGCCTACAGGCATAACCTACTTCAATGTTGCAAAGAGCCACACAGTAATGCTGAACAGCCTTACAGACGCTCAGCTTGCCGACCTTGGCGTATCAGCCAGCGGTGACGTAATGCTTCTCTCGGCTTCAAAAATGGTGGTTCCCGAGGAGGACAAGAACAAGGAGGACGCAGAGGCTACCGAGGAGGTAGTAACTGCCGAGGATAAGGTAGTTTTCCGCTATTATGTTGCGGAGCTTGAGGACTATTACAACGTAAATTCGAGACGTCTGTCCGTTGACCTTCTTAACTAAAACAATACAGAGCGCTGTGGGCGGTCATATGAATACTGACAGCTCACGGCGCTTTCATTTAAGTATATGCACAAGTCCGCAAAAGAAGCGCAGTATGTAAAAAAATGAGCAAAAAACGTCTTGCAAAAATTGCTGATTTAAGATATTATAAAAATACAGAATAACAATTCAGGTAAGGTAACCTGCACATATTTAGCCATAAAATATCGGTATGCCATTCGCCCCGCCTTTGGCGGGGCGGCGGAAGATGCGGTATTTATCAGGCTATTAAAATATTCAGAAGGAGTTGTAAATTATGGCATATTTAATAGGTGTGGACTGTGGTACAAGCGGTACTAAGACAGTTCTTTTTGACGAAAAGGGCAGCGTTATAGCTTCAAAGACTATCGAATACCCGATGTATCAGCCAAAGAACGGCTATGCAGAGCAGGAGCCTGCTGACTGGGCAAACGCAATGGTAGAGACTATCAAGGCTGTTATGGCTAAGAGCGGCGTCAAGAAAGAGGACGTAAAGGGTATCGGTATCTCAGGACAGATGCACGGTCTGGTAATGCTTGACAAGGACAATAATGTACTTCGCCGTTCTATCATCTGGTGCGACCAGAGAACAGCTGCCGAGGTAGAGGAAATGAACCGTATCGTAGGCAGAGACAAGCTTGTAGAAATTACAGCAAACCCTGCTCTTACAGGCTGGACAGCTGCTAAGATACTCTGGGTCAAGAACAACGAGCCCGAGGTATACTCAAAGGTAGCTCATATCCTGCTTCCTAAGGATTATCTCAGACTTATCCTCACAGGCGAGTATGCTACAGAGGTTTCAGACGCTTCAGGTATGCAGCTTCTTGACGTTCCTAACCGCAAGTGGTCTGACGAGCTCCTCAGCGCATTCGAGATAGACAAGAGCTGGCTGGGCAAGGTCCATGAGAGCTGCGAGGTGACAGGCACACTTACAAAGAAAATGGCTGAGACACTTGGTCTCTGCGAGGGCACTATCGTAGTAGGCGGCGCAGGCGATAATGCAGCAGCTGCTGTAGGTACAGGCGTTGTCGAGGACGGCAAGGCATTCACAACTATCGGTACATCGGGCGTTGTATTCGCTCATACTTCAAATATATCGATCGACAAGAAGGGCAGAGTTCATACCTGCTGTGCGGCAGTTCCAAATACATGGCACGTTATGGGCGTTACACAGGGCGCAGGTCTCTCACTGAAGTGGTTCAGAGACAACTTCTGCATGACAGAAAAGGAGACTGCAAAGCTCATGGGCGTTGACGAGTACTACCTCATGGACAAGCAGGCTGAGACAGTTCCTGTAGGCGCAAACAGACTTCTTTATCTCCCATATCTCATGGGCGAGAGAACTCCACACCTTGATCCTGACGCAAGAGGCGTATTCTTCGGACTTTCAGCTATCCACACCAGAAAGGATATGCTCCGCGCTGTTATGGAGGGCGTAACTTATTCTCTCCGCGACTGCGTTGAGGTATTCCGCGAGATGAATGTAAACGTAAGCGACATGATGGCTTGCGGCGGCGGCGGTTCTTCACCGCTCTGGAGAAGTATGCTTGCTGACCTTTACAACTGCAACGTTAAGACAGTTGCTTCAAAGGAAGGTCCTGCACTGGGCGTGGCTATCCTCGCAAGCGTTGGCGCAGGCATCTACAGCAGCGTATCAGAGGCTTGCGGAGCTATCATCAAGACCGACAAGGTTCAGGCTCCAAAGGCTGAGAACGTTCCCGAGTATGAGAAGTACTATCAGCTCTACAGAGAGATATATCCTGCACTCAAGGCTCAGTACGCTAAGCTTGCAACACTTTGATAAGGACTTCATATCAAAAAAGGCGGACTTTATGTCCGCCTTTACAGATTGTGAGGGTAAATATGGACAATTCTATGTTGAAAAAATTTGCTGCCAAGCAGCGCCAGCTGCTGCTCACGGATAATGACGAGCCGTCTGCATATTTCGGCTTTATGCGGCTTTGCGCAATGGCTTATGCGGACAAAACTGCTCTGGACGAACTCTGTTCTGCGCCCTCGGAGCGCCCCTGCGCACTTTTCATGGAAAAGTGCAGGCAGCTCGGGGAGAGATACGGCGGTATATTTAGTCTGTATTCCGAGCTGCCCGTTCCGCCGACGCTTTTAGCAGTCGGCGGAACAGCAGGGGCGCTCCGAGGGCTGCCGCAGGAGATATGGGACGAAGCTGATATATTGGGCAGATTCCACCAGTACTTCAACGAGCCATACAGGAGCGAGATCGCAGTGGGCCTGAAGTGCAGCAAGCGGCTGAGTTCGGACAAAATTGCGGCGGCAACGCAGCTTTTTACACCCGAGTGGGTGGTGAAGTACATGGTGCAGAATACCCTCGGCAGATATCTCCGCGAGCACGGCTTTGATATTAATAGGGGAGAGCTTGAATTTTGCAATGTCAAGGCGGAAAAGGGCACAGTAGAGCCGGAGGATATTACATTTATCGATCCCTGTATGGGCAGCGGAAATGTGCTTCTCTGCGCCTTTGATATGTTCATGGAACTCTACCGCAGCCTCGGATATTCGGACGATATTGCGGCTGAAAAAATACTCCGTCATAATCTTTACGGTCTGGAGCTTGATGAACGAGCCTGTGCAGTGGCTGAGACCGCCCTGCGGCTGAAAGCCGCAAAGTACGGCGCTTTTGCAAAGCCGCAGGTCTATGACTTTTCGGGAATAAGCTACATGGCAGGCTCACTTCTGAGCGGCGATGAACTGGACGGCAGTTCAGCTAAAACAGCAAGAATCGCCTATCTTTTAAAGAAAAATTACACCATTATTGTAACGAATCCTCCGTATCTCGGCAAGCCAGCTATGAATGTCGAATTATCGGGATTTGTACAGGACCGCTTCGCAGATTACAGTGCCGACCTGTTTTCTGTGTTCATAGCTCGATGTATGGACATGATAGAAGAAAACGGATATCTTGGCTTCCTTACGCCGACTACGTGGCTTTTCCTGCAATCCTATGAAAAGCTCCGCCGACGTATATATAGGGAGTGTTCGCTGCAAACAATGATACATTTTGAGTACTCCGCCTTTGATGACGCCACAGTTCCGCTGTGCTCCTTTACAATGCAGCAGGGATACAGCAGCGAGAATGGTATCTACTTGAGGCTTACCGATTTTAAGGGAGGTATGGACTGCCAGCTTCAAAAAGTTAAGGAGGCTTTGAACGTTGAAAAGTGCTCCTACCGCTTTGAAGCCTCAGCCGAGGATTTTCTTCATATCCCGTCCGCACCTGTTGCATACTGGCTGGGAAAGGCTATGTTTAGAGCTTTTGATAATGTTACCCTTGGTGAGCTTGTGCCTGTACGTGAGGGCATAATCACGGGAGATAATGACCGATTCTTGCGGCGATGGTTTGAAGTATCTGCTGAGAAAACTGCATTTACGGGCAACCAGAATAAGAAATGGTATATGCTGAATAAGGGCGGTGACTACCGAAAATGGTACGGAAACCGCGAGTTCGTCATCAACTGGGAAAACGACGGTGAGGAGATAAAGAGCTTCCGTGATGAAAACGGAAAGCTCCGCTCACGTCCGCAGGGACTTGCCTATAATTTTCACCCGTCTGTAAGCTGGTCGCAGATAACCAGCGGAGCTCTTTCTGTGCGATATTTCAACGAAAACTTCATGTTCAACGTGGCAGGCACAAGCGCTTTTCCGCATGATGAGCGGCAGCTTATTCTGCTTCTCGGACTGCTGAACAGCAAGGCGGCAGCGGAATTTGCGCGAGTTCTCAACCCGACCATGAACATGAACCCCGGAGACCTTGCACGGCTGCCAATACCCGAATTTCCGCAGGATACCGCTGAATATGAGAAACTGATAAAAGAGAATATCCATATCTGCCGCGAGGACTGGGACAGCTTCGAGACCTCCTATGATTTTCGGCGTCACCCTCTGATATAGGGCTTGACAGACAGTCTGAATTATGCTATAATCAGACTTATTATTTACATTGGAGGAATTGATATGAATGCACTTGTCATTAATTGCTGTCCCGTAAAAAACGGTGCGACTGCCGAGATAGTACGTATCGTTTCGGAGCGTCTTTCTGCGAAGTCCATATGTATTGACGACTATGATTTCGGATTCTGCAAAGGCTGTCGAAGCTGTCATGCTACTGCCCGATGTGTTCAAAGCGACGATATTGACCGAATTATGGCGGAGTTCGAGACTGCTGACGTTATCGTCTGTGTTTCACCCTCATATTGGGCGGATATCCCCGGGCAGTTCAAAGCTTTTATCGACAGGTGCACTCCGTGGTGCAATACTCATGAGCCTCATGCAAGTCTGAGCGGCAGCAAAAAGGGCTACGCAATAGCTTTGCGCACAGGTCCAAGCATTGGGGAATGTCAGCGTATTATCGGGACTATCGAGCATTTCTACGGTCATCTTGAGATAGAATGCTGCGGCAGTCTCGGTCTGTGTTCGATTGAATATAAAGAAGCCCTCGAGCCACATATTTCGGAGCTTGAGGACTTCTGTGACAAAATAAAAAGCCCGAGGAACTGAATCCTCGGGCAATTTTTTATCTTGGGGGAAGAAATGTATTCAGGGTATTTATAAATTCACGAACATTTTTCTCGTTTCTTGACTTCGCAGTAATTTCTGTGCCAAGATTTGAAACGCTTGCAATATTGATACCCGTCTTGCCGTCAGGGAGAACTCCCAGTGCTACGTGTAACTTTTCGCCCCATGTAGTCAGCGACATACCTGTGCTGAATACTACCTTGTAGGCATTTCTGTCTGCGGCTTTGACTTTCAGCTTGCGCTGAGCGCCTGTACGCATAACAGCGTCGAGACAAGCGTTTATGTCATAGTTGTAAACGTAATTCTGCTCAAATTTACCCCATGCCATAGTGATTTCCCCTTGTAATTAAGCCTTGTTTACGCTTCCGAAGAGCTCCATCTTCTCCTTGACCTTAGCCTTGATAGCCTCAAATCCCGGTGCGAGAAGCTTTCTTGGGTCGAAGCCCTTGCCCTGCTTGTCCTTACCAGCCTCAACGTAGCCTCTTGTAGCCTCAGCAAATACGAGCTGGCACTCAGTATTTACGTTGATCTTAGCAACGCCGAGAGAGATAGCCTTTGTGATCATGTCGTCAGGGATACCTGTACCGCCGTGGAGAACGAGAGGCATTTCGCCAACAGTCTTGTTGATAGCCTCGAGAGTCTCAAAGCTGAGGCCTTCCCAGTTTGCAGGATATACACCGTGGATATTACCGATACCAGCAGCAAGGAAGTCAACGCCGAGATCAGCGATCTGCTTGCACTCAGCAGGATCAGCGCACTCGCCCTTACCGATAACGCCGTCCTCTTCACCGCCGATAGCGCCTACCTCAGCCTCGATAGAAAGACCGAGATTGTGAGCAGCGTTTACGAGCTCAGTTGTCTTAGCAACGTTCTCGTCGATCGGGAAGTGTGAACCGTCGAACATGATAGATGTGAAACCGGCCTTGATGCACTTGTAGCAAGCCTCATATGAGCCGTGGTCGAGGTGAAGTGCAACAGGAACTGTGATACCGAGAGACTTGTCCATAGCAGCAACCATAGCTGCAACAGTCTCGAAACCGCACATATACTTGCCTGCGCCCTCAGAAACACCGAGGATAACAGGAGAATTGCACTCCTGAGCTGTAAGGAGTATAGCCTTAGTCCACTCAAGGTTGTTGATATTGAACTGACCTACTGCGTATTTGCCTGCTCTTGCTTTCTGGAGCATTTCTGTAGCTGAAGTTAACATAAAAATAATTCCTCCTGAGAATTCATTTACGGGGCATAAGACCCCATCGTTAATATTATATCATAGCTTGCTGTGAATTGCAAGAGTTTCAATAAAATTTAGCAATAAAAGCCTATTCAGCAAGTTTTTAGTGGTCAGTACATAGTGATTAGTTATCTAAGCCTTGTAGGGGACGGTGTCCTCGACGTCCCACGGGTTACAATGAAATGATAAGTGACACATTTGTAGGGGAGGGCGCCCTCGCCCTCCCGTCGCCGCACAAAACAACTTAAAATGACCATATTATGTAGGGGCGCACAGTGTGCGCCCGTTAGTTTTTTATTAATTGTCATTTGAGTCCTCTTTGATATCATCTTCTTCGATATCATCTTCGGCAAGGTCTGGAAATCTTTTTTCCATGATAGTTGTTAACGTATACATATTTGAACGTATCAGATCAACATTATCACACAGGTCTCCGAAAGCATAGAGAAATAAGCTTATAATAAAACTTGATATAAACAAAAATGGTACAATAAACAGGGACCTGATATCATCAATGATCCAATATACTGATAATATGATACTTCCAATAATATTAATATAAAATACTATTTCGGAAAATTTCTTGATTTTTTTACCTGAATTTTTGAACATAAAATATCAACTCCATTATTATATATTATTCTATGGCTGTTGTCAACATGGTTTTGAACATTATTGATAACTATTGTTGAAATGTGATAAAAACGTTTCTTTTATACAAAAAGGCGGATAGTATCCGCCTCTACAAATCGTATTTTGCGGAACGCCGAGGGCGGCGTTCCCTACAAAGCAGAAACGAGCGCTTTGAAAGCGTCGCCGCGCTCCTCGAAGTTCTTGAAGATACCGTAGCTTGCCGCCGCAGGGGACATTACGCAGCTCATGCCCTCGGGAGTTATCTCCGCAGCCAGCTTTACAGCTTCATCAAGGTGCTCTGCGTAGTGAACGCGCTCCTTGTTTTTGAAGCCGTCACGGGCGAGTATCATATCATAAACGCGCCTGCCCGAGGTTTCCATGCAAATCACGCGGATATCGAAGTCCGCAAGGAAGTCAACAAGGGGAGCGTAGTCGATACCTCTGTCCATGCCGCCGATAAGGATAGTACCTGCACTGGGAACGCTCTGCATAGCTGAAATTGCCGTAGCACAGGCAGTTGAGATAGAATCGTCATACCAGCGTATACCGCGGACAGTGTCCACGTATTCAAGTCTGTGAGCCAGTGGAGAGAACGTGCAGAGAGCCTTTGTGAAGTCCTCCTCGCGTATGAACAGTGTGGTCATATAGTAAGCAACAGCGATGTTGTAATGATTGTGAACGCCGAGGAGCTTTACCTTATCGGTGGGAATAACGTAGGGTTCAACGCAGTGTACCATGCCGTTTTTAACGTAAACATCGGCGTCGCGGTCCGTATCGGAAACAGTGTAGGTGTTCCATGAAATAGGCTCAGTCGGTGCAATATCGGAATTTATTAGCAGAACATCGTTCTCCTGCTGGTGGAGATAGATGTTCTTTTTTGCGTTGTAGTAGTTCTCCATAGTGCCGTAGTGGTCGAGGTGCTCCTCGTAGAGGTTGAGGAAAACAGCATATTTCGGCGAAACTGTCATATATTCCAGCTGGTGGCAGGAGAGCTCGCAGACCACGATAGTTTCCTCTCTCATATCCTCGGCGATGTCGAAAACGGGGATACCAATATTTCCTGCGATATGGCAGTCCAGACCGCTCTCCTTCAGCACATGGTAAATGAGAGAGGTGACTGTGCTTTTGCCCTTGGTGCCTGTTATGCCGATTATCTGCTCGCGGAAGCACTCAAAGAACACCTGAGTTTCGCAGGTTATCTGGCATTTCAGCTGAGAAACAGGCTTTTCCAGTACGATACCGGGGCTTTTGAACACCATATCGAAGCGGTCAAGGCAGTCCTGATAACCCTGTCCGCAGATAAGCTCCACACTATCGGGGATATTGCTGGCTTCGCGGTCGATATCATTAAGGTCGGCAATAGCTACAGACTTTGGCGAGCAGTACTTCTCCAGCATTTTATATGTGGACTTGCCCTCTCTTCCGAAGCCGAGTATGCATACGGTCTTGTTTTCAGTATAGTTCTTGATATATTCGCCGAATGATGTCATAAAAGGTTCTCCATTTCTTTTCTGAGTATGGTCTTGAACTCGTCGGGGAGCAGATTCTGCTCGTTGAACGAGCCGCAGCACTCCTTATTGAGGTAATCTATTGTCTCGGGGCAGTAAAGTCCGCGGTCCTTGTATTCCCTGAACAGTAAAGGCAGCGCCTCGCCGTTTGCCTCAAGCTTTCTTATAGCAAGGGATACAGCCAGATTAACCTCGTCAATGCTGCCTACGCACTCAAATGGCTTGTGCTCGGACTGTCCTATGAGCTCGATGAAGTATTCCAGCATATTGCTGTCATTCAGCATATCCTTTCCGAAAACCTTTATCAGCTCCTCCATAGTGAGAAATGGGGAGAGTATCAGGCAAACGAACAGGCACTTAGGACACTCGCCGCACCAGATATCGGGAGACACCTTGCTGCCCAGATTGCAGCTCCTGAAAACAGGTAGATACTTGCGGTGTGATACGAACATCTTAGCTATCTGGAACTCCGCAAGAGGACGCAGGAAACTGAAATAGTACTGTCCCGTGCGGAGGTACTTTTCCTCGTAGTTATGGAAATCCTGCTCGAATTCAAAGCTCTTGGAATACTGGTGATTAACGTCCTGACCTACGACAGTACTTTCGTTGGCACTGGACTCATTGGAGAGAACGATATATTTCAGCTCATTGAGATAAGCAGTTATCTCGGCTGAGAATGCAACTATAGCCGAAAACGGCGTATGACCGTTGATGAAACCCTGACTGTTGAGGTCTACCAGTGAGCGGTCAAAGTGGCGCTGAGATATGATTAGCGCTTCGTCATCGAGACCTGCTTTTCTGACGGTCTCTGTGATAGAGCGGCGCTTGTTTATTGAGTAGCAAAGGCATTTCATGCCCGACTTGACCAGAGTCTCCAGCGTAAGAGCGGAGTCCTTTCCGCCGCCGATAGGAACAAGGCAGCCCTTGGGTTCGCGGACTGTTTCCGTGAGGGAGCTGTTATATTTCCCCGTAGCTATGATATTCACAAAGCTGTCTATATCAGCGGATATGCCGTTTACGAAGAAAAGCTCGCCCAGTCCCATGAACCACAGCTTCTTCCACCAGAGCTTCTGCTCGTCGTTAAGCTCGCCGCATTCTGCGTAAAACTCGGGTGAGCAGGTGGCTTTCCAGTAGCTTACAGCCTCAGCCATACCCAGTGAAAAGGCAAGTCTCTCAAAGGTGAGGTCGCCTTTTACCGAGAAGTTCTCGGGCTTGCGGAAGCTCCAGCTCGGTCTGAATTCAGCCAGACCTGTAATAGAAAACTCATAGCCTATCTCAACGGTGTTTTTAGTCTCGTTTATATGATATGCCTTATATACAAAAGAGGGATACTTCTCTCTGAATTCTTCATATTTACTCATTATTTCTCTCCGTAGCTGACTGTTTATTTTTTGTCTGATTTTTCAAGGAGCTTTCTGTAATGTGATTTGAGCATAGCGAATGTTTCGTCGGAAATGTCGTGCTCTACCTTGCAGGCGTCCTCAGAAGCGATATCGCGGCTGACACCGAGAAGTATGAAAAGCTCCGTAAGAACATTATGCCTGTCGTAGATACGCTCCGCAACGTGTCTGCCGGCGTCTGTAAGTCTGATATGATTGTCGTCATCAACAGTAACAAGTCCCTCGTCCTTCATCTTTTTAAGTATGATAGATACAGTAGGGCGTGAATAGCCCAGATATGAGCAGATATCTATCGCATGAACGTCGGGCTGCTTCTGTGAGAGGATAAGTATAGTCTCGAGGTAATTTTCAACTGCTTCTGTGATAGCCATTTTAAGTCTCCTTTACAAAAAAATTAGGATCGTCGAAAAAAAGATATATACTATATTATATCATATTTTTTAGAAAATAGCAACAATCGCGGCTAAAAACTATGGTTAATTTTTTCTTTAACGCGAAAAAGGCTGCGGCGGCTCGCCGCTTATATCATATTTTTTAGAAAATAGCAACAATCGCGGCTGAAAACTAAGGTTAATTTTTCTTTAACGAAAAAAACACTTCCGCAGTTACTGGGAAGTGTTGTCAGAGAATATCATTTGAAAACCGTCATAGGATCGACGAAAGCTCCGTTATGTGTTATCTCTATATGAAGATGAGGAGCTTCTGCGCTTTCGATATCCGCAGTTTCGCCTACAGCACCGATAACAGCGCCCCGTTCCACGGGATCGCCCTGCTGTACGGCAAGATCAGCTCCGAGACCGCAGTATCTGGTGACAAAGCCGTTTTTGTGGTCGATGACCACGGACACTCCCCACAGCGGATCGTTGGATACAGAGGATATCTCGCCCTTTTCAACGGCGATGACGTCGCTGCCTACCTCAGCCGCTATATCAGCGCCGTTGTGAGTCTGCCATGTGCCTGTTGTAGCGTTTTTTACCAGTTCACCGCTGCTGAACGGCTCGATAACATTGGATATATCATTCAGCGGAGCGCAGGCGTTGTTCATACCCTTTGCTTCTGCCGCAGCTTTTCCGCGCTCAATGAAGCTTTCCACAGCCTCAGCCTTTGCGTCAACGGTTATTTCTGCGGCAGGGATATTCTCCTTAACTGGCGGAGCAGTTACAATTGCCGAGGTTATGCTGTAGGCAGGAACAGTCGCCTTTGGTATGTCGGTGACGCGCTTTCCCACGGGAGTTTCCGCCACTATGGGAGTTTTGTTTGCAGAGGGCTTGATATCGGGTATCGCGTCGCCCTGCTTATGAGCGAAAAGGCAGGCGGCAGCCACCATGACGGCGCTTATGCCGAGGGCAGCATAGAAGCCCTTAGAGCCTTTTCTGTAATGTTTGTCGGTCAGTTCGTTTTTCTTCACACTAACACCTCCGACCATATTATTGACAGTCATACGGAAAATATACATTTTCTTCAGTGATTAGTTTTTAGTGTAGGGGCGGCGTTCCGCCGCCCGAGAGCTTTGCAGTTCGATTTGTAGGGGGCGATGCCTACATCGCCCCGTGGTTTATAAATGGGCTGATGTAGGCATCAGCCCCTACACATAAAAAAGCCGATGTGATAACTATAGTACCTATATGGAAGTTTTACGCTTATTATTGAGAGAACCCCTTTTGAAAAAGGGACCCTCTGACGGAGGACGTCCCCTCTGTCACTGCGTGACATCTCCCCGCACTGCGGGGAGTCACTCTCAAACTCTCTCCCTAAAACTTTCGTTTTGTTTTTTCACAGATAGGGCGCTTCATAAATTAAAAAATCCTGCAAAATGCAGGTGCGCCCTATCTGTGAAAAAACCAGATAAAAGTCTTTGGAAAGGGGTATGGGGGAAACCTTTCCTCAGAAAGGTTTCCCCCATAAATAAGCATAAGCTTCTATATGAGTATTAAAGTTTATCACATCGGCTTTTTGTCAGTTTGTAACAGGCTCCTGATGTCCCTCTGTAGCATATGCATTGGGATCAAAGGGCGGAGTTGCAGGCTCTGTGGGTATGGTTACGGGAGCTGTCCACGGTTCTGTCGGAGGAGTCCACGGCTGCTCATATGGAGCCTCGGTCTGGGGCTCGGTATATGCCGCAGTAACGTCCTCTGCCATGGTTACGGTAGTAACTGTAGTAGTGGTCGTAGTGGTAGTTGTTGTAGAGGTTGTGGTAAGCACTGGACGCCATTCCTCGGGGAGCTTCTGCTTTGTGGGCTTTACGCCGTTCAGTCCGTAGCACTCCTGATAAGCGAGGATAAGGTCTCTTATCATATATTTTGCGTACTCACCGCTTTCGATAACGCCTGCAAATGCGATCTCGGGGTTATTGGCGGGAGCAAATCCTATAAAGAATGAGTTCTGCTCGTTGAGGTTTCGTCCTGTCTGAGGAGTACCTGTTTTGATAGCCACATCGAAGCCTAAATCGCTGAGAGAATATCTCGCAGGCATACTGTGTGAAGCGTCTATCATACCGCCTACGATATAATCGTAAAGGTCGGGAGTCTTTATCTCTATCTTGTTTGCGATAACGGGTTCGGTCTTTTTGATAAGATTTCCCGAGCCGTAGCTGTAATAGCTGTCAACGAGGTATGGCTGGTATCTCACGCCGCGGTTGCCGATAGTATTGGCAACTACAGCCATTTGCAGAGGAGTCATACCGCAGTCCTGGTTACCGATACCTGCCTGTATAACGTATCCGACGTACCATTCCTGACCGTGCTCCTTGAAGGTCTCGGGGTTACAGAGATAGCCCTCTGCGTCGCCTGTTTCTATGCCTGTATGAGAGCCCAGACCGTACATCTTGGCGTATTCGGTTATCTTGTCGATCCCCAACATACGGGAAAGCTCGTAGAAGTAGGAGTTACATGATACCTCGATAGCGCGTCTTACGGTGATATTGCCGTGAAGTCCCGTACAGGAGTAATGTGTGCCGTAAAAGTCATAGCCCATGTTGCAGACCAGCGGAGTACCGCCTGTTACAACACCCTCGTTTAGACCTGCCGTAGCGGTAATGGTCTTGAATGTTGAGCCCGGTCTGTAAAGGCCGTAGCTGCAACGGTTCACAAGGGGAGTATCCTTTGCTTCGAGGAAGTACTCATAGTTTTCAACGTAGTCCTTGAGGTTGTATGTGGGAGCTGTAGCCATGCCCTTTACAGCGCCTGTCTTTGCGTCAAGAACGCAAATAGCGCCGCAGTTTCCTTTCAGCACGCTTGGATTCGGATTTATTGCAGGGAAAGTGTTGTTAAGAAAGTTATCCAGTATATTCTGGAGCTTTATCTGATAAGCTCCGTTTACTGTGAGCTTTACAGTTTCGCCCGATGTAGCCTCGGTAATAGTTTTGACGTCGCGGACAACGCCGTCCTTGACGGCTATCTGCTCCTCGCCGTTTATGCCGCGGAGGGGAGTCTCCATAGCAGCTTCGATACCGCTCTTTCCGAGGATATCGTTGTAGCTGTAGCCCTTGGATTTCAGCTCGTCGTACTCCTCGGCGTAGATAGGACCTACCGTGCCTATCTCATGGGGGAGTATATCGCCGCGGACTATCTTTCTTTCGGAGGCGTCAACAGCCTCGATACCGCGGTAGAAGTTGCCCAGCTCTTTCATGTCGATGACGGTCTGCTCGTCAACGCCCTCTGCAAGGAGCAGGTCGTTGCTGTACGAGAAGTCCTTGTCTATCATCTGATAGCGCATACCTGCGATGATACGCTTTTCCTCGTCGGTGTACTTCTCATCTATCTCATAGTCGGAGATAAGTTTGTCTATGCAGTTTTCAGCAGTAGCGTACACGTTGAGGTTAAGGTCGGAAATGAGCTCCTCGGTGTCGTTTGACATGAATATATATGGCTTTGTAAAGGATACGGGTATGCTTTCCTTGAACTTGTAGCCGTGCTTTTCAAGCTCTCTGTAGATACCGAGAAGAGCCTTGTTGCCCTCCTGCAGGTCAGTAGGGAAGAACGCCATTTGCAGCACAAGGTCTGTACGTGCGTCGTTGGTGACTATGACATTTCCGTCGTAGTCGATTATCTCTCCGCGGGTAGCCTTGATACCCTTTTTGTATGTGAGAGTACCAGGCTCATAGAGCTGGGGAGTGCCTATATCCTTATCGCCGACTACCTGTATCTTCATAAGTCTCAGCGAGCTCAGCAGAGCAAGGAGCACTACCAGCAGTATGATTATGATAGATTTCAGGTTTTCTGCAAATCCTTTCAAAAAGTCTGCCTCCTTTACGGTCTCCCGTATGATTATGACCGCACTTTTAGGGTGCGGTCTCGGATATTATTTTCTGTTTTCTGACTGAATATTGGTATTTATCGCTTCTTCGATAGTGAGGTGTTCCCTCGGCATGAGGAAGCGGTTCACGAGCTTCAGCACAAGATACACAAAGACCGCCGATATTACAGTGTATACCCAGACTCTCAGCGAGACTCTGACGAATATGCGTCCCACATTTTCGTACTCCCATATCTGGTAGTAGAATTTATAGTCCAGCCAGCACTGTATGTATGATACCACGGTGGCAATTATCATGTAGTTTATGAAACGGTCCTTGAGATAGAGCTCAAAGAGCAGATTTGCCAATATACAGAAGAAAGTGAGCACCACAGCGTTGTAGCCGAAAAGCTTGCCGCAGCAGATATCGGTAAGAAAGCCGCATACAGCTCCCGTAACGGCTGAGCCGTACATATTGTTGTTTACGGCAATGCCGATACTCAGGGGGACAAGTATCATGGGCTTGTAAAGGGTGCCCGAGGTCATGATGATGAAGCTTACGAAAATGAGCAGGTAGTACAGTACCCAGCGCAGAGTTGTCTTGAAGCGCAGGATATGCTGCTCACGGGTAGTTCTAATCCTCATTCTCTTCGTCCTCCTTCTTGCCGCTGAAATCGGTTATAACGATGACAGAGGTAAGACGGTTTACGTCCACACATGGCTGTATATCGGCACAAACGGAGAGTCCGTTGGAGTCGAAGCCTATCTCTAAGATAGTGCCTATGGGGTAATCCTTTGGGAAGAGACCGCTGTTTCCTGCGGTTATCATAAGGTCGCCGCGCTTGAGCTTATTCTTCTTGGGGACGTGAATGAGCTTGGTCTGACCGTTCTCGGAGGAGAGCACATTGCCCTCGATAATGCCCTGATCGGCATTGGAAGATGAAGCCACAGCGGCTACGGAAAGGTCAGGAGAGAGGATAGTTCTCACGGTGGCAACGTGCTTTGAGACGTCAACGGTTATGCCCACAAGTCCCTCTGAGGTGACTACGGGGCAGTTCGGCTTTATTCCATCTGCCGAGCCCTTGTCGATAGTAAAGGACTTGAAAGGATCGTTGGTCACATAGCCCAGCACCTTACAGGGCTGAGAAAGCATATAGTCCTCATGCTCTTCTTTTATGGAAACGAACTTGCGGAGCTCCTCGACTTCTGCCTTTATTGCATCGTATTCAGTGAGCTGAGCATTGAGCTCGCCTATCTGCTTTTTGAGCCTTTCGTTTTCCTCGATATACTTATCCGCGTTGGTGAGCTTATCCACGGTGTGCTCCATTTTACGGCTTATGCTGTTTGAAGCTGCGCGGAACGGCTTGGTCACTGTGTTGATGAAGGAAGCTCCCGAAACGGAATAGCCGCCTCTTGTGACGGCATAAACCATCATGCCCACAAGAAAGGCGAGAAAACCGACCATGACCTTGAATCTGGTGCTTTTCAAAAAATCACGCATGGAGCCTCTCCTTAATAGTACTTGACGTTTTCAGTGAGAGCGTCCTGATAATCGCTGATATTTTCCAGTATCTTGCCCGTACCCTCGGCAACGCAGTCCAGCGGGTACTCCGCGATATACACAGGCATACCTGTCTCGCGGTTTATGAGCTTGTCAAGACCGCGGAGCAGAGCGCCGCCGCCTGCAAGAGTAATGCCGTGGTCGATGATGTCTGCGGAAAGCTCGGGAGGAGTTTCCTCAAGAGTGGACTTTATAGCGTCGATGACTCTTGAAAGGGGCTCAACGAGAGCGTCGCGTATCTCCGCAGAGGTAACGGTTATATTCTCGGGGAGACCGTTGAGAAGATTTCTTCCCTTTATCTCCTGAGATTCCTCCTTTTCACTTGGGAAAGCAGAGCCGATATCAAGCTTGATATTCTCGGCAGTACGCTCGCCGATGAGGAGGTTGTACTTCTTCTTGATATAGTTGATGATAGCCGCGTCGAACTCGTCGCCTGCACATCTTACAGAACGTGAAGCAACGATACCGCCCATAGATATAACGGCTACCTCACTGGTGCCGCCGCCGATATCAACTATCATGCTGCCTGCGGGCTCGTTTGTGGGGAGACCTGCGCCGATAGCGGCAGCCATAGGCTCCTCGATGATGAGGACGTTGTTTGCGCCTGCCTTTTTGCAGGATTCGCGGACAGCACGTCTCTCAACGGCAGTAACGCCCGAGGGGATACATATGATGACATTTGCCTTTGTGAAGAAAGTGCCCTTGAGAGCCTTTCTTATAAATTCCTGAAGCATGGTGGTGGCAATGTCAAAATCGGCGATAACGCCGTCTTTAAGCGGTCTTACGGCAACGATAGAGCCCGGGGTGCGTCCGATGACGTCCTTGGCTTCCTTACCGACGTAGCGGCATTTATCCGTTCTGGTATTTACGGCAACTACTGAGGGCTCTCTTATTATTATACCCTTTCCCCTCATATATACAAGGGTATTAGCAGTACCGAGGTCAATGCCAATATCTTTAGTAAACATTTTGCAGCTCCTTAAATTTTGCTATATTTCTATAAATTACATTCAAAGTGAATTATATCACAGTTTATGTGATATAACTGCCCGATACGCAGGGAGCAGAGCTTTGGTATGCGTATCTGTGGGGGCACATAAGATAATTATATCACTATCGGGAAATATGTACAAGAAAAAATCACAAGAAATTTCCCATATCCGCGTTTTTAGTGTAATACGGTAACTTAGACGCGGCAAGGTGATAAAAAACTGTCGAAAAGGACGATAAACAGCGGTTATTAACCTGAGATCACCTTAGGAGCAGTCTTTATGTAAGCATAGATAGCTATAGCGATGAAAATTACCTGCGCAACGCTTATGCTCATTGAGATACCGAATGTAAGCACAAGGATATCGGTGTCGATGAACTTGTCAAGGTTCAGAGCAAAGCTTCTGGAATAGCCCAGCCATGCGAATGAGCCTGAGGCTACATTGCCGAGAACTCCGCCGAGAACGCAGGCGCAGATGAGAAGAAGCAAAAAGTAGAGTGTCTTTTTCATAATAATATCTCCAATCTTTTGTTATTCATATTTCAAATGCCTGACGAACCGAAGCCGCCTGCGCCGCGCTCTGTTTCAGAGAGTTGGTCGCTGACTTCGATCTCGGGCATTAAGATACTTGTAGGGATAAGCTGAGCTATACGCATACCGTGCTCAACGGTAAAGGGCTCCTTGCCGTGATTTATCAGGGGCACGAACCATGCTCCGCGGTAGTCGCTGTCAACCACGCCCACGCAGTTTGCAAGGGAAACGCCGTATTTCGACGAAAGTCCCGAGCGCGGATAGATGAGCAGCGCGATGTCCTCGCGGTCAGGCTCGGCAGTGATACCGAGGGGGATCATTTTTATCTCTCCTGCTTCGATAGTCACGGGAGCGTCAAGGCAGGCGCATAGGTCAAGACCTGCGCTGCCGCTTGTAGCCCGAGAGGGGATTATCGCCCTCGGATCAAGCTTTTTAAAGGTAAGTTTCATTATTGTATACCTCTGTAGTAAAGTCCGCGGGTGATGTTTCCCTGCGGCTTGCGTCCGCTGAGTGCGGCTCGCACCTCCTCGGCGGTCTCGTCCGAGAGATAGACCACGCCGAAGGATATATTGCGTATCTCGTCAAGTCTGTCAGTCATGCATAGCCTGTCCGCATTGAGCACCTCAGCGTAATCCTTGTTACAGACTACGGGGAGCTCCCTGCCTGTGCGGTCAATGAGCTTTTTCGTGCATTTACCGCAGCCCACTTCATTTTTTATGGGACAGTTTCTCGTCAGCATAAGGGGAAGTCTGCCGTAGACTACAGCTCCCAGCGGCAGATTCGGGACGGTATCCGCTATCTGCTCCAGAGTAGCCTCCACTGAGAATACGCAGTCCTCAAGCCCGAGAATGCTCAGTATTTTCACACTGTAGGAGTTGAAAGCATTCAGAGTAAAGCTGCCGTGGAGCTTAAAACCAAGCTCCTTTCCCATAGCTATACAGTCGGGAGTGTGGCAGTAGAGCCTGTCTATACCCATAGCTTTCAGCTGTTCAAGTCTTTTCCTGAGCCCGTTCTCGTCGGTTATGAAACGGGGCGGAGCAGCGATTATCTTGTCACTATCCACGCCGCCGAGCATTTCACCGCTGATGATATTTTCGGGCACTATTACGTACTCCGACAGCTCAGCAGCCGCCGATACCTGTTCTGGTGTGCGGCAGTGAGTCCTTAACGGCAGCTTAGTCCTTTCAGGGGGAGCTATAGCCGTCAGACCTGGCTTGAAATCGGAAATAGTATATTTTGGAGTATTCTTTTCTATGATAAGCTCTGTCAGCTTTTCAGTGACAGTTCTGCGCAGTTCGTTGAGCTTTCCTGCGGGGACTATAAGTCCCTCGTCAATATCGGCAGTAAGCTTACCGAAGCTGAATACCGTGTCGCCCAGCTTTGAGAGCTGTTTTGTGAGAGCATCACAGTCTGTAGGGCGGTTCAGAGCCTTTTCGGGAACATCTCCCTGTGCATAAGCCGAAACATCGCCGCATACAGCGGTTATCACCACGGGCTGTCCCTCTTTTATGACAGCGTGAAAATCGGCTGTATAAGCCTTTCCCTCGAAGCGGTAGAGCTCATGTATCTTTGGGATAAGCTCATGGGCGGAGATAACGTCGTCCTTTTCGCGGACTCCGAACATATCCTGCCTTTTGCCTGTAAAATAGCCGTCCGTGAAGCCGCCGCGTGAGAACACGCCGCGCAGGAGCTTCATATCGGGAGCTTCTCCGTCAAGAGCTGCTTTCAGCTCATGTACTGCGGAAGCCACATACTCGGGGCGCTTCATTCGTCCCTCTATCTTGAATGAGTCCACGCCCATGTCCGCAAGCTCACGGGCATAGGGGAGAAGCGACAGGTCTTTCAGCGAAAGTGCAGCCTTGTCCCTGTTTCCAACAGCGGAAAAGGGCAGTCTGCAAGCCTGTCCGCAGCCGCCGCGGTTAGCGGAGCGCGAGCCTATCATTGCCGACATATAGCACTGTCCCGAAACGGACATACACAGAGCGCCGTGAACGAATATCTCGGTCTCTATGCCTAAATCGCAGATACGGGAAATAGTCTCCCTGTCAAGCTCTCTGGCAGGAACAACTCTTGCATAGCCCAGTTTTTTGAGCATTGCCGCGCCTGCGGCTGTATGCACCGACATCTGAGTAGAGCCGTGGAGTACCGCGTCGGGAACGCAGCGGCGTATCAGAGCCGCACAGCCCCAGTCCTGCACGATAAAGGCGTCAACTCCGCATTTTGCGGCAGCCTTTATGTAACGGCAGAAGTCCTCGGCTTCACCGTCGGAAATGACCGTATTCACGGCTAAATCAAGCTTTGCACCGTATTTGTGGCACAGCCTTGCAGCCTCCTCTATCTCATCAAGTGAGAAGTTTGTGGCGCTGCTTCGCGCCGAGAAGCGCTTTCCGCCGATATATACGGCATTTGCGCCTGCTCTCAGAGCTGCACGGAGAGTTTCCATGCTGCCTGCAGGAGCCAGTATCTCGGTAGGCTTCATTAAATGCTGTCGCTGAGCTGCTTGAGCTTGACCATATTCTCAAGCTGGATTATCTTGGATTTGAGCACCTCTATCTCCTTCTGTGCAGCGTCGCGCTCGATACGAGTTCTGCCAGCCTCGTCAACGTACTCCTTAGTCTGGTCGCGGATATTGTCAAGGCGCTGGTTAGCCTTGTTGAGGTCATCGAGGAGAGCCAGCGACACCATTATTGAAGCAGCATAAGGCGAAGAGCCGCTTGCTGCGGTGATCTCGTTTATCTTGGTTTCAAGTGCTCTTGCGAGAGCAAAAACGTAGTTAGGAGCTTCTGCAGTTTTTATTTTGTACTCCTTGCCGCAGATGATAACTTTTACTTCATTAAGCATTTGCATCGTCCTTTCCGTGGTGTAAATTTAACCACCTTACATTATACACTATTTTTCGCAAAAAGGGAAGTGTTTTTTGAAAAATATTTATTTTTAGTGCTTAGTTGTTAGTAATTAGTGAGTAGTGAGTAGAAAGTAGTGTGTAGGGGGCGATGCCTACATCGCCCCGCTAATAAATTACGGGCTGATGTGGGCATCAGCCCCTACTGCCTCTGGACTCCGCCAAAGGAACACAGTCCCTTTGGAATCCCGTTCATATGTGCTGTAAGCGATGTACGATTATCGTTTATGATAAAAGTAAGCGAGTTTACGAGCGACAACGTGGCAAGGGTGCAGCGTCACGCTGCTCAATAGTAGCGCTTCAAGCCTATGACCTTTCCGAGAACTTCCACCTCGTCCACGATGATGGGTTCCATAGTTGGATTCTCTGGCTGTAGACGGTAGTGTCCCTTTTCCTTGAAGAAGCGCTTTACGGTAGCCTCCTCGCGGTCGATGAAGGCAACGACTATATCGCCGTTTTCTGCGTAGTTCACGCGCTTTACGATGACTATATCACCGTCGAGGATACCTGCGTCTATCATGCTCTCGCCGCGTATTTTCAAGGCAAAGAGCTCCTGCGGATCAACGCCGGGAGCTTCAAAGCCGATATAGCCTGTGATGTCCTCAACGGCTGTGATAGGCTGACCTGCGGTAACTGTGCCCATAACGGGAACAGAGGTAGTGCCGCTGTTGGGCAGGCGCAGGGTGCGGTTGAGGTTGCCTGTTTTCTCGATGAGTCCCTCACGGACGAGAGTCTCTATGTAGCGGTGAGCGGTGGACGTGGACTTAAAGCCCATAGCGTCCATTATTTCTCTTACAGAGGGGGACATTCCGTCGCTGAGACGGGATTTTATATAGTTGAAAACCGCTATTTCCTTATCTTTCAGCATATTATTTCTCCTCCGAAAGCTTTTTCAGTATCATTTTTGCTATCTTGTAGGCGTCTCCGCAGCCGAGAGTGATAACGAGGTCGCCCTCCTGTGCGTGTTCGCAGACATAGTCGCATATCTGCTGGAAGTTTGCGTACTTACGCTCGTCCGTCCACTCTGCGGACTCGTCCTGCGGGAACCATATGCAGTTCGGTATCTTTTCCGCAAGGTGGCGTGTGAAGATACCGTAGGTGTTCTTCTCACGGCTGCCCATGATATCTGTGAGAACAGCGTGGTCGGGTATCTGTAATACTCTTGCGAAGTCGTCCAGCAGGAGCTTGGTACGGGAGAATGTAAAGGGCTGGAAAACTGCCCATACGTGATTGAAGTTCATTTCCATAGCCGCATTGAGGGTAGCTTCAAGCTCTGTGGGGTGGTGAGCGTAGTCGTCAACTACGGTTATGCCATTTTCAAAGCCCAGCTTCTCGAAGCGGCGCTTAGCTCCGCGGAAGTCCTCAAGACCTTTCTGTATGAACTTGAAATCCACGCCCACATAACGGGCAGCAGCAACTGCTGCAAGGGAGTTGAGAACATTGTGTATTCCTGCAACATGGAGAGTTACAGTTCCCAGCTTTTCGCCCTTGTACATAGCGTCATAGGTGGTGAGGAGACCGTTCTCGTGCTTTACGTTCTCAGGATAATAGTCGCAGGAGCTGTCCTTGCCGAAGGTGATTATCTCCTTGCCGCTGATACCCTCCAGAGACTTCATGGAATTTGCGTCAGAGCCGTTTACGATAATGCACTTTGAGGTGTTCTCGTTGAATTTATGGAAGGACTTGATGATATTTTCAAGTGTTCCGAAGTAGTCAAGGTGATCGGCGTCGATGTTGAGTATAACGGATATGTCGGGGAAGAATTTAAGGAAGTGATCCTCGAACTCGCAGGACTCGCAGACCATGATATCACTTTTGCCTGCAATTCCGCTTCCTCCTATGCAGGGGAGCTTTCCGCCGATATATGCGGAGAGGTCAACGCCTGCGGTGTAGAGTATCTGTGTGATCATTGATGTTGTGGAGGTCTTGCCGTGAGTTCCCGAAACACAGATAGCGTTGTCGTACCAGCTCGTTACTATACCGAGGAGGTCTGCACGTTCCAGCACGGGGACTCCGCTTGCTCTTGCGGCAACAAGCTCGGGGTTGTCAGCCATGATAGCGGCAGTGTGTACAATAAGGTCTGCGCCCTCGATGTTCTCGGCTCTCTGACCGATAAATACGGGGATACCCATTTTTCTTACTGCGTCGAGAGTTTCTGTCTCGTTGTTGTCAGAGCCTGTCAGGTAGTAGCCCTGTGAGTGGAGTATCTGAGCGAGGGGGTACATACCCGAGCCGCCTATGCCGATGAAGTGAATGTGCTTTTTTCCGTTTAAGATATTGATATCCAAAATGATCACCTTTCTTAAATAAATGATATACTGACGGTAGCGTAAAGCTGCCGATTATCAACGCTGAGGATAGAATATGCAGTTTTCACCGCATATACACGAAATAATAATAATATTTTCGCCTTTATTTTGCAAAATAGCTTGCATTTTTACGGAAAACAAGTTATAATAGTTTATAGGTTTACTTACTGTTTGAGTTTACTGTTATAACAGTAAACTTTATTGACGTTTAATGCTGACATTTTTATTGTACAGAAATAAAAATACAAACAAGGAGAATAGCTTATGGAAATTACAGATGTAAAGATCAGAAAGATCATGTCCGAGGGCAGGCTCCGTGCGGTAGTATCCCTGACTATCGACGATATGCTCGCTGTACATGATATCAAGGTCGTACAGGGCGATGAGAGGCTTTTCGTGGCAATGCCCAGCCGCAAGGACGAAAACGGAGTTTTCCGCGATATCGTTCACCCAATTTCATCCTCTGCAAGAAAGCTCTTTGAGGAGACTATCCTCGAGGCTTACGAGAGACAGCTTGCTGTCATGGAAGCCGAGGAAGCTGAGAATGCTTCCGTCGAAGCTGAAGAATAAAACAGAAAACTTACCGTGACCTGCCGAAAAGGCAGGTCTTTTTTATGCTCCTGTTATATCCCTAAGATACGTGCGGCTTTCAGGATAGTCACCTGAGTCTTGCCGTCGCGGATAGTTCCGTCCATTACCTGCTTTACAGCCTCTGCAAGAGGAATGCGCTCCACGTCGAGAAATTCGTCGGGATCGAGATTCTGACTGCTGAATGTAAGCCCCTTTGCAAGGTACATATAAGTTACTTCGCTGTTATAGGCAGGAGTGGGGAGCATTTCTCCAAGATATACGTACTCTGAGCAGGTATAGCCTGTTTCCTCCAGAAGCTCGCGCCTGCCGCATACTGCGTGGTCCTCGCCCTTTTCAAGCTTGCCTGCGGGGACTTCTCTTGTTACTGTCTGGAATGGGTAGCGGAACTGCTTGACGAGGAATATCTCGTTGTTCTCGGTTATTGGGATAACGCATACTCCGCCGTGGTGGTGGAGAACATCGCGGACTGCGGTCTTGCCGTTTTCAAGCTCCGCTGTGTCGTGAGTTATAGTGAAGATAGGTCCCTCGTATTTAAGGTCGCTTGTGAGTGTTTTTTCCTGTAAATGCATTATTTTCTCTCCTTTTTGAATAGGCTGTCGCAGTATTGCTGCGCCGCCTGTATCTTTTCACATGATGTGTAATCGTAGTAGTGCTTCATATCGCTGAGTCCGCCGCGCTTGCGCCTGAATATGAGGACGTATATAACAAGCACAGCCGCCGAGCAAAGGCTTATTATGATGCCTGTGCGGAGATATGGCGTTTCGTAGCGGAAAACGATAGTATTTTCGCCTGTGTCGGCTCTTACAGCCATGAAGCCCTCGTCAACGCGCTCAACATCGGCAGGAACGCCGTTTACCTCTGCTGTCCAGCCCTCGCTGTAGGGGACGCTGAAAAATACCAGCTGAGGCTTGCTCAGGTCGATGACCGAGGTAAAGCCGTGAGAATCATAGGTGAATTTCTTTGAGCAGCACATACGCTTTTCTTTGCAGAATACAGTGTACGTGTTCCGCGACAGAGCCGAAGAAGCAGGCATTTCGTATTCGGTAAGGATATCGCTGTATTTTTCCGCCTGTTCGTCGCTGAGCACAAGAGCTTTCATAAGCACGTTCTGGCGCTGGAGCTTTGATTTATTGTCAGCGTCGGATTTTTTTACGTACTTGTCATAGCCGAAGCCCATGGGGATATAGAGCTGGTTCTCGTATATCTCGAAGTGTTCGTTCTCGCCGATATACTTGAAGCTTGGCAGCTCGTCGGGGATTATCACCCTGCTGGTGTCCTCGTCGTCGCTTGCCGAAGTTTTTGACGAAGGCTCGGGCTCGGCTGAGCTTTGCATGCTTGCGGACAGGAGCTCCTCATAGCTGCACCCCTTGGTCTTTTCCTTGTAGTAGTACTTTACGGAGAAAAGTCCGCGGAGAGGGTAATTGCTCAGCTCCGCACGGGAGGCAACATCGCGCTGTATGCCGATGAAGCTGTAGAAATCCATGATAGAGGTGGAGACAACGCTCTGGAAAGCTCTCATTGAGGGCAGTCCCCATATCATGGGATAGTTGTCACAGTCCTCGGAAATATCGATACGGAAGAAATTATCCTCTGTGACCTTTTCGTATACACCGTCGCCGCCCTCGATAGCAGCGCTTATATACTTCCGTGAGTCTCCGATAGTGTTGGCTCCGTAGAGAGAGGTCGTTATTATGCAGATAACAGAGGCGGCAGCGGTGACTCCCACCATGAATCTTGTGCTGAGAGTGCCTTTTTGCTTGCGCCGTAGTATGAAGAATGTGCATATGAGGAATACTACCGCCACACCAATGGTAAGATAGAAGTAAAGCACGTCGTCTGCCATTGTGAAGAGCTTTGCCTTTTTGCCGTCCTCGGGCTTTGCAGGGAAGACACCCATGACTGCCAGTGCAGCAAGCATGACTGCACAGAAGCGCAGTCCGAATTTGCAGTCGCAGTTCTCGTCGTCAAGAGAGTGGGCAGTCATCATAGCCATGATAAGTATCGGCATATAGAACCAGCGGGCGTAGTAGTATGAGTTTGCCGCTTGGAAGAGGCTGTTGAGTACGGGTATAAGTGCGAATATGCCGCAGCAGATGAGCAGCCTTGCCGCCCAGTGCTTTTTGTGCATTCGCATAAAGGAGAGAACTCCCACCATTGAGAACAACGGCAGATATCCGCCGATAGAAGCCCATTTTTCGTAGTCCGATCTGAGCAGATTCGGGTATGCAGGGGGATCCGACGGCATAAAGAAGGTCTGGATTATCCTCGGGATAAGGGTTTTGTCGTAGTACGCCACCATATCCGCACCGTAGGCGTGTTCGCTTATCCTGTAGTTCCCCATGAGCGCCATAGCCGACGGGAGCAGTATAAACGCCGCCATAAGGGAGCCGATGACTGCTTCAAAGACCAGTCCGAAGAACTGCTTCCATGAGGTGTGGAAATCCTTGCACCTCATTCGGAACAGATAGTAAAGAACCAGAAATACCGCCTGACCTGCGAAGAAGTAGTAGTTCACGCAAGCCATGAGCGCCACGGAAAGCGCAAAAACGCCTTTTCTGCGGCAGTTTATGTTCTCCTCCATAGCAATAAGCATGAGAGGGAAGAATGCGGTAACGTCCTGAAAATGGTTGAAGAAGATGTTATACACCTGAAATCCCGAAAAGGCATAGAGCAGAGCTCCTGTGAGAGCGGCGTTCTTGCCGCGGACGAATCGGCGTATATAAATGTATGCTGTCAGCGAAGCGAAGCCGTGCTTCATAGCCAGCAGGAAAGGCATGGAGTAGATTACCAGTCCTCTCGGAAGTATGGTGCTGAGCCAGAAAAACGGGCTTCCGAAAAGATAGAACGAATAGGACGTCATGAAATCGGAGCCTAAATCGGTGAACCAGTTCCAGCCGAAGCTGCCGCTGCGAACGGTGTCGTTTGCGAGGCTGTAAAATGGTATCTGCTGGGCGTTGTAATCGCCGAAATATATGAAATATCCGCGCTCGGTGAGCATCATTGGCAGTGTGGTCAGGAGCATGACGATGAAGCCGATGAGAAACGCAGACAGGTATTTTTCCTTGTAAGAGCGTATATTACCGCAGCTCTTTTTCACAGTGTTTTCCTCCGTAAAATTAGATATACATATTGATTATATCATATTGTCATAAAAAAAGCAACAAAAATCGAATATATTTTCGCGGCGTGGAGCCCACGCTTTAAAAGTTGAGAGTGGAGAGTGAAGAGTTGAGAGTTAATGTGTTCGCTCCGCTCACCTTAATTAAATAATGTCGCCGCAGGCGACTCCGCAACTTTCAACTCTCAGCTCTTCACTCTCAACTCTCAACTAACAAACTCGGTTTGATAGTGTGAAAAACTTGCTTTATTTTATAAAGTATGCTATAATAAAAAGAATGCTACTATAAATCAATGAAGGGAACATGAAATGGAAGTTTACCTTGATAATGCGGCGACAACAAAGCCCTGTCCAGAAGCGGTTGAGGCGGCGGTGTCAGCTATGACCGTGAATTACGGCAATCCCTCGTCCCTCCACAGAGCAGGGCTCAACGCTCAGCTCGTCGTGGACGGCGCAAGGAAAGCCATTGCCGACAGTATCGGCGCAGATAAAGAATGCATATATTTCACCTCGGGAGCTACTGAGAGCAACAACCTCGCTCTCCGCGGAGCTTCTGCGGCTTACGGCAGAAAAGCCAAGAAAATAGTCATCTCAGCAGTGGAGCACGCCTCTGTTGAGGAGACTGCCGCTGACCTTGAGAAAAAAGGCTTCGAGATAGTCCGCGTTTCTCCCCGTGAGGACGGACGCTTCTATGCGGCGGACTTCGTAAATGCCTGCGGCGAAGACACCTGCCTTATCAGCATGATGTATGTCAACAACGAGACAGGTTACATACTTCCTGTTAAGGAGACTTTTTCGGCGGTTAAGCGCCGTTATCCCAATATGATCACACATACGGACTGTGTGCAGGCTTACATGAAGCTGCCTGTAAAGGCAAGTGCGCTCTGCGCCGACCTTATTTCCCTCAGCGGTCATAAGATACACGGCGGCAAGGGAGTGGGAGCTCTTTACATCAAAAAGGGAGTCCGCGTACTTCCCGTTATCACAGGCGGCAAGCAGGAAAAGGGCATACGCTCGGGTACTGAGAGCGTTCCCATGATAGCGGCTTTCGGAGCGGCTGTGAAAAAGCTTGTCCCCGCTATCACGGAGCGTTATGAAAAAGTGGGCGGACTGAAAAAGTATCTGCTCGACAAGCTCAGCGGAATCGAGGGCGTTGTTGTGAACTCTCCCGAGGACGGTTCACCCTATGTGGTGAATATCTCGGCGGTGGGAAAGCGCTCGGAGATAATGCTGCATTTCCTTGAAAGCAAGGAGATATACGTGTCCAGCGGCTCGGCTTGTTCAAAGGGACAGCAGAGCGGAGTTCTGGGACAGTTCGGCATACGTGACAAGCGTGCGGACAGCGCTCTGCGTATCAGCATGACCGCGGAGACTACAGAGGCGGAGCTTGATATTTTCTGCGAGGCTCTCCATGAGGGAATTGAAAAAATCAGAGGCTGATATATTTATATTATAATAGTATAGGAGAAGAATATGAAAGAACTGATACTTGTAAAATACGGCGAAATGGCACTGAAAGGTCTCAATAAAAAGACCTTTGAGGATATGCTCATAAAGAACATAAAGCGCAGACTGAAGCCCCTCGGTCACTTTCAGATGACCAGTGCTCAGTCCACAACATATATAACTCCTCTTGACGAGGATATCGACCTCAACGAAGTCTCAGACAGAGTGGGCAAGATTTTCGGTATCGCTACCTACTGCCGCGCCTGCGTATGCGAGAAGGACTTCGAGGATATCTGCAACAAGAGCTATGAGTATCTCGACGAGGTGCTGAGCTGTGCGAAGACATTCAAGGTCAACGCAAAGCGCTCCGACAAGGCTTTCCCCATGAAGTCGCCTGAGATATGCATGGAGCTGGGCGGAAAGCTTCTTGAAAAGTTCCCGCACCTGTCCGTTGATGTCAAGAACCCCGAAGTTACGGTAACTGTTGAGATACGCGACGAGAACGCCTTCGTTCATGCAGAGAACATCAAGGGAGCAGGCGGACTTCCCGTTGGCAGCAGCGGAAAGGCTATGCTTCTTCTTTCGGGCGGTATCGACAGCCCCGTTGCAGGCTATATGATGGCAAAGCGCGGCGTTCACATCGCGGCTATCCACTATGTCAGCCCTCCCTACACCTCCGAACGAGCACAGCTCAAGGTAGAGGAGCTCTGCCAGAAGCTTACCGACTACTGCGGAGGAATCGCATTCTACTGTGTACCTTTCACTGAGCTTCAGGAGGCTATCAAGGACAACTGCCCCGAGGAGTTCTTTACTATTATAATGAGAAGACTCATGATGGAGATAGCTCAGCGTATCGCCGCAAAGGACAACTGCCTTGCCCTTATCACAGGCGAGAGCGTCGGACAGGTGGCAAGCCAGACAATGGCGGCTATGGTCTGCACAGACGCGGTATGCCGCATACCTGTGTTCCGTCCCTGCGTTGGTATGGACAAGACCGAGATAATCGAAATTGCGCGTAAGATAGACACATTCGATATATCTGTACAGCCCTATGAGGACTGCTGCACCGTGTTCACTCCCCGTCACCCGAAGGTAAGACCTCAGCTTTCGGACATAGAAAAGGCACAGAACAGCTTCGATTTTGAACCGCTTATACAGAAGGCTGTTGAAAACACAGAGATGAAGACCTTTAATTTTGGAGATTGATTTTTTAAGTATTTCACAAATCAATCACTTAATAATTGTGAAATGTTGACTAAAGAAAGCGTGAGTATTTAGTGGTAAGCAGTAAATTTTCTGAATGTGACACCGAAAAACTTGACAAGACCGTTGAAAATGTTGTAAAATTATTAGAACGAGAGGGTTTGACCATAGCTACAGCGGAGAGCTGTACGGGAGGACTCCTTTCGGAGCTTATAACATCAGTATCGGGCGCGTCTGCGGTCTTTGAGCTTGGGATATGCACATATTCTCAGCGGATAAAGACAGAGTTTCTGGGAGTTCCTGCCGAGGTCATACAAGAGTTCGGCGTAGTGAGCGAGGAAACAGCACTGAGCATGGTCAAGGGACTAAAAATACGCTCGGGAGCAGATGTGTGCGTTTCTGTAACGGGTATCGCAGGTCCATCGGGCGGAACTGCGGATACTCCTGTGGGAACGGTGTATATCGGTTTCGATATCTGCGGCAGTCAGTTTGTAAGGCTGCCCGAATTATGGAAGCTGAGCGATATGAGCAGAACGAATATCAGACGATGTGCGGCTGCTTATGCGTTTGGCACGATTGAAAAAATACTGATGGAGGCGAGTAAAGACTGATGAGCGAAAAAATAACCGACGGAAGCTCAGAAGCTCAGCGCAGAGCTGAGAAGATAAAGGCTATCAGAAGGTCTATCCGCAGTGAAGCGGAAGTCGCTCCGATGACTTATGAAAATAAATCAGACAGCGAGCGCTCTGAGAGCATGGCTGACCGCATTGCAAGGGTAAAGGAAAAACACACTGCAACTGCGGCGGATATACTTGACGAGCTCGACAAGGCAATAGCAAGAGAAAAGGCAGACGCAGAAAGATTAGCTGCAAAGCAGGCAGAAGCTGAAGCAGATGTCAAGGCAAACGCTTCTCCCGATATCTCTGATATACTCCCTGCACTGGAAACTCCCGCACATGAGGAACTTCAGGAACTGGCGGAGGAAGTAGCCGGAGACTTCACAGAGGTCAGCGGTGATATCACGGGATATACGGAGGACTTTACCGAGACTGAGGCAGAGGCGGAAACTTATGAAGCAGAAGTAAACAACGCGTATGCACAAGAGGCAGAGACTGAAAGTGTGACGGAGGAAAAGGACGAGGAAACTATGGTCTTTACTCCGATCGGTCATGCTGCCGAAACAAAACAGACGGAAGAACCTGTTCGCCCTCTTCATCGTGTAAATGAGGACAAAGCTCCTGAGCCAATTATTCGGGCGGCTGCGGAGACGACCTCCGAAGAGACGAAAAAGCCTTCCAAAAAGAAGAAAAAGAAGAAGAAAAAAACCATTAAACAGCGCCTGCTGGACCTGTTCCCTCAGAAGGGGGACAGGCTCGGTGAGCGCATAAGAAAGATCGTTTTCCTCGGTTCTGTTGTTGCGATAGTTGTCTGCGGCTACATAGTAGGAGACTACTACTATGACCTGTGGTCAAGTAAGCGCAAGACCAGAGACCTTATGGAAATGTATGAGATATACGGTGATCAGGAGGCTCCCAAGGATGAGACACCTGTGGACGACCGCGTGAGATATCTCGATATGCTGCCCGGCGCACGCAAGCTCTGGGAGCAGAACCATGATATCGTCGGCGTCATCACTATCCCCAATACCCCTATAAATAACCCTGTCATGCAGGCAGAGGACAATAAAAAATATCTGAACATGAAGTTCGACCTGACTGAAAACATAGCAGGCGAGCTGTTCCTTGATTACAGAAACCATTTCGACGAGGTCGGCGAGGACGGCTACTTAGCGTGCGAGAACTCGGATAACCTTATCATCTACGGTCATAATATGTATGACGACCAGATGTTTGGCTGCCTTAAGTATTATAACTGGCGAGAGGATTATTACTCATTGCACCCCGTCATAAACCTCAGATCAAATTACGAAAACTACAAATATAAGATATTCGCATTCTTTATTCTTGACGCAGAGGACGAATCGGATACAAAGTTCGATTGCTGGAACAAACTTGACTTCGACGGCGAGGAGGATTTCTACAACTTCGTCAACGAGGCTAAGAGAAGATCGATACGCCTTAACAAGGTGGACGTTAAGTACGGCGATCAGCTGCTTACCCTTTCAACTTGCAATACTACTCTTGCAGATGAGGAAAGAGGACGTATCATTATAATGGCAAGACGTGTGCGCGAAGACGAGGATCCTATTGCAGGTACTCAGGACAGCGTGCGCAACCCAAATATAAAGTGGCCTAATCTCTATTATGAGAACCATTCGGACGCAAGATATGATCCGAATGCTCCATTTGAGCCATACGGACCTGCGGAGGCGAAGGATAAATAATGAACAAACCTGTAAAAATAATCTCAGCCTGTGCTGCCTGTGCGGCGGCTGTAGGACTTGGCATCTACGCTGTAGTGATAAGCAAGGACAAGAAAGCTGTCCCGATATACAGTGATGTAGTCGAGACCACCGCGCCGACGGAGGCGACAACAATGGCGCTTCCCGATGACCTTGCTGACAAGTACGGTTATGTGCCGTCTCAGCTTGGCATGACTGACAGAGCAAAGTCCCTCATGCACGTCAATAAGGACGTCGTAGGCTGGATAAAGGTGGACGGTCTTCAGATCGATTATCCTATAGTAATGGACCCAGGAGATATCTCCTCGGATATTGCTTTTTACGGCGGCAAGGATTATGACTCTAATTCCTTCTATCTCGACAATGATCTTTACAGACAGTACGACGAGAGAGGTTCACTGTTTCTCGATTACCGCGATACCTTCGGGGCTGTCGAGAGCGAACAGTCAGAGAATCAGGTAATATACGGTCACGCATGGTGGAACGGCGAAATGCTGGGCTGCACCAGAGAGTACCGACTGAACCCCGATTTCTACTGGAAGAATCCTTTCATTCACGTAAGCTCCAACTACAAGGATTACGATTATGTTATTTTCGCTGTTCTTGTTACCAGCGGAACTTACGACGCTACTGACTTCCGCTACTGGACTATGGAAGATCTCAGCTCGGAAGAGGACTTCAATTTCTATATCGACAAGTGCAAGAGCCGCTGGCTTTATGATACAGGAGTCGATGTGAAATACGGCGACAAGCTCATTACCCTTTCTACCTGCTATTCGGACGTGGATAATTCACGATTCCTCGTTGTGGGCAGACGACTCAGGGACGGCGAGGTCGCAGGAGATACAAATTCGATAAAGCGTACTGAGTCATGGTTACAGGCTCAGAAAGCAAAGGAAGCTGAAAAAGCCGCTGAGGAACAGGCTCAGCAATAAGCGAACTCTTATATTTTTCAATAAAGGAGAGCGTTATGAAGGTACAGACCATGCTTAAACGAGCGGCAGCTGTGGCTTCGGGAGTACTTGTGCTCTCGGCGTCTGTTAGCATGAAAACTGCGGACAGCTCTTTGTCAGCCGAGGAAACTACGGCTGCGGAAACTGCTTCGGCAGAAAGCGAAACAGCTGCGGAAACCGAAACAGCCTCTGAGCAGGCTTCGGAGAACGCAGAGGAAGAGCCAAAAATGCCTGAGGATTGGGAGAAAGCTGATATCAACGATTACGATTCCAGCCTCACTCTTATAAGCTATGAGCTCGCAACGCCTGAAATGGCGAAGGTGGGCGAAGCTGTTGATCCATATGCAGGGCTTTCCGAAGAAGAGCGCAAGGCTCTTGAGGAAACAATTGCCAAGAAAAAGAGCGCGTTGAAAAAAGCAACGCCTACATTATCAAAGAATGCGGCTAAGAGCCGCACCAAGGAGCCTACAGCAGTCGATATCAAGACATCGGGTGCGGCAGTAGGCGACATTCCGCCGTCTCAGGAAGGTCAGAGCGTTGAAGCCAAACCCGGTGAATTCGCATTCGTGACATATGGCTGGGGACACGGCGTCGGTATGAGCCAGAACGGTGCAAACTTCTATGCAAGCTGCGCAGGCTGGACATATCAGGATATCCTGTACCACTATTATCCCGGTACGGAACTTATGAATACAGGAATGACCGATGAGGAGGAGCTTACCATTGCTCATGAGCCCGCAGGCGATACTCTGAAGGTCGTATCTGAGATAGTCAACCGAGAGGTGGGCGGAAGCTTCGCTTACGAAGCTATCAAGGCTCAGGCAGTTGCAGTATATACTTATCTCAAGTATAACGGCGACGATTCAAAGGACCTGAGAGGCAAGCCTGATCCTCCGCAGATAGTCATCGACGCCTGCAATGAGGTCCTCGGCGAGGCTCTTTACTATGAAGGCGATTATGCGCTGACAGTATTCTCTGCTTCAAGCGGCGGCTGCTCCGCAAATTGCTATGAAGTGTTCTATGCGGATTATCCGTATCTCAGAAGCGTTCCAAGCGACTATGACGCCGCTTACGATCCGCACTGGGGAACAGTTACCTATATGAGTGCCGAGTCAGTGAAGAAAAAGCTTGAAACAGCTTACCACATCACCCTCTCGGACGATCCCGGAAACTGGATACAGCCCGTTTACTCAGAGGAGACAGGCTACGTCACCTCTGTAAACATAGACGGACAGACAACTGTGAAGGGCTACCCATTCTCAATGATGATGGGACTTAAATCATCGAAATTCAATCTGACATATACATATGATTGATATGGCTTAAAGCCAAAAGATACACAGAACAAAAGGAATAAGTCTTTGGATAGTGGGGCACAGTCTCATTATATCCGAAGGCTTATTTCTCCTTTTAGGTGAAAAAAGGTGGAGCCGTGAGGTGAAAAAACCCTGTTTTTGACCTTGAAAGGTGAAGAAAGGTGAAAACTTTAATAATAATTTAACAAAGATAAAAACGTTTGTTTCGTTTCTTTTTAATCAATGGTTAATGATTAAACAAAATCCATAAAAAATAGCCATTTTTGTGGAGTAATATTGGAAATACCCACCATTGACCTTATCTCTAAATAATGATAAAATATGTTTAGGGTGAAAAAAGGTGATTGGATGTGAAATTTTCCAAATTAGGGTGAATCATTCCTAAGGTTAAAGAGAAAGCGAGGCGAAATTCTATGGCAGATCTGTTATGCGGTACTTATTACCCAAGTATAGATCAGAAGGGCCGTATGAGTTTCCCGACTAAGCTCCGAGACGTACTTGGTGCTGAGTTTTTCCTTTGCCAGGGACATGATGACGCCTATATCGCCGTTTACTCGCCGCAAGCATTCCAGGATTACTGCGAAAAGCTTAATTCTATTAAAGGTAAGAATGGTTCTGACATCAGACGTAAGCTTCTTGCAGGTGCTGATAAGCAGGTCCCCGACAAACAGGGACGTATCTTTATCACACAGCAGCTCAGAGATCATGCCGGTATAACTGACGAAGTCGTTGTTATCGGCGCTAATAACAGAGCTGAGATCTGGAACAAGTCCAAGTGGGAAGAATTCAACAGCAGTATCACTCAGGACGAGATCAACGATGCTCTTGCTGACCTTGTTATCTGATACAGACGTTTTTATCTTTGTTACCGATCAGTTTCGGAAATAAGGAGAGTTTTGCTTGATGGAATTTACCCATATACCTGTAATGCTTGAGGAATGTATTGAAGGGCTTAACATTCGTCCCGACGGTATCTATGTTGACGGTACTGCGGGCGGTGCAGGTCACTCCTCTGCAATCGCCTCTCATTTGAATGAAAATGGAAGGCTCATCGCTCTTGACAGAGATCCCGATGCGGTTGCTGTTGCAACAGAGCGCCTGTCGGTCTACAAGAATGCAATGGTAGTTCACAGGAACTATTCAGAGATAAGAGCGGTCCTCGATGAACTTGATATAGACTATGCCGACGGTATACTTATGGACCTTGGCGTTTCGTCATTTCAGCTCGATGAGGGAAGCAGAGGCTTCTCGTACCACTCCGACGCTCCCCTCGATATGAGAATGAGCAAGGAGGGAATGAGCGCTGCCGATGTGGTCAATACTTATTCCGAGCAGGAACTGGCAAGGATAATATTTGAGTACGGGGAAGAAAAGTTCTCCCGAAAAATAGCCTCAAATATAATCCGTGCAAGAGAAAGCTCGCCGATAATGACTACTACTCAGCTGGCAGACATCATCAGAGAAAGCGTTCCTCAGAAGGCGAGACGTGAAAAGAACCCATGCAAAAAGACCTTTCAGGCAATAAGGATCGCTGTCAACGGAGAGTTTGAACACCTCGAAAAAGGACTCGACGACGCATTCCACAGTCTGAGGGCAGGCGGACGCCTTGCAGTTATTACCTTCCATTCCCTCGAAGACAGAATAGTAAAGAAAAAATTCGCGGAATGGTGCAAAGGTTGCATTTGTCCACCGGACTTTCCCCAGTGTGTATGCGGACACAAGCCGCAGGGAAAACTTGTAAACAGAAAGCCGTTAGAGGCTAAAGAAAAGGAACTCGAAAGAAACAACAGAAGCAGAAGCGCGAAGCTCAGAATAATAGAAAGGAGTGCGGAAAGCAATGGCTGAAAACACTGTACGCTATTATATGGATGAAAGCTATGACGATGCCGATTCGGACGAGATGACCGAAGCAGGTGACGCTATGCAGAATGACTCTGAGCAGAAGCCCGAGATACAGATGAGAAAGACCGAAGCCAGAAGCGGTTCGGTTTTCAAGATAATATGTGTATCACTGTTGGCTGCCGCGCTGTTGGGCTCGGTTATCTATTCTCTTGACAAGAGAAACACGGCATACAACAAGGTGTCAACTCTTCAGGAGAAGCTTGATAGCGTCGCAGCCGAAAATGTAAGACTCCAGTCTGAACTTGACGGAAAAATGTCGGCTAAGAGCATAGAGGAATATGCCAAGTCGCTCGGAATGGAAAAGATCGATTCCACACAGATAAAATATATCCAGATTCAGACAGGCGACGTCGTTACTATTCCCGAACAGAAAAAAGGAATTATGGCGAAAATTAAGTCCTTTTTCGATAAATGCGTGGAATATTTCAGAGGGTAGTACCAATATATATATAACAAAAGGGCTGCCCGCATAATTAATGAACACTATCGGCAACGAAAAAATATATATAAATGCCGAGGTTATATGTAGAACACGGAGATACAGCGGGTGATCGGAATATCGGATGTGCAGTTCCCGGGCTCTGGGCGAAATAGGGCTCGGGGACGGTATGTCCACGCTTGAATAGCGATAAATCCTTCGTCGTATCAAAACAAAAGGACATCCTGAAAAGATAAATAAGATGTTCAGAGGCGGGGCACATTACAACCCTGCCCTTTTTATTTATACAAATTGTCACGGAAAGGAAGCTTCTCAGTGATAAATACAAATCCCTCAAATGCAATGAGGTTCAGATCAAAGATAGTTATGACTGCCGCTTTCAGTGTGCTTTTTGCGGCTGTAGCAGGCAATTTTTTCAAAATATCAGTTCTTGACAACAAGAAATATCAGAATATGGCTAACGACCAGCACTTCGGTTCGGTAAGCATATCAGCCCACAGAGGCTCTATCTACGACTCAAAGGGCGTTGCTTTTGCCAAGAGCGCTACCGTTTATAAGATATTCATCGATCCTAAGAGCTTCAAGGAGGATCTTGAAAGACTGGAAAAGCTTATAAACAAGCGTACAGTGGATATAGCCAACGGCACATATACTCCCGTTCTTGATGAGGATGGCAATGATAAGAACAAGCTCCCTGCGTCAATAGACGAATTCAAGAACGACGCGGTGGCCTTCCTCTCGGTAAAGCTTGGCATAACTCCTGAGGAGATAACAAAGGCTATGGATCAGGACACCCAGTATATCGTCCTTCAGGAACAGGTGGAAAAGCCTATCGCTGACGAGATAGACAATTACTTCAACGAGTGGGGCTTTGTTTCCATAAGAAACGAGGAAGATACAAAGCGCTATTATCCGCAGAAGGATCTTGCCGCTTCTGTTATCGGCTTTACCAACGGAAATGTTGCCTACGGTATTGAGTCTTCCTATGACAAGTACCTCTCGGGAATTGACGGCAGAACCATATCTGCTGTGGACTCAAACGGAAACGCGCTCCCTTACAGATATTCCAAGACCTTTGAGCCTAAGGAGGGCAACGACGTATACCTTACTATCGACAGAGAGATACAGTATATACTTGAAAAGAACTTAGAGGATATGGTAAGGACTCATTACGTCAAGAACCGTGCCTGCGCTATCCTTATGGATCCGAAAACAGGCGCTGTTTACGGTATGGCTACATATCCTACCTTTGATCTCAACGAACCGTTCAAGGTATCGGATCAGACTATATTCAATAAGATATTCGCAGAAAAGAATATCACCGATCCTACGGAAAAGGATTTCAAGGAATATACTCCCGAAGCCAGAGAGCGTATGTGGAAGAACAAGTGCATAACAGAGACCTATGAGCCCGGTTCGGTATACAAGGTCATTACAAGCTCTGCGGCTATCGAGGAGAATGTCATAGATATCGAGCATGACAGCTTCTACTGCGAGGGCTTCAAGAAATTTGAAGGTCATAAGGCTAATATCGACTGCTGGAAACTTGCTCCCGGTCATGGTATGCAGACCTTTCAGGAGGCTCTTACAAACTCCTGCAACCCTGCTTTCATGGATATCGGCGCAAAGCTGGGCAAGGATAAATTCTGCTATTACTTTGACGCATTCGGCTTCAGAGAGCCTACAGGAATAGACCTTCCTGCCGAGGTAGGCGGCAACAATATCAGCGCTGATAAAATGTCTCCTGTCGATCTTGCAGTTAGTGCTTTCGGACAGTGCGAGACTATCACTCCTATGGAAATGATAACAGCCTGCTGTGCCTCAATAAACGGCGGATATCTGCTGAAGCCTTATGTAGTCGACAAGGTAGTCGACAGCGACGGAAACATCGTTCTCAAAAACGAGCGTACCGTTAGAAGACAGGTAATATCCGAGGATACATCGGCTAAGATGAGAAATGCTCTCTACAACGTTGTAGTCGGAAACGGCGCAGGCAACGTTAATATCAAGGGCTATGCTATCGGCGGCAAATCAGGTACATCTCAGCGACTCAGCGAGACCTCCCGTTACGAGGAGATCAAGGAGCAGGAGGACGCCACCCTGCAGGAATACGGTGCTTCGTATGTGTGCTTTACTCCTGCGGACGATCCAGAGCTGATACTTTTAGTGCTTGCTGATATGCCTGATAAGAGTGGCGACGGCTACTACGGAAGCAAGTGCGCTGTTCCTACAGCAAGAAATATCCTTACAGAGGTGCTTCCGTATCTCGGCAAGAGCCCTGAGTACAACGAGCAGGAGCTCAAGAATCTGGACGTCAAGGTACCGCTCCTCAAGGGCGCAAGCATTGATGAGGCTATAAAGACTCTTGACGGCATGGGCGTCAAGTACGAGAAGATAGGCAACGGCATCGAGGTCGTTGACCAGTCTCCGCTGACAGGCAAGGCTATAGCCAAGGACGGCTGTGTATACCTGTATACCGAAAAGGTGAACTACGCGGATACTCTGGTGACAGTTCCTTATCTGTACGGCTGTTCGCCAAGCGTTGCAAATCAGATAATCAACGACAGCGGTCTGAACTATACCACAAAGGGCGCTTCTGTCGAGCGTGACGGCGCTACTGTAAACAGTCAGTCCATTCAGGAGGGCAAGCAGGTGCCGAGAGGTACTACAATAGAGCTTGAATTCATGGTAAATGAGATGAGCGACTGATATATTCAGCCAAAAACTATTACAGATAAAATAAATATTACTGAACAAAAGAAAGACAGGAGGCAGACACAATGAAATTATGCGATCTTATCGAAAACAACGCCGTTACTGCTATAGGCGATACCGAGATAAGCTCAGTTACCGACGACACACGCAAAGTCACCGAGGGAAGCCTCTTTGTCTGTGTAAAGGGCGGCAGCTTCGACGGACACACAGCGGCTAAAGAAATGCTGGAAAAGGGCGCGGCAGCTGTAGTCTGCGAGCGTGACCTCGGGCTGGGAGACAGACAGATAATCACAGAGAACTCCCGAAAGCTCTACGGTCAGATATGCTCGGCATGGTTCGGTCATCCCGAGCGCAAAATGAAAATGATAGGCGTTACGGGAACTAACGGAAAAACTACTATCACCAATGTAATAAAGCATATCCTTATGAAGAACGGGCATAAAACAGGGCTCGTCGGAACGATACAGAACGAAATAGGAGATGAGATACTCCACACCGACAACACAACTCCGATGGCGTATGATTTCATGGGGCTGCTGGCAAAGATGGCAGATGCGGGATGCGAGTATGTTGTTATGGAGGTCTCCTCCTTCGGTCTGTGTCAGTACAGGATAGGCTCCTCATATTTCGATGTGGCTGTGTTCACAAATCTCACTCAGGATCATCTGGACTACCACAAGGATATGGAGGACTACTATCAGGCAAAGAAAATGCTTTTTGATATCTGCGACTGCGCTGTTATCAATGCGGACGACGACTACGGCAGGAGACTCTTCGGTGAAGTGAGCTGCAAGAAACTTGGCTTCAGCGTAAAGGAGAATGCGGACTTCTATGCCGACGGCATAAAGATAAAGTCCACAGGCTCAAGCTTCTGGTTCTGCAACGGCGACAAGTCACACCTTATCAAGACAAGAATGCCCGGACTTTTCAATGTATCGAACATCACGGCGGCAATTGCTGCCTGCCTTGAAGCAGGTCTCAATATCGAGAATATAATCCCTGCTGTTGAGGAATATAATGGTGTAAAGGGACGCTGCGAGGTAATACCTACAGGGCTGGACTTTACAGTAATCTGCGATTATGCGCACACTCCCGACGCTGTGGAGAATATCCTGCGAAGCGTTAAGGAGTACACCGAAAACGACCTTATCTGCCTTTTCGGCTGCGGCGGAAACCGCGACGCGGCTAAGCGCCCGAAAATGGCTAAGGCTGCGGCGAAATACGCCGACAAGCTCATAGTTACATCGGATAATCCCCGAAATGAAGAGCCCGAGGCTATCATAAAGGATATCCTCGTCGGTCTTGAGGGCACAGATGTGAACTATGATGTTGTAGTTGACAGAAAAGAAGCGATTTTTCATGCCTTGAAAATTGCTGAGAAAGGTGATATAATAGTACTTGCCGGCAAGGGACATGAGGATTATCAGATACTTGCAGGCATGGAGCATATACACTTCGACGAGCGCGAGATAGTCGCCGAGGGATTAAAGCTTCTCAATAAATAAAACTGGAGTTGTTATTTTAAATGTCTTTCTGGATAGTAAATCTTGTAACTGCACTTTTATCATTCGTCATTGCAGGAGTTTCGGGCATATTCCTTGTCCCGTTCCTGCATAAGATCAAATTCGGTCAGCCGATAAAGACTGTGGACGGTCCGAAATGGCACGAGAAGAAGCAGGGAACTCCTACAATGGGCGGTTTCATGTTCATAATCTCAACTGTGCTGACCTCTGTTGCAGGCTATTGGATATACAGGTGGGAAACAGGCGTTGACACAACGGATAAGGCGAGCTTCAAGCCCTTTTATCTGCTGCTGGCGGTAGTTCTCTTCTCTGTAGCATTCGGCGTTATCGGCTTTATCGATGACTACACAAAGGTTGCCAGAAAGAACAACGACGGACTTACTCCGTGGCAGAAGATAGCTATCCAGCTTGTGGTATCAGTTGGATTCCTTGCTGCCATACACTTCTTCGGTGACGGTGCTACAAGTATCGACCTCGGCTTCTGGAGAAGCCCCTCACTTGGTATATTCTATTATATATTGATGATACCTGTGATAATTTACCTCACAAATGCGGTAAACCTCACAGACGGCGTGGACGGTCTCTGCGGCTCGGTGACATTCGTGGCAATGCTGATATTCACAGTATGCTGCTCGATACTCAAGCAGAATGAGATGACCTGCTTCACAATGGCTCTTGCAGGCGGCTGTCTGGGATTCCTTCTCTGGAACCTGAACCCTGCAAAGTGCTTCATGGGCGATACAGGCTCGATGTTCCTCGGCGCAGCCGTAACAGGCATGGGACTTATCCTCCACAAGCACCTGCTGCTTCTCCTTGTTGCTCTCGTGTACATCATCGAGGCGCTTTCTGTTGTTATACAAGTCAGCTATTTCAAGTACACAAAGAAGAAGTACGGAGAGGGCAGACGTATCTTCAAGATGACTCCTATCCACCACCACTTTGAAATGAGCGGCTTCAGCGAATACAAGATAGTGATAACTTTTTCGCTCTTCGGCATTATTTTCGGAGTTCTGGGCATAATTACACTGTTAGTTTTCTGAATCACATATATTTAAGGAGAAAAAATGGCGTCAAGCAATTCACAGACACAAAGCCGCTTTGCCAAGTATAATCCCTTTTCGGGAGGCAGGCGCGGAGACCTGAGCCTTTCGTTCTTCGCTTATGTTATGATCTTGCTGGTCGTGGGTATCGTAATGATGTCCTCGGCAAGCTATGCATGGGCATACAGCGAGCACGGCGGCGACGGTTTGTTTTATGCAAAAAAACAAGCGAAAAATGCCTTAGTCGGCTTTGCGGCTATGCTTTTTTTTATGAAAATGGACTATCACAACTTCAAGAACCTGAAGCTGCCCGTACTTAAAAAGCTTAATATCGCGAGCCTTATGTATATCGTCGGCGCAGCACTGCTGATAGCCGTTCTTTTTATCGGTAACGACGAGGGCGGTACTATGGGTGCACGACGCTGGATAGACATCGGACCTCTTAACCTACAGCCCTCCGAGGTGGCAAAGCTGGCACTCATCATCTTTTTTGCCTACAGCATGGAGCGCGACGGCAAGAATATGAACACATTCAAGACAGGTATCCTCAAATATTCGATGATACTGGGCTTGTATGTGCTGCTCATCGGTCTTGAGAAGCATATCTCGGGTATTATCCTTATCAGCACTATCGCCGTAGCTATGATACTCTGCGGCGGCGTCAACAAGAAGCATTTCATCGGGCTCGGAGCGGCAGTTCTCGGACTGGCGATAGCCTATATATCATGGCAGGCACAGGTACCAGACAGCTACGTTGCGGTACGTATAAAGTCATGGAAAGATCCCTTTGCCGATAAGCTCAACGATACGTGGCAGACCGCAAACTCACTTATCGCTATCGGCTCAGGCGGACTTTTCGGTCTTGGTCTGGGAAACTCCCGTCAAAAGTATCTCTATCTCCCCGAGACAAAGAACGACTTCGTTTTCCCGATAGTATGCGAGGAGCTTGGCTTCGCAGGAGCTCTTGCTATCATCATCGTATTCTTCCTTCTTATTGTTGAAGGCTATTCTATCGCAGTACGCTGCAAGGACCGCTTCGGTATGCTCATTGCAGTCGGCATAACCACTCAGATAGGCATACAGACTGTCCTCAACCTTGCCGTTGTAAGCAATCTTATACCGAATACAGGTATCAGCCTGCCGTTTTTCAGCTACGGCGGAACGGCGCTTATCATGCAGCTGGCGGAAATGGGTATCATGCTGAATATATCTCAGCACAGGTATTACCCCGACGAAAAGCCCAAACAGAAAAAGACTAAGAAAGCGGCTCAGAGCAGTCCCAAGGCAGAGCCGAAAGGAGCATAAGTATGAGAGTTCTCATTGCCTGCGGAGGCACAGGCGGTCATATAAATCCGGGGCTTGCCATTGCTGATATCATAAAGAGCAAGTATCCCGATGCGGAGTTCCTCTTTGCAGGCACTCCAAAGGGCATGGAAGCAAAGCTGGTCCCTGCGGCAGGATACAAGCTTGAAACTATCAAGGTGGCAGGCTTCCAGAGAAAGATATCCATTGAAAATATCGGCAGGAATGCCAAGGCTGTGGCTTATCTTGTTACATCGGGTTCAAGAGCAAAGCAGATAATAGAGGGCTTCAAGCCCGATATCGCTATCGGTACAGGCGGCTACGCGGCAGGTCCTGTGATACGCAAGGCTGCAAGAATGGGCATACCTACCGCTATCCATGAGCAGAATGCCTATCCGGGCGTAACGAATAAGCTCCTCTCGAAAGAGGTGGACTACGTTATGCTCACAGTTAAAGAGGCTCTCAAGTTCATGGACGAGAGCAAGTTCGAGCATAGCGTTACGGGACTTCCCGTAAGAAGCAATATCAACACCATGAGCCGCGAGGAGGCACGAAAGAAGCTGGGCTTTGACGACAGCTTTACCATACTTTCATTCGGCGGCAGTCTCGGTGCAGGCTGTATCAACGATACCATGACCGAGGTCATCAAGTGGCACACAGGCAAAAAGCTTAATATAAACCATATCCACGGCTACGGCGGCATGGGAAAGGAGACCTTCCCGCAGGCTATGAAAGCCGCAGGCATACCGCTGAAATCCGACAGGCTTCGCATTACCGAGTACATAAACGATATGGACGTTTGTCTTGCGGCGGCTGACCTTGTTATCTGCCGCTCGGGAGCTTCCACACTGGCGGAGCTTGAAGCCGCAGGAAAGGCTTCGATACTTATCCCGTCGCCTATCGTTGCAGGAAATCACCAGTATCACAATGCAATGGTTCTCGGCAACGCAGGAGCTGCTGTAGTTATCGAGCAGAAAGACGTTACCAACGAGCGCATGATAGCCGAGATAGAAAAGCTCTACGGCGACTCGGCAAAGGTAAAGTCCATGTCCGAAAGTGCAGCAAAGCTGCATCTTACGGATACAAATGAACGCATACTTGCGGTAATTGAGAAATTACTTGCAAAAAACAAATGAATCAAAGTTGAGAGTTAAGAATTGAGAGTTGAAAGTTATGGTGTCGTCTGCGACGACAAAATTTAAATAATGTGAGCGAAGCGAACACATCAACTCTCAACTCTACACTCTCAACTGTAAATCATTTTTGTAACATATCTCTCATTTGAAGCATACTATACATAAAAATGCTGTGAGGTGGTATGATGCAGAAATTTGTTATTACAGGCGGCAGACGCCTTTGCGGTGAGCTTGCCTTACAGGGCAGCAAAAACAGCTCCCTGCCAATAATGGCGGCGGCGCTCCTGTGCTGCGGCGATTGTACGCTGCACAGCTGTCCCAAGCTTACCGACGTTTATGCAGCCGCAAGGATACTCAACTGTGTGGGCTGCAAATGCAGCTTTGAGGGCAATACCGCGGTGATAAACTCCGAAAACATCGGAAGTACCGAGATATCCGAGGAGCTCATGCGTGAAATGCGCTCGTCCATAATCTTTATGGGAGCTATGCTTGGCAGGGCAGGAGAATGTACTGTCAGCGTCCCCGGAGGCTGCGAGCTGGGACCTCGTCCCATAGATATGCACCTTGCCGCTCTCAGGAAAATGGGAGTGGATATCCGCGAAAGCGGCGGCAGTATCATCTGCAAGGCTCCTTCTGGCAGAGCAAAGGGAGCTAAGATATCCCTTGCGTTCCCGTCGGTGGGAGCTACCGAAAACATCATACTCTGCGCGGTTACGGCAGACGGTGAGACCGTCATAAACAATGCCGCCCGTGAGCCCGAGATATGCGACCTCTGCGGCTTTCTGCGAAGCTGCGGCGCTGACATATCAGGGGACGGCGAGAGCCGTATCATAATCAACGGAAAACATCAGCTTCACGGCTGTGAATATACAATAATGCCCGACAGGATAGTCTGCGCGACCTATCTTTCAATGGTGGCGGCGACAAAGGGCGAGCTTATACTTACAAATGCCTGCGTTCCCGAAACAGAGCCTTTTTTATCGGTTCTGGAGCAGACGGGGTGCAGTATTTATACATCTGAAAAGAAAATATACCTTCGCAGCGGTTCACGGCTGAGAGCCGTCAGAGACAGGATAAGGACCATGCCCCATCCGGGCTTTCCCACTGACGCTCAGGCTGTGCTAATGGCTGCGCTTTGTGTTGCCGACGGCACCAGCGTTTTCGAGGAGAACATCTTTGACTGCCGCTATCGTCACACCGACGCTTTTGTAAAAATGGGCGCGGATATACAGGTGCTGGGCAAGGTCGCTGTCATAAAGGGCAGGGAAAAGCTTCATGGGGCAAATGTGGAGGCTACTGACCTGCGAGGCGGTGCAGCCATGGTCATCGCAGCTCTCTGTGCAGAGGGGAGCTCCGAGATAAGCCGTATCTGCCACATTGACAGAGGATATGAAAAAATGGAAGAAGCCGTAGGACTTTTCGGCGGAGATATGCGCCGCGTCTGAGGCGGAAGGAATCAGGAGAAAATATGAAAGACGTTGAAAAGACCAGTGTTGAAAGACAGAACAGCCGAAGACGCATAAGAAGACGTCAGAGATGGACTAATGTCTACGGACTTGTGGTCATACTGCTTGTGCTCACCGTAGGCATAACTATAAGCTACACCTTTTTGTTCAACATAAACGAGATACGTGTGTCAGGGCAGTCGGATATGTACTCTGCTGAGGAGATAGTTGAGGCTTCGGGCATAAACAAGGGCGACAACCTGCTGAGACTTGACTGTGAAAAGAGCGAGCAGAGGATACTTGACAAGCTTCTTTACGTTGAGACAGCTGTGGTCGACAGGGATTTCCCGTCATCGCTGGATATCACGGTAACAAAATGCATACCTGCCTTTAATGTGAACTACGGCGAAGGAACTCTCCTCGTCAGCAAAAAGGGCAAGATACTGGCTGATAACGGCTTCATAACCGACGGACTTCCTATTATATACGGCTTCGATCCTGCGGATCATACCCCAGGTAAGCCTGCCGCTTCGGAAAACGAGCACAAGAACGACGCTTTTCATGAGCTTATATCAAGTATGTCTACCAAGGAAGACGGCAGCATAATGACTGTCGATATGAGCGACGAACACGCTATCATCGTAAATTACAAGAACGGCATGATATTCAAAATGGGCAACTGGAACGACGTTGAATACAAGCTGAATCTTGCGGATACAGTAATGCAGGATGAGACAGTCAAAGGCAAAAAGGGCTATCTGACTATGATAGGCACCAAGCAGTGCAGCTTCAGAACCAGCGACGGTCCTGTGGCAGTGCCAGGTGCTGAGGAGACTACGACACAGCCGATGACCGATGAATACGGTTTCCCTGTGATAAAGAGCGAGCACGATCCGAAGCAGGAGGAAATGCTCAATGAGTTCAACAATAACCGCGGTACTACCGAGCCGACAACTGCCGCACAGCAGTGGACAGACAACAGCGGATATAACGACGGAAGTCAGTGGAGCGATAACAGCTATCAGCAGGATAACCAGTGGACGGACAACAGCCAGTGGTCTGACGATAACAGCTGGACGGATCAGAGTGCTCAATGGTCTGACAACAGCGGTGATACGGCAAATTATGACAGCAATGCTGTAAATCAGTGGTAAATGCTTCAAAATGATGTAAAAAAATATAAGAATTTGCTGCTCGTTATTGTTTATTTCGCTGAAAATAAAAAATGTTTTATTAGGACTTGAAAAAATCATGGCATTATGCTAAAATATAAAGTGTATTTATAGGTTAATATATATATTTGATAAATCAAGGATAATTTAAATAGTAGGAGGAGTTCAAATGTCAGATTTCAATTATGAGGAAACACTCGAACCCGATGTAAATATTAAGGTCATCGGTGTTGGCGGCGGCGGCGGAAACGCTGTAAACTGCATGGTGGATTCGGGTGTCAATAATATAGAGTATATCGCTATAAACACAGACGCAAAGGCACTCAACAAGTCAAAGGCTACTACAAGGATACCGATCGGTGCTAAGCTCACAAAGGGCAGAGGCGCAGGAAACAAGCCTGAGATCGGTCAGCGCAGTGCCGAGGAGAACCGCGACGAGATCGAGACTCACCTCAAGGGTGCTGATATGATCTTCATCACTGCCGGTATGGGCGGCGGTACAGGTACAGGAGCTGCTCCTGTAGTTGCTAAGATCGCTAAGGAAATGGATATCCTTACTGTTGCTGTTGTTACAAAGCCTTTCCTCTTTGAGAGAGAGCAGAAAATGGCACAGGCTGAAAGAGGTATCGCTGAACTCAGAAAGTATGTTGATTCTCTTATCGTTATCCCTAACGAGAGACTTCTCGTTGGTCTCGATAAGCCCCTTACAATGCTTCAGTCATTCGCACTTTCAGATGACGTGCTCAAGACAGGTGTAAAGAGCATCTCTGATCTTATCGTAGAAGAGGGTTACATAAACCTCGACTTCGCAGACGTATCTACTATCATGAGAAACGCAGGCTATGCTCACATGGCTATCGGTCACGGTACAGGCAAGGACAAGGCAAGAGACGCTGCAAACGCAGTTATCTCCAGCCCGCTTCTCGAAACATCTATCTCGGGTGCTAAGAGACTCCTTATCAATATCGCTATGTCAGAGGATATTCTTTCTTCCGATGTTGATGCAGCTACAAAGATGATCACAGATACAGCTGCTGACGGTGTTGAGTTCATCTTCGGTACAGCATTCAAGGAAGATATGCAGGACGAGATGACTATCACAGTTATCGCTGCAGGCTTCGACGATATGGACGCTGCTAACGACGCTGCTGTTGAGGGAGCTCCTATCGAGAATCCTGAAGAGGATATCATTCCTATCGACAATCCTCTTATTGACGGACTTGGCTTCGGCGCACCAAGCGCACCTGCAAAGCCTGCTGCTTCAAATCAGGATTACGACCTTGACGACATCTTCAAGATGCTCGGCAACTAATAAAAATATGAGCGGCTCGATTGAGCCGCTTTTTTATTGGAACGTTAATATGCTATGAGCCCGAGGTTTTTCCTCGGGCTTTTACTTTTATAAAATTGCACAAATTCATATTTCGTATAGCATTTGTGTTTACAAAATGTAACTATTTACATTAATATAACGTATTAAGCTAAAGGAATTGACTGTAAATTTAACACGTAGTATATTTTAATGCATTTTTATAGTAAATTGCACTAAAATCAATCCAAATTTTCTACATTTCAATAGTTGAAATAATATAATTAATATGATATAATTTATGTAAGGCAAAATCATCAGAACCTGTATTCATGGACTGTGAAGGCTTTTTTATATGCAATATCACCAAAGCGGAACCTTCACCGAATCTGAATATGGGTTCTTATTCCTTAATTTTTTACCTCGGTATCAATCGAGGGGAATGGAGAGTACCATGAGCGAACCAACACCAACCGTATTAAGAGAAACCAAGATCGGTCAGAAGGGATTTATCAAAGAGGACGTTATTACATACCTCGATGAGCTTAATTCTAAGATAGTTGCCCTTGAGGACGAGCTTAAAGCGTCTAAGGAAAGCAGTTCATCTGCTGATCCCGAGGAGATAACTAAGTATAAAAATCAAGTTGAGAACCTTCAGGAGAAGCTCAATACCTCCAACAACGCTCTCAGAGCTGCTAAGAAGGAAAATGAAGAGCTCCAGAAAACTATCAATCAGCTCAAGGCGCAGGGCGGCGGTGCAGGGAATGCACAGGCTACTGCTGCTTTAGAGGCTGCTAAGAAGGAAATAGACGCACTCAAGGAACAGCTCAAGAATGCTGAGACTAAGGCTGCACAGGGAGCTGCTAATCCTCAGGCTAACGCACAGACAACTGCTGCTCTTGAAGCTGCCAAGAAGGAGATCGAGGATCTCAGAAACAGACTCAGAGCTGCTGAGCAGAAGGCTGCTCAGGGCGGTGCTGCCGCAGCTGCAGGCGGAGCTGCTGACGCAGAGCTTGCAAAGGCTAAGCAGGAGATCGCTAAGATCTCAGAAGAACTGGCTGTAAAGACAAAGCAGATCGCTGACATCAATGCTAAGCTCGAGGCTAAGACTCGTGAAGTAAACGACAAGAATACAGAGATATCCAAGCTCAACGACGAGATCGCTGATCTTAAGGAGAACTCTGCTCCTACATTCGATATGGGCGCACTCTTTACAGAAGCTCAGAAGAACGTTGTTCAGATCCAGAACAAGGCTAAGCAGGAGGCTGAGGCTGTTACCAAGGAGGCTAACGATAAGGCTGCTCAGGTAACTAAGGAAGCTGACGAAAAGGCTGCCCTCGTTACTAAGGAGGCTAACGACAACGCTGCTAAGGTAACCAAGGAAGCTAACGATAAGGCTGCTCAGGTAGTCAAGGATGCTAACGCAGAGGCTGAAAAGGCTGTTGCCAACGCTAACCGCGCTGCTGAGAACTGCATCAAGGAGGCTAACGATCAGGCTCGCAATACTGTAAACGAGGCTAATGCTCACGCTGATAAGGTAAACGAGATGTCCAAGACAGTCCGTGAAATGCTCCTTACAGAGATCGAGAGCATCAACAGCAAGTTCACAGATATCGCTTCTGTTCTCAATAACCTTACAAACCAGTGTTCAGGCAGAATGAACGACGCTCAGAACATCATCGGCGAAGCTCGCAAGGCTATCGACGTTCACAAGAATGAGCCTGCTGTAAAGAAGATGGATCCTCCAAAGGCTGAATTCACACCTTCAAAGGCTCCAAAGGCTGACGCTGAGACTTACGCTAAGACAGCAGCTGAGATCAAGACTCCTGATCCGTTTGCAGGCGTAGGCAACTTCAATAAGAACAATAATAACAACAACAATAACTTCAACAACAACAATAATAATAACAATAACAACAAGCCTGCACAGAACAACAACGTTCAGAACGCTGCTCAGAATCAGCAGAACAAGCCTCCGCAGGGCAACAAGAGCGCTAACTTCAACTTTGATATGGCTGAGCTCTTAAAGGCTGCTGAGGAAGAGGCTGCTAAGGAATCAGAATAATCAATAACCGTTATTTCCTGTTCCCTCGGGATATTCCCGAGGGACGGGGATAATATCGACTTGTATGGGAAATGCAGATTGTTGGGTGGATATCTTGCTTGATTTGGATTTCAATTTGAATGAATTGAACAGCAAAACAGATGAAGAGCTGGCTGTGCTCGGTAAGACCGATAAATCAGCGTCGGCTGTTCTCATCTCGCGCTTTTCTAAGCTTATTTTTATTAAATCGGAAATTTATGCAAACTCAGAGACCGACAGCGATGACCTGTATCAGGAGGGCATGATAAGCCTTTTAAAGGCTATTGAAGCTTTCAATCCCAAAAAAGGCGTTAAGTTCTCGACCTTTGCCGAGGTCTGTATCGTCAATCGTATGAGAACTGTGTCTAAAAAATCGGTCAGGGACTTCTCCTTTGCCGAAAGGATAGACGACGAAGAAGCAGCTGATGTGCTGTCAGATGAGGAAACTCCCGAAAGCATTTATTTTTACAAAGAATTTTTTTCCGAGCTGTGGAAGGACATCTGCTCGGTGCTTTCTCTTACGGAGCTCAATGTGCTTACCCTCTGTGTGCAGGGAATGAGCTACAGAGACGCCGCTGAAAAGCTGGAGATGACAGAGAAATCTGTTGATAATGCCATGCAGCGTGCAAGAAGAAAAATACGTGCGCTCATGCATGATACAAATTGAAATATGACCGTGTAGCTCAACCCAGAAGAGCGTTGTTTTACAAAGATGTGGGTGTAAATCCAACCGTGGTCGAAAATAATTAAGCGAGGTATTGTACTATGTACGAAGACAAGACATTAGTTTGCAAGGAGTGCGGAAACGAGTTCATTTTCTCCGCAGGCGAACAGGAATTTTATGCAGAGAAAGGCTTCGTTAACGAGCCCCAGAGATGCAAATCATGTCGTGACGCAAGAAAGAACGCAGGCAAGGCTGAGCGCACGATGTACACAGCAGTTTGCGCTTCATGCGGCGGCGAAGCAAAGGTTCCTTTTGAGCCAAAGGAAGGCCGCGCTGTTTATTGCAGCGATTGCTTTGCCAAGATGAACGAGGCATAATTAATGAGACCGAAAGCACAGTCGGAAACGGCTGTGCTTGGTTTTGTTTATGCGTACTGCTCGGCAGTGCGCTATTTTAATGATAATGAGGTACAATAATGCTTGATAACAGACTGAGAAAAATTGCCGAGCTGGTAAGCGGCGAGGGTATCGCCTGCGATGTGGGAACTGACCACGCTTATCTTGCGGCTGAGCTCATAAACAGCGGAAAATGCAGCAAGGTCATCGCCTCCGACGTGAAAGAGGGACCTCTTGACGCTGCAAGGAATACCGTGGAAAGGTACGGCATACAGGATAAGGTGGAGCTTGTGCTCTCCGACGGACTTGAAAATGTTGACCTCAGCGGCGTGACCGATGTTGTAATCGCAGGTATGGGCGGTGAGACCATTGCCGAGATAATCGGTAATTCCACAGCTGACAAGCCCGATGATATGAGGTTTATCCTACAGCCTATGACAAAGTCGGAGCTGCTCAGAAAAAAGCTCTATGAATATCAGTACGAGATCACGGCGGAGTACGCTGTTGAGGAAAAGGACAAGATATATGTCATTATGGTCGCCGAGAAGTCGTCGGAGTGGGCTAAGCTTACCGAGAGCGAGGCACTGTACGGCTTCTTTGACGACAATGACGAAACAGCAAAGAAATACCGCCGCCGTGAAGCTGAAAGGCTCGCAAAGGTAAGCGACTCTCTCAAAAAGGCAGGAGATGCGAATGGGGCAGGGCACTATTCCGCACTTTCGCAAAAAATGGAGAGTGGCGCTGATATCGCAGAGATATCGGAAATATACCGCTTCCTTGACGGCATTTATCCCTTCGGAGCACAGGAAAAGTGGGATAACTCGGGACTTCTTGTGGAGAATTACGATATGAAGTGCAGCAAGGTGCTGCTGTCTCTGGATATCACCAATAAGGCTATAAACGAAGCCTTTGAAAAGGGTGCGGAGCTTATCATTTCCCACCACCCTGTTATATTTGAGCCGAGAAAGAGCATCACTCGGAATGATCCTGTTTTCAGGCTTATCGAGTGCGGTATAGCCGCTGTATGTATGCATACGAATCTCGATATTGCGGCAGGCGGCACAAACGGCGTTATACTGCAAAAGCTAACCGAAAAGCTTGACATTGCAGGCGAGCCTGAGCCCTTTGAGGAGCTTGGCGGCGATAATTCGCTGGGCTGGATAATAGAGCTCAATGAAGAGATAGAGACGAAAAAGCTGGCTGAGCTCTGCAAGTGCATATTCGGCTGCGAGTACGTCCGCACAAGCAAAAGAGTGAGAAGAATAAAAAAGCTTGCTTTCTGCTCGGGTTCGGGCGGCTCTATGCTGGGACTTGCGGCTGAAAAGGGCTGCGACGCCCTCATAACAGGCGACGTGAAGCACGACGTATGGATAGACGCCAATAACCTTGATATAGCGGTTCTGGACTGCGGACACTTCCACACCGAGAACCTTGTGCTCTGGGAGCTCCGCCGTGTACTGGAGGAGAGATTCCCAAGACTTGATATCGAGATAGCCGAGAGCTCTGCCGATCCCTGCGAGTATGTCTGAGGTGAGAACATGAGTGTATTTATATGTCCCGTATGCGGTGAAAAGCTGGAAATTACGGGAAATACATATCTGTGCTCAAAGGGGCACAGCTTCGACAGGGCAAAGAGCGGCTATGTGAATCTGCTTCTCTCTAAGCATATCGGCAAGACTGTTCACGGCGACAACAAGCTCATGGTGCAGGCGAGGAGAAGCTTTCTCGACAAGGGCTACTACGTGCCCCTGTGTGACGCGCTGTGTGAAGCTGTGATAAAGAACATAAATGGACAGACTATTCTTGACGCAGGCTGCGGTGAGGGATATTACACCTCCGCAATAATTGGTAAGCTTGAAGCTGAAAATAAGGCGGCTCAGGTCTGCGGGATAGATATCTCAAAGGCTGCTGTGGAGTACTCTGCAAAGCGCTGCAAGTCCGCAGAGCTTGCCGTTGCAAGCGTTTTCCACATACCCGTGGCTGAAAGCTCCTGCGATATGCTGGTGACTCTTTTTGCGCCCTACTGCGGCGAGGAGTTCATTCGCGTGCTGAAAAAAGACGGCGTAATGATAATGGCTATACCCTCCGCAGACCACCTGTGGGAGCTGAAAAAGGCGATATATGATACTCCCTACAAGAACGAGGTGAAGCCCTACGAGCTGGAGGGCTTCGGGCTAATTGAGAAGAAGCATATCAAATATGACATGGAGCTCGATTCGCAGGAGGATATCGACGCGCTGTTCTCCATGACTCCCTACTATTACAGGACAGGCAGGGAACAGCAGGAGCGCCTTGCAGGCTTAGGACAGCTTACCACAACGGCTGACTTTGAGCTCCTTGTATATCGCAAATTTTGATTAGCAATATTTCGCGCAAAAAGCTATAATATAATTGTAATGAACGGCTTTTGTGCGGAGCAATAAGAACGCAGCGATGCTCAGGCTTCTGCGTTCATTTTTATGTAAAGGAATGATTCTATGGCTCTGGACGGAGCTTTCTTATATGCTGTAAAAAGCGAGCTCATGCCTCTTATCGGCGGCAGAGTGGAGAAGATACATCAGCCCTCCCGTGAGGAGGTCATCATCTCCATACGCACCCGAAGCGGCAGCAAAAAGCTTTATATCTCGGCAAATGCAGGCAGTGCGAGAGTCCACATAACAGAGAATAATGTGGACAATCCCCAGACGCCGCCTATGTTCTGTATGCTGCTGCGAAAGAGACTTGGCAGCGGCAAGCTCATCGACATCAGGCAGGACGGCTTGGAGCGCATACTCTTTCTTGACTTTGAGTGTGTAAACGAGCTTGGTGATATCGTGACCATAACTCTTGCCTGCGAGATAATGGGACGGTGTTCAAACCTCATTATCATAAACAGCGAGGGAAAGGTCATCGACAGTATCAAGCGCGTAGACGAGGATATGTCCCGTGAGCGACTGGTGCTCCCGGGCATGAAGTACACACTTCCGCCGAGAGATGACAGACTGAATTTCCTCACGGCTGAGCCCGAGGAAATTGTTTCAAGACTGAAAAACACTGAGCCTAAGGAGCTTTCAAAGGCTCTGATACGCATTTTCGAGGGAATCTCCCCCATACTTGCAAGAGAATGGGCGTTTTTTGCGGGCAGGGGAGCACACATCGAAACTGACACCATAACAGCTGACCAGCAGGACAGACTTCTCTTTGCTGTTAAGCGCACACGCCAGCAGCTTCAGAGCGGCGAGTGCTGTTTCTCGGCGGTCAGCGACAAGGAAGGACAGCTAAAGGACTTCTCATTCATTCGGCTTTCGCAGTTCGGCACCCTCATGTACACCAAGGAGCTGGGCAGCGCTTCGGAGCTTCTGGACTATTTCTACTCCGAGCGTGACCGTGCAGCCCGTACAAAGCAGCGTGCCAACGACCTGTTCAAGCTGCTTATGAACCTCACAGACCGTACTTCAAGACGTATCGCTGCGCAGCGGGACGAGCTGGCAGCCTGCGCCGACAAGGAGCACGCAAAGCTGTGCGGAGACCTTATCTCGGCTAATATGTACCGTATTCAGAAGGGCGACAGCTCAGTTACCGTAGAGAACTTCTACGACGAAAGCTGTCCGCAGGTGACTATTTCTCTGGACGTGAGAAAGACTCCTGCACAGAATGCGCAGCATTACTACAGCGAGTACAAGAAATCCGTTACCGCAGAGGAAAAGCTTGCAGAGCAGATAAGCAAAGGCGAGGAGGAGCTGCAATACCTTGAAAGCGTCTTCGACGCGCTGACAAGAGCTTCTTCCGAGAACGACATAATACAGCTCCGACTGGAGCTGAAGGAGCAGGGCTATGTCCGCTATGCAGGCGGCAAGGCTAAGCCTCCCAAGGCACTGCCTCCTGTGGAATACAAGTCAAGCGACGGTTTTTCCATACTGGTGGGCAGAAACAACAAGCAAAACGACCAGCTGAGTCTGAAATTTGCCGAAAAAACAGATATATGGCTCCATACTCAGCTCATTACAGGCTCTCACGTACTGATACTCACAGACGGCGAGACGCCGCCCGAAAGAACTATAGAAGAGGCGGCAGTCATAGCGGCTGTGAACAGCAAGGGCAGGGATTCGGGACTTGTGCCCGTTGACCATTGTCTTGCAAGATACGTCAAGAAGCCTGCAGGCGCAAAGCCGGGAAAGGTCATATTCACAAACTACAAGACCATATTTGTCAAGCCCGATACCGAGCTTGAACAGAGATTGAAGGTGTGATATGAACAAACGGCTCGACGCGGAATTCTTCCACAGGGACGTGCTGGAGGCGGCACCTGACCTTGTGGGAAAGATACTTGTCCATAAGCTTCCCGACGGCACCGAGCTCCGCGAGCGTATCGCAGAGACAGAAGCCTACAGAGGCGAGGAGGACAAGGGCTGCCACGCTGCAAGGGGCAGAACAAAACGCACAGAGCTCCTCTACGGAGAGAGCGGCGTTATTTACGTGTACCTGTGTTACGGTATGCACTGGCTGATGAACGTCATTACAGGCGAAAATGACCAGCCGCAGGGATTACTTATTCGGGCAGGAAAAAAATATAACGGACCTGCCAAACTAACAAAAAATATGAAAGTCGACGGAAGCTTCAACGGTGTTTCCCTCAGAGATAATGAGGAAATATGGTTTGAGGACGACGGATACCGCCCTAAGATAAGGACTGCTCCGCGTGTAGGCATAGATTACGCAGGAGAGTACTGGAAAGATATAGAGTGGCGGTTTATAGACGACGGGGAGTTGATACTGTGAACATACGCTGTATAGGCTGTAATTCTATTTATGACAGCAGCTCTGTATTTCGCAGAGCCGCGGCTAAGGAGTATATGCTCATGCTTATGCACAGCCGCTGTAGGTTTGACATCAACGGGCTTACTATGAGGACGCCCGCAGACACACTTATCGTACTGGACGGAAGATATCCTGTGGTTTACTCCGCCGAGGAAAGCCCTCTCGTTTGCGATTGGGTATGCTTCGACGCTGAGGACGAGCAGGAATTTATGGATTCGCTTGATCTTATGTATAACCGCCCTCTTAACGCTGTGGATACGGAGTTTGTTTCCCAGCTTATAAGAAATGTAGCCAATGAGTTCTATTCACTTGAATCGCGCAGACTCAAAATGCTGGACAGCCTCATGAGGATACTTCTTGTAAAGGTCGGAGAGACCACGGTGCACAGAGAGGCGCCTGTACAGACTGCCGAGCCCCATTACGGGCTGCTGGTTGAGCTGCGCGAAAAGATCTACAGAAATCCGCAGATGAAATGGAATGTGGACGCAATGGCGGCATATGTGAATATGTCACGTTCATATTTCCAGCACCTTTACCGCGAGACTTTCGGTGTTTCATGTATCGCCGATGTGATAAGCGGCAAAATAGAAAAAGCAAAAGAGATACTCAGTGAAACAGGCTGCACCGTTTCTCAGGTGGCTGCAATGTGCGGCTACGACAATGAGGAGCACTTTATGCGGCAGTTTAAAAAAGTAGTGGGAATAACCCCCACTAAGTACAGAAAACAGGCATAATCGGATGATATTTTTCATTTATTGCTTACACTGTTCAATTATTGCTCGATTTGCGCTTTTTTAAGGTTGTTTATTAATACTAAATTCATAAAGTTTAAGATGTGATAGACAAGTGAACGGTTTTTCAGATATTTTCCACATATGATTTTGTGCAACTTTTTAGAGCTGATTTTGCTCTTGTTTCCGAAAAATGGCGCAATATAGCCAAATATAGAAGTTATAATATTTAATTTAGTGATAAATCAAAAAATGGTTATTTTTTGGGAAAATTAAGACTATTTTAAGAAAAGGCTCCTATAATATAATCAAAAGATACGAAAGGAGTGTGAGCTCCGAGCAGTTAGGTACTGCTGCGGAGGCGATTATGGCTATTAATACATTCGCTCGCAAAGAGATAAAGTTTCTCCTTAATATGGATCAGTATCACGGGCTTATGGAGGTCATATCCGAGTATATGAATCCGGATAAGTTCTGTATTGGCGGCAAGGAATACGGCATCTACAATATTTACTACGATACACCCGACGATTACCTCATCAGAGAATCACTCTCCAAGCCTTACTATAAAGAAAAGATAAGGCTGCGCAGTTATTATTCACCTGCTGCGCCCGACGATACGGTCTTTCTCGAGATCAAGAAGAAGATAGGCGGTATCGTTACCAAGAGAAGAGTTTCTATGACGCTGGAGGAATCCGACGCATATTTCCGTGACCGCTCAAAGCCTGAATTTACCAAGTATATCACAGGGCAGGTATTCAGAGAGCTCGATGTCTTCCTTGACAGCTATCCTATAGCTCCAAAGCAGTACATCAGCTACCAGAGAGAAGCATTCTTTGGTAAGGAAGATCACGATTTCCGCCTTACATTTGACAGAAAGATCACCGAGCGCAGATATGACCTCGGATTAAACTACGAAAGCTACGGCAACTACATAATAGGCGCAGACCAGAGACTTATGGAAGTAAAGGTATCAAATGCGATCCCTGATTGGCTTGTAAAGAAGCTTTCGGAGCTTCAGATCTACAAGACAAGTTTCTCAAAGTACGGCAGGGCATACCAGAATTTTGTAAAGAGTCAGCTTGAGGACGCTCAGCAGACCGACGGTCACAGACGTATTTACATTTCGGGTATTTCTATGATAAAAAATAATGTTTTGATGAACAGGAGCGTTTGATTTTTATGTTTGAACACGGTTTTTTTGGAAATGTACTTTCAAAGTACTATGAGTCTGATTCGATAATCAACAGCAGCGATTCGGCTCTTGGCACTATCAAGCCCGGAGAATTCTTCCTCTGCGTTGGTGCGGCACTCTTGATAGGATTCCTTATCAGTCTTATCTACATCGTTACTCACAGAAAGGAAGGCTACTCTCAGAGCTATGTTCTCACAATGATCATGCTTCCTACTATAGTATCGCTTATCCTTTTACTTATCAATACCACAGCAGGTGCTCTCAGCCTTGCAGGTGCATTCACACTTGTCAGGTTTCGAAGCGTTGCGGGCGATCCGAAGGACATAGCCTATATATTCTTTGCAATGGCAGCAGGTGTTGCCTGCGGTATCGGCTACCTCGGATTTGCTATCGTATTCTTTGTTATCCTCGGCATTGTAATGTTTATCCTCAGTGAGACAGACTTCGGCGGCTGCAAGAAGAGACACATGACTCTCAAGATAGCTATCCCCGAGAACCTCGATTATCAGGGCGTTTTCGAGCCTGTACTTGCAAGATATACTACTTTCCACAAGCTCAGAAGAGTTAAGACAACTAACTTCGGTACTCTCTTTGAGCTCATCTACAGCGTTGATGTTCTTGATAACATCGACCAGAAGAAATTCGTTGACGAGCTCCGCGCACTCAACGGCAATATGACTATCAATCTTGTCTTCTTCAAGTATGACGACAAGATCTATGAAAACTAATAAACAGACTAAATACTATAGAAAACCCTCTCCTACGTTTGCCAGACTTAATAACCTTTATTGAGTCTGGCAAATTTTTATATCAGGGGGCTTCTAAAGGGGAAAAGGAGAAATTATTATGAAGTATTCAAGACTTTTGGCAGCAGCTGTAGCAGTAACAATGATATTCAGCGGCTATTCCTGCGGAAAGGACGACAATAAAGCATCGTCTGACGTCAACGACAGCACTGTTTCAGACAGCGCAGAGACTACCGAAAAGAAGAGCGCGAAGGACTCGAAATCATCGAAAACCGACAAAAAAGACGGCGAAAAAACAACTACCGACAAGAAAGACGAGAAATCCGACAAGAAGACTACCACAACAAAGGCAGGGGAGAAGAAGTCAGATACGACTACAACTGCCAAGAAAGACAGCTCCGACAAGGGCGGAAACAACTCAGGCGGCGGTTCTTCAAATAATAACGATAATAACAACTCCTCACAGGGCGGCTCCAATAACGAGAGCGGCGGCTCAGGCGAGGAGGTAAAGGAATATACCGCGGAGATAACTCTCGGCAGTACTCCAAAGGCAACAGGCAGCAACGTCAAGGTTGACGGCGGCGTTGTGACTATCACAGCAGGAGGAGACTATCTCTTCACAGGAAATATGGATAACGGACAGATACGTGTTAATACGGGCGCTTCCGAGGACAAGGTAACAGTAGTCCTCAACGGCGTCAATATCTCCAATTCAAGCGCTCCTGCTATCTTCATAGAGGAGGCTAAGCGCTGCACCATAAAGCCAAAGGAGGGCTCTGTGAACCACGTCAGCAGCGGTGTTGAGAAAAAGGGTGTACAGGATACGGGAGCTATATTCTCCAACGATACCGTAAGACTCAAGGGCAACGGCGAGCTTAACGTTACAGCTACAGCTTCTCACGGTATCAACGCAGACGACGATGTTATCATCGAAAGCGGTACATATAATATTGATTCCAGAAAGTCAGGTATCATCGCAAACGATGATATTACAATAAACGAGGGCAGACTTAATATCAAGGGCGGCACAAACGGTCTCAAATCCAAGGGTACTATCAATATAAACGGCGGCTACAGCGTTGTTTCGGGCGGTACCAAGGAGGAGAAGAGCTCTATCTACGCAGGCAGCACTTTCAGTTACACAGGCGGCTATCTCTATGCCGCAGGCAACAAGGTCTCTGTGCCCACATACAGCGAGACACCGTATATCGTGGCAGATCTGGGCGAAACAGTTGGCGCAGGCAGCTCTGTGGAGTTCTTCCTTAACGGAAACAGCATGATAACCATGAATCCACATAACGATTTCCGCTGTGTGATGATGCTTGCTCCTGAGGTAAGCGGCGGCAGCAGTTTTGCTGTATCATTTAACGGAAACAGGAGTCAGGATTTCAGCGTTTCAGACGGTGAAAATCAGTTCTCGTTAAAATAAAAAAATGATACTTGATATGCTTGCTTTGTGTAAAGCAGTTAATGAGTGTCAAAGCTGAAATGGAAAAGTCAAAAATAAACTAAAAGTTAATAAGTAATATCCTAAAACATATTCACAAAAAATTAACTGCAAAAAATACAAAAATTCAAGCAAAAGTACACTAAAGTATATTTTAGTGTACTTTTCTTTATTGTAAAGAACGCAGATTTGCAATATAATAATATCAGCAAATGAAGATTATTGGTATTCAATATCAAGTACCCTCCCCTCTCATGTGCTTGATATTGTGTATTAGTTCACTTGCACGCCATAGAAATAGTTTTGTCAAGTAATAAAACTAACCCCTTTCATTTGTAATTTTTTCATGTTTTCTATTCTCAATAACTTTTTTTAACTTATTAATCTATGGCTCGACCTACAGTGCTAAGCGATGAAAATCGTTTGGGTCGAATTCTCCGCTCCTTGTGAGCGGACTTTTTTTACTCTGTGAAATTTGCGTGAAAGATTATATAATCTGCTTGACAAATTCTATAATCTGTGCTATTATCTATATAACAACAGAAGGGAAGTGATGTACCCGTGAAAAAAAGCGTTTACAGTCTCGTTCTTATGGACGACGTTATAAAAGCCGTAGACCAGCAGGCGTACCGACTGGGGACGAGCCGCTCCAATCTCATAAATCAGATACTTGCCGAGCATTTATCCTGCGTGACTCCCGAAATGCGTATGAGGGAGATATTCGGTCAGGTGGCTGAGCTGGTCAGCAGCAGCTTCTGTGTGCAGGAGCAGCGGTCGCCGTCGCTGATGACGGTTCGGACGGCTCTTGAATACAAATACCGACCTACCATTAATTATAAGGTTGAGCTTGAACGTGCTCCTGTGGAGTATCTCGGTACTCTGCGAGTGAGTATCAGGACTCAGAGTGCGGCTCTCATAGATATGTTCCACAGCTTCTTTGCCTACAGGGCAAAGCTGGAAAATGCCTATCTGTCGCGGCTTGGCGTGGACAGCTACAGCTGTGAGATAGGTGAGGGCAGCTTTGCAAGAAAGCTTATAAATACCCGTACTCTTGATCCGGATCAGGCAGGTGCCGCAATTGGCGAGTACATCAAGGACCTTGACCGCGCCGTTAAGACATATTTTGCCGCACCTAAGGAGTTCGGTGAAAGCGCCCCCTTATTGGAGAAAAACTACCGCTTATTGCTTGAAAAGTACATTATTTAGTACAGATGTCAACAGTAATCAATTAGTATCGAAAGGAGAATAAATATGAATGCTGAAAAATTAACTCAGAAGTCCATTGACGCCGTTAGAAAGGCTCAGAGCATAGCCGTTATGAAGTCAAATTCCGTCATTGAGCCCATACATCTCCTTGCAGGACTTGTTCGGCAGGAGAACGGTCTTATCCCTCAGCTTCTGAAAAAAATGAATATAGACGAGGATATCTTCGACGGTGAGATAGAGAAGAAGATAGATACTCTCCCAAAGGTCACGGGAAGCGGCAGAAGCAGTAATCTCGGTATCTCTGCGGAGTGTGACCGTGTTCTCACAGCCGCCGAGAGTATCGCTTCAAATATGAAGGACGAGTACGTTTCTGTGGAGCACCTCATGCTTTCGCTCATTGACAGCAAGGACAGGGACGTTTCACAGCTTCTTACAACCTTTAATATCACTAAGGACTCGTTTCTCAGCGCTCTTATGTCCGTCAGAGGAAATACCAGAGTCACCAATGAGAACCCCGAGGACACCTATGACGTCCTCACAAAATACGGTCAGGAGCTTGTCGGGCTTGCCCGCAGAAACAAGCTCGATCCCGTTATCGGACGTGACAGCGAGATACGAAACGTTATCCGCATACTGTCAAGAAAAACGAAAAACAACCCTGTGCTCATCGGTGAGCCTGGCGTCGGAAAAACTGCCATTGCTGAGGGACTTGCCCTGCGTATCGTGGCAGGAGACGTTCCCGACAGCCTTAAAGACCGCAAGGTCTTCTCACTTGATATGGGAGCTCTCGTCGCAGGAGCAAAGTACCGCGGCGAGTTCGAGGAGCGTCTGAAAGCTGTCCTCAATGAGATAAAGAACAGCAACGGTCAGATACTTCTGTTTATTGATGAGCTTCACACTATCGTAGGCGCAGGCAAGACCGACGGCGCTATGGACGCAGGCAACCTCTTAAAGCCTATGCTGGCAAGAGGTGAGCTCCACTGCATCGGCGCTACAACACTCAACGAGTACCGCCAGTACATCGAGAAGGATCCTGCCCTCGAAAGACGTTTCCAGCCTGTTATGGTTGACGAGCCAAGCGTTGAGGACACTATTTCTATCCTCCGTGGTCTGAAAGAGCGCTATGAGGTATTCCACGGCGTTAAGATAAGCGATAATGCGCTTATTTCTGCGGCTGTGCTGTCCAACAGATACATCACCGACAGATTCCTCCCCGACAAGGCTATCGACCTTATAGACGAAGCCTGCGCAACTATTCGTACCGAAATGGACTCCATGCCTACTGAGCTGGACGTTATCTCCCGTAAGATAGTTCAGCTTGAAATTGAAGAAGCCGCCCTCAAAAAGGAAAGCGACAATATCTCACAGGAGCACCTTGAAGAGATACAGAAAGAGCTTGCAGAGCTTCGTGAGAAGTTCAAGGGCATGAAGGCAAAGTGGGAGAACGAAAAGAACGATATCTCCGCTGTTCAGAAGCTCCGTGAGGAGATTGAGCGCACAGGCGGCGAAATAGAAAAGGCAGAGCGTGAGTACGACCTTAACAAGGCGGCAGAACTGAAATACGGCAAGCTCCCACAGCTTCAGAAAGAGCTGGAGGAGCTTGAAAAGCAGGCTGAGCACGATGTTGAAAACGGCAGACTGCTCCGTGACAAGGTAACTGAGGACGAAATTGCAAAGATAGTATGCCGCTGGACAGGTATCCCTGTTTCAAAGCTCATGGAGGGCGAAAAGGAGAAGATACTCGGTCTGGAGGGACTGCTCCACAAGAGAGTCATCGGACAGGACGAAGCGGTCACAAAGGTCAGCGAAGCTATACTCCGTTCAAGAGCAGGCATACAGGCTCCCGACAGACCTATCGGCTCGTTCCTCTTCCTCGGACCTACAGGTGTGGGCAAGACCGAGCTTGCAAAGGCACTTTCCGAGATACTTTTTGACGACGAGAGAAATATTATCCGTATCGACATGAGCGAATACATGGAGAAATTCAGCGTAAGCCGTCTCATCGGAGCGCCTCCAGGATACGTTGGCTATGACGAGGGCGGTCAGCTCACAGAAGCAGTCCGCAGAAAGCCTTATTCGGTAGTTCTATTTGACGAGATAGAAAAGGCTCACCCCGATGTGTTCAATATACTGCTGCAAGTTCTTGATGACGGACGTATCACCGATTCACAGGGCAGAACAGTGGATTTCAAGAACACTATCATTATCCTGACTTCTAACCTCGGTTCACCGTATATCCTTGACGGTATCGGCGAAAACGGCGAGATAACCGACGAGGCAAGAGCACAGGTGGAGGGACTGCTGAAAACGCAGTTCAGACCTGAGTTCCTCAACCGTCTTGACGAGATAATCTTCTACAAGCCGCTGGCTAAGACTGAGATAATCAAGATAGTTGACCTTATGCTGGCTGACCTGCAAAAGCGTCTTGACGACAAGCATATCCGCATAAACGTCAGTGAAGCGGCTAAGAACTACATCGTTGACTGCGGCTATGATCCGAACTTCGGCGCAAGACCGCTGAGAAGATTTATCCAGCGCAACGTGGAGACTCTGGCGGCAAAGCGTATCATAGGCGGTAATCTGGCAGCAGGTGACGTCATTGATATCGACCTCGACGCAAACGGCAAGCTTGTTGCAACATGATAAAAAAGCTCCCGAGAGCAATTCGCTTTCGGGAGCTTTTGTTTGTATGCTGAATCCATGAACGGGATTCCAAAGGGACTGTGTTCCTTTGGCAGAGTCCAGAGGCAGCGCCTCTGGTGGGGTGTGGGGCAAAGCCCCGCAGTTACGAAGCGCTCCGCAAGAGAGGGCGTCCCTAATATTACTTTAAGCGCCTTTTACAAGCAGCTTTCTCAGTGCAACGAGGTCGAAAATGTCAATATTTCCGTCGCCGTTTACGTCGCCCATATCAGGTGTTGTGAGCTTTCCTGCGCCGATGATGTACTTCTGGAGCATTACAAGGTCTGCCACCTTTACTTCGCCGTCGCCGTTTACGTCGCCAATGACTTCCTTGCCTTTTTCACCGTATACTGCTATCTCAGCTATATTGCAGAGATAAACATCATCAGTGCTGAGAGGACTTGTGGGAGCGCCTGTTGGTACCTCATAGCGGACATAACGAGCATTGATATTCTCGAATTCCTCGGTATAGTTCATTCTGTAAGCAGGCTTGCTGTCAACTGTGTATACCTTTGTCCAGTTTTCGCCGTCGTTTGATACGCTTATGAAACCGCCGATCATTCTTGCTTCGTAGCCGTTTCGCGGACAGAAGCCGATGTTGCTGATCTTGCATACACTTCCGAAGTCGAGCTGTACGTATCCGCCCTCAAGACCGTCGAAGTATGTGCTGAGGTCGCCGTCGTAAGCCTTTTCGTAGCTTACGGAAGCCGTATCCTTCCACGATTTGCTGCCCTCAGCGGCAACAGGTGTGAGTTTGTCGTACTTTGGCTTTGTGCTCTGGGAAGCCTTTGTTCCGTAGAGAGCTATCTCCGCGATATTAGCACAGTATGAGCTGTCAGGATTGTCACTGCTATTCGGAGCTCCTGAGGGCACCTCATACCGTATGTAACGAGCCTGCGTATCCCCTGAAAGTGCAGTCGCATAATGCATACCCGAAGATGGTTTGCTTTTCACGGTATAAAGTGTGGTCCAGTTTGTGCCGTCCGCAGAAGCCTTGAACATTCCGTCTGTCATGCGGTATTCGTAGCCGCCTCTCGGAGCGTAGCCTATAGCTGTTATGTCATAAAGCTCGCCTAAGTCTACCTGTAACCAGCCGTCAGCGACACCGTCAAAGTAGGTGCTTGTGCTGCCGTCGAAAGCCTTGGCATAGCCTGTTGAAGCGTCGCTCTTCCATGAGTCGGAGCCGCTTATCATGCCCGATGTGATGTCGATTTTATCGGTGAGAGTTGTTCCGCCCTTGACTCCGTCGATTATGAAAGTGGTAACGGAATTGCCTGCAAGAGAAGCCTTGAGGGCTCCGCCGCTGATGTCTATAGTACCTGCGTTAGCCCAGTTCTCGGAATTGCTTGTGCGAATGACCTTTGCGCTTGTACCGCACTGGCTGAACTGTGATAGGTCATAGACCATATCCGACTTTCCCGATGAGGTATTATATGATACGATGACCAGCTGTCCGTTTTTCGCGTCAAAGGCAGCCAGTGTATTGCCCGAGGATTTCAGCATTGTCATACCGGGACGGATATATCTTGTGTACTGTCCGAAGCAGTAGTACTTCTTGGAGAGAACTATCTCGTTCTTGTCGTGGTCTGCAACGGCTGTGCCCCAGAAGCCCTTGGTCATATCAACCATGCCTGAGTCCTTTTTGCCGTTGTAGCCTTTAGAGCTTACGTGCTTGTCGATTACCTGCCAGAGTATCCACGCGGAGGAATTAAGTCCGTTGCAGTCTGCTGTGATACGCTCTGACAACCAGAGTCCGGGAGACATAGCACCTGCGTTCTGACCTGATGTGCCGTTGCCGTCTACCTCGCTCATCCAGAGATTCCTGCCTGCGTTAATGGCAGTATTTTTCAGCTGTGTACGCTGGCTGCCGCCGTAGGTATGGGTGTCGATACGTCCTATAAGTGCCTTTGTGGTACTGGACATCTTGTTCCATGAGCTTATCTGTGTATCTATAATGGATTCATCGTTTGCGCTTATGATGATATCGTTGAGATTGCGTTTTTTGAGGGATTTTGCAAGCTCCTGATATATCTTATCCATTGAAGCACCCTGGTCGAAGTGACAGCCCTCCTGCTTAGCGCTGTATGCGCCCCAGTAGTTAGTGTAGGGCTCGTTCATGGGAGTTATGCTCTGAACGTGAATGCCCCAGTCGTTTTCGTAGTGGGCAGTTACCTCTGCAAGGTACTCCGCAAAATCTGTATACTTATCGTCGCGGAGATTGTTTTTTCCTGAGTTCTTATTTCCGGAGCTGCAGCCGCTCTGCGTCATATAGTATGGGGGCGAGTTTGAGAACATCTCCACTATCATGTCGTCGCCTGCGGCTTCGATACATTTTCGGAGCACGTTTCGCTGATTGGCGTCTGCGTTCCAGTCGTATGTAACAACGCCGTTGTTGTATTTTGTATAGCCCGGCATATTTGAGTCGGTACGGGTGATGTGGTCATGCGACGGGTCGTCACCTCCGCCAATGTTGAAACGGGCGATATTAAGGCGGAGACCATTGTCGCCGTAGAAGGTGTCGGCGGCTTTTTGTGCAAGGCTGTCCGAATAGCCTACACGGTTTGCCCACCAGCACAGAGATGTGCCCCAGCCTTCGAACTTACCGCCATTTATGTCGTAAACGTCGTAAGGGGAAAGGCTGATGTTAGTTGCTGCACTCGCTTCAAATGCAGGCAGAGCAGAAGTCATAGATGTCAGGACTGCGATTGCCGCAGCAGCCGAACATATCTTGCGTAAAATTTTCATTTCCCAATTCTCCTTTATTTTAAATTTCCGTCCGCGGATACAAATCCTATATATATTATACCGCAACATTTGGAAAAAGTAAATAAAAAACCGCAATAATTGAGAATTATATGATATGATTTTTCTAATACAGCATAAATAATATATATTATGCACAATATGTTATGTCAATTATGACGCTCTCAGCCTATAGCATAGTTTGCTGCCGTGGCAGCTGTTCTATTTGGTTTTATGTTATAAGCAAGGTGCCTGTACTGCTTTTAGGCACTGAGATAAATTGATGATATAGTTTTTTTGCTGTGCTTGTTGCTATTTGGGGATTTATATGCTATAATCAAAATTGCAGTGCCGTCGCCGTGCAGAGGCGGAGCGGAGCTCCGCCTGACGGTTTCGCGCATTATAAAAAATGAACACTTTGTATTCGGCAGCGAAACCGTCGGACGCAGGCGTCCCTGCACGGCTTCAATGCTGCGATACTGCAATAAATACAAGCTTTGAGAAAGGAAAACTATGAGCGCTTACGTTGAGTTTAAAAATGTAAAAAAGACATACAAGTCGGGCGAGGTAGAGGTCCATGCCCTTAACGACGTAAACTTTGAGATAAACAAGGGAGAGTTCTGCGTTATAGTGGGAGCTTCTGGTGCAGGAAAGACAACTATCCTCAATATACTTGGCGGAATGGACACACTTACCTCGGGCAGCGTATTCCTTGACGGTACGGAGATTTCAGCCCTCAGCAAGAAGAAGCTCACCGCCTACAGGCGTTATGACGTGGGTTTTGTGTTCCAGTTCTACAATCTTGTACAGAACCTGACAGCGCTTGAAAACGTGGAGCTTGCAGCTCAGATATGCCGCGAGCCCCTTGACGCCGCAAAGGTCCTTGAACAGGTGGGACTTTCCGAGCGTACAAAGAATTTCCCTGCACAGCTTTCGGGCGGCGAGCAGCAGCGAGTTGCAATAGCGCGAGCTCTCGCCAAGAACCCCAAGCTTCTGCTCTGCGACGAGCCAACAGGCGCTCTGGACTACGCTACAGGCAAGCAGGTACTGAAGCTTTTGCAGGACACCTGCCGCAAAAACGGCATGACAGTTGTGGTCATTACCCACAATCAGGCTCTTACGCCAATGGCTGACCGCATAATCACAGTCAGCAGCGGAACTATCTCAGGCGTGAAAATGAACGACAATATCGTAGATATTGCCGATATCGAGTGGTGACGCTATGGGTTCGGCAGTAAGAAAGAACGCTCTCCGCGAGATAAGGAGCACGTTTGGCAGATTCTTCGCAATAATGGCTATCATAGCTCTTGGAGTTGGCTTCTTTACGGGAGTTAGGATAGTTACTCCTGCTATGGTGAATACGGTAAACAAATTCCTTGATGAGAATCAGTTTTACGACTACAGGCTTCTGTCGTCCATTGGCTGGGAGGAAGAGGACGTTGAGGACTTCAAAAGCCGTCCCGAGGTGCGCTATGCCGAGGGCTCGTATACTCTTGATATACTCACGGCAGGTTCACGGGAGTATGTTCTCAGAGCTCATTCCCTCACCGATAATATCAACGGCATACGCCTTAAAGAGGGCAGACTTCCACAGAATGAGAATGAGTGCGTCATCGAGAACGGACGCTTCAAGATCGGCAATACTATCACTCTTTCCGAGGATAACTCTGACAGCGTGAAAAACGCGCTGAAAAGCGACAAATTCACTATTGTCGGCTCTGCGGATTCCTCAATGTACATCAATTTCGAGCGTGGAACGACTTCTGTCGGAAACGGCGAAATTTCGGCTTTTGTTTATCTCCCCAAAGAGGCCTTCGACCTTGACGTTTATACCGAGGTATATGTGCGTTTTCAGCAGGATATGGAGATATACTCCGACGAGTATGAGACATTCATGGACGGCAGGGAAAAGCAGTGGGAGGATTACTGCCGCGAACGTGCCGATATGCGCTATGATGAGCTATACAGTGAAGCCGAGGACAAGCTCAGCGACGGCAGGGCAGAGCTTGAAAAGAACCGCGCAGACGGTCAGGAAAAGCTTGACAAGGCAAAAGCAGACCTTGACGGCGGAAAGGCTCAGCTGGATGAGCAGCTTGCGCAGCTGGAGCAGATAAAGGATATAGCTCCTCAGCAGTATTCCGCAGGCATGGAGCAGTACAATGCCGCCTATGCTGATTACGAAAAGGGGCTTGCAGACTATGAGAGCTCAAAGGCTGACTTCGACAAGCAGATAGCCGACGCCGAAGCGGAGTTGAAAAATGGCGAAAGCGACCTGAGCTCACTGAAAAAGCCCGATATTTACGTCCTTGACAGAAATACCAACATCGGCTACGCCTGCTTTGAGAGCGATTCCGAGATAGTCGCGCAGGTAGCCCGTGTTTTCCCGATATTTTTCATTCTGGTTGCAGCTCTGGTCTGCATGACCATAATGAGCCGCATGGTTGAGGAGCAGCGCACTCAGATAGGCGTTTTCAAGGCGCTGGGCTACTCCGAGGGCACTGTCATGGGCAAGTTCATATTCTATGCAGGACTTGCGGCTATAATTGGCTGTGTGCTGGGCTACAGTCTTGGCACCTACATCTTCCCGAAGATAATCTGGAAGACCTACACCCTTATGTACATTCAGCTGCCTATCGGCTATCTGTTCGATAAACAGCTTGCCCTCATAGCTCTGGCAGTATCGTTGATATGCTCGGTGGGCGTAACATGGTTCAGCTGCCGAGTGGAGCTCTCCGAGACTGCGGCAAGCCTTATGAGACCAAAAGCTCCTAAGGCAGGCAAGCGCGTACTCCTTGAATACGTGACACCTGTGTGGAAAAGGCTTAAATTCCTGCAAAAAGTCTCAATACGAAACATCTTCCGCTACAAAAAGCGCCTTTTTATGATGATTTTAGGTATCGGCGGCTGTACAGCTCTGCTGGTGACAGGCTTCGGACTAAAGGATTCTATCGCAGGCTTTGCGGAAACTCAGTACAACGAGATACAGGTTGCCGACGCATCGGCTAATCTTCGCAACGTAGGAGATGTTTTCCCCGAGGAGCTGAACAACGTGCTCACTGAGAATACCGAGGACTACACTTTACTCTACACGGGAGCGTGGGACCTGCTCTACGGCAAAAAGGTCAAGAGCGTCACTGTAAATGCTGCGGATTCCTTTGAGAATATGGAGAAATATTTCGACCTCCATACTGTCAAGGGGGAGAAGCTGACTCCGCCTGCTGAGGGCGAGGCTGTGGTCAGCCACAGTATTGCCGAGCGCTACGGCATAAAAAAGGGCAGCATGATGAAGCTCCGCGACGAGAATATGCGCGAGCTCAACGTAAAGGTCACGGGAGTTTTCGAGAATCACGTATATAATGTGGTATTTCTCGGCAGGGAAACTATGGAAAGACAGCTTGGCGAGTCCGTTCCCGTGAACTACGCTTTCCTCAACTTCAAGGATGGGGCTGACACCTACAAAACCACGGCTGCTCTGTCGAAAAACGGCAATATCACCGCAGTAATGGTCTTTGCCGACCTCAAGGAGCGACTCAGCAAAATGATGAGCAGTCTTGACTACATCGTGCTTATAGTTATCGTCTGCGCCGCAGGTCTGGCATTTATCGTGCTGTACAGTCTTACCAATATAAATATAACAGAACGTGTCCGCGAGATAGCTACAATTAAAGTTCTTGGCTTTTTCAGGCATGAGACATCATCTTATGTGCTCCGCGAAAATCTGGCGCTCACCGCCTTTGGTACGGTAGTGGGACTGGGCGTGGGAATACTGCTCCATGCCTTTGTAATGGCTCAGATACGGGTGGACTTAGTGGACTTCAGCGTCCGTATATTGCCGAAAAGCTTCCTTTTCAGCACCCTGCTCACATTCCTTTTCAACTTCATCGTTGACCTGTTCATGGTACTGAAATTGGAGCACATCAACATGGCTGAATCACTTAAATCTATCGAGTAGCTTAAATGCAGGATTGAAATTCACACCTCATTCAAATTGGGGTGTGATTTTTTGTGCAAGGTTCTGAATATGCACGATATATCATGCCTTGAATTGACATTTTGATAGATTTGTGGTATAATATGGTTGAGCCAATATGGGGCTCTGGGGATTGTATCGATGTTATCGATAAGGAGAAAACTGAATGAATTACAAGATCAGAAGAGGTGTACTCAAAAGGTACAAAGACGAAAAAGGCGTTACCGAGATCTTTATTCCCGATAATGTCGGAATCATCGATGAGGGCGCATTCAGTGGCTGTACGAACCTTGTAAGGATACTGGTACCCGAGACAGTGCAGGTCATATCGGATACTGCGTTCAGCGGCTGTGAGAACCTCAGATCTATCAATCTTCCTGAAAGCACTATCAGGCTGGGTTGGTACGCATTCCGTGGCTGTCATCATCTTGCTGATCTCACCATTCCCTCCACTTTACAGGAGATAGGTCAGCATGCCTTTGCAGGCTGCAGCGATCTTTCCACAGTAAAGGTCATTCACGATGACAGAGTGTATGAATTCGTGATAAATGGTGAGCTTGACAACAACAAGTGGCAGCAGATAAGACATTCTTTAAGCCACGAAAACAAATCAATAGCAGTATAACTCAAAACCCCCGTCCGTAATAATGGGCGGGGTGTTTTCTTGCCATAGGATTGACAATTCTGTCAGCCTATGGTATTATTTTTTCATTGGCAAAAAATTTTTTTGAAATTTCTGTAACGTTTGTACGCGGACGGAGTCTTATAGTTGAAGGCGGTGAGAAGTTTGGACAAGGTCGAAGAGCTCTATAACGATTATTTCCACGATGTATACCTGTATATACGTTCACTGTCCGCGGACGAACACCTCGCCGAGGACATCACACAGGAAACTTTTTTCAAGGCGATGAAGTCCGTAGACAGCTTCCGCGGAGACTGTGATATAAGGGTGTGGCTGTGTCAGATAGCGAAGAATCTGCTGTTCACACACAGCAAGAAAAGTAAGCGGTTCACGGGAGAGGATATCCCCGAGACCGTTCCCGACAGTACAGTATCCGTAGAGGAAAGACTTGCTGATACTCAGCAGACTATGGAGATACACAAAGTGCTCCATACACTGAGCGAGCCCTACAAGGAGGTTTTTACCCTGAGAGTTTTCGGGGAGCTTAGCTTCCGTCAGATAGGCGACATATTCGGCAAGACCGAGAGCTGGGCGCGAGTGTCCTTCCACCGTGCAAAGCTGAAGATAATAGAAGAACTGGAGGTACAGAAATGAGCAAGAATTGTGATATGATAAAGGACCTGCTGCCCCTGTATGCCGACGATGTATGCAGCGATGAGAGCAGGAAAGCAGTTGAGGAGCACATCAAAGAGTGCGCAGAATGCAAGGGGGAGCTTGATAAACTCCGCAGAAACGTCACTGTAAGCCCTAAAAACGACGGAGAGGTGCTCAAGCGTATAAAGAGACGCCTGCGAATAGAAAAGCTTGTAGTGGGTATTATAAGTGTTTTAGCCGTATGCGGAATACTTCTGTTCGGACTTATGTATCTGATAAACACGGATAAGTCAATGGACGTTGAAAAGTATAATATACCTGATAATCTTCATGTAACAATGCATGGTAGCGAGCTTTATCTTGTTGTCAATGGTGAAGCGGCAGCTTTTTGGCACGCGTTTCCGACTATAAGCGACGCCGACGGCGACCATATGGGATATGGAACAGGCTTTGACAGCGAAAAGAAGAATGGCTACGGTATAACACTCAAACAGCGTAAAATTGACAGTTTTGCAATTTCAAAAATGCTTGATGATAAAAATGGCTGTGAGATAAGGCTGTTTGATATTGAAAAGAACACAAAAATGGAAAAATTCTTCTACTATGATGATGTAAACGATAAAGAATATATTTTATGGGAGCGTGGTACAAATGACTGAGAGAAAATTCAATATACCGCTGATACTGCTTGCGGCAGCTTCATTTGCAATAGGCTTTTTCGGATTTGCTGCTGAGAGCATAGTCCTTGCTGTAGGAGTTATTATAGCTTCGGTGAAGCTTCGTGAGAAGTATCTCATAAAGATACCTGTGACTATATGTATCATTTCAATTGTTGCTTCGGGAGCTTTCCTTGCGCTTATGATATATCATTCAAGTCAGGGTATGGCTTCTTCAAGCTATTGGCTGATAAAGCTTTTATTCGGCAGTCCGGAATAAAACGAAAAATCCCTCGGCTTTTGCCGGGGGATAATTTTATACAGTTAATTCTATCTGATTTCCTTCAATGCCGACGATACAGCTTTCGTAGTAGCCGTCGCCTGTGGTTCGCGGACCGCTGAGAACTTCGTATCCGTCAGCTTTCAGCCGCGCTGTCAGCTCATCGACCTTTTCCTTGCTGCCGAGACTGAATGCGATGTGGATATATCCCGTCCTTGCCACAGCATTTTCGCAGCTTTCAAGCTGCGGACGAGTCATTATCTCCAGTCTTGCTCCGTCGTCGAAGCTGAGAAAATATGAGCGGAAATCCGTAGTTTTATTATGGTAGCCGCTGTTTGATGAAGCTCCCAGATACTTTACGAAAAAGTCCCTTGCGGCTTCAAGGTCGCGGACGTAAATTGCAACGTGTTCTATCTTCATAGCTATTCGTACTGGGCAAGGATACGCTGAGCGACTTCAAGCCGCGTCTGGCGGTTGTTCATTGCCTGTTTTTCAATGTATTTGTGAGCCTGTGGTTCGGTGAATTTAAGGTATTTCATAAGAGTGGTCTTGGCACGGTTGATAGTTCTCATTTCCTCAATACGGCTGAGTATATCCGCGCTTTCTTTTTTTACGCCTGCCATACGGGCACGGGCGGAAAGCACCAGCCTGATAGTACGCTGCAATATCTCACGGGTATAAGGTCTGGCAATGACGTTCACGCCGCTGTCGGAGACTCTGTCTGCTATCTCGTCCGCAACGTCGCCGCCGCAGATGAGTATAATTCCTGCCGATGTGGTCTCGGCTATCATTTCCGCAAGCTCCTGTCCGAATTCGTCAGGCAGGGGCGTATTTATTATTACCAGATCGGGCTCGCTCTCGTTTTTCACAAGCCGCCGTGCTTCACTTCCGCTGACAGCTACAGCTATCCTGCCGCAGCCCTCTATGCGCAGGAGCTGCTCGGCAAGCTCCGATATTTCCTGCCTTGCTGATACTATAAGCGCTCTGTCCATTGCTTACCTCACACGAATTTGAAATATGACTCTTCCTCAAATTTATCCTTGTCGGGAGCTGCGGCATAATCCCTTATCTGCCTGTCCAGCTGAGCAAAAATGCTGCTTCTTATCTCAGGGGAGAGTGTGCGCTTTACGAAGTCGCTGCCCTTTGCGATAGCGGCAGCTTCTTCGAGAGAGGAGGGCAGCTTCTGGAAAAGGTCGCTTTCCTCTCCGCTATGCATAGCGCTTTCAAAGAGAGCGCAGTCCTTTGACTGTATACCCTCGATACCTGCGGCAAGAATGAGCTTGAATGTAATGTACGGATTGCAGCAGGCGTCTGCGGAGCGCAGCTCGATTCGGGGTGTTATACCCACGGGCTTAGGTACGCGGATAAGCTGTGCGCAGTTTTCAGACGACCAGTTTATATACTTGGGTGCAAATCCGATTCCGAAGCGCTTGTAGGAATTAGTGGTGCTGTTGAGAAATGCGGTTATCTCTCTCATTCTGCCGAGTATGCCCGAGATGAAGCACCTGCCCTCAAAAGGCATAGCGTCGATATCGTTGCCGATGATGTTCTCGCCGCCCTTTTTGATACTTATGGAAATGCTGATAGCGCTTCCGTGCTCGTCGGGGAGAGGCTTGGGCATGAACGAAGCAAAAAGACCGTTCTGTGCGGCAATGGACTTAACTACGGTCTTGTAGTGTACCATATTGTCAGCCGCTGTGATAGGCTCACTTTCGCGGAACTCTATCTCGTTCTGCGCAGGACCGTGCTTATGACATGAGCTTTTAGGGCTCATGCCCATTTCCTCCAGTGAGAGACAAATCTCACGTCTTGCGTTCTCGCACTTGTCAAGGGGAGCAACGTCAAGGTAGCCGCCCTTGTCGTGAGGTATTTTTGTCGGCTCGCCGCGCTCGTCCAGTTCAAAGAGGTAGAACTCGCACTTTGTGCCCATTTCGCAGGAATACCCGTCCAGACGGAGCTGATTGATGTAGTTGGTCAGCTCAGTACGCATATCGCCTACGTAGTCGCTTCCGTCGGTGTTTTTCAGCGAGCAGAAGAAGCGGACAACGCGTCCCGACTTAGGTCTCCACGGGAGAACGGAAAGAGTGGAGATATCGGGCACAAGGAGCAGGTCCGAGCAGCCCTCGGCGATACATGAAGCGTCAAAGGGGATACCGTATTCAAATGCTCTCGGCAGCTCGTTGGGCATGATAGCCACGTTTTTGAGATTGCCGAACATATCGCAGAAAGTAAGTCTTATAAATTTTACGTCGTTCTCTTCAACGAATTTCAGTATCTCTTTAGGAGAAAAGCTCATTGAAAGACCTCCAATTAAAATTTGTAGGGGACGGCGTCCTCGACGTCCCACCAGCCCTTAGCCTTTAGCCGTTAGCTATTAGAACTAAGAGCTAAGAACTAAGAACTATTGTAAGGGCGAGTTCCGCTCGCCCGTGTTTAACGCTGCAAATTAAGAAGAATCAATTGTAGGGGACGGCGTACTCGGCGTCCCGTTAGTAGGGGCGGATATTATCCGCCCGATTTAAAAAATAATTGTAATACCGCACAAAAACTTTCCGAGGTATATATGAAAGGCTTTATTTTTTATCCTCATATTCTTCTCTGAGTATGGAGAAGTAGTGCCTTCCCACGTATTCGCCGTTCATAAAGAAATAGTCACGCAGAGTACCCTCATACGTAAAGCCGCATTTCTCTATAACACGCCTTGAAGGCTTGTTGATAGTCTTGGTGCATATCTGGACCTTGTGCAGATTTATCCTGTCGAAGCCGAATGCGATAACAGCCTTTGTAGCTTCGGTAGCATATCCTCTGCACTGGAACTCAGCGCCGATACAGTATTCTATCTCAGCAAAATGGTTCTTGCTGTCCACAAGGAAATATGCTATCTGACCTATGCACTCGCCCGATGCTTTTTCAATTACAGCCCAGCGGTAATAGTCAGGTCTTTCGTATGAGCCGATGTATTTGTCCAGCAGCTCTTTAACTTCTTCTTTTGTGGAATATACAGGCTCTGAATACATGGACTGAATTTTCTCGTCGGCTATCCAGTTCCTCAGCATTGAATCATCATCTGAGTATTCAAATTTTCTGAGAATGAGCCTGTCTGTTGTAATAGTATCTGTACCGTTATGAGTAAGCATTTTTTTCTCCATTCGATATGATATTTAGTGCGGATATTATCCGTACTAAAACTGATCACTAATAACTCAAATCACACATTGAAGCGGAACAGAACTATATCTCCGTCCTGCATAACGTATTCCTTGCCCTCAAGGCGTACAAGTCCTTTTTCCTTAGCGGCAGCCATGCTTCCGCAAGCCATAAGGTCGTCGTAGGAGATTACCTCCGCACGGATAAAGCCCTTTTCAAAGTCGGTGTGTATCTTGCCTGCTGCCTGCGGAGCCTTAGTGCCCTTGGTGATAGTCCATGCGCGGACCTCCTGCTTTCCAGCGGTGAGGTAGGAGATAAGACCGAGGAGAGAATAGCCCTCCTTGATGATACGGTTGAGACCTGATACCTCAAGACCCAGCTCGCTGAGGAACATAGCCTTGTCCTCGTCGCCCATGTCGGAGATCTCAGCCTCTATCTGTGCGCAGATAGGCAGTACAGCGGAGTGCTCCTCTGCTGCGAGAGCGCAGACAGCCTTGTAATTCTCGTTTGTCTCGATATTGTTAGTGAAGTCGTCCTCGCTGAGGTTGGCCGCATAGATAACGGGCTTTGCGGACAGCAGGGGAGTTGACTTGATAAGCTCGCGCTCCTCGTCTGTGAAATCGAAGCCTCTTGCGGACTTGCCGTTTTCAAGGTGAGCCTTTAATCTTTCAAGGAACTCAGCCTCTGCAAGGTACTTCTTGTCGCCCTTTGCAGCCTTTTTAGCGCGGTCGATACGTCTTTCAACCATTTCGATATCGGAGAAGATGAGCTCCAAGTTGATAGTTTCGATATCGCGGAGAGGATTGATGCTGCCGTCAACGTGAATGATATTAGGATCCTCGAAGCAACGAACAACGTGAACGATAGCGTCCACCTCGCGGATATCCGCAAGGAACTTGTTTCCCAGTCCCTCGCCCTTTGAAGCGCCCTTTACCAGACCTGCTATATCAACGAATTCAAGAGTAGCAGGAGTGAACTTATCGGGCTCGTACATCTCAGCAAGCTTGTCCAGTCTTTCATCGGGAACTGATACAATGCCTACGTTCTTCTCGATAGTACAGAATGGGTAGTTCGCAGATTCAGCACCTGCGTTTGTGAGTGCGTTAAAAAGTGTGCTTTTGCCTACATTAGGCAAACCAACCATACCAAGTTTCATATTTGATTCTTACCTTTCTTATCATATGTTTCCCCACCTTTACCGTGATATCTGCATAGAAACTTGTGCTTACTCATCGGGGGAACCCTTTCTGAGGAAAGGTTCCTCTGACGGAGGCGCGCCCCTCTGTCACTGCGTGACATCTCCCCGCACTGCGGGGAGTCACATCCGAACCCCTTTCCAAAGACTTTTATCTGGTTTTTTTCTGATAGGGCGCATTTATTAATATAAAAAATTCTATATTTTTGTAAGCGCCCTATCCGAAAAAAACAAAAATGAAAGTTTTCGGGAGAGAGTTTGAGAGAAGCCCCTTTTTCAAAAGGGGTTCTCTCAATAATAAGCGTAAATTCCATGCATATACCACGATATAGGCGGGGAAGATTAAACATTAAGTGCTTGCGTAAGTTATTCTCTTGTTATTTACAAGTGAGCTTACGGTGGAGTTCTGTATCTGGACATCGCCGCTGCTTGTGCCGATATCCTTAGGATTGCCTGCGTTGACAGTCATGGACACCTTAGAATCGATGATAGTGAGGTTTCCTGAGCCCAAAGCGTCACCGATGCCTGTTACCTCATCGCCCTCGGAGTCAATGGTTATCTCTGCATTTTTTATCTTAGTGTTAACGCTGCCCTTCATAGCACCAATACAGGAGTGCTTGCCCGAGCGCATTTTCATATTGATAGTACCCTGCTTGATGTAGATACTGCCCTCGCCCTCTTCGAGGACACCGATACCAACTGCCTGAGCGCCTGTACAGGACATTGTTATATCCGCACCTGAGCTTATGGTAGAGATACCCTTGCAGCTGCCGATACCTGTTACCTTGATACCAGATATAGTGATATCAAGCTTGCAGTTCTCGCCGATCTCGATATTGGCGTCGCCGTTGAAGCTGCCGACAGCAAGTCCGTTGTGAGAGTACATGAATATCTTTATATTTCCCGAACGCAGGTCGATGTCGGAGTCGTCATCGTTATGACCGCCGCCGATACACATTGAATCTATGCTGTTGGAGATGATCTCCAGATTGCCGCTGAAATCAACGATGATATCGCCGTAGCCGTGGTCGTAATCGTTGCCGATACCGATACCCTCAGAAGCGTAGCAGTCTATAGTGAGGTCGCCCTTGCCGCCGAGAACGAACTGTGAGCCCATAGGCACATAGATACCCGAGTAGCTAAGCTTGTTGCTCTTGACAACGTTGAGTTCAAGGCGGGCATACTCGCCAACAGAGATAGTAGGCTTGCTGTTGCCGCTTATCATATTGACATTTTTCAGCGTCAGCTCGCAGCTGTGATTGTCCATAATGGAGATGTTCATCTTCACAGGCTTGTCGGGATCGCCGACAATAGTGAGCTTGCTCTGATAAATGTGGATATCAGTGTATTTTTCCAGCGCCAGCTTAAGGAGGTCGAGCTCCGTATCATTCTGGGCTGCGTATATCTTCTTGACGCCGTCGGGACGTGTTTCAAGATTGGTCTTGATTATCTCGTCCTTGATATCCGCAGATATGCTGTTGAGAAGCAGGGGCTTCGGCTTTGAAGTGTAATAGCCCTGTACAAGGTCAACGCCGAGACGGATAACGGTTTTCAGTTCCTGAACGGTCTCAACGCCCTCGGCAAGGGATTTCAGCTGATTTTCGTGACAGAACTCGATTACAGACGTTACCAGCTGCTGCTTTTTCAGGTCGTTCTGGATATCGCTTATGAGCGAGCGGTCTATCTTTATGTAATCGGGAGAATAATGCAGCAGGTTTGACGAATTGGAATAGCCTGTGCCGTAATCGTCGATAGCAAGGGTAGTGTGTGCAAAGCCGCAGCGCTTCTTTAATGTCTCGATGCTCTCTGCCGTAGCCGCAGATTCCTCCACGATTTCAATAACCGTCTTTTCAAGGAGCTCGCCATAGGTCAGGTACAGCTCGTTGAAGTCCTCATCGGAAAGGAGATTGTTTGAGAGACAGTTTATAAACAGCTTGCGGTTCTCGAATACCTGCTGATTGTCGCTGAGAAGCTTCATAACGTTGAAGAATGTCAGCTTCTCGATAGCGTAAAGGTCGTTCTGTGCCGCAGCTATTTTAAGTATCTGATTCGGCGTCATCTTGATATCGCCGATAGTTCGCATAAGAGCCTCATAGCCTACTATCTCGCCCTTCTGAGTCTCAACGATAGGCTGGAGATGATAGGTAAGGAGATTCTCCTGCACGATACGGGAGAATGTCTGTGCGTTGCGGTATGAGTCCTTTTCGTGGACGTAATTCTCCTCGGAGAACCAGTTGATAACTGCGCGTTTTGAGGCCTTAGCCTCAAAAAGAGCGAATTCCGAGTAGTTCACCAGCATATTGAAGTCAGAGGCTTCCTCGGGATATGAAGCACAGCCGATAGACAGGCTTATCCTGCTCTTGTCGGAGATGTCGATTATCTCGCCGAAATCATCGGTGAGAATGCAGTTCTGCACAGCTTCGTCCATGCTGTTGAGGATATTGTAAATGCTCATCTTGTCGCTGTCGCGGAAGAAAACGCATATCTCATAGTTTGACTTTGAGCCGATTATGAGAGTATCGCTGGCAAAGCCCTTCAGCGCTTCGGCTACCGATGTTATGCAGTTGTTGGTGTTGTCAACAGTGAGATAGGAGCCCAGCTTGTCTATGCCGTTTATGTAGATAGTGGCAAGGCAGCCGTGCTGAACATCGGGGAGTATCTGCTTTATCTTCTGTGAGAACGAGGGGAATGAGGGCAGTCTTGTGATAGGATCGTACTCCACAAAAGCCTTCTTGTCGCTGAGCTCTGTCATCTGGCGCGTAAAGTCCTGAATGAAGCCCAGCCATTCATCGCTGCTCTCATAGATGTTCATTTTTATAAAACGAGTTGTATTCCCGTCAGTAAACTTGTAAATGTGCTTTTGTCCCTCTACAGGGCATTTTGATATCTTTTCGAGAAGATTGAAGAACTCGAATTCGTTTATCTTTTCACTCGGGCAGCCGAGCATATGACAGGCGGCTGAATCCAGATAAGCAGCCTTGTCCTTTGCAATATATGTAAATGCACCAATATTGCCGACAAACTGCTGGAATACCTGCCAATCATGGCTTAACACGGGCGGAGTCTGGCTAAAATCAAATATACTCATACTCACTCCTTTTTGCCTGCGGATAAGGTGATTTTCCGCGGCGCTGCCTGACTTCTGACGGTGAACAGGCGACCGTGATAACGTACATTCTATACATATTCATTATACCACATTGTTTCGGAAATAGCAATACTCGTACCCAAAACTATAATGTAAATTTTTTGCGGTCAGAAGCCATTAGTCCTTAGCCCTTAGCCTTTAGCTTGTAGGGGGCGATGCCCACATCGCTCCGTGTGACTTTATATTAATAAACGGGCTGATGTGGGCATCAGCCCCTACAACACTCTCAGCTCTAAACTGAAAAAGCCGCCATTTCTGGCGGCTTTGGAAATACTGATATATGTATCAGTCAAGGAAGTCCTTGACCTTTTTGCTTCTGCTGGGGTGACGGAGCTTTCTAAGTGCCTTTGCCTCTATCTGGCGGATACGCTCACGGGTTACGTCGAAGCGCTGTCCTACCTCTTCAAGAGTACGTGACTTGCCGTCCTCGAGACCGAAACGGAGCTTCAGTACCTTTGCCTCACGGTCTGTAAGTGTAGCGAGGACTTCGTTGAGCTGCTCCTTGAGGAGAGTATGTGAAGCTGCCTCAGCAGGTGCAGGAGCGTCATCGTCGGGGATAAAGTCACCGAGGTGGCTGTCCTCCTCCTCACCGATAGGAGTTTCAAGGGATACAGGATCCTGAGCCACACGCATTATTTCACGTACCTTGTCCACAGGCATATTGAGCTTGTCTGCTATCTCCTCGGGGCTTGGATCGTGGCCGTTCTCGTGGAGAAGCTGGCTGGATACCTTCTTTACCTTGGTGATAGTCTCTACCATATGAACAGGGATACGGATAGTTCTTGCCTGATCTGCGATAGCACGGGTTATAGCCTGTCTTATCCACCATGTAGCGTATGTGGAGAACTTGAAGCCCTTGGTGTAGTCGAACTTTTCAACAGCCTTTATAAGACCGAGGTTGCCCTCCTGAATGAGGTCGAGGAACTGCATACCTCTGCCGACGTACTTCTTGGCGATAGATACAACGAGACGGAGGTTAGCCTCGGAAAGTCTCTTTTTCGCGTAGGGATCGCCCTTAGCCATTCTCTGGGCAAGCTCGATCTCCTCCTCAGTTGTAAGAAGCGGAACTCGTCCTATTTCCTTGAGGTATATCTTTACAGGATCGTCGATAGCGATGCCCTCTGTTGAGAGCGCCATTTCCAGGTCGTCTGTCAGTGTGGAATCCAGACCTATTTTAAGGTCGGCGTCAAGGTTCATATCCTCGACAATCTCGATATTGAGGTTTTCACAGTTGTCATAGAAGGTATTTATCTGGTCAACGTCAAAGTCAAGCTCCTCCAGTGCGTCGGTAATTTCCTTTGTAGTGAGCTTTCCGTTGGTTTTGCCCTGTTCCATTAAGGCTTCGATGGTATTTTTCTTTTCCATTTTTATATCCTCCTATTTGTTTTTAGAGCGGAATAGCTTCAGCAGCTCATCGTTGCTGAGTTCTCCGTCTGCTTTGGGTGTTCTGCTTTTCAGTACCTGTGCGCAGTCCGCAACAACGTCCTGCGTTACTGCGACTTCGCGCTTTTTAGCTGCTATTCCGCTTATTCTTCCCATTTCCTCCGTGGAAAATTCATCGGAGAGAAGTGACATTGAGAATTTATCGGAATTTTTCATTCGCTCCAGCAGCGCCTTGTAGACCTTTTTGTTGAATGCGGTCACGAAGCACTCTGGGGGCGCCAGCTTTTCCACGTCCTCATATTCCTGAGGGCGCTTCAGCAGGTAGCTGATTATAGTTTCCTCGGCGCGAGCCTCTTTTTTATTGGAGACGGCGTCGGGGTTGATATCGTCGCGTATGTACGAGGTCTGAGCCTTTATGGCACGCCACTCGCTGTTCTTGGCGCTTTTGCTGTTCTTTTGCAGCATTGCGTCAATATGGGTTTTCAGTACCTGTACGGGAATGTCGCACTTCTTGGACGTTCGTGATATGTAGACCTCGCGTTCAAGGGGCGATTCTATGCCTGCAAGGACTCTTGACGTGCGTTTGAGAAGCTCCACTCGTCCTATTTCGGTGGTAAGGTCGAGACCGTCCTCGCACTTGTCCAGCATGAAGTCGTTGGCGTCATTGGAGCTGTCGATGAGCATTCGGAAGCGGTCACGCCCGAACTTCTTGATATACTCGTCGGGATCCTTGGCGCCCTCCATGTGGAGTATCTTGGTTCGCAGACCAACGTCCGCAAAGTGGTTGATAGCTTTTTGCGTAGCCTTTTGTCCTGCGCCGTCGCTGTCGTAGGCAACTACAACTTCCTCGGCGTAATGGCTTATGAGACGCGCCTGGTCGGGAGTTATAGCAGTTCCCAGCGTAGCCACAACATTCTCGAAGCCTGCCTGATTTACGGCTATGACGTCCATATATCCCTCGCATAGTATCAGCCGCTTTGCGTTTGAGTTCTTTGCGAAGTTCATGGAGAACAGGTTTGAGCCCTTGTCGAATACGGGAGTTTTTCCCGTGTTCAGGTATTTCGGCTGTGAGTCGTCAAGGACTCGTCCGCCGAAGCCGATTATGTTGCCGCGGAGGTCAACGATAGGGAACATAACGCGCTTTCGGAACATATCGAAGGTGCGTCCGTTTTTCATTCCTGCCAGCCATGCGTCAGCCATTTCGTCGTCTGAATAGCCCTTTGAGCGCAGTACATCGGTGAGCTCGTTCCATGAGTCGGAAGCGTAGCCGAGACCGTACTTCTTTATGGTCTGGGGAGTAAGCTTTCTGTTTGCGAAATATTGCAGTCCCGTCTTGTCCTTGCCCTTGAACAGGTTGGTGTAGTAGAAATTGGCGGCAATGCGGTTCATTTCGTAGATACGGGTTTTACGCTTTGCGTAGCCGCTGTCCTTATTGCCGTAGGCAGGGACTTCCAAACCTGCCCTCTGCGCAAGAAGCTTTACAGCCTCTGGAAAGGTCAGGTTCTCTATCTTCATTATGAAGGTGATGACGTCGCCGCCTGCGCCGCAGCCGAAGCAGTAAAAGTTCTGGGTATCGGTGAATATGGTGCAGGAAGGCGTTTTTTCGGAATGGAACGGACAGGAGCAGACATAATTGCGCCCTCGTCTTATGACGTTGACGTAGCCGCCCATAACTGTCTCGATAGGGTTGGCATTTCGCAGATTATAGAGAAATTCGTCGTTCTGAGGCATATTCTACCTCACTTCCAGAATTTCGGTACGAAAAGCTCTGTGTAAAGGTCAACGGCGTACTCGTCGCTCATTCCCGATATGTAGTCGCAGACAGCTCTGTCAGGATCTGAGAGCTTGATGATGTTGCGGTATTCTTCGGGGAGCTTGTCCGTGTGCTCGATAAAGTAAGCGTAGAGCTTGCGCACAAGCTGTTCAGCCTTGCCCTCCTCAGCCTTGGCGGCAGGATTGGTGTAGACTTTCTCGAACATGAACTTTTTGAGCTCGTCGTGAGCCTTTCGTATATCGGGCGCAAAATCTATATCCACAGCTCCGTGCCCGATAACGGAGGCTATGAGAGTAGTGATTCTCTTGGTCTTGGTATTTCCGAGGGCTATAACACAGCTTCTTGGCAGGTCGTTTGGTGAGAGTATGCCTGCTCGGATAGAGTCCTCGATATCATGGTTTATGTAGGCGATAGTGTCAGCCAGTCGGACTATATTGCCCTCCTTGGTGTCAGCTACCATGTTGGTGTGGCAGAGTATGCCGTTTCTTACAGCGTGGGTGAGATTTAATCCCTTGCCCTTTTTTTCAAGGACTTCCACCACACGGACGCTTTGCTCATAATGCTTGAAGCCGTGGGGGCATATTTCATTGAGAGTTCTCTCGCCGCAGTGTCCGAAAGGGGAGTGCCCTAAGTCGTGACCGAGGGCGATAGCCTCTGTCAGGTCCTCGTTAAGGCGCATACCGCGGGAAATAGTTCTTGCTATCTGTGATACCTCAAGGGTATGGGTAAGGCGTGTTCGGTAGTGGTCTCCCACAGGGGACAGGAAAACCTGAGTTTTACGCTTTAGTCTGCGGAATGAATTGCAGTGGAGTATGCGGTCACGGTCACGCTGGAACTCGGTGCGGTAGGGGCACTTGTCCTCATAGCGCTCACGCTTTGTGCCGACCTCGTCTATGCTTGCGCAGGCGTATTTGCTGAGTATACCTGCTTCGCTTATCTCGATCTGTTCGCGTACTGTCATACTTGCTCCCCCACTTTGCAGAAAAATTTAAGCGGAAGATGATCCGCCGAAAAAGTGCCTACATAATACTTATACTAAAACGGGACAAAAAACCCTTTATTTTTATCAGGAAATTTTTTTCACAGAGGAAAAATCTTCAAAAAGCTCGCCCATATCCTCGATTTCGGCAGTTCCGTTGGTCACCTCGGTGAGCTCTTTTTTCAGGGCGTCGAGCTTTTCCGAGAGAACGAGTATCTCGAGGGTGACGTCGCTGCCGAAGTCAGAATCCACAGTGATAGTGTCGTAATTGGGCAGGAGATAGGATATCTTGCCGTACATACCGTAGTCTGCGGTTATTTTCAGGCGGTGACACAGGCACATATCCATGATGTGAGCCGCGTCACAGGCAAGAGAAGCTGCATGGGAATAGGCTCTCACAAGACCGCCGCCGCCAAGAAGTATTCCGCCGAAATAACGGGTGACTACCACACATACATCGGTGAGACCGCGCTTTTTCAGCACGTCGAGCACAGGTACTCCCGCGGTGCCCTGAGGCTCGCCGTCATCGGAATAACGGGAAATATTGTCCTCGCGGAGGATATATGCGTAAACGTTGTGCTTAGCCTTGCGGTGCTCGGCTTTTATGGAATTTATAAAGGCTACCGCCTCGTCGTTGGTCTTAACAGGGGAGATATAGCCGATGAACTCCGAGCGCTTTTCTATGAACGAAGCCTTGGCATTTTCGGAAATTGTCAGATAGTTCATAATACTTACCTATGTACGAAAAGCCCCGTCAATGACGGGGCTTGTGGAATTACTTGTCCATATTGAAACGCTTCTTGAATCTGTCAACACGTCCGCCTGTATCAACAAGCTTCTGCTTACCAGTATAGAAAGGATGGCACTTTGAGCAGATTTCAACCTTGATGTTTTCCTTTGTAGACATAGTCTCGATCACGTTACCGCAGTGGCAGGTAATTGTGGTCTTCTTGAACTCAGGATGGATTCCCTCTTTCACGATTTTCACCTCTTTACATTAATTTGTAGATCGTGCAGCCCATCATTTCCCTTAGACAGTAGTGCCGAATATACATTACAGTAATAAATTATATCACACTGAGCCGTGTGTGTCAAGCCTTTTGTGATTTTATTTTATTTTTTAACTCTTGCGGCTTTGAATTCTCCGAGCTCATAGACTGTGATATTGCTTGTATCCTTTGGAATATCGTCTTCTGTGAAGAATACATACAGGGCGTCTTTTCTGCCTTTTCCCGAAGTGAGGAGCCTGTACTGCTCGTCGGCATATTCGGCAAGAACACCGTAATCGGAACGTGCAAGGTAGAAGCTGCTGAGCTTGATATGGTCTCTTGAAGCAAGGGCAGCTGTCTCGAAATACAGACTCATATAGGTCTTGTAATCCTGCGGCAGAGGCAGGAATATGACCTCGTCTGCGCCCTCCGAGGCTTTTTTCCATTCCTCATCGGTTATTGAGAGGTAATTGCCGTCGGGGACGTTGTACTGTTTGTTCAGTTCGCTTTGGTAGTTGCGGAGGTCCATTATATTGAGCCATACGCATATGGTTACTGCGGCGGCTGCCGAATGTCTGTCCAGCTTGTTCACCAGCCACAGTGCTGTTGTCATGACTATCATGCAGGGCAGCCATATGAATCTTCCCGAGGCTCGGAATATGGAGAAAGCTCCGAGTATAAGGCGCGGCAGCTTTATATCAATAAGGACGTTCTGGTTTATCACAACGGTAGTGCTGACAGCCCACATAAAGCTTACGAGGAATACCAGCAGGAAAGCGTTTATCTGAACGCGGTGTAACTTGTAGTATTCGCGGATATTTTTCAAAGCCCTGCCCTCTCTGCGTTCAAGGCGGCTCAATGCAATTATTATGCCGAGGAAACAGCATACCAGCATACCAAGTCCGAGGTAGCCGTAGCCCTCGCCCTGATCTCTTGCGGTGTTTAGCATACGAAGGTACTTTGAGTGTCCCATGCTGTTGAAGAAGGTATTGAGGTTTGCGGAATACATACCGAAGCCGCCGTCAACATAGTTTCCGCTGCCGTAAAATGCTCCTATTATCCATAGACTGAGTACGGAACAGACTGTTGATGAACCGAATGTGATAACAGCGCGCAAACGGTTTTTGTCCATGAATACGGTGAGTATCATATATCCGACCATGACGATGTATATCATCGGCAGGAAATATATGTGTACAAGCGTTGCGAGCACGCATAGAGCCGACCATAAGGCGACCGAGGTAAAGCGGTGCTTGTACTGACGCTTGTGGTCGAGAGCAAGTATCAGCGCCGCGATTATGAGCCATATTGCGGCAAGAGTGTTGTGCTGACCTACTCGGTTTATGGACGGGAAGAATGCTGAATAGAACAGGGAGCCGACAGATGTGAAGTAAATGCTCGGGGTTATCCTCCTCAGAAGCAAAGCTCCCATTCCGCCGTTAAGAGCGAAGCATACCACGCCCCAGAGTCCGAAATACTGGAAGTTCTCGGGGATAACAGGGGAGAGAAGCTTGAATATTATGGCGAAGAGCGGCAGTGAATCGGTATACATACATGAGACCATGCCGTCGGAGCTTATACCGTCGGTTAGTCCTATTGGGAATGTCCATGGCGTGTTTCTGAAATATAGCCAGCCAAGGTGGTGCTGGGTGACATCGCCTGTATTCTTGAATATCCAGCCCGTATTTGTGGGATCAATGATATTTATTCCGAATATCCATATGAATACCATAGCTCCGAGAATAGCTCCGATGAGAAATGTTAGGATCGGTGGTTTGTCTTTTTTCATTCTGTTTCTCCTGAAGTGTTTTTATGTTTCGGCAGACCTGCGCGGACACTGCTCTTTTCTGTAATAAAGGGCGGACTGAAGTCCGCCCTGTGTCTTATTTCATGCTCTGTGTGAAATCTGCGTATATCTTCTGCTCGATGACCTCGGCATCAGCCTTTGTGGGCGCCTTTGCAGTGATATATGTTTTTATCTTGGGCTCTGTACCCGATGGACGAACTATAGCCTTGCATCCGTTCTCAAGATAGAATGCGAGAACGTTCGACTTTGGAAGTGTGAGCTCCTTGACTTCGCCTGTAGCGATATTCTTGGAGGTGCTTGCGAGGTAATCCTCGAAGCGCTCGACCTTTAAGCCGCCGATAGATGAGGGGTGGTTGCTGCGGAGGTCTGACATGAGCTCTTCCATGTGCTTCATTCCGCTCTCACCATCGAACTCGAAGCTGTAGAGTGTCTGGAGGAACATACCGTACTTCTTGTACATATTCTCACGAGCCTGCATGAGAGTAATGCCCTGTGTGCGGTAGTAAGCAGCCATTTCGCAGATAAGCATTGAAGCGTCAACTGCGTCCTTGTCTCTTACGTAGCCGCCCGAAAGGTAGCCGTAGCTCTCCTCAAAGCCGAATATATAGCGGTTCTCCTCGCCCTTAGCCTCAAGGAAGCCGATCTGCTCGCCGATGAACTTGAAGCCTGTGAGAACGTCTATTACCTCTACGCCGTATTCCTTGGCGATGAGGTTTACGATATCGGTAGTAACGATAGTTTTTACTGTGATAGGATTCTTTGGCATTGTGCCCTTCTTGATACGCTGTGAGCAGATGTACTCGAGAAGCATAGCTCCTACCTCGTTGCCCGAGAAGAGAGCGTAGCCGCCCTTGCCGTCGGGAACTGCGATACCTACACGGTCACAGTCTGGATCGGTAGCAAGGAGAAGGTCTGGCTTTACCTTGTCGCAGTAGCTGAGACCTACCTGTAATGCCTCGCGTATCTCCGGGTTCGGATAAGGACAGGTGGTGAAGTTGCCGTCGGGATTCTCCTGTTCCTTTACTACAGTTACGTCTGTAATGCCGATACGCTTTAAGATCTCGCGTACAGGCTTGTTTCCTGTGCCGTTGAGAGGAGTGTATACAACCTTGAGTCCGCTTGAAGCGCAGAGATCGGTGTTTATGCCCTCTGCAAGGACTCTCTTGTAGAATTCCTCGATAACGCTGTCGTCTATATAAGAAATGTTGCCTGCGGCTAACTCCTTGTCAAAATCGGAGTGCTTTACGCCGCTGAACATATCCAGAGAATTTATCTTTTCAAGGATTATCTCAGCACCTCTGAGAGTTATCTGGCAGCCGTCCTCGCCGTAAACCTTGTAGCCATTGTACTTGGCTGGGTTGTGGCTTGCTGTTACCATGATACCGCCCTGACACTTAAGTGCGCGTACTGCCCATGAAAGGCATGGTGTAGGCATTAACTGCTTGTAGATATGTACCTTTATGCCGTTTGCTGCAAGTACCTCTGCGGCAGCCTTTGAGAACACGTCGCTCTTGATACGGCTGTCATAGGAGATAGCTACGCTTGGGTTCTTGTACTCCTGGTTGAGGTAGTCCGCAAAACCCTGTGTAGCGCGTCTTACAGTATATATATTCATTCGATTGGTTCCTGCACCGATAACGCCTCTCAGACCGCCCGTACCGAATTCGAGGTCACGGTAGAATCTGTCGTTGATTGCCTCGCTGTCGCCCTTTATCCCCTCGAGCTCAGCTTTTAAGTCGGGATCTTCCTTTGCGTTTTCACACCAAAGGCTATAAAGTTCCATTTCTGACATTATAATACCTCCTGAACAGATATATAGATATTATAGCACATAATAACAGTTTTGGGAATAGCTTTTTTTGAAAAATTCCAAATTTTTTTGATTTAATCAGTTCACAATCGCCGCTATATGGCTAAATATAAAGGTTTGACAGCGTTATATCAAATTTAAATATAAGTATTTTTGATTGTATATAATACTACTTGTATACGCAAAATTGGCAGCCCAATTGGACTGCCAAAGTGTCTTAATCGCCGAAAGATACGCCGATATCGCGTGCTGCGATGACCAGATGATTCTCTGTATCGACGAATTTTGTCTTTCCTGCTATGTCCTCAAGCTTGTTTGAGGTTATTTTATTGCCTATTTTAGCCACTGTTCTGCCGTAGCGCTCCTTTGCTATGAGGTAGGCTGCGTGAACTCCGAACTGTGTGGAGAGTACGCGGTCATAAGCGCTTGGAGCGCCGCCTCTGAGCATATGTCCGGGGACGCATACACGGGCTTCAAGGCCTGTATTATGCTGTATCTGAGCTGCAATGCGGTTTGTGGCGGTGAGTATTCCTGCCTCTGCACGCTTCTTTGCGCGTTCCTTTTTCTTCATCTGAGCTTCGTTTATATCGAAAGCTCCCTCAGCAACTGCAACGATAGAGAAGGTCTTTCCGCTGGCGCTTCTTGCCATTACTGCGTCGCAGATCTTGTCGATATCATAAGGAATCTCCGGGATTATGATAACGTCCGCGCCGCCTGCGATACCTGCATTCAGTGTGAGCCAGCCTGCCTTATTTCCCATTATCTCGCAGAGGAGAACTCGCGAGTGGCTTGCGGCTGTGGTGTGAAGTCTGTCGAGAACGTCTGTGGCGATGTCAACTGCGGTATGGAAGCCGAAGGTAACATCTGTGCCGTATATATCGTTGTCGATGGTCTTGGGGAGTCCGATGACGTTGAGTCCCTCATCAGAAAGGAGCTTGGAGGTCTTGTGAGTGCCGTTTCCGCCCAGTGTAAGTAGGCAGTCCAGCTTCTGCTTCTTGTAGGTCTCCTTCATATTCTTGACCTTGTCGATGTTGTCCTCGCCGATGACCTGCATCATCTTGAATGGCTGACGCTTTGTGCCGAAGATAGTTCCGCCCTGTGTGAGTATTCCCGAGAATGAGGATGGGGACATCTCCTTGCAGAGATTGTTGATAAGTCCGTAATAGCCGTTGGAAATTCCGACTATCTCAACATTTTCCTCGCCGAAGCGCTCGTAGCAAGCCTTTGCCACGCCGCGTATAGTTGCGTTGAGTCCGGGGCAGTCACCGCCGCTTGTAAGGATTCCGATACGTCTTTTCATAATTATGACCTCCGTGATAACGTGATAATTCTAAAGCGCTATCTTTTTGTGTCGATTTCGCGCCTTACGTTCTGTTCAAACAGTTCCTGTATCTTTTCAGGGGGCATGGGCTTGCCATAAAGGTAGCCCTGTCCGTAGTCACAGCCTGCGGAACGCAGGATACTCTGCTGTCCCTTGTTTTCGATACCCTCTGCGATAGTCTCTATCTTCTTGGATTTTGCGATACGTATTACCGCTGCGACTATCTCAAATGAGATATTGTCGTGCTCGATGTCGATTATGAACGAGCGGTCCAGCTTGAGCAGTGTGATCGGCAGTATCTGGAGATATCTCAGTGAAGAATAGCCTGTTCCGAAGTCGTCCATGGCAAGCTTTACGCCGAGCTCGCGGAGACGGTTCATCTGGTCTATTGCAAAGTCGATATCCTTGAGCGCAAGGGACTCGGTGAGCTCTACTTCAAGCCACTGAGGCGGCAGAGCCGAGCGTGCGAGGGCTTCGTAGACCTTGTCCTTGAGGTCGGTCTGATAGAAGTCGGACGACGCGAAGTTTATTGACATAACGATAGGCGGATAGCCCATTTTCTGCCACAGCTTGTTCTGGCGGCAGCCCTCGTTCAGTACGAATTCGCTTATCTTTCCGATAAGGTGAGAGCTCTCTGCGATAGGCACGAAAGCGTCGGGAGAGATAACGGTGCCGTCGGGCTTTATCCAGCGGATAAGAGCTTCAACGCCCATGATCCTGCCTGTATTGAGGTCGATCTTCGGCTGGTAGTAGAGCTGGAGCTCGTTGTTCTCGATAGCAAGAGCAAGAGACTTTTCAAGTTCTGTATCGCCGATGATAGAGTCGTGCATACTCGGCTCATAGCCGCATATGCTGCTCTGCGTGCCGTCATTGGATTTGAGGGCGAATTCAGCGTGCTCCATGACTTCGAGGAAAGACCTGCCGTCCTCGGGCATTTTGGAGAAGCCTGCCGAGCAGGTAAGGCTTATTGACGCAAGCTCGTCGACTGCAAGCTTTGCAAACTCGTCCTGTATGGACTTAACGGTCCTTGTAGGCATTTCGTCGTCGCCGTAGTCTCTCAGCAGCAGGGCGAAATTATCGCCGCTTATTCTGGCTGCAAGACCGCCTGGGGTGACGAACTTATAAAGTATATGAGCAAAGTTTTTCAGGATATAGTTTCCGTTTGAATAGCCGCAGGTATCGTTTATGATGTGGAAGCGGTCTATATCCAGAACGATTATCCAGAATGAATAGTCCAGCACCTTGCAGGAATCGTATATCTCCTGTCCTGTAACCACAAGCTTGTTGCGGTTGGCAATTTCGGTGACCTCGTCGATGTACGCGAGGCGCTCGATGAGGATATCCTTTTCGTGCTCCTCGGTAACGTCGATAACAGCTCCGCCGAAGAGGGGAAGACTGTTTCCTGTGCTGGTTATGGACTTGAAGCGGTGTGAGAACCAGCGGTAGTTGCCGTCGGCGCTTCTCAGTCTTATCTCGATGTTCTTGATGTCAGAGGCGTCGCGGCTGCGGACTGCTCCGTCAAACTGTATCCTGTCGTTGGGGTGTATAAGAGCGCGGTATTCGTTGATATTGACCGTACCGCTCTTCAAGCCCAGCATATTGACCATTTCGGGCGAGACTCTGAACACCTTCTTATCGGTGCTCATTACAAGTCCTATTTCTGCAAGCTCCATAGCCGAATGGAAGAAATCGTTGGCGTTTGCAAGATTCACACGCATTTTCTTCAGCTCGGTGAGATTGAAGCCTGTGCTGAGGTATACTGAGCGTTTTTTGTACTTCTTGACCTGTGAGGTGCTCCATGCGATAGATACGAATGCGCCGCTGGGATTGCGGAATGTGGACTCATAGGAGTTGCTGCCCACTATCTTGCTGAGAGCTGTGGGATCGGGAGTATTTATGCCGAATGCGGTCCATACGCCCTCCTTTTTGTCTGAGTAATCCGCGGTTATGCCCAGCAGGTCGCGGAGCTTTTTGTTGATATAGACATATTCAAAGTCGTCTGACCAGATTATCATTTCGGTATTGAGGTTTTCGGTTATCTTGATTATGTCCTTTTCGTCCACAGAGGTCTTTTTATTCTTATATATCCAGCCCGATATCGCAAGTATCAGAGTTGCGCATACCATTGTACAAACGTAAATGATAAGCGCCATTCTGGCGTTTTCGGGAACATTTATGCAGTAGCCTATTACGACAGCGCTTGCAGCAACGATGATAAGGGCGGCTGCAAGGGGATTGAAGCTTCTTGTGCGGGAATTGCTTCTTGGTTTCTGCTGTGCTTTATTATTCATAGGCGCCGCCTCCCTTCGTTTACACTTACCCAAGTACATTATAGCAAAAATTACTGAAAATGTCAATTGTAAATTTACAGGCTCTAACAAATTTGATAAAATTGACGGAAAAACACATAAAAATATCACTTTGTATACACTTTTATCAGATATAATGTTATAATATAAACGTAGGACAGCGAAAAGCTGTTCGTTGTATGTTTTGGACAGAATTGTTAAATTCAAATACACGGAGGGAAAAATATGGCACACATTTTAGTTGTTGACGACGAAATAAACATAAGAAAGGTCGTGCGCGAGTATGCCGAATTCGAGGGATATGAGGTAACAGAAGCCGAAAACGGCATGGAGGCTGTGAATCTCTGCCACGATAATGACTATGACCTTATCATAATGGACGTTATGATGCCAAGACTTGACGGCTATTCCGCCTGCAAGGAGATACATAAGACAAAGAATATCCCCGTTATCATGCTTTCTGCAAGAGGCGAGGAGTACGACAAGCTCTTCGGCTTTGAGATAGGCGTTGACGATTATGTTGTAAAGCCTTTCTCTCCAAAGGAGCTTATGGCGCGTGTAAAGGTGGTTCTCAAGAGGAATACCCACAAGGAGGAAGAAGCTGTTCCCGATAAATACGAATTCGAGGGACTTGAAGTGGATATCGCAGGACGCGAGGTCTATGTAAACGGTCAGAAGGCTTCCATGACTCCCAAGGAGTACGATCTGTTATTCTACCTTGTAAAGAACAAGAATATCGCTCTTTCAAGGGACAGGCTCCTTGAAGAGGTATGGGGCTATGACTTCTTCGGCGATGACAGAACTGTTGATACCCATATAAAAATGCTCCGAAACAGTCTCGGAGAGTACCGTAAATACATCGTTACACTGAGAGGAATGGGATATAAGTTTGAAGCCGATTAAGCAGTTCAGGCGCGTAGGCAGCAGGATACCGCTCCGCTTTACCATTTGGCTGTATTTCGTGCTGTTTACCGTTGCGGTATTTGCGCTTATCTGGGTATTTCAGATATTCTTCTTCGAGAAATTCTACGAAAAGATGAGGATACAGTCGACGGCTGCAAGCATGGACTCCATAGCCGAGATCTATAACAGCGCAGACAGGCAGAAAAACTATGAGACTGTTTTGGAGATACTGTCAGATGATGAAGAAAAGGAAAAGCTCTATGCTGCCGTTAAGGATACGGGAGACGCTGAGGACCTCTGCGTTGAGGTACTGGACAAATACGGCCGTGAGATGATGAAAAAGCACGTCATGGGCGAATGTATCATACACGACAGGGGCATAAACAGCGGCGTACTGTTAAACAGTATTGATGATTCGGAAAATGGCGTCATCATAAAGAAGGTCAAGCACCCCCGAAACGGCAGCTATATGCTGGTATACGGCTGTGCTCTCGGTGATCCTAAAGCTCCCGACGGTTATCTGCTGTTAAATGCGGCTCTCGTACCTGTGGGAGCTACAGTAAAGATAATCAAAAGCCAGCTCATGACCATTACTATTATATTGATAGTACTGGCATTTATCATATCGCTGTACCTGTCAAAGAGGATATCTGCTCCTATAGACAGGATAACAAAGTCTGCGGAGATACTGGCTAAGGGCGATTTCAATACGAAATTCGACGGAAGGGGCTATCTCGAAGCAAAAAAGCTGGCTGATACCCTTACCTATGCGGAAAAGGAGCTCTCAAAGGTGGATACCATGCAGAGAGACCTTATCGCCAATGTTTCCCATGACCTGAGGACTCCGCTGACAATGCTGAAAGCCTATGCGGAGATGATACGCGACCTTTCTGGAGATAATCCCGTCAAGCGCAACGAGCACCTTGAGATTATCATCAGCGAGACCGACCGTCTGGCGCTTCTTGTAAACGATATGCTTGACCTGTCAAAGCTGGAGAGCGGCAAGCAGAAGCTGAATCCCACGGAATTCGGCATAAGTGCAAAGCTCGGCGAGATAATGGACAGATTCAGGGGACTTTCAGAGAAAAACGGCTATCATATACATTTTACGCCCGACGAGGAGCGCATGGTGTACTGTGATGTGGTCAAGATAGAGCAGGTAATTTACAACTTGATAAACAATGCAATAAACTACACAGGCGAGGACAAGCAGGTGTTTGTCCGCCAGATAAATACCGAGGACGGCGTTCTTGTTGAGGTAGAGGATACGGGCGACGGTATCGAGGAGGACAAGATAAAGCTCATCTTCGATAAGTATTACCGCTCGGAGAACCATAAACGAGAGGTAGTGGGCACAGGTCTGGGACTTTCTATCGTCAAGGCTGTGCTGAAAATGCACAATTACGATTACGGTGTGCGCAGTACTCTCGGTAAGGGCTCTACATTCTGGTTCAAAATAAGCAATTTGGAGAAAAAATGATAAAAGCAGTATTCACAGATTTTTACGGCACTCTTGCCCATGAGGACGGCGATGTCGTGGCTCGGGTAGGACAGAAGATATTCAGCACGGGAAATGCGGAAAATATTTCGCAGATATCAGACTACTGGTGGGAGGTGTTCCAGCGGCTGTATACAAGCTCATACGGCGGGAGTTTCCGCACTCAGCGCGAGCTTGAGCATGAGTCTCTGGCAGAGACTATCAGGCATTTCGGTTCGGCGGCTGACGCAGATGAGCTCAGTGAGCTGATGTTCGCACAGTGGCAGAAACCGCCTGCTTTTGCGGATACGCTCCCTTTTTTCGAGAACTGTCCGCTGCCAGTATATATAGTATCCAATATCGACAGGCGCGATTTAGAGGCAGCCGTTGAGTATCTCGCCCTGCAGCCTGAAGATATGTTTACAAGCGAGGATGCACGTTCCTATAAGCCGCGAAAGGAGCTGTTCGAGTATGCCCTTGAAAAGACGGGGCTTTCGGCTGACGAGGTGATCCATGTGGGCGATTCGCTCAGCAGCGACGTTGGAGGAGCAGGCTCTGCCGGCATAAGGGCTGTGTGGCTTGACCGCGGCGGCAGGGGAGCTCCCGAGGGAGTTGACTCCATAAAGGAACTGACGGAACTGTTTGCGTTCCTTTGAACTTGTAAAGAGTTACATTCAAGCAGAAAATGTAATAACTGGGACTAATTCGGTTACAATTCTGTACGGCTGGTATAAATTAGGTGGACACAGAAAATTTGTATTGTGCATAATTGATAGTATCAAGAGAGATATGTCGAGAAGTTTCTACTGCACTTGTTGGGCAATTTCACAAAAAATACATAATAATATGCTATAATATAATTGCTGAGGGAGAAGATCCCGAAGCTGATTTTCATGGTAGTTTAATGTTTACCCCAACATTAAATTATTAAATCCCCAATAATCCCTATATCATGGCAGATGAGCTTCCTTAATAAGGAGGCTCATTTGTTTTGTATGTGAAAAAACTGCATTCATGCAATTTTTTGTTGCACTGGGGAAATACCCTATTGACAAATTTCCGACAATAGTGTATAATACATTGGAAACCTTATCAAGAGCGGCGGAGGTACAGGACCTGTGAAGCCGCAGCAACCCGAACATAATGAGTCGAAGGTGCTAATTCCTGCGGTTTTATCCGAAAGATGAGGACATTGGGTAACTGTGGCTTCTCTTCGGAACGAGAAGTCATTTTTATATTTCAGGAGGTTTTTTTAATGAGTAAATGCTTTTTCACATCTGAATCGGTAACTGAAGGACATCCCGATAAGATCTGCGATCAGATCTCGGACGCTGTTCTCGACGCTATCCTCGAGCAGGACAAGCTGGGACGAGTTGCCTGCGAGACCTGCGTAACTACAGGTATGGTACTCTGTATGGGCGAGATCACAACATCAGCTGATATAGACATTCCTAAGATAGCTCGTCAGGTCATCATCGACATCGGCTACGACAGAGCTAAGTACGGCTTCGACGGTCACACCTGCTCTGTCCTCACATCTATCGACGAGCAGTCTCCCGATATCGCTATGGGCGTTAACGAGGCTTTCGAGTACAGAGAGGAAAACGACAAGTCCGACGGACTTTCAAACGGCGCAGGCGATCAGGGTATCATGTTCGGCTTTGCCTGCAATGAGACTCCCGAGCTTATGCCTCTTCCTATCTCACTTGCTCACAAGCTTGCTCTTAAGCTTACAGAGGTACGCAAGGACGGCACACTCCGTTATCTCCGTCCCGACGGCAAGTCACAGGTTACTGTTGAGTACGACAACGGCAAGCCCGTAAGAGTTGACGCAGTTGTTGTTTCTTCTCAGCATTCTGCCGACGTTTCACTCAAGCAGCTCCGCAAGGACATCGAGGAGTATGTTATCAAGGCAGTTATCCCTGCTGACCTTATGGACAAGAACACAAAGATATTCATCAATCCTACAGGACGTTTCGTAGTAGGCGGTCCTCAGGGCGACAGCGGTCTTACAGGACGTAAGATAATCGTTGATACATACGGCGGATATTCACGTCACGGCGGCGGAGCTTTCAGCGGTAAGGATCCGACAAAGGTTGACAGAAGCGCTGCTTATGCTTCACGTTATATCGCTAAGAACATCGTTGCAGCAGGTCTTGCTGACAAGTGCGAGGTTCAGCTCTCATACGCTATCGGCGTTGCTAAGCCTATCTCTATCCTTGTTGATACATTCGGCACAGGCAAGGTAGACGAGGAGAAGCTCTCAGAGGCTGTTTCAAAGGTATTCGACCTTCGTCCTACAGCTATCATCGAAATGCTAGACCTCAGAAAGCCCCAGTACAGACAGCTTGCTGCTTACGGTCATATGGGACGTGAGGAGCTCGGCGTTGCATGGGAAAAGACAGACAGAGTTGACGCTCTCAAGGCTGCTCTCAAGTAATTGCATATAAATATTGCCCGAAGTCGGTTGGCTTCGGGCTTTTTTGTATCTATGACCTGCGGAAATATGAATGGGTTTCAAAGGAATTACTTTGACTTAACGGGCTGTCGAGGACGCCAGCCCCTACATCGGGACGCCGAGGGCGGCGTCCCCTACAATTAGAGTTCATGATAGAATGAACGGGGAATTCGGCTTTTCGTTGACATTTCTGCGGCTTTGTGATATAATTCCCGTATATCGGGAGAATGTACTCCCGAAAAATAAAATATCGGAGGTTCTTATGAGATTAGACGGTTTTGGACTATTTGTTGAGGACATGGGCAAAATGATAAGATTTTACAGAGATGTTCTTGGTTTTGAAATAAAAGAGGACGAAAACACCTCAAATGTTTATCTGCTCAAGGACGGTACGCTGTTCCTGCTTTATGGGCGTAAGGACTTCGAGAAGATGACCAATCGAAAATACGAATACCTCAAGGGCGTCAACGGACACTTTGAGCTTGCCCTCTATGTGGATACCTATGAGGAGGTTGACAAGGAGTACGAAAGAGTCATCGGAATGGGGGCGGAGCCCATATTAGAGCCCACTACCGAGCCATGGGGACAGCGAACCTGCTATATCGCCGATCCCGAGGGAAACCTTATTGAAATTGGCTCGTTCAACAGACCGTTTCAGCACTGATAGCTAAGGGCTACTTATAGCCCTTTACGCCGTTCGGCTTCATTTCGGGAAGAAGTCCGCTTGAACGTATGGAAAAGCCGCCCTCAGCGCCGATTATTATATGGTCTGCAAGAACTGCTCCCAGTGTGGAGAGGGCTTTCAGAGCATTGCGTGTGAACATCATATCGCTGTCCGAGGGCTTGGCTTCGCCGTGTGGGTGATTGTGGGCTATGAAGAATATGTCGCAGTCGCTTTTTATGGCAAATTCCGCGATATCCCGATATGAGGACGATACACGGGAGGCTGTGCCGAATGCAAGGACTTTAGTGACACATATGCGGAAACGGCTGCTCACTGCCGTCATTATGAGCTTTTCGCCTACAGCTCCGATAAAATGGCTTGCAAAATAATCGATTGCCGCCTTGGAGCTGTTGAGAGTTTTTATTGCGAAGCGCTCGGAGTACAGTGAACAGCTGATACATGGGATAAGCCGCAGAAGAACGGCGGTCTGTTCATTGACGCGGTTATCCTTCATAAGAAGCGTGGTGTCTGCGTCGGCAAGTGCGTTCACGCTGCCGTATTCGCCGAGAAGCTCCGCGGCAAGCACAGCAGGCTCGTCTGCCTGTGCATAAGTGAGTAGAAGCTCCAGTCTTTCGTGTTCTGTTAGCCCGTCAAAGCCATTGTTATGATATTTTTCGAGAAGCTGCTCCCTGCGCAGCTTTTTATTTTTATCAGCCATAGTCAGAACGCAAATGCGCCGCTTCCGCGCATTGAGAAGCACCTGCCGCTGCCGAATATGACGAGGTCACTGAAGCCTATGCCTATTGCCGAAAGAAGCTCCCCGAAAATACAGGCGATACGGTAGTCCTCGTCCTTGGGTATGGCAAGGTCTTTTCCGTGGTTTATGCCTATACAGACTGCGGCAGCTCCGCTTTTCAGCAGCATTGCAGCAAGTTCCTTTGGGGTAATGCTTCCGCATAAAAGCTCATCTATGGGCAGAGTAATGGTGCGCATGAGCTCGGAGCGTGTAGAAAGGCAGAGAATATTGCATATTCTGGCTTCTATGCCCTTGAACTGCTGGGATATGCAGCTGCATAGCTGTTTTCGGTCGGAAAGAGTCTCGCTGCTGTGGGAATTTCGCATATAGCTCAGTCCGAAGTCGTTTATGAGCTTTAGGAATACAGCGCCGCCTGCGCCTACGCCTTTGACCTCGCGGAGCTTTTCCTCATCGGCTGAAAGGACCTTGCTGAGACTGCCGAATTGGTCGGTGAGGTCGTGGGCGATACCGTTGGTATTCACTACGGGACGGGCGTAAAACAGTATCAGCTCTAAAAGCTCATGCTCGAAGAGCCCGTCCTGTCCCGAGGCGAGAAAACGCTGTCTCATTCGGCTTCTGTGTCCTGCGTGAGTATTTTTGTCGTTCATATATATATTACTCCTTGATTAAATCAGAGTTCAGTGCTGTTTGGGCTTGTTGAGCTCCTTGACGTTTGTCCTGCCGAGGATATAATCCACGGAAACGCCGTAGAAGTCGGCAAGTATCAGCAAATGCTCCACAGGGATAGTCTGGAAGCCTCTTTCATATCGTGAATAAACGGTCTGACTTGTGTGCAGGAGCTGGGCTATCTTGGTCTGGGATAAGTCCATATCCTCGCGCAGGTCTCTTAATCTCTGAAAATGCACATTATCACCTCATAATGGTATGCGTTAGAACCTTTTGGTACTATGACTTTAACACATACAGAGAGTAAAGTGAATATTTTAGTACTTGTTGGTACTAAAATATTCTGATGAAAACAAAAAGCCTTTTCAGAATACCGCAAAAAAGGACTTGTATAAGCTTTTTAGCTGAGCTATAATAAATATATATATGTTTTTTATGTTCAAGGAGGGTGTGACAATGTACAAAAAAATAAAGCTTTTTTTGTCAGCTTTGACTGCCTGCGCTGTAACAGCGGCAGCTATGACTGTTTTTCCCGTGAATGCTGTGGGAGAGACGGGAACTTCGGGGGCGACAAACAGTGCCGCGGTGAGTCTTACTTATTATGACGAGGAATTCAAGGCTCCTTATTCGTGCAATGACCTCATAGCATGGAAGGCTGATGACGATGAGGGAGAGGCGGCTATTGTGCGTAATCCTGTGGGTAACTATTACGTTTGCAGCTGGGACGGTACAAGGCTTGCGGAGTTCCTTGTCGGTGAGGAAAAGGTGCAGTCTATAGACGATGTCAAGGATTGCTTCGTTAAGTATGAGGCAGCCTTTAAAGACACGGAAAGCTATGCTATTGGAGCTGTGGTGGAATGTTACGATGCTGAGAATAAAAAAACAGCGGAAATAAGAGTTCTTGACTCATATACAGAGGATGCTTTCAGTGCAGATATCAATAATGCAAAAAAGATAAGCATAAACGGCACTGATTATTACGCAATTATCACTGAGGAAGAGAATGTTCCTGTTGAGGTCATATATATTGTCCGCTGCGAGAGCCTTGACGGTGGCAGCATAAGCGAAAAGATAGACTTTAAGGCGATAGACGCCGAGCTAAAAAATAACGGCTTTAAAATAGAAATAAGAAAGCAGCCTAAGCTTTATGTCCGCGGAACAGGCGAAAAGGGAAAGATATTCGTAAATGATGTTACTTTGGCCAATGTTCCTCACAAGGGAAGTATAAAAGTCGAGAACCATTATGACTCACGCAACCCTGTCTGGCTTAATGGACAGTATTACTCCTATTCGTCGCTGGATAAAGGCTTACGCAACGGAATGACGGTCTCTGATGACGGAACAGCTCACTGTGTGTATGAAAATAGTTCAACTAATTCGGAAAGTGAGTTTTTCAGAGGTATTCTTGACGAAAAGGCGGTGTCTTTTGATGAATATGAAAAGATGAACGTTCACTATGAGGCGACAATAAAGGCTAAGGACAAATATGCAGTGGGAGTTGAGCTCTTTGACCGTGATAGTATAACGTCGATAAATATTGTTCAGTTCAGTAATACAAAGGAATTTGTGGACGACGGTCATGACAGGGCTGATGTGAAACACCTTGACTGTGTTGAGGTAGACGGTATCAAGTATGATATTTATTCAAGGACATTTAACTATGAGTCCTGTATGAGCTTGCCTGCACCGCAGATATGGTGCATATCACAGGTCAGCTTTGAACAGGAGGCCTACGGAGCAGTTGGCGATATTGATCTCAAGAAACATTACGATGTTTGGCTAAAGAACTATTTGGAAAAGACAAACAAGATAAGCGAAATATTAATGTTTGCTGAATCATTTGGTGCCGGAAGAGGTGAATTTGACCTTGAAAAGGCTGAATTTGATCTTGTAAAGAAAGATGACGTATATGACAGAGTGATCGACAATACATCGATAAACGCTCCTGCCGAGCCTATTATTGAAGGCGGCAGCATGGTATTCTGCACAGAGAATGGAAAGTGTACCCTCAAAAAGAACGGCACTATCGTCGGTGACTGTTTCCAGAATTATGATGACAGCGTTTTCAAGTTCGGAAAGAGCATGAACTTTGAAATGGCAGACGAGCAGATAGACAGAGATAAGGGCGACTTTATCAATATGGATTTTAAAGCTAATATAAGCACGGACGGCAATTACAGCTTAGGTGCTGAGGGAAGAATGTGTGATGAACACGGCGAAGAATATATAGACTTCTATATGTATCCTGTGCTGAATTATGACGCTGTTCCAAAAGAAGCCGAGTATCTCGGTACGAAGGAGTTTACTGACAGGGAATACGATATCTATGTGTATTATAACGATCATGTTGTCACTGCCGGTGGCAAAAAGAATGTGAAGTACTACTGTATAGCCAAAAACAAGACTCCTAATGATACAATAGTATCAGGTACTATCTATCTTGCCGACGCTGTTATAGCATGGAAAAATGCAGGGCTTGAAGTAGGTCCTATCACAAATGTAGCTCTCAATGCCAATATATGCGGTATCGGCAGCGGAGAAATAGAGCTTTTACATAATGATATTATCGTTGAGAGAATGAACAGGGAGAAGTTCACATCAGATGATATATTGCTTTTCCAGAAGTACCTCCTTGGCGAGGAATGTGACCTTGAAGATAAGAATTTCGACCTCAATTATGACGGAGTATTTGATAATTTCGATATGATAGAGCTCAGAAGACAGGTCCTTAACAATTATTGATGAAAACATTCTGCTGCGCTTGACTGTAATACTCATATAGAAGCTTATGTTTATTTATGGGGAAACCTTTCTGAGGGAAGGTTCTCTCAATAATAAGCGTAAAACTTCCGTATAAGTACTACAGCTAAGCGCAGCAGACTTTTTTGCATCTAATGTTGATATGTTCATAATTTTGTGGTATAATGATATAAATATATACTCTGTTTGCGATTTATATATATAACTGTCATAAAAGCTGTACTTTTGCTTCAAACCAATTTTTTTCTATTCGCTCCATTCTGTAAACAAAACTGTATATAGCCAAGGGGGGGACAGAGATGATCAGATATACTGATTTCTGTTTTGGTGTTGCATTGTCAGCTTTATTGATCTGTTTCGGAAATCTGGCATTTACTATACTTGACGGGCATACGAGAAAGCCGCAGAACCGCATTTATATGTCGCTTCTTATGCTTCTTGCAGTCAATGCCGTTTGCGAAATGATCAACGTCCGCGTGGGAGAATATGATATGAGCTCGGAAGTGGCTTTTATGATAACGCGGTCGTCAAAATATGTTTATTTCCTTAGCCACGGTCTTATTGCACCTGTACTGTACTACTACCTGTCTTTTGTTATCGGACGTTCTGTAGGCTTCAGGTGTAGTCCTGACGCTTCAAAGAAGGAAAAGCTTCGTGTGATAGTATCATGGGCGATAGTTATCGTTTCTGAGTTTATTGTCGCCATAAATCCGCTGACGCACTGGAGCTGGTACTATACGGAGGAAAGAGTTTTCCACAGAGCATGGGGCGAATACATATTTATCTATATCACTTCCGGTCTATGGATAATCGCAGCCTTTATAATGTGCATGAAGTCGTGGAATATCCTTTCTAAGGGGCGCAAGCGCTCTATCGCCATATGCTTTCTGCTGGCAGTAGTAGGCGTGTGCTTACAGCTCTTTATACCGCAGCTGAGAGTGGAGATACTCATTGAATCTATAGGCTTTTCGGGAGTCCTGCTCTTTATCGAGAACGAGGACGACCGAAAGAATGTCGAGCTTGATGTTTATAATTCGGCGGCTTTCGAGCTTGACCTTAAAGCCAATCTGAAAAACAAAATACCTGTAAAAATACTTATAATCCGCAATATCCGTTTCGATAAGACGGCAAATACAGTCGTTTTCGGAAGAATGAACCGCGACCTTATCATAAAGGAAGTCTCGGATTACCTTGGAACTGTGATACAGCGCTATTTTATCTATTCCGTTGGTCACGGCAGATTTGCTCTTACGCTTTACAATTATTCCGATAAAGAGGCTCATGAGCTTGCAGAGACTATCGGCAAGCGCTTTCAGGAGCCATGGAGCGTAAACGGCTTTGATATCATCGTTTCTTCGAGAATTATGCTTGTTAATGTTCCCGAGCGCGCTAAGAACGTGGAGGAAGTCATCTATATCGCCGAGTGTCCTATCCCCGAGCTTATGGAGGAGCGTATCATCGAGGGCAAGTCTCTTGACTGGATCATACGCCGCTCAGCTGTCGAAAAGGCAGTCACTCACGGTCTGGACAACGGCAGCTTCGAGGTCTATTATCAGCCTACATACAATATCGATAGAACTCTTCACGGCGCAGAGGCGCTTCTGCGCATGAATGACAAGGATATGGGGATCATCTATCCCGACGAGTTCATTCCTATTGCCGAGCAGCTCGGTATCATCGATGTTATCGATGAATTCGTGCTGAAAGAGGTCTGCAAGTTTTTGTTTACTGGTATTCCTCAGAAAAACGGTATGGACTGCATAAACGTTAATCTTTCGGTGCTGGAATGCATGAAAGAGGGCTTTGCGGAATACGTCAGCGGAGTTGTTGAGGCTGAGGGCATACGCAAGAAGATGATAAACTTTGAGATAACCGAGTCCGTTGCCGCAAAGGACTATGACCATCTTGCCGATGTCATCGAGCAGCTCAAGCATGAGGGCTTTCAGTTCTCTATCGACGACTACGGCACAGGCTATTCAAATATGTCGTCGCTGTTCTCTCTCGGTGCTGATATCATCAAGATAGACAAGAGCATACTCTGGAACGCCGAAAAGAGCGAGCTTGGCATGACTCTGCTGAAAACCTCTATAGATATGGTCCATAAAATGCAGAAAAAAGCTCTTATGGAGGGCGTTGAGACAGAGCAGCAGATAGAGATACTCAAAAAGCTGGGCTGCGAGTATCTGCAGGGTTATTACTTCTCAAAGCCGCTGCCCAAGAATGAATTTATAAGGCTTATCGAGAATAACTGAGAGCATTTGCTTATACAGACATAAAAAAGCTTCGTTTTACACAAGAAAACGAAGCTTTTATGTTTTTATGCGCTTATACTCTGTCGGCAATTTCGAATATCATCTTTTCGGTCTTTTCCCAGCCGATACACGGATCGGTAATGGACTTTCCGTAGATGTGCTCGTCTACCTTCTGGTTGCCGTCCTCGATGTAGCTCTCTATCATGAAGCCCTTTACAAGCTTGCGGATACTGTCGTTGTAATTGCGGCTGCTGAGGACTTCCTTGACGATACGTGGCTGTTCGAGGTGCTTCTTGCCTGAGTTGCAGTGGTTTGTATCAACTATGCAGGCAGGATTCTGGAAGCCCTTTGACTCGTAGAATTCGTTGAGGAGCTGGAGATGCTCATAGTGGTAGTTTGGCATACTCTGGCTGTGGTGGTTCTCATAGCCTCTGAGGATAGCATGAGCAAGGGGATTGCCCTCTGTAACTACCTCCCAGCCTCTGTAGAGGAAGGTATGTCCCGACTGAGCAGCTTCGATAGAGTTCATAAGAACAGGCATACTGCCGCTCACAGGGTTCTTCATTCCGACAGGAACGTTGAGTCCGCTGGCTGTGAGTCTGTGCTGCTGGTTTTCAACAGAACGTGCGCCGATAGCAACATAGCCTAAGAGGTCGTTGATATAGCGGTGGTTCTCAGGGTAGAGCATTTCGTCGGCACAGGTGAAGCCTGTTTCCTGTATAGCTCTCAGGTGCATTCTTCTGATAGCAACGATACCCTTGTACATATCGGGCTTCTGGCTGGGATCTGGCTGGTGGAGCATTCCCTTGTAGCCCTTGCCTGTTGTACGGGGCTTGTTTGTGTATATTCTTGGTACGATGAGTATTTTGTCCTTTACCTTTTCCTGAACGCCTCTGAGACGTGTGATGTAGTCTATAACGCTGTCCTCGATGTCAGCTGAGCATGGTCCGATGATGAGAAGCAATCTGTCGTTTTCGCCTCTTATGATATCGGCGATCTCTTTGTTTCTGTCAGCAATGATCTTTCCAAGCTCTTCCGATACGGGGTATTCGCTCTTGACCTCGGCAGGTATCGGGAGCTTGCACTTGAAATTCATATTCATAGCTTTTTTTATCCTTTCTGTATCATTTCAAAATTTCTAAATCATTATAGCACAAATATTTTGAAATAGCAATACTCGCAGCAAATTCTGTGTCATTATTATTGCTTTAGTACGAAAAAATAAGCTTTACACCTTGCTATTCATCTAAATTTGTGGTACAATTTTATAGTAAATAATATGCTGAAAGGCAAAGGGGAAGCTTTTTATGTCAAAAGTTAACGTATTAGATAATACTACAGGCTGGGTGTTTATCCTTGTCGGGATATTGGTGATTCTTATCGGAGCAGTTATGCTTGCGGTTTTTGTGTGGCTGGGGTTCAAGCGTCCCGAGTACAGAAAAGAGCACTTCACAGGGCAGACAATGGGTACTGTTGAGCGTATGTCGAATATTTACAGCTGTAATATCCGCGTACCGCTTGTAAGCTATACTGTGAACGGACAGACCTATAAAGTGGCAGGTCCGCGCTTTGCAGCCTGCACCACAGTATTTGCCGATGTGGCAGGTATGCAGGTGCTCGGCGGCGGCTCGAATATCACCGTTGACGGGGAGCTTCCCACTGTGGTGAAAATGAAGGGCAATGCGGCTGCGGCACAGGCGGCTATGGAGTCAAGATACCCTGTGGGAAAGAGCGTGGCTGTTTTCTATGATCCCGACAAGCCAAAGAAAGCCTTTGTTGAGCGTGACGCGCCTCTGTCGAAAACACTTTCAACTATACTTTCCGCTGTCAGCGCCGCAGTGAGTGTGATCGGACTTGTGATCCTTATCATCGGCGTTGTTGCTCTCACAAGATAAAAAGTACATATCAAGCCGCAGAGTTTGCGTTCTGCGGCTTTTTCATTGACAGGGGAGCGCTGCTGTGGCACAATTCCATTATAATAACAGAACGGAGAACTTTTATGAGTAATATCTGGGGAGCATTCCGCTTCATGGTTGCAGGTACAAATAAAGTACATATAATATGGTTCGGCGTGATACTGCTTGTAATGCTGATACTGGCTGTGCTTCATCACCGCTGGAAGCATTACGAAAAGGAAATGAAGCTTTGGAAAAAGCTTTGTCTCATACCGCTGGGTATAACTACAGTCCACTATTTTATATATGTTTCGGGAGCCGATTCTTTCCTGCAAGGTTATACTTCTATTTATCTCACGGCTATATTGGCGCTTCTGCCTATGCTGTGCGCAGATATGAAAAAGGGCTACAGAGTAACTGCGGCGATAGTCGGAGTTATTTCCGCTGTGTTCTTTCTGGTTTTCAGCACATCGGCGATGAATCCCCATAACTTTGCACGGAAAAGCTACACAAAGTCCTTTCACGCATTGGTTAAGGAGCTTGACAGGAGCTACGTGCTGAAAGAGTGGAAAGAAATAGACTTTTTCGCACTTGAGGAGAAGTATATGCCGCAGGTAAGTGAAGCGGAGCAGGAGAATGATCCTGCCAAGTTTGCCGATGCGGTGGATATGTTCTGCATGGAGCTTCACGACGGTCATGTAAGTGTGCATTGCCATTACGACCATGATAAGTACAAGTCTGCATTTTTGATGAGGGACTACGGTCTTTCCATGGTAAAGCTTGACAGCGGAGAGGTCATTGCTGTGTGTACTGATAAGTCGGTAAATGAGCTTGGTATAGAGGACGGAACTTTCATCACCAGATGGGACGGCGAGAATGTTTTGCAGGCTGCGGAGGGTGTGGAATGCGGTCAGCCTGTAAAAGAAAATGATGAGAGAGAAGCGTTGTTAGAGCTGTCAGGAAAAGGCGGTGAAACTGTTAAGGTATCGTTTCTGGATAAGAACGGCAGGGAGCAGACCGCGGAGCTTCACGCTCATGACGCTGAACATACTTATGACGACGCCTTCAATGCCTTCATGCACTGTCCCGAGAGCTTAGGAGAGCTGGTAAATTCTAATTTCAGCACGAAAATGCTGGACGACAAATGCGGATATCTTGTGCTCAGCGTCGAGACCACAGGCGGCAGTATCCATGATAATATCTGCTTCAACAAAGGTGAGTGCAAGTGGGCAAGAAAGATGTTCCGCGAAAAGCTGAGCAGACTGAAAGAACAGGGAATGGAGTACCTTGTTATTGATATGCGCAATAATATGGGCGGCTGCGGTGCTGTGGGCTATGAGCTCTGCGCACTTCTCGGCAGCGAGGATATCTACGCCACAGGCTTGGGCGTCCGCAAAAACGGTGAATACAAACGCCTGACCACTCAGACGATACACTGCACAGGGGAATTTGCCGATTTGCAGGTGGTGGTTCTCACTAACGGCGGTTGCATAAGCGCAGGGGACAGTACAGCGTGGTGTCTGTCAAGGCTGCCCAATGTTACTCTTGCAGGTATCACCGATCCGAGCGGCAGCGGACAGATAACAGGGGGCTGCTGTGTGCTGTCTGAGGGCATAGTCAGTGTGAATTATCCTGTGGGACTTATGCTCAATGAAAATGACGAGCCCGATATCGACACCCGTGCAGACAGGATAAGTCGTAATCCAGTGGAGGTCCGTATCCCTCTTGACTATGACGCGGCTATGAGCATATTCCGCGATAAGGAAGACTACGAGCTGAGCTGGGCTGTGAACTACCTTGAAGAAAATGATAAATAAATGGCAAAAAGCTCCACTATGTTTATCTGTAACACTGATATAGAAGCTTATTGTTATTTATGGGGGAACCCTTTCTGAAGAAAGGTTCCTCTGACGGAGGCGCGCCCCTCTGTCACTGCGTGACATCTCCCCGCACTGCGGGGAGTCACCCCCATACCCCTTTCCAAAGACTTTTATCTGGTTTTTTCGCAGATAGGGCGCTTTATATAATAAAAAAGTCCTGCAAAATGCAGGAGCGCCCTATCTGCGAAAAAACAAAACGAAAGTTTTAGGGAGAGAGTTTGAGAGAACCCCTTTTTCAAAAGGGGTTCTCTCAATAATAAACATAAAACTTCTATATAAGTATCATGGATAAGCGTAGTGGAGCTTTTTGGTATTATCAGCCGTTTACGATTTTTTCTCTTCTGAAGAGCTTTCCTATAATAACAATTCCTAACAGGGCGGCGGCAATATTGATTCCGAATGTTATTCCTGCATTTGCCCATGAATAATTGAGTTTTATACCGTCCTGAAGTAATTTTACCGAATTCCATACAGGGATTATGTAGTTTTTTGCTCCAAGCTTTTCAACATTTGCTGAAAAGTTGTCGCTGGAGCACAGTAAAGAAGGTATCATTACGATAATCAGAAGTATAGGCGAAAGCTGTGTTGCCTGCTTTACATCCTTTGCAATTGTGGAAATAATAAGGAGTATTACCGCAAATACGAATGCGCCTGTAATAACTGCTCCAAGAAGCAATGCATAATCTGATATACTGTAGCTTGTGTTTTCTGCTATCGCTAATGCCTCTGAGAACTTCGGCAGAGATATCGCCATTCCTGCAAAAGCCGAACAACTTGAGATTATAGCGACTAAAAGTATAGAGAGTGATTTTCCTGCCGCAATACTTTCGCGTTTTATTGGAGTTATCAGCAGGGTGTTGAGGAAGCCCTTTTCCTTGTCGCCTGCGATAGAGTTTGCTGCAAGATTCATACAAACCATATATACAGCCATGAATACCATAAGTGGTATTATTCCGCTAAGAAGATTTCTCAGCATTGCCGCCTTATCCACAAGATCATATTCTATATCAGCCGATTCATTGAAAGTGAATATACGGGGCTGCATTGTAGTGAATATTACTGTGGCTTTGGAGTATAGCTCCATAGAGGAGTCTTTATCGGAATTATAGAAAATATCTATATTTGACAGCGGATTCGTATCTTCTGAGCCCATTTTGAAGTCATCGGGGAATATCATAAGCATATCCGCGTCTTTGCTCTTGACCTGAGATTTATATTTCTCAATGTCATTATCGGGAGCAGGCTTTATGCCGAGCTCGTCAAGGGCGGAGCTGAATTCCGCGGGAGCATTTATGCTGTATGCAATGATCGATTTGTTATCCTGTACTGCGCTATCCTCACGCATACCAGACCACATTGCCGACATGAGCATACCATATCCGAATACTATAGCGAAGGGCAGGATAAACATCTGCATTAATATCGCCTTATCACTGAAAAAGGCTCTTATTTCTTTTTTGGCAACTGTAATAATATCTCTCATGGTCACACCTCATCTTTTCCGCCGTTAAGGCTTGTATAAATATCGTAGAAAGCGTCCTCAAGGGAGCGTCCCTGCATGAGGTTTTCCAGTGTATCGTCTGCAACTATCTTGCCGTCCATTATCATGGCGGCTCTGTCACAGACCTTTTCTACGAGGTCGAAGAGGTGAGTGGAGATTATTACACACTTGCCTGACTTTTTCATATCAAGTATAAAATCGCGTACAACACGGGAAGCGATGATGTCAAGTCCGTTCGTTGGCTCGTCAAGAATTACGAACTTAGGATCGTGGATAACGGAAATAACCAGAGATACCTTTTGTCTCTGTCCCTGTGAGAGCTTTGAAATAGTAGTATCAGCGAATTTGTTTATGCCAAACTCGTCAAAGAGCAGCTTTTTGCGCTTTTCTGCTGTGTCCTTCGAAACGTGGTAAAGCTCTGCAAAGAAGTCGAACATGATATTTGGTGTGGACTTCATATCGGGCTTTAGGTCGGTAGTGAGAAATGCAAGCTGTGAGCGTATCTCTTCGGGAGACTTGACGGCGCTGACGTCGTTGTAGAGAGCGTCGCCGCTGTCGGGAGCGATAAGAGTTGCAAGCATACGCATGGTAGTTGTCTTGCCTGCACCGTTAGGTCCGATAAGACCGAAAACTTCGCCTGACTTTGCGGTAAAGCTGATACCGTTGACCGCTACTTTTTTCTTTTCATTTATGCCGAGTGCTTTGCGCTGTTTTTCACTTATAGTGAAAGTTTTTACGAGGTTTTGTACTTTCAGTGTTTCCATTTTATCCTCCATAATTATTTTTTATGCTGCGACATTGTCACAGAAGTGTATATATACATTATACACATTAATAACAAGCTTGTCAAGTCTTTATCAAAAAATATGGAAATTTTTTACTGCGGTGCTGTTTGTTGACAGAAATAGCTTTTCATGTTAGAATTGGAACAGCGTATCTTTTGGATAAAAGGAGAAATGAAAATGGATACTAATAACGACATTGCCGAAAAGCCAAAGAAAAAAAGAGGCGTTCGCATTGCCTTAGGTATGATTCTGACAGCGGCTGTTCTGACGGCTGTCTTTGTCCGTGTTAATCCGAAATGGAAAGAGGCTGAGCTCACAATAGAGCCTGCCGGAAGATTTTTTGAGATACAGTCTTTAATGCCTGAGGGGGATACTCTTGAAACAAGGATCGCTCCGCCCGAGGGCTTTGAGCGCGTACCTGTAAAAGAGGGGAGCTTCGGAGAGTATCTTCACAAATATCCTCTTCTTACCGATGATATAAAGCTGCCCGTGTATGACGGCTCCACGATCAATTCTACTGACGTTGCAGCTGTGTTTGATATAAGCCTCGGCGATGAAGGCTATCAGCAGTGTGCTGACAGCGTTATAAGGCTTTACAGTGATTATTTCTACGAAAACAAGCAGTTTGATAAAATATCATTCATGTTTTCAAACGGAGATGTCTGCGATTATGAGCGCTGGCGCAAAGGTAAAAGAATGCTCGTCTTTTCCGGTTTTTCCTGTGAGATACCTGCGGCTCTGCCTGATGACAGTAAGCAGCAGTACATGAACTATCTTAAAGAGGTAATGCGGTATTCAGGTACTCTTTCACTTCAGAAGGAATCAGAGGTGATCTCGGCTGACGAGCTCCGCGTCGGCGATATTATCTGTGATGATACCCATGTTGTTCTGATCGTTGATGAGGCAACAAATGAAAAAGGTGAGAAGTGCTACCTCATAGGACAGAGCTTTATTCCTGCTGTGTGTTTCCATATACTGACCAGAACGGAGGGCAGAGAAGTTACTCCGTGGTTTACTCAGGAAGAGCTTGAAAAAGAATCTTTTGTCATCGGTTCCTTTGTGTTTGGCAAGAATGATATACGACGCTGGAAAAATGGGTTTTAAAGTCTGCATCATCTAAGCAGAATAGCAACCAATTTGTTAAAACATAAATATTTTTAAAATCTATTGACAGCATTACTCTGTTCTGGTATAATTATTATGTTGTGATTAGCTCATAACATAATAAATAGGGGTATAGCTCAGTTGGTAGAGCAGCGGTCTCCAAAACCGCGTGCCGAGGGTTCAAGTCCTTCTGCCCCTGCCAGATCATTAAAGCCTGTATTTCGAGAAAAACACCGAAATACAGGCTTTTCTGTTACATACAGAAAGCAGTTTTAAATGAAAATTTGCAGTCCCGTGTGCACAAAAAGCAGGTGTAATGCACACGAAATGCACACGGAATGCACACGACTGAAAGGCAGTATAACGATAAGAAAAGAAGCCAGCTCCCGCAAGGGAGCTGTTTTTTTATATAATATGAACCTGCCACATTTCTGAAACCTTTTGAATTGATTGTAAATTTTGCGTTAGCTTATCACAACGATCTCCCTGTCACATTTGGCGATACAGCCGTCAGTCCAGAAATCAGTTTTTTAAACTCATGCTATAATGGTATTGTCTTAAGATGCAAATATAAGTGATATCTCTTGTCGCATATCTTGAAAACACTCCGCAGTTATGCTATAATAGAACAAACTACCACAGACAGGAGGTCTGAAATTGCTTCACAAAGTAAGGAATGATCGGGATTACTTTGTCGCTTTTATCATAGCCATTTTTATCTCGTTCATTGTAAATATACTATCGCAGTTTTCATGGTTTCCACTGTGTATCCACAGCCCGGCATCTTTCTTGTACAGCTTCATCATCATTGCATGGGGTGCAGCTGTTGCACAAAGAATCATTCATAAGCGTATTCGACGGCATATAGTTGCGATAGCTGTATTTCTGCTGATGCTGTTTATTGTCCGTATATGCCGATGGATGCTGTTTACACATTCTGCTATTGCTAATCGCTATTTGTATTACTTGTTCTATATTTCTTTTATTTCATTGCCTATGCTTTCTTTCAGCGCAGCATCATATGTCAGCCGTGATGAAAGTGCGGATATGCCTGCATTGATAAAGGTGTTCTGGGGCGTTACAGGCCTTTTAATGCTAAGCGTCATTACAAACGACATACACCACTTTGTGCTTTCAGTCACCAAAACATCTGACACCAGCGACCATATCAGCTACCATTGGCTCTATTATGTCATTTTTGTATGGTCTTTCGTCGTCACGCTTGGTTCCTTTATACTGCTCATCAAAAAGTGCAAGTTGTCGCAGTGCCGCAGAAAATGGTATATCCCGATCATTCCGGCAGCTGCTGTTTTTGTGCTGATCATCGTTTACTATATCTGCGACGGAAGCTCACCGCAGATATATGGTATCAGTCTTTACAACATACAGGAGATATACCTCTTTTTGTACATGGGACTGTGGGAAGGCTGTATCCGTATCGGTCTTGTTCCCTCAAACACAGGGTACAACAGACTGTTTGAGATCACACATATCAATGCAGAAATGGAAAGCGCTGACAGAAAGACAGTGTACTATTCGATTGATTATTCCGATACCGAGGGTAATATAGATTACAGCCGCAAAACCTATACGATCAAAGGCGGTAGCGTGACATGGAGCGAAGATATATCCGCTCTGAATCGGCTCAACCATGACATTGAGGACGTTACAGAGCTTATCGAAGGAGAAAATGATCTGATCGAAGCAGAGAATAAATTCACAGCTGAAAAAATAACTTCCGAGACGCAGAACAGACTCTATGACAAGATCGCACAACATACTCATCCTCAGCTTGTGAAGATAGATGAGATAATGAACGGAAGCGATGAACTTGAAAACAAAATAGAGCGCTGTCTGCTGTTGGGAACATACGTCAAGCGTTGTTCAAATCTCATGCTCGCCGCTGATAATTGCCGCACAATGTCAACTAAGGAGCTGTATCTCTCTATCAAGGAAAGTATTGAACAGATGGGATTTCTCGGAATCGCCTGTGAACTGTCTGTAGGAGAAATGAAGGAACTGTCACCCGGAAAGATCATCACCGCCTATGATGTGTTTGAAGCTGTCATTGAATCCGTGATGGATAAAGCAAGTGCACTTTTCGTAAAAATATGTCCTGATGAAACAGTTCTGCTGGCAATAGAAACGGATCACGAAGTCGATACCGATAAGATCACAATTCGCAATCCCTATCTTAAACTCACATCATACACCGATGATGATATACAGCATATCGCCCTTACTATAGGAGGTACCGTAAATGGATAGCATCATGCAGAGCATTTTAGGCGGACTGACTTTGTGGCTGCTGCTTTGCTGTCTGACCTTCTTCCATATGATAATCATACATTTATTGAGTGACGGGAAATTGAGCCGTATCATCCTTTCTCTTGCAGAAATGCTCGTTCCGCTGGTGCTGTCACAGATATTGATGGATCATATCAAATATAATAACAGAGCATTTATAGAAAAACCTGTTGCTCTTTTGCTGATAGCTCTCGTTCTGACGGGAATTGCCATTCTGGAGATCCTGAGCTGTATCCGTTCAAGAAAACGCAGTCTGACGCTGATGTCCGTCAAGGAATGTATGGACGAATTGCCTGTGGGAATATGCTTTTATTGGGACGGAGGACTGACAAAACTGACAAACCGCAAAATGAACAGCATTGCCTGCAAGCTGACAGGCAGCGGTATAATGGATGCAGAAAGCTTTAAGAAAACAGTTTTCTCCGATAAGGAAGAACCCTTTGTCAGCACTGAGGACGGGAAAGCATACAGCTTCGTTTATCGTGAAGATGTTTATGACGGTAAGCCGATACATGAGCTTCTCGCCTATGATATCACAGAAGAATACCAGCTGACGGAGGAACTGCGTGAAAAGCAGAAGACTGCACTGAAGATCAACAGAAGACTCAAGGCACTTAACTCCACTATACAGTATCTGATTATGGATAAGGAGACCTTGCGTATCAAGATTCATATACACGACAGCTTCGGAGAAATGCTGCTTATGACAAAGCACTGCCTTGTGGATCCCGAAAATACCGACAAAAAGGAAATGCTCTCACTTTGGCGGCGGAATATCGCTCTGCTGAAAAATGAGGAACGGGAAAGCTGGCAGAAACCCTGCTTTTTCAGCCTGAGACACGCAGACAGTCTCGGTATCCGAATTGAAATGAATGGCGAATTACCCGAAGATGAAACTCTGATATCAGTAGTGGATTCGGCGATCACTGTTCACGTCACCAATGTCCTGCGTCACGCTGAGGGGGATATCGCGTATATTTCTATCGAAAAAACGCCGGAGGGCTATGTGATGCACTTTACCAACAACGGCACACCTCCATGTGCGCCTGTGAAAGAAACCGGCGGACTTGCAAATCTCAGGCGCATGACAGAAACTATCGGCGGTACGATGAAAATAAACAGTTCTCCGCAGTTTGAAATGATACTGCAACTGCCGGAGAAAGCACAGGAGGAATACGAAATTGGCATATAGGGTACTTATTGTCGACGACCAGAAAATGGTGCGGCAGATGTTTGAAACGGTGTTGAACGGCACATCCGATTATACGATAGCAGGAATGGCAAATACAGCGGCGGAAACTGTTCGGATATGCCTTGAACAAGAAATTGATCTTGTGCTGATGGATGTGGTCATGGGCTACGGCATGGATGGTCTTGATGCGGCAAAGCAGATAAAGCAGAAGCGTCCTGATGTGAAGATAATGATAGTTACATCAATGCCCGAAACCACATACATCGACAGAGCGAAGGAAATAGGCGTTGACAGCTTCTGGCACAAGGAAGTACAGGAGCAGCCGCTTCTCGAAATAATGAACAGGACTATGGCAGGAGAATCTGTTTATCCGACTGAGATGCCTGTGATAATATTCGGAAATACCGTCAGCACAAGCCTGACAAAGCGTGAACTGGAAGTGCTGCGTGAGCTTGTGGGAGGTTCGTCAAATGCGAAGATAGCCTCTGCACTCGGCATTTCAGAAAGAAGTGTCAAGCAGCATATATCGGATATGCTCGCAAAAACAGGCTTCAAAAGCCGCTTGCAGCTTGCTGTTGTGGCGAGAGGCGGCGGACTTGTCATAAATGATATTGAAATATAACTGAACAACTCCGACGCAACATCAGCCTCGCCGGAGTTTTTTGTTGAATTAATCTAAAAATCGTTCACTTTTACAGTCAATATTCGACAAGCACCCTTCCCTTTTGTACGATGTATAAAAACTGAATATGATATATAATTAAAGCACCTATAATTGCTCAAAAGAGCTTTTATTTATTAATGGAGGTGCGTTTAATTGAAAAAGATCACAGGAAGAATGGCGGCAATAGCCGCTTCCATCGCTCTTACGACAAGCGTTGTATCTCTCAGCGTTTATGCGCTGAACAGGACAAAAGGCGATGTCACAGGCGACGGAAAGGTCACTCAGGCGGACGCTGTATGGGCGGCAAGAAAGGCTGACGGAAAGGATATCGGCGATGTTTCGTTCGATGAATTAGCTGCTGACGTTGATTTCAACGGCAAATTCGACAGTGCTGATGCTCAGGCTATCGCAAAGTATGTTGCCGGCTGGAATGATACATCTGTCGGAGACAGCATTACCGAATCAGACCCTGTTTACACCCTCAGCATAAAATATCGTGATGATATTGACAAGAGCGTGCAGAATGCGGAGTTTGCTGCAGCAATTGCAAATGATAATAATTTCATTACAGCATTATCAAATGATAGTGAGCTTGAAGAGGCAGTTGGAGAATCTGATGAACTCTTAGAACTGTATTTAGAAGAGAAATATGAGGAACTTCTGATATTATTGCTTAATGAGCATGAGGGTGTTATGGATGTAATCCTTGGCGGTGAATTCGATGATCTGTCTGATTTTACTAAGGTCAAGGGCGGTCTCACTCTTGAAGAAGCCTATGCCCTTGCAAGAAAATTCCCTGATTTCTATGTAGATATTGATGCAGGCGGCGAAAAAGCACCGATGATAATTACAGAAGATATCGACGGATTTACAAATGATGAGAACATAACGAGTGTAACTCTTACAGCAAAGGTCATAGGCGGAAAAGCACCGTATACTTACAAATGGTATAAGGGCGGCAGCGAAGTCGGAACAAACGCAACATATACATCAGGTGTTACAGGTGACGACTTTGATAAGGAAGTGTACTGCCTGATAACTGATGCAGACGGAAAAACACTTGAAACAAACAAGACAGTGTTAAAAAATGTAGAGTTTGAAAGTCCATTGAAGATATGCTACGAATATGGTGGAAACGAGGACAATTGTAAGCAAACCCATGAAAAGAAGAGCTTTAGAAAATATGAAACGATCTCCAATGGAGACAAAGTTATCTCTGTAACAATGAATGCAATTTTCAAGGGTGGATCGGGATATATAACCGATTTTGATTTAGTTGACAGTGATGATCCGGATGAGCAATTTGTACAATTCTACGATGAAAAGGTGGATCCTTCACGCTATTCATATAAAATAACATTAAACCAATATCAGCGTGGAGAAACAGTAATTGCTGAAGGCAACCTGAAAAATGAATTATTTAATAAGGTAGCAAAAGCAGATTATGAAGAAAACGGATATTTATATCATCATAAACATCATGTTGAGCGAATTCAAATTCCATTAACGATTCTTTATGATGAGCTTGTAGATAAAGAATGGATTGAACATAATACCCAGTATACTTTAGGCGAAATATCATATTATCCGCCATTTAATAATCCAAATTATTATTATCCGAAATATAATATTACTCTGACTGATAATGTTACAGGCTTAAGTGAAACTATCGGTTTCTCATCTGCTGATTATGAACTACATAAAGGCATGGAATCACAGAATTAAAGGAGATACGCAATGAAAAAACGAATGACCGCTGCTTTTACTGCGGCTGCAATGATGGTCTCTGCATTGCCGTATACAGCAGCTGAAACTATCGTGAACGCTGTCTCCTCAGACCTTGTTATCCGTTCAGTAAGCAACTACACCTCCGAAGGTATAGCTGTTGATATCGACATATTAAAGAATACGGGATATATTTCTGGTTCTGTCGATGTGAACTGGGATAAGACTGCGCTCACACTTGTAAGAGTAGACTTCAATACAGAAGTCGCAAAGGATAACAATTCCGTTCCCGTTCCCGAAAACGGCGATACAGACGGAAATTACAGGCTCTCTCTCGGCGATTTCCTTGCAGAGGAAAACAATACCTCAACAGGAAGGGCCGCTACTCTCTATTTCGAGAAAAATTCACAGGACGATGACGGCACAGGCTATAATATTGACCTTAACAATTCCGATTTCGTAAACAGCAGCGTTTCTCAGCTCGTTGTTGATGAGATCGACTGCACCGCTTATGCACTTGATGTAAGCAAGATGTATGTAAGCGGCGATACCGTGAAAGGCTACACAGGTGCAAGCAATATAAGAGTCCCTGTAAATATGATAAACTCTCCCGGATATATCTCAGGTACTTTCGATATTGAATGGGACAAGGATAATCTCACTCTCACGGGTATCGAGTACAACGATGATATCGCCCCTGCACTGAATGCCGTTCCTATCCCCGAAACAGGCGTGACCACAGGAAGATACAAATTCTCATTCGGTGATCTGCTTGCAGAAGAAAACTATTCTTCCGCAGGCAATATGATGACACTTGTATTCAAAGCATCAGGAGATGCAGAGGGAACTTACCCCATAAACTTCTCCAATGCAGATATCGTGAACTATGATGTTCAGCAGGTGGAATGCAAATTCATCCCTGCACAGGTATCTCTCGAAAAGGGCGGAGCGATCTTCGACGAAAACACAAAAACCGTAACTCTATGCGGTAAGATCACCGATTATTGGGATATCAGACAGTATTCCATCAACAACAGCGCATGGGGCGATAAGCCCATCAGGAAGATGATAGCTGCCGAGGGTACTACATTCCCTGATGACTGCTCACATATGTTCGACGGTGTTGTCGCAGAGGAAGTCGATCTTTCCGGGGCTGATTTCTCCAATGTCACGAACATGAGCTATATGTTCAATAACAGCCGTATCAAGAAGATCAATCTTGCAAATTCAACTACTTCAAACGTTACCGATATGAGCTGGATGTTCTATGACTGCTGGAATCTGACGGATATTGATATGACCGGACTTGATACATCCAATGTCGTGAATATGCAGTGTATGTTCTACGAGATGAACGCAATCGAAGAAATTGACGTAAGCAGTTTTGATACTTCAAAAGTTACGAATATGGAGCGTATGTTCTCATACGATCCCAAGCTGAAAAGCATAGACGTAAGCAGTTTCAACACTGAGAACGTCACCAATATGTATTGGATGTTCTATAGCAATAATTCGTTGGAATCCATCAAGCTGGGCGATTTCAATACATCCAATGTCACTGATATGTACGGTATATTTGCATATAATCCGAATCTCAGTGATATCGACGTATCCGGATTTGATATGAGCAAGGTGACAAAAGGAGGTTCTATGTTCAGCGGCGATACCGCGCTGGCTCATAAGCTGTGTCAGGTTTATTCCTCTGAAAGAACACCGAAGAATGACGGTACGGCGGATTTCAAAATCTATCTCAGTGTCGGAAGCGATGCGGATGAACTTATCATCCGTGATACAGACGGTACTATGATCGGTGATTATTTCCCGGATGAGATTGACGAGCTGAAGGATGAAAACGGCAGAGTTGTAATAAAATACAATGCTCCATTAACCAGTAGAGGCGAGATAAAGATACATGCAATGGATCCTGACAGCAGGCTTCTCATACATACGAATGCTGATGGTATGCTGCAAACGAACGGGGTAACGCCTTATTCATTTGCACCGTCTGTACTGACCGTCGGAGATGTTTATATGCCAGGTGATACATTCTACTTGTATAACAAGTATATTTACAGCAGCCGTGATAATAAAAATATCAAATTCTCCGGTACATACACAGTCTCTTCTGTCGGTTTGGATGGTAACGCTCATAGCGACTGCGCTTCAATACTTTTTACTAAAAATAATGAAAATCTCAGTCTTTATGAAACTGCAAACGGCAAACCTATAGGCTTCAAGATCGTATCAGGAACAGGATCATACAGCGATCCCTACAGATTTGAATGTATTTTTGATATGGAGCTTAGTGAATCTTCATTAAAGGAAGCAACCTGTACAGAGGATGGAAGTAAGCAGTATTACTACGGCAAATATGGTGAACAGTATCTCTATGCAGATAAGTCCTTCACTCGTCTGACCGATCAGAACGGTGATAACAAGGTTGACGCAAATGATGTGAAGATACATGCTTTCGGTCACGATTATGATGAACCTGTTTATGAGTGGAGCGAAGATAACGCCTCTTGTACAAAATCCAGGACCTGCAAACACGATCCTTCACATATCGTATCCGAAACAGCAGAAGCTGTTAAAAAGCAGGGAAATCACGGCGGTGAATATGCTGAAGCTGTATTCAGTATAAATGAAACAAAGTATGCACATACAGCCAATATCAGCGATGATGGCGTTCAAAACGGAAGCTACAGTAATGAAATGAACGATATCCAGACAATCACGATCCCTGGTGCTGAGAAACTCAATGTGACACTGAAATACGGTACAGAATCAGGATATGATTATCTCAATATCTATACCGGAAATCCGTTCTCTGACAATGATGACTATGATGAATACACTGAGATCATTGACACGGTTTCACCCGTAGCTCATTACGATGGCAACTATAATTCTCCGGAGACTGTAAAATTTGAAATCGAGGGTGATACGGTCACATTTAACTTTACCTCTGACGGAAGCCAGACATATTACGGCTACTACGCAATAGTTGAAGGATCAGGAGACGGCGACATTCAGACTAAGTGGACAAAGCGTGTTGATATCTCCGATGGAACATTTGTAGCTAATCCTATAACATACGCTTACGACGGCGAAGAACATACAGTTTCCGGTGTTGTGAAGTATGAAGGCGAAAAACTCACAGACGGCGAGGATTACACTCTCAGCGGAAATACAGCAACTGAGAAGGGTGTTTACACCGCTAGAGTTGAAGGTATCAACGAATTTGACGGTGAGCTGAATGCGGTCTGGAGAATATGCGATGCATATAATGTAAAGGTGATCATTGGTGATACTGAAACCAATACGTCATATGAAGAAAAAAGCCTTGTAAGATGTGAATCTGTTGGAGAAGGCGGATGGTTTGTTAATGACGTACTTACAAGTACAAAGAACAGGCTTTCGTTTACAGTTCTTGGAGATACAGTTGTAGAATGGAGAGAAGGCGAATTCTCAAAGGAAGGCATTGTAAACTGTGTTCTTTCAGATAGAAAACCAAACGGAGAGTATACTACAGTTCTTGCCACTTCTACATGGGCTGTTCCTGATGAAGCTGTAATACTTGCAGCAGGTACAGCACGCTGCTATGTTTCCATTGATGAAGACGCGCCTGAAAAGAATATACTTTTTGAATCAGGAAAGAAATATATGTCTTCGCTTACAAAGACTAATGGTACATTCCAGTATGATGTAAATATGGGAGCAGAAAACGGAGCGAAAAAACTCTGCATGGTTGCCTATGTTACATATCAGATTGGCGATGAACAAATTACCGTAATCTCCGATGTGGCAACAAGTATGAATGAATAAGAGGTGTAAAAATGGAAAAAAAATATACAACTCCTGAAATGGAGATCACCGAATTTGAAGCAGAAGATGTTATAACAACAAGCGGTGGGGCTAACGGTAACAACGAATATGAATACGGCGGAAGTGTAATAGACTGAATCATCTGTTTATCCTTGATCAGGCGGCTTAATGCCGCCTGATTTATATTATAAAATGCCTTATAATGGAGGAAAATATGAAACTTGATCCTAATTTTATTACTCATGAAACAATGGGTGAGCATTATATGATAAGCACCAGCGATACCAAATTCAAGGGTATCGTCAAAAACAATGAAACAGCGGCATTTATCGTGGAGTGCATGAAAGAAGACACTACGGAAAGTGCTATCGTTGACAAGCTCCTTGCGGAGTACAAAGGCACAGACCGTCCGACCGTGGAGCATGATGTAGCAAACATCATCGGCAAACTTCGTTCCATTGGGGCTGTCGAGGAATGAACACACTCTACAAAGATCTGATCTATCTGCTGTCCTGCGCCGTGAACGGTATCACGCCCAACAGGTCAAGAGTGCAGGCTATGGACTTGGAACGGCTCTATCGGCTTGCGAAGTTTCACACGGTTCGGGCGGCGGTCTGCATTGCCCTGAAACGTGCAGGAGTTCAGGATAAGGAATTCGACCAGGCATACAAAAAGGCTGTCCGCAAAAATATCTATCTCGATATGGAGCGAACGGCTATCCTCTCGGATTTTGAGGACAATGGCATTTGGTATATGCCTCTGAAAGGCTCGGTGCTGAAAGAGCTATATCCCGAAAACGGTATGCGTGAAATGGCTGACAATGATGTGCTTTTTGATGCCGACAAGCAGGAGCAAAGCAAGGAAATCATGCTCTCGCACGGCTATACTGCGGAGCATTACGGCGTTGGAAACCATGATGTTTATATGAAACCGCCCGTGCTAAATATTGAGCTGCACACGGCACTTTTCGGCTCTGCTCACGCTGAACCTCTTTTCAAGTATTATGCCGATACAAAGCGTTTGCTCAAAAAGGACGAGGGTAATAATTACGGCTATCACTTATCCGATGAGGACTTCTATGTCTACATGACCGCCCACGAATGGAAACATTATGATGGCAGCGGTACAGGAATACGCTCAATCTTGGATTGCTATGTGTACTGCAAGGTCAAGGGCGATTTGCTTGATTGGGATTACATAACAGAGCAATGCAGACAACTTGAATTATCAGATTTCGAGCAGGAACGCAGAGCATTGGCGTTCAAGGTCTTTTCCTCGGATAGATTCCTTGAGCTGACGGACGGCGAGCAGGAAATGCTGATGTCCTACCTCACGGCTGGAACATACGGTACGTTCGATATTGCTATCAAAAAAAAGCTGAAAGTCCAGACAAAATTGTCGTTTTGGGTGCATAGTATTTTCATTCCACATAAGCAAATGGCGGCATCTGTGCCGTTCACAGCCAAAAGCTCTCTGCTGTACCCTGTGGGCGTAGTTTGGCGGTGCGGTCGGGTGCTGATAAAACGGCGTGATATGCTGAAACAAACGATAAAGGCTGTGAAAAGGTATGGTAAATAAGTATAAGATAGCGAATAAGGTGGTAGAGGTTACGTCAATTTATTACGAGGTACATGAATACTGGCAGGCGATGTTTCTGATGAGCTGCTTGCAAAGATTAGAAAATTTGGGGAATCGTTATGAGAAGCCGTGCGAGCAACACTATTTCATTAGCCCATGGTCTATTGAAATACTGAAAAACTGTGTCATATAAGTTGTTTTGAGGCTTTTGAAATATTGCAAACAAAAACAACACCCTATTGAAATATGATTGGAGCCGGTTATCCCGGCTCCTTCTTATTTATATATACTTTCTTTTGTGTTCTTTAAGCCTGCGATAGAAGGTGTTGGCTTGAAGCCCCATTTGTTTCTGAAATTCCACGGCTGTGATATACCCGGACTTCCACTGCTCATACAGTTGTCCGAACTTAACCCAGTCAATAGGGATAGGCTGCCGACCTTTATACTTACCCTGAGACTTGGCGATGGCGATACCTTCAAGCTGTCTCTGTAAGGTCTGCTCACGTTCAAGCTCTGAAAGTGCTGCAAATATCGACATAACGAATCGTCCCTGCGGAGTGTTGGTATCGATGTTCTCCTTACTGCTGACAAGAGTAACCTGTTTCCGCTGAAGTACATCGATTATGTTGAGCAGATCTCGCGTGGAACGTCCAAGTCTGCTGATACTCTCAATATACAGGGTATCACCTTCGCGGACATATTCAAGCATCGTTTTAAGCTCAGGACGATTGGCGTTCTTACCGGACATCTTCTCGGCAAAGACACGTTCCACCTGATACTGCTCCATGATAGCTTCCTGCCTGGCTGTTTCCTGATGCTCTGTCGACACGCGGATGTATCCTATCTTACCCATCAAAATGCGCCTCCATAGCAGCTTTCATAGATGTCTTCTCCGTACATGTGCTTCACGTCCTTGAGTGCTTCATAGAGCAGGCTATGGTCTACAAGCATCTCCTCGACTTCATCGCAGGTATAACCATATCCTAGTAAAAGCTCCACATCAGAACTGTCCACGCCGTAGCAGCCGCAATAGGCTAGCAGGATTTCCTCATGCATATTATAATAAGAAGAGTCCTCATAGTCATACCAGCTCATGTACTTGGAGTGATATATCTTAGGTTCATACCGTGAACGTGTGATTTTACCGTTCTTATCAATACGAAGAATGTCTCCTTCTTCTGTATCAACACGCTTGCTCTCGAATTTGTGCAGTCCAAGTTGCTTCAGTGCCTTCTTCATGATAGTCTCAGTGGAAGCATATATGTACAAGCCAATAGTATCAAAGTGAAGGAGGCACATTGGATTGCTCCCCTTTATAATGTATAGGCTATTGTACTGGTCAAGGACAGTGAAGGTGAAGTTACCCTCCACAGTCTCAGCCATGTACTGCAAGCTATCAAAATTGAGCTTGCCCTGCTTCTCTATCAGTTGAACACTGATATACGAGTCGGTGTCGATATAGGAAGTCGGTATAACACCTTCCTTACGAAGATCCTTGTCATTCCATAATACTCCATTGTGGGCAAAGGCGAACTCCTTATCAGCATGACCTGCAAAGGGATGGTTGTTGTAATTCTGCTTTCTGTCACCCTGTGTAGCCAGTCGCGTATGTCCCATAATCGCCTTTGTACCGTCAGGAGCATTGAAGTGTATCTTGTGAGCAGGCTTAGGACGTTTGAAGATAGTGACCTTTCCGTCTTTGATGTAGCTGATACCTGCTGCATCTGTACCTCGTTCCTCGGCAACATTAGCAAGTGCTTGGGTGAGCTTTCTCAATACCCTATATGGGACAATACCTTTATAATCTAACCAACCGAACAATGCACACATAGCTCATTCCTCCTCATTATCATCGTCGAATCCAATAACTCCGCCTGCAAGCAGGATTGTTGCAATCGTTCCAACCGTCTTAAGAACATCCTTTATATCCTGCTCCGTATCAGGTTCAATATCGAATAAATCCGCCAAAAGGCCCATTTTACATTTCCTCCTCAGTGTTGATATTCTCGTTTATATACAATCTTCGTTCCTTCAGGTATTGGATAAGTTCAGGTTCTTTTATAGTGTCTACAAACTCGGACCAAGACATCTTTGCTATACCTTCATCAGTCAGATTAACAGCGAGGTCACAGATAGCATCAACCAGCTCCAATGCTGCGATAAACGTGTTATATTTGAGCGTACCTCTGAACAGGCGGAACTCTATCGTTGCCCAGTTCATCAGGTTCACCGCAGCATACCTTCCGTTGTTGCCTTTCTTGGCTTTGTCCAGTATCTCACGCCCTGTCTTTTCAAAGCCGTAGCGAGCTGCCCATCTGTTCATGGAGTATTCGGTACGACGACTGAACCTCAGAAGCTCATTCCAATGATGTTCTACAAAATAGAGGATGCGTGCTATCACAACATCCTGCTCATCACGGTCTTCGCCAAAACAGTTGCGGTTAACGTGTATATGCAGACCACAGGTACTTGTCTGATGACTTCTGTATCCAAGGTATATAGCCTTTTTCATGATATTATCCCAGCAATAGTTCTTATGGTACTCAAGACTCATGGGATGTGTAACTATCTCCATTCCGTCGTCCAAAGAACCATCGCCCTTGATATACACATGCTCCTCATCCTTATTGGCAATAGCAAGTATTTCGTCTGCGTTGTCCGAGTCTTTGCCTGCTCCGTCAATTTCCAACTCTACGCCAAAATAGCGCTGGCTGTCACCGTAAAATATGGGGTCAGGTTTGTAGCCGTAGTCATGAATAGAGCGGCTTTTGTCAACTTCATCGTGGTAGCAGTCACTGCAATAATCGTAACCGTCGAGGTGGTATGCATCGTCCTCGTGGAGCAGAGTGTCACAGCTTGAACAGCGGGTATAGTGATTGTGATAGCAGTGGCTGCAGAGAGTGGTATAATCATCGCCATAGCTTTCGCTGGTCCAAATTATAGCACCGCAGCGATCACATGTCGTGGTATGCTGTTCAACACAGTCCATACATACTATATCGCCGTCGACAGTTTCATAGTCTTCGTCTTCACTTATGATTGCTCCACAGTGTGAGCAATATAGTACATTTTCTTTGTTTTCTTCCATTGATAAAACCTCCGTAAAATGAAAAGAGCCAGCCCCGAAGGGCTGGCATTAGTTTTAATATTCACTTGCAAGTAGCATGGTACTGTGATCCCCATCATCGATGATATACAGCTTTTCAGTAATAGGTGCATCTGACGGTATCATGTATACCTGTCGATATTCGAGTTCTTCTGAACTATGGACAATCGACTGCATAGAACCCGATGGACTCAGCTCAAAAACCTGTAAGTAGTCCTTCGGAGCAGGCATATGCTCTACGCATTCCCATAGAAACAACTGCAGTTCCAACGGAATCGTACTATCAACGCCACAGGTGAGATATCGGCTATTGTCAAACATTTTTGATCCTCCTTTCGCATTATTGCGAGTACACGTAAGCATACTCATAGTAATAATGTATATATGGAAAATCAAAATAATAGGAAGATACACAAAAAGAAAAAGGCCGTAAAAGGCCTTTTTTGAAAAGAATGAATTACTCTGTAATTATATATATATCAGATTTCAAAATAATAGGAATTTGTGGAGCATCAAGGGATTGTTGTGAGAGCTAATTTGCCTATAGTACCTAGTGTTATTCCAAAGATGTTTGAAAACACTTGCTTCCTTGACTTTGGGCTACTGTGCAGTGTATAATATGTATAGTAAGCAGTAAATATATTTGAATCCCTATAACACAGACAGGAGGAAATAGCATGATATTCAGAGACTGCAGAAATTATTACGGACACAGCGTTGAAAAGGTGGTTTCTTATGTTCGGAGACAGCTTAGCATTGAACTTGAAAAGAACAGATATGAGTATCAAACGGCAGAGGTCGTACAGAATGCAAAGCCCATAACTTCACCTGTTATTCTTGTTATCGAAGGACAATGTTATGTTGGCATTACCTCAAATCCCGTACAGAGTCTGACAGCACATGGCATTAACATTTTTGCCTCAAATACATATTTTTGCACAGATATCCAGAAAGAAGATGCACAGCGCTGCAAAGAGGCGGTAACAGAACTGGAAGGATACGAAGCAGTCTGCGATCCTGAAAACGATCGCTCAGACACTCCTTATCCGCAGCTGTATCTGTATATTTACAAGATCTCGGATAACACAAACGAAAAGCCTGAGATAAGTAATTTAACTCCGATTGAAGATCTGCCCGAAGGCAGAAATATAGTCCGTTTTGTTATGCGCAACGGCAGTGCAGATGTGCGTATTTTACCTGAGATCAACGAAAAACTGTGTAACGATCTTATTACAGAGATCAGAGAAGGTATATCTTCTCAGCAGCTTGCAGAGGTATGGATAAGACACAGAGAGCTGAATATGATCAGCGTGCTGTTTGGGGATGGTTGCTGTATTATCAACTATGATGCAGGCACCTCACAAATGGGCGGTTACCAGAGTTACCGCAGCGGAGCGACCTCACGAAGAAAGGTTCAGCTTTATTCCAGTGAATATCCTGAGTATATGCTTTGTCGTGATATGCAGGTGTTGGAGGTAATACTGCAATATTTCCTGCTGAAAGGGAAAAAGCCCGGGAAACGTCAGAATATTAAGTGGGTAAATATGAAATATGACGGATGGGATTAAAATGAAAAATGATACAGATAGTCCAGCGAGGGGACTTCTTCGTTCATATTTGTATTCTTGACTTTGGACGATAGTGCAGTGTATAATATGGATAGTAAGCAGGTTAATATGATAAACACGGGATTTATCAGCTTTCTGCTAAAGGAAGGATGCGGTAGTGACTATGATCGAGATTTCCTATCTACAGATGTTTATTTTTATAACTCTCATTTGGATACTTGTGCGATTCATAATTGTGATCAGATTCAAGAAGTTTTCAGTAAAACGCGAACTTCAGATGCTTCTTGTATACATATGCCTTGTAGTTATTGCAAGATTTGTATACTTCCCGTTACATTTTGTTGACGGG
>NZ_FPIP01000006.1:0-28096 GCF_900119075.1 Ruminococcus flavefaciens
ATAGTCGGTGCTTATGGCAATGAGGTCACACCCGTTCCCATTCCGAACACGGAAGTTAAGCTCATTCGCGTTGACGATACTTGGCTGGCGACGGCCCGGGAAACTAAATCAGTGCCGACACTTATATTCCTCCTTAGCTCAGTCGGGAGAGCAAGTGTAAGAGATTATACCAATCACCGTGAGGATAAACGAGCTAATATAAATGACTAGTGTTGTTAAAGAAATTTACAGCATTAGTTAAATATATTCCTCCTTAGCTCAGTCGGTAGAGCACTCGGCTGTTAACCGAGTTGTCGCCCGTTCGAGCCGGGCAGGGGGAGCCAAAAGGACATCTGCAATAGCAGGTGTCTTTTTTTATTTCATGAAGTTTTAAGTTTAGCTCCTGTTTTGCAGGAGTTCTTTTATTCATATACGGATATAACTGCAATTATATGTTTATACACCTTGACAAATGAGGGGAAACACTGTATAATTAATAACTGTACGATGATTTAATTAAACAGAAATTAACAGATATTAATTATACTTCTGTTTATAGGCGATGCACTTAAAAGATGTGAGATTAACAGAATGAACTTTCCAAACATAATAATTCGGAAAATGGTTATCCTGATTGTTTCAGGCGGCTGTAGACAGAAAATATTTCCGAAGAGAAAGTGGGAAGTTTTAAATGAAAATTTGTGTTCTTAATTGTTCTCCGAAAGGCAATTTGTCCATTACCATGCAGGCTGTTCTTTATTTGCAGAAATGGTTTCAGGAAATGCTGAATTACGACGAGTTCAATATCGTTCCTGCATTCAGCGGAACAGTTGATGAAAAGATCGAGTGTGCTGTGAAAAATGCTGACCTCATTGTAATGTCAGGTGCGGTTTTTCATTTTGATGTTCACAGCAGTATGGGGAAATTGTTGGACGTTTTGTCCGATGAGTACCATGATTTAATAAAGGATAAGCCTATTACCTTTATTTCAACTTCTGGTATGGTGGGAGATACATTGGCTCATAACAGATTTGAGATATGGGCTAAAAGGAACAATTTGATGTATATTAACAGCCTGAGCCTCGAAAGTTCGGCGATTCTTTCGCCTGTCGGACGTGAGGAGCTTTTCTGCTGGTTTAAGTATGTAAGAGCTGTAGCAGAATATTATCATGACAGAAATATGCCTGAGATAAAAACTCAGGGACACGTGGTTCTGCTGGATACCTGCGAAACGGAAAATAGCAAGATCACATCTGCTCTGGAAACTGCAAAAAAGAGATTTGAAAAAAGCGGCTTTACTGTCAGCAGCATTATTTTAAGAGATAAGGATATCCGCTGCTGTACAGGCTGTCAGAGCTGCTTCAGCAACAGAAATTGTATCTTTAATGACGACTGGGAGGAGACCTTCGAGGACCTGTATCTCGATACGGATATGATAGTTTACTTCGGTGAACTTCACTATTCGACGCTGGGAAGCTGCTATAAGACTTTCCTCGAAAGACACGCAAGCTTAGGACGCTCCGGAATCGAAGACGAGGTCATCAAGTCTTATTTCTTCGTTCTGGACGCAAAAGCCGACAGAGAGGATATTACCGAATTCAAGATACATTGCGAGGTTTTTGACGGTTTGAACTGCTCATATCTCAGCGATATCTGTGAGATAGGGGATAATGATAATATCATAGAGCTCTGCGATAAGATGACCATAGCTTATAATTCAGATATCATGTCCCAGAACGGGTTCTTAAAGAATGGCATAAGAAGCGGTTTTGCTGCCGTGGCTGCCAATGTAAGGAACCGATGTCCGGGAGATTACAACTACTTCAAGGAAATCGGCTGTTATGATGAGATACCTCCAAGCCCTTATGTGCAGTGGATAGATAATGCCGACGAAGCTAAAAAGGACAGAGAAGCAAGAATGATACCTTATAAAATTACTCTGATGCACCTTGAGGGACTTCCCGAGATAACCGAAAGAAGAAAGAACAAAGGCGTATCTGTTATAGAAAGACAAAAAGCAGCGGTTCAGTTATTTGAATTAAAACGCAGCTGATAATTATAATATGTCCACAACTGTGGGCATATTTTTTATCGTGATAATGACTTCGGTTTATTTGGGTTTAGGAGAATATGGTCTGATATCTACATATAGTATACAAAATGTTATAATTTTATGAATTATATGGAGTTTCTCTTGACAAAGTATACAGAGCGTGATATAATAAGGACAACAAAACAAGTATGTTGATCAATTTCCCTTTCTTAACCTTTATTAATTCTTCCTTTATAATTTGTCCCCTTCTTCATTTAAAACACGCGAATGCGTGTTTTTTCTTTTTTCGGAATCATGCAATCGGCGGCAAATTTTTTGTTTCGGAAAAATACAGCGGATATTTACGTGCAGTATACAAAATGTTATAATATTGTGAATGGTTGGCGGTACCACTTGACAAATTATACAAAAAGTGATATAATGACCTTGACAACAACGGATAATTCTGATAGGAGGGAGAGAAATGAATGAAACGTCAGAAATGAAAAACAGCGTAAAAAAGGGCTTTACCCTGATTGAGCTTATTACGGTTCTTGCTATAATCGGCATTCTTGCTGCTATGCTCGTTCCGAATATGTACAACTATCTTGAGCTTGCAAGAAACAGAGCCGATGTTCAGGCGGCTTCTGTTATCTGTAAGGCTATACAGGTCGAAATGGCTATGGATTCAGAGCGTATCGAATCCTTTACACGTAATCCATGGGTGGGCGGCACTAATGCTGACGGTTCTCATTTCGATCCTGATGACCATGGTTATGTTTACGTTGACAAGAATGAGGTCCGCGTCAGCAGCTACGCTATGGCGAAGATACTGGAACAGAACGGATATATCGATTCAGCAGGCCCTCGTCCCAATGACGACGGCATACACGAATATAAATTCCCGAAGAGTCAGTGTCACGGTCTTATCTGTAAGTCTAACCGCAGCTGGTATCGCTATCAGATCAATGTCAACAACCGCGGCGGAGAAGTTTCCTTTACCTATTCCGCCAATTCAAAATCAGGCGAAAGGCATAATACCTCAAATATGAGCAGTGCCGATAATTACCACGATCAGGGCGCTTCTGAAAAGTTTGCGGCTATGATAGGCGGCGAAGCTGATGATTATGTATCGCTCCCGAATCTCGGCTGAGCGTGAAGATACTGTTTGATTTCAGATTTTTATTAAAACACGCTTATGCGTGTTTTTTCTTTTGTTCCGGCTTGACTAATGGCTGCTGATGTGCTATAATTTTTCTTCATAGGAGGGATAACATGGAAATAAGACATATTACCGAAAACGATGACTTCAAGGCTGTAAGAAATATTTACGAGAAGAGCTGGCAGTTCGCATACAAGGGCATAATACCTCAGGACTACCTCGACAATATCCCTAAGGAAAAGTGGGGCGGAAATATCCTCAAAAACGGCAGGACTGAGATAGGCGCCTTTGACGGGGACAAGATAGTAGGCACGGCAAGCTTTTGTCCGTCAAGGTGGGAGAATTTCAGCAGCTGCGGCGAGATAGTGACTATTTATCTGCTGCCTGAGTATATTGGCAGGGGTATTGGCTCTCAGCTTATGAATGCTTGCATTGAAGAGCTGGAGTTCCTCGGTTTTACTGAGATACTCCTGTGGGTGCTGGAGGACAACCACAGAGCCAGACGCTTCTATGAGAAGCAGGGCTTTGTATGCACTGAGGACTATATGGACGATATTATCGGCGGTAAGCCGCTCCGCGAGGTAATGTATCTTCGCAGAAAGTAAAAAAGAGGGCATGATATTATATCATGCCCTCTTTTTTATGTTTTTAGGGATATTCCTGTGTTAAGTGCTGTAAGCGATATCGGAGCTGCGATTATTTTTATGTGAGCGAGTTTACGAGCGGCACCGTGGCAAGGGTGCAGCGTCACGCTGCTTAGCCGTTGGCTGCCTGTGCTATGGATTCTACCTTGTTCAGGTTCTTGATAGCTGGTATTGCGGCGATAATGGATATCAGTACATTTATGCCGAATGCAAGCGTCACTACGGCAGGTATTGCTGCAATGTCCTGAAGTCTGAGCTGTTTTGCAATCAGCTGTTCTATAAGCGTCAGCATATATAAGCCTGTGCCGAGAATTGCTCCCGTGATTGCGGCTGTGGTGGAGAACATTATAGTCTCCAGCATTACGCTCTTGCGGAGCTGTTTCTTTGTCATGCCTACGCTCCTGAGCATCATAAGCTCGCGGCTTCGGTTCAGTACGCTGGTGTTTACCGAGTTTATCATGGAGAGTACTCCTACCAGCCATATTGATATGAGGAATGAAGCCACTATCTTTACTATAGCGCTGATCAGACTGAAAAGTCCTGTATTGCCTATATAAAGGTCTTCGATACCTGATGAGCAGTTGTTCAATGCAAAATCGTTTACCTTTTCCTTTGCCGCTTCATAGTGCTTGGTATCAGATACATTCAGCAGGATATCGAATGTATTTATGCCGTACTGAGGGGCTTTTTCAGCGGGGATTATAATAGATCCCTCGCCTAATTTACTTGACAGCTTTCCGACTATATGGTAGTTGTGGCCGTCGTAGTCGGTTAGGGTAAAGCCCTTGCCAAGATCTGTGTAGCTTTCTTCGTATGTGGGGACATACTTGCCTGTTTCTTCATCATAATAGCTCGATGAATCGTATATGGAGTTATTGAAGAATAAGCCGTCCATTTTTTTGTACTCTTCATAGCTGATGCCTGTAAGCTTGTCAATACCGTACTTGTTGTAATCAAATTCACTGATAATATTGATAGCCGTCGTGGCGGCACCTTTTTTCGATGTGCGGAGGAGCTTGTTTTGAACTATCTTGTCAGAGCCGTCTCTTGTATTAAGACCAATATAGTTGTAGCCCTGTACATAGTATTCTGAGAATATTTCCTTGTCGGAGAAGTATTTTTCGGGCTCGGCAAGGGGAGCATCGGGATCGTCGACGACATATCTGTCGATATAGAAATCATAGCTGAGGTATTCGCCCATATCCTTCATCTCACGGCGGAGATTGTAGCCTATAAGGGCTGTTGCGGTGAACATGGCAACTCCCAGAGCCATTGTTATGGTTGCGATAACGAAGCGGCTCTTGCAGGCTTTGATGTTTTTCTTGGTGTAGCGGCGGAGCCACTTCCTTGAGCTGAGGTTCAGCTTTGACTTTCTTCTGCGGAGCTTTCTTTTGCTCTTGGGCTTGCCGAAGTTGAGCGCTTCGGCAGGGGAGAGCTTTCTCGAAGCCCACATAGCCGAGGTATATGCCGAGATGAACAGTGCGATTATGGTGAGGAATGCAGCAGCTGCAATGAACAGAGGCTTTGCGGAGAACTCGAAGTATTGCAGTCCCGAGTTCCTAAGCGAGTTGAAGCACAGACGGCATATAATTACCGCTAATATCATGCCGAGAGGTATTGCCGTGAAGCAGTAGAACAGGGCTTCATTGAGGACTACAAAGGCGACCTGTGTTTTTGAAGCGCCCATGATACGCATTGCCGCAAAGTGGGTGCTGCGCTCCTGTACTGCCATTTCAAAAGTGTTGTCGATAACGAATCTTGCTATGAACCAGCCTATAAGAAGCACTAAAAGCAGGGGCACGATAGCTGCCATTGACTTATACATGGCATAGGGGCTTTTCAGCTCCAGTGCAAGAAGAAGCGTGTTTTCGCTGTGAGGATATTCGTATTCGTCAAGGAACTGATTGTCATAGTCGAAGCCTAAGTCTGTGAACAGCATTTTCAGGGCTTCGTCATAGTCGCAGTTGTCGATAAGGCGTATCTTCACCAACGGATTATATTGTAAGGTGAGCTGTGGATTCTTTTTACAGAGCTCAGAGAGGTCAAGCTTGTCGTTTTCTGTGCTGAGCGTTAAAAAGTCCTCGTTTCTGAAAATGAAGTTGTTTGGAGTTATAAAGCCTGCTATTTTAAAGGTATAGGTCACAGGTTCGCCGTATGTGATGTCGGTGTAGGGCATCTTGCTGAGGGGGATACGCTTTTTTATGCGGAGATATTGTTCTATGGTACTGTCGTAAGCCTTTTTGCGCTGCTCCTTTGTGAGCCTGTTATAGCCCTTTTCGCCCTTGCAGTATTCGGTGCCGTATTTTTCCTTCAGCTCCTCACGGGCTTTCTTGACGATGTCTGAATCCTCGTCTACAACGCCTGTGGCAGGACGGACGGTGAGAGATATGGTGTCGCCCTCGGAATAGCCCATATCCTTTATTTCCATAGGAACGTAGATACCTGATTTCTGCATTACGGAGTTCAGGGATACAGGCATACTGTTTCTGTCAAACTGACCTATGAGGTCATAGTTTCCGCTTAATGAGTTTGTCACAATATCCTTGCAGGCAGTGGTGTTTTTGCCGTCGGATATCTCGATGAAATAGGACCTTCCGTCAGGTGAGTCTTCTTCCATATACTCAGCGGCGGTATTGACAACAAATCTGCTTTCTACGCAGAAGCAGTCATCGACTACGGCATGATGCTGTATTATATCTAACGCCTTGTCTTTGTCCTTGGACTTTTCAAGCCATGAGGAGATGTCTACCTCCCATTTGCCATCGTCATATATAGATTCATTATATAATGTGGTGTAAAGGCTGCTGCCGTAGCAGCATATTGTGGTGAGGATAAATGCCGACAGGGTTATGCACATGAATGTAAGAAATGTGCGGAGCTTTTGTCGGCGGATATACTTCATTGAAAGTGCAATAAGATGTTTCATTGTACCGCCTCCTTATTCGGAAAGCACACCGTCGGTGATACGGCAGACGCGGTCTGCCTGAGTTGCTATGCTGCCGTCATGAGTGATGAGTATCAGCGTCTGGTTGTATTTCTTTATGGAGGTTTTAAGTATTGAGATTATCTCGCGGCTGTTCTTGCTGTCAAGGTTGCCTGTAGGCTCGTCAGCAAGTATTATCTGGGGCTTGTGTATGAGGGCACGGGCAAAGGCTACACGCTGCTGCTGACCGCCTGAGAGCTCGTGAGGATAGTTCTGACGCTTCTTGTCAAGTCCAGTAAGGCGCAGGAGCTCCTCCAGAAACTCCATATCGGGGGGAGTGTTGTCAAGATTCAGGGGCAGGACGATATTCTCCTCAACGTTGAGCACGGGGATAAGGTTGTAGGACTGGAATATAAAGCCGATGTTCTTTCTGCGGTAGGCGGAAAGTCCCTTGTCGTCAAGCTTGGTGATGTCCTTGCCGTTTACAAAGATACTGCCGCCGGTAGGTCTGTCAAGCGAGCCGAGACAGTTAAGCAGAGTAGTCTTGCCGCTGCCGCTTTCGCCTGTTATAGCTACGAATTCGCCCTTGCGGACCTCAAGGTCGACGTTGTTTACAGCCATGAGCTTGGTCTCGCCCTCGCCGTACTGCTTGCAGAGCTTTTCTGTTTTTATTATAATGTTGTTTTCCATATAAAGACCACCTTTCTCTTATGTTACTCTCATTATAAAATGCCAACCTTACAGCAACGTTACAAAAGCAGATTTTTTTATGTGATATTTGTAATATCTGAAATGTGACAAATGTCATATGAGAAACTGACGCAAGACACTACAAAAATCATTTTCGGTATTGTATAATGATTATAGTGAAAAACATAAGGGAGGAAAACACTATGAATACAGTTGTTAAAATAAAGGACCTGGTTAAGCGCTACGGCGACCTCATAGCTCTGGACCACCTCGGTCTGGAGATACAGCAGGGGGAGATATTCGGACTTCTCGGACCTAACGGCTCGGGCAAGACCACTACCATAAACTGCCTGCTGTCACTTCTCTCATTCGATAAGGGCGATATTGAGATATTCGGAAAGAAGATGACTCCCGTCAGCTACGATATCAAGAAGGAGATTGGCGTCATCATGCAGAATGTGGCAGTCTTTGACGAGCTTACGGTCTATGAGAACATCGACTATTTCTGCGGACTATACATCAATGACAAGGAAAAGAGAAAGCAGTGCGTTGATGACGCTATCAAGTTCGTGGGACTGGAGGACTTCCGCAAGTTCTATCCGAAAAAGCTGTCGGGAGGTCTTCTCCGCAGACTGAACATCGCCTGCGGAATAGCTCACAAGCCAAAGCTCATTATCCTCGACGAGCCTACAGTTGCCGTTGATCCTCAGAGCCGCAACCGTATCCTCGAAGGCATACAGGAGCTCAACAAAAACGGCGCTACCGTTATCTACACCTCGCACTACATGGAGGAGGTAGAGCAGATATGCACACGTATCTGTATCATAGACAAGGGCAAGAAGATAGCCGAGGGCACTAAGGACGAGCTCAAGCGCATGATAAAGAATACGGAGACTATCATCATTGAGATACTGGAGCTCCCCGATAAGGTCATGGGAGAGATAGCTTCACTGCCGCATATATATGATTCAAAGTTCGAGAATGGCAAGCTCTCGGTATACTGCTCGGGCGGCAAGCACAACCTCACAAGGGTTCTTGATATATTGCAGAAGAACGAGCTGAGCTTCGGAAGAGTATACACCGAGCTCCCAACACTCAACGACGTATTCCTTGAATTTACAGGTACTGCACTCAGAGATAAGGAGGACTGACCATGTTCATGCATATCCTTAAATATGAGCTTAAAGGCGGTCTCCGCAGCAAAGACCTCATTATATGGCTCATACTTTTTCCCATAATTCTCGGTACCGTATTTAAGGTGGGCTTCGGAAGTATCTACGAAAAGACCGAGAAATTCAATTCCATTCCTGTTGCAGTGGTGGAGGAGAGCGAAAACAAGGCGTTCAGACAGGTCATCGAAAACATTGAGAGCGCTGACGAGCCCTTTATCACGGCAAGCTTTACAGATAAGGCAAAGGCTGAAAAGCTCCTTGATGACGGCGAGGTCGAGGGCATAATCTTCTCGGGTGAGAAGCTGAGACTTACAGTCAAGGAAAAGGGACTCCGCGAGACTATGCTGAAATCCTTTGTGGAGCAGTACTCGGTACGCGAGAAGATAGCTATGGACGCTTTTGAAACAGCTCCCGAAAAGGCTCAGCAGGTAATAGAGACACTGACAGCAGAGACAGTTTCCTCGTGCAGGGAGATACCTGTTACACAGGGAAATCCCGACGTTTATGCGCAGTATTTCTACAACCTCATCGCTATGGTGGCTATATTCGGCTCTATAACAGGCATGACAGTCACATCGCGCAGACAGGCTGACCTTTCGGCTCTCGGCGCAAGAAGCTGCTGCTCGCCTGTGCCTAAGTCAATAAGCGTTCTTGCAAGCCTTGCAAGCAGCTTTATATTGCAGACCATATGCATGACAGTATGCGTCACTTTCCTTGCGTTCGTGCTCAAGGTGGACTTCGGCGACAGACTGTGGCTGGTTTATCCTACGGCAATATTCGGAGGTATCCTCGGAGTTTCCTTCGGCTTCTTGGTAGGCTCTTTTGCACGCGTCAGCGAAAAGGTAAAGACGGCTATACTTATGACCACATCAATGCTGCTGTGCTTTTTCAGCGGTCTTATGATGGGCAATATGAAGGCTATCGTGGCTGAGAAAGCGCCGTGGTTCAATAACATCAATCCCGTTGCAGTAATATCGGACTGCTTCTACTGCCTCAACATCTATGAGGACTATGACCGCTACTTCACAAAGCTCATAACCATGGCGGTCACAATAGTGATATTCATAACCCTCGGCATTATCGCTTCAAGGAGGAAAAAGTATGCAAGTATTTAAGGCAATGATGAAGATAATGAGAAAAAGGCTGCCATCTGCCATGATATATATCATAGTGTTTATAGTTATCTCTATCCTTGTTACCAATGCTTCCACAAAGGATAATAAATTCGAGGTGACAAAGCTGGATATATGCGTGTTCGACGAGGACGACACTCCCGAGAGCCGCGCACTTACCGAGTTTATCGGAAAAACCAATGATATAGATGAAATAGAGAACGACAGGGACGCTATCATCGACGCTCTGTATTATAAGCGCGTCAACTACGCACTCATTATCAATAAGGGCTATGCCGAGAAGCTGGCGGCAGGGGATACAGCCGACCTCTTCGGAAGCTACCACATCGACGAGAACTACTCGGTAGTATATATCGGACAGTTCCTCGACGAGTACACCACTTCGGTAAAGGCTTATCTTGCTATGGGCAAGACCGTTGACGAGGCTATAAGCTGCACTGAGGAGGCGCTCTCACAGCACACTGACGTTGATATGCTGAGAGTTGACAAGGGCGGCAATTCACACTACAGTGTGGACTTCGCAGGCTACTTCCAGTATATGCCGTATATACTGATTGCGGCTGTATTCACTGTAATATGTCAGGTGCTTGTTACCATGAACAATAAGGATATACGCTACCGCACCAACTGTTCATGCATGAATAGTTCAAAATACACATTCCAGCTTATTTTTGGAAGCGGCTTGTTCGTTATCTCGGTATGGTTACTGCTTATTATAATAGGAGCTGTGCTCAACAAGGAAATGTATACCGGCAGAGCTTGGTACGCAGTATTCAACAGCTTCATATTCTCATTGGTGGTAACTGCTATGGCAGTATTCGTGGCAAGCTTTGAGCCAAAGGAAAACGTGCTGAACATCATCACACAGGTGCTCAGTATCGGTATGAGCTTCCTCTGCGGTATATTTATCCCTATGGAAGTACTCAGCGACAAGGTACTCTCAGTAGCAAGATTCCTACCTGCTTACTGGTACGTAAAGGCTAATAATATGATAGCCGATATCGAGCCTTTCAGCAGAAGCGATGTGCTTCTCTGCTGTCTTGTAGAGGCAGGCTTTGCATTAATGTTCATTATCCTCACTCTTCTGGTGAGAAAGGTAAAATACAGCGGCGCGGCTATTGCTACTTCTGCTAAGAAAGCGGCTGTAAGTCATTGAGCTTCAGAAATTAGAACTAAGAGCTAAGAACTAAGAGCTAAGAACTAAGAGCTAAGAACTAAGAGCTAAGAACTAAGAGCTAAGAGCTAAGAACTAAGAGCTAAGAACTAAGAGCTAAGAGCTAAGAACTAAGAGCTAAGAGCTAAGAACTAAGAGCTAAGAGCTAAGAACTAAGAGCTAAGAACTAAGTGCTAAGAAATAACGGGCTGATGTGAAAATCAGCCCGTTGTTTATTGTTGTTTAAGTCTGCAAATCCGTCGTCCGCATAAAACATCATATACGCGAAAAGGGCGGCTTTCCGCCGCCCTTACTAATCACTAATAACTAATCACTAAGCCCCAATCGCTCTGTGATTATTTTGCAGACCTCTTCCTTGTGCTGCTGGAAGTAGAAATGGTCGCCCTCAAAGGGAAAAACTTCGCATCTGCCGTCTGTAAAACGGCTCCAGCTGTTCATGTCTACGCTCTGCATAAGGGGATCGTCCTTGCCGTATATCACTGTGATATCACAGCCGAACTTTACCTCATCAGGGGTGGTTTTATAGCGCTCTGCCATACGAACATCGGTGCAGAGCACACGGTTCAGCGCACGCATGAGCTCCTCGTCGGGAACGGGGGCGTTTGACGAAAGTGAGTTCTTCGTAAAGAATGATACTATCTCGTCATCGGAAGCGTTCTCAACGTTCTCGAAGCAGTGTACGTCCTCGTCGGGAGGATTCTTGCCCGATAGGAATATGTGACAGGGCTGGGGGAGTCCCTTTGCCTTTGTCTGCTTTACGAACTCGGTAACGAGAACGGTTCCCATGCTGTGTCCGAAAAGCGCATAGTCACCGCTGAGAAGCTCAGAATGCTTCTCTATGAGGTCGGCAACGCAGTCCTGTACATTATCGAGGAGAGGCTCAGAGGAGCGCGTAAAGCGTCCTGAGAGCTCCATAGGCACTACAGTCAGCTCCTTTGGCAGAAAGCGCTTGAAGGAGCTGTAGCTCTTTGCAGAGCCGCCTGCGTGTGGGAAGAAAAATAATACCATATTACTCGATTGGTGTGCCCTTTTCGTTGAGGAGGTCGAATATCTCGCCTACCTTGCTGATAGAAGCTACCAGTGAAAGGGGAATGTTGAGCTTGAATGTCTCTGTTATCTCAGAGCCGAGACCGAAAAGTCCGAGTGAATCGAGGAAGAGGTCGTCGTAAACGTCTGTATCTCTTGTTATCTCGGAAGCGTCAACGCCTACATAATCGGAAATTGCCTGCTTGAATTCATCAAAATTAAGGTTATTCATTATTTATACTCCTTTTTTCTCAGATATTTGAACTGTATCTTGCCGATATCCTTTGGTATCTCCTCAACGGGAACTACCTTATCGGGCACCTTGTAGGCGGAGAGCTTTCCGTCAAAGTACTTTGCGATATCGCCTCTTGTTATTCTTGCGTCGCCCTTTGGCTGGATATAAGCAACGATCTGCTGACCGATAACGGGATGGGGCTCGTCTGTTACAGCAGCTGCTGCGATCTGTGGGTGAGTAAGGAGGCAAGCCTCAACTTCCTCAGCGTGAACGAGGTTTCCGCCGCGCTTGATGATACGCTTGCTTCTGCCTGCGAAACGAACGATACCGCCCGGGAGCTTATTTACAAGGTCGCCTGTGCAGAACCAGCGGCGTCCCTGATCGTCTGTGAGTATCTTCTCTGCTGAGAGCTCGGGGTTGCCGAAGTAATCTGTGATTACGCCGTCTGTGTATACGCAGAGCTCGCCCACTTCGCCCTCGGGAACGTCATTGTGCTTCTCGTCGATAACGCGGATATCTGTGAAGCTGAGCTTCTTGAAATCACTTGGATCTGTGCCCTGATCTATAGCTGAATCCCATACTACCATTGTGCAGGTCTCGGAAGAACCGATAACGTTGATAACACGGATATGGAGTTTCTCAACGAAGATGTCAGCTATCTCCTTGGGGAGAACTTCGCCTGCGAAATAGCAGATACGGACGCTTGAAAGGTCGTACTTGTCAAAGTCGGGAGTTGAAAGAAGCACCTTTGCAAGTGTGGAAGTGAGCTGGATAACGTTTATCTTGTACTTCTGAACAGTTTCAAGGAATGTAACAGGGTTGAACTGTGGCTGATACATAACTGTACCGCCCTTGAGCACCATCTGCTGTCCCATGCCGAAGCCGCCCTGATGATAGAGAGTCATGCCAAGCATCATTACGTCGTCAGCCTTGAATTCGAGGTAGTCGCCCATGTCCTTCTGTGTGGAGAGGAATCCGCCCGAAGGAACAGAGAGTATCTTAGGTGTGCCTGTGCTGCCTGATGTGCAGGCGAGGGACATTGTGTGGAGATAAGACGGCTCGTATATCTCGCACTCCTTGCTGCCGTACTCAGCCATGAACTTATCAGCGGAGATGTAGCAGCTGTCCTGTGGGATAACGCTGTCATCAGCGAAGCATATTACCTTGCCGAGAGCTATCTTTGAAGGTACAAGCTCGCTTACAGCAGCGATGATGTTGTTGTTTCTGTACTTCTCTGTTATGAACATTATCTTTGATGTTGTAGCAGGGATAAGCTTTGAGAGCTCAAATGAGCCGCTCTGTGGATCCATAGGAACAGGCTGTGCGCCTATTCTTACTGCTGACCAGTATACAAGGTACCACTCAATGCTGTTTGGCATACAGATGCCTACCTTGTCGTTTGCGGCAATGCCTGTCTTTTTCATTGCAGAGCCGAGAACTGCGGTCTTTTCCATGAACTCACCGTATGTGAGCTCGTTCTCGTCTATTCTCAGGAGCACCTTGTCGGGATTTTCCTGAGCGTACTTGCCATAGTAATCAAAGAACTTTTCGGACATTATTTCTTACCCCCCATAAGTCTTGCAGCGATGAAGTCTGCTGCGATGTGCTTTACCCAGTGGTACTGCTCGCCAACGGGCATTGCGTGCATGATAGTTTCCTCGGAAACGTATGCAGGCTTATCCTCGATGTGGATGCTCTCCTTGTAGCCCTTTGCCTTGTCGAGGAGCTTCTGTGAAGCCTCGGGAGTCATCCAGTTGTCGTCGCTGCTGTATACCATAAGGAAGTCGGACTTGTGTGTGCCCTCCTCAAGAGTTCTCATACCCTCGAGGTAATCGTCGCTGTACTGGTAGGAGCTCCACTTGCCGCGCTTCATCCATACAGGGATACTGCCCTGATCTGCGAAGTTCATGAGAAGTGGGAAGAGGCTTACGCAAGCCTTTATCTTCGGGTTCTTTACAGTTGCGCGGAATGCGTAGCCGCCGCCCATGCAGAGACCGAAGTTAGCCATGTTCTTCTCGTTGAGCTTCTTGTGGTTCTTAACGAACTTGTAGATGCCGTCGAAAGCAGCTTCTATCTGCTTGCCGCCGCACTTGATGTTGTTGTAGATGATTGCAGCGCCTGCACCCGGCATATCGGGAGTGATAACTGCGATGCCTCTTTCGTTGAGGGGAGCAGCCAGCATTTCAAGCTCCTCCTTGCAGCTTCCGATACCCGAGTATGTGATAACTACAGGGTAGTCTGTCTTTCTGCCCGAATCGGGGTAGTGGATATATGCAGGTATCTTGCCTGCCTTTGTGTCTATCTCAACGTATTCTATCTTGTTCTTGCAGAGCTTTGCATAGTGCTTGTAGCTCTCAACGAGACCGTTGTATATCTCGGTCTTGTGCTCAACGTCCTCGATGTTTACCATAAAGCAGGCATAGTGGCACTGTGCGATCATCTTTGCATATTCTCTTGCTGAGATCTTGTTTCCTGCTTCCTCAGCCTTGTCGCGGAGCTCTGTATAGCGGTCTATCTTTGCGTGCCATTCGTCAAGCCATACATTCTGTATCTGCTTGCCGCTCTTTACCTTTATATTGTCTATCTTCTTGAGTATCGATTCCAGATCGAATGGGTCTGCTCCGTAAAGGAGTGAACGTGTTGCTACGGGGTTAAGCAGGTCTCTGATTGCCCATTTCATATTTATCTATATCCTTTCCTATCCTATTTATGTCTCAGCCTGTGTACTTCCAAGCGCCCTCTCGCGTCATTTCCGTGAACTGCATATATATGCGGTAAGGATCGACCTGAGTGTGCTTCTGTATAAGGCTCAGCATTCTGTCTGCAAGCTCCTTTAAGAATGCTGCCTTGTTGTCTGCGTACTCCTGTGGGAGAATGTATCTGAACTCGGCAAAGAACACTGTGTCCTCGGACTTGTTCATGTACATCGAGCAGTCGTCAAGCATTACCATTATTGCAGGCAGGGGCTTTTTGAGAATGTCTGCCAGCTCTGTTGCTGCTTCGTCGAGAAAGGCAGTCTTTGCAGCAGGAGCGCTGAACCTGAAGTTTGTCTTCATCTGTGCTATAGGCATAATTATTTATCCTTTCAAAAAACGATCCGACGGGCTGTCGGGGACGCCAGCCCCTACAAGAGCTTTTTTATCCTGTAGGGGACGGCGTCTCGACGTCCCGAAATATCGTTATATATCATAGAACGCGAAAACGTTCTTACTTTTCATATCTTTTCAGTACGAGAGTTGCATTGTGTCCGCCGAAGCCGAATGAGTTGGAGATAGCAACGTCTACCTTGTGCTCCTGCGGCTTGTTGGGAACGTAGTTGAGGTCGAGCTCGGGATCAGCCTCGTCATAGTGTAAAGTAGGAGGTACGATGCCTGTCTCGATAGCCTTGATACAAGCGATAGCTTCGAGAGCTCCGCCTGCGCCGAGAGTGTGGCCGATAGAAGCCTTTACAGAGGATACGGGGATATCGTATGCTCTCTTGCCGAATACTTCCTTGACTGCCTTTGTCTCGTAGAGGTCGTTGAGACCTGTTGATGTGCCGTGTGCGTTGATGTAGTCAACGGAATCAGGGGAAAGTCCTGCGTTGTCAAGAGCAAGTCTCATGGACTCAGCCATGCCTACGCCGTCTGTCTTTGGAGCTGTAAGGTTGAATGCCTCGCCGCACATTGCAGCGCCTGCAAGCTCGCAGTATATCTTTGCGCCTCTTGCCTTTGCACTCTCCTCGGATTCAAGAACGACTGTACCGCCGCCCTCGCCCATGATGAAGCCGTCGCGGTTCTTTGTGAAGGGGCGTGCAGCTGTTGCGGGATCGGGATTTACCGACATTGCAAGGAGCTGATTGAAGCCGCTGATAACAAGGTGGGTAACTGTGTTGGAGATACCGCCTGCGATGACCATGTCACAGAGTCCCGACTCGATGAACTGCTTGCCAAGTGTGATAGCATACGCAGAAGAAGCGCAGGCTGTGCTCACGTTGAAGGAAGGACCTGTGAAGCCGTACTTGATGGATACCAGAGCAGGGAGCTCGTTAGGCATCTTCTTCAGTGTGATGTTGAGGGGCTTGTCAAGCTCGTAATCCTCATATGAATTATCTATAACGCCGTAGATAACGCCGACTCTCTTGCCGTTGTAGGTGGTTATGTCCACTCCGCAGTCTTCGATAGCTTCGCCTGCGGAAGCAAGTCCCATTCTTGTTACGGTAGTAGTAGCGTTGAGCTGACGCTTTTTCCAGTATTTTGAAGCCTCAGCCTCAAATGCGTCGTCAACCTCTGCGGCAACGGTAGTGTCGTGGTTGTCGAGAGGGATACGTGTGATAGTTCTCATACCGCACTTGCCTTCGATGAGTCCGTTCCAGTAGTCCTCAGCGGTATAGCCTATTGATGTAACGGCACCAATGCCTGTGATAACAACTTTTTTCATTTATTCAACCTCATATCATTAGTTATGGATTTATGCGAATGTTTTGTCCCAGATGTCCTTATCCTTGCGGACGTATGAGCCGAAGCCCGTCTTTGCGCTGAGTTCGTCAAGTGCTGCGAAGAGCTTTTCAGCGCCGAATTTATCGTAGTAAGCCGCAGGAGTCTCGGCAAGTCCGAGGGTATCCTGTACAGCTTCAAGAAGTACAGCCTTGTCGCCGCTGTATTCGCTGACGGCGTTTACTGTCTCGTTGAGAATGAGTGCTGCCATATAAAGAGCAGCCTCGCCGCAGTCCTTGCCGCTTGGGCTCTCGTGCTCTGCCATGAAATCAAGGAATGTCATTGTTTCCTTGGGGCAGCCCTCGCTGAGCCAGCCGTTCATCTTCTCGCAGCCGTAGCCGAGGAGTCCCTTGTTTCTTTCGATACGGAAGTTATCGGGGCTTCCTGCCATAAGTCCGAGACCTATGCTGTCAAGCACCTCAAAGGGAGGCGCAACAGGGAAGAGCTCCTCAAGAGACTTGTTGAGCTCGGGCGCGGTAACGCCGAAGCTCTCGCGGAGATAGATCGCATGGGATACCATGCAGGCAAGTATCTGGTTAAGATAGATGTGGTATTCGCCCGAGAATACGATGGGCTTTTTGCCTGCGCTCTTTACCAGCTGTGCAGCCTTTTCCGCGTTGCTCTGTGAAGTCTCGGGGAGGATATTAAGCTCCACGAAGCCTGTGAGCTTTACGGGGTAGAAGAAGTGCAGACCGAAGCAGCGCTCCTTGTGGGGGATATCTGCGAATACCGACGCGATATCCAGTGAAGATGTATTGGTAAGGAGCAGGCAGTCGTCTGAGACAGCCTGTGCTGCCTTTGCAAAGAGCTCTTTCTTTGCGTTCATGTTCTCGAATACTGCTTCTATAACGACGTCGCAGCCGCTTAAAGCGGAGGTGTCGTCGGTGAAAAGGAATGAATCCTTTTTGAATTCGTACTGTTCCTCGGTGAGCTTCTTGCGCTTCAGACTCTTGCCGAGAGTTTTGAGCAGTGCTGCGGTGTTCTCCTCAGCTCCGAAGAGGTCGATGACAACGAACTGTGCGTCGGGGAGCTTGTCGAAGAAAAGGGAGAAGATGTCCTTTCCCATTTTGCCGTAGCCGACTATTCCTATTTTCATATTCATGCCTCCCTGTTCTTTAAGTAGGAGCTGATGTACTCCTTATAGTTTGAAGGCACGAATTTGTCTGTGCTCTCTGAGATGTAGTTTATAAGTGATACAGCCTCGGGAACGCCCTGCTTCTTGTCAGCGAAGATATCAGCCCAGCCAAGTGCGAATGCATCTTCGGCAGGAATGAGCTCGCCTGACATGACAAGCTGATAAGCGTTCTTTATGCCGCATATCTCGATAGTTCTTGCAACTCCACCCAGTGCAGGGAGTATGCCGAATGTGGATTCGGGCTGACCTACTCTTGCGTTCTTCTCGATTATTCTGTAGTGGCTGTTTACAGCTATCTCGCTGCCCGAACCGATACAGAAGCCTGTTACTACGCTTACAACAGGGAACGGGAGCTCTCTGAGGAAGGTGAAGAAGTGCTTCTGCTTGATGTGGCCTGCGGGGAGCTCTCCTGTGGAATCGTCGTAGGATTCGTTTGCGGAGCGTTCTGAAAGGGCATCAACGTCAGCGCCTACGCTGAAATGTCTGCCTGCGCCCTTGATGATAAGTCCCTTGTAAGTATTGTTGGCAGCCTTTTCCTCTACCTGAGCCATTACAGCTTCGTACTCATTGAGGAAGTCAGCGGTCATAAGGTTGTTGCCTGCCATATTCATTGAAAGAACAAGGATACCGTCCTGTTCTTCAAGTATCATTCCGTTCTCACTCATTTGCGCCACCTCCGTTCTTGTCAGCCATGAGGCGGTAGAAGGCTCTCGACTCGAGCTCGAGCACCTTTTCGGCAGGAGCCTTTCGTGCTGCAATGAAGCAGGTGTTTATCTCCTGTATCTGCTTTTTTGTCTTGTCCTTGAAGATCTTCTCAACGAACTCGTCAGCTTCTTCTGCCTTTATGCACATATCAGCAGCGGCTCTGAGCTCCTCTGAGGGCTCGCCCTCGGAAACTATCGCCGACATGAACTGTGCGTCGGAAAGAAAGGCTTTTACAGCGGATTTTTCGCTGTCGTCCGCGCCGAGTACCGTACTGCTGTCGGTATATATAAGCAGTAAGCAAGGCTCGCCGAGCTGCTCCTTAGAGTCAAGAAGCTGATACAGCGAGCTTATCTGAGAGACCTTGGCGGTTATCTCGTTTTTATTTATCGTCATTTTCGTCCCCCTCCAGACACTCTCTTACCTTTTCGGGAATGTCGCATATCATGCGGTGCTTATCCACGTAGGCGAGCTTGCCTGTCACTCTGCATGAAACAAGACCTGTATTCTTGTTTATGATGTTATGCTTATAGCTCACTATGCCGCCCGAGCAGGTGACCTCAGTGTCTATCCTGACCTCGTCCAGCATTCTGAGCTCATGTATATAGCGCTGGGTGCTTTCCATTATAACAGGAAAGAGTCCTTCGTCCACCATAGTTGCCAGCAGCCCGTGTACCTTGAAGAAGTTCCACAGAGCGGTCTCTGCGTACTGTAGGTATACTGAGTTGTTGACGTGTCCGAAGGAATCCAGCTCATAGCCCCTTACTGTCAATTTGTAAGAGCTTCTTCTCATTTTTTGAACGCCTCCGCCAGAACAGCCTCAAACTTGCCCTTGGAAGGATCCTCTGCACCTTCTGCTGCAAGGTTGAAGGTCTCGATGATAGCATTTATCTGTGTGAGGTTCTTGCCGTTGAGAAGCTCCTTAACGAAGGAAACTGTCTCATCGAAGGAATTCTTGTTTTCGCTGAGCTTGGTAACGAGACCGAGCTCAAGGGCGTCCTTGGCGCCTATCATCTCGCCGCAGAGTATCATGCGGAGAGCCTTTTCCTTGCCGAGGAGTCTGTAAAGGCGTTCCATGCCGCCCATACCCGGAACTACGCCGTGCATTATCTCGGGAAGTCCCAGAAAAGCGGAGGGTGAAGCCACTCTGAACTGACAGCTCAGAGCAATTTCAAGTCCGCCGCCGAAGCAGCCGCCGTTGATAGCGGCTGCGGTTATGATAGGCAGCTTCTCAATAGTGCGGAGAAGCTCCCTTGCGTTTTCAAGCTTTGCAGAAAGCTCATCACTGTCTGTGGTGCCGAAGCGTGAAACGTCGGCGCCGTGGGAGAAATGTCTGCCCTTGCCTGTGATGATGAGAGCCTTTATCTGCGGATTTTTGTCAAGCCAGCCGAGAAGCTCCTTGCGGTCGATGAACTCGGGCTCGGAAAGGAGATTTTTCGGACCGTTGTCGATAGTGAGAACGGCGATATCGTCCTCGGCGTGAAGCTCTGATAAAACAGACTGTAACATCGCTGTCCCTTACTGGTTAACGATGTCGTTGCCGTACTGATAGATCTTGCAGAACATATCAACAACGTCGCTCATTGTGTCCATAGGGGACTTGAGCATATACTTGCCGATGCTCTGGAGCTTGATGTCGAGGTCGTACTTGTCAGCAGTCATCTCGATGAGCTCAACGAACATAAGTGAGTCGCTTCCGAGGTCTTCCTGTGGGTTTGTATCCATAGTGATCTCGTCCTTCTCAACTTCACATTCTTCTGCGTAATAATCAAAGATCATGTCCTTGATTTCCTGTCTGATTTCTTCTGTGATCTCTCTCATAACTGATTCCTCCATAAATAATGTTCTTGTCTTATATTCCCTTTTATCGGGTTGCTTATATATGAAAATTTACATATCCTCAAGGGTGTAAATTTTACATTTTCTGCTAACGCGCGAGAACTTGCTCACGGCGCCGTTTGCGCTTACGTCGAAGAACTCGGTGACGCCCAGCTCTTCAAGCTTTTTGATAGCGAGGTCCCAGCGTATAGGCGTATAGACGTTGAGCTGGTTTTCTCTCATTACCTGACGTCCCTCTGTCATTATCTCTCTGGTGAAGATAGAGAGGATAGGATAAACGGGAGCGTTGTATTCTATTGAGCCGCAGAAGTCCACGTACTCCTGTGAATATTTCTTCATAACGGGGTGGTGATATGCGACACCTGTACCGAAGCTGAAAGCCTTGATAGCGCCTTCGTTCTGACATAAAAGAAGCGCCCTTTCCACTGCGTCGGCGCGTCCGCTCACCATGACGTGGAATCTTGAGTTGCCGCTTCCGATGACTATTTCATCGGGTGAGAATTTGTCCTTGAACATTTCTTCGATATCGCTGTATGAGAAGCCTATGACGATACCCATATCGAGCTTTTCATTGTTTTTCTCAAGACAGCGCATCGTAGCGCGGTTCATCATGATGATATCGTGTGCAAATTCGTGTGTCACAGAGCCGAAACAGCCGCTTATGCTGACTATGCCTGAGCTGTAGCCTACACCTATGTCGGGGATTATGCCCTTGTCTATGTAGTGCTCGAAAACGACTCTGTCGCAGATGAGTGAGATTATCCACTCAGCTACTCTTCCGTCGTAAGCTTTGTTCTTCTCCAAGTCCATGTTGAGACCGAGCCTGCCGAATGCAGTTTCTAAGTAATACTCGTATTTATCCATGAGTTCGGGCGGCAGCTTTACGAGAAGCTTTTCGGGTTTTGAACCGATGCCGTTGAACAGGAATGCTCTGTTGTACATCTATAATGCTCCTTTTAATTATACATACATCTTATCACCTATTTTGCACGCTGTCAATAGGAAAAAAGCCCTTTTGGAAATGTTTGGGAAAAGATATAAAAATAGTTTGCCCTACCAATAATTTTTTATAAAATAGTCCAATTATACTGTCAGTAATTTTTTTAGGCATGCCTTTTAACGGAGTTCATAATGGTAAAATGTTGCGAAATATGGTCGCTTTGTGACATTTTACCGCGGCGCGGTCAGCGCATAAAAAAGCCCTTCCATGTATGGAAAGGCTTTTTGCGTTTAGTCCTTGAGATTTTCGGGAGTCTTTATCAGCTTTGCCTTGAAGAGAGCGGTGCCGATAAGTGTTGAGAATACTGTTGAGATGACCATTTCAAACAATGCGTTGATGCCGACAGCGGTGATGATGAAGAGCAGTATGCTCTTGCCTCCTCTGAGTCTGTCGATGTAATTGAATTTTTTGTATACCTTAAGTGTATAATCGCCGTCGCTGAGTCCTCTGAGGGAAGCGCCCGACTCTGTGAATTTGGCAGTCTTGCCGTTTATTGTCTTGCCGTTGAGGACTGCTCCCTTGAGCTTGTCCGAGCTGAGCTCGAATCTCTCGGCAATATTTGCCGTTGTGGGGAGAGTATCCTTTGTATCGCCTACTGTGAGGACGAGGTCTTTGCCGAACTGTACATGGAGACCGTCTTTTGCGAACTCGACATCGTTGCCGGCGCTGTCCTTTACCTGTGAGATAACGCCGTTTCCGATAGTGATAGTGTACTTGTTGTCAAGACCTGTAGCTGTGTGATTAAAGAGTATCACAAGAGCTCCCATAAAGAAGATAGTGTTGAGGATAGCTGCCGAGAAGCCTGCGATTCCGCATGACTGCTGTACCTTTGAGAGGTCCTTCTTGTTGACGAACCAGAACATTGCAGCGAATCCTGCTGCGAACACGCCGATAAGTGTGAGCGCAATGGGGAGACCTGATGTGATGAAGTTATACATACCCTCGGACATCTTGTACTTGCCGTCCTTATCGTAGCAGATAAGAAGCATTACGGACAGGAAGAGTCCGATGAGGACGATGCCCGAAACTATACCTGAGATAACGGACAGAGCCTTCTTTGATTTTACCTTTGAAAGAACTGAGAAGATAAGTCCTACCAGCAGTCCGTCAAGTGCTCTGGGCACAACGCGCTGAATGAAAGTGAGTGTCGGGCTTATTTCCAGTGTAGCAGCTCCCATTCCGCTGAGAACTCCGATACCGAAGCACTGAAGGAAGCTGAAGATTCCGAACACGAGTCCCATGATAAGTCCGCCTGTTGGTCCGAGTGCGATGGCAGCTATTGCGATGGGGATGATGTTCAGGGTGATCGACAGCGGTCCGATTGGGATAGAGCCGATAGGTGTAAGTGAGAACAATGCTACGATAGCTGTCAGCAGTCCCAGAAGCACCAGTGACCGAACATTGATTTTCTTTTCCATATTAAATTTTCCTCCTTGTTACTACTCCTCATGCGAGGATATAATACAATATAAATATCATATCACCTTTTATAAAATTTGTAAATAGCCCGATTCTCCAGAAAGAAATTAACACGCAGTTCATAATTAGTGCGGATTGCATAAAATTCGACTGCTTGTATAAACAAATCACACAAAAGTAATACAGACTGTATAAAATTGCCTTTATATCAGTGGAACTGCCCATTTTATGCGAGTCACCCCGCTTTTGATGATGCGTTGACTACATGAAAGGAAACTTTGTTGAACCTGCTGTCAAACACGGAAAAATCTGACCTTTCGACAACAAACTGCACAAAAGTGGCGAAAAAATTTCTAATAATTAGTTAATGTTAAAATATTGCAATTTGTATACAGTTATGATATAATTAATGTGCAAAAGTCTGTAACTATATCCTGAAGCGTACAAGCGGCAGGAAGTTATTACGGGGAATTGTGGAATCATTTAGAAACAGAAAGGACGGAATGACCATGAAAAAATCATTGGGGAAGCGCCTGATAAGCGGCGTTACCTCAGGACTTCTGGCTGTGATGTACACGGTGCCGTCAGACCTCGGGCTCTCTGCATATGCAGATGATACCGCTGCTGACGGGCTTCCGATTGTCAACACGCCATATGAGGAGTCTATGTGGTACAGAGGAAATCCGCTTGGAATAGCAGGCGACTTCCATTTGTTTGCTTTCGATACTATCGAAACAATGAATGACAGTGCTCACATCAACGGTAATATCGCAGCGCCGAATTATCTTGTGGGCGCAAATCACGGACAGCTCAACACAGAAGGCACAGGACGGCTTCTCAACGTCGTCAGAGACTCTTTCAAGTTCAAGGAGGGCGGCGTTTACGATACCGCTGCTAAGAACGACGGGGTAAAGGGCTTCTCGCTGGGAAATATGAGCGACTTTATGTTCCCTGCGGACTGTACGCTCTCTATAGGCTATCCCGAGGGGAATCTTCAGTATCCTCAGGATACGAGCTCGGCTGTAAAGCTGAAAACTCCTTCTGCCGATTATACCATAGAGCTGTATACGGGCGGTCCCGGAAAAGCAGAGAGCTATATGGCTCACGCAGGCAGCAAGCTCATCGACTTTGAAAAGGAAAAGGCTAACTACCAGACAAGATCAAAGTCGTATGCTTCAATGGGCGAGAGCTATGCAAAGATAACATGGGAGGATAACCCCAACTATAACGAGTACGATCCCGGCAACAATCAGCCGCCTCAGGTCGGTACCCTTATGCTCAATCCCGAGGGCACCAATGTGCTCAATCTCACCGCAGATCAGCTTGATAACTACAGAGGACTGAAGGTTGCAGGCATCAACTTTGAGGACGGCACCTTCAAGGGTGAACAGGCTCTCGTGGTAAATATCGACCTTCAGGGCAAGTCAAAGCTCAGCTGGACTCCCGAATGGACCTACTGGACTATTGCCGAGCCTGCTGAGCACGTTGTCATCAAGGAAAAGGACAGCGCTCTCAACGGTACGAATATCATCTATAACTTCTATAACGCTGCTGAGGAAGGCACTCAGATAATTTACAATGAGGGTTCTTCATGGAACGAGGGCGAGATAGGAAGCGGCGGTACCGCTGAGCCGTGGGGCTGTGTGCTCGCACCTGACTGTGAGGTAGTTCCGAACAACATGAGCGGTACTATCATCGCACAGAATATCCGCCTCCACAATGAGACTCATATGTCTCCTTTCATGAACCCTGTGTCGGAAAAGGAAACTATCGACGTTTCTGCAAAGAAAACATGGAGCGACGGAGATGAAAAGCACAGCAGCGATAAGGTCGAGGTAACTCTTTACCGCGCTGACAAGGCAGGTCTCACAAATGTAAGCGCTGATCCTTCAGCTGAAAAGCTGGACGCAAAGACTCTCGACAGCTCAGATGATTGGACAGCTAAGTGGACAGCACTTCCGAAGGACGACGGCAAGGGCAATACATATTTCTACTATGCTGTGGAAACTCAGGTTCCCGACAAGTACGAGGTATCCTATACAGGAAACGGCGTCGGCGGAGGCAACAGAGAGATCGGCGTTATAAATACTCTCACCGTCGAGTCTGTTCCTGCAAAGCTGAAATTCGTAAAGTATAACGATACTATCAAGATAACCTCTGAGACTGACAGCTCTATCAAGACTGAAAGCTCAAAGAAGAAGCAGGAGGGCGCTAAGTTCACTCTTACTGCCAAGGAGACCGCAGGCGCAAAGCTCAATGAGGGCGTTACATCAAACCTCGACAGCAGCGGCACAGAGGGAACTCCGATATATTCTGCTGATTCAATAACATGGACTACGATACCTACGGATATCGAGTTCACAAATCTCCCCAACGGCATTTATGTGCTCTCAGAGACAGCTCCGAGAGGATATCAGTCGATAGACGATATAGAGTTCAGATTCGACAGCGGAACGGTCACAGTTATCAAAGGAAACAAGGATGTCACCACGGTATCTTCTGACGAAAAGAGCGCTGAGATAGATGTTGTCAACGAGCTCTTCACATTTGCTGTAAACAAGGTTGACGAGAACGGCGATCCTCTTATCGGCGCACGTCTCAGACTGGAAGGCACCACAGAAAGCGGCAGCGCAGTCAATATGACCAGCGTCAAGGCTCGCAGCCCGAAGTACTACACTGCTGACGGACGCGGCTGGGACGAGGGCGAGGATCTTGAAAACTACATTACCAAGGAAGGAAACAGAACTTCCTTTGAATGGGTATCCACAGGATCTGAGATAATCTTCACAGGTCTCCCCGAGGGCGACTACACTGTTGAAGAGGTAAGCGCTCCCGCAGGCTACGCTCTTTCAGGTGAGAAAGTCAAGTTCACTATCTCACGCAAGGACGGCAAGCTTGAGGCTGACAAGAAGAGTCTCACTATCACAAACAAGAAGATTGATTCTTCCGTAAAGATAAGCAAGGCTGACGTCGGCGGCGAGATCGTCGAGGGAGCTGAGTTCACACTTGTAAAGAACGACGGCGACAAGCTGGTTCAGGTGATAACAGATTACTCCGCAGACGATGTCAAGGCAATGACTTCAATGACAATGCCTCTCGAGATCAACGGCAAGAACCTTACAGTAAACGATGTTAAGGACGGTATGGGCTATACACTCAGCGGTCCTACATTCAGAAACGTTACTGTTGACGGAAATGCAGTTTCCGACGAGCAGAACGTGTTCACTACAACAGGCAAGGCTTCGGGCACAAAGCTCACTGTCGCCGGAATCCGCGGCGGCGCATACAAGCTGGAGCTCGAGGACGGACGAGTATTCAATATCGTGGCTGACGCCGACGAGGCAGCTGCTCCTAAGGTAACTGCATTCAAGGCTGAGAAGCTCAGCGAATACAAGTTCAAGGGCGGTGCGGCTGAAATAACAGGTCTTGAGGACGGCGAGTACGTGCTCAAGGAGACAGCTTCACCTAACGGCTACACAAAGGTGGATTCAGAATTCACATTCACAGTCAAGGACGGCGCAGTTGACAAGTCAAGCGTCAAGTCCGAGACCACAGGCGCAATAAAGGTGGCTGATGACGGTACGCTCATCATCACCGACAATGTTTCCGAGATAACAGTCGATAAGTACTTCGACGCAGACGGCAATACAACTCCTTCGGGCACAACCGAGGGCGCTGATATGAAGCTCACATTCAAGAAGGCTTCAGACAAGCCTGCAACAGTTATCAAGGACGCTGACACTCTTGCAGAGGGCAAGTCTGCTGAGTGGAACACAAAGACAACTCCTTCCAAGACCTTCAAGGGACTTATGGACGGTGAGTATGTTCTCGAAGAGGTAAATGCTCCTAAGGTATACGAAAAGGCTGCCTCAAAGACATTCACGATCGAGGACGGCGTTATAAAGGGCGACACTACTAATAAGGTAAGCCTCCTTAACGTAAAGAAGAACACTATCGTGCTTGACAAGCAGGCTCTCGGCGGAACACCTATCCCTGAGTCGGCAGGCAAGGCTAAGTTCACACTTATTGCAGGCGAGGGCTCAGACCTCAGCGGCGTAAGCATCAACGACGGCGACGTACTGGGCGAGGGAGTTAAGACTTCCGAGTTCGACGGCAACGTTGCTACATTCATGGGACTGAAGGACGGTACATATACTCTCCGTGAGGATACTGCTCCTACAGGCTATTCAGTAGTAAGCGACTTTACATTTACTGTAAAGGCTGGCAAGGTAACAGATGTATCATCTGTGACAACAGGCAGGGCTTACGTTGACGAGAACGGCAAGCTGGTCGTTGAGGACGCTCCGATACTGAACATCAGCAAGACTGACTTGGGCGGCAAGGAGATAACAGACGGCGCAGCAGAGTTCACTCTTACAGCAAAGGATACAGACGGTTCTCTCGCAGGCGTCAAGATAAACGGCGGCGAGGCTCTCAGCTCTGTTAAGTCAGCAGCATTCACAGGCAACACAACTAAGATAGAGTACCTCAAGGACGGTAAGTACTCACTCAAGGAGGACACAGCTCCCGCAGGCTACTCTGTAGTATCCGAATTCACATTCACAGTAAAGAACGGTCTGGTAACAGAGGTAAGCGCTGTAACAGACGGCGTTACCGAGCTTTCAAAGGACGGAACTACTGTAACAGTAAAGGACGCTCCTATCATCAAGCTCAACAAGACTGACCTCGGCGGAGCACCTATCCCCGAGACAGCAGGCAAGGTCGAGTATCAGCTCACTGCCAAGGACAGCACACTTGAGGGTGTGAAGATAAACGGCGGCGACGCTCTCAAGAGCACAGACAAGTCTGCTAAGATAGTGGGCAATATCTCAACTCTCGAGCACCTGAAAGACGGCAAGTATACTCTTACAGAGACAGTTGCTCCTGACGGCTATACAGTAGTATCAACATTTGATTTCACTGTAAAGAACGGCGTTGTTACAGATGTAACAGCAGTTACAACAGGCAATGTCACAAAGTCCGAGGACGGAAAGGCTATCACTGTTGCAGACGACGTTTCAAAGATTACCATCGACAAGAAGGCTCTCGGCGCTGAGGAAATTCCTGAGTCCGCTGGCAAGGCAACATTCGTGCTCACAGCTGAGGACGAGGGCAAGACTCTCGAGGGAGTAACAGTAGGCGACAAGACACTGACAGCGGACGACAAGTCCACAACATTCACAGGCAATAGCACAAAGTTCACAGGTCTTAAGGACGGCAAGTACAGTCTCGAAGAGACAGTTGCTCCCGACGGCTATACAACAGTTACAAAGTTCACATTCGACATCGAGAACGGTGTTGTAAAGAATGTAAGCACAGTAACAGACGGCAACGCTTACGTTGACGACAAGGGCAA
>NZ_FPIP01000006.1:28631-195419 GCF_900119075.1 Ruminococcus flavefaciens
GAGTCCGCAGGCAAGGCAACATTCGTGCTCACAGCTGAGGACGAGGGCAAGACTCTCGAGGGAGTAACAGTAGGCGACAAGAAGCTTACAAAGGATGACAAGTCCACAACATTCACAGGCAACAGCACAAAGTTCACAGGTCTTAAGGACGGCAAGTACTCTCTCGAAGAGACAGCTGCTCCTAACGGCTATTCAGTAGTTTCCAAGTTCACATTCACTGTTGAGAACGGCGTTGTTACAAGCGTTGACGCTGTAACAAACGGCAAGACCTCATTTGCTGAGGGCGGCGATACTCTCATTATCGAGGACGCTAACTACGTAACTATCAGCAAGAAGGATATCACAGGCGAAAACGAGATAAAGGGAGCTACACTCGAAATAACCAATCCCGACGTTGACTGGACTTCAATTGTTGCAGCTAACAGCGGCGATAAGGACTTCGTTCAGGTTTACGACAGCAGCAAGAACGTTATCGGTATCCAATGGGTATCAGGCGATACTGCAAAGATAGTTCAGGCACTCAAGGACGGTAACTACAAGCTGAAGGAAACAGGCGAACAGTTCACAAGCGGCGGCAAGGTTTATGATGTAATCACTTCCGAGCTCCAGTTCACTATCAAGAACAGCAAGATAGTTGACGCTAAGGGCAAGGATATCAAGGCAGACCACGACAAGACATCGACTGACGGCTACTACTTTGTAGACAAGGCAGGAAATGCTATCGAGGTATGCGACGCTCAGGCAACCACCACAACAACAACTTCTACAACCACCACTACAACTACAACTACTACAACTACAACTTCTACAACCACCACTACTACAACTACAACAAGCACTACAACTACAACAAGCACTACAACTACAACAAGCACTACAACTACAACAAGCACTACAACAACAACTACTACAACAACAACTACCACAACTACTACAACCACAACAACTACACCTACTACAACTTCGACAACTACAACTACACTTGCTAAGGTCAACATCAATAAGGTGGACGACCTCGGCGGCAATGTAGTCAAGAACGCTAAGCTCACTCTCGTCGGCAGAGATACAGCAGGCAATCCTATCGAATTCAAGGACGGTCAGCTTAATGTAGGCAAGGGCGGCGAGGCTATCAACAGCGTCGGCGGAGCTCTTGTATGGCTCTCAGGCGATGAAAAGACTATCATATCTGTTACAGACGGTACTTATGTGCTCGATGAGCTTGCAGCTCCTAACGGATACGAGACTGCTACAAGAATAACCTTTGTGGTCAAGGACGGCAAGGTAGTAAGCGGCGGCAAGTCCGACAACACAGTTGAAATGGTAGATAAGAGAATAGTAACTACTACTACAACTACCACCACAACTACAACAACTACTACCACGACAACAAGCACGACCACAACGACTTCAACAACTACTACCAGTGTAACAACTACAGCGACCACAACAACTACACTTGCTAAGGTAAACATCAACAAGGTCGATGACCTGAACGGCAAGGAAGTCAAGGGCGCTAAGCTTACTCTCACAGGTAAGGGTACAGACGGTAAGGCTATTACCTTCAAGGACGGTCAGCTTACAGTAGGCAAGGGCGGCGAGGCTGTCAACAGCGTCGGCAGTGCTCTTGTATGGCTCTCAGGCGACGAAAAGACTATCGTTTCAGTTGCAGACGGAACATATACCCTCGAAGAGCTTGCAGCTCCTAAGGGTTATGAGAAGGCAACAACTGTTACATTCGAGGTCAAGGACGGCAAGGTAGTCAAGGGCGGCAAGTCTGCGGATACAGTTGAAATGGTAGACGAGATAATCGTTACTACTACAACAACTACAACAACGACCACCACCACGACAACAACAACTACTACGACGACTACAACTACCACAACTACGACCTCCACAACAACTCCTACAACAACGACTACTACTTCAACAACTACATCTACAACTACAACTACAACAACCACAACCACCACAACAACTGCTGCAACTACCACAACAGTAACAACTACTGTTACTGCTCTGGTTAAGATCGACAAGCAGGATATCTACGGAGCTGAAGTTCCAGGTGCTGAGCTTAGTATCTCAGGTAAGGACAAGAGCGGCAGGGAAGTAGTCTTTGAGGAAGGCGACATCGAGCTTGGCGATGGTGCAAAGTTCGTTAAGAAGACAGGCACGGCTGCTTCATGGATCTCAGGTACATCTGCTACAGAGATAAAGCTTGATGACGGTAACTATACTCTCCACGAGGTAGCTGCTCCTACAGGCTTTGTTGTGGCAACAGATATCATATTCGAGATCATCGACGGCAAGGTAGTTTCTGTTGACGGCAAGGCAACCTCCGAGCAGACTATCGTTATGATAGACGAGGCAGTTGTAACTACTACTACAACAAACGATACAGCAAACATGAACTTCTCAAGAACAACTACAACTACTGCAACAACTACAACAACGACATTCACCACTATGGACAGTGACGAAATGTCAAGAACCACTACTACAACAGCCGAGACTACTACAACTACAGATGAGACTACAACGACCACTGCAACAACTACTAAAGCAACTACATCAAAGGTAGCTACTACTACAAAGAAAAAGGCTACATCAAATTCTCCTCAGACAGGCGTAAAGGGAATCAGCGCAGCATTTGCGATACTCGCACTTGCAGCAGGCGGTGCTTTTGCAGCCCGTTCAAGAAAGAGAAATGACGACTGATATTGAATAATATCAATTATCCAAGGCTGTCGGACGAAAGTCCGGCAGCTTTTTTTTTGAAAAGTACTTGTAATTGAGAACGATATTTGCTATAATATTACTGTATCATGAATTTTTGGAGGTGCATTATGAGTTCTGACCCTTATGGGAATTTGAAAAATATTCCACGCTTCGGCAGACGATAATGCTCTCGTCCCTTTGCCGAAGTGAATTTCGGCGAAAGGAGCAGGGAAGGTCTGCAACGGTGCAGGCTGACCCGAAATGACAATGATAAACTTTTACAGCTATATTAACGGCTCGCTGACTCAGTGCGAGGCTCCGTCTGCCGGCTGCTGGATATCGGTTATTGATCCGACTCCCGTAGAGGTGAAGGAGCTTATCGAGGACTACGGTCTGGACAGCGGCTTCGTTAAGTCTGCTCTCGATGAGGAGGAGTCGTCCCGTATCGAGCGCGAGGACGATCAGACTCTCGTTATCATAGATACTCCTGTATCTGCTGTTGACGAGGACAAGACCAAAAACTTCTATACCCTGCCAATGGGTATAATCGTTACGGAGGAGTACGTTTTCACTATCTCTATCCGCGAAACTCAGATAATAAGCGAGGCTAAGAGAGGCGGCATACGCAATCTCCGCCCCGATTTCAAGACAAGATTCGTGCTTCAGCTGCTGCTGAGGATATCGGCTCTGTTTCTTACCTACCTGAAACAGATAGACAAGATATCATCGGCTGCCGAGCAGGAGCTCCACGACGCCATGAAGAACGAGCTTCTCATGCAGCTCCTTGCATTGGAGAAGTCTCTCGTATATTTCTCTACTTCACTGAAAGCCAATGAAGCCACTATCGAGAAGATCTTCCGCGGCAGAGTTATAAAACTCTACGACGAGGATCAGGATCTACTGGAAGATGTGCTCATTGAGATGAAGCAGGCTATTGAAATGGCGAGTATCTATTCGGGAATTTTGTCCAGTATGATGGACGGCTTCTCGTCCATAATCTCAAATAACCAGAGCATAGTAATGTGGCGTTTGACTATTGTCACCATTATTCTTGAGATACCCAATATCATGTTTGCGTTCTACGGTATCAATACCGAGGATATCCCGTTCAACCATACATGGGTGGCGCTGAGCCTTACGGCTCTGCTGACGGGCGTTACAGCCTTTGTGCTGCTGAAATGGAAGAAGAAATAGCTTGTAGGGGCGGATATTATCCGCCCTTTTGTTATGCCCTGTAGGGACGCGCATTGCGCATCCGCTTGGAAAACGAACATTATTTTTGTGGACGACCAATGGTTGTCCCTACATGGTTAATTGTTTGTAGGGGCTGATGCCCACATCAGCCCGTCAAAATAAAACGAAGGCAACGGGGCGATGTGGGCATCGCCCCCTACATATGGTCATTTTAGTTTTTTTGTAATTCGCGGAACGCCGAGGGTGACTCCCTACAGAGGAAGAAATCGCAAAATTTGGATTTACTTTTCACGATTAGTGTGTTATAATAATAGTGTATATATTTTTATGTAAAGGACGGTCCATATCATGTCCAAGAATTATGATGTTATTATAGCAGGCTGCGGAGCAGCAGGTCTCTACGCGGCTATCAATCTACCTAAGGAGCTAAATATCCTTATCCTCTGCAAGCGCGACCTGCCGCTGTGCAATTCCTCACTGGCGCAGGGCGGTATCGCAGGCGTGTACAACTCCCCAAGCGACAATATCCAGTACCACCAGAACGATACCCTCATCGCAGGAAGCTTCAAGAACAACGTTGAAGCCGTTCATACCCTCGTAAGCGAGGCTGCACAGGATATCGAGCATATCATCGAGCTGGGCGTTGAGTTCGACAAGAACCCCGACGGTACATACCACCGCACCCTCGAGGGCGGTCACAGCCACCACCGTATCTTCCACCACGCTGACGCTACAGGCAAGGAGATAACATCGACTCTCCTCGAAAACGTTCAGAAGCTCAGCAATGTGACTATCATGGAGAATACTATCATGTGCGGCGTTAAGCGCACAAAGACAGGCTACTCCGCATTTCTCAAGCTGCCCGACGACAGCTACGAGACTTGCAACTGTCACTTCATGATACTGGCTACAGGCGGTATCGGACGTGTTTACCAGTTCACCACAAACTCCGCTATCGCAACAGGCGACGGTATAACCTTTGCCTATGAAATGGGCGCTAAGATAAAGAACCTCAGCTATGTGCAGTTCCACCCGACAGCCTTCAACAACCGCGCTACCCGTGAGTGCTTCCTTATTTCAGAGGCTGTACGCGGCGAGGGAGCTTACCTCCTCAACTGCAAGAAGGAGCGCTTCATGCACAACTACGACGAGCGTCTGGAGCTCGCTCCGAGAGATGTGGTTTCTCACGCTATCGTCCTTGAATCACGCAAGCAGAATTCTACAGACTTCTATCTCGACATAAGCTATAAGGACAGCGAGTTCCTGAAAAAGCGCTTCCCCATGATATACAAGAACCTTTTGGAGCAGGGCTACGACCTTACCAAGGAGCCTGTACCTATATTCCCGTGCCAGCACTATCTCATGGGCGGTATCGACGTTGACAACAACTCCGAGACCAGCCTGCCTAATCTCTATGCCTGCGGCGAATGCTCCCACACGGGAGTCCACGGCAGCAACCGTCTCGCCAGCAATTCTCTCCTTGAAGCTCTTGTTTTCTCACGCCATGCGGCTAACGATATAGCTTCAAAAATGGCAGATGCCCCCAAGGATTTTGAGGAGGCTGAGTTCGACGCTCATATGGGAGCGCCCCGTATACCAAAGGGAGTTCGTACAGAGACAAGAAAGATACTTCAGAACTGCTACTTTGTTATACCCGATAAAAAGGCTGCGGCAGAGGGCTTCAAGCGCGTAAAGGAAATACGTGACGACCTTATAAACGGCGGCTACTTCGTTGACGCAGACTTTGTTCTTGCAAAGTCTATCGTTACTGTTGCTTACATTATCCTCGGTGAGGTAATGCAGTAATTTCTTCTTTTTGACTTTATTTGTGAGGTGATATCTGTGACAAGAATAGGACGTTTTACGGCTTCGGCAGCTGCTGCGGCAGTTATCGCAGGCTATGCGCAGCCCTTTGCGGCATTAGGTGCGGCTGTACTTGTAAAAGGCGATATAAGCCGCGATGACAGGGTATCCGTCGCAGATATCGTACTCCTGAAAAACTATCTGCTGGGACGCTACGGTCTCAACGAGAATCAGTCCATAGCCGCTGATATAAACTGCGACGGCAATATCGACACCTTTGACCTTGCGGAAATGCAGGACATTATCCTCAGGAGCAGGAATAAGCTCCCGAAAGGCACATGGATAGGCGATACCGCAGGCGGCAAGCGCTATTTCAGCTTCGGCGAAGGCAATGGTACTGTTATTGATCCCACTACAGGCGGCGTAAGCGATTTCGCCATTGAGTGCGACGAGGATATGGTGGTCCTGAAAATGAAAAGCGGCGATACTGTTACCGCTTTCATCACATGGAGCGATGAAAACTCCTTTACGCTGAAATGGGAGTACGGCAGGACTGAAACATTCCGTTATTTCTGTGATAACAGCATAAAATCATCGGAGCTCCTCACGGGGCGCTGGGTGAGTACAAACGGCAGCGTTTACGAAATAAACGGGCTCAGCGGAAAGCTCACCGACAAGAATAAGAATATAAGCCGTTTTGAGTACGCTCCCAACGGTGAGGATATAGTTTTTCACTTCGGCAGCACCGATAACAATACCGAGGGAAAGATAACCCGTACCGATTCCATGCATTTTACTATCGCATGGGACGTCGGCACAAAGGAGACCTTTACCAAGCAGGAAATAGAGGTCAGGAACGGTATAACCTATGTAAACGGCATACTTATCGCAAATAAGACCTACGCTCTGCCCTCGGACTACAACCCGGGGAAGATACTTCCCGACGCGCAGGCGGCTTTCAATATCATGCAGGCTGACGCAAAAAAGGCAGGACTGAACCTTAGTATATGCTCGGGCTTCCGCTCATACGATTATCAGAATCAGCTTTACAACGGTTACGTTGCCCGTGACGGAAAGAATGCGGCTGATACGTATTCTGCAAGGGCAGGACATTCCGAGCATCAGACGGGACTTGCAATGGATATAAACTATGCGAGCTCCGCATTTACGAATACTCCCGAGGCAAAGTGGCTTGCGGCGAATTGCTATAAGTATGGCTTTATACTCCGATACCCAAAGGGCAAGGAGAATATAACAGGCTATATGTACGAGTCGTGGCACGTCCGTTATCTGGGCAAGGAGCTTGCGAAAGAGGTATATGATTCTGGACTTACCCTTGAGGAGTTCCTGTGTATCGACTCGAAGTACAAATCGTGATAAGAACTAAGAGCTAAGATCCAAGAACTAAGTAGGGGACGGCGTCCTCGACGTCCCGAAAATGGGTGCTGTAGGGGGCGATGACCACATCGCCCCGTTAAGGGACGCCCTCACTTGCAGGGCGACACTAATCGTGTCCGGCACCCTCTGTCAGCTTTGCTGACATCTCCCTACACTGTAGGGAGTCACCCTCTTGAAAAACAGTCCACTGGACTGTTTTTTGATTCACCCCTTGCGGTTACTCCCTGTAGTACAGGGAGATGCCCATAGGGCAGAGGGTACTCGCTCCTGTTAGGAGCGCCTTCGTAACTGTGGGGTTACTCCCCACAGTGTGGGGAGATGTCGCACGGCGACAAAGGGGACGGGCTTGTTAAGCTTGCCCCACACCCCACAAGGGCTGTCAGCCCTTGACCTGACCAAAGGAACACAGTCCCTTTGGAATCCCGTTCATGGGTTCCGCAAGTTACTACGCTAAATTTTGATTTACAACAGAAAGGAAGATTATTATGAAGCTTTTACAATGCTATGTTGACAATATCATAACCACTGCCCTCATGGAGGACATAAACTACATCGACGCGGCTGCAGATAACCTTATCCCTGCCGAACACAGAAGCTCCGCTTATTACGTTGCCAAGGACACAGGCGTGGTCTGCGGTATAGAGGTCGCTAAGCGCGTTTTCGACCTCGCAGGCGGCGACGTTGACTTCAAAATACTTCTTCAGGACGGCACAAAGGTCCAGAAGGGCGACATTATCGCTGAGCTTGAAGGCAGCACTCTTACTCTCCTCAAAGGCGAGAGAACAGCTCTCAACCTCTTGCAGCATATGTCGGGTATAGCTACCGCAACAAACAAGTGCGTGGAGCTTGTCAAGGGCACTAAGGCTGCCGTTACCGACACAAGAAAGACTCTCCCCGGACTTCGCGCCCTGCAAAAGTACGCGGTAACTGTAGGCGGCGGAAAGAATCACCGTTTCAATCTCTCCGATGCGGCTATGCTCAAGGACAATCACATCGACGCATACGGCGGTATAACTGCGGCTGTCAATGCTCTCCGTGAGAAGATAGGTCATACTGTCAAGATAGAAGTTGAAGTCCGCACACTGGAGGAGCTCCACGAGGCTCTTGCTACAGGCGTTGAGATTATCATGCTGGACAATATGAGCTGTGACGAGATGAAGCAGGCTGTGGAGATAGCAGGCGGCAAGGCTCTCCTTGAAGCTTCGGGCAATGTTACCGCCGAGAATATCCGCTCCGTGGCTGAGACAGGCGTGGATATAATCTCTCTCGGTGCCCTTACTCATTCCGTTAAGTGCTTCGATATCTCTATGAAGATAAAGAAATAATGTAGGGGCGGATAATATCCGCCCTTTCTGATAGAAAAATCTGAGAAAAGGACGTACTGACATGAAAAGAATCATCGCAATAGCTTTACTATCAATATTTGTACTTGCACTTGTAAGCTGCGGCAGTAATACCGACAGCGGTCAGCCCTCTGATAACGATATGCAGTATGATTGGGGCATTACGCTGACGGCGGAAAATGTGACTCCAAGCGGTCTGACTCTCGTCTGCGAACAGTCTGGTGGAGAAAATATAGCGCAGCTGGAAACAGGAGAAGAATTTGTAGTTCAGAGAAAGAAAAATTCAAAATGGAAAGACGTTAAGTACATCACAAAAGAAGAGGTCGGCTGGCTTGCAATGGCGAGAATTATTCCAAAGGGTGAAAAATCGACCTTTGATGTGGATTGGGAATGGCTTTACGGAAAGCTGTCCGTAGGCGAATACCGCATAGGCAAGGAGTTTATGAATTTCAGAGGTACGGGTGATTTCGATGAACAGGTCATCTATGCTGAGTTTTCGATTAAAGAATAGTTTTTTCTTGGGAGGTGTAGGTATGGAAAGAGTTCTGTGGCTTATCATTATGATTCCCATTGGCATTTTGTTTACCTGTCTTGGTATCTGCGCATGGAGGCGGAAAAAGCCCATGTGGTTCTGGTCGGGGAAAGAGGTCAAAGAAAGTGAGATCTCGGATATCCCTGCCTACAACAGAGCAAACGGTATCATGTGGCTTTGTTTTTCTGCAATTTTCTGGCTGGCTGCTGTTCTGGGAGCTCTGAACTCAGAGGCGGCAGGGATAGTTGTCGCTGTGGGAACTATCGTCGGGATACCTGTACTGTTTCTTACTTATAAAAGGATATATTCAAAATATAAGCGCTGAATATCGCAGCCGTCTGTATTGATATACGGGCGGCTTTTATTATTAGGGACGCCTTCTCTTGCAAGGCGGCTTAAATGGGCTGTCGAGGACGCCAGCCCCTACAGATGATACTGTATATGTACGGTTTTACACGGGCGGCGGAACGCCGCCCCCTACAAGCTAAAGGAATATCCGCCACTACAGGTATAATAATGCAAAATCAGCGCATAATACCGCTGAGGTGAGATGTATGGAAAAAGGCGGACTGCTGCCCGTTCTCGACAGCAGCATTCAGAAGATACGCTCCGTTTCGGGGGGCTCGTCGGACGTGCTCATAAACCGCTTCGTGACAGGCGGTATACACTGCGCTCTGCTGTGCTGCGAGGGTATGGTCTCCGCATCGGTCATAACGGAGCTCATATTCGAGCCCATTACCGATATACCTCAGCAAAAGGACTCCCATGGGCTGTTCCACTATATAAACGAGGAGCTTCTGCTGTCCACTGACCGCCCCGAGGTCGGGGACTACGATACCCTTTTTCAGCTGATGAATTCGGGCTTTGCGGTGCTTCTTGCGGAGGGCATGACCACGGGGCTTGCTTTCGGAGTTCAGGGCTACAATACACGGGGAGTTCAGGAGCCGCTCGGCGAGGGCAATATCATGGGAGCACATGAGGGCTTCACGGAGACAGTCCGCACTAATATGTCGCAGATACGCAGGCGGATAAAGTCTCCCGAGCTGGTCATGGAGCTGTCGAAAAAAGGGGATAAGAGCTCCACGGATATATGCCTGTGCTATATGAAAGACCGCGTACCAAAGGCGCTTATGGAAAGGATACGGCGCTCTCTTGACAGAGTGGAGCTTGAAGCTGTGCTGACCACGGGATATCTGCGCCCCTTTGTGGAGAACGGCAGCTTTGAGCTGTTTGATTCCACGGGAACTACCGAGCGTCCCGACGTGCTGTGCTCCAAGCTTATAGAAGGGCGTGTGGCTCTGCTGGTGGACGGCGTTCCCTACGCAATAGTAATTCCGCGGCTGTTCTGTGAGAGCTTTCAGACGCTGGACGACTACGCTTACAAGCCCTACTACGCCACTTTCATTCGCTGGCTGAAATACGGAGCATTTCTCATAGCGGTTCTTCTGCCGTCATTTTATGTTGCCATAGTCATGTATCACCCCGAGCTGCTGAACAGCACCCTGTTCATGCTCCTTGTAGACTCGGAGAAAAAAGCTCCGCTGTCCATAGTAACGGAGGCTTTTTTCGTGCTGATAATGTACGAGGTCATACGTGAGGCAGGGGTTCGGCTGCCTAAGCCTGTGGGCGGAGCAGTCAGTATAATCAGCGGACTTATCATCGGCGACGCTGCTGTAAATTCGGGACTGGTCAGCACTCCGCTGCTGACTATGACGGCGCTTTCGGTTCTGGGAGGACTTGTTGTTCCCGAGCTGAATCCGCAGGTGACTGTGCTGAGGTTCGCGTTTCTCATTTCAGGAGGAGCGCTGGGGCTTTTCGGTATCAGTCTCCTTGCCTGCGCGGTACTGGTGAATATCTGCGCTACGGAGGACTACGGCTTTCCGTACATGGCGCCCCTGTCGCCTTTCAGAAAGAGCGGCATGGGCGATACGGCTGTTCGCAGCGGCATAAAGAAGCTTCAGAGCCGCGGCTTCACTGTTGAGGAGTATCATGAATAGGATATCGAAATTTCAGTTTACGGCACTGCTGCTCATAACGGACCTGTTCAGCCTCTGCTGCTGCTTCGGCGGCATTTCCCTCGGGACTTTGTGGGGGATACTGGCAGGTACGGCGGTGCAGTATCTTGCGGCGATGTGCTTTGCGGTACAGGGCGGTGCGCTTAAAAAGTGGGCGCAGGTCTTTTTCCTTGTCTATGCGGTTTTTAGCGGCGGAGCTCTGTTCGTTTCACTGTGGCGTACAAGGAGCGCTGTCTATATCCCATATGAGGCGAGCCACGGTATATGGGGAAGTCTCATGACCGCAGGACTTATCGCGCTGGTGTGCCTGTATGCTTCGTCAACAGGTATAAAATCGGTGACACGGGCGGCTGTCATAGCCGCTGTAATGGCTCTGCTGAGCCTGTCCGTTGACCTTGTCAGCGCCTTGTTCAATGCGGAGTGGAGCAACGTTTCGCTGCCTGAGAAGCGAGGCTTGCTTGGAGAGATACTGAGGGGCTTCGGGCTCAGCGGCAGTCTCGGGAGCATGGCGGTGTGGCTTGACAGCGTCAAGGGAGACAAGAGCAAGGCACTGACGGCGTACTTCGCGGCAAAAGCTGCTGCTGTCACAGCAGTAATAGTAACGGTGCTGCCTGTTGTCGGCGGTATCATGGAGCTTACGGAATTTCCCGTTATCACGGCTGCGCAGCTCTCCCAGCCCTTTGAGGCGCAGCGAATAGACTCGCTGTTTCTGGTGGTTTTCTCGGTTCTGGCGATATTCTCAGTGACCTTGCAGGTCATGACGGGAGCTTATCTTTTCGGTGAGCTACTTCCGCGCTTTCAGCGCTGGCGCAGTTTTACTGTCATTGCTTTAGTTATCGGAGCGGCTTTCATTATCAACGGCAGGGAACTGCTCACGGTCCGCGCCTGCGCGGCAGCAGCCGCGCTGCTTATTGCGCCTGTAGGCGCAAAAAAATCCGCTGCCATTGGCAGCGGATAGGCGCGGACCTTAGTTGCGGCTTTTTTTCTCGCGGAGCTGTCGGAAGAATTCCGACAGTATAGCCGAGCACTCCTCCTCCATTACGCCGCCCGTTACTTCGGGACGGTAGTTGTAGGGGAGCTCGAACATCTTCTGCACAGATACGGCAGAGCCGCTTTTTACGTCGTATGCTCCGAAAATTACGTTGTCGATACGGGAGTTTATAATAGCTCCGCAGCACATGGGACAGGGTTCAAGAGTAACGTATATGGCACATTCGGGGAGCCGCCAGCCTCCAAGAGTACGGCAGGCTTCGTCTATAGCCATTATCTCGGCGTGAGCAAGAGCGTTTTTTGCTCCCTCGCGCATATTCCGTCCCTCACCGACAATTTCGCCTGTGGTCTTTTTTACCACAACTGCGCCTACGGGGACTTCTCCCTCGTCAAAGGCTTCTCTTGCCAGCTCCAGTGCCCGGGACATATATTTATCCATGGAAATGCTCCTTGTTTTATAGTATGAGCTTTATAAGCGCAGCCATTACGCATACTCCCACAACAGCGGGCACAGGGTAGCTCCTGAATGCGATGACGAGTCGCTGCCACATAGTTATCTCGGACTTATATGACGCGATCCTGTGGTGGTTCTTTTTCTTGCCGAGTATATATAACAGACTGACTCCTGCAACACCGAATATGAATACCGCGAGGATAAAGATGTTGCGTTTCAGGAAAGCGCTGTCCACTGACGTTGATTCAAGAAGTATCAGTGCCATTCGGTAGAGCTTGAAGATTATCTGCACGTATACGGCTGTGAGTATGGAGCCGCTTCTCAGCATTCCTGCGGCTGCGATAGCAGACATGAGAAGTGCGGCAGGGAACTCGCGGACGTCCTGCACAAGGAGCGCCGACATCATTGAAGTCACCACAACAGCGAACAGGTCGCCGAACTGGCGGAGAGCTCCGAATATAGCGCCTCGGAAAAACAGCTCGGACATTACCGATACAACGACTATATCAAATATCGCATAGATGATGAACTGCTGCTGGTCCCATGCGGTGGCGTCTGCGTCTATCTCTCGGAAGTAATTGAATACCTGCCTTGTTCTGTTGGTGTATATGTTGGGCAGGCTGGTCACTGCGCTTGCTGCCAGCGACATACAAAGAGTTGCTATCATATCCGAGGAATGCCGCAGTCTGGTCATATATTGAGCCTTTAACGGCATTTTGAGTTTCCAGTGAACATACCATGCAGGCAGTATCACCTTCATCAAGCCGATAAGTATGAGAGATGTGACTATCTCGACATCTCCGCCGTAAAAGCCTGTGCTGAAAAATGAGGTATGTATATCAAAGCCGAGAAAGCTGAATAATGATATAACTGCCTTGCTGATGATATTGTCGATAACTACCCACATGAGCATTGCTATACCTGCAACGTTCATTATCTTGATGACGCAGTTGCGCTCGGCAGTCGGGAGAGACTTGCTTTCAAAGCCCTTTCCGTCAACAAAAACACTTTCTCTGCGGTCCATTTTGAAGTTGAATGAATATGGATTATCCTTATTTTTCCGCCATTTGATAAAGCTTTGATTGTAGCCGTCGTCCTGCGTCGAATAGTCGAATTGTTCCACTACGTTTATAATGTTTTTCTCTGAGGTGTCAGTAAGCTGCATTGACTCACCTCCTACAATTTCTCATAATAATAGTATCATATTTCGGGGGGAACAGTGTTGATATTTTAAAGTATTTTTATGAACAATCAGTTAATTCAGTAAAAAATAAAAGGAGATGTCTCTTGAACAGAATGATTTTTGCTTCAGCTGCCGTAACGGCGCTGATATTATCCGCAGGCTGCGCATCTGGACGTATCCACGAGCGGAGCTATCTTCGCGCTGCCGCAATATCCCGAAGCGGACAGCTTACCTTTTCTTTTTTTGACGAAGATGAACCCATAGTCGGCAGCGGCAGTGATATCGACTCAGCCAAGAGCTCCGCGGAGCTCATCGGCGGCAAGCCTGTATTCACGGGCTATACCGAGCTCGTCATCGTTGACGGAGAGGATTCGCTGCCCCTTCTTAAGCATATGCTCGAGCACTGGAAGCTGTCGCCCTCCTGCACCGTGGTCTACAGCGGCAGCGGAGAGGAACTTCTCCGAGAAAACGACGCAGAGCACCTCATCGGTATCACCGAGCAGGCTGTGAAGCAGGGGATAGCTCCCGAATGTGACATCATAACCGTGCTGGGAGAGCTCTGCCATAACGGTCAGGCAGAGGTGGCGGAGCTTCACGCTGACGGCTCAGCAGGGAGCCGCGTCATATATTAATTCTGGTGGCGGACTACTCCGTATTCGTCGTCAAGCCGATAGTACGGACAGGAGTAGTTGGTGCCCTGCAAAAAGCGGTACATTTCGTCCTCGTCAAGGTTTATCATACAGACGTAGCAGTCGTAGTCCTCGTCGTAGACGTAGTTTGTACAGGTCTCGCAGTTGGTGGTTTTTTTCTTCTTTTCCATGAGCACTCCTTTCGGGAAAGCTATTTGTCTTTAGTTAGCCTGTAGGGGGCGATGCCTACATCGCCCCGTTAGGTTAATAATAAATCGGGCTGATGTGGGCATCAGCCCCTACATATTCTATTGCAGCACGGCGTCCCTTAACGGGCGGATAATATCCGCCCCTACAACGGGCTGTCGAGGACGCCAGCCCCTACATTGGAACGGCGAGGGCGCCGTTCCCTACACACAAAACTAATCAATTATAACACAAATGAGGAGAAAAAGCAATAAAAACCGCAAATTTTCGGGAGAAATTTTTGTTTCATGCATTGACAAAAATATAACAACGTTCCTTTTTTTATATATCACAAAAACGGTTTACCGCTTTTTGCAGGCCGTTAGCCTTCGTTTACAGCAATTTTTGCATTGTTTACGAGTAATATTGCTATTCCTAAAAAATACCCTCTGCCGCTATTGACACATTGACAAAAAACAGATATAATAGTATCAGAGGAACGTTTGGCTTTTGTCGGACGCTCCGTGCTGCGGTGCTTATTTCCGCACATTACATGATAATTTTTTAGGAGGTATTATACAATGTCACTGACAAAAAACCCTAACGTATTAAAGTGGGTAGACGAAATGGTAGCTCTCTGCCAGCCTGATAAGGTAGTTTGGATCGACGGCTCTCAGGAGCAGATCGACGCTCTTATCGAAGAGGTAACTTCACTTCCAGATGACAGCTGGGACAAAATGTACAAGCTGAATCAGGAAAAGTATCCGAATTGTCTCTATCACAGAACCCGTGCTAACGACGTTGCCCGTGTTGAGGACAGAACTTTCATCTGCTCAAAGGAAAAGAAGGGTGCAGGTCCTACAAACAACTGGATGGCTCCCGATGAGATGAAGGCTCTCCTTACTCCTATGTACAACGGCGTTATGAAGGGCAGAACAATGTACGTTATCCCTTATTCAATGGGACCTATCGGTTCTCCTCTTGCTAAGGTAGGCGTTGAGGTTACTGACTCTATCTACGTTGTTCTTAACATGAACATCATGACACGTATGGGTAAACAGGCTTTCGAGAACCTCGGTGATACTTCCGACGATTTCGTAAGAGGTCTCCACTCAAAGGCTGACGTTGATCCCGAGAAGAGATACATCGTTCAGTTCCCAGAGGAAAATACAATCTGGTCTATCAACTCTGCTTACGGCGGAAACGTTCTCCTCGGCAAGAAGTGCTTCGCACTCCGTATCGCTTCATTCCAGGGCAAGAACGAGGCTTGGATGGCTGAGCATATGCTTATCCTCGGCGTTAAGAAGCCTAACGGCGAAGTTAAGTACATCACAGCTGCATTCCCATCAGCTTGCGGTAAGACCAATCTGGCTATGCTTATCCCACCTGAGGGATACAAGAAGGACGGCTATGAGATATTCACAGTCGGCGACGATATCGCTTGGATGAAGCCAGGCAAGGACGGCAGACTCTACGCTATCAACCCTGAGAACGGCTTCTTCGGCGTTGCTCCCGGAACAAACGCTAAGTCAAACTACAACGCTCTTGCTTGTACAAAGAACGGCGCAATCTTCACAAACGTTGCTCTCGATAACTCTGACAATACTCCATGGTGGGAGAAGCTCACAGAGAATCCTCCCAAGGACGCTACAGAGTGGAAGGGCGAGAAGGTAGACGGCGAGGCTTATACTGCTGCAGGCAACAAGCTTGCTCATCCAAACTCAAGATTCACAGCTCCTGCTAAGAACTGCCCATGCATCTCTCCTGAGTTCAACAATCCTGAGGGCGTTCCTGTATCTGCTATCATCTTCGGCGGCAGAAGAGCTACAACTGCTCCTCTCGTATATCAGTCATTCGACTGGACACACGGTACATACATCGGTTCAGCTGTTTCTTCTGAGACAACTGCTGCTGCTACAGGTGCTGTAGGCGTACTCCGTCACGATCCTATGGCTATGAAGCCATTCATCGGCTACAACGTAGGCGACTACTGGGCACACTGGCTCGAAATGGGCGCAAGACTGGGCAGCAAGGCTCCTAAGATCTTCAACGTAAACTGGTTCAGAACAGACGATCAGGGCAACTTCCTCTGGCCTGGTTTCGGCGACAACATGAGAGTTCTCGACTGGATCATCAAGAGAGTTGACGGCGAAGTTGACGCTGTTGAGACTCCTATCGGATACCTTCCTAAGGCTGAGGATATCAACCTCAAGGGTATCGAGGACGAGGTAACTCCTGACGCACTCAAGATGCTCCTTACAGTTGATAAGGAAGAGTGGAAGAAGGAGATCGCTGAGATGAGAAGATACTATGACGAGGACATCAAGGCTAAGGGCGGAAATATCCCACAGGCACTTTACGATGAGCTCGACATGATCGAAGCAAATCTCAACAAGTAATATCAAAAGGCGTGACTTTTGTCACGCCTTTTTTAGTTGAGAACGATTAGTTAGTAGTGAGTAGTAAGTAGTGAGTAGTTTAAAGATAAAAAAAGCTCCCCTTATGGGGAGTTTTTTGACATTCCATAGCGGTTGCTGTGAAATGAAAACAGAGCTTGAATATTTTTACAATTGATTCCCGATAATACGCTGAAAAAGCCTTTTTTTAAGCTCGGCGGCGTAAAAGAATCGATCTATTTGTATTATATCACAGTTTTTAGTTATATACAATAGCAGTATTGCACAAATAAATACTGCCGACTTAGTGTAATATAGATAAATAAATATACCGTCTGTAATAAAGACTCCCGAGTTTTTTCAAAATTTGCAGTTTTTTGTGACACTTTCACGACCTACTGCGATTATTAATGTGTAAGGGAGCAAAGGGTTTGAAATTTTCAATAATTCCTACAAAATCGCATGAAATGGCTTGCAATTTCCTTCGTAAACTGCTATTATAATAACTGTTATCAAATATGGCAGTGTAAATCGAAAGGATATTTAAAATGGAGAAATTTATCAAGTGGTGCGTTTCCATACTCCCCAAGCCGTTACAGAAAATATACTATAAATATGAAGAGAAGTGGCTCTATCTCGTTTTCGGCGGACTGACTACCGTAGTGTCTATCGTTACGAAGCTCCTGCTCTTCAAGCTGGTTCCCGGCGAGCCCAAGTGGGAGAGCACCGCAGGCGTTGTATTCTCATGGATATGCGCGGTAACATTCGCGTTCTTCACCAACAAGAAGTACGTTTTCAAGAACGAGACCAAGAACGCCAAGGAGTTCTGGAAGGTGTTCGCTTCGTTCTACGGAGCAAGACTTGCAACTCTCGGCATGGAGGAGGCTATATTCCTCATCTTCTGCGACTGGCTGGGTGTGAGCAAGACCGTTATCACATTCCTCAGTCAGGTGGTAATATTTATCGCAAACTATATCCTCAGTAAGGTCTTTGTTTTCAAGAACAAGGAAAACGATACCGCGGAGCAGCATAATGACTGACACAATTAAAATAGGAAGGGTGACTATCCCCAGAACTGCCGCACTTGCTCCCATGGCAGGAGTTGCAGACAGAGCATACAGGCTCATGTGCAAGAAGTATGGCGCGGCTTACGTGGTCAGCGAAATGGTGTCCGCAAAGGGCATATGCTACAGTGACCGCAAGACTGCGGAGCTCTGCACAGTCACCGACGAGGAGCGTCCCATGGCGGTGCAGCTTTTCGGCAGCGAGCCCGACTTCATGGCGGAGGCTGTGAAGATAGTTCTGGAATACAGTCCCGACATAATCGATATAAATATGGGCTGTCCCGTGCCGAAAGTAGTGGGGACGGGGGCAGGCTCGGCGCTGATGAAGGACGTAAAGCTGGCGGCGGATATCACAGAAGCTGCGGTAAAGGCAGCAGGGGAGACTCCCGTCACTGTGAAGATACGCAGCGGCTGGAATGCCGAGAGCATAAATGCTCCCGAGATGGCTAAGGCTCTCGAAGCAGCAGGAGCTTCGGCTGTTGCAGTTCACGGGCGCACAAGGGATATGTTCTACAGCGGCGAGTCCGACAGCAGCGTGATAAAGGCTGTGAAAGAAGCTGTCAGCATTCCCGTTATCGGAAACGGCGATATCACCGACGCTGACTCCTGCGTGAAGATGTACGGCGAGACAGGCTGCGACCTTGTGATGATAGGGCGCGGCAGCTACGGAAATCCCTTTATTTTCCGTGAGATAGAAGCGAAGCTACGCGGCGGGGCATACGAGCCGCCTGCTCTGGAAACGAAAATGCAGGTCATGCTGGAGCATATCCGCCTGATACTTGAACTCAGCGAAAAGTGCGAGGAGCTCGCTATGCACGAAGCCCGCAAACACGCGGCGTGGTACATGAACGGCTATTACGGCTCGGCAAAATTCCGCGGACGCTGCTATCAGCTTTCCTCCTATTCAGAGGCGGAGGCTCTGGCAGATGAGTTCATTCAGCTTCAGCGCAGCAGACAGGCAAGCCTTTGAGCCCTGTTATACGCTGGGGAATCCGAAACTACGCATTCTGTATACAAAGTGGACAAAACAGTGGGTTATCGTCAGAGTGTACAAAAAACAGGTAAAAACTTCGTATGAATGAACAAATATAGGATAATACTAAAGTTGAACGGAAGAATTTGCCGTAAATACGTTGTTTTTTTGAGCGGAATTAAGCATATTGTGCTTAAAACGCGTTGTAAATTCATTTAAGTTTGATACAATTTGTAATTGCCAAATTAAAAATAATGTGATATAATAAAAAAGGATAAGTGGCATGATTTTTATGGATTTTATGCCATTCATCAAAAAGGAGACCTATATGAAACTCAGAAAAGGACGTGCCTTCGGCGCAGTCACTGTTCTTGCTGCACTTATCGCAGGAGTAGTAAGCTGCAATGTCGTCGGACGTACAGAAATCAATAACGGTCAGCCTGTCACAAGCGGCAGCTCTTCTGCTGAAACAACAGAAGCTACGGAGCCGATAACGGAGGAACAGCCCGATAAGGTCGTTCACGTTGTTGCGGCAGGCGATAATCTCATACATTATTCGGTATTCAAGAATGCCGAAGCGCTGGCAGGCGGCGTGGGCTATGACTTCAAGCCCATGTATTCCGAGGTGAAGTACCTCGTTGAGGGAGCCGACCTTGCCATACTGAATCAGGAGACTATCATCTCCCAGAGCAACCCTATCCGCGGTGCAGACGGCGGTCAGCTCATATTCAACTCGCCGCCCGAGGTCGCAGACGCAGTCATAGACCTTGGATTCGACGTATTCACCATGGCGAACAACCACCTGCTTGACATGGGCACCGACGGTCTTGAGGAGTCTATAAGATTCTGGAATCAGAAGGCTGAGGAGAACAATCTGACAGTCCTCGGCGCTTATCTGAATGAAGAGGACGCAAACAATATCCGCGTTCGTGAGGTCAACGGCGTCAAGATAGCATTCCTCGCTTACGCGCACCATATAAACGGCTTTGATTCGCTGCTGGACGACGTTCCGCTGAGAGTCATCAAGAATGAGGAAGAGGACGTCATCGAGAGACAGATCAAGGAAGCCGATCAGCTGGCAGACGTTGTCATCGTTTCCGCTCACTGGGGCGAAGACGATACCACTGTGGTCACTGATGACAGAATAGAGCTCGCCAACAAAATGGTGGACTGGGGCGCTGATGTGATACTCGGCTGTCATACTCATACCGCAGAGACCATGGAGTGGATAGAGCGTGACGACGGCACAAAGGGCTTCGTTTATTACTCAATGGGCAATTTCATCTGTGCTCAGACCGATAACTTCAACGTTGTGGGAGAGATGCCCGATTTCGATATCGTTATCGACGGAAACACCAACGAGCTCAGGCTCGAAAATGTGGGCTGCATACCTACTATCATTCATTACGAGAGCGAATTCTCCAACATGAAGATATACCCCTACAGCAAATATTCACCCGAGCTGGCAGAGCGTCACGGACTCCCGTATGCAGTGCCTCAGGGCAGCTATCCCGAGTTCGGCTGGGACGTCATAAACCGCATAATAGACGAGCAGATTCCTGCGGAATTCAGGAAACTCGACAAATAATTTGATAAATTCATTTCTGGTTCAAATATAGGGTTTGGCAAGACTTTTCCAGAATTTTTACCATTGTGCAAACCGTGCAAAAAACAGTTTTGCAGTTTATGTAAAATACCAAAAACGATATGAACCTATTTACTTTTTTTTAGACCTGATATATAATGAAATCATGAATAAATATAGATTTGGGATTTAGTATCCCATCACGGCAGTGTGATGCGTCTTGAGACAAAACCACTGCTGGCAGAGCACAAGCTTTTAGTCACAGGCTGACGGCAGAGGGGAGCTTCTGAGAGGCGTGTACATACGTCGCTTTAGAATCTGTTCCATGCGACCGCAGCTCGGACAGCTTAGCCTCGTCTGTATGACTGACAGCGGCTTCACAGCCACCGCTTTGCACAGCTTTCATTCGTATATCGGTGATGTGGTTTTGCAGGGAGGGCGGAACGGTGTATCCGCTGCAATTAAGACAAGATATAATAAAAGGGGCGATCGGTTCCTTTGTTATATAACATTATTGAAGAAGGAGGAAAAAATAATGAAGACAAAAAAGGTAGTCGTCGGAGCTTTAGCTGCGATGCTTTCACTTTCAGTCTGCTCACTCGCACCTGCGGTAGCTGCCGGCGAAACAGTGCAGATATCCGTTGGCAAAGTAAACGCAGAGGCAGGTGCAGCATTCTCGGTGGACGTATCGTTGGCTGATATCCCATCTTCCGGCATCCAGTGCCTTGACTTCGCTGTTTCCTATGACAGCAAGGTACTCACAATCGAATCCATAGAGGCAGGAGCACTCGTTAAAAACGGCTCTGACTCAAAGGATCTCTCAGCATCTCTTGCACCTCTCTTCGAGGGCACAGTTAACAGCTCAGAGGGCTGGGCGAGTGCGGCATGGTCTACATCTACTGATGATGCTTCATACTGGCTCAAGAGTGACGGCGTTTTCTGCACCATTAAGGGTAAAGTAGCAAGCGGCGTTGCAAACGGCACAGTTTCTGATCTCAAGATCATTCCTATCGACCGTGAACTTTATTCAAAGTCAGGCGTTAAGAATAAGGAAATCAGCTGTGGCTATGAGAAGGACAAAAAGCCCGTCAAGTATGATACAACGTTAGTTAACGGCAGCGTTACAGTAGGTACGCCGGTTACAACTACTACACAGCCACCTACAGACAAGATCACACGCGGCGACGCTAACTGCGACGGAAGCGTTGATATGTCTGACGTTGTTCTCATTATGCAGAGCCTTGCAAGCCCTAACAAGTACGGTCTTACCGGATCTGACGACAAGCACATTACTGCTCAGGGACAGGCAAACGGCGATGTTGATGACAGCGTAAAGGGCATCACCAATGGAGACGCTCTTAAGATCCAGAAGTGGCTGCTCAAGAGCATTACTGAGCTCTGATCCGAGATTATCTGATTTGTCCCCCTTACAAAGGAATACAAACCCAATTTATGTTTTTATTAATAGGCTTAAAAACCTAAAGAAAGGAATTATTACAAATGAAAAAGTTAATTTCTGCAGTCACATCACTGTGTATGGCTGCATCAATGGTATGCACAGTAGTTCCTGCAACAGTAGGCGCTGCTGACGCTTCCAAGGGATTATCTATTAAGACATATGATATCCAGAATCCTTCCGCTGATTCTGCAAAGTCAGAAATAACTATCGCTAAGGCTGATATCCCTGCCGGCGGTTACACAATCCCATCTGCTGTATACTACTCAGAGGCAACAGTTAACTCAACTGGTTCTATGCTTGCAAGTATCACAACAGATTCCAAGGATATCCAGTTCAAGATGTACGATCCTGCTCTCGATGCTTACACATCTGAGAAGAAGGCATACAAGCTTGGCGATGTAGAGTTTGAAACAAACAAGTATATCTCATTTGCTGGTTATGCAAAGTCCAAGAGAGACGGCTATAAGGCTGGCGGTGCTTACCAGATGGCTTGTGAGTCTTCACAGACAGCTGCTAAGACAGACAACTACTTCATCGGCTGCTCATGGATGAACGATGGTAGAGATTATGCTTGGGCTGGCGAAAAGTCTGATTCATATCCTTTCTATGTATTCGACACAATTATCCCTCAGGATATCAAGGCTGGTACATACAAGGTTATGTTCTGTGACTACAACACAGACGCTACAGGCAAGAACGACAATCCTTGCCCAATGGTAGAGAGCCAGGGTACAAGATATACCAAGAAGGAAGGTAACCTCAAGCTCAGCGAGCTCACAATCAAGGTTACTGATGGTCCTACAGACGAGACTACAACAACAACTAAGGCTCCTGATAAGACCACAACAACTACAACTAAGGCTCCTGACAAGGAGACAACTACAACAACTAAGCCTCCTGTATCAGATGCTGACGTTTCATTCAGCTTCGTAGAGTATGAGAGCCAGAAGAATACTATCACAGCTAAACCAGGCCAGAAGATCGATGTTGACGTAAACATCACAGCCGGCAACAAGCCTGTATCAGCTCTCGATGTTCAGTTCAAGGCTAACGGCCTCAAGATCACAAGCATCGGTGAGGGTACAGAGGCATTCGATGGTAAGACAGTTAACTCTAACCTTTCAGAGCTCCGTGCTAACTACGCTACACTTAAGGGCGACACACCTATGGTTCCTGTAGATGGCAAGTCAGCATTCATGCTCACAATTGAAGTTCCTTCAGATGCAAAGGACGGTACATACACACTCGACTTTGATACACAGTGCAAGATCTTCAAGGATAACACAAGCTTCAACTACAAGACAGCTTCAACTCCTCTTACAGTAACTGTTGGCAATCCTCCTGTAAATCAGGAAACAACAACAACTACTACTAAGAAGCCTGACGATAAGACAACAACAACAACAACAACTACAAAGCCTGTAGCTGATGCTGATATCAACTTCGCATTCGTTAAGTATGAAGAGAACAAGTCTGAGATCATAGCTAAGCCAGGCGATGAGATCGACGTTGACGTAAACATCGTTGCTAACGGCAAGCCTGTATCAGCTCTCGACGTTCAGTTCAAGGCAGACGGTCTTGAGATCACAAGCATCGGTGAGGGTACAGAGGCATTCGACGGTAAGACAGTTAACTCTAACCTTTCAGAGCTCCGTGCTAACTACGCTACACTTAAGGGCGACACACCTATGGTTCCTGTAGACGGCAAGACAGCATTCATGCTCACAATCAAGGTTCCTTCAACCGCTAAGAACGGTACTTACACTCTCGGCTTCGACAGCCAGTGCAAGATCTTCAAGGATAACACAAGCTTCAACTACACAACAGCATTTACTCCTCTTAAGGTAACTGTTGGCGATGTAGTAACAACAACTACAACTCAGAAGCCTGACGATAAGACAACAACAACAACAACTACAACTAAGGCTCCTGACGATAAGACAACAACAACTACAACTACAAAGACACCTGATGATGTTAAGACAATCAAGGTTACAATGTGGGGCGATGCTAACGTTGACGGTAAGGTAAACGTTGCTGACGTTGTTGCAATCAGAAACATGGCTGCTGACATGGATAAGTTCCTTGCAGACGCTGAGTTCAAGTTCGACAAGGCTCAGGGCAGAGTAAACGCAGACGTTGTTGATCCTCAGGATATCACAGGCGCAGCTTGCGATCCTGCTAAGGTTAAGATCACAGGTACTGATGCAGACCTTATCATCAACTATATCATTTCTAATGGTTATGATATGGCTAAGGCTGTAACTCCTAAGAAGTCCTAAGCAAGAAACATCAATTAAATAAGAGCAATTTGCTCGGAAAGGAAATGCACTGATGAAGAAACTGCTTTCAGCAGTTACATCCGTTGCCATGAGCTTCTCGCTCATGGCAGGTGCATTTGCTTCGCCAGTTAGTGCTGCGGGCAGTGATACTGCTTCGCAGCCTAAACTTAATATGGGCGGAGTACTGGATGTTTCTGCTAATAAAAATGCCGGTGAATCAGTTGAATGGAACATGGGCACAGCAATTGCTGCTCCTGGTATGTCTGTAACATTACCTGTAGTAGTAAGCAAGTCTACTCTCGAAGTGACAGGCGCTCAGTTCAAGATCAACCCCAAATCACCTATCAAGCTCACATCTGTTAAGGCAGGTGAGGCTTACGGTGCAAATGCTTCTTACGACGGTAATCTCATCGTTCTTGAGAGAAGCAGCGGTAAGGGCGTTGTTGCTGACAACGATTCAGTGGTTCTCAATCTCACATTTTCTGTTCCAAGTGATTGTGCTGAAGGCGACTATGCAGTAGAGGCTTCTGACCTCTTCGTTAGTAACGCAAAGAGCGCTGATATTACATCAAGTGTAAAGTTCGGTGCAGGTACAATTAAGGTACAGAAGGAAATCAATAACGGTAACGTTTCATGGATACTCGATAATGTAGAGGGTGCTCCCGGTGAAACAGTTACATTAAAGGCTTATGTCAGCAATACTGACGGAGTTCTTGCAGTAGCAGGCGCTCAGTTCGGTATCAAGACAGAGTCTCCTATCGAATTCAAGTCACTTAAGGAAGGCGGAGCTTATGCTTCACCTATATCTTTTGACGAGAAGGTTCAGACCTACGTATTCGATTCAGGTTCAGGTAAGGGCGTTATCGCAGGCGATAAGGCTACTATCATGAACATTTCTTATACTATCCCGTCAACTTGTCCTGAGGGAACCTACAAGGTTTCATGGAAGGACGGTTTTGTAAGTGACAGCCATACAGCAGACATTACTTCTAAGGTAAAGTTTGTTGACGGTTCTATCAAGGTCACAGGAAAAACTACTACTGATAAGATAACATGGACACTGAGCAACGAGACTGCTAAGCCAGGTGATGTCGTTACTATGACAGCCAAGGTTTCAGACAAGTCAAAGGCTGCTATCAAGGTCGGTGGTGCACAGTTCAAGGTTGACGCTGCAACTCCTATCACTTATAATGATAAGATCGCAGAGGGCAACGCTTACGGCGGCGCTATCAAGTACACAAAGGGTACAGACAGATTCATGTTTGAGCTCGACGGTGCAGGAAAGGCTGCTGCTGACGATTCAACTATCTTCAGCATCGACTTCAAGGTACCTGAGGGTTGTGCTGACGGCGTATACCCTGTAAAGTGGGCTGAGACTTTTGTTTCAGACGGCAAGGCTAACGACGTTACCAATGACATCGTTCTTGTTAACGGTTCTATCACAGTAGGCGATGTTCCTGTTGATGTAAAGGGAACAGCTACTTGGGTTATCCCAAGCGAGGTTCAGGCTGAGGCAGGTAAGACAGTTGAGCTCGTTGCTAAGGTAAAGGGCGATTCTGAGCTTTCTGTTGCAGGCGCTCAGTTCTCTATCGTAGGCACAGAGCCTCCGACACTTAAAGAAGTAGCAGGTAATCCTTACGGATTCAAGCTTGCTTCCGATCCTGAGTATAAGGCTAACTGCATTTTCGAGAATGCAACAGGCGCTACTGCTAAGGACGGCGATACACTCTTCACAATCACATTTGACGTTCCTGCAGGCACACCTGACGGTATCTATCCCGTAAAGTGGTCCAAGCAGTTCGTTACAAACGACAAGAGTGTTGATATCACAGACAAGGTTACATTTGTTGACGGTAGCATCAAGGTCGGCAATCCGACAACAACTACTACAACAGTTGGACCTACAACAACTACTACAACAGTAACAGGCACAACTACAACAATACCTGCAGGCAGTCTTATCTGGCAGATCGATACACAGCAGATCGATGTTCCTGACAAGGATAGAAAGGTCGAGCTCAAGATCTATGTAAACGATAAGAACAAGGCTAAGGTAGGCGTTGCAGGTGCTCAGTTCCGCATCAACAATGCAAAGGGAATCACATTGGATTCAGCTGTTGCTTCAGAAGCATACAATGCAGAATTCAAGACAGATACAAAGACAGACGGCGTTGACAAGAGCGCTGTATATTTCGTATCTAATGATCTCAAGAATGTAGTTGCAGAAGACGGTAAAAATGTAGCAGTTCTTACATTTAATGTTCCTGCTAACACACCAGAGGGTACTTATGCAGTTAAATTTGCAGACGGTTCACTTTCTGTAACTGATGAGAAGTGTAAGGATATCACAAAGAATATCATCGGTCTTGACGGTGCTATCATCATCAAGAAGCCCGATAGTGATACTCCTACATCTACAACTACAACTACAACAGGTACAACAACAAAGGCTCCTGACGACAAGAGCACAACAACCACAACTGTAACAGTAACAGGTACAAAGGCTCCTGACGACAAGAGCACAACAACCACAACTGTAACAGCAACAGGTACAAAGGCTCCTGACGATAAGAGCACAACAACCACAACTGTAACAGCAACAGGTACAAAGGGTCCTGATGACAAGACCACAACAACAACTGTAACCGGTACAACAACAACCATTAAGGTGCCCGAGGGCGCTATTCTCTGGAAGCTTGACACTGTTCACGCTGTTCCCGGTGAGACCGTTAAGGTTAACATGATCGTTGTTGATCCTAACAAGGTAAACCTCGGCGTTGCAGCAGCTCAGTTCTCAGTTACACCTTCTATCACAGGTAATACAGGTGCAGAGCTTGCAGCTCTTGGTGATGTATCAGCATACGGTTCAAAGGTTGTTAGAGGTACTGACAACAGCATCAGATTTGTATTTGAGGACAAGGATTCTCACTCCGCAGCTGACGGCGCTATAGTTGCTGAATTCAGCTACAAGGTTGGTGAGAATGCAGTTCCAGGAACAGATATCGATCTCGTTATAAGCGATCTCTTCGTTTCAAACGGCAAGTCAGTTGACATCTCTAAGTATGTAATCGGCGTTGACGGCAAGATCATCATTGATGAAAAGCCTGATACTACACCAGTTTCTACAACAACCACAACAAAGGGTCCTGATGACAAGAACACAACAACCACAACTGTAACAGTAACAGGTACAAAGGGTCCTGATGACAAGACCACAACAACCACAACTGTAACAGGAACAGGTACAAAGGGTCCTGATGACAAGACCACAACAACCACGACTGTAACAGGAACAGGTACAAAGGCTCCTGATGACAAGAGCACAACAACCACAACTGTAACAGTAACAGGTACAAAGGGTCCTGATGACAAGACCACAACAACTACAACTGTAACAGGCAGCAGCACATCTTCTTCTACAACATCTACAACAACTGCTACAGGTACAGTTCTTAACGTAAGCTTCACAACCACAGCTAATCCTTGGGGTACACTTCCTATCGAGGAGTGGAACAAGACAACCACAAAGACCGGCTATGACAAGTCTTATGCAACAATAAAGACTAAGGCAGGATTCTACTTCAGCCACGACAACGGTGTTCGTGCTCTTGGCGATAAGGGTGGATTCGATGCTGGTCAGGTTGAAGAGCTCGTTATCTACGATGTATACAAGGACGGCAAGATTGAAGTAAGATCAGGTCTCGACATGAGCAGAGTAAACTTCGGTCAGGCTACACCTGAAAAGGTATACAAGACTCGTACACACAACAATGCTAAGACAACTATAGACGACTTCAAGTATGAAGTATCTGTTATGTATGAGAATATGCCTCTGGTAAATACAAGCGGCGAAGCACTTACAGTTCCCGTTTATATCGGTGTTAAGGGCGATATCAACCTTGACAATAAGGTCAATGCGGTTGACGCTTCTACAGCACTCAGCTACTATGCATCATATCAGACAAACGGAAATACCAAGGAGTCTGTAATATGTCAGAATGATACGAATGGTCTCGCAGTAACATCTCCTACAGATATGCTTGATCACTTCGCAGCATTCCTCGGCGACGTTGATACCAACGAGTACGATCCGAACAACTGGAAGACAATGAAGGGCGACAGAACAGTTAACGCTGTTGACGCATCTTACATCCTTTCATTCTATGCTGAGAAGCAGACTACAGATAAGTCGGCTAACGACATCTGGAACGATGTTCTTGGCACTGTAAGATTCGGAACAAAGTAAAAAACGCTAAAAAAGCAGGTCTTTCGACCTGCTTTTTTACATTATATACCGCTTGACAAGAATACTGGTAAGATGATATAATACCAATTGTAAGAGAAATTAAGCCGAAACAACAAATGAAATAATACTAAAAGTTCATTTGAATGAAAATATTACGATTCATATAGGTCTATATTGTGAAAAAGCTACAAAAAACGGGAATATTAATCGGCAATAATTTTTTGAAAAAATGTACTGTTCTGCTTGACTTATTGGACTATGTGTGATAAAATGTAGTTATGAATTTTGGGGCGGAGTATATATATACGCATATATCACCCGAAATTTAGCCTGTTGCATAGACGCTTGTGTACAATGAGTACGTCTTGGCAAAAGGGGAATAAACATGTTAGAGAGGTATAGGACAATGAAGAATTCATTATTCAAAAGAGCTATCGCAGCAGCTGCAGCTGTTCCGCTCGCTCTTACACAGTGTCTCACATACGCAAACGCTGTAGACGGCGACACTGCGACAACAACAACTGCGAACGTTCAGGCACAGAGCCAGGAAAGCACACTTAAGGCTTTACTCGCTATCCCTGGTGACGCTAAGATTTTAGGACCTGATAAAAAGGGTGCTGCATACAATCGTCAGCAGTCAACATGGGAGCAGACAGCTCTCTTACTTCTGAACAGTCTCGGTACAAAGGACGACGGAAGAATCGACCTCACTCCTTACATCAACAAGGCTTTAGCTAATGCCGGAGACTACAGTGATGTTGCTAAGGTTTTTGCTGATCTTATTGATGGCAAGAAAGTTGATTATACTTTCGACGGCAAGAAGCTTACAGTTAAGGGCAAGATCAATGAACTTAACTATAACGAGTTTATTGGCGTTTCTGATGCGTTCAAGATCGATGCATTCGATGATATAGTTCTTGGCGGCGATTTTGTTATTGTTGTTGATGGCTCAACTATTGATGCAAATCAGACTGTAACCGCCGAGTTCAAGTATACTTGCGAAGGCAAGACATACACACTTGGCGAAGTGCCTGCACTTATCAAGGATAAGTTTACAGCTATTAAGGCAAAAGCTGAGAAGGAGATCGGCGCTGGCGTTGATGAAAAGGCAAAGGCTGATTTCTTCGATAAGTTAGATAAGATCATCAAGGTAGCTACAAAGGCTGACAACGGCGTTACAAAGGCACTTGCTTTTGACTGGAACTACACAACAGCTCAGGAGAAGAACAATGCTGCTGACGCTATCACAAAGCTGAATGCTAAGATCAAGAGCTATGGCATCAACAAGCAGCTCCCACCAACAGCAAGCGATATCGCTTCTAATTCAAAGGTTGCTGCTGCATTTGCAGAGATCTCTGAGAAGACAAACGGAAAGGTTACAATTTCTGCTGCTGAGGTTGGCAAGTTAGCTGACGAGGTTGGCGGAAGAAGCATCAAGAAGGGCGACGATGTAGTAGTTTCTACACCTCTCAGCGCAAGCATCTTCGGCGGCGTTGGTACATTCACAGCTGCATTCGATGATGATGCTGACGAAGTTGCTGATCTTAAGAAGAAGGTAGAGGCTGAAGGCCATCAGCTCGTAGGTTCTTACAAGAAGGCTTACGCAAGAGTAGACTTCAGCGACATCAAGGACACAGGTAAGGCAAGCCTTTCACTCAGCCTTGACAGAATCCTTGTAACTGATACAACAACAACTACAACATCTACTACAACTACATCTTCATCTACAACAACATCTACAACAACTAAGGTAAATCCTGACGATTCAACAACAACATCTTCTACAACAACTAAGGTAAATCCTGACGACACAACAACAACAACAACAACAACAAAGCCTATTGAATTAAAGAAGATCAAGAGACAGTATGCTAAGAACGGTTACACAAAGACTGCTGCATTCTACCTCAACACAGAGGAAGAGTTCAACAAGAAGCAGATCAGTGATGTAACACTCGTTATCGAGTATACAGACGGTTCTACAGAGGACAGAGTAGTTGCAGCTGACGATATCAACTTCGGTACAGCTAAGCCTACTAACACATACAAGAAGGATTCAACAGACTTCAAGTATGCCGTACAGGTTTATGTAAAGGATGTTGCACTTACTGACGAGCTCGGCGAGAATATCACAGTTGACGCTTACATCGGCGTAAGAGGTGACGCTGACCTCAATAGCACAGCAAACGCAGTTGACGCATCTGTAGTTCTTACATACTATGCTAAGCTTTCTACAAACGATGCTGAGGGCAACAGCAACAGACCTTCAAATACAAAGCTTTCAACAAGCAACCTTGTAACATCAGCAAGAAACATCTATGATGACTTTGCTGCTTACCTCTGTGACGTTGAGCACGATGTAACATTCGACAACCTCACAAAGAAGGTTACAAGAAACAAGACAATCAACGCAGTTGACGCTTCTTCAATCCTCCAGTTCTATGCTCAGAGACAGCTCGCAGCTAACAAGGGCAAGACAGACGCAGAGGTTTGGGCAATCGTTGACAGCAACAATAACAACACATCTGCTTCCGAGGAAGTATAATCAAAGCTGAATTATCTGCCGTCGCAAAACGGCGGCAGATATACAATTTAATATTATTGATGTTAGCCGCCGTATTTGCGACGGAAAAACATATATAAAAAAATCTGAAAGGAAATAATAACAATGAAGACGAACACTATTAAGCGTGCTTTCGCTGCACTGGCAGTTTCTGCTGTTGCACTTTCAGCATCTGCTATCACCGCTTCTGCTGAGACAGCTAAGGGCTATACCTCAACAGGTAAGGCTGCTGCTGATTTTAAGGGTGCTGCACTCGATCTCACACAGAAGACAATTTCTCTTGACGAAGCTAAGAACGTACAGACAATCGTTTTAGCTGCAAAGGGTGACGGTACACAGTTTGATTCAACTGGTATCCACATCAAGTTTGATGCAGGTCTTGAGCTTGTTCAGACAGAGTACATGGAAGAGAAGGTTTGGGCTGCTCCACAGACAGCTGTTAAGACATACGAGGCAGTTCAGGACGGTACAGACGGTCTGTTCTTAACATTTGCTAACTCAACTCCTAAGGCTGCTACAACAGCTGGCTTAAAGCTCTGGGCATTTGACGTTAAGGTTAAGAATCCAGAGGCTGGCAAGAAGTATCCAATCGAGATCGCTTACGAAGACGGCGACCTTTTCGACCTCAAGGGCAGCGCTGATACTGAGGCAATCAGAGACTATGCTTTCTCTAACGTAACTCAGGGTTACATCGAGATCGTAGCTCCTACAACTACAACAACAACAACTACAACAACAACTACAACTACAACAACAACTACTACAACAACTACAACTCCAACTTCATCAAAGTCTGGTACAACAAACACAACATCTAAGACAACTGCAAAGCCAGTTTCTACAACAAAGCCAAAGGATAACTCACCTAAGACAGGTGTTCCTGGTGCTGGCATCGCTGTAGCAGGTCTTGCTGTTGCAATCGGTACTGCATTCGTTCTCAGAAAGAAGGAAGACTAATTAATTAGTCCCATCTTAATGGAATAATTAAAGGCTCTCCAATCGGAGAGCCTTTTTTTAGTCTTTTTTAGTTGGCGGAGTCCAGTTTATCCCGCCCCAGCCGTCAACGTTGGCGCGGCACATAGCGCCGAAAAGCCTGTCCTTGAAGCCGTGGTCATTACGCTCCATATCCGCGAGGAAGTCCTTGGTTTTCTGGCGGTTTGTGTGACCGTCCGCAGGACAGGCAGATTTTACCACGGGAAGCTCATTCTTGCGAGCCGCGCGGCGTATCTCCTTTTCGGGAGCAAGCACCAGCGGACGTATTACAGTCACATTTTTGTGGCTCAGGTAGGTGCTTGGCGCAAAGCAGCCGATACGACCCTCGGTAAAGAGGTTCATCACGAATGTCTCAACTGCGTCGTCGTAGTTGTGCCCGAGAGCTACCTTGTTGCAGCCCAGCTCGTTAGCGGCGTCGTGGAGAGCTCCGCGGCGCATACGTGCACATAGGGAGCAAGGGCTGGGCTCTTTGCGGACGTCGAATACAATCTCGCCTATCTGTGTGGGGATAACGCGGTACTCCACGCCCATTTTCTCACAGCGCTCCGCAATGGGGGAGAAGTCCATCTTCTTGTCCTTGAAGCCCATATCGAGAGTGATAGCCACGACTTCGTAGTCGATACCGATGAATCGCCGCAGGAGCACAAGTCCCTCCAGCAGTACAAGACTGTCCTTGCCGCCGGAGACTCCCACGAGTATGCGGTCACCGTCGCTGATGAGCCCGTAGTTTTGAATGGCTTTTCGCATATATCCAAGAATTTTCTGCATAATATCTCTCCAAAACGTTTTTCTTGATTATAGCATATTTAAAAGTAAAATGCAACCAATGAAAGGAATTCATGTAGGGGACGGCGTCCTCGACGTCCCAGCGTAGGGGCGGATATTATCCGCCCGGTAAGGGACGCCCTCTCTTGCAGGGCCCCCTAATCGGGGCCGTCCCCTCTGTCGCATTGTGACATCTCCCCACCCCGTGGGGAGTCACCCCACCAGAGGCGCCGCCTCTGACCTTACCGGTACGTCCCCTCTGTCCTTCGGACATCTCCCCATCTTATGGGGAGTCACTCTGCCAAAGGAACACAGTCCCTTTGGAATCCCTTTCATATTCTCAATGTAAAAACTAAGCACTAATCGCAAATAACTAATCACTTTTTTGGGAAATTTGCAAATTTTTCTTGCAAAGTAAGAAAAAATATATTATAATAGAAATGGTAACTTTTCGGGACTTGTCCCGAATCCAGCAAATCAGAAAGGAGCGGCGCATTTGCGCCTTTAAAACAATGACAGAACAGCTGAAAAACCTGCTCATTTTACTGGCGGCGATAGTTGTCGTACTTATCCTTGTCATACTTCTTTTCAGCGGCAAAAGCTCGTTCAGACGTCTGCTTTCTATCTTCCTTGAAGAGCGAGAGGACTACGAGGGCGACGACGGGGACGGCGGCGAGAGAGCTATGCCTGTCAAGCAGCAGACTCCCACACAGCGCAGAAGAGCAGCAATAGAGGAAAATGTGCAGAAGAGAACCTCTGAGCCTATCGTTGAAATGGCTACACTGGTCAGAAAAAGCGATGACCGCCTCAGAGTTATAGAGAGTACAGGTCAGGTAAGGCTCGTTGACGAGTACTACGAGCTTATCTTTGTGACACGTAAGGGACAGAAGCTAAAGATAGAATGCTCTGCCGAGGCTTACGAAAAGGTGCCCTTCAATCAGCAGGGCTCGCTTACATACAAACGCAATACCCTTGTAAAGTTCAAGTACTACGAGGATACTGTATTTAATTGACATCAGGGGGACGGCTTTAATGTCGTCCCATATTTGTATACGAATGGACGTGGGCATATGGTAAACTTTAATAACGACTGGGACGGGCTTCTCAAAGGCGAATTCGATAAGGATTATTATCTGAAGCTCCGCCAGACTCTCATAAACGAATACAGAACACAGCGTATCTATCCCAATATGTACGACATCTTCAACGCTATGAAGCTGACCTCATACGACGATGTAAGGTGCGTCATCATCGGTCAGGATCCCTACCACGGTGAGGGACAGGCTCACGGACTGAGCTTTTCCGTCCGTAAGGGCGTAGCTCCGCCGCCGTCATTGGTGAATATCTTCAAGGAGATACGTGACGACGTGGGTATAGACAATCTTGGAAAGCACGGCGAGCTGACCAAATGGGCGCAGGAGGGAGTTCTCCTGCTGAACTCAGTTCTCACTGTCCGCGCAGATCAGGCAAGAAGCCACCGCGGTCTGGGCTGGGAGAACTTCACCACCGACGTTATACAGCTTCTCAACAAGCGCGAGAAGCCAATGGTGTTCATGCTCTGGGGCGGCGACGCCAAGGCGAAACAGCAGTTCATCACCAATCCCAACCACCTTATACTCAAGGCGGCTCACCCAAGTCCGCTGTCGGCGTATAACGGCTTCTTCGGGTGCAGACATTTTTCAAAGGCAAACGAGTTTCTCCGCGCACATGGCTTGGGAGAAATAGACTGGTCAATAGATTAACGGAGGAAATTATGCATATAAAGGAACTTTTCGGCAAAAAGACCGTATTTTCATTCGAGGTTTTCCCTCCCAAGAAGGACAGCCCCGTGGACATAATATATGATACCCTTGATGAGCTTCAGGGACTTTCCCCCGATTTCATCAGCGTTACATTCGGTGCAGGTGGAAGCGGCAACAGCAAGCACGCCTTGGAGATAGCTTCAAAGATAAAGGACAGCGGCACTATACCAATGCTCCACCTGCCCTGTATCAACTTCACCAAGGCTGAGATAGACGCAGCTCTCAGCGAAGCCCAGCAGCGCGGCATTGAGAATATCCTCGCCCTCCGCGGCGATATCAATCCCGATATACCGCCTGTGGACGATTTCCACCATGCCAGCGACCTTATCACTTATATAAAGTCCAAGGGCGATTTCGATATCGCAGGAGCCTGCTATCCCGAGTGTCACCCAGACGCTGCGGATATGATAGAGGACATAAAGAACCTCAAAGCCAAGGTCGACGCAGGCGCAGACCACCTTATCTCGCAGCTTTTCTTCGATAACGACAGCTTCTACGCATTCCGCGAAAAGGCTGCTATCGCAGGCATAAACGTGCCTATTGAGGCAGGTATCATGCCTGTTGTAAACAAGAATCAGATAGAGCGCATGGTAACTACCTGCGGAGCAAGTCTCCCTGCAAAGTTCGTGCGTATCATGACCAAGTACGAGCACAGTCCCGAGGCTCTCCGCGATGCAGGAATAGCCTATGCGGTAAACCAGATAGTTGACCTTGTGGCAAGCGGAGTTGACGGAATACACCTCTACACTATGAACAAGCCCTACGTGGCACGCAAGATATGCGAGGCTGTATCGGGCATAATAGGTGCGTAATGGAGCTGCTTCCCATATCGAAATCAGAGGCGGCGCGGTACATGGGCGTAAAGGGTGAGCCTGACGAAGCAGTCATGGAGCTCCTTGACCGTGCGGAGCGGCTTGTCCGCGAAAAAGTCCGCCCTAAGTACGTCTATCTCGAAACAGATGTGAGCTTCACAGACGGGGGAGTAGTCCTCGGAGCAATGTCCGAGCCCCTTACGGGAGAGGACATAAAACGCCATTTAAAGGGCTGCAACAGAGCGGTAATGCTGGCGGCTACCCTGTCTCAGGAGGCTGACAAGCTCATAAGACAGGCGGCTGTGACCAATATGGCAGAGTCGCTTGCCATTGACTGCATTTGCAGTGCGGCAATAGAGCAGGTCTGTGACCGTGCAGAGCAGGAGATATTCGCAGAGCAACCTGCACCATACAGGACATGGCGCTTCAGCGCAGGCTACGGAGACCTGCCTATAACGCTGCAAAGGAGCTTTTTGCTGGCTCTCAATGCTCAGCGGCGCATAGGTCTCACTGCAACGGACAGCTCACTGCTGATACCCTCAAAGTCGGTGACGGCTATAATAGGGGTGTCGGATACTCCTGTTGAGCGCGGTGCAAAGGGCTGTGCCATATGCTCCATGAAAGATAACTGTGAGTATAGACGTATTGGAAGAGTTTGTAAGTAAATAAAATTAATCTATATACTGGATTTGAGCAGTACATAAATGGTTCATATGTGATAAACTAACTATAAATGCCCACAAATTATATGGAATATTGACATTGACATGAACGCTGCTAAAGTGATATAATTAAGTAAAGAATAATCAAAATGTATTATTGGGGAACTTATCTCCGTATTGTTATCGAAAATATTGCAGAGTGTTTTCAAATACGGGTAAGTTTATGTGGGCGGTATTAAAGGAGTCATAAAATGAAAAAAGCAAGATATTTTATTTCGGCATTGCTGTTGACATCGATCTCAATGTCTCTTCTTGCGTGCAGCAGTAAAAAAGATGACAGCTCCAAATACAGCAAGGAGCTTGATTCCTCAGTAAGAGATGAGATCCGTCAGAACGCAGTTGGTTCAGAGCTTCTCACCGGAGACAAGCTTGAAAACGGCGTCATAAAGTGGCTTTCTGACTGGGATATCAACCCCGACGGTACAGGCAAGAACGTTCCTATCGATCTTGCAGTATTTCAGGAGCGCTATGGCGGCGAGATAAAGTATTACAGATGTAAATATGAAGAGCGCTATGATATGCTGAGTAAGTATATCGCTTCGGGCGAGGGCATAGACTTCTTCTATGGAGGAAATCTTGACGCTTTCCCAAAGGGCGCTGTAAAGGATATGTTTGCACCTGTTGACGATTATATCGACTTCGATTCCCCACTCTGGGAAGACGTAAAGGACATCAACGATCAGTTCGTTTGGAACGGCAAGCATTATATGGCGGGCATTCAGGCTACAGGCGACAAAACGGCTGTGGTATACAACCGAAAGACAGTTGCAGAGGCTGGTCTTGAGGATCCTGCTGACCTCTATGCAAGAGGCGAGTGGGACTGGAACGCTTTTGAGAATATGCTTGAGAAGTACGTTGATAACGGCAGTCAGAAATTCGGCATAGACGGCTGGTGGTTCGAGTACGGACTTATGAATACTATCGGTGTGCCTCCTGTAAGTATCGAGGACGGCAAGCTGGTAAGCAATCTCAGCGATCCGTCAATGGAGCGCGTGCAGAACTGGCTCTATGAGCTCTATCAGAAGGGCTATATTGCCATAGGCAGCGAGGACTTAGGATGGGAGAGCAAGCCTGCGTATATAGGCGAGGGCAAGGAGCTGTTCTATCCTGTGGGACTGTATGAGTTCTATAAGGAGAAGTCACAGTGGTCCACTACCTTCGGCGCTGACGCATTCTTCGTGCCAATGCCAAAGGATCCAGAGGCTGATGAGTATTACATTCCTACGGGCTTTGAATCATATATGTTCGTCAAGGGCGGCTCAAATCCGCAGGGCGTTGCCAAGTACCTCGACTGCAAGAGATTCACTCATCTTGACGAGGATACCAAGGCGGTTGCGGATAAGCAGTTCATTGACGACTATGGTTGGACTCAGGAAATGATAGATATGAAGAACAGTATGCAGGAGCTTGCAGAGGCTAACCCTGTTATCGACATATCAAACGGCGTTTCCGAGGACTGCGGAGAGCTTCTGGACAACAGTCTCAGATTGACCGCAAGAGGTACTCCGTGGAACGAGACCTATGAAGCCATTTATGCTACAGTAGATAAGTATCTTGAAAACATCAATTCCGAGGTGAAATAAAGCGAAGCGGCTTTCTCGGAGTTGCATAGTGCTAACATTAGTTTTATTTATTGCCAAGCCATTGTAATTATGCTATAATAAACATATATAAGACAAAATTTTGATAGTTTTTTAGTTTCAGAAAGGAGGCTATGATCATGGAGAAAGTACTTGTTACAGGAGGATGCGGACTTATCGGTCAGCACATTTGCTCAGGACTTCTGAAAAAGGGCTATGAGGTCATAGCTGTTGACAGAGAAGAAAGCGGATATAACGAGGGAAAGCTTCATTATTCATCAGTACAGTGCGAACCAACAGATAAAAATACAATAGCAGAACTCTTCGAGAAACACGATTTTTATGCGGTAATACACGCGGCGTGTACCGTTGATAATGACATGGGACCTATAGTTACAGAAAAGCAGGTAAAGGATTCCGCATCAGTGGATAAGTTCATTTACCGCTATGCAATGACATCAACTGTGAAGAAGTTCGTTCTTCTCAGCACAGATCAGGTATATCAGTTCCCGAAAACACGCGAACCTATCCGTGAGGACAGCGATCTTAAGCCGTCTACCAATTATGCGGCTATGAAATATGCTTCCGAAAAGGCACTCGCCAGCGAATTGCAGCATCACAACAAGGAGGATATCCTCTGTTGCCTGATACGCTTTCCTGCGGTGTATACCTTCAATTTTACGGATAATCTCATGGCAAAGATAACCGATCCCAAGGACGGCTCATATTTCGTGTTCGGTCAGGGACAGTACGGCTTCCAGCTCTGCTGCGTACATAATCTTGTGGACTTTATCCTGTGCTTCATCAAGAACGCAGATAACCACACCTATGCAGGCGTATACAACGTTGCAGACAAGGAGCTTACAACAGCTGCTGATATCATTACATTCATGAGGACGAATCACCGTCTCGGCGCTGTAATGCAGAAGCAGCCGAACAATGCTATCACCAAGCTTAAAGGACTCTTCGGAGTCAATAAGGAGGAGAAGCAGAATTACCGTTATCTTGACATGAACAGAGTCGAGAACAATAACCTGCTGGATAAGACAAAGGCTTCAAAGCTTGTTACATTCCGCTGGGACATACGTAATACAAAGTAAAAAAATGCTGTACCGAAAGGTACAGCATTTTTTGTTACTGTAGGGAGTCACCCACATCAGCCCGATGAATAAACGCAGCGATGTGAGCATCAGCCAGATGAATAAACGGGGCGATGTGGGCATCGCCCCCTACATATTATAGTCAATAATAACTTATTCGATAACGGTGTAGTTATCCGCTGCATTTTCCTTGGTAGCGTGCTCGGTAACACTGAGCACCTTTACCTTCAGCGGACGTGTACCCATATTTATCTCGATGATATCGCCCACCTTTACGTCGTAGGAGGCTCTCTGAGCCTTGCCGTTCACGACTATCTTCTCGGCGTCGCAGGCTTCGTTAGCCACAGTGCGGCGCTTTATAAGGCGCGTCACCTTGAGGTATTTGTCCAGTCGCATAATATCTTCCTTTCAAGCCCTTATATGATGATATAAAAAAGGGGACAGCGGACTGTCCCCTTTGCTATTACTTGTTTACAGCGTCCTTGAGACCTCTGCCAGCCTTGAATGCAGGTGCCTTGCAGGGAGGGCAGACCATCTTTGCCTTTGTCTTAGGATTGATGCAGGTCTTTTCGCCTCTCTCGCGTACCTCAAAAGTACCGAAGCCTGTGATGGAAACCTTCTCGCCGCTTTCGAGAGCGCCCTGGATTGCTGTGAGTGTAGCCTCGAGAGCAGAAGCAGCGTCCTTCTTAGTGCAGCTTGCCTTATCTGCGATAGAGTTGATAAGTTCAGTTTTAGTCATTTTTCTGTTCCTCCATTTTACTAATTATTGATTTTGCCTTGTCCCAATAAATGTCGAGCTCTTCAATAGGAAGATTTTTCATATCAAGCTTTTCCTCAGAGACCAAGTCCTCTGTGACTGAAAAACGCTTGATAAATTTCTCCGTAGCGGATTTGAGTGCCAGTTCCGCGTCAATGCCTAAGTGTCTTGCTGCGTTGACGCATGAAAACAGCAGGTCGCCCATTTCTTCTTCGATATCTGCCTTATTGCCGCTTGCGATAGCAGCGTCCAGCTCAGCTTTTTCGCCGCCTATACAGGCTACGGCGTCCTCGGCACAGCGGAAATCCATGCCTGCACGCATTGCTCTCTTGCCGACCTTCTGAGCTCTCATAAGAGCGGGAAGTGACTTTGCAACGCTTGTGAGGGTGTCCGTATAACGCTCCTGTCCCTTTGTCTCCATTTTAATGGCGTCCCAGTTTTTCAGCACCTGATCGGTGGTATCAGCTGTGACGTCGCCGAAAACATGAGGGTGACGGATAATGAGCTTTTTGCAGACCTCGTCGCACACATCGTCGAACTTGAAGGAGCTCTGCTCCTCCTCGATCCTGCAATGGAAAACGACCTGTAGCAGAACATCGCCAAGTTCCTCACGGAGAAGCTCTGCGTCCTCAAGGTCAATAGCCTCGATGACCTCGCAGGTCTCTTCGATGAGATCGCTTCTGATAGACTGGTGAGTCTGTTCTCTGTCCCAGGGGCAGCCGCCCTCGCTTCTGAGAAGTCTGACGATATCGAGCAGATCGTTTATTGAATAATGGTCTTTCTGCTGGTATTCAACCATAGGAAAACACTCCCTTAAAGACGGGCTATGTTATATAATACCCTAATTTTTTCTAAATTGCAACCTATTTTTTACATTTTTGTTAATTCCGTAGAATAATAATATTTGTCAAGTCGAGGTTTGTATATTTTTGACATATAATTACTCTCTGTTATATATAACTAAATGCAAAAAACATAGCTTAATGCTTATTTATCCACGAATCCGACCTTGTGGTAAACCTTGGAAACTATTCTTCCCGAGTATCTGAGAGCCTTCTGTGCGCCCTCTGTGTAGCACTGCTTCAGGTATGCCTTGTCTGCACTGAGTCTTGCGAACTCTGTGCGGACGGGCTCCAAGTGGTCTGCAACAGCCTCGCCGACAGCGAGCTTGAAGTCGCCGTAGCCCTTGCCTGCAAACTCGGACTCGATAGCCTTGAAGTCCTTGCCTGTTACGCAGGAATATATAGTCATAAGGTTGTTGATACCGTCCTTGCCCTCGCGGTAGCATATCTCAGCCTCGCTGTCAGTGACAGCTCTCTTGAACTTGCGGATAATGGTATCCTTGTCGTCAAGTATGAGTATGCAGGCGTTGACGTTTTCGTCGGACTTGGACATCTTCTTTGTAGGCTCCTGCAATGACATTATCTTAGCGCCTACCTCGGGTATATAAGGCTCGGGCAGTGTGAAGAAGTCACCGTAGCGCTGGTTGAAGCGCTGAGCGATATTTCTTGCCAGCTCCAAATGCTGCTTCTGGTCAACGCCGACGGGAACGAGGTCTGCGTTATACGCAAGGATATCCGCAGCCATAAGGGTAGGATATGTAAAGAGACCTGCGTTTATATCGTCGGGGTGCTTCTGGCTCTTGTCCTTGAACTGAGTCATACGTGAGAGCTCGCCGAACTGTGTATTGCAGCCCAGTATCCAGTTGAGCTCAGCGTGTGTCGGAGCGTGGCTCTGAATAAAGAGTATAGATCTTTCGGGATCAACTCCGCAAGCCATAAGAAGTGCATACGAGTTGAGTGTATTCTGACGCAGCTTTGCAGGATCCTGTCTTACAGTGATAGCGTGCATATCCACAACGCAGTAGATACAGTTGTACTGCTCCTGTAAAACGCCCCAGTTTCTGACAGCTCCGATGTAGTTGCCGAGGGTAAAGGTTCCTGTAGGCTGGATACCGCTGAAAATCAGCTTTTTATCGTCCATTTGCGGTGCTCCTTACTTCTGTGCGGCTTTTCTTGCTTCAGCCTCGTCCTTGAGCTGACAGCTTCTTATCTCGCTGAGAACGCGCTGATAGAGTACGTAGAATGTGCGGAGCTCCTGCTCCTCCTCGGGGATAAGACCAGCCTTTATCTCGGTCTTGTAGACGCCGCCCTTTGTGAGGATAAAGATGTTGTTTGTTCTGCCCTTAGGGAGGTCATACTGCTTTGTCTTTTCTGCCTTTGGAAGAAGCTGACCTGCGTTTGCAACGAGAGTATGAGCAGCCTGTACAAGGTTTCTGTACTTCTGTGAAGCGCCTGTGTACTCGCCGCCGTTGTTGAAGTAGATATTTGCAGCTCCGTTGATGAAGCAGACCATAGTTGTGAGTACGTCAGAGGACATAGGGATATCGATAACTACACCGAATACATCGTTTCTCTTCATCTTTGCGAAGTTGTCGAAGTACTGGGCAGGGAAGTTGATAGCCTGTCCTCTTGTCATAAGGTATTTCTGTGTGACATTATATCTGTCGGTCATTCTGTTTGGCATAATGGATTATCCTTTCGATATGTTTTTTATTCTCAATCGAGCATTTCTCTTGTCATACGGGCAAGAATCTCCATGCCCTTGTTTATCTGCTCGTTTGTAGGCGTTGAGTAATTGAGTCTGAACGAATGGCTTACCTCGTTCTCGTCAATGCAGAACGAATTGCCCGGTACTACGGCTATCTTGTACTCCTGTACAGCCTTCTTGCAGAATTCGTTCATGTTGAAGCTCTCGGGAAGGTCGCACCACACGAAAAGTCCGCCCTGAGGCTTGATGTAGTTTATCTTCTTTGAGAACTCATTGTCGATATATCCGCACATAAGGTCGCATTTTTCCTTGTATATAGCGCGGAGCTTCTTGAAATGGGCTTCTCTGTCAACAGTTGACATGAATCTGTGGGAAACTACCTGTGCCCACATATTGGAGTGAACGTCTGAGACCTGCTTGCACACTACCATTTTCTGGATTATCGGCGAAGGTGCGGAGCAGTAGCCTGTTCTGAAGCCTGATGAGATTATCTTCGAGAATGTGCTGGAGTAGATAACTCTGCCCTCGGTGTCAAAGCTCTTAATGCAGGGGATAGTCTCGCCCTCAAAGCGGAGCTCGCCGTAGGGATCGTCCTCTAAGATAATGAAATCGTATTTGCAGGCAAGGTCGTAAACAGCCTTGCGCTTTGCAAGTGACATAGTCTTGCCCGTAGGATTCTGGAAATTCGGGATAAGATAAAGGAGCTTTACGTTTTTTTCGGTCTTGAGAGCGTTTTCCAGCTTTTCGAGGTCGATTCCGTCGTCCTCCATGTCGATGCCCTTGAGGTGTACGTTGTAGGAGCGGAAAGCGTTCAGCGAACCGATGAAGCACGGCGACTCGCAGAGGAGAGTATCACCCTCGTTGAGGAGTACCTTGCAGGAGAGCTCGTTAGCCTGCTGTCCGCCCGATGTGATGATAAGGTCGTCGAATTCCTTGTGGAAGCAGCCCTTTTCGGTCATCCAGCCCTTTAAATAGTCACGGAGGGGAGTATAACCCTCGGTAACGCTGTACTGGAGAGCGAGGATAGGATCGTCTCTGAGAAGCTCAGCGGATATCTCGGCGATACGTTCCTTTGGAAAAGCTTCGGGAGCAGGATTGCCTGCTGCGAAGGAAATGACCTCGGGATCAGCAGTGAATTTCAGTATTTCTCTGATAGCAGAAGCCTGGAGCTTGCTGACTTTGTCTGAGAATTTATAATCCATGATAAAAACCAGCCTTTCATCTGTTTGTTGATACTTTGCTTTGTCTTGTCCCACATAATCTTTTTCGGGACAGTTCGGGATATATTATCAGCTTATCTTATACATAAAGATAATATGCGCCCCCTTAACTATGTTCGGGGGGATAACCGCCGAACGGCGACTATCAATAACTCATTATATTATAACACATATTTCTGGATTCTGCAACATATATTTTTGTGAAAAAGTGATTTTTCCATACATTATGTCAAATCGGAGGCGGTTTGTACTGAAAAAACAAAACTTCATAAAGGGTTCTATCATACTTATGGTGTCGGCAGCGGCGGCGAAGCTCCTTGGTGCGGTGTTCAAGATACCACTGACCAATATCCTCGGCGGCGTGGGAATGAGCTATTTCAGCTGTGCCTACAGCCTGTTCATGCCTGTTTACTCTCTGGCGGTAACGGGACTGAGCTCTGCGGTGGCAAAGATGACCGCTGAGAGCACTGCACTGGGTATGTACAGGAACGCCGCAAAGGTCAGACGGACTGCCCTTGCTCTGTTTTCGGCGGTGGGACTGGCAGGGAGCCTGCTGATACTTCTCCTTGCCAAGCCGTTCAGCGCCTATGTCATCGGACTTCCCGAGGCGACCGCGGCAGTAGCCATGATAGCTCCTGCGGTGTTTTTCGGCTGTATAACCGCCGTGGAGCGTGGCTACTACGAGGGCATGAGCAATATGTACCCTACTGCGTTCTCGCAGGTGGCAGAGGGCTTTGTAAAGGCGCTGGCAGGGCTTCTGCTGTGCGGCTTCACGGCTGCTCACCCTCGGACGATCATGGAGCTCTTTCCCTTTGTGACGGATATACGGGCGGCAGCTGCCGCCGCAGGCATACTTGGCGTTACTCTGTCAACAGCAGGAGCGGCGCTGTTTTTCGCGGTAATGCGGCTGTTTGCGAAAGCCCCCCAAGGCGGCGAAGCCTATGTGATGAGCCGCAGAGCCATTGCACGGGAGCTGTGGGCGACGGCTCTGCCTGTGGGAGCAAGCTCAGTGGTGACTAATCTTACGGCGCTGATAGATATGTGGACGGTCATAGGCTGTATATCGCGATTCGGCTGTCCGTCGGGACTTCCCGAGGGAGTCGCCGAAGCGGAACTTCCACGGTTCATATACGGCTCCTTTGCAGGCATAGCCCTGACAGTGTTCAATCTTGTGCCATCGGTCACGAATATGCTTGGCAAGGGCGCTCTCACCTGTATTGCGTCGGCAAGGGGCAGCGGAGACCGCTGTGGGCTGGAGCGCAGTACGTCGCAGGCGCTTCTCTCGGCGGCATTGATAGCCGTGCCTGCGGCAGTTGGGCTGGGAGTTCTTGCTCCTGAGGTGCTTACGTTCCTGTTTCCGCGGCAGTCCGACGAGGTGACGGTGTGCATAGGCGCTCTGCGGTATCTCATGGCTGGAATGGTATTCCTGTGCGTGTCCTTTCCGCTGTTCAGTATGCTTCAGGCGGTAGGCAAGCCTGCCGCTCCTTTGAAAATAATGCTTCTCGGCACAGCGGTAAAGCTTGCAGGGAATCTTCTTCTGATACCTGCCATGGGAGCTGACGGTGCGGCGCTGTCCACGTCCTTCTGCTATGGAGTGATACTGGGGATGTCTCTCCGCGTTTACATAAGAGCTTCAGAAGTCCGTATAAGCGCCGTGCCCTTTGGCAAGGTGCTCTACGCAGGAGCTATGTGCGGCGGAGCTGCTCTCCTTGCGGCAGAGGCTCTGCGGCGCAGGGAAGTGCCTGTTATGGCGGTGCTGGCAGTCTCGGGAGCAGTCGGCGGAGCTGTATATATCGGGCTTGTGCTTGCCCTTATCGGCAGGGCAAAAAAATTAAGCAGTATATAAAACTGCTTAGTGTTAAGAAAAAACGGGGCGATGTGGGCATCGCCCCCTACACAATGTTTTTAGGAAAATTGTTTGTAGGGGCTGATGCCTAACAGGCACCCGTACCCTCTGTCGCTTTACGACATCTCCCTACACTGTAGGGAGTCACCCGCATCAGCCCGTATTTGACAATAAAATATAAGATTCAGATACAATAATCTCCGCCGTTATGGCTGTGGTTTATTATATCGTTGAGACTTATGCTGTCGAGGTAGTCGGTTATGGACTTGTAAAGCCCCTCCCAGATAAAGAGAGTGGAACATTCGGCTGCTCTCGCACATTCATTTGGCTCGAATTCAAGGCAGGTCACGGGAGCAAGACTGCCCTCGGTAGCTCTGAGCACATCGCCTACGGTTATCTCGTCGGGATTTCCTGCAAGCATATATCCGCCCTTGTTGCCGCGGTTGGTTCTCAGAAGTCCTGTTTTATTGAGCAGGGGAACTATCTGTTCCAGATATTTCTTGGATATTCCCTGTCTGTCAGCAATATCTTTAAGCGACACATACCCCTCTTCGTGGTGCAGTGCAAGGTCATAGAGCATTCGCAGAGCGTATCTGCCTTTTGTTGATATCTTCATTGATACACGTCCTTTCGGGTTGTCGGTATTTATTATTATACCATAGGTTTAGTATGTTTTCAAGAGTAAACTAAAAAAAATATGGCTTTTTTATGCTGTTTTTTGGATTTAAGACGCTGATGACCGAAAAAAACGGAATGGAGCAGCGCAATTATTTCCGCTCGCCTGCGGACTGTAATAAGCAGCTGCGGTACTCCTGATTCTCTCGCTTCAAAAGCTTGACATACTGTCGATATTTGTGCTATACTATAATATGCTGAATATAAATAACAGCTCCCGTTTAAGCACTGAAAAGGAGCTGTATTTCAAGGCTTTAGAACGATTCGGAGGATAGAACGATGAAAAAAACAGGATTTATTGCAGTACTTATTGCAGCAGCACTTACAACAGCTGCATTTGCAGGCTGTTCAGATAGCAACGAAAGCTCGTCAACAAGCTCAAAACGTCCGCCGCGCACATCAACGAGCGCACCGTCTGTGACCGAGCCCATAGGCACAAATGTTATAGACGGAGAGCTTGGCAAGGAGGTAACCGAAAAGGATACGGCGTTTACGCTTAATTCCGTTGTCAGCGCACTTAACAGCGAGACAGGCGAGCATTTCATATACATGGATATAACTCTCAGGAACAGTATGTCCAAGGAGTACACACTCAGCACGCTCAATAACTTCTATATTGAGCTTCCTGACGGCAGTGAGGTATATTCCGATGTCCGTACACAGCTCTATGCAAAGCAGCACTTCAATGACAGCAAATACTATGCCGATCCCTTTGATATCCCGTCAAACGGACAGTTCAGCGGACTTATCGGCGGTATCGTAATAGTTGGCGACATAACTGATTTTAAGCTCTGCTTCTTCCCTACAGGCGACAACGCAAGCGCAAAGGGAACTGTTATCAAGTACGATATAAAAGCGTCTGATGTGATCGATCCGCCTGCGGAGGTTTTAAAGTAATATCATCAAGCCCGAAGTATTTCGGGCTTTTTTTAGTTGAAAGTTGAGAGTTTAGAGTTGATCGCCGCTGTATGTGATATTCATATTATCGCCGCAGGCGACACCATAACTCTCAACTCTGAACTTTCAACTCTAAACTTAAAAAAACGGAGCTTTAAGCTCCGTTTTTTTAATGTAAATGGCATAAAATGTGATTATTCAAACATAGGAGTCGAGAGATAACGCTCGCCTGTGTCGGGGAGAAGAGCAACTATAGTCTTGCCCTTGTTCTCGGGACGCTTTGCAAGCTGGATAGCAGCCCATACTGCCGCACCTGAGGAAATACCTACGAGTACGCCCTCTGTTCTTGCGATAGCTCTGCCTGTCTCGAATGCGTCTTCATTGGAAACGGGGATTATCTCGTCGTAAATATTTGTATTGAGAGTCTCTGGAACGAAGCCTGCTCCGATACCCTGGATCTTGTGAGGACCTGCTGTGCCCTCGGAGAGAACAGGCGAGCTCTTAGGCTCTACAGCAACTACCTTAACGTTGGGGTTCTTGGACTTGAGGTAAGCGCCTGTACCGCTGATAGTACCGCCTGTACCTACACCTGCAACGAAGATATCTACCTTTCCGTCGGTATCGTCCCATATCTCAACGCCTGTGGTCTTTTCGTGGATAGCAGGGTTTGCAGGGTTTGTGAACTGTGAAGGGATAAAGCTGTTTGGAATTTCCTGAGCAAGCTCGTCAGCCTTGGCGATAGCGCCCTTCATGCCCTTTGAGCCGTCTGTGAGAACAAGCTCTGCACCGTAAGCCTTCATAAGGTTGCGGCGCTCGATGCTCATGGTCTCAGGCATTGTGATGATAAGTCTGTAGCCTCTTGAAGCGGCAACGGAAGCAAGACCGATACCTGTATTACCGCTGGTAGGCTCGATGATAACGCTGCCCTCCTTGAGAAGTCCCTTAGCCTCTGCGTCGTCTATCATAGCCTTGGCGATCCTGTCCTTAACGCTTCCTGCGGGATTGAAGTATTCGAGCTTTGCGAGAAGAGTAGCGTTCAGTTCGTGAGCGCTTTCGAGATTTCCGAGTTCGAGAAGCGGAGTACCGCCGATGAGGTCTGTAATTTTCTTATAAGCTTTCATAATAAATGTTCTCCTTTACATTAGTTGTTGATAATAATACGTGTTGGCGAATGAAACAGGAGCGTCAACATCGTTTGCATTTGATTCTATACATGACATAGCACCTCTTGATATTTTCTATATCACCTATATGTTTGGTATGCTTATATTATATCAGCAAAATTTACATTTGTCAACCCTTTTTGAAAAAATAAATCAGGTGTTAGTTAATTGTAGGGGGCGATGCCTTCATCGCCCCGTGTAAATCAGGCATAATTGTTCGGGCTGATGTAGGCATCAGCCCCTACAGAACTACTCACTATTGACTAATCACTAAAAAAGGGCGTGACTCTTGTCACGCCCTTGCATAAGCTTAGTTCTTTGGCTTTTCGCCTGTAGTTGCAGTTGCTGCGAACTTCTCGAACTCACCTGACGGATAAACGCCCTCGACTTCCATAGCGTTTGAATCAAAGTAGATCCAAACCAGCATAGCTGCGAGACCTGGGTTGTTCTTGAGGTTGATGTGGTATGTTACCTCGTCGCCGGGCTTAGCGGAAACATTGTCGCCGTAAGCTACGAAGCCTGTCTCTGATGAAACGTTCTGCTCCTCGATATCGCCGCCGACTCTGATATTACCCTGAATAACCTTGTCGGGAGAAACGCTCTTGCCTGCAACGGAAGCAAAATCAGGATTGAATCTTACAGGGTAGTCCTTGTTGGGGATATTGTCCTTGAGCTTGAACACTACCTCGATGAAATCGCTGTTGAATATATAGTCGGTATCCTTTGAGATATCAAGCCACATACAGTATCTGCTGTCTGTCTTGCTTGTGTATTCGCCTGAAGCTTCGGTAGGCTTTGTAACGACCTCGGTCACAACAGCGCCGTTTGCGTCTGTTACCTTTTCGCCGTTAGCCTGTGTTACCTCAACGATCTCTGTAGCAGGCTGAGTTGTTGACTTTGTCTGCGGATCGTCGGAATCGAGGTCAACGCCCTCGGGAGCTGAAAGACCTAAGTTTGCAATGTCGGCAGGTGTACCTGTCTGGAACGGAGTAACGACTACAGCTCCGCTTGCGTTTTCAATATTTTCAAGTGTAGGCATATTGTCGGAAGCTGCCTGTACAGAAGAGCTGCTTCCTGTAGATGAAGCCTTTTTTGATGAGCTTCCTGCTTCCTTTTTTGAGCATGAAGCAGCGGAAGTAACAGCAAAGCAGGCAACAGCTGCCAGCGCGATAGCTTTTTTTCTGAAATCAGTCATAGTTTTGCGTCCTTTCATTAAAAGGGATATATTTTTTATACGTTTTGGCGGAGCAGTGCACTCCGCTGAGCTTACTTTAATTATACACAAGCGGCAATAATTTGTCAAGACAAAGACAGAATTGTAATCAATTCTTTGACAAAGAGACACATTTTTACCACGGCGATTTCACAGTTCTGTCATCTTAAAATATAAAATGTAAGCCGCTTTATCGGCAGAATAATGAAAAAAAGTCGGTATAACGGCGTATATTAGTAAAAATCATGTATTGCAAATCGCGCATTGTCATGATATAATTAGGATAAGTGTTTATAAAGTCGTTCCGCTGCAAAAAAATAAAATGGAATGACGGCTTTCTTGGTTGAATTAAACTAAACAATGGGGAAAGGACATTTGGCAATGAAGAGATCTGCAATGGCGCTGCTGACAGCCGCTGCAATGCTGCTTACGGGTGTGTCATGCGCGAAGAAAGGCGGTTCTTCCAAAGTGTCTGAGACAGAAAAAAACACAGACGCGCAGGAAACTACTGCTATTACTGAGGAGGAAACTACAGAGATGGCGACCGAGCATAAAAGCCCAGTTGAGACCGTTTCAGCCGCTCTTGGCTCACAGATATCCGTAAACAGGGTTATCGGACGTGCCGAGGGCAGCAACACGATCAAGTTCCCGCTTGCCGACCTTATCGAGGAGGGCGACAGGATAGAATCGTTCACGTTTACCGTATATGCAGGGGACGGCGGAAATATCGGTGAATTCAAAGGCGGCTGCGGTATATCCGTAGACGACAAATGCCCGGCCGCAACAACTAAGGGCTGGTATCAGTCGGGAGATTTTTCAGCTCCCACAGAGGGCAGCTACGGCGAGATAACATGGAACGTTCCCGAGGAGCTCAAGGACTATATCCACGAGGGCGGAGAGGTACTGTTCGGCTACTGGTGGGGAAACTGCGAAAGTCTCAAGATAGACAATGTTGTATGCAGGTTCGACAGGACGAGAGATGTTCCTGTTGACGGCACTGCCTCTGCCGAGGTGGGCAAGTCGGTAAGCTACTCCGACGAGGACAACAGAGTCCATATCCCTCTTGATTTCATACCCGAGGGCATGATACCCGAGGTGGTAACGTTCAATGTAAGTACAACAGGCAGCTTCGGAAAATTCACGGGCGCCTACGGAATAAGCTCTACAGCAGGCGAGTTCCAGTCGGGCGATGTGTCCATATTCACGGACAGCGATAATTTGCAGCTCACATGGTTCGTGCCCGACAAGGCAAAGGGCTGCATGGAAAAGGATAACGAGCTCCTGCTTGGCTACTGGTGGAGCGACCAGCCGACTCTTACTGTTGACAAGGTCGAGGTCAAGTACAGTGTTGGCGGCGGAGATTATCCTGCTCCTACAAAGGTAGAAGTTGCTACTATCGAGCCCACTACCGAATCGGCTGACGGAGAAAAGAATTTCCGCAGCGCTTCCGAGATAGTATCAAAGATAAAGGTGGGCTGGAACTTAGGCAACACCCTTGAAAGCTACAATACAGGCAAATCGGGAATCGACACCGAGACAGGCTGGGAGAACCCCAAGACTACCAAGGAAATGATAAAGTCCGTAAAGGCGGCAGGTTTTAATGCTGTCAGAATACCTGTAACGTGGTCCGAGCACATGAACGACACAAAGATACAGAAGGAATGGCTGGACAGAGTTCAGGAGGTCGTTGACTACGCATATAACGAGGGAATGTTCGTTATCATCAATATGCACCACGACGACTATATCTGGTTCGATCCTCAGCCAAACTCCTATAGCAGCGACAGTATGCGCCTTGAAAGCATCTGGAAGCAGGTGAGCGAGCGCTTTGCCGACTATGATGATAGACTCATATTCGAGGGCATGAACGAGCCGAGAACTGTGGGTTCATCTATGGAATGGATGGGCGGCACAAAGGAGGAGCGCAGTACCGTCAACAAGTACGCCAAGACCTTTGTTGATACAGTCCGTGCAAGCGGCGGCAACAACGCGAACAGAACCCTTATAGTTACCACATATGCGGCTTCTGCCGACAGCGTGGCGCTTAACGATATGGTAGTTCCCAGCGGAAAGAACATCGTTCTTTCGGTACATTACTACGCACCGTGGAGATTCTCAGAGGGAACAGAAACTACATTCACTCCAAGCGGCGAGAGCGAGCTTGAGGGCAAGTTCACGGAGCTGAGACAGAAGTTCATCGACAAGGGCATACCTGTTCTTATCTGCGAATTCGGCTGTGTTCACGGAGCTGACGAGGCTACAAGAAGCAGATACTACAGCTACTATATAAGCGCCGCAAAGAAGCAGGGCATAAAGTGCTTCGTATGGGACAACAGCAAGTTCAGCGGCGAATCGAGCTTTGGTATATTCAACAGAAACTCTGTTGCATGGGACGGCGCTATACTCAAGGCTATCATGGAGGGCGCCAAGTAAGGCACATTTTTCCGCTTGACATAAAAAATTTTATATTATATACTACACATAGCCGAGGACAGGAAAAATGCTCTCGGCTGTCACAGCAATTAAAAGGAGGATACTTACATGAAGAAATTACTTTCAATGATGCTTTCCGCAGCTATAGGACTTACAGCTCTTACCTCTGTTTCAGGCGGAGCTTTCAATGAAAAGGCGGCAGCTGCCGAAAAGGGCGGCATGGTCGTTTTCGGTGACAGCATAGCTGCCGGCGTTACAAGAAAGGGCGATGTCGAGCATAACTACGGCGAGATATGCGGCGATTACCTTGGCTGCAAGGTCAGCAACTACGCAGTTTCGGGAGATAACACATCTGACCTTCTCAAAGTCATAGACAAGCTCTCTGACGAGCAGAAGAAGAACGTTGCAAACGCCGAGTACATCGTTATCTCTATCGGCGGAAACGACATCATGCAGTTTGCTTCAAGAAAGCTCATAGATTATGCCGCAGATAAGAACTTCCTCAACGACGGCTACACAAAGGACAATCTTCCTGCCGAGCCCTCTGTATCTGACCTGATAAAGGTAGTCAAGTTCAAGGGCGAGGGAAGCCTTGCAGAATATGCCTCAAAGGGACTTTCTCAGGCTCTTGAAGTAAACAGCCAGATAAGCGGCGTTGCTACAGACCTGTGTTCAAGTGATAACGAGCACGACGGATATTTCGAGAAGGTAACTATCCCTAATATAAAGACTGCCGCTGCAAAGCTCAAGGCTATTTCTCCTGACGCAAGGATACTCGTACAGAATATATATCAGCCTGTTGAGCTTGACCAGACATATGTGGAGAGCACATACGGCAAGAACTCCTCACAGAATACCCTTATAAACTCTGTTGTAAGACCGAGACTTGAAGACGTTATGGCTGCATATGACCAGCAGCTCCGTACCATAGACGGTATCGAGGTGGTAGATGTAAAGACTCTCTTCACATCTTCTGATAAAGCGCTTAACGCAAGCAACCCAGGACACGCAAATTACTTCGTTGATATCCAGACAGGCAGCCTTTCTACCGCAGACGTTCACCCCAATCAGAAGGGACACGTTGCAATTGCAACAGCTATTCTTGAAAAGATAAACAAGCTTCACGACGATAACGGACTTCTCCGCAAGACATTCAACAGCTTCAGCGACAAGGACAAGTATCCTGCTATCGCGCTTGCGACTTATAACAAGGTAGCAGGCACTGATCCGACTCTGACTACTACAACTACGACCTCAACAACTACTACAACGACCACAACTACTACAGCAAAGCCAACTACAACCACCACAACAACAACTACTACAACTACTAAGGCAACGACTACAACAAAGAAGATAACCACAACAAGCACCACAGCTGCAACAGCACCTGTTACAACGACTGCTCAGCCCGTCAAGACTATCGCTCTGGGCGATGTAGACGACAACAAGACCATAAACGCAGTTGACGCTTCATATGTTCTTGAGGACTACGCAAGGACTTCAACAAATAAGGCATCAAAATTCAGCGACGCTCAGAAAAAGGCGGCAGACGTTGACAAGGATACAAAGATAAACGCAGTTGACGCTTCGTATATCCTTTCATACTACGCATACACCGCAGTTACAAAGGACGTCAAGAGCTTTGAGGAATATTTAAAGACAGCATAAATCACAGCGGACAGCTAACTCCTGTCCGCTGATTGTATAGGGAGAAAAACAATGAAAAAGATGTATTTTATAGTCAACCTCGTTGCAGGCAAGGCTGTAATCAATAAAAAGCTGGGCAAAATAGTAGACGAGTTCGTTAAGGCAGGCTATGAGGTGACTGTCCACACCACTCAGAGCGGCGGCGACGCTGTGGAGCAGGCTGTATACGCCTGTGAAAAGGGCTACGACCTCCTTGTTGTAGCAGGGGGCGACGGTACTCTCAGCCAGTGCCTGCAGGGAGTAATGGGCTGTGAAAAGCGCATACCCATAGGCTATGTGCCTGCGGGCTCTACCAATGATTTTTCCAAGAGTCTCGGCATACCTGCCGACCAGATAAAGGCTGCAAAGGTCATCACCCACGGCAAGCCCGTACTCTGCGACGTGGGCGGCTTCAATGACGGCTATTTCTCCTATGTTGCGGCTTTCGGAGCTTTTACCAACATCACCTACGAGACCTCCCAGAAGGTCAAGAACGTTTTCGGTCACGCCGCTTATATTGCAGGGGGAGCTGCTCATCTGGGCAGTATCAAGGCAAAGCCCATGCGCATAGAGTACGACGGCAGGACTATCGAGGGCGACTTCGTATACGGCATGATAACGAATACCGCTTCTGTGGCAGGCATGATAAATATGAAGAACTTTCTCCTTGACGATGGTATCTTCGAGGTAACTCTCATCAGAAAGCCCAAAAACGCCGCAGAGCTTGGCAAGACCGCTGTAGCCCTGCTGAGAAACGATATGACCGATAAAAACATCGTTTTCTTCCGCACAAATAACGTGACTATCACCAACCTCTCCGACAAGCCCTTCTCGTGGACAAGAGACGGCGAGTACGGCGGCGAGGAAGTTGTCAACCATATCTGCTGCCACAAAAAGGCAGTTCCGTTCATGGTGCGCGGCAAGAGCCGCCTGCCCTTTGAGAAGTGAGCGGCATGAAGAAAATATACGGAAACAAGCAGCTTCTTGACGCTCTTGCAGGCATGAGAGCCAGCGGCAGGACTGCTCATTCGCTGATGATATGGGGCGAAAAGGGCAGCGGAAAGAAGCTTATCGCCAAATACTACACACAGGCGCTGATGTGCGAGACTCCCGAAAACGGCAAGCCCTGCGGACGCTGCAACGCCTGCGTGAACGTGGAAAAGGATATCCACCCCGACGTTGTATATCCCGAAAGGTCGGGAAAGCTGGGCAACTACAGCGTAAAGACTGCCCGTGACATCATCGCGGACGCCTATGTAAAGCCCAACAACAGCAGCGGCTGCAAGGTGTATATCTTTGCAGATTGCAGCCATGTACAGGAGCAGACTCAGAACGCCCTGCTGAAGCTCATAGAGGAGCCCCCCGAGTATGCCTATTTCATATTCACCTGCGGCTCAAAGTCGGAGTTCCTGCCCACTATCATATCCCGATGTGTGTGCTTCTCCACAGCTCCCTGCACCGAGGAGGAGGCGGAGGCTTCACTGGCGGACAGCGGCTATGCTCCCCAGGACATACAGGCGGCAGTGAGCTGTTTCCACGGTAACATCGGTATGTGCGAGAGCTACATCAACGACGAAGCTCTCCGCAGGCAGGTGGATTTGACAAAATCCCTTGCCGATAGTATAATAAGGAAAGACGAGTACGCTCTCAGCGTAGGTCTGTTCTCTCTGGGACGAGAGAGGGACGACGTGAGAGAGGTGCTTTCAATGCTTGACAAGCTCATACGCGACGCGGCAGTTCTCGGCAAGGACGAAACTGCACGGACTATAGGCTGCTTCCGCGAGGGAGCAAGAGCGCTTTCACGCTCGCTGACGGCTTATCAGTCCGCACGTATGCACTCCCGTATCGAAAAGGCGTGGAGCGCGGTTGAGAGCAATGTTGGCATACCGTTGGCGCTTACGGCGCTGGGTGCGGAGATAATGGAAATAGTCGGATAAACGGCTTTAGATAGGAGTTTCTATGAAGGAAATAGTCGGAGTACGCTTCAAGAGCGTAGGAAAAATATACTACTTTTCACCCGGAGATATAAAGGCTAAGGTGGGTGACCGTGCCATAGTCGAGACTGTACGCGGAGTTGAGTGCGGCGAGGTGGTCATTGCCAACCGCCAGATAGACGATGAGGAGATAAATTCACCTCTCAAGCCTATAATCAGGCTTGCTGACGCCAACGACCTCAAGACAGTTGAGAAGAACAAGCAGCGCGAAAAGGACGCTTTCAGGATATGCGAGGAGAAGATAGCATTCCGTAAGCTGAACATGAAGCTGGTTGACGTTGAGTGCACCTTTGACAACAACAAGCTGCTTTTTTACTTCACAGCCGAGAACCGCGTGGACTTCCGCGAACTGGTAAAGGACCTTGCGGCTGTGTTCAGAACAAGAATAGAGCTGCGTCAGATAGGCGTCCGCGACGAGGCTAAGATACTGGGCGGACTTGGTATCTGCGGCAGAGAGTTCTGCTGTAAGAGTTACATGGGCGATTTCCAGCCCGTTTCAATAAAAATGGCAAAGGAGCAGGGACTTTCCCTGAATCCTACAAAAATATCGGGAACCTGCGGCAGGCTTATGTGCTGTCTCAAAAACGAGCAGAACGCATACGAGGCTCTGCTTAAGATAACCCCGAAGATAGGCGCTACAGTAGTTACTCCCGACGGCGACAAGGGACGTGTTGAGGACGTTAACCTCATCACAGGCAAGCTCCGCGTAAAGACCGACAAGTCCGAGGTGCCTGTAACTCTCGACAGAAGTGAGGTAAAGCTTCTCAAGGATGCTGAGATAAGAGTAAACAAGGAAGAGCTGAAGGCGCTGAAAAACCTTGAGGATAAATAATGCCCGAGCAGAAGATAAATTACGGACTGCTTCTGGATAAGAAGATAGCGGAGCTGGAAAAGAGCGGCGAAAGGCCGTCGCTGCTGCTTCATGCCTGCTGTGCGCCGTGCAGCAGCCATACCCTGACGGTGCTGTATAAGTATTTCCGTATCACGCTGTATTTCTGCAACCCCAATATAGCTCCCGAGGAGGAGTACGTATTCCGTCTCAATGAGCTGAAAAGGCTTGTTCGTGAAATGGGGCTTGATATCCCCATTATCGAGGAGGACTACGACTCTGCGCCATTTTATGAGCTGGCAAAGGGGCTTGAAGACCTGCCCGAGCGCGGAGAGCGCTGCAAAAAGTGCATAGGCTACCGTCTGCGGAAAGCAGGGGAAAAGGCTAAGGAAATGGGCTGCGACTTCTTTACGACTACGCTGACTATCAGTCCCCATAAGGACTGCGCATTTATAAACGAGTTCGGCGGCAGATTGCAGGACGAGGTGGGAGTTGCCTACCTTTTCTCTGATTTCAAGAAGCACGAGGGCTACAAGCACTCCATAGAGCTGTCAAGGCAGTATGATCTGTACCGCCAGAACTACTGCGGCTGCGTATTCAGTAAAAAGTAGGGAACGCCGCCCTCGGCGTTCCGTTTGTTGCGTAATTGAAAATCAGTAGTGCGTAGTGTAGGGGCGCCCTTTGGGCGTCCGCTAATTACGATGAAATGATAATCAACGTATTGTAGGGGACGGCGTCCTCGACGTCCCGTGTACGGGCGGATATGATCCGCCCGTTTTCGCATACGATCAATGGCTAAAAAGGTGAAATAATGGGCAAAGAACTAAAAACCAACGCAATGCGTTTTCTTGATAAGAGCAAGATAGAATATACGGTGCAGACCTACGAATGCGACGAGTTCATCGACGGCATACACACCGCCGAAAAGCTGGGACAGCCCCTCGACGAGACCTTCAAGACTCTCGTTGCGCAGGGAAAGAGCGGCAGCTATTACTGCTTTCTTATCCCCGTTGCGCTGGAGCTTGACATGAAAAAGGCTGCCAAAAGCGTAGGGGAGAAGTCCGTGGAGCTTATCCACGTCAAGGATATCACCAAGATAACAGGCTATGTCCGCGGCGGATGTACTCCTATCGGCATGAAAAAGCAGTTCATGACCGTGGTGCACGAAAGCGCGGCGGAGCTACCTATGTTCTTTATCAGCGGCGGACGCATAGGCACACAGATACATCTTTCGCCGCAGGAGCTTGTAAAGGCTATACGCGGCAAATTTGAGGATATCATAATGCAGTAAGCATTCATAAATACTGTCAGAGAGAGGGTGACGGCAATATGAACGGCGATTTTCTCAGTGAAAAGCTCTACAGCGTAGGCAGAGCCGTGGTGGACAGGAGTTTCCACACACAGAGCGGCAACGAAGGCTTTTTCGCATTTTTCGGCAACGATGTTACCTATTCCATAAGACGAACTATCAGCGACGAGGACTATCCGCGTATACTTGAATGTATGGAGAACGCCTCCGTGGGAAATATCCGCAGGACCGTTATCCGCATGAAGGGCGTCAGCGGCGATTACCGCTGGATACTGGTAACTGTTCGGCTTATCCTGTCCGAGGGCAGAGAGCCTATGTACAGCATGAATTTCAGCGACGTTTTCTCGCTGGAGTCCCTTGCCTACAGCCGTCAGCGAAAGCTCTCGGAGTACCGCTATGTGCTGAGCCTCATATCCGACCTTGCATTCGAGTACAGCTTCGAGACAAAAAAGATACGCATATATATGTTTGACTGCTTCCGCGAGATAGTCCTTGTGGACGAGGAGCTGGAGCAGTGGCGGAAGAACGCCATAGATTCAGGCTATGTCCTGACGCGCTACATCGAGACATTCAACTCCCTTTGCAGGGATATCAGCAGCGGAGCCTACCGCTTCGACCATGAGCTGGAGACCTCTGTGCTCACCGAGGGCAAGACCAAGGAGGTCTGCCTTTTCCGAGGTCTTACACGTTACGACGATCCCGAAAACCGCAAGGTGACAGGTATAATCTCGGTAGTGAGCTCCCGTGGCAGGGGCAAGGAGGTCAATCTCGCCCTTGAAGCCAACAGGGATTCACTGTCGGGACTTCTCAATAAACGTGCCATAACTGCCTTTGCGCAGGAGATACTGGCGGAAGAACCTCACCACAGCGTACACCTCGTTATTCTTGATATCGACGACTTTACCGATATAAACAACGGCTACGGACACCTTTTCGGCGACGAGGTCATCTACACCGTGGCAAGTATAATCAAGACCGAAATCGGCTCCCGCGGCATTGCAGGCAGGATAAGCGGCGGCGGTTTCCTCATCGTTTTGGAGGAGATACGTGACGAGGAGGACCTGCGAAGCATTCTCCGCGCTATCCGCACTAATATCGAGTTTTCATTTACGGACAGGTTCGAGAAATTCCGCCTGACCTGCTCTATGGGAGTTTCTACCTACCCCATTGACAGCAGGAGCTACGACGAGCTTTTCATGCAGGCTGACAAAGCCCTGTATATCGCACAGGAAAAGGGACAGAACCGCTACGTCATCTACGATGTGGTGAAGCACGGTCCTGTTGAAAAGGACATGGGCAACAGGATAGCCTTTCTCAGCGGAAAGGGCGAGTCCTCGGAGAAGCTCAGCTTTGTGGGCGGACTGGCGGAAAGCCTTGTTCTTGGCAGGATACCCGATATATCCGTGCTTTTGGAGCAGGTGAGAGTTCAGTTTGACCTTGACGATATCTGCGTATTTTCGGGCAGTGATATGGGACTTATGCTCAGCTGCGGAAATGCGGCTCTGAAAAACGCGGCTTATCTCCTTGAAAACGGCTATACAGACCGATTCACAGGGGACGGGCTCTTTGTTATCGACAACGTCAACGAGCTTGAAGGACGCGACGACAACGCCTTTGCACAGCTTGTAGCGCAGAATATCGGCGGTGCGGTGCAGTACCTCATCACCGAGGACGGCATGATAAAGGGAATGATTTCGTTCTGCTACATCGGGCGCTTCAAGAAGTGGTCGGTGGCTGACATAAACTACTTCGCCATAATCGGCAGAGTCATCTCGGCGATACTGAAAAAGCAGGCGTATATCTGATTCCATAGACGTTATGCACTAATAACCGATAGCTGTTTTGTTTATTCATACAAAGTTTTCAAAAAAATGCAACAAAACGGGCTTCTCAGGAGACTTATACAGTAGAGACTATTTTTTTGAACCGTATTTTTCATATATAATAATTAGGGGGTTATATTATGGAAGAAGCATTGGCGGCTGTTTCAGCCATAGTTCTGCTATTAGGCTGCTATGCAGGCTGCGGCAGGGATAAAAAGAAGAAAAAAGACGATTAGCACTCTCGCATTGAGAGTGCTAATTTTCATTGTACTGTCACATAACCTTGATATTCCTTTCAAATAACCGCTGTATCATATAGACAATGAAACGAAAGGAAGCGATACCAATGGAAAGCGTGAAAAGTGTATATTATAATGAAAACTGCATAGGATAAATATGAAATTATCAATTGGAGGTATGATTTATGTATGGACTTACACCTTTCGGCGGCACAGGCTTTGGTCTGTGGGACGCATTCAATGACTTTGACAAGAATTTCTTCGGCGGCAGTATGCCGATGAGCAGCTGCAAGACCGATATCCGCGACGACGGCGACAAGTACGTCCTCGAATCGGAGCTCCCCGGCTTTGAGAAAGAGGATATCAAGCTCGACCTTAGCGGCACACAGCTCACCATTACGGCTGAGCACAGCACAAACAACGACGAAAAGGACGACAAGGGCAATTATATCCGCCGCGAGCGCACTTTCGGCTCGTATAAGAGAAGCTTCAATATCGGCGATATTGATACAGAGGGAATCAATGCGGAATACAAGAACGGTATCCTGACCATTGAGCTCCCGAAGAAAACTCCAGAAGCTCCTGTCGCAAAGAGACTGGAAATCAAATAAGGCAAGCCTGCCAATAACCATATAACACCACTCCATAAGCCCGTAAGAAGCTGCTTCTTACGGGCGTTTTTTTATTAGTGATTAGTGCTTAGTGATTAGTAAGTAGTGAGTAGAAAGTAGTGAGTAGTAGGGGCGGCGTTTCGCCGCCCGCATAATTTTCATAAAATGTGCCGTAAGCGATGTACGATTAACGGTTCTGACAGGTGTAAGCGAGCTGGCTCAGCTCGTTTATGCAGGATTAACATTCCAAAGGGATAAAATCCGTCGGAATGTACAAATCTATTTCTGACAAAAAATATATCTTCACTTTTCTCGCTAAATATGTTATAATACTATTATGAATATCCACGTAAAGGCTCACGGAGGTGACCGCCCAATTGAAAAGGCTCTATATCAGCGATCTTGACGGAACTCTTCTGAGCCCAAAGCCCGAAATAACTGCTCATACAGCGGAAATAATGAACGCTCTTGCCCGAAAGGGTATGAACTTTACATTCGCTACTGCAAGGTCTATATATTCGGCAGTTCCCATTACATCGGCACTGGATATAAATGTGCCCTGTATTCTTATGAACGGCGTGAGTATCTATGATATAAAAAATGAACGCTATGTCAAAAACGAGTTCATAGAGCCTGCGGTGTCTGCAAAGCTCCTTGACATATATAAGCGCCACGGCGTTGAATGTTTCATGTACCGCATAGACGAGGGCGCTCTTACCTGTTACTATTCGCAGCTCACAAGCAGAGTAATGCAGAGCTTTGCGGAGGTAAGAAAGCATGAGTACAAAAAGCCCTTTGTACAGTGCCGACTTGAGGACTATGCCGACGAATACACGGTATACTTCACCACAAGAGCGACCTATGACGAGCTTTTGCCCGTAAAGCTTGAAGCAGAGAAGATAGCAGGCGTGGATATAGCATTTTATCTTGACGTTTACGACGATTCGTGGTATCTTGAGATATTCTCACATAAAGCCTCGAAGTCCAACGGACTGCGTTTTCTCCGCGAGGAATACGGCTTTGACGAGGTAGTGGCATTCGGTGATAACCTCAACGACCTGCCTATGTTTGAGCAGGCTGATATAAAAATCGCAGTCGGCAACGCCAGAGATGAAGTTAAGGCTGCCGCCGATATCATCATCGGGACAAACTCCGAGGACGGAGTCGCAAGGTGGCTCCTTGACGAAATGAAAAAATGAGAATTGAGAGTTAATGTGTTCACTTCGTTAACTGTCAACTCTCAACTAACATAATTGATATGATTATTTTTAACATGAAAGGAAAATACATAATATGAAGAAATTAATGCTTGGAAACGAAGCCTTCGCAAGAGGCTTGTATGAAGCGGGCTGCCGCGTAGTATCAAGCTACCCCGGTACTCCCTCGACTGAGATAACTGAGGAAGTTGCAAAGTACGACGAGGTCTACGCAGAGTGGGCTCCTAACGAAAAGGTCGCTATGGAGACAGCTCTCGGAGCTTCTATTGCAGGCGCAAGAAGCTTCTGCGGAATGAAGCACGTTGGTCTCAACGTTGCTGCCGATCCGCTCTATACAGCAGGATATACAGGCGTAAACGCAGGTATGGTCATAGCAGTTGCCGACGATCAGGGTATGCATTCCTCTCAGAACGAGCAGGACAGCCGTCACCACGCTATAGCTTCTAAAGTTCCAATGCTGGAGCCTTCTGATTCTACAGAATGTAAGGAGTTCGTCAAGCTTGCTTTCGAGCTTTCCGAGAAGTTTGACGCACCGTTCATAGTAAGAATGTCCACAAGAGTTGCTCACTCACAGAGCATCGTTGAAATGGAGGACAGAAACGACCTTCCTCTTAAGGACTACGAAAAGACACCTAATAAATTCGTTATGATGCCTGCTTACGCAAAGGGCAGACACGTATTCGTTGAAGAGCGTACAAAGAAGCTCATCGAGTATGCTGAGACAACTCCTCTCAACAGAGTTGAGATATCCGACAAGGCTGAGTTCGGCGTTATCACAAACGGCGCTGCTTATCAGTACGTCAAGGAGGCTCTCGGCGACAAGGCTTCAGTGCTGAAGCTTGGTATGGTAAATCCTCTCCCTGTCAAGCTCATTCAGGACTTCGCAAAGAAGTATGAGCAGATATACGTTATCGAGGAGCTTGACGGCATAATCGAGGAGCACTGCCGCAATATCGGCGTGAACAACGTTAAGGGCAAGGAGATATTCGGCTATATCGGCGAGCTTCCACAGTCTGTTATCGCAGAGAAGCTTCTCGGCGAGAAGAAGGACTTCGTGGCTCTCGAAGATGATATCCCTGTACGTCCTCCTGTAATGTGTGCAGGATGTCCACACAGAGGACTGTTCTACTGCTTAAAGAAGCTTGGTGTTACAGTATCAGGTGATATCGGCTGCTACACTCTCGGAGCTGCCGCACCTCTCAACGCTATCGACACAACAATTTGTATGGGTGCTTCTATATCAGGTCTCCACGGCTTCAACAAGGCAAGAGGAGCAGAGTCCGAGCACAAGAGCGTTGCAGTTATCGGTGATTCAACATTCATGCACAGCGGTATGACAGGTCTTGTAAATATCGCTTACAATAATTCAAATTCAACAGTTATCATTCTCGATAACTCTATCACAGGTATGACAGGTCATCAGCAGAACCCGACTACAGGTAAGAACCTCAAGGGCGATCCTGCTGCGGCAGTTAATCTTGAGGAGCTCTGCAAGGCTATCGGTATCAAGCGCGTCCGCGTAACTGATCCTTACAAGCTTGCCGAGACAGAGGCTGCTATCAAGGAGGAGCTTGCTGCTGACGAGGCTTCGGTAATTATTTCCAGACGTCCGTGCGCACTTCTCAAGTACGTTAAGCACAATCCGCCTGTAAAGGTAAATACAGACAAGTGCGTAGGCTGCAAGATGTGCATGAAGCTGGGATGTCCTGCTATCTCAATGCGCGACGGCAAGGCAGTAGTTGACCACACTCTCTGCGTAGGCTGCGGCATATGTCAGGAGCAGTGCAAAGTCGGAGCTATCCAGTAAGCACATTCAAGGCTTTGAATAAAAGCTCCTAAGACGGGGGCGGAGGCTCTCCGCTCAGGAGCAGTGTAAAGTCGGAGCTATTGAGTGATTAGAGCTAAGAACTAAGAACTAAGAGCTAAGTAGGGGAGCCCGCCCTCGGGCTCCCGTGAGTGATAAGAGCTAAGTAGGGAACGCCGCCCTCGGCGTTCCGCAGATGACGCAATAAATACAAATGACCTATGTAGGGTACGCCGTCCTCGACGTCCCATATGCGGCGTCCCTGACGTTACCTGCATACAAACAATATAACGGTGCACTAAAACGGGGTATAACTATGAAAATCAGAAAGATAAGCTGTCCATATTGCAATATACTTATGGAATACAAAGGAACAAAGCGTATGCAACTGGGACGCACAGGCTTTATTATAGGAGATATTGACAATCTCTTTTCTGGAGCGCTTACAACAAGCATCTATGAGTGCCCGAAGTGCGGAAAGCTTGAATTTTTCAGATTTAAGAAAACAAAGAGGAAAAAAGATGATACAGTTGCCGATATATGAGGAGTTCGCCCACTGGCTGGACGATATCCTCGAAAACAACGAAATGCCAGAGGAAACAAAGGCGTTCTGCTTCAATCTCTATGAGGAGTCCGACGAGGAGCACATCTGCGGCGTCCAGATTATTGCCGCAGGAGAGTACGATCCCGAGGACAAGGACGGCGAATGGGCTTGCGAGGAGGTCTGGAGCAGTGAGGAGAATATCTTCACGGTTGATACCTCCGACGAGGAAGACACGAGCTGGGCTCACGCACAGGAGCTCATAAAGGAAATGATAGAGGAATACCTCAGAAACGGTAAATACTCAGGCATTCTCAGCGGAGCAGCGGCAGTTGCCGTAGGCTTCGTTGACGGCGAACTGGATATCATTTCGCAATGAATATTGACTTTAAGGAGTAATATAAAATGGAAACTAAATCAATTATGATAGTCGGCGTCGGCGGACAGGGTTCGCTTCTCGCTTCAAGACTTCTCGGCAATGTGCTTCTTGCACAGGGCTATGACGTAAAGGTAAGCGAGGTACACGGAATGAGCCAGCGCGGCGGTTCTGTTGTTACATACGTAAAGTACGGCGATAAGGTATATTCGCCTGTTATCGAAAAGGGCGAGGCAGACGCAGTTATCTCCTTCGAGCTTCTCGAAGCAGCAAGATGTCTCCCTTATCTTAAAAAGGGCGGCAAGCTTATCACATCTACACAGCAGATAGATCCTATGCCTGTTATCACAGGTGCTGCAAAGTATCCCGAGAATCTCGTTGAGAAGCTCAAGGCAGCAGGTGTAGAGCTTGTAGCAGTTGACGCACTGTCACTGGCTGAGCAGGCTGGTACAGCAAAGGCTTCAAACGTAGTTCTCATGGGCGTTCTTGCTTCACGCATGGACTATCCCGACGAGCTCTGGCAGAAAGCACTGGAGCAGTGCGTACCGCCTAAGTTCCTCGACCTTAACAAGAAGGCATTTGAGCTCGGCAAAGCAGCTAAGTAATAGAGCTAAGAATTAAGAGCTAAGAACTAAGAACGATGTAGGGGACGCCGCCCTCGGCGTCCCGCAAGTTGCGAAATAAATATAAATGACCGATTGCAGGGGGGGCGATGCCTACATCGCCCCGCTGGCACGAGTTTATTATATCGGGCGGATAATATCCGCCCCTGCACACGAACATCATATCATAACATAATAAATCCATAAATAAGGAGTAGAAGTCCAATGGAAAAGTATTGGAACAAAGAGATCGAATGTATGCCCCGTGAGGACATGAAAAAGCTTCAGGACCAGCGCCTTGTGGCACAGGTAAAGCACGTATATGAAAACGTGAAGTATTACCGCGATCTCATGGACAAAAAAGGCGTAAAGCCCGAGGACATCAAGGGGACTGACGATCTTCACAAGCTGCCGTTCCTCAGCAAGGCTGATCTTCGTGAGGCATATCCCTACGGACTCCTTGCAAAGCCCCTCAGCGAATGTGTAAGGATACACTCCACCAGCGGTACCACTGGCAAGCGCGTCGTTGCTTTCTATACTCAGAACGACGTTGATATGTGGGAGGACTGCTGTGCGAGGGCTATCACTGCCGCAGGCGGCACTAACGAGGACGTAGTTCAGGTAGCATACGGCTACGGTCTGTTCACAGGCGGTATGGGAATCCACGGCGGCTCACACAAGGTAGGCTGTCTTACTCTTCCGATGAGTTCAGGCAATACTGAGCGCCAGATACAGTTCATGCGCGACCTCAATGCGACTATACTTTGCTGTACTCCTTCCTATGCGGCATATCTCGGCGAAACTGTCCGCGAAATGGGACTTACTCCCGACGACCTCAACCTCAAGGCTGGTATCTTCGGTGCCGAGCCGTGGACTGAGGAAATGCGCCGCAGTATCGAGCAGTCACTGGGTATCAAGGCTTACGACATCTTCGGACTTACAGAGTCCAGCGGTCCCGGCGTTGCATTCGAGTGCTCTGAGCAGAATGGTATGCACATCAACGAGGACAACTTTATCCCAGAGATAATCGATCCCGAGACAGGAGAGGTTCTCCCCGAGGGCGAGGTAGGCGAGCTTGTGTTCACAAGCATAACCAAGGAGGCATTCCCCCTTCTTCGCTATCGTACACGCGACCTCTGCAAGCTCACAAGGGGCAAGTGCTCATGCGGACGTACTCTCGTAAAAATGGCTAAGCCTATGGGCAGAAGCGATGATATGATGATTATCCGCGGAGTAAACGTATTCCCGTCGCAGATAGAGACTGTTCTCATCGAGCAGGGCTATTCGCCTAACTACCTTATCGAGGTCGACCGCGTAAACAACACGGATACCCTCGATATCAACGTTGAGATGAACCCCGACCAGTTCTCGGACAAGGTCAAGGATATGCAGAAGCAGGAGAGAGACCTTGCTGTTGCTATTAAGACCATGCTGGGAATCAACCCCAAGGTTCACCTTGTATCGCCTAAGTCTATCGCAAGAAGCGAGGGCAAGGCTGTAAGAGTCATCGACAAGCGCAAGCTTCACGACTAAGTTAAAAGCAGACCGCCGAAGCAGTCTGTTGAATAAAAATATCTTTAATCATTTTAAGGAGGTTTCATTTATGAAAATCAAATTATTTTCCACAAATTATATGCCTGAGCAGGAGAAGTATCAGAGATTTGCAGCTTTTGAGAACGAGCTCAATCAGTTTATCCAGACTGTAAAGGTCATCGATATCAAGTACACTACTTCCGCAGGTCTTTGCCATGATGCACAGACTCACGTAAACGAGTACGTTGACGAGCACTCTGTTCTCGTTATGTATGAGGATATCGACAAGAAGTAATAACTTCTTCTGCGGTCGGCAGGACTATCGTAAAGATATTGGCTGTCCTTCCCTGATATGCACAGGGAAGGACGCAAGGCAGCTTTAAGCTGTTAGGGGCTTTGCGGTCAGTCGCCGAAACAATCTAAAAGGAGGATCGTCGTATGTCAAACGTAAGACAGATCTCGGTTTTTGTAGATAATATGCCAAATCAGGCGGCAGGCGTCATGAGGATAATCAAGGAGAAAGGTATCAACCTGAGAGCCCTCAGCCTTGCCGATACCGCTGATTTCGGAATAATCAGGCTCATTGCCAATGATACCGAAAAGACAGTGGATATCCTGAGAGCGGCTTCATACGCAGTAAATGTAACAGAGGTGCTGGCAATTTCCATTCCCGATACACCGGGACAGCTCAGCCGTGTGCTGGACGTGCTCGGTCAGGACAATGTAAATGTTGAGTATATGTACTCGTTCCTCGGTACCTCAGACAGGGCTGTATCCTTCGTTATCCGTGTTGATGACAACGCTCAGGCTTCTGAAGCGCTCAACAGGGGCGGTATTATTCAGCTTACCGAAAATGATATTGCTGAAATGTAAAATTTGCACAAAAAGAGAACCTGTTTTGAAAAAATATTAAAAACGCTTGACATAATTCCCGTTGATGTTGTATAATTATAATACGATATTTAGCGAGAAAATATTCGACAGGAGTGATGGAAAATGGGTATTCTCGATAAATTTAATGACGCAAGCAGGGGTGTGTCGGAAAAGGCTAAGAATATCTCCGAAGCCAATAACCTCAAGAGGAAGATCCTTTATGAGGAAGAGCGTATAGTGGAGATATTTACTGATATCGGAAAGAGATATTACAAGAATCCGGGAGATGATCCTGCGGCTCTTAAAGTACTTTGCGACGATATAGATACAAGACGCAGAAGAATAAAGAAGATGAGATATGAGCTCAACGGCATAAGAGGCTACAAGGTATGCCCCAAGTGCGACGCTGAGGTCAATGAACGCTTCCAGTTCTGCGGACGCTGCGGCGCAAGACTTCCCGATATCGAGGACGAGGACTTCATGTCCCTTGAAGCAAACGATTATTACACAGAAAGCAGCAATAACTTCTTCAATGCTGATTCTAACAAGAACTATTGATCACATAGGCTGTTCTGAGACTATCGGAACAGCCTTTTTATTACAGAAGCGAGCGCTTATGTGCTTGCAGATGAGCCTTGCAGGGATACACAGCACGAACCAGAACGCCGAAAAGGGTATGCATATCTGCCCAAGAAAATTGAAGGGCATATTGGAGTAATCCCAGACGTTCCAGTGCATAATAATGTTATCGAATATGCCCACGGCAAGCTCTATCATTGTTATGAGAAGCGAGCCGAGAGCGCAGCTTTTCATAAGAGTCATAGTCCGGCGGCTGTTTATGGCATAGAGGATAGTCATGACAAAGCCGCCTGTCAGGCACATCGTCCAGTGGGTGTAGCCGCGGAGGACTATCTCTACAAGGCTGTAGCAGAAGTAACCCATAAGGAAAGAAAACAAAAGCTGTGATAGCTTCATGGTATCACCTCGAAATATGATATAGCCATATTATTACCATTTTTATTTTGAATATTCAGAAAAAGGAGTTGAATAAATATGCGGAAAAGCTGTATACTTATGCACATATCCAGCCTGCCGTCGGAATACGGCATAGGTCAGATGGGAAGGGCGGCATTTGAGTTCGTGGACTTTCTGAAGTCCGCTGAGGTCAAGTGCTGGCAGATACTGCCCCTTTCTCCTACGAGCTACGGCGATTCGCCCTACCAGTCCTTCTCGGTAAAGGCGGGCAATCCCTACTTCATCGACTTTGAAGTGCTGGAGTGTGACGGGCTTCTGGAGCACCATGAATTCGCCTCGTTTGAATGGGGAAACAACCCTAAATCCGTGGACTACAGCCTGTTGTACAAGCACTGCTATGAGGTGCTGAAAATCGCCTACGGACGCTTCAAGCCTGCAAAATTCCCCGAGTATAAGAAGTTCTGCGAGGAGAATAAAAAGTGGCTGGACGAGTACGCCCTGTTCATGGCGCTGAAGTTCAAAAACGGCGGCAAGCCGTGGTATGAGTGGGACGAGGAGCTGTCCATGCACAAGGCAAAGGCTGTATCAGCGGCGAAAAAAGAGCTGAAAAAGGACATCGGATTCCATAAGTTCATACAGTTTGAGTTCAGCCGTCAGTGGTCAGAGCTGAAAAAGTACGCCAACGACAACGGCATAGAGATTATCGGTGATATCCCGATTTACTGCGCTCTGGACAGCGTTGAGGCGTGGTCGTCACCGAGACTTTTCCAGTTCGACAGAAAGCGCAGACCTACTGCTGTTGCAGGCTGTCCGCCAGATGACTTCTCACCGCTGGGACAGCTCTGGGGCAATCCGCTGTATAACTGGAGCTATCATAAAAAGACGGGCTATGAGTGGTGGATAGACCGTATCAGAGCCGCAACGGAGCTCTATGATATCGTCCGTATCGATCATTTCCGCGGCTTTGAGAGCTACTACACCATTCCCTTCGGCAACGAGGACGCTACCATAGGCGAGTGGAAGAAAGGTCCGAATTATGAGCTTTTCAGGCTTGCCGAGGAAAAGCTGGGCAGGCTGAATATCATCGCCGAGGATCTGGGCTTCATTACTCCCGAGGTAAGGGAAATGCTGGACAAGTGCGGCTATCCGGGTATGAAAGTCCTGCAATTCGGCTTTTCGGACGGCAAGAACGAGTATCTGCCCCATAATTTCAGCAGTACAAATTATTTCGCATATACGGGAACTCACGACAACGAGACTCTCAACGGCTGGGTGGAGACCTTGGACAAGAAGTCCCTGAAATTCGCCATGAAATACCTTAACGTCAAGAAGAAAAAGGATATCCCCATGGCGGTAGTCCGTGCGGCTTGGGGAAGCGTTGCGGAGGTGGCTGCGGCGCAGATTCAGGACTTCCTTGACAGCCCCAAGGAGGGCAGAATGAATACGCCCTCGACGCTGGGCGGCAACTGGCAGTTCCGCGTACAGAAGTCGGATTTAACGCCCGAGCTTGCGAAGAAGATACGTAAGCTGAACAGATTGTATAACCGATAAACAGTTGAGAGTTGAAAGTGGAGAGTTGAGAGTTAAGGTGTGACCTGTCGGTCACGTATCTGAATTTTTTTAATCTGTTCGCGTAAGCAAATATCGGAACGCCGAGGGCGGCGTTCCCTACAGTTCTGAAAAGGAGTAAGGGAATATGGATAAGAAATTGTTTATGGAAAAATTCACAGGAAGACTTCCAAAGGACATAAAATCTGCGACACCGCAGCAGCTTCACGACGCGCTGGGCAAGACAGTAATGGAGATGTTCGCTGACCGTTGGGACAATGCCCGTCAGGAGCACCTTTCAAAGCGCCGTGCGGCTTACCTCTCTATGGAGTTCCTCGTTGGCCGTGCAGTATACAATAACCTGCTCGTTCTCGGTATTTACGACGAGGTGGAGGAGACTTTCAAGGAGCTCGGTCTTGACCTTGCAGACCTTGAAGAAATAGAGGACGCCGCTCTCGGAAACGGCGGTCTCGGAAGACTTGCGGCTTGTTTTCTTGACAGTGCCGCAACTCTCAGCCTGCCCCTTGACGGCTACGGCATACGCTATAAGTACGGACTTTTCAAGCAGTCGATCGTTGACGGCTTCCAGCGTGAGGACATCGACGACTGGACGAAATACGGCGATCCGTGGTCGGTTCGCTGTGACGAGGACACTGTCCTCATCGAATACAGCGGTCAGACCGTAAAGGCTGTGCCCTATGATATGCCTGTATTCGGTTTCCGCACCGAAAATGTGGGTACTCTGCGACTCTGGCAGGCTGAGCCTGTAAAGGAGTTCGACTTTGATGTGTTCAACAAGCAGGATTACCTCGAAGCTTCAAAGGAGAAGATATACGCCGAGGACATCTCCCGTGTGCTCTATCCTAACGATGATACCGACGAGGGCAAGAAGCTCCGTCTGAAACAGCAGTATTTCTTCAGCTGTGCTTCGCTGACGGATATAATCAGGAAGCACAAGGCTCGCTTCGGCACTCTCGATAATCTTGCGGACTATATCTCGGTACAGCTCAATGATACTCACCCTGTTATCTCTATCCCCGAGCTTATCAGACAGCTTGTGGACAACGAGGGCTACAGCTTTGAGAAAGCCCTTGAAATGGCTAAGAGGATATTCAACTACACCAACCACACCGTTATGCAGGAGGCTCTTGAAAAGTGGCGCACAGACCTTGTTGAGGAGCTTCTGCCCCGTATCTACGCTATAATCATTCAGATAAACGAGGCTCTTATGGCGGAAATGTACGCAAAGGGCGTGGAGCGCTCCAAGATAGACCGTATCAAGATAATAAAGGGTGACCTTATCCATATGGCGGACATGGCTTGCTATGCTTCAAGCCATATCAACGGCGTTGCCGAGATACACACACAGATACTCAAGGACACTGTTCTTGCGGACTGGTTCAGTCTCTGTCCCGAGCGTTTCCGCAACGAGACCAACGGCATTACTCAGCGCCGCTGGATAGCGCTATGCAACAGGGAGCTGTCTGCGTACATCAGTGAGCTTCTTGGCAGTGACGACTGGATAAATGACCTTGACAAGCTGAAAGAGCTTTCCAAATATGCCGACGATGAGAACGTGCTTCGCCATTTCATAGACATCAAGCAGGGCAAGAAAAAACAGCTTGCTGACTTCATAAAGGCTCACGACGGCATTTATATCGACGAAAATTCTGTTTTCGATATCCAGATAAAGCGCCTTCACGAGTACAAGAGACAACTTCTCAATGCGTTCTCCATACTGTGGATATACTACGGCATAAAGGACGGCAGTATACAGAATTTCAAGCCTACAACGTTCATTTTCGGAGCTAAATCTGCTCCGGGTTATCGCCGTGCAAAGGCTATTATCAAGTTCATCAACGAGGTGGGCAGGATAGTCTCCGAGGACAAGGACACCCGTGACCTTATCAAGGTTGTGTTCGTGCAGAATTATAATGTATCCTACGCCGAGAAGCTCGTTGCGGCGGCTGATGTTTCCGAGCAGATATCCACCGCAGGCACTGAGGCAAGCGGCACGGGCAATATGAAGCTCATGCTAAACGGCGCAGTAACTCTCGGAACCTACGACGGCGCTAATATCGAGATAGTGCAGGAGGCAGGAGAGGATAACAACTACATCTTCGGTGCCCGTGTTGAGGACCTGGAGAAGATATTCCCCGAGTACGACAGCCGCAGTATATTCTCCTCTGACGATATGATACGCGGGGTAGTGTCCTCACTTATCGACGGTACTGTTTCCGACGGCGGCAGCGGTGATTTCCGCGAGCTTTACATGGCTCTCCTTGACGGCGCAAGCTGGCACGCTCCCGACCATTATTACCTCCTCGGCGATATCAGGGACTACGTTGAGACTAAGCTGCGCTGCATAAACGACTACAGCAGCGACAGAATAGGCTTTGCACGTAAGCAGTGGCTCAATATGTGCAGCGCAGGCAAGTTCAGCTCCGACAGAACAATCGCAGACTATGCGGAGAATATCTGGGGGATAAAATAACAGCTATTTATCGGGGAAAACCTTTCTGAGGAAAGGTTATTCCCCGAACCCCTTTCCAAAGACTTTTAGCTGTTTTTTTCTATGACAGAGCCCCCTTTTAGTTTATAAGAGGGGGCAAATTTGTTTTGGGGCTCTATCATAGAAAAAACGAAATAACGGTCACTGAATGGGATACGGGAAAATCTTCTTCAGAACGGCTGCCTCAATAATAAGCATTATCCTCCCTCATATATACTCCCCAAACCGCGTTTTTTCAACGCGAACACGTTGAATTTCAGAAAAATAATTTTCAGGTTCTGCGTTTTATACAAAAACTATTATCCGCATTTGTGAGCTTTCACAGATGCGGATCTTTTTGTGACAAATGTCACTGAAATAGTGACAAATGACACTTTAATGTGCTGCCTTTAATATGGTATTATAATATCAGAAAAGGGGGAGTGACTATGAAAAAGTCAATGAAAGTATTGCTTATTGTTTCAGCGGTGATGACAGTGATCGGTGCTGCTTCACTGATATTTGCATGGAGCTTGCGTATTCTGTTTACCATAGGGCTCAGTATGGGCTTCGGTGTAATAATATCACATTTTATCGGCAGTAAGGAAAGAGACAGAGTGCCTGTCTGGCTGAGCATTCTATTTGTGCTTTCGTTTATTCCCATAATGCTCTGCTTTTACTGGTCCATAGATGCAGCAGTCAACGGTACAGGCGGAGGAATGATATTCCGCAAAAAACACGGCTGGGAGGCATTCTCTGAGACTTTTCTGATAACAACGTTACTGCTTACGGTGATACCTGCTATACCAATGGCAGTTATAGTGCAGATCAGATTCATAGCATTGTGTATAAAGCTGAGGAAAAAGAGGATTTCTGAAAGGAGCTGAGCTTATGAATAAGGTCGAGAAGATTCTGATAGGCGTTTTCGGAGTAGGAACGATACCGTATTTTATGCAATGTATACGCAAGGGAATGCGTTACGGCTTCGGAAGTGGAATGATGAGATATTTTAAATCAGAGCTTATTACTCTGCACGGAGCTTTATTCGCATTGTCGGTGATAGGCTTGATAACGGTGTTTATTGTTCATGCTATCATAAAGAGAAAGAAAAGGAGCGAGGTCAGGATAACAAAGGCTGACAAGATATGGTTCGCAATATCCTTTTTGCCTGTTATACTGCTTCTGCTCTACGGACTGTACGGTGCTGCGACAGGTGTGAATTTTTTATGGTCGAGTTACTATGGTATCGACGGCTTTATGTTAGCTGTTATCTTCGGCGGCATACTTATCCTGCCTGTACTGCCCCTGTGTATCATCTGGCAGATAATATTCCTCGTAACACGGCATAAGGCTAAGAAAGCGGAGGCTGCTGTTAAAAGTGAGTAGAGAGTAGTGAGTAGAAAGTAGTTTAGGGGCTGGTGTTCTCGACAGCACGCGAATCAAAATGACACTATCCGCGTTCAAATCCCGAAAGGAGCTGAGCTTATGAAAAAGCATGAAAAGTATTTACTGGGCATATTCGGCGGCTGTGCCCTGTTATCCGCAGCGTTTCTGAGACTTTACTTGAGGTCGTGGTATGGTATGCAGTCATTATATTCGGACTGATTTTCCCTGTTTTTCCGCTGATGATATTCTGGCAGGTGCTGTATATCGTCAAGAGGATACAGTATAAAGAGCAAATGAAAGTTGTTAGTGATTAGTGCATAGTGATTAGAGATTAGAAAGTAGTGTAGGGGACGCCGTTTCGGCGTCCGAAAAAGAGCTTCATGTTTTATGACATGGAGCTCTTTTATGTTAAAATATAAAAATATGTAAAGCTAGCTTGACAAAAAATGTAAAGCGTGCTATACTATAATCACAGAAAAAGTAAAGCCAACTTTACATCAAAGGAGGAGTCATCATGATTGAAAATATACACGATTTCATAGAGGCGGCTTTGCCGTGGGTGACATTGGCTACAGCAATAGCAGTTTTCAGCGTTTGCAGAGACAGGGCTGAAAAGGAGAATAAACATGAAAAATAAGATTCAGGAGCTGCGGAAAGCCCGAAAGGTCACGCAGCAGGAGCTTGCAGACGCCCTTAGCGTCACGCGGCAGACTATAATATCACTGGAAAACGGAAAATACAATGCGTCCCTCACTCTTGCCCACAAGGCGGCGCAGTTCTTCGGCGTTACTATCGAGGAGCTGTTCATATTCGAGGGCGAGGAGAACTTATAAGGAGGATTATTATGGAAGAATTCAAGAAAAAAATAAAGTTCAGATTTCAGTTATGCACAATGTATACGTGTTCGGGAACAATGTTATATTTCTTACTCAGTCGCTTCACCGAGAATGTTCCCGACTTCTCAAGAGGAATGCTGGCAGGACTTCTCGTAGGCGGCGACTTGCTTGCGGTATTTTATATGATAAGATGTTTTGTTCTTCTGCATTACGAGAAGAAACTGAAAGAGGCATACATAAAGTCTGCTGATGAGCGAAACAAAGAGATCTCCAAAGAGACAATGCGTACCGCATCAGTTATCTCTCTGATGTGTACAGGACTTGCAATAATAATAACAGGCTTTTTCAGCAAGACAGTAAGCATAACCCTTTTTTTGGACATGACAGCAAGTGCTTTGATAACGGTATTTGTAAATCTGTATTACAACAAAAAAATGTGAATTTGTAAAGGAGGAACATTATGGAAAAATTCAAAAAACAACTTGTAACAAGCAACTGCATTTACTGGCTTTTTATACTCCTTTCGATAATAGGAGCAGTTCTTGTCGTTGTATTTAGTCCGAATCATCGTGACGGCAACGGTACAATCGGATTTTTTGCTGCTATGATAGCTATTTCGGTGATTAATATACACAGAAACAGGAAAGCGCTCAAGAACGAAAAGCTATTGAAAGAAATGTACATCAACAGCGTTGACGAAAGAAAAAAACAGATTCTGCTCCAAGCATCAAAAACCTCATTCTTTATTATTCTTGCAAGTATGCTGATAGCTTCTATTGTGTTCAGATTCATCAGCATGACAGTAAGCATTGTTCTTACCTGCTGTATGATGTTTATTCTTATCGTTTATTTTGCGGTTACGGCTTATTACAATAAGAAGATGTGAATACCGAGTATTTATAAGGAGGATAATTATGGAAGAATACAGAAAAAAATTAAAGAAGAGATCTGTTTTATATCTGCTTGTACTTATCGTCTCTTTCGCAGGGATAGGAACGTTTTTCGTATTTGGCAGGGTATTGTTCGGCATGGACGTTGAGCTAAGGCGAAGCTTCGGCGGTATATTCGGCATTTTGTTTCTTGCTTCGTTTGCAGGCATTTTAAGCAGCACAATGACGCTCGGCGATGAAAATAAGCTTAAGAAAGAGTATATACGCAGCACCGACGAAAGGAACCTCGTTATCGAGGCAAGATCATCTAATGTGACTTTGAACATTGTAATGGCAGGTCTTTATATAGGATTCGTAATTATTACGCTTTTCTCCGACAACGGTGCGGGAAAAGTTTTGGGAATATGCTGTTACAGCACATTGCTTATAAAAAGTATTGTGAAGTCTTATTATAATAAGAAGATGTGAAACAAAAACTCCCCGACACATAAGTATCGGGGAGTAATTTTATATTCGTTTGTACATAGTACACGTTAAACTGCCGTAAGCGATAGCAGACTATCCGTTTTACATAGAGTGAGCGAGTTTACGAGCGTCAACGTGGACGGGTGCAGCGTCACGCTGCAAAAACTCCCCGACACCTGTTCGTATCGGGGAGTAATTTTATATTCGTTTGTACATAGTACACGTTAAACTGCCGTAAGCGAAAGCAGACTATCCGTTTTGCAGAAAGTAAGCGAGTTTACGAGCGTCAACGTGGCAAGGCAGCGCGGACACCGCGCCGCTGCTTACTTCTCAGCGAGCTTTGTGAGGTACTCGTAACGATTAGCAGCAGTCTTCTCTGCCTTCGCGAAGAGCTCCTTAGCACGGTCTGGGAATGAACGTGTGAGTGCGCTGTAACGAGCCTCGTTCATGATGAAGTCCTGATATGACTCTGTTGGAGCCTTGGAATCGAGCTGGAATGGGTTCTTGCCCTCAGCAGCGAGACGAGGATCGTAACGGAAGTTGTTCCAGTAACCGCACTTAACAGCCTTCTCCATCTCAGCCTGACAGTTAGTCATACCGCCCTTGATAGAGTGCATCTCACAAGGTGCATAGCCGATGATGAGTGATGGGCCCGGATAAGCCTCAGCTTCCTTGATTGCCTTGAGTGTCTGGTTCATATCAGCACCCATAGCGATCTGTGCAACATAGATGTAGCCGTAGCTCATAGCGATATCAGCAAGACGCTTCTTAGCGATTGCCTTACCAGCTGCTGCGAACTGTGCAACCTGACCGATGTTAGAGGACTTGGAAGCCTGTCCGCCTGTATTTGAGTAAACCTCGGTATCGAATACCATGATGTTTACATCTTCGCCTGTAGCGAGAACGTGGTCAAGACCGCCGAATCCGATATCATAAGCCCAGCCGTCGCCGCCGAAGATCCATACGGACTTCTTGGAGAGGTAGTTCTTGTTCTCAAGGATATCTGCCTTCTTATCGCACTTGCAGTCGCACTTTTCGAGCTCAGCAACGAGTGCAGCAGTTGCAGCTGTATTCTTAGCACCGTCGTTAACTGTTGCGAGGTACTCATCAGCAGCAGCCTTAACCTCTGCAGAAGCCTTGTCGCTTGCAGCGATTTCCTTTACTTCCTCAATGAGTCTCTCACGGATAGCCTTCTGACCGAGATACATACCGAGACCGTGCTCAGCGTTGTCCTCGAACAGTGAGTTTGCCCATGCAGGACCGTGGCCATTTGCATCAACAGTGTATGGTGATGTAGCAGCAGGACCGCCCCAGATCGAAGAACATCCTGTTGCGTTGGAGATGTACATTCTTGAACCGAAGAGCTGAGTGATGAGTCTTGCATATGAAGTCTCAGCACAGCCTGCGCATGAACCTGAGAATTCGAGGAGTGGCTTCTTGTACTGGCTGGAGATAACAGTAGCGTCAGTTGCTACATCTGTCTTCTCTGTAACCTTAGCAACACAGTAATCGAATACTGCCTGCTGTGGCTCCTGTGACTCTCTTGGAACCATCTTGAGTGACTTAGTTGGGCAGACACCGATACATACGCCGCATCCCATACAGTCCATAGCAGAAACAGCGAGAGTGTACTTGTACTCGCTCTTTACGATCGGCTTAGGAGCGATCTTGATGTTCTCAGGAGCAGCAGCAACCTCAGCGTCTGTCAGAGCGAAAGGACGGATAGTTGCGTGTGGGCAGACAAATGAACACTTGTTACACTTTGCACAAGTATCCTGATTCCACTCAGGAACCATAACAGCTACGCCGCGCTTCTCATATGCAGAAGCACCCTGCTCGAATGTACCGTCAACGTGATCTGAGAATGCAGAAACAGGGAGAGTATCACCGAGCATCTTGCCTACAGGGTTCATGATGCCGTCAACCATCTTGACGAGCTTCTCTGGGCCCTCGAGCTTAGCAGGTGCGGAATTATCAACAGCATTTGCCCACTCAGCAGGAACATCTACCTTAACGTAAGCATTTGCGCCTGCGTCGATAGCCTTCTCGTTCATCTGAACGATCTCGATACCCTTCTTCATGAACTTCTGAGCCTTCTCCTTCATGTAGCCGATTGCCTCAGCCTCAGGAAGAACCTTTGAAAGTGAGAAGAATGCAGACTGGAGAATTGTATTTGTACGCTTGCCAAGACCGATCTCCTGTGCAAGGTCTATAGCGTTAACCAGATAGAGCTGGATATTGTTCTTTGCGATATACTGCTTTGTATCAGCTGTGAGGTGCTGATCGAGCTCCTCAGGCTTCCACTGGCAGTTGATAAGGAATACACCGCCCGGCTTTACATCGTTTACCATCTTGTAGCCCTTGAGGATGTAAGATGGGTTGTGACATGCAACGAAGTCAGCCTTGTTTATGTAGTAAGGGCTCTTGATTGGCTTATCGCCGAAACGGAGGTGTGAAATTGTGATACCGCCGGTCTTCTTTGAGTCATACTGGAAGTAAGCCTGAACGTACTTGTCAGTGTGGTCGCCGATGATCTTGATAGAGTCCTTGTTAGCGCCAACAGTACCGTCGCCGCCGAGTCCCCAGAACTTGCACTCGATCGTGCCTTCTGCTGCTGTGTTAGGAGCATCTTCCTCAGCAAGTGAGAGGTTTGTAACATCATCAACGATACCGAGTGTGAACTGTGGCTTAGGATCAGCCTTAGCGAGCTCAGCATATACAGCGAATACAGATGCAGGAGGAGTATCCTTTGAACCGAGACCGTAACGGCCGCCGATCACCTTGATACCTGTTCTGCCTGTAGCATTAAGAGCTGCAACAACATCGAGGTAGAGAGGCTCACCGAGAGAACCTGGCTCCTTTGTTCTGTCGAGTACAGCGATTGCCTTTGCAGATGCAGGGATTGCTTCAACGAGCTTCTCAGCAGAGAAAGGACGGAACAGGCGAACCTTAACGATACCGACCTTCTCACCCTTCTTGTTGAGGTAGTCGATAACTTCCTCAGCAACGTCGCAGATAGAACCCATTGCAACGATTACGCGCTCTGCATCAGCAGCACCGTAGTAGTTGAAGAGCTTGTAGTCTGTGCCGAGCTTTGCGTTTACCTTGTTCATGTACTCCTCAACGATACCGGGAACAGCGTTGTAGTAGGAGTTGCAAGCCTCACGGTGCTGGAAGAAGATATCTCCGTTTTCGTGAGAGCCGCGCATTGTAGGATTCTCAGGATTAAGAGCACGGTTACGGAATGCCTTAACAGCATCCATATCGCACATTTCCTTGAGATCCTCGTAATCCCATACGGCGATCTTCTGGATCTCGTGTGATGTACGGAAACCGTCGAAGAAGTTGATGAAAGGAACACGGCTCTTGATTGAAGCGAGATGTGCAACAGCAGCCAGATCCATAACTTCCTGTGGGTTTGTCTCGGCGAGCATTGCAAAACCTGTCTGACGGCAAGCATAAACGTCAGAGTGATCACCGAAGATGTTCAGTGCGTGAGAAGCAACGCAACGAGCAGAAACGTGGAATACGCAAGGAAGAAGCTCACCTGCGATCTTGTACATATTCGGGATCATGAGGAGAAGTCCCTGAGAAGCAGTATAGGTTGTGGTAAGAGCACCAGCGTTCAGAGAACCGTGAACAGTACCTGCTGCACCGGCTTCGGACTGCATCTCCTCAACCTTAACGGTAGTGCCGAAAATGTTCTTGACACCCTGAGCTGACCACTGATCAACGTAGTCTGCCATTGGGCTGGAAGGTGTGATCGGGTAGATACCGGCAACTTCCGTGAAGGCATAAGAAACATATGCAGCGGCATTATTACCGTCCATTGTTTTCATTTTTCTTGTGATTGCCATAGGAATGACCTCCTAAATATTATAATAATTAGGTTATAGAAATGGTTAGCGGGTGATAACGTTAACCACATATAACTACTGTGAAATATTATACCACATATCGAGATTTTTGTAAACACTTTTTTTGCGGAATTGTTAGGAAATTATCAGGGGTGTTTTTGGCGGATTTGTCTATATTTAGAGGAGTATTCAGTATAAGCAGCGGCAGCGGTCCGAAAAGATATACAGCTGTCAGCATTTTTGAAAGGATTCTTATGAAATATGCGATAGAAAGGGCGGCAAAAGTTGTGCATATTGACAAAAGTTGGTGATTTTACTTGACGGAAAGTCAGAAATAAGGTATAATAACTACAGTGTTAAATAATCTTTAATTATTAACACTCGTTTTGTTGTCTCCTTTCTTTTGTTCTACACATATTTATTTTTATCTGTTTATCTAAGACAAGCAGGGCTTTATGCCCTGCATTTTTTTTGGCAGCGTGACGCTGCACCCTTGCCACGTTGTCGCTCGCAAGCTCGCTCACTCTTATCAATGCTGATGATCGTACATCGCTTATGGCACTATATGGAATATATATTTTTCTATCATAGAGCGTGCCTGCGCTCCCTGACCACGTTGTCGCTCGCAAGCTTGCTCACTCTTATCAATGCCGATAATCGTACATCGCTTACGGCACAAAAATAAACTATGTAGGGCTGCCTTTTGCAGACGGCAGCGGAACGCCGAGGGCGGCGTTCCCTACAAGGACATACGGGCTGCCTCCGGCAGTCAGTTTTTTATATGCATATTTTTCATAAAGCCGCAGATAATACCGTAAAAGGAGCTGATATTATGAAAATAACCCCTGAGCTTTACGGTGATATGACACGGCAGGCTTCTCCCAAATCCAATTACAAGGTGAATATCACGACTGCATTTTTAGTCGGCGGAGCTATCTGCGCCTTCGGACAGATAATACTCTCGCTGCTGGAAGGATACGGTCTTGACCGCACGGAAGCAGGTACATGGACTTCTATAATACTTGTCGGATTAAGTGCAGTCTGCACGGGCTTCGGCTGGTATTCAAAGCTTGCAAAGCACGCAGGCGCAGGAACTCTCGTGCCGATAACGGGCTTCTCAAATGCTATTAGCTCGTCAGCGATAGAAGCGCGTTCCGAAGGGCTCGTTCTCGGCGTCGGAGCAAAGATATTCACAATAGCAGGACCTGTTATCCTGTTCGGCTGTTCTGCTGCCACGATTTACGGATTGATATATTATTTCTTGAAATAAGCAGAGGACGACCATTGGTCGTCCCTACAGCTGAATGCTGATAATAATCACCTTTTTCATGACATATACATTAATAAATGTTATGAAAAGAGGTGATGAGCTTGAAGATCCAGCAAGAGGGGCGGGCGGTCATGCTTGGGAGATATATTACTGAAAACAAGACCACGGTCCGTGCCGCGGCAAATCATTTCGGGATCTCAAAAAGCACCGTACATAAGGACGTCAGCGAGCGGCTCCGTACCGAAGATCCCGAGCTTTATGCAAATGTGAAGGATATACTTGAAATTAACAAGCAGGAGCGCCATATCCGCGGAGGTCTTGCAACTAAGCGGAAGTACGCGGCTATTGCACACCGCAAAAGACCATATAAGTAAAAAGCAGCACCAAATGTGAAAAAGCCGTAAATAAGCTTTAAGCTTCTTTACGGCCTTTTCTGAAATAATAAAGAATAGAGAATAAATAATAAATAAGAATTAAGGTATCCGTTTCACGGACATATTAAAAAAATATCGCCGAAAGGCAATACCAATATTATTCTTTCTTCTTTATTATTTTAGAGGGCGTGATAAATTTCTTTATCACGCCCTTGCTAATGGTGCTGCTTTTTACTTTATTCAAGTCCTGCAAGCTTCTGGAACTTTATGAAGAATTCGCTGAGAGAATTTCTTCCTCTTAGCATTGATTCGTCGACGTAAGCTCCTGTGTACTTGCCGTTGCGGAATACGTAATAGCTTGTACCCTCGCCCTTGACAAGCTCTATCTTTACGGTGCCGCCCTCATCAAGCTTGAATTCTGCTGTGAGTTCAGGCTCCTTGAGTTCGGGCTTTGCCTTTACGTCTGTGCCTGTGTACTTATAAATGGACATTGAATTGAAGAAGTTGTCAAATGCAACGTAATTCTCGTTGGTGTTGAGATCAACTTCCTTGCCGTTCACGGTGCACTTGTTATTCTCCATATCAAGCTCTGCGCTGATATCTATATTGGCGTACTTCAGCTTGAAGCTCTTGGTGCTGTAGTTCCTTGCGGCAATGTAATTCTCCGATATGAAATCGTAGGGGAGAAGCTGAGTGAAATGCATATCCTGTGTATAGTACTTTTCCACCTGCTCGCCGTCTACAAGCACATAGCAGTATTTGGGATCGTTCTCGTCGACGCTCATAAGGAGCTTTCGCTCTGTGCCGTCAAGTCCCTTTACCACAGCCTCGCCGTAGGGCTTGTCAAAGCCGTACTTGGCAAGGTCGTCGAGCTTTTCGTCCATCATGTCCTCGGCTTCGAGGCGGACTATGTTATTGAACTGAGCTGTTACCTTAGTCTGGTCAAGCTCGATTTCGGAGTACTCCTTTGGGAGCGACCATTTCTGGCTTTCTTCATCAAAGGTGAGGTCGCAGAGGACTTCGCCGTTCTTGTAGGTGGTGACCTGCTTTAAGTCGTAAAGCGTATATGGCAGGAGCTCCTTGTTCTTGATGAGGAGCCTGTCAAGCTTGAGCACGCTTCCCTGCATAGCTTCAATGGCATAGATATTGTTCTTGCCGTCTATGGTAACATAGTAGTAATTGCCTGTAGGACTCATATTTCCTATATGGATAGTGTGAGTGCCCTTTGGTTCGGTCACCTCCACGATATCGGGAGAATCAAGTCCGTACATGGCGAGCTTCTCGTCGGTTATCTCGCCGTAGTTTTCAGCGGCTTCAAGAGTCGATGTGTAGGTGCAGATGAGCTGGCAGTAGGTCTGGTCAACGGCAAATTCGCCTGAATCGAGAGTCCACTTTTTACCGTCGTGTTTGCATACATAAGTCTCGCCGTCCTTTGAGAAGGAAAGCTGTGTGACTGCGTCGCCGTCAAAGTGGAGAAGTGAGTTTTCGGCTATCATTTCCTGCGCCTGTCGGTTTTCATTATCCTTTTTGTTCTTTACGGCGAGGAAGGCTCCTATGGAGCCGCCTGCCGCGATAACTAAAGCAATAAGTGCTATAATAGGTTTTTTCATCAGGAATTTCTCCTTTTAAGCCATACTGCGATACCAATGACTGCTATAACAACAGGCAGGATAAACAGTGAGACGATCGTCTTTGTAGCGTCATTAGAGCCCTCAAAGGTCATATAGTCGTAGGCGTTTATCTTGTTGCCGACACCGAACTGTATCTCGCTGTCGTAGAGCCATGTGTTGCTGAATATCATCAGCATTCTTGTACCGCTGGTGCTTGCGATCTTCTGCTTGTCGGCAGGTATCTCAACTGTAGGAGTACATCTTACGGTATCGATAGGAGCTGTAGTGCCGATAACGATAAGCTTTCCGCCTGATTTTTTGTTGAATGAATAGTAGCCGAAATCAAGAGAAATACCGCTGAGCTTTTCGTCTGCTTCCTTGGCGGTTATATCGTCGCCGCCCATTGCTTTGCTGACAGTTGTATATTTACCATTAAGACCTGTTGTGTTCTTGATTATTGAAGAACGCTCGATGTAGGAGGCTCCGGGGAATGAGTCCTCGGGTATCTCTGTAAGGCTTCTCGTATAGGAGATGCCTGCGGAGAATGAGCCGCTGCTTATCAGCTTGTTGAGGTCTGTGGTAAGGTCCTGAGTGAAGTCGGTGTTTACCTGCGAGCCTGCGGGATACTCGACGCGGAGATAATTCTCGTTCTGGTTCTGGTCGGGGTCGTCAAGCATATTTGCAGGAGTTGTCTCGGTAACGATGTTGTAGTCGAGGACAAGTCCGAATTCCTCCATTATCTTCTCGATGTTGGTGAAGCGTCCCTCTGTGTCGCAGGGATCGAGGAGGAATGACATTGCGCCGCCGTTGTCGGCATATTCAAGGAGAAGGTCCTTTTCCTTGTCTGTGATATCCTTTGTGGGACCTGCAAGATAGATTATCTTTGCGTTGTCGGGGATAGCGCCCTCCTTGCCGAGGTCAAGCTCCTTTACGTCGTAGTTGTTGGTCTTGAGGAGAGCTGAGAATTCAGCAAGGTTAGTCTCGATAGACTTCTCGCCGTGACCTGTGAGGAAGTAAACTGTAGGCAGAGAGCCGCTTGCACAGGTCTTGACAGCCGCTGCGAGGAGCTCCTCGCCTGCGTACTGCTTGGTGTCGTCAGCGCCTGTCTGGAACACTTTGTTTCTGCTTATTTTTTTGATAACGCCGTTTGACTTGACGAAGGTATCGCCCTTTTCAAGTCCGAGCAGTCCTTCGGGATCGAGCTCTTTTGAGAGAGTTACGTTCTCGTCGGGGAGGAAGCAGGTGAGTGTGATATTGTCACGCTGCTCAAGCTGCTTCAGTGTGTGGTAAAGAGGCAGGAACTCGGAGTTTTCCGAGCGTTTGAACTCCTCGAGGTCGTAGAGACAGTAGATGTCGATATGCTTGTCGGCAGTTTCGTCAAGAAGCTGTACTGTCTTTTCGTTGAGTGTGTATTTGCCTGCTGGCGTCATATCGAAGCCCTTGTCGTAATAGCTTACGATGAGATTTATCGGTATGAATATTATCAGTACAAGGAGCGCTGTTATTAAGGCTACAGTGCCCGAAAGATTCATTTTTTTCTTTTTCATTGCAGCTTACCCCCTGTTCCAGCGTCTTTTCTCTATGGCGATGTATGTCCATACGAGAAGCACGATTATTGCCGATGCAAAGAAGGTAAGGTCCGAAAGACGAATAAAGCCCTCAGAGAAGTAAGCGAATCTTGGCTGAGCTGCAAATGCGTAGATAACGGACTGCGCCTTGGGGAACTGTGACATGAAGCCTGAGTTTGCAAAGTCGTCGATAAAGAGGAGTATGAACATCACAACTTCACCGATGATAGCTGCGAGTATGGAGTTCTCGGTAAGTGCGGATATGAGCATACCCAGCGCTATGTACATGAGTCCCCAGCAGAAGATTCCGATATAGGCGCATATGAGCTGGCTCATTACTACCTCGCCCTTGATAGCTGTGATGATAGGGAAGATAAGAGTTCCTGCTATCATAAAGAGGTATACGGTAACGTTTGCAAGGAACTTTGCGATTACTATCTTTGCAACGCTGACGGGAGAGGTCATGAGCAGCACCTCTGTGCCGTTCTTGCGCTCGTCTGCGAATGTCCTCATGGTGAGGATAGGCAGCAGGAAGATAAAGTAGAGTATTACCGAATAGAACATCTCGGTGAATGAGAAAGGCATTACGTTTGCACTGACTGAGCTGTTCTTGCCGAGGTCGCTTATCATATTAGCGATAGGGAGTGCGAAAAGCAGCAGGAAAAGCGCTGCTATAGCATATGCGAAAGGAGTGTAGAAGAAGGATTGCAGCTCCTTTTTATAAATAGGAAACATGATTATTCTTCCTCCTTTTCTTCTTCGTTTTCGTCTGACTCGTCCTCTGTGCCGCCCGACTCGTCGGGAGTCTCTTCAAGGAGCTCTTCAAGTCCCGACTTCTTGGCAGGACGGTTTATGAGCTCGATGAATACGCTTTCGAGGTTTGGCTTGTCCGCGTATATTTCGAGAATGCTTACGCCGTTCTTGATGCATTCAGCCATGATAGCGTCTCTTGCGGTGTCGAAGTCGCCCTCGAGCTGGACTGTGAATGCGTAAATGCTGCTGCCCTCGTCGTCAATGGCGGTTATCTCCTTGACTCCCTTTGTCATCTCGATTACCGACGCAGCCTTTGTTCTGTCGCCCTTGACCTTGATGTGGAGAGTGAGTGTCGAGGAGAAGGATTTCTCAAGATTCTCGATGGTGTCGATAGCTCTGATATCGCCCTTGTTGATGATGACGACGCGGTCGCATACTGCGCTGACTTCACTGAGGATATGGGAGCTGAATATAACGGAGTGCTCCTTTTTGAGGTCCTTGATGATAGCGCGGACCTCTGCTACCTGATTGGGATCGAGACCGACTGTAGGCTCATCGAGGATAAGGAACTTGGGATTGCCGAGAAGTGCCTGCGCAAAGCCGACACGCTGCTTGTAGCCCTTTGAAAGATTGCGTATGAGCTTGCCCTCAACGTCCTTGATCTTGAGAAGCTTCATAACGCGCTCTATCTCGTCCTTTCTATCACCTCTGGGCACTTGTTTCAGACCTGCGCAGAAGGAGAGGTACTCCTTTACCTTCATATCGGGATACACAGGCGGTATCTCGGGGAGATAGCCGATGTTCTTTTTGGCTTTAAGGGGCTCTTTAGTTATGTCGGCGCCGTAGATGCTGACAGTTCCGTCGGACATGGGCAGATAGCCTGCTATCATGTTCATGGTTGTCGATTTGCCCGCTCCGTTGGGACCGAGGAAACCGAGGATCTCATTATCGTTTATTGTAAAGCTTATATGATTTACAGCACGGTTGCTGCCGTAATACTTGGTAAGATTTTCAATAGTGATCATGAGGCGCTCCTTTCTGATCTTAAAAATCAAATATTTAATATAAAATAGTATACTATAGTGCAGTATAGCATACTGCTTTATTATTACAGAATAATATTAACGTGGGATTAACAAAATATGAATAAAATGTTAATTCCAGCGATATTGGTCAAAGACTTTACGCGGTGCGGACACATAGCCTCAAGTATATATTATAGCCGAAGTGTGTGGGTTTTGTGAGAGATTATTGAGTTTGAGATGAATGTTTTGACTTTAAGTTCGTTTACGGAATTTGTTAATATTTCGTTAACATATAGGGAAAACCTTGGATTTTTCGGGTAGACAAAATGTACAAAAATGGATTTGCTATTGTGTGCATTGCAACAAAAATGACTTTGGCGGATTGGTAAAACAACCTAAACTGTTGACACAAAGTTAAAGGTGGGCTATAATTATCTTGAAAATAGTTTGAGAATTGTGTGTAGTCTGCGTGAAAATACACACAGTGTACGAAGTATTTTCGTATGCGCTCCCCGAAACATCGCTTTCAGGGGGCAATTAACCATTTTTTAAACCTATACTACAGAGAGGGGTAAAAAACAATGATAAGCAAAAAGAATAAGGCTCTCGCAGCAGGCATTCTTGCTGCTGCAATGTCTGCTTCAGCAGTAATGCCTGTTATGGCATCAGCTGCTCCTACAGCAGAGGCTGCAAAGTCTAACGGCTCTTACAAAGAGATGTTCTCATCACTTTATGATGACGTTATTACAAACGGTGTTCAGAACGGATATCTCAGCAGCCAGACTAATGGTTCGGGCTTCGGAATCCCTTACCATTCAGTAGAGACATTCATCGTTGAGGCTCCTGACTACGGTCACGAGACAACTTCTGAGGCTATGTCCTACATCGTTTGGATGGCAGCTATGCACGATGTTCTCGAGGGAACAGGCACAGCAAGCGACATCAAGAAGGCTTGGAACACAATGGAGGCTATGATCCCTGGCTGGTCAAAGGCTTCAGGCAGAACAGATGTTAAGTATGATACAATCTGGAAGCAGTCAAGACTCAAGGCTGATACAGCTGAGGAAGGTGACCTTCCTACTGACTATCCTACAAAGCAGCCACAGGTTGACGCTATCAACCCAATGTTCGATACATTCAAGTCTGCATACGGCAGCGATAACGGTTACTATCTCATGAACTGGCTCGCTGACGTTGATGACTGGTATGGTTTCGGCGGAAGCGGTAAGTTCACATTTATCAACACCTTCCAGAGAGGTGAGCAGGAGTCTTGTTTCGAGACTGTTCCGGCTCCTTGTCTTGAAGAGCTCAAATATGGTATGGAGAGCAGCGGCGATAACGGCAACGGTATCAAGGCTATCTTCAACGGTATCGGCAAGGTACCAAAGCAGTACTCATTCACAAACGCTCCTGACGCTGAGGATCGTGCTATCCAGGCTATCTACTTCGCTAACCAGAACGGCGTAGACTGCGGCGAGATCTCAGGTCTTGCAGGTAAGATGGGTGACCAGTGCCGTAACGATATGTTCGATAAGTACTATAAGGCTATCGCTAAGGATACAAAGCTCACATCTTCATCAGCAGGCATGGATTCCAAGCACTATCTCATGGCTTGGTACACAGCTTGGGGCGGAGCTCTCGGCAACTACGACTGGGCTTGGCAGATCGGCTGCTCACATTCACATCAGTTCTATCAGAATCCTCTCGCTGCTTACGCTCTTCTCTATGATGAGGGCATCAACAGCGGTATGAAGGGTAAGGACGCTGCAACAGACTATAAGGAGTCTCTCAAGCGTCAGATCGAAATGTATCAGTGGCTCCAGTCTAAGGACGGTCCTTTCGCAGGTGGTTGTACAAACAGCTGGAGAGGTCGTTACGAGGAGTATCCTTCAGGTCACGCTACATTCTATGAGATGGCTTACGTTCCACATCCTGTATACGCAGATCCTGGTTCAAACCACTGGATCGGTAACCAGGTATGGTCAACACAGCGTCTCTGTGAGCTCTATTACTATGTAACCAAGGACGGCGATAAGAGCGGTCAGACATACGGCGGACTCAAGCTCGACGAGGCTCTTGATAAGCTTCTTGAGAGATGGATCGGCTGGTTCGAGGAGAATACACACTTCAACTGGACAGATCCTGAGGGCCACAAGTACAGCTATTGTATCCCTGCAACTCTTGACTGGGGTTCAAGCGATACAGACTATACTTGCACACCTGATACATGGACAGGTACATACAGCGAGAGTGCTAACCAGAAGCTCACCTGCAAGATCGGCGGCTATGGTCAGGGAGACGTTGGATGCGTATCCTCACTCTGTAATACACTTATCTACTATGCAAAGGCTAAGGGCGTAGATGCTAAGTACGCTACTGAGGAAGGCACATCTGTTGCTGAAAAGGGTCTCTACCTTGCTAACAGACTCCTCTCTGCTCAGTATAATCAGGGCCGTGACGATATCGGTCTCACATTTACAGACAGCAACCCAAGCCTCAAGAGAGTATTCCACGAGGAAGTTTATATTCCAAAGGAGTACAGCGGTACAATGCCTGACGGTTCTAAGCTTGAGTACGGCGCTACATTCTCATCTATCCGTAAGAACTACGAGAAGGATGAGATGTGGCAGGAAGCTAAGAAGTATGACGAAGGCAAGGGCGAAGATAACAACGGCGACGGAACAGTTGATATCAAGGACTTCCAGTTCCAGTATCACAGATTCTGGCACGCTGGCGACGCTATCGTTGCTTACGGTACAATGGCACTTCTCTATCCTGAGGTTAAGCCACTTCCTGATCCTGATGACGTTACAACAACTACAACTACAACAAGCACAACAACTACTACAACTACAAGTGTAACTACAACTACAACAGACAAGAAGCCTGATGATGTTAAGGCTACACTTTGGGGCGACGCTAACTGCGATAAGGACGTTGATATGTCAGACGTTGTACTTATCATGCAGAACCTTGCTAACCCGAACAAGTACGGTCTTAACGGTTCTGATGACAAGCACATCACAGAGCAGGGCCTTGCTAATGCTGACGTTGCTGAGCACGGCGACGGCGTAACAGCCGGAGACGCTCTCCGCATTCAGGAGTACCTCCTCAAGAAGGTTGCATCTCTTGATCCTACTAAGTAATTAGTATATAGAATCATTAAAGCTGCACGGCGAAAGCTGTGCAGCTTTTTTATGTCCACAGGGGCTGAAATGGGCAATATTTTCAGAAAAACCCTTGCATTTTAGCAGGAATAATGTTATAATATTAGAATAGCATATCTATGCGAATAAATAAAAAGAAAGCAGGCGATAAGGTGCTTAGAAGTATGACAGGCTACGGAAGAGCGCAGCAGATACTTAACGGACGGGATATTCTCGTGGAGATTCGCTCCGTGAACCATAGATATTATGAGTATTCTTCAAGAGTTCCAAGAACTTACAGTTATATAGATGAAAAACTCAAGGCTTTGCTGAAAACGGGCATCTCCCGCGGTAAGGTGGAGGTAGCGGTAACTATCAACAACATCGAGGGCAAGGACGCTGAGATAGCTATCAACAAGGGCGCTGCTCAGGGCTATGTGGACGCTCTCAGAGGCATTGCCGACGAGCTGGGTGTTGAGGACGATATCACGCTCTCAAAGCTCATGAAGCTCCCCGATATATTCAATATACAGAAAACTCCCGACGATGAGGAGCAGGTATGGGAGGACGTTTCCGCAGTTGCTTCCGAAGCTATACAGCGCTTCGTTGAAATGAGACAGGTTGAGGGTGAACGCCTGAAAGCCGATGTCACCGAAAAGGCTGAGGGTATCCTCAATATGGTATCCAAGGTAGAGGAGCTGTCTCCAAAGACCGTTGAAAACTACAGGAACCGCCTTTACAAGAAGCTCAGCGAGGTTCTCGAGGGCAAGGATATAGACGACCAGAGAGTCCTCACGGAAGCTGCTGTTTTTGCTGAGAAAATTGCTGTTGACGAGGAGACTGTACGCCTGAGAAGCCATATCGCTCAGCTGGAATCAATGCTGGCAAGCGACGAGGCTGTAGGCAGAAAGCTGGACTTCATCGTTCAGGAGATGAACCGCGAGGTAAACACTATCGGCTCAAAGGCTCAGGACCTCAATATCACAAAGGTAGTCGTTGATATGAAGGCTGAGATAGAGAAGATACGCGAGCAGATACAGAATATAGAGTAAGCTATGAAACTGATAAATATTGGCTACGGAAATATGGTGTCGGCAGACAGGATAGTTACTATCGTAAGTCCCGAGTCTGCTCCCATAAAGCGCCTCGTTCAGGAGGCTCGCGACGACGGCAGAGCCGTTGACGCAACTTACGGACGCAAAACAAGAGCCGTTATGATAATGGACAGCGGTCATATTATACTGTCCTCACTCATTACGGATACTCTTGCGGCAAGAATAAACGGTTCGGGAGGTTCGGACGAAGATGAATAAAGGCAGACTTATAGTTTTTTCTGCGCCGTCAGGCTGCGGAAAGGGCACTATGCTGGAGGAGATACTCAAGGACAAGAGTTTTGCGATATCTGTTTCGGCTACTACAAGAGCTCCCCGTGAGGGCGAAAAGGACGGTGTGAATTATCACTTCCTTACCCGTGAGGACTTCGAGCAGAGAATCGCCGACGGCAAGTTCATCGAACACGCCGAGTACTGCCAGAACCTCTACGGTACTCTTTCCAGCGAGGTGGACGGCAGACTGGAACAGGGACTCAACGTTATCCTCGAAATAGAGCCGCAGGGCGCTATGAAGATACGCGAGAAGCGTCCCGACGCGGTATTTATATTCGTTGTTCCGCCGTCGATAAACGAGCTCCGCCGCAGACTCAAAAAGCGCGGCACCGAGACCGACGAGGTCATCGAGGAGCGCGTTTCCAAGGCAGCTTGGGAGATATCTCAGGCTGAAAAGTATGATTACGTTATCGTCAATGACGCCCTTGAGGACGCTGTAAGCGACTTCTTCGCAGTTATCCGCGGAGAACAGCTGAAAGTGGACTACTCGGGAGATATTATAAATGAGGTGTTGAAAAATGCTTAGACCAGCAGTAAACCAGATTATCACAAAGAATGAGAGCTGTTATTCTCTCGTTATCGCAGTTGCAAAGCGTGCAAGACAGATCTCAGAGGAGCTCTATGAAAAGGGCGAGACTCTTGAGGAAAAGCCTGTTAAGACAGCTGTTGAGGAGCTTGCAAGCGGCAAGTGCAAGATAGTGAACACAGCTCCGACTATCAGCGAATAATGCCCCTTACAGCGGAGGTAGCAGTCAGCGGAACAGCCTATTCCTTTGATATGCTGTTCAGCTATGCTGTGCCCGAAAAGCTTGCGGCAAAAACTGCCTGCGGCTGTCGGGTGCTGGTACCCTTCGGAAAAGGAAATAAGCGCAGGATAGGCGTGGTGATGAAGCTCACCGAGGGCGATACAGCCCGTCTGAAGCCCCTTGTATCCCTTGTGGACGAGGAGCCTGTTGTCTCAGAGGAGCTTCTGCGGCTTGCTCTATATCTCAGGGAGCAGACCTTCTGTACCTACTATGACGCAGTAAAGACCATGCTCCCACCTGCAATGAGCGTAAGCACTAAGGAAACGTTCAGGCTTGTTAAGAATTTCACGGGCGCTGGATCGCTGAGTCCTGCGGCGGCGGAATTGCTTGACAGACTTGCCTGTATTACGGACAATAAGGAACTGAACGCTGTTATTGAGGAGCATATCATCGAAAACGGCAGGCGGCTCCCTGACGAGCTCTGCGACGCAGGCGCCATGGACTCGGACAATGTGTTCAGACAGGCGGTCGGCGACGCGGCAGTGAGAATGGTGCGGCTTTCCGACAAGTACATGAGCGCTCCCGAGAGCTTTGACCTTACTCCGAAGCAGAAGCAGGTAGCGGAATTTCTCAGCGAGTACGGCTCTGCGGCGGTACGTGAGGCGGCATATATGTGCGGCGTTACGGAGTCCGTGGTGAAGCGGCTCTGCGCAGGCGGAGCGGCTGAGGAGTACGAAGCAGAGGTGCTGAGACGAGTTGAGGGCGATGCTGAGGAGAAAAGGCGTCCCGAGGACATTGTTCTTTCTCCAGAACAGCAAAAGGCTCACGACGCGGTGCTGGCACAGCTTCATGAGCGCAAGCCTGCGGTATTTCTGCTCCACGGCGTTACGGGAAGCGGCAAGACCTCGGTCTTTGAGAAGCTCATAGACGACACGGTGAAAATGGGACGGCAGGCAATGCTGCTCATTCCCGAGATAGGTCTTACGCCTCAGATACTCAAGCGTTTCCGCTCGCTTTTCGGTGAAAGAGTAGCCGTTATCCACAGCGGTCTCTCTCTCGGTCAGAGGCTTGACGAGTACAAGCGCATAAAGCGCGGCGACGCGGATATAGTAATAGGTACGCGAAGCGCTGTTTTTGCTCCGCTCAGTAATATCGGCATTATCATAATCGACGAGGAGGGCGAGCGTTCCTACAAATCGGACAGCTCCCCGAGATATACCACCCATGACATCGCCAAGCAGCGCTGTGCTTATCATAACTGCGCACTTCTGCTGGCTTCGGCAACTCCTTCTATCGAGAGCTACTACCTTGCCGAAAGGGGAGCGTACAGACTTCTCGAAATGAAGGAAAGATACGGCAATGCGCCCCTGCCCGAGGTGAGTATCATTGATATGAACCTTGAGCGCGAGGCAGGCAACCGCAAGGAATTCAGCCGCAAACTGGCTGAGGAGATAAGCGCCAATCTGAAAAACGGCGAGCAGTCAATACTGCTGCTGAACAGGCGCGGCTATCATACCATTATAAGCTGCTGCGACTGCTATCAGCCCGTGTACTGCCCCAATTGCTCGGTACCGCTGACATACCACAAGAAAAACGACAAGCTGATGTGCCACTACTGCGGCTACGTCAGTCCGCCTGTAGACACCTGCCCGTCCTGCGGCTCAAAGCACCTGAAAAATATGGGCTTCGGCACCCAGAAGCTGGAGGAGGAGCTCTCAACGTTCTTTCCGTCCGCGCGTATCCTGCGCATGGACGCGGATACTACGTTCTCGCGGTATTCCTACGAGAAGAGCTTCACGGACTTCCGCGACGGCAGATACGACATAATGATAGGCACTCAGATGATAGGCAAGGGACTGGATTTCCCCAACGTTACGCTGGTTGGAGTCCTCTCAGTCGACAAGGCTCTGTATGCGGGAGATTTCCGAAGCTATGAGCGAACCTTTTCCCTTATCACTCAGGTGGTGGGACGAGGGGGACGCGGTGAGCGCCGCGGACGCGCTATACTACAGACCTTTATCCCCGAGCACTACATCATGAACCTTGCAGCCGCTCAGGACTACAAGGGATTCTACAACGAGGAAATAGCTATCCGCCGCGCGATGATATTTCCGCCCCTCTGCGATATGTGCATTTTCTGCTTTTCGGGAAATGAGGACATATCCGTAAGGCTGGGCGCGGAGGCGGTGCTGCGGCTTATGAACGGGAAATTAAGGGAATTGCAGCCTAAAACTCCCGTGAGAGTACTGGGACCTGTCCGCTGCTCATACGGCAGGATAAACGGCAAGTACCGCTACAGGATAATAATGAAATGCAAGAACAGCGCCGAAATGAGAGGCTTCATCAGAGAAGTCCTTACAGAGTCGGCAAAGCTGAAGGAAATGAAAGGCGTCGCTCTTTACGCCGATATTAACGGCGATGTGGGCGTATAATAGAAAAGGATAGATAATATGGCACTTAGAAGGATTTTAACAGATAAGGACGAAATGCTCCACAAGGTTTGCAAGCCTGTGGATAAGTTTGACGAGAAGCTTGCACAGCTTCTTGACGATATGCACGAGACTCTCAACAAGGCTGAGGGCGTAGGTCTTGCGGCTCCCCAGATAGGCATATGCCGCAGGATATTCATCATGCACCTTGACGAGAATGACAGCATCGAGGCTATAAACCCCGAGGTTACAAAGAAAGAGGGCAAGCAGAGAGTGCAGGAAGGCTGCCTTTCCTGCCCGAATGTATGGGGATATGTAACAAGACCTATGAGCTGTCACTTAAAGGCTCAGGACAGGAACGGCAACTGGTTCGAGCGCGATTTCACAGAGCTTGGCGCACAGTGCACCTGTCATGAGAACGACCACCTTGACGGTCACGTTTTCACAGAGATAGTTGAAGAATTCTTCGTACCCGAGGAGACTAAGCAATGAAAATAGTATTTATGGGAACTCCCGATTTTGCCGTGCCATGCCTGCGTACTCTTGCAGAGAGCAGCCATGAGGTTGCGGCAGTGTTCACACAGCCCGACAAGCCCAAGGGCAGAGGATACAAGCTTATCCCCACACCTGTAAAGGCTGCGGCTGAGGAATACGGGATACTCGTTTATCAGCCCCTTTCACTGAGAAAGGGCGAGGACGCAGAGGAGTCCATGAGGATACTCCGCGGGATAGCTCCCGACCTCATAGTCGTAACGGCTTACGGACAGATACTCCCCAAGGAGATACTGGAGCTGCCGAAATACGGCTGTATCAATATCCACGCTTCCCTCCTGCCGAAGTACAGGGGAGCAGCTCCCATAAACTGGGTGCTCCTCAACGGCGAAAAGGAGACAGGCGTTACTTCCATGCAGATGAGCGAGGGACTTGACACAGGTGATATGCTCATAAAGAGAGCTGCGGAAATAGGCGAGAATGAGACCTATGAGGAGCTCTATGCAAGGCTTTCTGCTATGGGAGGCGAAGTTCTTGCGGAGACTATAGAAGCTATCGGAAATGGCGCGTTAAAGCCAGAGGTGCAGGACGACAGCCTGAGCTGCTATTCTCCTATGATACGCAAGGAGATGAGCGCTCTTGACTTCTCGAAGACTGCGGCGGAGGTACACAACACTATCCGCGGCGTTACGGGCTTTGCAATGCTGGAGGGCAAGCGCCTGAAAGTATTCAGGTCGGAGATAGCACAGGGCAGCTTCGACGGTGCCGAGAACGGCGCTATCGTGGATACTGCAAGCTTTGCGGTCAAGTGCGGCGACGGAAAAGCCGTTATCTTCCGCGAGGTACAGCCCGAGGGCAAAAAGCGTATGAAAACAGAGGACTTTCTCAGAGGAAAGAAGCTCGTAAAGGGCGATATCCTCGGATAAGGAGGAATAGTTATGTATATCATGAATATGTTTATGGCACTGTCAAGATATTATCACTACTACGGAACAGGCTACGGCACACGCAGTACAAGCGACCACATCGGTATTTATATCCTGCTTTATGTTGCTATACTGGTAATACCGCTCATTGCCCAGATAAACGTATCTTTCACATTCAAGAAGTACAGCAAGATAGCCAATTCAAGAGGTCTTACCGCAGATCAGGTGGCAAGAATGATACTTGACGCAAACGGACTTCAGTATGTTGAGATACAGCACATCAAGGGCAAGCTCAGCGACCATTTCGATCCTAAGGCAAACGTTGTAAGGCTTTCAGATTCTGTTTTCGGACAGCGCTCTGTAGCGGCTATCGGTGTTGCGGCTCACGAGTGCGGTCATGCCTGTCAGCACGCTGAGAGCTACGGCCCTATACTTCTCAGAAGCAAGCTGGTACCCGTTACCAATATCTGCTCACACCTCTGGTACATCGTTCTCCTGATAGGCGTCGCACTGAGCAGTCTCACTATCGGTACAGGACTTATTTACCTTTCTATCGCTATGTTTGCGGCAGTTGTCATCTTCCAGACAGTTACTCTCCCGGTAGAGTTCGACGCAAGCAACAGAGCGCTCAAGACTCTTGCAAACGATGGTATCCTTGAACCAAGTGAAGTTCCTCACGCAGGCAAGGTGCTCAAGGCAGCAGCTCTCACATATGTTGCAGGACTTCTTTCTTCGATACTCCAGCTGCTCAGACTTCTCCTTTCAGTCAGAAGAAGATAATGACAGATCCGCGATATCTTGCTGTAAAGCTTCTCGACAAGACCTTTTCAAGCGGCAGCTATTCAAATTTGCAGCTTGACAGCGGTCTCAAAGGCTCGGATCTTGACGACCGCGGCAGAAAGCTCTGCTCCGCTCTATACTACGGAGTCATCGAGCGCAGGCTCACTCTTGACCATATGATCGGCGGTCTCAGCTCCCGCCCCATAGAGAAGCTTGACGGCATAATACTGAATATACTGCGCTGCGGCGTGTACCAGATAATGTACATGGACAGCGTTCCCGACAATGCGGCGGTAAACGAGAGCGTGGCTCTTGCAAAGAAGTTCCGCAAGACCAGCGCTTCGGGCATGGTCAATGCGGTGCTCAGGAATTTTATCCGCGGCGGCAGGGAGCTGAAGCTCCCAAAGGACGGCGTAAAGGCTTTATCCGTGAAGTATTCTGCTCCTGTTGAGCTGGTAAAGAGCCTTGCGGACGACTACGGCAGAGAGGCGGCGGAGAATTTCCTTGCGGCTTCTCTTGAAAAAAATGTCACATATCTTCGTCTCAATCCGATTAGATGTACAGAGGAAGAATTCCTTTCTGCACTGGGCGGTATAAAAGCCGAAAAGCTCATGGATAACTGCTTCATGGCGGAGAGCGGCGATCTTACGGCAACAGAAGCCTTCAAAAAGGGCTGGTTCCACGTTCAGGGGCTTGCTTCGCAGCTGTGCTGCATGAGCCTTGCTCCCACGGAGCAGGACAGAGTCCTCGATATATGCGCTGCCCCGGGAGGTAAGACCTTCACTATGGCGGAGCTCATGGGCGGCAAGGGCGAGATATATGCCTTTGACCTTCATGAAAAACGTGCGGAGCTCATACGCAAGGGCGCTGAAAGACTTGGTCTCACCAATATAAAGGCGGCGGCAGGGGACGCAACGAAGTTCAACCCCGAACTGCCGAAATTCACGAAGATACTCTGTGATGTCCCGTGCTCGGGACTGGGAGTCATCGGCAGCAAGCCCGAGATAAAGTACAAGAACATCTCGGATTTTGCGGGGCTCCCCGACATACAATATAAAATAGTGTGCAATGCGCTGAATTACCTCGATTCGGGCGGAACTTTAGTCTATTCCACCTGCACGGTGAGAAAAGCCGAAAACGAAGCGGTCTGCGAGAGACTTCTCCGCGACCATTCGGAGCTTGAAGCCGTGGAGCTTCCCGAGCTCATGGGAGAAAAATTCGGCACTATGGCTACACTTATGCCGCCGAAATTCGGAAGCGGCTTCTTTATAGCAAAATTCAGAAAAAAGTAAGGTGATAAATTGGAAAAAGTAGATATTCTCAGTCTTGATCTGGACGAACTTACGGAAGCTCTCGTTGCTCTGGGAGAGAAGAAATTCCGCGCAAAGCAGATATTTCAGTGGCTTCACGTCAAAAGAGTCCTTGATTTCGACAAAATGTCTGATATATCTATCCAATTGCGCAGTACTTTAAAAGAAAAATTTTGTATAAATGGACTATTTATACAAAAAAAGCTTGAATCTGCTATAGATAATACGGTAAAATATCTTTATAGGCTTTCTGACGGCAATTTTGTGGAGACCGTCCTGATGGAGTACAGCTACGGATACAGTATCTGTGTGTCCACTCAGGTGGGGTGCAAAATGGGCTGTCGTTTTTGTGCGTCTGCGATAGCAGGCTACGTGAGAAGTCTTGCTCCCTCGGAGATACTCATGCAGATATATGAGGCTGAGAGGGACTCGGGCAAAAAGGTCTCGGGTGTGGTGCTCATGGGCATCGGCGAGCCTCTTGACAATTTCGACAACGTTATGAAGTTCCTCACGCTGCTCTCCCACAAGGACGGCAACGATATGAGCCTTCGTCACGTATCGCTCTCCACCTGCGGTATCGTACCGCGTATATATGAGCTGGCTGATAAGAAATTACAGCTCACGCTCTGTATTTCTCTGCACTGTGCAGACAACGAGGGCAGAAGCGAGATAATGCCCGTAAATAAAAAATACGAGCTGTCAAGTCTTATGGAGGCTTGCAGATACTACATCGAAAAAACAGGACGCCGCGTAACCTTTGAGTACGCCGTCATCGACGATGTGAATAATTCCGCGGCGGACGCCGACAAGCTGGCAAAGCTGCTGCGGGGCATGAACTGCCATGTGAACCTTATTCCCGTTAATAAGGTCAGGGAACGAAATTATCGTACAGCCCGTTCAGGTGTTGCGGAATTCGCAAAACAGCTGGGCAGGCGGGGGATAAACGCTACCGTGAGAAGAACTCTCGGCAGCGATATAGAAGCGGCGTGCGGTCAATTGCGGCGTGACGCTGCTGCGCAAAGTCAACAGAATGGGGGTGCGGATACTTGAGGTTTCGCTACGGCACGGATATCGGTCTGATTCGCGATGAAAATCAGGACGCGGTCAGATGCGAATACTTCGGCCATAATGTGCTTGCCGTCGTGTGCGACGGTATGGGCGGCGAACGAGCTGGAAAGGAAGCCAGCGAGCTCGCAATAGAAGAATTCTTCCAGCGTTTTTCGGCGGATTATAAGGAGAGCCTCAGCGATGAGGATATCCGCAAGCTCCTTATATCATCGATATCAGCGGCAAATTCCGTGATATATACACGGGCGAGGTTCGATTTCAAAAACTTCGGCATGGGTACGACCTGTGTGGCTGCCTTTGTTACAGGTAAAACAGCCTTCATAGCCAACGTCGGCGACAGCAGAGCATATCTCATCACCGACACAGGCCTCGTCAGGATAACCACTGATCATAATGTAGCAGCTTTGCTGTTTGAGCAGGGGAAGATAACCGAGGAGGAAATGGAGGTACACCCTCAGAAGCATATGCTCGTAAGAGCTGTAGGCGTGGATAAAACGGTGCTCACCGATACGTTCATGCTGGACTATGAGGATAAGATAAGTCTGCTGCTGTGCTCGGACGGCCTTTCGGGATATTGCAGTGATGATGAAATATACGACGTCATTCTCAACTCTGATTTTGATGACGCCGCAGATCAACTTATAAAATTAGCTCTCACCAAGGGCGGCCGTGACAATGTAACTGTTGCGGTAATTTCTGACTAACGCAGGAGGAAAGGAAATGGACAAGAATATTGGCAAGAAGCTCGACGGAAGATATGAGATAACCGAGCTCATCGGCGTCGGAGGTATGGCTGAGGTCTACAAGGGCGTCGATGTTATCGACAACAAAACGGTTGCCATTAAGATACTCAAGAAGGAATTTGCAGAGAACGAGGAATTTCTCCGCCGCTTCCGCAATGAGTCAAAGGCTATCGCAGTTCTCTCACACCCGAATATCGTAAAGATTTACGACGTGGGCTTCTCCGAGAAGATACAGTACATCGTAATGGAGTACATCGACGGTATCACTCTCAAGGAGTATATCGAGGAGGAAAAGGTCCTCACATGGAAGGACACAGTTCACTTTGTTATACAGATACTCCGTGCTCTCCAGCACGCTCACGACAAGGGCATAGTTCACCGTGATATCAAGCCCCAGAACATCATGATGTTCACTGACGGCACTATCAAGGTCATGGACTTCGGCATTGCAAAGTTCGCCCGTGAGGAAGGCAAGACAGCTACCGATCAGGCTATCGGAAGCGTTCACTATATCAGCCCCGAGCAGGCAAGCGGCAGCGTTACCGACGCAAAGAGCGATATCTACTCCGTCGGTGCAATGATGTACGAGATGCTCACAGGCAAGAAGCCTTTCGACAGCGATAACCCCGTTGCTATCGCAGTTATGCATATGCACGATATCCCCGAGCGCCCGAGAGCTATCAATCCGTCTATCCCCGACGGTCTTGAGGAGATAGTTCTCAGAGCTATGGAAAAGGCTCCCGAGGACAGATACCAGACAACTGCCGAGATGATAAGCGATATCGAAGCATTCAAGGCTGATCCGCATATCTCATTCGGTTATTATACTGAGGAGACCGACGAGTCCGAGGAGTTGCTTGACAGCTCCGCAGGCACAGAGGTAGAGTCCGAGAGCAGACAGGAGGTAGCCAACGCTTACGCTTCAAAGGCTAAGGCTCCTGTGGCAGCTGCTGCCGCAGCAGGCGCAGGCTCGGGCTATTCATCGGGCGGCTCTGTATCACAGAGATACAACGACGCTTATACCGACAATTACGACGAGTACGATGATGACGAGGACGATGACGAAGAGGAGGAAGAGCGTTCCTCACTGGTAGTCCCCGTACTTACGGCTGTAGTCGTAGTAGTTATCATAGTTGCCGTTATATTCGTAGCAACTATGCTCAGCGGACTTCTCAGAAACAGCGCAAACAAGAACGGCAAGACCATGCCAGACCTTTACGGCTGGGACTACAATCAGGCTTATGCAGCTTACAGCGGCGATATCAAGTTTGAGATAGAGAGTCAGGAATACAACGAAGCCGACGAGGGAACTATCATCAAGCAGAGTATCGAAAAGGGTACTGTATTCAACAAGGGCGATGTCTGCAAGGTAGTTATCAGTAAGGGTATGGAGACCGTTGAGGTACCTCATGTACGAAATGTTAACCTCGAGCTTGTAAAGACTCAGCTCCGTGAACGAGGACTTGAACCCAAGATACAAAAGACCTCGGACGCAGAGATAAAGCCTGATTACGTTATCAAGTCCGAGCCTGAAGAGGGTACTATGGTACACAAGGGTACAACTGTTATCCTCTATGTCAGCATGGGCGCTAACGCAGAGCAGGTAACTCTGGACGATTATATCGGCAAGACAGCAGAGGACGCTGCTATCCTTGCAGGCTATAAGAACCTTAAGGTAAAGACAGAGCCTACACCTTCATATGAGAAGGAGGGTATCGTTGTAGATCAGGAGCCTAAGAAGGGCACTAAGCTCGAGGGCGGCTCAGAGATCACACTTTATGTCAGCGACGGTACTGTTCCGAACGGAAAGGTAGATATCGACCTCAGCTTCCCTGGTGAGGCTTCAGGACGATTCAGCATCGACTTTATCCTCACAGATGAGAAGAACAAGACAAAGGCTGTATCAACAGGTACCCTTATCTGTCCTGAAATGGCAGGCTACTCACTGACTATCGAGGGCTCCGGACAGAGCGTAAGAGCTTCAGCTATCCTTACAAACCTTACAACAGGCGCTAAGGCAAACTACGGAAGCTACACCTTCAACTTCGCTAAGGGCACATATACCACCGACAGCGAGAACGCTTGGGGCGCATTCGATCAGGTAGGCGCATTCAAGAAGGAAGAGCCTACAACAGAGACTCCTACACAGGCACCTGCTCCTACAGATCCTCCTTCACAGGCTGGCAGAGATCCTTCTATCGTAGAGGGCAACACCTACTACGGAAAGTACAACAATGAAGGCGCTTGGGAGTGGTACGGACACTTTGACGAAAACGACAAGTGGGTCTGGGAAGGCTACTGGAACGACCAGAACGAGTTTGTTCACTATTAATGAGTAAAAACGTTATAAGCGGAATAATTATAAAATGCTTAGGGGGACTCTACAGTGTAGAGTCCCCTGACGGTATATATGAGTGCAAGGCGAGGGGAGTTTTCCGCAACAGGGGGATAAGTCCCTGCGTGGGCGACCGCGTTGACGTTGAGGACGGCGTCATCACGGAGATAGCTCCGCGAAAAAACTGTATCATAAGACCTCCGCTTGCAAATCTGGATCAGCTCATATTCATAGTGTCCACCTGTGAGCCTGCTCCGAATTACCTTATTCTGGACAAGTTCATAGCCATTGCGGAGTACAAGGGCATAACCCCCGTAGTGGTCATAACCAAGACAGACCTCGGGGACAGCCGTCCCATACATGAGATATACGGCAGTATCGGTATTGATGTTGCTGAGGTCAGCTACGATGACGAGGCTTCCATTGAGAAAGTGCGTCAGCTGCTCAGCGGTAAGATAAGCGCCTTTACGGGCAACTCGGGAGCAGGCAAGTCTACCCTGCTCAACGCAGTAGATCCTACTCTGAATATTGCCACAGGCGAGATAAGCCGAAAGCTTGGCAGAGGAAGACACACCACCCGTCATGCTGAGCTCTACAAGCTCAGCGGCGGCGGTTATATAGCCGATACTCCCGGATTTTCCACCTTTGAGACAAATCGCTACGACATTATCCGCAAGGAGGAGCTGGCGGACTGTTTCCGCGAGTTTGACGGACTTACGGATAAGTGCCGTTTCAGGGACTGCGCACACCTCTGCGAAAAGGGCTGTGCGGTAGTCGAGGCAGTTGAGAGGGGAGAGATATCTCTCAGCCGCCACGAAAGCTACAAGACAATGTACGAAGAAGCTAAGCAGTTAAAGGAGTGGGAGCTCAAATGAGAAAATGCGCGATATTTGCAGGCGGAGATATGCCTGACCTGAGATGCTACAAAAAGTGGTCATACTGGGAGAAGTACAGCTGCTTCATCTGTGCCGACTGCGGCTACAGACACGCCTTAAGACTGGGGATACTTCCCGATGTTATCGTGGGGGATTTCGATTCCTACAGTGATGAACTGCCAAAGGGCGTTGAGAAGCTGAGAAGCGTTCCCGAAAAGGACGATACCGATACCCTTATGGCTGTGAAAAAGGCTATAGAAATGGGCTACAGCAATATCGACCTCTACGGAGCTCTTGGCGGAAGGCGCTTCGAGCACAGCTTCGCCAATATACAGGCTATGATATACGCATTGCAGCAGGGCTGCCGCCTTGAGATAAAGGGCGAGAGCCACCTGCTTGTACAGGAGGCGGACGAGGGCACTGTTACATACAAGAATATGGACGGCGGCGTTTATCTCTCGGTATTCGCACTGACAGAGAGCGTTGGCATAGAGTATCTCCGCGGCGTTAAGTACCCCCTGGAGGACTACCGCATGGTACAGTCCTTCCCCATAGGCGTCAGCAACGAGATAGAGGACGAAAAGGCTGTCCTGCGCATAAAGGACGGACTTGCACTGGTCATCATAACGCCGAAGATAGTGGTGTAACAAAAAGCTCCCTTGCGGAATATAATGAGATATATCCTGCAAAGGAGGGGGTACATATTGAAGATAGTGGTCATCAAGAGCCCGAAATTCATATCGGGGATACTGAGAGCCATTTTCGGTATTAAAAAAGAAGAACAGTAGAAAAAAGCCGTGATAAAGTTTCCTTTATCACGGCTTTTTATCAATAATCGTCGCGTTCGCGTCTGTTGAGGTTGTCGTTTCTGGTAAAGAACTTGCCTACAGGCTCGCTGCCTGAGAGCATGAAGAATGTAACTACTGTTCCTGCCAGTGCAATGACATACAGCAAAACTACAAGAGCCATATTGCCCTTGTGCTGAGGTATCATCGGAAGTCCGGGGAATATCTGGACGATACCAAAGAGCAGCAGTACGAATGAGCACAGGGACTTCAAGCCCTTGATGCCTGCTATGAGTGAAAGTGTGCATACGCCCACGATACCTGCGATGTACAGTGCGGAGTTCTTTATTACCTTGCCGAAGCCCTCGAGACCGTTCTTGTAGCCAAGACCTAACTGTCCCGAATAGAGCAGATAGAATGCGATTGCTGAGATAACTCCCACAACAGCAAGCACGATACATATCTTGAAGCCCTTTTCAGCCTCTTTCTGTCTTGCTTCTTCCTTGAGCTCAAGCATCATGCGCAGGCTTTCCTTTGAGTCCTTCTGCTCTGATACAAGCTGGGCGGAAACTGCCTTTTTGGAAGCCTCAGCCTTGGCTCTTTCAAGGTCCTCGTCCACGTATTTCGGCTGATACTTAGGGGGCTCTGGCTCGTCGTCCAGTATAGGAGCCGCTACGGGAGCCTCGGGCTGCTTAGGTTCTTCAGTTTTCGGGGGCGGTGTGTAATTGTCCTCGTCAAGTACAGGAGCTGTTACCTGTACGGGAGGAGCAACTGCTCCGAGCTGAGTTCTTCTCATGTCGATTATCTGCTGCTGCTTGTCGGCAGGGAGAGCGTCGAAGCGTGCTTTCAGCTCGGGGGTAAGTCCGCCTATGATATCCTCGTCGGAGAGAACCAGCTGCTGGTGAGTATATGGTACAGAGGCGTCGTCAAGTACGGGAGCGGTAACGCCTGTGGGAGCACCCTTCTTTTCGCTTACATATGGGATATTGTCGTCAAGTACAGGTGCGGAAACTCCTGTAGGAGCGCCCTTTTTCTCAGTGTCCGAGCCGAATGAAGCCATATCGTCCAGAACAGGTGCGCTGACGCCTGTAGGGCCGTCCTTTTTGGCTGTGGGAGCCACATATCCGAAGTCGTCCAGAACGGGAGCGCTTACTCCTGTGGGAGCCTCTTTTCTCGGAGCGTTGGGGGTATATTCTATCTCCTCGGGCATAACGCCGCTGAGACCATTTTCATCGTACATTATTCAACACCTCGTTTTTAATATAATCATCTATAGAGCCTTTGCCGCCGCAGGATACATGAGCGTAATACGAAAGAACGCAGGAGGCGTCCACGGCATTTACGCTGTTATCCTTGTTTACGTCGGCACAGCTTTGCTGCGATACGGTAAAGGCACTTGTACCGCAGGTAGAAACGCGGGAATAGTCGCTGAGGATAGCAGAAGCGTCCACAGCGTTTATGCTGTTGTCTCCGTTGATATCTCCCTTACTGCACACAGGCGAGGGAGCGTTCTCCGAAAAGACAGGATATGCGTTTCGGAAGTCGTCGGAATCATATTCGGGGAAGGTCAGACCGTTGTCGTTCTGAGGGATATGTTTCATGTTGAAGGTGCTGTCGAAATCATTGCTTCCCTTTAAAAAGTATCGGAAGTTATCGCCCTCTGCCCTGAGGTCCCATGTGGGATCGGAGAGGTAGTATCTGCCGTCTATTTTTGTTACCAGCCATACATGATAGCTGTCCTCACGGGCTCCGCTGGTATCATGGGCGACGCCTGCGATAATGCGGCAGGGTATACCCGAATCGTTATAGAGCCTGTAGAGCAGCTGTGCTACGCCCTGACATACAGCATGACCGTTTTCAACGGCACTGTAGGCTGTGTAGGCGTATTTATCGGTGATATCCGATGAGTAGGTCACATTTGAGGTGACATATCTGTACAGCAGGAGAGCCTTGTTGTAGTCCGAAAGTCCGTTGGTATTCAGCGAAGCAAGGGCAGTGTCCAGCTTTCGGGTGAGATTTTCCTCTTCCTCGGCTGTAGTGTAGTAATCCAGATGATAGACCAGCTTGTACTCGTTGTTTTTCCAGTATATCTTGCAGTTCAGCTTTTTTACTGCGAAGCGGAGGTAGTCTCCCTCCGAGCCGTCTCCCGTTTCATCGAAGGCTTTGAATATCATGAGCTGTCCCACGGTCTCCTTTGAAGCGACAGAGGAGCTGACAGCAATCTCGAAATCAGGGTTTCTCTCCCTGATGTATTTTCTCATCTGTACAGCAGCGTCGTCAGCCGAGCTGAAAACGCAGCTCTGTGATATCTCGGGTACTGAGACCTGAGCCGCAGAAGCCGTTGAAGGCAGGGCAAAAGCACTGAGCAAGGCAAAAGCCGAGACAACAGCCAGTTTTTTTGCGGAGAATTTCATACAAAGCCTCCTTTCGGAAAAAGGCGGTATAAGCGAACAGCCGCCGAAGCGGCTGAACAAAGTCTTATCTTTCCAGTATCTGTGCTCTGTCAGGACCGATACCTACCATGCTTACATGGCAGCCTACCAGCTCTTCAAGACGAGCGATGTAGCTCTTGCAGTTAGCAGGGAGCTCGTCGAAGCTTGTGCACTTGGAGATATCCTCTGTGAATCCTGGGAACTCCTCATAGATAGGCTCGCAGCCCTCAAGCTCCTCCAGTGTCGGCGGGAACTCCTTGATGATGCTGCCGTCGGGCTTCTTGTAAGCCACGCACATTTTCAGTGTATCGATATTAGCGAGAGTATCCAGCTTGTTGATAGCGAGGCTGTCAAGGCCGTTTACTCTTACTGAATGACGAACGATAACAGCGTCGAACCAGCCTGTTCTTCTTGGTCTGCCTGTGGTAGTACCGAACTCGCCGCCTACGTTTCTTATCTGATCGCCTGTAGCGTCGTCAAGCTCTGTGGGGAATGGTCCCTTGCCTACACGAGTAGTGTAAGCCTTTGCAACGCCGATGATGTTGGTGATTACCTTAGGACCTACGCCTGTACCTACGCAAACGCCTGCTGAGAGTGGGTGCGAAGATGTAACGTAGGGATATGTACCGAAGTCGATATCAAGGAGAGTAGCCTGAGCGCCCTCAAACATGATAGTCTTGCCTGCCTTGTGAGCCTCGAATGTGAGTACGGAAACGTCGTCCATGTATGGGAGAAGTCTCTTGCCGTACTCTGTGTACTCCTTAGTAACAGCGTCAAGGTCGAAAGCCTCACCGCCGTAAACCTTGGTGATTATCTCGTTCTTGAGCTTGCCTGTGGACTGTATCTTTTCAGCAAGCACCTCAGGGTGAACGAGGTCGTACATACGAATGCCGCAGCGCTCGTATTTATCCATATATGTAGGACCAATGCCTCTCTTTGTCGTACCGATGTCCTTACCGCCGCGGAAAGCCTCAGAAAGACCGTCGAGAGCGATATGCCATGGCATAACGATCTGAGCACGGGGATCAACCTTAAGGTGTCCCTGAGTCTTTATGCCTCTTGACTCGAGATTGTCCAGCTCGCCGATAAAGTCCTTGGGATCAAGAACTACACCTGCGCCGATGAGGTTGAGTGCATTGGGGTAAAGAATACCCGAAGGTACAAGGTGAAGCTTGTAGACCTCACCGTTATTTACAACAGTGTGACCTGCGTTGTTGCCGCCCTGTGAGCGGACTACAACGTCTGCGCGGGAAGCAAGGATATCAATGATCTTGCCTTTTCCTTCGTCTCCCCATTGAGTTCCGACTACAATATTTGCAGGCATTTGTTTTCCTCTTTTCATAATATTAAAATTTGTGCTTGCAGAGCATTATCTGCTGAAAAAGCACGCTTACAATCTATTATAACACATGGAATCAGAAAATGCAACAGTAAATATTGCTGAATCGCAGGCATTTTTTGCTGTCAATATGTAGGGGCGCACAGTGTGCGCCCGTGTATTACGATGAAAACATGAATAATGCGCTGTAGGGGCTGATGCCCACATCAGCCCGACCAATAGATACGTGGAACCACGGGGCGATGTAGGCATCGCCCCCCTACAATAGTCAGCCGTTGTATTATCATAATCGGGCGGATATTATCCGCCCCTGCATTGGGCTGTCGAGGACGCCGGCCACTACAATTAAAATCCGTCCACTACTTACTGCTCACTAAAAAGGCGTGACATAACCATGATACTCATATAGAAGTTTTATAATTATTATTGAGAGAACCCCTTTTGAAAAAGGGGCTCCTCTGACGGAGGACGTCCCCTCTGTCACTGCGTGACATCTCCCCGCACTGCGGGGAGTCACTCTCAAACTCTATCCCTAAAACTTTAGTTTTGTTTTTTCACAGATAGGGCGCACCTGCATTTTTGCAGGTCTTTTTTTTTTTAAGAAGCGCCCTATCTGCGAAAAAACCAGATAAAAGTCTTTGGAAAGGGGTATGGGGGAGAACCTTTCCTCAGAAAGGTTTCCCCCATAATTAACTGTAAGCTTCTATATAAGTGTTGCGGTTAAGTCACGCCTTTTTGTTCTTATAGTATTCCGCCTTGTCGTTCTGCATATTTTCTCTTGCGACGATGAATACCTGACGGTAGTTCTCATACTTTTCAGGTCTGTAGGTGTTGAAGCCCTTTGCTATGCCGAGGGGGTGAGCGATCTTTTTGCCTGCGTTGAAATTTCCCAGTTCCTTGTCAAATTCAGCAAACAGGTCCTCCATATCGAGAGTGTTCTTTTTGCGCATAAGAGCAATGAACTCGTCGCCTGCAACACGATAGACATTATCGCTGCCGAATACCTTTTTCAGCAGTCTTGCAGCATGGAACATCAGCTCGTCGCCTGCCTCAAAGCCGAAGTTAGCGTTGACATTTTCCAGACCGTTGAGGTCGAAGAATGCAACGGAGAATGATGGTGAATCGGTCTTGATATCCTCGTCCAGCTGTCTTATAGCGTTCTTGTACGCCGCCTTGTTATGGGTATTGGTCAGCTCGTCCTTGTGGATGTTGGTATCCACGTACTTCATGTACTTGTTGAGCTTATTGCAGACAGACTGAAGATTCGATGTTACCTCCTCATACTCGTCGCTGAAGGACTGCTTTTTTTCCTCGCCGTCTGCAAGAGTTTTAAGAAGTTCTCTCTCTGTGTCGGGGAGAAAATCCAGCTTTTTGATAGAGGTCTGCATAAGCATATCGTTCATTTTCTGGGTAGTTGTATTGAGCTGGTCTATCTCTTTCAGCATAGCCGCAAAACGCTTTCTGTTCTGCGACATGATGATGAACGCGAGGACTATACCTACGGTAAGAGCCGCCATAAGGATAACTATGGATATTACCGTATTATTGCTGAGCTTATCGTCGAACCAGTCGGCGTTGAAATCAACGCCGATAATGCCGACAACCTTGTTTTCTGAATCGAAAATAGGGCTGTATGCCGAGTAGAAGCGTCCCCATTTGTCGGAGTATGCCTTTTGATCAACAGCGGCAACACCGTTTGCAGCGCTTACGAGAGCGTCTGTAGTAACTATCGGCTCACCAAATTCACCAGGGTCATCAATAGCAGGATCAATAGTAAATGTAAAGGTGCCGTCGGGTTCAGGATTTATACCATAGATGTAGTCAAGAGCGATGTTTTCCTGAAAGGCACGGAGTGTTTCAAGAGCGCGGTTGTATGGCTCTGTGCCCTCGTCTTCCTTGGTGATATTCTTTATCTCATCGCCGTCTATCATATAAGCCGCCGTATTTGCCACGTCCAGCATACGCTGTTCTATCTGCTCGCGCAGGTTCTTTTTGGCAAGCGTGGACAGTGTCATAGCCATGAGAATATTTGTAAGCAATAGTAAAGCAAGAGCTATAATGAAGTTGCGTTTGCTTGTTCTGATTTCTTTTTCCTGTTTGCTCATAGTTGTCCCCCCCTGTATCAAAACGATATATTAATCGAATAAAGCTATATGATAATTATATCATTTTGGCAGGAGTACGTCAATAATAGATGACAAAAAGTCAAAGCCGCTTCACTGCTTTTTGTGAAATATCACAAAGACGAGCCCTTTTCTGTGTCGATTTTTATCTGACTGCCGTCACTGACAGCGTTTATCTTACCGTTGAAGCAGGTTGCATAGGTGTTTATCTTCTGCTTTTTCAGCAGGTCCTGCATCTTGCCCGAAAACTCGTTGCTGTCCGTGCAGACTACTGCGCATTTCGGCTCCGTAGCTTTGAGAAAATCGCCCAGATTATCAAGCTTTCTGCCGTGATACGGGACTTTCAGCAGGGTGCACTTGCCGATATCCATTATCTCGTCCAGTCTTTCCTCCATAGCGTCGCCTGTGAAAAGCAGGATGTTGTTATGGTGGACAGCCTTTGTAACGAGGGAGAAATTGTTCTCGGCGCTGTCGCCGTCGCCGTAGAAGTCCTTTTTCGGCGCATAGACCGTATAATCCACGTCGTCAAGGGTAAAGGAGATATCCTCTTTCAGCTTCATGGGAGTAATGCCCCTGCCGTCGAGAGTCTCCGCGAATTTGTCGTATTCGCTGACATTTCCCGTGTAATCGGGAGTGAGAACGTTCTTGACGTCAAAGGTTTTCAGCACCTTGGGAGCTCCGCCCACGTGGTCTTTATCGAAATGAGTGATTATCAGGTAGTCGATAACGGTTGTTCCGCTCTCTTCGAGGATCGAAGATATCTTCTTGCCGTCGCCCTTTTCTCCGCAGTCTATGACCACGGTGGAGCTTTCGGACTGGAGCACAATAGCGTCAGCCTTTCCCACGTCGAGAAATGTGACTTTCAGCTCCTTGGCATTCGCCATGTCGTGGGGCTTTTTCTCGTTGCAGGCAAACAGCGAAGAAACGGCAACAGCCGATGTAAGCAGCAGAGCTGCGGTTTTCTTTATATTCAGCATAATAATTTCCCCTTTCGGAAGTGAGTATACACTTTCACATAATATATTATATCATATAATCTTAAAAAAAGCTTTAAAAATCTTATATAAATATCTATTGACAAAATTGAGATAAAATGTTAATATATAAATGCTTGATATTTGACATAAACAAGTCATATATTTAGCAAACAATATTTTTAAAGGAGGAATTTCAAAATGAAATTCAACAAGATCGCAGCAATTCTTATGGCTTCAGTTATGACAGCAGGCGCAGCAACAGTTATGGGAGCAGCTGCCGCAAAGAAATCATCTTCATCTCCGGCAGTAAGAGCAATGAAGGGCGACATCAACGGTGATACAGATATCGACATCGAGGATCTTCAGGCTGTTACTTGGCACGTTAAGGGCATCAAGGCTATTCCTGCAAGCAGACTTGCAAGAGCAGACGTAAACTGGGACGGCAAGGTAGATGTTACAGATATCTCACTTATCTCCTATGATATCAACGGCTTTAGTCCTATCAGATCAGGCAACGTTTTAGGCCGTTCATATGTAACAAACGAGGATCTTGACGCTATCATTGATTATATCAACGGTGTAGATCCTCTGACAAAAGCTGAGAGAACCCGCGCTGACCTCAACAAGGACGGCAAGATAAATGTCACTGACGCAGTACTTCTTTCAAGATATCTCTATGTAAGATAATTACATCGCTGTATTGAAAAGGACTTTCCCTTGCGGAAGGTCCTTTTTTTGTAAAACTTGATGTCCGCAATTATCGGCACTTGAAATCTCCTTTTATATATGGTATAATTATACATTACAGGATTTTCAAGGAAGGCGAGGTTCTGCCAATTGAAGGACAATACCGCGGAAATAAGCGAAATAAAGGCACTGCTGGGCGATAAGCCCCGAAAAGCCTACATAAGGAGCTTCGGCTGTCAGCTGAACGTGTCCGACGGCGAAAAGATAAAGGGCTTGCTGAAAAAAATGGGCTACGGCTTCACCGAGGACGAGCATGAAGCCGATCTCATCATACTCAATACCTGCGCCGTCCGCGAGAGCGCCGAGGACAGGGTTTTCGGCATAGTGGGCAGCATGAAGAAGCTCAAGGAGCTGAAGCCCTCCCTTATCATCGGCATTGCAGGCTGCATGACGGCTCAGAGCCATATTGCCGAAAAGATAAAGAAGTCCTACCCACAGGTGGACCTTGTGCTGGGTACCTCCGCTATAAGCGCCCTGCCAAGGCTTCTTCTTGAAGCTCTCAGGGGAGCGAAGTTCTCGGCGGATATCACCGAGTACGATGACTTTTCCGAGGCGGCTGAGCAGGTGCGCGAGAGCAGCTTCAAGGCTTCTGTGCCAATAATGTTCGGCTGCAACAACTTCTGCACCTACTGCATAGTGCCGTACGTCCGCGGACGTGAGCGAAGCCGCCGTCCCGAGGATATAATCGGCGAGGTCCGCGAGCTGGTATCTCAAGGCTACAAGGAGATAATGCTGCTCGGTCAGAACGTCAATTCCTACGGCAATGACCTTGGCGGCGAGTGCAGCTTTCCTCAGCTTCTCCGTGAACTGAATAAAATAGAGGGGGACTTCTGGATACGCTTCATGTCCTCACACCCCAAGGACGCCTCAAAGGAGCTTATCGACGCCATATTTGACTGCGAAAAGGTGGCGAAGCACCTGCACCTGCCCGTACAAAGCGGCAGCAGCGCAGTGCTTGACCGCATGAATCGCCGCTACACCATGGAGAAGTATCTGGGCATAGTCGATGAGATACGCCGCAGAGACGACGATTTCTCACTGACTACGGATATAATCGTGGGCTTTCCAAACGAGACCGACGAGGAGTTCCGCGCGACTCTCGATGTGATAAAAAAGGTCAGGTACGACAATATCTACTCATTCATCTATTCCAAGCGTTCGGGAACTAAGGCTGCGGAAATGCCCGACAGTATCTCCGACGAGGAAAAGGGACATCGCATGAGAGAGCTTCTTGAAGTCCAGCGCGAGGTCTCCACGGAGCACTACAAGCGCTTTATCGGCAGGACTATGCGAGTTCTTGTTGACGGAGTTTCGAAGAAAAAGGACGGCTGGCTCACAGGAAAGAGCAGCGAGTTCATAATAGTTGAGTTTGAGGGAGACAGCTCCCTTATCGGTCAGTTCGCTGACATTGAGATAACCGACGCCATGAACTGGGCTGTAACTGGTCATATAAAGAAAGGATAAGAAAAATGAAACGAATCATCGCATTATCATGTTTTGCAGCTCTGGTTCTTGCAGGCTGCGGAAAGACAGGTCAGAGCAGCTCTTCATCTGAGAGTACCACGGCAGCCACAGCGCCGACAAGCGCTGAAACTACAGCCACTGAGGCAGCTACAGAGACAGCTGTGATAACTGCTGCCGATACTACAGCAGCAGGAACAGAAGCCGAGCCCGCTACCCACGAGGCAAATGTTTCCGCAGGCGGACGCATGGATATGTACCCTGCAATTTATCAGGGCGAGATACGCTATGTTTTCGAGCAGACTGCAAAGGATAACGACGGACTCTCCAGTATTGAATACGCATTCCGCGACATGGACGCTGACGGTATTCCCGAGCTTATCCTGAAATACGGCACCTGCGAGGCTGATTACGCTATCCATGTATACAGATTCGATGAGAACTGCGAGCTTCAGGACTTAGGCACTTTCGGCGGCGGACATACAAGCTTCTGCTATGACGAGAACACAGGCAATTTCGTTATCCTCTGGGGACAGATGGGATATGCGACTTTGCATTATTTCGTATGGCAGGACGGCACTTTGAAGGTGGCTGACACCTATGATTTCGAGCTTGACGAGCAGAATCCGTCTTACGATGATGTTCTCAGGGAAAAGGGCATACACCGCATTGATTTCGTGTCGGCATATCAGACTGATATCAAAGGCGGCGTCAAGTCGTGGTTCTATCACGAAAACGGCACTACCGAGGAGTTTGACGGACTTTACCTTGATTACATGGGTTAAACGCTGATTCTATCCGAATTAAGTCGGGAGAATTCTTAACTTTGCGTCCTTTTCACGCCGCAGGCTTAGAAAAGGCAGAAAAATCAATTATTAAGGAGAATTTAAAAATGGATATTATGGAAATGACAAGAGAGCTTGGAAAGGCACTTCAGCAGGACGACAGATACACAGCTTATATGCTTGCAAAGCAGGCTAACGATGAGGATAAGGAGCTTCAGGAGGACATCGCTCATTTTGAGGACCTCCGCATGAATCTTGGCACCGCTATGAGCGCAGAGGAGCCCGATTCCGACAACATCAAGGCTCTCGATACAGAGCTCAAGGGCGTATACAACAAGATAATGAAGAACCCGAAGATGATAGTTTTCTCAGGAGCACAGCAGGCTCTTGAAAAGCTGGTGTCAAATATGCAGCAGATAATTAGTATGTGCGCTAACGGCGAGGATCCAGAGACCTGCCAGATACCCGAGGGAGGCTGCACAGGCAGCTGTGCTTCCTGCGCAGGCTGTCACTGATAAAGGAGAAAAGGGGGTATGGGGAAATTTCAGAATACTAACAACGAGCTTATGGCGAGGATATCGGCGGTTAACGACCTCATAAAGTCGAATTATATTACACCGCCGCCAGAGCGCTTTGCTCTGACGCAGCCCGAAATCAGCATAAAGCAGTGCAGGACCTCTGCTTTTCTGTCGCTGCTCAGCTGTACAATGCTCGCTATAGGAACGCTGCTGAGTCCGAGATTCAGCATTTTCAGGCTATTGCTGCCTGTGGGCTTGCTTGTAAGCAGCATTATTTCATTCATATCTATTTCAACCATGAAAAAATTCCGCATAGACGTAAACGGTCAGGAGATCACTGTTAAGGGAAAAACCTGCCACAGCAGCGAGATAGACTGCATAAAGGGCACGGTCATGAACAGCATGAAGATAGTTTCGGGGGGCAAGGATATCATAACGTTCAGCAAGACTCTTGACAACTGCGGTGAGCTGATAAAATGGGCAAGGTGCAATCATGTGGAGATACATGACGATGGGGCGAACGATCCCAAAAAATCGCAGAAGGCACGGGAACTCATAATCGCTTTATCTATTCTTCTGGGCATTGTACTGGGAATACTTTTTGTGTTCCTGAGCAGAATGTAAGCTATGGGATTTGAATTTGACAGGGAGCAGCAGGCGGAGCTTAGATATATAAGCGCAGACAGCGATATCGACAGGATAAGCTTCAAGGGCTATGACGTGAATGTTCTGAGCGGCGGCAGGACTGTGCTCGGGCTCAAAAAGGCGGACAAGGGCTGCGAGGAGCTTATAAGATGGGCGAAAGTCTATGATATAGCTATCGAAAATACAGGCGGCGAGCCCTCAGGCTCCGTGAAAGTCCTCATGGCTGTGGGAGCTGTGCTGTTCGTTGCAGCTTTTACCGTTTTATTGTTTTTTATCGTAACTAAGATGTAAAGGAGCTAAACCAATGGAAATCGACAGAAGTAAGATATCCCCCATGATGCAGCAGTACTTCGAGGTCAAGGACAAGTATACCGATTGTATCCTGTTCTTCCGCCTCGGCGACTTCTACGAGATGTTCTTCGACGACGCGGTAGTTGTCTCAAAGGCTCTGGAGCTCACCCTTACGGGCAGGGACTGCGGTCTGGAGGAACGCGCTCCCATGTGCGGAGTTCCCTATCATGCGGCGGATATGTACATAAAGAGGCTTATAGACATGGGCTTCAAGGTGGCTGTCTGCGAGCAGCTCACCGATCCTGCCGAGACCAAGGGAATAGTTGTCCGCGACGTTATCAGGGTAGTTACTCCCGGTACTCTCACCGAGAGCAGTATGCTGGACGACGGCAGCAACAACTACATTTGCAGTATCTACTACGACGAGGAAAGCAAGACCTGCGGCGTGGCTTCTGCCGACCTTTCCACAGGCGAGGCGGCTCTCAGCTATTTCGAGGGCAAGGACTTGGAAGCAGGCGTTATCAACGAGCTTTCACGCTGCAAGCCTGCGGAGATAATCTTCCCTCAGAACTTCCTGTCCCTCAAAGCGGCTGCGGAGTTCGTAAAGGTGAGACTTTCCTGCGCGGTGACTCTCCGCGATACCATATGCTTTACTCCCTCTGCACGGAGGGACATGGCTGCGGCAGTATTCGGCGTTAAGTCCGTCACCGAGCTCGGCATAAGCGAGGACGGAGCAGACTGCGCGGCAGTATGCGGACTTTTTGACTACATAAACGATACCCAGAAGACCTCGGTATCGAGATTTACGAAAATAGAGCTTCTCAACGGTGAGCAGTTCATGGGACTTGACCTCAATGCAAGGCGCAACTTAGAGCTTACTGAGACTCTCCGCAGCAAGGAGAAAAAAGGCTCTCTCATGTGGGTTCTGGACTCCACCAAAACATCTATGGGACGCCGTATGCTGAGAAACTGGATAGAGCAGCCACTGAAAAGCCCTGCAAGGATAATCGAGCGACTTGACGCCGTTGAAGCACTCTACCGCAAGAGCGTTGTCCTTGCCGATATGACTGACCTGCTTGACAGAGTCTACGACCTGGAGCGCCTTATGACAAAGGTAATGTACAAGAGCGCTAATCCCCGTGACCTCAAATCGCTTTCGGCTACGGCAATGCAGCTTCCTCTTATCAAGCAGGAGCTGGCAAAGCTCTCTGATTCAAAGCTTCTGGCGAGATATAACGACGAGATATCCACTCTTGACGAGCTGGTGAACCTTGTTGAGAACGCTATCATGGACGAGCCTCCTATCTCCGTAAAGGACGGCGGCGTGATAAAAGAGGGCTTCAACAAGGAGCTTGATGAGCTCCGCCATATTATGAACAACGGCAGGAGCATTATCGACGAGATAGAGCAGCGCGAAAAGGAAAAGACAGGCATCAAAAACCTGAAAATAGGCTTCAACCGTGTGTTCGGCTACTATCTTGAGGTTACGCGCTCATACTACGACCTTATCCCCGAGGGCTGGATACGCAAGCAGACTCTCGCCAACGCCGAGCGCTTCATCACCGAGGAGCTGAAAAACGCTGAGAACTCGATACTCGGCGCAAAGGACAAGGCTCTCTCCCTTGAAGCCGATATTTTCGCAGAGGTACGCGACTTCCTTGCGACAAAGCTTGAAGCCGTACAGAAAACAGCCTCGGCAGTTGCCGCTGTGGACGTTCTCTGCTCCTTTGCGGATGTGGCTCTGCGGAATCAGTACGTAAAGCCCGATATCGCCATTGACGGCTCTATCGACATCAAGGCAGGCCGCCACCCTGTTGTGGAGCTTATGCTCACCGACGAGGTGTTCGTGCCAAACGACCTGTACATAGATACAAAGGCTGACCGTATGTCCATAATCACGGGACCTAATATGTCGGGTAAATCTACATATATGCGACAGGCGGCGCTTATAGTTCTCATGGCTCAGATAGGCTGCTTCGTGCCTGCGGATTCCGCTAAGATTTCCGTGGTGGACAAGATATTCACCCGTGTGGGAGCCTCCGACGACCTTACCGCAGGACAGTCCACATTTATGGTGGAAATGAGCGAGGTCTCGGATATACTGAAAAACGCCACCAAGGACAGCCTTGTTATCCTTGACGAGGTGGGCAGAGGTACTTCCACCTTTGACGGCGTAAGCATAGCCCGTGCAGTTGCGGAGTTCATCTGCAATTCCAAGAAGCTGGGCTGCAAGACCTTATTCGCTACTCACTATCACGAGCTTATAGGTCTGGAGGACGAGCTTGAGGGCGTGAAGAACTATAGTATCGCCGTAAACAAGCACGGCGGCACTATAAGATTTCTGCGTAAGATAGTCCGCGGCGGCGTGGACGAGAGCTACGGCGTTGACGTTGCGAAGCTGGCAGGACTGCCTGCAAAGGTAGTCGCCCGTGCAAAGGAGCTCCTTGAAGAAATGGAGCGTCAGCACGCTTCGGAGCGCCCTGCGGCAGAACGCGAGGAATCGGGACAGATAAGCTTCGGCAGTCTGGGGCGTGAAGCGGCACTGGAAATGCTTGAAAAGACTAATATAGACGAGCTTACGGACAGCGAATGCCGCGAGCTCCTCAGCGATATGCTGAAAGCTATTCAGTAGGGAACGCCGCCCTCGGCGTTCCGAGCCTTTAGCCGATTTAGAGCTAAGAGCTAAGAACTAAGAACTAAGAGCTAAGAACTAAGAGCTAAGTAGGGGCGACGTCCCGTCAACTCTCAACTCTCAACTTTAGAAAACGTGTAGGGACGACCAATGGTCGTCCGCAAATATAAAATTATGCATTATGAATTATGAATTGAAACAGAGGTGCAAATCATGCCTGCTTATTTTTCTTTGATAATGGAATACAGCCGCGCAGAGCTGGATTTTGACAATATGAAGGAGCTCACTGCATATATCAAACACGCAGGGCTCGAATTCAAAAACGGCGCATACCATGCCGAAAACGATACCATTGAGGACATCATGGAATGGAACCAGAAAAAGCTTGAAGAGGATTTCGAGCTGGGCTATGACGAGGACTCTTCCAACGATTACAAGCAGATGTGCTTCAATTACGGCGGCTTTTCCGAAGTCCGCGGCTTCATCATGAACGAGGATCCCATACGCGGCGAGTATACCTTTACCCTGCTGATACCGCAGGAGGAAGTTCATGTTGAGGGGGATACCTACAGGAAAGAAGCCGTTGAAAAGCTGAAAGCCCTTGCGGCAAAGCTGTGGATACTGCCGAAAACCCGTACTGTCCAGACTGAGCTGGAGCTGGGCGAGGGTATAGTTCCCGAAATGGATATCAAGGAGGGCGCAGAGCCAAGTGCCTGTCCATTTGCTATCGTATCGGAAAAGCAGTTCGGACGCATGGACACAGCAAAATATACCGCCGAGCATATCGAATACGGCGGAGTGATACTCACTCCCGAATGGGTAAAGCTGGTCTGAGCTGCTGACAGTCAGAAAGGAAGTAAACAATGCCCCCTATCAACGTCCTTAGCAAGGAAATATCAGAGCTTATCGCCGCAGGCGAGGTCATCGAGCGCCCCTCATCGGTCATCAAGGAGCTGGTTGAGAACTCCATAGACTCGGGCGCTTCTCATATCACCGTGGAGATAAAAAACGGTGGAACTACCTATATGCGCGTTACAGACGACGGCTGTGGAATGTCATTCGGCGACGTTCCCAAAGCCTTTCTTCGTCATGCCACAAGCAAGATAAGCGCAAAGGAAGACCTTGACAATATCCTTACTCTGGGCTTCCGCGGAGAAGCTCTTGCCTCTGTTGCCGCTGTAGCCCGTGTGGAGATAATGACCAAGCAGAAAGAGGGACTCTACGGCACTCTCTATACCATTGAGGGAAGCGTGGAGAAGTCCCACGAGGAGAGCGGCTGCCCCGACGGCACTACCGTCATAATCCGCGACCTTTTCTATAATGTCCCTGCAAGGCGCAAGTTCATGAAAAAGGATGTCACCGAGGGCAATGCGGTGAGCACTATCCTCCAGAAAATAGCCATGTCTCACCCTGATATCGCTTTCAGATTTATCCGCGACAACCGCACGGAGTTCAACTCCAGCGGCGACGGGGAGCTGTTTTCAGCGATATACGCAGTTTACGGACGTGATTTCGCCCGTGACCTCATGCCTGTGGACTATGAGTACGAGGGCGTAAAGGTAAGCGGCTTCGTTATCAAGCCACTGTACTCCAAGAATAACCGCGCTTTCCAGAACTTTTTCGTAAACGGCAGATACGTCCGTTCAAGGCTCTGTTCTGCGGCTCTGGAAAACGCCTACACAAACATGATAATGACGGGAAAATTCCCTGCCTGCGTACTGCTCATTGACCTGCCGCCCAGCACTATGGACGTCAATATCCACCCCACCAAGGCGGAGGTGCGCTTCACCAACGAGAAATCCGTGTCCGACGCGGTGTACTTCGCAGTAAAGAACGCCATGATGAAGGACGGTCTCATCTACGAATTCGAGCTGAAACCCCATGCGGACTGGACAAAGGCTGCTCCCGAGCAGGAGGAGATGAAGCAGCAGGAGTTCCTGTTCACTCCCGTTGACAAGATAGAGGAGACCGAGCAGAAGCTTGCCGAGACAACCAAGCCTGTCTATGAAGCTCCTGCCCCTGTGTACACAGCTCCAAAGCCCGCAGTTGAGGAAACTCCCATAACTGCGGATATTACGCCGAGCCCTGCCTATGACGAGCCCGTACAGGCGGCAGCTCCCGTGTATGAAAGAGAAGCGGAGACTGCTCCCGTACAGGAGCAGATACCCGAGCCCGTAAAAGCTCCCGAGTCTGTTTCTGAGCCCGAGCCGCCGAAGACTGTGGAGGGATTCAGCTACATCACACAGCAGGCATTCACCGCAGCGCCTGTTCAGAAGCCTGCGGAGAGCGAAGCTTCCAAGGAGTCGGTATGGACGGAAAAGCCGAAGATTCGCGTTATCGGCGAGGCATTCGGGCTTTACGTTGTTGCAGAGGTCGGCGACGACACCATGATAATGATAGACAAGCACGCCGCCCATGAGCGAATTATATTCGAGCGCTTAAAGAGCCGCAACTGCAAGCAGTACAGCCAGCAGCTCCTTACGGGAGTACGTGTGCTCCTTACAGGTGACGAGTTCAGCGCCCTTGAAACAAATCAGGAGCTCCTTGCGGATTTGGGATTCACCTTTGATTTCTCTGAGAAGCCCTGCGTTGTTGCAACGGCTGTTCCCACCTTCATAATGGAGCTGGATATGGAGGATATCATCTCCGAAATAGCAAACAATCTCCGTATGTACAGCCATGATCCACAGTCTCATGTGCTGGACGATATGCTCCACACAGTTGCCTGCAAATCGGCAATAAAGGGCAACGACAAGAACGATATCGCGGAGCTCCAATCCCTTGCGGAGCAGGTCTACTTTGACGAGAGGATACGCCATTGTCCTCACGGCAGACCTGTCATGTTCACCATGACCAAGAGCAATATCTCACATCAGTTCAAAAGAACCTAGGGAGGCACCATGAAACGAGCAGTTAAAGCATTATTCATCGCAGTATATTTTGCAGTACTTATTTATATTTTTGTCGGTATGGCATTGTCAGGGTACGTTGATTTTGACCATATGAATATTTACTTCGGAGAAGTGCCCGAGGGTACTGCTTTTGCGGATATACTCCTGAAGGACAGCAGTGATGAGCTCCGTCTTGATCTTGATATTAATACTAATTTCAACTATTGTGCGCTGGTTGGGCTGATACCTGACTTTGATATCGGCGAAAACAGCGAAATTGTAAGGTATAACGAGGACGATTATCGAAGCTTAATGTTCAATCATACTGATTATGGCTCTGTTTATCTGGAGGGGCTTGAGATCGCCCGAGGGGAAAATGACGATTATATGTGTTTCGGCGGTTATACTCAGCCAATATTAAAACACTTTCGTCACATAAAGGTCGCATACTGCGATAAGGACGGCAATATCCTCGGTATCACCAAGGAGATCAAGGTGAAAAAAACGCCGCTGAATGATGTTACATATGAAATAAAAGCAGACGGTGATGAACTCAGATGCAGATTTTTTAAGGCTCCGAAGTATTATCTGCTTGCACTTGTTCTTTGGGCAGCGGTACTCTTCGCAGTGTGCGCGGCTGTAATAATTATTAAAGAAAAAATTGCAGAAAGACAGTCCGCAAAAATGAGGATCCCAATACAGTCGGGAGAGGCTGATAATGAAAGTAAAAAACAGGATTAAAAGGACGGCAAAAGCTCTTATTGCGGTATATTTTGCGGTGTTCATGTGCGTTTTCGGCGGAACTGCCGCCTTTGCATGGGATGTTGATACATCTCATCTGGATATAAGCTTCGGGGAAGTTCCCGAGGGTACTGCTTTTGCAGATATACTGGTAAAAGGAAACTGGGAAGAGAACAATATGGATTTCAATGTGTATAATGGTTCGGTTCTCAGAGTTGACAGCAGCTGTGAGCTTGCAAAATATGACGAGGACGGCTATACAAGCCTGTTTCTGAAGCATAAGAGCATTACATTGGAACAAGTCGATCTTTCGCCCCAGTCGAAAAACAAGCACATGGAGTTTGCAGTGGAAGTGGGCACTGAAAAACTGTTCAACCATTACCGTCACATAAAGATAGCCTACTGCGATAAGGACGGAAATATCCTCGGTACTACCAATGAAGTCAAGGTGAAAAAGGTAACATGGGGTATGCCTGCCTATACCATAAAGGCAAACGGCAGCAGTCTGACCTGCGATGTGAATCAGGGACCTGCCTATTTTATGATAGTGCTTGTGCCTGTGATGTTTATAGCTCTTGCGTTAATTATAATCGTATTGGTCATCACAGCAAGGCTTAGCAAAAAGTTAAGGCTTAAAAAGAGCATAAAACGCATACAGTCGGGAGAAGTTGATAATGAACGAAAAGAATAGCAAGCCCTTTGTGCTTGCAGTTGTCGGTCCGACGGCGTCGGGCAAGACATGGCTGGGCGTTGAGCTTGCGAAGATATACGGCGGAGAGGTGATCTCCGCCGATTCCATGCAGATATACAAGGGCATGGATATAGCTTCTGCAAAGCCCACAGAAGCCGAAAAGCAGGGAATACCGCATCATCTCATGGGTATCCTCGACAGGGACGTGAGCTTCAGCGCCGCAGACTATGTACAGCTTGCAAACGAGAAGATACAGGAAGTGCTCTCCCGCGGAAAGCTCCCCATAATAGTGGGCGGAACGGGGCTTTATGTGGATTCTCTCCTTGAAAATGTGAAGTTCTCCGAGGGCGGCAGCGACGAGGCTTACCGCGAGGAGCTCTATGCCTTTGCCCGTGAAAACGGCAACGAGGCGCTCCACGCCCGTCTTGCGGAGATAGACTCCGAAGCCGCAGAGGGCATACACCCCAATAATCTGGTGAGAGTAGTCCGCGCTCTTGAGGTTTGTCATGTTACAGGAAGAAGATTCAGCGACCTCAAGCGCGAGAGCAAATTGGTGGGAAGTCCGTATAATTCCCTGATTATCGGGCTGAATTACGAGGACAGGCAGACTTTATACGACCGAATAGACCTGCGCGTGGACGAAATGGTCAAAGCAGGTCTTATCGAAGAAGCCCGTCAGCTCTGGCAGGAGAGCGGCATGAAGACCGCCGCCAATGCTATCGGCTATAAGGAGCTTATCCCATATTTCGAGGGAAAGGCGGAGCTTTCCGACTGTATCGCCATAATCAAGCAGGAAACGCGGCGTTATGCCAAGCGTCAACTGACGTGGTTTCGGAAAAACGGGCGTATAGAATGGCTTTTTTTGGACAGATTTAATAAAAATGAAGAAATATTAGAAAAATGCAAAAAAACTATAGCAAATTATTTTTAAATGTGCTATAATGAACTGTGTGTATTTCTGTGTACTGTATTTGGAAAAACATTTTACTCACAAAAATACGCAGGCAAACAAATATACCAGATAGGAGAATGTGTATGAACAAAACAATCAATTTGCAGGATGTATTTCTTAACCAGTGCAGAAAAGACAAGATAATGGTTACAATTATCCTGACCAACGGCTTCCAGTTCAAGGGAATGGTAAGAGGTTTCGACAGCTACGTTGCTATCTTCGACTGCGACGGCAAGCAGCAGCTTGTTTACAAGCACGCTATTTCCACTATTATCCCCGCAAGAGCAGTTTCTATCCTCGACGCTTCGGAAAAGAACGACTAAGGGTGATCTGAATGAGATTTGCCAAGTCGGATGGCAGCTTCATGGTCAAGGCGCTTAGAAACGTCGTCCTTGTGCTGCTTCTGATAGTTTTTGTCAGCATAGTTTATAACTTCCGCAACAGAGAGAGCAATACAGTCTCGGCTCTTATGGCGACCTCGGTTTCCTCAAAGGAATACAAGGGCGTATTTATAAGAGATGAAGAGATAATCCTCTACAGCGGAAACGGTGTGCTCAGCTATAATGTGTCCGACGGCGGAAAGGTCGGTAACGGCAGCGTTATCGCAGAAGCCTATCCCTCCGACGAGCAGCTCAGCATAAAGCACCAGAAGGCTGTGCTCAGCAAGGAACTGAATATCCTTGAAAAGATACAGAATCCGGGTACTCTGGAATCTGCCCAGCCTGCCAGCATCTCCGAGAATATCGATGAGAGCTACAGGAGCTTTATCTACTACAGGGATATGGGGGATTACGAAAGCCTTGACACAGTGAAGGACAATCTTCTCATACAGCTCAGTACTTATCAGATAATGACAGATGAGGCACAGGGCTTCGACCAGAAGATATCCGATATAAAGTCAGAGATCGCCAAGCTCGACGCAAAGACGCTCTCCTCCAGCGAGACCATAAAAGCACAGAGATCCGCTTATTTTGCCAGCTATATCGACGGCTATGAGGAGGAGCTCAGCAGCAAGACGCTGGACAAGCTCACCTGCGACGAGGTAGAGAGCATCACTGACAGAAAGTCAACAGCGCCAAATGTCGTCGGAAAGCTTATCGACGGCTACGGCTGGTATCTTGCCGTCGTTGCTGACAACTCCAAGAAGGAGTACGAGATCGGCAAGGATGTCATGCTGAAGTTTGATTCCTCCGCCGAGACTTACCCTGCTGTTATCTATGATATCCGCGATGAAAAGCCCGACAGGAGCCTTATCATCATTTCGTGCAGCAAGTTCAATTACGAGCTTGTCCAGCACAGAGCCGAGATAGTCGAGGTGATCTCCCTTATCGACAAAAATGAGCAGTGCGAGGGACTTAAGGTTCCCCGTGAGGCTATACGCTTTGCCGATATCAAGGAGACCTATACCGACGAAAACGGCAATGAAAAGGAAAAGACGATAAAAAGCAAGGGCGTTTATATCCGTAAGGGCGAGCAGGTGCTCTTCAAGAAGATAGATGTAAGATTTGAGGGAAATGATTACGTCCTCTCAAAGGTACATCCCGAAAGCGAGTATTTGCAGCTTTACGATGATATTATGTTAGAGGGAGTCGATAAAGATGACGAAAAAGAATGATCTCGCTTATATCGACGAGAACCTGCGCATAATAAGAGAGAGGTGCGCCGAAGCAAAGGACAGGTACCGAAGCTCCGACGATAATATCCGCATAATGGCGGTCACAAAGACCGTTGCTCCCGAGGCGATAAATCACGCCGTAGAGCTTGGGATAGACCTTCTCGGAGAAAACAGAGTGCAGGAGTACCTTTCAAAGGCAGATTTTTATGACAAGTCCGCCGAGGTACAGTTTATTGGACATTTACAGACCAACAAGGTCAAATATATCATAAATTCCGTAAGCATGATACAGTCCGTTGACAGCCTTAAGCTGGGACAGGAGATAAGCCGCCTCGCCGTTAAGAACGGCAGGGTAATGGATATCCTCTGCGAGGTCAACATCGGCGGAGAGGATTCCAAGAGCGGTATCGCTCCCGACGGACTTGACGAGCTTATGGACGGGCTCTCGGAGCTCGAAGGCATACGTATAAGAGGACTTATGACTATCCCGCCGCCCTCGGACAGCGATATCTTCCTCGGCAGAATGAAGGAGCTCTACGATAAGGTCTCCTCGGAGCGAAAGGGAATGGATACGCTCTCTATGGGAATGACTCACGATTACGCAGAAGCCATAAAGTACGGCTCGACACTGGTGCGTATCGGAACAGGTCTTTTCGGCGCAAGAGACTATTCAAAGTAACTCGCAGCGGAATGCTGAGATCAACACGGGATACTCCGCATTGATCCTGTGAAGAGAAATATAAAAAACAAATAATGCGGAGAAGGAGTATTAAGATGAAACTTTTTGACGGTATTAAGGATTTTTTCTTTGCTGCAGATGATGATGATTTTGAAGCTGATGTTCCCGTTCGTCACGAGCGTGAGCGCGGCGGTTTCCAGCCTTCCGACCAGGAAGACGCTCCCGTGAATGAGGGTGCACCAAACGGTCTTGGCGGCGGCGGCAGAAGAAACAAGGTCGTTAATATACAGACTACAGCACAGTTACAGGTAGTGCTTGTAAAGCCATCTGCTTTCACAGACGCTAAGCAGATAGCTGACCACCTCATTGCTAAGAAAACAGTAGTTCTCAACCTCGAGACAGCTTCTCCCGAGAACAAGAGAAGAATTATCGACTTCCTCGTTGGCGTTGCTTATGCAAACGGCGGAAGCCTCAAGCCCGTAGCTAATCTTACCTACATCATTACTCCTTATAATGTAGGATTCATCGGCGAGGACTTAGTCGGCGAGCTGGAGAATAACGGCGTATTCATCTGATGAACGAGCCGTCGGATAAGCTTTTTACCGCAAGGCTTGCGGATATGACAGCTCTGTGCGAAAGAAACGGCGCGGCGGTGTTCTCGTCTTTTTTTGACGAGAGACAGTGCGTTGAAGCCGAGGCTTGGTGCAAAGGTCATACAGGCGGGCTCAGGTATCGGCTCTGGGGCGGATACGATGACGCAAGACGGAAAATGCTTGCGGTCTATCCCGATTACTGCGAGGACTATGTGGAGGGGGAGTACCCCTTTGTGTGCCTGACCTTCACTTACCGAAGCGAGGACAAGCTCACCCACAGGGACTTTCTCGGCAGCTTTATGGGCTTGCAGCTCAAACGTGAGATAATCGGGGATATAGTTGTCTCCGAGGGTGTCACTCAGGCGTTTGTCACTGAGGTTGCTGCAAGGAGCATAACCTCTTCTATATCAAAGATAGGCAGAGTCGGCGTGAAAATTGCCGATGACAAGCCCTTTGAACTGGAAAATGCTCAGAAGTTCCAGACTATCAGCGGTACGGTGGCTTCTCTGCGCCTTGACTGCGTGGTGGGACTTGCCGCTCATTTAAGCCGTGAAAAAGCGGCGGCGCTTATCCGTTCAGATAAGGCAGAGGTCAATCATCTGCCTGTTTCATCTGTCTCCTACGAACTCAGGGGCGGAGATGTATTGTCAATTAGGGGAATTGGAAGATTTGTGCTTTCAGATATAAACGGCTCTACTAAAAAGGGACGCATACACATTGATCTTAAAAAATATATTTAGAGGTGAATGAAATGATAACTTCAAAGGACGTCAGAAATAAGAGATTTGAAAAGGCAGCTTTCGGCTACAAGCAGGAGGAGATCGACGAATTCCTCTCACAGCTGGAGGCAGAGCTCGACGAAATGGAGCGCGAGCGTGCAGAGGCTAACAGCAAGATACAGGTGCTCGCTGATAAGGTAAGAGAATATATGAGAGACGAGGACGCTCTCAAGGACGCTCTCCTCGGTGCTCAGAAGCAGGGACATCAGGTCCTCAACGACGCTAACGAAAAGGCTGAGCAGATCATCGCAGAGGCTAAGGAAAAGGCTGCTGCTCTCGAGGACGAGGCTGTTCGTCAGCACGCTGAGGCTATGGAAAAGAACCGCGAGGAGATCGCTAAGGAAAAGGAAGCTCTCATCGAGGCTCAGCAGCAGGTAGCAGACTTCAAGAAGAGCCTGTTCGATATGTACAAGAGCCACTTAGAGCTCATCTCATCTATGCCTGAGACATTCGACAACGAGACAGCTGAAGATGAGACAGAGGACAAGGCTGAAACAGCAGAGGAGATCGCAGCTGCTGTAGCGGCAGAGGTCGAGGAATAATCAAAAATTAAAAAGATCGAAAGGAGGATCCCTCAGTCTTTTGTAAGAGGGATCGGATAGTATGGCACAGGATTATAACAGTACTCTTAATTTACCGCAGACAGAATTCCCGATGCGCGGAAATCTGCCTAAGAGAGAGCCTGAAACTCTCAAAAAATGGGAAGATGAAAGACTCTACTACAAAATGGTAGAGAAGAATAAGGGCAAGCCCTCATATGTTCTCCATGACGGACCTCCCTATGCAAACGGCGAGATCCACCTCGGTCACGCACTTAACAAGTCCCTCAAGGACTTCATCGTTAAGTATAAGAATATGAACGGTTTCTGTGCTCCCTACGTTCCCGGCTGGGACACCCACGGTCTTCCTATCGAGCTGAAGGCTATGAAGGCTATCGGCGTTGAGAACGGAGCTATCCCTGCGGTAGACCTCAGAAAGCACTGCCGTGAGTACGCTATGACTCAGGTCACTAACCAGATGAAGGGCTTCAAGAGACTGGGCTCACTGGGCGACTATGACTATCCTTACTTGACACTTCGTCCCGAGTATGAGGCAAAGCAGGTAGAGGTATTCGGCTCAATGGTAAAGAAGGGCTATATGTACAAGGGCTTGAAGCCTGTTTACTGGTGCCCTGACTGTAACACAGCTCTCGCTGAGGCTGAGATCGAGTACTCTAACGATCCATGCTATTCTATCTATGTAAAGTTCAACGTAACTGATGACAAGGGCATCTTCACAGGACTTGGACTTGACCTTTCAAAGATATATTTCGTTATCTGGACAACAACTACTTGGACTATCCCGGGCAACCTTGCTATCTGCCTTGGTCCTGAGTACAACTATACACTTGTTCACGTAGGCGACGAGTACTACGTAATGGCTGAGGAGCTCGTCAAGACCACTATGGAGACAGCAGGTATCACTGAGTATACCACTGAGCATATCTTCACAGGTGCAGAGCTCGAAGGCATGAAGACAAAGCACCCGCTCTATGACCGTCCGTCACCCATAATCGTAGGCGACCACGTTACTCTTGAAAGCGGTACAGGCTGCGTACATACAGCTCCCGGCTACGGTGTTGAGGACTTTGAGGTGTGCAAGAAGTACGACGATATCGGTATCATCGTATGCGTTGACTCAAAGGGCAGGCAGACTGCTGAAGCAGGCGAATTCGAGGGCATGGACACAGATCAGGCTAACAAGGCTATCGCTGCAAAGCTCACAGAGCTTGGCGCTATGCTGGCTACACAGAAGATCGTCCACCAGTACCCACACTGCTGGAGATGTAACAGCCCTATCATATACAGAGCTACAGAGCAGTGGTTCTGCTCCGTAAACGGCTTCAAGGACGAGGCTATCAAGGCTATCGAGTCCGTTCAGTGGATCCCTGAGTGGGGCGAGGACAGAATCAAGGGCATGGTACGCGACAGAAGCGACTGGTGTATCTCACGTCAGAGAACATGGGGCGTTCCGATACCTGTTGTTTACTGTAAGGACTGCGGCAAGCCTATCTGCAATGACGAGACTATCTCTGCTATCTCGGAGCTTTTCCGCAAGGAGGGCAGCGACGCATGGTGGATAAAGGATACAAAGGAATTTATCCCTGCAAGCGTTAAGTGTGAGTGCGGCTGCGGCGAGTTCACCAAGGAATACGACATCATGGACGTATGGTTCGACAGCGGTGTATCCCATACATCTGTTATGGAGGGCAAGGACTTCCCGAGCCTTTCATGGCCTGCTGACCTCTATCTCGAGGGTGCTGACCAGTACAGAGGCTGGTTCCAGTCATCGCTCCTAACATCAGTCGTATACAAGGGACAGTCACCATATAAGGCTGTCTGCACTCACGGCTGGGTCGTTGACGGCGAGGGCAAGGCAATGCACAAGTCCCTCGGAAACGGTATTGATCCAAGCGAGATAACAGACCAGTACGGCGCTGATATACTCCGTCTGTGGGCAGCTTCTTCGGACTACCACAGCGATATCCGTATCTCAAAGCCAATTCTCGGTCAGCTTTCCGACGCTTACAAGAAGATAAGAAATACTGCTCGTTTCATTCTGGGCAATCTTGGAAACGGTGCAGGCTTCGATCCCGACAAGGACAGCGTAAGCGACGACCAGCTCACAGAGCTGGACAAGTGGGCTCTCATGAAGCTGGATAACCTTATCGACACAATGAAGAAGGGCTACGACGCATTTGATTTCCATATTGCGCTCCACGCTCTCCACAACTTCTGCGTAATAGATATGTCAAACTTCTACCTTGACATAATCAAGGACAGACTTTACTGCGAGAAGGAGGATTCAGTTCTCCGCCGCGCAGCTCAGACGGCAATGTACCGCATAATCAGTGCGATGACAAGACTTGCCGCACCTATCATTTCATTCACAGCCGAGGAGATATGGCAGTTCATGCCTCACTCCGCAGGCGACGACAAGCTCAGCGTATTCCTCAACCAGATGCCTGAGAAGAGCGGTATCGAGTTCACCGACGACTTCAAGGACAAGTGGGAGTTCATCTACAATACACGTCTCGGAGCTAACAAGGCTCTTGAGGACGCTCGTAACGAAAAGACTATCGGTAAGTCTCTCGAGGCTAAGATAATCATCAAGAGCTCTGACGCTGACTACGACAGATATGCTTCACTGGCAGACCAGCTCAAGGATATCCTCATCGTTTCAGGCGTTGAGGTAGAGAAGGCAGGCACAGCCGAGACAGCATTTGCTGTAGCAAAGGCTGAGGGCGACAAGTGCGAGCGCTGCTGGTGCTTCAGCAAGTACGTTGGCACAAATCATAATCACCCCACACTCTGTGAGAGATGCGCTATAGCTGTAGAAGCTTAAAATATCATTCTTTGCCTGTCGGCTTTTTGGTCGACAGGCAGTCTTATTGAAAGGATACACACTTGTTGATAATACTTGCTTTGCTGGTGGCTGTCCTTGTAGGAGCTGACCAGCTCGTGAAATACTGGGCTGTACATGAGCTCAAACCCGTAGGTACTATGGACTTTATCCGTATCGGAGACTTCAAGATATTCGACCTTACCTACCTTGAAAACGACGGCGCTATCTTTGGAAGTATGTCGGGACAGAGGTGGTTCCTCATCGGCTTTACGAGCCTTGTTGTGCTGGCAGGCATAGTGGTGCTCTTTAAGGTACACCGCCGCTCGAAGTTCCTCAGCACAGCCATTGCGCTGTTTATTGCAGGAGGTATAGGCAACCTTATCGACCGTTTCCGCTTTGCTTATGTGGTGGATATGTTCGAGTTCAAACCATTCAAGTTTGCTATCTTCAACGTGGCTGACATCTGCGTTACCTTTGCTTTCATCATGCTTATCTGGTACGCTCTTTTCATCGATCCAAAGATAGAAAAAGCTAAGAAGGCTGCGGAAGCAGAGTCCGAAAAGGCGGAAGAAAATGAGTGAGCAGGTGATACTCACAGCGCTGCCCGAGGATAAGGGAAGCCGCATAGATAAGTACATTTCTGATAATATTGCGGAGCTTACACGCTCTGCGGTACAGGGGCTCATTGAAAAGGGACTTGTTCTCGCGGAGGGCAAGGCTGTCAGCAAGAACTACAAGCTCAGAGGCGGCGAGGAGATATCCGTCGAGATACCCGAGCCCGAGCCTATGGACGCTGTACCCGAGGATATACCCCTTGATATCGTCTATGAGGACGACGACCTGCTGGTGGTCAACAAGCCCAAGGGCATGGTTGTACACCCTGCACACGGCAATTATACGGGAACACTGGTAAATGCTCTGCTACATCACTGCGGAGACAGCCTGTCGGGGATAAACGGCGTTATCCGTCCGGGTATCGTACACCGTATCGACAAAAACACCAGCGGACTTCTCATAGTTGCCAAGAACGACGCTTCTCATCTGAAGCTTGCTGAGCAGATAAAGGAGCACAGCTTCACCCGTGAGTACGAGGCAGTCGCCTGCGGCTATTTCAAGGAGACCGAGGGAACTGTGGACGCTCCTATAGGGCGTCACAAGACAGACCGCAAGAAGATGTGCGTTACCACGGAAAATTCCCGAAACGCTGTTACTCATTACAGCGTAATAAAGCAGTACGGCGGCTACGCTCATGTGAGACTGCGGCTCGAAACGGGACGTACTCATCAGATACGTGTTCACCTCAGCTATATCGGACACCCCGTACTTGGGGACGACGTTTACGGAAAGCCCTACAAGGGCATAGAGGGACAATGCCTTCACGCCCGTAAAATAGGCTTTATCCACCCCACAACAGGGGAGTACATGGAGTTTACAAGCGAACTTCCCGATTACTTTGTATCCATACTTGCAAAGCTGGAAAAAATGTAGGAGTGATACCTTGTTTGAAGATATATCGAAAGTTGTCCTGCTCAGCGACATGGACGGAACTCTCCTCAACTCAAAAAAGGAGATAACCGACACCGACAGAGCCGCTATTGAGCGGTTCACAGCAATGGGCGGACGCTTTACCGTTGCGACGGGACGCACTATCCAGTCCTTTGACCAGTTCCGTTCTGTTCTGGGGCTGAAATATCCTATAATCATGTACAACGGAGCAGCTATCCATGACTATATCATGGGCGAAACGCTGTTCACACACCCTCTTCCCCCTGAAGCTAAGGCTTACACGGCAGAGCTCCTTGAGCTCATGCCGCAGGCAGGAGGAGAGGTGCTGAAAACTGAGGGCACTTACGTTTTCAGCAATACAGACTACCAGCAGCTCCATACAAAGCTGTGCGGTATAGTGCCGAATTATGCGGAGCTCTCCGACATTGAGGACGGCGGCTGGCTGAAAGTCCTGTTCTCGCTGTCTCCCGAGGACGTTGACCATATGGAGCTCCTTGTAAAACAGCTGCGCTATGAGGGCGTGGATTTTGTGAAGTCCTCGGAAATATTCCTTGAAATGCTCCCCAAGGGAGTAAGCAAGGGCTCGGCTCTTGCACAGTATCGCAGGCTCGGCGGCATGGAGGGCTGTACCTTCGTGTCTATCGGCGACTTCGACAACGATATAGAGATGATAGTCGAAGCCGATGTGGGAGCTTGTCCCGCCAATGCGGAGGAATCAGTAAAGGCAAAGGCGGATATCGTACTCTCACGCACCAACGACGAGGGCGCTGTAGCAGAGCTTATTGACTACATAATCGAAAGGTGCAAACAGTAGAACAATGAAGAAGAAGGCAGCAATAATCGTATACATAGTCGCAGTAATCATCGTGCTGGGACTTATCGGGCTGCTGGTTTACAGCAGCATGAACGGCAGGAGCTCAGACTCCGCCGCAAGCTTTACACTCAGCGATGTGGCAACGCTGGCGCTGGCGGTATTCGCAGTACCAATGTGGATAGCGTCGTTTTGCCTGATGAAGGCGCTGAGACTCAGGGGAACTCTCCACGAAAGGCAGAACAAGATGCTCATATCCGTTCCTGCCGTGGCGTGTACAGGCTTTTCAATATTTTATATAATTGTCATAGTAATGATGATTTTCAGGTGAAAGACATAATATGTTTACATTTACAGCAAAAAATGTCTTGCATTTACCCATTTTTTGCGGTATAATATGTGTGTAGCTATAATTGCAGGGGCGGGCGGCTGTCTGAATAATAATTATTAGGGGGCGACCGAGTCACCCGCCTACTGCTGTCAAACTTTATTAAACTTGTATAAAGCGGCGTTAAGCCGTTAAATTTTTGGAGGTCACTATGGACGCAAAGCTTAAAAAAGAATTGCAGAAAACAGCCTGCAAGGTAAGAATGGGCGTTATCGAAGGCACCTACAATGCCAAGTCGGGACACCCCGGCGGATCCCTCTCGATAAGCGATACTCTCACTTACCTCTACTTCAACAAGATGAACAACGATCCTAAGAATCCCGACGCTCCCGACAGAGACAGATTCGTTCTTTCAAAGGGACATACAGCTCCTGCTCTTTACTCGGTACTGGCTCAGAAGGGCTATTTCTCAGTAGAGGAGCTCAAGTCTCTCCGTCACATCGGCGCTCTTTTACAGGGACACCCATGTATCCATATCCCTGGCGTTGATATGTCAAGCGGCTCTCTCGGACAGGGCATCTCCGCAGCCTGCGGCATGGCTCTGGCTGGCAAGATAGACGGCAAGTCATACAAGGTATACACTGTACTCGGCGACGGCGAGATCGAAGAGGGACAGGTATGGGAGGCTGCTATGTTCGCAGCTCACAAGAAGCTCACTAACCTCGTTGCTATCGTAGATAACAACGGTCTCCAGATAGACGGTCCTATCAGCGAGGTATGCTCACCTGAGCCTATCACAGATAAGTTCGCAGCATTCGGCTGGCACGTTATCACTATGGACGCTCACGACTTCGACGACATCGACAGAGCATTCACAGAGGCTGATTCCGTAAAGGACAAGCCTGTGGCTATCATTCAGAAGTCCACAAAGGGCAAGGGCGTTTCATTTATGGAAAATCAGGTAGGCTGGCACGGCACAGCTCCTAACAAGGAACAGTACGAGCAGGCTATGTCAGAGCTTAACGCGCAGTTAAAGGAATTGGAGGACTAATACAATGGCAGATGTGATAAAAAAGGCTACCAGAGAAAGCTACGGCGAGGCTCTTAAGGAGCTTGCCGATGAATATAAGGACTTAGTAGTTCTCGACGCAGACCTTGCTGCTGCTACAAAGACAGGTATCTTCAAGAAGGCTTACCCAGACCGTTTCTTTGACTGCGGTATCGCAGAGGCTAACATGATGGGTGTTGCAGCAGGTCTTGCAACCTGCGGAAAGATCCCTTTCGCAAGCACATTCGCAATGTTCGCAGCAGGCAGAGCTTTTGAAATAGTAAGAAACTCTATCGGCTACCCACACCTCAATGTAAAGATAGGCGCTACACACGCAGGAATCTCCGTTGGTGAGGACGGCGCTACACATCAGTGCAACGAGGATATCGCTCTTATGAGAACTATCCCGGGTATGACTATCATCAATCCATGCGACGATGTTGAGGCAAAGGCTGCTGTAAAGGCTGCTCTCGACTTCAACGGTCCTGTTTATATGCGTTTCGGCAGACTTGCTGTTCCTGTTATCAACGACGCTGCAAGCTACAAGTTCGAGCTCGGCAAGGGCGTTGTTATGAAGGACGGTAAGGACGTTACAATCGTTGCTACAGGTCTCATGGTAAACGAGGCTGTAGAGGCTGCAAAGACTCTCGAGGCTGAGGGTATCTCCGCAAGAGTAGTCAATATCCACACTATCAAGCCTCTCGATAAGGAGCTCATCTGCAAGTGCGCTAAGGAGACAGGTCTCATCGTTACTGCTGAGGAGCACAGCATCATCGGCGGTCTCGGTTCTGCTGTTGCAGAGATAGTTACAGAGTGCTGTCCTGTTCCTGTTATCAAGATAGGCGTAAACGACGAGTTCGGACATTCAGGTCCTGCTGTTGACCTCCTCAAGGAGTTCGGTCTTTCAGCTGAGAACATCGTTAAGACAGTCAAGGCAAACCTTAAAAAGTAATAACGCAGGGGCGGATATTATCCGCCCCTTTTAATTCGTAATGCGTAATTCGTAATTGTTGTGTCCGCTCTGCGGACAAATTTGAGATTATAATAGTCGTTGTACCGATGACCCCTGTAGGGACGTCCGAAGGTGATGATGATGTATATTATGGTGCGCAAATGACGGAACGCCGCCCCACTACAAACTTAGTTCTAAATTCTAAGCTCTTAGCTCTGAGTTCTAAAGAAATTTTCAGAAACTACTTGACAAACATAAATTAATATGGTATAATTATCAAGCTGTGAAAAAACAGTATCGTATTCTAAAGACAGCTGGCAGAGCTAACGCTCAGTAAGTCCCGCCGAGGAATAGCAATTGATAGAATTATCATTGTCCATTCTGCGCTGTCGGAATGGGCTTTTTTATTGCTCTCTGAATACGATGAAAATTCATTCGGAGGTGAATACACACTATGCCAAGCAATGCTGTACTCGAAGCAAAGAAGGCTAAGGTCGAGAAGCTCACCGAGATCATCAAGAACTCCGTTTCAGGCGTTCTTGTTGACTACAAGGGTATCACTGTTGAAGAGGATACCAAGCTCAGAAAGGAGCTTCGTGAAGCTGGCGTTCACTACTTTGTAGAGAAGAACACAATGCTTCTCCGCGCTTTCAAGGAATGCGGTATCGAGGGCTTTGAAGAGGCTCTCAACGGCACAACTGCTCTCGCTGTTTCTAACGACGATCAGACTGCTCCCGCAAGAATCCTCGGTAAGTTCGCTGAGAAGGCAGGCGACGAGAAGTTCAACCTTAAGGCTGGTTACGTTGAGGGTGAGATCTATGATCAGGCCGGAGTTGTTGCTCTTTCCAAGATCCCTTCAAAGGACACTCTTCTCGCTCAGCTCGTTGGCTCTCTCCAGGGCCCACTGCAGAAGCTTGCTGCTACACTCAATGCTGTTGCAGACAAGAAGAAGGAGGAAGAAGCTGCTTAATTGCCGCTTGAACTTCCATTACACATTTGCGGAGACAAGCTCCGCAGCTTAATTAAACCATAGCCCATAAGGGCAAATACTATTAAAAAGGAGATTATTATCATGGCTTCTGAGAAGATCACAAAATTTGTTGAAGATATCAAGACTCTTTCCGTTCTTGAGCTTTCTGAGCTCGTAGACGCTATCCAGGAGGAATTCGGCGTAACAGCTGCTATCGCTGCTGCTCCTGCTGCTGGCGGTGCTGCTGGCGGCGCTGCTGCTGCTAAGACAGAGTTCGACGTAATCCTTGCTTCCTTCGGCGACGCTAAGATGGGCGTTATCAAGGTTGCTAAGGAAGTTCTCGGTCTCGGCCTCAAGGAGGCTAAGGAGATCGTTGAGGCTGCTCCTAAGGCTATCAAGGAAGGCGTTTCTGAGGCTGAGGCTAACGAACTCAAGGCTAAGTTTGAAGAGGCTGGCGCTACAATCGAGATCAAGTAATTTATTACGGATTGTATACTATACAGGGAGTTGTACTATATGGTACAGCTCCCTTTGTTTATTGTGCAAAATCAGGGGCTGCACTTACTGTGTAAAGTGCGGAAAATCGTACAGCCTGTTGACTTGACCTACAACTTATGATATAATAATCTTAGACAGTTGGTAAACATTATGTATAATATTTATCAGCTTCGCAGTTTTTTTCAGCTTTAAAATATAAGAAGTGAAATGCATGGTTTTGGGGGAAATATGCAGAAACGGAGTGGTTTTTTATGAAAAAGCTTTTGGCGTCTGTAATTTCAATAGCTCTGACTATATCGGCTATGCTGCCGATAACAAGTTTTGCTGCCCCTGATACTGCATTTGTGCTCGGTGACAACATAGTAGAGGCTTCTTCAGCAAATGCCGACGCTTATGCTGAGCAGGTAGTTAAGCTTGTGAACAGCGAGAGAACAAAGAACGGCGTTCAGCCTGTTAAAGCTCTCGTATCCATGAATAAGGCGGCTTCTATCCGCGCAAAGGAGATAGTAAACAAGTTCGACCATGTACGTCCTGACGGCAGAAAAGGTATGAGCGCTATAGATGACGCAGGTCTCAACTGGACATATGTTGGCGAGAATATCGCTATGGGCTATACCTCTCCCGAAGATGTTATGGACGGCTGGATGAATTCCCAAGGTCACAGGAACAATATCCTAAAGCCAAGATATAAGTACATCGGCGTTGGTTATTATTATGCCAACGGCTATGAGTACTGGGTTCAGCTGTTTATGGACTCGCCTGTGGAGTACAAGGATTTTCCGACTGTTAAGGTCCAGAGCGGCGACAAAAACAGCGGTACTCTCGAAAAAGGTGACGTCAACGGTGATAAGGCGATAAACGCCATTGACGCTTCCGAAGTGCTTACGGAGTACGCAAATGTTTCCTCGGGACGAGGCTCACATTTTTCCGCAGCTCAGATAACTGCCGCTGATATGAACACAAACGGCACAGTAGACGCGGTGGACGCGTCCATAATACTCGGCATATACGCATCTAATGCCACAAAATAAAACGAAATAGGCTGTGCCTGTGAAAAGACACTGATATAGAATTTTTAGCCATAGTATTTCTGATGAAAGTCAGAAGTACTGTGGCTTTTTTATTGACATTTCAGCTTTATCATGCTATAATTTGTACTAATATAAATCGGAAGATGCGGAGCTGATAAACTGTGACAATAGAATATAGAAAAGCGGTATCAGAAGATGCGGAAATGCTGGTAAATATCTACAATGCTGCTTTTTACAGCGATTACATGAGATATGGCGCGTGTCCGGGGTATGGCAGAACGACAGAAATGATGAAAGAATCAATAAGAGAGTATCCGAAATATATCATACTGTGCGATAATAAGCCTGTTGGCTGTGTTTCTTGCAAAATGCAGGAAATGAGAGTATATGAGATAACTTGCCTGTCATTGTTCCTGAGTATCAGGGCAAAGGATTAGGTACTAAGGCAGTTCAGTTTGTGAAGGAGCTTTATGATGATTGGGAGAAGCTCACTTTAGTAACGCCTTTGGATAAGAAGGAAAATGTTAAGTTCTATACCGAAAAATGCGGATTTCGTATAGTATCCATTGAAACAGACGGCAATGTTGAGCTTGCCCGATTCGTTACAGAAAGATAAATACAATGCCCCTGAGCGTTTTCAAATACGCTCAGGGGCAAAACTTTATATGTTGCAGTTTTTTATCAGAGACTTGAGTGGAATGTTCTTGAAATAACGTCGTCCTGCTGTTCTTTTGTAAGCTTTACGAAGTTTACTGCGTAGCCCGAAACTCTTACGGTGAGCTGTGGGTACTTCTCAGGATGAGCCTGAGCGTCAAGGAGAGTTTCACGGGTGAAAACGTTTACGTTGAGGTGGTGTCCGCCCTTTTCAACGTAGCCGTCAAGCAATTCGATGAGGTTGTCTACCTGTTTCTGATTATCCATATTTATCCTCCCTGCAGCGTGACGCTGCACCCTATCCACGTTGCCGCTCGCTCACTTTTTATTAAGCCGCTGCCCGTACATCGCTTACGGCAGTTTGATAGGAAAATGCGATTTATGCGTATGACAATTAAAATTCGTCGTCCTCGGGCTCAAGCTCCGTGGGCTGACAGCAGGCGCCCTTTGTGCCGCAGATATCCGTGCTTTTAACGGTATCGACTTTCAGCTCCGAGCCGTTTCCGACTATATTTACATGACCGCTTCCCTGCGCCATGAGCTGGTCTATCAGGTCAGCAAGCTCCTCAGCGGAGCTTTTGCTTTCGGGTGCGCACATATTATTCGCCTCTGAGCTTGTCAAGGTCGAGGTCTCCTGCGAATACCTCCATGTCCTTGCCCAGTGCATTAGGAACGATCGAGAATGTGTTGGAGATACCGTCCTGTGCGTGTCTGAAAGGCAGCTTAGCTACAGATGAGAGTGAAGCTACAGCACCGTGAGTGTCTCTGCCGTGCATCGGGTTAGCTCCCGGAGCAAGCGGAACTCCCTGCTTTCTTCCGTCAGGAGTATTTCCCGTCTTCTTACCGTAAACCACGTTTGAAGTGATTGTAAGGATAGACATTGTAGGCACGCTGTCACGGTAGGTGTGATGCTTTCTTATGCAGTCCATGAACTTGCGGACTACAGTTACCGCTATCTGATCGACACGGTCGTCATTGTTGCCGTACTTCGGGAAGTCTCCCTCTATCTCATAGTCGACTACCACGTTCTTTGCAATGCTTGTGACATTGCCTGCCTTGTCCTTTATTTCGATATCCTTGCGGATAGGCTTTACCTTTGCGTACTTGATAGCGGAGAGCGAATCTGCAACAACTGAAAGTCCTGCGATACCTGTTGCGAAATAGCGCTTTACATCTCTGTCGTGGAGAGCCATTTGCAGTCTCTCATAGCTGTACTTGTCGTGCATATAGTGGATAACGTTGAGGGTGTTGACATAGAGTCCAGCCAGCCACTCCATCATATCCATGTACTTCTCCCAAACATCGTCGAAGTCGAGATACTCGCTGTCAACAGGTCTGTACTTAGGACCTACCTGAAGTCCGAGACGCTCGTCCACACCGCCGTTTATAGCGTAGAGCAGGCACTTTGCAAGATTGGCTCTTGCGCCGAAGAACTGCATTTCCTTGCCCACACGCATTGAGGATACACAGCAGGCGATAGCATAATCGTCGCCGTGGACCACTCTCATCATGTCGTCGTTCTCGTACTGTATCGATGAGGTCTTGATAGACATCTTAGCGCAGTATTCCTTGAACTTTCTCGGGAGCTTCGTTGACCAGAGAATAGTCATATTCGGCTCGGGAGCTGTTCCTAAGTTTTCGAGAGTATGGAGATAACGGAAACTGTTTTTTGTAACGAGGTGATGACCGTCAACGTCAACGCCGCCGATAGACTCTGTTATCCATGTGGGGTCGCCGGAGAAGAGTTCGTTGTACTCAGGAGTACGAGCGAACTTTACGATACGGAGCTTCATGATGAAGTGGTCGATGAGCTCCTGTGCCTGTTCCTCGGTGAGTATGCCCTTATCAAGGTCACGCTGAATGAATATATCGAGGAAAGTTGAGGTACGTCCTAATGACATAGCCGCGCCGTTCTGCTCCTTGACTGCTGCAAGATAGCCGAAGTAGAGCCACTGAACTGCTTCCTTAGCGTTTGCGGCAGGCTTTGAGATATCAAAGCCGTATATCTCGCCCAGCTTCTTCAGATCCTGCAATGCGCGGACCTGCTCTGCAAGCTCCTCGCGGAGACGGATGTTCTTGGAAGTCATTCTTACCAGTGAAGTATCTATCTGGTGCTTCTTGTCCTCGATAAGGAGATCAACACCGTAGAGTGCTACACGTCTGTAGTCGCCGATGATACGGCCTCTGCCGTAAGCGTCAGGAAGTCCTGTCAGGATAGCCGAATGACGTGCAAGTCTCATCTCGGGAGTGTATGCGTCGAAAACGCCCTGATTGTGAGTCTTTCTGTACTTTGTGAATATCTCGACTACAGAGGGATCGACCTCATAGCCATACTCCTTGCAAGCCTGCTGAGCCATTCTGATACCGCCGAAAGGCTGTAATGCACGCTTGAAAGGCTTGTCCGTCTGGAGACCTACTATCTGCTCCAGATCCTTTTCAATGTAGCCTGCGCCGTGTGAAGTTATTGTTGATATGATCTTGGTGTCCATGTCAAGGACTCCGCCTGCTTCGCGCTCCTGTCGGGAGAGATCCATGACCTTGTCCCATAGCTTTTTTGTTGCCTCGGTAGGAGGTGCGAGGAAGCTTTCGTCGCCCTCATAAGGAGTGTAATTCTTTTTGATAAAGTCTCTGACGTTTACAGAAGTATGACTCCAGCGTCCCTCTGTAAAGCCGTCCCATTCCTTTTGCCATGTATTGATCATAACACATTACTCCTTTACAATGATCTAAGATAATATTACCACATTGTTTAAATTTTGTCAATCTCCCTATTAACGTCGGTTAACGGAAAAATACCGTTTTTCGTTTTATCAGATTACAAAATGTCAGCTGTCCCCTGAGGCAGCTTAGGTCTCCCTGCGGAGAATTGGAGCATTCGGCTCATGCCGAATTGATCGGTATCAAAAATGTGTGAACTTGTTTGGCTTATTTGTGCATTAGATAGAACTTAGAACTAAGAGCTAAGAACTAAGAGATAAGAACTAAGAGATAAGAACTAAGAGCTAAGTAGGGGACGCCGTCCCCTACAAACTACTCACTACTTACTACTTTCTACTCACTTTTTTAGGCTTCTGGGGTTTCTTGGTTTTTTCGGGCTTTTTGGGCTTCTTGTCCTCGGGAGGTGCAATGCCCTCTGCGGCTTCTTTTGCTTCGAGCACGTTGAAGCTGAGCTTATACAGTGTAGCCGCCAGCGGTACGCCGAGTATCATGCCGAAAATACCGAAAAGTCCGCCGCCGAGAGTAACAGCCGCAAGAGTCCATATACTCGGCAGTCCTACAGAGCCGCCAACTACCTTTGGGTAGATGATATTGCCCTCGAACTGCTGGAGCAGAACTAAGAATATCAGGAAAATCAGCGCATGCATGGGACTTTCCGTCAGGATAATGAACGCGCTTATGCCTGCACCGATGAATGCACCAACGATAGGGATAAATGCGGTAACTCCTACAAGAGTTCCCGACATTGCGGCGTAGGGGAGTTTCAGTATCTTCATGCCGATGAAGCACAGTGAGCCGAGGATAATAGCCTCCACGAACTGTCCAACAAAGAAGCTCTGGAATGTCTCGTTTGCGGTGTGGAAGATCCGTGAGAATCTCGCGTTGGATTCCTCGCTGAAATACGCCCGTCTGATACGGTTTCCGTCGCGGAAGAGCTTATCCTTGCGGAGAAGAAGATAAATTGCGAATATCAGTCCCAGCACAAGGTTCGCCACCGCTGAGGTAAGTCCGCCGATAATGCCCATTGCGGAGCTGAGTATGCCTGCAAGCCCCGATGTGAGAAGCTTCGAGCCCTTTTCGGCAATGGTAGTCCAGTCAAATTCAAGGGAGCTTATCTGCTCTTGTATCTCGGGGTACTCGCCAAGCTTTCCGAGAGCGAAGTCACGGACTTGGGTGAACGCAGGCGGTATCTCGGCGTAGAGAACTCCGAAAGCCTTGGCTATCTCGGGAACGATGATATACATCACGAGGATTATCATTGCTATGGCAATGGCGAACGAGCACACCAGACACACAGGTCGCCGTGTAACTGCGGCGGCTTTTGATGTGCTTTTGGGGAAGTAGTGCTTCTCGAAGTAGTTCATGAGGATATTGAAGATGTAGGCTATCATAAATCCCATGACAAGGGGCTTCATAGCGCCCAGCACCAAGGATACGAAGTTTGCCAGTACGTGGAAATTCTGGCTTATAACGCATACTGCTATTGCCAGTGCCGCGATAAAGATATATTTTTTTATGTCGTTTTTGTTCATAGTGAGCCGAAAAAACGGCAAGCCCTCCAATCATATATCATGTCTGTATTGTACCGCGTAAGCGGAACGTTGTAGTATAATTGCCCGATATGCAGGGAGCAGATCTTTGATCTGCGTATCTGCAAGAGCTTTTTTAATAAAGTATAGTATCATCTTTAATGATATTATACATTATAAATGCGATTATGTCACGATATTAAATGTTAAATTTGTGTGAACAATTGCGGTGGGGAGAATACAAACTCTGTTTTTAAGGGGCGCATGCTAACGGCTAAAGGCTAAGGGCTCGGGCGGATAATATCCGCCCCTACAGGCTTAATAGGTTCTGACCTGTCTGCGCTTTTACGCTATAAGCGCGGAGCCTTTTTCACGCTGAAAAAATAAAAATTGAAATTTTTAGCCGCGTGTGTTGCTATTTTCGTATTTTTATGATATAATACTTTTAGCTTATTATAAATTACAGGACGGAGGTATATACCATGCCAGGTTTAGACGATTACGCTCCTGCTGTCAGAAAGGTCATGACTCTTTTCTATGTCATTGACACTTCGGGAAGTATGCAGGGCAGCAAAATAGGACAAGTAGAATCAGCTCTTGAAGAAGTTATGCAGACATTACAGGAAATAAGCGACGAAAGCGACGACGCTGAAATAAAGATCGCCGTTCTGGAATTCTCCACAGGCGCTTCATGGGTTACTCCCGAGCCTGTTTCTCCCGAGGGATACCGCTTCAAGACCTTTGAAGCCTGTGGCGTTACCGATCTGGGCGCTGCCTGCAAGGAGCTGGACAAGAAGCTCTCACGAAATGAATTCCTACAGACTGCCGCAGGTGCATATCCGCCTGTAATTCTCCTTTTCAGTGACGGCGGTCCTACAGATAACTGGGAGAGCGGTCTTGACGCTCTCAAGAAGAATAACTGGTACAAGCGCTCTATCAAGATAGCATTCGCTATCGGCGATGACGCTGACAAGGACGTTCTTGCACGTTTCTCGGGAAGCTCCGAGACAGTTCTTGACGTCAAGAACAAGGATCAGCTCCGCCTTATGATAGAAAAGGCAAGCGTTATCACCAGCGTATTCGCAAGCCATTCAAGCACAGTTGACAGCGACACAGATCCTGTTGAAATATCAAAGAAGCTGGCTGAGGACGTTCAGACTCAGACTTCAGAGGCTCTCAGCGACGCCAATACCGCCGATTGGGACGAATCGGACTGGTAAGGTGAGGCTATGGATAAAATTCTTTCCTTTGCTCAGACAACTGTAGGCGCTTCACATCTCAGCAGGGACATCGTTTGTCAGGACAGCTCCCTTGCCGCAGACCATGAGAAGTACTCATTCGCGGCGGCGGCTGACGGTCACGGAAGTCCATGCTATCTGCGTACTGAAAGAGGCTCGAAATTTGCAGTTGAATGTGCGGCGGAGTGTGTAGGGGAGTTCCTTGATGGTATCGAGAATGCCGCTGAGGTGCTTGCCGACGAGAGACAGCGCGAGGAGCTCTTCAATCAGCTCTGGCGCAGTATCATCGCACGCTGGCACGACAAGACAGAGCAGGATTTCAGGAACGAGCCCTTTACCGAGGAGGAGTACAGCCGTATCCCCGAGAAGTTCGCGTCCTATATAACGCGATATGAGAGCGGCGAGTATATCGGCGCTTACGGAACTACGCTGCTGTTTGCGGTAGTCACTGAGGACTATGCCTTCGGCGCTCAGATAGGCGACGGAAAATGCGTGGTCATCGACGGCGACAGCAATGTATTTGCGCCTATTCCCGAGGATCCGCGCTGTTATGAGAACGTTACCACTTCCATGTGTCAGGACGACGCGGCGTTGTCGGCAAGATTCTTCTATCTGCCAAAGGGACTTATGCCTGCGGCGGTATTCCTTTGTACTGACGGCGTGGAGAACTCCTACTGGAACGAGGAGCAGCTTTTCAGCTTTTTCCGCGGACTTGCTCTTACAATAGTTGAAAACGGCATGGAGGACGGCGTGGCACAGCTGGCGGACTTCCTGCCTGCAATGACGAAAAAGGGCAGCGGCGACGACGTTACCTGCTCGGGTATAATCAATATGCCGAAGCTGGGCGCTTGCTCGGACGGCATACGTGAGGATCTGGAGGCTGCTGCGGCGGCTATCTCCGAGGAGACATTGCCCGAGGATATCGAATATTCCGACGAGGAATCACAGCAGGTCATCTCAGACGTTGTGACTGAGCCTGCCGAGAGCGAAGAAGCGGCAGAAGAAGCTCCCGAGGAGCAAACAGAGATCAGTGAATAGTTATTAGTAAGGAACGCCTGTCGGGCGTTCCTTTTTTGCGTAAAACGGGCTTAATTCTACTCTATGCTTACTATCAATGCTTACTTGCGGGCGGCGAAACGCCGCCCCTACAAGCTAATGGCTAACGGCTCAAAATTTTTTCAAAAAGGTCTTGACAAATAAGAACAGATGTTCTATAATATAATCACAAGGAATGGAACGTTAGTTCTTAAAGCTATCTTATCAAGGGTGCAGCATATGCTGCTCGTGCTTCTTTTTCTTAATAAGGGGGCAAATCATGACACAGCTTATCAAAAACTACACCAACAGCCGCGACCTCGTAAAACAGCGTATCACAGAGCTTTCCGAGCTTCGGAGAGCCCTGCTGAAAAGGGGGGATAACGCAAAAGTCTCGGAGCTCGACCTCGACCGCCGCATTCAGGTGCTCTATGAGGAGCACGGCGAAATGCAGGCGATCATCTCTCATCTCACTTCGTACAACAGGAGGCGTGAGAGCTTTGGCAAGATGTGATATCAGGTATTCTGACAAAATGAGCGGCAGGGAGGATATGGGCATTAAGCGTATCCTCAGCCGCGGTGAAAAGGACAAAAATGCGTCAAGGCTTCGCAGTATTATGTTAAAAATAATTAATAATGAGCTGACACCGAGACAAAAGGAAATAATTATGCTATACTATTTTAAGAACGCAGATGTAGCGGCTATAAGCGAAAAGCTGGGAGTGTCCCAGCAGGCGGTCTATGCGGCTATGTCACGCGCTAAAAAGACAATGTACGGTATACTGAAATATTACATCTGAGGAGGTTTTATGGATACTCCTGTATATGATTTTTTGCGGAGCTACGCCGCTTCGGGAACTCTGAGGGCTCATATGCCGGGGCATAAGGGGAATGCCGCGGCTGAGCTTGGGGAGCTTTTCAAGCTCGACATAACGGAAATAAAGGGCGCGGACAGTCTTTTTGAAGCTGAGGGCATAATCGCGCAGAGCGAGCACAATACCGCGAAGCTCTACGGCAGTAAGGCTTCGGTTTTCTCGGCAGGGGGCTCTACGCTGTGCATACAGGCTATGCTGGCTCTTATGAAGCAGGAGCGCCGCCGCGTTATAGCGGTCAGGAACGTTCACCGCGCTTTTCTCAATGCGGCGGCTTTGCTTCGTCTGGACGTCCAGTGGATAATGCCCAGATACAGCGGCGGTATCCTGTCGGGCGAGCTTCAGCTCGCCGACGTGGCGGCGGCGCTTGCCGCCGACCACACGCCAGCCTGCGTTTATGTGACCTCACCCGATTACACGGGCAGGCTGGCGGATACCGCCGCACTGGCTCGGCTATGCCACAGCTATGGAGCGAAGCTCCTTGTGGATAACGCTCACGGAGCTCATCTGGCTTTCTTTGAGGAGAGCCTGCACCCCATAGCTCTGGGAGCAGACCTGTGCTGTGATTCAGCGCATAAAATGCTGCCTGCTCTTACGGGAGCGGCAGTTCTGCATACCTCCTGCGAGGAGTATGTCCCGAAGCTGAAACAGGCGATGAGCCTTTTCGGTTCGACGAGTCCGTCCTATCTTATTATGGCTTCGCTTGATCTTTGCAACCGTTATATCGCAGAAAGGATACGTGACGACATCGCCGCGGCTTTGCCGCGGATAGCGGTGCTTCGCGCCGCCTTGTCGGACAGGCTTGTTTTTGCCGAAAGCGAGCCCTTCCATATCACAGTAAAAGCCGCTGAAAGCGGCTTCTGCGGCACGGAAATAGCGGAACTCCTCCGTGAAAGGGGAGTTGAATGCGAATACGCCGACGACGAGCTGGTGATACTTCTCATGTCCCCTTTTTCGGCGGCGGAGGACTACGGGCGGCTTCAAGCCGCGCTGGAAAGCGCGGCGTCGGGAGCTTCGCCGAGAAATAGGAAGTGCTTTGGTTTTCAGCCGAAGCTCCCGCAAATGGCTTTAGCCATTTGTGAAGCCGCCTTTGCGGAGACCGAGGAAATTTCGGTTGAGGACGCCGAAGGACGTATCTGTGCGTCGGTAAAGGTACCCTGTCCGCCTGCAATACCAATAGTGGTAAGCGGCGAGGTCATCGACAGGCAATGCGTGGAGCTCTTCCGCACATACGGCATAAAAACTGTTCTCGTGGTGAAAAATTAACGCAGACTATTGCATTTTGCCTGCATATGTGATAAAATATAGTAAAATATTATTGCGGAGGTAAAGCCATGAGCGATATGAACGAAAAAGAACTCGACGAGCTTGAGGAAGAGGATGAAATAGAGAACTACATCACTCTCACCGATGACGAAGGCAATGACGTATCTTTTGAGATAATCGGCAATGTTGAGTACAAAGACCACCTTTACGCAGTTCTTCTGCCATTCGACGACGAGGACGACGAGGTAGTCATTCTTGAGGTCATTCCGGGAGAGACTCCCGAGGAAGATGACTTTGTTTCCGTTGACGACGATGAGCTTCTCGGCAAGGTTTTCGAGGAATTCAAGAAGAATTACGACGGCGAGTACGAATTTGAATAATTGATTTATGAGCTTCCATGTATTTTGCACGGAAGCTTTTTTTGTCAAATCTTCCAAAGAGTACTGCTTTTCATTGTTCAAAGCTACAAATTGATTCTGTTTGTTTGACTCGTTCACAATTTGTTCTCAATTTTGAGAAAAAAATATGATATTATTTATTATATACATTATGATATAAACTGCTGTAAAAAGCTGTTTTTTGAGGATATGTTTTATTATTGATTTTAACTTGCATGAAGCTATGAAAGCTTCGCAAATAACATTTTAGGGGGACTCGTTATGGACAATTTTAATGTAAACGAGATGACATTAGAAAAAGCGATCGATTTCTTCAAGGACAACGTTGGCGCCCTTGTCATTGCTGACAGTAAAACCAATTCCTACAAGCCCGTTGTCAGAAGAGGTATTTTCAATAAGCTTGTTGCAGAATCAGGCGGCAAGTACCATGATCTCCTTGAGAAACTCTGGTATCATCTTAGCAAGACTTCTGACACTGTATCCGAGAAATATCAGTCGTTTGTCATGACGTCAGGTTCTTTTTCGGGAAAGTATTCCAGAAAAGTTGAAGTAATGGTAGAGGATATAGCCTACATTGTACAGGTATCTATATATCCGTTAAAGGAAAAGGAGACATACCTCTTTATACTTGATGAGCTTGACGACAGCCAGTCCATGGAAGAGACTCTGACTACACAAAAGGTAAAGACCTTCCAGAATACATACCTGTTTTCAATGTATATTGACCTTGTCAAGGATACTATCCACGGTATCAGCGTTACAGAGCTCTCTGACGACGTTATCAATCAGGAGCTTAAATATACTCAGTGGCGAATGATGATAGTTAATGCTATAAACAGTGATTATCGTGACCAGTTCCTTGAATGGAGCGATCCCGATTATCTCAAAGAAAAATTTGATCCGGGACAGACAGCTTCATTTGACTGCCTTATGACGAATCTTGAGGGCATCGAGATATGGGTAAAGCTCATATTCAGCCGTGTGGGAACAAGCAACCCCGACGACTACCGTTATATCTATATGGTGCAGAATATCAATGAAGAAGCACAGGAGCTTAGAAATACCCTTGCTCAGTACGCAGACCGTGCTTCAAAGGATCCGCTTACTGCGATATATAACCACGGAAGAATGGAAACAGAGATAAACAATGCCCTTATAGATAAGGTCGCAAAGGGAGAAGCTGTTTCGATAATGATAATGGATATCGACTTCTTCAAGCACGTAAACGATAATTACGGCCACGCTGTCGGCGATGATACGCTCAGGCACTTTGCGGCTTTGCTGAGCGATTATCTCAACAAGAACAATGGCGTAGTCGGACGCTGGGGCGGTGAGGAATTCGTGGCTGTATGCTACGGCGCAGACCGTGAGAAAGCTGCGGCGATCGCCGAGGATATCCGCCAGAAGGTGGCTGCCGAGAACTTTGCAGTTGTTGGAAATATCACCTGTAGTATAGGCGTTACGACGCTGAATACTTCCGACGATTTTGAGAGAGCCTACAGACGTATGGACAACGCGCTGTATGAGGCTAAATCCAGCGGAAGAAACTGCGTAAGACTTGCATAAAATATCAGGGCTGTACCCCCTTGGGTACAGTCCTTTTTCATATTTCAAGATTTTTTTGAAAAAAATTCAGAAAAGGGTGAGAGTTTTTGCTTTTTCAAACGTCTAATAAGTGAATAGTAAAAATAACAGGCTGTCTGTTTCCTGAAAGGGTTCTGCCCAGCAGACTGCCGTTTATTTACAAAAAGGAGGGTTCACTATGAATAAAAGGAAAATTCTGACGTTCATCACCGCGCTGACAATGAGTCTGACATCTCTGTCATTCACCCCTGCATATGTGGTTGCGGAGGACAGCACCGCAGCAGTTGCCGCTTCCGAGGAGAACAAGGGCATATATTATTCCGATAAGGAAGATGCTTCGATAAGAGTTGAAACTGGCTTCAACTCAGGCATATCGCTTCAAGGCTGCAATGACGATAAGTTTTACGAGATAGGCGAGTCTCCTGTAAAGTTCACCATTGACAACGAGAACATTGCAAAGATAACCCAGATACAGGGATATCTTGTAAATGTCAGGGGCGTATCAGCAGGCGAGACTGTGCTTCGTGCGGAAACTTCCGACGGACAGAAAGCTTCTGTCAAGATAGTCTCTGTCGTAACTCCCGTAACCACAACAACAGCAGTATGGACTAACACTACCACTGCGACTGCGACTTATGCTACAACATCTACCGTTATAGCCTGCTTTGAACCTACAGTAGAGTTTGACACATCTCCTATGAAAGTGGGCGAAGTACGTGAGGGAAAATTCTACAATCCCGAGACAAAAAAGACTGACGGCGGCTCTGTTTATGCTGTTTTTGAGACGGTAAAGGTTGAGTATACAGAGGGCAGCGACACCTTTAAGGTAACAGCTCTTGAACCCGGACGTGCGCATATCAACTTTGGTGCAAAGGGCTGCGCATTTATGGGCAGTGTTGAATTCAAGGTAGTTGATGAAAACGGAGACAGCCCCACAACTACAACAACTAAACAGGCAAATTCTCAGACCACATATCTTACCACTGCGACTACAACATCTACCTCTACTACTACTGTGATATATGATTTTTGGCCTACAGTAGAGCTTGACAAGTCTCCAATGCAGGTAGGCGAGGTGCGCGAGGGACGCTTCTACAATCCCGAGACAAAGAAAACCGAGGGCGGCTCTGTATATTCCGCAAGCGATAATATCATGATAGAGTATACAAAGGGCAGCGACACATTCAGAATAACCGCATTAAAGGCAGGCAAAGCAAGTATAACCTTCTCTGCAAAGGGCTGTGCGTTCAATAACTATGTCAGCCTTGAAGTAACAGGCGAAGATGTTCTTCTTCCCGATTTTGCTCCTACAGTGGATTTCGACACATCTGATATGAAGGTCGGCGAGACACGAAAGGGACGTTTCTATAATCCTATCTCCCAAAAGTCCACAGGCGGCAATATAAAGGCTTCGGACAATGTATCCGTTAAGGTGGAAAAGGACGGCAGCTTTGAGGTAACTGCTTTAAAGGCAGGCTCTGCGAAGCTTGAAATAACCGACAATGACTGTCCGTTCACAGGCTCTGTGTACTTTAATGTTGTTGAAGTAAGTAAGATGAAAGGCGATTCCAACTGCGACGGTCAAATGGATATGTCGGACGTAGTCCTCATTATGCAGGCTCTTGCTAATCCGAATAAATATGGCGAAAACGGTACAGCAAAGGTTCATCTTACAGCGCAGGGCAAGGAAAACGCCGATATGGACGGCAACGGTCTTACTGTAGGCGACGCTCAGAAGATACAGATGAAGCTTCTCGGTCTCGATGATGACAGCGAGCCTTTAACTCCTTTAGCACAGGCTGTAGGCGTTGATACTACCGACGAAGCAATAAAGCTTATCAGAAGCTATGACCTTAACGACTACAATGTAAACGCCCGCGAGACCATGAAGCAGATGTTCGAGAGCTTCAAAAATGACGGCTTTATCTATCGCTTTGCCGACGGCACAGGCGATGACGCAGTAAAGCTCCGTGACGACTATGTAAATCCGCCTGTCTTGCTCGGACCTTATGCGAATTTTGAGGATATAGTCATTCTCTATCATGTAAAGGCATATGACATGAACTATCAGTTATACTACTTCAACAGAGGCAAGGATTACGCAGGTCAGTCTATGTCTGATTATATCAAGAACCGCTTTGGCTTTAATGTAACAAAGGTCATCGACGATAAATACTTTATCTTCGACAGCAGCAAGGACGGTCAGAACGATATCAGCGTGATTTTCGCTTTAGACGACGGACATTACTGCAAGGTAAGATGCTTCGGCACAGAGGCAGAGCTTATGAAGCTTGCAAAGTCACTGAAAAGCGTGAAGCTCCCTCTCGGTGAGAAAAAGATAACCGACCTTAACGATGTAAACGCTCTTCTGATTGCCTATGAGACAGAGCACAAGCTCCCTGTTTCCATGATTACATCAATCAGTCAGGGTGACAAGCAGGTTTATGTATATCTGGGCACATTTGATATCAAAGAGCAGGAAAAGGTCATTGAACAGATGAAGAACTATATGAAGTTCATGAACATCGACGAGGAACTTGTATGTTTTGCAATTCCTCAGACCGTTGCAGACTGAAAGAAAACATGATAAATATAGAGAAAAAGAGAAAAGAAAAAGGGCTTCCCTCGGGAAGTCCTTTTTCGTTATATCAGCCCTGCTTGATAAGGAGCTTTCTAAGCAGTATCTCGTCGTACAGGTCTACGTTCTTGTCGCCGTTGAAGTCGAACTGGTCAGCGGCTTCTTTTGAACTGAAAGGCGAAACGCCGAGTATCATCTTGCGGAGTCTTACAAGCTGTGCCACCTTGTATACCTTGGCAGGCTTTGTGCCGTCGGGCTCAGTGCCGCCTACAAGCTTGCCGTCTGCGTAAACGCAAACGTTGTCACAGCGCTTTGCAAGCTCAACGCCGCTTACGATGTTGTCGTAGTCCTCGCCGACCTCATCAAGGTCTATCATGCCCTTTCGGCTCCAGTCGTTGGAGGAATCCCACTTCTCACCGAAGTAGTTGCCGATGATGAGCTGATACTTCTTGTTTGAGTTGGCAACTGCATAGTCAGGCCACGATATCTCGATGTAGTAGATATCGTCCTTGAACTGCTTTGGCTGTGAGAGCACAGCGGACTTGTCAGTCACCTCGGTCTCAACCTGGTCGTATGTCTTTTGCAGTACGAAACTGCCGGGGATAGTCTTGTTCTCAAATTCTTCAATGCTGAAATAGTAGCGTACAGAAAGGTCAGTGTGTGGCTCAAGGCAGTCCGTATTCACGAAGAATGTCAGCTTTGTAACGCCTGAGCCTGTAGCCTCGGGAGCTTCGGAGCAATAGCCCGATACCCAGAAATCATCGCCTGAGAAGAGCTGTGTGTCATCGACCTTTTCAGCAGGAGGGAAGTTCTCCTCGGGCTTCATGGTCTTGTCGCCCTTGTAGAGGTAAAGACCTGCCGCCGCGCCTACGATAGCCGCATTGTAGTCGATAGTAACCTCGTTGTATATCCAGTCCTTTGTTACGTCGTTGTGCTGGTCGTCGCCGTCGGGACCGCCTGCAAGAGCGCCGTAGAGAACGTGCTTGTGCTCGGCAGGGTCCTCAGCCATTGTAAGTCCCGAAGCCGCACGGTGGTGTGGATATTTTACGGAGTTCTCGCCGTAGCCCACAACATAGCTTCTGCCGAGAGGGTTATCGCCGATGATGTATTCCATTTGTCCCAGAGCCCAGTCCGAGAATGCATAGTCGGGGTTCTTGTCGTTGTACTTGTCCTTGCCCTTGTTGTATTTGTCGTATACAAGAGCCGTGAACTGTACCGCAGTATTGTATCTTGCACTGCCCCATGTATCGAGGTAGAAGTAGCCCGCAGGAGTTATCTTGCCCTTTTTGCCCTCCATAACGGTGTTTATAGCTTTGGCTTCCATTTCCCAGAAGTCGAGGACTTCATACTGACCTCTGCCGATAGCCACACGAGTTTCCTCGCAGACCTCGGGATACATATCCTGAATACGTCCGAAAAGTATGCCAACGCCGTTCCACATATCGTTCCAGCAGAGAACGTATCCGGGAGGCGCATAGTAGTCGATGTATTTCTCGCAGGCTTCGAGGTAGTCGTGGTCCTTTGTGATGAGGTAGAGCCAGCCTGCCGCGAAGCAGAAGTCGTCCTCCCACTTGTTGGAGGTGTAGAAGCTCATAGGACCGTCGCCGCCTGCGCCGACTTTCTTCTCGTTCTTGTTTGCAAATTCAAAGAGCGCCTTTGCGTAGTCGAGACACTTATCGGCGTACTCGGGATCTGTGTCCTTGAAGTTGTAGTAGTTTATAGCCAGAGCCGCCGCGCTCTCCGATACGTCGTCGGTGGTGGGGAGCTCAGATGTGGCAAAGAATGCAGGACGTCCCATAGCGTCTATTTCGGGAGACTGCCAGTATTCATGGTCAACGCTTCCGTCGCCTACCTGATAGCAGAAGGCGAGAACGTCGCCGTTTTTGTCGCGGAAGGTGCTCTTCATGAAGTAGTCGCAGAAGTAGCGGCATATGGTCTCGGCGTGAGCGTCCTGACCTGTTTCCTTGTAGGCGTCGCGGAATTCATAGTAGCCCCATGACACAACAGAAGCCGCATAAGCCTCGGGAAGTCCGAACTTTACGTGGTCGCCTGCGTCGTGGAATCCGCCTGCAACGTCGATGAAGCCGTCACCGTCGGGATCGAGGATATCCTTGTATTTTTCCATGAACGACTCGGGGAGATTAGTTCCGGAATGGTCGTCGTCAATGGGGTGCATAGGCACCTTTGCGTCGTATACATGGCAGTTTCCGCGCCATGAAAGGCGGTTGTTGTCGGCAACTCCCGTACCGCACATATTAGCGTCGTAGAAGTAAAGCGTGTATTGTAAAAGCTTAGCCCAGTTGTTCTCGGTCTCTTCGTAGTCGACAACATTGGGAGTAGCCTTTGCGAAAGCAGGCATAGCCGCCGCCGAAGCGGATACGGCAGTTACCGCCGCCGCAGTAAAAGCGGATAAGCGCTTGAATATCTTCATAAACTCAGTCCTTTCTGTTGGATAGCCGTTAGCCGTCAGCTATCGGTCTGATTTCATTTTACCCCATATCGGCGCAAATGTCAACGCATAACTTGCGGAGTTGTGTTAACAGTTAAATTTGTCGAGCCTATGAATGGGATTCCAAAGGGACTGTGTTCCTTTGGTCAGGTCAAGGGCTGACAGCCCTTGTGGGGTGTGGGGCAAGCTTAACAAGCCCGTCCCCTTTGTCGCCGTGCGACATCTCCCCACACTGTGGGGAGTAACCCCACAGTTACAAAGCGCTCCTAACAGGAGCGAGTACCCTCTGTCAGCAAAACTGACAGAGGGTGCCGAGCCCGATTAGGGGGCCCTGCAAGAGAGGGCGTCCCTTAATGGCAGGTGTATATTTTTTGACGGAACGCCGAGGGCGGCGTTCCCTACAGGCTAAAGGCTAAAGCCCGAATTAGCATAGCTAATTACGGGCTTTGTACCTCGCCATAAGCGACATAAGGTCGTATTTGCACATTTCGGGTTTGGTCTCCATGAGCTTCTGCTGAGTCACAAGGCAGGGATTTCTGCGGAACTTGTCGCTTCGCTCTCCCGAGCGCCAGCCTATGGAAGCCATATAGCAGCACCAGCGGCGGTGCTCCAGTGAAGCCAGTCCATAGGCGAAGCTGTCCTTTTTCAGCTTGGCAAGGACTTCCTCCTCACTGCCGTTCATCTGCCATGCAGTGCCCGTGTACTTCATAAGGGAGCCGTTTCTGCCGATAAGCTCTTCAAGCTTTGCACTGAGCTCCGCACCGTTTTCTGCGGCAAGCTTTGGTATGATATCGTTCTTGACCTCGTCGTGGTATGCGGCGGCTTTGCTTGAGGAGCGGCGGAAAAGTCTCAGTCTGTTCCATTCCTGCTCGGGGTCCTCCTCGGAGTTGTCCGCAGTACCCGTTTCGTCGGCGGTAATGAGCTTGATATTGTTGTAGAAGTGGTTGTAATTCTTGGCGAGCTTGTCTATTTCGCGGTTGATTATCATGTCGAGAGTAATGACAATGCTTCTGTCGTCAATGAGACTGACATCGGCAAGAGAGCTGTTTTCTGCGGAGATATAGCCTGCAAGACGTCTGTCGGTGTCCATTCGCATGAGAATAGGCAGTTTAAGTCCGCGCTCGTCAAAGAGCTCCTCCAGCTGTATAGCGCAGTGTACCGAAAGGTCGATATTTTCAAGGGCTATGACCGCATAGGTGTAGGGCTCGGCGTCGAGCTTCTCACGTACAGTGTCGTAGAAGCTGATATGTGAGATGTTCAGCTCGTGGAAGTTTATCTCCAGAAGTCCGTCTGCGGCGCTGCTTTTCATTGTGACCTTGTCATCGGTGATATCAAAGGTTTCACGGCTGAGCTGGTTGAGGAACACCGCCTTTTTCGCCTTGATATTGCTGTCGAAAACGTCGATGATTATGCGGTTGCTCTCGTGGACTACGCCGAGATTCATAGCCTGCAATACTGCCTGCTGACCGAGCTGTCCGAAGCCTGCTACCAGCAGATGAGCCGTCCAGTCCTTCAGCGGAGTATCCGTGCCGATGTATATGCTGTGGAGGGGGTGGTCGGAGTACATCTTGTGTATCTGCATTTCGGGAAGTCCCACTACCTCCAGATCGAAGTAAGCGTCAGTGCCTGCGGCACTGTTGTAGTATTCCGCGATAAGTCTGCCTATGCCCTCCTCCTCGCACCTGCACGATATCTTGGCTCCCTGAGTGAGCTTTATCCTATCGTCGGAGTCCTTTTCGTTCAGGCGGAAAAGCTGTAACAGGGAGAAGTTTCGTATGGACGATGTCTCAAAGAGTATGATATTTGTGGCTATTTCGATTCGTGTTTTGGCAAGAAGCGTCTGAAGCTCCGATTCTGCCGCTTTCAGGACGTCTGCGTAGTGCACCACATAGCCTGCCTTGTTAAGTCGGTATATCTCCTCGTTGTCGATAGACTCGGTAGTTACTATGTGTATGCAGGTCTTTTTCGGGTTTGACCTGTTGTTTTTCAGCATGGACTTGACGTCACTGTTATAGCCGAAAACCACGATATGACGGCAGTTTTTGTCCCTGCGGAAGAATATGATGAAGCGGAGCAGGCGTTCCAGAAATTTGTAGATGAATGAAATAGTGCAGTAGGGGGCGGTGAATACCGCTATACAGTAGGCATAGCCGATACCTTTGTTGAGCACCGAGGGATTATCCTTCATAAAGGCGACGGTGTCCTTTATAGTTACCGAAGCCTTGAAGCCGAATGCGTTGATACTGTTTTGCAGTACCAGCAGCACCTTGAAGAACGAATCGTAATTTTTATAGTATATGATACCCTGTGCAGTGGCTATCAGGAATGACAGCACTGCAAGTAGAAATATCAGCCGCGTCGTATTCTTACGACTTTTGTTGTTGCCCATTTGTCAGTCCTTTCATGCCTCGCTCAGAGCCGTGAGATAGTCCTTTGCGGCGCTGAGAAGCTGCTGAGTGGTGTATATCGGGAAGAAACCTGCTTTGTTTTGACCATCGTCGCTGATGAATACTGTATCGGCTTTTGCAGGAGCAGCGGCGAAATCGTCTATCCTGTAGCGGACAGTGAATCTTGAAGTATCCAGCAGCCAAGCCTGCGACTTGTCCCATACAGCGTATACACGGCTGCTGTCAGCTGAGGGCTTTGTCTCAAAGAGAGCCGCTGAGGTGCTGTCCGATTCGTAGATATCGTTGTCGTAATCGTTTTCAAAGTCAAGTCGGCAGCTTCTTCCTGTGAAGCCCTCTGCGTTCATTTCGTAAAGGTGAGAATCACGGCAGAGCACAGCAAATTTATCATCGCCGACTGCTGCGACGGATACAGGCTCCTGACTTGTGCCGTTAAGAGAAACTGTCGCCTTGCGAGGTCCCTTTTCTGCGTCAAAAAGACCAACTGTGCGGTCACTGAAAAGAACTCCCACAGTAGTGTCATTCTGCCAGAAGATACGCTGAATATCGGGGCTTGTATCGCTTTCGGCGTTGAATTCAAGCTTTGTATACTGACCTGATGAGAAGTCATGAACGATAAGGGCTGTTTTTTCCTCGTCGTCATCGCTGAGCTTAGCCAGCATAGCAGCCTTGCTGCCCGAAACAGCGCACAGCTCATCGACTATTTCTTTGTCCATGAGGATAGAGTTTTCTTTCTTCTGCGCCCATGACTTGAAGCTGCCGTCGGAGGAAACAAACACTAAATTCCTGTTGGTGTCTGCAAGGTAATAAGCTCCGCCCTCAGCGGGGATAAGCTGGGAGCTTCCGCGCATAGTCCCGGGAGCGTCCTTGACGTCGGTCACTTTGCCGTCAGCAGTGTTTATTATCATTATGCCGTCTTCGGTGGAGGTGCCCTTATATGCGTTCACTATGAGCTTGTCGCTGCCCACAAATGCAGCGGAGAGGGCTCTGCCGCCATTGAGTTCAGTCACCTCGGTGCATGAACCGTTTGCCGTATCATAGATGAACAGGTGGTCGGTAAGCTGACTTCCTGAATTATATTCACCGTTGGGGTAGTATGTGGAGATAACAGCAGCCTTTGTGCCGTCGTCGGAAACTGCAAGTACATTGCGGTCATACATGAATTCGCCTGCGTCGATATCCTTGTACGATGAGTTCATTTTAGGGTACTGGATATAGGCAGTGTTGGAGTAATTCTCGGCGGTGACGTACTTGCCGAGACTGTAGCTGCAAAGGGATATCTTTGTGGTCATGGTCTGGACTCTGTATGCGGACCTGTCTGACTCCTTGCCCGTTATTAAGCTTTTAAAGCTTATCGCGTATTCCTCTCCGCTGTCAAGAGTGAACATAACAAGTCCGTTCTGACTGAATGACGCGTCTATAATTTCACCGTCTATAGGGATAGACTTTATGAGCTTTCCGTTTTCATAGTCCACAAAGGAGACAGTGCGGTTTGTGGTTACTGCAAGAACGTCATGCTCATAGCCTGTGGTCTTGGCAGGCATGAGGAACATCTTTCCCTTGTTCTGATAGTTGACGGGGATAGAAGCAGTCCACTTCTTTTCCTTCATGTCCTTGTCATAGCGTGAGATATTAGTGGTGAGGTCAAATGCCATTACACTGCAAGCCGCTGTTACAGGCTCATCGTTGAAGAATTGCAGATAATTGGTGTTGATACCTGCTGCAACGGGATAGTTCAGCTCGACGCTGTTGATGAGCTTAAGAGCGTGGTCCTTTATCTCGTAAGCTGCCAGAATACCTGAGTCAAAGGCAGCATAAACGACTCCGTCACGGACTGCCTTTATCTCGAAGTCTAAGTACAGACTTGCGGCTTTGTTATTGAAGTCAAGCTTTACGGTGTCAACTTCCTTGCCTGTTTCGCGGTCGATTATCTCAAGGAAGATGTTGTCACCCATTATAGCCTTGCCGCTCACAAGCTCACGCTTGTCATTGTACATACGCAGAACGTACTCGTCGCCCACGATGAAGCTGTAACAATGGTAAGCATTATCGGGCTTGGGAGACTTCCACTTTATCTCGCCTGTAGCGCCGTCAACGCGCCATATGGACTTATCGGAGTTGGCGATATATACGTCGCCGCCTGTGCCCTGCTCGTCCTCTTCAACGGAGTGTATGTAATTGGTGTATATCTTATTGAAAATCGAGCTGTTTTCATAGGTGATACGGCTGGGAGAGCTTGCATTATGGAAATAGGTGCCTGTTTTGTCAAGGTTTACGTCGAAATATGCTGTCAGCTCATTGGAGCCGCTTGTTGAGGCAAATTCGCTGTCTGCTGCTGAAAGCTTCTTGATGAGCTTTCCTGTCTCGGCGTCCCAGAAGTAGACTCCCGTAGCGTCCTTGGAAACTACGGACTTTCCGCCGCCCATGAATGAGAGCTGCTCAACGGCGCAGTCGTGCTTCAATGAAAGCTGAGGCACCATTTGCGTATGTCTGAACATACCCAGCTCACGGGAGAGAGCGTACTCCGCCTCGGGGAGCACAGGCTTTTCCTCGCCCTCTGAGGGCAGAGCCGCTACTGCCTTTTTTATGGCAGGGATAAGACTGCTCTCTTTGTAAAGGTTCTCGGACTCAACAGCAAGGTGTCCTGCGTTCTCAACGAGAAGCTCGCTGTTCTTGTTCTCAATCTCGACATTCTGTTCCTTTATCTGGTCGTTCTGCTTCTGTATCTGCTTGTTCTTGCCGTTAATGGTGACTGCCGAAGCAACGCTGATGATGGAAATAAGTGAGAGTATACCCGAAACACCGCCGAAGATACGTCTTCTTTTTGCAGCCTCGCGGCGCTTCTCACGCTGGTACAGGTCGTTGAAATCGCAGCCCAGCAGGGGAGCGGCGATGCGGAGATACTCGGTGTTCAGCTTCTTCATGGAGTCCTTGATATTGTCCGCAACGATATTGGCGGCAAGTGGCTCGACGTCTACCTTTACCGTGACTTCCTCGCCCTTTTCATTGGTGGTGGTGACCTCGGCGTAGGTCAGCTCCTCGGGGAAGGACTCACGGGGATCGCCGTTTACCAGCAGGGTGATGATGTTGGTGTTCTTGTTGTCGTGGAGCTCGCGGAAACGGGTGAGCTCCTGTAAGCACCACTTGGACTCGGTGTACTGGGGCGAGCAGATAACTATGAGGTATTCCGAGGACTCGATAGCGTTCTTGATTATCTCGCTGAGGTCGCTGCTTGACTGGAGCTCCGAAACATCGCGGAAGATACGCCAGTTTTCCTTTTTTACGCCCAGTGACTTTGGGGGCTTGTAGGCTTCGAGGAGCTTTTGCAGTTTTTCAGCCGCCTGCATATCAGGCTCGATATGACGATAACTTATAAAAGCTTTGTATTTGTATTCCATCTCATTCTCCTTATACATATGAATTATATGAATTTCATATAAAGATATTGTATCACATAATCGCTCAAATAGCAATGATTAAGGTAAAAAAACGCGTCCCGTTGTTGTCGGGACGCGAATATGCTTGTTTGGACTGCCTATAGTGCGATCATACAGGTGTTACTTCCGGAACATCTGAAGGACGAGTAGTGGTTGTTGTAACCTTTGTGGTAGTTGCAGTAGTTGATGTTGGCTTAGCTGTAGTAGTTGTTACCTTTGTAGTAGTTGTTGTGGAAACAGGCTTAGCTGTGGTAGTTGTTACCTTTGTAGTAGTTGTTGCAGAAACTGGCTTGACTGTGGTAGTTGTTACCTTTGTAGTAGTTGTTGTAGAAACAGGCTTCGCTGTAGTGGTCGTAGTCTTAGCAGTTGTTGTAACAGTTGTGGTAGTTGTAGTTGCCTTTGGATCGGCATTCGGATTCTTTAAGTACTCAGGGAAACTGAGCTTTCCTCCCACAGATGTGTACGCATAATAGCTCAGTATAGTCGAAGCGTCAACAGCATTTACAGCTCCGTCTTTGTTTACGTCCTGTGTTGCAAGCTCGTATTCAGTGGGCTTGTCCTTTGATGTTGCGTATCTTGCGTAGTTTGACAGCGCAATTGAAGCGTCTACGGCGTTTATTGCGCCGTCGCCGTCTGCGTCGCCAAGCTTGATAGTGGTGTGAGCTGCGGCTTCGTCTGAATTAGCCTCTGCGGCATTGGCACACAGAGAAGTGCCGAAAACCATAGTGACTGAAAGTAATGTAGCAATAATCCTCTTTATCATAAAGAGCCTCCCTTAGTTATAGTGTATATAGATATTATAGCATTTTTATCTGATTTGTCAACGACTTGAAAAAATAAAACGCGATTCAGTTTCCTGAACCGCGTTTGTGTATGTGTTACAATATTGATACTACTTCATGCGCGGAAAAAAATTCGCGTCCCAATTATACTGAGACGCGAACTTGCCTGCGGGGGCTCCCCGCTGGAGCTGATGATCGGACTTGAACCGACGACCTACGCCTTACCAAGGCGTTGCGCTACCGACTGTGCCACATCAGCACCAACAGATAATATTATACACTAAAGCCGTGTAAAAGTCAATACTGCAGAATATTATTTTTTATGTTAACTAAAAATTTCTGAAATTTTTTTGAAAAAAGGCTTGACAAGCATTTTTTTTTCTGGTATAATATTAAAGCAGTCACGAAATACTGCAATGCGAGTGTGCTGGAATAGGCAGACAGGCACGTTTGAGGGGCGTGTGTCGAGAGACGTATGGGTTCAAGTCCCATTACTCGCACCAAGGGAAGCGTTTACCAAAGGTAAACGCTTTTTCTTTTGCTATATCTCAATATAAGGGAGCAAAAAACATGATTTATACAGTTACGTTCAATCCTGCTATAGACTATGTAGTTAAGACGGAGAAAATAGCTCTGGGCAGTGTCAACCGCGCCGCTTCCGAGCAGATATACTACGGCGGCAAGGGCATAAATGTTTCCGCTGTGCTTGCGGAGCTGGGCATACGCTCAAAGGCGCTGGGCTTCACGGCAGGCTTTACGGGCGAGGCTATTGAGCGAGGTGTCGAAGCTATGGGCATCGACGCGGACTTCGTAAGGCTGAAAGAAGGCACTTCCCGAATCAACGTGAAGATAAGAGCTGAGGAGGAGACCGAGCTCAACGGACAAGGTCCCCACATAGACGACGAAGCTCTTTCACAGCTTTTCAAGAAGCTGGACAGACTCAAGGACGGTGACACGCTTATACTTGCAGGAAGTATCCCGAACAGTCTGCCCTCCAACGTGTATGAGCGCATACTGGAAATGCTTTCAGACCGCGATATCCGCACTGTTGTGGACGCATCGGGAGAGCTCCTTGTGAACGTGCTGAAATACAAGCCTTTCCTCATCAAGCCCAACGACCATGAGCTGGGAGAGATATTCGGCGTTAACATCTCCACCTATGACGGAGTTGTTGAATACGCCGTAAAATTGCAGGCTATGGGAGCTCGCAATGTTCTGGTATCCATGGCTGGCAGCGGAGCTATACTCCTTTGCGAGAACGGCAGGCTCATCAAATGCGGAGTCTGCATGGGTACGGTAAAGAACTCCGTGGGAGCAGGCGATTCCATGCTGGCAGGCTTCGTGGCAGGCTCTGCGGAGAACGACCTCGACTACGCATTGAAGCTGGGAACAGCCTGCGGCGGTGCCACGGCATTTTCCGAGGGACTTGCCAAAAAGGAGCTCATATTCGAGCTGTTGAAGCAGCTAAAGACTATATAACTGTAGGGGACGCCGCCTCGGCGTCCCGAGACTTGTGTTGCAAATATAAATTGTGGCTTGTAGGGGCTGGCGTCCCCGACAGCCCGAAAAAACGCCCCGAAGTATAACCGTGGCACTTATATAGAAATTTATAGTTAATTATGGGGGAAACCTTTCTGAGGAAAGGTTCTCCCCCATACCCCTTTCCAAAGACTTTTATCTGGTTTTTTCACAGATAGGGCGCTCCATAAATAAAAAAACCTGCAAAATGCAGGTGCGCCCTATCTGCGAAAAAACAAAACGAAAGTTTTAGGGAGAGAGTTTGAGAGAAGCCCCTTTTTCAAAAGGGGTTCTCTCAATAATCAATTATAAAACTTCTATATGAGTATCGCGGATATACTTCGGGGTGCTGTTTTTATTCCTTCTGAAATTTCAGCTTTAGTCCGAGAAAAGCCGTAACTGCGGCATTTATCAGGATAACAGCCAGTGCCGCCGACTTGTTCTTATCACCGCCGCCTATGACCATTAAGAACCAATAGGCGGACATAAGCACAGTTCCCAGTATATCGAGGACAAAGCCTGTTATCTCTGCCCATTTTCTGCGCCCTGCTGCAAGGTAAAGGAGCTCCGCTGAAGCCGTAACGGGGAGCGTCGGAAAAAACAGAGCCATGAGCACAAGCAGCGCTCCGAGGGATTCAGCCTGCGGATAGTTTACTATGCAAAGGGCGATATACGCCGCAATGCATACCAGAAGCAGCAGTAAATTCTTGATTTGTTTCATGAGTGATTTCCTTGAATCGAAAGTGTTATTTCGGAATATTATCCGCCAATTGGCTAACGGCTTATCCTTATATTCGTAATAGCGCACTGGTCTCCCGTAAGAGCTGCATACAGCTTCGGGATGTCGTCGGTCACCGTTGTTATCGAGTGTATGGACAAACCGCAGTATTCCGTGGATATACCTATCTGTCCGCTTTTTATCTTAATAAGCAGTTCGCAGTCCTGACCTGCCTTGTTTTTCTCCTTGAAGCTGTTCCAGTCTGTGAAATCGTCCAGCTTGTTGACGTGAACTCTGTTCTCGGCGCGGTCGTCCTCCTCCCAGCCTTCGCCGTCAAGACGAACAACTGTGAGCTCGCGGTAATTTTTGCCGTTTACCTGTCCGTCCTCGGAGGTATAGATAACAATGAACGGACAGTGCCATACCAGTCTTGCGGTAGGCAGGCTCATTGTATGGAATGAGATACGTGTTCCGTTGGTTATCTCGAAGCCCTCGGAACAATCCGAGCGCCAGCCGTCCACCTGAACATTGGGGATATCGCCCTGCGGAAGGTTTATGTAGGTTATCTCCTCTGCGATACGGGGAATATAGCTCTCGCTTATCTTCTCGCCTGTCTTAGCTACGTCAACGTCCTCGATTATGCAGTTCTTGCCCGTAAGCGCCAGATAGCAGAACCTTGTGCTGTCGGGCAGAGCAAGTATTATCTCGTGGAATCGGTAGCAGTTCATAAGCCTGATGAGCACATGGTCCTTACAGCGCATAGCCTCGATATCGAATTCTATCTTTTCGCCGCGGAGCATAGCCTTTGTTTCGGCAGAAGCTCCTGCAGTCTCGTTTGTCCTGACTTGAGCGTTTCGGGTGCCCTTCTGCTCGACGACGCCGTCGGCGTGGATAGTGGCGTATTCGTAGTACAGCAGGTCTCTCTGCTTGCGCTCGCTGTCGTGCATTCTTCCGTCCAGCGAATCGAAAAGCACAAAGCTCGGGATATTTTCCTCGCTTCGCTCGTTGGACATATAGCTGGTCAGATGTATATGCACTATGCCGTTATTAAGCAGTATACCGTCAGAGCGCGTAGTGCGGTACGGTCCGCAGAGCAGGGTTCCTATAGCCTCGCCCTCGGAGGCGTCCTCGCTCTCCCTCATTATGTACTCGGAATCAAGGTCGATGAGGTGGAGCATTATTCTTCCGTAATTGGGATCAAACTGAGTGCCCAAGCCCTTTACGAACTCCTCGCGGACTATCTGCTGAGGGATAGGATCACGGTAGCTTCTCTTAGAGGTCATAGCGTCGTAGGCGTCGGCAACAGCGATTATACGGGCGATATCGGGGATATCCTCGCCCTTTAGTCCTGCGGGGTAGCCGTGACCGTCATAGCGCTCGTGGTGATAGTGAGCGCCTATGCTGAGATAGGGAGACTGGCTGATACTGGAAAGTATCTGCATTCCGATGACGGGGTGAGTCTTGATAGCTCCGTATTCCTCATCGGTGAGCTTGCCCTCCTTGTTGATGATACTGTCCTTTATGCCGATCTTTCCAACATCGTGGAGCAGTGCGGCGAAGTATATCTCCTCACATTCCTTTTCGTTCTTGCCTGCGCTTCTTGCAACTTTTACGGAGTACTTTGCAACTCGGCGCGAGTGACCGTGAGTGTACTTATCCTTGGCGTCTATGGCGTTTGCAAGAGCAGTAGCCGTCTGCTCGAACAGCAGGTGCATATTCTTCTGCTCTTCACGGACTACCTCTATTTCGTGCTTGTTGGCGCGTTCTATCATATAGTTCATATCAAGAAGCGCGAATACATAGAGCAGTACGACAAGTCCCACAAGAGTCATGCTCGTAAGGGAAACGCCGTATGTGAAAAGCTGTATTATCGAAGATATAAGCGGAACAATAGAGAAAAGCAGTATCGGTATGCGCATATGCTTGCTGATACGCTTGTAATGCTGTATAATTACCGACATATCAAGGACAAGTATTATCAGCGGTATGATATAGCATATCGGAAAGCCTGCTGAGCGCTGGTAGCAGTTCTGCTCGTCAAAGGTGTAGTAAAAGCCTGTAAACTGCGAGATAATAAGCATCACAAGTCCCAGAGCGCACATTATGCAGGATAGCTTCAGACGCACAGGCGGCTTTTCCATACCGCCCTCATTGATATAAACGTTTATGAGATACAATGTAAAGGTAAAAATAATGCCGAGAATAAGCCCAAATACGAGAAAATTGCTTATCCTGACCATGTAGTATCCTATCTGTCGGGTGTCGCCGCGGTAATGATAGGACATTCGCTCTGATATCAGCAGGAACATCGCACAGAGCTCAAGAGAGAGGATTATGTACTTTCGCCCGGGTATTATGGCCTTTGTTATAAAGACAAAAAAAGCCAGCATACCGCATATCAGGCTCAGTGCGAACATTATATTAAGCTGATATTCCTTCAGCAGTTCAATAATACTGTTCATATTTCAGATATGCCCCCTTTATTGTGCAAAACAGGCAGTATATGTTTTTAAGAATATATCAAAAAGTTTTCAGAATCTGCAATTATTATATGTATATTATACCATAAGAGGAGCAAAAATACAAGAGCTCCACAAAAAATTTACTTTTGAATAGAAAAATAAAAAAGCTCCGCGGCTGCGGAGTTGGGAAAACTGTAAAAATAAACTCCGGTGCGTTTGCATCGGAGTTTTTTGAGTTGGGGTGGAAGGATTTGAACCCTCGAAATAACGGAGTCAGAGTCCGCTGCCTTACCACTTGGCGACACCCCAATATGTTTACTGAATTATTCAGCTTTATTATTATATCACTGATAAGGCGACTTGTCAATAGGAAATATAAAAATTTATCATTTAACTATAGCTGCTTATGCAGAAGTCCCCCATGCGAGTAGGGGACCGCTGCATATGTATCACATTTTTCTGCCTTTCTTCTGTACTACCTTAGTTATAGAGTCTCTCTGCGAGTTTTGCCAGAGAGATGAGCTCCTCGGTCTTTTCGTCGAATGCCAGAGATGTTGCAGTTCTTGCAACGTAGTCGTAGCTTGAGCTGCCCTTGAACTCTGAATTTCTGAGAAGCATTGCGAACTCGGCTGCTGCTGAAGCCAGTTTTATGGACTCGGAAGGCTCGGAGTTGTATTTCTCCATTCCGAACAGCTGAGATTCGTAGATGTCTCCGTCCTCACCGACGGGCTTGTAGGTAACTGAGAGCTTGCAGAGCTCGCTTCTGCCGTTGTCAACGGGAGGCTCTGCTGTGTGCTCTGAGCTGAATTCCAGCTGAACGCCGCGGTATGTATCGCCTGTCTGTGCAAGCTCGACCTCATAGAGAGCTGTAACGCTGTGACCTGCGCCCACTTCGCCTGCGTCCTTGGTCTCGTCGTAGAAGTCCTCTGCGTTCATGAGTCTGTTATCATAGCCGATAAGTCTGTAGCTCTTTATCTGCGAGGGATTGAACTCCACCTGTATTTTGACGTCCTTGGCGATAGTGTAGAGAGTGCCTGCCATTTCCTGAACGAGAACGCGGTGAGCCTCGTCGACGGAGTCGATATAGCTGTAGTTTCCGTTGCCGTTATCGGCGATAGCCTCCAGCTTGTCGTCCTTGTAGTTGCCTGTGCCGAAGCCTAAAACTGAGAGGTAAACGCCCTTGTCTCTCTTGGACTCGATGAGCTTTACCAGCTCGCTCTCGGAGCTTGCGCCGATGTTGAGGTCGCCGTCTGTAGCGAGGATAACGCGGTTGTTTCCGCCCTCGATGAAGTATCTTTCAGCCAGTTTATAAGCCTGCTGTATGCCGCCCTCGCCGTTTGTGCCGCCGGAAGCTGTAATGGAGTAGAGAGCGTTTAGTATCTCGTCCTTATCCTTGCCGCTTGCGCCTTCAAGGATAGTATCGGAGTGTCCTGCATATGTAACGATAGATATACGGTCCTTTTCCGTGAGCTTTTCAGCCAGCATTGAGAAGGCTGTCTGCACCAGAGGAAGCTTGTCGTATGAAGCCATAGAGCCCGAAGAATCTATAAGGAAAACGATATTTGAGGGCGGAGTCTCCTTTTCTGGCATACGCTTGCCCTGTATGCCTATCATCATGAGCTTGTTTGCAGGGTTCCACGGACAGTCTGCAAGCTCAACGTAATCGCCGAAAACTCGTCCTTCCTCGGGATCGGGATAGTCATAATCGAAGTAGTTGATGAATTCCTCTGCACGGACAGCGTCCTCGGGGACTATAGTGCCGTCCTCAAGAAGTCTGCGTATATTTGAATAAGAAGCAGTGTCAACGTCAGCCGAGAATGTTGAGAGAGGCTCGGCTTTTGGATCCTTGAAGCCTGTTTCGATGTATTCCTTGTAGCTTTCATTGCGTGAAGCCTGAGTCGGACGCTCATAATATCCGCCGTCGCAGTCGTATTCGGGAGCGCAAACCGTAGCTTCATTTATATCCTCATGAACTATAGAGTTATTGTTCCTGTGCTCGTCCTTTTTGTAAGTACCGCCATTGTAATTGCTTGTTGTTCCATCGCCGCAGCTGCAAAAAGCGCTCATTATTACTGTACAGGCAGCAGCCATTGCTGCGTATCTTGTTAGCTTGGTATTCATAGATAAACCTCCCTGATGTCCCGAGGGACTTTATTTTTTTTAGGCAATACCACACAGAACTTGTGCTGAAGATGCGCAGTCAGATTTTTCGCCAGATCGTATAGAAATGTCGCAGGCATACTGTCGTATGTCAAGATATTTCTGTGCGAGATGGCGGAAAATATGCAAGCAGATTCAGTGCAAAGCCGTCAGGCGGGTTTTGTGCGGTTTTGTCTATAAGTTCTGCGGTGACTTCCGCAGCTCTTTTCTATGCTTTTATTATAGCTCCTGAACGGGCAGTTTACAACAACAGAAAAATGCCATTTTAAAGACGATTTGAAGTATATTTTTTTAATATCGGGTTTCATTTCCTTACAATTTATTGACATTCTTACAGCATTCTTGCAAATGTAAATAAAAAATGAAAAAATTTCACATCAGGTCTTTTCAAGTATCAACAAATGTGCTATAATAAATGCAGTGCATTTATTATAAGTATTAAAAGCCCTTGCAGATACGCAAATCAGAGATTTGCTCCCTGCAATCGGGCAATTATAGCACAACGCTTTGCTTATGT
>NZ_FPIP01000010.1 GCF_900119075.1 Ruminococcus flavefaciens
GCTAAGAACTTAGAACTAAGATTGCAGGTAATACTATCACCTGCATTATCAAAAACAGTTTCTTTCTTAGTTCTTAGATCTGAGTTCTTAGTTCTTACAAATAAGGAGAAATATATGAAGAAGAAAACCACTCCCACACCAGTGAAAAAGCCCCTGCCAAAGATACTGAAAAACAAATGGTACCTCTATATGACCGAGTTTTTTGCAGGTATGTCCGTCATGGCGGTAGAGCTGGGCGCAAGCAGACTATTGGCGCCCTATTTCAGCTCCTCGCAGATAGTCTGGACTATCATCATCGGAACTATCATGATAGCAATGGCTCTGGGAAACATCTACGGCGGCAAAAGCGCCGACAAAAATCCCGATCCCGATAAGCTCTACGGGCGCATACTCATAGCCTCGGTTTGGATAGCCGCCGTGCCTTTCATCGGCAAGCTCGCTATCGCAGGCATAGCAGGACTTCTGGTCATCACCGTCAATACGAACTTCCTCATATGGGCGGCATTCATCACCTGCATGACCGTATTTGTGTATCCCCTTTTTCTCCTTGGAACTGTCACACCGTCACTTGTAAAGTACACCGTAGACTCCCTTGACGACAGCGGCAGTACCGTGGGTACTCTCGGAGCGTTCAACACTATCGGCTCTATAATCGGCACATTCGTCCCTACATTTATATCTATCCCTGCGGTTGGAACTGCCGTGACATTCCTTATCTTTGCAGGCATAATGCTCCTTATCGGACTTGTCTACTTTATCAGCAGCAAAACAGGCGCAGTAAAGACCGCTGTTGCTTCTGTGCTTTTCGTGGTATGCTGTTTTGCTTCGCCGTCTATGGGCTTTGCATTCTGGGAAAAAGGTCTCACCTATGAGGGCGAGTCCGTATACAACTACTTGCAGGTCAGCGAGGACGACTCAAACGTTTACCTCTCCACCAACGTTCTCTTCGGAGTCCAGTCCGTTTATGTAAAATCGGGAGAGCTTTCGGGTATGTACTACGACTACGCAATGGCGGCTCCCCTTATGACGGAAAAGCCCGATTCTGCGGATATTCTTGTACTCGGAATGGGCACAGGAACCTACGCCAAGCAGTGCACCGCATACTTCAGCGATGTAACTGCCGAGGGCGTTGAGATAGACGACAGGATAACCGACCTTGCCCATGAGTATTTCGAGCTCCCCGAGGATATAAAGGTCACTACCTACGACGGCAGAGCCTTTCTCGCCGCCTGCGACAAAAAATACGACGTCATAATGGTTGACGCCTATCAGGACATCACTATCCCATTTCAGATGTCCTCGGTTGAGTTCTTCACCCTTGTGAAAGACCACCTCACCGACAACGGCGTCATGGTAGTAAATATGAATATGCGCTCCGACAGCGCCGACGGTATCAACAATCGCCTTGCGGATACAATAGCCTCGGTATTTTCGGAAGTCCACACTGTTGACGTTGAAAACTGCACCAACCGCGAGCTTTTTGCCTCAAATAATGCAGATATGCTTGCACTTCTCCGCAGAAACACGGAAAAGCTCACAAACGAGCCCCTCAAAGCTATGATGAATACGGTTCAGGCGGAGCTTGTCCCATATACTTCGGGAGGAAAGATACTCACCGACGACAAGGCGCCTGTGGAGCTCCTCGGTATGCGCGTCATCGACGATATCATACAGGAGGAACTGGTATACTACAAGAAGCAGTTCAAGGAAAAGGGCATACAGGGACTGCTGGAATAAACAGCCGTAAGCCGTTCCCTGCAAGCTTGACAACAAACGCAAATTGGGGTATAATAGAGAAAATCGACTTTGGCTCACGCCGTGAAAGGATAAAATATGAACGCAAGTAAAATAGTTGGCTTTGCCATAGCACTGATAGCGGCAATACTTATCGCTATGGCTGGTAAGTCCTGTGCAAGGGACATTGCCGACAAGAACGAAAGCCGCCGTCAGAAGAATACAACTCAGGCTCCCTCTTATCATCTGATAACCGATGCACCTGTACCGCAAAATCCGACAGATCCGCCCCAGCTCATTGAGGAAACTACTCAGCGCGAATACGTCACCGTAACAAATATGCTGGGCGAGGTAGTTGAGACTATCCCCGTGACTACTCCCGAGGAAGCCGATATCCCAACTACTACCCTGTCTATGCTTGACGAATACAATCAGCAGTTTGAAGAAAGAACAACTTCAATATACGAAGCTCCCTATGAGGAGATACCCTATGTCTCTTTGAACGATGAGGGCTTCACTATCCCAATGGACTGATAAAACACAGGAAAGTATCTTCTCCGCTCCGTGCGGAATGAATAAAAAGGAGAAATAATTATGGTAATCATCGAAATGGAAAACGGCAAAAAGATCAAGATAGAGCTTTATCACGATATCGCTCCTATCTCCTGCGAAAACTTTGAAAAGCTTGTAAAGCAGGGCTTTTATGACGGACTCACATTCCACAGAGTTATCCCCGGCTTCATGATACAGGGCGGCTGCCCCAACGGCACAGGCACAGGCGGTCCGGGCTGGCACATCAAGGGCGAATTCGCAGCTAACGGCGTAAAGAACGACCTCAAGCACACAAGAGGAGTACTTTCAATGGCACGTTCAATGATGCCCGATTCAGCAGGCTCACAGTTCTTCATCATGCACGAGGACGCTCCTCACCTTGACGGCAACTACGCCGCATTCGGCAAGGTAGTAGAGGGCATGGACGTCGTTGACGAGATAGCAGAGTGCGCTACAGACTACAACGACAAGCCAACAACTCCACAGGTAATGAAGAAGGTTACTATTGAATAAGCAATAAATCATAGGGAACGCCGCCCTCGGCGTTCCTCGCAGGGCGGATATTATCCGCCCTTTTATTTTGATTTTTAAGCGGCGAAACTTCGTCCGTACACTACTCACTGCTTACTATTCACTGAAAAAGGCTTCACCTGAAAGGTGAAGCCTTTTTGTCATGCAGAAAGCATTACACACACTAAAAAGAAACATGATAAGCCGATATGCGGCTTGCATTTCATAACCGCTTCCTTAAACGAAAGCTGGTCTTTGAACATTCTCATGAGTATACCCACGATAGCAGGCATGAGCAGAGCAATAAGACCTAAACCGCCCCAGTCCTCAGACCTGAACGTCGCAAAGAACAGGATAAAGGCGATTATCTCCAGTATAATAAGCTCCAGCGCCAGATATGCCGCACCGTTTCTGTGCTTTACGCCCTCTTTTTTTCCGCCCTCAAAGGATAGTATCGCCGCAGCCTTATCCTGCGCTTCTGTCAGACTGTCCTTGGGAGTCTCGTTCTCCTCGCCGTTTATTGCGCTTTTCAGCCGCGGATCAAGAGAAGCAATCGCATTGTCAAGCTTTGTTTCCGGAGTTTCCTCAACAGGTTCAGGGATAATTTCGGGAGCTGCCTGCTCCACAGGCTGTATATCAGCCCCTTTCTCCTGCTGCGGGAGCTCTAACTTATCCCTTAATTTCGGATCAAGCGAAGCCAGTATTGCGTTTATGTCTTTTTTATCGTTCTGCATATTTATCATTCCTATCAGTGTTTATGATCAAATAACATTATTGCCATGCAGGGGCGAGCGGAACTCGCCCCTACGATCGGAATTTTTTTAATTCCAGCTTATACTAATTACTTCAAATAAGAAGCTAAACCGCTGATATTCTGCTTCTTTATCTCTACTGCAACAAGTCCTGCAACGATATTCGCGCCCTTTTCACAGAAGTGAGTACCGTCGGTAGAGCCTGCAACAGCTCCCATAAGGTGATAGCTCTTGGCTGTGTCGTAGCCTACTGAGTTATAGTGGTTCACCATAAGAGTATTGAGGTCGATACACGGAATGCTGTACTTCTTGGCAAGATTATAGCAGGCAGTATTGTAATTGGTATAGCTGTTTGCGAATCTGCCGTTTGAGTAAGCCTTCATGCCGATAGTTGTTGTTACAAGTATGGGAGTTGCTCCCTTGTCCTTTGCGGACTTGATGAACTGAGTCATGTACCATTCGTATGAGCCCGATGACGGATTGTCAACGTTGCCGCAGGTAGGTGCGTATCTGTCCGCATTTGAAGCGCCTGCGTCGTTGATAGCGAACTGTATCATTACGAAGTCGCCGCTCTTGAGGCTGTCAGCAATGGTCTGCCATCTGCCCTCGTCGTAGAACTTCTTGGAGCTTCTTCCTGCAATAGAGTGATTAGCAACAGTGATGTCGCTGTTGAAGTAGCTCTGCATATAGTAGCCCCAGCCCTGCTGAGGAGCGTATGACTCGCGGTAGCTCTGTACAGTTGAGTCGCCTGCGATGTAGAGAGTATGCTGACCGCTGCCTGTGTTCTGCTGCTCCTGTGAGGGATCGTATATCTCTGCATATGGTTCATCGGTAGCGCTGAGCTCGATATATTCAAGGTTAGGAGCTCCCTCGGACATTGCCGACTGCATTACGATAGTGTTTTTGCCTGCCTTGAGAGGAAGAACTATTCCGAACTCCTTCCAGTCAGTCCATGAGCCTGAGCCCGGGAATGACTGCATCCAGCATGAATCGAAATTGTTGTTCACGAATATCTTCATCTTACGGTCGTTGGTCGAGCCGTTAGCGAAGCGGATATGTGTCATGTAGTTGCCCTCGGCAGGAACGTCAACTGTAAAGGTGATGTTGCTGTCGGTGTTGTTGCCCAGATTTACATAGCCCTTGTCGTAGGTATAACCCGAGTTTGTAGTCTCGATAACGCCGTCGTTCCATGTCTGGTCAGCGGCATAGTATTTGAGCACAACAGGAGCTGTTGTAGTTGTGGTGGTCGTTGTTGTAGTCTCTGTAGTCGTAGTAGTCTGAGGAGCAGTTGTAGGCTGAGTAACTACAACCGAAACAGGTGTGGGCAGGTCATGGAGACCGAGGAGATACTCCTGTATGTAAAGAGCGTCCTGAACTGTCATACCGTCGCTGTTTCCTGTAACGTCCGCATTTGCCATGCCCTGCTCTGTGATAGCGTGGCTGTCTGTTCCGTTGTAAGCATACTTGTTCGGATTTGCAAGAGCCTGCATTATGAGAACTATATCCGACATATCAACACTGCCGTCGCAGTTAGCGTCGCCGTAGTTCACAAGTATCTGAACAGAAGTAGTTGTTGTTTCAGTCGTGGTGACAACTGTCGTTGTTGTGGTGGTCGTAGTCTCGCTTGTTGTAGTAGTTGTGGGAGTTGTAACGATGATATCGTCTACCTCTATCATCTCCCACTTCTGGCAGGCATGACCGTTTACCTCCCACTGCTGTACATTGGCGCCGTTATTTGTTGCAGCGCTGCCAACCTCTACCGCAGAAGCGTCACGGGAAGCTCTTGTGAGGATAGTCACTGTGCCGTCACCGTTATCCGCAAACTTGAAGAACTGGTCGCTGTAGCCGTTCTTGTCTGCAACAACTATATTCGCACCGTTGTCGCGGCTGCCGTTGTCAACATAGAGATAAAGGTCGGTATTTGCAGGCTTTATGTAGAAATAATCGCCTGTAGCCTGAACGCACTTCCATGTATTCTGGGGCTTTGAGCCGTCTGCACTTCCCTGCTGAACGTTTGTAGCAGAGGTCTCCATATAGAGTCCGCTGTTGACGTTCTTGAACATATAGCTTACTTCCGACTTGGGGTGGATAGGCTCTCTTGCAGGAGCACCTACCTCCTCAGCCATTATTTCGGCAATCTTCTGAGCGCCCTTCTTGCTCTGGTGGAGGTCGTCGTTGCTGCCGTTAGCCTGTATAGCATAGTATGAAGCCATACCGTCGTAGCCCACAGACAGACCGAAGTTCTGCCACTTTGTGAACAGGTCGACTACTCTGACGTTCTGCTCGCTGCCTATCTTGTCAAGAGAGCCGCCGTACCAGCGTCCTGTGAGCTTTGGATTGCGCTGCAAGTCACCGCGTCTGCCCTGCTGCTTAACGAGAATGACTTCCATTCCCTTAGCCTTGGCACGCTTTACCATATCGGTGACTGTATTGTAGTACTCCGTCTCGTTGGAGTAGTTTGAATCGTTGATACCAATGGAGATTATGTAATAGTCTCCCGACTTTCCGTATTTCTCAATAGGCGCGAATTGCCCTGCGTCAACGAAGCCCTTGGCGTATTGTCCGCTGGTAGCCATGTTGCGGACCTCATAGCCGCTGCCGAAAACTCTGCCGTTGAAGAACTGTCCCCAGCCGTGCTGTGAAGTATCCGCGCAGTTATAATAATTAGCAACGGTAGAGTCGCCGCATATCCATACCATAGGCGGCATAGTTCCCGTAGTGTTTATCTGTGTTATCTCCACTGCGGAAATGGACTGCTCACGCTTGCTCATGCCCTCTACAGCCTGAATATTCAGCTGTCCGTCGGTAACAGGGAGCTTTACTGTCTCGGTAGCTCCTCTGCCCGTCAGGTTCATCATCTGAACCATGCCCTCAAGCTTGATAGTGGTTCTCGGAGCATTTCCGATAGTGACCTTGACTTCATAGAGTCCCTTTGGCAGGTCAACGTTGAAGGTATTGCCTGTACCGTAGTCGTTGAACTTTACCGCGTCCGCTGTAACACCGCTGCCTCCTGCGGAAACATTGGACACGTTCCATGTCTGTGCGAATCCGTAGCCTCTGCCTGAATTATAGCCGTCTGTGGCAGAAACTCCCGTGTAGCCGCCTGCCGCACCGCTGCCGCCGAAATCGAACTTCCAGTTTGCCTGAGCAGCCTGTGCCTCAACAGGCTTGACTGCGCTTAGATTGCCCAGTCCTGCAAAAGCCGAAAGTGAAAGCGCCAGAGAGGTCAGCCCGCTTATCAGTCTTTTTGCTTTCATAGTATTCCTCCAATTCCGTACATCAAGTACGCATAATTATCTAAAGTAATTATATCATTGTTAATAAATCAAGTCAAGCTTTTTGCTGTGCAGTTTTGAATTATTTCTACTCATTTTTGTGCTGTTTTAACAATATAATTATGTCAAACTTAGCTCTTAGAAATGCACAGATGCTTGAATTATTAATAATACTGTGATATAATAATTATATAATCTAATAAAGAGCGGAGGTCTTACCATGAACCAGCATACAAGATTCAATCTCCCTATCTGCCTTGCAGTTGAGGAGGACGCCTTTTTTCATTCCGACGAGATAATAAAGCGCTATATCCCCGAGATAATCGGTCAGAAGACCGTTGTGGTCTCGGAGCAGTTCCTTATCGACATCTACAAGGAGAAAATAACCGATATCAGCCGTGACTTCGGCGGCGCAGAGATAATCGCCATGGAGCGTGCAAGCTTCGACGAAGCTGTTCGCATAGCCAAAAAGGTCTGTGTTGAGGACATAAAGGTCATAATCGGCATTGGCGGCGGCAGAGTTCTCGATACCGCAAAATATGCCGCACATATCAGCAAGGCGGTCTACATTTGTATGCCCACCTCTCTCAGCAACGACTCCCTTGCTTCGCCCTTTGCAGTTCTTGAGACCGAGGGCATGGCACGTAAGACCATTGAATGCAAAATACCCACAGCTATCATTGTGGATACAAATATGATAATCAACGCTCCCGTGAACCAGACACTTTCTGGCATAGGAGACACTATTGCAAAGCATACGGCGCTGTATGACTGGAAGCTCTCCGCAAAAAAGACGGACGCTCCCGTGGACGACTTCGCATACGCACTGAGCAGAATGAGCTACGATTCTGTCTATCACTGCGACGAACAGGACATGAAGAGCCGCGTGTTTATCCGTATCCTGTCAAGAGCTCTTGTCATGGGCGGTCTGGCTATGGAGATAGCAGGCTCCTCACGCCCATGCAGCGGCAGCGAGCACCTCTTCGCACACGCCATTGAGGAGTACTACCCCGAGATAAAAATAACCCACGGACTTGCAGTCGCTATGGGCTGTATCCCTGCCTGCATATTCCAGGGACAGGAACCCGACAAGCTTATCAGCTTCTTCAAAAAGCACGGACTGAGCATTGATCCTAAGTCCTACGGCATAACCGAGGATATGTTCGCGGATATGTGGGAGAAGGCAAGAACTGTCCGCAAGGGCAGGATAACCATACTTGACGAGATAAAGCACGACAGAGTACAGCTCAACGAAATATACAGCAGAATGACGGAGGGAAAATGAAAAAAGGACTGATATTCGATATGGACGGTACTCTCTGGGATTCCTCGGAGAACGTTGCCGCTTCATGGACTGAAAAAATACGTGAGCTCGGGATAGATATGCCCGATATAACAAAGGAAGACGTTATGGGAGTCATGGGACTTACCATGGACAAAATAGCTGATATCATTTTCAAGGGCTTCTCAAAGGAAAAGCGCATGGATCTTCTTGATGCCTGCTGTCTCCATGAGAACGACTATCTGCGCGACCATGGCGGCGAGCTCTACCCCGACCTTGAAAAAACACTGGTAAAGCTCAGCGAGAGCTACGGGCTCTACATCGTCAGCAACTGTCAGAAAGGCTATATCGAGGCATTTTTGGAGCACTACGGCTTCGACAGATACTTTGCGGATATTGAGTGCTACGGCAATAATTTAAAGGAAAAGGGCGACAATATCGCTCTTCTTGCCAAGCGCAACGGACTTGACAAGGCTTGGTACGTAGGCGATATACAGGGTGACTACGATGCGACTATGAAAGCAGGGCTTGATTTTATCCATTCCGCCTACGGCTTCGGAACTATCAGGCAAACCGTTCCCGAGCTGAAGCAGTTCAGCGACCTGCCCCAGCTTATGAAACAGCTGGATAAATAACTGTCAGGCAAGTTAAAAAGCCGTGCCTAACTGTAATACTTATACAGAAGTTTTATGCTTATTATTGAGAGAACCCCTTTTGAAAAAGGGGCTTCTCTCAAACTCTCTCCCTAAAACTTTCGTTTTGTTTTTTCTCAGATAGGGCGCTTTGCAAATAAAAACAGTCCTACAAAATGCAGGAGCGCCCTATCTGAGAAAAAACCAGATAAAAGTCTTTGGAAAGGGGTTCGGGGAAGAACCTTTCCTCAGAAAGGTTTTCCCCGATAAATAAATATAAATTTCTATATGAGTATCACAGTTATATGCACGGCTTTTTTCTTATTTATTCGATTCTCTCTGTATTCTGAACTCCACGGAGCGCTTGAGATATTCAAGATAATCCTCGTCGCGGCACATAGCCTTGCCGATATCGTCAGAGAGCTTTGCAACGGGACGTCCGTTTACGTACTGGAGCTTTATAACGATATTGAGAGCTGTCTCCTCTGTATCATTGGAGCAGAAAGTTCCTATGCCAAAGGACACCTTGGTCTTGTCGCAGAAGTACTCATACAGCTTCTGTGCGCGGTCAAAGTCAAGGCTGTCGCTGAACAGCAGGAGCTTTGTCTTCGGATCAACGCCGTACTTCTTGTAATGAGCTATTATCTTCTCGCCCCACGCATAGGGATCGCCGCTGTCGTGGCGGACTCCCGTATAGTTATTGACCATTGAACGGTTGAAATCCAGCAGGAACAGGTCTGTAGTCAACGTATCGGTAAGCGCAGTACCGTTATCGCCCTGATACTCGTTGTACCAGTCATTCATTGCATAGTGGTTGGTGTAAGCAAGAGGTATCGAGTCAATACCCTGATACATCTGCACGAACTCATGTGCGTATGTGCCGATAGGAGTTACATTGTACTTCATTGCAAGGTAAACATTGGAAGTACCCACGCACTTGTCTGTCTCGGTGCACAGGCGCTTCACCACAACGTCCTCCCACTCGCGCGAAAGTCGTCTGCGGCAGCCGAACTCCGCAAACTTGAATGTATATGTACCGTCACTGAGAGCCTTTATCTTTGCGTCAAGGCGCTCCTCAGCGGACTTTCTCAGCTTCTCGTAATCGAACTTCATGCGGAAGTAGACCTCGTTGACAATTTCAAGGAGATATATCTCGAACTGCATTGCAGAGAACAGCGGTCCGTCAACAACTATCTGAAGCTGACCGTTGCCGTCGAGCTCAGCGGTGACGTAGTCGCGGATAGGTCTCCACAGTCTCAGGAACTCAACGTAGTCGTCCTTGATAAAGCGTATGGAACGGAGGTAGTCCAGCTCTTCTTTCTTGAATGTGAGAGAGCAGAGGTGGTCGATCTGGTCGTTTATCTCCTGCACCATTTCGGCAGTGAAAACAACGTCCTTGTTGCGGCACTTGAAGTAGTACTGACCGCAGAGGTCTGTGTGCTTGTGGAAGATGACCTGATCCATGTTGAACTTGTACAGGTCGGTATCCAGCAGTGATACGACAATTGGTTGGAGCTTCATAGTTTTTATTCCTTTCTGTCCGATTAAAAATCGGTTATTTTCAGCAGTATATTGAAAAACTTCTTTATACATATCTTCCCCTATAACGCCATAGTAAAATTATAACTCATAACGCCCCGTTTGTCAATAAAAACGGCTTGACAGGCGGCTTTTTTGATGATATAATATGTATTGATATAACTACCCGACAGTTCGTTTGCGCCATCCTGTCGTTAAATAAAACCAGGGCATCTGTGTACACAGGGATACTGTGTAAAAGTGCAGGTCTACTGCACATAATTGGAGGACAGGTGCGTCTGCTTAATATTGGGCAGGCGCATATTTTTTTGAGCTGAAACAGCTCGACCGCCTCCACTTTCTGCTGATCACAAATAACTAACCACTGAAAATGAGGTGTGATAATGTATATACTAAAAACGTCAGCGGAGTTCGACAGTGCGCATTTTCTTGCAGGCTACAAGGGCAAGTGCGCAAATATCCACGGACACCGCTGGAAGATAGAGGTCTGTGTGGCTGAGGAAGCTCTCATTGCCGAGGGGGAAAAGCGCGGCATGGTAATAGATTTCGGCGACTTGAAGCGCGAGGTACGCACTCTTGCGGACAGCTTCGACCACGCTCTCATCTATGAGACAGGCTCGCTGAAAGCCGCTACTCTTGCCGCTCTCAGGGACGAGGATTTCCGACTTATCGAGGTAAGCTACCGTCCCACAGCCGAAAATTTTGCCCGTGATTTCTATGAAGTCCTCACTCAAAGGGGACTTCCCGTGAAGAGCGTGACCGTATACGAAACACCCGAAAACTGCGCGATATATGAGGAGGAAAAGTAATGCTGCCTGTTGTTGAAAAATTCATAAGCATAAACGGCGAGGGCGCTCACGCAGGCGAGCTTGCGGCGTTCATTCGTTTCCGCGGCTGCAACCTAAGCTGTTCATACTGCGACACCTGCTGGGCTAACACCGAAAACGCTCCTGCGGAGTACGAGACTATCGAGGAGCTTGCTGCATGGGTTGCCGAAAGCGAGGTACACAATGTAACTCTTACAGGCGGCGAGCCCCTGCTGCAAAAGGAATGCGGCGCACTGGCGGAGCTTCTCATAAAGAATGGCTGCCGCGTTGAGATAGAGACCAACGGCAGTATATCCCTTGAAAGGCTTGCTTCGGCGGAGTACCGCCCCATATTCACCATGGACTACAAGCTGCCGTCCAGCGGCATGGAGGAGTTCATGTGCATAGACAATTTCCGGCTTTTAGGCTGCCACGACACAGTCAAGTTCGTGTCGGGCAGTATCGCAGACCTTGAAAAGGCTGCGGAGCTCATAGACACATACAAGCTCACCGAGCGCTGCCATGTGTTCATCAGTCCAGTTTTCGGCGAGATAGAGCCTGCGGACATTGTTGACTTCATGGAGCAGCACAAGATGAACGGAGTCCGTTTGCAGTTACAGCTCCACAAATTCATCTGGGAACCCACAAGGAGGGGCGTTTAATGGACAGAGAAGCGATAGAATACCACGTTCTCGGACTTATAAAGGCTATCGGCGAGGATCCCGAGCGCGAAGGGCTGAAAGAGACTCCTGCCCGTGTCGCACGTATGCTTGAGGAAGTCCTTGAGGGAACTGCCTATACAAATCATCAGATAGCCGAGATGTTCGGCAAGACCTTTGAAGCCGACACCAGCTCCGATATGGACAGCGCCGTGGTCATGAAGGATATCACCGTATTCAGCTACTGCGAACACCACCTTGCACTCATGTACGATATGAGTGTTAACGTTGCCTATATCCCACGGGGAAAGGTCCTCGGACTCAGCAAGATAGCCCGTATCTGCGATATGGCTGCAAAGCGCCTGCAATTGCAGGAGCGCCTCGGCAAGGACATCGCGGAGATAATCTCCGAAGCCGCAGGAACTCCCGATGTGGGAGTAATGATACGCGGCAGCCACAGCTGCATGACAGCCCGCGGCATAAAAAACGCCAACGCAAAGACCGTCACAGGCACATATCTCGGTGAGTTCCGCAAAAATGCCGAGCTCAAAGATCTCATCAAATTCGACTAAGGAGAAACACATGAAAGCACTGGTTCTTTTCAGCGGCGGTGTGGACAGCACCACCTGTCTCGGTATCGCCGTCAATAAATACGGAGCTGACGAAGTTCTCGCCCTCTCCCTCTACTACGGACAGAAGCACAGCCGCGAACTTGAAGCGGCGCGTAAAATAGCCAAGCACTACGGCGTTAAGCACAAGGAGCTCGACCTTGCCCTTATTTTTGCGGACAGCGACTGCTCACTGCTCAGCGGCTCTACAGAGGATATCCCCAAGGAGTCCTATGCGGAACAGCTGAAAAAGACAGACGGCAAGCCCGTCTCCACATACGTTCCGTTCAGAAACGGACTTTTCCTTGCTTCTGCGGCAAGCATAGCCCTGTCAAACGGCTGCACGGAGATATACTACGGCGCTCACAGCGATGACGCCGCAGGCAACGCCTACCCCGATTGCAGCAGCGACTTCAATGACGCTATCAACCGCGCTATCTATCTCGGCAGCGGCGAGGAGCTCCGCGTTGTTGCTCCCTTTATTGGCATGAACAAGGCTCAGGTGGTAGCCGAGGGACTTAAACTGAGCGTTCCATATGAGCTCACATGGAGCTGCTATGAGGGCGGCGACAAGCCCTGCGGATCATGCGGAACCTGCCGCGACAGAATTGCCGCATTCAGAGCCAACGGCATGGACGATCCTGCCATGAAAGGAGAATAAATATGAGTGGAAGAACCGACAACGAAAAGGGCGATATCACCCTTCTCGGCAATCAGCATACAAAATATTCCTACGATTACGATCCCTCGGTGCTGGAGACCTTCCCCAACAAGCACCCCGACAACGACTACTTCGTGAAGTTCAATTGTCCCGAGTTCACAAGTCTCTGCCCTATCACAGGTCAGCCCGACTTTGCAACAATATACATCTCCTACGTACCTGCTGAAAAAATGGTGGAGAGCAAATCCCTGAAGCTGTATCTTTTCAGTTTCCGCAACCACGGAGACTTCCACGAGGACTGCGTGAACATCATCATGAAAGACCTCATAAAGCTCATGGAGCCAAAGTACATCGAGGTATGGGGAAAGTTCCTGCCCCGCGGCGGACTGTCAATTGATCCATACTGCAACTACGGCAAGCCCGGTACAAAATGGGAAAAAATGGCGTGGGAGCGCCTTTCACAGCATGATATGTATCCCGAAACAGTAAACAACCGATAAACGTAATAATTTTCAAAAGCATATGAGTGGGATTCCAAAGGGACTGTGTTCCTTTGGCGGAGTCCAGAGGCAGCGCCTCTGGTGGGTTTGGGCAAAGCCCAAGCATCGAAGGCGCTCCTAACAGGAGCGAGTACCCTCTGTCAGCTACGCTGACATCTCCCTGTACTACAGGGAGTCACCGCAAGGGTGAATTAAAAAAACAGTCCAGTGGACTGTTTTTGAAAGAGGGTGACTCCCCACGGGGTGGGGAGATGTCGCAATGCGACAGAGGGGACGGACCCGATTAGGGGGTCCTGCAAGTGAGGGCGTCCCTTAACAGCATACAATATGCAACTATACTCTTTAATATAAACAGACATGAAAAACTCCGCTGTATACCGTTAATACAGCGGAGTTTTCCTATTGGAGCATATTATGAAAAAAACATTATGCGATATCAAGAGAAGCTACCTTCTTGAGGAGGTACTCCTGTATGCGGAGAGCGTCATTTGCTGTGATACCCTCGCTTGACTTGTCAACGTCGCCGTTGAGAAGTCCCTTTTCTGTGATGTGCTTCTCGTCAGAACCGTTGAGACCGTACTTGTTTGGATTTGCAAGATACTGCATGATGAGAACAACGTCTGACATATCAATTTCGCCGTCGCAGTTTGCGTCGCCGTACTTGTCAGCCTTATCGTCAGGCTTGACAGTAGTAGTTGTTGTAGTCTCAGTCGAAGTTACAGTTGTCGTAGTTGATGTAGATGTTGATGTTGAAGTGGAAGTTGTAGTTGATGTTGTTGATGATGTTGTTGTCTCAGAGGTGGTTGTAGTTGTAGTAGTAGTTGTTGTCTGCTGAGTGCCGTTTGAAGAAATGATAAATGCCTTTATGCTTGTAGCACCTGTGTCAGCAGGAGATATCTCCTTGCCTGACTTGTCGGAAGCGTACCAAGCCTGTAAGAGTGCGGACTTTTCCTTCTTGATGTTCTCGATGAGCTGCTTCTTGACGTCAGCGTCTGTAACAGCCTCGGAAGGCTCAGTGGAAACGTCCATTACCTGCTTTGGATTGTTCATATCGAGAGTGATAATGCCTGACTTCTTAGCCTCCCATACGTATGATACCCAGTAGCTCTTGCCGTTGAGCTGTGGTGAGAAGCCCAGACAGCCGTTCATGAAGTTTGTATTGCCTGCGAACTGAACGTCAACGAAAGCAGTTTCGCCGATGCTTGTACCGAATGATACCATGCCGTTGCCTGCTTCTGTTCCGTATATCTTGTCGCTCTCGGAAACATTAGCAGATGTAGTTGTAGTAACTATCTCATTGGGGTTAGTAACAGAAGTAACGATAGTTGACTCAGCGTTTCCTCTTGCGTACTTGTTGATAGCAGCAACTATCTCGGGACGCTTCCATGTGCAGTTTGATCTGTCGAGGAGCATGAAGCTGATATCATCCCACCAGCAGCAGGTAACGCCTACTGATGAAGCATAAGCTGTGAAGTAAGCAGCGCAGTCAACTCTGTCCTGAACGTTGTTGCCCTTTTCTCTTGCGCCGTACTCACCGACGTAAACAGGGATACCCTTTGAGGTGTACTTCTGGTATACTTTGTCGAAAGCCTGATTTATCTCGCCTGTGTCTGTGTTGATGTTGAACTTGTTTACGCTCTGTGAGTCGCTTTCCTCAGCGAGAGCGAAGCCGTATGGCAGATATGCATGAACAGCTACGATAAGTCTGTTCTGTACCTTGTCTGTAGGTATCTTGAAGTTCTCATTTGTAGCGCCGTCAACGGAGCAGTCATAGCCCGGGACTGAAACGTATCTTGTACCGTTGTTTCCGCCTGATGAACGGATAGTGTCGAGAACGTCCTGATTGAGCTTGTTGATAGTCTTTATAGCGTCGATACAGTCAGCGTTGGAGGGATTTATCCACCACTCGTTCTGATGACCGATAAGACGGGGCTCGTTCATGGTCTCGAAAATGAGCTTGTTGTCGTAGTCCTTGAAGCGCTCTGCTATCTGTGACCATACAGTGGTCATGTACTTCTTGGACTGGTTATAATGAGCAGTATCGGGGTACATATACTTAGCGTCGTTATCGTGGTGAACGTTAAGGATAACGTACATATCGTTGTCAACGGCGTAGTCAACTATCTCCTGAACTCTGTCCATCCACTGCTTTGATATCTGGTAGTTGCTGTCAACGTGGTTGTGCCATGAAACAGGGATACGAACAGTTCTGAAGCCTGCTGCCTTAACGGTGTCTATCATCTTCTTGGAGGTCTTGTAGCCGCCGTTCCAGCAGGTCTCGATACCCATTTCGCTGCCTACCCAGCCTGTATCGTCGATAGCGTCCATAGTGTTGCCGAGATTCCAGCCGAGGCGCATATCCTTTACGAACTTTATGCCCTCAGTCTCGGGAACTGACTTTGCAGGGATATTGAGGTTGGGAATATTGTAATCGGCAGCAGCCACCTTATTGCTTGTAAGGAGAGGTACTGAAAAATCGCCGATATCGGCAACGTTTATGTCGGAGCTTGCTGCTGCGGCAGAAGCGCTGTAATTGTCGCTGCTGGTTTCACCTGCATACTGCTGGATACTAACGCTTACAGCGGAGGTGGTGAAAATTGAGCTTCCCATAGCAGATGAAGCGAGAGTAACAGCTGCAAGTGCCACAGACCAGCTCTTTTTGAAGAAACTATTCATGATAAAACTTCCTTTCTTAAATCATAATCTATGTTTGTAGGGGACGCCGCCCTCGGCGTCCCGTTCAGGGAACGCCCTCCCTTGCAGGGCGACACTAATCGTGTCCGGCACCCTCTGTCAGCTTTGCTGACATCTCCCTGCACAGCAGGGAGTCACCCTCTTGAAAAACAATCCACCGGATTGTTTTTGAATTCACCCTTTGCGGAGCGCTTCGTAACTGCGGGGTTACTCCCCACAGTGTGGGGAGTAACTCCGCCAAAGGAACACAGTCCCTTTGGAATCCCGTTCATGGGCTCAGCAAGTTATTGCGTTAAACTATGATTTATCATGTTGATTTTATTATAGAGCAACAAGATGTAAAATTCAATGAAAATTCCAACTCAATTTATGTACTTTTCAGCTTTTTGCAGTTGATTTCTCCCCTGCTTTATGTTATAATCAGGTAAAGAGGTGATGCCCGTGAGAAAACGCATAGCTTTCATAACCGTAAATGTTGAAAAGCTCTACCAGACCAGCCTTATCGAAGCCTTGTCGCGGCAGTCCGCTGCCCTCGGCTACGACCTTGTTGTGCTTACCCATTTCGTAAACTTCGACAACGAGACCGACCACCTGAAAGGCGACGAAAATATCTACACTCTCATAAAACAGCTCAGCTTTGACGGAGCCGTTATCGACTTAGGCTCGTTCTACAGCCGCTCCCTGTCAAAAAAACTGGAGGATATGCTCTGCGAAAAGGGCATACCTGTCATAGCTCTCGACTATGTAAGCGACCGCTTTGAGAGCTGCCTGCAAAACAACAGAGAGAACTTCCGACAGCTCACCGAGCACTTCATAAAGGTTCACGGCTTTAAAAAGATATACTGTCTCAGCGGTCCCGAAAAGATAATACACTCAGACCAGCGTATCGAGGGCTACCGCGACGCCCTCACAGAAAACGGCATACCATTCCGTCAGGACTACATCTTCTACGGCGACTTCTGGGTGAACTATGCAAAGGACTTCGCGGCACGAATCGCAAAGGGAGAGGTAGAACGTCCCGAAGCCATAGTCTGCGGCAACGACTTCATGGCTTTGCAGCTCTGCCTGTCCCTTGCCGAAAACGGCATAAACGTCCCCGACGATATCGCCGTAGGCGGCTATGACGGCAACCCCGATGTCAGCAGCTATCAGCCCTCCCTCACCACATTCGGCAATGCGTTCATGGAAAACGGTATCGGAGCCATATGCCGCCTGCATGAGCTCATAAGCGGTGAAGCTCCCACACAGCGCATAGAAGTCCGCCCTGCCGTTAAGACGGGAGCAAGCTGCGGCTGTAAGGCAAATACCTCGGGAAACGCCGCTATCAGCGAGAAGATGTTCGCAAGGGACATGAGCATGGGGATATTCATGCACAGCAACTACTCCTCCATGATGAACAACGTCAAGAACATGGAAGAATGTGCCATTGTCCTTGCGCAGAACGCCTACCTCATGGACTCTCGCAGCGACTTTTTCCTCTGTCTCTGCGATGACGAGGAAAGCACAAACAGCGGCTACACAAAGAAAATGCTTTGCCGCATAGCATATTCCAGCGGAAAAAGCGATATCACTCCGCGGAAATTCTCCCTCGACAAGCTGATACCACAGCAGGAGCTCTCTGACGAGCCTGCCGCATACATATGCACTCCCCTGCACTACCTCGACAGGAATTTCGGCTACTGCGTCCGCCGATATACGGGAGCAGTTATCTTCGAGCAGTACTACGGCGAATTCTGTCAGGTGGCTGCCAATTCCATTGAGCGCATACGTATGCTTGATTACGAGAAGTCTCTCAACGAGAAAATACAGCGGCTCTCAGAGCGTGATATCCTCACAGGACTTTTCAGCCGCAAGGGACTTATCTCCCGAACCGATACTCTCAGCCCCGAACAGCGATACTACGGCGTTATCTACTGTATCGAGGGAGCAGAACAGCTCCGCGGACAGTACGGCAGCGAGTACGTAAGGCAGATAATAGTATCCTTTGCACAGGCAGTCAACCTTTCCTGCGCAAGGGGCGAGCTCGCCGCAAGAACAGGCAGCGCGGAGTTCATTATAATAGGCGAATGTGACGATTCCGACTTTCCCGAGCAGCTTTTCGTAAACTCGCTGAAGTCCAACCTCAAGATGATAGAAGCACAGCAGAACGTGAGTATTTCAGCAAAGCTCCGACGCTTGTCCGCAGTCACCCAAAGCGGCACAGCTCCAACGGATATGATAACCCAGCTTGAGGAAAGGCTCGAAGCCACGCGAAGCTCCGCAGGTGACAGCAGCAGCGCCTATCTTGCGAAAATAAGGGAGCTCCGCTACAACGTCTATGAGGAGCCTCAGCTTGAATGGACAGCAGAGACAGCCTCCGCAAAAATAGGCATAAGCACCTCCTACTTTCAGCATTTGTACCGACAGTTCCTGAATATGAGCTTCAACGCCGATGTTATCTCAGCAAGACTTGCCCTTGCGGAAAGACTGCTTGCAAGTACTTCGCTCAGCGTAGGCGAGATAGCGGAGAAATGCGGCTATCCCGACGCGTCGCATTTTATGAAGCTTTTCCGAAAGAAAAAGGGCGTAACAGCCTCGGAGTACCGAAAAGCCATTAGCCATTAGAAAAGCTGACAATTAAATAGCCAAAACCAATAAAATATGTAGGGGCTGGCGTCCTCGACAGCCCATCAAGTTGTTGCGTAAAAAACACATTGTCAAAAACAGGCATAAAGCTAACCATAGTACTTATACAGAAGTTTATAGTTATTTATGGGGGAAACCTTTCTGAGGAAAGGTTCTTCCCCATACCCCTTTCCAAAGACTTTTATCTGGTTTTTTCACAGATAGGGCGCTTCATAAATAAAAAAATTCCTGCAAAATGCAGGAGCGCCCTATCTGTGAAAAAACAAAACGAAAGTTTTAGGGAGAGAGTTTGAGAGAAGCCCCTTTTTCAAAAGGGGTTCTCTCAATAGTAAACATAAAATTTCTATAAGAGTATCACGGTTAAGCTTTATGCCTGTTTTCATCATATCTCACGGAATACATAAGCTCCGTTTTTCTTTGCCACAATATAGTTGACGCCGCTGAAAACAAAGGTATACCGCGCAGGCTTGAAGTTCCTGAAAGTCACTCTGTCACCTGTGTTCATATTCCTTATGGTAACGCTCTTGTCGTCGGAGGTCGTAAACAGCATTTCCGAGGACAGCATATCATCAAATCTGAACGTCTCTTCGCCGTCGGAATCGTTTACGATATCGCTGCCGAAGCCTCTTTTAAAAATATAGGTATCGTTTCCTATACCGCCGCACAGCAGGTCATCGCCCTCTTCACCCATAAGAGTATCATTGCCCACACTTCCGTAAAGAGCGTCGTTGCCTGCTCCGCCCTTGAGAGTATCATCACCGAAGCCGCCATGGAGATAATCATTATCCTGATTTCCCGATAAGAAATCTCCGCCAGCTCCGCCAAAGAGCTTGTCGCTGCCTTCCTCGCCGAAGAGATGATCTGCGCCCTCTTCTCCGTAGATATCATCGTTACCGCCCTTTCCATGGAGATAGTCGTCGCCGGTGCCGCCGTATATAGCCTCGTCAGCGTTGGTAAACGCAAGATTGTCGTTTCTGTTGGTACCATATCTCAGAACCTTTCCCTCGTTGTTACAGTACTCGAAATACTTGCTCCAGTTACTGAAGCCTGCAAGACTTCCCAGACCTATGCTGCGCAGAAAGCTTGCACGCACGTTCATTGAAGTGTTGATATACGACTTTACAGCAGAGACCGCATTGCTGACAGCTTTTGCACCGCCTCTCAGGCAGGAGTTTACCATATCCATAGCCGAGAGCTGATTTTGCAAAACGAAGCCCAGCTCCGCAGTGAGCTGCTTTGAGGACACCTCCCCCACTGCATAACCAACCTGCGCCGCACGCTCGGAGATACTCTCTATGGCAAGTGAAGCGCCGAGATAATACAGCTTCATGAGGTCGGGATCGGACATGACATAATTGAGCCTGTCCCCGATAGGTGCAGAAGCAAGAGAGCTGTCCGCATTGGCGTCGTGCGGGAAGATAAGCAGGTCAAAGAGCATATCCTCGCCTTGTCTTGTACCAACATATGAAGTCAGGGGCACGATTATCTCGTACAGATTTGTGAGGAATCCCACGCTCTCCTCAAGAGTGGCTTTTTCGCCGTTGAGACCGTTTGGAGAATTGCTTCCGCCGATGAACTGCTCCGAGAGAGTCATAAGCGTCCTGCACATATCCTCTCTCTTGTCATGGGGAAGATTCATGGCGTTTCTGCTAAGCTCCTTCGAGCACTTTGCCAGCTCTCTCTGCTGACTCACCTGATCGTTGAAGGCGTTTCTGCTGAAATCGAAAAGATAATCACAGTAATGCTTGTTAACGTCCTTATAGTATTCGGGCACTATAGTATGAGCGCCGAAAATATCCGTAGCCGCCGTTTTAGTTCTGATATAGACTGTATTGGACTTGGGTATGACCTTTTTTCCAAGGACATTCACATAGTCATTGTCTCCGCAGACGGAATACATCTTATTGCAAAGCCCCTTAACGCGGCTGTTGTTTGCGTTGTAGTAGTCGATACTATTCAGAAACTCAGGTGAAAAGCCCTGTCCGTCAAAGGATATACAGTACCTTACCTTGTCACCGTAGCCCGATCTCAGCGTAACGAACTGGGACAGATTTCCGCCCTTTGAGTGACCTGTTACCACAAGCTTTACATCGCCGCCAAGGTCAAGAGTATCCATAACGTCGTTGAAGTATCTGAGAGCCACATTCTGATACTCCGACGAGGTATTGGAAAGACCGTCGCCGTTGTCGTACCAGCGTCCCGTGCCTGTACCGCGGTACACCACGTATACCTTTGAGCCGTCGGAACTTCTGAATACCGCACCGCAGGCTCCCTTGTACCTTGCTCTGTCATGCTCGGAAAAGCTTACCAGCTCCAGTTCCCCCACATCTGAATTCCTGTTATGAGCAAAACTTCTCCTTACCATTTCCAGAGCCGCTTTCTGAGAATCCTCAAGACCGTCCATGCTTATCTGCTCGGCAATGCTTTTCAGAGTGATCGGCTGTTTGCTCCTGATACATTTGTCAACGTACATGAATGTATTGAGTATTATCGAAGCTCTTGCTTCATTTGTTATCCCTTTTTCTGCAAAAAAATCAGACATAGACATTTACCCCCATTTTTTGTCCGTAATATTGAACTCGTCGTCCATTCCCACAGTACAGTCAGCGATGATATGCGACTTATCCGCATCTGCGGCTGACACAGCGGAATCATAGTATTTATCGTCATCAAGATATGCAATGTAAAAATAACAGCGTATTTTTTCGTCTTTGAGCTTTTCCAAAAGCTCGTCAAGCTTCTTTTCCTTCTTGGACAAATCCTGTCCGCCGGGAAGAAGCACTGAATAATAGCACTTTGAAGCCTTCAGCATCTCCTGCACCGTGGAATCCTTTCCCATATCCGCAGGCAGGACCATTTTATCATCGGGAGCATAGAACGTCCTGCACTTCCCGTAGACCTGCTCCGCCATGGATTGCAGATAAGCCTCAGCGTCCTTTCTGAGATAATACGCCATGTAGTTGTCCCTGTTCTCGGTCTTGCCGTCGAAAACTCCGCGAACCGCGTATACCGTATCATCGGGGAGCTTCTCCGAGCGGACGTGTATTGCGCAGTGATCCTGCATAGCCGTGCCGCCTCCTGCGTTATCCACAAATGTGAAGCTCTCGCCGTACTTTTCATTCAGACTTTCGATAAGAAGCGTCTGACCGTCCTTTACAGCCACCTCTGCACTATTCTTATTACAGCCAGTGCCGCCGAAGATGACAGCCGCCGCAAGAGCCGCTCCAAAGGCTATATGCTTAATGTGTTTTCTGATATATATCACCTCCGATACAATATGCGCTCCTGCGATCACAGACAGCGGCTCGGAGCAGTATCCTGCCCCGAGCCGCATAAATTCTCAGCCTATCAGTGATAAATAGTGAAATAACGCGATATAGCTGTAATAAAATGCATGGAGCGACATTGACGTATTAGCTAAAAGTATGACTAACGATTATGTTAATATTTTACACATTTTTAGTGCTAATGTCAATATATCCTATATCTATTTTGTAATTTTACGCAAAATTTTTGGCGGATTGTATAAGCTTCGCGCTCCGAGTATGTGTAAAATGCCGGTTTGACAAATAACATATCCTGCCATACGTATAACATTTTCTCGCAGACTGTTGACAAACGGCATAAAAAAGGGTATAATATCGTCGTAAAGGAGCTGATAACGATGCAGAACGTCACCACCGAAAAAGCGCTGAAAAACCAGCTTGCCTCCGTCCGTATGGAGGGCTACCGCTTTTCGGAAAAGGAGATCGAAAACGTCAGAAGATGTCTTAACGGCGAGCTGTCATTCAAGCAGTTCACAGATAAGATAATCAAAGACGCCAAAAGAAAATAATGGCTGTCTATAAAATAGAGGGCTGTCAGTGGAACTGCTACCCTGATACAACAGTGCTCATAAACAAGCTTGATATAAGAGACCAAAAGGAGCTCGACGCTCTCGAAAAGCAGATAACCCTGCTCCGCGGCATACAGGCTGAACAGGAGACTGAATTCGTCAATGTTGACTTTGAGTTCTACAAGTCTCTCCACAGGACTCTCTTCAGAGACCTATACGACTGGGCAGGCTGTCTCCGCACTATAAATATCTCCAAAAAGGGTACTGTTTTCTGCGACCATAGCGAGCTTGAAAGGCTCGGCACACTGAAATTCAAGCGCCTTGCCGCTCAGAACTTTCTCTGCGGACTGTCAGACAGCGAATTTCTCGATGAAACAGCTGAACTGTACCACGAGCTCAATATGCTCCACCCATTCCGCGAGGGTAACGGACGCACCCTTCGTCTGTTCATAACCCTGCTTACGCGCAATGCGGGACGGGATATCGACTTTGCAAAATGCGGCACGGATATGCTCATTATCGCAGCCATAAAAGCTGCGCAGGGCGATCTGTCCATGCTCAGAGACGTATTCGGAGAAATGATCTCCCCTTCAATGTAAAAGACCGCTTTCAAGGCGGTTTTTTTATGGTTTTTATGGAAACTAAATACCTATACTATTTGTAATATTTAGTGCTTTTTCTTCAATTCTTTATACAAATGTAACATTTTTGTGAACCCTAAACTTTGTTTTGCCATACAAGTTGACAAATACAATGAAATAATGTAAAATAGTAGTATAAATATAAGTATAACTATGCGGAGAAGCTCCCCTCAATTCGGGCTTCTCCCTCGGATAAAACGGACAGAGGTATCAAAATGTCAAGATCACTAAATAAATCTTTCGGATTATTTGTGGCAGTCATACTCGTCCTTTTTGTTCTCATCAGCTTCGGCGTTTCATACGGCTGTGTACACTTCATAGGCTCGCACTACAGTGAACGCACCGCTTCCGCCGCTCTTGACTTCGCTTCGCTGACTATCAACGCAGATAATGCAAGACAAAGCTTTAAAACAAGGATCAAATCTGATGATTATGAATCGGTACAGAACAAGCTCGCCGCATATCAACGCAGCAACAGTGACATAATAAACAGGATATCCCTTGTCAGCTTCAGCAACACCGCAGGCGTATATATCTACGATTCAGGCGGCGAGCCCCTCGGCTCTCGCCTTGATTATACAAGCTATACCTCGTCTGTAAAGGCTGAACTGATAAACGGCAGAAACTCCATGAGCCACATCAGCAATGGCAGGCTCACAGTTTACCGTCCGCTTAGAACAGTCGACGACAATCTCTGCGGTATTGTGATAGTCGAGCTTCAGGAGCCCTTTGAGACGCAGTACTTCAAGTTTATCGCGGCTGTATTCGGCGGACTGCTTCTGCTCAGTCTTATATTTGTGCTCATTTTTGTGCTGCACCTGAAAAAGAAGATATCTTCCCCTCTCAGGAAGATATCCAATTATATCGATTCTATCAAGAAAAACGAAAAGGAACAGAAAACCGCCGATGCGTCGGTCATCTTTGACGACTCACGCAATGACGAGATAGGACAGCTCAGCGCTTCGCTGAAAACTCTTCTCGGCAGTATCGACACGGGCGAAAGAGACCTGAATCAGGCTATATATGACGCTAACCACGACGGTATGACTCAGCACTGGAACAAGCGCTTCTATCACAGCATGGAGGATTCATTCCGCAAGTGCGACGCTCTCTGCATCATTTACTTCGACGTCAATAACCTCAAGCTCATGAACGATACCCTCGGTCATGAGAGCGGCGATTTCGTAATAAAAAGAGCCGCAAACTACATAAGGGAATTTCTTGAAGACGGAGACTACTGTTTCAGAATGGGCGGTGATGAGTTCCTCATTGTCATGACCAAAAGTTCTATCAGAAGATTAGATAAAGTAATGGATAAGCTCGACAAAGATTCGCCGTATATACTCAGCAGAAAAAGCGATTCCGTAAAATGCTCGCTGTCATACGGCTGTTCATATGCAAAGGGCGTCTTTTCCTATGATTCTCTCCTTGCAGAGGCTGAGGAAAATATGTACATGAAGAAAGCGGAGCTGAAAAGACTCCTCAATATGCCCGACAGATAAGCGAGGTGGTAGTTTTGGAAAATGAAAAAAGAATAAGATGGCGTTTCGCTCCATTTTCCAATACTCCTGTAGGCATCAAAAATGCTATCCTTGTCGTCATGATGCTGCTTGCGGTACTGACGATATGGGGCTCAATGGTAAGAACTATCAAACTTACCCAGAAAGAGAAATACAGACAAATGGAGCATACCGTAGTCACAGCCTCGGAGCAGATAGTAAATCTCTCCGTCGAGAGCGCTGTGTCTATCGCAAAAAACATCTACACCAACGAAACTATTTACGACTTTCTCAACGAACATTATTCATCTGAGGCAGAATACTACGCTGCCTACTACCCGCTCCAGCGCAATACTGCTCTGAATATCGCAGAGACCAACATCGTAAAGCGCTGCACTATCTACACAAAAAACCCCACCGTCCTCACAGGCGGCAGCATAAAAAAGCTTGACTCAGCTATCAACGACTACTGGTACAAGTACTTCAAGGAGCTCAACAAATCCACTGTGCTCTGCATAGACCAGGAAAAGAACGAGTTCATTCTCGTCAGAAAGCTCGACTACTATAATCTTGACACAGGCGAAAGCTACCTCTGTCTCGAAATGAACAGCAAGGTCATATCCGAATTTGCCGACAGCCTCGATTTCGACGGCGAGCTCTATATAATGAGCGGCAATCATCTGCTGTATACCAGCGACAAGGACGCTTCCACAGGCGACAATATCACTATCAGTCAGGATTTTGAGTGCATCACACGTAACTACTACACAGTCGATATCGAGTTCTACTCACGCTCACATAAAAAGGGCTTCACGGACTTTATAAAGGTCAACAAACAGCTCATGGTCCTGCTTGCAGGCATAGTTGTGTTCTCTATCTTTATGGGACGTATGCTCGCAGTAGGCATAAAGCGCAGAGTCAAGGCTGCTTCGACAGAATACAAGGCTATCGGTATCATACAGAATACCCACAAGGGCAGGAACGGCAGAGACGAGATAGGCACACTTCTTGATATATGCTGCGATATATCGGAAAAGCTCCAGAAGAGCGGCAAGGAATTCAAGAACAGGAATGCTTCTCTCCTGCGCAAGGAATCCGATTACGCTTCTCTGTTCAAAACAGCAATGCGTCTCGACGCAGAGCTTACCATGCGTGAAAAATACCCTGACATCAACTCAAACAGCAATACTGAGGATATTTCGCTTACACAGGAGGCAGAGCTCATCGAGGAGGTAGCAGACAAATACGGAACGAAGTTCTCGGCTTCTCCGATACCGCCTGAAAAATGGAGCGTTCCCGCTTATTCCTTTGCTCTTATCGCGGCAGATGTCTTCAAGCATTATGAGGACGTTTCCTCTAACATCATGGTAACAGAGGATACCGCGGTCATCTCCTTTGAGAGCAGCGATATTCCCGTCAAGGAGGACGTGCTCAAGCTAAGCGCCATATTCGAGGACGGCGATATAAGCGATGAGTACAGCTTCGACAGGAACTACAGATTCAACCCGTATCTGCGCCTTAAGCACTGTCTCGGAGACAACGTAGAATTCGAGATACCTTTCCGCGACAGATTCAGACTTGTATTTACGATAAAAAAAGATACAGAATAGGGGGAATAGTATGACGATAAGGAAAATGACGGCAGCATTTCTCGCTGCGGCAATGACGCTTTCCGTAAGCGGCTGCGGCAAAAATAAGCCTCAGGAAAACAATATCAAAGAATTCACAGGAATATTTGCAGCAAGAAGCACCGAGATCGACAGAGACAATGAGATCCAGCAGATAATCGGTGAAAAAACCGGCGTTATCCTTCGTCAGTCGTGGATATCTGATCAGGACGATATAGACAAGACCTTCAGCGATATGATGATATCCAATAAGTACCCCGATTTTATGACGCCCGACGCTGAAAACTGCCAGAAGCTCATCAAGGAAGGCGCTTTTATCCCCATAGACAGCTACTGGGATCAGTACCCGAGAATAAAGAATATGTACACCGAAAGAGAGTGGGACAGCGTCCGCGCAGACGACGGTCATGTATACTATATACCGCTGTTCTCCTCAATAAATATCAAGGACACCAACCCTATCCACAGCGGCGAAGCCTTCTGGATACAGGTAAAGGTCCTTGAATGGGCAGGCTATCCAGATATAAAGACTCCCTATGAGTACTTCGACCTTATCGAGAGATATCTTGAAGCCAACCCAACCAATGAAAACGGCGAGGCTTACTACGGCTATGAGATAGAGGCAAACGACGCATGGTTCTTTGCCCTTGACAATCCGCCCATGTTCCTTGACGGCTATCCCAACGACGGCTGCTGTATAGTGGATACGGAAACTCTCGAAGCAAAGGACTATAATCTGACGCCTACTGCAAAGGCATGGTACAAGCTTCTGAATGAGGAATACAAGAAGGGCATTATCGACAAGGAATTTTCAATGCTCAGTTCCGAGCAGTACTATTCAAGGCTCGCATCGGGCAGAGTTCTCGGCATGATAGACCAGAACTGGAACTTCTCCAGCTCAGTCAACAAGCTGTCCCCTGACTGCACATATATCCCTCTTGGAATTACTATGGACAGAAGTATCCCCGACAGATACCGTGACAGAGTGGCATTCAACGGCTCCGCAGGCGTTGGCGTCTCAATAAGCTGCGACGATCCCGAGGCTGCAATAAAGTTCATCAGCGACCTTCTCACACCTGAGATACTCAATCTCCGATTCTGGGGAGTTGAGGGCGTTGACTACAGCGTTGACAAAGACGGTATATTCTACCAGACCGACGAGCAGTACGCACAGTGGCGCAACGAGGAATACCGCAGAAAGCATATATGCGTTTACAACTATATGCCCTACTATCTCGGCATGGCGCCCGACGGCATAAATGCCTTTGAGTCCACGAACCAGCCGAATATCTTCTACGAACACCTGTCCGACGATGTACAGCGCTGCTTCAGCGCATACGGCATACAGACCTACACGGAAATGCTCAACGATCCGCCTGAGAACTCGCCATGGTATCCCATGTGGTCATTCAGCAATTCAGTTACCGACGAGACCGATTACGGCAAGGTAATGAAGCAGATAGACGCTGCGAAGCATAAATATCTGCCGCTTCTGGTAATGAGCAATGACTTTGAAAGCTCATGGGAAGAATATGTTGACGAATATAATCAAATAGACTCGCAGATCTATTTTGACGAGCTCACAGCGGAGGTCCGCAGAAGAGCAGCACAATAATAAGAACAGCAAAGGCGCGGTGAACACCGCGCCTTTACTATCGTAAACCGAAACAGCCGCCCATAAACGTAATACTCATATAGAAACTTATAGTTAATTATGGGGGAAACCTTTCTGAGGAAAGGTTCTCCCCCATACCCCTTTCCAAAGACTTTTATCTGGTTTTTTCTCAGATAGGGCGCTTCATAAATAAAAGAATCCTGCAAAATGCAGGAGCGCCCTATCTGAGAAAAAACAAAACGAAAGTTTTAGGGAGAGAGTTTGAGAGGACCCCTTTTTCAAAAGGGGTCCTCTCAATAATAAGCATAAAATTTCTTTATAAGTACTACGATTACGGGCGGTTGCTGTGTTATCTGATGAATTCAGCTTAACTCAATGACTGGATAAGTCCTAAGAGGAATCTCTGAATCTTCAGAGCGTCATTCGTGGTAAGTCCCTTAACGTCTGTATCAACATCAGAATTTGCATTGCCCTGAGCTGTAAGGGCGTTCTTGTCAGAACCGCCGATAGCGTACTTGTTGGGGTTTGCAAGAGCCTGCATGATAAGTACAACGTCGCCCATATCTACTGTATTGTCGCAGTTAGCGTCGCCTGCAAGCTTCATGGAAGGCTCTGCCGTTGTAGTTTGTGTCACAGGCTTGGTAGTTGTTGTAGTCGATGTAGTTGTCGAAGTCGTAGTCGGCTCGGCAGTCGTTGTTGTGGAGGTCGTAGTTGTAGTAGTAGTTGTAGTAGTCGTCGTTGTTGTTGTTGTAGTTGTTGTGGTTGTGGTGGTCGTAGTAGTTGTAACCACAGGACCGTCAACCTTTACACCTGCCTTAGCAACGACAACTTCGTCAATGCTGAAATCACTTGTTCCTTCCTCTGTTTCAACATAGAGGATATAGCCCGAGCCCTCAGGGAGCTTGAAGTTTGTGTTGGAAAGCTGTACGTATTCGCCGTTTGAAACGCCGTCTGCGATGTGAGCATAAGCTGTTGTACCCGTTGAATCCTTGTATTCCAGTGACAGCATCATATTGCCTGAGCCCTTTGCAACAGCACTGAAGCTGTACTCCTGACCTGCCTTGAAAGTAAGGGAGTCGAGAGTTTTTGCAGCACCGTGCCATGCACTGCTTCTGTCGGAAACTGTCAGAGCCTTATTTCCCTTGTAAGCTGTACCGCCAGTGTTTACAGAAGCGCCGCCGCGGCTCTCCCAGCTGCCGTTATCGTCCTCGAATGTATCGTGGTAATAGTAACCGTTTGCGTCTGGCTCTATCGGCTCTGGAGGAACAGGATCCTTGCCGCCCTCGAAGCCCTTGCCGTCGCTTACGAGGCTTACTACGAATGTGGAAACGCTGTTTGCAGGAAGCTGTGCACTGAATGATGAGCCGCTGAAATCAGGGCTTGAAGTCTTTGTAATATTCTCATTAGCAGATGTTCTGTAACGTGTTACGTCTGTAATAGTTCTTCCGCTGAAGTTGAACTGCTGTACAGGAGCATTGCTGCCCTTATTGATAGCAACTACTGTTGCCTGTGTGTCGCTGTGCTTGTAAGCCGATACGAGAATATTTGAATCAGGCTGTTCTGTGGCGTCGATACGGACATCTCCCGGACGTACCCACTTGGAGAACTGAGCCATTGCATAGCCACGCTTTGATATCTTTCCTGTATCCCACATCGGGCTGTACTGACGGCGGATATACCACCAAACGTAAGCGTTCATGTTACCAACAACGAGCGCGTTGTGGATATTTTCTGCAACCTTAACGCCCTCAGGCCATCTGTCTGCTGAGTTGTTATCGCTATTCGGTACATAAACCTCTGTCATCCAGATCTCCTTGCCGCACTGTTCAAGTGCAGGGAAATCCATCTGGCTGCGCTGTGTTCCGTAGAAGTGAGTGCCGAACATATCGCAGTTTGCCATAGCCTTGGAGTTATTCAGAATTGCGTTGTAGAAGCTCTTATTATAGCTGAAGCTTTCGGGAGACATCAGCTTTGTAGTTGTGCCTGCTGTTACGGATTTACCGTAGTTTGCAATGAAGTTTGCCGCACGGTCTGGTGTCCATGCTGTCCACTCGCCTGACCAGTCAGGCTCATTCTGTACTGATATGGAGTTGAGCTGAACGCCCTGGCTGTTACAGTACTTGATGAAGTCGTTGAGGTGCTGTGCGTACTGTCCCTCAGCGCCGTTTTTCAGAACGTACTTACCGCCTGAAGGACCGCCCGAGCCATTCTGTCTCATTGATGCAGGCGGATTCCACGGTGTTGCGAATACGGTTGCACCAAGCTTCTGAGCTCTCTGAGCTGTCGGGATAGCGTTCTTCCAAGCGTTCTTGTCGTCGCTTACGAAGATACGCAGGATAGTGAGACCAAGCTCGTTATCGCCGTTTCCGAAGGCTGTCTGGACCTGAGCTGCCGTCATGTCTCCGGGAGCTCCGTTCTGAGCGTTGTAGCTCTGCCACTCGGGGTGGTTCATGCCGCCGAAGCCGCGGATAGTCTGATATTCCTTGTTTGTGTTGATGTTGCACGCGCTGGCAGCGTCAGCTACCATAGGCGCTGATGTCGGGATTGTTGAAGCAGTGCTTATCAGCATTGCTCCCGCCATAACTGCTGAAACAGCAGTCTTGAATTTGCGAGTGATATTCATTTTAATAACCCCCTGTATGAAAATATTTTTTACAGTCATTCACGTATAACAGTTTTATACATTGTATATTTTATCATTAATTTTATTATTTGTAAACTCAAAATACATTGCAAAGGTGGACAAAATAATGATGTTATATTTACATTAAACGTAAATATGTTATATATTTTGCATGATCGTATATTATTCACAAAAATAAAAAGCCGCACATTAACCATGATACTCATATAGAAGTTTTATAATTATTATTGAGAGAACCCCTTTTGAAAAAGGGGCTTCTCTCAAACTCTCTCCCTAAAACTTTAGTTTTGTTTTTTCACAGATAGGGCGCACCTGCATTTTTGCAGGTCTTTTTTTATTTAAGAAGCGCCCTATCTGCGAAAAAACCAGATAAAAGTCTTTGGAAAGGGGTATGGGGGAGAACCTTTCCTCAGAAAGGTTTCCCCCATAATTAACTGTAAGCTTCTATATAAGTGTTGCGGTTAGGCTGCTCCCCTTAACGGAAAAAGCGGGCTACCGAGCCGTAAACTTACGGCTCATATTTAGTAACCTGCGAATCCGCCAGAGGGGGCTCCCCTTGTGCGACTTTTTATCAAAAAATTCATTTTGCTGCAGCAACAGGCAGCTCTTTTACCTTGCCGAGCAGGAACTCCTGTATAGCAAGTGCGTCGTTAGTCGTAACGCCGGAACCCTTGTCGTAAACGTCCGCATTGTTCCAGCCCTGCACTCTGAAAGCGTTCTTGTCAGTTCCGCCCACTCCGTATTTATCGGGATTTGCCAGAGCCTGCATAATGAGGACTACATCGCCCATATCAACCTTGCCGTCGCAGTTTGCGTCACCGTACTCAATCGGCTCAGGCACTATGACAGTGGTAAGAGTCATTGTCGATGTTGTGGTATCGTCCTTGCCCTTGGTCGTGGTCGCAGTAGCAGTTGTTGTAGTAGTTGTTGCTGTTCCTGTTGTGGTAGTCGTCGTTACTGATACAGGTTCAGCCGCAAGGACGTCCTCGATGAAGGATATATTCCATGCGAAGCCTGCCTGCCAGTCAACATCGGGAGCATTTTCTGACCACGCCTCCACTGAATCTGCATAGCACTTCTGAGGAGCTGTCTTATCGGGATTAAGACCTATAGCGCGTGCATAGTTGTCAACTACCCATGTATAAGGACCGCCGACCATTACTCCGTCGGGAGCCTTAGGATAATTCTTGCTGACCTCATTGAGCCAGTACTCGTTCACAGGATTCTTTACATGATACGAACCGCAGCCCGTTACATATGAGAAGCCCAGACCGTTTTTTCCGAAAAGATAATCAATGGACTGCAAAGCGCCGCTGAGGTACTTGCTGTCCCCTGTTGCGTCGTAGGCATAAGCCATTACAGCAGCGTTTCCTGTAACTCTGCTGTTAGAGCCGTAATCCAGACCTGCTGTGTATGCGTCAGAGGGATAGCTGTAATAACTGAGCCACTGTACCTTCTGATATGGCATACCCATAGCGTTATTTCCCGTATCGTTCATGCGGTCAAGATACATATCCGCAGTATACAGCAGGCTCTTCTTTATCTCAGCCTTGTCAGCCTCGGAGGTCTTATCGCTGAGGAACAGCGAAAGAGTTCCGCAGCCTGTCTTGTTGAATCTGTCAAGGGTACTGAGAGAGCCGTAGGAATCATCCAGAGGTATATAATTCGGAACTCCCAGTGCATGGCACTGAGTTTCTCTTGATTCGAAAGAAGTACCCTTATACTTCTTGAGATAGTCATAGTAAGCCTTTTCACCTGTAGTTGCAAAAAGCTCGCAGGCAGCCCAGTAAGCCTCGTCCATAACATTGGAATTGGTGGCGTCAAGATCGGTCTGCCGCTGATACGGAGTAAACTGCGGATCATCATCATTATCGCCCTCCTCTGCGGAGAACTTTTCCTCGTGCTTAAGAACAGCCTCCCATGACTTCTCAGCGTGGTCGAGACACTCCTTTGCGAAGTCATCGTCAATGCCCTTCCACAGACGCGAAGCCTGTGCTGCGCAGGCTATCATATTGAATGTAGCCGCATATGAAGGCGGACTGATAACGCGGGGATTTTTTTCATGATCTATCTCATCGAATGGTAACTCATAGGTGTTATAATTGCTGTTCTCCTTTACCTGATGATAAACGAGACCTGCGCAGTCCTCGCCCCAGATAGTGTCCTTTTCGGGATCAACTATCATCCTGAACATAAATTCAAGCTCATATCTTGCTTCATCAAGGATATCGGGAGTCCCCTTGCAGCTAACGGTCTTTCCGCCGTTCCAGCCGTACTCCTCGGGGATAGTCATGGTCTTGCCGTCAGCCCACTTGCCGTCGGTGCCCTTGATCTTAGACCTCTCGTACATATTCTGTAAAGTCCATACAGCAGTTCCGCCGTTTACAACGTCCTTTGTGAAGTGCTCAGAGTCATACCAGCCGCCCGAAACGTCAAGAAGCACATTCTTATTAAGCTTATAGTCAGCATCATATCTGATATCAATATACGTATCTGACCACGCAGACTGTACATAAGCATTGTCTTTGCGCTCAAGAGGATTGTGAGCAAGAGCGTGCTTATCCTCCGAGTTTATGTAATCAGGCTCTATCTTACAGTTTGCACGGTTCATGTAATAGTAATTAAGCGCATTTTTCAGAACTCCGTCATAGATATCGTCGCCTATTCTGAATTCATGGCTGATATATCTCTTGCAGGTCTCGCCTGTTATTTCATTGGTGAAAATATTCTTCTCATCGTCCACAGCAATGGTATAAGTACCCTTTGTTTTCACCGCCGAGAAGTCTATATAATGGCAGTACTCCCCTGACAGCTCATCAAATCCCGCAGGAACTGTCTTGCCCGAGAAAACGGTCTTGCCGTTCTTGTCCAGCACCTTGAAGTCCATAGCTTTCCTGTCCTTTTCGGTAACATAGACAGCCTTTTTCTCCCTGTCAGGATAATATCCCATCTGATTCAGGCGGACGTCGCTTTTCGGATCAACTATGCCCAGATCATTGCTGTTGTTCCAACCGCATTGATCCAGACCTTCCTCCTCGCAGGTAAGGCACTCTATGGACATATCGTCGAACCATATCTCGTCACCCTCTTTAGCATTGCCCTGATAATTTGTGCCCTTTGCATACTGGAATGTCCACTGACAAGCCTCAAGGTCTTCTGTAGCCTTGAATATTCCCTCACAAGTCTGCCACTCGGTAGTCAGATTCAAACACTTTGACGGCCACGAACCACCCATATCAGGTCCCATATGCATTCCGCCTTCGCCTTCATCAACATCACGTCCGTCCAGCACGAAATACTCCTGTGTACCTGCAATATTGCCGATATACGAGCATAGCTCCATACCCTTTCTTGAGGCTTTTGCCTTAAAGCTCACCTTGTACTCGTGACCTGCCCTGAAGCTGAGATTCCTGTGCTTGACCTGAAGATCCCATTTTTCTTTGTCAGCACCCTTGGGCACAAGGACATAGATGTGGAAAGCTCCGTCCTCAATGTTGAATTTTTGTCTCGCAGGCAAAGCCTCAACAGTCTGCCACGGAACAGCCTTTTTCTCAAAGGTGCTCTCACCGAGGACCTGAACGATCCTCTTCTCCGCATTTGCCGCAGGAGAAGCTGCTGCTGCGCTTGCTGTAGTGACCATTGCCGCAGATATGATACCTGCCATTAATTTTTTTTTTTTATTATGCATTTTTAACCCTCCCTTTATCTAATGCATTGTACCATTATTATATATTATTGTCTTCAAACAGTCAAGTTTTTTAGCGCGGATCCACAAAAATCCACATAATGTTCACAGCCTGACAATTGACATAAAAGCTCCGATAAAGTATAATAAAAATAACACTCATTCAGGAGGGCACTATATGACGATGTGGCTGATAATCTTAGCGGCAGTTCTTGCGGCATTTGCGGCAGGAACAGCATACCTGACAGTTGCAGTGGGACGGTTCGGCTTGATAAAAAAGCTTTCAGGCGGCAGAAAATGGCTGAAGGGACTCATCTCCTTCGGCATTATAGCAATAGTATTCGCGGCACTGGTGTTCCTTACCTCGGTCACCAACGCCATAATCATACTGCTGAGCACTCTCATGTTTTTCCTGATATACGGACTCATTTTCCGTATCATCAGGGCAGTCCGCAAAAAGGACTTCACCTGCAACTGGGCAGGCTGGCTCTCGCTCATCACCTCGGCGGTATATCTGGGAGTCGGCTATTATCTCTGCTTCCACATCTGGCAGACCGATTACACCATTTCCACGGATAAAAATATCCCTCATATGCGCATAGCTCTTATAGCGGATTCTCACCTTGGAACTACATTTGACGGCGAGGGCTTCGCAAAACAGCTTGACCGCATAATGGAACAGAAGCCCGATATGCTCCTCATTGCAGGAGACTTCGTGGACGACAGCACCAACCGCGAGGATATGATAACAGCCTGCAAGGCTCTCAGCGGCTTGAAGCTTGACCGCGGCGCTTTTTACTGCTACGGCAACCACGACAAGAGCTACTACGGCAGCGAACACCGCGGTTTCTCAGCGGAAGACCTTGCCGCAGAGCTCGAAAAAAGCGGCGTCCGCGTACTTGAGGATTCCGTTTTCTCCGCCGACAACATCACCATTATCGGCAGGCGCGACAGCGGCGAAAAGGAACGCGCCGATATATCCGACCTCATGAAGAATATCCCAACGGAAAACTACACCATAGTCCTCGACCACCAGCCCAACGACTATGATAACGAAGCGGCTGCCAATGCCGACCTTGTAGTCTCGGGGCACACCCACGGCGGACAGCTTTTCCCTGTAACCTACGTTGGCGAGTGGTTCAAGATAAATGACGCAACATATGGTCACGAAAGGAGAAAAAACACAGATTTTATTGTGACCTCAGGCATCTCCGACTGGGAGATACTTTTCAAAACGGGTACTAAATCCGAGTACGTAATAATAAATATCGTCTGATTTTATAGACCTTTTGTGCAAACAAAAGGTCTTTTTTATATCTCGGGTGGATTTTCTCAGGAACATAAAATTAATTTTTAGTTCATAATTAGTTAACTCCGCAAGATTTGAGTTGACAAGTGCTGTAAAATATGGTACAAATTATACATAAAGATATATTTACAAGGAGGAATGTAAATGAAAAAATCCATACCCACCCTAATGGCAGCCATGCTTGCCCTTTCATCTGCGAGCGCCCTGCCCCTCTCAGCCGCAGAATCCGACTACCTGCTCCACAGCACCTTTGAAGAAGGCACCGAAAAATGGAGCGGCAGAGGTTCCGCCTCAGTAAAGACCGTTTCAGGCACCTCACGCTCAGGTGAATACTCTCTCTTCACCAGCGGACGCGAGAGCTCATGGAACGGCGCAACAGTCGCTCTCGGCACGGACTTCAAGGCTGGTCAGGACTACGCATTCAGCGCATATGTAATGACCGAAGCTGAGGACTCAGTGACATTCTACCTGACATTACAGTGCAACGACGGGGGAACTACCAGCTATCCGAAGATAACTCAGGTCACCGCAAAAAAAGGCGAATGGGCACACCTTGAAGCAAGCAGCTTCACAATTCCCTCAGGTGCCTCAGATATGCAGCTGTATATCGAGACCGAGGAGAGCAAGTGCAGCTTCTACGTTGACGAAGTAGCAGCAGCTCCCAGCGGCACCACATTTGACGAGCCCTCTGCTCCCGTAAAAATGAACAAGGGCGACATCAACTACGACGGACGCATCGACTCCTTTGATATTATCCTTGCACGTAAGGGACTTATCAATGGAATCACCGATAAAAAAGCTCTCAAGGCTGCCGACGCCGACAGCAACGGAGTTTATGAATTGGCAGACGCCGTACTCATCATGAAGTTCGTTTCAGGCAAGATAAGCGAATTCCCTGTTGAGGAGCCTGTGGTAGTTCCAGGACAGCAGAAGTACACCTGCGAGGAACTTACCGAAAAGGTACAGAGCGAGCTTGTAAACAACGAGCCCAGCAGCTCACATCAGGAGAAGCAGGGCGTCAAGTACGGTACTATCAAGAAGGAGAACTACTTCTCCAAGAAGGCAAACAAGCAGAAGCCATACAATATCCTGCTTCCTGCCGACTATGACGAGAGCAAGAAATATCCGGTCCTCTACGTTCTCCACGGCTTCTTCGAGAACGAGGACCGTATGATAACCAAGGGCAACGGCACAATGTACACCCGTCAGATAGTGGGCAACGCTATCGCTGAGGGCGCAGCCAAGGACATGATAGTTGTATGCCCGTTCATCTTCACCAGCGCAACTATGAGAGACGCTACAGGCTTCGGCGACGCAGGCTCAGTAGAGGGCTACAACAACTTCGTTGACGATATCGTTGACAGCCTCATGCCTCATATCGAGGAGAAGTACAGCGTTGCAACAGGCAGAGAGAACACAGCCGTAACAGGCTTCTCAATGGGCGGTATGGAATCCCTCATGATAGGCATGAAGCACGGCGACAAGTTCGGCTATGTAGGCGCTATCTGCCCTGCACCGGGCGGTTCGGGCGCATTCAAGTGGAGCAATCCTGACGAGCAGCCATATCTCCTTATGATTACAGGCGGTACTCAGGACGACGTCGTAGGACTCAACACTCCCGAGGGCTACCACAATAACTTCAACAAGAACAGCGTACCTCACGTATGGCACGTAGTTCAGGGCGGTCACCACGGCGACGACTCTATCCACTCTCACCTCTACAGCTTCGTAAGAGGCGTATTCCAGGCAACTGACGGCGGAACTGCTCCGACTAATCCGACCAATCAGACAACCACAACACGCTCTGATCCTACTATCATCGCAACTACCACAACAAAAACTTCTGCCCCCACAGGTCAGCAGAAGTACACAATGGAGGAGCTTACAAAGATAGTTCAGAACGCACTTGTAAACAACGAGCCAAACGACTCACATCAGAAGAAGCAGGGCGTTCAGTACGGTACTATCAAGAAGGAGACCTACTTCTCCAAGAAGGCTAACAAGAACAAGCCATACAATATCCTTCTCCCCGCAAACTATGACTCAAGCAAGAAGTACCCTGTCCTCTACCTGCTCCACGGCTTCTTCGAGAACGAGAACCGTATGATAACACAGGGCAACGGTCAGATGTACACACAGCAGATAATCGGCAATGCTATCGCCGAGGGCGCAGCAAAGGACATGATAGTAGTTGTTCCTTTCGTATTCACCAGCGCTACAATGAACGACGCTACAGGCTTTGCAGATCAGGGTTCAAACGAGGGCTACGACAACTTCGTTGATGATATCGTTGACAGCCTCATGCCCCATATCGAGAGCAAGTACAGCGTTGCAACAGGCAGAGAGAACACAGCCGTAACAGGCTTCTCAATGGGCGGACGCGAGTCTCTCCAGATAGGCATGAAGTACGGCAGCAAGTTCGGCTATGTAGGCGCTATCTGCCCTGCACCGGGCGCTTCAGGCTCATGGAAGTGGAACAATGCAAGCGAGACACCTTACCTCGTAATGATAACAGGCGGTACTCAGGACGACGTTGTAGGACTCAACACTCCCGAGGGCTACCACAACAACTTCAACAAGAACAACGTACCTCACGTATGGCACGTAGTTCAGGGCGGTCATCACGGTGACGATTCTATCCATTCGCACCTTTACAGCTTCGTAAGAGGCATATTCCAGGCAACCAACTGACCTCTTCGTTCCCCTTTATATCGCCGGTAGCTGACCATCACCGGCAGAGATCGCGTTCCGCATAATGTGGAACGCGATTTTTTGTTCGTCAAAATGCACATTTAATATATAATTCATTGACAAAATAGAGTAATAATGTTATAATAAATATAGTTAATCTTCCTATTCAAACCCAAAGGGGGGATATGTATAATGGATAAACAGGGAATCTTTGACAACATAGCCGAAAGTCTGGCTCGAAGCTACGATATCATCTATTATATCAACGCTGAGAACGGCAATTACACCCGTTTCACCAGCGCCAAGATATACGGCGACGATCACGTAAAAGAGGACGGCAAGAACTTCTTCAGCGACGCTCAGAAAAACGCCGAAAAGATAATCGCTCCCAAAGACCTTGAAAGAGTAAAATTCAAGCTGAAAAAGGAAAGCATTATTTCAGCCCTTGAGATAAAAAAGCTCTACACCTTTGATTATACCCTTATGATTGACGGCGAACCGCGCTTTGCCCGTGCTACCGTATCATGGGCAAGGGACAGACTGCACCTCATAGTTGGCGTGGAGGATACCGTTGAGGAGATACGCCGCGAGAACGCTCTTACAAACGTTCTCAGCCTTGCCAACGAGGTAACAAGGCGCGACGAGCTGACAGGCATCAAAAACAAGACCGCCTTTGACGAGCTTGCCAAGGCCATACAGGAAAACATCAACAACGGTCTGGTATATCTTCCATTTGCGCTCATAGTCTGCGATGTCAGCGGCATAACACAGCTTAACGAGAGCTTTTCGTCTGCGGCAGGCGACGGTCATATCATCGCCTCCTGCAAGCTCATCTGCAATATCTTCACCCACAGCCCTGTTTTCAGGATCGATGGCGACAAATTCGCTGTTTTACTCAGAGGAATAGACTACGAGAACAGAAACGCCCTCTTTGAGGATCTGCATGAGCAGGTGGTTGACAATATCAAATGCAAGGACGGTCCTGTTCTCGCAGCAGGCATGGCGGTTTTCAACAGCGATGAGGACAATAGCTTCACATCTGTTTTTGAACGTGCCGAGAATCTGATGTACAAGGACAAAAAAGCAATAAAGAGCGGTGAAGCAGGCAAGTCTTCAATCGAATACATTAACGGTGACATATCTATTCCCCTTGACCGCAAGGAAAAGCTGGACAGACTGTTCAATGCCTTTTCCATATTTGCCGAGGGAACCTATGTATATCTGTGTGATATGCGCTATGATTATTCACGCTGGTCAAAGAAGGCAGTTGACCTCTTTGGTCTGCCAAGCGAATACATGGTCAATGCGGCAAAGATATGGGACAGCCATATCCACCCCGATGACGCCGAGATATACCGCGAGGGTATCGAGGCTATCTTTTCGGGCAAAACAAATTCCCACGATATGCAGTACAGAGCCCGCAAGATAAACGGCGAATACGATGTATGCACCTGCCGCGGAACGGTCATATACAGTCCTAAGGGAATACCCGAGTACTTCTGCGGAACGATCCGCAACCACAGCATACAGGGATATATCGATGCTCTTTCAGGGCTTCAGAACCAGTATGGCTTCTTTGAGGATATCGAAGCTAAAATACTTAAAACCGAGCCCTTTAAGGTCGTTATGTTAGGTCTGACGAAATTCTCTGAGATAAACGAGGTATACGGCTATCATTTCGGCAACCTTGTATTGCAGAAATACGCCAGATACCTTTACGAGGCTGTTGGAAACTATGGAACAGTCTACCGCCTTGACGGCACAAAATTCGCAGTAATAATACCGAACTCGGATCACACCGTTGAAAATATAAAGTCGAAATACTCCACAATGCGTCATTATTTCCGCAACGAATTTTTCATCGACAACGAACTGATAATCCTTGACACCAGCGCAGGACTTCTCAGTGTGGATAACTTCAATATTGATCCCCAGACCGTATATGCCTGCCTGAATTATGCCTACGGCGAGTCAAAGCTCCGCCGACAGGGCGACATTGTGGAATTTGGCAACAGCATAAACAAGGACAAAAAGCACCGCACAGAAGTTCTCCACGTTATCCGCTCCTCGATCATGCAGGATTTTCACGGCTTCTTCCTTCTGTATCAGCCTGTAGTTGACGCCCTCACCGAAAAGGTCATAGGCGCCGAAGCCCTTCTCAGGTGGAAAAACGAGGAATACGGAATGGTCCCGCCTGACAGCTTCATACCCGTACTTGAAAAGGATCCTGTGTTCATCGAGCTTGGACAGTGGATACTCAGAACTGCTCTCATTGGCGCAAAGAAGCTGAGGGAGAAATTCCCAGACTTCATAATAAACGTAAACCTGTCCTACAATCAGCTTGAAAAGCCGAATTTCGTGGATATGGTGCTTGCAACTCTTGCCGAGACGGATTATCCCCCCGAGGCTCTCTGCCTTGAGATAACCGAACGGTGCAGACTCCTTGACATGGATCTGCTGAAAAACATCGTAGTAAATCTACGCGGACGGGGCATAAAGATAGCTCTTGACGACTTCGGAACGGGCTTCTCGTCTATCGGCATAGTAAAGAGCCTTCCATTTGACGTTATCAAGATAGACCGCAGTCTTGTCATGAAGATAGAGGAAAATCCTCAGGACCGCCAGCTTGTGGGAGCTGTCGCCAATATGATGCGCAGCTACAGCACAAACGTCTGCGTAGAGGGAATAGAGACCGCAGCAATGAGAGATATACTTCTCAATTACGAGGTAGACTGCTTACAGGGATATTATTATTCCAAGCCTATCCCGATCGAAGATTTCATAAGCAAATTTGACGCATAGTTCATAATTCTGTAGGGGCGAACAGTGTTCGCCCGCAGGAAATAAAATTTGCCGGATAAAGGGGCGCACACTGTGCGCCCCTACATTTAATATGCTTCTTTTATAATTTGCGGACTGCCAAAGGCAGCCCCTACAGCTAACAGCTAATAGCTAACAACTAATGGCTTACGGCTCGGGCGGCGGAACGCCGCCCCTACATTCTTAGTTCTAAATTATAAAACGCCGCAGGGTTAATCCTGCGGCGTTTGTAATTACAGAAGTCTGTTCTTGCGTTTTCTGATGAAGAAAGCAGCTGCACCGCCAAGGAGCACGATACCTCCGCAAAGGAACTTGAACCATGTCTTATGAGCAAGGATTCGCATTGCGTTTGTGGTAACAAGGATATTCTTGTAGGAATATTCTATCTCGTTGCCTGCCATATCGGTTAGAACTACCCTTACATTCTGAGCGTGCTTAGCATTTCGGACGGTAAATTCAAGATACTCGTCGTCGATATATCTCGACCTTATCTCCTTATCGTCAACGAATACCTTTGCACCCTTGAGCATGATGTTGTCCGATACTGACATCTTTGCCTCAAGTCTTTCGCCCTTGTATGCGCTGTTTGCCGAGAGATTCAGCGGTATGCACAGCGGCTGTGTGGTATCCACGCAGAATTCAAGGTAAGAATTCTTCTTTTCCGAGGTGCTGACGTTGATATTTCCCGCCTCGTCAACGGAGTGTATGGAAACGGTGTATCTTCCGTCGTCCTCAAAGTTCTTGGCATAGATTATGTACTTGTACTCAGACCACTCATCATCGCCGCCTGCGTACTCGACCTTGTAGTCAACATTGTCCTTGAGCACAGCCATTTCCGAATCCTTGGTGATGTATACGCTGTAGGGCTCGGAGTGCTTGTTGGCGTTGACCTCAGAGATAACGATATCCTGAGCCTTGGAGATGTACTTTCCGACTATGCTTCCAGTACCCTCGTCCAGCATAAATGTTGAGCCGTATCTGTTTACCGAGAAGCGGAAGTCCTTCTCCACCTTGTTTGAAGCGCTGTCCTTAGCGCTTGCCTTAATGGTGTAGATATCGTCAAAGTCCGCCTTATCGGGGATATTATTGAATACATACTCATAGCCGTCGGCACTTTCGCGGAGCTCTCCCTCAAAGTCAAGAGAACGTCCTCTGTTAGCGCCTTCAAGCTTTATCTTAATGCTGTCCTTGTCAAGGTTGACATCATTGAACTGGATATGCGGTCTTATTTCCTTCTTGTTGTTAGCCGCATTTACATCGCTTACGGATATCTTTGGAGCCTGACTGTCGATACAGAACTTTGCATTGTAGGCTTCAAGAGTATTTCCTGCCTTGTCCTTGCCTGTGATATTAACGGTGTACTCGCCGTCCTTTTCAAACTTGACGGTAGAAACGTAATCGTCTCCCGACTTTACCCATTCCGACGCCTTCGGGAAGTCCTCGGCGCTGTTGTTGTAGGTACCCGTCATGACCACTCTTGACGGCTCGAAATTCTGGTCTGAAATCCTGAATGTAGCCGTAGTAGGCTCGTTATAGAAGCGCTCGTTGGCTATCTTCTTATCGAAGCCGATATTCATAGCAGGAGCAGTCCTGTCGATGACGAATTCGCCCGAATCATAAGGCTTAGCCTCTCTGCCGCACATATCCTTGAAGCTGGCGGTAAGTCTGTAGGTGCCGTCGTTATCGAAGGGTATCTCAGCCTGATATGCCGCGCTGTCAGTACCTGCTGTACCGCTTGTGAGTTTCCATTCAAGCTCTCGTCTGCCGCCGTTGACTCTGATATCAGCGAGCGACTTGTCGAAGTTCCTCTCGTTTATAGTGATAACAGCTTTTCTTGTGTTCTTGTATATCTGCTTGAACTCATTGTCTGCGGAGCCGTTTGCGTCGGTAAAGGTCACGTTGATAACAGGATCGGTCTTGTCTATGCTGTATCTCCTTTTAACCGCCTTGTCATCGCCTGTATTTCCTGCTTTATCGCTGAAGGTCACATTCACGTCATTGTCATTGGAGTTTCCTGTAAGCTTTACCTTTGTGGATATCTCCCTGACTGTATTCAGATCTCTGCTGCTGTCTTCAGCGGTCCAGCTTTCGATACCGCTGCCCGAAATATCTCCGTTATCGTTTACGTTAAGACTTCTCTCACCTGCTCCCGACGCGGAAATAACTATATCTGCGATACCCGAGAAATTCTCCTTGACGCGTATATCAGCGTCTATATCGTCAGCATACAGCGGTAAGCCGTTTACGTCCTTAAAGCTTGTCGGCGGGAGATCCAGTGTGATATCTGCATTTGCCCTGTGGTCCTCGTCCTTTTCCACCATGAACAGAGCAGTCTCGGATACTTCCGACTCTCTGCCCATGCAGCTGAGCACACTTACTCTCATATAGCCCCTGAACATCGGCGGAACGATGACCTCCCACTGACGGGAATCGTCTGTTCTGCGTACCTCGGGCACTACAGCACTTGGCGTACCGTCGCTGTTCACCAGAACAGCCTTGACGCTGTCTATGCCTGCGCTCGGACCGTTTTCATTTACGGAAACGCGTACAACAGCCTGCTCCCTTGCAAAATAAACATAACCGTAGCGCTGGTCGCGTACGAGCGGAACGCCGTCTGCGCTGATGTCATTAATGCTCGGCACGGAAAGGTCTATCCAGACCTCTGCCGCGCTCTTTGCGCTTTCGTTTCCTGCGAAGTCCGCAACGCTCAGCTCCGCCTTTACAGCGCCGTCATGTCTGCTGAATTCTCCAAGATCGGCAGCCACGGAACCATCTGTGCTGTTGACAAGTCTTGCCCTGAATCTGTCCGAATCCTGAACAGCCTCAAATACAAGCTCATACTTTCCTTCCTTAAGAGCATCGCGGTCGATACCGCTCTGTGAGTCGGCTCTGACAGTTCTGTCATGACCGTTTATATTAAGCTTAAGCTCCTTTATTCCCGAGCCGATACCCGAATTGGGATCCTCGGCAGCAACCGCTATCCTGACATCGGAATAAGCCCTGTACCATTCCTTTCCCTCGGAAACAAAACGTTTTTCACTGTCCGAAGCGTTCTTCACCGAGCATTCGGGCGCAGTATCATCGATTATGATATTGAATCCGCCGTACTTGCTGTCGCTGCTCTTTATGGTAACAGGATTGCCTACGCTGTCTATTGCATAGATAGTGATACAGGTCTTGATATTGACATTTTTAATGGCGTCCTCAACGATATTGAAGATATACTTTCCGTCCTGTAAGGTCATCTTATTATCAGAGTTGTCCTTCTCGCCGAAGTATATCTTTACATCGCTGACTCCCGAGCCGTTTCCTGCGGACTGCACATCGGTGAGAGCGGCACTGATAACGCTTCCTGCCTTGAGTACGTGCGCCTCTTTGCCGTCGTCGTCAGTTATTACCTCATCGCCTGTTATAGTTATCTTGTTATCCGAAACAACAGGCGGAGCGCCGTCTATCTTTACCCTTACGCGCCTTGCGTCATAGTTGTTCCAGCTTGAATTATTGCTGTCGTCAAAAGCGAATACCTTGAGCCATTCTTCTATCATCTGGTTTTCGTAAGCGGCTTCAGCCTTTACGGAAACAACGAATTCCTTTGTATCCTTGTCATATGTGAGCACAGGAACGCATTTTGAAGACCTTATGGGAGTCTCCTGCGCTGTTTTATATGCAGACACAACAGTCGCATACTTATCGCGCTGCTTTCTCAGCTCAGCTATCCTGCTTTCATCGGGCTCTTCCTTTTCCTCTTCACTGCTTATCTCGGCATTGTAGTATGCGTTGATATCTTCGATAAGAGCCGCCGAATTCTTCCTCAGGAGCTCGCGGTAATAGCCGTCATAATTGAGCTGGTCGCTGTACTTGCTGCTGATATCTGCGAGCCTTATCTTTGAGAGCACAGCTACAGCCGCATTATACTTATCTCTCATGTCGGGAGTTTCCACATAGCCCTTTATCATAGCTGTGTCACCCCAGCCGTTTTCAGGTCTGTCGAATCTGTAGTCACCCACCACAACAGATTTTATCTCACGGCTGAAATTCGACTCCTTGTTGATGTACTTGCTGTAGATATCGATTATTTCTCCCTCTTCAAAGGTGAGGTCCTGCTTTTCCTCCACAGGGCACTGTTCATTATCGGTTATCTTCATGGCAAAGGAGATACCTTCTCTGCCTGCCCATTCATCGGAGTTTTCGCCGCGTGTAAATTCCACTGAGGGAGCTGTCTTGTCGTCATAGAAGCATATGATACCGTCAAGACCATTGCTGACAGCGTCATCGCCTGATTTGCTGATGATATTCTTTACGATATACAGCGCGGACTTAGAGCTGTCCTTGAGATTCTCCGAAAACTCTCTTGACGAGCTGCCGATAACGAACTTTTTATGCTCGATATCCTTTACATTTCCGTTGCTGAAAACGTCAAAGAGCACGGTGCTGCCGTCAAACAGCGAGGTAAAGTCCATAAACTTGACCAGAGCGTCCGATGAGCTTATGGAATAGCAGCCTTCATTTCTTCTGAAAAGCTCTTCCTCAGGCTGGAAAATATACATATTCTCGCTGTCCGCAAGCTTTCTGTAGACAAGGTGTATATCTCCGCAGTCGTACTGATAATCCAGCTTCTTTTCTCTGTCCTCGCCTGTGAGGGCGTCGTACACATCTGTGAGAGGCTTATCGCGGTCAGCGCCGTAGGAATAGCTGCTGAGGCAGTAGCCGTCGCCTGCAAGATATGGTATTTTCAGCTCATAGCCAATATCGTTCTCCGCTTCGACAACGGGGATATTGTATTTTCTGACGTACTGCCCGTCGCCCTCTCCGAATACCGCCTCAGCGGAAACGGTGCTGTCTATGCCCTGAACGGAGATATGGCAGTTATTCCTGTATCTGAACTTATTGTTTTCCAGCAGATTCGAGCAGCTGAACCAGTTATCGTAAAGCTCTATCAGCTCTCCGCCGTATTCGCAGGATACGAACAGAGCCTGCTTATCAGGAGCGGATATAGCTATATTGTTGATATCCTTCCACTTGAACTGATTGTCGGAAACAGGTTCTCCGCCCACCAATACCTTGTAGATGCTTCTGTCAATGCTGAGGGAAAATGTCTTAGGCGATACGGCATGATCCACATCGTTCACCACAAGCTTATAGCCGTCGCCGTTGTCATCATCACTCTCTGTCCTGATATTGACAGGCGCCTCAACAGATACATCGAGAGACTCTGTGCCCGAATCGATAAGATAAGCTTCCTTGGGAGCTATCTCAAGTACGGTGCCGCTTCTGCAGAATCCGTCGCGCAGCTCGTAATGCACATCTCCGTCTCTGCCTGTCATGGTGATCTTGTCATCGTTGAAATAACCGTTCACCTTATAGTAGGTATTGAAAACAAAAGTATCGTTGTCCTCGGAAGAATCAGTATCAAACATCAGCCTTGTATCGTCCGAAACGGCTATATTCACCCTGTTTACATTGTGATAGCCGCTGATAGTTACGGTTCCTGTGCCAGATTCCGCATTAAAGCTGTGATCCGAGCCCACCGTGCCGAATACCAGATTCAGAAGTTCTGTGAAACGGTTTTCATCAATGGTAATGCCGTTTATGATGATAGTATATGTTACTGTCTCAAAATTACCGCCGCCGTTGCCCTGTGGAGGCGCAGGCGGAGCGTTATCTCCCGGTACACCTACAGCGGAAGGCTCGGTACCTGCCGCAGTAAAGGCTGTTTCAGCGCCTGCCGCAGACATACTGCCTGCTGAATTTGCAGCAAAAGCAAGTGCCGCCACAAAAGCAAGCTTTCGTTTAAGATCAAATCTGCCGTTATTCATTTGACCTACCTCCTTTTCTGACTATAAAACAGGCTGTCCCCAGTGCGATGACTGCTGCGGCGATAACAGGGATCAGCAGAAGATTCTTTTTTGGTTTTGTCGTATCTGTCTCAGCTGACGGCTCGGTGGTCACAGCCGAAACAGAAGGGGTCGCTTCAGAAGCTGTCACCGCAGAGGTCTCCTTTGCGGCACCAGCAGGATTTTTCGTTGAAGTGACCGTTGTCTTTGCTGTCGTTTTTGTTGTGGTGACAGTTGTGGCTGTGGTCACTGAAGTTGTTGTATGCGTTTCGTTATTGCTTTCGCTTTCATCGGAGGAGCTTTCCTCCTCAGGCGCATTTCTGTCCCCGTCATCATCGTGACGAGGCGGAGCCTGCTCCTGCTGAGGCACTGTATCGCCGTCCTTTACGGTAATAGTGCCGCCCCTCAGCTGAGAGAAGCATTCAGCTCCGAAATATGCGTCAAAATTATTGTACGTCAGTATCATAGGCTCGTCGGTATATGGATAGATATTTATATCATATCTTCCCACAGGAGTATCCTCAGAGAGCATTACCCTAACATAGCCTATCTCGCCGTCGCTTGTACAGCGCGACTTAGTCTTGGTCACGAAGTTCACCTTACGGGTGTTCTCCATATCCCTCTGCTCTGAGATATGGACTCCTGCCATATCCTCTGCTCTTGTGCCCAGCTCATAGTCCTCGGCAAAGCTGAGCCTGCCGTCAAGCTGTATGAGCATTTTCACTGACACAAATCCGCTGTTGTTCCCGATATTGACAGGCACCTCAACAAGCCTGCCGCCTGCAAGGTCAGCCCTGTCTATCTCTGTATCGCCTATGGAAAGCTCTATTCCCGACGGCGCTTCATAGTCCCCCGCCGCATAGACAGCTCCCGCAGGAGCAAAAGCGAGTGAAGCGGCTATACCGCCGAAAACGACGCATTTTCTCATTTCTTTCTCCCGTTGTCTATTACATCTACATCTGCATTTATTACTACGATATTGCTTGTAATGATAAAATCGCTCTCAGAGCTCTTATTGTTGCCCACTACCACAGTACCGTCCATATCTTCCTCCCCCTGCTTTGGAGCAACTACCACAGTCCACGGACCGTCCTCGTCGCTTTCGGGCGGAGCGGACAGCTCCGAATCGGTGCTCCTAAGACTGAGATTTATTGACGACGGCGCCCTGAAAGGCTCGGGCGACATCTTTCTGACCTTGATATCGGATATCATATTGGATATGACTCTGTACCTGATTGTCAGGATAAGTGCGGCGATAAAGAGAACTATACTTATCCCAAGGAATATATGGGATATTATCTGCCAGTCATATGAATCCATTCCGCACCTTCTTCCTTACTCAGAGCCCTCTATGCTCTGTATTATCATATCATATGAACCGAGGATATACTCCTTTGCCTCCGCGGCAGTACCGCTCTGAGGCTCCAGCTTCTCGGTCTTATCCCTGATATCATCGATGAATTTCTTCTGCTCGGCAAAGCTGACGCCTGCCTTTGAGAATTCGTTTATGTTGGTGTATTCGAGATTTACAAGAGTCTTGTAGGTCTCCAATACGATTATATCCGAATCTGCGTTTTCCGTTTCAACAAGCTCGCTGAGCTCGTTCATGCTGTTCCAGAGGTCTGCGGAAATATCATTTCCGAGAAGCTCGTTCTCCTTTTTGCGGCTCTGTGAGTAGAAATCACCGATAGCGCAGTAAACACGGGCTATCTGGTACTTCTTGGGGTACTTATCCTTGAAGTTCTCCGTCTGAGACTCCTTGAACCACTTAACGGCAGCTATCTTGCCTGATGTTCCCGTATTCTGGTTCATAAGGTCCTCTTCGTTGCTGCCGTAGAAATAGTAATACCAGTAGAGTATTCCCAGCTCAAAGGCAACATTCTCATAATCGGGAGCCTTTTGCAGCTCATTCACGTTCTCATTTATGAGCCTGCGTATCTGCTCCACCTCGTCAGCCCTGAACACCTGATCGCTCTTGTAGAGCTCGATGAGCTCAAGGTAGGCGTCCGCATATGAGCCGTCGGCGTGGATAACGTCCTCGAAAGCCGCCGCTCTCTCCTCGTATTCGTTGGAGCTCTCGGCTATTTCAAGGAGGGTATTGAAGTCCTCGCTGTCCTTTTTGTGAGCCATTATGCCTGCAAAGAGAGATACGCCCAGTGAAAGAGCGGCAAGTCCTGCAAGTATTGCCGTAACTCTGATGTATGTATGGTTCTCCGCCCTGTCGAGGTCTGCATAGAGCTCGTCGCAGGAGCGGTAGCGCTTGTTCTTGTCGTCCTGTACGCATTTGCGGATTATCCTCACAAGTCCTGCATTGGTGCCCTTGTCGAACACGAATCGCTCCGCAGAGCTTACAAGCTTGCCCTTAACAGAAACGTTCATGGGCTTTTTACCTGTTATCATGTGATACATGGTAGCACCGATGTTGAAGATATCCGTCTTTTCGTCAAGCTCCTCCTTGCGGAACTGCTCGGGAGCGGCATATGCAGGGGTATAGGCAAATGTACCCTCTCGTCTCTCGATAACAGAGCCGAAGTCGATAAATTTCAACTTGCCGAATTTGTCGGGACGCTTGGAATTTTCGAGGTCCTCCTCGGTCCTTACGACCATTATATTGTCGGGCTTCATATCGCTGTGTATCAGTCCGCACTTATGGATAAAGGATATTACAGAACAGATATCCTTGGCGTATTTCAGCACCATATTGTGCCTGAACGGATAATAAGCGAGAAGCTTTTCCATAGAGACGCCGTCTATATAGTCCTGAACGATATAAAGGGCGTCGGGCTTATTGTCGATTATCTCGATAATATTGGGAAAATAGGAATTCTTCACGTCCTTTTCGCAGAATTCCTTGATAAGCAGCGACTCCTGCCTTGCATTGTATGCGTCTGTGCCGTTGGTCTTCTTGACCTCCTTCACAGCTCGCTGGGCGTTATTGGCTTTGAGGTCAAGTGCACGGTAAACCACGGAGGTACCGCCTTTTCCTGCAATATTAACGATCTTGTACCTGTTTTCAAGCACAAAGCCTTCGTTAAGCAAACCTATCTCCTCGCTTTCAGCAGAGCTTGACCATAAGGGCAGTGATATTGTCCTTTTCTCCGCGCTTCATGACCTTATTTTTGAGACATTCCAGATTATAGGTTATGGTCTTCTCGTCCTTGTTGTTTGAGGGGGCGAGGTACTCCTGTATCTCATCGGAAGATATCTTCTTGCGGAATCCGTCAGAGCAGAGCATATAGCAGCTGCCCTCGCTTATATCCGCAATGCTGTAGTCGTATGAGGTATCCTCAAGACCTGCTCCGATACAGTTTGTGAGCTGGTTCTGTCTGGGATCGTTTTCAGCCATTTCCTCGGTTATAATGCCGTTTCTGACCTCCTGCGCAACTACTGAATGGTCGGAGGTCATGAGCTTTATCTCCTCGTCATCTATCCTGTACAGACGGGAGTCTCCCACATGAGCGATGAGGATATGTCTCATCTGAGGAATTACCAGCAGCGAGGTAAAGGTAGTAGCCATATCCGAGTTTTTCTTCTCCGCATAGGCGTTGATATTGTCGCTGAGCTGATGGAGGCGGTCATCAAGGGACTTGCGTATCTTCAGTATGGAAGCGCCGCTGCTCATAAGCTCTGAGAAGTCCTCGGTAAACCATGCGTTTATGCGCTTGCAGACGTAGCCGCTGGCTTTTTCGCCGCCAGAGAGTCCGCCTACTCCGTCGCATACAGCTCCGAAGAATATCTCATCGTCCTTGTATTTTGCGGTGACGATAAACAGAGAGTCCTGATTTATCTTTCTTACCGCACCCTCGGTAGTAACGTAGGAAAAAACGTATTTCATAAAAACTCACCGTTAATTTTCTTCAAAGAATGTAAATGGTATGCCGTGATACAGGAAATTACAGCCCGAGAAAATGCTCTCTCTGCTGCCCTCGGCGATATCGCTGCCCTCAACGGAAAGGGAGCTGCACGAGATATTCTCGATATAGATGCTGTGTCTGTCGCGGCTGTTCTCGCGTCCGATAACAATGCCCGATATCTCCGAGCAGGTAAAGGGATAAACGAATATGGGCACCTTTTCGTTGCTGGAAGAATTCACAAGATATGCTATATTCTTGGACTTGTTGTTCTTGCTTTCGGACTTCTTGCGGTTTGCATTGTCACCTACGACAACAGTAGCGTTATCGGCTGAATTTACAGTAAACACATACGGAATGTTGTAGATGTAGATAACATCGCCGCTGTTGAGCTTCTCCTTGATGACACGCTGACTGTTCTCGGCAAAGTTATTGAGGAAGGTTCCGTTTGAGGAATCCTTATCCTCGATGTAGAAGGTGCCGTTTTCAAAGGTTATCACCGCGTGGAGCTTTGAAACTGTGCCTTTGTCTGTGAGGGCGAGGTCGTTGTCGGCTTTTCTGCCTATAGTGAAAGGGAAATGGTTTATGGCAAATTCCCTGTTGTTCTCATCTTTAAGGTAAGCAGGGCACTCCGCTTTTTTGCCGCCGCTTACAACTATAGTGTGGTCGTTATCTGCACCTACAGCCGCAGTCTTGCTGCTGTCGGCAGGAGTCTGACCGCTCTCCTCGGCAGCTATCTGCGAAGGAGTGCCAAGGGATACTTCAAGCACCTCATGGAGCAGATTGTAAAGATGATTATGTGTAAGAACGCTGCTCTTTTTGGTCTTGAGGTAGTCATTGAGGAAGAAAACGTACTTCTGCATGACGCCCTGATCTGTAACTGTGATATTTGCGTATTTATGGAGCTTAGCAAGGAACTTCACCACGTTGGCGCACTTGTAGTCCCTACTTAGGACAGGCAGATATGCCACACCTATTTTTTTCTTTTCAATATCGTAATATACGTGCTTGGGATCTGTCAGCACAAGATGATCGTAATTAAGATTATTTTCGCTGGCAAATTCCATTAACCTCTGTATCTGGCGTATCAGCTCGAAATACTTCTCCTGAGTAAGGTTCTGCTTGACGTACTCCGAAAGCGCAGTCATATTGCTCACCTTGTATTTCAGAAGATTCTTTGAGCCTGTTTTTTCCCAGTTAACAGTGAGAAAGCCCTTATTCCTGTTCCTGTTTATGAATTTGAGCTGATCCTCGCTGATCTGTACCTTCTTTTTTATTCCTGCCTGTAAAAAAGTCTCGTTCTGATAAACTACCTTGATTGAAACACTTGCCATATCCTCACCTCTAAAAAAATCACCATCTGCATTCCGTAAAACAGAACGCGCAGCTATACGCTGCATATAAGCTAATTATAACATCTTATGCAAGATTTGTCAATAATTTGAATATTTTTTTGCCCGGCCTCACAAAATATATGTTGCATTTTACACAATATTCACATAAAAACAGAGCTCCTCCTTGTTTTCGGCAAATTAATGGTATATAATGTAAAAAATAACACGAAAGGAGCAGCCTATGCTTTACCTGAAACCTGCCAATACAGACGACATCGAAAAGGAATATCTCTTCGTCCGTGACATACCCGAGGACGAAAACGGCTTCATAAACGAATACCACGGTATCAGCCGCGAGGACTTCGACGATGCCCTTGACATTATCATAGCTAATTCCGTCGGCGAGCGCCTGCCGGTTGGATATGTGCCTGCAACTACATACTTTCTGTGGGACGATGACAAGATAATCGGCGAATTGCAGCTCCGTCAGCATCTCTGCGAGTCACTTGTGAACGGCGCGGGACACATCGGCTATTATATCGCTCCCGAATACCGCAGTAAGGGCTATGGTACGCAGGGGCTTGCAATGCTCCTTGAAAAAGCCTGCGATACAGTCCCCGAGGAGGAGGTATATCTCCGAGTTCAGCGCACAAATCCTGCTTCACTTAGGGCTATGCTGAAAAACGGCTGCTATATCCACCATGAGGACGAAAGCTCCTATTTTGTACGATTCCGCAAGGAGATATCATAAGCCATCAGGTAAGAATGTAGGGGACGGTGACTCCCTACAGTGTAGGGAGATGTCCGAAGGACAGAGGGTCGCGGCTTCTGTTGGAAGTCCTCGACGTCCCCTGATTCATCAGTAATTAGTGTAGGGGCGAACAGTGTGTGCCCCTGCAAAGCTATTTGAACGTGTGCAATTTACGCATTAGAAAGGGCGGAATATATCCGCCCTTTCTTACTCTGTTTCAGATTCGGGATCAGGCTCGGGATCAGGCTCGGGCTCTGGTTCGGGGGCAGGCGTTGGCTCATAGGGCTCCCCTGTGGTCTGGTTCACCCATTTTCCGTCACTGCCGAAGCCGTAAAACTCACCCGTGCTTATCTCCCACGCAAGGGACGCAGGCGAGAGCTTTCTTCCCTCGATACCGCTTTCAGTGGGCAGCTCGGTCTTGCTGTCTACGGCGAGCTCCGCGATGACCACGGATAAGCCCTCATCGAAGCTGACAAATTTTTCCTTCAGAATAACAAGCATATTATTTCTCCTTTCAATAATTGGGGTTAATAAAAAAGCGTTTCCATATATACCCCCAAAAGCCCCTTTTTTCAACGCGAACACGTTGAAATCCGCAAAACTTATACCAAAAGTTCATTTTATGAGGATTCACATTTTTAATAGTCTCAGTTTATAAGTTGTTAGCAAAGCATAACTCGCAAAAGGCTGTTTTTCGGCAAATATCGCAGCTTGACACTGTTACATCAATGCAACAAATCATCTGCCGTGTTGATTTGAGTATTTTTACGTGGTATAATTGATAAAGCAATAACAATGTCTGAATCTTGCGCATATGCGCAAAGTTGAGAGTCCTCAGTTGAGAGTTGAAAGTTATTATTTGAGATCCGTATCAACTCTCCACTCTATACTCTCAACTCTAAACTAAATCAAAATTGGTTTTTGCAAAATTTTGATTTGCATCGAAAGGGAGTTAAAAATGCTCGAATTAAAGAATATTACGTTCAATGCCGAAGACGAAGGTCAGAGCATTGGCATAGTACGCGACGTCAGCCTCACTGTTGAGGACAACAAATTCGTCGTTATAACAGGTCCTAACGGCGGCGGTAAATCTACCCTCGCCAAGATAGTTGCAGGTATAATCAAGAACACATCAGGTCAGATATTCTTCGACGGCGAGGACATCACCGAGAAGACCATAACCGAACGTGCCCGCATGGGTATCGGCTTCGCTTTCCAGCAGCCAGTACGCTTCAAGGGCATGACAGTTCTCGATATCCTCCGTATCGCCGCAGGCAGGACTCTCTCTGTTTCCGAAGCCTGCGATTACCTCTCCGAAGTAGGTCTCTGCGCAAAGGACTACATCGACCGTGAGATAAACGCTTCCCTTTCGGGCGGCGAATTGAAGCGTATCGAGATAGCTACAGTCCTTGCCCGTGACGTAAAGCTGGCTCTCTTTGACGAGCCAGAGGCAGGTATCGACCTGTGGAGCTTCAACAACCTTATACGCATTTTTGAGAATATGCGCAAGGACCGCCGCGGCAGGTCCATTATCGTTATCTCTCATCAGGAGCGTATCCTCAATATCGCTGACGAGATAGTTGTCATCGCCGACGGCAAGATCGCCAAGCAGGGCAGCAGGGATATCATTCTACCCGAGATAACAGGCACTGAAAACGCAACTAATATCTGTCACAAAATGGTGTAAGGAGGGATAATATGGCAGCTTTGGACGCAGTTCAGAAAAGACTTTTTCAGGAGGTCGCCGATCTCCATAATATCCCCGAGGGAGCTTACAATCTCCGCGCAAACGGCGAGTCCGTGGGCAGGAATACTACTGCAAACATTGATATAACTTCAAAAACAGACGTAAGCGGAATTGATATCCGCATCAAGGACGGCACAAAGAACGAGAGCGTTCATATCCCTGTTGTTCTCAGTCAGAGCGGTCTCAAAGAGAACGTTTACAACGATTTCTATATTGGCGAAAACTGCGATGTGCTCATCGTTGCAGGCTGCGGTATCGACAACTGCGGTTCTCAGGACTCCGAGCACGACGGTATCCACCGTTTCTATATCGGCAAAAACTCCCGTATCAAGTACGTCGAGAAGCACTATGGCTCAGGCGACGGCACGGGCAAGCGCATACTCAATCCCGTTACCGAGGTCTACATGGAAGAGGGCAGCACCATGGAAATGGAAATGGTGCAGATAAAGGGCGTTGACTCCACCGACAGGACTACTATTGCAGAGCTCAAGGGCGACGCAAAGCTCATTGTCCGCGAGAGGCTCATGACTCACGGCAAGCAGTACGCAGGCAGTATCTACAAGGTGAGCCTGCTGGGCAACGGTTCAAGTGCAGACGTTGTATCGCGTTCAGTGGCAAGGGACGACTCCTATCAGAAGCTTGACCTCTGTATCATCGGCGACGCGGCTTGCAGCGGTCATACCGAGTGCGACTCAATTATCATGGACAACGGCCGTATCCTTGCAGTCCCCTCTCTTGAAGCAAACAACATCGACGCAGCTCTCGTTCACGAGGCTGCTATCGGCAAGATCGCAGGCGAGCAGCTCATAAAGCTCATGACTTTAGGTCTTACCGAGGCTGAGGCTGAGGAGCAGATAATCAACGGCTTCCTTAAATAAGCTGTTTTAGCCGTTGATCTAACATATACGATAAAACCCTCACCGTGTGGTGAGGGTTTGTTTTTTATCGAAGTTCCTTGAACAAATATAAATATATCGGCAGTCTCAGCCTGCCGTAACGGGCTATTACAAAAGAACCTCGCCGGCTGAAAGTAATGGTTTCGGACTTGTCCCCTTTTTCAAAAAAGATAGCAGCTGAACCACTTTTAAGTTTATTCGGTATATCTTGGCTCAGCATTTCAGCGAGCAGTTGTTTCCTGCTTATCATAGAAACTCCTTAATAAACGGGACGTCGATGACTTCCAACAGAAGCCGCGACCCTCTGTCCTTCGGACATCTCCCTACACTGTAGGGAGTCACCGTCCCCTACAATTGGTCATTTAAAGCAAATTCGTTGCTTGCGGACTGCCAAAGACAGTCCATGCACTTAGCTCTGCTCTCTACTTTCTACTTACTACTCTCTAATTTAAGGGTGCGTGTGGTAAGTCCCACTGCTACGCCCTGTGTGCCTGTGCCTACGTGGCTGGCTATACTGCACGACAGCGGTCTGTATGTGACCTTGTAGCCCTTGAACTCGTTCTTCACGATATCCACCCAGCGCTTTATTTCCTCGGCAGTCTCCATAGTACCAGCCGCACCTATACTCAGGTGCTCCTTGGGGATGCCTGCGTATTTGCTCTCCAGGTCCTTATGGACAGCTTCAAGCATTTTTGCCTCGGCAGCTGCCATACCTCTCGATTTTGCATATGCGTCCAATTTGCCGCCCTGTATCTTCAGAATTGGCTTCAGATTGAGCACCGTAGCAATGGCAGCTCCAGCGGCGGTTATACGTCCCGTCTTGGTGATACGCTTAAGGCTGTGGAGCGTGATATAGATATCGTTCTGGTAGGCGTTCTCCTCGAGATGAGCCTTTATCTCTGCGGCGGATTTGCCGTTGTTCGCAAGATATTTCGCATCGTAGACCGCGTCCAGCAGGGTTATGGAGATACGGTGATTGTCGATGACCTCTACCTTGCCCTCATAGTCACCAGCAAGAGCCTTTGCGGTATTGCAGGAGCCGCTGAGACCGCTTGACATAGGGATATATACAAGCTCGTCATAGCCGTCGGCAAGTATCCTGTCCCACATTTCCGTTAAAGACGCAGGAGATGGCTGAGAGGACACGATGTCCTTGTTCTCGTTCAGCGCCTTGTAGAGCTGTTCGTGCTTGAGGGTGAGCTCCTCCATGAAGTCCTTCCCGTCTATAATAACAGGCATAGGCAGCACATAAACGCCGTGCTTTTCGCCCTCCTCTATCGTTATACCGCTGTTTGTATCGGTCATTACCGCAGTTCTCATATGTTACCTCATTTCATTTTCCGCTTCTTCTCCGCCTATTGCGGAGCATCTTTCCCATAGGGTGATTATATCATTATACCCTCATTTTGTCAATAGCGAGGCACTGCGAATACACAAAAAAACGAAGCCCTAAATCATAATTTAGCGTAATTACTTGTGAAATCCATGAATGGGATTCCAAAGGGACTGTGTTCCTTTGGTCAGGTCAAGGGCTGACAGCCCTTGTGGGGGGTGGGGCAAAGCCCCACAGTTACGAAGGCGCTCCGCAAGGGGTGAATCAAAAAACAGTCCAGTGGACTGTTTTTTGAGAGGGGACGCCCTGCAAGTGAGGGCGTCCCTTAACGGGGCGATGTGGTCATCGCCCCCTACAGCACCCATTTTCGGGACGCCGAGACGGCGTCACCTACAAATGTAAATTTTGATTTACAGATGTTCGCTGAAAGATATCACTATATCCGTGGCTATAGCTCCTGCCATAAAGGCTCCCGTGCCAAGGCATACGGGCTCGGGGAGCTTCTCGCTGAGCTTTCCCGACAACGGGTGGAGCCCGTAAAAATAGGCAACTGCAAGGACTCCGAATATAGCGCTGGATATAAGGCTCGACCTGTCAAGTATGGAGAAATACCATGTCTCGTATGTCCAGAACTGCTCATGGAAGATAAATTCCAGCAGATAGGACGCTCCAAGCTCGAATATTGTCGTCACCGCCATTGCAAACAGGAATATGAACAGCGGGTGGCGCTTTTTTCTCAGCAGGGCAAGAAGTATGAACGCTCCCACGGAATAAATAGGTATTATCGGCATATGTAGCATACCGCGGTTGTCGAAATATCGGTACATTATCCATACCGTAGCCACCTCGTACAGCCAGCCCACAAAGCCTGCCGCCGTGAACTCGAATATATATCGGAAGAATATCCGCGTGTAGTTCTTTTTCATTGCTTTGGAATGTCAAGTCCCAAGTCTACAGGCAGAGCCGAGCCCTTGCACTCAACTATCGCCTGAAACAACTGAGTCCCCCACAGAGTTATGGTGACGTCACCGCTGTAATACTTGAAAATATTTTCATTTGATTCCTTTACCATAAACGGTTCTTTTCCGAAAAGCGCTATTATTTCGTCAAGCGTCATATATGCTTTCAGCTTTGCGAGCTTTTCCACCAGCTCCCCTGCTTCCATAGGAGCGATGATACCATCGGAATCAAGTACGCTGTCGGGTATAGCTATGATCAGCGGCTGAGAGCTGTCAGCTGTCGTTACAGTAGTATTTTCCGCAGTTTTCTCCGCATATGTCACAGCCTCTGCTGTAGGCGTTGTTGTTTCATTTGCAGGACTGCTTTCCGCAGCGCTGCATGATACTGCAAAAGCTGCCATTAATGCCGCAGCAGCCGATATAAGTACCTTTTTCATGGTATTCCTCCTTTGTCGGGTGATATCACTTGACCTTGGCTCCGAAGGGCATGAGCGCAAGCTTTGCCAGCTTGAACATCTGTATACCGAATGGCGCACCGATTATGGTCGCAAAGAGTACTATCCCCCACGCCGCAAATCCTACAGCCAGCGGTATACCGCTGAATATGAGCCATAATATATTGGCGATGAGCGAAACAGGTCCGCCGCCGTACTCGACTGTCTTGCCGAATGGGAAGAACGACAGCTTCGCAAGCTTGAAGCACTGATGACCGATAGGTGCGCCGATTATCGTTATGCACCAAAGCACTCCTGCCAGAGCCCAGCCCAGTCCGCTGGCAAATCCGCCGAATATGAACCATAAAATATTGCCCAAGCACCCCATAATAATCCTCTTTTCATTGCTGATGACTTCATAAAATGCATTATATCACAAATAACCGAAAATATCAAGGACTCAATAAATTAAAAATACAATTAAATTTCTCCTGTAATTCAAAATTTTTTATAGTTTGATAAACTATCTGTCAACAATGTATGATTAATTGTAAAATTTCTGTTTATTGCTTATATCAGCGGAAAAAATCATTGACGATATGTAAAAAATATGGTATCATATATGTGATAAAATGTCATTTCTGAAGGAGATGTTTTTATGGAAAGATCGAATAAATTACTTAAGCTGTTGTTAGCACTGCTTATAGTTGCTATCATCGGCGTAGCACTGTTCTTCTTTGCAGGACACGCAAGCGGCAGGTCTACAGTCAAGGACGTGGAAAAATCAAGCGGCTGCGGATACGTCAAATACCGCGATCTTGAGAAAAATGTCAGCATGACAGGCTCTGTTGCAGGCAGCGACAAGGTCACTGTAAAAGGAGAGACCGATCTCAAGGTAAAGAAGCTCAGCGTAAAGGTTGGCGACAAGGTCAAGAAGGGCGATGTTCTTCTCGAATTTGATTCTGCGGATCTGAAAAAGCAGGCTGAGGAACTCAAGACCAAGGCTCAGAACGATTCAAAGAACGCTCACGCAGCTAACGAGAAAAAGCTCAGCGACGCAAAAAAGGCAAAAGAAGACAACATCAAAAAGGCTCAGGACGAGATAGAGAATGCTAAAAACAAACGCGATCAGGCTTACACAGACTACAACAATCTGGTCGACGAGTACAACGCACTCATCGGCGAGGCTGACCGCGCATACGACGAAATGGCAGCTGCTTCAGGCGATGACGCCGCAGCTAAAAAATCAAAGTGGGAATCTATCCTCGAAAAAGCAAATAAGATAGGCAATGACGCGGACGAGCTCCACGCAAAGCTTCAGGGTTTTGAGGACGCTATCCCTGCTGCAAAGGCAGCTTACGAGGAAACAGTAAAAAAGGCTGACGCAGAGATCAAAAAGGCTCAGGACGCTCTCGACGCAGAAAAGAAGAATCCTTCTTCTGCCGAGCCAAGCAAGGAACTCAAGGACATTCAGGACAAGATAGACCGCTGTGTAGTAAAGGCTCCTAAGGACGGCGTTGTATCGCAGGTAAACGCTGCTGTTGGCAAGGTGCCTTCATCAGCTGATGTCATTTCTATCTCAGACGCTTCACAGTTCGTTATCACAGGCAAGGTCAGCGAGTCTGATCTTATCAAAATAAGCGAGGATATGACCGCGGAGATAAAGACAGCTTCTACCGGGGACAAGTCCGTAAGCGGCAAGGTAAAGCGCATCGACAGAAAGCGCTCGTCCGAGGGACAGAAAGAAGATGAGGGCTTCACCGTAGAGGTAAGCGTAGACGAAAAGGACAGCAAGCTGGTCATCGGCGAAAAGGCAACTGTAAAGATAGTTATGGATAAGTGCGAGAACGTTCTCAGCGTTCCGTATGACGCAGTTATGGGCGGCGACAACGGCGGCTACTGCGTATTCATCGCAAGCAAGAACAGCAAGGGCGATTACGTCATCTCAAAGCGCAAGATCGAAAAGGGCTTTGACGGCGATGAGTATCTGGAAGTTACATCGGACACTATCCACGAGAACGATCTGGTCCTCACAAATCCAAGAGGCGTTTCAGACGGCGATGTTATGCATCTGAATCCCCCCGAGAACTGAGCAGAACTATCATCTGCACAAATGACATAAAGCATAATAGCCGGTGTGATAAAGCTTCTTTATCGCACCGGCTAAAATAATAAAGAATAATAGTATCCGAATCGCCGCCGCAGGGCGGCAATTTTATTGTTTCTTCAATATTATTAAAAACAGGCATAACGAAGATATACTTCTTTATGCCTGTTCGTTACTGATTAACTGTAAGTGAAAGGAATTTCCTCAGTTCTTCTATGGGGATAGGCTTTGAATACTTATATCCCTGCAAGTACTGAGCCTTCATCATAATGCAGCGGTCCTCGTCGCTGTCGTTCTCGACGCCCTCAAAGAGCACCGCGTACCTGAGGTCGTTGAACATATTTGCGAAGGTCTTGACCATGTACTGTGATGAGGAGCTTCTGTGAGACTCCATAAGCATCGAGCGGTCAAACTTGATGATATCAAACGGAATTTCCATGATACGCTCAAAGTTTGAATAGCCCGTTCCGAAATCGTCAAGGTAGAACTTTATGCCCAAGTCCTGAAGCTGTATAACTCTCTGCTTCATAAGGTTGAAGTCCGCCTCGCTTCGGCTCTCTGTTATCTCAACGGCTATCTTGTCGTATTCGAGACCGTTCTGGTCGATTATGTTCTTTACCTCGTCGCAGAAGGTATCATATCGTATATCTATAGCCGAGAAGTTAACGGAAACTCTTTTTACGTAGTAGCCCTCCTCGATAAATCCCCTGACCGTATAGCAGGTCTTGTTGAGGATTATCATACTGAGGTTATGAATAAGGTTGAACTGCTCTGCCAACGGAATGAACTGGTCTGGGAAGACCATTCCAGTCTTTTCCAGCTTAAGGCGCATAAGAGCCTCTGCGGTATCGTACTTGCCCGTGCTTATATTATATACAGGCTGACAGTACACAAGGACTCTCGGATCGGAGAGGTCTTTTTTAGCAGCGATATCCACAAGCTGACTGAGGATATAGTTCTTGTCGTAGTACTCCTTGATATCCTCATCAGTTACGCGGCAAATGGTATTCTGCTGCATTTTCATCTCGCTGTATTCAATGAGATGATAATAGTCGTTAACATCAAGGATACTCTTTGAGGTCTCCATAATGACTATCTTGTAGTCTATCTTGAACTTTGAGTGACTTTCAAGGAAGTCACTGAGCATTTTTTCGACAAGCTTTTCATAGTCTATCTGCTTTTTCTTTACGATAGTAAGGACATATCTTTCATTCGGGAAGCTGTAAAGAACGCCCTTTTTAACATTGAGCCGGAAGAACTTGTAGAATTCCGATTTGAGCTCGGGCGACATGGAGAGAGAACGCTCAAAATCCGTCATTGAACAGCACATTATGAGCATTTCGTTGCCCTTTTCGATGTTTCCCTCTATCTCCTTGGTAAAGAAGCTGCTTGAAACTGCTCCCGTATCGATATTGAAGGGATTTGAGTGAAACATAAATATTATGCCCACGACAGGCAGGAAGAAACTGAGTGTAGTATATGAAACCTGTCTATTTATCATCTGTATGCAAAGCAACGCGTTTGCAATTATGATAGAGCCCATTACTCCCCAGAAAACTCTGGCAAGAAGCCTTGATTTGTATTTGATAAGTATGTATACGACCGTTATCATCAGCAGCGTATACACTATCTCAAACACATCAAAGGTAGAGCGGTATTCGCCGTTTTTTCCGACATAGAAGCCTACCTTCAGGATAGTAGCCATGATATCTGTGGTCACCGCAATAATTACAGTGATAAGCGATATTATCTGATACTGCTTCTTTGTGCCTGGCGTTACCCACAGCGGCTCGCGGAGATACTGGATATACAGGTAAATTACCGATATCATCAGCACATGATGCGTAAGTCTCATAATATATATAGGCAGCGGTCTGACAGTATCAGCCTTGAGCATCATCTGTACGCCGACATTCGCCATAGCCGATATGAGAATAAATACCAGAATCAGCATAATAATACGGAATCTTTTCTTTTCGCTCCCGATATAGGCCTGTTTTATAAAAACACCCATGATAATACAGAGCGCCATGACCGTGATATCGCCTACAGGGCTGTAAAGTCCCAGATTCAGGTCAGAAGCCGTAAACATATATTCACCCCCCTATATTGCTCCGCAGGACATCACCAAATTGTCATGCCAAGCAATAACGAATATAAATTACACCATTATCCATATATATTATATCACAAAAGTGACATAAAGTCAACAATTTTTCTCAATTATATCAATTGTATTTTGTATGCATTGCAATACTTTCAGTATTAGGAAATACAAACTTATACGCTAAAAATATTCATATTTTATTAAAAAACAGTCGTGAATCATAACCGCAATACTTATATAGAAGCTTATTGTCAATTATGGGGGAAAACTTTCTGAGGAAAGGTTCTCTCAATAATAAACATAAAACTACTTTATAAATATCATGGTTAGATTCACGGCTGTCTTGTGTTATTTTCAGTTTTTAGAAGCTTCCTTATACTTGCCGCTGCCTACGTTCTTTACGGTATCTGCGGTAACGTCGTTATCCTGTCCGAGGACGTAATAGGACTTCTTAACCTTTTCCTTGACCTGCTTTTCGTAGTCGCTCTTGTCGGTGAGCTGACCGTTGATCTTATAGATGACCTCAGCATTTTGATCCTGATTCTTGCTGTTCTCGGTATTTCCGTAGCTGAACAGCTCTGAGAACTTGTAATTGCCCTCTGTATCAAAGCTGTAAACGCTGCCTGCGGTATAGCTCGGGTTATCCACAAGGGAAATGAGCTCCTTGCTGTCGGGAGCAAAGCCGATAGTGCCGTCCGTACCGAATGAGCCAACAGGCACTGTACAGCCGTTCCATGAGTATATATCAACATATGGAGCGTAATGATAGCCGCCAGAAACGAAAAGCTCGGGAACATCGTCGCCGTTTATATCATAAAGCGAGAAGTGGTTATCGTCGTTTGCTTTCTTATACTTAAGGTAATCGTTGAGCACAGCCTCATAGCCCTTTTCCCAGCTTTCCGTATCGCCGAGGGCTGCGTCAATGGTAGCGTCGTCAAAGCCGAAGTCCAAGCCCATGCTCTTGATAACGCCTGATATGTAGTGTGTGTACTCCTCGTCGAACTTATCGTCTGTAACAGGAACGCCGTCGACCTTTGCTGCGCTGCTCGAACGCTGGAACGAGCCCACATTAGCCATCATTCCGCTCTTTATACGGTAGAGCTGAATGTTCTGCACCTGTATGTCGTCATGGAGACGAACAGCTGTCAGCAGGCTTCTGTCCATAACGTATGAGAGCTGGTCACAGCCCGTCATCGGCTCAAACTCGGTGTAAACGCTCTCGCTGAGAGTTTTTACGAGGAAGGTCTTGTCACCGTAGCCGCCGTATGATATGATAAGCTCGGGTATATGGTCGTCGTTGATATCATAAACAGTGAAACGGGCGTCGTCGCTGAATTTATCCGACTTCTTGAAGTCCTCCAGTGCAGAGCGGTATATCTTGTCCCAGCTCACATTTGCAACGGAGCTCATATCGGTCTTCTCGCCGCTGACAAGTATCTCCGAGGGATCGCTCTCCAGATTGGGATCAGTGGGAGCGTTGTTCACAGTAGTTCCCTCCTGAGAACCGCTGCCTGTATCAGCCTCGGTAGTCACCTCCGAGCCTGTATTATTACCTGAAACAGCAGACTGAGAGTCACTGCTGCCTGAATTTTTTGATGAACATCCGCATAAAAGAGCGGTCATACAAAGAATAGCCATGAACTTTTTCATGCTCTTGCCTCCGTAATGAGAATATCTTGATTTTCCGATGTTCTGTACATCGTACAAGATGATTATATCACAAATCGCCGCAAATGTCATCACACTTATTGCGATTTTCGTCAATTTTTCATTTTTCTTTAATTTTTTAAGGACTTTTTAAACTCTGATATGTTATCATAGTATCAAACGATCACCACAAAGGAGATAGCTATGTTTTTTAAAATGCTGAAAAGTGACCTTAAACGCAAAAAAGGTCTGAATGTGATACTGTTCATATTCATATGCGCAGCTTCGATACTTGTTTTCTCGGGCTCGGTGCAGATATTCTCCAACTTTACCCGCGAAGCCACTGCAAAACGGCTGTGCAAAAGCTCCGATACCCAGTTCTGGCTGCTTTCCGAGCGCTTCACCGAAGAAGATCTCAGCAGCAGGATATCCGGGGCTCTCAAAAAAGAGCCCGATGTCACCGACTGGAGCACGACCAAGATAGCAAAGATATCCGAAACTGCTATTGAGTACCCCCACAATGACCTACACGAGAACAGGTATATGTTCATGCTGAAATTTCAGGGGCTCACCACCATGCCGCGTGAGCATGACCTTGTATACGATCTCAACGACCGCCCGTTCTGCGTTCCAAACGGCTGTATCGCCATACCTATCGAGGTGCAGTCCACCTTAGGCGTCAAGGTCGGCGACAAGGTAAAATACACCAAGCCGACAGGCGAGGTCTATGAGCTGGAGATATGCAGCATATTCAAGGACAACATGGACAGCAACGTTGTGAGATACATCGTTTCCGACGCAGATTATGAAGTCCTTACCGAAAATCATATCAACTCCTACATAGTATACAATATACAGATGAAGGACGCCAACGAGGAAAGCATAGCCGACCTTAAGGAAAGGCTGTACAAGCAGGACGTCCCCGTGCTCAGCATAGTTTCAAGCTCAAGCATGAACGACGATGTGATATTCATGGAGATAATCTCGGTATTCGTGATAATAGTCAGCGTTTTCCTCATACTGATAATTTTTATGACCATACGCTTCACCATGATAGCCGACCTCAAGAACGAGGAAAAGGAAATAGGCATGATGAAGGCTCTGGGCGTGGATTCATTCAGCTTCCGCTGGCTCTTTGCCGCTAAGTACATAGCCTTTGCCGTAATAGGCGGCATTGTGGGAATAATCGCAGGTCTGCCCATTGCAGGAGCATTTATAAATATGTTCGGTCCCGACTTCATACTCCCCGAGCGCTGGCAGATGATACTAATCGGCGTGATATCCGTTATCGCCATAATCATAATGATGATAGCGTTCTCACTCATCGTAATGCGCAGGATAAACAAGATATCCGTAATAGACGCCATTCACGGCGAGAACCGCGGCGAGCGCTTCAGCAAGCGCTTCCCAATGTTCCTCCACAGAAGAAAGAAAATGTCCGTGCCGTTTTTCATTGCACTGACGGATATACTCATGCGCTTCAAGCGCTATATCTTCCTGCTCATATCCTATTCCCTCGGAATAGTGATAGTGCTTCTCGGATTCAACGTCCGAAACAGCGTAATAAATCCAAAATACACCTCCTACTGGCTGTACAACAACCTTGATTTCTCTATCCGCTGGAACGAGGAGCTTCAGGAAGATATATTCAACGAAGCCAAGAACACAGGCATTTATTTTGCCGATATAGTAAACAAGAGGCTTGCCGACGCCGATATTCCTGCGCATTTAGACTCGATGTACGCAACCAGAGGCTATATGAAAATAGACAGCAAGGAAAAATTCTTTGATATACTCTGGAAAAAGGGCGAAGTAGAGAAAAAAATATACCGCAAGGGCGGAAAAGTGCCAAAGCTTGCCAACGAAGCCGCAATGAGCGCCTATACCGCAGGAAAGCTCGGCATAAACGTAGGCGATGTGATAAAGGTATTCATACAAGAGAACAACGAAGACAAAACAGGCTACGTTGAGAACGAAAGAGAGTTAGTTATAACAGCCCTGATAGATTACATGGAGGACGGAGATCCCATTATCATCATGGGCAGCGAATATGAGGACGGCTTCAGGAGCAGCTATTACTTCACAGGCTACACCATTGACGCCCCCGAAGCTGAAAAGCCTGCCGTAATAGCCCGTATGAAGGAGCTTTTCGGCAGCGAACAGGTCGTTGACGGCAAACAGGATCTTAAAAACTCGGTAAAGCAATTCGACACACTGTTCATGCTGTTTGAATACGTGGTAGGCGGAGCTATAGTGCTGATACTCGTACTCATAACCTACCTTTACATGAGTATTTTCGTTGCAGAGGAAGTCCCCGAGACCGCACTGCTCAAGAGCCTCGGATTCCGCAATATCTCCATAAAGGCATGGTATCTGCTTAGAATGGTGATACTTCTTGTATTGTCCATAGCTCTGGGAGAACTGTATCTGTGGACACTGGGCACGATATTCTTCGGAAGCTTCATGACGCAGTACGAGGTAACAGGTATGAAGCTCTATTTCGAGTTCCCTGTGAGCTTCATAGTGATACCGCTGATAATCACTTCGGCAGTGCTCTTCACGACCATAATCAATCTCAGAAACATAAAACACATCGGTATCTGGAAGATATCCGAGGAATAACGGAGGCGTTCAGATGAACAAAGTCTTACAGGTAAAGGACCTGTGCAAAACATATATAATCAAGAAAAACAGCAACAACGTGCTGAGAAATATAAACTTTGAGCTCGGCGAGGGCGAATTCGTCACCGTCATGGGACCGAGCGGAAGCGGCAAGTCCACCCTGCTCTACACCGTCAGCGGCATGGACGAGATGACCTCGGGCAAGGTCAATTTCAACGGACGTGATATAAGCTCTCTCAACAAAAAGGAGATGTCAAAGCTCCGCCTTACGGAAATGGGCTTCATATTCCAGCAGATGTACATGATGAAGAAGCTCTGCGTGTTCGATAATATCGTGCTCCCCGCCTATCAGTCGGGAATGTCGAGAAGCGAAGCCAACAAACGCGCCGAATCCCTTATGCGCAGGCTGGATATCATTGAGACTGCCGAGCATGAGGTGAACGAGGTCTCAGGCGGACAGCTCCAGAGAGCCTGCCTTTGCAGAGCCCTTATCAATGAGCCCAAGGTCATATTCGCAGACGAGCCCACAGGTGCCCTCAATTCAAAGGCTGCGGCAGACGTAATGCGCGAGCTTGTGGCTGCAAACCGCGACGGCACAAGCATAATGATGGTAACTCACAGCATAAAGGTAGCAGCCATGAGCGACAAGGTGCTGTACCTCATGGACGGCGACATACAGGGCGAGATAGAGCTGGGCAAGCTCACAGACGAGGCTGAGCTCTCAGGCAGGGAGCGCCGTCTGGGCAGCTGGCTCATGGAGCGCGGCTGGTAAGGAGAGTAATATGAAAAAGAACAGATTCTTCCCTATCCTTGCTGCCGCCGCCCTGACATTATCGGCAGCCGCAGGCTGCGGACGCAGCGGCTATGACGATTTCACATTTCCCGAGCAGGGACCGAGCACTCTCCGCCCCGTATCAGACATCTACATCGACAATCACTATGAGGGTACAGCTCCCACAAAGGAAAGGACAGTCAAGACCGTAAAAAGCGACGACGGTCTATGCGTTATCGAGTGCAAGGACAGCTACTTCGACGTAACTCTCGACTACGAAAAGGGCACTCCCCAACAGGTGGGAGCAGCCTACGGAAAGACCATTCTCCTTGCCTATCCCGATTACAGCGAAATGTGCGAGGGCTACCTCTATGAGAACATAAAAGCCGCCTTTTCTCATCTAAACGGTGATTATTCGGGAATAAAAAAGCGCTCCGACGCTTTTTACAGCGCTCTCCCCGAGGACTACAGGCAGGAGCTTGACGGCTTTGCAGGCGCAATAAGCGGCGATTCCGAGGGCTTCACCGAGGACGGGATCATCAGCTGCGACGAAGCCAAACTTTTGCAGTTTATACCCGATGTACTCAGAAATACCGCCTGCAGCGCTCTATCCGCCAACGGAAATGCCACAGCTTCGGGCGAGCGCATCACCGCACGTCTCCTTGAATGGCAGCTGGGCACCGAAAACCAGATATGCAAAGCCCACACCCTTGTGCATATGAAGAACGGCGAAAAGAGCTTCACTTCCCTGTCCTATCTGGGCTTTCTCACCATACTCACCGCCGTTAACAACGACGGAGTAATGCTTGGAGAGCTTGACGTGGGCAGCGGTTATATGGTAAAATATACCTGTGAAAACAAGACCAGCTACACCTACGGCATGAGATATGCCCTTGAGAACTTCACTACCGCAAGAGAGGCGGCGGAGTACCTCACGGAAAACGCCTACAGCTATCCCTACAGCGTCAACGTTATTGCCACAGACAAAAACGAGGCTCTCGTTGCGGAGCTCTTTACAGTACGCGACGACCAGAAGCCCGAACCCAGTGACGATCCCGATGAAGAGGAAATACAGATAATCGGCGCTCCCCTGATACGCGACAGCTCTTCAGAGCTCCACAGGCAGTACACATGGGAGGACAGCAATTACATCTGCGCAGTAAACTGCTTCGTCACAGCGGATAATCTCAGGGGTATCGATCGGGATGAAAACAACCTCATCAGGTGGCAGCGCTACAAACAGCTCTTCTGCGGCAAAAAGGATATCACCATTGACCGCTTCAAGGAGCTCATGACCTGTGAGAGCACCGACAACGACCTTGACCGCATACGCAGTGACGGACTGGTGCATATGTTCATAGCAGACTACTCCACTGAGACAATGCAGGCTGTACTTACAGGCGCAGACGGCGTGGAGGACTCACCCGAGTTCATAGACTTAGGCAGCTGGAAATGATACTTACCAAAGGACATGAAAACCTATGACCGACATTCTTATTATCGAAGACGATCCCGAGCTCGGTCAGCTCGTACATGATTTTATAATAAAAGAGGGCTTCTCGGTAAGGCTTTGCGAAGCTGCCGAGGAAGCCCTTGTGCTACTTAATGAGGAGGATTTCCGACTGGTGCTGCTGGACGTTATGCTCCCACGTATGAACGGCTACGAGACCTGCACTGCCATACGCAGCAGCCGCGATATACCAATACTTATGATGAGCGCCATAACCGATGAGGACAGCAAGCTCCTCGGCTATGAAACAGGCGCTGACGACTACATCGACAAGCCCTTTTCGGTAAAGGTTCTCACCGCCAAGATAAAGGCTCTCATTAAGCGCAAATCCTCCGATACAGAAAGCAGTACCGTCAGCTGCTGCGGCATAGTCCTCGATCCGAATTCCCGTATAGTAACCCGTAACGGCAAGGAGCTGAAGCTCAACGCCAAGGAGTTCGAGCTGCTCCGCTATCTCATGGAGCACAAGGGCGAAGCCGTCAGCAAGGAGCAGCTTTTCAACGCCGTATGGGGCACGGACTGCTTCACCGAGCCAAGCACCGTCAGCGTTCATATACGCTGGCTCCGCGAAAAACTGGAACAGGATCCAAATTCCCCACAGCTCATACGTACCGTGTGGAAGGTGGGCTACAAATTCGGTGACAGCCCATGAAAAAGGTTATCCGCACACTGATGATAATAACCGCGGTATTCGCGGTGCTGATAATCGGCTTCAATATCGGCTTCGGAAATGTCATGAGAAATCAGATGAAAAGCCGTAATGTTGCCGTCAACAGGATAAACCAAGAGATATCCGACGCTGCCGCGGAAAGCGAAGCTTCTCCGTCCGAGATAATCAGCGATAGAAAAGCAGAATGGCAAAACACCTACGGAAACAGCGCTCCCGAGAGCATAGTTTTTATCCCGATAACAAGCAGTGACAGCGTGTTCTACACTTCCGTTGACAAACGCTGCGCAGTTTGCAGTATTTACGGAAAAGACGGCAAGCTCACAGGCTTTGTGCAGTACGCCTACTCCGACGATATCTTTCAGCGCATAAAGCTTGCAGTGAATATCATGCTTATTGTTTGCTTTGCCCTCCTCACAGGAGCTGTACTGTTCATTCACTTTGCAGTTTTCAAGCCCTTCCGCAGGCTTTCCGACTACCCCGAGAGACTGGCGCGGCTCCGCGATATACAGAAGCTCCCCGAGAGCAAGAGCCGATATTTCGGCAAGTATATCTGGGGTATGAATATGCTTACGGACGTCCTTGCAGCCAGCAGCCACAGGATACATATCCTTGAGGGCGAACACCAGAAGCTTGTGAGCTCAATTGCCCACGGCGTAAAGACTCCCGTGGCGAATATACGTCTTTACACCGACGCAGTGAGAACGGGGCTTTACTCAGATACGGGAATGTCCTCGGATATAGCCGATAAGATAGACAGCAACACCGCCAAGATAGAATCAATGGCGGCGGAGCTTATGACCGCTTCTGAGGCAACAAACGACGGCTATGATATAGAAAAGAGCTTATTTCCTCTTTCGGAGCTTGCAGACCTTATCCGCAGCGAATATACGGACAGAATGGCGCTTCTGCGCATACCCTTTACTGTGGAATGCGAGGGCTCGCCTATCATGGAAAGCGACAAGTACGCCCTGTACCGCGCGGTTAGCCAGCTCCTTGAAAACGCACTGAAATACGGCGACGGCAGCGGCATTACGGTTAAGCTTATGAAGCAGGACGAGGCTTTCAGCATATCCGTCCGCGACATGGGCGAGCTGCTCCCCGAGAACGAGCTGCCCTACGTGTTCAGAAGCTACTGGCGCGGCTCAAACGCCGCAGACAAAAACGGCTGCGGCATAGGACTTTACGTCGTCCACGAGACCGCAAAGGCACTGGGCGGCAGCGTCCATGTGCGGCGTATCGAGGAGACCTCGGAAATGGAGTTCGTGATTTTTATAGAGCAGTGACGAAAGCCGTAAGGGTTTACCTTATGGCTTTTTTAGTTATCAGTGCATAGTGATCAGTAATTAGTGAGTAGAAAGTAGTAGGGGCGGATATTATCCGCCCGTGAATAACGAAATAACTTCAAATAGCCATGTGTAGGGGGCGATGCCCACATCGCCCCGTGTGTATTCGGTACAATTGGTCGGGCTGATGTGGGTGACTCCCTACAGTGTAGGGAGATGTCAGCAAAGCTGACAGAGGGTACGGGTGCTTGTTAAGCATCAGCCCCTACAAATCGGTAATCGAACTTTTATCTCGAATTACGGGCGAACACTGTTCGCCCCTACAAGCTAACGGCTAATTCTCAATTCTAAACACCGTATTGACAGCAGAAAAAGAATGTGCTAATATAAGTATGTAACGAGAAATTTGTCAAAATAATAAAATATCTGTCGAATCGTAACACTTGGACTTACCTGTCCGATTGTTTCTTATGAAAGCTTTAAACCGCGCAGATACGCTTCTGTGCAAAGGAGGATAAAAATGAAAAGGATATCAAAGATAACTCTCATACTTATGGCAGCCGCTTCAATGACAGCCTGCGGCAAGGTCGGCGAGCGTTCAAGTCTCCCCATTCCACAGCAGCCTGCGGCAACTGTCACCGAAGCAGCCACAGGCACATCTGCCGAGGAGTCCACGACTGCCTCTGATACCACAACTACCGCAGCTGCTGACAGCTCCGAGACTGTGACCACAACAGCCGCAGACACAGAAGCAGCTACAGAAGCTCCTGCTGCAAATACTGCCGCTGGCAGCTCTGATAATACCGCAGCCGCACCTGCTCAGCAGCAGAGCGCTCAGACTTCCTCATCAAGTGATAATTACGGTCCTGCACCTGTGCAGTATGATGACTCGCGTCTCACCTACATAAACGGTGTGCTCATTGCAAACAAGAGCTACAGCCTGCCTGCGGACTTTGCTCCCGGACTTGACTCCACCTGCTATAATCAGTTCTGCAAGCTTTCAAACGCAGCCGCTCAGGAGGGACTTAACATCTACCTTTCATCGGGCTTCCGCTCATATGATTATCAGGCTCAGATATACAATAACTACTGCGCCCGTGACGGACAAGCCGCCGCAGATACATATTCCGCTCGCCCGGGCTACTCCGAGCACCAGACAGGACTTGCTATCGACGTAAACCAGATAGATGACAGCTTTATCGGAACTCCCGAGGCTATATGGCTTGAGAACCACTGTCACGAGTTCGGATTCATACTCCGCTACCCACAGGGCAAGCAGGACATCACAGGCTATCAGTATGAATCATGGCATATCCGCTACGTAGGAACAGACCTTGCAACTCAGATACACAACAGCGGACTCACACTTGAAGAATACTTCGGAATCGATTCTTACTATCACTGATAAACCCACGGGCGGCAAGAAATACTCTTGCCGCCCTGTTTTTATGCTCCCCCTCCCTCACAATTTAAATGAACTTTTGTAAGTATCATGCTGAACATCAGACACAATATGTCAATTTCAGCATTTTTCTATGCAATATAGCTATTTTTCATTGACATACATATATATTAGTGTTATACTGTTATTATGGATATTATATCCAATTCATTATGGGAGGAGTAATGTACTATGGGAAAAATGAAAAAACTGTCTAAGCTTACCGCAGGTGTTCTCAGCTTTGCACTGGCTATGGGAGCTGTGGGAACATTTCCGCCGTGCGTCAGTAGAAATCAGGCTTTGGCTGCTGCCCCCGGATATGCAAGCGAGACCGCATATGAGGTAACGATACCTGACGCTTATATCAACAGGATATACACCTATGACGATGCTGAAGACCTGTCACAAGCCAGTATTTTAAGGCTTACTGTTATTCCTAAGAAAACCGACTATTACGATTATTACGATGCTATTGAGATATCTTTGTACTCTCCTTATATCAGAAGCAATACACTGGACGAGCTTGACACGGAGTTATATGAAAAATGGGACAGCACTATCAGATACTGTGATATGTTCGGTCAGGACGACATCGTTACGCTGAAATTCACAACCTATGATAAGGAACAGGCTGACGCTTTGAAGGCTGAGCTTGAAAAAAAGGGCGGCTACTGGGGCAGCTCATCATCATCAAAATATGAATTTGAAATGGACTTTATCTCGGGCGTAAGAGGTCTTGGTATACACTATTACGGCGATATCAACGACGACGGAGTTGTGGACAGCTTCGACTCTATCACCTACAGAAAACAGCTTGCAGGAACTCTTAAAACCGAGCTCACAGAAATACAGTTACTCAACGGTGATGTAAATATGAACGACAAGATAGACGAGGAAGACTTTAAATTGGTACAGGACTTCCTCCTCGGAAGAGCCAAGGAGATAAACGGCGCAGGCGAGATAGGCAGCGTCCGCCTTGACAACACCGTTGATGTTAAGGCTTCCGAGGGCAAGGTCACTGACGCTGAGTTTGCTGCCGCTGAAATGAAATTCGGCGTGGATATACTGAAAAACAGCTTCGATCCTACAAAAAAGGACGAGGAGAATCTCCTTGTATCGCCGATGTCTATATCAGCTGCCCTTGCTATGACTGCAAACGGCGCTGACGGCGAAACAAAGGCTGAAATGGAAAAAGTCCTCGGCAACGGTCTTACTCTTGACCAGCTCAACGAGTATATGGCTTACTACATAAGCAAGCTGCCAAACGAGAAAAAGCAGAAGGTAATGCTTGCGGATTCTATCTGGTTCAAGGATAAGGAAACCTTCAAGGTATATGACGAGTTCCTTGAAAAGAACAAGAAGTTTTACAATGCAGAGCTTTACAAGGCTGCCTTTAACGATGATACAGTCAAGGACGTAAACAGCTGGGTAAACAGGAATACTCAGGGCATGATACCCTCACTCCTCAAAAACGGCGACCTTACGCCTACAGATGAAAAGGAAATACTGATGATGCTCATCAATACCCTTTACTTTGAGGCTGAATGGTCTAACCCGTACACGAGTTCAAGAAACGAAAAGTTCACCGACCTTAACGGCGATGAGCACTCTATTAAGGCAATGCACAGCCAGGAGCGCTACTACTACGACCTCGGTGACGCCGACGCTTTCAAGAAGCCCTATGCAGGCGGCAAATACAGCTTCGTAGGTATTATGCCAAAGGAAAAGGATATCGTAAGCTATGTAAAAGACCTTGATGCCGAGAAGCTCTTTGAGGGACTCAAGGAATATGAGGATCCAGAAAAGATAGAGCTCAATGTTATGATACCAAAGTTCAAGTATCAGTACAGCAAATCAATGACTAAGGTACTTATAGATATGGGTATGCCGACTGCATTCGACTGGCGTAATGCTGACTTCTCGAAGATAAACGACCTTTCAGTTGAGGGAGCAGATCCCCTTTACATCGACGATGTTCTCCACAAGACCAAGATAGAAGTCACCGAAAAGGGCACAAAGGCAGCTGCTGTAACAGCTGTTATGATGGCAGCAGGCTGCGCTATGCCGGAGCCAAAGAAGGTAATCAATATCTACCTCGATAAGCCATTCGTTTATATGATAGTTGACGAGAACAACGTCCCGCTGTTCATCGGCGCAGCTACTCAGCTCGAAGAGAAATAAGCGGTATCTGAATACCGCTGAGTCAACTTTTTTACTGATGTAAAATTTATGTTTTATTATCGGGGGAAACCTTTCTGAGGAAAGGTTCTCCCCCGAACCCCTTTCCAAAGACTTTTATCTGTTTTTTTCTCAGATAGGGCGCTCCTGCTTTTTACAGGGCTTTTTTATTATATAGAGCGCCCTATCTGAGAAAAAACAAAACGAAAGTTTTAGGGAGAGAGTTTGAGAGTGACTCCCCGCAGTGCGGGGAGATGTCACGCAGTGACAGAGGGGACGTCCTCCGTCAGAGGGCCCCTTTTTCAAAAGGGGTTCTCTCAATAATAAGCATAAACTCTCTACATAGGTATCAAGGTCGGCTCAGAGGTGTTTCAGGTATGGCTTATCACTCGTCAAGCACGAATACCGAGCCGCTCATGCGGTATGGTTTATCATTTACAAATACATTGCCGAAATACCAAGAAGAAACGTTCTCGCAGAGTGACATATACACGTCCTTGGTAATAAATGCAGAAGCTGTATTATACAGTGGTATAAGGTTTGTATTTTTGGCATTGATATTTGCGTTTGCATTCTGGACCATTACATCAACAGACTGCATAACGTCACTTGCAAACATCATACTCTTATTGCCGCCTGATGTGGAGCTTGAACCGATATACACCAATACCGTTTCCTCGTCCTCGGTCAATGTATTTACAGCCTTGCAGATGATGTACTTGTCGCAGAGATTTGCCGCAACATACGGGCTGTCGGAACTGTTTACTCTATAGGCGCTGATAATCATTGTATCAGTTCCGATCTTTTCAAACTTTATAACAAGCTTGTTTGCTGTTCCCGAAGGTCCTGCGATATGATAGCTTGTTGTTCCGAACATGATACCTATTGAGGTATAATTGCTGTTGCCGTTATAAACATAGATACCGAATCTTCTGTCCTCATCTATACAGAATTTTGTTCCGTTTGTTACTGTCTCAACAGCCGTCCAGTTCCATGCATCCGTCATGTCGGCAACGATAGTCTCATATGCACTGTGAGAGCTTGAATATGCCTTATCTATAACTATTGTTCCCATGTATTATTCCTCCTCTATTGTTCCTGTGATCATACTCACATAGTTATTGAAAAGGGCGGTCATATTTCCTGCGGCAAAAGAGAATCCGCCAAGCTCTGCTTCGCCGATATACTGCTTTACCTTGCCCTTTTCATCATAGACAAAATACACCTTGTCAGCGTCCTTTTCGGCAAGATCATCAAAGTCCTCCTTGCTTATCTGTTCAAAGGAAAGACCGTTGAGACGCTCCTCCGAAAACACATCGGAGCTGTCAGCCTTTGCAAGCAGTCTGTCTATTTCAGGACCGCTGTAGGCTCCGCGATAAACTGCCATTATGTTCCCTCCTTAAGAAGATACATCTCGGTGCTGCTTGTGCAGTACCTTTTGTTTTCTGTGGTAAAATAGCACCTGCGGATACAGGATCGGTCGGTCAGAAGCTTGACCAGCTTGAATGTTTCATAAAGACCTTTCATTGATACTCCTTTCTGTAAATGGATTTTGATGTGAAGCTTTGGAAACGCTTTCATATATACTCCCAAAAGCGCATTTTTTCAATGCGAACACGTTGAATTTCAGAAAAATAATTTTTCGATTCGTAGGAACAAACAAAAACGCAGTTGGCTTGCCAACTGCGTTTTAAGCAAATATAACAAAGATTTTTTATAGGGGCGGATATTAGGCTGCTCTCCTTAGCGGAAAAAAGTGGGCTACCGAGTCGTAAAGTAACGGCTCATATTGGGTAACCTGCGAATCCGCCAAAGGGGGCTCCCCTTATCCGCCCCTGCTTAGTTTTTCTGTAAATATGATTCAGCTGTCAAGCTCTGCGATAAATTTTCTCATTTCTTCTTCTATCTTTTCAGGTTCGTTTTCTGCTACATTATGTCCGCAGTCAAGCTGTATTACCCTCGAATCTGTAAGACCGTCTGAATAGTCGTTCATGGCGTCTATCCATAGCTTTCCGCTTGTTTCCTTGCCGTCAGACAGGAAAAGCAATGTAGGTATATCGGGCTTATCAGCGGAATTTATCTCGTCGATAGCGTCAGCAAGATGATCTCCCTCATCTGCTACGTCCTTGTTAGCAAACTTTCTGAAAGCAAGTGCCTTGTATATATCCTTTTCGCGGTCTGAAAAACTCTGAGAAACATTATTGTCTGTAAGAATGAGTCTTCCGACACCTGATTCCCTGAGGAATTTATAAAAAAGCTCCATACCCTTGTCATCGTCATTAAGGTTTTCTTCTGTATAAGCCTTTGGAGTGCTCATATCCAATCCAACTATCGCTTCAACTTCATCGGGATACTTCTGCGCCCATAAAATAGCTTCTATTCCCGACATAGAGTGCGGACAAAGTACATAAGGGGCTTCTATGCCTGCCTTTTTCAGAGCTTCTCTGTCCTGACGAAGCAATGTGTCAAAATCCCTGTCACCGTCCACAACATCACTGAATCCGTAGCCGAATTTCTCTATGACCGCTATTTTATAGGTATCGCTCAAACGTCTGTACAGCGGACTGTAATCAAGTATCGGCGAGACCATTCCTGCGCCTGCCATAATGACGATAGTGTGTTCACCCTCGCCCTCGGTGTAGATACTCATATTATGCCCGTCTACCTCAACCATTTGTCCCAATGGTTCAAGATACTTCTTCTCTTTGTTAAGCATTATCCTGTGATAAACAAACATTATCAGCAGAAATACCAGAATTATGATAAGCAGACCAAGAAAAAACTTACCTATGATTTTTAACGCTTTTTTCATATTACAATATTCCCTTCAACGGTAAATAATGACCTGTACGCACAGGAAAAACGCCTGTTATTCAATCTATATCATCTATATCATGTTCGTTTGCTTCTGCGCTTTCAAGATTGGCTATCTCTGCGCAGAGCTTTCTTGTAGTCCCGTTGTCAAATTCAATGGTAACTACTGTGTCGCCCCCCAGCGGCAGTGTGTCGGTGACCGTTCCTGTGCCGAATAACCGGTGTCGGACACGGTCGCCTTTTTTTATTTTTGTGTGGTCAAGCATGGCTTTCAGCGTGAAACATTATAGTTTACCGTCTTTGAGCCTACGCCTGTATCTATATCTATTTTGTACTTGCTGCCGCTGCCCACAAAGTCGCTCTCGGGATTTGTGAGGTTTACGACTATCTCGCCTACGCCGCCGTCAATGTCGATATCGCCGTTTACTGTGCCTGTGAAGTTCAGCTCGCCTACGCCCTGATCTGCGTCCAAGCCGCCGAGAACTGCGCTTGAAACGACTACCTCGCCTGCTCCGCCGTCGATATTAAGCTTGCTGCTGCACTTGATGCCATTTACAGTTACCTGACCTGCTCCGCACTCAAGATTGCCTTCCTCACAGTCGATATCCTCTAATGTAACATCGCCTGCTCCGCAGTCAACTCTGAATTTGCCGCACTTAAAACCAGCCATATCTGTCTCGCCTGCCCCAAGGTCGAGAACAAAGCTTTCGTACTCCTTATCAGGGAGCTTGATATCTACAACGGCATTGTTGCTATCACTGCCGTTGAGCCAGCTCGGAAGCATATAGAAGTGTATCTTCTTCTCGGAAAACTCAGTTGAGAATGTATCGCCCCTGACGCCTGCTGTAAAGCCCTCGGGCACGTTCTTAGCCTCTACATATATCTTGTCGTCATTGCTCTTGCTGACTGTAAGGTCTGCCCAGCCTATCTCAAGGTTGAACCTCTTTACGTCAGCTGCGCTGTAGCTCTCGCTGAAATCCTTTATCTTTGCGTATTTCTTGACATCGGTATTGTTGAAAAGGATAATTCCGATAACCAGCAGTGCTATGCCTACCAGCACGAATGATATCCATACCCAGTTGCCGCCGCTCTTCTTCTGAGGAGCTGCTGCCTGAACTTCCTGTGTTACCCCATTATTATTCTCATACATTTTCTTTTCCTCCCTTTTTGAATAATCCGCCTACCCATGTGAAAAGCTTCTTTATGCCTCTTCCGCAGGCAGGGATCGCTGCTCCGAATACAGGCTTGCAAAGAAGAATCACAAGTCCTGTGATGATAAGTCCTGCACCTAATGCCATAAGTGCTACTGACGGCGCTTCAAACAGCGCTGCGATACCGCCTACGATAAGACCGATACCTGCTGCGATGAACGCAAATATCAGTGAGAAGAGCACTACGATAATTACGAAAAGCATTACTACTGCCACGATAAGTACAGGCAGCCATATGGGGAATGTGAGCACTCCGATGATAATGCTTGCTGCTATCGCTCCGCCCGAAGGCTTTTTCTTCTGCTGCGGCTGAGGTGCCTGCGCAATGTTCTGCGGTACAGGCGGCGGAGGCGGTGTGATACCGCTCTCGCGGAGTATATTCACTGCTACGTCCTCGGGAGCTCCCATAGAAGCGGCAGTCTCCTCTTCCTTGCCGAAGCCTGCGTCCATGAATACTTCCTCATAATATGTAAGCGCGTCGTTTATATCCTCGACAGGCATTCCGCCTCTTTCAAGGCTGTTCCTTAATCTGGTAAGAAATTCAAGTTTGTTCATTGCTTTCAGCTCCCTCATTCAATAAAATACTGTCTATTTTCTTCTTGTGGCTCCGCCATTCCTCACGGTACTCCTCCAGTGAATCATTGCCCTGCGGCGTTATTCGGTAGTACCGCCTGTTCCTGCCCATGAACTCCTTATCATAAGTTTCAAGGAGCTCGCCTTTCTGCAAGCGTCTGAGGACGGGATACAATGTTGATTCCGAAATATCCACAGCCTTTCGCAGATACTGGGTTATCTCATAGCCATAGGTGTCGTTGTTCTGAACTATTGAAAGCACCATAGCGTCGAGAAGCCCTGCGTTGATAGAAAAACCCATAGTCATTCTCCTTTCATATTCAGTTATGCTGCTTGAACTTGTTTTGCCTGCAATATTTTATTGACTCCAATATTCAAGCTCTGACAATATTATACGTCGTATAATATTGTTTGTCAATACAATATTGTGATTTTTTAGTAACATTGTAGAGTTGCACAGTGAGAAGCTGATTTCACTGTGCTTCACATGGTAAATATTAACAAAAAGCAGTAAAAATGTAGGGGCTGGCGTCCCCGACAGCCCGTTAGTCTCACTTTATTTATGGGACGTCGAGGACTTCCAACAGAAGCCGCGACCATCTGTCCTTCGGACATCTCCCTACACTGTAGGGAGTCACCGTCCCCTACAATGTGGTTATTTCATCGGCGCCCCTATAATGAAAAAAGGAAGCTTTCGCTTCCTTTTTTCTGTGTATTACTTTATCGCTTCAAATGCTCCCTCTATATCCTCTTCTTCTATAGTATATGTGCCATTGTCAAAGTCGAAAATATAGTGTCCAAGCTCTGCACGTTTATTTGTGTTCAGCTCTGAGATGTACGCAATCGCCTTTATACCGCTGCCTTCGCCTTTCAGATTGCAAATTATAGCTGTTCCCGGGTCTAAGATACCTATCATTTCATTTGATGTATTACCGTTTCCTTCAAAAACAAATTCCACTGTCGAACTGCCGTTTACAAATCCTGTATCATGTGGAACTACAAATTTGTAGGTTATTTCACCTGCGGTAAATCCGCCCTTAGAAGTAAATAGGGTTAAATTTTCTCCCGACACTGCCTTAGCTCCTGCTTTCGGATACTGTTCAACTACTGTGCCCTGCGGTTCATTGGAAGGTATCTCATAAGTGTATACCTTAAAGTTCTTGTAGCCTGCCATAACGGAAGCGTCCTCAGCCATTTTTCCGATATAATCATCTACTGTGACGTTCTCCCCCTCTGAACCCATGCTTACATATAGTGTGACTGTATTGCCCTTTCTTAGCTCTGTTCCTGCTTTGGGCTCGGTCTTTACAACATAGTCGGGCTGTACTTCGGTGCTTTCTATTTTCACAACTTTGTACTCAAATCCAAGTTCTCTCAGCTCCTGCTTTGCAAGATCAGCTTTCTTATAGTACAGATCAGGTACAGAAAATCCGTCTTTGCTACCCATATGCACATATTTCCATACAGCGCTGACAGTATCATCTTCCGAAATATCAGCAATATCGTACAGATAAATATCGGGCTCCAATTCGATAGTATTAAGGAAACGGCTTATTACTTCGCTGCCGCTGTAAACCTTTGGTTCATCATTGCTGCTCTTATAGTACCTGATAGAGTTGTCCATAAGGCTTACGGAAAGCATATACGGATCACCGTTATTATAGATGTACAGCATAATGTACTCGCCGTCAGGCATCTCTGCGTTCTCAGGCTCCTCCCATGAGAGCTTGTCGAGCCATGAAGTAAGCTCCGAGACCTGCCCGGGTTCAAACTCAATAGCCGCAGGTGCTATTGCAGGACTTATCATGCGTACTCTGTCGATCTCTCCGAATGGGTAATTGCTTTCGGCAGCTTCCTGCACCTGAGAGTCCTCACCACTTGCAAAATGATTATCTGCACCCTTGTTTCTTGCAAGGAAATAGCCTCCCGTGCCAAGTCCTGCCACCAGCGCCAATGCGGCGGCTGCGGAAACTATCTTATGCCATATGGGCTTTTTGTATTGCTCAACGCCTGATACTTCATCGGCATGAGCTTCATTACTTTCGTTTGTTCTTTCATTATATATCTTTTGGCTCAACTTGAACATCCTTTCCTTTTCTTCGGGTGAAGCAGGACAGTCAGCAGCAATGCGTTTTATTTCCTCGTCGTCTGCCATTTCAAAGACGTCAAGACCGAGTTCCTTATCGTTCATATATTTCACTCCTTTATTCCAAGTTTTTCCAGCTGCTTTCTGAGCTTGTCCAGTGCCCTGCCGCTGCGCACGCGGACGTTTTCGGGCGTCATTGATACAAGCTCGCCTATTTCCTTTGAACTGCGGTCAAAGAAATACTTCTGCATGATTATGGTGGAATCCGGCTCGCCAAGCCGCTCTATACAGCTTAGAAGCGTACTGCGGAGCTCCCTGCGCTCAACGGTCTCCACGGTGTTGTCGGGAGCTTCGATATCCGCGGCTTCTTCGCTGTCGACCGAGACCGCAGGCACAGACCGCCGCGTAATGCGATTAAAGACGTTTATTGCCTTACGCCGCGCAACAGTCCCCACAAATCCCGAGATATCACCGTTTCCAGCCTTATTCTCCTCGTAATATATGTATATGTCCGAGAAAACGTCTCCCACACATTCCTCAATATCCTCGCGGCTTGCACAGCTTCGGAGCTTGCTGAAAATTATGGTATAGACATAGCTGAAATACTGGTCGAATATGGCTCTCTGAGCCTTTTCTTTCGATTCACGGGCTGCATTCTGTAGTTCTTCATTTGTCATAGTTCATCACCTCTTGTAAAGCTTTAGCAATGCATTGTGTTGGCTTTCATACTATCTATTCACTTGCAGCATGGACTGCGTAACACTCGGAGAGATATTTTTTTGTTTTAACAATAAGTGCCGTGGGGACAATAAAAAAGGCATAAAGAAACCCTTTATGCCTTTTTCAGGAATAATTCCGCTCACCTATCTATTAGCCGTCGTTTTCAAATACCAGTTTTTCTCCGTTATAAACTATATCAAACAGAGTCTTATCTATCATCATGCGGTCACGGTCCATATAGTCAAGAATATTTATATCAGTATCTACTTTAATATGTACCTCGGCTTCGTTATGGTGGATAGTGGTATCCTTCGTAAAGCCGCCTATGCCAAGAGCCTGCCTGCCCGATACTGTAATTCCCACTGCTACTCTGTCAAGAGAGGTATTGGTACAGCCCTCAAGTGCCGCGAGAGCAGAACAGCGCTCGCCGTTTATAGTTATGAAGCAGCTGGCTTCTCTGATAGCAAACTCTGTCTTTTCGCCGTCAAGAGTTCCTATACCCACAAGCTCGGTGCCTGTCATGAATACCTTTATCGAGGTCTTGAAGATAGTGATGAAGTCGCTCTTGCCGATAGAGCCTATAGCCGTTCCTCTTGCGGAATTCATCTCCATGCCGATATCACAGTCGTGTATCACCATGTCGCTCTCGGCATAAAGAGCTCCGATGCCTACGTTGACGTCGCCCTGTACATTAAGTCGGTACTGACCTGCGTTGATGTTGATAACGCCGCCGTTTCCCGAACCTATGGCAACTCCCTTCTCGCCGTCTGCATTAACGGTTATTCTGCCCGACTGCTCAAAGGTTATATCGCCGTGCCACAGTCCTGCTCCGTTGCCTATGCCGTAGAATTCCTTGCCGTTTACGTTTATTTCAAGCCTGCCCTCGCCTGCTATGGTGAGCTTTGAGGACTTGGGAACACGTATTCCGCCCATATCAAGCTTGTTATCGCCGCAGAGCACAAGCGTTACTTCGTTGTCCTCTCCGATATCTATGCAGGGCTTGTTCTTTATACTGTTGAGCCATGCGTTTTCAAGAGTTATCCTGCCGCTGTAGCCCTTTCGCGTTTCTATGCGTATCTGGCTGTCAAGCTCTGAGCTGCCCTCGATACTGATATCGCCGCTGCCGTTTGAGCCGATAACTATGCACTTCATGCCCGACTGCATAAGCCTTTCGAGGATTATGCGCTCGGAAACATCGGCAATGTATATCTGCTGTCCGATACCGTCCTCGCGCTCCTGATGATAGCGCTTTATCATCTGCTTTATCTCATCGGGGATAGAATCAATTATCTCAGGAGCAGGTCTTGCCGTAAAATAGCCCTGTATCAGGTCTGCGCCCAGAAGTATGACAGTGTGGAGCTCCTCGGCAGTCTCAACTCCCTCTGCAAGAGCAAGTATCTCGTTTTCATGGCAGAAGTGGATTATTTCTCTTACAAAATGGCGCTTTTTCGGACTGTTCTGGATATCAGTCAGCAGCGAACGGTCTATCTTGACAAAGTTCGGCATATAGCGCAGAAGATTTCCTGCATTGGAATATCCCGAACCGTAATCGTCGATAGCCATTTTTACGCCCATATTATGGTATCTCTCCTTGAGGGACTCAAGGCTCTCGTCGTCTATCTCGGACTGCTCTGTCATCTCGACTACAGCCATATCCGAATGCTTGAGAAGCATTTTGGTAACTTTTCTGAAATCCTCCGTGCTCATTTTAGCTTCGGGGATACTGTTTATGAATACCGACTTGCCGAAGAAATCGTCCTTTCTCACGTCTATTATGCCGAGAACATTGAGGAAAGTACCGCGTTCAATATCGGGAAGTCTGTTGACAAGCGAAGCGTACTTCAATATATGATAAGGAGTCAGCTTCATATCGCTCTTAGGTCTCATAAGAGCCTCATAGGAGAATATTTCGCCGTCCTTTGCACTTACGATAGGCTGGAAATAGTAATCAAAGAGATTTTCATCGATAATACGCTCTGTTTCCTGTAATTCTGCCAGTTCATCCTCGGAAAGGTTAGCCAGTTTATGGTCTGTGCCGCTTCTTTTAAGAGTGATGAGCATTTCAGCGAGAGTATCCGCGTCGTCAATTACTGCATTTTCCATATCGCCGCTGTGTTCACGGCGGAATCGCTCGATAAGCGCCGTTCTATCGCTGTCCGTTGAGACTTCTTTGAGCTCGCACAACAGCTTGTGTATCCACAAGCAGTCATTGCTCTTTTCAGACATGGTACTCCCCCCCTTTACTTACAAAATACAGCTTTGTACATATTATATCATTTTTTCTTTTAATTTTCAACCCATTTAAACAAAAACATCTAAAATTTACAATCAATTAAAATTTTCAAAAACTTCATCAAAGCTCTTCCGCCGTAAAAATCAGTTCTCGGGCGGCGAAAACGCAAAGGAGCCGCTGAAAGGACTACAAGGACACAGTTCCAATAGTAAGCAATGCGCCCGTGTTCTATTGAATATGGCAATACAATATTCAAAAAAATCCTGACAGGTCATGCTCCGAACATATACGACATATTCTTTACTCTTGATTCTCTTGCGTATCAAGCAGGGGCATACGATAAACGCCCGATTTGTTTAATGTTTACATTAATAAAAAAGGCGGCAATGCCGCCTTTTTTATTACGGTTCGCCGCCTTAACTTTTTAATCTGTTTGATTGCAATGCAAATGTTGTTTTACGATAAATAGTCTCTTACATTCAGGCTTTCTTCTGTACGCTGTTCTCCGTCTGTTATTCCCTGAACGAACTCGGTAACATATGCTTCGCCTGAAACAGGATCAATGTAATAGCGTACGAAAGCGGTATGAATACGGAACGAGCTGAACTTAAAAAACTTCTGAAAATCGTAAATACAGGTGATACTATTATATCAACAGAAGTAAGTCGAATTACAAGAAGTACAAAACAGCTTTGCGAAATAATCGAACTTGCTAAAACTAAACATCTGAAACTGATACTTGGAACTTTTATCGTTGATTGCAGCCGAGAGCTTGACCCTATGACAGAGGGAATGCTAAAAATGATGGGCGTTTTCAGTGAACTTGAAAGAAATATCATAAGCCAACGTGTAAAAAGCGGAATGGAAATGCAAAAGCAAAGGGAAAACAAATTGGATGTCCTTCAACTACAGCTGATAATATCCCGAGTATCTTCTATAAACACTATCCCAAATATAAAAAAGGAGAGCTGAATAAAAAAGAATTATCACGCCTTTGCTCATTGTCATATCCAACCATTTACAAGTATCTAAGTATAGTAGAGGGATAATATATTAGTCAGTAACTGCCTTTCAAAAAACGGTAATAGAAAAGGCGATATGCTATATTCAAAAGAAATAGGCGTAAAGTTATAAAACTCTACGCCTATTTTTTACTGTTTACAAACCACAATGTTATGGCAAAACCATGGCAATAATAGAAAGGGTTTGTATAATATTCCTGTGGTGGAGCATAGGGGACTTGAACCCCTGACCCCCACACTGCCAGAATAGAATGATTTAATTTCATTATGTTGCTCACAGTTCACAAGTCCCGATATTTAGCCATTTTCAAACAGCAGCTATTCCATGATTTGTATCAAATACATATCTAATTTTATTGCAATAACGGAAAAATAACGGAAACGATTTATCATTCAGAATTTCTAAACTTACTCGTTACCTACACATTATCATCGATAGCATCTGGCTCTCACAGTTTTGGCTGTGAGAGCTTTTTTTGTACACTCTTTAAAACGAATGGCCGCCATTGGCAGCCATCATGTTATAACGTTGATTTTGTATGCTCCGTAGCTTTCATAGAATACAGTCATTACATTTCATTCAGGGCATGCTTCACACATATCACACCGACTGCGATTGAAGCCAAAGCCAACAAACTCAAAAAAATATACATTTCCGGATTATGCACGGTTTCACTTTTAAGTATCGCTTTACCTGTATCCGGATTGACCATAATCGCCACTTCTTCGCCATTCTGATAAGATCTTGTCAGACCTGTTTTCACAATTTTTCGCTGCTGAGCGGAATCTGTTTCATAACTGATCGTGATTGTGTAATATGTTTTTTCTCTAAATCTATGTAATGGAGCTGGTTGTGTCCTCTGATATGATTCGCACTGCTGTACAGTTCCGGTCACTGGTACTGTATACAGCTTTATATCCCTAGATGTTTCATGATAAAGTATAATCGTCGACAACATTAAAAGTGCAGCAAGAAAGAATAATGCAATTCCTCTTATGATCTTGCCTTTCGGTGTGATTATTCTCAGTGCAGAATGCTCCTTTCTAATGTATTGCCGTCATCAAGGCGGTATCCATTTAATCTTATACTATATAAAATCATTATATCACAAATAGTTAGTCAGGTCAACAGTTATTTGGTAAAGCGTTATTGATAAGAAAATCCCATGAGGATTCATATCTTCCTCATGGGATTCTTTTATACATCCAAGAATTTCTCTATAACAACCATAATCTCCTTAAGGCGCTTATCACCGATACCTTTGATTTTGCTCAGTTCCGCTTCAAGAGCCGGAAGATCAATTGTTTTCACCTGTTCACCGAGCAGCTCATCTCCGTACTGGAGAATGAATTTTGTAAGCTTCTCGCGGTTCATTTTCTTGATCTTTCGGTAAGTATCACTGTCGATAATCTCTTTCTGTACCGTATATAACTCCTTTTTCGTTTCTTGTAACCTATTATACCATATCGCCTCTACAAAGTAAATACGTGAAATAGCCAAATAAATCCACAGCGCCTCATATGAGGCGCTGTTATACTTATTATTTCTTTTTCATATATTCTACCATTGACATCGGAGTGCCTTTTGTAGTCGATACATATGCATAGTACGCAAGAATATTTGATGCGTCAACAGCATTAATCAATCCGTCATGATCAACATCGGCAGCAAGCTTCTGCTCCTCAGTATATCCACCTTCCTGATTTGTAGAGATCATAGCATAATATGCAAGAACACTTGAAGCGTCGATCGCATTGATCTTTCCGTCATTATTCACATCTCCAAGTGTATAGGTTACAGGTTTTACTGGAGCTGTTGTCGTTGTTGTGGACAGAGTTGTATCAGTGTTCGTATTCATAACAGTTGATGTCGTAGTCGTAGTTGTAGTTGATGTCGAAGTAGTGGTCGTGGTTGATGTAGTAGTCGTTGTTACAGTAGTATTAGGTTTTGGCGCTTTCGGATTTTTAGTAAAATATCCTGGTTTACCATTTCTGTCTACGCAGGCATATTCTGAATAGTATATTCTGTCATTATATTTGGTTCCATTGCCACCTACAATACTTTTTGAATCGATGAACATATATATGTCATCCTCGTTGTATTCAAAATCATTATTTGCATAGATAGTCTTTAAGACGGGACAGGATCTGAACATACTGAACGCAGTGCAGTCTGCTGATTTCACGAAATTTGAGATATCTACTGTCTTTAATGATTTACATTCTCTGCACATATCCTGCATAAGCTTAACTTTTGATGTATCGAAGCGTGAAAGGTCAAGAGTTGTCAGTGATGAACACTGATAAAACATTGCTGTCATTGTCTTAACATTTGATGTGATAAAATTTGAAAGGTCGACAGATGTCAAAGCGATACAGTTATTAAACATATTTCCCAGGGATGTGACTTTTGAAGTGTCAAAACTTGAAACATTCACTGATCTCAACGCTGTACAGCCAAGAAACATTTCAGACATATCTGTTACATTTGAAGTATTAAAGCCCGAAAGATCAATAGTAGTAAGAGAAGAGCAATTTCTGAACATTGCGTTCATTTGTTTTGCATTGTTAGTATTAAAGTTTGAAAGATCGAGTTCCTTCAATGATTTACATCCCATGAACATTCTTCCAAAGTCCTCAACTCGTGAAGTATCAAAGCCTGAAAGATCAATATCTGTCAGTGCAGGACAATTTGCGAACATTTGTCCCATATCTTCTATATTTGACGTATCGCACCCTGTCATGTCAATTTTTTTCAGAGCATCGCAGCCGGAAAACATACCTCCTGTAGAATGAACATTTGAAGTATCGATACCTGATAAGTCAATATCAACCAATGAACTGCAGCTGCCGAACATTCCTCCTATATCCGTTACATTAGACGTATCAAAGTTTTTAATATCTATTGACCTGAGTGCCGAACAGGTTGAAAACATACCTTTCATATTAGTAGTTTTTGATGTATTGAACTTTGATACATCAATAGATGTTAAAGTTTTACACCCGGCGAACATATTATTCATTTTAATAACATTTGATGTATCTAATCCTGTTACATCAAGAGATTCCAGAGCAGAGCACCATGCAAATGTTTTATACATACTGGTGACGTTTGATGTATTAAAGTTGGAAATATCGAGCTTTTTCAGAGATGTGCAGTTAAAAAACATAGAGTCCATATTAGTTACCTGGCTGCTGTCAGCATTTTTCAGGTTTATTTCAGTTGCTTTGAATTCACTGAATAATCCGCTGCAGTATGCAGGGAGAATTGTTCCCTCTTTTGCTATTACGGTCTTGACTTGTTCGTTTCCTTTGTATTTCTGCACTTCATTAAGTTTAACATTACCTGATAAATAAAGAGTACCGGTTACCGCATCAAAAGAAACTGTTGCTTCAGATTGATTGTCTTCTGCAACAACATTAAATGGTTTGATAGAATGATTTAATGCCGGTATAGCACTGCATGGCAGAGTAACAGCTATGAGATATGAAATTATCTTTTTAAAATCCATAATATATTTTCTCCTATTCGATATCTAAGAATTTCTCTATAACGACCATTATCTCCTCAAGGCGTTTACCGCCTATACCTTTGATCTTACTAAGCTCTGCTTCAAGAGCAGGAAGATCAATGGTTTTGCCCTGCTCTCCGAGAAGCTAATCACCATATCGAAGAATGAACTTTGTAAGCTCCTCTCGGTTCATTTTCTTGATCTTTCGGTAAGTATCCCTGTCGATGATCTCTTTCTGTCCCATATATAGCTCCTTTTTTCGTTTCTTGTAACCTATTATAACATATTGCCGATACAATGTAAATAGAAAAACAGAACCTCCACAAAGGCGGTTCACATTTAATATTCTTAATTTTGTATACTCGCAACACAGAAAAAATATTCAGGAGGATCCCGATCAAATACAACTGGATTCCGTTATGCCTTGGAGTAACAGCAGTGATGTCAGTATAGTGCTTAGAGCTTAGTTTGTCACTACAGGGTTATGTTGAAATGCTTTTGTCGAGAATATGCAATATTACGTTGAGTTATTGTGCATAGAGCAAAATAGCTTAATATTATTGATTTTTTCCGCTATATGTGGTATAATATAATAATTAATTATACACTTACGAGAAAATGGGAGGTCATTATATGAAAGCAAAAAAGTTTTTGGCGGCGGTGCTGGCTTGCAGTATCATGTGCGGAGCTACGACAACTATAGGTGCATATGAACAGAACAGCTATTTTGTGGCGGCTGCGGCGGATATTGTAAACAGCGGTAAATGCGGAGAAAACGCTGTTTGGACGTTAGACAGCGAAGGAACACTGACGATCAGCGGAACAGGCGAAATGACGAATTATTTTTCTAATGAATCACCATTTTATGATAATGATAATATCAAAAATATCGTTATTGAGGATGGAGTTACGAGCATTGGCGATAATGCCTTTAGACAATGCTTAAAACTTATTGAAATATCTATCCCTGAAAGCGTAACAACTATTGGATATGATGCTTTTTGGGCTACACATCTGAAAAGCATAACTATTCCTGACAGTGTTACATATATTGGGGATGGTGCTTTTATGTATTGTTCAAACCTGACCGACATAAAACTTCCTGTCAGCGTAAAAGAGATTGAGATGAGCACTTTCAGTAATTGCACAAAACTGACATCAATTACAATACCGAACAGCGTAACAACAATTGATACATGGGCTTTTGAATACTGTATAAGCCTGACTGATATAACTATTCCTGAAAACGTTGATATTATTAGAATGGAGGCATTTGATCGCTGTAAAAGCCTTGCCAGAGTAACGTTCTCTGGCAGTGTAGGATATATTGGAGAGGCGGCTTTCCGTGAATGTACAAGCCTGACCGATATAACTTTTTCTGACAGCGTAACAACTATTGGAGAAGATGCTTTCAGAGAATGTACGAGCCTTACTGACGTAACACTTCCTGCCGGCCTTGAAAGTATCAGAGAGGCGGCTTTCCGTGAATGTACAAGCCTGAAAAACGTAACGATTCCTGACGGCGTAAAAAAGATTGAATCGTCTGCTTTTTGGGGCTGCTCAAGCTTGAATGGAGTAACTATTCCTGACAGCGTAATCAGTATCGGATCGTATGCATTTTATGAGTGCTCAGATCTGACAAGCATAACAATTCCTGAAAGCGTGACAAGCATTGGAAACACTGCTTTTGCTCACTGTACAAGCCTGACTAACATAACAATTCCTGACAGCATTACATATATTTATTCTGATACTTTTGCTGACTGTGATAAACTTACTATCACAGGTTATATAGGCTCTTGTGCAGAGAAATATGCTAATGAATATAGTATTCCGTTTATAGCAATATCAGATGTCACTACACCCATAGTTACTTTAGCTGGTGACGCAAACTATGACGGTTCTGTTGATATGGCGGATGCCGTATTAATCATGCAGGCTCTTGCAAATCCAAATAAATACGGCATAGGCGGTACAGCAGAGCATCATCTTACGGAACAAGGCAAGCTTAACGGTGATATGAACGGTGACGGACTTACGGTCGGTGATGCTCAGGCGATACAGAGTAAACTGCTCGGTTTAGAGTAAGATTTGAATATTAGCAATTCAATAATTAGTTTTATTGCAGCCTGTAGAAAAACAGGCTGCTTTTGTTTTCACCCTTTTTAAGTATATAAAAATGAGGCGGCATAAAGTCGCCTTCAAATTATCTTTTCCTTACATTGCAATGAACTCCGTCGGCGATTTATAATACTCCACAGCCTTCTCGAATACCATATTAGTCAGTGCTTTCTCAGCTATAATACATGGATTTCCGTTAGGACGTATCCAGTCCAGTACGTTATCCTTATCCAGTATAAGCGACATACGATCATGGATATCTCTTACAGCGCCTTCTGCTTCTTTGGTGAGCACAGAAAACATAGGCACCTGCATATCACAATGCTCCTCATAACGATACTAAGCGAAATATTAGCTCCATGTCGAAAAGTAGCTATGTTTATCCAATTATCATTCATTACTTTTACCTCCAAATTATTATTCCGGATATACATTTAGCTATATCCAATATAACAATATATATATAAAAAAACGGTTTTCTCGGATATTCAAACAATATATTGAAGCAAATAGAAGTTAATTTCAGCCTAATTGCACCGCGTTTTGGGTGTATAAATCAAGAATACTTCACTGTCCAATAAAAAAATAAGCTGCCCATTACGGGCAGCTATTATCATTTTATTTCAAAAAATCTTCTATGCTTTTCTTCGTTGCATCATTAGTTGTCGAAGTGTATGCATAGTATGAAAGAATACACGAAGCATCAACTGCGTCTATTTTTCCATCATTATTAACATCAGCTGAAAGCTTCTGAGTATCATCGAATCCGCCGTCCTTATTAGTAGAAATATTGGCATAATATGTAAGAACTTCAGATGCGTCAACAGCATTTATCTTTTCATCATCATTGACATCACCGAGCGTATAAGCAGGATAAGTAGTATATATCACTACAGGTATGACCTTTGAGTCTTCAACTTTCCATCCATTACCAAGAGCAGCAGCAAGTTCATCTGGAGTCATGTCTCCGACAACACTACCAGTACGTCCAGCATCTGTGTACTTGTAGCTGTTTATTATGTTTACTGTAACGCCTGTACCATGTCCCATTGGATCAACGCCTGAGCATTCTGTAAATTTGCCGTTTTCAAGACAGTTGCTAACAGTATGTGTTCCACTATCATGACACCAGCCATAAATACCGCAGGCAGTACTGGACGCGCCCTTTATCTCACCAGAAAACAGACAATTACTAACTGTTGTATCCGAGGTATATGCATGACCTATTATGCCTCCGCAATGAGAGCTGTTTGTTGTAATTGTTGCTGCAACAACACTGTTTTCTATAGTATTGACAGATCTGTTCCATAGAATACCGACAAGTCCTGAACAGTGCATACCGCCTGTAATTGTTCCTGTTACCTTTAGATTACGTATAGTTGCGTTGTTTACGTTACAGAAAGGAGCTTCATAGCCTCCGCTTCCTTCGATTTTTACATCAAGAGTATGACCGCCGCCGTCAAACATACCGCTGAAAGCATTGCCGCTCCAGTCACTTGATCCCATATACTTATGTTCAAGAGTACCAACCATTTCAGTTACTCCTGAAATATCAGCTGTCATTACAGCACAGGCAGAGGTATTTGCACCGCTGTTTACGATATTTACGAATTTTTTGTAATCCTCAAGTGTAGCCAGCTGATAAGGATTCTTTTCAGTACCCTCACCGAGCATTGATGTACTTGTATCTATACTGCTGTCCCATTCGCATATGAAGCCTGTTTTATCAAGTCCGAAAAATTCGCCGTCGTCATCTGTGTCTCCCCAGGAATATGCAGGACCGGACGGCAGTCTAATTCGGTGTATTTCCACATGATATCCTTCATATGCATTGTCTGGTTGACCTTTTGCCCAGTTAGTATACGTAGTTTCCTCTCCGGTAACCCATTTGAATTCAAGGTCATAAACAGTTGCTCCGATCCAGTACACATCCATATTGCCGTCGCTAAGAAGTGATTCTATAAATGTTTGTTCTTCTGCCGAGGTGATAGTCACAAGGTGACCGCCCTGCTCTTGACAGAATTTATTTGCTTCACGCCACATAAATGTTGTTTCTGATGTTGCATCAAATCGCTGGTAGGTATGTCCATTAAATTCATGCTTTTCTCCTGCTCCATTGGTAACAGGACTATCCTTCGATTCTGCATATGATGATGTAATGTTTACCAAGCTTGAGGATAATGTGACAGCAAGTACCGCCGATAAAAGTCTGTTAAATTTCATCATAAAACCTCCTGTGCTCAAATTAGAGCTTTGTTTATAAATGAATTTTAACATGTCTAAAACTTGAAAAGCAATATTTTGTTCAATAATTTACAAGGATTTCATAATTATTGTCACTTTCTACAATCAGGAGCAATTTTGTTTGTATACAGTACGAGCATCTGTTCAGATTAAATTACGTTTGAAAAATGAAGTCTATATTATCGTGCATATAACCTTTTTACTCAGTCCTTTTGGGATAAAAAAGCTTTCTGAAGCAGTTATTGTTTTCTATCCCATCAGCATTCTGATGATCAGCTTCTGTCTCAAGCTGTTTCTTTCTTTCGATGATCAACTCTGTTTTACTACCCGTTATATCGGCAACACGTTGAGCTATAACGGAAATATAACGGAAACGGTTTTGCAGTAAGAATTCCCGGATTTTCACATTACCTTCACATTATCTAATATTATCATTCATACCATTTTGCACACAGTTTCGGCTGTGAAGATTTTGAGCTTCAGAAAAATAGTTTGCGTGAAAAAAGTGGTAAGAGCAGTACTTTCATTTACCGTGCGATTGTTGAAGGAGATATAATGCGAAGCTATGGTTTTTACTACCATTCTACTTTTATCTTCGTTTTTGAGTAATGGTTTTCAGGAATTGCATATTCGTATTCAACATTTATGTCATTTTTATCGTAATTTAGGTACTGATATTTACAGTGACAGCGAACATAATATGCTGACCAATGTGCTCAATTATTTCTATCAGAATCGTTCAGGTGCAGATATCGAGTCAAAATATATCACATCGGGTGAAAAAGATAAACTCGCACACGCAGGCGTTCATAAGACAGATATGGGCTATGTTCAGAATAAATGGAAAAATGAATATCTGTCAGACTATGGAAATACTACGGACAAAATCCAAGTCTGTACATTTATCCTGTTGACTTTCACGCAAAAGCATGATATAATTTTAACGAAGTTTAAGACAGGAGATGTGTCAATGGATAAGATCAACGATATAATCAGTCAGATCGACAGCTATGTATGGGGACTTCCGCTTATTATCCTCATCATGGCTTGCGGAATATTACTTACATTCAGACTGAGATTTTTGCAGGTACATAAACTTGGCAAGGCATTGAAGTACATGGTGAAGAATGAAGAGGAAGGCAACGGTGAAGTATCAAGCTTCGCGGCACTTTGCACCGCTCTCTCGGCTACCGTCGGAACAGGCAATATAGTCGGAGTCGCAACGGCTATTTCGGCAGGCGGTTCAGGAGCTCTGTTCTGGATGGAGCTTGCCGCATTTTTCGGTATGGCTACAAAATACGCAGAGGGAATGCTTGCGGTAAAATACCGTATCAAGGACGAAAACGGCAATATCCTCGGCGGTCCTTTCTATTATATTGAAAACGGACTCGGAAAGAAATGGAAATGGCTTGGTAAAATGTTTGCAATTTTCGGGCTCCTTGCAGGTATCATGGGAATAGGTACTATAACCCAGATAAACGGTATCACATCAGCTGCAAATAATTTTTTTGACCCGGAGCAGAGCCATACAGTGACTATACTCGGCATGGAATACACATGGACTACAGTTATCGCAGGTGCTCTCATAACGCTGCTTACCGCACTTATCGTTATTGGCGGCATCAAGCGTATTGCCACTGTTTCAGAGATAGTAGTCCCCGTAATGATAATCGCTTATGCAGGCTGCTGTCTTACTATTATTTTCTGCCATATAACAGAGATACCCACGGCATTATCATCTATCATCAAAGGCGCATTCAGCCTTAAAGCTGCCGCAGGCGGTGCGGCTGGAACTGTAATGATGTACGCTATGAAAAGCGGTGTTGCAAGAGGTATCTTCTCAAACGAAGCAGGCCTCGGCTCTGCACCTATTGCAGCCGCTGCCGCCAAAACCAACGAGCCTGTACGTCAAGGTCTTGTTACTATGACAGGTACATTCATCGACACTATCATTGTCTGTACAATGACCGGTCTCGCCATAATCATGTCAGGAAGCCACAATACCTCTGAACTTAAAGGCGTTATGATAACTATGGATGCATTTGACTACGGGCTGCCGTTCAGCGAGAGAATATCCTCGTTCATACTCATGTCCTGTCTTGCAGTGTTTGCGTTTACCACCATACTCGGCTGGAACTATTATTCGGAGCGCTGCCTTTCTTATCTGACAGGCGCTAACAAAAAGATAACAGGAATATATCGCTGGGTGTACATCGCCGCTGTTTTCATAGGTCCTTACCTTGCTGTTGAAGCAGTCTGGAATCTGGCGGACATATTCAACGGTCTTATGGCAATACCTAATGTTGTAGCGATAATCCTGCTCTCGGGAGTAATATCCTCCGAGACAAAAGATTACTTAACAAGACTAAAAGCAGGAAAAGTAAAGGAATAAAAAAGAGACCTCACAGATGAAACTGTGAGGTCTCTTTTTAAGTCATATGTAAAAAACAAAAGACTACCACATATGGTAGCAATTTGTATTTTATTTATTCTGCCATGCCTTAATTCTGTTACGATAAAATTCGAGTTGCTGTTTGGGGCGTACCACTTGAGCATTCCATATCTATGCTTAAAAATAACCTCCACTATGTGTGGAGGTTATTTTTAATATAATAATTAAATATTCAAACAATAATTATTTCTAATTTACATTTACTTATAAACATCTTACCCACCGATTCGACCAGATATACCTTGGCAAAAAGTATATGTATGTTGCATACGATCAGAATATAGGTCTGTTCCATAAAGTGAGTTGTTTTCAACAAGACTATAAAATGTATCTAAATCCATAGGCATATCTCCACCATAGTTTTCTACAAGGTTTCTTGAAGCTGATTGTCCTATATTATATATATCAGCAAAAAATACTAATGTATCATAGTTTTCTATACTGATGCTCCTTTTACTACCAATGTGACATTTGTATGTTACGGTTGTGGTAGTCGAACGTCTTTTCAAAGCGATAAAAACCAATACCTGAATAAGCGGAGGTTACGATACATAGGTAATAATCCACTCTTTCCGTTGACATATGGCAAGATTTATGAATGTGATTGGATGAAACACGGTATGTACTGGATTAGAGATGATAAGAATCTGCTGTTCTTGCGGAAGTTCATATACTATCTTTTTTGTTTCAAGGTCAGCTCTAATCTCTTTTCTTCCTCGATGCAGTCCTGTTTTTCCTTGTTTTTTGACAACAGTATCGGTAGTAGGTTCAGAAGCAGAGTTATCTGATTCGGCTTCAGCTTCATTGAATATACCTTCAAATGCGAGCTGACCATCATTGATAAACTTAGCCTTTTCGCTTTTCTGTCCGAACAGCATCTTATTACGTTTCAGCACAAGCTCTGTCAGATGCTCAATACGGAGATCCTTTTGCTATACATATCTGCATCAAATTCTTTCGATCTACACACGCAAATCCTTTACTTTTGGAAGAGCTGATAGCAAGAAACAAGTGTCCTGTCAGACCTGATCGTATTGCTGATAGAAAAACTCGTTTCCATTCTGCTATCGGCTTCAATTACAGGTTATCATAATTATTCGCTTATGCCATTCTTTTTTCAGGCAGATCTCGTATCTGTCTTTTCGTCATGCAATTTTGAAGAATGCAATAGCAGGAGTACGTCTGGTCATATTCCAAACATACTCCTGTTCTTTTAGCGTATTTGGTTAGCTTAATGACATTAACCATAAGTCGGGGGATTTTTTTGTTGATACCCCTGTAAAAATATGGTAATATATAAGAAGGAAAAAATTTTTTTCGGATCTTGCAGCACTTTCGTATTTCGCTCCGAATGTTATTTATGAAAGGTCGATCTTCAATAATAATACAGCAGGGAGGGATGAACATGACAGGAAGCGAGCTGAGAGAGCTTCTCGGCAGATCTCCTGCTGAATGCCACAGGGCACTCATGCAGGAATACGGAAAATATGTTTACTCGATAATTTTCAATAAGCTCAGGAGCTGCGGCACCCAGGAGGACATAGAGGAGTGCTTCAGCGACGTGTTTGCGGATATTTTCATAAAATTCGAGTACGATGAGAAGTACGTGAACGATATAAAGGGATATATCGGCACTGTTGCCAAGCGCACGGCTATAGACAGGTACAGGAGACTTTCTGCCGAGAGAGCTCATGCCGCATTCACCGACGAGGAGGATATGACGGAGCTTGTTTCCGATTTCAGTGTTGACGAGCGCGTTGACAGTTCGGAACTCCGCAGGATACTCCTCAGGAACATAAAAGAGCTGGGCGAGCCGGATTCCACCATACTTATCCAGAAGTTCTACTATAACCGCAGATCATCGGATATAGCAAAGACGGTCTCCATGACGGCGTCGTCGGTGCGTTCACGATGTACGAGAGCAATGGACAAGCTTCGGATAAAGCTTGCCGAAGCAGGCATCACAAGGTAAAGGAGGAGCAGCTGTGAATAAAAAAAATATATTTGATATGCTTGAAAACGCAGAGGATGATTCTATGGACGAGCTTACAGGAAATTGTCCGGAAATAAGCGGAGAGCAGTTTGAAAAGCTGCTCGCGGGGAGCGAAAGGAAGTACAAAATGAAAAAGGAAGAAATAGAAAGAACAAGGAAAGATAATAATATAAGCGGCGATGAGGTTACAGTGAGCGGAGTTGACCGCGTAAAGAGACCTGTCTGGCTCCCCCCCCTCATTACAGCAGCTTCACTGGTGCTTGTAACAGGAACTGTGCTTGGAAGTGTTTTACTTCTGAACAGAAACGGTGGTATTAACGGCGGAGGCAGCGTCACTCCTGCGGCAACGGCTGTCGCAACAGATAAGAACAGCACAGAAACAACATACACATCTTCTGTCAGGACAACATCAACACAGGCAGTTACAACTGTCTCTACATCAGTACAGGAAAATACCGCGGAGACAAATGTCCAGAGCACCGGTGTTCAGGACGCAGAGGTCACAACCGCAATCACAACAGCTGCGGACGCAGAATTCCGGGAGGGAACACTTGAAGGCAAGGTGTACACATCGGACTATGCAGGGTTCAGGTTCAGAGGAAGTGAGAGCATGGATTATATGTCACGAGAGGATAGATACACCGAGCAACAGATGAGAAACAGATTCAAGTCACAGGAAGAGAAGTACATAATAGACAGTGAGAACGTGGACGCAGCTGCAACGGACTACGAAAAGAATGCAAGAGTAGATTTCACATTCATCAACACAAAGAGCCGTTTCCCTGACAAGACAGATGTGACATTTGATGATTTTATAACCAAAAGAGAATTTGACGGAGCTGAGTGGATAGAGTACAACGTGACAGAGCCTGAGACAGTAGAGCTTGGCGGCAAGGAGTACACAAAGACAAGAATATCTGTTGATTACGCCCCTGACAGAGTAACCATCGTTTATTTAAGAAAGATAGATGATGACTTTACATTAAAGATAACCTATTCCACAATTGCCGATGATGACGGTTCAGAGTTTGAGAGCAGATTTGAAGCGATAGACTGACCAGTAATTTGCAGTTGAAAATCAATTGGCTTTTATTCTGATAAAATGAAGCCCCGGCTTTAAGTCTAATGTCATTAAGTTAAGAAAAAACTGTAAGAGACCAAATACTCTTACAGTTTTTTTATGTATATAATGTAAATTATTGCAAAAAGGTATTGACAAAAAGCCAAAAATGTGCGGCGCAGCTAATCAGATATACACATCTGATTGGAGGTTTTACCGTGCAAAAATATTGTAATATCGTCAAAAACAAGCTTAATGCCATTACGGCAGTTGCAAGGGATTTTTCATTATATGTCAATATGGTAGATAAAAGTATCCGCGTTCTCCCCTGTCATAGCAAAGAATGCTTCTTTGTAAGCGTTGAGCTGATCTGAATACTTGTAGTCAAGCCCCTCGGCTTCGGCGTTGGTCTTGTAGTCTACTATGCGCCATACGCCGTTCTTTTTGTAAAGGAGGTCAATGATGCCGTTCTATTAAACTCATCAGCACAATACTGGCACAGGCGACACGTGACAGGCTTATCCCCTTCAACATCGCCGACAGGAACCATATGAAAGCTCCAAAGCTGGAGCGTAAGGAAGCTGCTTTCCTTGACGATGAACAAGTCAGACACGTTCTTGAGCTGCTTGAAAATGAGCCTCTCAAGTTGAAAACAATTATGTATTTACTCATATACAGTGGTATCCGCAGAGGTGAACTGCTCGGGCTAGAATGGAAGGATATAGATTTTGAGAAGAAGGTCATATCTATACGAAGGACAAGTCAGGCAGTAGATAATTTGGGGATAATTACAAAGTCTCCGAAAAATGACACATCATACCGTACTATCAAGCTATCAGATACAGTGTTGGATCTTCTTCGTGAATACCAACAATATTGGGAAAAAATGCGAACTGATCTTGACGATTACTGGCAGGACGAAATACAGATCATTCTTGTAGACGGCAGTACACAAACAGTACCGAACGACCGTTTATTCACCAAGGTTGATTCAACGCCTATGAACCCATACAGTGTCAGTGATTGGGTAAGGAAATTTGTTAAGCGTAACGGTCTGCCGTACTTTACACCGCACTCACTCAGACATACCCATGCAACGCTTCTAATCGCTGAGGGCGTAAGTATCCCGACTGTATCTCGTCGACTGGGGCACTCCAGTATCGCTACGACAAGTAAGATATATATTCACGCTATCCAGTCCGCGGACGAGATCGCATCAAACGCCCTTGAGGATAAACTCAAGCTAGAAAAGCGCAAGGATAATGCAGACTAATGAATTGAGGCTCTCCGTCACGGAGAGCCTTATTTTTTTATTATGTGATTGCTTCAGCTTTTGCCGTTACAATATGCGTTTCTTGATACACATAACGGAAATCTTAACGGAAATATTGTGTTTTCTGCCGCTTGCAGCATAATGATCTAAAAATAAAGCCTATGTTTTTGGCTAAACATAGACTTTTTCGCTGGTGGAGCATAGGGGACTTGAACCCCTGACCCCCACACTGCCAGTGTGATGCGCTCCCAACTGCGCTAATGCCCCGTATAGCATTATTATATCACAGTCACGGGGTAAAGTCAATATCTATCGCAATATTTTGCAGAACATCAGCAAATAATGCCGCATTCCTGCAATTTTAGCTTCAATAATACAGCGCATATCCATCAGCTTCGGAGCTCTTCACGGCGGCTATCTGCTTGTCGATGATGTCGGGATCGTTTATCCACTCCAGCTCCCCTGCCGCTCCTGCCCACTTATCCTCTCTGCCCAGCTTATAGGGAGCAAGCCCTGCTATCAGCGAAACTCCGCCGCCGACAAGCTCCTCCCACTGTGCAAGAGTCGGCAGGAACGGACAGCACTCGTTATCAAAACCAAAGTATATCTGCGGAACAATATAGTCACAGAATTCCTTATCGCTGCTCCAGCGCCGCACATCTGCGTACTGGGAGCTGTAGTTTCCGTCAATATTCCCCTGTGGACTTATGCCGAAAAGAAGCCTTTCGTCGTGGGACTTCACCGCGTCGCGGATAGCCTTTACATAGCGGCTTACGACATCTGTACGCCATGCGGCAAGGTCTGATTCGCCGCTTTTTTCAAACTCCTCACGGTCGAAGTCCTCGTCGGTGGCGGGATAAAAATAATCGTCGATATGGACTCCGTCAACGTCGTAATTGTCCAGTATTTCGCCGATTGCAGCTTCAAGAAGCTCCACAGTCTCGGGATATGAAGGCACAAGATACCAGCGCCCGTTGACAGCTTTCACATATGGCTCACCTGCGTTTATCCACTTTTTTATAATGAAGTCATCGGGTAGTCTGTTCATTTCTTCCTCTGTTTGCAGGCGGAGAGGATTTATCCACCCGTGAACTGATATTCCCAGCCTGTGTGCTTCATCAAGAACTATCTGTAATGAGTCGTAGTCTCCGTCGAGGTATGAGCCCTTAGGGAATATCTCCGAGCTATAATAGGCGTCCCCCATTGGGTGGGCATGGAAATACAGAGTATTAACGTTCTCAGCTGCGGCGTCCTGCAAAAGCTCCGCAACTGCTTTGCGGAACTCCTCCTCGCTTTTTCCCTGCATTATTTCTGGAAATTTCACATACGGCAGCCACATTCCCACCTGATTCGTGTAGTTTAATGGAGTATAGCTATGCTCCTCGGCGGCAGGCGGCACGGACTCCCTCATTATATCCGAGCCGCTGTTTATCGGCATTGCGGTGCAGCCTGACGACAACAAAAAAGCAGCCGCACAGGCAGCTGCTATGATTTTTTTCATACATCTCACCTCACTGAATTATATTCAGCAGGCGGACAGGATATGCCATAGACGAAAGGCTATTTTTCGTAGCCGATAATAGTCATTCTCTCGTTGATGACCTGCTCCTCGCCTGTTCTGCGATAGCCCATTTTCTCGTAGAGATGACAGTTGCCCTTTTCCTGCAAAATTGTATCGAGAGCCCAGTTCTCTGCGCCGTGAAGCTCCTCGGCAGCCCTCATAGCTGCCTGAGCATAGCCTTTTCCGCGATACTCAGCCATAATGAATATAGGTGAGATACGCTTCTGACCACCGTCTTTCATATCCACAATGCGGATAGCTCCAACAGCTTTTTCACCGTCCATGATAAAGTAATAGCAGGTAAAAGGCTGGCGGAGCCGCTCCTCAATACGGCTCAATGGCTCGTTGGCAGGGCTTATATCGTAGTCCTGATATTTTTCAAGGAGCTCCGAAAAGGCTTCGACCTGCATTTTCCAGAGCCTTTCGCAGTCCTCCATGCCGATTCTTTTAAGTTCGATATTCATTCGTGTTCTCCTGTACGATTCTGTTGACTTCATTTTTTGTAGGGGCTGATGCCTACATCAGCCCGTCATAATAATTGTTAAATTAACGGGACGCCAAGGGCGGCATCCCCTACTAATTACAAAAGAGCTCCCGAAGAATACCTCGGGAGCTTTGATGTTATATCTGGTTAGCCATAGGAGCTGTTGTATTGTGCTCGCCGTAGCCTTCATTCTTAACGACTTCAACGTTTCTGTAGCACTCCATACCTGTACCAGCAGGAATGAGCTTACCGATGATAACGTTCTCCTTAAGACCAAGGAGTCGGTCGCTCTTGCCTCTGATAGCTGCGTCTGTAAGAGCCTTTGTAGTCTCCTGGAATGAAGCAGCGGACATGAAGCTGTCTGAATTTGATGAAGCCTTTGTGATACCCTGAAGAACAGGACTTGTCTGAACAAGCTGTACATCATACTCGCCTGCGTCGATACGAGCCTGAAGCTCTTCATTGATAGCGTCGATCTCCTTGCTGTCAACGAGAGTACCCGGAAGCAGATAGCTGCTGCCTGTCTCCTCAACCTTGACCTTGCGGAGCATCTGACGAACGATAACTTCGATGTGCTTATCGTTGATATCAACACCCTGTAAACGGTAAACCTTCTGAACTTCATTGATGATGTAGTTCTGAACAGCCTGTGTACCGAGGATATTGAGGATATCAGCAGGATAGATGTTACCTTCCGTAAGACGTGTGCCCTTTTCGATGACCTCGCCCTCCTGAACTCTTATCTTCAGGTTGTATGGGATCATATAGCTTTCGGACTCGCCTGTCTCATCGTTGGTAACGATGATATTTCTTGTAGTCTTGACTTCCTCGATGTGTATCTTACCGTCGATCCTTGAGAGGATAGCTGCGCCCTTAGGACGTCTGCTCTCGAAGAGTTCCTCGACACGGGGAAGACCCTGTGTGATATCTTCAGCGTCGGCAGAAGCAACACCACCGGTATGGAAGGTTCTCATTGTAAGCTGTGTACCAGGCTCACCGATTGACTGAGCAGCGATTACGCCGACAGCCTCGCCGACTGATACCATATTGTTGAATGCAAGGTTTGCACCGTAGCACTTTGAGCATACGCCTGTTCTTGACTTACAGGTAAGTACAGAACGTATCTTTATTCTCTCAACGCCGCTGTCAACTATCTTCTTAGCGTCAGCGTCTGTGATAAGCTTGTTGCGTGATACGATAAGCTCGCCTGACTCGTCGCGGAGATCCTCAGAGAGGAAACGTCCTACAAGTCTTTCCTCGAACGGCTCAACTATCTCGTTGCCGTTCTTGATCTCGAATACCTCGATACCGTCTGTAGTTCCGCAGTCTTCCTCACGGATGATAACGTCCTGAGAAACGTCAACGAGACGACGTGTAAGGTAACCTGAGTCAGCGGTACGGAGAGCGGTATCAGCAAGTCCCTTTCTCGCACCTCTTGACGCGATGAAGTACTCCAAGATGTTAAGTCCTTCACGGTAGTTAGCTCTGATCGGGATCTCGATAACGGTACCTGATGTATTGGCGATAAGTCCACGCATACCTGCCAGCTGTCTGATCTGTGAGATAGAACCACGGGCACCAGAGTCAGCCATCATCCAGATAGGATTGTACTTGTCGAAGTTTGCCTTCAGAGCCTTAGTAACATCGTCAGTGGTATTAGTCCAGAGAGCGATGATCTTCTTGGTCTTTTCCTGTGCGGAGATATATCCGTACTCGTATTCATTTGTTATCTGCTCGACCTCTGCGTCAGCCTTAGCAAGGATATCCTTCTTCTGAGGAGGGATAGTTGCGTCGCAGACAGCAACGGTAAGAGCTGCTCTTGTGGAGTATTTATAGCCGAGAGCCTTGATACGGTCAAGAACTTCGGAAGTAGTTGTTGTGCCGTGGATCTTGATGCAGCGCTCGATGATGTCTGAGAGCTGCTTCTTGCCAACGAGGAATGCAATTTCAAGGTCGAACTGCTTGTCAGAGTTGGTTCTGTCAACGTAGCCCAGATTCTGTGGGATATTCTCGTTGAAGATAAGTCTGCCGACTGTAGCGTCGATTATCTTGGATACCTTCTTGTCGCCGATATCCTTTGTTATCTTTACCTTGATGTTAGCGTGGAGTGATACGTCATGCTCATTGTAAGCCATGAGTGCCTCGTTAACGTCGCGGAATACCTTGCCCTCGCCGGGTTCGCCGGGCTTATCCATTGTCAGATAGTATGAACCGAGTACCATATCCTGTGAAGGAACGGCAACAGGCTTACCGTCTGAAGGCTTAAGCAGGTTGTTAGCCGCAAGCATGAGGAATCTTGCCTCAGCCTGAGCCTCTGCGGAAAGAGGAAGGTGTACAGCCATCTGGTCACCGTCGAAGTCAGCGTTGAAGGCTGAGCATACGAGTGGGTGGAGCTTGATAGCACGGCCTTCAACAAGGATAGGCTCGAATGCCTGAATACCAAGTCTGTGGAGCGTGGGGGCACGGTTGAGCATTACAGGGTGATCCTTGATAACGTCCTCAAGTGCGTCCCAGACCTTGTTGTCAGCACGGTCGATGAGCTTTCTTGCGCTCTTTATGTTAGCGATAGCCTTTTTGTCGACAAGTCTCTTTAATACGAAGGGCTTGAAGAGCTCCAGTGCCATTTCCTTAGGAAGACCGCACTGATACATTTTGAGCTCAGGTCCTACGACGATAACCGAACGTCCTGAGTAGTCAACACGCTTACCGAGAAGGTTCTGACGGAAACGTCCCTGCTTACCCTTGAGCATATCGGAAAGAGATTTGAGAGCACGGTTGCTTGGACCTGTAACAGGTCTGCCGTGTCTGCCGTTGTCTATGAGAGCGTCAACAGCTTCCTGAAGCATACGCTTCTCGTTTCTTACGATGATGTCAGGAGCGTCAAGCTCGAGCATTCTCTTAAGACGGTTGTTTCTGTTGATAACTCTTCTGTAAAGGTCGTTAAGGTCTGATGTTGCGTAGCGTCCGCCGTCCAGCATTATCATAGGACGGATATCGGGTGGAATTACAGGAACTACGCTGAGTATCATCCACTCAGGCTTGTTGCCGGAGAGACGGAATGCCTCGATTATCTGGAGTCTCTTAAGGAGCTTGACCTTCTTCTGACCGCTTGGGAGACCTACCAGCTCAGCCTTAAGGTCGTCTGCAACGATCTCGAGGTTGTTTCTCCAGTCGATGTCTTCAAGCTCTCTGAACTTCTGGCACTCCTCGCACTCGCACTCTGTAGGCTTGTTGAAGCACTCTATCTTCTTGCCGCCCAGAGATACCTTGCCCATTTCGATGAGTCTCTGCTTGTGAGTATCGTATCTTGCAGGATCGTACTCGTTGAGGAGCTTTCTGATAGCCTCAGCGCCCATTTCAGCCTTGAAGTCGTCGCCGTACTTCTCTAAATATGAGAGGTACTCCTTCTCGGAGAGGAGCTGCTTCTTAAGGAGCTCTGTGTTGCCCGGATCTGTTACGATATACTTTGTGAAGTAGAGAACTTCCTCAAGCCTCTTCTGTGAGACTTCAAGCACCTGACCGATTCTGGAAGGTGTGCCCTTGAAGTACCAGATGTGAGAAACGGGAGCAGCCAGCTCGATGTGGCCCATTCTCTCTCTTCTTACTCTTGCCCTTGTTACCTCAACGCCGCAGCGGTCACATATTTTGCCCTTGAAGCGTATCTTCTTGAACTTTCCGCAGTGACACTCCCAGTCCTTTGTTGGTCCGAAAATTCTTTCGCAGAAAAGGCCGTCGCGCTCAGGCTTCTGGGTTCTGTAATTTATAGTTTCAGGTCTTTCAACAGCGCCGTGAGACCAGCTTCTGATCTGCTCGGGGGACGCAAGACCTATCTTTATCGATTCAAAAGTTGTAAATTCCAAACTGCTACCTCCTGATATGTTAATTCGGAATTTGAATTCGGAATCATGCGCCGCAGTCCGACAGTCATCAGACTGTGGGCATTCATTATTCTAATCCGCTGTTTTTATTCGTTTACCTGTTATCAGTCCTCGTCATCGAAGCTGAATCCGTCGCCGTCATCATCACCGAGATCAAGAACGTCGTCGTCCTCATCGAGACCGAGGTCGTCCTCATCCTCATCGAAGCTGAAGTCGTCCTCACCGTCAACGAGATCAAGATCTCCGTCCTCGTCCTCGCCTTCGATACCGTAGCCTGCGTCGCCCAGATCGTCTTCATTGAAGTCTGAGTTGTCGACTGTGTCCTCATCGTCGTAAGAACGTGAAGGCATCGGATCGTCGTCGTCGAAGTTCTGAGTGAGGTCGATCTCTTCCTGATTTTCGTCAAGTACCTTAACGTCGAGACACAGTGACTGCATTTCCTTGATAAGAACCTTGAAGGACTCAGGGATACCAGGTGTAGGAACGTTCTGTCCCTTGACGATAGCCTCATATGTGTTGACACGTCCGATAGTATCGTCTGACTTGACTGTAAGGATCTCCTGAAGTGTGTATGCTGCACCGTAAGCTTCAAGAGCCCAAACTTCCATTTCTCCGAAACGCTGTCCGCCAAACTGAGCCTTACCGCCCAGAGGCTGCTGTGTAACAAGTGCGTAAGGACCTACTGAACGAGCGTGTATCTTATCGTCAACGAGGTGGTGGAGCTTGAGGTAGTACATATAGCCCACCGTTACGCGGTTATCGAACTTTTCACCTGTACGTCCGTCGTAAAGTGTAAACTTACAATCCTCTGTGAATTCCAGAGCATTGGGGTTGATGACCTTATCCATAGCCTTGAGCTCGAACATATCGTCCTTGTGCTCCTTGGCGTGCTCGTTAGCCATATTGAAGCATTCACGGATATCGCCCTCGTGAGCGCCGTCGAATACAGGAGTCATGATGTGCCAGCCCAGAGCCTTACAAGCCATACCGAGATGTACTTCAAGTACCTGTCCGATGTTCATTCGTGAAGGAACGCCGAGAGGATTGAGTACGATGTCGAGAGGTGTACCGTCTGGAAGGAATGGCATATCCTCCTCAGGGAGAATACGTGAAACGACACCCTTGTTACCGTGTCTGCCGGCCATCTTATCGCCGACAGTGATCTTACGCTTCTGAGCGATGTAGCAGATAACGCGCATATTTACGCCTGCTGAGAGCTCGTCGCAGTTGTCTCTTGTGAATACCTTTACATCAACGATAACACCCGACTCACCGTGAGGTACCTTAAGGGAGTTATCACGGACTTCTCTTGCCTTCTCACCGAAGATAGCACGGAGAAGTCTTTCCTCGGCGGTAAGCTCTGTCTCACCCTTAGGTGTTACCTTACCAACGAGGATATCGCCTGAATTTACCTCGGAACCGATACGGATGATACCGTTTTCGTCAAGGTTAGCCAGTGCGTCGTCACCCACGTTCGGGATATCTCTTGTTATTTCCTCGGGACCGAGCTTTGTATCACGGCACTCGATCTCATATTCTTCGATATGAACAGATGTGAATACATCTTCTCTTACAAGTCTCTCGTTAAGGAGAACAGCGTCCTCGTAGTTGTAACCTTCCCAAGTCATGAAGCCGATGAGGGCATTCTTACCGAGGGAGATCTCACCGTCAGCGGTAGCAGGACCGTCTGCAAGCACCTGTCCCTTCTTGACCTCCTCGCCTGCTGTGACGATAGGTCTCTGGTTTACGCAGGTACCCTGGTTGGAACGCTTGAACTTGATGAGCTCGTACTTGTGCTCAACGCCGTCTGTGTCCACCATAGTGATCCTGTCGGCGTCAACGTATGTTACCTTTCCGTCGTAGTCGGAAACTACGCATACTCCCGAGTCAACGGCAGCCTTGTACTCCATACCTGTACCAACGAAAGGACGCTCTGTCTTGAGAAGCGGAACAGCCTGTCTCTGCATGTTAGAGCCCATGAGAGCACGGTTCGCGTCATCGTTTTCGAGGAACGGGATCATTGAGGTAGCTACAGAAACGACCATCTTAGGCGAAACGTCCATGTAGTCTACCTTTTCGCGCTCGCACTCGAGTATCTGCTCACGGAAACGTGCATTTACACGGGGCCTTGCCAGCTTGTTGTCCTCTGTGAGAGGCTCGTTTGCCTGAGCAACGACGAAGTTATCCTCCATATCGGCAGTCATGTAAACTACCTCGTCGGTAACTACGCCTGTAGTCTTGTCGACCTTTCTGTAAGGAGCCTCGATGAAGCCGTACTCGTTGATCCTTGCGAATGTAGCCAGATAGGAGATAAGTCCGATGTTAGGTCCTTCAGGAGTCTCGATAGGACACATTCTTCCGTAGTGGCTGTAGTGAACGTCTCGAACCTCGAATCCTGCACGGTCTCTTGAAAGACCTCCGGGACCGAGAGCCGAAAGACGTCTCTTATGAGTAAGCTCGGCAAGAGGGTTGTTCTGATCCATGAACTGTGACAGTGGTGAGGAGCAGAAGAACTCCTTCATAGCCGAAGAAATAGGTCTTATGTTGATAAGAGTCTGAGGAGTGAGTGTGTTCACGTCCTGAGTCTGGAGGTTCATTCTCTCACGGATACCGCGCTCCATACGTGTATAACCGATACGGAACTGGTTCTGGAGGAGCTCACCAACAGAGCGGATACGTCTGTTGCCGAGGTGGTCGATATCGTCAACAGTACCAACGCCCTCGCAAAGGTTGAGGAAGTAGCTGATAGAAGCTCTGATATCGTCAAGTGTGATGTACTTGGGAGAGAGCTCGTCAGCCTTCTTCTTGATAGTCTCTTCAAGCTCGTCAGCGTCAGCGGCGTTGTCGATGATATCCTTGAGGACATTGAAGGAAACCTTCTCGTTGATGCCGTACTTCTCAGCGTCGAAATCAACGTAACCCTTGATATCTACCATGCCGTTGCCGATTACCTTGACTGTCTTCTCGACCATGCGGATATTTGTCTCGCCGCGCTCGTCAGTGTAGTACTCCTTAGCCTCGACGTTTACGAATGCGCTGTAAACACCGGCCTGCTCTATCTCGCAAGCCTTGTCGTAGGTAAGAGTCTCGCCTGCGTCAGCAAGTATCTCGCCTGTCATCTCGTTGATGATAGGCTCGGCAAGAGTTCTGCCCGAAAGACGTGAAGCAATGCCCAGCTTCTTGTTGTACTTATAGCGTCCGAAACGGCAGAGGTCGTATCTCTTAGCCTCGAAGAAGAGGTTGTTGAGGTGGCTTACTGCGCTTTCAACCGTAGGAGGCTCGCCCGGACGGAGCTTCTTGTATACATCTATGAGGGCATCTGAGCGGTTCTTGGTCTGATCCTTCTGGAGGATAGTCTGTCTGAGGCGCTCATCATCGCCGTATGTCTCGAATATCTCCTCATCTGTACCCTCTTCGCCGAGAGCTCTGATGAAGGTAGTGAGAGGTATCTTTCTGTTCTTATCTATACGGACGTAAACAACGTCGTTTGAATCCTGCTCATACTCAAGCCACGCACCGCGGTTAGGGATTATCTGTGAGCTGAACAGGTCTTTACCCGTCTTATCCTTGGTGAAGGAGTAGTAAACACCCGGGGAACGGACGAGCTGTGATACGATAACACGCTCTGCACCGTTGATGACGAAGGTACCGCTGTCTGTCATAAGCGGGAAGTCACCCATATAGATCTCGCTTTCGCTGACTGCGCCTGTTTCCTTATTGGCAAGGGTTGCAGTCGCTCTCATTGCGACCTGATAGGTAGCTCCTCTTGATTTACATTCTGCGAGAGAATACTTGGGAGTATCGTCAAAGCGGTAGTCCTTGAAGTTGAGGACGAGATTGCCGTTGTAGTCGGTGATAGCAGTCATTTCGCGGAACACCTCGCGAAGACCTTCTTCCTTGAACCACTTATACGAGTTCTTCTGCACCTCGATAAGGTTCGGCATCTCCAGAGGCTCGGTAATCTTACCGAAGCTCATTCTGACATTCTTTCCCAGCTGCTTAGGTGTAACATTCACCATAGGCGGAACCTCCTTGTATTTTTTTGCCGCTCTGCCGCCGCACACAGTGTAAGCAGAGCAGTTCTTGTTTGTTGCTATCGTATCATGAAAAATTTTTGCAGAAAACTATTGACAAGTCAGTGCAATGTATGCTATAATATCTTGCAAAATAGCGATACTATTCCATATTGATACATTATAACATTATAATACAGTTTTTGTCCCATGTCAAGGGGCTCCGTGAAGATTTATAAAAAAGCGCCGAATTTAAAAACCATTCGGCGCTTTTTTTGTTTGATTTAGTAATATCTGTCAATGAGCAGACTATTTGTCTACTCTCTCTACCTTGTAGCCCTCGGCGGTGAGCATATCATCTATGCCCTTTTCTCCCGAGAAGCAGGTAACGTTCACGATAACGAACGGACTCTCGCCGTTTGCGAGCATTTCCTTTATCCTTGCGGAAAAATCGCGGTTTTTCTGGTACAGAGTAGCGTCCAGATAAGCCTCGTAGTCGTCGTCAAGGTCTGACGAGCGGTCGAGCCAGTAGAGCTCCTCGGCAAGGGGATCGACGTCGCCCTTTGCCCAGTAGTCGTACTGATCCGCAAGATTCTTGGTAAAGCCGCTGACATTTTCGGCGCGTCTGATAGTATCGCTTATCATGAAATCAGACAGCTCGTCAGTGCTTGCGTCCATAGCCTTGAGCTGTGAATCCGCATCACCAAGGCTCACTATCTTTTTGTTTTCCATTTTTGCCATAGAGACAAATCTCGAATCGAGAGTCTCCATGATAAGATTCTTTACATTTCCCACAGCCACGGCATTTACCTGTGAAGCCCAGAAGCCTGCGGAATAGCCGTCCATCATATTATTGTAGAAGAAATTCTTGGACAGATAATCCTTAGCTTTCTTGTAGGTCTCCTCGGAAATATGGTCCGTTATGGCCGTTCCGTCGGTATAGACCATATGACTGTAGAATTCCTGCATTTTTTCCATATCCTGAGCCATATTGCTCATATCGTACTCAACAGCTATGGTATCGCTCTTTTTATAGGCGTCCATAACGTAATCGGGCAGCGGCAGGGTATTATCGGTCATAAAGTACACCATACCGAACATATAAAGCTCGGTACCAGTGTTGGTGTCTGTGACCTTCCACAATGCAGGCTTTGATTCTTTGACTGTGATATATGAGTTGATATCGTTGGCTATTGTATTTGTCTCAGCCGACTGAGTTCCCTTTTCCCCTTCTGACGCAGTTGTTTCCTGTTCGCTCGTCTTTGATTTTACATCTACATGGAGCTCATTATCACAGGAAGCAGCGCTAAAAGCAAACAGTACCGCCATAAGAGCGGCAAAGAAACCCTTTTTCCTCATAAAATCCCTTTCCTTAGCCGAAGCTCTCGTCTATTATATTATAGTGTGCATCGATGGCGCGGAAGCAGAACTCAACATCGCCCGTGATTATTCCCTGCACTATTTTCTCATGGGCGTCCTGAAGTCTCATGCGCACATCGTGGTCGGCAGTTGTCAGGAAATCGTCTATCCAGCGCATATACACCTCGGAAACGGCGTTCATGAAGGTTATCCAGAAGCTGTTTTCCGTAGCGTTTATAAGCGAATAGTGGAAGTCCCTGTCTGCCACAGTCTGCTCCTCAGTGCCCTCGGAATCCTTGAGCCTGTTGAGAGCGGCGACTATTTTCAGTTTGTTGTCCGAGCTGCAGCCCTTTGCGATAAGGTAGCTGCACACGGTCTTTTCCATGCTTCTTCTGAAAGAACATATCTCTTCTTTTGAAGTCCTGTTCATCAGAAGCATGACGTCCATCGCAGAAGCGATGGAATCCGAGATATTATCGGTAAGATAATTTCCCGAGCCCTGTTTTCCATTGACAATACCAAGAATCTCAAGTCCCCTGAGCGCCTCGCGGACAGTGTTTCGGCTTATGCCGAGCTTTTCCGATATACTGCGCTCTGTCGGAAGCTTGTCCCCTACCTGCAGCATTCCGCTTCTGATAAGGTCGAGTATGTAATCAATAGTCTTGCGGTATTCACTGTTTCCCATAGCTTCCTCCTTAACATAAAAAAGTCGGTCGTAAAATCCGCAGCGGATTCAATCCAAGTAAATATATTAAATATATGAGTCAAACTCTTGCTGTTTTCACCGTTTTCAGAATAAAAACGGCGTTGCACGAATTTTTTGACCGCATAAAAATATAAAATAATATAAATAATTTATATACAGAAAAATTATATCATATTTTTCTCTTCAAGTCAACAGTTAGAATGTGTAAAAATCACGTTATTATGTTCAAAAATTGCTGTTTTCTACAAAATTCAAGGTTTGAAGCCGTGATAATGATACACAAAAATTACGCTTATTATTTGTGGGAATCGTTTTGAAGAAGATTTTTTCCGTATTTCTTTCAGTGACCGTTATTTCATTTTTTCTATAATAGAGCCCTAAAACAGACTCGCCTTTCTTTAATATAAAAGGGGCTCTATTATAGAAAAAATCAGCTAAAAGTCTTTGGAAAGGGGTTCGGGTGACTCCCCGCAGTGCGGGGAGATGTCCGAAGGACAGAGGGGCGCGCCTCCGTCAGAGGAGAACCTTTCCTCAGAAAGGTTTTCCCTGATAAAAAACGCAGTTTTTGAAGAATTTAGTAACTTTTTGCCGTTTTTATCCAAAAAAATTAAGAAAATCAGTATTTTTGCATTGAAATTTTCTGCACAGTGTGATATAATAATTGTAAATTGTATTAAGTGTTTATGGAAAACAAATACAAAAAAGGGGGGTGCACCATGAAGGAGCTGCTTGAAACTCTGTGTGATAAGTATCTGCTCAATCTGGGGCTGTTTACCGATTTCTGTCCGCTGGAAAGGGATATCCTTTACCCTGTGTGCGCAAACGTTATGTGCACTGCGGATACGGAATTCGACCTTTCAAAATTCAAAAACAGCATGGCTCTTATAAAAGAAAACAACAAAATGCTCTCAAGCTTCCGAAGCACCATAAGACCGCTGATAGCGTCGTGGCTTTCCATAAGCGACGATCCCAAGGGCGAAATGGAGCGCTGTATCGCCTGCTATGACCTGCTGAGAAAGTACTTCACCAATTCCGAGCATCTTGCGTTAATGGCGGTACTGCTCCAGCGTATCACGGACAAGAATACTGCCGAGAGCTACATAAAGCGCAGCAGGCAGATTTACGACCGCATGAAAAAGGAGCACCGTATCCTTACCACAAAGGAGGACGTGGCTTTTGCGATCATGCTCGCTTTTTCCGAGAAGACCGACGACGAACTCATCGAGGATATGGAGGCGAGCTACAAGCTTCTCAAGCACAGCGCCGACAAGAACAGCATACAGACCGTGTCCCACGTTCTGGCTATGGCAAACGGAAAGCCCGAGGACAAGTGTGCAAAGTTCATGGAGCTGTACGACAGTATGCTCAAAAAGGGACGCAAATACGGCAAGCACTATGAGCTGGCAATGCTGGCTGCACTGGCGATGACAAAGTTCGGCAGTGCCGAGATACTCGGCGATATAAGCGACGTTGAAGCTTTTCTCGCGGAGCATAACTCCATTGCGGATCTGTCGGAGTTCGGCAAGAGCGAGCCCATAAGCCACGCATTCATGCTGCTGACTACCGCTTATGCCAGCGACGAGAACGTGGGCGACCAGCAGGAAAGACGAGCTCTCCTTGCGGCAAGACAGGCTGCGCTGTACTCCGTTATGGTATACAGCATGATGACCGTAGCGCCTGTGCTTTCCGAATAATATAGCCTTTAGCCATTAGCTTGTAGGGGGCGATGCCCACATCGCCCCGATCATTTTACTGCCATCAACGGGCGGATGTGGGCATCCGCCCCTACACAAACCACTAATAATCATAAAGAGGTGTTATTTACCGTGAAAGCAGACAAATACATCATAGAAGAAAACAAGAAAACTGATATACGCAAGCTTCCTACCGACAGCAAGGAGGATAACGTCGAAAAGGACGATATAATCGCAAAATACGAAGCCAACAAGCAGGAGCTCATCGCTTTGCAGGACAAGTTCTACGCTGACGGCAGAGAGGGACTTATAGTAGTAATACAGGCTCTGGACGCCTCGGGTAAGGACTCCGCTATAAAATACGTTTTCAGCGGCATGAACCCCATGGGCGTAAAGGTGCACTATTATAAAGCGCCTACCGCCGACGAGCTGGCTCACGATTATCTCTGGCGCATTCATCAGAATATCCCCCGCAGAGGCGAGATCGCCGTTTTCAACCGCAGTCACTATGAGGACTTAGTTACCGTTCAGGCTGAGGATATATGGGAGCATTACCATATGTCAGACCGAGTTCTTGACGATACAAAGAAGAAGTTCTTCGAGAAGCGCTACGAGCAGGTGAACAACTTCGAGGAATACCTCTACGAGAACAGCTACCGCATGGTGAAGATATTCCTCCACGTATCAAAGGAGGAGCAGACAGAACAGCTTCTCGAGCGCATACAGCTCCCCGAGAAAAACTGGAAATTCCGCGCAGACGACCTGAAAGTCCGCGATAAGTACGATTCATACCTCAAATGCTTCAATGAGGTCATAAACAAGACCTCCACCAAACACAGTCCGTGGTATGTGCTCCCCGGCGACCAGAGGTGGTACACAAGGTATCTTATCACAGAGATACTTCTCAGCGAGCTGAAAGCCTGCAAGCCCGAATATCCTGCACTTCCGCCTGAGGAAGCAGAGAAGCTGCCCGAATGCAGAAAGGTGCTTGAGGACGCTATGGCGGAATACGAAAGCGAAAAGAACGAAAAGTCCGCTAAAAAGTCCGACGAACCCAAGAAAAAGTCCAAAAAGAAGTCCAAAAAGTGATATCACACTGAACATATATCAAGAAAATCCCCTTATCAAAGGGGATTTTCTTATTTATTCAAAGAGGTATAGATGTCACGCTTTTGAAACTCCGAGAATGAAGCGGGTAAGCAGGATAAGATCGCCGATGTCGATGACGCCGTTTTCGTTCATGTCTCCTGCCTCAGTATCATACAGGTGTTTATCTGGATTGAGAAGCGCCTTTCGGCAGGCTATTACGTCAAAGTTGTCAACAGACCTGTCACCGTTAAGGTCGCCCTTTACCTTTCCGCTTTCTGCTCCCGTATTGAAGCCGCAGATATTGAGGCTGAAATCGCCGCTTGGGCTGTTGGTCTCAAAGAATACCTCGCAGCTGTCAACAGAAGTTACAGGGAATCCTGCGCTGTCCCACGCCATGATGTGCTTGGACCAGTCGATGCTTCCGCTGAGGTGGCATTTTTTGCCCATTTTCTGACCTGCGTTCTGCTTTATGCTGATACAGCGGTAGATATCGTATCCGCCGATACCGCCCTCGCCTCCCTTATAACGCAGATAGAACATATCATATCTTTCTCCGTTTATCAGCGCGGAGTTTCTCTTGATGATCGCATGATCCTTAAGGAATGTATAGGGATCAACGTTCTTGACGTCTGTTCCGTCGCTGTTCATCTTTACGGAGCTTGCACCATAGCCCTCAAAAACATAGTATTCCAGATTGGACTGTTTAGACTTGCAGGTCGCGCACAGTGACCATTCCGTACCAGTGACTGACTTTGCATTTACATTTGCATCATAGTCCACAATAAATGAATCCATGTCGATATTGCCATCAGTCTCAAGCTTTTTCGAGAACGATTTATAATCGCCCTCGCTCCATTTGCACGTGAAACCACCTGCTCCGTTCGGCTCTATAGAGCTGTTTTCGTCAGTGGCACTGCCACATTTGTTGAAAGTGACCTTGCCGCCCTCGTCTTTGTCGCTGCCGAGATGGATATCGAACTGATTGACCTTGGCGCTTCCCTCGCCGCCCTGAGTAAACAGGTCAAGTGAAAGCTCGTAAACGCTGCTGACTCTTTCAAGAGCAGAAGCCTGCTCCATGAACTTTTCAAGGTGCTTTCTGATGTTTATCTTTCCGCTGAGCTTCGGCGACTTGACCTTATCCACAACGCAGTTGTCTGCAACGCTCCAGTAGGTATATCTTGCATGAGGCGGAGCCTCGGCAATGCCGGATACGCCGCTTGAAACGCTGTATGTATGCAGAGGTATGGAACGGTAAAGCTTAAAGGTCCTGCCGTTATCCTCCAAGGTGCCCAGCTCGATGACGTTTTCATCATTCGGGAAATCCTTATAATTACTCGGGAAATAATAATTCTTCCTGCCGAGAACTATATTGAACTCGTCCTTCCAGTCGCTGCCCGCATTGACGTCCAGCCAGCCGTGAATGCCGATATCCATGGCACTGTCTGTGCCGTAATTCACGGGATACAACTCGACATTATAGTCCGCTATGATACAGTTCTCGTCGTTATAGTTAAAGGGGGCGTTGGCATAGCTTTTTCCCTTGCTGAATGTGACTGCGGAATCGCTGTCCCATTTTGCCTCAAAACCGCCCTCGCCGAGGGGCTTCATTTCGTAATCGCCGCCGTTTTTGGCAGGATCCGTCTTATAAAAGCAGCCGTCCTCGGTGAAGGCTTCCCTTTCCCTTTCAGTAATATTGATATCGCAGCTGTTCAGCTTGGCGCTGCCGCTGGACATCCACGCACGGACGTCCAGCATGGTGCTGTAGATATTGCTCTTTTCCATGCCGAGCTTCTGCCATTCCTCCATGTGCTTTGTAATGTCTACAGAGCTTTTAAGGCTTACCGAAGCACCGCTGCCGATACTGCTGTCGCGTCTGAAGCTGAAATACTTCTCAACGCTTGCGTCAAATGACACGCCGTTGGGATCAGCTTTTTTGTTGTACAGGTCATAGGTCATTCCGTCCAGTTCATAGCTGCCTATGTTCTGTAATTCAAGGATATTCGCATAGTTTTCCGTGTCAAAATTGCACTGATAGTCGATTACTGCGTATTCAATGTTGTATCTTGCACTTTTTGGCACCAGCCAGCCATAAATTCCCACACGGGAGCTGCCGTCGCTGACCTCCTCATTATCAGTCAGAGGACTGAATTCAAGGTCATAATTTATTATAACGCTTTCAGGATCATTCGGCAGTTCATTGCCGTAAATGCCCTTGTCAAACTGGCACTCCACGATACCCGACCATTCGGCGGTAAAGCCGCCCTCGTTATCAGGTTCAAAGGAGCACTCTCCGATATTGCTCATGTTATAAAACTCATAGTGATATCCGTCGATATAGAATTGTTCATTTTGATTTGAAGTAGCATAAGAACTGAGATTGGGCGTGAAGTCAAGCGATACAGCCGTAACGCACAGGGCTGCTGCTATAGTTCCCGCCATTAACTGCTTTGAGCTTTTAAAAATCATCTTTAAAATTCCCCCTTTTCTGTATAATCAACTAAAAAACATGAGCCGATCGGGGATTTATGACTAAATTATATAATAAATTCACAAAAAATACAAGCTAAAAATTGTGAATAAAAGATTAAGACAAGTCAAAAATTGCGGTTTTATTCAAATATTGTTATTCATTTATTCAAAAGCTGTTCAAAAATTGACATCTTAATATATTAGGGCTATAATGAAATCACAATATTTGATACCCCGACCAATAAATTGGTATGACCAAAGGTCACACAAAAAACCACACAAGGACACACAAAGGATACATCGCGGAGCTATAATATGCTCAGAAGATAAAAAGGGAGCACGTGCTATGGATAAGATTCTTCTCGTTGAGGACGACCTCGATATATGCGAAGTCATCAGAAACTACTTTGAAAATAAGGGTACATCGGTGACTGTGGTAAACAGCGGCGGCGAAGCCTTCGATATCATCAGAAGCGGACTTGAGGGCTATGCCCTTGTGCTTCTCGATATCATGCTCCCCGAGACCGACGGCTTTACCCTGTGCAGACAGCTTCGCATGAGAAGCGATATCCCCGTTATATTCATCACAGCAAGAGGCCGCGAGGAGGATATCCTCAGCGGCTATGACCTTGGCTGCGACGACTATATCGTAAAACCCTTTCTGCTCTCGGTGCTTTACAGCAAGTGCGAAGCCTTAGTGCGGCGAGCTGTGAGCTCCGACATAAAACATACCCTCACCTGCGGTAAGATAAGCCTTGACACAAGAACGCTCCGATGCTTTGCAGACGGCGCGGAGATCGAGCTCCCCCCGAAGGAGTTCGCTATCCTGCGGTATCTTTTGGAGCATGAGAGCTGGGTAGTCACAAGAGACACCCTCCTTGACAAAGTGTGGGGCTACGACTACTTCGGCAGCGACCGCGTGGTGGATAACCATATAAAGAAACTGAGAAAAGCCCTCGGTGCCGCAGGTGCGCAGATAAAGACTCTTGTGGGACGAGGGTACAAGCTGACAAAGGAGTGAGCAAAATGAAAAATGAGCAATTCAGACGCAAACCAAAACGCACCACATTCCGGAAGATGTTTGCAAAGGCAATGATATTCCCTGTGGTATTCACGCTGATATTCTCATTCGTGCTTTTTTACGCAACGGAAAGGATAGCCTGCGAGCAGGCGCAGAGCCAGCAGGATCAATTAAACAGTACCATAATGGAAGCAGCAGTTGCGACCGAGGATAAAAATGATAAAATGGGCGGCACTATCAATTCATTAAGAATGAAAATGTGTCTGGGAACATATTATAACACACTGAATATCAGTGAATTTTTCGGCTACAGATTCCCTTTGCCTGAAACAGGAGTAACTTCATATGATAAAAACGGAAAAGCTGTTACTGCTATCATAGACAAGGACGGAAACGTGCTCATCTCAAATGCCGCAAAGATGTTCTGCATCATAAAATTTGACGAGAACCACGAGCATAACAAATGGCTATACTGCGATCCCGAGGAAACAGATATCCCCGCATTTCAGCAGCTTATCAAAAATCATCTGGATTCAAGATACTCTGATCACATCGCATATTCCTATGATATAACCAGCGCTTACGTTGATCTGCAAGAGCATAAGATGATACCCCATGTTATTCAGGTCAAAAATCTCTACTATAAAGACAAATATAATGAGTATGATGATGAAGCAGAAGAAACAGGAACAGAGGAAGTAGTAATAGATGTTGACAGCGCTTATCTTGATGGCTATGAACTCATGGAATTCTCAGCAGACAAGTCCAGCTCCTCGGACGAGTTTACTTATCCGAGGTGTACCTTTGAAAACATCTGGGGTATTGAAAAAGAAAAGGTGGACGAAGCCATAAGCAGTCATTTCATCAAGGGAATGTCAGGTCACACTTACGAAAGCGATTACGACCTTGTCATGAACGAATCCATGACCCACAGCAGCGTTTTGATAAACGGCGAAAGATATACTCTTTTCTCGGATTACAAGGTCAATGTGTGGACAGAGTTTGCAAATAAGATGTACTGCATTTTCGTAGCACTTTTCTTCCTGCTGCTGACCTTAATCGCCTTCCTCATATGCTGGCGCAAAAACGTGAAGAACAAGGCTCAGTACGCCTTTGAGGACTACCAGAGAGCCCTCACAAATAATCTCGCCCACGATCTGAAAACGCCCCTTGCGGTCATCGGCGGCTATGCCGAGAACCTCATGGAAATGCGCAAAAACAGCGGCGACGAAAAGGAGCTGAAATATCTGGATTCCATAATGCAGAATGTCTCCTACACCGACGATATCATCGCAAAAACGCTGAAGCTCAGCGAGACCGAACAGATAAAGAAACTGAACAAAACGAAAGTCGATATAAAGGCTCTTGCGGAGAAGTCCGCAGAGAAATACCGCACTGCTCTTGAGGAGAGGAATATAGACCTGAAAATTGAGGGCAAATGCGAAGTCAATGCCAACGAGGATACGCTTATGTCGGCTGTGGAGAACCTTGTCTCCAATGCCGTGAAATACACCAGAGACGGCGGAAGTATCAAGGTTACTGCCGACAAGAAGCGCCTTGCCGTAGTCAACGACGTTTCCGAAAATATCAGCACAAAAGACCTGCTCATGCCCTTTGTCAAGGGCGACAAGGCTCGCAGCGACAAGACCAGCAGCGGTCTGGGACTGGCTATAGCCTCGGCTGCCGCAGCACAGAACGGCTTTACGCTGAAAATTGACTGTAAGGACAAGAAATTCACTGCCACTATCGAGTTCTGACCGTATTTGACAAATCCTCCGCATTAATATATAATGTAATCATCAATTCCCGAAATCGGAGGAACTGCGATGAAATACGAAATAATCGAGATATTCGAGGAGGATTACGGCTGCGAGGGTATCCCCGAGGACGAGGAGCTCATGTGTACTGTGCTTATCCGCGCTGAAAACGGCTTCGAGAAGCACATAAGGCTCGCCGACAGTTTCCTCACGGAAAATCAGCTGAAAAAAGGCAGCACCCTGCTGCTTGAGGAGGTCTAATATGGCAGAAAAAGCAAACAAGGCAGTGGAAAACCACAAGAATTTTTACAGCTGCTCCGCCGCTGTGCTCAGCGCATTCGCTGATGAAGCTGGTCTGAGCGAGCAGGAGGCAAAAGCCGTTGCTGCGCCCTTTGCAGGCGGAAGAATGGGAAAATGCGGAGCTGTTCTTGCTGCGGAATATGTGCTCTCCAAGCGCTTTCCCGACAGCGCAGACAGCAAATGTGCCGCATTTGAAAAGGAATTCACTGACATGAACTGTTCGTTGATGTGCCGCGAGCTCAAAGGAGCTCTCACAGGCGCTCCCCTGCGCTCTTGCAGAGGCTGCGTTACCGACGCCGCTGAGATACTCGAAAGAATGTGCTCGGAGGACTAACTCCCCGAAAACGGAAAGCATTGACCGTTATATTTTTATACAGGTCTGTGTTTTTATCGGGAAAAACCTTTCTGAAGAAAGGTTCTCCTCTGACGGAGGCGTGCCCCTCTGTCCTTCGGACATCTCCCCGCACTGCGGGGAGTCACTCTCAAACTCTCTCCCTAAAACTTTCGTTTTGTTTTTTCTCAGATAGGGCGCACCTGCATTTTGCAGGCTTTTTTTATTTTACAGAGCGCCCTATCTGTGAAAAAACCAGATAAAAGTCTTTGGAAAGGGGGTATGGGGGAAGAACCTTTCCTCAGAAAGGTTTGCCCCCATAATAACCACAAGCCTTTATGTACAGTATTACGTTAATTGCTTCCCGTTTTCGGGGTTTTTTATTCAACAAAAACTATAATCCCATGCAAAAATGAACTGATATTTGAATTTGGAAAGATATATAACTGTTTTGCACTCCGTTTTGAATGATTCTTCTTACAAATTCAACTATTGGTTGTTATTTGTCTATTTTTATTCGCTTGCACTCAACCGCAAGTGGTGATACAATAGATTGTAGAAAGCACAGAGAGTGGGAGGTGTGCCATGGACAAGAAAAGCATTTTCAGGATAAATCTCGTAAAACGCCGCAAAGAACTGGGACTTACTCAGGAGCAGCTTGCTTCACGTATGAATGTTTCCCCTCAAGCTGTCTCAAAATGGGAAAATTCCAGCTACCCTGACGGCGAGCTCCTTCCACAGCTTGCCAAGGAGCTCAATACCTCTCTTGATTCAATGTTCGGCGTAAAGATAACAGACAGCCAGCGGGACATCGAACAGCTCGTTGACGACGAGCTTCGAGCAACTCCACCTGATAAGCGCTCCGAGAAGTTCATGCGCATCATGTACTCTGCCCTTTGTGCCTGCAACCCCAACACCGATACAGTAGGACGGCTTCGGGAAAGCTACGAGCATGAGACCTACGCAGGTCTCAAAACCGATCGCGAGTTAGCACTGTCGCGCATCAGCGAGGACCTGCGTTACTTCTGCTTCTTGGAGATACCCGAAAATGGCGTTAATTCCTACTTCGGCGATACTACCAACATGATACGGCTTTTCAATACCCTTGCCGACGATGACGCTATCAGCATTATCAGCTACTTAGGCGCAAGCGTCAGGAACAAGATGTTCTCGGTGGCTATGATATCGGAAAAGCTCGGTATCCCCACCGAAAAGGTACAGCACATCATAGACAGGCTCGACCGCTTCGGACTTGTATGGCGAGTGTCCGCCGATATCAATGACCTGCCCGTAATACTCTATGGTTATACCCACCAGATACCCCTTACGCTGATACTGGTGCTCGCAAAGACCATTACCAACTACCTGAAATACATGGATCCCAATGTGGAGGAATGGTCACAGGGAGCTTTCAGACGCGAGAACGGCGAACAGGACGAGGTAGTCCCTCAGGTGCCGTGGTGGGGTGAGGGCGAACTTTAACAGGCTAATTATCCGCTGTCCTGCACTGCGGCGGAGATTATAAAAAAACGGAGGAAAACATATGAAAAAAACAGCAGCGTTTCTTGCAGCCTGCGTTGTAACAGGCTGCGCACTCACAGCGCCCATGAACGGTATCCCTCAGGCAGCCGTTAATGCGGCTGACGGCTATGACATGAAGATAACCGTTGACCTCAAGGGCGAAAAAAAGGAAATATCCCCTCTCATCTATGGCGTGAACCAGTATACAACTCCTCTCAAGGACGTCAAGACTAATTCCGTTCGTCAGGGCGGTAACCGTATGACAGCCTACAACTGGGAGACAAACGCTTCCAACGCAGGTTCGGACTGGAAGCACAGCTCGGATACCAACCTCTCGGAATCCGACGATCCCGCAGACTGCGTTCAGCAGCTCTCAAAGGACGCAGCCAAGAACAATGTTGGCTACAAGCTTACCACTCTCCAGCTTGCAGGCTATGTTTCAGCCGATAAGAAGGGTACTGTAACAGAAGAAGAAAAAGCTCCCTCAGACCGCTGGAACAAGGTAGTTCTTACAAAGGGCTCCGATTTCGCAGAGACTCCCGACCTGACAGACGGCGTAGTTTACATGGACGAGTACGTAAACTACATCATCAAGAAGCTGGGCGACTCAAAGTCAAAGACAGGTATACAGGGCTACAGCCTCGATAACGAGCCTGTTCTCTGGAACGACACACACAGCAGAATGCACCCCGAGCCTGTTACTATCGAGGAGCTCAAGACAAAGTCCATTGAAATGGCAAAGAATGTCAAGAAGCTCGATCCAAACGCTGAAGTATTCGGTCCTGCACTGTACGGATACACAGCTTTCGATCACCTCGATGACGACGATCAGCATGACGAATGGGAAAAGGTTAAGGCTGAAAACAACTACCACTGGTATCTTGACAGCTACCTTGACGATATGCACAAGGCTTCGGAGGAGTGCGGCACAAGACTCCTCGATGTTCTCGATATCCACTACTACTCAGAGTCCGCAAGAAAGGGCGCTGAGGACAGAGTTCAGTCAGTTCGTACCCTTTACGAAAAGGGCTTCGTTGAAAACAGCTGGATAGGTCAGTGGTGTATGGAAAACGTTCCGATACTTCCTACGATCCAGGCGTCTATCGACAAGTACTACCCCGGCACAAAGCTGGGTATCTCCGAGTATAACTTCGGCGGCGGCGACGATACATCAGGTACTATCGCACAGGTAGAAGCTCTCGGCTGCTATGCTGACCAAGGCGTTTACTTCGCTACTCTCTGGGGCGGCGAGCCGTTCATCGTTTCGGGTATCAACCTCTACACAAACTACGACGGAAAGGGCGGCTGCTTCGGCGATACCCTTATCCCTGCAAAGTCCGAGGACGTTTCCAAGTCCAGCACTTATGCTGCTGTAAACGCTAAGGACGACTCTACAGTAACTGTTATGGTCACAAACAAGAACATGACAGAAAAGGAAAACGCAACTATCGACCTCAAGAACGCTGAAAAGGACTACAAGTCCGCAGCTGTTTACGCTATCTACGGCGATGACGAGAAGATAAAGCTCATCGACGTTATCAAGGACGTCAAGGACAACAGCGTAAGCGTTGACCTCCCTGCTTTCTCAGCAGCTATGGTAGTCGTTTCCGACAAGGCTGACGCTTTCAGCGACCTCAAGACCTATGAGGAAACAAAGACCGACCTCGTTACAAAGGAATACACAGATATCGAGAAGCTGACCAACGACAAGGGCTTCGTAGTAGTTCCTGTCGAGGACGCTAAGCACCTCTCAAAGATAGTCATCAACGGCGCTGTTACTTCAAGCGCTGGTTCAAGCTGGGCTACAGCAGGCTGTGCTGTATGCATGAACGCTGTTTCCAAGGACGGCGAGAACTTCTGGACATACAAGGATTACTCAATGCCTCTGGGCAACAAGGTATCCGCTACAGTCAAGTTCGACGGTATGCTCACAAAGACCACAGGCGAGGGCGCTGACAAGGTATCGGAAGACCTTGAAGCTACTATCGCAGACGGCAAGTTCGAGCTCCAGAAATGGTGGGACGCTTCCGAAAAGAGCGAGGCTTCCGCAGAGGACAAGATAGAAGTCAAGTATTCAAGCATTCAGGTAGTTTATGAGTACGCACAGGGCGAAACTCCCACTGTAAAGCCTGATACTTCAACTACAACAACTACATCTGAAACAACTACAGCCAGTAGCAGCACGACCACAACTACTTCTGCGACAACTACTACAGTCGGCAGCGGAGACGTTTTATACGGCGACGCAAACGCTGACGGTGCAGTAGACCTTTCGGACGCAGTAATGATAATGCAGGAGCTGGCCAATCCCAATAAATTCGGTCTGAACGGTACGGACGAGCACCATATCACCGAAAAGGGACTCAAAAACGCAGACTGCTGCAACGTTGGCGACGGCGTTACAAACAACGACGCACTGGCAATACAGAAGTATCTGCTGAAGCTTATAGACAAGCTTCCTGCCGAGATAAAGGAATAAGCTCCCATTTGCTCCTTTATCATAAAACATGAAATCCTCTCTTTCTAAAGTTTTAAGGGCTTCCCTCAGTGGAAGCCCTTTCGCCTGCGCAGTGATATATCTTAAATACGTCCGTTAAAAGCGGACGCGACAATTCTTTATTAATAAAAAGGGCGTGATAGATTCACGCCCTTAATCTGTATATTCTGTGTGGTTCTTGCCGTTGTTCTTGCCCTTGTAAAGACGTTTGTCGGCTGTTGTGATTACGTTGTCTATCTTGTCCACAGGTATTCCCTTGCTTACTCCGAATGTCATAGTAACTCCGAATTCAACGTCGTCTATCTCAAAAACATGACTGCGGAGCATCTTATGTATCTGGTCGGTAAATGCAACGCCCTTTTCTATGCTTGCATTTGGTATTACAAAGAGGAACTCCTCTCCGCCCCATCTTGCAGCATATCCGCCGTCGGGAATAAAGTTTATGAACTGGTTCGATACGTAAACAAGCACCTTATCACCTACGTCATGTCCGTAGGTATCGTTTATCCTCTTGAAGTTGTCGATATCTCCGATACCGATAACATACTGGCTCCTCGGAGGACAGTCTCTTCGGATAGCACGGATATTCTCATTCATTGCACGTCGGTTGAACAGATGAGTAAGCGGATCCTTTGAAGCCTGCTCCTTGAATTCCTCACGCTGATCCACCAGCTGGAACTCCTTATACTCACGGATAAAGATATTTGATACGCCTGCTACCATCATCACGAAAACTCCGATGACTGCGTTTGTTATCTGTATCGCCTTTATTACGTCATTATCCTCGAATACATATTTTACATCGGCATTGTAATCCATTGTGATCTTGTAATACAGGAACAGTCCCATAGATACCGCCGAGATAATGAACGGGATATATATCTTCTGCGTATACGTCAGGAACGTTGCGGGGATTATCAGTATAAAGAACATCGCAAAGTCGGGCTGCCACCCAAGAAAATGCGTGGCAAATGCGGCATGGGCGATAACTTCGATATCCGCAAGATACAGCAGTGCTGCACCGCCCTTTCCTAAACGTATGACAACAAAGAGCGTAAAATAAAAAAGAACACTGAATATATTGAATATAACAAGTTCTTTGACCTGAAGTATATAGAACATTATCAGGTACGCAATATGTGCACATAAACAGGCTATATTACTGAATGAATATATAAACTTTTCATTTGATTTGTCAAATATCTGCTTGTGGCTGGCAACGAATTCTCTGAGAAAATACGTGTCATTTTGGGAATTCATATCGATTGTCACTCCCCCTCAAGTTGTTATACAAATTATTATACACCAAATACGGCATTATTTCAATATATAAATTGTGAACAACATATACAAATATCCTCGAAAAAATCTTCATGAATTTACTTATTTAAACATTCAGGCGTTTTTTCCGCGATATAGCTGTCAAGTATCTCTGCTGCCGTGCGGACGAATCTCACACAGGGACGAACCTTATAGTACTGCTCGGTGCGCTTTTCAGGCTCGGGAGTGCTTGTAACAGAGAGCCCCTTCAGCAGTTCTCCGCAGATTATAGTGCTGTGCTTTTCCTTGAAACGGGCAGCAAGCTCCTGTATGCGCTTGTAGTGTTCGGTCTTTTCCTCATGGGAGTAGCTCTCACCGAGTCCGTAGAGTATGCCTGCCACCATGAACATAGCCGAGCAGGTGCCGCAGACCTCTCGCATTCTGCCCATTCCGCCGCCGAATGAGGAGGAAAGCCGCAGAGCGAGGTCATAGTCCATGCCTGTTACGTCTGAAAAAGCGCCAAAAACAGCCTGAGCGCAGTTTAATCCGCCTGCAAACAGCTCGCAGGCTTTGTCAGCGTGGTCCATATTTATTATCTCCTATATAAAAATATAATTTATGTTTGTAGGAGTCGGATATTATCCGCCCGTTGAAAAATGTAGGGGACGGCGTCCTCGACGTCCCATTTAGGGACGCCCTCTCTTGCAGGTCCCCCTAATCGGGTCCGTCCCCTCTGTCGCGTTGCGACATCTCCCCACACTGTGGGGAGTCACCCCACCAGAGGCGCTGCCTCTGACCTTACCGGTACGTCCCCTCTGTCCTACGGACATCTCCCCATTTTATGGGGAGTCACTCCGCCAAAGGAACACAGTCCCTTTGGAATCCCATTCAAAAAGCGCTTTGAGCGATGTACGATTATCGTTGCCATGAATAGTGAGCGAGTTTACGAGCGGCAACGTGGCAAGGGTGCAGCGTCACGCTGCAAATTATGATTTATATTATAACGTAAATCAGTTCAAAAATCAAGTGTAAACGGAATGTTATTTTTTTAACACGAAAAGCCGAGGAAATTAGTGTATTTTGCATTAAAAGCTCCAACAGGACAAAGTTTTTTATAAAAAAGACTTGATTTTATACCGAAAAAGTCGTATTATATATACAGGTATGTTCTGCACTCACTATGATATTTTCGCACAATATCTGTGCAGAGCGCCCGTAAGGACAGATATTGCTGCGTTTTCGCGCAATAATGGGCTTCCTAAAAACCGAAAGGAGTATTTATAATGATTTATTCGCACGAAGTTGAAACAATGTGCCCAATCGCACAGGGCGTTGCTCACGGCGCTGCTCCCATTCCTGAGGAGGCAAAGTGGGTAAAGGCTAAGGAGATCAAGGATATTTCCGGATTTACACACGGTATCGGTTGGTGTGCTCCTCAGCAGGGTACCTGCAAGCTCACACTCAACGTTAAGGAAGGAGTTATCCAGGAGGCTCTCGTTGAGACTATCGGCTGCTCGGGTATGACTCATTCTGCTGCTATGGCTGCTGAAATTCTCCCTGGCAGAACAATTCTTGAAGCTCTTAATACAGACCTCGTTTGTGACGCTATAAACACAGCTATGAGAGAGCTCTTCCTCCAGATCGTTTACGGTCGTTCACAGTCTGCTTTCTCTGAGGGCGGTCTCGTAGTAGGCGCTGGTCTTGAGGACCTCGGTAAGGGCCTCCGTTCACAGATCGGTACTACATACGGTACTCTCAAGAAGGGACCACGTTACCTCGAACTCACAGACGGCTATATCACAGGTCTCGCTCTTAACGAGGACGACGAGATCATCGGCTATAAGTTTATCAACTTTGGTAAGATGATGGACTTCATCAAGGCAGGCGACGACGCAAATACTGCTTTTGAGAAGGCTCAGGGACAGTACGGCAGAGTTGCTGACGCTGTTAAGATCGTTGATCCGAGAAAAGACTAAGGAGGACTTGTAAAATGGCTTTATTTGAATCATATGAGAGACGCGAGAAGCAGATCCTCGCTGTTCTTAAAGAATACGGCATCAGCTCTATCGAGGAGTGTGCTGAGGTTTGCAAGGCAAAGGGACTTGACATCTACAAAATGGTAGAGGGTATCCAGCCTATCTGTTTTGAAAACGCTAAGTGGGCTTACACTGTAGGCTGCGCTATCGCTATAAAGAAGGGCTGCAAGAGAGCTGCTGACGCTGCTGCAGCTATCGGTGAAGGTCTCCAGGCTTTCTGTATCCCGGGTTCAGTTGCTGACCAGCGTAAGGTTGGTCTCGGTCACGGTAACCTCGGCAAGATGCTCCTTGAAGAGGATACAGAGTGCTTCGCATTCCTCGCAGGCCACGAGTCATTCGCTGCTGCTGAGGGTGCTATCGGTATTGCTGAGAAGGCTAACAAGGTTCGTCAGAAGCCCCTCCGCGTTATCCTCAACGGTCTCGGCAAGGACGCTGCTCAGATCATTGCTCGTATCAACGGATTCACATATGTTGAGACAGAGATGGACTACGCTACAGGCGAAGTAAAGGAAGTATTCCGCAAGGCTTACTCAGACGGTCTCCGCGCTAAGGTTAACTGCTACGGCGCTAACGACGTAAGAGAAGGCGTTGCTATCATGTGGAAGGAGAACGTTGACGTTTCTATCACAGGTAACTCAACTAACCCAACACGTTTCCAGCACCCTGTTGCAGGTACATACAAGAAGGAGCGCGTTGACGCCGGCAAGAAGTACTTCTCAGTTGCTTCAGGCGGCGGTACAGGACGTACTCTCCACCCAGACAACATGGCAGCAGGTCCTGCTTCATACGGTATGACAGATACTCTCGGCCGTATGCACTCTGACGCTCAGTTCGCAGGTTCATCTTCTGTTCCTGCTCACGTTGAGATGATGGGACTCATCGGCATGGGCAACAACCCGATGGTTGGTGCAACAGTTGCTTGTGCAGTTGCTGTTGAAGAGGCTATGAAGTAATTTATATAGCCAAATCTCAAATTTTCATTATTTGCTCATAGTAATTTAATGGCCAAAATTTTGTCACCTGTCACCCATTTGTCACCGCATTTCAAATGCAATCGGCAAATTATTCGGTTTAGGGTGACAAAAAGTAGGGTAGTAAGTTCAATGCTTACTACCCTTTTTTGTTAGCTTATTTCATTTTTAATCTTACTATAATACTTTGAAACTTCACTGTCGGCATTATTAAAGTTCTCTGAGAATGACTGCAAACTTCCTGTTGGATTAGTTGCCAATTCAGTTAATGTTAGATATGCGTCATAATATCCCTTTAATACTTCATATGAATCTTTCCATTCATCTGGCGGATTCTTTAATTGTTTCATAATATCCGCAACTTCTTTTTGATTTTTTTCAATTCCTTCAATTTCCATTGAAAAATCTTCATCAGCAAACAAATTTCTCAATGATGTATTAAAGTCGTTATATGTTGAACCACTTTTGGTATATTTATTAGTTTCATAATCACTTTCTTCATAAATACTGTTATACCAGACTTTTTTTATAAGATTTCCGCAGGATTCTGCATCGGCGGCACCAGAAAGCATTTTTCGTGATACTTCTTTATAATTAGTTTCATAATTATTAACTTGTTCAACGTGTAAATCTTCAGCTTTCTTATTATTATATTTTTTCACGCCAAATATTACACCAACAACTACGCCAATCAGTATCAATACCGCTATGCATATTATAATTATTTTTTTAGTATCTACTCTTACCTTTATTACTTCAACTTTTTGAAGTTCCTTACTAGAGGTTTCCTTAGTTTCTTCAATTGGGCAACCACATTTAGGACAAATCTTAGTATCTTCATTAATTATTTCTTGACATTCAGGACATCTTTTTTCCAGTTTAACAAGTTCATAATCGCAATGAACACATTTTGTTGATTTATCCGATATTTGTTTTCCGCAATTTGGACAATTCATTAATGCCATATAATACAACTCCTTTCATAATCAAAGATGTTTTTATATGTATTAATTATAAGTCATATAATAATATCTTTCAATAATGCCAAACTAAATGTTACAATCTCTTCACAATAAATGTCTGATAGCACAAAACGGTTAGATATGATTTGTATATATTGCTAATTACAACAACAAAAAAAACTCTCCTCGCGGAGAGCTTCATTTAATTTCGCCTAAAAAAAGAACCGCTTATTCAAGCGGTCCTTCTGTTTCAATCATCTTCTGATTCAATTAATTCTGCAAAACACGTGGGAGAGAGCACTTGAAAGCTCGAAGTACTGCTGATTGATCTCATAAGTATCAACGTACTCAGCTATTTCCTCTCTCAGATCGCGCGGCTGCTCGTCGTTGTCGATAAGAATGCTGTCCAGCGAATAGTTGAAGTCATGATCCATTGTAAAGATAAGAACGCCACAGTCGTTGCATTCTCTCTCCAGTACATGGTTCACAAACTCCTTGCTTACAGGAAGGTACAGACAATCATAATCGTCGTCGTACATATAGGTATTTCTTCCTGTTACTACATCGTCGTAAACCTCGCCCATCATTGCAAATAATCTCATAAATAAGACCCCCTAAATGAAAAATAAATTATGTACTTATAATACTCTCAAAACGGCGATTTGTAAATACCTTTTTTTGAAATGTCACATTTTGTTAATCATATTCGGTATTGTGCTACAAATTCCGCTTAACCATTTGTATAATTACTCCATGTATTACGACGTGTTCAACAAAGATTTGTGGACAAAAGTCCGTACACAGGCGGTTTGCAGAGGGTTTATTCTTATTTTAATTATACTATTCGGATATTTTATAGCTGTTCAGCCCGATTTATCATTGCTGAAATGTACGATCATCTTATGTAAAAAGCAGTCCATAGCCATAGTATTTATACAGAAGTTTTATGTTTATTATTGAGAGAACCCCTTTTGAAAAAGGGGCTTCTCTCAAACTCTCTCCCTAAAACTTTCGTTTTGTTTTTTCTCATATAGGGCGCTCCTGCATTTTACAGGTTTTTTTATTTATGGTGCGCCCTATCTGAGAAAAAACCAGATAAAAGTCTTTGGAAAGGGGTATGGGGGAGAACCTTTCCTCAGAAAGGTTTCCCCCATAAATAACTATAAGTTTCTATATAAGTATTTCGGTTATGGACTGCTTTTTGTGTTTTACTTAACTCTTTTCATAGTAGTTGAACCATTTTCATTTTTTATTGTAAGGGTATCCTCATCGACTGTGAACTCGATAGGTTTATTATCTCCTTCTGCGCCCTCGGGAACTACTACTTCAAAAGTATTGCCGTTTACCTTATATTGCAGGAACTTATTTATCCATATCTCGCTGTTTGCTCCGTCGATATTAACAGTCATGGTCGTATCGCCTATATCATTTTTATTAGAAAGCAAAGCTAACCACAGCATACTCTTATGCAGCTCACCGCCTGTTACCTTATATGTACCGTTGTAGCCGTCTCCCTTTATTTCACGCTTCATCTCGAATATAACTTTATCCTCAGAATTCAGAGTGATATAGTCGCCCTCAGACACAAGGGAGCTATAGGGATATACAGTATCCTGATACTTTATGCCGTCAGTACCGAAAGAGAAGTTTTCTGTCGAATAAAAGAACATGGAGATATACCCGTCATCTGTGAACGCTATTCCCTCGGTGTTGTCTTCTTCGTCAACAGGGAGCCAGCTGCCCACGATAGTAGGTTCCTTTTTCGGCGGAGCAGGAGGATTTTTCAGGTAGTCCTCGAACTCCATAGTGCCGCTGGTGGACTTGTAAGCATAGTAGGATAATACCTGTGAAGCGTCGACTGCATTAACAACGCCGTTATTATCCACATCTGCGGCTTTTTTCTGCGCCTCAGTGAACTTGGGAGCCTGATTTGTGGATACGCGGGCGTATTCCGAGAGTATCTCGGAGGCGTCCACTGCATTTATGGCAGAATCACTGTTTATGTCGCCGAGACTGCCTGCAAACGCCGTAAATCCTGATGTCATAAGCATTACATCAGCAACAGCCGCACCTATAAAAGCCTTGATTTTCCTGTTTAACATTATTGATACACCTCTGCTTTATTAGTTTTTTCTCTCTTTTATAGTGATAAAGAACTATTTGCCTTAATGACCTGTTGAGTCCCATAATTACTTGCACTCATACTGCCATTGTTTTTCGGCAAAAGCAATATAAATTTCTGCATATATCACTATTTAATATTTATATTATACTACCCGTTCAGCATAATGTCAATATTCGTATGCATATACACTTGCCATTTTTTGCGAAAAATTTTATAAAAAAAGCAATTTTTCGGCGTTGACAAGTCAGCAAAATCGTGATATAATCGGAGATAATGAAACATTGTATGCTGGACGGAGGCAGTGATGAAAAAGGATTCAGGCTATAATACAAGGCAGAAGGAGAATCTGCTCACATATCTGATTAATAACAAGAACAAACACACCAACGTTCAGGAGATAAGCGCATTTTTATCATCTGAGGGAACTCCCGTTGGAGTTGCCACTATATACAGACAGCTGGACCGTCTCGTCGAACAGGGGCTTGTGCGCAAGTACGCCTTTGACGGCAAGACCAGCGCCTGCTATCAGTATATCGAGGACGAGGAAAAGTGCCGCAGCCATTTCCACCTCAAGTGTCTCAGCTGCGGCAAGCTCATTCATCTCGACTGTGAGCACCTTGCGGAGCTTACACAGCATATCGAGAATGAGCACGGCTTCTCCATAGACTATTTGCAGACCGTCTTTTACGGACGCTGCTCGGATTGTAAGGACGAAGGCTGAGGCTCGTTTCCTGAGGCGGAAGAGTCCTTTGGAATGTATATTTTTACGTCCTCGTCTGTTTTACGGGGCATGATATCACCTCCGAGAGTATAATGCCCGAAAGAAAGGATATTTATTCAGATGCGCATTGCGGTGCGTCAAAGGGAAATCAAGATGACCGATATCATTATTATAGGCGGCGGAGCAGCCGGCTGTTTTGCAGCGGTACAGGCGGCTCGCTTCGGCAAAAGGGTAGCGCTTTTTGAGAAAAATGAAAAGCTGGGCAGGAAGCTGCGCATAACAGGTAAGGGACGCTGCAACGTGACCAACAACAGCACTGTTGAGGAACACATGAAAAATATTCCTGTAAATCCTCGTTTTATGTACAGCTCCTTCTCAGTTTTCGACGCCGAGAGCACTATGAGCTTCTTTGAAGAGCTTGGAGTGCCCTTGAAGACAGAGCGCGGCAGCAGGGTTTTCCCTGTAAGCGACTGCGCAAACGATATTGCCGACGCTATGGCGAAAGAGATAAAAAAGCTGGGCGTACAGGTGATAAACAAACGCGTTACCAAAATTCTTACGGAAAACGGCGCTGTCTGCGGAGTCAAGGCAGGCGGCGAGGAGTTTTCTGCACCCTCTGTACTTATTGCCTGCGGCGGAAAATCCTATCCTGCCACAGGCTCAACAGGCGACGGCTATACCCTCGCAGAAGCACTGGGACATACTGTTACAGAGCTTAAGCCGAGCCTTGTACCTCTCACCTCTCCCGATAAATTCTGTGCGGAAATGATGGGACTTTCCCTCAGAAATGTCACATTGAAGCTCATGGACGGAGATAAATGCATATACAGCGAGCTGGGCGAAATGCTTTTCACTCACTTCGGAGTTTCGGGACCTCTGGTGCTCAGTGCAAGCTCCCATATCCGCGATATGCAGCCCAACAGATACAAGCTTCTCATAGATTTGAAGCCTGCCCTCTCACCCGAGCAGCTTGACGCCCGTATACAGCGCGATTTCGCGGAGAACCTCAACCGCGATTTCCAGAACGGCATACGGAAGCTCCTGCCTGCAAAGCTGATACCTGTAGCAGTAAAGCTTTCGGGGATAGCTCCCGAGCAGAAAATAAACGGCATAACCAAGGAGCAGCGCCGAAAATTCGGGGAGCTGATAAAGGCTTTTCCCGTAAGGATATCGGGATTTCGCCCTATTGACGAGGCTATCATAACCAGCGGCGGTATCTCCACAAAGGAAATAAATCCCAAGACTATGGAATCCAAGCTGGTCAGCGGACTGTATTTCGCAGGCGAGGTCATAGACGTTGACGCCTATACAGGCGGATTCAACCTGCAAATAGCCTTTTCCACGGCGTATACGGCAGCTGTTAATATGTAAATTCCCTGTTATATACTGATATCATTAATATTATATAAATCATAGTTTAACGCGTTAATTTGCCGAACCTATGAACGGGATTCCAAAGGGACTGTGTTCCTTTGGCGGAGTGACTCCCCATAAGATGGGGAGATGTCCGTAGGACAGAGGGGACGTACCGGTAAGGTCAGAGGCAGCGCCTCTGGCGGGTTTGGGCAGAGCCCAAATATCGAAGGCGCTTCGCAAGGCGTCCCTTAACGGGCGGATAATATCCGCCCCTACTGTAAAAGTAGAGAATTGAGAGTTGAAAGTTATGGTGTCGCCTCAGGCGACAAGATTTAAATAGTATGGCACATTAACTCTCAACTCTTCACTCTCAACTCTAAACTAAAAAAGCTCTTTCGTGATGAAAGAGCTCTTTTTTATTCGCAGTATGACAGAAGCTCCTTGGTGAGCATATAACGCTCATAATCGGTATCGCAGCCCAATACTACCGCGATATACGTTCTTCTGTTTTTCTTGTATACAGTTATGAGGTTGTTTCCTGCCAAGTCGGTAGTTCCCGTCTTTACGCCGCAAACGCCCTCAGTATAGAACTGACTGTCAGGATCAAGCAGCTCGTTGGAATTCGTCCATGAAAGGCTTCTGCCCGAGCTTATTACCACTTCCTTGCTGTGAACTCCTACGACCTCGCTTATCTCAGGCACCGAAAGAACATACTCTGTCAGTACTATCAGATCTTCCGCCGTAATATACTGGTCGGCGTCGTCCCAGCCGTCGGGAGTGGTGAAATGGCTGTTCTTCATGCCTATGAAATCAGCGAAATTATTCATCATGCCGCAGAAATACTCAACAGCTTCATTGTCGGTCATATCGGGATCATGACTGTGAGCACGGGCTGTGGAAACTGCTATGGTATATGCCGCGTCGTTGCCCGAGGACATAAGAAGTCCCGCAACAAGGTCCTGCAATGTTATCTCATCGCCTACCATAAGTCCGCAGAGACTTGAGCCGCCATGAACAAGAGCCTGCTCCGAGCCTACGGGAAATACTGCCTCAGCATTTACGTATTTCAGCGCTACAGCCGCCGTAAGAAGCTTAGTAAGGCTGGCAGGAGCGTATTTTTCATTTATTTTGTCCTCATAGAGAAGCTTTTTGCCGCCCATAGAGTAAAGTACCGCACTGTTGCACTCTATATCCTCGATATGCGCAATAGTAGTCGTTACCTCAGTTGTGGTAACTGCTGTAGTAGTGACAGAGGTCACGGTAGTTTCCGCAGTTGAAGCCGCAGTAGTCGCTTCGGAAACTTCGCTGCTGTTTTCGGGCTTTTTTATCTTCAGGGCAATGGCAAGAAAAACTGCAAGCATTACCGTAAATACTGCCGTAAAAATACCTATTGCCAGAATAAGCCGTCCTTTTTTTACTTTGTAAGCCATTACGCAGACAGCTCCTGCGCTTTATTTGATATATATATTATCATTATTGTTCCTCTTTCTGCTCCCGTAGGAGTGATATCCGAAGCCCTTTGTTCGTGTTTCATTATATATAATCGATTTTTCGCGAGTTATATTTCACTTTCAGAAAAAACTGCGCATATCTATGCCGCCGAATGTGCGAAAGAAGCTTTGGGTTTTGCGAACAAAACAAGTTTTTAGCCTCAGCCTTTTTATTGTACCATATAACAGCCAATAAAGCAACACTAACATCAAAAAAAATTTTCATATCCGCATAAAAAACAGCCATAAGGAAGCTCCTTACGGCTGTTTGGATCATTATTCAAGTCCCTTGAAGGTTATCTTCTTGTACTTTTCAAGTCTCTGTGCCACTATCTTCGGCTTCTCGGGATCCATGAAGAAGCCGCCCTGTGTATCAGCTATCTCGTCGCAGTGAACTCCGCGTCCCTCCTCTGTGGTGCGGTCGCGCTCCAGTCCGTTGGCTGCGATAACGAACTTCCACTTGCCGTCGGGAGTCTTTTCAAGGTCGCCGCCTGCTCCGCAGACTGCACACTCGATAGGATATTTCAAGCCGCCCCACTGTTCCTCGCCTAAGCAGAGGCAGTTGCTGTGGCAGTTAGGACACCAGCCGTAATCGGGCTCGCCCAGCCACTTGCGCTCAGCAGGAGGTGTATTCAGAGCCTTCATAACGTTTGCGCCTATCTCTCTTGCACGGGCAAGTTTCTCCTCGTGGAGGAGCACCTGTGCAGGTGCAGGCACCATTGTTGCCATATACATATCTACTATCTTGAAGCTGCTTGTAACGGTTGTTACCTGCATACATTCAAGAGCCATTGACTGCCATGAACGTGTTGAGCCGCCTACCGCCATGAGAGCGCCTACGCGGTCACGGTGCTGGATAGCACCTATCTTGGTGAGAAAAGCTGTCTCGTATGCTAAGTTTCTGTGCATGAATTTAAGGAACAGCGATGAGGGCATGAGCTCATATGTAGGAGCTGAAAAGATAACTGCGTCCTGATCGAGGAACACCTGCATTATCCTGTCCTTATCGTCTGCATTTTTAAGTGAGCAGCCTGTATTCTTGCCCATAGACATACCTATGGTACAAGATGTACAGCCATTACAGTCAAGGAGATTGAAATCTCTCAGGTTTATCATGGACACCTCTGCGCCCTGCTCCTGACAGACAAGCAGTGCCTCTTTAAGTAATATCTCACTGTTGCTGTCCTTTCTTCCTGCTGTTACGCCCATTACTTTAAAAGCCATAATAGTACAACTCCTTTTCTAAATTGTTGTTACGAATTGCCGAGAAAAACAGGTACTTCGATATTTGCACTTTTGCAAATTACACAAAATAACGCTTCTGCACAGCATTATTTTATACCCATATTTAAATTATACTGTATTTTAATGAAAAATTCAATGTTTTAGCCCGCAGTAAATCTCACAATAATTCGCTAAAAATATTGTATATCTTGCAGCTTGAAATAACCTTAAAAAAAATGTTATAATATTAGTTGCGAAAGTAAAAATAATGCGAAAGCCCGAAAGAAGATTTATCTTCTTTCGGGCTCTTTTTATACTATGGAGGTCACCTTGTAAGGCTTTTATTTTATTGCTGCAAATGCACCGTCAAGAGCTGCGATAAGGTCGTCGATATGCTCTGTACCGATCGAAAGACGGATAGTATTTGGCTTAATTCCCTGCTCTGCAAGCTCTGCTTCTGTGAGCTGTGAATGTGTTGTCGATGCAGGGTGTATAACGAGGGACTTAACGTCAGCAACGTTTGCAAGGAGAGAGAATATCTCAAGATTGTCGATGAACTTCTTTGCGTCGTCCTCTGTGCCCTTTACATCAAAGGTGAAGATGCTGCCGCCGCCGTTGGGGAAGTACTTCTTGTATACCTCATGGCTCTTCTCGGAGCTAAGTGACGGGTGGTGAACAGCCTCTACCTGTGGGTGATTTGCAAGGTACTTGACTATCTTCTTAGCGTTCTCTGTGTGGCGCTCTACGCGGAGTGAAAGTGTTTCAAGTCCCTGTAAGAAGATGAAAGCGTGGAACGGTGAAACTGTAGCTCCTGTGTCGCGGAGAAGTATCGCGCGGATATATGTTACGAATGCAGCTGCGCCTACTGCTGCTGTGAAGCTTACGCCGTGATAGCTCGGATTGGGCTCTGATACCCATGGATAGCGCTTTGACTTTGCCCAGTCAAAATTGCCGCTGTCTACGATGACGCCGCCGATAGCTGTACCGTGACCGCCGATGAACTTGGTTGCGGAATGTACAACGATATCTGCGCCGTACTCGATAGGACGGACAAGATAAGGAGTTGCGAATGTATTGTCAACTACGAGAGGGATATTGTGTGCGTGAGCTATCTTTGCTATCTTCTCGATGTCGATAGCGTTGGAGTTGGGATTGCCCAGTGTCTCGATGTAGAGAGCCTTTGTGTTCTCGTCGATAAGGGACTCAAAGCTGCCCTCAACGTCGGGATCGGCAAACTTTGTTGTTATGCCGTAAAGCGGAAGTGTGTGTGCAAGAAGATTGTATGTGCCGCCGTAGATAGTCTTTGAAGCGACGATGTTCTCCCCTGCCTTTGCAAGTGCCTGAATCGTGTATGTGATAGCAGCTGCGCCGGAAGCTGTTGCAAGAGCTGCGATACCGCCCTCAAGAGCAGCTATTCTCTTCTCGAAAACGTCCTGTGTGGAGTTTGTAAGTCTGCCGTAGATGTTGCCTGCGTCCTTGAGACCGAAGCGGTCTGCGGCGTGCTGTGAATCATGGAAAACGTAAGATGTAGTCGCATAAATGGGTACTGCTCTTGCGTCTGTTGCAGGATCAGCCTGCTCCTGTCCAACGTGAAGCTGAAGTGTCTCAAAATGTAATTTATTATTAGCCATTGTAATTTCCTCCTGAAAATCTTTAATTTCAAATTTATATTAATAATGATCTATTCGCGTACAAGTTTATATCAGAAACATCGTCTGCCGCACATTCGGTCTGTTCCTCTGACTACAGAACGGAGACGGTCAAGCATATTCAGTTGTTTCATTGTACCTCTCCTTTCCTTTGGTATGCCTATATTATACATCGGTTTTATATATTTGTCCAATGCATAATTTTCATAGCTGGTTATAGGTTGAGTCTATAGCTGTTCCGAGCCGTCTCCGTTTTTCTTTTATAATGTATAAGGCTTTGCTTTGTTTCACAGGGGTAACACGTCTTGCATTTCAAAATACCTTGTGCTATAATATACTAAGTCAATAGGAATACTTCATATACACTGGAGGATAAATATGGAAAAACGTTTTATATACGCCGATAATGCCGCTACTACGGCAGTCTCGGAGGAAGTTCTCGCAGCTATGCTTCCCCATTTCCGCGAGGCTTACGGCAACGCTTCAAGCATTTACAAGCTGGGACGCGACGCTCAGAAAGCCGTTGAGACTGCCCGTGAAAAGGTGGCAAAGGCTCTCGGCGCAGAGCCCCGTGAGATATACTTCACAAGCTGCGGCTCTGAGGCTGACAACTGGGCTATCAAGGGCACTGCGGAGCTCATGGCAAAAAAGGGCAAGAAGCACATCATCACTTCCGTTTTCGAGCACCACGCTGTGCTCCACACCACGGAATACCTCGAAAAGCATGGCTTTGAGGTGACTTATATCCCCGTAAGCGACAAGGGACTTATTGATCCCGAGGATATCAGAAAAGCTATCCGCGAGGACACAGCTCTTGTTACTATAATGTACGCCAACAACGAGATAGGCACTATCCAGCCCATAGAGGAAATAGCTGCCATATGCCATGAAAAGGGCGTTCTCTTCCACACCGACGCTGTTCAGGCTGTGGGACACGTTGAGATAGACGTCCACAAACAGGGCATAGATATGCTCTCCCTTTCGGGACACAAGATACACGCTCAGAAGGGTATCGGCGCTCTGTATATCCGCAAGGGACTTGTCCTCCCTAATCTTATACACGGCGGCGGTCAGGAGCGCGGCAAGCGTGCAGGCACGGAAAACGTCCCTGCTATCGTAGGTCTGGGAGTTGCTATCGAAGCTGCAACACGCAATATCGCAGAAAAGGCAGCTGTGATAACTCCCCGCAGAAACAGGCTCATCGACGGTATACTCAAGCTCCCCTACACCCGTCTTAACGGCGACAGGGACAAGCGTCTCCCAGGAAACCTCAACATCTCTATCGAGGGTATTGAGGGCGAATCACTGCTGCTCATGCTGGATATGAACGGTATCTGCGCTTCATCGGGCTCGGCTTGTACATCGGGCTCACTTGATCCGTCCCACGTTCTGCTGTCTCTCGGTCTGAAACACGCAGTAGCTCACGGCTCTATGCGTCTTTCCATTGAGGAGGACGTAACCGACGAGGACGTAGACTACATTCTCGAAGTAGTTCCCAAGATAGTTGAGCGCCTGCGCTCTATGTCCCCTGTCTGGGAGAGAATGATGAAGGGCGAAGATTACGAATAATAAAGGAGAATATATATGCTTTACAGTGAAAAGGTTCTGGATCATTTTTCAAATCCGCGAAATGTGGGCGAAATCGAGGACGCTGACGGAGTCGGCGAGATAGGCAATGCAAAATGCGGAGATATCATGAAAATGTATCTCAAAATAGACGATAATACCATTACCGACGTTAAGTTCAAGACATTCGGCTGCGGTGCGGCAGTTGCCACATCGTCAATGGCTACCGAGCTCATCAAGGGCAAGTCAATTGACGACGCACTGAAGCTTACAAATCAGGCTGTTGTTGAGGCTCTGGACGGACTTCCGGCAGTAAAGATTCACTGCTCTGTGCTCGCGGAGCAGGCTGTCCGCGCAGCTCTTTCCGACTACTATACAAAACAGGGCATCGATCCTGTGCCGATAGTTGGCGAAATAAAAGTACCCGAAGAAGAATAACACTCTTGTATATCCATGACACTTATATAGAAACTTATAGTTAATTATGGGGGAAACCTTTCTGAGGAAAGGTTCTCCCCCATACCCCTTTCCAAAGACTTTTAGCTGATTTTTTCTATAATAGAGCCCCTTTGTAGTATGTACAGAGGGGCAAGTTTTTATATGGGCTCTATTATAGAAAAAATGAAATAACGGTCATTGAATGAGTGCAAGGAACTCCTTCATCAAAAGGCTTTTGCCCAATAATAAGCATAAAGCTTCTGTATAAGCATCATGGTTAGCACAGGAGCGTTTTTTATCCGCACTTGTTGCTATTTTATTGATTATATGCTAAAATAAAAGCTGATGATTTTCAAAACATAAAATTATTGCCCGTAATGTAACACTTGAACAGGCTGCTCCGATTGTTGTATATGAAAGGTGGCGCCTTACAAAACAAATCGCAGGGAGGAATGTAAATGACAAGCAGAGAACTGACAGCTCTTATGGAAAAATCACCCGTCAGCTGTCACAAGGCTCTCGTCAAGGAATACGGCAGATACGTTTACGCTATTGCCTACAATAAGCTCAGAGGCTGCGGCACAAATGAAGATATAGAAGAATGCGTCAGCGACGTTTTCGCAGCTCTTTTTATGCAGTGTGAATATGACCTGTCATCTGAGAACGATCTTAAATACCTTATCGGAACTATCGCAAAAAGAAAGGCTATCGACTACTTCCGAAGCCTGACTGCAAGAGAAAGCCATATTTCCGAGTCTGACGAGAACGATATGAGGGAGCTTGTCTCGGACTTCAGCGTTGACGAACGCGTTGACCGCTCGGAACTCCGCCGCGTGCTCCTCGACAAGATAGACGAGCTGGGCGAGCCCGATTCGACTATACTTATCCAGAAATTCTATTACAACCGAAATTCCAATGAAATAGCAGAGAGCGTTTCTATGACGGCTTCGGCAGTCAGACAGCGCTGTGCAAGAGCTATGGACAAGCTGCGCACTAAGCTTGTGGAAGTCGGTATGGGAAGATAAGGAGGGGAGCTATTATGAAAGATAAAAACATATTCGATATTCTCGAAAATGCGGAGAATGATTCTATGAAAAGATTAATAGACAAATGCCCCGAAATTTCCGATGAACAGCTCGAAAAGATATTCAAGATGAGCGAAAAGAAGTTCAGAAAGCAAAGGGCGGAAAAAGATAGAACAGAGAGAGATAATACTATAAAAATGACCGAAAACTATGTAGTTGAGGGCGTTGAGCGCAACAAAAGACCTGCATGGCTCACTCCGCTGACTACCGCAGCTTCGGTACTGCTTATCGCAGGCATCGCTATCGGCAGCACAGCAATGCTCAAGAGACACACCAAGCCAAACGGAGGGGGCGGCGGTGTAACTCCTGCAGTAACTGTCTCAACAACAACAGGAACAAGTACAAATATCGTATCCACAGACAAAAACGGTTCAACTATCACAGGAACTGACGTAACAACAACTACTACGACTGTAACATCAGCAGGTGACGGCAGTGACCAAAACACAGCCGATACTGAGTTCATCAAGCCGTTTGTGGGCAGATGGAGATATGAAATGTCAAACATAAACGACCTTGATGTTCCCGAATCTGCGGGTTATATGGGTACAGTTGAAATAACAGCTGACGCAACATACATCATGACAGACAACAGCGGTAATGTCTCACACGGCACTATCAGCAATGCTACAGAGGAAATCGGCGGAACAAGTATACAATGTCTCGATTTCTCTGTAAATGAAAGCGGAGCAAACGATTTCCTGACCAGACGTGCTTATTATGATGAATCCAGACCTTATGAGCTCCATTTCGGCAACAGCAACATTGCAAGACTTGTACGCGAAGAGCACGTCGAGCCCACAGATACGAGCTGGCAGTCTGCATACAGAAAAGAGCTTCTAAAACATTATAACAAAGCAGGAATACCATATAATGATCCGATGTGGGATCTTCAGGATATAGACGGCGACGACATACCTGAACTTCTGATATCGACAGGCACTCAAAAAGACGACTGTGTATACATCTACTATTACGAAAACGGCGAAGCAAAAGATCTTAATAATACTGTACAGACGATCCCCTACGGAGAGTACGGCGTTACAAATATCTGCAAGGAAGAACACTATATAGGTCATAACTATACTGATAACCGCGTTACATACTACGAAATGACAAAGTTAAAGGACCACTATCCGATATGCGATATATTTACTTATTACTATGACCTTGAACAAGCAGGTGAAACGCCTTATGGTCTGAACGCCAGACCTGTCAGCGAAGAGGAATTCAACCAAAAGGTCGACGAATACAATTCCAAGAACTGGATAACAGTCGGCAGACAGTATCGTTTAGGTGACTTCTCACCGCTGATGGACAATTGACATCACACTACAAACGCTCCCAAAATATCGGGAGCGTTTTACTGTTGTTCGTATTAATAAAGGCTGAAAAAATCTCCCGAAAATGAACTGCTCTGTCCATTTTCGGGAGATTTTCTTAAAGGTTATCAAAAAGCATTATTGCTGTATCTCGGGTTTATAAGCACTTGTATTGATATCAACAATTTCAGGTCTTAAAAATGTTCCTGTCTTGAAAACAAGTGAAATGTAGATATTGTATTTTTCGCCGTTAATTGTTACTTCCTGAGCCAGTTTATCGTAAAGGCTGCTTTTGTCCGTGGGGAAATAATCGCTATAGCTGCCCTTTATTTGGTAATCATAGTCCATGTTCTTGTATTTGTTGCAGAATGCGAACTTTTCTTCATCACTTGCAAACTTGAAATCTTTTTTATCTATCATCTTTTTCAGGTCGCCGCTCAGCATATTATAGTCGATATAATCGCCAAGCTCGCTTATTCCTGTGCATTTGCTGTCCATTTTTTCAAAGAATCTGCCGCAGTAATACCTTTTAGCCACTATCCTCAGCGGTGACGCCGCTAATAAGGCTACTGCCGCAATTAGAGTTATCATGCCGCGTTTTAGTATTTTTTTCTTTTTAAGTTCCATAAATTTGTCTCCTTATATACGTTTTTCAACATTACCCCGAAGGAGGAAGCTTCGGGGTATTTTTAAACGCAGCCCCGAAGAAAGGGATATCAGAGGCGGTGTTTCTGCATAAGCTTTGTAAAAAATATCCCTTTAATATAATAAACGGAACAAAAATATAAATTGTTACATATTTTTGAAAAAAATTTTTCGCCTGATGAAAATAATTAAAAGCAAAAAGCGTCTCATTAAAAATGAGACGCTTTTTGCCATATACATACAGAGCATTACTCCATATTTTTAAGTGCAAGAACCTTCGGTATTTTGCGGATACGGATAAAATCAAGAACAGTAATGAGCAGATATGCAGCAAATACAAGGAGGAACTCCTTTACAAAGCCCGAAACAGGCATTATGAATCCAAACCAGCCGCTCATCTTCATCATTATCAGTTTCCAGAAGAACTGCATAAGCAAATAGCCTATGTACATTGCAAGGAACTCCGAGAAGAACACAACTATCGCTGTCGGTATGAGATAAAGTGAAGCTATCTCGCCGTTTTCATAGCCCAGTATCTTCGTCATGGAGATAGAGCGCTCGTTTTTTTCGATGATTATCTTTGTCAGCAGATAGAGTATTATCGCTGCCACTATGAAGCATACATACTGGAAATACAGCATATATGAACCCATTGAGTGGTCAAGCTGGTCTGCCACCTTCATCATATCCTGAGTTGTTATCTCTTTGGCGATGTATTCCTCATCGATGTCCTTTATCATTTTGTTGGACATATATCCGCTGAAATCGCCTTCATCCTTGTCGAATACCCTGTTGAACTGTTCGTTTTCCATGAATACGGCAACTCCTGCGGAATAATCGTAAATGTCATGTACAGTCCAGTTGTAGTCCTTGTGCTCGTATTTCTCGGAAAGAGTAATGGTATCGCCTGCCTGAACGCCGTATTTTTCCGCGTAAGCCTTGGAAATATATACGGAATCATCATTGGTTTTACCGATATTTACATATTTACTGCCGCTTTCGATACCGAAAACGGATACTTCCTCGTTATAGCTGTCGGACTTGCGCTCAAGTGATGTTATTGAGAAGCGCTCTGCCCCCTCTGTAGCAGTTGTGATGAGATTTCCTTCCTCGTCCTCGGTACTGCTGAGGATAACCTGCTCCTCGGCAAACATCATATCGCCCATTTTATCCTGATAGTAGGACAATGTTTCGGGCATTCCCACAGCCATTGAGATAAGCAGCATAACAAAGGTTATGCCTACGAAAAGCATGATGTAGTTCGGGATATTCTGCAAAAACACGCGTATTCTGAAACGTTTGAGGAATCTCCACCTCGGCAGTCTTATTGCCTTTTTCCTCTTATTGCGCTTCAGGTCGTGGCGCAGGAAGCGCAGCGGTGAGAGCTTCAGCGTTTTTGTGATAACTATCACGTTAATAATAAGCATTAATATTATAGGTACTACTGTTGTTTTGATAAATGCCTCCGGTGTCCACAGAGTCTCAAAGGCAGGCAGGCTGTAGCTGCTGTAGTACATATCTGCCACTGTATTCTTGAACACGGTATAGCCCAGTACATTGCCTATGACCGAGGCAATAATGACGATGAGCAGCGGAGCGCTCATGTAGTAGCGCAGAAGCTCTCCCCTTGTATAGCCCGAAGCCCTGAGAGTACCGATTACAGAAGCTTCCTGCTCTAATGTAGTGCTGATAGTTACCGCAAAAATGAACGCTAAAACAGCAGTGAGTATGTACAGGAGAACTCCGCCCATAGCCTTATCCTTGCCTATATCGTTTCTTGCAAAGCTCATGGACTGATTTGCATAGGCAGGGACATAGTCCTTTATTTCAAGCTCCTCGGTATCAGAGACTGCTGTCTGTGTGATTAGGGATTTGAGGAAGTGCTCGGACATTTCCTTTTCCTCGTACTCGTCGGCAGGCTTTTTATTGTAAGTGAAACCGTAGTTTGCAGAGGTATTTGCACGGATACGGGCAAAGCCCTCGTTTGTGGTCATACCTATATCAAAGGTAAGAGCGTCGAACATTGTATCGGTATTGCTCTCGTAAAGTGCGCTGTAATCCACAAAAGCCGCAAGTCCGACTACCTCAAAGTCAAGGCCGCCGACTTTAAGAGTATCTCCCACCTTTATCTTTGCATTGTCGGCGTGCATACGGTCGATTATTATCTCGTTCTCATTTTCGGGAGCGCGTCCCTTGAGGATATCGTAAAGGTCGATGTCGCCGCGCTCGCCGTAAACCCGGATAGTTCCCGAGTAATCTGCCTTTGAGGGGATAGCTTCATCTGTATCCTTATAGAAAAGCTCATACACCGTAACAGGAACAGGCTCGAATTTCTCGTTAAGCTCGTAGCGCTCCTCTATTTCGGAGTATTTCTCGTCTATTTCCTTGTCTATTTCCTTTTTAGCCTCGTCCATTGCGTCGGACAGGGCTTTTTTGTAGTCCTCCGAGTCCTTTGCGGTCTTTAAAGCTTCATCGTAAGCCTTGTCGTAATTCTCTTTTATCGCAGTATCAAGGGCGGAGCTTATCATCTCCTCGCGCTGAGACGCAGGAATATCAGCTCCCATAGCCTTTGCTGCGGCAAGCTTCTCGTCGATTGCGGCTGTTACCTGAGTTTTTATAGCTTCCTTTACCTGCTCAGCAACCTTTTCTTCCACAGCTTCATTGACAGCCTTTTCCACCTCGTCGGCGGCTTCATCGCAGGCACGTTCACGGTATACCGCAGGTACGTCTGCCATTTCTCCTGTTTCGATAGCCTTTACAGTGACTTCGTCAGCCTTTTTTGAAAGCTTGAAATGTCCGTCCTCACGCTTCATCTCCGCAACGTTTTTGTCAAGGGTATTGAGCATACTGTTGTTTGCAACATACATTCCCGAAACAAAGCCGATAGTTACGATGAGCATGAGACCTATCATCAGGTAGCGCTTCCAGTCGCGGAGCATATCCTTCCAGACGCGCTTGTTAAGGGGATTATTCGGACGCTTGCCGAATGATATCTTCTTATCCATAAATGCTCCCCCTTACCACTCTATCTCAGCAGCGGTCAGCTTTTCCTTATTGACAGTATCATGTCTTATCTTGCCGTCACGAAGCTTTATCACATGGTCAGCCATTTGCTTTATGGCTTCGTTATGAGTTACCATGATGATAGTGTTGCCGTACTTTTTGTTGACCTCCTCGATAAGCTGCAATATCTCCTTTGAGGTCTTGTAGTCAAGAGCGCCTGTAGGCTCGTCGCAAAGAAGTATATCTGGATTCTTGACGATAGCGCGTCCTATGGATACTCTTTGCTGCTGACCGCCCGAGAGCTGATTAGGCAGCTTGTAGCGGTGCTCGTAAAGTCCCAGTATCTTCAGCAATTCGTCGATATCAAGGGGCTTATCAGAGAGATAAGCGCCTGTTTCGATGTTTTCCTTTACGTTGAGGTTAGGGATAAGATTGTACATCTGAAAAACGTAGCCCAAGTGCTTGCGGCGGTAGCGTGTAAGACTTTTCTCGTCCATTTCCGCCAGTTTATCGCCGTTTATGGTTATCTCCCCTGCGTCGGCGCTGTCAATGCCGCCGAGAATATTCAGCAATGTTGATTTACCCGAGCCTGACGGTCCGAGAAGCACACAGAACTCCCCTTTTCCTACTGTGAAGTCCAGCTCCTTAAGTACCTCCTGCTTAGTTTCACCGCTGCCGAAGCTCTTCTTCAGTCCGCGGACTTCAAGGAATTTTCTCTCTTTTTCGCTCATAACCTTTCTCTCCTTACGTCATTATTTGTATCCATGCTTGTATGAACACTTGAATATCTATTCATATGTTATCACATTATTTCTGAAATGTCAAGTGCTTTTTTCCATTTCAGCATTTTCGATATTATCAGACAATACAGGTCATTTATATAAGTTAGTATATACAAATATTTTATTTTTAACAAATATCCGACTTTCTTACTGAAAATGGGGAATCCATTGGATCCCCCGTTTTTCCTGTCAATTTGCTGCCTGTTCAAGGGCTTTTCGCGCCGCTTCGATAATACCGTTTGAACTGTATGTCGCACCTGAGCAGGCGTCGATACCGTCTGCGCTGACCTTTGCGCCTATCTGCGGAATAACAGTGTTCATGGCGTCGCCGAAGTACTCGGGATCGTCCTCGTCTGCCCATGCGGAAATGCATGTTATGACGTCGTTTTCTATGGACAGCTTTACGTGTACCTTTCCTGCGTAGCCCTCAGCTTCGGCTTCGTATTCGCCGTTTCTGTACTTGTATGCAGGCTGAGGCTCGGCAGCAGGAGCTTCTTCATGCTGCTCCTGTGCAGGCTCATCGTTATGCTCCTGCTCTTCATGCTTTTCCTCCTGCTTTTCTTCCTCTGTTTTTTTATTTTCGTCCGTTTTCTTGGTCGTTTCAGCCGATGTTGTTGTAGTCTTTGTATCTTTATCTGTCTTTTCTGTAGTTTCTGTGGTCTTTTTGCCGTCCTTTGCAGTTGTTACAGCTTTTTCAGCAGCTGATGTAGTTTCGGGAGCAAATGTAAATGTTGCAGCCTTTTCCTCGGTAACTACAGAGGGCTTCGATGCAGTTTCTCCGCTGTTATGAGCTAAAGCTCCCAAAAGAGCTACGGGCAGAGCGAATGCACAGGCACATACAGTATTGGGTAAGAGCTTCTTTTCGGGCTTTTTATTGGCAATATAATACTTTCTGATACGCATTACGGCATAACCGATGAAAACTGCGCTGTATACAAGGATACTGAGGAAATAGCCCTCCCTGCCCTTCTGAGCCTTGGGCACGAAAAGCACAAGGATATGCACATAGATAAAAGCATAGAAAATATACGCAAAGCGCTGTATCTTCTTCCATGTTTTTGCATTCATCTTCTTGCGTATCTTCTTGAAGGACATCACCGTAAGGGGAGTCATTATCAGTACCATTGCAAGGCATACGATGCTGGTGACAACAAAGTCCGAGCCTGTTCTGCCTTTGATGAGATTGGTTATGTACTGTACTCCGTATGTGATGATATGGGAGAACGTAAGTATAGCCGCAGTTATGGATAATTCGCCGCGTATGGGCATTAGCTTCTTAATGGGAGCAAAGCCGTTGGGCAGAGCTCCTGCCCACATGACAACTGCCCAGAATGCAGTACCCAGAGCTCCCCGTGAGAATATGCCGAGAACATTATCGCGGACAAAACGGCTTGAAATATTTATGTCAAACTGAGTGATAACTACAGATGCCACAGTCAGAACAGCCGCCGAAATATAAAACGCCGCAGGACATTTTTTCAGTGGCTTGTCAAGACAAAAAGCGATAAGGAGCGCTATAAAAAGAGCGGTCAAAAATAACATAAGAATTACCTCTTTGCAGTATTTGACCTCCGCAGCATAAGCCGCAGAGGTCATATTTTAGAATGGAAATAATAATTATCAGTCTTTCTTCTTTCTTAATGCTAACGCTGTTGCACCTGCAAGTGCAAGGAATGTTACAGGAAGTGCTGCGCCGTTTACGCCTGTCTTAGGGCTGTCAGACTTTGCAGCTGTTGCAGCTTTCTTTGTTGTAGTAGTTGCAGCCTTAGTTGTTGTAGTCGTGTTAGAGCCTGTTATTGTAGTTGTAACAGCAGCGTCAGCTCCTATCTCGAACTCATAGTTCTTCTCATATCCTGTTGCTTCAACAGTGAGCTTGTACTTGCCCGAACCGTCGAATACGTTTTCCTCCCCCGACTTGGCGTCAAGCTTTATCTCGCCTGTCTGTGAGTCGATGATAGCAGCTCCTCTTCTGCCTGCTGCGTATCTCTTATCGCCAACTGTTACAGCTGAGATGTTCTTGAGGTAGTTTGCAGTGTCTGTAAGTGAAGCTCCGTCAGCAGCTACAAGCTTGCCGTCGGAATACTTAACAGGGATAGCGTCTGTTGTAAGTGTAAAGCCGCCTCTTACAGCTGAATACTTGCCGTTCTCGTCGGAAACTGTGAGTGTGTAGTTACCCGGCTGTGCGTTGTTGTAGCTTACGGTGTTGCCTGAAACTGTGAAGCCGTCAGCGACCTCGCCCTTTGCCTTGAAATCGGAAGGAAGTGAAGAATTATCGAATGTTACCGAGCCCTTTCCAGACTTGCCGTTCTCGACTTTGATGCTGTCTGCAAACTTCAAAGGAAGATAGCCGTTCTGTCCCGAAAGAGTGCTGTAGCCGTTAAGAGTAATGAATGTAACTTCGGTAATAGTCTTGCCCTGTGAGGACTTGTAGTGCTCGGAGGAAAGTGTATTGCCGTGAGGCTCCTTTTCCTTGACACCTGCGCCCCATGCTATCTGTCCGTTTCTCCAGATATTCTCAAGAGCACGCATACCGTAGTCGGTGCCCTCCTTGGTCTTTACGATGACGCCGTAGATGTCGCAGTTTGCAGGGATACCCTTGACATTGATCTGATAGTCGCCCCAGCTTGTAAGGCTCGATACTGTCATCTCACCGCTGAGCTTTTCCTCGCCGTTGCTGTCAACCAGCTTGCCGAAGGAAGCATTGCCGTTCTCGACTGTAACAGGCTTGTAAGCAACGGGCTTCTCGGAGAGCTCTGTGAAGTTCATCTTATCGCTGAGCTTTTCAAGGTCAGCCTTAGCGATCTCAACAGGATAGGTAACGCCGAGGATCTTACCGCCGCCGTTTTCACCCTCAGCATTGTAGGTGCCTGCTGCAAGTCCGCCGTTCTGCCACTTTCCGTCGTCGCCAATTTTACCTGTAGCGTTGCCCTTCCACTTGTTCTGAGTAGCGGAAGATACTGCGTCAACAGGAACGCTGTTGTTCAGCTCTGCTGCGTAGAAATCAGCATATGGGATATTCATTGTGCCGTAAACCTTGTCGCCGTCAGCTGCGTTTGCTGTGAATGGAACTGCACTTAAAACGCAGGCTGCTGCGCATAAAACAGATGTAATCTTTTTCATTTCTATAACTCCTTATGCAAGCTTTGCTGCAAGCTCTTTAAGCTTTGCAAGGTCATCATCAGAAGCAGCTTCATTTACGATAAAGCCCTCATCACCGATAAGCTCTGCGCCTGCTGCCTTTGTACGGTCATACCAGTTGCGCATCCACTCGCCATCGCCCCAGCCGTATGAACCGAAGAGAAGAACCTTCTTGCCGCTGAGTGAACCCTCGATGCCTGTGAAGAAAGGCTCGAATGTATCTTCTTCAAGCACCTCTGCACCCATTGCAGGGCAGCCGAAAGCGAATGCGTCGTAATCTGCAACATTGCCGCTGAACTCTGATACCTCAAAAAGCTCTGCATTTGCACCCTCGGCAGCCGCCTTAGCCATTGCCTCGGTGTTGCCTGTGCCGCTCCAATAAATAACTGCTGTTTTCATATATTTCCTCCTACTGCCTGAAACAAGTCCAGACCTGATTTTAATCTATCGAACAGGATTGCCCTGCAGCGATCATAAGTTTTGAAGGTCTGCCGTGCTTTGTCGGCGTTTTCGTAGACCTTCCAGTATCCGCACAGCAGACAGTTCTTTCCGCTGTTGCTGATAAAGCCGCGGATATCTCCCACAGGATACCCGAGAAATGCTCCTATCTCATGTGGAAAGCTGCCGCAGCTCATGCGCGAGGCAAGCAAGTCAAGCTTTTCCCTGATACTCATATCAGCCGTATAGCCGTACTCAGAAAGCAAGTCCCGAACCTGCGGCATACCCAGCCATGCGCTGAGCATTTTTTCATTGTAGATGTACACAAGTGTACGCTCCCTGCATTTGCAAAGCTGAACTGCACAAAGTCCCGACACTGACATTTTTTCCGTAAATTCACGAAGATATTCTGCCATTGTATGCTCATTTCTGTCAAAAGAAATGAGATTTGCGCATTTTACTCCCAAAAGCGTGGGAGCGCAGTGAAATGCAAGATCGTTATCGATGCTTCTGCGTTCAAGCTCGGACATATTTGCGCCCCTTGATGTCTGTAAGCAGCTGTTTCAGCGCACTTACGCTGGAGCTGTGAACGTGTTCAACGGGTACGCCGTTTTTCTCGGAGCTCTTCTTGACTGCTCCAAGCATTTTGTGGGAACAGGTACCTGTGAAAACTACCATAAGATCAGGAGTACCAAGCTTGTTCTCGAAGTCCGCAGGCATTTGTGTGAAAACCTTGGACTTGTGATTGAAAGATTTGCAGATATCCTGATAACGTGTTGCCATGCGGTCATTGCCGCCTACGATTACTATGCTCATAAAATCCTCCTTTTAGTTAGTTAAAGCTAAATAAGTATTTAAAACCAAGTGCCGTGGAATAATGGCACTTAACTGAATTACTATACTAACACAAAGTTAGTATTTAATAACACAATTATAATACCATTCATTCTTACAGTTGTCAAGGTATAAAAAACTGATTTGTAACTGTTCGACATAACCAACAAAAGTGAAAAAGGATTTTTGTTAGTATATGCTAATATTGAATATTATTTATGAGCATACACACATAAAAACATTTTCGGGAGTTAGTCTGCGGAAACACCGTTTTACCCTGATATATCCATAATTAACGCCCCCAGATGTCTGAGGGCGTTATTCTGTTACTTATGGCATTTTCCGTGCATTGCACAGTGCTCGCAGCCACAGCCGCAGCCGCCGTTGCTCTTTCCGCTTTTTTTGTCACGTATCATCTTTGCGATTATAAGCGCAACAATAGCTATAAGTATCAGAGTTACGACGATAGTTCCAAGATTGTCAGCGAACCATGCGAGCATATTACCACTCCTTTATGCCTTTACCTTTACGTTGCCCTTGAACTTTGAAGCCTCGTGGTACTTCTTCACAAAGAGCATATAGCACATAAATGCAAGAATAAGAACTGCTGCGATAACACCGATAATGTTTGCGTCACCTGTGAAAAGTCCGCCGAACTGTGTTATCATAAGTGCGATAGCATAAGCAAAGCAGCACTGATAAATGATAGCGAATGCTGTCCACTTTGCATTGTTCATCTCACGCTTGATAGCACCGATAGCTGCGAAGCAAGGTGCGCAGAGCAGGTTGAAAACGAGGAAAGAGAATCCTGTTACGCCTGTGAAAACTGCGCCGATATTCTGCCAAACAGTACCGTCGCCGCCGCCGTAAAGTACGCCCATAGTTCCGACGATGTTTTCCTTTGCCACAAGACCTGTGATAGAGGCGACTGCTGCCTGCCAGTTGCCCCAGCCAAGAGGCGAGAATATCCATGCGATAAGTCCGCCGAAGCCTGCAAGGAGAGAGCTGTCAAGCTGATCCTCTTCAAGCATTCCGAAGTTGCCGTCAATTGTTCCGAAACGTGACAGGAACCAGATAACAATTGTGGAAATGAGAATGATAGAGCCAGCCTTTTTGATGAACGACCAGCCGCGCTCCCACATTGAACGGAGAACGTTGCTCATGGTTGGCATATGGTATGCAGGGAGCTCCATAACGAATGGTGCAGGCTCGCCTGAGAACATTGCTGTCTTTTTCAGCATGATACCCGAAACGATGATAGCTGCCATACCGATGAAGTATGCTGATACTGAAATGATAGGTGAACCGTCGAAGATAGCGCCTGCTATCATTGCGATGAACGGAACCTTAGCTCCGCATGGAATAAATGTTGTTGTCATTATTGTCATACGTCTGTCGCGCTCGTTCTCGATAGTTCTTGAAGCCATGATACCGGGAACGCCGCAGCCTACTCCGACAAGCATAGGAATGAATGACTTGCCCGAGAGACCGAACTTGCGGAACACACGGTCAAGTACGAATGCGATACGAGCCATATAGCCGCAGGCTTCAAGGAAAGCAAGCAGGAAGAACAGTACTAACATCTGCGGAACAAATCCGAGAACTGCGCCCACACCTGCAACGATACCGTCAAGGATAAGTCCCTTGAGCCAGTCAGCTGCGCCGACCTTGTCAAGACCGCTTTCGATTATCGCAGGTATACTTGGTACGAATACGCCGTAGTCAGCAGGATCGGGCTCCTCGCCTATCTCCTCAACTGTCTTTAACGCTTCTTCGTAGTCAGCAACAGAAGCTGTTTCCTCTGTTGTTTCAAGAGTTTCCTCGTCCTCGACTGAGTATGTGAACTCATCTACAGGAGCGCTGCCGTTTTCCTCAACGTAAGCGTCATAGCCGTCGATTATCTGCTGTGCGTCTGCGTATCTTTCGGAAACGTCGCCATAGTCTCCCGATATGCCGAACAGGTGGAAACCGTCACCGAAGAGATTATCGTTTGTCCAGTCGGTAGCCCAAGCACCGGGACCTTTCATAGCGATGAGGTAAACAAGAGTCATGATTATCGCAAAGATAGGAAGTCCAAGCCAGCGGTTAGTGACTATCTTGTCTATCTTATCAGAAGCTGTAAGGCTTCCTGCGTTTTTCTTCTTGTAGCAAGCCTTGATAACATCAGCTATGTAAACATAACGCTCATTGGTGATTATGCTCTCTGCGTCGTCGTCAAGCTCTTTTTCGGCAGCCACTATATCCTCCTCTATGTGCTTCTGCACATTTTCGGGGATACTCAGCATTTCAAGAACCTTTTCATCGCGCTCGAAAACCTTGATAGCGTACCAGCGCTGCTGCTCCTCGGGCATTTCGTGAAGAACAGCCTCCTCGATATGAGCGATAGCGTGCTCAACAGGTCCGCTGAATGTGTGCTGAGGAATTGTCTTTCCGTTCTTTGCGGCAGCTATAGCAGCCTCAGCAGCCTCGTCAACTCCCGTACCTTTCAGCGCGGATATCTCAACTATCTTGCAGCCAAGCTGCTTGGAAAGCTCGTCTATCTTGATCTTGTCGCCGTTTTTATTTACGACGTCCATCATGTTTATTGCACAGACAACAGGTATGCCAAGCTCCACAAGCTGAGTTGTGAGGTAGAGATTACGCTCCAGATTCGTTCCGTCGATGATGTTCAGTATAGCGTCAGGTCTTGTTTCGATAAGGTAATTTCTTGCAACGACTTCTTCGAGAGTATAAGGCGATAACGAGTAGATTCCGGGAAGGTCTGTGACGATAACATCATTGTGCTTCTTCAGTTTTCCTTCCTTCTTTTCAACAGTAACTCCGGGCCAGTTTCCGACAAACTGGTTAGAGCCTGTTAACGCATTGAACAGTGTGGTCTTACCTGCATTCGGGTTGCCTGCAAGTGCTATTCGCAGTTCCATTAATATCTTCCTTTCAGGTTATTTATAGCTAACTAATGTACTAAAATTCAAGGACATTCCGTCCCATTTCATTAATTATTCGACTTCGATCAGTTCCGCGTCTGCCTTTCTGAGTGAAAGCTCATAGCCGCGTACCTTTATCTCGATCGGATCGCCGAGAGGAGCTGCCTTGCGGACAAACACTTCCGTGCCCTTAGTAAGTCCCATGTCCATGATACGGCGTTTTATTGCTCCCTCGCCGTGAAGCTTCTTCACCTTTGCTGTTGAACCCACAGCTGTTTCTCTGAGTGTTTTCATATCTTCTCTCCTATCAGACCATTATTCTGCGAGCCATGTCCGCACCGATGGCGATACGGGACTCCTTGACCTTAACAATGACATTTTCGCCGAGGACGTTTATCAGCGTGACCGTTCCGCCCACGGTAAATCCGAGGTTTTCAAGGTGCTGACGTATCGTGGGAGTTCCTCCCAGCTTCTTGATAGTCAGTTCCTTTTCAGGCTCTGCCAAACTTAGCGGCATCATTTCTCATCCTTCCATTCCAGTTGATTTTATCGGCATATAGTAGTGAATTATACTTCAGAAAGACGTTAGTGCTTTATAACGAATTTATAATATCACCATATATTTAATTTGTCAACGATTTCAAAGTCACTTTGCAAAACTTTGTATACAAATACAAATTGTGAGTTTCAACTAACAAATATTTTGTAGCTAAATAAAACAATAATCGTCGCAGACTTGCCCCGACGCAACATCAAATAACTACTATTTGTCAGTGCTTATGTTTATATAGAAAAGCCCCTTTTTCAAAAGGGGCTTCTCAAAATAATAAACATAAACTTATATCAAAAGTCCGCGCTTTTCAGGCTCATTTGAGCTCGGTCATGCTCCTGAGACCTATTGCCAGAGTTGAAGCATTATGCAGGAGAGCAGATGTTGCAGGCGGCAATACGCCAAGAACTCCGAGACCGATAAGTCCGCCGTTGAAGCCGATGATAGTACGGTAGTTCCAGCCGATACGGGACATCAGCGCATTGCTCAGACGTTTCAGCTCAACAAGTGCGTACAGGTCGTCGGCGGATATGGTGATATCTGCTATCTCACGGGCAATGGCAGCTCCTGTACTGATAGCGACGCCTGCGTCGGCTTCGCTGAGCGCAGGTGAATCGTTTACACCGTCGCCTATCATTACCACCTTACGTCCTGCCTCATGCTCGGCACGTATGAACGCAGCCTTGTCCTCGGGAAGTACCTCCGCATGATACTCATCAACGCCTACCTTTTCAGCAACAGCCTTAGCTGTGCGCTCGTTGTCTCCCGTCATCATGACTACCCTTGATATGCCGTATTCGTGCAGCTTCTCAATTACATCGGCAGCTTCTTCACGAAGCGGATCTTCAATGCAGATAACAGCTGCCACCTCGCCGCCAATGGCAAGATAAAGGTGAGAATACTCTTTTGGCAGATGTCTGAAAACACGCTCGTCAGGCGGAGTACACTGCTCGTCCTCGATAATGAAATGATGACTTCCTATAAGCACGCGCTCTCCCTCTACCATACTGGAAATGCCGTGTGCTACGACGTACTCGACCTTTGAATGGAACTCCTCGTGGATAAGACCGCGCTTTTCAGCCTCGGCAACTACTGCATTGGCTATGGAGTGAGGATAATGCTCCTCAAGGCAAGCCGCCATACGAAGCATTTCGTCCTCGTCACGGTCTCCGAAGGTTATGACCTGTGCGACTCTCGGGCTTGAATGTGTGAGAGTTCCCGTCTTATCAAAAACTATGGTGTCAGCCTCGGCAATTGCTTCCATGAAGCGTCCGCCCTTTACAGTTATGCCTGCGCGGCTGCAATCACGCATTGCAGAAAGTACAGAGATAGGCATTGCAAGCTTCAGCGCACAGGAAAAGTCCACCATAAGTATGGACAGCGCTTTTGCAGCATTTCGTGTCAGCAGCCATGTCAGCAGAGTACCGCCCAAGCTCCACGGAACAAGCTTATCCGCAAGATGTGAAGCCTTGTCCTCAGCAGCGGATTTCAGCTTTTCTGACTCCTCTATCATCTTCACGATACGGTCATAGCGTCCGCCGCCTGCGGTATTCTCAACGGCTATGGTACATTCGCCGTCCTCAACAACAGTACCTGCGTATACGTAGGCTCCCTCTGACTTGTGAACAGGTACGGATTCGCCTGTCATTGAAGCCTGATTCACCATTGCGTCTCCCGATACTACCTTGCCGTCGAGAGGTATCATAGAGCCTGTTCTCACAACTACCATATCTCCCTTGCTGACTTCATTAACAGGCATGAGGACCTCCTGTCCGTCGGAAGTCTTGGTCCACACCTGTTCAACTCCGAGAGACATAGTTCTTGCAAGGTCGTCTATGGACTTTCTGTGAGTCCACTCGTCAAGGATATCACCAACATTCAGCAGGAACATTACAGAGTCTGCGGTCTTGAAATCGCCGCGGAGAAGTGATACTCCTATCGCTGTTGCGTCAAGCACTGATACCTCCAGCCTGCCCTTCAAAAGACATTTCAGTCCCCGAAATATGTACTTTGCCGCTTTTATAACAGCCATTATCCTGCGGAGCGGCATAGGCAGAATGAGCTTGTTCACAAATCTTCTTATAACTACCGCCGCAAGCTTCTCCTCGTACTGCTTGTTAAGCTTTCTGCCTGTATGCTCGGGAACAAGAGATGTGTTTTTCTCATCGTCAAAGGAAAACGCAGACAGCTCTCCTATTATTTTCTCCCTCGGGCAGGTATAAGCGATAACGATATCACAGGTGCGTTCAAAGACCTGAACTCTTGTTACACCCGATACCGCATACAGCACATATTCCGCTGTATCAGCCTGTTTCAGCGTCATGCGGCTTATGCAGAAACGCACTCGCATACGTCCTTTTGATTCGTGCATTATCTTACATTTCATATTTATCACCTCTTACAAAAACAGACCGTCAGAGCGGTCTGTTTCGGTTTTATTCTTCACTTGTGTCTGCGATCTCCTCGCACTGGTCTGCGATAACAGCAGCTTCTTCCTCGGCTGCTCTCTGCTCGTTTATCTCCTTTGCGTCGGAAAGGATATCATCGCAGTTCTCGCGGACTGTAGTTACGGTCTCCATAACGTTTTCCTTTGCACGTAGAACAGCGGCAGTAGCGTGGGTATAGCACTTCTTGGCGTCCTTGCTCGAAAGGACTCTGATACCTGCTGTGCCGAAAAATACGCCTCCTGCGAACAGACCTATTTTCTTCCATGGGATATTATTCAGTTTCATAAGATCACCTCAGTAAAAATGTCGAAATATGTGGTTTCGTTATACTTATGATACCATATGTAACAAGCCTCTTCCGCTCCGAAAGGATAAAAGTTGGTATACCGTACTAATAATCAAGCTGCGGCAATATAGAACGCTTTTTGAATTTCCTTTTCCTTTTTCGCTCCATTTGGTAATTTTTGGGAGCTATCCCCATTACATCACGAAACGCGCTTGAAAACTTGCTTGCGTTGCAGTAGCCTACTTCCTCGGCGATGTCTATTATCTTCATCTCGGTATTCCTGAGAAGCTCCGCCGCACGAAACATCTTCCTGTTTTTCGCATAGGTGTAAACAGGACAGCCAAAAGTCTGGCGGAAACGATTTTTCATCGTAGTCTGGTCGATGCCGTAAAGCTCGGAAAGCTGTGCGATGGTGTAATGCTCGCACAGGTTTTCGCAGATAAAGCTGCCTATTTTTCGGATATGCCCCCTGCTCTCAGCAGCTGAGCCGCTCTTTCCGCCCATGAGCATAAGCAGCTCCAGTACTTTTATCCTGAGCATAGATGTGCCTGAAGTATCATCTATCTCTGAAAACAGCCTTTGCATATTATCGTCCGCAGTGAAAATGTGCTGTTCGCAGCTCTGCATATTCCGCAGTATATCAGGCATATCAAGAAGCTCCGAAAAAGCATTGCTGTTATAGCTCGAATCTATCAGCAGTGTGATACCGCAATAGTCCGCCGAACAGACAGTATGGCAGTCAGAGCGCTCATCACGAACGGCAATAATGCAGTTATTCGCCGTCAGATAGCTGTATTCGCCGTTGATGAAATATTCACATATGCCGCTTCTGCAAAAGCTTACTTCTATTGAGTTTTCCTTGCTGATATCATCAGCTCTCCCGACGATAAGTCTTATATCGGGAAATATCTGAAATTCCGCCACACTATCACCGCCTTATAAGTTAGCCGTTTATAACAGAATAATATTATCACTTAAGGTAATATGTGTCAATACAAAAACAAAATTTCTGTATAGTTATCTACTTCTAACTAATTAAAGCCTAATAAATTTGTTAGTGTATACAAATATATTTTTTACGAATTGACACCTAATCTCAACGGTGCTATAATCAGTATGTTAGATATCTCTAACACGAATAAATCATTACAGCAGGCTCCTTTCGGTTATACAAAATAAGTGCGAATATTTTGTATTTTTGAGCCTGCTAACGCCAATAATGTGATAAGTCACATTAAATATATTATAACAGGAGAAAACTATGGACTATTTAGAAATCGAAAAAGTTGTGGGACGTGAAATTCTCGACTCACGCGGAAATCCTACTGTTGAAGCTGAAATTACACTTGCAGACGGTACAGTTGCAAGAGGTACAGCTCCCAGCGGCGCTTCTACAGGTGAGTTTGAAGCTCTGGAGCTCCGTGACGGCGGCAAGCGCTACCTCGGAAAGGGCGTAACAAAGGCTGTAAACAATATCAATACCGTTATCGCTGAAACTATCACAGGTATGGACGCATCTGACATTTACGCTGTTGACGCAGCTATGATAAAGGCTGACGGCACTAAGGACAAGTCCAATCTCGGTGCAAACGCTATCCTTGCAGTTTCTATCGCCTGCGCAAGAGCAGCAGCAACAGCGCTCGACATTCCGCTTTATCGTTTCCTCGGCGGTATTCAGGGAACCAAGCTCCCTGTGCCTATGATGAATATCCTCAACGGCGGCGCTCACGCTGACAGCGCAGTCGATACTCAGGAATTCATGATAATGCCTGTTGGAGCTCCATCATTCAGCGAGGCTCTCCGCTGGTGCGCAGAGGTATTTCACACACTGAAAAAGCTCATCAAGGACATGGGAGACGTTACCGCAGTTGGCGACGAGGGCGGCTTTGCTCCCAACAAGCTCACAAGCGACGAGGAGGCTATCGAGAAGATACTCGAAGCTGTCAAGGCAGCAGGCTTTGAGCCCGGCAAGGACTTCATGATAGCTATGGACGCCGCTTCCTCCGAGTGGAAGAGCGAAAAGGGAAAGGGCTTCTACAAGCAGCCAAAGAGCGGCAAGGAGTTCACTTCCGACGAGCTTATCGCTCACTGGGAGTCTCTCGTTGACAAGTACCCTATCATTTCTATCGAGGACGGTCTCGATGAGGAGGACTGGGAAGGCTGGCAGAAGATGACAGCCAAGATAGGTCACAAGGTACAGCTTGTCGGCGACGACCTCTTTGTTACAAATACCGAGCGTCTTGCAAAGGGAATCTCTCTCGGCGCAGGCAACTCCATTCTCATCAAGCTCAATCAGATCGGCTCTGTATCCGAAACTCTCGAAGCTATCAAAATGGCTCACAAGGCTGGATATACAGCAATTTCTTCTCACCGTTCGGGCGAGACTGCCGATACAACTATCGCAGACCTTGCAGTTGCTCTCAATACCTGCCAGATAAAGACAGGCGCTCCTTCACGTTCAGAGCGTGTTGCGAAGTACAATCAGCTTCTCCGCATCGAGGAGCAGCTTGGCGCTTCTGCCTGCTATCCGCAAATGGGAGCGTTCAACGTAAAAAAGTGAGCAAATAACACTGAAATCTCCATGAACCTTCCTATTCATAATAAAACTCGCCTGTATTTTCACACAGGCGAGTTTTTTATTTTTGTATAGATCATCGCAAGGCAAGCCTTTTACCCGAGAGCAACGTCCAGAGTCATCATAAGCGTAAAGCCAACAGAAAACATTATTACTCCTATATTCGAGTGTTCTCCCTCAGACATTTCGGGAATGAGCTCCTCAACTACAACGTATATCATTGCTCCTGCGGCAAAGCTTAGCAGATATGGCATCACAGGCAGAAGATGACTTGCAAAAAGTATGGTGAGAAGCGCTCCTGCAGGCTCAACCGCTCCCGAAAGAACACCTCCCGCAAAGGCTTTCGCCTTGCTTTTTCCCTCGCCGTGAAGCGGCATGGAGATTATGGCTCCCTCGGGAAAATTCTGTATCGCAATACCAAGCGCGAGAGCTAATGTGCCGCCTGCGGTCATATCCGCAGAGCGTGTAACAAAGCCTGCATAAACTATGCCTACAGCCATTCCCTCGGGGATATTATGCAGAGTTACCGCAAGTATCATCATTGTCGTTTTTGCAAGCCTGCTTTCAGGTCCCTCTGCTTTTTCCGCATTCATGTGCAAATGAGGGATAACACTGTCAAGCAGCAGAAGAAACAGGATACCGAGCCAGAATCCGACTGCCACAGGCATAAAAGCAAGCTTTCCCATGCTGTCCGCCATATCCATGGCAGGGATAATAAGGCTCCATATCGAAGCGGCTGTCATCACACCTGCGGCAAAGCCTGTCAGTGCTCGCTGTACACTTCTGCTCAGGGCTTGCTTCATAAAGAATACACAGCCCGAACCTGCCGCCGTCCCGAGAAAAGGCAGCAGCAGACCGCTGACGATCTCCTTTTGCATGATACACCGCCTTTCTCCCCTTCTTTACCACCTGAACGTTGCCCAGCGGTCGTTCATTTTAGGCAGCAGCAGTGCAAAGAGCTTTCCTCGTATGCTGTATTTTCTCATTTCTTCATTAAAGCTGTGTTCCTCCACGAACTCTATCCCCTCTGTCAGGTCAGCAATTTCCTGTCCCGAATCAGTACCTGACATGAAATGTGCATTGGTATTTTTTACCGTATCGTGGTGCTTTTCACTTTTCTGCATAGCCTTGCAGTTCTGCTCCGCAATGAGTATACCTCCGTTCGGGAAATTGTTTTTCAGAACTTCAAGAAAAGTGCGTATCTGATCAAGCGTCAGGTACATAAACAATCCCTCAGCTATGAAAACAGGCTTTGATTTTCTGCCTGCAAGTGCGTCCTTCACCTGTCCGCACCAGTTATCTTCAAGTGCATTTCCTGCTATCATGGTAACACGCTCATGCTGTGGGTACGCTTTTCTTCTTGCTGCGATAGAATCAGGAAGATCAAGATCAAACCACAGTATTTTTCCGTTATCAACTCTTTCAAATCGGTTATCAAAGCCTGCTCCCACATTCACGATAACTGTATTGGGAGCATTCTGAATAATACCCTTTAACTGGCGGTCGAGCATTATGGTTCGTGCAACAACACCTTCGTGAGACATGAATTTGTCGTAGGGTTTTGTGTCGATTTTCAGCGCTTTGATTATCTCAACAGCCTTGTTGTCTTTGATACGGGCATTCTTTCGCAGGGTTTCATTTGCCTTGACTGCCAGAGGAATAAGCGCAGTTGTCTGCACATCGCCTAATCTTAATTCCATAGTAATTACTCCTTTATTCAATTCTTTTCATTATGTCCGCGGTAAAACTCACATTGTATGCCGCAGATCGCTTACGATCATGTCTGCCTTAAATACTAACTTTCAGTTAGCCAAAACAAACTTGTCAACAAAAATAAAAGGGTAGCCCCTTTGCAGTTAGTATTTAATAACATTATATCACATAATAATTTCTTTGTCAATACGCCTCATGTCACTTCCTTAATTGTTAATCTATCAGCATTTACTGTAAGCGGTGCCTGCATAGAGATCTCATGGCAGATCTGGGCAACATCTGCAATAAGACTCGCCGCTATGCTGTGAAACTCGAAGATGTTATCATCTTCATCGCTAATAACATCGTGAAGAAGGTCGATAAGCACCTGAAACTGCTTGAAAAACATATATAATATTACCGCTCAGGAGTCAAATCCTGAGCAGTTCACTTTTGTTGCGCTATTTTATATGTGCAATTTCATGCAAAAAATAATCCGCAGGAACTCCGTTAAGAAATTCCTGCGGATCTTATTATTTCACAGCAAATTGTGCATTTGGCACTAACTGTACAAGAACATTCAGTACCTCTGTCATATCCGCTCTGTAAACGGAGTATTCATGAGTTTTTCCACTCATATCCGTTACAAATAATACATCATAGCGATTATCTCCTGTTATGCCCTGTGACTTGCGGTACATTCTGCTTACAGCATTTACTGCGACAGTTGATACCACTGTATCCATGACATTGCCTTTTATCAGAAATGTTGCTGAATCAGGAACAGTACTTGGTTCTATGCGCTTTATTTCCTTTAACTCAAGGTAGTCCTTGAAGTTTCCACCGTTTACGATACATTTGTCAGAAATGAGTATACCGAAAGGTGCTCCATTCATCTGAGAAACAAAACGCGGTTTTGAAAGTCCGTCGTTAATATTATGAGCTATCATTTCAGCGGTACCATATTTTCTGAAAAGAGGAGCATTTTTTATGCTGATAAGCTTCACCAGTGCAATTACACAAAGAGCAATTGATACTGCACTGAGAACTGCTCCTATGATCGCAAAAATATGAGTCCAGCCAAGCTGCGTGCCGCAGAACACTGTGCAGAAAACTATTATTGCTCCTGCAACTGCAGCTGCAGCGAGAAATGCACCGTAATTGCCCTGCATTTCCTTGCGTATTTCCTGAGCTGTTATTTTTGATATCGTATTATCACTTCCTTTTTTAAAAGAGAACGAATACAGGTGACTTGCACCTGTATTCGTGTAATGTTTGATATGCATTAGAATTGTTAAATGTAATTTCTGTTAATTGCCGTTGAGAGATTTAAGCATGTTTTAATTTTTTACATATCCATTTCTGATAATTTTATAAAACTTAAATTTGTAAGTTTGGCTTTTGATAATTTCTTTTTTAAGTTTTCATCAACTATAGGTATGTTAGTTAAATTGTCGAAAGCAAATATATCGCTTTTATCATATTTTTGATTATTAAAACTTAGTCCAATCACAGTGTCTTCCATTGGAAGATTTCTTCCACAGAAATCACATTTAGGCAATATATTCGATTGCAAATCCATCATAAAACCGCAACGCCCCGTAATAATTAATTCATAATAAACAAAATCCTTAAAATCAGATTCTGTTTGGGCTTTATCCCAACCTATTACGGTGGCCTTTTTAACAGTATATCCTGTTAGATTCCACTCTTTTAATAAATCAAGAAATTTTTGCGAAACAAAAAGGAAGCCACAATACATATAAAAATCACATGGGTCACCTTTAATTTCAAATTTTACAGGTTCATTTGACGAAAGATGATTTCCACCGCAATGTTCACAATAATCAGATTTCCATTTATTAACATCAGGAGGAAAGAATATTTCTTTTCTACCAAAATATTTGTTCATTATAAAATAATACATTTATTTTTTCACCGCTTTAAATTTACTAATTTTAAATTGTTTTGCCATTTTTTCCAATTGGTTCAAAACATCTTCTGCGGATGCATTTGGATTCTTATTAATATAATTACTCCATGCTTTATTCCATGTAATTCCAGCATAGCTATTCTTTGTATGAATTCCATGTCCTGATTTTAATCTATGAATTCCCTTAGGCAAATCATAATAGAATTCTCCAGAATTAATATCAAGTTTTTGACCATTATTAAGCTTACCTGTATATTTTCTGCTTTGGAACCAATCTTTAAACTTTTCAGGTAAACCATGATGCACTTCACCTGTTGGCTTTTTACCTGTGTAAGCTTCATAATTCCTTCGTTGTTCATTTTTTCTTTGCGATTTTGTTTCGCAATCATTATGAACAAGAACACCGCTCTCGCCGACAAAGTATGTATGGAAATCCTCGACCTCAAAGTTATAGACCTTGACAGGTGATTCAAGAATTTCATGCTCTACCCATTCAACAACAACGCACTCGCCGTTTACCAGTACAAGAACATCGCCTGCGCGTAAGTCAGCCGCCTTAGTCCAGCCGAACTGTACAGAATAGAAATAGTGACTTGGTGTTGCCTTGATCTCGTCACCGTTTACGTGAACATGAACAAGTTCTGTTGTCTCATTCTCGTATGTTTTGAGAACAGTCTTATACGCAACCTCTCCTGTTGTAGGATCTTCAGAAAGAACCATGTCGCCTTCCTTTATTTCCTCAATAGGTTTCTGGCCGTCTTCTGTCTCAACAGGTGTACCCTCAACGAAGCAGTATGAAACCTTTTCAGATAATCCGTTGATACCGCCGCCGATCTGTACTGCATCCATTACTACCTGGAATGTGCTGCCGAGAACAGCTCCGAGAGTAAGCTCTCCGCGTGATGCAAGATCATACACGTTCTTGCCGACCTGATAAATATCATAAGCACCAAGAGCAATATCACTTACGCAGCTTGCATATTTCAAGCCTGTAATAAACTTACAGCTGATAGATACCGCACCTGCTGCCTTTGCAGCGCTGAGCGCCTGGAATCCGCAGCCGAATACGCTTACCGCACTTGTTATAGCGCCAAAGTAATCGCCTTCCGATGCATACCATGCTGTATTTGCAATAATTGCTGCAGCACCTATGATCATTGTGATAGGTGTCGGTATAGCCATGAGATTTCCAAGCAGGCTGAGTGCCATATGTCCCCAGAAATCCCAGCCAAGTCCCGGACTGAGTCCGAACGGATCGACATAGCTTATCGGGTTGCCCTGAACATAAGCATACCTGTTCAGTGACGGTGAATTGTCTATAGAACCGATAACCACATCCTGATTGATGAAACGCTTGATCTCAGGATTGTAGTATCTTGCACGCATGTAGCAAAGGTTGTTTTCATCTGTGGAGACACCGTACTCACCGTTAAACAAGAACATAATGCCATATTTATTTGGTGATTTGAGTTCGCCGTACGGGCCGTATGCAAATGTTGCAACAATTGTACCGCTGAGGTTTGTAACCGCCTCTGTGTTGCCTATGTTATTGAAGTGATAGAATAATGTTTCGGTATCAGTCTGCTGTGAGATAAGGCCTATGCCGTATACAAAGCTTGTTTTCTTTCCGCTTGTCTCAGCAGTAAGAACTCTGCTGAGCTCACCTGATGTATCAACAACAAATGATGTCTTTACATTTCCTGATGTCTTGCTGATACGGTTGTTTTCTGCATCATATTCATAGCTTACTCCGCCGGCAGAAACAAGTCTGTTGCGGCAGTCATATACAAGCTCAGTCATTTTGCCGTTGACAGGTCCGTAAACCATATTGCCGTCAGCATCATACTTTACCTTTTCGCCGTTGAATTCGATGAGTCGGTTTGCGGAATCATACTTCATCTCAGCGCTCTTAAGACCGTTAAGATCGTGTCCGTAAACCATTGATGAGGACGTTATATTACCTGCATCGTCATAAGCGTAATCTCTTGCGTTGATTACCTTATCGCCGTTTATGTCGACCTGCTTTACAAGTCTTCCTGCCTTGTCGTAACCGCGTGTCTCAACACTTCCGTCAGGTCGTGTGATCTTTGTTACTCTGCCGTTGCTGTCATACTCATAAGCTGTGATATTGTTATCCCAGTCCTTGACTGTATTTACTCTGCCATCCTTAAGGTAAGTATAGCGTACTATACGTCCGCCGGGATATGTAAGTGTAACAAGATTGCCAAGCTCATCATAGCTGTACTTGACTGTATTACCGCGGAAATCTGTAACCTCTGTTACAAGATTAAGCTCGTTATACTTTCTTGTAATAGTTCCGTTGCTGTCCTTTACAGAGATCACATTTCCGTTGCCGTCATACTTGTATGATACTGTTCCAAGCTCGTCTGTAACGCTTTCCAGCCAGCCGTTCTTGTAATAAGTGTAGCTTGTCTTTTGTCCTCTTGCATTCTTAGATTCACTGAGCAGTCCTGCAGCGTTGTATGTATTTGTAAGTTTGCTTCCTACTGCATTCAAAGTGCTTATAACTTTACCCATGCTGTCGTAAGAATAAGTCGTACGTCCGCCGTTAGGGTCTATCATTGCTGTTACATTGCCGAAAGCATCATATTCATTCTTTGATACTCCGCCGGCTGCATCAGTTGAACTTATAAGTCTTCCTGTCTTGTCATATTCATATGTTGTCTTCTTTTCACGTGATGTGTTGAGGTTGTCGATCATTGTCTTGATCTGTCCGACATTGTTGTAATCATACTGAGTCTGGATCCCCATCGGATCAGTTTCAAGAATAAGATTATTTACTGCATCGTACTTATTCTCCTGCAATACATTGCCGTCAGGATCAAGGAGCTTTTCAACATTTCCGTTTGCATCATAAACCGTTGTATATGTATGATTTGTTTCATCAGTATACTTTGTTACACGTCCTGCAGCATCGTATTCGTAAGAAACACTTGTGCTGCCCTTTGATGCCTTGATAACCTTTCCTTCCTTGCTGTATTCATATGAAACAGAAAGGCCGTTTGGATATGTAAGCTTGAGGCAGTTGCCGTTTGCATCATATTTATCATATGTTGTCTTGTTTCCGTTAGCATCAGTCATTGAAGTAACTCTGCCATACTTATCATATGTGTATGTAACTGTATTGCCCAGTTCATCAGATGATGTAAGTATGTTTCCGTTACTGTCATATGTCATGGTCTTTGCGTTGCCTTCAGAATCAGTTACAGACAGTACTCTTCCTGCATGATCATAGATATAGGATTCTGTGGTCTTGTCAGGATAAGTGATCGTTTTCACCTTTCCGTCAGGATAATATGTATATGATACTGTATGCTTTTCGTCGCCGCCTACAGCTGTCTCTGAAACCAAAAGATCAGTTTCATCGTAAGTGTACTCAACGAGCTCATCATTTGCATTTTTTGTTGTAAGGAGCTTTCCTGCAGGATCATATGTATTGACTTCAGTTGTTCCGTCAGCATATGTTGTCTTGAGGAGTCTGCCTTCCTTATCATACTCAAAGAGTGTTGCAGCTTTATTTGCGTCAACTGTTTTGATTATCTGATTATTTCCGTCATAATACATATGTGTAACATTGCCCTTAGCATCTGTAACAGATGTCTTATTGCCCATTGCATCATATGTATAGCTTACTGTTCCGTCTGAATTTGAAACGCCTGTAGAACGTCCCAGTGCGTCATAGGTATAAACTGTCTTGTTTCCGTCACGGTCTGTTTCGGTTCTGAGATTTCCGAATTCGTCATATGTTATGAGCTTCTTGTTTCCAAGAGGATCGGTTATTGATGTGATCCTGCCGTTTGTATAACCATATGTTGTGGTTCCCAGACCTTCAACTGTTTCGGTAAGCATCTGACCTGCTTCATTATATGTATACGAACGTGCTGCACCTGAGTTTTCAACTGATGATGCAAGCAGGTTGTGAGGATTGTATACATACTTATTCAGCTCGCCGTCAGGGCCCTTTACGCTTGTAACATTTCCCTTGCTGTCATATGTCATTGTTGTGACATTGCCGTCATAGTCATATGTCTTTACAAGCTGATTCTTATCGTCATATTCATAGCGTCTTGCATTGCCCTTGCTGTTTGTCTCAGCAATAAGGTTTCCTCTTGTGTCATAGGTATACTTTGTTGCGTGACCGTTTGCATCTGTAATAGAAGAAACTCTTCCCATTCCGTCAGACACGAATACGATGTTTTTTCCGTTTCTGTCTGTGCAAACTGTTGTCAGTTGATTCTTATCATCGTCAGTATACTTGAATGATGTAACATTGCCAAGTGCATCATACTGCTTAACAACGCGGTTATCATCATTGTATTCATTCTTGACATAAGGAGTCTTTGCGCCTGAATTTGTCGCTGCAATTACTCTGTTGCTGTCATCATAATCAAATGTGACAACTTCACCGAGAGGATTCTTAACTGTCTTGAGTCTGCCGTCCTCATATGTGAGATATGCAGTTCTGCCTTTTCCGTCAGAAACAGATGTTACTAAGCCGTCTTCACTGTATGTTATCTGCAGCTTTGCACCGCTCATGTCTTCAGTTACTGTAGTAACATTGCCGTTTCTTGTAATGCTTATTGTCTGATCCTGTGATGAGATGATCTGTGTAAGTCTGCCTTCAGCGTCAAATCTTAACTTTGACTTATCAGGCTTTACAAGTGTGTATGTTCCGTCCTTCTCACGGTAGAAGTGATATTCCTGCATTCCGTGACTGATAGGAAGGAATTCAGCAAATCCGCCGGGATCGCCGATAGGCTTGATAGAGCTCTTATTGATGAGCTGTCCGCTTACTGTACGTACAACAGCATCACTTCTTATGAATGTTGCATAATTTGATGCATTCCAGTGCATATCGATCGCATTGCCCTTGAATTCAAGGTAGGACTCGTAGTCATTATTCCAGCCGTAGCCGGTTGTGCCCCTCTTATCACATACCAGTGAATTGTAATTCAGATTGAAATCAAGCGGTGAGAATGCGCCCTGTACTGAGAGTGCACTAACCGTATCGGTAAATGCTCCTGTAGTCATGTCAACAGGATCAGCCCACACCTGTGGAATTACCTTTACCTTAATGTTATACTTGTTGATATGGCTTGGAATAGGACACACAGTAACCTGAACATCTGTCTCTTCCAGTCCCTTTACAAGTGACTCAATAAGTCTGTAGCGTACCTTTTCAGGATCGCCTTCGCCTGAGAATACCGTCTCATAAGTTCCGTAAAGCACATCGCCCGGCATAAGTACGCCGACTTCTATGCTCTGACTGCCGTAAGTGATCGGTATCTTCTGGCATTCGTTTGCATTCTCAATGTAGTATGAATCAACATTGACCTCTGATGCATCGAGCTTTTCAACTGTTCCGTCAGGATTATAAACAGTTATATCCTGTTCATATCCTGGATTCTTATATTTGCCGAACGAAGTTTTTACGTTGTATAAAGGCTCTGAACCTTCATTTTTCAGCTCATACTGAATGTAATAGTCCTTGCCTATATATCCTACTTCTTCAGGATATATATATAGGTGGAGACCTCTGCCGACACCGACTTCAAACTCGTTTGCAGTCTTGAATGTTGCATTGACAGGAACATTGAAAGGTGTAAGAGTACCGCTGAAGTCAGCTGATACAGTGTACTTGCCCTTCTTGTCGCCTCTTACTGCCCATGAAACAGACTTGCTTTCCTGTCCTGCAATATCTCCCATGGACTGAACTATTGTGTTTTTGCCTGTAGTAGTTGCAGCAAGCGAAAGTCCATAAGGAAGATTAAGCCTTGCGCTGCAGTCCTTGATAACGAACTCTGACGTAGCATTGTTGATAACGCCAAGGTCTACTGAATACATTTCCTTCATGAAGGAAATTGTCTCTGAAGTTCTTACATATGCAAGGATCGGAAGTACCTCTTCTTCTTCAGTAGGAGTATTCGGAATGATAGGCTCAATGTGTACGTGTGATCCGTCACCGAGATCACAATCCCAGCCGCCGAAGCCGCCGAAGCCTCCGCCTCTTCCGAAGCCTCCGCCGCCTCCGCCTACATACTCGATCACTGTCGGTATAGGCTCCTGAGCAAATGTAAGTTCAACTGTGAATGTGTATGAATGGAAATTGCTTGGATCATTAAAGTCAACGCCTGCCTCGATCATTTCCTGAAGGGACATTCTGTGTACAGTAAGATTACCCGATACAAGCTCGCCCTTTGAAAGCTGAACATTTACTGTTCCGTTGCTGCCTGTCTTTGTGATCTCAATGGTCTTCTTTTCAGGAAGGTAGCTGTCCTTATAGACTGATACCTTATAGTTGCCGATCTTTTCGGTAATTGTGATCATACCGTTGTAATCAGCCTTAAGAGTCTTTTCGCTCTTTCCGTCTGCAGAGCTTAAATATACCCATGCATAAGGAATCGGATTGCGCTTTTCATCAACAGCCTGTATAGTAATGCTTCCTGTATTCTGAGGATCAGTTACTATAATTTCAATGTCTGCTGTTGTACAATTTTCAGCATCATCCTTTGCTGTAAGAGTTGCCTTGTATGTACCTGCTTTATTATACTTATAGGTTGTTCTTCCGCCGTAAACCTTTTCGCCGTTTCCCATATCCCACTCAAAACTTACTATACGTACGTTATCTGTGGAATCTGTAGCGTCAAGCTGAAGCTCGTGATCTGTAAGTGCATAGTACAGAGGCGAAACATTGATTACAGGTGCTTCATCATCCTCGTCATATGCAAATGTGGTCTTTTCTTCACTCATAGAATGATTATCGTATTTATCCCACGCTTCGACCTTATAAGTGTATTTTTTCAGCGGTACAACATTCTTGTCTGTGTAAGACAGTTTGTTAGCTTCGCCGATAACAGTAAATTCTGTTTCGCCCTCTGCTCTTCTGTAGAGTCTGTAGCCCTTTAAATCATCGCTCTTACTCTCAGACCAATTTACACTGATCTCGAAGTTGCCCTGAGTAAGACTGATAACAGGTACTTCAGGAGGATCGTTTTTAAGCGTGAATGTTGCTGTGTATGGTTCGCAGATATTGCCTGCTTCATCAGCAGCAATAGCTCTTAACTGATACTCGCCGTTTTCGAGTCCTGATGTATCCCAGTCGAATTCAGCGACCTCATAATTTGACTTGAGTGAAATTGTTTCGATATCAAGCCATGTATCATCGGCTGCAGTTTTCTTTCTGTAAGAAACAGCTACAGAAGCAAGTCGGCTGTTATCTGATACCGCAACACACATCTTCGGTGAAACAGGAAGGACAGAACCGTCCTTATCGCCGAATCCGTAGATCTTAGGTGCTTCTGTATCAGGCATTACCTGTGCGATAGCTTCGTTTGAAAGCTCACTCTTATTGCCTGCAATATCAACTGCAGCTACCTGATATGTATAAACTCCGCCGTATTCAACATTTACGTCATAGAAATCCTTTGTAGTAGATACGGTAAGAAGTGAATACTTTGACTTGCCTTCTTCTGCACGATAGATCTCAAACTGCTTGATATCATCGTCACTTACTCTCCATGTAAGATGAACGTTACCATTGCTGCCAGCAGCCTTAAGCTCTGTTACAGCAGCAGGAGCAGTTCTGTCTATCTTGTACGTTGAAATGCAGGCATTTCCTGCATTTCCTGATGCATCAGTTATTTCAGCCTTGATGAATATCTCACCCTCAGGGAGCTTAGTAACATCAAAATCATAACCGAATGTATCTGTCTTAGACGAAGATTTGCTGTCGAGAACAGCGATCTCAGTCCATTTCTTTTCATCTGTCTTATCATATGAATATGAAAGCGCGAGAGACTTTAACTTTATGTTGTCCTCTGCGCTGATACTCAGCGGGATCTTAGTGCTGAATACACTGTCAGTAGGTAAGAATCTTTTGATCGCAGGAGCTATCTCGTCCTTCTGTGTTTTAATTGCAAAAGTCTCGGAAGCTGTACCACGGTTGCCGAGTTCATCATATGCAACTACACGGAATGTATATTCAGTTTCTGACATGAGATCCGTGATATGCATTCCTGCAGTATCACTTGTTCTTCCTGCCTCAGTGAATTCGCCTTTTTCGTTCTTGCACTCTACAACATAATAGCCGAAATCTTCATCTGAGATATCTTCCCAGCGCAGACTTACAAATGATGAAGCTGATGTGCATTCATCTGTAAGCATCTTTACCTGAGAAGGTCCTGCATTGTCAACTACATATGCCTTTGTAAAGTCCTCAGAAGCATTTCCGTTCTTATCCTTAGCTATCGCACGGACAAGGTATGCACCATCGGGAACAGAAGTCGTATCCCATTTAATGGTTACCTGATCGCCTTCTATCTTCTTTTCTTCAATATCCTTCCATTCAGTACCCTCTGCTTCCTTATATGAAAGCGCAATACTGTCAACACCGATATTATCCTCAGCCTTGATATGAACTAAAGCTGACTTGTTTACCTTTGATTTTGAAGGAGTGATAGAAACGACTCTCGGAGGTTCTTCGTCCTTATTGACGCTTACTGTTACTGCCTTGCATGGATCGCCTTCAATATTGAACTTGCTTACAGCAGCTATCTTGTAAATATACTTATTGCCCTCTGTTACACCATGGTCAACATAGCGGACAGTTTTTACATCCTGTACAAACTTGACAAGCTCAAACTTGTCGCTGTCAGCAGGTGCTCTGTAAATATTGTAGCCGTTGCAGTTAGCACTCTTTGATGACTTCCATTCGAGAACTACTGCTCCGTTTTCGCCTGCAGCCGATAATTCTTCAGGGGCTGCCGGGCCTGTTGTATCAACAGTATATGATACTGTCTTTACGCTGGTATTTCCTTCTGAATCTATCAGTGTTACGCGGACATCAAAGTTTCCGTTCATTCCTTCAAGGTCCCACTTGCACTTTGAGCAAAGTGTATTTGCTGAATATCTTTCCTGTGCAGAATTGAACTGCTGTATCTTCTTATAAACAGCATCGCCCTCGCCGCTCTTCTTATATTCAAACATTACACTGTTGCCTGTGCTGTTGCCCGAATCAGCATACTTAGCTGTAAGAGTTACAGTCTTTCCGCCAATCTCAGAGTAGTCCTCAGGTGAGACAGAAATTATCTCAGGCATCATAGGGATACCTACAGTTGAGTCACTGAAATCGGAAGTGTTGTTTGCAGCATCAGAAGCAGTTACCTTGAAGGAATACTTCTGTTCTGCGTCGAGTTTTGTAAAGTTGTAGTTTGTATTATTTGTAGTACCAATGAGCTTGTCATTGCAATATACAGAATAAGAAGCTACCTTTACATTATCAGTTGATGGATTCCATGTAACGAGAACTGACGAACCTGTTCTTGACTGTACCTTGATATTCTGAGGTACAGTAGGTGCTTCAGTATCAGGAAGAGTTTTAACAGATAATTTTGCTGCCTTCTTGGAATAGTTTCTGCAATCGTCGAAAGCATATATCTGATATTCGTAAACAGTTTCAGGTGCAAGACCGCTGTCGATGAAGTTTGTGATGTTTCCGCCTGTATAGACTCTTACATCGTCGCGGTAGATCTCATAACCCATTACTGCGTTGTCATCAGTAGCTTCATCCCATGCAAGACAAATAGATGTCGTCTTTATTTCTGTTGCAGCAAAGCTTGCAACATCTGACGGTGCTACTGTATCAGTATAGTCTGTTATCAGATTATCATAGAAAAGCTCAGCATTTGCTTCCTTTGAATCATTTCCTATAAATCTGTACTGTCCAATAGGCTTTGTTATCTTGAGATTAGCAAATTTGGAACTTCCCGGATTTGTAAAACTGATAGTCTGATACTTTACTCTATCCTCAAACGAGCTGCCGCTTAAAAGGACTACAAACTTTTCGCCTGTCTTAAAGGTTCCTGATGTCTGTCTGAAATCACCCTTTACCTCAATAGTACCTGTTTTCAGATAATCTGCTGAGGAATACTGGCTTCCATACACAAAATCTCCGCCTACCCAGAGGTATGCGAGCTCATTATCCATTGATAAAACGCTGTAATATCCGACATTGAAATTACCTGAGCACTCCATAGTGCCTGACGACATTGTCAGACGATTATTAACTGTAATGTTTCTGACATTTGCTCTGAAGCCATTAAGATCCATATAACTTACAGAAAGATTACCAAGATAGATATCATTCTGAAGCTTATAATCCGCCTCTGAACCTCCGTACATATCAATGTTTCCGGTAAACTTGTCACCGCCTATCTGTGACCATCTGCTGATCCTTAAATAAGCTGAACCGCTCATATGATATGTTGAATCCTTCAACGTACCATCAACTCTTGCAGTATTACCATTTATGGAAATATTCTTTTTATTGGCAAATTCCACATTCTGAAGAACAACATTGCTATGATTGAAATTCACCTTCTGTTCCTGATCGCCGCAGAAAATAATCTTATTCGCACCCGATGCAATGAAGTTATAATAACCATTGTCATTGACCGTGAAATCACCCTTGACACTGAATTCACCTGCTGTAAGGCATTTGCTGTGATCCTGATTTGATGATGTTATGAAATTGCCGTCTACATTCACCTTATCCTTATCATTTGTCATAACAAGATATCCGGTACTGTATCCGTATGTTGCTTCATTTTTATCATTAACTGTCTTTGACTGGATTCTGTAATCGCCCTTTACATCAAGTGTTCCTCCGTTGAGGATCACCTTACCTCCTGCCTGTATGAGATTTCCATTTACAGTAAGCTTGTGTCCGTTAAGGTCAAGAGTTCCCATTCCAAGAAGATAATCAGAATCTATGATCTCATCTGCTGTCAGCTTATGACCAAATTCTCCGTTATCAACAGTCTTTACAATGCAGCCCTTGCTGTTGTCGACTTCATTCAGGTATATTACTGTAGTAATATCCACGCCTTCCTTGCTGGTATTATCAAATACTACCTTGCCGAACCTTGCTCCTGCTGCATTTACTGTTACTGTCTGCTTTGTTTCTCCGTCAAATACTACTGTATTTGCATCTGCAGCTATAAATTGGTTTACATTAATGGTGCAGTTTCCGCCTATATATATAGTTCCGTTATTGATTCCTGTTGAATTGTAACTTGAACCAAATGTATAGTTGCCCTTAACTCTCAGCACGGATTCTGCTTCATTCATAAACAGTCTTCCGTAGTATTCTCCTGTGAAGCTGCCTCCGCAAGCTACCTCGCACTTATTTATTGCCA
>NZ_FPIP01000014.1 GCF_900119075.1 Ruminococcus flavefaciens
TGACCTCGGCTACTGCTGTGTAAGCGTGATCTATGACAAATGTTCCGTCTGCTGTACCTGTGTAGTTCGTTCCTTTCTTTGCTGTTACGATCACAAGTGCAGTGCCTGCATTCACGTTGTTTCTAAAAGTGACATCATAATTAGCCGAATCAACTTCTGCACCACCAGCAAGGGTGACGACCACATCTGTCGGAGAGATCCCTTCGCCGGTGTAGCTGAATGTGCCATTCACTGCTACTGCATCAAGCGCTGCTTTTTCAATTGTAAATTCTGTAGAAGCCGAACCAGTATAGCCGTTTGAATTTACACCGATGATCGTCACTGTCGCCGTTCCTGAGTTAGTATTATTCGAGTATGCGATTGTATAGTTATCGCTGTCAACTTCAACACCCTTATATGTCACAGTAACATTAGGAGTCTTTGCTTCACCATTGTAGGTGTATGTACCGCTGACAGACACAACTGCTTCTGAAAGATTCGTACCAATAGTGAATGCTTTGGTAGCAGTTAATCGGTAGTTTTCCTTTCCGGTAATAATAACAGTCGGAGTGTTCTCGCTGACATCTTCGTAATTCTCGTATGATACAGTGTAATCGGTATTCGCTTCAAGTATCTTACCGTCGAGGATAACAAAGCGCACATTGGGTTTGTAGGGACTATCTTCAACAGCAAAGTTAGTCTTGTCAAGAAGAATGATCGCATTTGCAAGGGACTTGGCTTCAATGACGAAATCACAAGTAGCTGTGTCCTCTAAGTAATTCGCACTCTCTGCAACCGTTGCTTTTACGGTATATGTTTTGGCGTCAGTGGGAACATCATTGCTCCATGCGTCAGTACCCTTAACAGCATACTGATATGTCACGCCGGTTGTGTAAGCGCCCATAACAGAAGGACTATTTGCAGTATCGCCGTATGTCCAGTCGCTGATCAATACAGTCAATGGATTAGTTGCCTTTGCAATAGATACTGGCACTGAAGCTTCAACTGTATCATTATGGTTATCATCGCCAACGACCTTGTAATAAACGGTATAATCACCTGCATTGATACCTGTTGGGATATCAGTTGACCAATTCACACCGTCAAGGCTATACCGCATCGTTCCGCCGGTTGGTGTACTTGCGAAAACGAGTGCCTGTGGATCACCAGAATAGACCAAAGCAGACTTTGCTACTGGTACTGTGCAGGAAGAAGCCGCTTTATTGACTGTCAAATTTACATCTATATTCTCAACAGTATTGTAGTTAGCAGTATCATTTGGAGTAAACGTAGCTTTAAAGACATTGGTGCCAGCATTTCCGACACTCTGTGTATTATCGTCCCAAGCCCAGCCAGCAGGAAGCTCAACATCTTCCAGTGTCTGTCCGTAAATAGCTGTAAGCTCTGACGGGATCGTGTAGTCCGGATCAGCCTTGCCAACTGTGACTGTTACTTCTATGGTAACGGTGTTGTAATTGCTATCGTCTTCTGGCGTAAAGGTCGCACTGAAAGTATGCTCTCCTACGTCTCCGACAAGAGTATCAAGTGCGTCATCCCACGCCCAGCGCTCAGGAAGCTCAACATCAGCAAGCGTCTGTCCATAGGTAGCTGTAAGATCGGTCGGAACAGTATAGTTTGTATTTTCAACAAGGTCTGCCTTTGCGATATAATATGTTACGGAAATCGTCTGTCCCTCAACAATCAGGCTTGCCCTGTATGAGCCTGCATTTGCAGGTATGTAGTTTATATCCTGATACTCTTCATCTATCAGCTGTTCATATACGATATTCTCCGCGAAAACGCTCAAACCAGTTACAGTATTAAATGCTTCAAGTCCGCTAAGAGCAGCGCCCTTTGCACTTCCGTTGTAGGTAAGGTCGTCAAGGGGAGCAATAGTAAGCTGAACGCCCTCTCCATATTCATCGCAGTTATGAGTGCAAGTTGCAGTCAGAACATTATCGCTTGCTTGATATGTGAATTCGTGACCTAATGCAGGAATCACAACATCATCTGCACTAACTTCACCGTCGTCGTTTCGGTCAGTTAATGGGATAAAAATACCGTCGCTCTTAGTGTAATAATAACCGTCGTAGATATAATACTCGATATTTCCTGCGGCTGTGCAGGTCGGAGCAACTGCATCATGCTTTTCAGGAACAAGCTTTGCAATCTCAACATCCTTAGTCTGAGCTGTAAAGGCATTATTTGTAAATGTCGCCGTCCACCTGCCCGTACCTACCGTATTCACAGTTGCAGGTGTTACTTCCGCATAGATTCCATCAACGGTTTCAGTCTCAACGTGGCTTGCGTTATTGGCGCAGGTACGGGTTGCTGTACACTTCCATACGCCACTTTCCTCTGTCCACGAATAAGTGGGAGTGCCATAGCTATGTCCCGTTGCTGCTATAACTACGTCATTTTCATCAACAACATTATCACCACTCTGGTCGGCCAGAAGCGTACCCTGATCATTGGAATAATATTTGTTATCCGAGCCTAAGTAATACTCAATATTTCCTGCGTCCGTACAAGTAGCGGCAACAGCAGGATAGTAAGTGTAGGTGACAGCCGCAGCAGGCTCCACCCTCATATACCTTGTTCGTGTATCAAGACTATTTGTTGTATCAGTCCAAGTATCATTATCGGTAGAGGTGTATACTGTGGCATTATCGGCAACGGTAAGGGTGCCGTTTGAGGTCATATCATCATAATAACCGCCGCCGCCGATTCCGACTCCAATTTTTGCATTGTCATCCCATTCTGATTTATCACCGGCTGTAGCAATAACTGTGCCGCCAAGAATGTTGACCGTTCCGCCATCTCCACACTGACCGCCGCCGATTCCGGCTCCATTTTCACCACCGGCAGCATTAACTGTACCGCCATAAATGTTTACTGTGTTACCGTCATGATTATAGTTACCTCCGATGCCTGCACCGTCATCACCGCCGTTAGCAGTAACAGTACCGTCATAGATATTCACAGTGCCGCCGATTCCCGCACATTTCTTGCCACCTGTAGCTGTAATTGTACCGCCATGGATATTAACATTTCCACTGCTAAAGTCAGAACTACTACAGCCAATACCAGCGTTCCAGTCGCTTCCTGTAGCAGTCAGCGAGCCGCTGTCGGTTATTGTTCCACTTGTTGTGCTGCCGGCGAAGATGTTCAGCGTACCTGCGTTTTCATCATATGGTGCGCTTTGAGCTACGGATATACCGCCATTAATGGTAAGACTTGCACCGTCTAACAATATCAGATTTACTGTACCTGTGACCTTGACACGGGAGTCGATAGTGACTGTGCCGCTGGCAACATAGGTGTTGCCGTCAGCCCATTTCTTGGTATCGCTTTCGATCAGAATACCTGCATTTTCGGCAAGCGTCCCATTATCCTGCAATTCGCCGGAGCTGTTGTATTGGCGATAGTAGACCGCAGATGTAAAGAGATTGTCGCTTTGTGTTTCTGCATAGCCTGTCAGAGTGATCGTTTGGTTACTCTCCGGTCCATCTCCATCGCTCTGCACAGAAACGACCTGCCACGCATCGACCTTTGCTCCATTGGCATAGGGGTAGTAACTGTTCGGCATATCGCCGATAGCACCAAGAGTATCATTTTCACTTGATACTCTAAGCATCATCAAGTTTTCGGGGATTACATCTTGTGTTCCCTGCGTATATGTCACATTGTCTCCTTGTCCTCCTCCGGTACAATAGCCACCCGCCTGAAGGATAATGGTTTTGCCATTTGCATCATACATTGCGCCGGGTTCAAGAATGTCGCCTACCTGCAGTTCCATCACATGGCTTGAATATGTCTCTGCATTTGCTGTTATCGCACTACGGGCAAACAATCCACCTCCCCTCACGTTCGCAGAGAGACCTGAGCCGCCTGCTACGATCAGAAGCGCCATAATGCCAGATAATACACGCTTCATTCCATGACTTAAATTGCTTGCCATAATAGTATCCTCCTTATAAAAAATATCAAAAAATATGTATTTTTCGATAAATCAGAGTTCACTGTTCTTCACAAACACCTGATCACCGTAAACATAGTTTTCACCGATCTGGATATATGGTCTCAGGTAGATGCCTGTACCATTGTCACTTGCTCCGATCGTGCCGGTTGC
>NZ_FPIP01000008.1:0-56342 GCF_900119075.1 Ruminococcus flavefaciens
CCGGACGATATTTCTATGAATCCTTCATCATCAGTAGATATGGTCCTATCAGCTTTTACACTAAGTTTTCTGTACATATCTATTGCTTTGCGTTTGGCGATAACTCCGATAAATCCTTTCAGGTCGCCATCGCGCTCACCAATATAATTTATCCTTTTGAATACCTCAGTAAAAACATCACTCACACATTCCTCTATATCTTCCGTAGTACCGCAGTTTTTTAGTTTAGTTGCAGCTATTACGTATACATAATTGCAGTATTCATCAAAAACTACTCTCATGCACTCTTCCGGAGATCGTTCCATGTATTTCTTGAACTCCTGATCTGTCATATGTATTCCTCCTATTCAGTTCAGCGATCGCTTTCATTATATACACTCGTACTTGTGATATCAAGTAGGACATTTTTTCTAAAAAAATATTTTATCACATTTTTGGGGGGACTTTCAATGTTTTGAAAAGAAAAAAAGCATTTAAATAATCACAAATGTAATTTTTCAAAGAAAGGACGGCGTAAAGCCGTCCTAATAATTTTTATTTCATTGAAGCTTGTCTCCATAATGGCGCAGGTCAAAGGTTATATGATACTCCTTGACTGCATAAAATTCAAGGAAGGAGGGAGTACCATGAAGGAAACCATACATACGAAAAACAGCTTCAGATCGGCAGATGTTGAACATTTGCGGAAAGCTGTCACAGAGAAGATAGAGAAACTCGTAAACCGTCAGGTGAAGAGAAAAAACTATTGAAACAAGAAGGTGAGGTCAATGCCAAAGGTGGCTATAAAGTGATGACGGACAGTTTGATATGTCAGACGTTGTATTGATAATGCAGGCACTTGCAAATCCGAACAAATACGGTGTGGATGGTACAGATCCAAAGCATATTACCTCAGACGGTTTCAAATATGCCGATTCTGACGGCGATGGACTTACCGGAATGGACGCTCTTCGTATACAGCAGTATCTTTTAGGACTTATTCCTTCTTTGACTTAATATTTAAAACTCCGACCGGTTGGTCGGAGTTTTGGCATATATAGTGTGATTTTCTCATATAATTCACTGACCAAATATCGAAAAAAGGAGACCAAGATATGAGAAAAACACACAGAAAGATAGTCAGCGGAGCACTTTTGTGCGGCTGTGCGCTGTTCACTCTGTACGGAGCTTCGCGTATTGCAGAAAGAACCGAAAATGGTGCTCTGCCGACAGCACTGACAGGCCTTGACAACGAGAAGCCGATAATCGTCCTTGACGCAGGGCATGGCGGATCAACTTAAACATAGTTCATTTTCGGTTTGATATTTTCAGGATTATATGGTATAATAACTTTATAAGATATAATGAATGCAAATCAGAGATTTGCTCTCTGCAATCGGGCGATTAAACCATATACGCTTCGCTTATATGGCATAATGAAGAAAACGTTGAACGGAAAATCATATCAAGGAGGGATACAATGAAAAAGCTCACATCTTTACTGGTGTCAGTGGCTGTGGAAGCCTCAATGCTGAGCTGTGTACCGCACACTGCTGCTGCGGAGGAGTACAAGATACGCGACAAGTGGGGCTATTGCCAGACAGCCAATTATGCTGAGTCGGAGCATTTTGTCATCTTCTACGGCAACAATGACATCACCGGGCAGGTCAACGAGGCTTTTCTTAAGCGCAATCTCGCCAACTATGAGCAGCTGTGGAAGTGCTACGGCGAGTATCTGGGCATGGAGAATATGAACGTTGACATCTATGGAAAGAGCTCTCAGAAGTATAAGACCAACGTCTATCTGACAAATACGGGGCTGGACAAATATCCTGAGGGCTGGGCGTTTATGAGCTCAGAGGACGGATACGGCATTGAGATAATCAGTCCCGACGCAATGCTGGACGAGCTTACCATCGCCCATGAATTTGGTCATGTTGTGACTATGCAGCAGAAGGCATGGGTTGATCAGGAGATAACCGGAGCGTGGTGGGAGTCTCTTGCCAACTGGTTCCGTGAGATGTACATAGGGAGCGATTATTACAGCGGTGATGTCAGGACCTGCTGGTTCGAGCCATATCTCCGCAATCTCAGCCTCACCATTCCCCACGGCAGGAACTACTATGAAGTATGGCCGTTTCTGGTTTACCTCTCCTACAATCCCGATAATATTGATGGGCTCGGAGTAAAGGCTGTAAAGCGTATCATCTCCGAAGCAAAGCCCGATGAATACCCATTCGATACTATCACAAGGCTTTTCGGTTCAGATGCTCAGACTATCTTCGGAAACTATGCAAAGCGAATGGCGACCTTTGATTTCGGCGCAAAAGAGGCTTACAATGCGGAATTTCACAAGAAGCTGGCAGAGTCTCCATTTTTCTGGAATCTGTACTACACCGTTTTGCAGGACTACGGCAGTGGCTGGCTTCAGGTGCCTCAGGAGGAAGCTCCCATGCAGGGCGGTATCAATATTATACCGCTGAATATCACAGGTGATACTGTTTCAGCAGAACTCCGCGGTATCTCAAATGACAGCAATGCAGGCTGGAAGGCTTGTATCGTTACCGTTGACGCAAATGGAAAGGAGAGCTATTCAGAGCTTTTTGAAAGCGGACAAAAGGCGAGCGTATCTGCAAAGGGGGCTGTATCTGCGTACCTTACAGTTACTGCTATGCCCGCAAAATTGGTGAGAGTAAATGCCTTCCACAAGGAAAAGGACTCGCCGTACAGAGATGGCACTGAGCGCAGGCGCTATCCATATGAGGTGAAGCTCGGCGGCGCCGATGTCCGTCAAAGCGGCGGCTATTACAAGGGCAAGGGACATATTCATTCTAACGGCGGCGGCTGGGTAGCTGACAGTGCAAAGGTGGCTGATTCGGTATATGTTGGATCTGACGCTATGGTGCTTGGAAATGCAAAGCTCTCCGGAAACGTCCGCGTTGAGGATCATGCAGTTGTGGCAAACAGCGTAACTGCACAGGATAACGCAGTTATCAGCGGTCATGCGGTAGTTGACGGAGGTGGCTGGTACTACGATAACGGCTGGAAACAGGGAAGTATCAGCATAAGCGGAAATGCTGCAGTAAGCGGCAGTGCCGTTGTTACAGGCGCATGCTCCGTTTCGGATAATGCAAAGGTACTGCAAAAGGCATATATTGCCGATGCGGTAAAGCTGTCCGATAACGCAGCAGCAAAGGGAATGGCTTATCTTTACGGCAGCTCGGCATATACGGGAAGTGCGATTCTCGACGGCGACTACAGCAACGATAAGGCGGTCAGCGGCGGTGTGAACTTCGGCTGGCTTGACGACTCCGGTCAGCATTCAGCGCCTAAGAACTACATCGCAGGCTATGACTTCGGAGAAGCTTCTCAGTACTGGGCAAAGGATGAATATACCGCCACATATGCCCGTCGGCTTGGTGCAGAGTGGGCTTCGGAGCGTACCTCAGCCAAGGGTGTTATGAGCTTCAGCGGCAGTGAGGACTGTCTGCTTCTTGATACGTCACTGCTTCAGACCAGAGATATTCAGCTGAGTATAGGAGTTCTCTGGAAGGGCGGAGGCAATGGTCAGGAGATACTTCACTTTGGTGATGATAAAGCATGCGTTTCACTTACTCCGTGCAATGAAAAAGGAACTGCGGAGCTTATTCTCACAGACGGAAAAATCACCGAAAAACTAACGGCTTCTGCTCCTCTTTCAAAGGGAGAGTGGAGCAAGGTCACTGTCCGTATCATCAACGGCAAAGGCAGCCTGCTGATAAACGACAGGGAGGCGGCAAGCAGCACGCTTACCATGGATATGCAGTCGGTTATGAGTGCTTCTGCCGATGACCGCGCAGTTATCGGAAAGAGCTTCAAAGGCGCTGTGGACTATATTCAGTTAAGCAGCAGTGCTGCCGATGAGCCTGCTGTAAGCTACAGCGGCAGGGAAGAGCCCGAAGAGGAAGGTATACGCGGCGATGTCAATGCTGACAAGCAGTTTAACGTTGCAGACCTTGTTGTGATGCAGAACTGGCTTCTGGCAAAGCCGGGAGCTCAGCTTGCAGACTGGCAGGCAGGAGACCTGTGCGAGGACGGCATAACAGACATGTTTGACATGGTTATGATGAGAAAGCTTTTGTTGTTTCAGTGACGGAAAAACTGATTACTTCAAAGTAATGAATATAAAGATGCGCTCTCCATAGTGAGAGCGCATTTTTATCAGGTGTCGACAGGGGATTAGTCACGTTATAAAGCGAGGTATATGTGAATAACAAATAACGAGTCCTCACATCTATCCTGGTATAAAGAAAATTAAACTTGATACACCTCTTTGGAATGTAAGAACAAATGCTTTTTACACAAAGCTGGGTTATTGTGAAGTGAAACGAGATAATGAGTTTGCTTACTACCAAAAAGAATTAGATTGACAAATTCTGATTTTCATTAGTACCATTATAGATCAACAACTTATGAAAAATGATATGGAGAATCCCCGCAATCGCGGGGACATTTATATTAGAAAAACAACGAAAAAAGCACTGCTTAATTATAAGAAGTGCCTGTTTTATGAGGGTGGAAGATGGGATTTGAACCCACGATCTTCGGGAACACGATCAGACGCTGACGGATTTTCGGCATTTTTTTATAGAATCCTGTTTTTCAGGAATAAAAACTGATTTTACAGGTATTTCCTTTGCAGAAAGATCTAAAAAATGTAGGAAAAATAACACGAAAAGGAGTTTTCAGCCGCGCTGAAAACAGTATAATCTTCGCTGTTATAAGAGCGCAAAGCACAGATGTTGACGTTGTCATAGGTGCTGCCTTCAGCAGCAACTGTATCCAAGGGGTTGTAGCAAATGCTCTCGGTATCTGGACGGCAGAAAAAGGCCATGACGTCAGACATTCTCATTAAAAAGGCGCCCTATGCAAAAGGGCGCTTTTGATTTATAATTAACATATTACAGGATGTGATTGGATCTTTCAAATCACCATCGCCTGTCATTGTTCTCATTGTCATAAGGTGAATTATCATAAGGCGAATTACTATACTGCTGCATATACGAACGCATATCCCTCGGGGCATTTCCGGGCATGCCAGTAGCAAAAGACGGCTGATACTGCATGATTGTCTGATAAAGATTTTCGTAATCCGAAATATTTTCGATCTTGATATCGCGCTGATGCGGTGTACGCTGCTTGCCGGCATATACGATCTCGTCAAGTTTCAGAACAACATCGCCCGTTAATAAGCGTTTGTCAAAAAAAGATTGGTGTGTACCAATTGAGATAACTTGCTGATAGGTAATGCGCTCGGTGGTGGTATTGAAAATACCGTGCTGAATATAAACTGCCTGATCGGTAACGCAGTAGTATGTATTTTTCGCTCTCGCAGCAGAAGTCAGCACACCTCCAAGATACAGCCAGACAGGCATCAGATGAAGCAGAAAAAATGGAATAAGGAATCCCAAGAAGCTTTTTTCTGCACTGGCTGATGAATGAGAATGTGAAGCACCTGTCGCCATGAAGATAAATCCCAAATCAATTAATCCCCAAATCAATGCAAACGGCAGCAGCGGATTAAAAATTGCTTCCATAACAGAAACTTTTTTGTTTTTTGTTCCAGACCAGAGAATGTGCTCGTTCGGTCCTACCTGTGATTCCAGAGACATAATAATCATCCTTTCATGTTAAAAAACTTACTGTTAGTATAACATGACTTTGCATATTTGTCAAGGAAGCAGTCAACTGCAAATGCCGCTAATTTTATTCCCGTATTTCTCAAACATCTGAACGTAGGAGATCTATGTCTGAGCCTTCGGTCTGTATGGCAAACTTAATCTTCTTAGTATTGCGATGCTCGATCATGCTACGGCTATCGTCCTCATATACTGGATATCCCCATTCATAATACCATGATGCAGGAATAACACACCTTCTCCTGTACCATGAATCTTTCCACAGAGGCTTACTATTTGCGGTCTCCACGCGGCAGTTGGCAAGAGGCTTAGGTGCAGCCTTATGCGTAAATCCCCATGTCATTGGAAATATAGCCATGTTCCCGTATTTGTTCGGTGCAAGGACAGGTGCAATGTCTGCTGGATATAAGTCACCAGCCATGATAAGACTCTTTCCAAGCTTAATTGACATCTCCTGTGCTAAGGACATTTTTCTCACTTTTATGAGAACCTCAGCCATTTCCTTTGGTTCTATTCTCAGAGACATACACATGCAACTCACCTCAAAGCGTAAACAGAATATATGTTCTGCTATTAGTATATCATATAAGATTTGAAAAGTCAAGATAAAATAAAACCGCCCGTGATGGGGCTGTAATCATAAAAAAGAAAACATCAAAGTTAATTACTAATGTAAATCCGAATTATTATATATCAATCTTCATGACTTTTTTCATAAGAAACCGTTCATGAGATTCACGGTCAAAAGTAATGATGTAGCCATTTTCTTTACAATCGGTACAGTTAACTATATACTCATCGTCATATGTTCCCCACGTTGAGCTCGGATTAAAAACTTCTACTTTTCTGTGTATTATTTTTCCCTTCCCACATATACAGGGAATTGTTTGTTCAGACACAGTTTTACGGATTGTATCACTCATAAAATCCTCCTTCGTCTTTCAAGATTGTCGAACAACTCATCGCCGTACTGAATGTTCTATGAACTATAACAAATCCCAATTAGGATTCATTTCTTCAGGTGTTTTCCAATCAATATTATGTTTTTCCTTTAATATTCGTTTTATCTCCATATCAACAATCAAAGATCTACCAAGCCTGATATCTGGTTCTACTAAAGATTCAGCTTCTATTCTTACTCGGTCTATAATAGTACGGAAATATTCATTATCTTCAATAGGATCGTGCTTTAACTGTTCGGTTTGAGGGAGTAATTCTCTTTTTCGTCTTTTCATAATCTTACACATCCAAAAATTTCTCGACAACAGTCATTATCTCCTCAAGGCGCTTACCACCAATACCCTTGATTTTTCTCAGCTCTGCTTCAAGAGCTGGAAGATCAATGGTTTTACCCTGTTCTCCGGGAAGCTCATCCCTGTACTGGAAAATGAACGTTGTAAGCCCCTTTTCGTTTCTTGTAGCCTATTATATCATATTACCAGTATAATGTAAATACATAAGAAGTAAGCTCCTCCGAAAGTAGGAGCCTTGTGGAACGCAGACTTTATGAAAGAATTCGGAAAACAAGGTGATACAGACTATATCAGTATCGGATTCGTATTTAGCAAGAATACTTCGTTCTTCTCTATTAGGAATATTTGTCCTCGTACATAAGGTCCACGGCAGCAGTTATCGCCTCATGCTCCCGGTATGAGTTTACTTTCAGTCTTTCAAAGTCGGAGTGAGGAAGGAATACCAATTTCTCGGCCTCACAGCGTTTGGTGTTGTGACCGGAAGCCTTTTGTATCAGCTTATAAACTTATTGAAAATGCTCGGAACTGACGCCTTTTCTCCGGACATATAAAAAGCGTCAACTGTTGTAAAGCGTAAATTTATCTGATTGCTCTATCGGGCACCTGTGGCTGCTGTTCTTCACGGTTCGGGATCGCAGACAATGCAGTTTTTTCCATTGTTTTTACCATAATACAATCTGTTGTCGGCTTTCTCTATCAATTCATTCGTATCCTGCCCCGGATTTCGGGAGACTATCCCCACAGTGATCGTCACTCTGATCTCTTTTCCGGCAAATCTGACGGTGGATGCTTCAATATTTTTCCTCAGCTCCTCAAGCATTGCGATGGCCTCGTTATAGGGGGCATAGGAGATGATAAGGAACTCCTCCCCGCCCCAGCGTGATATGTCACAATTGGGACATTCTCTGACAAGCCGTTCTGATAAACATTTTAAGACCTCGTCGCCTGCATTATGCCCATGAACATCATTGACACCCTTGAAGTCATCTATATCCGCTATTGCAAGAATACATTGCTTGTCAGCATTGGTTATCTCTGTGAGCCTGTCGAACATATAATGACGATTGTATAGTTTAGTGAGCTGATCGATCTGGGCAGCCCGCTTCAGTTCATCTTCCGAGTGTATAATAAGCCTGATAAGATAACTGATAAAGGCAATCAGAAAGCTAAAAACGACCAGTGCATTTAGGCTCCAGAAAAATGCTGTTTGCTTGCCGCTGCGTTCAAAGACAGGACCGTGACCGGATCCATAGCTCGTATAAATGATATAAAAGGCAGTAATGATAAGACTTACGGGAAGCGCCTTCATACTCCGTCGTTTTTGTTTGTATGCTATGTATTCAGTTACAAAAATAATAGGCACTATTGAAAAACAGTACAGGTGAAAGCCATATCCGATGCCGATACATATGGTCGTCACACAAGTATATAGGGTGATCCAGCAGTATACAAGCCAGACATATATATTCAGCTTGTCATAATGTATCAGGACAAAACCGATAATATAGACACAGGCATCAGGAATACTGAATGCTACAAGAAAAGGGACATCAATATACCAGAAGAATATCATGTGTCCGAATACCATTAAAAAAATGGCTATATTGACGATCCATGCTATTTTCTTCAGATGGGATAATTCCATATTATACCTCCTTTGCAGTGTTTCGCTGCTTCGGTAATCCGTAACATAAACAGAATTAGTCGCATTTCTTCCCTGTCAAAGACATGAGAAAACTCTCTTCCTTTATATGTAAATTTTCCGGTATACAAATCAAATTCTTCCATATTGCTTTCTTAAATAAATACAAATAGCATAACACTCTTTATGTTTTATCACCTATATTATACCATATTCCACAATGTTTTTCAATATAAACTCAGATATTTTGTCATACCACAAACTCATCCCACGCTTATTGCAAACTTCATCGAAAAATAAAACAAATAACAAACCATGCATAAAAAGAAACAATTCAAAGTAATCGCCAACCAATATATCCCAGCGATAGTAAAAAGCACAGGCCGGAACTAATTGTCCCGACCTGTGCAAAGGTAAATTATAAGCCGCCCCCGTAAAAATCATGGACAACGTTCAGTATGTCAGTCTCGGTGTGCTGTTCAGCGGAGCTTTAACAAAAGACGGCGAGATAATCTCACATGATACTATTTCTCATGTAATTGATGAAGGTGCTGCCTACCGTATCATGCAGGATAACAAACCCGTCGGTGGCGTTATTATAAAGACCGAATTCGATCAGGGCGAGCTGGAATTGCTGTTTGTTTCGCCTGCCGTTCACAGCAAAGGCATAGGATACGCAACGTGGTGTGAGATCGAAGCTATGCATCCGGAGGTCACAGTCTGGGGAACTGTTACGCCTTATTTTGAAAAGCGCAATATCCATTTCTATGTGAACCGCTGCGGATTCCATATCGTCGAGTATTTCAATGAGCATCATTGTGCGCCGGATGATAAAGACGGCGAATTATTTGAAATGTTCCGATTTGAGAAAATACTGCCTTCCACACCGGAATCTGTACAAGAGCAGATAAAACGTATAGCCCATTATGAAAAAATAATGTAGGAGACAGAAAACGGTTCTCCTGAACTTTTGAAAGCTTTATCCGACTATTATAGCAGCTCTGCGTGGAAACGAGACTATGCAGCCGATGAAGCCGGACTGCTCCCGAAAGACATGAAATACGGCGTTCTCTCAGAGGACGGTATCTATAATCTGTTGGAAGAATAGTCTTATCATTATTATTAAGGAGAAACTCTCAACAACAAGACTTCTCTTTTGCTTAGAAAGTATTAGAAAAATTTTCAGTTACACATTGACAAATCTCAATGTGTATGCTATAATATAGAAAATCTTCAATGTGAGGTGAGAACGTGGAGCTTTCCAACAAGCAGATCACAGTGATATTCAAAGCCCTGTGTGATGAAAACAGAGTTCAGATATTCAGAATCCTGCAAAACGGCGAACTATGCGCCTGTCATCTCCTTGAGGAGCTTCACCTGAGTCAACCGACACTCTCTCACCATATGAAGGTGCTCTGCGACAGCGGACTTGTGGTCGGCAGAAAAGAGGGCAAGTGGATGCACTACTCTATCTCGCAGGAAGGTGCTAAGATCGCTATGGACTGCCTGAAAGAGATCACGGCAGTAACTGAAAACGAGTGTAATTGTTGTGATAAATAAGCCGTATGACCATACGGCTTAAAATAGTATCATCAAATTGATATATCTAAATATAACTATCGGAGAAAAAGAAAATGGATAATGTTTCAAAAGCAGTACAGTATTATGAAAATGGCTATATGTGTTCGCAGGCGGTATTTGCTGCGTTTGCGGAGGAGTTCGGCATTACCGAAAAACAGGCATTCCAGATAGGTGCCTGTTTCGGCGGAGGAATGTGCAAGGGAGAAGTCTGCGGCGCTTGTACAGGAGCACTCATGGTTCTTGGAATGAAGTACGGACAGTTCGACCTCAATGATACAGCGAGCCGCGCCAAAGGCCGTGCTATGGCAGTTAAGTTCCTTGACGAATTCGAGAAGCGTAAGGGCTCGTATATCTGTCGTGACCTTCTTGGCTGCGACCTCAGGAATGAGGAAGACAGGAACAAAGCAAGGTCAAACGGACTATTCAGAACGCTCTGTCCGAAAATGGTCAGGACGGCAGCAGAGATACTGACCAAAATCCTCGGAGGCGATGAAGAATAGTGTGGGACTTTATCCAGGATGAGATATTCGGCATGAAATGGCTGAACAGGCTTATCGGCTCTTTGCTGAACGCCTGCGGTCTTGATACGAGCGGCAAGCTGGGCGGCAGTCTGCAATTCTTCATCTATGACATGATAAAAATAATGGTTCTGCTGGGCGTGCTGATATTTGTGATAACCTATATACAGAGCTATTTTCCACCAGAAAGAACGAAAAAGATACTTGGCAGGTTCCACGGTATCGGCGCAAATTGTATCGCGGCTTTGCTCGGCACTGTCACGCCTTTCTGCTCATGCTCGTCCATACCACTGTTTATGGGCTTTACAAGTGCAGGACTTCCTTTGGGAGTGACATTTTCATTCCTTATTTCATCGCCAATGGTTGACTTAGGCTCGCTCGTTCTGCTGATGAGTATATTCGGCTGGAAGGTCGCTGTAATATATGTGATAGTGGGACTTGTTATTGCAGTCACAGGCGGTACGCTTATCGAAAAGCTGCACCTTGAAGATCAGGTGGAGGAATTCATCCGAAACGGCAGGAGCATTGACACTCCGCAGAATGAACTCACAAAGCGTGATAGAATGAGATACGCCTGGAAGCAAGTAGCTGAAACGACAAAGAAAGTTTTGCCCTATATCATAGTCGGAGTTGGAATTGGAGCCATTATTCACAACTGGATACCGGAGGAATGGGTAGTAAACGTTCTTGGAACCGGAAATCCCTTCGGAGTTATCATAGCTGCAATTTGCGGCATACCGATGTACGCCGATATATTCGGCTGTATCCCCATTGCTGAAGCGCTGGTCGCTAAGGGGGCAAAGCTCGGCGTAGTTCTCGCATTTATGATGGGCGTAATTACGCTTTCGCTCCCGTCAATGATAATGTTGAAAAAAGCGATAAAGCCCAAGCTGTTAGGCATTTTCATCGCTATATGTACGGTCGGAATTATCCTTGTGGGATACTTCTTCAATATCATTCAAAATTATATTATTTAGGAGGGATTTGTCATGGCATTGTTTGGTAAGAAAAAGGAAGAAAAGAAAGCGGAAACTTCTTGCTGCTGTTGCGGCGGAGAGCAGACTGCAAGCGAAATAACCTCGACTTGCTGCGGTGAGTCTGTTGATGGTATCTGCTGTATTAAGGTGCTCGGTTCGGGCTGTAAAGCCTGTCATCAGCTCTACGATAACACTGTCAAAGCAGTTGAGGGTATGGGCATCGAGGTCGAGTATGTCACTGACTTGCAGAAGATAATGGAGTACGGTGCTATGTCAATGCCTGCGCTCGTTGTCAATGAGAAACTCGTTTCATCCGGTAAAACTCTTAAGTCTGCGGAGATATTAAAGATAATAGGCAAATGACAATATTTAAGGCAGCCGTAATGGCTGCCTCTCTTTTACGTTCCTGATTTTGTTCTATGCAATTATAACAGCTGACAATGGAGGACTTTTACAGCATCATATTTACGGCTAAATATAGCCGTTTATCGATTAAATTGTGATTGCCACCCTATCCGCAGTACAGGCTGCAATAAGCGAAAAGAAGTAATTCGGAAATATACTCAGATTGGCTATTTTACGTTGAATTTGGACGATGCTAAAGAATACCTTTACGCGAAGTCCACAAAGCGTAGGATACTAAGCTGGCGTGATATACACGTTAATGTGTTTATCTGAATAAAACAATAAGGCTCTCACAGTTTTCGTTTGTGAGAGCTTTTTTGTACGCTCTTAAAAACGAATGGCCGCCATTGGGTGGCCATCACATTATAACTTTAATTTTGTATGCTCCACGATCTTCGGGACCGCAAGCCTATGTTGACGGATTTTCGGCAGTTTTCTATGTTTTGATATAATCCTGTTTTGCACCTATTTTTCGAGAATTTGAGCAGATTTGCCGTGTAATTCCTTTGCAGAAAAATGTGTCTTACTGTAGGAAAAGTGTAGGAAAAATTGAAGCAGGTAATAACTGTCGATAGCAGCTTTTCTCCGCATAGCTTGTCATCATATGTTTTATATGTTATAATAAGGCGAAAGCTTACAGTAACGACAATATCAGAAACGGAGGTAAAAGCTATGGACGCACTTGAATTTCTCAAAGCTCATAAAATAGATGATACCGTCATCTCTATGATATGCACAGAGTTTGAAGATAAGGGAACTGTTTATAAAACGCTTCAGATCAGAGGCGATTACAATGGTACTGATAATGAATACTCTTACTATCATTTCTTTATCTCACGTATTTTTACGGAACTTCCCATGGAACAGCTGAACGCCCTAAAGAAACCGAAAATCAAAATAATATCCGTTGTCAAAGAAGGCGGCGTGTACATTGCAGATATCAGCTTCAGTTCTGAAACAGAAGATATCTCAATCTCAGTAAGAGCTGAGCACCTGTCCGTGAGTGGGTTACATTATCTGGGCTTTGATTATACAAATATCTACGGGACAGAGGAGTACAAGACATGGTGCGAGCGCAGCAGTTATGTTGAAGCTGGTGAATACTATATAGGCGATAGTGAAACAGAGCTGCCTGACGGTTTTTCGTTATACGAAAAGGCATACGAGCACCATTCCGATGATGTAAGCTATGCGTTCTTGAAAAGATGTCAGCTCCGCAAAAACGGCAGATGTGTATACGAATATATCTCCACTGACAAGCATCACACGAAAATGTACACTGACTTTATCCTTCACAGTAACGGTCACAAGTATTATCCTTTCCATATTGATCTTTACGGCATAAGCTACATCGATGTGGATACCCTTGATGTGTATAACTATATCCCGAGAGGCTATGACAACGATTACGGAGCTCCAAACGGAGAATCCTTCATAATAACCGATATACATTACGATCCTTCCACAGATCTTGTCGCATACGGCGGCTGCTACTGGGCTGGTCCCTCCGAGGTCATGGTCGGAGACCTTTCATCTCCGCTTTCATACGATCCGCACCTCTTAAGACTGTGCGATATGCTTGATCCCGATGGAGAAGAAGAGATCGACGACATTGATTTTGAAAGCTGGGACAACGGATTATCACTAAAAATCGACTACCGCAAAACTGTTACCCTGAGTATTGAGAAATTGAAAAAAATGCTGCATTGACGGCTTCTCAAAAAGGAGAATTTTCTGATAAGCTCAGGTTTAGATAATCTTTAATAATGACACTATATATATTGCACCGCCTACGGGCGGTGCTTCGTTTATACATAAAAAATCCCTGCAATACGGCGTTAATCACCATATTGCAGGGGCGTTATTTGAATGATTTTTCGTCAGTGCGTTCAAGTATATAGTCAACGGATACTTTATGAAAGTCGGCAAGTTTAATCAATATTTCAGTTGGAATATCGAGTTTTCCACGTTCATAGTCACTATAAACGCGCTGACTGCAATGGAGTATTTCAGCAATTTGCGTTTGTGTCATATCTTTATCTTCACGAAGATCGCGAATTCTTCTATACATAAACATCACCCAAACACATTATACAATAGCGGAATATCCACTATTGACTTTTAGCGGAAATTCCGCTAAAATATCTTTAGAGGTGATTATTATGACTTGTTCTATCATATCAACAGGTGAAGAACTGAACTTAGTCTGCAAGAATGAATTTGAATCGCCATATCCAGAAATAAAGGCTAAACTCCGTGAAAAGATATGGGAACTGTACTGCAAAGGTTATGATCGTTTCTGGGTGAACTGCGAGTACGGCGTACCGCTGTGGTGTGCGGAGATAATTGTAGCGTTGCAGATGTACAATGACATTGAGCTAAACATAGCAATGCCCTATGAAGAACAGTCTACAAACTGGGTAGAAGAACATCGTGAACGCTTCTTCGCACTTCACACTGCTTCTGACCGCGTTGATATTATTTCAAATTATTATACCGATGACTGCTATGATCGTGCCAATGAGTACATGATTAATAATTCTGCCCTACTCTTAGTAGTTGGCAAAAATCATATCGGAATGCATTACTTGAAATATGCAGCTGATTTGGGCGTAAATGTAGAATTCTATGAAATTTAAAAAACGCCGCAAATTTCTCGAATTTGCGACTTCTATTCTATGATGTAATTATAACATAAATATTTAATGATATTGAGAACATTTTATGAACAATATACATTAAAATGAGTTTTTTGTAGTTTTATACAATCAGAATACATACTCATTGTAGATTTTGCAGTATGAAAAGAGTTTATTATCCGTCATTTTGATGGTCAATTATACTGGAGGGAGAATATGCCAAGAAAAGGTGAGAATATATATAAGCGCCGCGATGGGCGCTGGGAAGGAAGATATAAAACAGGATATAACGAGCATGGCAAGGCGAAGTATCATTCCCTGTACGGTCACAGCTATACAGAAGTCAAAGAGAAGCTGCTGACTATGAAAACTGCGCCTGCTGCTATTGCAACAGCTTCATGTAATATGACGGTAAAAGAGCTTTTTGAAGAATGGATGTCAGCAGTAAAGCTGCGCGTTAAGTCCTCTACATTTGCTAATTATACTATGAAGGTCAAGAAGCATATCCTACCTGCATTCGGTGGACTTCGATATGACATACTCACGGTTCAAATGATTCACTCATTTATCGATGATAAGCTGAATGAAGGACTCTCACCGAAGTATGTTTCCGATGTTATTATTGTTTTCAAAGTAATGGCGAAATACACCTCAAAAATACACGGATATCGCAATATCCTCGCAGATGTCATTATGCCTAAATATATCAAAGAAGAGAAGCCTCTGCTTACACTTATACAGCAACGGAAGCTGTGCAAGTATCTTTTTTCTAACTTGAACCCAACGACATTGTGCCTATTATTGAGCTATTACACTGGACTTCGTGTTGGTGAGGTTTGCGGTCTGATGTGGGACGATATTGATTTTGAAAAAGATGTTCTTACTGTCAGAAGAACAGTCCAGCGCATAAACAACGGATCCCATGGTACGCAGCTTATTATTGACACTCCCAAAAGTCGCTCATCGCAGCGGTCAATTCCAATACCAACATTTTTAATGAAGTTGCTGCGGGAATCCCGCAGCAATAATAGTCATTATATTTTATCGAATTCTGATAGAATTATAGAACCTCGTACATTGCAGCGCCGATTCCAGACCATACTGAAAAAAGCAGGATTGCCGTCAGTGAACTATCACTGCCTACGGCATATGTTTGCTACCAACAGTCTACAAGCAGGCTTTGATGTCAAAACTCTGTCAGAGATATTAGGACATTCAAGTGTAGAAACAACGTTAAATCGTTATGTACACAGTTCTATGGAGCGTAAAAGAGCTTGTATGGAGCTTATAAAAATAACTGCATAAATATCTTTGACCGTCATTATTGCCGTCTATAATTATCGTAACTATGGGTACGCACGAGTATCTTCTACAGGACAGAATGAGGACAGACAGATTGAAGCTCTGACCAAGTTCGGAGTGCCTGAGCAGAACATAATCATCGATAAAGCATCTGGTAAAGACACGGAGCGCGAAGGTTATCAGTACCTGAAGAGGCAGATACTCCGGAAGGGGGATACTCTAGTTATCAAGGAGCTGGACAGGCTCAGCCGTAGCAAAGCCGATATAAAGCGAGAATTGGAAGAGTTCAAGGATATGGGTATCCGTGTAAAGATACTGGATATACCCACCACCCTCACAGACTTTCCGCCGGATCAGGCGTGGGTACTTGAAATGATAAATGCAATTCTAATCGAGGTGCTCGGGGCTATAGCCGAGAACGAGCGCAATAAGATACGAGCTCGTCAGCGTGAAGGGATAGAAGCAGCCAAAAAGAAAAACGTCCATTTCGGACGTCCGTCCAAGCCTCTGCCTGATAACTGGCGTGAGGTACTGTCGGAAGTCCGCTGCGGAAACAAGAAGCCTGTCGAAGCGATGAGGGAACTTGGTATATCTCGTTCATGCTACTACCGATTGTGGAAACATATATAAATAAGAAAGAGCCTCTTAACAGAGGCTCTTCTCTCTTACTATTCATTATCATCGGTCAAGTCCTTGATGAACAAGCTGATATAATCGCGCTTTCCATAAAGAACGCGATCAATATATGCAGTATCATTGCTGCTACGGTAGAATACAAGATAATTCTTATAGACAAGATAGCGGTAACCACTGAAAATGTCATCAGAGAAATAGAGTGGCTTGCCTATCTCGGAGTGCTCTTTAAGCATATCAGCAGTATCAAGTATGCCGTTAACAGTGCTTTCCGCAGCTATTGGATTAGCGAGCTTTTCTGAGATATAAGCAAAGATATCATCGAGGTCAGCCAAAGCCTTCGGTGAATAAACTACCTGATTCATGTGCTCTTAGCTCCAAAATATTTTCTTACATCGTCAGAAGATATCCAGCCTTCCTGTTCGCCAGATTTTCTCCCCTCATCAAGCTTGCACATTAATTTGAGCGCTGCTTTGGTACGCTCATATTCTTCCTGTTCAGCTATATCGACAATAGCATAGCAACCTCTGCCGTTTTTAGTGAGGTAAACAGGAGAACCAACCGCAACGTCCTGTAACACAGAGGAATAGTTTCTGAGATCTGAAATAGGAACTATATTCGGCATAAAAACATCTCCCTTCAATTTTACTACTTATATTATACACTATAAAGAATATGATGTCAAGTTTTACGATAAATATTACGATAAAATATCTGAAATTGTTTGGCTGGCTTGTCATGGAGCAGGAGGAAGCTTGGAATCTCTCGGTCGTGCTATTACAGATTGTACAAAAGAACGTAACAATAGAAGCAGCCTCCGTGAAGGAGGCTGCATTTTTATCATCATAAAAAAACTGAAAAAAATTTTGAATTTACGTTTTCAGAAAAAGCCTTGCCTCAAAATATTGAAAAAAGGTGGCTTTTTACACTTTTTCAGCGAGTGTTAATTTCAAAAAACGTAAATCAGAAAAAATTTCTGATTTTTTAAAAGCAAAAAATACTATGCAAAATGTGGCGTTTCAATAATGATAATTGTTTGTGCACATCGATGTTATACAAAAAGGATTATTCTAATTGATTGAATTATCAAAACGATAGTTGTTCTTCAAATGTGTCAAGATCATTTAATAGCCATAAAAGCTCAAAAAGATCTTTATCTGTATTATCAAGTATTATATTTTCTAATTCTGGGGCAATGCTTTCTATTTGTTTGAGAGTGTGTAATTTATCGGCACACACTTTACTTATATCATGATCAAGCCTGCTTATTTCGACGCATTTACTGAGTAAACCGAATGCACTGCAGGTCTTTCCAAATTGATATGCCAAAAGTCCCATATTTAATATAAGTATAGGAATTTGTTCGGGACAGCATTGTTGTAGAATAATATAGCTTCTCATATAATATAGAAAATCGAGATAATATGTGGAAAGCGGTGCTTTTGCAGTTCTTATTTCTGACCTGAGATATGCTTCTAAAGATGGAATATTACCTATATTAATGATATCAAATGGAATTGTCTTCCATTCGGATATACATTCTTTCAATGTTTTGGTAAAAGGCATATTAGAAGTATCATATAACAGTCTGTTGCCATATATCCCTGTATATGATAATGAAGAGAAACCTTTGTTGGTAAGATTGTTCCATACTATATCTGCTAATAATCCTCCGCGTGCAATAAATCCTGCTCTGAAGCTGCTGATGTCTTTATAGCCATGCAAGGAACGCAGAAGAGAAAAAATGGACTCGGTTATCTTACGCAACAGATCATTATCAAGTTCATCAGGAATACAACACGAAAATACTTCAGGACTATCAACAAACACAATACTTGAGCCGTCTACTCCAAGATTATCAATCTTGAAATCTGGTTGTATTTTTCCATTTAACATTGTCTCAGCTGCAAAATCTCCAATAGCATACATATTCATTTATATAGTTCTCCTATAAGGTAAATGTGTATCTGGCATTTGTTATCATCACATACATTCAAAACCTTGAATACCATCGTAAACGTTTTATTTCCTGCGCTTAAAAAGTTATCCAGTTCGCTTTGCGATATCCAATTAGCACAGGAAGTGGAAGCAGTGCATTCTTTATCAGAATACTTAAAAGCTATATTGGTCATATAAGAGCCTAGAACAAAAACAGACTCCAAGGAACAATTCATAGTAAGCTTATATGTTTTATCTACTGCCAGCTTTTTATCTGAGCCCTTATCTAAATCAATGAAGTTACCATATTGCTGCTTGAACACAGAAAGAAGGTTGGAGTTGTTATCATGAGTAAAAGCGGAGCTACAATAATAAAGCTCTCTGAATTCATCGTGTTTTTTAAAAGGTATATTTAATACGTATAAAAATAACTCAGACAGAGCCTCACATATATCATCGCCATTTATTAACGTCAGCAACCGTTCCTTTGTCTTTGGTGATATAGAGCTGTCTGCTTGGATTAATTCTCCGTAAGTATACATAAGGTCGTCTATTAAAGGATAACGCAAGGATGGGACAACTATATTTTTCACACCTTCTTTTATTGCTTTAATTACATTAGGATCGTTAGCTGCATTTCGTACATTTTCAGGAATATCTTCTATACCGTTCATAATATTACTTATTTTCTTATTAGAAAAGTCAAATCCATATTTGTCCGTATTATAGGTGATAAAATTAAATAGTAAATTAAATGTAGCTGACTGTGTGCTATACTCATTTAAGCAATCAGATAGCTTTTTTAAAAATACTGAAATATTTAATTGCGGCATACTGTCATACCTCCGAAAAAACATAGTAAAAAACAGGTAAACTGTCGGAATAGATTTTTTACGCAAAAATGTGTTATTATGAATATAGCACAGCGCTGTGAAATAAACAAAAAGGAGAAATACGTTATGTATTTTGGTCCATTCAATGGGAATATGGGCGGCTATTCGCCTGTATTTGGTCCCCCAGCAAGCTATCCGATCAGTAATTATAGTTACTGGTGCAACAGTTCCTTCAGTTGGCATAATGCGTGGTACAGTCCACGTCAAGTGATCTCACGTATCAACGAACCCGAGTTCTCCGCCAGAAAGCTTATATATGATAAATATACAGGCGAATTCAAGGTTAAGGAGCGAGACGGCAGAGTGGTTATCGTGGGCAAGTTCAAGATCATAAAGATGCTGGTCGTGAACCCCAAGAGCTCGACTGAGTTCGAGGCAGTCTACTTTGAGATCGAGTATGAGGGCAATATATATGCGATCGTTCTCTCGTTCAAAGAGTACTGCCGTCGACAGTTCCTACCGCATCTGTCATTCTTTCGCAGGAATCCCGACTGCAAAGACGAGTACTTGACAGCTGCAGTTTGTCTTGCGCTTCAGGATTTCTCGGATTCGAAGTTTCTTTACATTCCCAAGCGTTCAGGCTGGCAGCAATACGAAGAGGGGAAGATTGACTTCGCCTCAGCTGATTCTGTGTTCCCTGGGCTTGAGGAATATTACCCAGAGGAGATAAAGGAACGTCAGATTATGAGGACCGACAGGGCGCTCGCTGATATTACGGTCGAGTACAGGGACTTCTTGAAAACAGGTCCTGACCTTATCCCACTTGTTATTATCTCAACTCATGCGATTGTTAGCCGCTTCTCATGTAAGGACTCGCCGTCTGATGAAGCCTACATAATCAAGCCTGACGGAGAGAAGAGTGCTAAGGCGGCGGTTGCCTGCCTGAAGACGAAGAACAATAAGACGACCGCCATATGTCCTCTGACGGCAAGCAGAACAGATGTAATAGCGGAACTCGACAACACTAACGACGGAGTTGCGCTGTTTCGCGACACTTCGCTCATTGAATCGCGTAAAGCACGACTTGCGAGCTTTGATGTTCTTCATAATGACCTGATTGGTGCAGACGGTAAAGAAACACGTGGATGGCATGTCATTGCTATAATTGAGGACAGACCAAGCAACGTTCCACCTAATTTTCCGGCATTGCATTTGACACTCTCGAATACTACTGGAGAGGTTGATATCAAGAAGCTTCAGAAGCTCTCGGGCAAATTTAATGCAGCTCTGATAAAGTGGTTTGTAAATGATCCCGCCAATGCTCTCGCAAAGCTGAATGCAGCTGTTGAACATATAGCTCAATATCCAAGCGATGTATTTGAATCAGAACGCGCAAGAACCGTAAAAGGTCTGGGTTCGACGGCATGGTTTCTCAAAGAGCTTGGTCTGATTGGCTTTGATGAGTTCAACGCATTCACAACCTTTGTCAATCTTGATCAGGTTCAGTCGGACAGCGCAGCCGTGGATGTTGTCAACGACTTCCGTGATGTGTTTAACAGACTGATAGTCTCGGGAACTGTAAGAGTTGTCGGGCAGAAGGATCCTCCTTACTACAAGTCTGGGTATGTGGTCTCTGAACATGAACGCCTCAGCTTTGAGTCGGTCGTACTCGACAGCAGCATACTTCCGCTGATGAGAACGACAAAGCGCCGCAACATCTTGTTGTCAGCGTTAAACGAAGCGGGGCTGCTCTACTCAAACAACAACTACAAACGTCTTATAGAGGTCGAAGTAGCCCCGTATAAGAAGCGGACGATAAGTGCGTATACCGTAACAAATGAGATTTTGAACTCTGATGCGGTTGATAAGATAAAGGAGCAGGAGCTTGCTGCATTCTTTATGCGTTCTGAGCAAATGCACCGCGACTTCATGCCTGTATTGCGTAATCAATCCGGAACTGGTGTGGCGGGTGTAGCTATCATTCAAGAATCTGACACTAACCGTCACCAATACGTGTGCGGCGCAACCCGTGCGGGCAAGACATTTTACCTGTGTCAGCAGGCTGTGCTGAAGGCAAAGGCTGGTGAGAAGGTATTGATCTTTGACCATACCGGCGGCTTCTCAATGCGTGAGCTTTCTAAGCACCTCCCCGAATCGGTGATCTCAAAATACTTCTCATTCTTGGATATCAACAAGCAAGGTTTGCCTGTTGATCTTATGAACCTTGACGGTTGCGAGAGTCTTCCTGATGCCAAAAATCAACTCATTGGAATATTATCAGCAGCATTAAGAGTCACCGGGGACGTACAAGAAAAGGTTCTGAGACGCCGCTTATCCGCTTTTCTTAAGGAAAGTGGCAACAAGCCGGATGCCGAACTCAGAGATATTCTTGGCTATCTCGATATTGGTGATCCCATTCAGAAAAAGCTTTATGAAAAGCTTTACGATGTTTTCGATAACCTCGACGGTAATGAGCAGGTTAAAGCTAGTTGGGATAAGTTTTTCGGAAACACCAAGCAGATCGTCGTTATCTCGGCTTCTGATGACAGCGTGCATAAGTCGACGCACGTTATGGATATGCTCCTTTCAAGCTTGTATTCGTTCAAGCAGCGCTACCCAGACGAGAAGCTTACTCTGGTCATCGACGAGGTTTCGGATCACTTTATTGCTGCAGGTTCACCAATTGACATAATGCTCAGAAAAGGCGGAAAGTTCGGTTTTACGCTTCTTCTGGCTTCTCAAGAGTTTTCACTGGAGAAGGACAGCCTCGGCAGGCTTATAGGCAATGCCGGAACGCTCATTTTCTTTCGCCCAAAATCTGATACCCTCAAAGATGTCTCAAAAATCACCGGAATTGATAGTTCAACTCTCGCTGGTCTTGAACAGGGCGAATGCGTGGCAGTTGGTAATTTCTGTGATTCTTTCGAGGGAAAAAATAAGTATGTCGTTCTCATAGGCAGAACCTATACACAGGAAGAATAAGAATAGTTATGGATGCGCCCTTCGTGGGCGCGTCGCTTCATAAAATAATTATATCTGATAGGCACGGATGTGTCAATAGAAAGAAATATGGTATATTTACCGTTAATAAGAAGCATAATTATGAAAAAGGAGGGGAAACCATGAAAAAATCAGAATTGCCAGAGTTGGCACTGAAAAAACAAACACTAACTGCTTGGGCACACATACTTTATCGGAATGGCTGGATAGACCATACTCGTCTTGTGAAAATGGTTGAGCTGATTGAGCAAATTGATCGTGGCAAGGGAAATATGCAGTAGGATTTAAATTATTTGCCTGTCGCAGTTTTTAGCGGCAGGCATTTTTTTCACTTGACAATTAATTTTGGTATGATATAATAATTATAATGATACCATACCTAAAAAGGAGGAGTATCGATGGATATATATAATATCGCTAATCAGATGAAGGCTGAACGCAAGACTATTTTTGATGTTCCAATGCGTGTGACCTTTTATGCACGTGTATCGACGACAAAAGAGGAGCAGGAAAATTCTGTGGAGAATCAGATTGCGTTTTTTACGGATATGATTAATCATAACTCAAACTGGGAGTACGTGGAGGGATACGTCGACCGAATACGCGGCGAAGCAGCAGAGAACCGTACTAATTTCATGCGTATGGTTGAGGACGGCAAGGCAGGGAAGTTTGATTTGATCCTAACGAAGGAAGTAAGCCGTTTCGCCAGAAATACCATCGACAGTCTGACATATACCCGTGACCTGCTAAGGGCAGGGGTTGGCGTTTTCTTTCAGAATGATAACATTTGCACAATAGATACAGATAGTGAACTTCGCCTGACCATTATGTCCAGTATAGCAGCAGATGAAGTGCGAAAGCTCTCCGAGCGTGTGCGCTGGGGACACAAACGCGCTATTGAAAGCGGTAATGTTATGGGAAACAGCCGTATCTTCGGATACGATAAACAGGATTGCAGACTGGTTATAAATGAAGCGGAAGCTGAAATGGTAAGGCTGATTTTCGATTTATATTCAACAGGTGACTATAGTTCGCGTAAAATCGAAAAAATACTATGGGAAAAAGGTTACCGTAACCGGAATGGTGCAAGTATCCACCATAATACGATCAACGGAATTATTCAGAATCCTAAATATAAGGGCTACTACTGCGGCAACAAGGTAAAAATAGTGGACTACCGTACCCGTGAGCAGAGATTTTTGCCTGAAGAAGAATGGGTGCTGTATAAGGACGAGACAGGGAAGATAGTTCCTGCTATTGTCAGCGAGGAAATATGGGAAAAAAGCAATGCCATATTCCGTGAGCGCAGTACTGCAATAAAGTCAAGAGGACGCTCATTCAAGGACAGGAGCGTATTTACTGGGGTATTATGGTGCAAAGCTCATGATAAGCCGTATTGGCGCACCAGCTATTCCAACAGTGTATCGCAAGGCAATCCCATATATCAGTGGGTTTGCAGTGAAAAAAAGCGTTTTGGAGCTAAGAGCTGTGCTTCATTTTCTATTATGGAGGAAGACCTCTATAAAATGCTGTCAGAGCATTTTCAGGCCATTGCTGGTAATATTGATGAGTATGTTACTGATTTCATGCGGATATACCGTGAAAGCGGACGCGATACAGGTTTACAACACCAGATAAATGATCTAACGACACGACTAACAAAAGAAAAAGCCAAGCGCGAAAAGCTGCTTGACCTTTATACTGACAATATTATTTCAAGAGATGAATTCCGTGAGCGTAATGACAGTGTCAATGTTCTTATCTCACAGCTTGAAGAGGATATCCATGCGTTGGAACTCAAGGCACAGGCAAAAGATGATTACGCAAAGGAAATGGAAAAGATAGAGAATTACTTCCGCAATATGTACACACCCGGGCATCAGATGTCACATGATGAAGTTGATGAAATGACAAAGGCTATTATCGACAGAATAGACGTTGTCCCTATTAACAGGGAATCAATGAAGCTTGAAGTTAAGCTGAAAATCAATATAGCTGCGGAAATATCATATATCAGAAATGATGGACGTTGTGTTCGGCGTTCTGGACATATCAGCAAGAAGATGATCGATTCTTATAAGATGCAGTAACACCGCATCATAAAAGGGAACGCTATAACCGTAATACTCATATAGAAGCTTATAGTTAATTATGGGGGAAACCTTTCTGAAGAAAGGCTTCCCCCCAATAATAAGCATAAAACTTCTGTATAAGCACTATGGTTATAAGCGTTCCCTTTATTTTTACTTATTCTTACGTCTTACGACAACTGCCACAAGGTCAGGACCGATATTCGCTGTTACGACAGCGCCTATGCTGCCGAACATCTCAGCTTTTCTGCCTGTTTTTTTGGCAAGCTCCTTCTCGACTTCCTTGGCTACGGTGTCGTCCTTGCCGTGGAGCATGATATACGGAGTCTGGGGAGTCATATTCTTCTCGACTATCTCAACAAGCTTGGAAACGATATTCTTTTCGCCTCTTATCTTGTCAACAGTCTCGGTATTTCCGTCAGCGAACATGATAACGGGCTTGAGTCCCAGAAGCTCTCCCGCAAAAGCCTTTGCTGCGGAGATACGACCAGATTTCTTGGCATATTTGAGAGTAAAGGGAACTGCATAGATAGCGCAGACGTCGAACCAGTCCTTAAGATAGGCAACTATTTCCTCGGGCTCAGCGCCGCGGCGTATCTTTTTTGCGGCTTCCATAACGGGATAGCCGTAGAAAAGGGTGTAGCACTTTGAGTCGATATTGTATATGCGCATTTTTCCCTCAGCCTCGGGATTGTTGTCGTAGAAATCGTTCTTTGCGAGAACTGAGTTATTGAACGTGCCCGAGCCCTTTGAGTTTATAGACACGCTGATAATATCGGTGTAGCCCTTTTCAAAGAGCTCCTTGTAGGCCTCCTCAAAGGTTATGGGAGAAATCTGCGAGTGTTTTGGTATCTCGTCGGTAGTTTCGAGAAGCTCATAGAACTCCTTTGTTGACTTGTCGTACATCTCCCTGAAGCTCTCGCCGCCAACGGTGAGAGTAAAGGGCAGAACCTTTATTCCAAGCTCCTTTATAGTTTCTTTGGGAAGATCGCAGCATGAATCGGTAAGTATAGCTATCTTTCTCATAATTTTGTCTCCTTTACCATTCGTATTTTGTAAGCTTTCCCTCACGGGAAAGGTCGGGGTAGTCCCACTGTCTCAGCACCTCGTATACCGCTATTGCCACGGAATTTGAGAGATTGAGACTGCGCAGCTCATTGCGCATAGGTATCCTTACACAGCTCTCTGGATTGTCGTGGAGAAGCTCCTCGGGAAGTCCCTTGTCCTCCCGTCCGAAAACAAGGTATGAATTGTCGGGGTATTCCGCTTCACTGTGGACGTGAAGTCCCTTTGTAGTGAAGTAGAAGAAGTGACCGCCCTTGTTTTTCTCGAAGAAGTCCGCGAGGCTGTCGTAATAGGTGATGTCCAGCTTGTCCCAGTAGTCCAGACCTGCACGTTTCAGGTGCTTGTCGCTGACCTCGAAGCCCAGCGGACGGATGAGGTGGAGCCTTGCTCCCGTAACGGCGCAGGTTCGGGAGATATTTCCCGTATTCTGCGGTATCTGAGGTTCTACAAGGACGATATTGAGATTTTGCATAATTATCCTTCTATATAGTTTTATTTCAACTCCGTCGTGCGGAGAAAAAAGCCTGTTTATTTGGCAAAAAGCGCCTTTATACAGCAGTTATTGGGTTCAAAGGTGATATTAAGAGCCTTTTTGATATCGCTGTCGGTCGTATCCTTCCAGTTGCCGTCGATCGAAACGAAGGACTGTCCGCTTTCGGAAACGGTTTTGTAATCTACCCAATCGTAGTCGATATCCTCGCCTTCAACGGGAGCTCCCTTTTCATATGAGATGACAACGGCAAAGTCCGTAACATCAACGGGCTCATCAAGTTCTATGGTATGAAAGCCGTGATAATCGAGGACAGCGTCCTGTGTATACAGGATATCCTTGAAGTCGGCGCTGTATACCTGTATCTTGATATTCTGCTCGTCAAAGTCATTATATGTTCCCACAGCGGCAAGCTTGCCCGACTTATGGAAAACATTTGCGGTATTTGTCCATTCGCCTGTTTTTATGTACTTATCCTCTTCGTTGCCTGCGTCATAGCTGAGGATATCGCCGTATTTATCGGTTACGGAGTGGCTTATGCCGTACTCTAAAGGCGCACAATAGGATACATAAAAAAATCCTGCCGAGCCCAGAGAGCTGTTATAGCAAATCCACGCACCGTCCTCGGAAGCAGGCTCTTTGAAGTAATCCTTCGGGAAGTGGTCGTCATAGCCGATTATGGTAATATCATGGTCGAATTCTTTTTTTGAATAATTAAGGGTATAATACTGTCCGAACCAGCCTTTATATTTTTCATCGGTATCGTTTACTCCGATAGCGACTCCGCCACGATTTTTCACAGCTTTTTTTATTGCTTCACGGTCTTTCACATCTAATATTACCGAGCTGTCGATAACATAGTCGCCGAATCCGTTAGTCAGAGTTTCTGTCAACATCCACTGCCAGCCACCGAGCTCTTTAGGATCAAAGCTTTCTTTCGGGAAAAAACCTTCATTCTTTTCATTTATATAGGTGATGTCGAGCAGTTCGAGCTGGTCTATCGAGGGATAGCTGCCGTACTTTTTAGCATAGGCTGTTCCCATTCCTGCCACACCTGCATAAATCCAGCAGGTGCCTCCCTTCTGCGTTTCCATTTTAAAATCGGATATTTCGTCCGCAATATTATAGTATCCGTCCTCACCGTGAACGTAGTCGTAGACCTTCTTCTCCTTTGTGGTTGTTTCAGCGGTGGTTTCAGCAGCAGTTGTTGTTTCGGTGAACTTATCGGAAGATGTGTTATTATCCGAACAGCTGCAAACTGAAAGTATATTTGCCAGTAAAAGTGATATTATAAGAAGTTTTTTCATCGTTATTTTCCTTTCGTGATATCGGAATACTTCAGCGCTTTTTTCAGATAATATTACTGTCCGCCTTCGCGGATAATAAACTACGGAGTATTGTGTTATGAACTTGATATCACTTGCAAAGGGTGCGGCTGCGGGAGCTGTAGTAGGCTTTGCCTGCTATGCGCTGTCCAACGCCCGTCCCATGAAGAAAATGAGCATAAAGCGCGACGCAGGGAAAACTCTCAAAGCCGCAGGAAATCTGCTTGACGATATAAAGTCTGTGCTTATGTAGGCTCGCCCGAGTTGCGTCTGTAGCCTAAATAGCTCTCGAGGATAAGCACTGCCGCCACTGCGTCGACTACAGCCTTGCGTTTTTTTCCGCGTGTGTTGGTGACGTTCAGCGCATTATGGGCTGAAACTGTGGTGCAGCGCTCGTCCCAGAGCTTAACGGCAACGCCTGTGAGCTTTTCCAGCTCCTCGGCGAAGAGCTTGCATTTTTCGGCTCTTTCACCGACAGTTCCGTTCATATTCATGGGATAGCCCACCACTATCTGCTCGGCACGCTGTTCTTTTGCAAGAGCAGCGGTCTTTTCTATACATTTTGTGAAGTCCTTTTCGGCGATGACCGTCACGGGAGAAGCTATCATCTCGCTTTTTCCGCATACTGCGATACCCGTTCTTGCGTCGCCGAAGTCAACTGACATTATAATCATTTTTACCTCCGGTAAATTATGAAGCAAATAGCCGTTTGTAGGGGGCGATGCCTACATCGCCCCGTGCCTTTTTTTGATATTTGAGCGGGCTGATGTGGGCATCAGCCCCTACAAGCTAAGGGCTAACGGCTCAAGCCCACGGCTTTACCGTGCCGATGATATCATTGACCGAAGCAATGCCCTTGCTGTCAAGCCAGTCGTTCATTTCCTCGACTATGCGTACAGGCGCATAGGGATCGGTGAATATAGCCGCGCCCACCTGTACTGCGGAGGCTCCTGCCATCATAAGCTCGATAGCGTCACGTCCCGAGGACACGCCGCCCATGCCGATAACAGGGATATTTACTGCGTTTGCCACCTGCCATACCATGCGTACAGCAATAGGGAATACCGCAGGACCGCTCATTCCGCCGACGTTGTTGCGGAGAATAGGTCTGCCTGTATTTATGTCTATCCTCATGCCGAGGAGAGTATTTATCAGCGATACTGCGTCAGCACCTGCGGCTTCAACAGATTTAGCGATGTCAGCAATGCTTGTAACATTTGGCGAGAGCTTTACCACAAGGGGCTTCTTTGTAGCTGCGCGGACCTTTCTTGTGACCTCAGCCGCCATTTCGCAGCTCGTACCGAATGCCGCACCGCCCTGCTTAACGTTAGGGCAGGAGATATTCAGCTCTATCATGTGCACGTCAGTATCTTCCAGCTTTGCGGCTACCTCTGCGCACTCGTCGGGAGTCGAGCCTGCGATATTTGCAAGGACTACAAGATCCTTTGTGAGCAGATAGGGCAGCTCGGTGTTGATGAAATGGTCGATACCGGGGTTCTGGAGACCTACGGAATTGAGCATACCCGAGGGAGTTTCAGCTATTCTCGGAGCCAGATTTCCCGTGCGAAGATGCAGTGTTGTGCCCTTTGTAGCGATTCCGCCCAGCTTGTCAAGAGGGAAGAGCTCCTCGTATTCGCGTCCGTAGCCGAATACTCCCGAAGCAGGGATAATAGGGTTTTTGAAGTCCACGCCGCAGACTTTTACAGAAAGATCAGCCATTACCAGAGCACCTCCTCAGCATTGAATACAGGACCATCCTTGCAGACGTGAGCGAAATATTCCTTGTCATTGCGCTTTGTCTTGCAGGCACAGCCCAGACAGGCTCCGATACCGCAAGCCATGCGCTCTTCGAGAGATATCTCGCAGAATATACCGTTTTCCTTACATATAGCGGAAATGCCTTTCAGCATTGGCATAGGTCCGCAGGCGTATACCGCGTCGATACCGCCTTTTTCGGCAAGCTCCTTGAATGGCTGTGTTACGAAGCCGTGAATACCAGCGGAGCCGTCGTCGGTGCAGAGAATAGTCTCAGCGCCTGTTTTGCGGAAATCCTCCTGAAGAATAACTGCGGAAGCGTTCCTGAATCCGCTTATAGCCACAGCCTTTTCGCCGTAAGCTTTGGCAAGGGGCAGCATTGGCGGAGTTCCGATACCGCCGCCGATGAGAACTACCTTTTTGAAGCTGTTATCCACTGTGAAGCCGTGTCCCAGAGGAGCCAGCATATCAATGAGGTCTCCCTGATTGAGCTTGGCTATCTCGGCAGTGCCCTCGCCGCGTATCTCGAAAACGATACGGAGAATGCCCTTTTCCTTGTCGATGCCGCAGATAGAGATAGGTCTGCGGAGAGTATAGCCCTTTGCCCTGATATGTACGAACTGTCCGGGAGCTGCAGCTGCCGCCACCTCGGGACAGGCAATGGTGAAGCTGTATATCTCACGGGCAATAGCGGATTTTTCTTTTATAATGTATTGTCCCTGCGTGTACTTCATATTCTTCTCCTTTTTAGTGGTTTTGTAGGGGGCGCCGCCCTCGGCGTCCCGCTGTAGGGGCGGATATTATCCGCCCGTTAAGGGAACGCCCTCTCTTGCAGGGCGACACTAATCGTGTCCGGCACCCTCTGTCAGCTTTGCTGACATCTCCCCATTTTATGGGGAGTCACTCCGCCAAAGGAACACAGTCCCTTTGGAATCCCTTTCATAGTTTCAGCGAGTTTTACGCTAACTATGATTTATATCATTATACCACATTGTCTGCAAATTATCAAGCTGTTGCCTGCAAAATTAAAAATGCGAGAAAAACTGTGAAAAAGTTTGAAAATCAATGAAATACTATGATAATTTCAAAAAAATATCAGAAATCCCGTAAAAACGTCCGCAGATTATACTTGCAGTTCAAATGAACCTGTGATATAATCATATCATCACAGGAAAGGAGATAACGACTATGAACAGGCTTATCCCGGGTACTACAATGAAGTTTTCAGAGCAGGCAAGAGAATCTGCTTTTTCACTTATATCACCCGTTCTTGAAGCTACAGGCGGTCTTACGCTTTCACAGCTCTCTAAGCTGACAGGTCTGGAGGGTACTACCATTCAGAACTGGATAAAGCGCGGCTGGGTATCGGCTACAAAGGGCAAGAAATACTCCGAAAAACAGATACTCCGCATACTGCTTATCAATATGCTCCGCAAGGCTATGAAGCTGGAGGATATTGCAAATCTTATGCGCTACATAAACGGCGATGTTGAGGACACCTCAGACGATATCATTGAGGATATTCTCCTTTACGATATCCTTTGCAGGATAATCTTTACCGCCGAGGACGAGGGAGCCTTTGATACAGACCATATCAAGTCCCTTGTAGCCCGTGAGGTAGCGGATAACACAAAGGAGATAGCGGACGATGAAAAGCTCAAAAAGGCTATGTACGTCATGGTAATGGGCTACAGGAGCGGCTGTCTCAGGACAGAAATGGAAAAGGGATTGGAAGTCATTCTTGACGAAATGTAAGGTTTAGGGGTAAACATTACGGATATACGATATACGGGAGGTTTTGGAAATGAATGTTGTAACTGCATTATTTATGAGCAAGAAGAAGATAATCAAGCTTTTCGAGATTTCAAAGGCGTTTTCGGCAGACAGTGCCAAAACTCTGCATGAAATGGGTATCTACAATCCCGAAGCGACCTTTGAGATGCTTTATGACAATGTAATCTCGGCAACAGAGGACGGAAAATATTATCTCAACAGGAATTAAATTACAGGCAAACGACTGAAAAAGGAGAATCATTATGGGTGTTAATGTTAGAGAGATCAATGGAAACAATATGCCAAAGAAGCCAAGCTTCAAGGGCGTAAAATGGATAGTTATCGGAGCTGCTGCCATATTCGTTGCAGTAAACTCCTTCACTATAGTTCCCGCAGGTAACACGGGCGTTGTTCTCACACTTGGCGAGGTATCGGCAAATCCGCTGTCGGAGGGCTTCCACATGAAGGCTCCCTTTGTTCAGACAGTCGAGAATATGTCAAACAAGATACAGGTCTATGAGACACCTGCTTCGGCAGTATCCAAGGACCTCCAGACCGTAAGCAGCAGTATCGCTGTAAACTACAGACTGGTTTCGGACAAGTCGCCTGATATGTACAAGAATGTTGGCGTTGATTATCAGACCATACTCATCACCCCTGTAGTTCAGGAGTGCATGAAGTCTGCAACTGCCAAATACAACGCAGAACAGCTCATCACAGACCGTGAGTCTGTAAGCAATGAGGTCAAGACAGCTCTTGACAGCAAGCTGAATGCCTATGGTATCTATATAGAAAAGTTCAATATCGTGAATTTTGACTTCTCCGCTGAGTTCAACACAGCTATCGAAGCTAAGCAGGTAGCAGAGCAGAATCTGCTCAAGACCAAGACAGAGCAGGAGCAGGCTAAGGTAATCGCTAACACCGAGGCTGAAAAGAAGGTAATTGCCGCAAAGGCTGAGGCAGAGGCTATACTCAAGCAGGCACAGGCTCAGGCAGACGCTAACAAGCTCCTTGAGGAGTCGCTTTCCAACAAGGTCATCGCTTACGAGCAGATCCAGAAGTGGGACGGCGTAATGCCTAAGGTAACAGGTAAGGACGGCGGACTGCTCATAGATGTTAATATTGACGACAAAGCCGCACCAAGCGGACAGAATAACTGATCGAAATTATCTTACGGGGGGACAAATAAGCTGCTCTCGGAGCGGCAATAAATAGCTTCTTTCTCTCACAAGGGGTGGAGAAAGGAACTCATCTGACCAAGATAGGGATAGGAGCTCGGTCAATAAAGGAGCTCCAAACAAAAAAGTGCGGAGTCGGGGGACTGCCGCACGTTGGGGTAAACATTATTTCATATTGCGGAGAAATTTCCGAAAGCTTATGTAGGGGTACATAAGCTTTTTCTTTTTGTGCATTGCACAAAAAGAAAAAGTTGAGAGTGCAGGAAAGGGATAGTTATTATTTCCTGAACTCATAAACGGGATTCCAAAGGCAGTGCCTATGGCAGGGGGGCAGAGCCCCGAAGTTACAAAGGCGCCCTGCAAGAGAGGGCGTCCATTAAATTATTGCGAGATCAGATACCAAGCAGTTTTTCTGCGTTTTTGTAGAAGATAAGCTCTTTTTCCTCGTTTGTGAGGGGCATACGCTCTATCATGGCTATCTCGTTGGCAGGTTCGTCCCACGGACAGTCGCTGCCGAAAAGCACGCGCTCAGCGCCCTGCTTCTTTAATATGCGCAGGAGCTGGCCGTCGTCGATATATCGTGCGATAACGCTTACGTCGAACCACAGGTTCTCAAATTTGCCTGCGGTGTATTTCTCAATATCGTCCCAGAGCTTCATTCCGCCGAGATGTGCGGCGACTATTTTAAGCTTAGGGAAAGTCTTTGCCACAGCCGCAAAGCTCTGAGGCGTGGCTTTTATCTCGTCTGCCGAGTACGGATCCCAGCCGCCGTGGAATACGGCGATAAGTTCGAGCTCGGCTATTTTTTCGTAAATAGGGAACATTCTCTCCTCGTCGGGGCAGAAATCCTGATATTCCGAGTGGAATTTGACTCCGCAGAGCCCGAGGGAGCGTATCCTTTCCAGTTCCTCTAAGGCGTTCTCGGCGGCAGGGTGGACTGTTCCGCAGCAGTAAAGTCCGCCGCCCATTACAGAGGCCGCCCAGTTGTTGATAGTTTCCTGCTGTGAGGGCTTTGTGGCAACGGGGAGCAGAAGTGCGCGGTCAATGCCGTTTTTTTCAAGCTTGCGGCGAAGTCCGCTTACGGTGCCGTCTGTGGCAGGCTGTATACCGCTGGTAAGGGAAAGCCCCTCAACAGCCCGATTTGCAAGGGTATCAGTAAAAGCATGGGTATGGAAATCAAAGTACCTCATTGTTCATCACTCCATTACGTGCTCCATTGCGTGATAAAAAATGGTCTTTACGTGGTCGTCGCAGATAGAGTAGAATATGGTCTTGCCGTCCCGTCGGGAGCTCACAAGACGAGCCTGCTTCAGCACTCTCAGCTGATGTGATATGGCGGACTGAGTCATGTTTAACAGACGCGCTATATCACAGACGCACATCTCGCTCTGGCAGAGCACGAAAATTATCCTTACCCTTGTGGCGTCGCCTAATACCTTGAGAAGCTCCGCAGCCTCAAAGAGCAGGGCTTCGTCGGGCATGACCTTTGCGACCTTTTCAACAATATCCTTATGCACTCCGTGAGTGCCGCAAATGTGTTCGTCCATGGGAGTCTCCTTATCTCAGAATCATGAATACTGCGGCAGCCGTGGCAATAGTCAGCAGAAAGCCGATAGTGCAGGTAGCGCAGGCGAATTTATCGTAAACGAATTTCTTGTTTTTTGCCAGAAAAACCGTGGAGTCCTTATCACTGCGGTATAGCTTGCTGCGAAAGAAGCCCTCTTCGGGGAAAACGTTGGGGTATTCGGTGCCGTCGATAGTGTAGTAGGCTACTTTGAAGCTGCTTCGGGGGCTTTTGTCAATGCGCGAGAACACAGCTTTGTGCTTTTTTGTGAAGAACAGCCGCACAAAAAAGAAGCACAGCAGCGCCAGCGAGACGACGTAGATTAGTCCGAGGAGCGCCGCTCCCGCCGCAAGGAGATATATAGTTTTTATGCCGAGAATAAGGCAAAGAACCACTATTATCGCGATAACGAGAATAAACTCCATAAAACGTCCCCCTTTTCCGCTGTTTATATAAACATTATACCATATTTCAAAAAAAATAGCAATAAGGGGAGATATGCCTATTCAAAATACTCATATATTATTCCTTTTATCTCATTTTCGTGGGAGCTGAACAAATCAAGCTGCGCAAGAAGCTCCTCTGCACGGGCAAGGCAGTCGGCGGAGCTTTTACCGCGGAAGTATTTGTTCTCGCGCTTCGAGTCGGCGAGATAACGCACTGCAAGCTCGCCTGTGAGCCATAAAACGCCGTAATACAGGGAGCTTATCTCCTGTGGGCTCAGAATGCCGCCAAGTTCCTGTGAAAATCCCTTTGTCATGCCACGGACTGAGCTGATATCGAAGCCTTTGCTGCGGCATACCGAGCGAACGAGGTCGCCGTAGTCTATGGCGGCATAGCCGTACATGACGGTATCAAGGTCGATGATAGTGGGAGCTTCGCCGATTATGATGTTGTCAGGCTTTGCGTCGCCGTGAATGACGCGCTTTTTCAGCGAGTCTGTGAACACCTGTCCAAGCTTGCCGCGGAGACTGTCCAGTTTCCGCATTATTTCGGGCTCTGCGCCGCCCAGTGCGGAAAGCTCCGAGAAGTACCTGCCGAAATCGTGAAAGCCTGCAATTGCAGGCGTTTCATTCAGCTCAGTTCCGTCCATGATACGAATGAATTCTCCGAAGTGCCGTCCCGCTGCCGCGGCATCAGCCGCGGCGTCTGCGGTCGCCGTGATGTAGCTGTAGATACGCCATAATTCACCGTCGGCGACCGCATAGTTTTTATCGCCTGCGGCGATAAAATGCGGGACGGTAATATCCGAAACTCCTGCAAAAGCCGCTTCAATGCGGCTGATGTTGTCCATAACTGCTTCGGGAGCATGAAAAACGGAGCTGTTCAGAGATTGGAGCACATATTTTTGGTCGCCGCAGACCGCGAGAAAGGTTCGGTTTATGTGTCCTGCGTTTAGCTCAGAGAGCTTTTCAGCTTCGGGAAGTCCGAAAAGCTGAGGAATTTTGCAGATATCCATAGTATCACCGCTCTTTCGCTGCGTAATTAAGAATTATGCATTAATAAAAAGGGCGGTTTTCCCGCCCTTAAAGTCAAAGATATTTGTTTGGGACATTATATCCGAGGTCAGCGAGCTGCTGTGCATAGGCTCTGTCCATAAGCCTCTGCTCGGATTCTGCCTTTTTCCTGTCAAGGCTTTTCTGCTTTGCGCCTGATTTTACGCGGATAGCGTCAAATATACCGTAGCCTATCACCAGCAGGCTCAAAACTGCCACGAATGCCAGCTTTTTGTAGTAATAGCCTTTGAAATGATAGGTAAGGAATGTGATACCGCCCGAAACAACAAGGATAAACAAGCCCATTAGCGCTATTTTTATGCCTGTTGAAGCTTTAAGGTCGCCTGCCCACGGTTCTTCTATGGCAAGCTCTCTGTAGCGGCTGTCAAGATAGGGCTGACCGCAGCACTTGCAGGTGCGTATGGGAGAACCGTAATCTGTTGACGAAGCATTATAATTGCTTATTGGTTTTCCGCAGCTGGGACATTTTCCGCCGTTTGAATTGATATCCGTCATAAACTCTCACCTCAGTTTTATATTTTTCCGCATTATCTGCGGCGTTATACAGTTTAGTTTTTAAGGCTCTGCATAGGTGCGGGGATACGTCCGCCGCGGTTGATGAACTTTGCAGGGGACTTTTCTCTGATAGGCATAACAGGACCGCTGCCCAGAAGTCCGCCGAATTCGAGGGTGTCGCCCTCCTTCTTGCCGATAGCAGGGATAAGACGTACAGCTGTAGTCTTGGAGTTGACCATACCGATAGCAGCTTCGTCTGCTATGATAGCTGATATGGTCTCGGGAGCTATCTCGCCGGGAACTACTATCATATCAAGACCAACTGAGCATACAGCAGTCATGGCTTCAAGCTTTTCAAGGCTGAGAACGCCTGCAACTGCGGCGTCTATCATGCCTGCGTCTTCGGATACGGGGATAAACGCGCCCGAAAGTCCGCCGACTGTTGACGAAGCCATTACGCCGCCCTTCTTGACAGCGTCATTGAGCATTGCCAGACAAGCGGTAGTTCCGTGAGTTCCGCACATCTCAAGTCCCATTTCCTCAAGGATATGGGCAACGCTGTCGCCAACGGCAGGAGTAGGAGCAAGTGAAAGGTCAACGATACCGAAAGGCACGCCGAGGAGCTCCGAAGCTCTTGCGCCGACGAGCTGTCCCATACGGGTTATCTTGAATGCGGTCTTCTTGATTATGTCTGCAATTTCATTTATTGAAGCGTCAGGGTATTTTGTAAGAGCTGCGCGTACAACTCCGGGGCCTGATACGCCTACGTGTATCTCGCAGTCAGGCTCGCCTACGCCGTGGAAAGCGCCTGCCATAAACGGGTTATCCTCAACGGCGTTGCAGAATACCACCAGCTTTGCAGGTCCAATACAGTCGCGGTCTGCTGTCTTTATGGCAGCCTCCTTGACTATCTGTCCCATGAGCTTTACAGCGTCCATGTTGATACCTGACTTTGTAGAGCCGATATTTACTGATGAGCAGATGTTCTGAGTAACGTCAAGAGCCTCGGGGATTGACTTGATGAGAGCCATATCTCCTGCGCTGAAGCCTTTATGTACCAGTGCAGAATATCCGCCGATGAAGTTTACACCGCAGGTATCGGCTGCTCTCTGGAGCGCCTTTGCGAACTTGACGGGATCACCGTCGGGGCAGGCTGCTGCAAGCATAGCAATTGGAGTTACCGATATACGCTTGTTTACTATCGGTATGCCGTACTCCTTTTCTATCTGCTGACCTACGGGAACAAGGTTTCCTGCCTTTGTGACTATCTTGTTGTAGACCTTTTCGCAGGCTTTGTCTATATCCGTGTCGATACAGTCAAGAAGCGAGATACCCATAGTGATAGTACGGATATCAAGGCACTCGTCCTGTATCATGCGGATAGTTTCAAGTATATTATATACGTTAAGCATTGAACGGACTTCCTTTCATCAGACGCTGTGCATTGAGTTGAAGATATCCTCGTGCATTGTGTGGATAGAGAGTCCGAGCTCAGTGCCGAGGGCTGTCATTCTGTCAACGAGCTCCGAGAAATCTCCCTTTATTGCTGAAATATCCACCAGCATTATCATAGCGAACATATCCTGAAGAACGCTCTGTGTTACCTCTATAACGTTTACGTTGTATTCAGCGCAGATACCGCTTACCTTGTGGAGAATTCCCACAGTATCCTTACCAATTACAGTTACAACTGCTCTCATAGTCAAAACCTCCGTTTTATTGTTATTCGGTCATTGCCGAATGATTGATATAATTATATCATAGATATATGGAAAAAGCAAGTGTCAATTAGTGAATAGTGGGGAGCTGTTAGTGATTAGTGAATAATGCTTAGTGTAGGGGCGGCGTTTCGCCGCCCGTGCCTAACGAAGCGGTTTTATTCAAGGCATTGTAGGGGCTGGCGTCCCCGACAGCCCGTTTGTTTTCGCGGCATAAAAATGATAATACGGGAATTTTTCTCCGCGAATCTTGATATTCAGAGGATTGTATGCTATAATATAAGAATATAACAAAAGGGGCTGAGACTATGAGACTTATGGACTGTCACACTCACACGCAGTTTTCCATGGATTCAGAGGCAGATATCGACCTCTGCGTCAAGCGAGCCGCGGAGCTTGGACTTGCGGCATACGCCATTTCCGACCACTGCGAATGCAACGGCTGGTACGAAAAGGAGCACTATCCCGAGGAGACATGGGAGCTTCTTGATTACTACAATTACAGGGCTGATTTTGAGAGTTCCGTATCGGCGGTAACTGCGCTGAAAGAGAAATGGGCAGGAAAGCTGAACCTTATCTGCGGCGTGGAGCTGGGACAGATACTCCACGATACCGACGCGGCTAAGACAGCGAACGCCGACAGCAGAGTGGATTTCATCATAGGCTCGGTACATCAGGTCATGGGCGAGAAGGATTTCTACTTCATCGAATACGATAAAATGACCATGGACGAGATATACGGTCTGCTGGAGCGCTATTTCAAGGAGGTATACGCCCTCAGCAAGACAGAGCTCTTCGACGTTGTTGGACATATCACCTACTGCCTGCGCTACATGAAGCAGAGACACGGCATAAACGCCGATATAAGCCGATATGACGACATTATCGCGGAGACCTTCCGCAATCTTGCTCAGAACGGCAAGGGCATAGAGATAAATACCTCGGGACTGAGACAGGGCTTCGGGGACTGCTTCCCGAATCTGAAATATGCAAAGCTTTTCCGCGATATGGGCGGCGAGATAATAAGTTTCGGCTCGGATTCCCACATAGTCGAGGACATCGGAGCCAATATAGCTGACGGCATGAGGATAGCCCGAGCGGCGGGCTTCACCCGCGGAGCTTATTTTAAGAAAAGAAAACCTTATTTCATAGATATTGAGTAACAGGAGGGGATAATATGCTGAAAAAGAAAGCTTTTGCCTTTATGGCGGCGCTTCTGATGACAGCGTCGGCGGCAGGCTGCGGAAAAAAAGAGCCTGCGGCTGAACATCAACCCGAGGTCACAACGGCGGAGGAGACTACCGAGCCCACAACTACGGCGGCAGGGGAGAAAAAGTCCGATAAGGACGGCAAGGGCATAGACCTTACTCTGGGTATGCTGAGCTATGTCAAAAAAAGCAAGAAGTCCTCGGCAAACGCCACTGCTTCTACGCTTTACAAGGCGATAAACACTGTTCTTGTTGATAAGGGGCAGAAGTTTGCGGATAATGTTATATACTCTCATACCGACGGCACCGACGAGCTTAACAAATATATGCACGATACCTATTATTCTCCCGAGGAGGATATAGAGTATATCATGTCTGCGGACGATGACGGTTATCCGCTGTGGCTCTTGTGCAGCAAAAACACCAAAAAGGACGATTATGTGGGAGTTTTCGGCGGTAACAGCCGAGCCGACGAGCTCAGGGAGATGAACTGGGCAGATGTCCTTAAAATATACGGCTATGAACAGGGAAAGTACTCCGATATCAGGCTTGAAAAGGACGAAGCTGCCTATAACACTCAGCCTGCCAAAAAGAGCATAAGCTTCGGCGACGGCAGGACCATAAACTATCAGGAGCTTGACGACCTCGACCTTATGGCACTGTCTATCGGCATGGAGTACGACTTCGGCACATCGCAGAAGCCCTTTTATCTGTACGGTGTTTTCGGCAAGGACGAGCCATTTACCGCTGATGTGCCCTGGGAAATGCCCGAGCATGGCGATGTGGAGTTCGTCATTGAAATGGAAGGAGTCCAGATAGGAAGGGTAATGTGCTGGGAGACAGGCACCGACAAGTCCCTTGTGGGCAGCTATAACCTCCACGGCGGGCGTTATTACCTGTCAGACAGCAGCTGGGATGAGATACTTGAATATTTCGGCTATACTCAGGGCGAATACGTTGAATACTAATATATAATGAAAGGAACTGATACTATGAAAGACATAATCAAAATATTACAGCAGAATGCCCGTATCTCAAATGCGGCACTGGGCGAAATGCTTGGCATTTCAGCGGAAGAAGCCGCCGCAAAGATAGAAAAGCTGGAAAAGGACGGCGTTATCAAGGGCTACAGCGTTATCGTTGACGACGACCTTTACGACAAGTCCACAGTTTACGCTACTATCGAGCTGAAGGTAACTCCACAGCGCGACTGCGGCTTTGACGATATCGCAAAAACTATCATGATGTACGATGAAGTAGAGAGCGTAAGCCTAATGTCCTCGGGCGCCTATGACCTTGCAGTTGAGGTAAAGGGAAACGACCTCAAGGACGTTGCGTTCTTTGTATCCGAGAGACTTGCTACAATTGACGGTATTCTTTCTACATCAACTCACTTTATTCTCAAGAAATACAAGGAAAAAGGCATTTTCATCGACGGTGAAGAGCCTGATGAAAGGGGACTCTGCTGAACGTGATAGATTATGATAAAGTCCTTTCGGACAAGATCAAAGGCATAAAGCCCTCGGGCATACGTAAATTCTTCGATATCGCAGGCACCATGGACGATGTTATCTCTCTGGGCGTAGGCGAGCCCGACTTCAATACTCCGTGGGCTATAAGAAAGGCTGCTATACAGGTACTGGAGCGCAAGCACATCATCTACGGACCAAACAAGGGACTTGCTCCCCTGAGAGAAGCTATCTCACAGACTATCGAGAAAAAGCACGGCGTAAAGTATTCTCCAGACAAGGAGATAATCGTTACAGTAGGCGGCTCTGAGGCTATAGACCTTGCCCTCAGAGGACTTCTTGACAACGGCGACGAAGTCCTCGTTGTCGAGCCCTGCTTCGTCTGTTATGCGCCCCTTGTGGAGCTGGCAGGGGGCGTGCCCATATCTGTGCAGACCAAGATAGAGAACAACTTCAAGCTCACTCTCGATGACTTCAAGGACAAGGTCACAGAGCGTACAAAGCTCCTGATACTGCCTTTCCCGAACAATCCGACGGGAGCTGTCATGACTAAGGAGGATCTGGAGCCTATCGCTGATTTCCTCCGCGATACCAATATAATGGTGCTTTCCGACGAGATATACTCGGAGCTCACCTACGGCAGAAAGCATTTCTCCATTATCGAGCTGGAGGGCATGAGAGAGCGTACTATCTACGTAAACGGCTTCTCAAAGGCTTACGCCATGACAGGCTGGAGACTGGGTTACGTTACCGCTCCCGAGCCCATAATCAGTCAGATATCCAAGATACATCAGTACGGTATCATGTGCAGTCCCTTTATCAGCCAGAATGCCGCTGTTGAGGCTCTTACCTCCTGCGACGCAGAGGTTGCCAAAATGGTGGACGAGTACAATATCCGCCGACGCTATCTGGTAGGCGAGTTCAACCGTTTGGGACTGACCTGCTTCAATCCTGAGGGCGCGTTCTATGTGTTCCCCTGTATTAAGAATACGGGACTTACCAGCGAGGAATTCTGCGAGAGACTGCTCTTTGAGGGCAAGGTAGCGGCTGTTCCGGGAAGTGCATTCGGAGACAGCGGCGAGGGCTATATGCGTATATCCTACGCTTATTCCCTTAAACACCTTATGGAGGCTATCTCCCGTATCGAGAAGTTCCTGAAAAAACTGGAGGCTGAGAAGAATGAGGGTAAAAACTGCGGCTAAGATAAACCTTGCACTGGACGTCACGGGGAAGCTGCCAAACGGCTACCATGACCTTGAAAGCGTTTTTCAGACCGTGGGACTTTACGACGAGGTTGAGGTGGAACTGATAAACAGCGGCATTGAGCTTAGCTGTGATGTTCCCGATGAGTTTGCAAGCTCCGATCCGATACCCTGTGATGAACGGAATATCGCCTATAAAGCCGCAAAGTTCTTCTTTGAGCAGAATGGCATGGACTGCGGCTGCCGTATACATATAAAAAAGGGTATCCCCTCGCAGGCAGGCATGGGCGGCGGCAGCACCGACGCTGCGGCTGTGCTGTACTGTCTCGGCAGAATGACAGGTAAGACTGTCAGCAATTCCGAAAAGCTGGGAGCTGACGTACCTTTCTTCCTTACGGGCGGAACTGCCTATGTGGAGGGCATCGGCGAGAAGATAACTCCCATTGCCGATTATTCGGGACGCATACTGGTCGTCGCCAAGGGAAAAGAGGGTGTTTCCACTGCGGAGGCTTACCGGAATATCGACAGCCTGACCGCTCCTGCTCACCCTGAGACTCACAAGCTGGTGAAAGCCATAAATTCGGCTCCCGATACGGCTTACAAGTACTTCGGCAATTTGTTTGAGCAGGCTGTGGAGCTTCCCGAGGTGGAGGACATCAAAAGCGATATGCTGAAATACCGTGCAAGCAGCGCTGTCATGACAGGCAGCGGCTCGGCGGTTTTCGGACTTTTTGAGGACGCTGCACAGGCTGCCGTGTGCGCTGAAAAGCTCAGGGAAAAGGACTATTTCGCCTGTGTTTGCGAGACTGTGGCGGATAGCTTTATTGCTATTGATTAAGCTGAGACGATTGAGTTTTGGCAGTAAACATTAAAATTGTCAAGCTTAATAAGCTATATGTTTAAACTATAAAAACGGACGGGTATTGCCCGTCCGTTTGGCTTATTTTCCCTTTGTATCGTTATATCACGGGTGGAAATATCTGCTCTGCACTATAAACTCTGAGACTTCACAACAGAAAATTATTTGACGTTTTGATGAAAATTCACAAAAACTATTGACAAGTCAGCAGTATTCAGTTATAATTATGATATAAATCGAATACGTTACGGTTTAATTATACTTTTGCTGAAAGGTGTTGAAAAAATCATGGGCAAATTTATCATCAAGGCTACTAAAACAGGCTTTACATTCAGCTTGAAGGCGGGCAATGGAGAGGTCATCGCTACGGGCGGAGAGGTATACAATACTCTCGCAAGCGTTAAGAACGGTATCGCAAGCGTTGCCAAGAACGCTCCCGAGGCTAATCTTGAGGACCAGACCGTCGAGGGCTTTCAGACAGTAAATAACCCTAAGTTCGAGATCTACAAGGACAAGTCCGGCGAATTCAGATTCCGCCTTAAAGCAAAGAACGGCGAAATTATCGCTGCCAGCGAGGGCTATGTCAAGAAAGACAGCTGCAAGAAGGGTATAGCAAGCGTCCGCAAGAACGCTGTTGACGCTCCTGTTATAGAGCCTGAGCCTGAAAAGAAATGATAAATAACGGACTGTCGCTTCGGCGGCAGTCTTTTTTGCTGTCATGCCAAAATTATGCATAATGCAATATGAATTATGGTTCGGGACACTAAAAAGTATTTTTCTTCACAAAAATCTATTGACAGAACGCCCAAAATATTATATAATAATTATGTTGTATTTATTTGCATAATATTACTATGGCAGTATATGCAGCTTTGTTTTAAATCATTATCCGATGCGGCGATATATATACATAAAGATGTCCGCACGGTCTAAATATGATAACGGAACAAAATTTTGGACGGGGATCATAACGTCCGTCTATCTTTTGCGAGCTTGAAAAACAGCTCTTCATCTATATATTTATAAATGAATAAAATAATGCGGCATTTACCGCCTTTAAGTAATAATTAAAACTATGATACAAACTTTTGATTATTTTTACGAAAAGGAGGTAATGCACTGTATGGATCCAATCATCGCTATTGTTCTTATCATCGCTGCACTGGCAGCAGGCGTTGGAGTGGGTTATGCTCTGTTCTACAAAAAGGGCGTTGAGGCAGGCGTTGAAAAGCGCAAGCGCGACGCAGAAGCAATCGTAGGTTCTGCTGAACAGCAGGCAGAGCGTATCGTCGAGGATGCCGAAAAGGACGCTGACAATAAGAAGAAAAGCGCCCTCATCGAGGCTAAGGACGAAATACATAAGCTCCGCACCGAGGCGGATAAGGAGATCAAGGATCGCAGAGCAGAGCTGTCACGTCAGGAAAGACGTATGCAGCAGAAAGAAGAGAATTTAGACAAGAAAACTGATAATCTCGAAAAGAAGGAGGAGACTCTCAATCAGAAGATAAAGTCGGCTGACGAAAAACTCAAGGAAGCTGATTCTATCAAGAAGAGCCAGATGGATATTCTGGAGAGGATCTCTGAATTTACCAAGGATCAGGCTAAGGAGTACATCATTTCCAAGCTGGAGGACGACCTCGTTCACGAAAAGGCTGTCAAAGTCGCAGCCTACGAGCAGATCATCAAGGACGAATGTCAGGAGAAGGCAAGAAGCTATATCTCCCTCGCTATCGCCAAGGTGGCTGCGGATCAGGTCTCAGAGGCGGCTGTTTCAGTCGTTCCTCTCCCCAATGACGAAATGAAGGGACGTATCATCGGTCGTGAGGGACGAAACATCAGAACTCTCGAAACTCTTACAGGCGTCGATCTTATCATCGACGATACTCCCGAGGCTATTACTATTTCCTGCTTTGACCAGATCAGACGTGAGGTCGCAAGGATCGCCCTCGAAAAGCTTATTTCCGACGGACGTATCCACCCGACACGTATCGAGGAAATGGTCGAGAAGGCTCGCCGTGAGGTAGAGTACAAGATCAAGCAGGAGGGTGAACGCGCTGTCATCGAGACTAACGTTCACGGTCTTAACCACGAGCTTATCAAGCTTATCGGACGTCTTAAATTCCGTACAAGCTACAGACAGAACGTGCTGGATCACTCCATTGAGGTTGCCAAGCTCTGCGGAGTTCTCGCTTCAGAGCTGGGCGTTGACGCCAATATGGCAAGACGTGCAGGTCTTCTTCACGATATCGGTAAGGCTCTTACCTCCGAGATCGAAGGCTCACACGTTCAGATCGGTGTTGATGTTTGTAAAAAATACAACGAAAATCCTGTTATTATACACGCTGTCGAAGCTCACCACAACGACGTTGAGCCGAAAACAGTCATTGCCTGCATAGTTCAGGCAGCCGACGCTATCTCCGCTGCAAGACCTGCCGCAAGAAGCGAAAACTACGAAAGCTATATCAAGCGTCTCCAGAAGCTTGAAGAGATCTGCACCTCCTATGACGGTGTTGAAAAATGCTTTGCTGTACAGGCAGGACGTGAAGTCAGGATCATGGTCACACCTGAGGTCATCAACGATGAGAAAATGGTTCTCGTCGCAAGACAGATCGCTCAGCAGATCGAGTCTGAGATGGACTATCCGGGACAGATCAAGGTCAATCTCATTCGTGAGAGCAGAGTTACTGACTACGCAAAATAACGCACTCTGCTGCGGTACGCTTTTACCGCAGAACGTTGGCTGTCGGGCATATTATGCTCGACAGCCGCTTTTTATTTCACTGTGGAGACATGAGAAATACGCTTATTTCCCGTGCCTTCAGAATGAAATGAGGTTTAAAAGAGAAAAGAATAAGTACAGAGGGAGGTAATGGTATGAAAAAAACAAAAATATGGGGATTACTTACATCTGCTGCGGCTGCGGCAGTGCTTGCGCTGGCGGCTGCTCCGTGGTCGGCTTCCGCTGCGTGGGAGCAGATAGACTACATGGGAGACCTGAACGGTGATAAACAGGTCAACGTGGCTGATCTGGTAACACTGTGCAATCATCTGCACGGTGCAAAGCCGCTGGGAGACAGCAGCGTCTGTACGCTCGGCAGCGGAAAGTATGCCATAAAGACTAACCCCGAAAAGGTGGTGACTGTCAGCGGAGGAGCTTCGGTGCAGAAGGCTGACTTCAACAGAGACGGGGCAGTCGATATATTCGACCTTGTTGAAATGAGGAAGCTTCTTATCTCGTCTGACAAGTACGGTGAGATATTCAGGTGGCATGACGAAACTACCACGACTACTACCAAGCTGACAACAACTACTACAACAACTACTGTAAAAACCACTACAACGACCACAACGACCACTGCTCCGCCTAAGAGGGACTTTATCTCCGCGCCTATATATGATATGTACGGAACCCTGCCTTCACAGGGCAAGGCTAATCTTATAATCTTCTACGTGGATTTCCCTGACTGCAAATTCAAATATGAGCCGTCTATGGAAAGAGTTGAGGAGATAGCCTTTGGTCCCGAGGATCCAAGCTCGCCGCTGTTTCCGTATGAGAGCTGTTCAGCTTTCTATTCGAGAGCTTCAAAGGGCAAAATGAAGCTTCAGGGAAAGGCTTACAGATATACCTGCAAGAAAAATATTGCGTCCTATCAGAATGATATCTTCAAGAAAGACTTTACTACCGAGGTAATAAAGAATATGGACGGCACCGTGGATTATTCGCAGTTTGACGCCGATCATGACGGCATAGTGGACGCTATGCTCTTCTGCGTTCCCAGTTCGTCAGACCAGCAGGAATGGTGGCCCTGCGCAGGAGAATACGGCGGCGACTACTGGCTAAAGCTTGACGGCATGACTATAGGACACGTTATAACGGGAAATGCTGATATTGTCTCGGATACGGACTATTCAAACTTTACCTCTACTTATCTCCATGAAATGGGACATTGTATGGGACTTCCCGACTATTACCTGTATGTAGATGACGGCGAGGACTTCGAGGGACTTCACGGCTCCGCAGGCTATGATCTTATGGACGAGGCTCATTCGGATTTCAGCTCCATATCAAAGCTTATGCTGGGCTGGTACAGAGAGGATCAGATACAGGTCTATGACAGCTCAAAGGGCACACAGACCTTTACTCTTACAAACGGTCAGAGCGACGAGGGCAACTGCCTCATAATACCGAGAGGTACACTGAACAGCGAATACAAATCGGAGTACTTCATTCTCGAATACACCACTCTCGAACAGAACAACAGCGACGTCAAGAGGAACTTCTCGTGGCGGCCTACGGGCAGCGGTATAAGGGTGCTCCATGTAGAGGCTACCGCGTACAACGACGGCTGGTATAATGTTTTCAAGTACGAGAGCGGAAAGGACGAGTTCACGAATAACAACAAGGGAAGACGCTTCGTAAGACTGGTCGATGACGGCGACAAGGATAATCTGTTCAGAACGGGAGATGTGATCAAAGGCGGCATAAGCGGCTTTGGCTGGTATGACAGCGGCGGACGTGAGAGCATCAATCCCGGCGTTATCATCACTGTAGGTGAGAAAAACGGCGACAGCTATACAGTTACCGTTTCTCGCAAATAATTCTGCACAGCAGCAGGAAGGAATTTTTTAGCATGGCAAAAACTATTTTTAAAACCACCGAAAAATCAAACTTTATACTCAACATGACAGAGGAGCAGTATTCAAAGCTTGCTTCACGGGGACTCATAGCAGCAATGCTTGCGGTGCCGCTGTTTACCATTATCCCTGAGGTAACTGATAAGGCAACATATGCCTTTTCGGCAGGCGGACTTGCTGTAGGCGGCGTAATATGCATGATACTCGCCCTTATCGCTCTTATCAAGAAATATATAGGCAAGGGTGCGGTATTTCCTGTCTGTGCTATGGGCGCACTTGTGGGCTGGGGAGTTGTATCCCTTATAAACGGCTATGATCTGAACATTTCCCTCTACGGATATCCAAACAGAGGTGAAGGACTTCTCGCAGTACTGTTCTATTTCGGATTCTTTACAACTGCTGCGGCAATAAAACGTGAAAAGGCTATAGAAACTCTTATAAACGGTATCGTCGGAGTGGGAATACTCAACAGCACGGTATCGCTGATACAGATATTCGGCATAAACAAGCATTATCAGTTTATTTCTATGGGTAATGAAGTTATGGCGGCTTCGGGACTTTCGATGTCTCCCATATTCCTTGCAATGGTGCTGACGCTGGCACTTTCGGCTGCCTTGACAGGCTTTGTTACATCTGAAAACAAAGTGCGCAGGATAATCTTCATCTGTGCCGCAATGCTTTTCTCATTCGTTATCATGTTCACATATACTGTTGTTGGTATCTGCGGACTTGTATTCTCGGTCATCACAGCTGTTATCGCTGTATTTGCCTTTAAAGCTCCTAAGGTGCGCCTTGTATCTGTTATTGCTTCGGCTTCGGGTGCAGCGCTTGCGGTGATACTTGTATTTATGGGGGCTATAGGCAATATCACGGAGTACAGGACCTACGACGGCAGAATCGCATGGTGGGCTGACGCATATATGAGAGCTTCGTCTTCAGGCAACTTTAATTCAAATGTTATCAATATCGACGATCCTGTGGACGTTTATACCTATATGAACGAAAAAACCATTGATATCATCGGAAAGGATCCTGTGACTGGTACAGGTCCCGAGCAGCTTGCTTTTCCGCAGGTGCGTTCAGTAGGCGAGCTTACAGAGATCGAGGATATCATGACGTCAAATGATGGTACCTTCGATAAGACCTATAACGAGTACCTCTATACTGCGGCTACAAGAGGTGTACCGTCGCTTATTGCAATGGCTCTGGTTCTTATCCCTGCCCTTATCATGGGATATAAGGCTTTCCGCAGAAGAAAGAATGCCGAGGCGTTCACGGCTTTCGTTCTTACTCTGGGCGGCGTACTGATGTTCTTCATCAGCTGCAGCAGTATCGCTTATGCGCCTGTATTCTGGGCGGCAGCAGGAACTGCCTGCGTTTCTGTTGAAACGGCAAGGGAGAAGAAGGCTGCCGATAAGCTTGCAAAGAAAAACGCAAAGGCAAACAAAAAGGCATGATGATAAAGCTCTGAGAGTCTGACTCTCAGAGCTTTTTTGCAGATATACGGCGATTTGTGTCAATTTGGTAAGTATCTGCTAACAAAAAACTATTGATTTTTCACGCAGATATGGTACAATAAAAACACGGGGAGCAGAAGCTCCGCGAATAACACGGAGGTGTATGTAAATGGCATATATTATTTCTGACGATTGCGTAATGTGTGGTGCTTGTGCAGGTGAGTGTCCTGTAGGCGCTATCTCTGAAGGCGACGGAAAATACGTTATCGACGCAGACGCTTGCGTAGAGTGCGGTGCTTGTGCAGGTGTATGTCCTGTAGGCGCTCCTAACGCTCAGTAATCACGATAAGAAATGATAAGCAGTTCCATTGACGGAACTGCTTATTTTTTTGCCTGCTTATTCGCAGCAGCCTGAGCGGACTACGAAGGAATTGCAGTCTGTACACTCGGGGACAGTAGGATTGTCCTCGTGTGTGCCTACTGAAATGCAGTCGAGAGAGCAGTAGTTCTCTGATACGAGGTTGTGACGGCACTGGGATACGTCGCACTTGATACTCTTGTTCTTTTTCTGTTCGTCCATGGTTACATCTCCATTTCACATTTTTAACTCCGATCGGGAGCATATCTATTATTAACAGTTTCTTCTGTAATATTCATATCAGAATTATTACAGCATGAAAACAAAATGGCTGATATATTGACTTTTGCGTAAGTTTGTGATAAGATTATCATATGAGGCTATAAGGCTTCTTAATGACATGATTTCACAGGAGGGGATCAGTATGTTTGAAAACGATCACAATGAAAACGGTATGGAAAACACACAGTTTGACAGCCAGCCCGTTAATGACGAGCTCAGCGTCTCAGGCGTTGAAAACGTTACCAAAAAGGGCAGAGGCAGAAAGGCTGCTCTGATAGGGGGAATATCAGCAGCTGTTGTCGTAGGCGGTTCAGCAACTGCATATGCTGCTTCTGATACTGTCAAGAATCAGGTAAAGCTCAGACTGAGCAGCCCTGAGGAGTACTATGCATGGGTTACCGAGAACAACTCAAAGAATCTCGGTCAGATACTCAGCGAGAATTACAAGAAGAGCATTGATAATATGGAAAAGGGCACGGACGCTAAGTTCAAGCTCTCCTTCGAGCCGACTCAGAATGCCAAGGATATGCTCATTGATGAGGTATTCGGCGGCAAATCAAACGAAGAGACAAAGCAGTTTGAGGATATCATCAAGAATAATGACTCTATCGGTATCGCAGTTGACTGTTCCTCAAAGAAGGGCAAGACTGAGGGCAGCTTTGGCCTTGAGCTCAGTGACAAGCGCGTAGTCGGCATTGACGCTGCTATAGACGCTGACACTATGGACTATTTCGTTCGTATCCCCGAGCTCAAGGAGCAGTGGATAGGCGTTTCTCTGGGCGAGACTATGGACGAGCTCATGAGCGACGAGGAGGCTAACGCTGTTCTTCAGACATATAAGGATATCATGAACGATCCTGCTTCATTCCTCTCACCTGAGGAGCTGGAGACAGAGGTCAACAGATACGCAGGCGTATGGGGTAATTTCGCAGAAGAGGTTAAGCTTGAAAAGAAAGAGTCCGTTGATATCTGCGATATCACAGTCAACTATACGGTAGCTTCTGTCAAGCTCACAGAAAAGGACACCGTAAAGCTTGGCGTTGAGTTCCTTAAGGAGCTCAAGGACGACGATATCATCAGGGATATCGTTGTTGACAAGATAAAGGCTGTTGACGATAAGAGCGAGTACAAGGACTCTATCAACGACGCTCTCGACGAGCTTAAGGAACAGCTCGAAGAGGACGATTTCGATGAGGATACTGTATTCACTGTCAATACATATATTGATCCTACAGGTACTATCCGCGGTTTCGGCTTTGAGGCTGAGGAGGAAAAGCTCACAATGGTACTTGGCAAGGACGGCAAGGACGTAAGAGGTGAGATGAAGTTCGTTTCTGACGGCGAAGAGGAGTTCTCTGTAAAGCTCTCAGCTGAGGAAGAGGGCAAGGACAAGTATTCGGGCGATCTTACTATCGAATATCCTAAAACCTCATATGACTACGATGAGGACGAAGGAAAAATGCGTTCAAATACTGAAACACAGAAGGCTGTTATCAAGTTCGACGAGTTTGAGGTAGTTGACAAGGAAAAAGGCTACTTCAACGGCGATTTCGTTATAAATATCCCTGATGTTGATCCTATCGATCTTTCGTTCAGCTCTGACGGCAAGCAGCAGGAAGTAAGCTATGAGATTCGTTTTGACGGCACAGACTACGGCAAGCTCAAGTTCGCTTATTCTGTGGACTACGGCACAAGCGTTGACGTTCCAAGCAAGGACAGCGCTTTCATGGTAGACGTTAAGGACGCTGACAACTTCAAGCTTGAGGAATATGCTACACAGGACGAGTTCAACAAGTTCGCAAAGGGCATTATGACTCAGGTAGGCATCGACGACAAGACAGCCGATGAGCTTGCTAAGTATGCTACAGAGGAGATCTTTGACGCAGCAGACAGCGGTCTCGATATCAATGATGACGATTTCGACTGGGACGATGATGATTTCGACTTTGATGACGAGGATAGAGAGGAGAAGAAGACAACATCATCTGCTTTCGATGACGATGACGATGATTACAGCTTCAACTTCGAGTTTGATCCAAGCCAGTTCAAGTACGAGGACTACAAGGACTTCATGACAGAAGAGGAGTTCAACGAGTTCGTTGAAGAAATGAAGAAGTACTACGACGAGTATTCTTCAACAGCGGGCAGCAGTGCCACAACTACAAAGAAGGCTTCATAATTGAGTCTGTAAATGCCAAAATTAAGACCTCCGTTTATCGGAGGTCTTTTTGTATACTATATAAGGGCGGATAAATCCGCCCTTACGTGTTTATTTTGAGAGTACTTTCAGCTTTGTGAGTATGACGTTTGCGGCGTCAAATTTGCTCATAAGCTCCATTTCCTCGGTGTCGTCCTTGGTTATCATGGTGATGATATTGGTATCCGTACCGAAGCCCGAGCCTGCTGTTCTCAGTGAGTTTGCACATATCATGTCGCAGTTTTTCTTGGTGAGCTTTGCACGGGAGTTCTCGATAACGTTGTCAGTCTCCATGGAGAAGCCGCAGACGACCTGTCCCTCGCGGCGGTGCTCACCGATATATTTGAGGATATCGGTTGTGCGCTTCAGCGGTATGCTCATATCGCCGTCGGACTTCTTTATCTTGCTGTCGGCGGTGGTAACGGGAGTATAATCCGCAACGGCAGCCGCCTTTATTACGATATCTGTGCTGTCAAGGCGCTCCTTTACGGCATTGAACATATCCTCGGCGGACTTTACAGGAACTACATTGACGAACATAGGCGGCTCAACGTCTGTATGCGCCGCAACAACGGTAACATCGGCTCCGCGGAGCATTGCTGCTCTTGCAATGGCAAAGCCCATTTTGCCGCTGGAATGGTTGGAGATGAAACGTACAGGATCAATGCTCTCACGGGTAGCGCCTGCGGTAACGAGTACCTTTTTGCCTGCAAGGTCTTTCTCAAATGCAGCCTCGCGGACTATGTACTCCAGCAGAGTTTCCTCGTCGGGGAGCTTTCCGTCGCCGATATCGCGGTTTGCGAGCATTCCGCGGACGGGCTCGACTATTTCGTAGCCGAACTTTTTCAGTTTTTCTATATTGTCCTGAACTATAGGATTATGGAACATATTGTGGTTCATGGCAGGTGCGATTATCTTCTTGCAGGTACAAGCCATGACGGTAGTTGTCAGCATATCGTCTGCTATTCCGTTTGCTATCTTGCCGATAACGTTTGCGGAGGCAGGAGCTATCATAACTACATCAGCCTTTTTCGCAATGGAAACGTGCTCCACACTGTACTCGAAATTGCGGTCAAAGGTGTCGATAAGGCACTTGTGCTGAGTTAAGGTCTCAAAGGTGAGAGGGTGAACGAAGTTCAGCGAATTCGGAGTCATTGCAACGTGTACGTCAGCGCCCAGCTTTGTGAGCATACGTGCTAAGTTGCATATCTTGTATACTGCGATAGAGCCTGTGACTCCCAGTAAAACTGTTTTTCCTGTAAGCATTCTTTTCACCTCATATATGGAGCTCGTTGGGGCACTCTTCGCCTTTTACGCAGGCGAGAATGTTGCTGACCGTGGTCTCTGCGATGTTGTGGAGAGCCTCCTCGGTAAGGAAAGCCTGATGTGAAGTAACGATGACATTAGGCATGGAAATGAGTCTTGCAAGGGTATCGTCGGCGATGATGTGTCCCGAGAAATCCTGGAAGAACACGTCAGCCTCCTCCTCGTATACGTCAAGGCAGGCAGCTCCTATCTTACGTGCCTTTATGCCCTCAAGGAGAGCCTCTGCGTCGATGAGAGCTCCTCTTGAAGTATTGACGATGACCACGCCTTTTTTCAGCTTGTCAATGGACTTGCTGTCTATCATATGGTAGGTCTCCTCAGTGAGAGGGCAGTGGAACGAGATTATGTCGCTGCGGCTGAAAAGCTCGTCAAGCTCCACATAGTCTATATCGCTGTCCTTTGCAGGGAACTTGTCATAGGCGATGACGTTCATGCCAAAGCCGTGGCAGATATTGATGAAGATACGTCCTATCTTACCTGTACCCACAACGCCCACGGTCTTGCCGTGGAGGTCGAAGCCTGTGAGACCGTTCAGTGAGAAGTTGTGGTCTCTTGTACGGATAAACGCCTTGTGGACGCGGCGGATAGATGTGAGCAGGAGCGCCATTGCGTGTTCGGCGACTGCGTAAGGGGAGTAAGCGGGAACGCTGACTACCTTTAGCTTATCCTTGGCGTACTTGATATCGACGTTGTTGTAGCCTGCGCATCGGAGCGCAAGAACTTTTACGCCCAGCTCGCAGAGCCTGTCGATGACTGCCGCATTGACGGTGTCGTTTACGAAAACGCAGACTGCTTCACAGCCCTTTGCAAGAGCGGCTGTGTCCTCGTTGAGCTTGGTCTCATAGAACTTGAACTTGATATTGTTCTCCTTGCCCAGCTTCTCAAAGGACGGCATATCGTACTGCTTGGTATCGAAAAATGCAACTTTCATGGCGATCCACCCTTCATAATAAGATGTAGTATATGATATTTATACCTGATTTATACTATTTCTGCGAAAACGCCTGCCAGTGAAGCGATATAAGTCTTCTGGACTGTCTCGGCAGGAATGACCTCGCCGTTTATCTCGATATCCTTGGTAGCGCAGGCGTCGGCAACTAAAGTGACCTCATAGCCGTGGTCCATAGCTGCGCGGACGGTAGTGTCAACGCACATATGAGTCATCATGCCGCAGACGATGAGCTTCTCAACGCCGAGACTGCGGAGACAGTCATTGAGCTCTGTTCCGAGAAAGCTGTTTGGGCAGTACTTGTTGATGACGATATCGCTTGGGAGCGGCTTGATGCGCTCGGATATCTCGCAGCCGTAGGTGCCCTCGTTGAAGAAGTCCTCGCTGTCGGGGTTGATGTGCTTGACGTATATTACGGGACGGCCTATGGAGCGGCTCTCTTCGATGAGCTTGATTATTTTCGCCTCTGCCTTCTGCGGCTCGTGGAGCTGGCAGGCTCCGCCCTCGAAATAGTCGTTCTGGACGTCGATGATGAGTAAAGCTTCTTTCATATTCATATCTCCCTAATGCTGTGGTAAATGCCGATGAAATGGCGCTTACGGGCTATATTTTTTGACAAAACCCGTAAAATAACTTTAAAGATAGTATAACATATTGGGGCGGCTGTGTCAATTGTCCGTGCTATGGTCATTATAACGAAATATCACGCCATTTGAGCACAAAAAATGTGAGAGAAATGGTCTGCAAAGCCTTATGGCAAATTTATGCGATAATGCTGTCGGGGAGCAGTTCGGAAAAGGCGTAAAACAGGGGAGTGTAACAAGCGGTCTAATATACAGAAAATATACTGCCTGTAAATATAGAGCTTTGCCGAATTTTGTAGGCTTACAAGCTTGAAATAACGCAAAATAGAGAAACTTGTTAAAGTGCATAAAGCGGGTATAATAATTATAGCAAATTTAACTATTGACTTTTAATACGTTTTGTAGTAAAATATGATTATAGAAAACAGAAAGATAAAAGCCCCCTAATATGGTATTTTTAATACCGAGTGAAGACTTACAGTAACAGAAGCGGCGGATTCGGAGCCATGATTGTAAGTGTTCAAAAGAAGTTATTGAGAGCTTCACCCCTTTATCAGAGACGCGAAACCTGCCTTTACAAGAGAAAAGCGCAGAAAATCATGCACTATGATGACAATTGCGCTATTTCTTGCAAGGGCAGGTTTCGTGCTGTCATACAGCCGCAAAAATGGCGGAGCCGCCGGCATTGCGCCGACGACTCCGCCTTATCCTATGGAATGAACAACATCAATAGCAGCTGAAATCGGGGATTTCATCGTCTGACATATCGCAGAAGATGTCGTCATACTTTTCGTATTCCAATTCGAGCTCGTTTTCGTCGACAGGTCTTTCGATGCCCATAAGGTCTCTTCTTGCGCCCTCGGAAATATCAATGGGAGCACACTGTCCGAGAAGGATTTTTCTTACAGACTCAAAAAACAACTTGTCGATGTCCGAGAATTCGTCCCAGGCAAGCGCTTCGTCGCAGTACCTGAGCATATTCATCGTACTCATTCTGGCGTTCAACATAGTGATCCCTCCTTGACCTTTATTAATTCCCCTTTTTTATATTTATCTTGGAATATTTACTGAGCCGGACGCGGCAGAGTCCTTTCCGATATGCACATATATCATCGAGGCGCGTCCGAAAACAGATATTTATATTCCATCTTTATTATATCCATATTTTGGCCACAAAACAACCCACAATTTACATAAAAAAGTGTAAAAAACGCAGGTTTCAACAGTTGATGTGGAAACAATTTGTAGATATTATATATAATACCGATTGTATTGCTGTGCAAAACGCCTATCGCGTTTAAGACTATTTTAAGCTTGTATTGAACGAAATATGAATTAATACAAATAAATTCATTTATAGCCCCAAATATTCGCAAAACTTGGTCGATTTAAGTAATATAGCCATATAAGCTCAATTCATTAGACAAACATTACGGCGTTTGTGAGCAAATTTTGGTCATAATGAATAATGTCAGCAACAAATGACTTGTTTTTGAAAAAGTTAAGAGATATACTTGGAGATAGAAAAAAACAGAGTTTCTAAAAACTCATGGGGATTACTGAAATCATAAATTTGCTTTTCAAAAAAACAAAGGAGTGATTGAAGTGAAACTTTCAAGAATGAAGAAGATCCTCAGCGGCACAGTTTCAGCGCTGATGATCGCAACCAGCATCCCGACAGTCGCATCTGCTGCCGACCAGCAGACAAGAGGCAACATCGGCGGTTACGACTACGAGATGTGGAACCAGAACGGTCAGGGACAGGCTTCGATGAATCCGTCAGCAGGCTCTTTCACCTGCTCATGGAGCAACATTGAGAACTTCCTTGCACGTATGGGCAAAAACTACGACAGCCAGAAGATCAACTACTCAAAGCTCAACGGCATCACACTTACTTATGATGTTGAGTACACACCTAAGGGCAATTCCTATATGTGTGTATATGGCTGGACAAGAAATCCACTGATGGAATACTACATCGTGGAAGGCTGGGGCGACTGGAGACCACCCGGAAATGACGGAGAGAACAAGGGCACTGTAACACTTAACGGAAACACATATGATATCCGTAAGTCAATGCGTTACAATCAGCCTTCTCTTGACGGTACTGCTACATTCCCACAGTACTGGAGCGTTCGCCAGACCAGCGGTTCAAAGAACAACACCACAAACTACATGAAGGGCACTATCGACGTAAGCGGTCACTTTGACGCATGGTCAAAGGCAGGTCTTGATATGTCAGGTACTCTTTATGAGGTATCCCTTAACATAGAAGGCTACCGTTCAAACGGTTCGGCTAACGTTAAGAGCGTTACCGTTACCACAGGCAGCGGTCAGACAAATCCCACTGTAACAACAGGAAACACACAGGAAGCTCCTCAGGGCGGCGGACAGCAGCAGGGCGGCTTCGACTTTAGCCAGATGGGCGGTCAGCAGGGCGGCTTTGACTTCAGCCAGTTTGGCGGCGG
>NZ_FPIP01000008.1:56392-57978 GCF_900119075.1 Ruminococcus flavefaciens
GGCTTTGACTTCAGCCAGTTTGGCGGCGGCCAGCAGGGCGGCTTTGACTTTAGCCAGATGGGCGGTCAGCAGGGCGGCTTTGACTTCAGCCAGTTCGGCGGCGGTCAGCAGGGCGGCTTTGATATGAGCCAGTTCGGCGGCGGTCAGCAGGGCGGCTTCGATATGAGCGGCTTCGCAGGCGGCTTCAATACCAACGGCAATGCAAACATCGGTACAGACGCAGGCAACGGCGGCAACGCTAAGTCAGGTCTGAACGCTAAAATAAAGAATGATATGCCTACTACCGTTCCGAGCGGAAGCGAGCAGAGCGGCAAGTGCAAGGTAGAAAAGAAGACCTACAATTGTAAATTCACAGGCGGACAGAAGAGCTGCAACGTTATTCTTCCTCCTAACTATAATGCAAGCAAGAAGTATCCTGTAATGTACGTTCTCCACGGTATCGGCGGTGACGAAAACAGCATGGTAAGCGGTATGGGCGTTCAGGAGCTTATGGCAGGTCTTATCGCAAATGGCAAGGCAGAGGAAATGATCATCGTCCTCCCAAGCCAGTTCACAAGCAAGAATGGTTCTCAGGGCGGCGGCTTCGGTATCAATCAGGAGACCTGCGCTGCATATGACAACTTCCTCTATGACATCTCAGAGAGCCTTATCCCATACATTGAATCCAATTATCCTGTAAAGACAGGCAGAGAGAACAGAGCTATCACAGGCTTCTCAATGGGAGGCCGAGAGGCTATCTACATTGGTCTTATGCGTCCTGACCTCTTTGCATACGTAGGCGGCGCTTGTCCTGCACCAGGTATCACACCAGGCAAGGATATGTTCATGGAGCACCCCGGCTGTATGCAGGAGAGCGAGATGAAGTTCAGAAATGTAGGCCCTGAGCCTGAGGTATTCATGATCACAGGCGGTACAAACGATTCAGTCGTTGGTACATTCCCGAAGCAGTACAGCGATATCCTTACAAGAAACGGCGTTGAGCACGTTTACCAGTCTATCCCAGGCGGCGGACACGACGCTAACTCTGTAAAGCCACATCTCTACACATTCATGAGATATGCTTTCAAGGCTAACGCAAGCGAGTCTTCATCAAATACAAATACCAATACAAATACTAATACAAACACTAATACAAATACTAATACAAATACTAACACAAATAATCAGCAGAATAACAACAGCAACTTTAATCAGGGCGGTCAGCAGACAGGCGGCAGCGCTGTAACTAAGTGGGGCGACGCTAACAACGACGGCACAGTAGATATGGGCGACGTTGTAGCAATTATGCAGGCTCTTGCAGCTCCTAACAAGTTCAAGCTCGACGCACAGGGCACTGCAAACGCAGACGTTTACGAGAACGGCACAGGCCTTACTGCAAACGACGCACTTTCTGTTCAGAAGTTCCTCTTAGGTACTATCGACAAGCTCCCTGAGAGCTATGCTAAGGGTACTGCACCTGCTAACAACACAAATACCAATACTAATACCAATACTAATACAAACACTAACACTAACACAAATACAAATACCCAGCCAGCACAGGGCGGTTTCGATTTCAGCCAGATGGGCGGCCAGCAGGGCGGCTT
>NZ_FPIP01000008.1:58028-69781 GCF_900119075.1 Ruminococcus flavefaciens
TTCAGCCAGATGGGCGGCCAGCAGGGCGGTTTTGACTTCAGCCAGATGGGCGGCCAGCAGGGCGGCTTCGATTTCAGCCAGATGGGCGGTCAGCAGGGCGGTTTCGACTTTAGCCAGTTCGGCGGTCAGCAGGGCGGCTTTGACTTTAACCAGGGTGGACAGCAGCAGGGCAACGCAGGTCAGCAGTCGGCTGGCAACGGCGGTGCTCAGGTACAGTCAGGCAAGAAGCTTTGCGCTATCTCATTCGACGACGGCGCAAGCGCTCAGAGCAAGTCAGATCCCGGATACAGAATCATCGACGCTCTTATCAAGAATAACATGACAGCTACATTCTTCATCGTAGGCGACTGGATCAAGACAAATGACCAGATCAAGTACGAGTATCAGAATGGCATGGAAGTAGCTAACCATACACAGTCTCACCCACATCTCGGTCAGCTTGGCGCACAGCAGGTTAGAAGCGAGTGGGAGAACTGCAATAACAAGCTCAAGAACATCATCGGCGCTGAGCCTTCAAAGCTGATGAGACTTCCTTACCTTGAGAGCAACGCAACAGTTCAGTCTGCACTCAGCGATGTACCGCTTATCAGCTGTGCAATCGATACACAGGACTGGAACGGCGCTTCAAAGGATCAGATTGTAAATACTATCAAGCAGGCTGCACAGAATGGTTCACTCGAGGGTGCTATCGTTCTCTGCCACGAGAACTATGCTAACACAGCAGCAGCTATGGAAGAGGTTCTTCCTTGGCTTGCACAGAATGGTTACCAGAACGTAAACATTTCTGATATGGCAAAGGCTCACGGCAAGACACTTGCAGGCGGCCAGGTTCACACACGCGCTTAATAGTTTTCGCTAAATGTGCCGAGAGCTGAGATCGGCTTTCGGCACACTCATGTAAGATTTCTCCAAATTTTAATATCCCCTGAAAGGCAGTCGGTTGATATCGGCTGTCTTTTCATTTTGTCTGATAAATATTATGCAGGACGGGACAGCCGACGATAACGGCATTGTTAAAGCTGAATAAATACCGCCGTATATCGGCGGTGTTTTTGTCTGATAGCGAGAATTTTTGCAAATTTATACTTGTAGCAATATTTGGTTAGCATTTTACAGAACGATGATTTATAATGTAATATGGCTTAAAATCGTGTTCAATAATCTTATTTACGGAGGTTTTTTATGAGATCGACAAGAATTATAGCGGCTGTTCTGTCGCTGACCTTAATTGCAGGCGCAGCTGTGCCGTTTGGCAGCTATGCTCCAAGCTTTTCTCTGACCGCAAGTGCGGAGGAGGAAAAGACTGTTTCATCAGATGACCTTACATTCACAGTTTTTGCAGACCATGCCGAGGTAAGCGGTATCAACAACGAGGGACTTACAAAGTGCTCTATCCCTGCATCAGTGAACAAGCTCCCTGTTACGGCCATTGCGGAAAATGCCTTCTATTTTGCCGAGAAGCTTCAGGAGGTAACTATCCCTGCTTCTGTTACAGCTATCGGCGATAATGCCTTTTCATGGAATTTACAGCTCAGGTCCATAAAGGTAGACAGCGGCAATAAGAACTTCGCAGACGTTGACGGAGTTTTATTCAACAAGGCTAAGGATACTCTCATGACATATCCGGCAGGAAAGACTGACAAGTTATACACAGTTGCAAATACTGTCAAAAAGATAGACAGCTTCGCGTTCCTGCTTTCCCAGAACCTTGAATCTGTGACCGTTCCTGCTTCTGTTTCATATATCGGTCAGGAGGCTTTCTGCTCAAGTCCTAAGCTCAAGTCTGTGACTATTCTCAATCCCGAGTGTGATTTTGAGATATCATGCTTTATATGCAACGGCAAGGACGATAAGGGCAATTCCTACTACAGCGGAACTATCACAGGCTATGAGGATTCCACAGCAGAGCAGCTTGCAGCAGACAACAATTATAAGTTCAATGCACTTCCGAAGCCTGTAACAACTACAACAACTACGACAACGACTACCACTACATCAACAACCACAACAAGCAAGGCTACAGCAACTTCAACGACTACAACAGCTAAGGCAACAGCAACTTCAACGACTACAACAGCCAAGGCAACAGCAACATCAACTACCACAACAGCCAAGGCTGCAGCAACATCAACTACTACAACAGGCACTCCTGTGACAACAACCACCACAAAGCCTGCTGAGTCAAAGTACAAGCTGGGCGATATTGACGGCAGCGGAAAGATCAATGCTGTAGACGCTTCAATGGTTCTCCAGTATTACGCAAATATCTCTGTAAAGAAGGACGGCGGTCTCACAAAGGAGCAGATAGCAGTAGCCGACGTAAACAAGGACGGCAAGGCAGACGCCGTAGACGCTTCGATGATACTTTCGTACTATGCTTACTGCGGTACAACACACGAAAATGCAATGTCATTTGAAGAATACATTCAGAAGAATTATGTGAAATAAGCTCATATAAATGAAAATACCGTCGGCTTCGGCGGTATTTTTTATGACCGCAAAAACAGACCGTGCATTATTGACTTTAGGATAAAAACATCGTATAATTAAAAAAATAGATATGACATAAGCTACACCAATTGATCTGATACAAGGAGAAAACTATGAAACAACGATATATCCTTGCGCTGATGCTTTTATCAATGTGCTGTACAGCTTTTTCCTGCGCAGGAAGCAAAAGCGACGGCTTGCAGCCGTCAACAGCAGGCTCCGATATAACCGAGAGCACAGAGGCTCCATATGAAGCTGAGGGAATGGTCTTTTCAGCTAAAAGTGGCTTTTATGACAGCGGTTTTTATCTTTCTGTCACCGCTGATGAGGACTATCAGATATTTTACACCCTTGACGGCAGTATCCCAACGGCTCAGAGCAGCCGCTATACCGAGCCCATAAAGATCACAGACCGCTCGGCGGAGGCAAACGTGCTCAGCGCACATACCGATATCGCACAGCCTGTGGAGCTTGCCAAGGACTTCAAGCCCCGTGACGCAGTTGACAAGGCAACCGTGGTGAGAGCCATTGCCATAGACAAAAACGGCAACAAGAGCAAAGTGGTGTCCAATACCTATTTCGTGGGCTTTGATAAAAAAGCGGATTATTACAAGAACTTCAGGATAGTTTCCATTCTGACCGATGAATCGAACCTTTTTGACCATGAAAAGGGCATATACGTACTGGGAAAGACCTACGACGACTGGAAAAAGAACGATTACGATCCGACTACTCCCGATTGGTTCATTCCTGCAAATTACACTCAGAAGGGCAAAGGCTGGGAGCGTCAGGCGGCAGTGCAGTTCTTTGAGAACGGCGAGCTGGCAGCTTCTCAGGACGTCGGCATACGCATACACGGCGGAGCTACACGTTCATATTCGCAAAAGAGCTTCAATATCTATGCAAGGGGCGGCTACGGAGCTCCGAAGCTGGAATATGACCTTTTTTCGGGAAAAGTCATGAGCAAATCCGTCGGAAAGCCCGTGACTGTGTTCGATACATTTGTGCTCCGAAACGGCGGAAATGACGCTATGTACACACGATTCAGCGATAAGCTTATCCAGTCGCTGGTGTCAGACCGTCAGTTTCTTACTCAGGGCATGGAGCCTTGCATTGTGTTCATTGACGGCGAGTTCTGGGGACATTACGAGATAACAGAAAAAATGGACGATGATTTCATAAGCTCCCATTACGGCGTCCCCGCAAGAGATGTCTGTATAGTCAAAAGGGAGACTCTCGATGACGGCTCTGAGGAGACTTTTGCAGAATGGGAGGAGCTCAGACAGTGGATAAAATATACCGACCTGTCATCGGACTGGGCATATGAACAGCTCTGTGAAAAGGTGGATATGCAGAGCTTTATGGATTACGTCAGCACGGAGATATACATAAATAATTCTGACTGGGGCTCAAAGAATGTGGCGATGTGGAAGTCAGAAGTTGTCGACGAAAATAACCCTTATGCCGACGGAAAATGGCGGTTCGTCATGTTCGATACCGAGTACAGCTCGGGTATCTACGGCGAGGCTCAGCCATCTGAGGACAGCTTCGCAAAGCTTCTTGAAAGCGACTGCTTCATTGCAGACCTTTTCAGCGGAGCTATGGAAAATGCAGGCTTCCGACAGCAGTTCTCTGATACGTTCATGGAGATAGCCGACAAGAATTTTGCTTCCGACAAGGTCAAGGCTGAGATAGACAGGCTTGCAGAGGAGTACCATGACATCGTCATTGCCACCTATGACCGTTTCTGGAGCGGACTTATAGGAGGATACGGCGCTGAGAGCAACTACAGCAGAGCAGTGGATACCCTTAGGAGCTTCTATAACAAGAGACATGACTACATAGTCGGGCATATGAAGAAGTACATGGAATGAGCTGTCAGAAAAGCGGCTGAGTTTAATGTATAAGAAAAGGCGTGATGTAACCATGATACTCATATAGAAGTTTTATAATTATTATTGAGAGAACCCCTTTTGAAAAAGGGGCTTCTCTCAAACTCTCTCCCTAAAACTTTAGTTTTGTTTTTTCACAGATAGGGCGCACCTGCATTTTTGCAGGTCTTTTTTTATTTAAGAAGCGCCCTATCTGCGAAAAAACCAGATAAAAGTCTTTGGAAAGGGGTATGGGGGAGAACCTTTCCTCAGAAAGGTTTCCCCCATAATTAACTGTAAGCTTCTATATAAGTGTTGCGGTTATAATCACGCCTTTTTATATTTGATATTTATTCAAACGAGTTTATCTTGTGGAGGAGATACTCCTGTATGCGGAGTGCGTCGCCTGCGGTAACGCCTGCGCTGCTTGTATCAACGTCAGCATTTGCAAGTCCCTTTTCAGTGATAGCCTTGGCGTCAGAACCGCCGAGAGCATACTTGTTGGGATTAGCAAGACTCTGCATTATCAGTACAACGTCCGACATATCTATCTCGCCGTCGCAGTTAGCGTCGCCAAGCTTGTCAGCCTTTGGAGCCTGCGATGTAGTAGTTGTGGTGGTTGTAGTAGTGGTCGTTGTCGTAGTTGTGGCAGTTGTTGTTGCCTCTGCCTTGGGGAGGGGCTCCTGCTCAAGAGTGCGGATAATGATGTAGTTAAGGTTTATAGCCTTGTCAGCAGAGCGGAAGTTGAGCTCAAGCTTTCCGTTCTTGACTGTTACTTCGCCCTTTGATACTGTTGAGCCGTTAGTTGCGCAGTTCTCGGCGATGAGCTTCTGGTCGTCCTTGCCGTAGTTTGCGTATACTGAAGGAGATGTTGAACAGCTCCATGGATTGCTGAAGCACATCTCTACGGAGTACTTTCCGTTGGGGAGAGTGAAGCCGTAGTCAAGATGACGGTCAATATTGTTTTCGTACTGGTTCTTTGTATAGCGGAATGAAGCTGTCTTGTCTCTGCCGTCGCCTGTATTTCGCTCGTCGCACCATGTATTGGCAGTGTAGAGACCTGAGCTGTTCTTGCTGCCCTCGTACTTGTCTGTAGCGTCGTCGATAAGTCCCCACTCAGCACCTGTTACCTCATCGGGACCGTAGAGCTGCTCTGTAACGCTGTTGTAGTAGCCCAGCTTGTCCTTGCCTGAGAGAGTATAGGTGTTGTGGTCGCCGCAGTCTACAAAGTAGGCAATGCTGCTGTCGCGCTCATAGAGAGGCTTGACTGCTGTCATGTAGATGAAGTCGCATACCTTTGCGGACTCCTTATCGTCGTTGGATGAGAATGTGACTGTGAGAACGTCATAGTCTGTGCCGTCGGCATTTATAGCCTTTACGTTCTTGTCGATAACGTCCTGCGGAACTATGAGCTTCACGTCGTAAACGTCCTTGGTGCCCTTGTAGTCGAGAGTTCCACTGTAGAGGACAGTATCGCCTACGACTATGCGTATGGACTTGCCGTTGTCAGCCTTGCGGAATTTAACGGTGAGCATAGTATAATCGGCTTCCTTGTCGATAGCCATGCGGTAGCTGAATGAGCCGCCGCTCTTAGCGTAACGGTAGGTACTGTCGTCTGTAACGCCCTGTGTATTGGTCTCCTGCATATCGTGGAGATTGTCGTTCTCGTACTGTCCGTAGCCGGGCTGTACAGTATCTGTAACGGTGGACTTGGAACGTGCAGGTCTGTCAACAGCTGTGCTGCTTGACTGGAAGTTCCAGTAGATACCGTAGCGCTGCTGATACTGCTGATAATGAGGCGAGAATGTAAGGTCGTGGTCAGTGCCTGTCAGCTTGAACTTGAGGGAGCTGCCGTCTCTTACAAGGTGGTCGTTTATGTCTGTCATAAAGGTATTGACAGTAGTGCTGTTGTCGGAGATACGGATATTCTCTGAGGGAGTCACCTTATCCTTGGGGATAGTTACCCACATACCTGTTGAGCCTGTAGCCATGTTCTGCTTGCCCAGCTCTGCGCTGAGTACCACAGGACCGTACTTGAAGCCGTAAACAGTGTTTTTGTCGGGGAGGGAGTAAGCCTTTACAGCCTCGGGGATAGTCAGCTCGATAACGTCGCCGCTCTTGAAGTCGCCTGTTACCTGAGCATAGCCGTCAACGGTCTTGTAGGAGTACTTCTCGCCGTCGACCTTAATGGTCATGTTTCCTGCCTTCCAGTCAGGGATACGGAAGCGGAAGTCAACAGCGCCGCTGCCGTCGATAGTGAAGGAAGTTGTATCACTGTTGGGGATATTGCTCTTCTGGGTTATCTTCATGTTCTTGTCAGCCCAGTTGAGTATGGAGCTCTGATACATATTTACATACAGGGTATTATCGCCGTGCATATAGATAGTGTCGCCCAGCTTGCTGAAGTTTTCCATACCGCTTCCTGTACAGCACCAGAAGTGGTCGAAGCGTGAGCTGTAAACCTTGAAATAGCCTGTAGCCATAGGCTGGAAGTAGGTGGTCATACCTGTTTCGGGATTCTGTGAGGAGAGTATCGAGTTATAATAGGTATTCTCATAAAAATCCATGTATTTGCTGTCGCCTGTTATCTTGAAAAGCTCGCGGCTGAGCTTGAGCATATTGTAGGAGTTGCAGGTCTCGCAGTTGCAGTTTGTACGCTCCTTGTCAAGGATATCGTCCATACCGAAGTGCTCCCACTCACTGTTTCCGCCTGTGATATAGGTGTGGTGGTTTACTACCATATCCCAGAAAGCTTCTGCGTACTGGAGCTGGCGTGTAGCGTCTACCTTTTCGCCGTTTATAGTCTTACCGTGGGCTACGGTATAGCGTTTGAGAGCTCCGAGGAACTTAGGGATAGTGGTGTTGGCGTGTTTTCCGTTGAGGACGTTAGCACCGCCCTTGAGTATCTGCTCATGGAGATTTGTGTCGTCGAAATAATGAGCTGCAACAGCGTGATTGTCCTTGCCTGTTATGCGGTAGAGCTCGTACATACAGTCGTTCATTCCGCCGTACTCGATAGAGAGCACTGTGCGGCGCTTCTGGTCGTTCCATGTCTTACAGCGGTTGTATACCCAGTCGCCCAAGTCAGAGCCTAAGTCTTTTGCGGTAGCATAGCCTGTTGCATCGTAGATATCAACTATACCTGCGATGAGCTTATGCATGGTGTACCATGGCACCCAGGCTTCACTGATGATGTTGGATTTGCCTGCTTCGACGTTGTCAAACTGAACTTCAACGCCTGTGCCGTTGGGGTGGGAGGCAGCCCAGATAAGACCCGGTTTGCCCTTTGAGCTCTTCTGGCACTGTCTGAGACCGTCGATGAGGGTGGTCATTCTCTTGTAAAGTGCCGAGCGCTGTTCCTCGGTAATGGAAGGATTCTGGTATGCCTGCGCGATAGCAGTCATATAGTGACCAACCGAGTGACCTGCGATGTTGGTGTTTTCCCAGCCGCCGTAGCGCTTTGCGCCGTTGGTGTTGAGACCAGCGTTTTCGCGGAAGCCTGCAAGGAGTCTGTTTGTGTCGAATGCAAGGAGATAATCAAGCTCCTTGTTGAAAGCGTTGACACTGTATGCGTCAGTCATGGTTACGTCTGAGATGCTGAAATTACGGATGTTTGCGTTCTCGGCTGCTGATACACCAACTGTCGGGAAGCTGGTGACAGAGCACATCATAGCGGCAGCAATTCCAAATGAAGTCAGACGAGAGGGAAGTTTTGATAACATAAGAAATTCCTCCTTTAAATTTTAATATCCCATAATTATTGTAGCTTATTATTAAGAAACTAACAACCCACAAAATTGCAGAAAAGGTTGAAAATATTTTGTTTAAATTCATACTCTATTCGTAAATATACAAAACTTGCACGATATGTTATATGATAAATATTTGAATAACATGAAGATACATCATTTGGTGCAAAAAAAACAGCCCGTACCAAACGGTACAGGCTGTCGCTTTTTATTCAACCCAGTATACGTAGTTTTTCTTTCGCGGTGAAGCTGTGGGCTCGTCACAGTCCGCATAGCCGAGTATGCAGTGTCCTATGCCCTCATATTCGCCCTCTATGCCAAGCTGACGGAGAAGCGCTTTGCCCTCCTCAGACTCGAATTCTTCCTTTGCGCGGTGAATCCAGCAGCTTGAAATGCCATAGGCGTGAGCCGCATTCATGAGATTTCCCATAACAAGGCTGCCGTCGTAAATATAGGTGGGCATTGCCTTGTTTGCGAGAACTATGAGAACTACAGGAGCATTATAGAAAGGATCGTTATCCGTACCCATTATCCTTGCATTCATAGCGGAAAGACGGTCGCGGAGCTCCTTATCGGTAACTGCGATGATAATGGGGGACTGGCGGTTCATGCCTGTAGCGGCGTATGTGCCTGCCTCGATTATCTTTTCGATGATATCCTTTGATACCATGTCAGACTTGAATTTTCTTATGCTTCTTCTGGTTATCATATTTGCAATAGCGTCCATAATTATTACTCCTTAAAAAATATCGTTATATATCTGCTCGGGGGTGAGGTGGTTTTTCCTCAGAACGTCTTCAACTGCGTATCTGTCGAGGAATTCCTTTTTCAGTCCGTAGTTGAATACTTTCATGTCTGAGGTGCCGTAGAATCGCGTTATTTTCTCGCCGAAGCCGCCGTCCAGTATGCCGTCCTCCAAGGTCACAACGTATGAGTGCTCGGATTTGAGCTGCTGGAGAAGCTCCTCGTCTATTCCCGTGATATAGCGCGGATTTATCAGGGTGGGAGCTGTGCCTGTTTTCTTAGCGATAAGCTCTGCAAGCTCCTCGCCGAGCTGGTAGAAATCGCCAAGAGCGATGACAGCAACATTTGCGCCCTGCTGAGTTATTTTATATTTGTTGATGTCGCTGTAGTCCGTATCAACGGGCTTGTCGGTGTGGATAACTCCGTTGCAGGGTATCCTGACGGCAACGGGGTACTTGTCCTGCTCAATGCTCCAGTCCAGCATAGCGAAGTACTCCTCGCAGTTGGTGGGAGCAAGGTACACAAGGTTAGGGATATTTGACATCATGGGGATATCGTAGATACCCAGATGAGTGATGTCGTGCATACCGTAAACAGAAGCTGTGTTCACCAGAAGGGTGGCAGGATTGCTGTTTATGCAGAGATCTTGTGATATCTGGTCGTAGGTGCGCTGGAAGAAGCTGGAATGTGTGGCGAATACGGGCTTGCCGCCGTTTCTGGCGATACCCGAAGCCATAGCAACGGCGTGCTCCTCGGCGATACCCACGTCGATGAACTGCGCTCCCGCTTCCTTTCGCTTATCCTCTGTAAAGCCGATATTGGTGGGAACTGCCGCAACCATTGTGACTACGCTCCTGTCAGCTTTCATCTTCTTCATAAGATAATCACAGGTCATTTCGCCGTAGTCCTCGCCGCCGCTTTCCCAGAGCCCCTTGCCTGTTTCGGGATCAAAGGGCATATGCCAGTGCCAGTCCTCCTTGTTGGTTTCCGCAGGCTCAAAGCCCTTGCCTTTGAGGGTTCTGATGTGTACGACAATGGGGTGGTCAACGTCTTTGATTTTCTTGAATGCTTCAATAAGCGCTCCGATATCGTTCCCGTCAGCAATGTAAGTATAGTCAAGCCCCATAGCCCTGAAGAGGTTGCATTCGCACTTTCCGTCGGAATCGCGGAGAGCTTTCAGGTCCTTGTAAAGTCCGCCGTGGTTCTCGGCAATGGACATATCGTTGTCGTTGACTATGATGATGAAGTTGCTGTTAAGCTCCGATGCAAAGTCGATACCCTCAAGGGCTTCGCCGCCGCTGAGGGAGCCGTCGCCGATTATAGCTATAACATTGCCGCTTTCACCGCGGAGGTCACGCGCCTTTGCAAGTCCGCAGGCAAGGCTAACCGAAGTTGAGGTATGTCCAACGTTGAAGAAGTCGTGCTCGCTTTCCTCGGGATTTGTATAGCCCGAGATATCGCCGAAGCAGTCGTCATTGAAAAATGCGTCTTTGCGTCCTGTCAGTATTTTGTGAGTGTAGCACTGATGTGAAACATCGAACACGAATTTGTCCTTTGGAGAGTCAAAAACGTGATGCAGGGCGATAGTTGCTTCCACAAATCCAAAATTGGGACCAAAATGTCCGCCGCGCTTGGTAAGGCGGTTGAGAAGTCCGCTTCTTATCTCGGCTGCAAGTGCTTTGAGCTGATCTGTGTCAAGAGCTTTGATGTCTTTTGGTGAATTGATGTTTTCGATGTACATTGTATTACTCCTTTGGTTTATTGCAGCAGCAACAGCTGCTTTCGCCGCCCCATTCAAGTTTGCCTGTTTCCACGGCTTTTTCGTAGACTTTTATCTTGTAGTCCATTTTTGCAAGAGCGTCGTCGAACTTTTTACGCTCCGCAAGGATACGCTCCCTTGCCTCTTTCAGCAGGTCGCACCTTGCCTGTATGGTGTGGTCGCCCTCACGAAAAAGCTTTACGTATTCAATAAGAAGCTCTATTGGCATACCTGCGCTTCTGAAGCAGGTGGCAGTCTCTACCCATTTGATATCGTCGTCGGTGTAATCGCGGATACCGCCTGCTGTGCGGTGTACCTCGGGGATAACTCCCACGCGCTCGTAATATCTGAGAGTATCGGGACTCACGTTGAATCTGCTGCATACTTCCTTGATAGTCAAGGCACATCACCTCCCGTATATTGGAATTATACACCTTGGAGTTAACTCCAAGTCAATAGTGCGAAAACAATTTTGGCATAGTGTACAAGTCAGAAGAAATCTGCTTGTGCACTATGCTTATATAGAAGCTTTTCTGTTATGCAGCAATGCAGGTATAAGACTTATTTTTCGGGGAAAACGGCTTTTTGCAAACTTATACTAAAGGTGAAAGAAATAACTATATATTATGCATACACAATAAAAATTACAGAAGTCAGTTTGAGATAATGAATAAATCATAATTTTAGAAAGTATAATTTGATGAACAAGCGATTAAAAAGTATGATGATTTATTGTGTTAAGTAATTTCAATTGTTAAGTGTTTGTAAATTTATTGCTAAAGATATTGCTTTTACATTAACTTTTATATATAATACAGTTAAGCCGAAAGGCTAATGATATAAAAGGAGAAAATATTATGAAAATCAAAAGAACCATTGCTGCGGTAATGGCGCTTGTGCTCGTTGGGGGAGCATATCCGTCAAATGCAGTAAACACACGAAACATCGGCAAAGTATATGCAGCTGAAACAGCAGCAGAAGAAAAAGAACCCAAGTTCTTCGTAGAGAAAGAGTCCAACAAGAGACTGGAACCATACTCAATTGCAATAAAGAATGTTGATCCTGCAACTGTTACTTTTACTCTTGATAATGCAGATGAGGTAAGCAGAACTTCCGATGAGGACGGCAAAGCAGTCTTCA
>NZ_FPIP01000008.1:70521-73979 GCF_900119075.1 Ruminococcus flavefaciens
CCTAAGTTCTTTGTAGAGAAAGAGTCCAGCAAGAGACTGGAACCATACTCAATTGCAATAAAGAATGTTGATCCTGCAACAGTTACTTTTACTCTTGATAATGCAGATGAGGTAAGCAGAGCTTCCGATGAAGACGGCAAAGCAGTCTTCACATTCAGATCAAGAAAGAGCGGAGAAGCTCACGTTGCTGTAAGCTATGAGTTTGACGGCGAGATAAGACAGAACCAGTTCACTTTCAATATACTCGACGAGGAGTATGAAGAAGAAACTGCTCAGAATACAAACGTCAAGGGCGACGCTAACTGCGACGGCATTGTTGATATGAGCGATGTAGTTCTTATAATGCAGGCGCTTGCAAACCCGAACAAATACGGCGTGAACGGCACTAACGAGCTTCACATCACACAGCAGGGTGTGGACAACGGCGATGTTGATTCCGCGATCAAGGGACTTACTGTAAGCGACGCCCTTAAGATACAGAGATATCTTCTCGGCGGTATCAAAACTTTATAATAACAGCCTGTTTTCAGGCGATAATGTCTTTTACAAAGCCACCCGTTCATCGGGTGGTTTTGGTTTATGCAGATAATTTTTCCGCACATATTGCGCATTGAGAGGAAAAGTGATATAATTATTACAAATCTTATTTGGAGAGCAATATGGAAAAAACACAGAAAAAGAACAAGCCGATGTTCATCATCGGTATTATAATGGTGGTTCTCGGAGCAGGTGTGCTTTTATTTTACGGCTACAGGAAGATAAGCCGTGAGATATATCTTCGCAGGCTGCTTGATGAGAACATCAATTTTGAGATACCGTGTCTGGATATAAGAGTTCCTGTCCTTGAGGGGACGGATTCAAAGCAGCTTCAGGTTTCGGCAGGACATTTTGAGGGAACAGGAGCGCTCGGCAAGGGCAATTATTGTATTTGCGGTCATAACAGCACTGTATATGCTGAGATATTCAATGACCTTGACAAGATAAAGGCAGGAGACGAGATGTATCTCGTCGATATCGATGACAAGCATACAAAGTATGCATACATCGTTACCGAGTACAGAACAGTCGAGCCCAGCGAGACATGGGTGCTGAATGATTTCGGCGACAACAGACTTACTGTAATATCCTGCACTGATGACGGAAAACAGCGTCAAGTGGTCGTCGGTACATTAAAAGCTGATATGGATAAAAAAACGTCCACGAATTAGCCATAGTACTTATACAGAAGATTTATGCTTATTATTGAGAGAACCCCTTTTGAAAAAGGGGTTCTCTCAAACTCTCTCCCTAAAACTTTCGTTTTGTTTTTTCACAGATAGGGCGCACCTGCATTTTTGCAGGTTTTTTTATTTATGGAGCGCCCTATCTGTGAAAAAACCAGATAAAAGTCTTTGGAAAGGGGTATGGGGGTGACTCCCCGCAGTGCGGGGAGATGTCACGCAGTGACAGAGGGGCGCGCCTCCGTCAGAGGAACCTTTCCTCAGAAAGGTTCCCCCATAAATAACTATAAGTTTCTATATAAGTGTTATGATTGATTTGAGGACGTTTTTTTATCATCAAGGAGTTTTCGGGCAAGGTGGACGCTGAAAAATTCGATAAGTGGTCCCATAAAGAAGGCGGTGATTATTGTGCCGATACCTGCGATAGTTGGTATCGCTTTAAACTTTCCGCCGCCTGCGACGAACATCAGTGAGCCGAGGACAACGCAGCACACATCGGTGCAGATACGTATGAATTTGAATTTGCCTATTTTCCACTTGTTTGCCATTATCAGCGCGACTGCGTCGTATGTGGAAACTCCAAGGTCTGCGGTGATATACAGCGATGAGCCGATACATATGATGACTATGCCCACTATCAGGAACACCACACGAAGCGGCATTGACGGCTCAGGCACCAGCCATTGCAGGAACTTGTAGGAGTACTCGGTAACATAGCCCAGCAGGAACAGATTGATAAATGTGGCGATACCGATGTAATGCCTGTCGAATATGAGACTGAAGCTCAGCAGCACCGCATTTACGATGACGTAAAGAGTGCCGAAGCTGATAGGTATCAGCTTGCTGATACCGCTCATAAACGATTGAAACGGATCGACGCCGAATGCAGCCATTTTGAAGACAGCCACACTGACAGCTCCCGTCATGACGCCGAGGACTGACATAATTATTCTTTTTTTCATGTTTTCTCTCTTTTCTGAAATATTTTTTTCTAAATGATTATAGCACAGCGGAAACATAAAAGTCAACGCTGATATTGCGGAGTTTTTATTGCAGATGAGAGGTAAGAAATGTATGATATCACGTATCGTTAAAAATTCAAAAATGGTAAAATCATGTAATAATTGCGAAAATCTTGCATTTGATTTTTATTGCGCTCCATTGTGCAATTATTGTGCTGAATTATGGATACTACGTCACGTATTGCGATTTATAGGCGATTGTGAATTTTGAAATTCCGCAATATCTGGTCTAATTATACATCGAGAACAAAAAATGACTTGTATAACTATATGTTGAGATATTATAATTATATACGAAAAAGATAAACGAGCTCGTACACTTTTTGGGGATACTTGATCTATGCAATAGTTGGAGAAATAAGGTCAGACGTGACCGACGCAGCGATTTTTTTACAATACTCAAAGGAGTGATCAAAGTGAAGCTATCAAAAATGAAGAGGGTAATCAGCGGAACAGTTTCAGCGCTGATGATAGCCTCAAGCATTCCCGTTGCGGCAGCAGCTGCCGATCAGCAGACAAGAGGAAATGTCGGCGGATATGACTATGAGATGTGGAATCAGAATGGTCAGGGACAGGCTTCGATGAATCCGGGTGCAGGTTCATTTACTTGTTCATGGAGCAATATCGAAAACTTCCTCGCGCGTATGGGAAAGAACTTCGACAGTCAGGGCAAGAACTACAAAGAGATCGGAAATATCGTACTCACATATGATGTGGAATACACACCAAGAGGAAACTCTTATATGTGCGTATACGGCTGGACAAAGAGTCCGCTTGTTGAGTACTACATCGTAGAAGGCTGGGGCGACTGGAGACCACCAGGAAACGACGGCGAGAACAAGGGTACAGTTACTCTGAACGGAAATACATATGATATCCGCAAGTCTATGCGCTACAATCAGCCGTCTCTGGAGGGTACATCTACCTTCCCGCAGTATTGGAGTGTTCGTCAGACAAGCGGCTCTGCAAACAATCAGACCAACTACATGAAGGGAACTATCGACGTATCCAAGCACTTTGACGCATGGTCTCAGGCAGGTCTTGATATGTCAGGAAAGCTCTACGAGGTATCGCTCAACATCGAGGGCTACAGATCAAACGGTTCGGCAAATGTAAAGAGCGTAACAGTGAGCACAGACGGTTCAGGCGCTGGCGCAGCAGCTCCTGCAAACAATAATGCTCAGCAGCAGAATAACGACTGGAACAACCAGTGGAA
>NZ_FPIP01000008.1:75119-160600 GCF_900119075.1 Ruminococcus flavefaciens
CCTCAGAACAATGCGGTTCCCGCAGGCACTGAGATGAACAAGAATGCTACTATGTCTGATGATTTCAGAAACGGCTCATCACGCCATTTCATTGCTTCTGACGGCTGGGAGAACGGCGATCCGTTTGACTGCGGCTGGTATGCTTCACAGACAGCTTTCAGAAACGGTGCTCTCGAACTCACTATCGACAGAGACAAAACAGGCAAGTACAACTACGCAGGCGCTGAGTACAGAACCAATGATTTCTACGGCTTCGGCTATTATGAAACATCTATGCAGGCTATCAAGAACAACGGCGTTGTTTCTTCATTCTTCACCTACACAGGTGAGTCCGACGGCAATCCTTGGGACGAGATAGACATCGAGATCCTTGGCAAGGACACAACAAAGGTACAGTTCAACTACTATACCAACGGACAGGGCAAGCATGAGTTCATGTACGACCTTGGCTTCGACGCTTCACAGGGCTTCCACACCTATGGATTCGACTGGCAGCGCGACCATATCACATGGTATGTAGACGGCAAGGCAGTTTATACAGCTAACCAGAATATTCCTCAGACCCCCGGTAAGATCATGATGAACGCATGGCCCGGCAGAGGAGTTGACGAGTGGCTTGCACACTATGACGGAAGAACTCCGCTCACAGCACGCTATCAGTGGGTAACATACAACAAGCAGTAATTGAACAGCTTAAAAAGGACGGTTTTAAGCCGTCCTTTTTTATAGTGAAGGGTAAAATTTTTATGCGATTTGCGGCAGTAAACACTGCAAAGTGATAAAGCATTTGTTTGTATTGTAAAAACGATTCATAAATTAGAAAAAAAATTCCATAAAACGCTTGAAATAGCCATGTGCATATGATATAATATTTAAGCTGTGTGTATTTGTGACACTTATCTGCTGAATATACGGAAAAAGTCATAATACTTATTAACTGGAAATAATTAAGAGAGAAATGTTACAAGCTGGAGGAAAAAAATGAATAAAACGTCAAGAAAACGTACTGCCGCAGGAGTTCTGTGTCTTGGTATGCTGCTTAATACCGCTGCATATCTTCCTGCAAATGCAGAATCGGGAGTACAGATCACTGTAAACGAGGTATGTTCTAAGAATACCACCTACAAAGCAGCGGACGGAAACTGCTATGACTGGATCGAGCTTTACAACGGCGGAAAGACTGAAGCTGATATTTCGGGCTGGGGACTTTCCGACAAGGCTGATAAGCCTTACAAATATGCATTCCCTGACGGAACGCATATCGCCGCAGGAGGCAGACTTGTTGTTTTCTGCGACAGTGACGCCGCAAAGAATGATACGAAGATAGCTCCCTTCGGACTGTCAGCGTCAGGTGAAACTCTTACTCTGACGGACAAGGGCGGCAATAACGCACAGACTATCACATTTGAGACTATCCCTGCGGATAATTCCTACGGACAGTATCCCGACGGCAGCGGACAGTTCTATATACTTAAAGGCACTCCCGACAAGGCAAATTCTGCTCCCGAGGGAAGTGCGGCTGTACATAAGCCGACATTCTCGCATGAAAGCGGCTTTTATGACAGCGATTTCAAACTGACACTCACAGCCGATGAGGGCTGCGATATATACTATACAACAGACGGAAGCGATCCTGTGTACGGCTCGAAGAAGTACACAGAGCCCCTGAGTATCAAGGATATGTCCGATACCGAGAACCGCCTCAGCAAGCGCACGGATATAGTTCCCGACGGAGCCGAGGCTCCCCGCGGAAACGTTGACAAGGCTGTTATTATCCGCGCTGTTGCAGTTGACAAGGATAATCACGCCAGCGAATACGTTACAAAGACATATATGCTCGGCAAAACAAATTCGGGCTATTATAAGAATATGAAGGTGATCTCTCTCGTTACCGATCCTGCAAATCTCTTTGACAAGGAAAAGGGAATATACTGCCTCGGCAACATCTATGACCAGAACAGAGAAGCCGACAGGGAAAAGTGGCCGTGGGAGAAAAAAGCCAACTATTCAATGAAGGGCAGAGAATGGGAACGTCCTGCTATCTTCACTATGTTCGACAACGGAGAAAAGGTCATCGACCAGAATGTAGGCATTCGTATCAAGGGTGCCTTTTCAAGAGCCCTTGAGCAGAAGAGCTTCAATATCTATACACGCAAGGAGTACGGCTTATCCGAGTTCGATTACGATTTCTTCTCGGGCAAGGCAACAAAGGCTAAAAACGGCAAGGCTATCAAGAAATATGACGGCATCGTTATCCGCAACGGCGGAAACGACAATACATCGGCTTTCTTCCGCGACAGCATAAATCAGGCTCTCGTTGCGGATAAGACCTTTGCAAAGCAGACCTCGACTGAGTGCATACTCTTCCTCGACGGCGAGTTCTGGGGTATTTATCAGATGCAGGAAAAGCTCAACAAAAGCTTTCTTGCCAATCATTACGGCGTTGACAAGAACAGCATAGCTATGATAGAGAACGGCGCTCTCGAAGAGGGTACAGATAAAGACCTTCAGGACTGGCGCTCTCTTTGCGACGGTGTTGCAAACGGCAGCATTTCCTTTGAGGAGTTCTGCAATAAGGTAGACATTCAAGGCTTCATGGACTATTTTGCAGCTCAGATATACTGGTCGAATGCAGACTGGCCGCAGAACAACTTCAGCGCATGGCGCTCAAATACTATTGACGAGAGCAATCCCTACGCCGACGGCAAGTGGAGAATGATACTCTTCGATACAGAATCGGGACAGGGACTTTACGGTACTGATGACAAGTCCTATCGCGCAGACGGCTTCGAGCGTATCCGCAATAACAACAGTCAGCTGGCAAGAATGTTCAACGGACTTCTCAATAACGACTCCTTCAGAATGAAATTCGCCAGGACTATGATGGACCTTGCAAATTATAACTTTGAACCCAACAAGACCAAGGCACTTATAAACAGCTATAAAAACAGCTACAGACAGCAGATAGCCGATACATATGCACGTTTTCATTCGGGCAGCTTATCGGGCGACAACGGCATAAGACGCTTTGAGGAGTCGATAGCAACACTTACAGAGTTCTATAACAAGCGCTATCCTTACGCAGAGCGCACCACAAGAAACGCTATGAAGCTTTCGGGAGAGCCTCACAAGCTTACGGTAGTGAACACTGCCGACAAGGGCAGCATAAAGCTGAACAGCCTTGACCTTGGTAAGATAAGCAGCTGGAGCGGTAATTATCATGCTGATTATGACCTCCACCTTACAGCTGCTCCCGTTGAGGGGCAGAAGTTCTCACACTGGGTGCTGAACGGTGCAAAGCTGAGCAGCGGAGAGCTTACGGATACCTACATCAAGGTAAGAATTGAGAATGACGCTTCGGTACAGGCTGTTTATGTGGGCGACGCTGATGAAAAGACCACAACTACTGTACAGACAACGACAAAGGCTGTTACAACGACTACAACAACAGCAAAAACCACGGCTGCAACTGCCAAGACCACTGTTACAACAGCAAAAACTACAGCGACAACCAAGGCTTCAACAAAGCCTGTTACTACGACCACAAGCAAGCCGCTTTCACTGACGGGACTCAAGTCGCTCAGCAAGGTCGTACAGGCTGAGACCTATGACTTCAAGTCGGGTATCGACACCGAGGACTGCTCTGAGGGCGGAAAGGACGTTGCTTATATCGAAAACGGCGAGTACATCGGCTTCAAGGCTGTGGACCTCAGCGGCGTCAAGAATATCGACTTCCGTATCGGCTCAAACGGCGCAAGAGCTGTGCTTGAAGTGCGCCTTGACAAGCCCGACGGTCAGGTCATCGGAAGAATGGACATCAAGAGCACTAACGGCTGGCAGACATGGGGCACTCAGAGGTGCGGCATCTCTGAAACTCAGGGCAAGCACGATATCTATTTCGTATTCACGGGCGGAGAAGGCTATCTCTACAATGTGAACTGGTGGAGGACCGACAAGCAGGTCGAGAATTACGCTATCGGAGACCTCAACGGCGACGGTCAGATAGACAGCTTCGACCTTTGCAAGATGAAGAGAGCGGTCCTCAGCGGAGACGCGGAAAACTTCGGAGCAGCTGATATCAACAGCGACGATGTTATAGACAAGGAAGACCTTAAGCTACTTAAGAAGTTCGTACTGGGCGAAATTAAGTATTTTTAAGGGATAAACAGTTTTGATTTTATAAAAATCAGCGTAATGCACAATCCGACTATGCAAAGTATAGACGGGTTGTGCATTTTTATTGGAGCTCGCCTGTGATATTCCACCCGTGGTTTACAAAAATCATGAACAGGAAAGAGCAATAAATGACAAAAGAAGCGCAAAAAATGAAATATGCTTTGGCCTGCGGCAGGATTTTTCAGGAGAAAATAAGGATATTCCTACCAATTGTAATATTCTGATTTGATTTTACAGTTCGGAGAGGCAAAGCTTTCGCAGTATAAATGTGAGGTTGGAATATAGCAATAGTTATTGTGAATAAAGTAAGTAATATTTTGTGCACAAAATGAAATGTTGCGAAAATGCGATGTTTGCTAAGCTTAAATGAAATAACTTGGCTCAAATTTCATCTCGTGGCTTACCTGAACTGATAGCAAACACAAATGATATTACTTATCAAAAATTGCGCTTGATGATTTATGCTAAATAGCAATAAATGATTTCTGGCTAATTTCAGCCAAGTGCAGCACTGAAATAATCGCAATTTCTGGTCAGAATGGCGATAAGCGCAAAATTCGGCTTGTGTTTTAATTGATTAAGACATTATAATTATATAAGAAATAAAAAAATATGCACTTATTGGGATTCTTAATCTAACAGAGTATCTCTGGAGTTATAGAGCCGATAGGGCGGCTTCGGCAGATACTTGAATCAAAAACTCAAAGGAGTGATCAAAGTGAAGCTATCAAAAATGAAGAGGGTAATCAGCGGAGCTGTTTCAGCGCTGATGATAGCCTCAAGCATACCCGCTGTAGCATCTGCTGCCGATCAGCAGACGAGAGGAAATGTCGGCGGATATGACTATGAGATGTGGAACCAGAACGGTCAGGGACAGGCTTCAATGAACCCGGGTGCAGGTTCATTTACTTGTTCATGGAGCAATATCGAAAACTTCCTTGCTCGTATGGGTAAGAATTTCGACAGCCAGAAGAAGAATTACAAGGCTTTCGGAGATATTGTCCTCACTTATGATGTAGAGTACACACCAAGAGGAAATTCGTATATGTGCGTATACGGCTGGACAAGAAATCCTCTTATGGAATACTACATCGTAGAAGGCTGGGGCGATTGGAGACCACCCGGAAATGACGGCGAGAACAAGGGTACTGTAACTCTTAACGGCAATACTTACGATATCCGTAAGTCAATGCGTTACAATCAGCCTTCTCTCGACGGTACTGCAACATTCCCGCAGTACTGGAGCGTTCGTCAGACCAGCGGTTCCAAGAACAACACTACAAACTACATGAAGGGCACTATCGACGTTTCAAAGCACTTTGACGCATGGTCAAAGGCAGGACTTGATATGTCAGGTACTCTCTATGAGGTATCTCTTAATATCGAGGGCTACCGTTCAAACGGTCAGGCTAATGTAAAGAGCGTTACAGTAAGCACAGGCGGTTCAGGCAATAATAATCAGCAGCAACAGCAGCAAAACAACAACCAGCAGCAGAACCAGTGGAACTGGAATCAGCAGCAGAATAACAATCAGCAGCAGAATCAGTGGAATCAGAATCAGCAGCCGCAGCAGCAGAACAACAGCTCAAACTTTACAGCAAGCGGACAGAAGTTCAGCGTAGGAAACGGACAGACTCAGCACAAGGGCGACAACGTTGACGGCTACAGCTACGAGATCTGGCTCGACAATACAGGCGGAAGCGGTTCAATGACACTTGGCAGCGGCGGTTCATTCAGCACAGAGTGGAATGCTACAGTTTCAAGAGGTAACTTCCTTGCTCGCCGCGGCAGAAACTACGATGCTACAAAGAAGGCTACAGAGTATGGTCCTATCGTAATGGACTATGCAGCTGACTATTCAGCAAGCTCACAGGGTAACTCAAGACTCTGCGTATACGGCTGGATGAAGGATCCTCTTGTTGAGTATTACATCATCGAGGACTGGGTAAACTGGTGCCCATCACCAAACGGCGGCAGCAAGACCGTTACTATCGACGGTGCTCAGTATGAGATATTCCAGCTTGACCATACAGGTCCTACTATCCTCGGCAACACTCAGACATTCAAGCAGTACTTCAGTGTTCGTAAGTCAAAGAGAACATCAGGTACTATCACAGTATCAGACCACTTCAAGGCTTGGGCAGAGGCAGGCTGGAACATCGGTAACCTCACAGAAGTTGCACTCAACGTAGAAGGTTGGGAGAGCAGCGGTAAGGCTAACGTATCCAAGCTCACTATCGGCACAAGCGGCGGCGGAAACAACAACACTCAGCAGAATAACAATCAGCAGCAGAACCAGTGGAACCAGCAGCAGAACAACAACCAGCAGCAGAACCAGTGGAACCAGCAGCAGAACAATAACCAGCAGCAGAATCAGTGGAACTGGAATCAGCAGCAGAATAACAACCAGCAGCAGAACCAGTGGAATCAGCAGCAGAATAACAACACAAGCACTTCACAGGGCTCAGGACTCAAGGACATCTTCGCTCCTTGGTTCAAGATCGGTACTTCCGTAAGCCCACAGGAGCTCAACTCAGGCGCTTCGTTCCTCAAGGAGAACTACAATTCTATCACTCCCGAGAACGAGCTCAAGCCTGATTCGATACTCGATCAGTCAGCTTGTCAGCAGAGAGGAAACAATGTAAATACACAGATCAACCTCAGCAGAGCTGCTCAGACTCTGAAGTTCTGCGAGAGCAACGGCATCTCTCTCCGCGGTCACACATTCGTTTGGTACAGCCAGACTCCTGACTGGTTCTTCCGTGAGAACTTCTCAAGCAACGGTGCTTACGTATCAAAGGATATCATGGATCAGCGTCTTGAGAGTATGATAAAGAATACATTCGAGGCACTCAAGACTCAGTATCCTAAGCTTGACGTCTATGCATACGACGTATGCAACGAGCTCTTCGTTAACGACGGCGGCGGACTCAGACCTGCAAGCAACTCCAACTGGGTAAAGGTTTACGGCGATGATTCATTCGTTCTCAACGCATTCAAGTATGCAAGAAAGTATGCTCCTGCAGGCTGCAAGCTTTACCTGAATGACTATAACGAGTACATCGGCGCTAAGACAAACGATATCTACAACATGGCAATGAAGCTCAAGCAGCAGGGTACTATCGACGGTATCGGTATGCAGGCTCATCTTGCTACAAACTATCCTGACGCAAAGACCTTTGAGACAGCTTTAAAGAAGTTCCTCAGCACAGGTCTGGACGTTCAGATCACAGAGCTTGATATTACTTGCTCAGACCTTAATGCACAGGCTAATCTCTATGAGGATATCTTCAAGATCGCAATGGCTAACTCTGACAGGATACCTGCTCTTACTATCTGGGGCACATCAGATAATGTAAGCTGGAGATCTTCACAGAATCCGCTCCTGTTCTCACAGGGCTACAAGCCAAAGCCTGCTTATGATAAGGTAGTTGCTCTTGCTAAGAGCAGTGCTGCTCCTTCAAACAATAATAACAATAATAATAACAATACTCAGCAGCAGAATAACAACCAGCAGCAGAACCAGTGGAATCAGCAGCAGAACAACAACCAGCAGCAGAACCAGTGGAATCAGCAGCAGAACAACAACCAGCAGCAGAACAACCAGTGGAATCAGCAGCAGAATAACAATCAGCAGCAGAACAACCAGTGGAATCAGAATAATGACTGGAGTAATCAGGACTGGTTCACCAACGTAACAAAGTGGGGCGACGCAAACGGCGATAATAATGTAGATATGGGCGATACCGTATCTATCATGCAGTCACTTGCTAACCCGAACAAGTACAACCTTTCCGAGCAGGGAGCATACAATGGTGACGTATTCAATCCGGGAAGCGGCATCACAAACAGCGACGCACAGTCACTTCAGATGTGGTTCCTCGGTTCGATCCCGAATCTTCCTAACGGTGATGCTAACTGGAATCAGCAGTGGAACTGGAACAACAACTGGAATCAGCAGCAGAACAACAATCAGCAGCAGAACCAGTGGAACTGGAACCAGAATAACCAGTGGAATCAGCAGCAGAACAACAACCAGCAGCAGAACCAGTGGAACTGGAATCAGCAGCAGAATAACAACCAGCAGCAGAACCAGTGGAACTGGAATCAGCAGCAGAATAACAATCAGCAGCAGAATCAGTGGAATCAGAATCAGCAGCCGCAGCAGCAGAACAACAGCTCCAACTTCACAGCAAGCGGACAGAAGTTCAGCGTAGGCAGCGGTCAGACTCAGCACAAGGGCGACAACGTTGACGGCTACAGCTATGAGATATGGCTTGACAACACAGGCGGAAGCGGTTCAATGACACTTGGCAGCGGCGGTTCATTCAGCACAGAGTGGAACGCAGCAGTTTCAAGAGGTAACTTCCTCGCTCGCCGCGGCAGAAACTATGACGCATCAAAGAAGGCTACAGATTACGGTCCGATCGTAATGGACTATGCAGCTGACTATTCAGCAAGCTCACAGGGCAACTCACGTCTCTGCGTATACGGCTGGATGAAGAATCCGCTCGTAGAGTACTATATCATCGAGGACTGGGTAAACTGGTGCCCATCACCAAACGGCGGCAGCAAGACCGTTACTATCGATGGCGCTCAGTATGAGATATTCCAGCTCGACCACACAGGTCCTACTATTCTCGGCACTACCGAGACATTCAAGCAGTACTTCAGCGTTCGCAAGTCAAAGAGAACATCAGGTACTATCACAGTATCAGACCACTTCAAGGCTTGGGCAGAGGCAGGCTGGAACATCGGTAACCTCACAGAGGTAGCACTCAATGTTGAGGGCTGGGAGAGCAGCGGTAAGGCTAACGTATCAAAGCTCACTATCGGTACAAGCGGCGGCGGAAGCAATAACAATACTCAGCAGCAGAATAACCAGTGGAATCAGCAGCAGAACAACAACCAGCAGCAGAACCAATGGAACTGGAATCAGCAGCAGAATAATCAGCAGCCACAGCAGCAGAACAACACAGCTGTTCAGAGCGGCAAGAAGCTCTGCGCTATCTCATTCGACGACGGCGCAAGCGCTACAAGCAAGTCTGATCCCGGATACAGAATTATCGACGCACTTATCAAGAACAATATGACAGCTACATTCTTCAACGTTGGTGACTGGATCAAGTCCAACGACCAGATCAAGTACGAGTACCAGAACGGCATGGAAGTAGCTAACCACACTAAGTCTCACCCACACCTCGGACAGATGGGTGCTTCACAGATCAGAAGCGAGTGGGAGCAGTGCAACAGCAAGCTCAAGAGCATCATCGGCGCTGATCCTTCAAAGCTTATGAGACTTCCTTACCTTGAGAGCAACGCAACAGTTCAGTCCGCACTCAACGATGTACCGCTTATCAGCTGTGCGATCGACACTCAGGACTGGAACGGCGCTTCCAAGGATCAGATCGTAAACACTATCAAGCAGGCTGCACAGAACGGCTCACTTGAAGGCGCTATCGTTCTTTGCCACGAGACATATGCCAACACAGCAGCAGCTATGGAAGAAGTACTCCCATGGCTTGCACAGAATGGTTACCAGAACGTAAATATTTCTGATATGGCTAAGGCTCACGGAAAGACACTGGGCGGCGGTCAGGTCCACACACGCGCTTAATCGGTCTTTGTCATTATAATATTTGTTTTAAAACTCCCGTACATCTGTGCGGGAGTTTTTTTACGGCTTTCGGTAAGGAGCAGATACATAAAAAAGGCTATATCACAAGGATATAGCCTTTTTGTAAAAGATATTTTCAGAGAGGGCGGAAAGATTATGAAAGCTTGTCAATAAGCTTGAGCAGATATTTCTGTATCTGGAGTGCGTCAGCATTTGTCATACCGCTGCCTCTGTCAAAAACGTCTGCGTTCTCAATGCCGCGAGTGGTTATGTGATTCTTGTCAGTACCGCTTGTGCCGTATTTATTTGGACTTGCAAGAGCCTGCATTATAAGAACGATATCTGACATATCAACTGTATCGTCGCAGTTAGCGTCGCCGGGAACAACGATAGTTGAAGGATCGAAGCCTGATGCGTCACGGAACTTGATATTGTTGTTAGTTGCGTATGTATTAACTGTTGAACCTGTATCACCAACGAGAATGAAGCCTGCGTTTACCTTGTTGTTGATAAAGCCGACAGATTTGCTTCCCATAGTAGGATTGCCGTTTATTGTGATAGTATTGAGGTTCTTACAGTTGTTGAATGCGCTTGCGCCGAGGCTTGCAAGCTTGTGTGAGTCATCGGATTTGATAGTAACGCTGTTGAGCTTAGCACAGTTTTCAAATGCGTTAGCACCAATAGTATTTACAGCCAGTGAAGCCTTCTGTGTAACTCCGTCAGCTGTTCCTGAGTTGTAGAATGCCTTGGTATTGATCTTGTTTGCGGTCACATCGATCTCAGCGAGATTAGCGCAGTTAGCGAAAGCACTTGTGTCAACAGTCTGAGCACCGTTAAGCTTTACGCTCTTGAGGCCTGAGCCGTCGAATGCGTTTGCACCGATAGTCTCCATATTTTCAATATCAATGCTTTCAAGTGATGTACAGCCTGAGAATGCGCTCTTTGGAATAGAGGTTATATTTTCGAGAGTAACATCACTGAGTTTTGAACAGCCTGAGAATATACCTGCTGTAAGTATTCCTACTTCAGCCTTAGGTATTGAAGCACAATTAGCGAAAATGGAAGCACCCTTGAGAACTGTGTTCTTATTAGCAGGTAATACTTTAAGAGCAGCACAGTTTCTGAATGCATATTCATTTATTTCGTCAGCGATGATAGAATTTGCAGGATCGTTCTTATCAGCAACGATCGTCAGCTTAGCGTCGCCGTCAAATGCGCTTGCTTTGATAGTCTTTGCATTTGTGGTTATCTTTTCAAGTAAAGGACAATTCTTGAACATATTTGCGGTTATGATCTTGCCCTCGTAAGTAGCTGTTTTAAGATTAGGACAATTTGCAAATACACTTGTGCCTATAGAGAACTTAGCGGCACTATCGGAGAGAACTGTTGCATCTGTGAGGTTTTCACAGCTGTCAAAAGCATTGTTGCCGATAACAACGGTACCGCCCTGCATTCCTTCAAGGTTTACAGCTGTTACACCGCTGCCCTTGAATGCAGCTTCGCCTATAGTTGAGAAGTTGCCCTGTATAGCAAACTTAAGGTTCTTACAGTTGAGGAAAGCGTTTTTAAGATAGTCCTCAGCGTTAAGAGGTGTGTTAGGATCAGCAGAAATTCTGGTAAGTGAAGTACAGTTTGAGAAAGCATCGCTTTCAACGATTCGGATATCCTCAAACTTCATCTCTGTAAGAGCTGCACAACCTGAGAATGTCTTTGTACTAACAACAGTAACCTTTGAGAAGTCACCGTTCTGTGTAACAATATTTGAAAGATTTGTACAGCCGTTGAAGAAGCCGTTAGGAGTCTTGTTCGGGAATTCAACAAGGAACTTTGCGTCGATTGTGATCTTTTCAGCAGATTTACAGTTCTGGAAAACATAACCGTCGGTAGTATTTGACTTTGTAGGTGCACTGTTTCCATACTGATCTGAGAGGAGAGTTATCTCCTTAAATGCTGTACAGCCGTCGAGAGCGTAGTTTCCGACGATCTTACACTTTCCTGCCTTAAGTTCTGTCAGAGATGTACAGCCCTTGAAAGTGTTTGGGAAGATATACTGTGAAGCGGGGATATTAACCTTCTGGAGTGCGGTACAGCCTGAGAATGAGCTGCCGCCTGACTTGATCTTTTTAGCTGATACGTCGAGATCAGAGCTCTTTATATTTCCTACGTCGTCAATATCTTCAGTACCACCGATATATACAGCAGCAGGGAAGTCAGCTGTTACGAGCTTTGTACAGCCGGCATAAGCGGAAGGCTCGATTATAGTAGCCATATCAAATTTGGCTGAAAGGAGACTTGTACACTTATTGAATGCACTGTTGCCGATAGTTCTGATGTTATCGCCGTTGCCTGTATTAAATTTAATAGTAGTAAATGCAGTACAGCCGTTGAATGTATTCTTAGGTATTATTGTTATAGCCTGAGGAAGAGTACAGCTTTCGAGACTTGTACAGCCGCTGAATACGCCGTCGCCCAAACCGTAGCCTACTGTCTTCTTTGCGTCTGTATATACCCAGTCGCCTATGGTCTCAGGAATGCCTGATACATTCTTAAGAGAAGTACAGCCCTGGAAACAGCCGCCGCCGATACCGATGAGAACTTTATTCTCTTTGTTGAAATCTATTGTATTAAGAGATGTACAGCTTCTGAATGATTCCTTGTCCATGCCGGTAAGATTTTTGCCGCACTTGATAGATGTTATACTTGAACAGCCTCTGAATGAGTATAATCCAAGAGATACAACATTATCTGTCATGGGAACTTCCTTTATCTGCGTACAGTTCTCATATGCGCTTTCTCCGACTTTAAGATATTCATATCCTGTTGTATCTGTTAAGTATTCGGTAGAACAGATAGGAGCTGAAATAGACGAGTTCATGAAAGCAGCTTTGCCTATAGTGTGTATCATATCAGGGTGAGCAAAGGTTATTTTTGTGAGAGGAGTTCCCTTACAGAGTTCAGCAGGGATGACAGGCATTTCATTCTGAACTGAGAGAGTCTTCAGACCGCTGGCAGAGAATACGCTGCTGCCTACATATTTTACAGAGGCTGGAATTTCAATATCTGTGATATATTTGCAAGATCCGAATGCGCTGCTGTCAATATATTCAACGCCGTCAAGCTTGATCGTCTTGAGGTATGAGTTATTGAAAGTCTTTGCTGCAAGATAGCGGACGTTATTGCCTGCTAATTCAATATTTGCGCTTTCAATTGATTCCTTAACAGCAGAAGGTATGTCGAGATCTTCAGAAAGGTCAACGTCAATGACATTTTCGTTAGCCTTTGAGATACCGATGACATATTCTGTATTAACAGCTGTTTTTTCACTTTTTGGGGTAACAGTTACCTTATATACTCCGTATGTGAACTTGCCGTCCTCAGAATTCCATGTGTTTACGCCTTTTACAGTTGAGAAAGCTGTAGTATACAAGGATGTATCTGCATACTTATAGCTGTATTGGCTTGAATTTTTACCAGGCTGAGCAGCTTCTGCTGCTGAAGCCTCCATAATAATAGAGGTACTGCTGCTGCCTGAAGGTGTCCAAACGCCGCTCAGAGGGCTCAGAACACAAATGAAGGCTAAAATACCGGCAATTGTTTTTTTCATAAAATATATCCTCCTTATAAAATATAAGACATTTTCTACAGATAGTTATATAAAACATATAACACCCTATGATGTAATTATAGTCCTTTTCTCTCTGAAAATCAATATATTTTTGTGAACGTTTGGGAAAGTTTGTTAAAATTGCACTATGACCGCGAAGGTTTTGCTGATTGCAGCAAAAAAATACCCAAGAACCGATATACGAACTGTATATTCAAATCATGATAATCTGAATAGTATAATAAAATAACAGGCATCACTTAACAAATATTGAAAGGTAACCATTCTCATGGTATAATAAAAAAGGACTTTCACAGTCGATAGATCGGAAAAATAAAAGTTCTGGAAAAAATTTCTGTTTTTTCTAAGACATTTGCCCTGTAAAACTCGTCTAATAAGTGAAAGGCAAAATATTTCCGGAAAGGAGCCGTTCAATGGATAATGGTGCAAGTAGCTACAGCCGTTATCTTGTCGGAGACGATTCAGCTCTTGGAGACATTGTCCGTGAATATAAGGACGGTCTCACTATCTATCTGAATAGTTTTACCAATAATATCCATGATGCTGAGGAGCTCATGGAGGAGACCTTCTTCAAGCTTGCGTATAAAAAGCCGAAATATACAGGAAAAAGCTCGTTCAAGACATGGCTTTTTTCCATTGGAAGGAATCTTGCCATAGACTATCTAAGGCGTATGAAGAAAAAGGGCGATACCTCGCTTGACGAGTGCTCTGAACTGAATTCGGGGCTGGATATCGAGGAAAACTATATCAAAGAGGAACAAAAGCTGATGATACACAGAGCGCTGAAAAAACTGCGGAGCCAGTACAGTCAGGCTATATGCCTTACCTATATAGAGGGCTTCAGCAATTCAGAGGCGGCGTGTATAATGCATAAAAGCAGCCGACAGATGACAAATCTGCTATATCAGGCGAAAAAAGCTCTCCGTGAAGAGTTGGAAAAGGAGGGGATAAAGTATGCGGGAATGGGATGAGATAACTCGTGACCTTCTCAGAAGAAGAGACGAGAAGATAGCTCGGAAAAAAGCGCAGCTGCGCGTCGTGAAAAGAACGGCGCTGTCTGCTCTGTGTCTTTGCGTGACCGTTGCAGCAGGTGCAGGTATATGGAAGAATATGCCTGAGCGCACAAAAAATGCCGACAGCCATAACGAGCCGACCAATGTCACTGACGAGCCGGTTTCCGACGGCAATGTATCGCCATCTGTTACTTCATCGGTAAACAGCGTTGCTGCCACAACACAGGAAAAACAGGATATCGTCACAACTGCTGCGGTAAAAACAACAGCCCGTACTACTCTTACAGCAGCTTCCGTTTCTGCACAGCGGACCACTGCTGCGAATCCGTCAGCTCTTACGAACAGGCATGAAAACATAGTTACGACTGATATTGATGTATTACCGAATGAACCTCAATTTGACAGTGAAAGGAATGTTGTTATGAGAAAATTTCTGGCTGTTTTAGCAGCAACTTCAGCAATGGCAAATCCAATACTTGCAAACGCTTCACCTATAGTCCGCTTTGATCCGAAAGAGGATTATATGTATTCTGCTACATTAAATTACAGCAAGATCGAATCAGGCGAGCTTGATCCCGATTTCAACGGCGACGGAAAATTCGATATCTTCGATGCCCGTGACGCCTATGCGGCAAAAAATCCTGATATGAACACTATTTACAATTATTATCTGCTTAATAACGGTATTGTTCCCGAGGATTTTGACGCTTACAAGTATAAGGATGAGAACGGCAGGGTATCTGATGATTCATGGCGTTTTATTGACTGGATCTCAAGTATGCCCCAGCCGAATTTAAAATACGATTATGCTGTAAAGTACGATCGCGAGAATAACGTAAGTCTTGATTTCAATGAGGACGGCGTTGTGGATTACAAGGACTGTCTTGATTACTGGATGTTTGATAATTATCTGGTAGGCTATGTATTATGGAACCTTGACTTTGACATACGCGATGAATTTGCCGAGAAATACGGCGTTGATCCTGATAACAGAGGCTGGGCGATCGAACACAGACTGGATTCCATACTTGGAACTGAGTCCGAGGATATAGGCTTCTGCATTCCTGCCGATATGTTTTATCAGGACTTCCCCATGAAGGAGTCTACGCTGAAAAACTGCGCTAAGTATTACAGAGAGCACAGATATATCGGTCATGATTTTGACGCGGGCTCAGTCCTTGTTACCAAGGAGATCATAAACAACTATGATTTCACCGAGGAATGGCTTGATCCCGATAAATGCTATGAGTATCTCATCTCAAATGCCGACGAGAAATATCTGGACAATATACGCTTCAGAGAGTGTGTAGCTTGCATATCAGGACATGATGAAAAATTCACCAATTCAAAGGGTGAATTCTTTGAGAGGATAAAATATGAGTATGATTACATGGGCGAGGCCAGAGTTGACGCTATCGAAGCAGGGCTTGTAAAGTATGAGGACTACTGCGATATACTCAGCTGGCACAGCAACAATCAGAACTATATGTCAGCTACCTACCCCGAGTACGAAAAGGCTGTCAGGGAGGGCAGGATAGCTGCTCCCGATATGAACGCCGACGGAAAGCTTGACGATCTGGATATGGAGATACTTTCCGCCTGCTACAGAGTCATCACGGTCAAGGAGTACACTACAGACGAGGTGGTAGAGACAGTCAAGCGCTGGTATGATCCTAATATGTTCTCACGCGCCAACAACGGCAGATACAACGTGGATTTTAACAGACCTGACTGGAATCCAGACGGCGACGCCATAGCTTCACTTGACTGCAACGAAAACGGTATAATCTGCGACGATTATGATGTTCTTTTTGCAGGTATCTATATCTCCAAGTACGGAACAGTTGATTTCGATTTGTACAACGAGTTCTTTGCTTCAGAGCTGTATACTCAGTTCGAGAACAGAGACTGGAGATATTACGACCGTAATTCAGGCTTCTTCCATGATATGCCATACGGAGTTTACTATGATTACATAGTATCGCTGGGCGATCTCCTGTTTGATATGGACAAGGCTAACAAAACCGAGCCGAAGGCTCCGAAAGCCGCTCCCTACAGAACAGGCGACGCAACTGCTGACGGCGATGTCAAGATGAACGACGTTGTTCTCATAATGCAGACGCTTTGTAATCCGAATAAGTACAGCCTGTCAATAAGAGGCGAGTTCAATGCTGACGTAAACAACACCAACGACGGCATTACTCCAATGGACGCTCTGGCGGTTCAGAGGAGACTTCTCAATCTTTGCTGAACTGAATAAAAAATAAAGCTGTCGGGAACCGTTTATCCCGACAGCTGTTTTTTTAGTGGCTGTTTGTCTCAGCGTTCTTATTAATATAATCTGTAAAGCTTATCTTATTTTTGTTTGTGGCATTATATGCGTAATAGGAAAGCACATATGAAGCGTCGATAGCGTTTACTGCGCCGTCATTGTTTACGTCGCAGTATGCCAGCTCATCGCTTGTGGGCTTGGACCTGCTGGTAGCTATCCTTGTGTATGTAGTGAGTATGATCGAAGCGTCGATAGCGTTGATAGCGCCGTCGCCGTTGGGATCGCCCAGTGAAGGCTTGCCTTTTGTTACGGGAGTTGTGCCTTCATTGCCGGTTACTGTATAATAATAAAATAATGTGTTAGAGAGGAGTTTATTTGTAACATCTTTGCCGTTGAGATCAACGGCTTTTTTTATGGTTATCTTGCATTCGTGATTTCCGACAGCCGAATCATCGGGTATCTTTATCTTAACTGTCGGATAGAAGAAATAGCCTCCGTAACTCTGCTGCTCAGCTGATAATTTCTTTTCAAGTATAACAGCTTTTGGATCATCAAGCTCAACATCATAGTCAAATTCCTTGAAATAATGGTCTTTGCCGTTGATATTGCCTGATACATAATAGCCTTTGTCGGTCAGCGTTCTTTCGTTACCTGCAAGCTTTTCGGCGCCGCTGGCTGCTCGGCTTATGCTCATCGAGGTTATTTTTACTATTTCAACCTCGGGATCGGGTCTTCCCGTATCCTTTCCGTTTTTGTCAAGTATGGAATATTTGCCGTTATATGTATTGAATTTAGATGTAACGTCTTTGCCGTTTTTGTCAATAGCTTTTGTTACAACGATCTTAAAGCCGTATTCGCGCATAGGAGTGTTTTCAGGGAATTTCAGCTTTGCCTGAACGGAATAGAAGTCGCCTAAATTGCACAGTGCATTCTTCTGTACGACCACATTTTTATCATCAAATACGAAGGCGTATTCAAAATCCTTGATCTGTTCACGGAATTTAAGGAGCTTTGCAGATGTTCCGCGGTCATCGTAAAGTTCAATGCTGAAAATGAAGGAATTATCGTCGCTGCCCTGTTTAAATTCATAGTAATCGCTGTTTGAAAAGCTACCTTTAAGGTTCAGTTCTGTGGTAGTCGAAGCTGTTGCTGCGTTAGCTGTAAAAAGACTGTCAGCAGAATTATCAGGTGCATAATTCACCGAGCCGCCTGCCATAAGAAGCGCCATAACAGCGGCTATCATTTTTGCTTTTTTCATGTTTTTAGTCCTTTCAGAAAATATGTCATAATAAATTATAGCCATTTTTATGCCGCGATTCTAATCATTTTTTGCGGTAAATAAAGAAAAATCGTCAAAACAGGTGCTTCACAGCAAAAAAATCATTGAACTGTTTATGAATGTGTGCTATAATGTGTTTATTATTAATTAACAGAGAGGCATTTTTATGAAAAAACTAAAGAAAATCGGGAGCTTTGCGGCGGCGCTCCTTATGGCCGCTTCACTCCAATGCGCATTTCCGCGTACCATGGCTGAGCAAAGCGCAGACGGACTTTTCATAAACGAGGTCTGCACCCAGAATAAAAGCAGCTTCAAAGACAGCCTCGGCAGAGCTTCAGACTGGATAGAACTGTATAACGGCGGCAGCAAGGATATCGACCTGTCGGGCTTCGGTATCTCCGACAGCGCGGATTCGCCGCAGAGGTTCGTATTTCCGTCGGGAACTGTTATAAAAAAGGGAGGATATCTCCTTGTAGTTGCCGATAAAAAGGCTGAGGGACTGACAGAACTTAATACAGGCTTCGGACTGAGCAAGTCAGGGGAGACTCTTATACTTTCGGCTCCTGACGGAACAGCTCTTCAAAAGCTTGAGATACCCGCCCTTGCGGAGGACTCCGCCTACGGACGTACAGCAGACGGCAGCTTTGCGGTAATGCCGCCAACTCCTGCTGCTGGAAACAAGAATATGCCTGCGGAGCCTGTATTCTCGCTGGAATCGGGCTTTTACAGCGCAGACAAGGTCAAGGAGCTGACTATCAGCTCGTCGGACACGGTTTATTATACCCTTGACGGCTCCGATCCGACCACATCAAAGACCGCAAAGGTCTACAGCGGCGCTATACCGATGTACGACAGAAGCGCTGATGAAGACGTCTACAGCAAGTATCAGCATGAGGAGAACAGCGCATATTCCATAACGCCTACCCAGTGGTTTGAGGCGAATCCCGAGAAAATGGACAAGGCAACTATCGTAAGAGCGGCCTCGAAGTCCGCTGACGGTACCTTTGGCAGAGTGTCCTCAAAGACATATTTCGTAATGGACGATGAAAAGCTGAAATACTACTCGGGTATCCCTGTAGTTTCTCTCGTTACCGATCCCGATAACCTCTTCGGCAAGGATAAGGGCATATACGTTACAGGTCAGCAGTACCTTGACTGGCTCAAGACCGACGGCACAACGGAAATGCCTGCAAATTTTATTTCAACGGGAAAGGCTTGGGAGCGCGAGGCTGATATCACCTATTTCAAGGACGGAGAGCTGGGCTTCTCGCAGAAAATGGGCATACGCATAAGAGGCTCGTCTACGCGGAACAGCGTTGTAAAGAGCTTCAATGTCTATGCAAGGAGCGAATACGGCGATTCAAAGCTGGATTATAAGCTCATTGACAACAATTATTCCGCAGATGACGGCAAGAAGATAAAGCGCTACGATTCATTCGGCCTGAGAGCAGTCTCATGGGTGGACAGGCTAAGAGAGCGCGTGGTAAATTCGTCTCTCCGCGATATGCCTGCACTGGCTACCTACGCAGATGACAGATGTATGCTGTTCATCGACGGCGAGCTTTGGGGAATGTACGAGATAACCGAGAAAGCCTCGGATTACTACATACAGTCCAATTACGGCGTTCCTGCGGAAAACGTTTCTTTAATAAAGAACGGCGAGCTTGAGGAAGGTCCTGACGACGAGCCGCTGAATCTTCAGCTTCTGGGTGAGTACTGCCGCGACAATGACCTGACAGTTCCCGAAAACTACGAATATGTGGCTTCGCAGGTTGACTTCGAGAGCCTTATCGACTGCTACTGCACAGGTCTGTACCTCGGCACATGGGACTGGCCTAACTACAACTATCTCATGTGGAGATACACAGGCGACGCCATAGACGGCAATGTCTACAGCGACGGCAAATGGCGTTTCGGCGCATTTGATTTCGATTATTCAGTGGGACTTACCTATGAGGATTTCGGCGATGTTGAGTCCTATCAGCACGACAGCTTCACAAAAATGGACGGTGTTTCGGACGCTATCCCCACTGTGATATTTGCGGAGCTCCTCAAAAATCCCGAATTCAAGCAGATGTTTGCGGATAAGTTCTATTCCTACGCCTACTCTGTATTCGAGTCGGACAAAATGGTGAAAGAGCTTGACGACGAGGAAAGCAGGTACATGGACTACATGACCATGACTGCATGGCGCTGGTACGACGGTGCTCCCGATACGGACTTTGATACGTTCATTGCGGAGCAGGAGAGCTTCTATCACGACGAAATGGACGTAATGCGCACCTTTTTCAAGAACCGCGCAGAATATGCCGTGGCAAATATGCAGAAATACCTCGGTATCTCCGATAATACCGCGACTGTTACCGTAACAGCACAGGGAAAGGGTAGTATTGCCGTTGATTCGGCAGATACAGCGCTTTCGGGAAATGTCTGGACGGGTTCATATAACAGCGGACAGAAGGTGAATATTACTGCAAAGCCTGAAAAGGGCTATGTTTTCGCAGGCTGGTCGGGAGCGGTGACTTCCGATTCTCCGACTATAACCGTTGACGCCGACAAGGCAGTAACGCTGACCTGTACCTTCAAGGAGGACTACAAGTCAGGCGATGTAGACCTTGACGGCAAAATAAAGGTAGCCGACCTGCTTCTTATGTGTAAATACCTCCGCGGAGCAGAAAGCTTCAGTCAGATGCAGTTCATGCTTGCTGACATGAACGATGACGGCGCCGCCGATATATTTGACCTTGTCCTGCTTAGAAAGGAACTTCTGAAAAAATAAACCATATCAAACAGCTCCCCGATGGGAGCTGTTTTGCTGTTATAGCGGCATTGCAGTCAAACATTAAGCAAATTAACAGAATGTTCCGCAATACGCTGTAATGTTTGATTGACAGGCTGAAAATACAGTGCTATGATATAATTGAAAGTATGTGTATCCGAGAGAAAAAAATTTTTTTCGGAAAAATAAAAATTTGGGTGCGTAAATTTCAGGTTTCATACGTCTAATAGATATAAAGCAAATTTGCCTTAAAAACATAAGGGGGTAATCTAATGGGAAACGATGCAGAGCGCTACCGCCGTTTCCTTGATGGTGATGATAATGGATTAATAGAAATAATTGATGAATATCATGAGGGAATGTCGCTTTACCTCAACAGTATAGTGAATAATATGTGCCTTGCCGATGATATAGTGCAGGAGACCTTCGTAAAGCTTGCCATTAAAAAGCCGCCTTTCCGAGGGAAGTGCTCATTCAAAACGTGGCTTTTCACTATTGCGAGGAACTGCGCAGTCGACCATCTGAGGAAGGATCAGAAAATTTCAGATTTGTCTCTTGATGAACATCTTGTTATATCCGATGTTACCGACACAGAAAAGGAATACTTCAAGGAAGAGCAGAAAAAGGAGCTTTACAGAGCTATGAAGCGCCTTAATCCCGAGTATTATCAGGTGCTCTACCTAATGTATTTCGAGGACCTCGATACCTCGGATATAGCAAGGATAATGCACAAAGCAAAACGACAGGTCAGCGATCTGATTTTCAGAGCGAGAAAGTCGTTGAGATCTGAACTGGAAAGGAAGGGCTTTATTTATGAGAGATACTAAGGATATCGCAGAAGCCGTATTCAGGATACGTGACGAGCATCTTGCAAGGCAGAGAAGAAAGCGCATACGTGCCGAGAAAGCCTGCGCCGCAGTTTCGGCTATTGCTGCCGCAGTTGTCATAACCGCCAAAGCAGCCGACCTTGCTTCTGACAGCAAGCCTTCGCGCCAGCCTGAGATGAGCTCGGTAATTGCTGTGACTACCGAGGCTGCAAGCGAGACGGTTACCGATGTGCGCAGCACCGAAGCAGATGTATCGACTGTTGTCACCAATACAACAGCTCCTGTAAAAACTACAGCAAAGCCCGTGACTTCCGTGACAAAAGCCGCTTTCTCCATGATATCATCAGCCGCAGGAAACAAAGCAGTGAATACTGTGACAACAGTATCAAATGCTGCAAAAGCTGACACAAATGCTGACACGAACAACACACAACCACCTGTTACTACCGATATCAATGAAGATGATTGCAAGGAGGTAATCAGAATGAAGGTAATGGAAGTAAAAAAATATCTTGCTGCTCTCTCAGCAGCTGCAATGGCATCAAGCGGAGTAAGTATGCCTGCAAATGCAGAATCCCTGTATACTCCGAAGCCTATAGACTCTCTCGCAGACGCTGTACTTTATATTGAAGAGAATACCGATAAAATGGATTTTGATGGCAGCGGAAAGCTTGACGGATTCGATGCTTATGCTCTTTTCACATATATGAATGAACCTGAGTCACTTCCTGATGGCTATGCTGAAAGATGTGCTGCATATGGAGATTTCAACAAGGACGGAGCTATTGATACTCTTGATACCGATCTGCTCAGAGAGGTATGTGAGATCAGATATACACAGGAAGATTATGTAAATTATTTTGAAAATAGGGAATATCTTATTCCTGCTGATGCAGAGCTTAAAAAGCATGTCTGCAGGACCATATCTCCGGATGCTCCTGCCGAGGTAAGAGAAAAGCTGCTGAATTCTGTTTATGTTGACGAAAGCTATACCTATGGTTCGGATGAGAACAGAAACAGCTTTATTGATTACTTCTTCTTCAATTTAAAGAACGTAGCATATTCATTGGATAAGTATAACGACGCATACTATAAGAGATTCCTCGAAAACTATGATGCAGAAAAGTACAGCTTTGACATAAATGAAGACGGAGTTGTTGATCTTAAGGACCTCTATGATATATACATCTTTGATGTAGCTTCTGCCGATGAGGAAGGCTTTTTCAGCAATAATTACTATTTCGGTCAGTTTAACTTAGTGGAGGAAGTGATGGGCAATACTGTTTGTATTCACGCTGATTACGAGCATCCGCTCCGTTCACGCCTCTCTATGCCGGAAGAGTCCAAGCAGCAGATCTGGGATAAGTGCAAGCCTTTATACGATTATGTTTATTCGTTTGTAGATTACAACAAGGACGATATGCCCTTATGTAATCTGAATTCGTTTGACATTATTGCAAGATATATCATCAGCAATACGGATATCGACATTATAAATAAAAGAAGTCTGTATTATGTTCAGTATCGTGGAGAAATTATGCTCTGTGACCACTCTGTAAGCGAGGCATTTGTAAGTGATCTGGACTCCATTTTGCGCAAAAACTTTAATAAGGCAGATGGCAATTATAACGAAAATCCTATGGGAAACGAGTCTTATAAGCGCTATCTGGCTATTGCAGATCACGATTATATGCATGATAACGATATTTTCAGAGCAATGATAGCTGAGACAAAGGATGTGCTGAAAAGCGGTCTCAAAAATGATATGTTTGATATAAACAAGGACGGCAACATAAACACTCTGGATTCGTATGTATTTAGTCTGTATGTTAACGACATCAGCGCAGGCAGAACAGCTGAAGAAAGCATCCTTCCTGCTGATATGTGGAATTTCATCGACCAGAATGTAGAGCTTGACAATGATGATATCCCGGGAACATTCGGCGATTTCATGATTTATGAGTCAGTTGTAGGTATGCCATACGAGCTGCCTCAGTACAAGCTTGATATCTACTACCTCCAGCTTCTTGAGAAAAAGGGACTGGTAGACCTCAGCGATATCAGACCATATATCGAGCAGCTCTGCAAGGACAAGGAAGCAGGCGACGTTGATTTCGACGGCAAGTTAACAGCTATCGACGCAAGCTATGTGCTCAGCTACTATGCGGAAACATCTGTCAACGCAGAGATAAGCAATGTTACGGTAGCTCACATGGAGTATATGGCAGACCTCAACACAGACGGAAGAGTAAACAGCGTAGACGCTTCCGAGATACTTTCGACCTATGCTGAAAATGCAGTAAGCAAATAAGGTGATATAACATAAAAGCCATGCAGGAATGTCTCCTGCATGGCTTTTTCCTTTATATGATTTCAGCTTCGGAGAAAGGATTTGCAATAAGCCACGAAAAGTGGTAGTATTATAAAAGAATGCAGCGAAAAATGCGAAATAAAAATTTTTTTGAAAAATACTGCGACATCTGCCGCTTTTCTTTCGTATAAGTAACAAATGGAAATATTTCCTGCCGAAAGGAGGACATATGGAAAACGGTATTAGTAGCTACAGCCGTTTCCTATCAGGAGATAAAGACGCAATAGACGAAGTTATTCGCGATTATAAGGACGGTCTTGTTTATTTCCTTTACAGCATTATAGGTGATATGGGGCTGGCAGAAGAAGCTGCCATAGATACATTCGTAAAGCTATATGTTGAGAAGCCTGCCTTCAGGGGTACAGGCAGCTTCAAAACATGGCTTTACACCATTGGAAGAAACAAGGCAATAGATATAAAGCGGAAATTCTCGAAATTCAATTCAGTGTCCCTTGATAATGCGTTTGACATCTCTGACGAGGAAAATATTGAACAGAAGGTCATAGATGATGAGCGGCGTTCTGACCTGCGCAGGCTCATCTCAAATCTCAAACCTGAATACAGTCAGATACTGTACCTCATATTCTTTGAGGAATTCCAGAATGACGAAGCGGCTGAGATAATGAAAAAGAACAGCAAGCAGATCAGAGACCTGCTTTACAGAGCAAAATCCGCTCTGAAAAAAGAAATCGAAAAGGAAGGAGCAGTGTTCTATGGACTATAAGACCATGGCGGAGATAGTTAAATCCCGCGGCGACCGTATATTAGAAGAGCGCCGTATACGCAGGGTACGTATCATAAGGATCACCTCAGGCGTTACAGCTATGTGTGCCGCTGCGATCATCGGCTTGGGGATATGGCATAGCAATACTGCAAAGGATCCTTCGTCCCTCGATTTCAATGAGAATACTACAGTTGAAACAACAGCCGCTGTTTCTGATGTTACAACTGTAACTTCTGACAATAACAATACAGTGACAACAGAGACTGTGACTGCAAAGACAACTGCCGCAGCTCCTGTAAATACAACTCAGACTTCTGCGGCGGTCACAGCGGCTGCCGTAACTCAGCGTACCGCTGTAAGCACTGCCGTGCATACAGCGCCGCGGAGCACTTCACAGACAGCCCGTGTATCACAGAGCACTTCCGTTACAGCTGCTGATGTTACTGTTACGACCGAAAAGGTGACTATTACTGATACGCATAGGAGGGTATACTATATGAATAAAATGTCAGCAGGATTCGCTGCTATGCTTGTAGCTTCATCGGCAATATCACAGCCCGTGAACGCTGTCAACGATACAGGCATGAGAAGCGTCCCCTTTGAAGTAATGAGCACAAAATATGACATAAACGAATTCGGATTCGGTGAATGGCATAAAAACGAAACAAAAATTGATGTAAATAAGGATGGTAAATTCAATGTTCATGATATTTATTGCCTTTATCGCTTATCAAACGGCGATGGAGCTTCTTTAACAGACGATACGGCATATGATTACAATAACGACGGCTGCTTTGACGAGAGCGATGTAAACGACCTCATCTATTACTACACCTGCTATAACAAGATCGGGAGAAATATCCTCGATCCCGAATACTATGCCGCTGACGATAAGGCTGACAAGCAGACGCGTGAGGACTTTGTAAAGTACTTTATCGAAAGTACAGAGGTATTTCACGGTATGTATGATATAGCTGCCGAAGCTATCGAGTCAAACAGGTCTTATCTTGATGTTGACGGCAATGGCAGATTCGATATGGGCGACGTAATGGATATCTACTTCTTCCAGAAGCTGTTTGACGAGCCAGCCGTTACCTACGAAAATATGGACCGCGAGGCGCTTTCCTATGAGGATAAGCTAAAGGTCTACAATGAGCTTTCAACTGTAAAATTCCCCTCTGAGTCAGAGGCAAAATGCCTTGAGCTTTTCAGCAAATTGGAAGATGACAGACTTGCTGAAGCTGTATTCTCGGATTATCTCATAAGATATTACATTGATAAAGAATCATATCAGCCCGAATACTCAGATCATAACTACTTCGATACATTATGGGAGTCAAGATACGACGAAAGAAGAGACTATTCACCGAGATTCAAGGAAATCCTCAGGGATTTCGAGTATACAGTTGAGGATACGGAAAGAGAAATGGGACTTCCGAATTCAGATGTAAGAGCTGATGTTGATCTTTCCGATATCGAAGCTGAATACAAATTATATAAGGAAAAGGCAGAAAAAGGTCTGCTTCCCGAGCCCGATGTGAATCTCGACGGAGCAATAACCTTTGTTGACCATTATGCGGTTGAAGATATATACAACAACTACAGATATGCAAAGAACGAAAGATATTCAGATGATATTATAGATAATTTCCTCAGCAGATTTGACCTCAACGAAAACGGCATAAGCGGCGACGCTGCCGATTGCAGTATCGCACAGATATATATCTGTGAAAAGCTTGGCATAAAGACTAAGAAGGAAAAAGAATATGAGGAATTCAGAGATGCATGGATAAACGGAGAAGTCTCCAATTATCCGTGGGATGGAACGAACTGCCTTGACGGCACAAGATATCAGCTGACCGATCCCGACGACCTGTTCAGTCTCTGCGAGAATTACGTATATGCATTTACCTATGCTTCACAGAAAACAAGACAGTATATATTTGATAACTACTACGTGAATGTTGAAGCAGGTATCATGCCGCCGCCTGATGTCGACATGAACGGCGTTGTTGACGAGCACGATTATATCTGCGCAGAGAATACGCTTTACTCACAGACTCATACCTCCGAGAATGTCAATACAGTTCCGGAAAAGATAATGGACAATTATATCAAGAACTTCGACCTTGATGGCAGCGGAGTCAGCGGCGATGCAATGGATACAGCTATCCTGCTGGATTACGTTTCAAGGACCTGCGGCATAGCGGAAAGTGACCTTGAAACTATGGCATGGAACAACCGCGGTCAGTACACAAATACACAGCTCGCTGAGCAGACAGCTGAAACTACAACTACAGCAATGCCGAGAAAGTCTGCTCCAAAGATCGGCGACGCTAACTGCGATACAGACCTTGACCTTTCCGACGCAGTAATTATTATGCAGGCTCTTGCAAATCCTGACAAGTACGAGGTATGTGGTACATCGGAATACCACATCACCGAGCAGGGCAGGATAAACGCCGATGTTGACAAGTCAACTGAGGGTATGACTGTTAACGACGCCCTGTGCATACAGCAGTATCTTCTCGGAAATAAAAAGACATTGGAATAAGCAGGTTTGATATGACATAACCGAGCCCCGAGGCGCTGCCTCGGGGCTTTTTGCGTATTTCCGACATTATGAAATACCATTGTATTAATGCCTAAAATGAACTGCTGCAATTTGTAAGAAGTGCCAGTTTTTTATAAGTATTTGTGAACTTTAAATATATTTTATTGATGTTTATTCGCAAAAGTGATAAAATTATTTGTGGAAGTTAGGCGAAGCAGCTCCTTTACCAACATTATAATCAGAACTATTGAAATCTGTCTTCGCAAAAATATATTCATAATAATAAGAAAGAGGGCATTTATCATGGATTATGAACAGTTAGTAGAAGGTCATAAGAGCAGAACGTGCATTATTTCTGTTGAGCAGTATGAGGACGGCACCTACGGCAATATACGTGTCGTTGCTGCAAATAAGCTTCTGCGTGATGATGCCGACATGATATTTCATCACCCCTTTGTTCCTGATTCACCGTATTATTACTGCCTGCCGCAGGATAAGAATTTTGAGGACTTTATGTATCGCTGTGCCTGCCTTGGAAAGCCGCTGCACACATACGTTCATGTTGAGCATATGGGCTTGTGGGTAAATATGTTCCTTCTGCCTGTTGAATCTGACAGGGAAAACGTTGGATACTGCCTTTATTCCTGCGATATCTCGCCCTATGCAGACTCAGAGCAGCAGGCAAGCCTTGCTGCGGATACTGCTACAAAGGCTCTTGAAGTAAGTATCAAGCTGGGAAACGCAAATAAAGAAAACATTCAGCAGATATTTGATGAGCTCATAGAAGATATGCGTGAAATGTGCGGAGCAGATATCTGCGGTATACTTGTTTCTGATTTTAACGGAAAGCGATATGCATCTTTCTGTAAGGCAATGTCTCCCGAAAACTCTATACATCATGCAGATATCTGTAATGATACGACTTTTCTGGATATTGCCGACACATTTGATTCAGCCATAGGAGGCAGCTCATGCCTTATCGTAAAAGATGAAAATGATATGAAATGGCTGCAATCAGTAAATCCTGAATGGCATTCAATGCTGGTTGAGTTTAATGTGAAAAGCGTCATTCTTTTTCCGCTCAAGCATAACGATGAGACTGTCGGCTATCTGTGGGCTCTGAACTTCAATACAGAGGATACTGTCAGAATAAAGGAGACTCTTGAACTGACCACATACTTTATTGCTTCGGAAATTGCAAACTACAAGCTTATGAAGCAGCTTGAATACCTCGGCTCTATCGATATCCTTACTGCCTGCAAGAACCGAAATGCCATGAATAATGCCGTAGAAGATATCGTAAATGGAAAAAACAAGCTTTCAGAGCCATATGCGGTGGGCTTTTTCGACCTTAACGGTCTGAAGCGCGTAAATGACGAAAAGGGACACGGTGCAGGAGACGGACTTCTCCGTACAGCCTCTGCGATACTGAACAGCGTTTTCTATGACTGTGATATTTACCGTGCAGGCGGCGATGAATTCATGCTTATCGCTAAGGGCATGGACGAGAATGCTCTCAAAGAAAGATTGGCTCAGCTTTACGAGAAATCCGCTATCGATGCCGATGTTAATTTCGCGGCTGGCTATTGTATCGTGCAGAACGGCGAAGACATTCGCACAGCAATGCGCATTGCAGATGAAAATATGTACATAAACAAAAACGAGTACTATGAGAAGCACCCCGAACTGAAATACAGATGATCATTTAAACTTTACAAGGAAAACAGCTCCCGAAAGCATTTTTCGGGAGCTGTTTTGATATTAACAATGGACATGGACAATATCACCAAAAGATGTTCCTTACAGTATTTGATGAACTGTGTGAACGAAATATTGCGGAAATAGTTTGTTGAGGTAAAAATAATGTTAAAATTGTCGTTAAAATATCATTATATTACAAAACTCCTGACCAATTATTGCGGACTAAACCCCAAAAATTGCGGTGTTGTTAATAGCTTATTTACTTTTGCCTCTTAATATTGTATATTTACTTTAAAGATATTAGACAATTATGCCATACATTAGGCATAATAACAGTTTTGGGTGGATTATTTATCACAATGTTTCTTCTGGCTGGGACATTCAGAGGTCAGCTGTACCCTCTCTTATACGGCTGTTTCTGCATTAAACCAGAAAAATTGTCCTGTTTATTTTACGGAACGTTATTCAGGACTACAATAATAAAAGGAGTGATTGAAGTGAAACTTTCAAAAATGAAGAAGATCATCAGCGGAACCGTATCCGCAGTGATGATCGCAGCGTCCGTCCCCCTCTCAGCTAATGCGGGCGGTTTCAATTTCGGCGGCGATAACGGCGGCATGACATGGGGCGGCTGGGGAAATAACGGCGGCGGACAGGACTGGAGCGGCTTTGCGGGCGGCTTCGAGACCAACGGCAACACCAACATAGGCTCAGACGCAGGCAGCGGCGGAAACGCTCAGTCAGGTCTCAACTCTCAGATCAAGGGCGATATGCCTACAAGGGTACCGAATGGCGCTGAAAAGACAAGCCAGTGCAAGGTGGAGAACAAGACCTATAACTGCAAATTTACAGGCAAGCAGAAAAAGTGCAACGTTATTCTCCCTCCGAACTATAATTCAAGCAAGAAGTACCCTGTAATGTTCGTTCTCCACGGAATCATGGGAAGCGAGAACGACATGGTAAGCGGCATGGGCGTTCAGGAGCTCATGACAGGTCTTATGTCAAGCGGTCAGGCTGAGGAGTTCATCGTTGTAACTCCGAATATGTTCACAAGCAAGACTATGAACAGCCCAAGCGGTATCAACCAGCAGACCTGCGCAGAGTACGACAACTTCCTCTATGACGTTACAGACAGCCTTCTTCCTTTCATCAAGGAGAATTATTCCGTTAAGGAAGGCAGAGAATATACAGCTATCACAGGCTTCTCAATGGGCGGCCGTGAGGCTATCTACTGCGGACTTATGCGCCCCGACGTATTCGGCTATGTAGGCGGCGCCTGCCCTGCACCGGGTATTACCCCAGGTAAGGACTCGTTCATGACTCACCCGGGCTGTATGCAGGAGAGTGAGATGAAGTTCAGAGATGTAGGTCCCGAGCCTGCTGTATTCATGATAACAGGCGGAACCAACGACAGCGTTGTTGGTACATTCCCTAAGCAGTACAGCGACATTCTCACAAGAAACGGCGTTAATCACGTTTACCAGTCTATCCCCGGCGGCGGACATGACGCAAATTCTGTAAAGCCTCATCTCTATACATTCATGAGATATGCTTTCAAGGCTTCAGCAAGCGAGCCTGTTACAACAACTACTACAACTGCTGTAACGACTACAACTACTAAAGTAACAACAACTACCACAGCAGAACCCGTAGTTACTACAACTACAATGCAGAATGAGCAGAACTCACAGGGCGGCGGCTTTGGCGGCGATATCTCCACAAAGGTAACTAAGTGGGGCGACGCAAACAACGACGGCACAGTTGATATGGGCGATGTAGTTCTTATCATGCAGTCTCTTGCTAACCCTAATAAGTATAAGCTTTCAGAGCCGGGTATCTACAACGCAGACGCTTATGAGGCAGGCGGCGGTATTACTTCAAACGACGCACTTTCTATCCAGAAGTACCTTTTAGGTCTGATAACAAAGCTCCCTGAGAGCTATTCGCCAAATGTGACTACAGCACCTGTTACTACAACAGTAACAACAACTGCTGAAGTGACAACAACTACTACTGCAGCTCCTGTAGCAGGCGGCGCTCTGAATGACAACTTTGATTCAGGCTTAGGCGACTGGACAGGCAGAGGCGCAGCTTCTGTTACAGCTACAGACGCAGCATATTACGGTTCATCAGGAAAGTCTATGTTCATCACAGACAGAAGCGCTGAGTGGAACGGTGCTGCTATAAACCTCGGTTCAGATTTCCAGCCGGGTCAGACATACAGCGTAAGTCTTGCAGCTCTCCAGATGTCAGGCAGCTCAGCTGAGATACAGATTTCTCTCCAGCAGGGCGGCAACGGCGGCGGAAGCGCTGTTTACACATCTATCGCAAAGGCTACCTGCGAGAGCGGCGTCTGGACAAAGATAGAGAACACATCATTCACTATCCCTGACAATGCAGGAGATATGGTGCTCTATGTTGAGACTGTTGAGTCTTCGGGAGATACTATGGATATTTATATTGACGATGTACTTGTTGCAGCTGAGGGCACAAAGTCAGCAGTTACAACAGGCGGCACAGGCAAGGTGCCTGAGATAGTTGTTCCTCCTACACCTACAGTAGACACTACTAAGTGGGATAACTACAAGGAGACAGCTTCGGCTCAGTATATCGACTTCTACAAGAGCTCGATAAAGCACATGGGCAACACATACAGACTTACTCAGAAGCTTACTGCTGCTGAGAGCGGTTCACCTCTGACAGTTGCTTACCTCGGCGGTTCTATTACCGAGGGCAAGAACTACACAACACCATTCTCCAACTACCTCAGGACAACATTTGCTAAGGGCAGCTTCAAGGAGATAAATGCAGGTCTTTCGGGAACATCTTCCGTTGTAGGACTTGTCCGCAGCGAGAAGCAGATAGTCGAGCAGAAGCCTGACATCATCTTCCTCGAATTCTCAGTTAATGACCATGAGGATATCATGTACAAGAAGTGCTTCGAGAGCTGTATCAAGAAGTTCCTTGATATGCCTAACGAACCAGCTGTAGGTATCATCATTACCCGTGCAAAGGGCGGCTTCTCCAGCCAGTCACAGATGTATCCTATCGGTAAGAACTTCGATATCCCTGTAATCAGCATGGACGACGCACTTACAAAGGCGTTCAACAGCAAATTCCTCCAGCCCGGCGACTACTACACAGACGAGTATCACCCACACCAGAAGGGCGGACAGCTTGTAGCTGACTGTATGGCTTACTATGTTCGTCAGGCATTAAAGAGCGAGAACCAGTCCGCAGGCTATACTCAGCCTACTAAGTACGTATACGGCGCAGAGTATGCAAACTGCGTGAACGTTGATCCTAAGAACCTGACAGGCTTCAATGCAGGCTCATGGAAGTCAGGCGGCGGTTATAACAATAACCCTGGCCTCAACTACTCATACACACTCAACGGAGGCAGTCCTATGACCTTCAAGACACAGGGCAAGGGACTCATCATCGTATTCAAGGCTAACAGCTCAGGCATGGGCAGCATCAATGTAACTGTAAACGGCAAGACCACAAAGGTAAACGGCAATAAGCAGTACACATGGGGCGGTCCTGACGCAGAGCTTGGCTACTATCAGGCTACAACAGGCGACCTTGACGTTTCTATCAGCGGAAGCGGCAGCTTCACGATCTGGGGCATAGGTCTTATCAAGTAGAACTGATACTAAAAGGCTTCAACTTTATGTTGGAGCCTTTTTTACGTATAAAAACATAATCCCCGAAGGAGAGAAAGCTTCGGGGATTTTAAACTCAGTTCCGAATGGGGAAGTTCGGAACGTAGTTTGCGTATATAAATAGTGAAGCGGCTTACTTGTTGAGGAGCGCCTTCTGGATAGCCTGTGCGTCGCCGACTGTGAGTCCGCCGCCGTTTACATCGGCATTAGCCTTGCCCTGTGCGGTAAGATAGTAGCCGCCGAATCTGCGCTCTTCGCCTTCATATAAGCTTATGCACTGAAATGGCTTGCCGCCGATAGTCTCAATGCTGAACTGAACTGTTCCCGATGAGGTCTTGCCACTGAGGTCGGTAAAAGTATAAGTGCCGTCCTTGTTTATAACGACTGTGCCGTAGTCTGTCGGTGTGATATTAACGGGTAAGTTGGTATCCGAGTTCTGGTATTTCCATTCGCCTGCAATATGCTCGATATCTGTGGTTTCAGCTGAAACTTCGGCTGCTACAGGAGTTGTTGCAGCTTCTGCTGCATAAGATGTGATTGCGGGAGCTGCTGAGAGCATAAGGCTGAGTGCAGCAATAACAGATACAAAATTTTTCATAATGATTTCCTCCGATATATAAATGTGATACTGCTGCACGAACTCCGTGTGTGCAGTTTTGTTTTTGATAGTTAAGTCCGCAGGGGACTGTGTTCTGTTGGTCGACCTTTCATAAAGAACAATCGGAGGAAAAATAACAGGTGTTACATCGGTTCAAAAAAATTTGGAATTTTTTCAAATCAGGGAATACAGGCAAAAAAGCCGCCCTGCAGGCGGCTCTGAATCATATGTTACAGTATTATCTCGACGGAAAATATGTTGTCGCTGAGCTGTGCGGTGACTGTCCAGCCAAGTCTGTCGCAGAGGAGCTTAACAACGTAGAGCCCAAGTCCCGAGCCGCCTGACGTCCTTGCGTCCATGCGGTAGAATGGCTCGAAAACTCTGCTTACATCTACATTTGAGCTGTCCGCGAGGGTGTTGCAGACGCGGAATGTGACCTGTTTATCATCGCGGTCAAGGTAAACGCTGAAGCTGTCCGAGGTGTATTTCTCGGCATTTGACATGAGATTGCTGAGTATTCTCATCAGGCAGTGCATATCCGAGCGCACGATGATACCGTCGGCAATATCAAATTCCGCGGCAATATTCCTCTCGGATATCCAGCCGTGCTGTTCAAGCACCGATTCCGTCAGGATATTGCTGAGATTGACCTCCTCGATACGGAGCTCCTCATTGCCGTTTTCGGTCTTGGTGACCTCGAAGAACTCGTCTGAGAGCTCTTTAAGGTACTTGTTTTTCTGCATGGCAACAGTAAGGTATTCCGCATTTTTCTCCGACAGCTCGCCGCTCTTTTCTATCATTTGCAAGTATCCAAGCGAAGCCGTCAGCGGCGTGCGGAAGTCGTGGGAGATACCCGAGATGACCGTGCCGAGCTGCTTCTTTTTCTGCTCGTACTCATTGGCAAGACTGCGCTGTATGTCGGTATGCTCGTTGACCTTAACTGCAAGTTCGACTAAATCTTTGTCAAAATTCGTTACCTTCACAGGCTGCCTGTAATCATCATCTTTGAGCTTTTCAAGTCCCCGTGAAAAACGGCGGATATTGCGTTTCAGCGAGATATATTTCCATAACAGGACACACAAAATGACAAGAAGGCACACGCAGATTGTTCCGAGCAGAATTTTCATAGCGTGTACCTCCTTTTTAGTTCATATTATTATACGTGACTGCCGATGGTAGTCCTTACGTACCACTTTTTCTTATATGATGTATAGGCGAGCCAGTACATCAGCGCCGCTTCGATGACAAAGCCGATGAGAGCCTTTATTATCAGGTCGCTGTCGAGCATACCGTTTGCCACAAGGGTGCATTCCGTTGACGGGAACCATTTGAATACCGAGATGATACCGCCTGTCATGTCGAAGACTTTGTCTTCATTGGTCGCCAGTCCCAGAACAGCAAATATGTTTTCGATCATCATACGGGCATATGGGACCATTGCTCCCGCGGGAGTTTTGATAGTCATTGTGATACCAATGACAGAGAACAGCATTCGCAGGAATACTATGTAAAACAGCCCTATAGCTGCAAGAGTTTTTTCAGTTGGCTCATATATCAGCATTACCGCACATACAGGGATAAAGTAAGCCACAGTAAGCAGGGATATATACACGATAAGCCTGTACCATATGAGCTTGTGAGAATTTGCGCCGTCCATTATCTCATACTGAGCTGTTCGGTCTGCGTAGTGCTTGCCTATCGCTGCGCCTGCTGCAATAGAGATTATGGCAGCCATCATTGGGAAGGTTGAAGCAACTGTCAGATAGTTAGGGTGGAAAAGATCCTGCATGAATGTGGCTGCCGCCAGCACCAATGCGCCAAGGCAGATAATGATATTGCCTAAGATGCTTCGTCCTCTTGTTATGCGGTAAAGCTCCGCTTTTATGTAATTACTCATGCCTGCCACCTACCTTTTCAAGATAATAGTCCTCAAGACTTCTTCCCGATTCGCACAGCTTTGTGATAACGCAGCCGTTATCGGTTATGGTCTTGGAGATACGCTCCACAGCGTCAAGCTGTTCGTATATCTCGATCTCGCCGCTGTGCATTACCTTGTAATTGCCTATGGAGAGCTTTTCTTCAAGTATAGCCGCAGTCTTTTCGATATTGTTTGTTCTGACGGATATGTGGCTTTTGCACTTGTCCTGAAGCTCCTCAAGGCTGAGGTTCTCTATAAGCTCTCCCTTGTTTATAATTGAGAAATCCGTGCAAAGCTCGGAAAGCTCGGATAGAAGATGACTTGATATGAGTATGGTCACGCCCTGCTCCTCTGCAAGCTTTTGCAGCAGATGTCTTACGTCAACTATGCCCTCGGGATCAAGACCATTTACGGGTTCATCCAGTACAAGGACCTCGGGCTTCGTCAGCAGAGCCATTGCAATGCCCAGTCTCTGGCGCATACCGAGCGAGAACTTCATGGCTTTCTTTTTGCCTGTATTGCCCAGCCCCACTATGTCAAGAAGCTCATTTATCCGCTTCTCGTCGGGATATCCCCTGATATAGCGGATATAACTGAGGTTCTCGTATGCGGTCATATTGTAGTTGACAATAGGAGCTTCTATCATAAAGCTCATACGTTTGCGGTGTGAGTCAAGGTCATTGCTGCCGTAGAATTGAAGCTCTCCTGATGTCTGGAATATAAGTCCTGCCAGTATCTTCATGATAGTGGTCTTGCCTGCACCGTTAGGACCGATAAGACCTGTGATACTGCCTTTTCTGACATCAAGGCTGAAATTTTTCACCACCTCCGCCTTTTTGAAGCGTTTGGTGATATTGTTCATGGTGATAACGCTATCTGCCATAGCGCCGCCCCCTTTCGTTTTTCTTTGAGCTTATTCTAACAGGCGAAGGTTAAGAAAAGGTTAAGCAAGTGGTAAAGAAAGTGTTAATTTATCAGCCGATAGCCCATTCCCCACACAGTCTCAATGTATTCGCTGCCGCTGTCCAGACTTTTCAGCTTTGAGCGGATATTGCTCATGTGGACCTTTACGGTATTGTCGTCGCTGAGGTAGTCCTCGCCCCATACGCTCTGAAAGATGTTGGCTTTAGACCAGAGCTTTGTGGGATTGCCGAGCATGAGCTCAAGTATTGCGAACTCCTTGCTTGTAAGGCTGAGAGTCTTTCCGCAGACCTCTGCTGTGCCTGCTGTCACGTCTATGGTCAGGTTCTTGAATGTGAGTATTCTGGATACGGACTGCTTATCGGAGTTCCTGTTATAACGGCGAAGTACCGCTTCGACGCGGACAAGGAGCTCGTCAAGGTCAAAGGGCTTTGTGATATAATCATCTGCTCCCATGCGTATCAGGTCTATTTTGGAGCTCGTCTCGCTTTTTGCTGATACCACGATAACAGGTATGTCTGAGAACTCACGTATCTTCTGCAATACCATGTCTCCGCTCTGAAAGGGGAGCATAAGGTCAAGTATCAGCAGGGAAAGGTCTGTATTTTCGCGGACTATCCGCACTGCGTCGAGACCGTTCAGCGCCGACAGCATTTCATAGCCCTGTGAGGAGAGATATTCGCAGATAAGGCGGTTTATCTCTTTGTCGTCCTCAGCTGTAAGTATCTTTTTCATGGCGTACCCCTCTCGAAAAAATCATTGTTATTTACTATTATAGCATAGGTCACAGTAAAGGTCAATCATATAACTTATTGGAGCAGAAGGAATTTGTTTAAATAAGTACTCGGAAAAGGTTACAAAACGTTTATAAAAGTTTAAAAATTATTATTGCTATTGACAAATGTTTGAATATATGCTAATATTATTGTAAATTGGAGAAATCGCATTAATCTATACGCACAGTAAACGCAACACTAACTATCGCTGTACAAAACAGCAGAAAGGAATGAAAACCATGAAGAAACTAATTTCACTCGTTGCAGCCATGAGTCTTATCGCTTCATCAACAGCACTCACAGCATTTGCCGATGATACGACTGATACTGCTCCAACAACCGAAGAACGCGTTGCTGACGGAATTGCAGTCTTCGAGCGCGAGCTTGAACACCGTAAGGAAGTCAAGGCCTTTTCACAGGAAGAAACTATCGAGCGCTGGAACGCCTACATTGCTGATTTCAATGAGCGCTACCTCAAGGAACTTGACGCAAATCAGTCTCTGAAGGAATACTTCCTTGAGTGCTGGGCTGAAATGTCCAGAAAGGAAAAAGAGGAAGAGGCAGCTGAAGCAGCAAAGAATAACGGTACAGAAGCTGAGCCTGCTGTAACTACAACTCAGGCATCGCAGGTCACAACAGTTACAACAACTACTACCTCACCATATGATGACTACAGAGGTCTTGAAGTAACACGTATGGACGGCAGCTTTATTTCTCCTGATGTCGTCAAGGCAGTCCGTGATGTAATGCCTCCCGACAGATTTGAAGAAATGGTCAGCAGTGGAAATTTCGCATTGTATTACATAGACGGAGCTATTATTGTTGTATCGGGAGTACCTTTCCAGGGCGGTGCAGTAGACGAAAGTGCTCAGTTCCAGCTTGAGCTTTATTACACAGAACCTTATAAGGTCGACTGGGATATTGATAAGCTGGAGTTTACAACACTTACAGGTCCGCTGAAAAACGTGATTTTGGTACAGAACGAGCGAAACCGTGAAATTGATTATATAGTCCATGAAATGACAGAAATGGGACTATGGAATGTTGAGCCTGAGGAGGTAATGATACCATATGATCCTGAAAAAGGACCTCAGGAGGTGCTTCCTTTATCCTCAAATCCTTCAATTGAAGAATTGAAGGCATGGCTGGATTCGCTTCCGCACCTTTTCTATGACCTGACTTCAGGCGATGACACTTACCATATTATCGATACTGATGAGCCTATATACGCAATAATCAATGAAAAAGGAAATGGCGAAACAGGCAACGATACACTGTTCCTTGATTATGACACTGATAAGGGTTCTCTGGAATTCCTGCGCATAGGCAAGGATCTGTTCATCAACGATATTGAGAATGAGGTCTATATCATTTGCAGCAAGTATTTCTCTGATCCTGCAAAGCGTATCGAGAATATCCGATTCAAGGACGGCTCTGTTATGACCTATGATGATGTCTGCTATATAACAAACTCGGTTGTAGGCACAGAGGAAGATGATACTATCGAGGGCTATCCCGAGACAAACTATATCTGGGGCATGGGCGGAAATGATAGCATTTACGGTAACAAGAGCGACGATTATCTGTTCGGCGGTGACGGTGACGATACTATCACACTTGCAGATAGCTGCTTCGGTATACTCTCTCCTGATTCAGGCAATAATTACGCTTATGGAATGGACGGCAATGATACTATAATACTCAGTGACGGCGACGACTTCATATGGGGCGGCAAGGGCGACGACGTTATCAAGAGCGGCGGCGGCAGCGATATCATTTACTACGAGCTGGGCGACGGTAACGACTATATCGACGACACAACAGGAAGATTCACTTACCCTTCAAGCGGAAAGGACGTTCTCTGGCTCGGAGAGGGTATCCTTCCCGAACAGGTACAGGTGTCTTTCTCAGATAACTATTACGAGTACAATCTCCATATCATGAGAACAGGAGATACTATTACAATCCCCGGAAATATGTATTCAGGCATTTCACCTGTATTCCCGATCGAGGAGATACACTTTGCTGACGGAACTACATGGGATCGTCTTGATCTCCTTGAGCGCACACGCTACCACTATGGTTCAAATGGCGATGATGTTCTTACAGCTGTAATAGACACTGACGCAGAATTCCGCAAGGATTACGTTCCTGATTCTATTCTTTTCGGTTTTGGAGGCAACGACGTGCTCACAGGCGCAAAGGGAAATGACATGATCTGGGGCGGCGAAGGTGACGACATCATGCGAGGCGGAAACGGCGACGACATATTCTTTTACGATCTCGGCGACGGAAATGACCTCATTGACCTTGGAAATCAAGGCGGCAATAATATACTTTTACTGGGCGAGGGCATCAATCCTGATGAAGTAACTATCGAGCGTTCAGTTGATAATTATACCTATATTCTCCACATTAACAAAACAGGCGAATCTGTTTCCATATCAGGTAATGTTATGGGATTCTTTGACTATAATCTGCCTATGAAGGCGATTTACTTTGATGATGGTACGGTCTGGGATCAGCAGTATTTGCAGGATAACTTTGTCAAGTATATTCGCGGTACTGACGGCGACGATACTATAAATGATACAGGCGATAATGATACCGTGTTCTGTGGCAGGGGAAATGACTATATCAAAGGCAGACAGGGTGATGACCGCTATATTTATAATTTAGGCGATGGTTGTGACACTATTAATGACAGCACTTTATGGGGCAACGGATATAACACCTTACAGTTTGGCAATGGTATATCTATAGATGACATCTATACCGAATCATCTGTTTACGATGGTCAGAAATATACCCGTTTCTATATCGGAGGCCTTGACAGCTATGTACAGGTCATCGGTATAAACGACGTGGAATTTGCAGACGGCAGCAAGCTGACTTTCGATGAATTCAAGAGCGCTGTAAAGCCTGCTTCAGACCTTGCCTGAGCAGACAGCAGTATAGCTCCGACTTTAATTGCAATGCTTATATAGAAGTTTTATGTTTATTTATCGGGTAAAACCTTTCTTCAGAAAGGTTTTACCCACAAATAACTATAAGCGTCTAATATGTATTTCAGTTATTGTCGGAGCTTTTGCGTATATGTGAAAAAATCTGATTTTTATCCACCTAAGCTTTATAAAATGGGTTTAACATTTTGTGCATATGTTGTATGATAAAAGTGTGTTACTTTTTTACTATACATAGGCTAAATCATGACATTAAAGGAGGAACTGACTATGAGAAAACTCAGAACGGTCAAGTCTGTGCTTGCAGGGATACTGTCGGGAGCTATGATGTTTTCTGCAGTTTCGGCAATGCCTGCCGTTACTAACGCACAGGAGCTTGACGCAAACGGATATTACTGCCACGATACATTTGAAAACGGCACGGACGACTGGGGAGGAAGAGGAAGCGCTTCTGTTTCTGTCGGCGGCACAGCCTATGCAGGCAGCAAGGCTCTTACAGTTTCTGACAGAGGCAGTGCATGGCACGGCGCTCAGAAAGCCCTTGACTCACAGACCTTCAAGGCAGGGGAGACATTCAGCTTCAGTGCGGCTGTTTCAGGCTCAGGCAATATGATGCTGTCTCTCCAGTACACAGACGCTTCGGGGAAAACAGCCTACGGACATATAGCAAACGGTCAGTCATCGGGTGATTATACAGTGCTTTCAAATACTGATTATCAGCTTCCCGAGGGCTCGGGATATATCCTTTATGTTGAGACCGAGGACGGCACAGCGAGCTTCTCCATTGACGAAGTCATCATTGCAAAGGCAGGAACACAGCCTGACGCTCCTCAGTCAGTTAATGTGATACAGGGCGACTTTAACGGCGACGAGAGAGTTGATATATTCGACCTTGTCCTTGCAAGAAAGTCTCTGGTCAGCTATACGTCGGGGTCAGCCACAGATACAGTTATGACGGTGGCAGACATTGACTGCGACGGCGAATTTGCTGTAAACGATATAGTTATGCTGTCAAAGTTCATTCTCGGAAAGGTGAGAGAGTTCCCTGAGCCGATAGTAACGACAACAACTACAACAGCTCCGCCTGTGACCACGACTACCACGAGCAATGCCGATCCAAGCGCTTACATGGCAAGCATACGTGACAAGATAACAGTAAATGTTCCGCAGAATGTGCTGAAAAATGCAGAGGGCAAGATAGAGCATATCACATACTTCTCAAAGAAGGCGAACCGCAATAAGGGCGCAAACGTTTGGCTCCCGCCAGGATATGACAGCAGTAAAAAGTACCCTGTATTCTATGTAAATCATGGCTACGGCGGCGACGAGTCCTCAATGATGAACGGTATGGGCGTTCGTGAGATAGCTACCAACCTCATCAAGAGCGGCGAAGCAGAGCCTATGATAATCGTATTCACAAACCAGTATACAGACCCGAACCACGAGAAGCAGACAGGCAATGGTCAGGCAGACGTTCCGGGATACGATAATTTCGTAGAGGATATGCCCGACAGCCTTATGCCTTATATCGAATCCCACTACCCTGTAAAGACAGGACGCGAGAATACCGCAGTGGCAGGCTTCTCAATGGGCGGCAGAGAATCACTCTACATCGGCATGAAGTGCTGCGACAAGGTGGGTTACATCGGCGGCGGAGCTCCTGCCCCGGGTATCTTCCCGACAAGAGACCAGTTCATGACGCACCCGGGTGTTATGAGCAAGGACGATATGCGCATTGATCCGCCGTATTCACCGTATATTCTGATGATAGCAGGCGGAACCAACGACACTATGGTAAACGACTTCCCGAAGCAGTACAGCGACCTGTTCACACAGCACGGCACAGAGAATATCTATATCTCGGTACCGGGCGGCGGTCACGACAGCAATACTGTAATTCCGCTTATGTATAACTTCATAAGATTCATATTCAAGGCATGATAAATGCAAAAATCTGCCCCGAAGCGTTAATGAAGCGCTTCGGGGCATTGTATTTTTTATTTGGATATTCAATTATATTTCAGCTCAACTAAAGCCCAGTCATCTGTGGTTATCTCATATTTGTTTCCGCAGTACGGGCAGGTTTTATTTTTCGTTGCGTCAAAACTTGCACCACAAGACGGGCACGCGATTTTTGTCATGGAAAAGTTGAAATCCACAGGGATATCAGTGCAGCGTTTTAATGTTGCACTAAAAACCTGTTTTTTGAAAAATACTTTGTCGTTACTCGCATAAAGCACATCAAAATATGCTTTTGTCTCAACCGTTACGAAACTGCCCTCTTCATGGATACTTTTACAGCCTAACGCACCGCCATAATTCATATCTATGATATCCTTCATCTTAGGCTCAAGTTTTCCACCTTTATAAAACAAAAGCTCATTCTCGTTCTCGGAAAATACAGCTGTTTTTATAAGTGACAAAGTCTTGCTCGTAAAATACTCATAAGAAAACTCAGGACTGATTTTTTTCATTCTTGTTTCAAATTTTCTTCGTGAACCCGCAGTCCCCATTTTCCCCGCAGAAGAGATAACTCTTACTATCATTTTCATAAACAGAAAATAAGCATACAGAAAATAGGCTAAAAAAATACTTAATATGGTAAATCCTATATAATAGCCCGCTCCCTTGCTGAATATAATGCCAAGGATATACACGGCGATAAGCATGATGATAAAAGAAGTGAGGTATCCCGATAAGAATTCCTTTTTTGTCATTCCGAAAGTATCTATAAAATAATAGGACGTGACCTTTGGGAAAAGGTCGTCCATCTGAAACCTTGTTCCACAGTAGGAACAGCCGTTTTGAAGACCTGCAACAGTGGATACAGCACCGCAGTTCGGACAGCAATACGTATCGTTATCAGGGTGGATACCGTTGACTACATCTGTTATTGTTTCGTATAAAACGCTCTTGCGGTCATCTTTATACTTTATCCTGCCGTTTTGCTTAACTTTACGTTTTATTCCGCTTTGATTAAAGCAGACGGTGCTTTCATAGTGAGCGTCTTTCCAGCTGCTTCCTGCGATGAATTTGTTCTTATTATCGTCTCTTGAATAGATGTCATAGGATATTTCCAGTCCTTTTTTGGAAAGCCTGTCATGCTGGAGCTTGAGTATATATGTAATATCATTATCTGCAAATGGTATGCTTTTTCCTTGGCATACAGCCGCTCCGAGTGATGCTCTGAAATCATTTAATTTGCGTTCAAAAACACCTGAAACTTCTTTGATATTAAAAAAATTGTACCCCATATAAATATCTCCCTATCATTAAATTGTTGATTGACCTGATATACCCCAATTTATATTGCTAATATAATATCATTTTTCTGCATGGTTGTTAATAGAAAAACGCCATAGCACTTCTGACCGTAAATCAGAAATACTATGGCGAAAACTTATATATCAGCACTGTTATTTGCAGAAAGTTCCCTTTTACATCGCAGTCAACGGTTTATCTCTCTGCAACAGCGAAAATAGTTCCGTTGCTGTCGGTGAAGATGTCAACGTCAGGACCGTCGTGGGTGAAGGCTTCACGGTAGGTGAATTTCAGCCAGTTGTTGTCCTTTACGTAATCATCGGTGATATGCTCATAATTCTCGGGCAGCTTGTCTGTGCGCTCCCAGAGCGTATAAAATGCGCGTTCTCTGTGGATAACGTCCGTGATATAATCAGAAGCGGCATTGCTGGCTTTATCAAAGTCTATACCCATATTTGACGAGATATACGCTCCGCCTGCGTTTGAGAATACAGTATCGAGTGCGTAATAATCAAGAGAGCTGTTGTATTCATCACCTGCGACCTCACCGTTTGTGACCTTCCAGCTTCCGTCGCTGAGCTTCTCAAAATCAAGCTGTATGGACTCAGCCTTGACGGGTACGGTCTGACCGCCTATATCGGCGTTGTAAACCTTGTATATTCTTTCCCATGTAAAGGAATCGTCTGTAGCATAGAGAGCCTTGTCGCAGATTATCTCACCTCTGTCGGCTTCATTGACAGGCATAGCTGTAACGATGTGCTGTGTTGAGTAGATACCGCCGTTGTATCCGATTATGTCCAGATAACGGGTAGGCTGATGAATGACAGAGTCTACAGCGCAGTCGCTGACGTCAAAGCCTAAGCCGAACTCGCGCTCGGGCTCATATATGTACTGACTGTAGTAGTCTTTCAGCTCGTTGATATCATTGGAGCGAGGTTCTTTTACCTTGTAATATGTGGCAAGGTAATAAAGGGAATCGCCCTCTCGTCTCATACCGAAGTCATCACCGAGGCTCTCATCGTATTCACCCCAGTAGCGCCAGAACTGTATCGGCTCTGCGCTGTAATCTGTGTTGGTATCCGAGCTTAAAGCGGCTGCTTCAAAGTATACGTTCACGTTATCCTCAAAGAGCTTTTTCATCTCCTCGTTGGATAATGGGGCTGATACAGCGGTATCTGCTGTTTCGGCAGCTGTCTCTGTGGCTGCTTCTGTAACAGCTTCTGCTTCGGTCTGTTCCTCAGCCTGTGCGGCTAAATGATTTGAACTGCTCATCTTAGGCAGCATATAGGCAGCTGCGACTACACCTCCTGCCATAACAGCAACGGCAGCGGCACTGCTGAAGAATCTTTGCCATATAGGACGGCGGTAGGGCTCGACTCCCTCCACTTTCACAGTGTATTCGTTATTGTTGTCATTGGTTTCGTTTAGCTTTCTTTCATTCATGTTAAATACCTTCTTTCAAAAAAATCAGCGGAAAGCCTTTGAGTTTATCTTCGTGATATATCGGCTTTCATAAATACTAATCGAACAGAATGCTCCAAGTGTTACACTCTCTGCATTTTTTTATTAAGACAGTATCTGCACGGGCTTTACATGACATAAAAATGCTTCCCGAAAAGGGAAGCATTTTGCTTATAATCAATTATTCATGCTTGTGGCTATACCGCATCTTCTGTGGACCTCGTCGGTAAGGGCGTCAAAGTATATCTGCGGCTCTGCCTTGTTATATGCGGTTTTGTATTCCTCCCATGTTTTTTCGAAGTCATCGCTCATGACCATAAGAGGCATATACTTATGCTTCAGGTCGCTTAGCATACTTGATACCTTGCCGTACTCAGTCTCCTTTGTTGCCGAGCTCTCAAAGGACCACATAGGATACCATGGAGGGTTTTCCGACGGAGTATTAAGGAAATCGCTGTATGTCTGCTTGCCGTAGGCGTCAAAGCACGTCTGTATAGCAGGAGCAAGGTGGTCATGGAAGATATTTGGCTGATTGCCAGGAGCATAGGCGTTCTTGCCGTCAGGAGCCATACCGCCGAAATGTGGCATATAACTGTATTCACATTTGTGCTTCAGCGAATAGGCTGTGTCGTTCCAGTTCTTGTACTGCTCCTCAGTCTGGTCAAAATAGCCGTCCTTATTGACGAAATAGTCTGTTCCCTCAATGCCCCAGTAACGGAGGTTCAGTATCTCGGGTTCGATAAGTTTGCTCATGAATTCGACTGCGCCGTCGGGATTTGAGCAGCTTATGCTTACGCCAACTCCCGTTGAAGCGTTGAAAGCAGGGTTGTCACGATAGTGCTCTGTGAGAGTACCGTCGATAGTAAGCCCGAAGGGGATATATGTACATTCGGCAGGGAGCTTACGCTCTGTGCTTCCGAAATTCCAGTGCTGGTCTACCATTCCCAGAACTCTTCCTGTTGCAAGCTTGTCGTAATAATCAGCGGTCTCCATAAAGAAGCAGTCATGGTCAATTATGCCCTTATGGTATTCCTCGTTGAGCTTGCTGAACCACTTTTTTGCTGTAGGGAGCAGGTTGTAGTCCTTTGCTTCGAGAGTATCGGGATCAACGAAGCAGCAGCCGTCGTTGGGATGACCGTCAAGGAACATAGGCGGATTGTCCAGAGCAAACATACGGACTTCTGTCGCCTGTATCTCATAGCCTATATATGGCTCGCCGTTTTCGTCAACAGGATTGGCGGCAATATAAGCTTCGATAAGGTCGAAATAGTCGTCAAGGGTTTTCAGCTGCGGGTAATTCGCCCATTCAAGCACCCTGACCTGTATCCAGAAGGCTTCACCGTCGTGGACGTTGCCCGTGACCTGCTTGTTGACTGCGGAAAACAGCGGTATATAGTAGATATGACCGTCCTCGGCACGAAGCGTCTCCCATTCAGCGTCTGAATACAATGATTTCAGATTGGGATACTTGTCCCAGTAATTATCAAGGGGGATAAAGGCTCCTTCCTTGATAAGGCGCTGACAGTTCGGACCGTCAGGTGACATGAAATCGGGATATTTTCTTGATATCATCATGTCGCTGAATATCTTGTCGACGTCTGCCTGATCCTTCATCCATTCTTCATAGAGGATATAGCCTGTTTTTTCGGCTATGATATTTCTGATCTCATTATCTTCGTCAAGAGTTGTGTCGTTACGCGCACAGTAGAGTCCTGTGAATTTCTGTATCTCATGCTTTTTTTCCTTGTTTTTTCCAAGGGAACAGCCTGTGGAAGAGAATAAAACCGTACCTGCGAGCAATGCTGAGAGTGCTTGGATTTTTGTCATGATACCGCCTCCTTTCGATAGCTTTTTGTAAGGATAGTATGCTAAAAAACTAAACATATACTATACATATATTATATCATATTATTGCCCTCCTCGTCAATTTGCGACAATAAAAGTTGATACAAAATTAACACTTTTGCAACATTTGTACACAGAGGAGGCGGCTGAGCTTTTGCGTATATTTTCAGAATGACAGATAATTATTCCCTGCCAAAAGGACTGCGGCGTCTTGCTGTTTATAGTTTAATGACGGAAAAAATCAAAATATGGCAATTATTGGATTGACAATCTGCAATTGCTGTGATATAATACTGAATGACTTTAAGTATATAAGTGCTTGGAATCGACAAAATGTATATTTATTTTTGAAAAGCCTGAAAACTTCTGTAAAGAACGCAATATAACTCAAGCCTGTAATTCCTTCTTGTTTTTTTATTTGATGCAGCTACGGTGAAAAAACTTCCGCAATATTTGTACTATTTATGTTTTGTTGCGTTTATCAGTGGTCGATAAGGCTTTGCTCAATATGCCATTTATGAAAAATAAGGAGGACGTAATAATGAAAAAACACCTTGGTTTTAAGAAAACAACAGCATTTTTAATGTCAATGGCTCTTATGGCAGGCGCTGTGCCTGTTAATGCAGGATGCTTCTTCAGCGTAAACAGCGGTATCACTGCCAATGCGGCAGCAGAAAAAAAGGCGCCCGCAGTAGGCACATTCTACAGAGCAGGTGATACTATCGCTGTAACAGGCGATACATGGTTTGTTGTCGATGATGATCCTAATTCGGGCTATCCGTCGGCAAAGGTGAGCAGCGATGTTACAATAACCGCATTTGAAAGCTCCGACGCCGATAATCAGTATATATGGAAAACAGGCGACACCATGTTTACAGAAGTGCATAACGGTTTTTATATAACACGCAAGGATAAGACTGTTACTCCCGAGGGCTTCTATATAACAGGCGGTAAGGGCACAGAAAGCGAGCCATTTGTTATCGGACTCTCTGTTCCGAAGTTCAGCGGCAAAAACATCACTCTTAATGACGGTATCGGCATGAATTTCATAGTCGGCGAAGTTAATGAAGAGAACGCTGACAGCTTTAAGGTGAAATTATCGGGCGACTGCGATGAGGCAGGCAATACTCTCCATAGTCTTGAGCTCAAAACAATAAACGGCAAGGAAGTTTACTGCGTGACAGCTAATGTTGCCGCAAACAAGATGAACAGCAAGATAACTGCCGAGCTTTATTACGGCGAGGGCAAAAAAGCTGTTGATACTCTTGCTTTTTCAGTAAATGATTATCTTGACGCTGTTGGTACTTCGGAAAATACAAAGCTTGCCGCCCTTGTAAAGGCTACAAGACAGTACGGCAAGGTATCAGAGGCATATTTCAGCAACGGAACTCTGCCTGAGGTAAAGGATCACTCAAAGGATATCCTCGAAGCAAAGACCGTTTTCGGCGAGTATTCCTTCAATAAGTATCAGCCTATGTTCGATTCAAGCGAAGCTTTAATGTCACTTGTCCTTAACTCAAAGCTGGCTGTTCGTCTGTATACAGCTAAGTATGAGGAGTCAGGCCACGATGTTGCTGCATATGATATGTGGACATTTGATGAGAACAATAAGCTTGTGATCTCACCATTTGCTGAAACCTATGCATTTAAAGGCGCAAACGGAAAGGTCTGTTTTGAAGTTCCGGGCATCACACCTACACAGCTCGGCACTACATTCAATGTAAATTATCAGGGTACTGATTACTTATTCTCGCCTATGGCATGGTCTTACCGTGTTCTGAGCAAGAAAGACGCTGCTAAAAAGGACGTCGCAATGGCTAATGCTCTTTACGAGTATTTTATCGCAGCGACAGATTACGCTGAATAAAGAATATACTGACAACACAAACAGGCAGCACGTTTATGTGACTGCCTGTTGCAATTAAAGGAGAGCTATGAAAAAAACGATATTTATTTTTCTTGCTGCTTCACTGCTTCTGACAGGCTGCAACGGAGGAAACGGCGATACAGGCAGGAACGAAATGACCTCTGTTTCGGCAGTGACAACGGCTGCGGCAACAGAAACTGTGACAACAGCAAATAACACTGAAAAAACAGAAAATACCGCTTCTGAAATAGAAGCGGCAGGCAAAAGTGAGGAAAGTCAGCCTGAGAAAGCCGATACAGAGACAACACAGGCAGCAAAAGGAGATACCACATTGACTGATAATACAGAAAACGCTGAGCCTGCCGAAGAAAGCACAACATCTGAAAACGACACCGTAAAGGCTAATCCTGACGGCTCAATAGATCTTCCGATAATCCCTGTTGACTAAGGGAAATATTAAAACCGCCCATTGGGCGGTTTTTTTAGTATTACATATTGGGTATCGCATAGCTTTTCCCCTCATCCAGTCCCCATGCTCTGAACATATTATTGTAAAACACGGGGCGCGGGAAGTCGAATTCCATATTCATATGGAAGAAAGAGTGCTTCATACCCATTCTTTGCAGCATTTCAAGACCTTTTTCAAATTCATCGAATTTAGCTCTCGGCACGGACAGGATAACGTCGTTCTCGCTTGTGTTTGCGTTTGTGAAATCGCCAGGATCGGGGAATGAAACGCGGTATTCATTCTTTGTAAGGGAGGGGATAATGCCCCACACACAGGAGTCTATAGCGTCAAATTCGGTTTTCATAGTCGTTCCTGTCTGAGTTTTTATTCCCATAAGGATAGTGCGGAGCTCGGCATTGCGGCAGTTTATCACGATAGCGTCGGGCTCGAATTCTGCGCTGCCCAGCGGAGCTGTAAGTATCCCCTTGTATGTATCCGACGGAAGATGCGGCATATTTTCGATAAATGCAGCCGCTGCGTCTGGATCGTTTATGCCGATAACGGGCAGAAGCTCATTGAATGCAGGAGTCTCTTTTTCCAGCTTTACCATGCCGTAGCCTATCAGCGGAGCCCAGCACCAGTGATCCTGCTTCTGCATATAAACTGTTCTGCCCTCGCGCCTTGAAAGGGCGAATGCCTGACACAGTGCCAGATGCTGTCCAAGATCGCGAAGGGGAAAAACAGCGTTCTGCGGAAGCTGCGATTCGTCGCTTATCATTTTCAGTGCCATTGCGTCATATCTTTGTCCGATAGTATTTTTGAGTGCTTGTGAGATATGATTGTTTTGTTCCATAGTGTGTCACCTCTGAATTTATTGTTTTTATTATTATATAGCATTATGGGAACAGCAGCTATAATTTTATTGCTCTTTTTTTAGCGGATATCAGTCGTTTATTGACATTCTGCGTTTTTATTTCATCAGAACGCTTCGATACAGCTTTCAAAATCCTCAGCGGTAAAACCTGATGTTCTTATTTCTATGATGTAATCATCGTTTATCCTTCTTGCATATGTGATGTGAGTCTGTGAAAAAGCGTTATAGCTCACTTTTGCGTAGTCCTTTCCGCATATGCTTACACTTTCCGGACCTACTATATCGGTTACATCGACTTCGGGACTGAAATCCATTTCATCAGCCTTTAAGAATTCCTCGGCGGACATATCGGGATTGTCAGGATATCTCTGCTTTGTGTTGTAGAACCATACGTCTACTCTGTTTACAGCGTCGCCATAGCAGACAGAAGCGTCTAATTCGCCTGTCATGTAGAAGCTCTTTTCATCTTCGCTCATAAATCTTGTTGGCATTATATAATGGGTATGAAGATTGTCAACGTCAAGGAAATTAGCTTCTTTCGGGAGCGTTATCTTTATCCCTGCATACTCTGAGGAGTAAACATTGCCGTTTACTGTACTGCTTCTGAAACCATTGTACTCAGTGGCATTTTTATATCCTGTTTCATTGACTTCTGCTTCTATGACTTCGGTTATTGTTTCTGAGACAGTTGCCGCTGTTGTGTCCTCGGGCAAAGCAGCAGTAGTGACAGGACTGCTTTCTGTTTTGGGAGCAGTGACAGCTTCTGCGGAAATGGCAGTAGTGCTTGTGTTGTCAGCAGGTGAAGCTGCCATTTCAGGCATTGAAACGACGTTCTTGCCGCAGGATGTAAGTGCGCAGAGCGCAGCTGCAAATGTAATGATAATAGCTTTCTTTTTCATAATAATAACTCCTTTTTATTGTCTTGATAATACTGATGTCGTATCAAATCGGCTTTCATAAACAATAATCGGAGCAAAAATGATTAGTGTTACATTGCCGCCGAAAAAAATATTTTTAGCAGAAGCCTGATATAAAAAAGCCACAGCTTAGCTGTGGCTTTTAATATCGATATTACTTAACTGCTGTGCCGCCTGTTAATGTGCCGCCGTATGCAGCGAGCTGAGTCTGGTCGAGCTGCTGGAAGTATGCAGAACCGCTGAGAGTTCCGCCTGTATAGAATGAAGCTCCCGAGGTATTTGTGCCGCCTGCCTTGAGCTGGCTTACAGCCTTGTCAACTATGAATGAAACTATGACCTTGCCGTCCTTGCCCACAAGTGAGAGCCTTGTATTGGCGCTGACATTGGAAGAAGCTGTTACAGAAGCTGTCATCTCGCTGCCGCCCATGCTCATGCCGCCGCTTGGACAGTTTGATACCCATGTTCCGCCGTTTACGATGATAGAGCTGCCGCGGTCTCCGCAGTCAAATGGCTCGTTGCCGTTTGATACGATATATCCGCCGTTTATCTCGATATTGCCGTTGGAATCATAGCCGTCGTGGTCGCCGTTTGTTGCGTTTACTATAGCAAAGCCGCCGTTGAACTGCATGAGGTAGTCTCCTGAGCTGCCGCCGAAGCCGCCTCCTCCGAAGCCGCCGCCGCCCTGTCCCCAAGGCATACCCGGATTGCCCATGCCTGAACCGTCGCTGCCGCCTGCTGCATTGAAGCCGTCGTCAGTTGAGTTCACGATGACAGAACCGCTGTTCTGGTAGATTTTCTGAGCTTCGATACCTTCGTAGCACTTCTCAACGTATATAACGATGTCGTCATACTTTCCGCTGTCCTTTGTGCCGATTGTGAGAGTATGGTCTGAATGAGCACCGTCATCAGCAGAAGCAAGCTTCAGCTCGCCGCCTGTGAGAGTCATATCGCCGCCGCAGTGTATGCAGTCGTCAGAGGAATCAATGGTTATCTTACCGCCGTTGATAGCTATATCGCCTGCGCTCTGCCATGTAGTACCTGCCTCGTCATAGAGACCTACAGCCTTTATGCCCTTTGCGGAGATATCGGTCTTGTTGGCATTGCCGTCCATGCCGAAGCCGCCTCCGCCGCCCGGTCTGCCGCCGAAGCCGCCCTGCTGACCGCCTGTGTTTGTGCCGCTGCCTGTGTAGGAGCTGCCCTCATAGGTTTTTACAGTCAGGTCACCGCCGTTCATAACGAAGAACTGCTCAGCAGAGATGCCGTCTGCGTAAGAGTCAATATTTACAGTACCGCCGTTGACAGTAACGATTCCAAGCTGCTTTGCAGTTGAAGAAACATCTGTAGATGTTGCCTTGATACCGTCGCCTGCCTTGGTCTTTACGGTTACAGAGAGTGCTGAGTAATCGACCTCTGTGCCGTAAGATGATGTATTTCCAATGGTAACGCTGTCCTTGCCGCGGATTCCGTCGTCAGCAGCATTAACCACCAGTGTGCCGTTGTATATCTTGATATCGTCCTTGCCGACGATAGCGTCAGCAGCATTGCCGTTTACAGTGAGCTTGCCCTTGCCCTTGAACTTGATATCGTCCTTGGAGTAGATAGCTCCCGTATCGTTGTCTGCGTTGGTGTATTCTGTTCCGTCTGAAATAGTATTTTCTGTGCCGTTCTTAGCGACGATGACAACTTCGTCTGCGATAGAGGCTACATATATAGGCGAATCCTTGGTGTTTGTAAGGCTCATGCCGCTGAGGTCAAGCTCTACAACGCCCTCAGGATATTTAGTCTTGTCAACGTCAACAACTATCTGTCCGCCTGTCATTTCGCCTGTTACAGTGAATACACCGGGCTTAGTAATAGTGCATACGTTGTTTTCGATTTTGGCTTCTGAGGAAGCATTTGTAGTCATGCCTGAGTCTGAAAGGGTTATAGTAAGTCCGTCGGTAGTCGGATCTGGCTCAACGATCGTTCCGCTGCCTGCGCCCGAAGGATCAACATTATTGAATACAGTTACAAGACTGAGCTGGAACTGTGTCTGCTTGCCGTCTGTATGTGTTACTGCCGCACCTGTTGAAAGGTTCTTGAAGCCGCAGGATTTAGCTCCGTTTATGGACTTGTCGCTGATAAGTACATACTTGAACTTCTTGGTATACTTCACATCGAGACTGCCTGTAACTATGGAGTTGTCTTTCTTCCATGTGCCGTCCTTTTCATTTGTTGGATCGGCAATGCAGTTGAGAAGAGCTGTTGTCTGGGTAGTACCCGACATAAGCTTCTCATCGACCTGATTATCGGTAGCTGTAGCGATTACTGTACCGCCTGTGATGTTTATGCCTGTAACTGCGGTAAGTCCGCGGTCGCCGCCTGCAACGAGCTTTCCGTCGCTGATGTCGATAGCTGTTTCAGCCTGTACAGCGTCGTTGCCTGACTTTATTCTTGTAATGCCGCCGGTAAATGCAACAGCGTCCTTTGTGGACTTTATGCCGTCGCCTGTAGCGTCTATATCGAGAGTACCGTCCTTTATGGTAACAGACTTTTTAGCCTTGATACCGTCGGTCTTGGTCTCGGAGTTGTTTGTTGTGATGTTGATAGTACCGCCGTTTACCTTGATATCGTTGTTGCAGGAAATTGCGTCCTGAACATTAGCGGTGATATTGAGGACTCCGTCGCCCTTTTCGCCGCCCTTTATGGTGATATCGTCCTTAGCCTCGATAACCGCTGCCTTTGCTAAGTCGCCTGCATAAGCAGTCTCGCCGTCGGTGATAGTATTCTCAGTACCGTCTACAATATTGATAGAAGTATTTTCAGCGTTTGTCACGAGGATTGCAGGAGCACTCTTGCCTGTGATATTTACGCCGTTAAGGAATATCTTTACGGTCTCTGCGTCAGCAGTCTCGTCAGCAATATTGACGTTTATCTGACCGTCGTCAAGAGTACCGTCGATGTAGAACTCACCTGAATGTGTTATAGTAACGGTAGTTCCCTCAACTGTGGCATTCTCGCCCTCAACAGTGATAGTAGTATTTTTGAGGTGTATCTTTGTTGCTTCCACGACGGGAGGCTGCTCGTCGGTCTTGCCGCTGCTGAGCTCTCCCTTGCCGAGGAGATAAAGCTGTATAGCAAGTGCGTCGTCGGTGGAAACACCGTCTGCCTTGCCGTTGCAGTCCGCATTTTTCCAGCCCTGTTCGGTGATAGCGTGCTCGTCGGTTCCGCCCAGACCAAACTTGTTTGGATTTGCCATTGCCTGCATGATAAGAACAACGTCGGACATATCAACGCTGCCGTCACAGTTTGAGTCGCCTACAACAGTTGGAACTTCTGTCTCTGCCGCAAAGCTAATAACAGGCATTGCAGCCGCAGCTATACAGGCTGCTGAAAGACCAGCCAATAGTTTTTTTAAACCATTGTTTCTCATAAATATCATTCTCCTTTAATTATAATATCGCCCATTCATGTCAAACTAATCTTTGACTGTTTTTATTATAAACGATGTGCCTTAAAAGAATCTTAAATCAAAGTGGAAAAATCAATTTTTTTGTTTATGATGACGGCTGTCGGTGATGATGAACCTGTGGTATTGCTGGTATAGTGGGGCTTTTACTGTGCCAAGGTCAAAAAATACGGGCACAGGTGGAAAATATGCTGCTCTTTCTGATAAAAATGAAGTTTTTTTATTTGAATTAAACATTTTCATCAAGTTTTAAGAATATTTTAAGAATGATTAGTTATGATTTATGCACATATATTTATATTGTTTCTTTATAATTTTAGGAGGATGATAAAAATGAAGAAAAAAACAATACTTGCAGGCATACTCTCAGCCTGCGTCGTTGGCTCGGCATCAGTCCTGTCTCTCACAGGCTCCGCAGCCGACAAAGTGTACGGTGACGCAAACCTCGACGGTTCGGTGGATATGTCTGACTGCGTTCTTGTAATGCAGTCGCTGGCTAATCCCTCAAAGTTCGGCACGACAGGCACTAACGAAAAGCACCTCACTGCTGACGGTGCGGACCTTGCCGATGTTTCCGACCGCGGCAACGGTATCACCGCTAATGACGCCCTCTCCATACAGCGCTATCTTCTCGGCACTATAAAAAGTCTGCCCGAGAGCTTTGCTGACGGAAAAGGCAGTGACACCTCTTCAAAGGACGAGGTGAATACAAAGATACACCTCGGTGATAATGCGATCACTGTTGAAGGTCAGTATGCTTCTGCTGACGGCTCAAAGGTGACTATTTCTCACTCGGGAAGCTTCACTATTGATGGTACTCTCTCAGACGGTCAGATATATGTGGAGATCCCCGATGTCAAGGCTGATAACGGTACAGTAAAGCTCATTTTCAGCGGCGTCAATATCACAGGCAAGAGCGCTCCTGCTATACTTGTCAAGAATGCAGACAAGACCTCTATAATTATCGCAGACGGTACCGAAAACGTAATATCCGACGGTACTGCCGCATATACAGGCGACAATGAGAAAAGCGCCGTTATCGAAGCCAAGGACGACCTCACTGTCAAGGGCGGCGACAAGGGCACGGGTACACTGACCATTACCGCCAATACACAGCCTGCTATCGTCTGCAACAACGATATAAAGTTCACAGGCGGTATCACCAATATTGAAACTCTCAACGAGACAGAGCCAAATGACGCTGTAAAGGGCAAGTCCTCAGTCACAGTCAAGGGCGGCAGGCTCGTTATCAAGTCCGAGGGCGACGGTATCAAGTCCACAAAGGGAAATGTTGAACTCTCAGGCGGCGAGGTAGTCATCAAGTGCGGAAACGACGCTGTACAGGCTGAAACTGCTATCAACATCAGCGGCGGCGATATCTCCGCATTCGGCGATAAGGGACTTACAAGCGCAGGCACTATCAGTATCACAGGCGGCGAGCTTATCGCAACAGCTACCGACTGCCAGTGCGAGAATCTCACCTCCACAGAGCAGAATACTCTTATGTTAGATTTTGTCAAGGAGTGGGGCAAGAACAATCCTGTTGCGATTACAGATTCTTCAAACAAGGAGCTCTTTGACAAGAACACCTCCAAGAAGTTCAGATATGCAATAGTTTCCTCTTCCAAGATAGAGGGTGCTGAGTATAAGCTCTTTGTCGGCGGTATCAAGATGAAGCACAGTACAGGAAGTACCTTCAAGGCAGGAAAGCCTGCTTCATACAAGGAAGTCAACAATGACATGGAGAACGAGGAGCAGCTCTACAGCGGGCTTTTCAGTCAGGACATGATACATAAGATAGACGTCAAAATTGACGAAGCCCAGTGGGATAATATCCTCAAGAACGCAAACAAAGAGGAATGGACTCCATGTGACGTTGTTATTGACGGCGAGGAACTCAAAAACGTAGGTATCCGCACCAAGGGCAACAGCTCCCTTATGATGGCTCAGAACGGCAAGTACAGCTTCCGTATCAAGACAGACAAGTTCGACAAGGAAGTAAACTACCACGGACTTACAGAGCTTTGCATGAACAATATGCTCATGGACGCTTCATGCCTCAGAGATATCCTCTGCTACAACGCTATGTATGAAGTCGACGGCGTTGCACCTCATGCCGCACATACGGATATGTACCTCAACGGCGAGCTCTACAGCTTCTATCTCCTTGCTGAGCAGCCTGGTACTACCGTAGCTGAGCGCTATGCAGTAGATGATGATTCAGTACTCTACAAGGCTACCGAAAGCAACGGCAACGGCGGAGGCTGGGGCGGCTTCGGCGGCGACAGCTACTGCTCGTTCACCGAGAATATGCCCCTTGACCGATTCGACGTCAAATTCGGCAAGGACGACGAATTCAAGCATATTCAGGACGTAAAGACAGCTATAAACAAGCTTACTCCTACTGATTACAAGTTTATCGAGGACGTTATCGACGTACCAAGCTTCCTCAAGGGTTTTGCAGTCAACTCCATTTTCTGCAACTATGACAGCTACAACGGCTCCCTTGCACATAACTATTACCTTATGTTCTCGGGCGGCAAGGCTCATTTCGTAGGCTGGGACTACAATCTCTGTCTCGGAAACTTCACAGGCGGCGCAAACTCTGTTACATCTGATATCACTACAAGCCTTTATCAGTCCACAATAGAGGACCGTCCTCTTGCAAAGCTTTTACAGGTGCCTGAGTACTACGATATGTATGTTGATATCGTAAACGATATTATGGATTATTACAGCGATCCCGAAGCATATGTTGCCGATTATGCCAAGAAGATACGCTCACACGTTGCAGCTGACCCGCGTGCTGCGTTCACAGTTGAGGAATTTGATTTGAATACCTCCAAGAGCGCAGAGGGACTCCAGTACAGCGAAGAGGATACAGGCATGAGCTGGGGCAACTGGCAGGGCGCAGGAGACGGTAATTTCCCTGCATTCGGCGATGGAAACGGTGACGCCAACGGTGCATGGCAGGGCTTTGGCGACGGAAACGGCGGCTGGCCTGGATTTGGCGGTGACGCAAGTGTCGACTGGGCTAACGTAGACTGGGAGAACATGGACTGGGGCGAAATGGGCTTCGGTGATATGGACTTCGGTAATATGGACTGGGGCAACGGAATGTTCGGCGGCGGACAGACCTCAGTCGTTGACTTCCTCATCAAGAGATTCGAGATAATCCGTGAGGCTCTCAAAAAATAATGTCATTCACCAAAAAGCTCCGACCATAACCGTGATATCTATATAGAAATTTTATGTTTATTATTGAGAGAACCCCTTTTGAAAAAGGGGCTTCTTTCAAACTCTCTCCCTAAAACTTTCGTTTTGTTTTTTCACAGATAGGGCGCTCCTGCATTTTGCAGGTTTTTTTATTTATGAAGCGCCCTATCTGCGAAAAAACCAGATAAAAGTCTTTGGAAAGGGGTATGGGGGTGACTCCCCGCAGTGCGGGGAGATGTCACGCAGTGACAGAGGGGCGCGCCTCCGTCAGAGGAACCTTTCCTCAGAAAGGTTTCCCCCATAAATAACTATAATATTCTATATAAGTATCGTGGACATGGTCGGAGCTTTTTGTGTATATCTGCAAGCAACGGAATCAGTTATCTTCTCGACAGTGCTTTTGCGGTAACTGGCTGAACTGCGACGTCCTCTGCTGTTTCGCCGCTGACCTTATACAGCATATCTGCCATTGCCATATATGCGATATCCTCGGGCATAAGCTTTCCCGTTGGGCATACTACCATGCCGTCTGTCATATCCAGATGAGTTACGGCTATGGATATTTTTTCGCCCTTTGCGATGTACTTTTTGTCCAGTGCAAGTGAAGCCATGAATTCGGGCAGGTCGAACCAGCCGTACCTGAAAACGCCCTGAAATTCGTTGGGAGCATTGGTCTTGTCGTAAAGTCCGTATTCCTCTGCGACAGCCTTTGATTCGGTGTCGAATCTGCCTGCGCCGTGACGTGTGAAGAACGACCTTGTAACGTAGCACACCTCGGTATCACGCTTTTCAAGTCTGTTCAGTATGGCGCGGATATTCTTCATACCCGTATCCGAGGGAGTCAGGTGAGGGAAGTAGTCCTCCCTGTTCTGATCGAGCATAAGTCCCTGTGCTCCCTCAAATACAGCAGTATCGTATTCCTCGATTATCTGCTCGTCAGCGCCGCGGCATATTGCCGCCATAGCGTACAGGTCGTCGAGGTAGTTCTCCGTCAGCATATCATTTGCCAGTATATCCATAAGCTCCTTTTCGGCGCCGCCTGTGATGCCAAGCTCTGCGGCTCGCTTTGGGCAGTACTCCTTGTTTATGTTGTTTATTAGATCCCTTACAGCGTCCCTATCCGCTTTCAGTACATAGTCATAGTCAAGAGCATACCTGCTGTCTCTGCTGCGGACAATGGTCTCGAAAATACCCACGCCGCAGCTGCCGTGGCGGCTGTTTCCTCGCATGGTCTCAACAGACTGGTTCATCAGCATATCGCAGGGGAGAGTTACCTTGCAGCGCCTGTCTATGAAGATCTTGCCGATGTACCTGCCGAGCTGTTCAAGCTCCTTTGAAAAAAGCATAGGGTTAAGGATAAAATACTCGGAAAGGTAAGTATCCGCCCCTGCAAAGCTGCCAGAACCTATGTGGGAGAAGATATGTCTTTTGCCGTCGGCTGTGCATACGGTGTGACCAGCCTGTGCGCCGCCGTTGCTTCTGATGTTTATGACGCTGCCCTCAGTGCGGCAGAAAAGGTCTGTCATCAAGCCCTTGCCCTCGTCACCGAAATTTGCTCCTATGACCGCATATGCTTTTTTCATATTATCACCTCAGAATCTGAATATTCCGTTCATTACGCTCCTTTTTCTTGTGGGAAGTCCGCCGATAGCGTTTCTTACAGCAAGCTGTGTATCGCCGTCCCACGAATTTATTATATCCTCTGTGTCTCTTCCTGCAACGCTTTCAAGCAGGGAAACGATTATCTCGGGGATAGCGTTGACGTCTGTTACGGAGATAGCCCTTTCGCCCATGAGTTTGCGCCATTTCGGCAGCTTTACAACGCTTTCGTTTCTCCTGTCCATGACCATAAGGTGGAACACGTCGTAACGTCTGCTTACCTGTGCGAGGAGAGCTTCAGTGTCGATATCCTCCTTTACATAGTCGCCGAATACCCTTTCTATTTCCTTTGCAAGGAGCTTTTCGGGGAATCCGTCGTCGCCCAGTGTGAAGATAACGCCTTTCTGCCTGCGCTTATTCCAAGCGTCTGTTTTTGTTTTGTTTGCGGCAAGATACCATACAAGAGGGTAGCTCTCGAAGTTGTTTCCGCCGCCGCCCCGCTCGAACCAAAGCTCTGTGAGCTGGCTGGCAATGCGTATGTCAGACTCAAACTGTGTAGCCTGTAACGGTGAGCGGTCGCATCTTGAATCGCCTACAGCGCAGAACATTATCTGCGGTCCCTCAACAGGCTGACGTTCGATAATATCCTTGACCATTTCGCCAAGGCGTTTTGCTGTTACGTCCAGCAGGTCGCTCATTGAGCCTGTAACGTCAAGTCCTATGATAATAGGCGTAGTTACAGGGTGATCCGCTGAATCAAGGCTTTCTCTGAATTTTATCTTCTTCGGATCGTATTTCGGATCGATAGAAGTTGCTTTGTAGATGTCGTTTACCTTTTTTCCGCTTATCCTTGCAGACGAGTATTTTTTCCAGTCTGCTGAATTCCATGAACCGTATCCCATATTAGTACCTCCTGTTATTTTTATTTTCAGCCTGCAATATCAGGCAGTCTGACGTTCATTTGGGTGAATCTTCTTACGCCGAAGCCGTCGATTATCACCTTTTCCCATTTTTCCATTTCCTCAAAAGCCGAGCTGCTGCAAATGCTCTCGGCGTAATCCCTTACGGCGTCGGGAGCGTCATCAGGGAGTATCCGCCTTGCCAGTGCCTTTACGCATTCAAGGTCGGTGATATGCTGTGCAATGCCGTCGGTCTTTGTCAGTGACGAGAGGGAATCGTATACCCTTGACTGGACTCCTGTCATTCTGCTGCCCTCTCTTGCGGCGAACCACCAGCCTCCGCATACTCTTACGGTATGCTCGGCAGGATCAATGAAGAGATTTTCCTCGGTGAGACAGTTCCAGACTATCCCTCGCGTCTCGGCGTAGCAGCATATTCCCAGAAGCCGTGATATTATCCATGCGGCGTGTCGGCTGTCAAGGCTGCCGCCGTAGAAGTCCAGTATCCTTGAGAGGGGGAGCTCTCCTGTGCGCTTGCAGGTCTCGATGAGAATCCCCTCATCGGTGTTGAAGATGTGAGTTACCAGCGGCAGGAACACCTCTGCCTGAGCAAGTATCTGCTGAGGAAGATATTCCCTGAAAAACAGGTCTGACTTTGCTTCGGAATCGGTGAAGCAGTCGGTGAACTTATTGCTTATCAGAAAGTAGACGTTCCGCTCGCCGATGTACTCCATGCCGTATTCCTGTGTGAGCTCCATAAGATACTTTATCTCGATAGCGCGGCTGCCGCAGCGGAAAAGCTTTTCCAGAGCGACATGAGCTTTTTTCAGCTTCCTGTACAGCTCGTTTATCACCGCAGCCGCTTCGGGAGCCCTCGGATCACTGCATTTATCTGGGTGATATTTCAGCATAAGAGCCATGTAAAGCGGCTGTGCAAGGGAAATATCCTCAGGAAAAATGTCAGTGCAGCATTTACATTTCAGAATATCGGATATATCCATACAGTTCCCTCCCCCTGTGATATAATCAAAATGATATTAACACAACCTAAAAAATAAGGCATTTGAATTAATATCCTTTTGTTATTATCATAATAACATTAACAGCTTGATTTGTCAATAGTATTCGAGCTGATTCTATGTTCTTTACAATTAGATAATATCAAAATGATATTAACTATGTGCAGAGTTTACAAAAAATCCGTATGTATTGACATCGGCAGGAAAAGTGTGTTATTATTAATCAGATATTAACAACGGAGGTTTCTATGGATTACGATATAACTAAGTACGACAGACCGTCGGTAGCTGCCGATATTGTAGTGTTTACAGTCCGCAAGGGTGACAGCGAGAGCTACAGGCATCTTGCAAAGCCTGTTCTTTCGGTCCTTCTTGTAAAGCGCACGGAGGAGCCCTTTGTGGATATGCCGTCCCTTCCGGGCGGATTTTGCTGCCGCGAGGAAACTATCGAGGAAACGGCATTCCGCAAGCTGAAAGAAAAAACGGGTATTGACTGTCCGCCTATTTCGCTGCTTTGCAATCTTTCCAGATTTGGCAGAGATCCCAGAGGCTGGATAATCTCATGCTGCTACTGGACTGTCATTGAACACACAAAGGCGGTTATTGACAAGAATGCTCAGTGGTATGAGATATCGCTGAAAGAAGAAAACGGCAGGCATACTCTTGTGCTTACCGATGACAGCGGCAGGGAGTACGTCTCAGAGGTCAGGATAAACAATCCCAACGAGCTGTATAACCAGTCCGCAGAGGCTGAGATACCGAAAAACAGCCTTGCCTTTGACCATGCCGAGATTATCGTAAATGCGCTTCTCAAGCTGAGAAGCAGCCTTGAAAAGCCCTATGCCGCTTTCAGGCTTCTGCCTGATAAATTCACCCTCACCGACTTGCAGCAGGTCTACGAAGCTATACTTGACAGGAAGCTGATAATGGCTAATTTCAGGCGCAAAATAGCTCCCTATGTCGAGGGGACAGGTGACATGGAGGGCGGTGCAGGTCATCGTCCGTCAAAGCTGTTCACCAAAAAGACGGCAGCTTCTGACAATACAGCGGAGCTCTGAAAATGTTCCGTGGGGACGATATTATTGCTCTTTCAGCAATAATATGGTATAATATGTAAATATGATTCTTTTTTCAAATTACGAGCTGAACCACAGTTATTGTACGGAGTGATGATATGGATATAAAATACCTGAGACTCCTTGCCAAGGAGTACCCGACTATAGAAAGCGCCGCAAGTGAGATAATCAATCTTTCGGCTATACGAAGCCTTCCGAAGGGCACGGAATACTTTTTCAGCGACATTCACGGTGAATATGAAGCCTTCCTGCATATGCTGAGAAGCGCTTCGGGCATGATAAAAATAAAGACTGACCTTGTTCTCGGCAAGACCGTTTCCGCTGCTGACCGCGAAAAGCTGGCGGAGCTCATATACTATCCCGAAAAGGAGATAGCAAGGCTCACAAACAGCGGCGAGCTGTCCGACGAGTGGAAACGGCTTACCATATACCGCCTGATACTGGTGTGCGAGACCGTTTCTGCAAAGTACACACGCTCCCGTATCCGCAAGCGTATCCCCGAGGATATGGTGTACATACTTGACGAGCTGCTCAACGTCACCGACGACGTCAACAAGGACTACTACTACGATGAGATAATCAGCGCAATAATCAGCACAGGCATTGCCGAGACCTTTATTATCTCACTGTGCAGGCTCATACAGTCGGTCTGCATAGACAGGCTCCATATAATAGGAGATATCTTCGACAGAGGTCCCCGTGCAGACGTTATTCTGGACGAGCTGATGAAAATGCACGACGTTGATATACAGTGGGGCAACCACGATATCTCATGGATGGGAGCTGCCGCAGGAAATGACGCTCTAATTGCAAATGTTATCCGCATTGCCATGAGATACAACAATTTCGACGTCCTTGAGGACGGCTACGGACTCAATCTCCGCGCACTTGCTGTATTTGCGGCAGAGACCTATGAAAACGACGATTGCAGGCTCTATATGCCTAATGCCCTCGACGACAATATCTACGATCCAGTTGATCTGAAGCTTGCTGCAAAAATGCACAAGGCTATCACTGTCATACAGATGAAATTAGAGGGACAGCTCATTGCAAAGCACCCCGAGTGGGAGATGACAGACCGCGACCTTTTCGGCAGGACGGATTTTGTAAAGGGGACTGTGACCATAGACGGCAGGGAGCATGAGCTTCTTGACAAGAGCTTCCCTACAGTTGATCCTGAGTCGCCGCTGAATCTTTCCGAGGGCGAGGCGGAGCTTATGAAGGTGCTTAATGCCACATTCCGACACAGCGAGAAGCTTCAGCGGCATATCCGCTTCATATATGCAAAGGGTGCTATGTACAAGACCTGCAATAATAATCTCCTTTTCCACGGCTGTATACCTATGGACGAAAACGGCGAGCTGCAAAGCGTGAATATCCGCGGTCAGAAGTATTCGGGAAAAGCGCTTCTCGACAAGCTGGGAGAGCTGGTGAATCAGGCATATTTCAGCAGCGGCGAGGAGAAGGAATACGCCAACGATTTCATGTGGTATCTCTGGTGCGGACCTAAGTCGCCCCTTTACGGCAAGGATAAAATGGCGTTTTACGAGAGGGGGCTTCTTGCGGACAAGTCTCTCCACACCGAGAATTACAACGCTTACTATACATTCTCGGAAAGAGCCGAGGTCTGTATGTCGCTTCTTGATATGTTCGGGCTGGATTCCGAAAAGGGACACATCATCAACGGTCATGTTCCTGTCAAGATAAAGAACGGCGAGAGCCCCGTAAAGGCTGAGGGAAAGCTTTTCGTCATTGACGGCGGTATATCCAAGGCGTACCAGTCAACTACGGGGATCGCTGGATATACGCTGATATACGATTCACACAGTCTCAATCTTGCCGAGCATAAGCCTTTTGTGGCAGGGGAGAGCGGAAATACTCCGACTATCCGTCTTGTGGAAAAGCTGGAGCACCGTGCGAATATTTCCGACACCGATAAGGGCGAGGAGATATTGGATAAGATAAGCGACCTGCGGCAGCTTCTTGAAGCCTACAAGGCAGGTGCTATAAAATAAAAAAGAAGGGGATACCCCTTCTTTTTTTGCTTATAAGACAGAACAGCAAGCTGTCCTGTGTTTGTACTGCCCGTTACACTGAGCAGAACAGATTATCTTCTGAATTTAAGAGCAAAGCCTAATCCGATTAAGAGAATGAGAGCCGACGCACCAAGCATGATATATGCTGTGGTATTGTTTTCTTCGGGAGCACCGCTCATGGGTGAAAAGCTGCCCATATCAGGCCTTTCGCCGCCTCTTGACTTATTTTCATTTTGGGGAGCGGAACTGCTGTTTTCATCAGCATTCGGAGCAGGCTTTTCCACGTTTTCAGTGCCTTTTTCAGCTTCTGTGACCTTTTCCGTCTCGGAGCTGTCTGCGTCCTCATCACTTGTTTTTTCGGTATCTCCGAAAGACGGAGCGCCGTCGGGCATATTATTCGGATCAAAGTCACCGGGCATTTCGCCGTCAAAGCCCTGTGGGGGCTGACCTCCGAAATCAGGCATATTGCTGGGATCAAAGTCGTCAGGCATATCGCCGCCGAAGCCCTGTGGTGGCTGTCCGCCGAAGTCGGGCTTCTCGCCGCTTCCGCGCTGAGGTTTGCCGCTGCGGCTTGAACTGTCCTCGTTTGCAAGCGGCTGGATATTGCTCAGCATCTTTACGGAGAAAGATGAAGCATTTGAAGTCTGTACTATCTCGGAATTATCAGTTTTCTTTGAAGTATCAGATGTATCTGCCTTTTTTGAGCTGTTATTTCTGTCGAAAACGCCCTTCTGACCTCTGCCGAATCCGCCTTTTCCGCCGCCCATGGAGCCCATATCAGAGGTGTTCAGACCGTCTGTGTCAATGAGTGCGGAGCTGTCCTCTTTCTGTCCCTCTGTAGTAGACGGGATAGTGCCGTCGAGCTGTCCGCTGACGCTCTCTGCGCGGAGAGTGCAGAACTTGCTGATAGCTTCAACGCCTGTTTTGAACTCGTCGCAGGTGCAGAATTTTGTGGGATCTTTTTCAACGTATTTGTCGATAAGCTCTGCGGTATCTGCCACAAGCTTTTCAAAATCCACGCTGTCAAGGAACTCGTTGAAAAGCTGATGATACTGCTCGGTGTATTCCTCATTATCGAATATCCAAGCGATCATAGGTCTGTCGCTCATGCCGTTTGAAACAGGAGTATCAATAGGCGAATTAACGGAAGATGATGCGTTTCCGCCCATGAATGAGCCGTAAGCAAGGTTGTAGTCCCACGGTATCATTGAGAGCTGACCGTCTTCCTCGTAGAGGTAGTAGTTGTGTATCATCTGACCTGTGTAGCTGTCTCCGTTTACAAGGAAATCATGGACTACAAAGTAGCGGATTACTTCCTCGATATCAACGGTGTTTTCAAGGTCTGACTGCTCCGAAAGAGCTTTCAGTGAGCTGATAAGGCGCTTTTTATCTGCCTTATCGACAGCAGTTTTTGCGTTATTGAAGATGTTGGAATAGCTGTCGATATCGTCATCGGTATATTTAAGCTTTACATCGTCGCTTCCCATACCGAAGCCGCCGCCGAATCCGCCTTTTCCGTTCATGTCAGGCATCTGACCGCCGCCGAAGTCGGGCTTTTCGCCGTTCTCGCCGAACATCTTTGAGGGATCGAAATCACCGAAGTCCTCGGGCATATTTTCGGGATCAAAATCCGTCATATCGCCGTCAAAATCAGGCATTTCACCGCCGAAGTCAGGCATTCCGCCTCCGAAATCGGGAGGAGTGAACTGCTTGTTGTTGTCATTTGTTTTTTCAGAGCTTTCTGTATCTTCTCCGCTCTCTTTATCCATAAAATTCCCCATACTAAAGTCCTTGCCGTTGCCGCGTCCGCCGCCGAAGCTCATAGCGTCGGGCTTGTAAAGGTCGCCGTAATTGCTGCCGTAGTTTCTTTCAAGGAAAGATTCCTCGATAGCTTCAACAGCAAGATACAGTCCCCAGTCCTCGCCGTTCACCGTGATATAGGCATAGCTGCAAAGGGGAGCGTCCACGCCGAAATCATACATCAGCGTATACGCAAGGTAGTCCTTCATGTAGGTGTTATCCTGAATGATATTGTTCAGGCACAGCTTGTCAAGACCGTGATAGGTCTTGCCGTTTTCGTACTGGTCGAACTCTATCTTGAAGCTGTAACGGCTGCTGTCCATATTCTTTACGGAGCTGAGGGAAGTATTGCCCTTTGCTCTGATACCGACATTTTTCACAGCTTCGCCGTCGATAACAAGGTTGCAGGCGGAGTATTCCTCGCTCTCACAGCCCTCTATGAAGCCCTCCCAGTTGTTCATGACTATGTCAATGGTATGCACCTTTGAGCGGTCGAACAGGCGGTCCTCATAGCCTATGGCATGAGCCGTCGTTTTTATGCCCAGCGTCTGGCTATTGCAGAAGATAAAGGCTATAACAAGAGTAATGGCAGTGATAATAATGCATATCCTGTCTATTTTTTTATGTGCTGACATCAAATCACACCCTTATCCCATGTAGTCGCCGTTGTAGCTTACAAGAACAGCACTGCTGACACCCTCCATATCTGCAAGGGTATTGACGAAATCAGTGTTGTCGTCCTTGAGGCGTATCTCCATATTAAGCTCAACGGAGCCCTTCTGAGCGGTCTTGCTCTTGACTACGCATCTTTCGGTCTTGCCGTCAAGGAAAGCCTTAGCCTTTGTCTCGCTGTCGTGACCGTCACAGCGTACAACTACGATGTATGGGTTCTTGCTTGCCTTGCGGTTTACGAAAACCAGCAGGATAACGCCGATGATAACGCTGCCGATAACTGCAAGAGGTATCATGCCTGCCGCAAGAACGATACCGACTGCGATAGACCAGAACAGGAATGCGATATCAAGAGGTTCCTTTATGGCTGTACGGAAACGTACGATAGAAAGTGCGCCCACCATACCGAGCGAAAGAACGACATTGCTTGTAACTGCGAGGATAACTACTGTGGTTATCATTGTAAGTGCAACGAGTGTAGTGCCGAAGCTTGCGGAGTACATAACTCCCGAATAGGTCTTTTTGTAAACGAGGAAGATGAACATTCCCAGACCGAATGCAAGAAGCAGGGCTACTGCCATATCAAGAATGCTGACGCTGGTCACATTCTCTATAAAATTAGACTTGAAAATATCACTGAAACTCATACTAAAAACTCCTTTTTATCCGTAGATTCTACAGGCTGCATATTTTGAAAAAGCTCCCTCACGCCTGTCTGAGAGGGAAACTGCGTCCCTGATTATATCGGGGAGAAAACCGTCCCACTTGACTTCCAGTATGATAGAATCCGAAACGGGGACTGTCACACAGTCGGGGCTGAGAAAATCCGTACACCGCAGACCGCTCCGCACATTGTAATCGAGTGTCACGCGGACGTTTCCTGCGGGATAGATGAATGGCTCTCTTGTGTAGTCCGCTATAGTTTTGGGAGCTATCCCCTCAGTTGTCATCTTGGTGTATAATTCCCGTATAAGGGGATACTGCGAATCTATCATCCATTTAGTATCACCGTCAACTATGCTCTGAGCCTGCTGTGCTGTCAGCGGTGCGCTCTGCTTGTTGCCGAGGTGGTCTATCTTGCTTTTCTTTTCAAGATGAATGACAGAGGTATCGCCGTTGTAGTATCTGATACGGAACTTTTCACGGCGGTTCATGCCGTTTATCTTTTCCATGAGCGCCTTGTCTGCAAGATTATCGAAGTAGAGACTGCGGATAAAGTATTTTCCGTCTATGGCGTGGGGATCATGATATGCTACAGCGCTGAGTCTGTGGCGTATCGTTATCATGTCGGAGTAGTTTATCTCATGCTTTATTTCATGTCTGAGATCCATAGTTTCACCTCTTTTCGTTGGTATAGGTGCGCACACAGCAAAGAATGGGCGATTTAATCTGTGTGCGCTTATCCTATGCTTTAATTATATCTGTGAACGCTGAATTGACACTGAAAAACAGCTGAAACAAAGTGAAAGTTGAGTGAAATAAATGAAAAAGCTTGTGTTTTCAGCTTGTATTCAGCTCTGTGTTGTATTATAATTAATGTAGGGAACGCCGCCTCGGCGTTACGTGCGTATATATTATGTGAAGAAAGGGGAATCACATATGAAGATACTCATTATAGAAGACGAAAAGGTGCTTGCTGATTCGCTGAAGCTTATGCTTGAGTCAAAGGGCTTTGAAGCAGAGGCTGTTTACGACGGCGAAAGCGGCGAACAGTATGCAATGCTGAATATTTACGACCTGATAATCCTTGATATCATGCTTCCGAAAAAGAACGGCTATGAGGTGGCAAAGGCTGTCCGCGCAAAGCGCAATGCCACGCCTATTTTAATGCTGACGGCGAAATCAGACGTTGATGACAAGGTTCAGGGGCTTGACGCAGGTGCGGACTACTACCTCACAAAGCCCTTTGACGCAAGGGAGCTTCTCGCCTGCGTTAATGCGCTTCTCCGCAGACAGGGCTCGCAGGTGAACGAGCTTGCTTTCGGCAACACACGCCTTGATATGGAGTCGGCTTCGCTGATATGCGGCGAAAACAGCGTGAGGCTCTCGGCAAGGGAGTTTGAAGTCATGCGGCTGCTTATGGTATCGGGAGAAAAACACACCTCCAAGGAGACCTTGCTCACAAAGGTGTGGGGATATGATTCAGATGCGGTGGAGAACCACGTTGAGGCATATGTGAGCTTCCTGCGGAAAAAGCTCATAAGTATCGGCTCGGATGTCCGTATCGAAGCCATGCGTCGGCTGGGCTATCATCTGGAGTGTGATGAAAAATGCTGAAGCGGCTGAGGATAAAATTCATTGCGGTCATAATGAGCATAGTAACCGTTCTGTTTGTCGTGATATTCGGACTTGTACTGCACTTTACAATGCAGAGTATGGAACGCGAGAGCGTACAGATGATGAGAACTATGTCGTTCCGTCCGCCTTCGGACGGAGCGCCTATGCATAAGCCCGACAAAAAGCCCGATAATATAAGGCTGCCGTTTTTTACGGTGGATATCACCCGTGACGGCGAGATAACTGCTTACGGCGGAGAGTATTTCGACCTTACGGATAAGGAAATGCTTGAGAAGCTTGTTGATACCGTCAATGAAAGAAAAAAGGAAACGGGCATATTGCATGAATATGGTCTGAGATACCTGAAAAAGGACATGGGACGCATAAAAGCAATAGTTTTTGCGGATATTTCCAGCGAAAAAGCCATGATAAAGGGACTTATCACCAACATGGTCGTGATAGGTCTGATAGGATATGCGGTGTTCTTCCTCATAAGCCTGCTGCTGGCAAAATGGGTGACAAAGCCTGTTGAAAAGACATGGAACGAGCAGAAACAGTTCATTGCGGACGCTTCCCACGAACTGAAAACTCCGCTGACTGTCATAATGACAAATGCGGAGATGATGAGCGATAAGAGCTACTCGGAAAGCGCCAGGGACGGCTTTACAAAAAATATCCTCTCGACTTCAAAGCGTATGAGAGGACTGGTGGAGAGCCTGCTTGAGCTTGCAAGGCTTGACAATAACAGGGCTCAGATAAAGCTTGCCGAGGTCGACCTCAGCAAGCTGGTAAACGATAGTATACTGCCGTTTGAGCCGCTTTTTTATGAGAATGGTTTCGAACTGTCATCGGATATCGACAATGATGTCAAGGTCAGCGCCGACAAGGACAAGCTGAGACAGGTGGTGAATATCCTGCTTGACAATGCGCTGAAGTACTCAGATCCTGCCGACAAAGTCACCGTGGAGCTGAAACAACGCGGTTCTGAGTGTATCCTGTCGGTATCAGGTCTCGGAACTCCGCTTACAAAGGAAGAATGCGAGGATATATTCAAGCGCTTCTACCGCGTGGATCAGGCAAGAAACGACGGACAGAGCTACGGTCTCGGACTGTCTATCGCTGACAGCATTATCAAGGAGCATAACGGAAAGATATGGGCTGAGAGCGAGAACGGATACAATATCTTCTATGTTTCTCTGCCTGTTTAACTGTAATGTGGCAAATGCCAAGAGCATCTATGAGGTCGTGCAATAGAAGAGGCTTACACAGACAACGATTCTGCAAAGCTCAGAAAGCTCTGCTCATATAACAAAAAATGCCTGCACTGGTTATACGGTGCAGGTTCTTTTTTGTTATTTAGCATTCATAGCATAAGCGGCTATGAATGCTTTTTACGCTGCGTTGTGTGAAAGAGCAAAGCCGTCAGCTTTTTTGTGCTCTTTCCAGCGCCTTTATAACGTTTTTGTGAGCAGGGAAACGCTTGTTCCTCGGGTAGTCTTTTTTGTATTGTTCAAGGACCGCTTCAGCATCCTTAGCCGAAAGCATTTCCGCCAGCTCCGGTGTCAGACTGTGCACTGCATTCATGGGCATGACAGCACTCGAAGGCTGCTCCTCATTGCAGGGGGCACGGTAGATAAGCTCCAGCACACTGCGTATTTCCTCAGAGGAAGGCTTTTCCTCAGCAAAGGCTTTCAGCAGCTTTTCAAGCTCCTCGTAAAAACGTTCATGACAGGGATCGTCGGCGAGTTTCTTTCCCATTCCGAAAAGCCCGTCCCACGCTTTTCTGTCACTTTCAAGCCTTGTTACCTGCGCAGTGTACTCCTCATAGACAGCGCGAACTTCGTCAAGTATCACTTTTACTTGTTTTTGAAGTCATCATCATCAAAGCTGCCTTTTCTGATGTGAGATGCGGTAAAATCGCAGTAAAAACGGTAAATGGAATAGCCTGCGATCGCCAGAGCAGCTAAAATGAATAACGCACTGAATGTCCATGCTGTAGCCATGTCCATGGTAGTATCCTTGTTGGTCATCAGCTTTATGGCGAGATAACCGAAGTATACTGCAACTACTACGCGGAGCACGGCTGATATCTTTGCCTTCTGACGTTTAACTGCATTGAGTTTTGATGTGTTCATGATTTTCTCCCTTTCTGTTTTATAAACTTCGGCTCGGGAGCGCTTTGCCCCGAGCCGTATATGGTATCAGTTTAACCTGCTTTACCAGTCTTTTTGTTGGATACAACGTCAAAGATAACAGCTACAAGAAGAACTGCACCCTTGACTACGTACTGCCAGTTGTTGTCAAGTCCCTTGATAGACATACCCTGATTGATAACACCGAGGAGGATAGCTCCGACTACAACGCCGCCGACAGTACCGCTTCCGCCGTATGCAGAAGCTCCGCCGATGAAGCATGAGCCGATAGCGTCCATTTCAAATGAGTTACCTGTATCGCCGTTTATAGAACCGATACGTGCTCCGATAAGAAGTCCCGAAAGACCTGCAAGGAGCGACATTGAGGTATAAGCTAAGAAGTAGACCTTGTTTGTGTTGATACCCGAAAGCTTTGTAGCCTTTTCGTTTCCGCCGACTGCATAGAAGTAGCGTCCGAAGGCTGTCTTTGAGGTGATGAATGCATAGATGAATACTATGGCAAGTACCCACAGAGCCATTACAGGTATACCCTTGTAGTGTGCGAGCTTCCATGAATAAGCGATGATCAGCAGGTCGATGACAGCTATCTTAGCGAACTGCGATACAGCAGAAGCCTGCTTGTAGCCCTTCTTTGCCTTCTTTATGCGGTTGAATACAGTAACTGCCACCAGTATGCAGGCAACAGCTATACCTGCGATGAATGCCGACCACTTGATATCATTGTCAAGCCCCGGTATCTCGATATATGAAGCAAATGTCTTGAGGAAAGTCTCATCGTTGATAGCGATAGTCTTGGACTCGAGTATCGCACGTCCGATACCTCTGAACAGGAACATTCCCGCGAGAGTACAGATAAACGGCGGTATATGGATATATCCTATCCAGAAGCCCTGCCACATACCTATCAGTATCGAGAGCAGCAGACACAAGCCTATTACAAGATATGCGTTCATATGGTGTTTTGACATCATCTGGGCGGCTATAGCGCCTATGAGGCAGACTGTAGAGCCTACCGAAAGGTCGATGTTACCGCCTGTAAGTATACATAAAAGCATACCGCATGCCATTACCAGCACGTATGCATTCTGGAGCAGAAGGTTTGACATATTCTGCGCAAGCAGGAGCTTGCCCTCTGTCCATAATGAAAAGAATATGAATACCACGACCAATGCAATGACCATGGTGTATTTCTTGATGAATGTTTTGACGTTCATATTATACTCCTTCGATCATTTATTTTTTATCGGACTGAAGGATAGCCGCCATGATCTTTTCCTGCGTTGCTTCCGCAGCAGGCATCTCTGCGACCATTTTTCCCTCGTTCATAACGTAGATACGGTCGCACATACCCAGAAGCTCAGGCATTTCCGATGATATCATTACCACGGATTTCCCCTGTGCCACAAGGTCGTTCATTATACAGTATATCTCATACTTTGCACCTACGTCAATACCTCTTGTGGGCTCATCGAGAATGAGCACCTCAGGATCAGCGAACATCCACTTTGAAAGCAGTACCTTCTGCTGATTTCCGCCCGAGAGATTTCCCACAGCCTGCTGTACAGAAGGAGTCTTTGTTCTGAGCTTTTCCCGGTATTCTTCTGCCACAGCGTTTTCCTTGTCAATATTTATGATTCCCTTGCTGCAAACCTTTTCAAGGCGCGACATTGTTGTATTCTTTGCAATGCTGTCCGCGAGGATAAGTCCGTTGCCCTTTCTGTCCTCGGTAACATATGCAAGACCTGCCCTGATAGCGTCATGGACGTTTTTCAGTTCCTTCTGTTCGCCGTCTATCTTCAGATTTCCGCTGATGTCAGAGCCGTATGATCTGCCGAATATGGACATGGCAAGCTCTGTACGTCCTGCGCCCTGAAGTCCTGAGAATCCGACTATCTCGCCGCGGTGAACGTTGAACGATACGTTGTCGACTACCTTTTTCTCGGTATAGAGCGGGTGGTGAACTGTCCAGCCGCTTACCTCCATGCCGACCTTGTCGCTTATATTATGCTCGCGGGAAGGGTAACGGTCGCTGAGCTCACGTCCTACCATACCGCTGATGATACGTGCCTCGTCGATATTATGGTCTGCGTTGTCGATAGTTTCGATAGTTGCACCGTCACGGATAACAGTTATCTTATCGGCAACGTATGATATCTCGTTGAGCTTATGGGAAATAATGATAGAAGTCATGCCCTTCTGCTTGAAGCTTATGAGCAGATCAAGGAGCATCTTGGAGTCCTCTTCGTTCAGCGACGAAGTAGGCTCGTCGAGGATAAGCAGCTTAACGTCCTTGCTGAGAGCCTTTGCTATCTCAACAAGCTGCTGTTTGCCTGTACCGATATCCTTGATAAGAGTAGTTGCCTCTTCCTTCAAGCCTACCTGCTGCATATGCTCGGTTGCCTCATGGTAGGTCTTATCCCAGTCTATGCCGAAAAGTCCCTTGCGCTCATTTCCGAGAAACATATTCTCGCCTATAGAAAGCTCGGGTATGAGAGCAAGCTCCTGATGAATGATAACTATGCCTTTTTCCTCGCTGTCGTGCAGTGTCTTGAATCTGCATTCATCGCCGTTGTAGATGATATCACCTGTATACGAACCGAAAGGATAGGTTCCGCTGAGTACATTCATAAGGGTGGATTTACCGGCGCCGTTTTCGCCTACGAGAGCGTGTATCTCACCTGGCTTGACTTGCAGATTAACGTTATCGAGAGCCTTTACACCGGGGAATTCCTTTGTTATGTTTTTCATTTCGAGAATATATTCTGCCAAGTATATCCCTCCTTTATCCTGTTTGTCATATTGTGCCGAATATGCCTGAATATTCAGAAAAGGGCAGGCAGAGCCCGCCCTTTTACAGACAATATAGCAGTATTATTCGTCATCAAGTGGTCTTAGCTGTTGACTCAAGATACTTGTTGTCGCTGTCCCACTTATAGAGACCTGTATCTACGAGAACATCGAGCTTATCCTTTGTGATAACATAAGGAACGAGGAGGTATGAAGGAACTACCTTTACACCGTTGTTGTAAGACTCTGTATCGTATGTAGCCTCAGCAGAAAGTGAGCTTACAAGACCTGCGTCAGGAGTCTGACCTGAAAGGATAGCCTTGGAAACTTCGAGAGTTGCAGCTGCCTCGTCATTTACGTTCTTGTAAACTGTCATTGACTGCTTGCCGTCAACGATGTTCTTGAGGTTAGCGATATCGCCGTCCTGACCTGTTACGATAGGAGTATTCTTACCGCTGTAGTCAGAAGAGATAGCCTGAGCTACACCAAGAGCTGTTGAGTCGTTGGAGCAGAGTGCAACGTCGAGCTGTGTGCTTGTGTAGTAAGAAGCAAGAGTGTTCTGCATATTCTCAAGAGCCTTGTCTGTTGACCAGCTGTCTGTAGCAACCTGCTCGAACTTAGTCTTGCCCGACGGGATCTTGAGCTTGCCTGCGTCGATATATTCCTTGAGAGCGTCGTAAGCGCCGTTGAAGAAGTAGCCTGCGTTATTATCAGCAGGATCGCCTGCGGTAAATTCGATATTGAAAGGACCGTCGCTGTTCTTGAGGTCAAGAGCGTCGATAACGTATTCGCCCTGAAGCTTGCCGACTGTGTAGTTATCGAATGAAACGTAATATGAAACTGCGTCTGTGTTCATGATAAGACGGTCGTAAGCAATTACAGAGATACCTGCGTCCTTAGCGTCGGCAAGAGTCTGAGAGAGAGTATTGCCGTCTATAGCAGCGATAAGGAGAAGGTCTACCTTATCAGCGATCATGCCCTGGATATCATTGTTCTGCTGGTTTGTATCGTTGTCTGAATACTTCAGCTCAACCTTGTAGCCAGCCTCCTCGAACTGTGCCTTGAGGTATTCGCCGTCACGGTTCCAGCGCTCGAGAGACTTTGTAGGCATAGCGATACCAACAGTCTTTCCGCCGCTGCTGCTTGAAGAATCATCTGTCTTTGAAGATGAATCATCGGCAGGTTTAGCGTCTGTTTTGGATTCAGTGTTTGAGTTCGTGTTTGCACCGGTGCCGTTGTCGGAAGAAGATGATGTTCCGCCGCATGAAGCGAGTGAGCCTACCATCACCAGTGTAGAGAGTACTGCAAGAAACTTTTTCATGATAAAATCCTCCTTTAAAAAATTGTATAGTGAAAAAATTGTTGCCTTATGTTAAATTAAATTTGTAAAGAAATTGTTGCCTTACATTATATTATAACAAACGCTTATGTTAACATTTTACACAGGTTTACTGCTCATGTCAATAGATTATCTGGCTGTTTCGTGTGTTTTATCAAAAACTTTGGCGTATTGTATAAGCCTGTCTGTTTTAATATGTATAAAATGACAATTACTCCAATAACAAGCGATACTCAAATTATAGTTTTGGTAAAGACAGGTGACAAATACTGTGAAAAGATTTGATACTGCGACAAAGAAGTTGTAAAAAAGTCTTCTGAGCTTTGTGCAGACAATGAATAAAGGCGGGGGAGACCGCCTTTATTTGTATCAGTTTTAGTATTTCAGCTTTGCTCTGACGGTTATCCTGTTTCTTCCGCTGAGTGTGCAGGTGAACAGCGTCATATCCCATGGGGAGTTTTCTTTGCTGAGCATTTCATCAGCATTGCTGCCGTGTATCTCCTCAATGCTTATTATGCTGTAATGAAAAGCCCTGCCACCGCAATCGGTGAACACTATTTCAGCGCCGTCTGAAAGGCTGCCCAGCTTACCGAAGTGGCTGCTGTAGTTATGTGCAGCTATGATTAAGTCGCTGCTGTCGGTACTGCCGCTGTATCTGCAAGGTGCGATATCAAGGGCTTTGTAGCTGAAATCATTTATTACGGGCAGCTCAAGACCGAGCTCTGCTATGGTGAGGTATCCGCAGTAGCCCGTATTGTCAATGCTGACAGTGGGCATTTCAGTCTTGGCAGGCTCTTCGTATTGAGCGAAAAGGTCGTCTTCAGTGTTTTCGGCAGCGGTGGGCTTTGCAGTGCTTACGATAGCGTTTTTCAGCTCCGAAAGTGAAGCCTGTGAGCGTTTGGCTGCTGTTCTGCTCTCGGTAATATTGAAAATGCACAGGCACATAGCTGCAAAGATCAATGCTGCACCTGAAACGAAGCAAAGCTTTCGGCATTTACTTCTCATCGCCGTTTTTCTTCCTTGTGAGCAGACCTATGCAGATGAGCGTTATTCCGCCAAGTGCAAGAGGCAATACAGGCCACCAGAGCTGTCCTGTCTGCGGAAGTCCCGAGCCTGTAGTTGTTGCAGCTGCTGATGTTGATGTGCTGATAGTGGAAGTGGTGACAGCAGCAGTTGTTTTAGTGTATTCTCCGCCGTCTATAAAAATGTCAGGAGCATAGGAGTTCTTGATGAGGAACTGCTTTGAGTTGTAATCCACAAGAACTGCATATTTTACAGGGATACTGCGCTCGACTACGCGCCATTCGGCGTCGAGGTCAAGTGTATTCCAGCGGTGCTGCCAGTTTGAGGCTTCGTCGAGGACTACAGTATCGTATAGCTCGCCGTCCTTGAAGAGGTCTACCGTTACATTTACGGGACGCGCCTTGAATGAGTCATCATTGTCCGCCCATACCTTTTTCACGGTGTAGCTGCTGACCTGTCCATGAAGAGTTATAACGCTGTATATCTTCGGAAAGGCTTCCTCAGCCGAGCCGTCCTCCTTTATCTCGAAAAGCAGGGGAGTCGCCATGTAGGTAATGGGTTCCTTTTGAACTTTCTTGGCGACAGCAAGGTAAAGTCCCTTATCAAGTCCTTCAAATACGACGTTTCCGTCATTGTCGGTAACGTTTTCAGCGAGAGCTTTTATGCGGTCGCCGATGATGAAGCTTTCCAGAGCCTGAGCGGTACCGCGTATATTTTCTGTGGAAAGTCCGCTCATATCTACGGGATAATTTGCGAATTCGTCCGTGAGCGTGAATTTTCCGCTGCGGCGCTCGCCGACCTTGTATATCTTCCAGCTCATGTCCGAGACTCTGACATTTTCCTGTTCGCATACAAGAGTAATAGATGCCTTGACCTCCGCTGAATGAATACACGGCATGACAGAGGCAAGAAGCATGACAACGCACAGCATACTCAGCAGCACTGAACATATTCTGTTTTTCTTTTCAGACATATTATCACCCTGCTAACTGTTTGGTATTTATCATTTCTTTGTTTTCTTTTTTGGGCGCTTATCACTGATAAATATCAGCGTGAATGTTATGATAAGCAGCGGTACAGCTGCAATAGGAGCTACTATCAGCGGATCTATCCTGAAGGCTTCGTTCTTGACATACACACCGACTTTTTTCTCTTCGGTATTTTCGATACGTACTCCTCTGACGAGCAGCCTGTGGGTATTTATTCCATATGGGGTACAGGTCAGCAGTGTACAGTAGTCCTTTCCATCTGCTATGCGGAGGTCTTCAAATTCCTCAGGCAGGACTATCTTTATCTGGTCAACTTCATAGGTGAAGCGGCGGTCAAGTATCGTAATGGTAAATGTATCTCCGACCTCGAGCTCGTTAAGGTCTGTGAAGAGCTTTGCACTGGGAAGTCCTCTGTGTCCCGAGAGTACGCAGTGAGTTGACTCGCCGCCTACAGGCAGGCTTGTGCCTGTCAGATGTCCGACGCCGACCTGAAGGACTTCCTTGGCGATACCGTGGTATATGGGGAGCTCCACATTTATCCTGTCAATGTCGATATATCCCATGATACCTGTTCCCGTGATATCGAGAGTGTCCTCATAGCCGCTTACAAGGTCGGGCTCGAAGAATGCCGAGGGCGAATCATGGAGCCTTTTGTTGTAATCCTCAGCCTTTGCGAAAACAGCGTCAAGCTCTTCCGTTGAGGAGTCGCTGAGCTTCTCGTTGTATTCGGATATGACTCGCGAAGCGTGTTTGGAATTGATATATTCGCTTATGGCTGGATATAGCAGCACGGACAATCCGACGATAAACATTATGAAAATTGCAATGCTGAAAAAATGCTTTTTCATCGGATCCTCCCTGCCGCAATATCTGCGGCGGCGTTAAAACCGCCGCAATACTGCAAATTTAGGAAATTACCTTTCCTTGATATTCATTCTCTTCTTTACTATGAGAAGTACCAGTGCGCCTGCTACCAGCATTCCGCCGACTACATAGAATATTGTTGTACCCATGCCGCCAGTACCGGGAAGAGTCATACCCTTGTTGTTCTCAACATCAAATGTGAAGAGGTTATTCTTGTTAGAAATGTTATCTGAACCCTTTTTAGCGTTCCATGTGCAGGTCTGAGCTGTGTCGTCAAGAGCTGAACTGATAACTATGGTAATGTTTTCGCTGAGCTTGTTGTAGCCATCGGGAGCTGCCAGCTCAGAAATGGTATAAGTACCTTCTTTAAGTCCTGTGAATGAGATAAAACCGTTTGCATCAGAGTAAGCGGTCTGATTTACTGATTCTGTTGTAGTAGCAGTATCATGTGTAACTGAGCTTATAAGCTTGTACTTAACAGTTGTGGAATCATATTTTGAAGCTGTTGTTTCTGTAGAAGCTTCATCGGTAAATGTTCCGTCCTTGAGCATATAGTATGTACCGTCGGCAGCTTCCTTGTATATCTTATCGTTGATGAGTACGGCTTTTACGCCTTCACCTGTTATCTTGAACTTTGCGCCTTTAAGCGCAGCCTTTGTTGTAGCGTCCTTTTTGATGAGCTTTAAACCTGTTGTAAAAGTTTTTGTAGTTGACTCGGGAGTTTTTCCTATTACGTCAGTATTGTTTTTTTCATCACCTGTTGGCTTGTCGCCGCCATTATACTGATGATTCGGATTGTTTGAGAATGTAAGATCAACTTTATTCGGGTTTCCTGCTGATGAGAGATCAGCCTTTTCATTGAGGGTAGCTGAGTATTTGACGGTTATTGTTTCGCCGATATGACCGCCGTCATCGTTTGGGTCCTCTGTGCCCATCTGGTAAAGCTGCTCGTAGAAATCCTTGAATACTATCTGGAATGTGTATGGAGAAACGCCGGTTGTCAATACCTCATAATCTGTTCCTGATGTCAGAGTATAGGAACCTACTGTGATCGTAACATCGTTATTGAAGGTAAGACCTTGGCTCATGGTGTCGTTGATAATGAAATAGTAATCGTTATATGCTGACATATCGGGAACTGACGATTCTAACACGAAAGGCACCTTGTCGCCTATGCTTGCGGTATTTGTATTTTTTCCGCTTGCATAATCTGTACCGATCTTCTTATCTATATACGGAACATCAGTCTTTGCTTTTATCGTATCAAGATCATGGTCTGTTACTACACTTAATATATGATCTGAAAACGCATACTGAGAATTTGTTGAAGGCTTTTCAGTTATCGTATCTTTTACGAAATAATAACCTGCACCGGGTACCTTTTGAGTTGATAAACTGTAGCTTGTTGTGCTGAGATTTGCGCTTACTATGTCTGCAAAAGCGTTAGCTTCGGGACTGTTTTTAGTGAAGGATTCAATAACCAAAGCTACTTCGGCTGCTGTTGTGCATGAAGAAAAAGGATTTGTTGAACCGAATTTAGTGCTTGATGTTAAAGCTGTGAGAAGTGAGGTACTGTTTACACCGCTGCCCCACTGGATCTCAGTAAGCTTTTTTTCTCCGCTTATTGTAGCGAGCGTTCCTGTGAAGACCTGATAAGCTACATATTCATGAGTAGCCTCATCATTTGTTGCTTTGCTTACAGGGATAGAATAGGTCTCTCCCTCTGCATATGATGCAGGGATAGAAGACATTCCCAATGAAGCAGCCACTGCTGCTGAAAATAAAGCTGCTGTTAATCTTTTGAATGTATTTTTCATAATATCACCTTTCATAATAGATTTTTGTTTGATATGCATTTAAGGAGGTATCATTTATCCTCCTTTCTTTTCCGCAGAAGCAGTCCTGCGAAAGAGAGTATGATAACGGCTGAACCTGTTATCATATATGGAACTACGCCGCTGCCGCCTGTTGAGGGGAGCTTATAGATCTGGAGCGTTTCATTGAACACTTCGTTCAGATCAGCCTTGATAGTAAAGTCAAGACCTGTGTGTGTCGGACACTTGTTCAGAGCGTCGATAACGCTTTGATGATCCATTTCAAAATTAACACTGTCAAGGAATATGTTATCTCTGGAAGATATATCATCTGATGATGAAGAGATGATATTGCCGCTTGCATTGTATTTAGTTACTGTTTCGGTTTTGGGAACGAGAAGAAGCTGAATATCAAACAGAGCTGTATCCGTATTATAGAGCGAGAAGTTTTTGTCATTTCTCAGATAAACGTAATCTCCGTTTTTTATCTTCATAGCATTTGGATTTGCGTTCGGATCTTCACATTTGATATAGTTAGAAGTAAGCTCATACTGAGTATCTCCCGGATTTCCGTGGCGGTAATAATCGTCAGTAAAGAAAGTTTGTATCGTAGAGCCATTTGAATCAAGTATATCACATCTGTTGACATTTGCAACATATGCTTCATATTCAGTAATAGTCTCGATATAGCTTCCGTCGGGGGCAGATACTTTTTTAGTTGCTTTATACATTCCGCCTTCTGCTATTTCAATATCTGCATGAGTAAGGTTGACATTTGCGTCTCTGACCTTAATGTATATTGTTTTGTATTCGCCGTCACAGTATATCGCTACGCTCTGAACATTATCGCCTGTATTGTCAAATGCTTTCAGAGTTGCATATTTATAGTTCCCATCGGCACTGCTTTCAAGAGTCATCCACCTTGATGTATTATTATCCGTCGGGAAATAGAACCATGCATCCTGATTTACTCGAGATATCGGTATCTTTAATCTTATAGTATCTCCTGTTTCGATCTCTATCGGATTATTTTGATTATTATGTGCTCCATATATACTTAAAAAATCATAGTCAATAAGCTTTTCTTCAAGCACCCTGACATAAAATTCCTTTACATCGTTTTGAGAGAATTGGTATTTTATGACCACATCGCCTGCTTTGTTGGCTGTATATTTTCTGACCTTTTTGTAGTAGGTATTTCCGTCACTGCCTGTAACAGAAATACTCTGTGATTCGTCATAATTACCGGGGATCAGGATATTTTTATATTCATTTTCCCGATTTGTATCATAATAAAACCATTTGTCTGGGAGCATTGAATAGCCTGCAATAGAAATTGTATCTCCCTTTTGGATAATATACGGGTAATATGGAGAATTATGAACGTATCCGTTGTCATTCGGCAGCCAGGTAAGCTCCTCCAGCGATTCATGGAGCTTCTCTTTTTCGACTTCACCGAGAGCGGTTACTACATATATGGAAAAGCTATCTGCGTCGAAGACAGCTCCGCTTTCCGAGACAGCTGCATTTTCGACTATCTCCGCGCCGCCGCTGTCCGCAATATGGAGCAGGCTGTATTGACTGCCGCTGAGCTTCTGCTCCTCGGGGAGGTCTATCTCAACGTGTACTACTGAACTGTCAGCAGGTTCAAGCTCAATGCCCTCTGGGGAAATGAACGAGATATCAACGGCAACTGCCTCGATATCGGCTGTCTCTGCGCCAAGAGCGTCTGACGCCTGCTTAATGGCTTCTTCACGGGAAATATCTGCGGCGAGCATTTTTGTGCCGTCGGGGAATATGCCCTGTTCAGCCGAAGCGGACACCTTTATTCCTGATACGCTTTCAGCTGTGAACTTCATAGCAGTCTCATCGGCTGTTTGAGGCGTTTCAACAGGCACATATCCGAAGATATGCTCATCGTCGGTTTGATAGCTGCATTCAGCTACTGCTCCGTCGGTCTGTCCTTCTATGGTTATGATACAGGGGTTGTCGGTATCGGAAATTATTTCGGAAATAATGCCTGAGCGGTCTGCCTTTCCGTCAAGGTCTGTGTCAAACAGAAGCACATCTCCCCGTTTGGGCGAGCCCTTATTAAAAGGGGACAGAACTCCTTTTGCACTGAGTTTCAGCGACCATGCCCAGCAGCCTGAGCTGAATGGTATATCTGCTTCGGTTACGCCTGCATAGTGCAGACAGAAACAGGTGAACATTGTATTCCAGTCGCCGTAAGGATTTCCGAACCAAGCGCCGTATCGGCTGTAATTCTTATGGGTACAGCCGTCGTCGCCGATAATATAGTTCTGAGTGTTTTCGGTATAGCCTAACTGCGAAGCTGCTATGAGAGCAGCATTTTCAGCAAGCTCGTCTGTGAGCTCGGGAAGCGTAGATTCCCATACTTCATCAGTTTCGCAAAGAGAACTGCTGAGAAGCGACATATCAGCTGACTGTCCGTTAGTATCAGGAGCAAGCGTTTCGTCTGTCATTGCTGTGCCGATACCGCGCAGCTGCCAGAAAACGCCTGTAGAAACAAGCACGGACATGGCAGTGATAAATGATGTGAGCCGTCGTTTTTGTTTCTTCTCCATGCGAAGCTCATGAAGATATTTTTTCAAGGAGTTATTCAAATCCATCCCCCCTTTCTTTATAAATTATGTATAGCGTCATTCAGCCGACCATATCCTGAAAAGATATCTGCCGACCATCTGATCGTAGTCCACGCAGCCTACAGCAGTGCTGCGGCTGTCAACGGAAGTCTCACGCTGATCTCCCATAACAAAAAGCTTACCTTCGGGAACGGTATAGGGGAGATCTATATCACATTCGCCGAGAGCTTTATTGGTAACATAAGGTTCGTCAAGAAGCTTTCCGTTAAGATATACATTTCCATTTTCGTCAATATCTATATTGTCACCTGGAAGTCCTATGACGCGTTTGAGCAGAAGCTTGTTCTGCCATGAAACGCAGCATAGCTCTCCTGTAGAAAAACGCTTTGATTTTACAAGGAGTATAATATCGCCGTTGCTCAGTGTGGGCTTCATACTGTCCCCCGATACCTGTATTACAGGAAGAAAGAGCATTGATATCAGGACTGCAGCAGCAGCCACCACAAGGAGCGCGGAAACAGTGCTTTTGAGGATCCGTCGGAATTTAGCTTTGTTATCAAGCTTTGAACGCTCTGCTTCGACCTGTTCAACAGGCGGAAGCTCCGAGCTTTTTTCTTCATCGGTAGTCATCATTGTATAAACGAGGTCAACGAGCTCTCGTTTATTCAGGTCTCCGAATTCCTTTTTTGACATTCTTTATCCCGCCTTTGTCAAAAATGAATTACAATATGTATTAATTATAGCACACGTTTATATTTTTATCAATAAAATACAAAGAAAAAAACTAACAAAAATCAACGCTTTGCTTTGTTGATTTTGGCATTTATAAAGGCTTGATACAACAAAAAGGACGGCGTAAAGCCGTCCTGAAAGCTTATTGCAGTATACTTCTGCCGTATTTTCGCCTGTAACTGCGGAATGAAAGCGGCAGCTCTGTAACAGATAAAATGTGTTTTGTGCGCCATAGTTCATGTCTGAGCCGTAATGCTGTCAACGAGCTTTTCGGCATCGTCAGCCGACAGGGGACGTCCCCATATAAAGCCCTGTATGAGGTCGCAGCCTATACTGCGGAGGGCTTCTAACTGTTCCTTTTCCTCAACGCCCTCAGAGATAACGTTAAGCCCCATAATATGTCCCATTGATATTATTGCGGCAACATACTGTTTTGAGGATTCATTGGAATTTATCCTGTCAATGAAAGATTTGTCTATCTTCAGCAGGTCCGCAGGTATCTTGCTGAGGTAGCTCAGCGACGAATAGCCTGTGCCGAAATCATCAATGGCGAACTTTACGCCTATATCTCGGAGCTGATTTATGCAGTTCAGAGCCTTTTCCGTCGAATCGATAAGTATTGATTCGGTTATCTCTATCTCAAGCTGAGAAGCTGAAATGCCGCTTTTGCTTATGAGCTCCTGTATCTCTTCAATGAAATCGTTTTTCAGAAGATGTCTTACTGACGCATTTACGCTCAGCGTAAGGTCAAGCCCTGACTTCTTTATTATCCTGCTGAAGCAGTCAGCCGCCTTTCTGAACACCATGCTGTCTACCTTGTCGATAAGACCGACTTTTTCGGCTATGGGTATGAATTCTCCGGGTGAGATGAAGCTGCCGTCCGAGTCCTTCATACGTGCAAGAGCTTCAAAGCCGCGCAGCTTATGTTCAATATCGTACTGGGGCTGTAAATTGAAATAAACAGTATCATTTTCAAGGGCAGCACGTATTTTGTTCTCTATCTCAAGTATATGCTCGTTTCTGAGTATATCCGAGGAATAGCGCAGGATATGGTCGCTGCTGTTAGCCTTTTTTATTTCGTTCATGGCTGCGTCGGCATGGGATATGAGCGAATCTGCTGAGTCGGCGTCCGTGGGATATTCCGCGTAGCCGAAGCTTGCGCTTATATAAAGGTCGCAGCCTTCTACTGTCAGGGGATCGATGAGAGCTTCTGCAAATCTGTCGATAGTATCCTTAAGCTCCTTGTCTGTGTCGTATCCGCAGATGATGAGCAGGAATTCATCGCCGTTTATGCGCGTTAAATAGTTCTGCACAGCCGAACTCTCATCTGCCGATAAGGCTTTCCAGCGCTCGGTGATACCGATAAGCACCTTATCTCCTGCGTCCTGTCCGAGAGAATCGTTAACGCTCTTGAAATGATTCAGGTCAATGGAAACAGCTGTGAATCTGTCATTGTTGGCTATCAGCTGGGAAATATGCTCGTTGCAGGCAAAACGGTTAGGCAGTCCTGTAAGTGCGTCGGTATAGCTCATATGCTTCAGACGTTTGAGTACCTTGTAACGGGAGATATGCGAAGAAATGAAAAACGTTGTAAGCTCCAGAGTTTCCTTGATGCGCATAGTCTCATTCGTATCAAAATTAGTAGCCCATATGAAGCCGAGTGTCTCGTGTCCCTGACGGAGAGGGAAGAGAACAACGCTTTCTACTCCTGCTTCCACAAGAGTCAGATACCACGGATTGTTTATCCTGCTGTAGTATTCCATATCATTCTTATCCTGAATGATAACACAGTCGTTTTCGCTGCCTATCATATTTATCCACGAGGCTGCAATTTCATAGAAGTTATTAAATTCCGTAACACGCTTGATAGTGCTGTTTTCCTTGAAGTCGGTCGCAAGGATAGAGTATGTCTCATCGGTGTCGTTGAGCAGAAGTACGGTGCAGCATTCGGCTTTGCATATCTGACGTATCTCAGAGATTATGCTTTCCATGGCGTCCCTGAGGCTGTTTGCTTTGTGGAGCTTTATACAGGTCTTGAGGACGTCGTTTGAGGTCTGCACCGTGTTTACAGTATCAAGAATGATATCGGGGTTATGGCTTGGAGAAGCCATATATGCGCAGTAACAGACGTCTCCGTCTTCATAGTCCACAGGCATGGCGTAGATATCGAACCAGATATCAATGTTGTCCATGTGAGAATAGGTATGAACAGGAGTTTTCAGTACTGCGGCACGGAAGCATACGTCCTCAAAGCTTCTGTTTTTCGGGAAATACCTGTAGTAGAGCGAATCGGGCTCAAAAACGGAGCCTGCGTCGGACGAAACGTAGTATTTCTCATCTCTGAGCCGTATTTCGATCATTTCCATGTATTTTTTATTGCAGGCGGCAATACGGATATCTCCATAGCCGCCGTCAGCTGTTTTTTGTACTGATATGATGCAAGTCGGAGAAAAAAAGGTATCAGCAAATCTCTGTATATCCATATTGACTCCTTTCTGTTACAGGCTGTTTTCAAAAAAAGCGGCTTGATCGGCATAATAATTCAATTATATTATATACCATATTTTTTAAATTGCAATTAACGAAATATTAATATTAAGAAAAAAGAATACCGCCATTAACCGCAACACTTATATAGAAGCTTACAGTTAATTATGGGGGAAACCTTTCTGAGGAAAGGTTC
>NZ_FPIP01000008.1:160630-189937 GCF_900119075.1 Ruminococcus flavefaciens
AAAGTTTTAGGGAGAGAGTTTGAGAGAAGCCCCTTTTTCAAAAGGGGTTCTCTCAATAATAATTATAAAACTTCTATATGAGTATCATGGTTATGGTCGGAGTTTTAAATATTAAGTCAATGATGGAATAAGCCCTAAAAGATACACAGCAATACAAAACTGTTTGTTATAGACGATTCAACATTATACGCTATTACTTTTTTACAATTAAAAAGAACAGCTGCCCATTAAGGGCAGCTGTTATAATTCTTATTTCAAGAATTCTTCAAGTGTTTTCTTTAGTGTATCCTTAGTTGTAGAGGTATACGCATAATAGGAAAGGATACACGAAGCGTCGACAGCGTTTATCAAGCCGTCTTTGTTGACATCTGCTGCCTTTTTCTGCTCATCGGTGAATCCTCCGTCCTTATTGGTGGAAATTCTTGCGTAGTACGAAAGTACCTCTGATGCGTCTACTGCGTTGATCTTTTCATCATCGTTGATATCACCGAGCCTGTTGGGCGCTTTACCCAGTGACTTGAATTTGTATCCACAGTCCTTGGCGTACTTTTCGGCTGTAGAGTTGTCATAACCGCATATAGTTCCGCTGTAATTCGGAATATAATCACCGTTTATATCGTCAGGTTCTGTTATCGAATTGCATATGGTAAAACCTTCGCCGTAAATTACGCAGTCAGGGTTCAATATTGTCACGGATTCAAGAGAAGCACATTCTTCAAATGCCCATGAATATATTGCTGTAACTCTTTCGGGGATAACAATATCCTTTAATGAGGCGCAGTTGGAGTAATCGGAAGAGTATATCTTTGTGCTGTTACTGCTCAATACAATATCCTTCAATGAAGCACAGCCGCTGAATATGCCTTCTGAGCTTGCAAATGACCTGTCTATACTATCAGGTAAACTGATATCAGTAAGAGCGGTACAGCCTGAGAAAGCGCTTCCTCCCAAATACTTGACGCCGTCAGGGAGGATTACGGACTTAAGGCTTGTATTATCGATTATTGTTACGCTGTATTCTGTGTCATGTACCGTAGATTTGCAGAATGCATAGGGAGATATATATTCTGTACCGTCTTTTATTGTTATCTCGGTTATTTTTGAATCGTCGTCCTTGAGCTTATAAAAGACCGAACCTATGTAAACAGGCCCGTCAGGCTGATTTTTTAGCCATGCTGTCCCTGCCAGAGCGTTAAAGCCTATCAGGCTGACATTATCCGTAAATTCGATATTTTTAAGAGCGGAACAGTTTTCAAATGCGGAGTGCTCTATTTCTGTGACCTTTTTGGGTATCACTACATTATCGAGTTTATCGCAATCCATAAAAGCGGCATATGGTATATTCATCAGATTTTCAGGGAGCTTTACGCTTTCAAGATTATCGCAGTTATTGAATGACTTGCTGGCTATCCATACTACGCTTTCGGGTATTGTAAAGCTTGATGACGGACATTTTGGAGGATAAAATATAAGATAATCCTTTATCTTATCGAATAAAACTCCGTCTGCACTTGAATAGCTGTTATTTCTTTTTGAAACATTGACGGCTTCAACTGAGGTACAGCCGTTGAATGAATCGGAGATGTAGCTGACTGACGCAGGGATATTTATTGCTGTTATCTCGGAACAGCCTTCAAATGCACCGCTTTCAATATTAACGACTGTAGAGGGAATGCTGAATTCGCCCTTGACCTTGCTCTTCAGGCACTTGATGAGATCGGTTTTGTCAGCATTGTATAATACTCCGTTTTCCAGTACAAATGAATTATTATCCTTATCTACCGAAATATCCTCAAGCTTGTCGAGACTATAGAACAGTCCGTTTATTTTCGCAAGGTTAGCAGGGATATTTACGCTTTTTACCACAGAGGGCTTCTGTAAGTAGAATTCGCTGTATATTTCAGTAACAGGAAGACCATTTAATGTGTCAGGGATATCCATTGTTTCTGATTCGGAATTATAACCGCATATTGCAGCATGATCCTCAAACTCCAGCCATTCCCATTTGCCGTCGGATTTAACAGCTTTTTCAAGGTCGGGATAATTATTTCCGTTATTCTCTTCCTTTCCGAGAGATACGAACTTGTAGCCATACTCCTTAGCATAGCTCTGAGAAAAGGAATCATCGTATCCGTAGATCGTTCCTACGAAATCGGTATCTGACATCGGATATTCCTTTTCATCAAATCCAAAAGGATCCGACAGGTAACAATACTTGTTATATATTGTCAATGATTTGAGAGAGGTACAGTCTCCGAATGCATTGTTCTGGACCGACTGTATATTAGCAGGTATCTCGACTGCTTCAAGTGAACTGCATGAAGAAAATACAGACCATTCAATATAAGTCATTGATTTCGGGATATGTATCTCTTTAAGGGAAGAACAGCCGTTAAAAGCGTTCGGAGCGATCTGGGATATGCTGTCGGGAAGGTTTATTTCTTTAAGATTACTGCAATCGTGGAAAGCATACTGATTGATATTTTTTATACCCTCGGGAAGCTTTACAACAACAAGATTCTTATCTCCCAGAACAGCTTTTGCATAATCGCTGTCCTCGGTACAGAAAGCGTAATCAGCTATGCCGACCGTGCCCTCCTTGACGGTCACAACCGAGTTTTCGGGCAGTCTGCCCTTGACCTTGTACAGCACCTTTCCAATGTAGATGATACCGTCGGGCTGGCTGCTGAACCATGGAGTATCGGCTAAAGCGTCTGTCATGACGGTTGTTACATTATCGGGGAATGTTATATTGAAAAGGTTTGCGCATAACGAAAAAGCACTGTATCCGATAGTATCAACGCTGTCGCAAAGCACGACATTATTCAGCTTATCGCAATCGTAAAAAGCGAGGTCATCTATGCATTCCACGTTTTTTCCGAACTCAACGGCTTCAAGATTATCGCAGTTCTGAAATGCACTGGTGTCTATTTCCGTTACGCTGTCGGGAACGCTGTAGCTCTTACGCTTATTTCCGACAGGATACTGATACAGTATCTCCTTATTGATATCAAACAAAACGCCGTCGGCACTGCTATACTCTTTGTTTTTCTCATCAACACTTATGCTTTCGAGATTGTTGCAGCCAAGCATTGCATTTATTCCTATCTCTGTTACAGATGAGGGTATGTTTATTGAAGTGATATCATAGCAGTACATGAAGGCGCTGTCCTTAACGACTTTTACAGTATCGGGAATGTTGAATTCGCCCTCTGTATAGGTAAGACATTTCAGCAGCTGAGACTTGTCCGCTGTGTAAACGGCGTTGTTTTCAACGATATAGTTTTTATTGCCCTCGGCGATATCTACTTCGGATAGTCCGATGACAGCGCTCAGCGACGAACCAATATCCGTTACTGTTGCAGGAATACTCAGCTTTTTGATAATATCATGATTCCATCTGAACACTTCGTCTGTCACTATGGTAACAGGAAGTCCTTCGATAGTTTCGGGGATAGCAACAGTTGATCTGTTGCCTTTATAGTATATTACAGCGACGTGGTCCTCAAATCTGCACCACATCCAGTTATCATCTTCTCCGCGTGTGTAATCCTCCTGAAAGTCAAAAGAAGTAATTGCTTTGGCGTTAAATGGTATGACAGCACAATTGCATACTCCTGTAACTGCAAGAATAGCTGCACTTACTGTACTGATAAGTCTTTTTTTCATTGTATCCACTCCTGATCTGTCAAATTTATATGCCGAAGAACTGATATATAATTATTTTATCACTATATATGAATAAACATCAAGCAAAGAAATGATTATTAACGCTTTGGAAATAATAATCGTCAACTGTGACAAAGAACAATTGAATACTTTGTCGGTTATGTATACTTTCAGCCTTGATCTGACCGAAGCCGATCGTATGCTTTGCGACTGCTGAAAATGACAAGTTCACCGAACGGGAGATAAGCTTTATCGGAACTGCCGACAAAGCTGATACAAACAGTGAGGAGTTCAGCAAAAAAGCTCCCCGAGGGGAGCTTTTTTATCTTTAGTTATGGTTTTTACTGCTTCAAATCAGGAAGATCCTCGCAGATCTTATCATTTATTTCTGTCAGGGTGTCATCCCATGTTTGATTTCTCTTAATGTATGAGTCCTTTATCTGTTCTATAATATCAGAATTGATTTTATCATCATAAGGTGAATACTTCTTTATATCGATACTTCTGGCGCTTTGCTCAAAAACGGAGTAATAATTCTGACCATTCAGTATTTCAGACATACTTATTTTATGATACGAATTATCCTTTGCAAGCTGTGCATTTACAGTACTATTGTTTGGCATATTATTAGATCTTGCATACTTCTTCATATTATCAGAATTAAAAGCAGAAGACAGAATAAAGCTTCTTGCGTCATCACCGTTATCTGTCGACGGATTGACAATCAGATCATTACCGCCCCAGTAATAAGACTGAGGACCTGTACATATGCTCCATTTTCCTGATTGTTTATTAGTTGCATCATACACGAAGCTGTCGTCATAAAAGAAAGCCCATGAAGGTACGAAGTATCCCATACACTGACCTTTCTGACCTGCTTGTGTCCATTCATCACTCCACTGATGATTCTTTGTAACACCGCCGCATTCCCAAAGCTCTTTAGCCATATCAGCAAAAGCTTTTACGTCGCTGCTCAGTTCCAGTTTATTATCGCTTGTGACATGATCAAATCTTCCGCAGGAATATGCCTGCCACATACCTGCAAGAGAATCGGCAAGAGCCATTTTTCCTCCGCTTTTTTCAGAAATAGTTTTTGCCGAACTTGCAAACAGGCTCCAGTCTCCTATAGCTGCCTGCATTTTTTCCGGAGAGTCAACGCCAAGGTACTTTTCGGCAATGTCTGAACGGTATATAAAAGCTCCGGGGCAAACGTTATAAGGAACAGCCTTGTATTCGCCCTTGCTGTTTTTTGCCAGCTGTAATGTGTATGGATACATTCCGCTCATATCCTTTTCTGTTATGCCAAGAGAAGAAAGGGGAGCAGAAAGTTCGTCATTATCCATATATTTTAATGCCCAGTATGGTTCGGTTAAGTATACATCTATGTCCTCGCCATTATTGAACAGCTCATCATATTTTTCCGAAGCGCTTGCTCCGCTGATATTTAAGTTGACAAAGTTTATTTTTGCACCTGACGGAGCAGTTATCGGATCATCTGCTCCGGAATACATACGCTCTATTACATCTTGTGCGTCAATACCTGTCCAGTTTGAGATAAGACTTGTTATTTCGTCATGGTTCCATGCTGCGATGGTAAACGTGTCACCGCCTGTTTTGAGACTGACATTTTTATTTGACGGCTCTGAAGTTGTGGGTTCTGTAGTTCCCGAACCGTTTGCAATGAACTTTTCTAAAGTCATGGGAGTGCCTTTAGTAGTTGATGTATATGCGTAATAGCTTAGTATTATCGAAGCGTCAACTGCGTTAATATAGCCGTCAGAGTTGATATCGCCATATTTTGAAGTTGCATTGACAGTGTTAGCGGAATTTTCAGTATTGCTGAACATCGGGACCGCAGTTAACGAAAGAGCGCCGATAATGCCAAGGACAGAAATACCTGTGATGTTGCGTTTGAAGTTCATGATTAATACCTCCTGTGGTTTGAGAATTTGTATATAGGCCTATATGTTTTTATTATACCATATACAAATGTATTACACAAGTGTTTTTATAAAAAAGCGAAAGCTCAGAAGAAAAACAAGCAAGCCCCCAGCCTTGATATAGCTTTTTATGGTCAAAAGTTGTTGGAATAATACTTGACAATTGTTTTTTCAATGATATAATTAAATTAGAAATAAATATTTTTGGGGGACTACTAAATTACGTTCTATTTTATTATGCAATAAGAGTTGCAGACAAAAAACAAGGAGTGATTTTAGTGAAAAAGTCCAGACTCAAAAAGGTCATCAGCTGTATTGTTTCAGCTCTGATGATCGCAGCAAGTGTTCCGTACACGACTATCGCAGCCGACGATGAGCCGGCGGCAGGAAATGCAGGCGGTTTTGATTTTAGTCAGTTTGGCGGACAAGGCGGCGCAGGCGGCTTTGACTTCAGTCAGTTTGGCGGGCAAGGCGGCGCAGGCGGTTTTGACTTCAGCCAGTTCGGCGGACAGGGCGGAGCAGGCGGCTTTGACATCAGCCAGTTCGGCGGACAAGGCGGAGCAGGCGGCTTCGACATGAGCCAGTTCGGCGGACAGGGCGGAGCAGGCGGCTTCGACATGAGCCAGTTCGGCGGTCAGGGCAGCAACAGCGAAACTCAGAAGCAAAACATGGAAAATATTTCTATGAGCAGCGATGTCATCAGAATAATGCCCGCAGGCGATTCCATAACCTTTGGCATGGGAGATACGGGCGGATACAGAAAGTATCTCGACTATTTCCTGAAGGAAAAGGGATATACAAATTTCGATTTTGTAGGTCCCGAGGGAAAGAACAGCGCAAGCTTCAACTATAACGGAAAAAGCGTGACCTATGATGACAATCACGCCGGTTACAGCGGATACACTATCATAAAACAGCAAGGCGGCTACGGCGGAGGCTTATATGATGTTCTCAAGGAAACAGATGCCGTAAAAAAGACTCAGCCAAATATCATACTGCTTATAATCGGTACAAATGACATGAACTATAATCATACCGAAAGCGAACTGGAGAAAGACCTCCATACACTGCTTGATTTTATGATAGCTGATATGCCTTCCGACGGTATGATATTCCTCTCAACCATTCCCGAGCTCGGCGGCGGAATGTTCATGGGCGGCGGAGACAAGACCGCTCAGGTAGCAAGCTACAATGATCTTGTAAAAAAAGTTGCAAACGAATATAACAGCAATGGCAAACAGGTAACATTTGCCGATATCCACGGCTGCCTCAACGGCACTGCCGACCTCGGCGACGGCGTTCACCCGAATGCTGCCGGATATGAGAAAATGGGCAAATACTGGGCAGGCGTCGTTGATGAGTACCTCAAGTCCTCCAAACCTGCTGTAACAACAACTACCACCACAACCACAACCACAACAACAACTACTACGGTTACCACTACTACATCTTCCGAGACGGAAACAACTACAGCCACAACTTCTGCGCAGCCCAAAGTTACTATGGCAGGCGATACAAACTGTGACGGACAGATCGATATGTCAGATGTAGTACTTATAATGCAGGCGCTCGCAAATCCGAACAAATACGCTGTAGGCGGAACAGAGCCGAAGGCTCTTACTGCTCAGGGCAATGCAAATGCTGACGTTGACAAGAGCGTTGAGGGACTTACTGTAAATGACGCTTTGAAAATACAGCAGTATCTTTTAGGCATTATTAAAAGCTTTGATTAAGCATAAAGAACTCCGACCATGCGGTCGGAGTTTTTGCATATATTCTCATATAATTCACTGACCATTTATCAATGTATCCAATCCGATCATAGTTCTTAAAGGCGCTTTTAAAAAACATACAAATTGTCGTCGTATTCTTTGTGTGAAATGCCAATTTGTAGTTTCGATTTGTAAACTTTTTTTGCAATTTATTGAGTACTTTGTGCAAAAGTGGTAAAATTGAACTGAGAATTATAGTGAAGCTATACCTTTATTTGTAATAGGGTGGATAAACTAATGAGATTTCAGGCAATTGCCGACATTATAGGAAAAGCCGCCTGTGCAGTATCGGCTGTGATTATGTGCAGGGTTTCATATGGGGACGTCCGATGTCAGCAGAAGCTGCTGAGAAGCTCGTTGCCGATATGAAGCTTCAGAATAAGTATTTTGAAATGGAGGGAGTATTTATGAATTTCCAATCCTTTGTTGACAGTATACCTACTGCCGCCTGTGTAGTATCAGTTGAAAAGCTTGAAAACGGCAGATACGGGAAGGTACGTATTGTTTTAGGCAACCGTCCTTATCTTGACACCATAGAGCGGCCAGCAGAAAATCTTGCCATGCTGACTCAGAAGTTCATACCAAACAGTGAGTATACTACATATATGACACGCGATCTGAATTTTGAGGACGCCTGCTTTAATGCTGCCGTAAACAAAAAATGTCTTCATGCATATGCCCATCCTGCAAGATATGACGTTTGGTTCAATATGTCATTTCTTCCGCTTTTCCCTGATGACGGCAATATCTGCTATTGTATGTATATCATGGAGGTCAACTTCAAGCCGGATGCAAAACGGCTGTCCACTATTTCGGCAGATATAGCGTCGGCAGTTCTTGAAACCTGTATCAAGCTGCGCAGCTCTGATGATTTCAATGAAACAATGTGGTCGATATGCGGCGATATACGTGATCTCTGTGATTCTGAACACTGCTGTATCCTTCTTATGGATACAGAAAAGAGAAAATGCAGCGTTCTGTGTGAAGCGTTTTCACAGGATTCAAAGCTCCTGTCAATGGAAAACTATATCGAGGGCTTTTATGATATTGCCGAATCATGGAAGGATACAATTGCAGGCAGCAACTGCCTGATCGTAAAAAACGAACATGACATGGAGGTCGTAAAGGAAAGAAATCCGAAATGGTATGATTCAATTACAAGTGCAGGCGGCAAGACGATCGTTCTTTTCCCTCTGGAGTTCAAGGGGGAGCTTCTTGGCTATATCTGGGCACTTAATTTCAGTGCAGAGGCTGCGGAGACAATAAAGAGTACACTGGAGCTCACTACATTTATTCTTGCGTCGGAGATCTACAGCTATCAGTTGATGGGAAAACTGCATGTTCTCAGTTCGAGGGATATGCTGACAGGTGTCATGAACCGCAATGAAATGAACAACTATATTGATGCTATTTCGGAAAGCTCATCTGAAAAATCAGTAGGCGTCCTGTTTGCAGACCTGAATGGACTAAAGGCTGTAAATGACGGTGAAGGTCACGTTGCAGGTGATGTGCTCCTGAAAAATGCTGCCAAAGCTTTGCGGGAGATATTTGACGTACATGAAATATTCCGTGCAGGCGGCGATGAGTTTGTGGCGGTTCTGACAGGAATTACAGAGGCGGAGCTTTCGGAAAAGGCTGAACACCTAAGAAAAGCAGCTGAAAAGTACGATAATCTTGTTTTTGCTATAGGTACAGCATTTGAAAATGATATAAAAAATGTCCGCATTGCTCTTCGTAATGCGGATGAACGTATGTATGCGGACAAGAAGCGTTTCTATGAAATGCATCCTGAGAAAAAGCGCGGTATAATTGATAAACGCAATTAATGACGTCATATCGAAAAAAGAGAAAACGGCGAATCAACTTAAACATAGTTCATATAAGCATTGAAGCTCCCCTCGGGGAGCTTCTTTATGAATTAGACCAGACTTATCACCGAGAGCTTGAAGCAGAACTCGCGGAGCTCTCCAAGAAAGTAGATAGCATGAATCTACAGGAGACCTGCATAAAGGAATTCATGGACAAAGCTAAGTCGAATATTGAAATGAGCGAAGTTACTCCGAAACTGCTCAACCTGTTTGTAGCTCGTATCGAGGTCAGCGAGAGGGAATCAAGAAAAACGGCTGTCCGATAAGTATTCGTTATACGTTTCAGCCAGAATGCTTGTGATTACAAGCCAAAAGAAAACCGAGTGGCTCATAACCACTCGGTTTACATACGATTTTGTGTAGTTCCGATAAGGGGATAACGAAAAAGGCTGCCTTTTAGTTTTATTTTTCTTCTTGTTCTCTGCACTCATTTTCAAGTCTGTCAAAAGCAGGCATTACATTATCCATAGTGAAATCGGGCGAATCGAACTCATAGTCAACAAGTACGAATGATTCGCTTGTAGTTCCTTTATTTCCGTCCTGTTCATATTTGTAAAATCTATCATATGAGATAAGTCTGCCCATTTCATCAAGAAGTATACGGTATTCTGTTTCAGAATACCAATCTTCATGATCTCCTTGTGTATGGATATAATATTCCGTATTTCCGTTTGAATTCTTGACATCGAATGCAAGTTCTTTTTCATAGCTGTTTCTGTTGTCGATCTGAGTGAGCGAATCAGGCTCTTCATAACTGCCAAAAATCTGTATGATATACTTTGCAATCTGATCATATTCAAATACAGGTGAATATCCGCTGCCAAAACTGCCTAAATATTTGTTTTCACCTGTATCTTTTTCTGAAACTTTAAGTATACCATTCGAATATATTGAAATATCCTCATAAATGTCACTAACAAGTTCGATATCAACATTACCGTAGTCATAATACTTTCCTTCACCTGACATATACAGCTTATTATTATCCATATCATTGAGAAGCTCGCCACTTATCGATACCCTCTGACTTTCATCCTGTGCTTCGCTTTCATAAGTATAGTGAGCCTTAAGATTTTTATAACTGTCCATACCGTTTTTCAGCTTTATGCACATCTCTGAATACTTATTAGGCACAAGATATTTATCCAGTATCTGCTGTAGTTTTACTGAGTCATCTTTATTCTTCAGTTTGAAGTAACAAGAATTATCGTAGTTTCCATTAATATATCCTCCAAGGCCAACGTACGCATCGCCTATGATATATCCTGATTTCTTAGTCCAGAGGCTTCGTGAGTCACTGACAGCAGGTCCCCAATCGCATTCAAAATCTGTGCAGGTAACCCAGCCAAGAGAAGCTGCCTCATTCTTAAGAGATTCAAGGTCGGTTATATTATAAGTCAAACGGTTACCGATAAATCCTATACAGTATACAGCAGATGTACTTTCTCCGAGGACCTCCTTTATCTTCTGATCGGAAACGTCCTGACTGTCAAATACTATTTCTATATTTTCTCTGAGTATGTCTTCAAGTTCATCTCTGTTGCTAAGATCAGTTGAATATACAGTATATGGAGTTTTACCTGTATCATAAATATTGCAGTTAGTATCTATCCTGATACCAATATCAAAGCACTGTTCACTGAAATAATACTCATTTGTTCTGTTTATAGTGCGCTTGCTCCACTCAAAGCTGAGAAGATCCTTGATAAGCTTTTCCTTATCTTTTATGATACAATTGTATTTTTGTTTCTCATAATTTGTATAGTTTCCTTCAGCATTGCCTGTTTCAAAGATATTGTTCAGGAGTTTCTCAACTTCTTCATAAGAAGCGTCCACAGGTTCACTGTTTTCCGCACTGCTATTGCTATTATTTTCGGTATTGCTTTCAGCAAACATTTCATTATTTATGAGCATTAAGGTATCAAACACGCCTGCGTCCGAAAGCTTTACGCGGTACATCTTTTCGTAGTTCTCCGACTTCTTTTCTGTCAGCTCCAGAACGCCGTTTGAGTAGACATCTATCTTGTACCGGTATTTTTCAAACGAGTCCTCACCCTTGTCGTTGAGCAGGAACTGAATACTTTCGTCTGTTCCTTGTTCGTCGGTTTTTTCCGTATCAGAATAAAGTATAAACTTTTCAAGGATCCGTAAAACTTCTTCCTTTGCCTGATCGTTCAAGCCTTCATAGAAGAGCTCTCCGTCGCTGCCGATATTTCCGTATCGAGTCATATCATATTTGTCACGCTCCTCAAGCAATGCCCCGAATACAGAATTAATATCCCTGAAATCCTCTTCTTCCACAACGTTATTATTCTTTTTGAACTGTGAAAAATAATATGCTCCGCCGCCGACTGCTCCCACAGCTATTACCAGTGTAGCCGCAGCTGCGAGAATTTTTTTCCAAATTGTCCGCTGATACACTTCAACTCCCGAAACTACTGTTGACGGTTCGTTTTCATCGATGAATCCCTCTGCATTATCGGATAAATCCATTGTAATCTCATCAGTATCGGCTTCCTTTATGAGGTCCTCATCTATCATGCTCATAGCCTTCATGAAATCGTTCTTATTCATAGTCATATCCCTCCTTCTTCAGAAATACCTTCAGTTTTTTCCTTGTACGGAAAAGATATGTGGCGACTGTTTTTTCGTTAAGCGAAAAGCGTTTTGCTATCTCCGCAACAGAGTCTCCGTAGGTGTAACGTCGCACGAAGACCTTTCGCTGTATCTCGTCCTGAGTGCGCAGAAAACGGCTTATAGAATCTGCAAGGTCTGACAGAGTTATACTCTCGTCAGGAGTCGCAGGAACACAGTCCGATATTTCATCAAGAGATACGGTATAGCGGCTGTCGCGCTTTGCCGCAGAGTTGTACTCGAGCCTGTTTATAGCGATATTTCTCACGATACGGCACAGATAGCTTTTCAGATCATGAGGTTCTGCCGGCGGTATACTGTTCCATATCTCATAGCAGGCGGAATTTACGCATTCCTCCACGTCCTCGTGCTGAGAAAGCACATTTCCTGCGATATATACGCACAGGCGCTCGTATTTCTGCCGAAGTTCGTTTATTGCGGATTCGTTTCTTTGTTGTAACATTTCGATTATCAATGCATCTTCCATGAGATAAACCTCCCTTCCAGAGGAGCTTTAGTCCTCTGCTTATATAGACAGATTCTGATATAGTTATATTTCAGCTCTAAAAAAATTTTTGTTTTTTCAGTATCGAACTTTGCTCAGGTTATACATTTATAATTAATACGTACTCAATAACTGCCGTTAGGCGGTTATTGTCCTGAACAAAGTTCAGGGAGTGCAGCACTTCTTGATCCCGTATTGGCAGACGCCCTTCGGAGCGCTGACGCCTACATATATTATATATTAATCACAAGGAGCAGGTCAAGTATAAATAAGCATATATAATGCTTATTCCGAATGCACTTGAAAGGCAGGTGATTAAGAATGAATGATAAAATACATACAAAAAGCAGCTTCAAAACGGCTGATATCGAGCGTTAAACAGGCTCTTTCAAATCCGAACAAATACGCGTAGGTGGAACAGCGCCGAAAACGTTGCCCTGCCGACAGTGCTGACAGACTTTTCATATACAAAGAAAAGCTCCCCGAGGGGAGCTTTTGCTGTGATTTATAAAGTAATAAATGCGCCTTTTATCAGCCTATTAGCCTGCGTCTCATAAGACACAGGTCGAAAACATCAAGCCTGTTGTCTTTGCAGAGGTCAGCGGCTTCCCAGTTATCAAGGTGGGCTGTCGGAGAACCGAGCAGCCATTTCTGAAACAGTACAAAGTCAGATAGGTCATATTGCCCGTCATCATTGACATCGCCTTGTATTGCCAACTCTTTGGGAGTAATATCCACGAATGACAAATTCTCAACATTTACTTTGCCGCCGCCGGTGAAATTGATCACATAATAGTACGAATAATACGTATAATCTGATTCAAATTCTTTTTCATAATGAGTTTTTTCTTCTGTAACAGGAATTGTATCGTTTAGGTCAAAGAAAAATTCAGTTTTTTCTGACTTGAGCTGATAGTTCAGCTCTGTTGTCGGATCTCCGCTTATGTCGAATGAAAGCCTGTACTTATGCCCTGCACGGAACCAAAAACGCATAAGTTTTATACTGCTCCATTTATTAGTTTCAATATCAAACCCCAGAGATTCATAGTCAAAATTGCCTGAAATGTCGCTGAGCATTATCTTGCTGACAGCAAAGGCGTTTTCAACGTCAACAGGCTTGTTGTTTTCGTCAAGGAATACTCCGTTTTTGAAGTCTTCAGAGTTCAAATAACCGTCAAGCCATTGGATACGCTCGGTTATCCATTCACTGAGATAGTCAGTGTGCTCCTGATATTCTGTAAACTTCGCTATACTGTCCGTTTCTATGAATAATTCCTTACCGCGAGGAGCCCACATATTGAAATTTCTAATATAGGAACGCATATTTGTCTTCGCTTCTTCCTTGACATAATCAGGAAGCGTTTTTACTCGCTCGGATACTTCTTTCCAGCGGGCGGTCACAGCTTCACGGAACCAGTCATTCTGCAAAGCATAGCAGTACCACTGATTAGAGTTTGAATTGCTGGCGTTGATATCGAATTCGTTTATTCCGTAAGGACTGTCGAAGCCTTTATAGACATCAAAATTTCCAAAAGCAAGATCATAATCCCACATAGGAGCAAATGTAAGCTTACCGCCTGCGTCCTTGCAGAGGTAAAAGCTGCCCCAGCCGATATCGTTGTTCTTGCACAACTCATTTGCAATGAAATTGTCCACAAGAGAGGGGATATCGATAAGCTCCTCAGCGCGGGCTTTAACCTGCCGCCTCAGTACGTTGAGTGATTTCGCAAGATAATTTGATATGTATTCCTTCTGCATCAACTCAGTAGGATAGTCGTCTGAAAGCTTGCTTTTTATATCATAATAAGCATTATCAACTTCAAAGTGTTCGTCAGTGCAGGCTCTTGTCATTTCCAAAAGATATCCGTTTCCCTCCACCAGCTCAGGTTTCTCGGTTATGGCAAGGCGGTTTTTATTGACATTTATGTCCTCACATAAGAGATAAACACCTTGGTACGAACCATTGACATATACCTCTACCGAGCGACAGTTTGCGGAATACGGTATATTATCAAGCATATCACCGAGATGATATGCCGCCATATTTCTCAGAAGGGAAGTGTCATAATAGTTTGCAAGAAGGTTCCAGCCTTTACCGGGACCGTCTCCTATGCCGAGAGGGTTCTGTTTTTTATCAAATTTGAATTTGTAGCTCTTTTTTTCACAATATAATGTCGAATTGCCGCGAAGCCTTATCTGAACTTCTGTTTCGGGTATTTCAAGTTCACCGTTTTTATCCCATATCGTAACTTTTGACGGAGCATATTCACTTTTGGTATAAATTTCTTTCCCCAAAGTATCGATGGATATTATTGGCATATCAAGCTGTTCTTCTATTATTGATGACTCCTCTGCGGAAAAAGCAGTTCTCAAAGGCATCATAGAACAGGAAGTGTATAAAACTGCAGCTGTAGCACATATAATAGAAATTATCTTTTTCAAATTATCAACTCCTTTGCGTTGCGAATTCATTATACCATACAATTATATTATATCCTGTGGCGTTGGAAAGGTCAAGCATAATGACATATAAAATGGTTATCTCGAATACAATTTGAAAGGCAGGTGATTAAGAATGAATGATAAAATACATACAAAAAGCAGCTTCAAAACGGCTGATATCGAGCGTTAAACAGGCTCTTCATATACACAGAAAAGCTCCCCGAGGGGAGCTTTTCCTGTTATTTATAGTTTTCCCAGCTGGTGTCGAACCAGCTCATATCCTGTTCGGGAACAGGTTCTGCCTTGTCATTGAACTTTACATCGAAGTACATTTCAACCTCATTTATATCTCCGTTTTTAAGATACGTCATAGTGACCATTGGTATTCCTGTTTCCTTATCAATGTATAATTTGAAATTTACAACATCAAGTCCTTCATAATTCGGATCGTAATTATATTCAGCATCAGGACGCACACCCTCTATGATATAGCAATCTCTGCCCTCAAAGTTTATATCGCCTGTGATATCCCATTTATTCAGCTCATATAGATAAGATGTTGCAAGTTCCTGTCCATTCGGGCAAAGAACAGGTTTGTATGTTGAACGTTCATAATTGTTAATCTCATGGTGTGAGTTCAATCTTAATGCTTCAAAGCCTTTGTATTTATCGGCGTCGCTGTCACGATAAAAGTAATTATTCCAATCGTACCATTCGTATTCTTTTCCGTTGGAATCATCTCCGTCAAGGTCCGTTGGATTATGCCAATAATAATATTTCTCGCCGTCACAGTAGTCTTCATTTTCTCTTTCGTGGTCTGAATCTATAGTCTTTTTTGCGTATTCAGCCAAGTCTGAGATATCGTCACTTCCATTGTATCTGTCGCCGTAATATCCATAGCGGCATGATCTTGCTGCTCTGTTATCTGCATAGAGAATATTGAAAAGAATGGAATGATCCTTTACTTTGGCAGGAGAATCATCGGGAATTTTATATAAACTTGCACTTTTTGCACTTATCTTGTCATAAAGGTCAACGCTGTTCATCATCTTATCTATGACATCAAGCTTCTGCCGGTCAAGCTCGGGACCTGTGGGCTCTATGTCGTCGATTATCCATTTGCCGTCTCTGTTTACCACCTTCATGGACATATCGTACTTGTTAGGAATATTGGTGAATTCGTACTTTACGACAGCAGTGAATGAATCATCGGTGATGTCGTATATCTCCGCAGGCTCGTTCTTGTATTTATAGAATTTATAGGTGGAATTGATGTGATCATTGCCTTCATTGTCACAACCTAATGAAGAACAGTAGAGCTTTCCGTTATACATAGCATAGGTACCGAAATCCGGGTAATCCTCATTATCGTGATCGTAAATACGGTTAGGCTCATAGTTTGTGAGTTCCTCACCTATGAGATCGGGGAACTGTTTGTCTATAAGGCTCTGTGACATAAAGCTGAGAGCCTTTGACATTACTTCATCGGTATTCTTGAACTTCATTCCTGAGGAATAATACTGATAGGACCAATAGCCGTATTGAATTTCTGAGGTTGAATACGGGTAACTGTTGGAACGAACGTCATACCATATATTGTCGAAGTATTTGCTGTATTCTTCATCAATCTGTCTACAAAGTTTTTCGTGTTCGATATTATATGCTTCTATTTCTTCCTCTGACATTGATTCATATTGTTCATCTGTCAGTTCATACTCAGGATAATCTGGTGATTCAGGAAGCTCTTCCTCTATATATGGGGTTATGAAGTCGTTATACTCATCAAGCAGAGCCTCTGCGGTCTTACGGCATTCCTCAGTACGGGGATCCTCGGACACTTCTGTTAATGCCTGAGACATATCCTCGGAAACTGTTGTAGGAACGTCAGGGTCATTGTTATCGCCGTTGCTGAACTGCTTAGCGATATTGTAACCGCCGAAGCTTCCTGCACCTATAAGCAGCGCTAAAGAAGCCGCAATAGAAGCTGTCCTCCATTTGGGACGCTTGTATACGTCAACGCCGCTTACCTCTGTTTCTGAATTGAAACCTGTATTTGTATCTTCTGTTATATTATACTTTCTCTCGCTCATGGCATATATTCTCTCCTTCTCTTCATCAGTGAGTACGGGAAATTCCTGAGCAAGCTTTTCTATTGCCTCGTCATCGAGATCAAATAAAAGATCGTTGTCTTTCATATCAAGCCCTCCTTGTTTATACCTGCTTCTGTGAGCAATATCCGGAGCTTTTGCTTTGCACGGCTGCTGCGTTTCTGTACAGCTGCCGCCGACATAGAGATGCTTTTTGCTATTTCTTTTGCTGTGCGGTTGTAGTAATACTGCTGTATGATGATAGTAGAATCGGGATCGCCAAGCTCTTTTATCTTGCCGAGAATAATGCTGGACTGCTCCTTGAGTTCTGTTTTTTCGGTGATGTCATCGTCATCGCGGAGCTCGTTGATAGTGTTTTCATCAACATAAGCTGTTCTGCTGCTGCGTGAGCTTATCCTGCGGAATGAATCTATAGCGGTATTCCGCGCAACAGCTCCTATAAAGCCCTTGACATTGTCGGAAAAGTCCGTATTATTATCAAGAAGCCTGTATATCTTCATAAACACGTCACTGACGCATTCTTCAACGTCCTCACGGCTTCCGCAGCTTTTAAGGACACTAAATGCGATAGTATAGACGTAGTTGCAGTATTTGTCAAAGACCGCCCTGTGGCATTTCTGAACGGAGTCCGCCATCAGTAAGCGCAGCTCGTTGTCTGTCATCAGGAAATCCTCCTTTATTGAATGCATTCACTAATATAAACGAAAGTGAGAGAAAGAATCAGACATATAATTTTAGCATTTTTTGAAAAAAAATACAAGTTCTTTGATAAAAGGCGCTTCTTTATTAAAAAGACCGAACTTATCGCCGAGAGTGAAAGTGCTGAGGTTGTCGTCGCTGCAGAGCATAAAGTTCATTCTCTTGTATTTTAGATGACATTATGCTATAATGACAAAGTTGAAGGAGGCATGATACATGACTTTACAGCAATTGAAATACATAATCACAATAGCAGAAACAGGTTCCATAACCACTGCGGCACAGCGTCTTTTCATCGCACAGCCAAGCCTTTCCAAGTCCGTGGCGGAGCTGGAAAAGGAAATGGGTATCACTATTTTCAACCGCAGCAACAGGGGAGTATATCTTTCCGAGGACGGTACGAAGTTCCTGTCCTATGCCCGTCAGATAGTTGAGCAGGCAGAGCTTCTCGAAAACGAATATAAGTCCACAGCACCGCCGAGAAGAGCCTTTGCGGTATCAGCTCAGCATTACGCATTCGTGGTAAATGCGTTTGTACAGCTCGTCCGCGAATACGGCAGGGATAAGTACGAGTTTTCACTCCGCGAGCTGAAAACAGCGGAGATAATCGAGGACGTCCGCACCCACAGAAGCGATATCGGAGTTCTTTTTCTCAGCGGCTTCAACCGCGAGGTCATAAGGCATATTTTGCAGAATGAGGAAATAAAATTCGTACCGCTGTTTACGGCAAAGCCTCACGTTTTCGTCAGCAGGAGCAATCCTCTTGTGGGACGAAGCTCCGTTACTCTCGACGATCTGAAGGCTTTTCCGAGACTTACCTACGATCAGGGTGTGAAGAACTCCTTTTACTTTGCAGAGGAGCTTCACATTACGGCGGAAAGCCCGAAAAATGTAGTAGTTTCCGACAGAGCTACACTGTTCAATCTGCTGATAGGACTTGACGGGTATACCATTTCGTCGGGAATCCTCAGCTCAGACCTCAACGGCAGCAACATCGTTTCCATACCGCTTGAAAGCGACGAAGAAATGGAGATAGGCTATATAACCACAACTGACCGCCCAATTAATGAGCTGACGGAGCGCTATCTGGAGCACCTGAGAGAATACATCGCAAATTATTCTTCCTGATATAGCTTTTAGCTATGGGACTGCATTTCTTTTTGATATTAACACATTTCTGACCGATGTGATATAATGAGAAAGCAATAAACATATCGGAGGAATAGGAAATGCAGACATCAATTATCGGATACCCAAGAATAGGCAATTTACGTGAACTCAAATTTGCAAGCGAGATGTACTTCCGCGGCGAGATAAATGCCTCAGACCTTGAAAAAGCAGCAAAGGATATCCGCTCATATAATTTATCCTTACAGAAAAACAGCGGACTTGACTTTATACCGTCCAATGACTTCTCATTCTATGACGGAGTCCTCGACACGGCTTTTCTGCTGAATGCAGTTCCCGAAAGATACACATCTCTGGGACTTTCCAAGCTTGATACATGCTTTGCGGCCGCAAGAGGATATCAGGGCGAAAAGGGCGACGTAAAGGCTCTTGCCATGAAGAAGTGGTTCAATACAAATTATCACTACATGGTTCCCGAAGTTGATGACAGCACCGAGATAAAGCTGGCAGGCACTAAGCCGTTTGAGCTTTTCAGCGAAGCTCTTGAAAGGGGCGTAAAGACCAAGCCCGTCATCATCGGAGCTTACACATTTCTGAAGCTTGCGCGTTACAAGGGCAGCAAAAAGGCTGCTGATTTTGCGGAGCAGACTGCCGCAGCTTATTCGGAGCTGCTGAAAAAGTTCAATGCTCTCGGCGCAGAATGGGTTCAGTTCGACGAGCCCTCACTTGTAATGGATATGAATGCCGAGGATATACAGCTTTTCGCAGCGCTTTACGAGAATATCCTGAAAAATAAAGGCACTGTAAAAGTTCTCGCACAGACCTATTTCGGCGATGTCCGCGACTGCTATAATGAGCTCTGCGGACTTGACTTCGACGGTATCGGTCTTGACTTCACAGAGGGTAAGAAATCACTGGAGCTTGTACAGAAAAACGGCTTCCCACAGGGAAAAACTCTCTTTGCAGGCGTTGTGAACGGCAAAAACATCTGGCGCAATAATTATGCTTCCACACTGTCAACTCTTTCAGAGCTTGCGAAGCACACAGGCAATATCGTTATCAGCACCTCATGCTCGCTGCTTCATGTTCCGTGCACCCTTGCAAACGAGACAAAGCTTGATAATAAGTACAAGAAGCATTTCGCATACGCCGAGGAAAAGCTTACAGAGCTTGCAGAGCTGAAAAAGATAACCTCTGCTGAGAATTATGCTGAAACCGAAGAATACCGCAGAAATGCAGAGCTTCACAGCGAGCCCAGAACTACAGGAAATGAAACTGTCAGAAAAAAGGTTGCAGCCCTTACCGAAAAGGATTTCGTGAGACTTCCCGAGTTTGCAGAGCGCGAGCGCATACAGAAAGAACGCTTTAAGCTGCCGCTGCTGCCCACTACAACAATTGGTTCATTCCCGCAGACCGCCGAGATAAAATCTGCCCGCAACGCACACCGCAAGGGCGAGCTCTCCGACAGCGACTACGAGTTTTTCATTGAGAAAAAGACTGCCGAGTGTATCGCATTGCAGGAGAAAATAGGTCTGGACGTCCTTGTTCACGGCGAATTTGAGCGCAATGACATGGTAGAGTATTTCGGCGAGTGCCTTGACGGCTATCTCTTTACCGAAAAGGCATGGGTACAGTCCTACGGTACACGCTGCGTAAAGCCCCCTGTAGTATGGGGTGATATATCCCGTGCAAAGCCGATGACCGTAAGGTGGTCGGTGTACGCTCAGAGCCTCACTGACAAGCCCATGAAGGGTATGCTAACAGGTCCTGTAACTATACTCAACTGGTCATTCCCGAGAGAGGATATCTCCCTCAGAGAGAGCGCTTTGCAGATAGCCCTTGCTATCCGCGAGGAGGTGCTCGACCTTGAAGCTAACGGTATAAGCATTATTCAGGTAGACGAAGCGGCTCTCCGCGAGAAGCTCCCTCTCCGCAAGTCTGACTGGCGCGAGGACTATCTCGACTGGGCGATACCTGCATTCAGATACGTTCACAGCGGCGTAAAGCCAGAAACTCAGATACACACACATATGTGTTACAGCGAATTTGCCGATATAATCAAAGATATCGACGACATGGACGCAGACGTCATAACATTTGAGGCTTCACGCTCCGACCTTACCATTCTCGATGTGCTCAAAGAAAACAACTTCCGCACAGAGGTAGGTCCGGGCGTTTACGATATCCACTCCCCGAGAGTTCCCTCAAAGGAGGAGATAAAGGCTGCTATCGTCAAAATGCTGGAGCGTATCCCTGCGGAAAAGCTCTGGGTAAATCCCGACTGCGGACTTAAAACCAGAGGAAACGAGGAGACTGTCCCAAGCCTTAAAAATCTGGTAAACGCAGCAAGAGAGGTGCGAAATGAAAACTGCTGAATTGTTTGAACACAAAACCGTGTTTTCTCTGGAGGTTTTTCCGCCGAAGCCCGACACAGATGAGAGCGTCATATACGATACACTCAATGAGCTTTCGGACATCTCTCCCGATTTCATCAGCGTCACCTACGGCGCAGGGGGCGGTCAGAACGGCTGCAAGACCATACAGATAGCCTCCGACATAAAGGAACGCTGCGGCGTGGAGAGTGTTGCCCACCTGCCCTGTATTGACTTGACAAAAGCTCAGGCTGTGGAGATACTCGACAGCCTGCAGGCACACGGCATAGAGAATGTTCTCGCTCTCCGCGGCGACAGAAGAGGGGATTTGTCAGAAACAGGAGATTTCCGCCATGCCAGCGACCTTATCTCATTTATTAAGGAGCGCTATGACTTCAATATCATAGCTGCCTGCTATCCCGAGGTACACCCCGAGAGCGTCAGCGCAGTTGACGACCTGAAATGGCTCAGACATAAGGTAGACTGCGGTGCCGACCACCTGATAACACAGCTTTTCCTTGATAATAAGTACTTCATGGATTTCAGCGAAAAGGCGCGTATCGCAGGTGTTGATATTCCGATAGAAGCAGGTATCATGCCCGTGACCAACAAGCGCCAGATAGAGCGCATGGTGAAGCTTTGCGGAGTACAGCTGCCCAAGAAATTCGTTCGTGTCCTCGAAAAGTACGAGCATAACGAAACGGCTCTTCGCGACGCAGGCATTGCCTATGCCATAGATCAGATAACCGACCTCATCGCCGAGGGTGTTGACGGTATCCACCTTTATACAATGAACAATCCATATGTTGCGAAGAAGATATTTTCCGCTGTAGAAAGCCTTATATCTGTAAGTTCATGCGCATTGGCATAAATGATTCCATAACTAAAAATCGTCCTTGTGAATTATGTCATAAGGATAATACAATTCACTGAAACAGAATAAAAATGCCTCCGTATACTGCCGAAAGACAATATATGGAGGCATTTGATATTATTTGCTGAGTTCACGCTTTACCGAATCATATTCGATCTTAACTTCATTGTCGGGAGAGCCCGTAACAAGCGAAACCAGTATGATAGCGGCAAATGCGCAGAGGAATGCGGGGAGGAGCTCATATATAGCAAGGACTCCGCCCATAGGAGCGATTACAAATTTCCATACGAATACCATTACCGCACCTACGATAAGTCCTGCCATAGCACCCCACTTATTTGAACGCTTCCAGAAGAGAGCTGTCAGCATTACAGGTCCGAATGTAGCTCCGAAGCCTGCCCATGCGAAGGATACGACTCTGAATACCGAGCTGTCCTGATCCCATGCAAGAATTATTCCGCAGGCTGCTATAACGAGGAGCACTATTCTCGCAACCAGCATGGATATCTTGTCGCTCATTTTAACATTGAATACACCCTTGAGGATATTCTCGGACATAGAAGATGAAGCTGCAAGAAGCTGTGAATCCGAGGTCGACATTGTACAAGCAAGGATACCTGCAAATACGAGTCCTGCGATAACTGCAAGACCTGCGTGATGCTCGCTCATATACTGAGCTATCTTTATGACTACCTTTTCCGAGTTGCTGCCGTCAAGCATCTCCAGCTTTCCGCTCTTGGAAAGTGCATTTCCGATGAAGCCGATTATTATTGCGATACCCATTGAGATAACTACCCATATGGAAGCTATTCTTCTTGAGGTCTTTATTTTGTTCTTGTTCTCGATAGCCATGAATCGGAGGAGTATATGAGGCATACCGAAATAGCCGAGTCCCCATGCAAGTGTTGAAGCTATGGTAAGTCCGGTGTACTTGTCAGCAGATTCTGTTTCGGGATTGAATATGTGGCTGAGGGAGAAATAACCTGCCATAGAGTCTGCATTGTCCAATACATTGCTGAAACCGCCTGCTGCATTTACTCCGAAGATAACTATGCTTATGAGTGCCACTGTCATAACTATACTCTGGATAAGGTCAGTTGTACTTGCTGCAAGGAATCCGCCTGTACAGGTATATGAAATGATAATGACCGCACTGATTATCATTGCAAGGTGGTAATCCCAGCCGAAAAGGGAGCTGAAAAGCTTTCCGCAGGCTGAAAATCCCGAAGCAGTATACGGAACGAAGAATATAAGGATTATGAGTGCCGAAACTCCCATAAGTATCCTGCTTTTGTCCTTGTAACGCTGAGAGAAGAAATCGGGAATGGTTATAGCACCGCATTGCTGACTATAGACTCTCAGGCGCTTAGCCACAAAGAGCCAGTTGAGATAGGTGCCGACAGCAAGTCCGATAGCTGTCCAGCCTGCTTCTGCACCGCCTGTGAGATAAGCAACTCCCGGAAGGCCCATGAGGAGCCAGCTGCTCATGTCGGAAGCCTCTGCACTCATAGCTGTGACCAGAGGTCCCAGCTTACGACCGCCAAGATAGAAATCTCCGACGTTTTCGTTTTTCTTTGAGAAGATAAAGCCTACACCGACCATGACAATGAGATAGGCAATTATCGTCCCGATGATGATAATGTCAGTAGTGTTCATGTCTTACTCCTTTATATAATAGAATAATGTAAAAAGTACTTTAATTATATCCCATATTTCGCAATAAGTCAACAAAAAAACAGCTGTTGCCGCAATTTATATGCACAGCATTCCGATACAGGTCAGGACAGCCTTGGAAAATACACTTTACACAGACCTGCATTTGTGTTATAATGGATTGCATGACTGAGAAAAAGGAGAATAATATGAGCATACTTAATGTTGAACACGTTACCCACGGCTTCGGAGCGAGACAGATACTCAATGACGCCTCATTCCGCCTGCTGAAGGGCGAGCACGTAGGACTTGTCGGAGCCAACGGCGAGGGAAAGTCTACGTTTCTGAATATAATAATGGGCAAATTACAGCCCGACGAAGGCAAAATAGAGTGGTGCAGGCACATTACCACAGGCTATCTCGACCAGTACAGCACCCTTGCAAAGGGAAAAACTATACGCGATGTGCTCCGTGAAGCCTTCGACCATCTTTCCGACCTTGAAACCGAAATGCTGGGGCTCTATGAGAAGATGTCGGACTGCTCCGACGAGGAAATGAACGCTCTTATGGAGGAAGTAGGCGAAATACAGAGCATTCTCGACTACAGCGGCTTCTATACCATAGACGCTAAGATATCCGAATATGCCAACGGTCTCGGACTCAACGAGATAGGTCTCGACAGGGACGTTGCGGAGCTTTCTGGCGGTCAGAGAGCAAAGGTCCTCCTTGCCAAGGTGCTCCTTGAAAATCCGATGATACTCATTCTCGACGAGCCCACAAACTTCCTTGACGAGAATCATATCAGGTGGCTGACAAATTTCCTGCAAAACTACGAAAACGCATTCATTCTTGTATCTCATGACGTTCCTTTCATGAACAGCGTCATCAACGTGGTATATCATGTGGAGAATGCCGTTATGACAAGATATACGGGAGATTACGATAACTTCGTGAGAATGTACGAGCTGAAGAAGAAACAGCTTGAACAGGCTTACGAAAAACAGCAGAAGGAAATAGCCGACCTTGAGGACTTCATCGCCCGCAACAAGGCTCGTGTCGCTACAACGAACATGGCTAAATCACGCCAGAAAAAGCTGGACAAAATGGACAAGATAACCCTTATGCGTGAAAAGCCCAAGCCCACTTTCTCATTCAGAAAAGCTCGTACTCCCGGGCGTGTTGTCATAGATTGCCAGAACGTGGTTCTCGGCTACGACGAGCCGCTCACCAAGCCTATCTCAATCAAGGTGGAGAACGGTCAGAAGATAGCTATACGCGGTGTAAACGGCATAGGAAAGTCCACTCTGCTGAAAACCCTGCTTAAAATAATACCGCCTGTATCGGGATATGTGGAGCACGATCAGTTCGTAGAGTATGGCTACTTCGAGCAGGAGGAGGAAAGCACTTCCAAAACCGCTCTGGACGTTATATGGGAGGAATATCCCTCAATGACCAATGCTGAGGTACGTGCCGCTCTCGCTCAGTGCGGACTTACCACGGAGCATATAACCTCGCAGATGAGAGTTCTCTCAGGCGGCGAAAACGCAAAGGTAAGGATTTGCAGGATAATGCTCAAGGAAGTAAATCTTCTCGTTCTCGACGAGCCCACAAATCATCTGGACGTTGACGCAAAGGAGTCGCTGAAAAAGGCTATAAAGGACTACAAGGGCACGGTATTGATCGTAAGCCACGAACCCGAATTCTATATGGATATTGCCGATAATATCTGGAATATCGAGGAATGGTCCACAAAGATAATATAATAATTCAAAATTTCTATTGTTATTATATCACATGAGAACAGTAGTAACGGGAAAAGCCTTGTTTTACAACCTCTTCACAGGAAATATGTATAATTAGTAACTAATGGCTTTCGTTCATAAAAAGTTTGCGATTTCAGCCGCACATTTTGCCTTCCTCATACGTTAATGCATATATAGACTAAAATGCAATTATCTCTTGCATTCAGTGAGATATCATTGTATAATGTGATTAAGCAGTTATATGCTGCAAATATGAAAAATGGCAGGTGAACATAATGATCTTAAAGAAACTCACAGCTGCTGTTATAGCAGCTTCAACGGCAATTATTCCATTTACTGCGGAAACGCTGAATGTATTCACGCCTCTGAATGCTTATTCAGAAGAAACGGCAGATGTATCTTCATTTCCTGACTGGATCCCGCAAAGCTTTGATGATGCAGTAAACTTCCGCAATAAATATGGAGCTGTGCATATAGGCGATGAGAATGACAGTTATCCGTTTTATGACAGCGATCTGCTTTGTGTTGTATTTAAAGAGACTTCTTACAGTACAAAGAAATATGACATTAAGAACACAGGCGGTCTTGTTACAGTATTCTACCATGATGTATTTGTGGACGAAGTTAACGATACTGCCTATGAAGTAATGACATACAAAAATGCAGCAACATCAAAGCCTGATTTCAAGGTGCAATTCAGCTGCGACGCGGAATTGCAGAAGGAATACTCCTTTACAAGTATCGGAACTCAGGTCGTAGAGACTGATATCTACAGCTGGCTGCCTGACTGTGAGGAGGAATATCGGAAATATGCAGAAAGCAATACCAATTTATCAGTAAAAGATAATTATGTTGTATTCTGCCTTTCTCATGACGCAGGCACTGCCTATGACTGGGTTCTGAATGATACCGGAAAAGAGTGCTTTGAGCTTGAAACAGTAAGCGATTGCAGCCCCGAATCTTCTGTTCCTGTTGACGGCGGAGAGATCAATAAGGTCTGCGTATACAAGGCAGTCAAGGACGGTTATGACAAGATATCCTACGATTTCGTGTTATTGCACGCAAGTGATGATGAGGGCAAAAAATCTCTTGTTGCTGACTGTGCAGTTATAAACGATGCAAAGAATATCCTTCTTTCGGGTGATATGCGAGTTTCCCTTGTTGATTATGACACTGGAGAACTACTTACGCTTCCGGAGATAGCAATACAAAGAATATGGACAGATATCAGCAAAGATACTCCTGAGGGCAAGATCAACTGTAATATGTTTCCGGTTGGATTCAGAACTAACCCTGCAGTTGTAGATTTAGGTAATTTCTTTGACGGTTACAATTTCTCGTTTGGCTTGGATATTCATAATCTGCCTGTTGGATATTATCTGCAAGATACCAATGGTAAATCAGCCGGTTATTATAACGGAACTGTTGTGCCTGATGATCATATGATTGTTAAAAAGTATGATAACGGCTCTGCGGACGTTGTATTCAAGCTGAAGTTTACACCCACAGGCGATATCAACGATGACGACGAATTCAATGTTGCCGATTTGGTACTGCTGCAGAAATGGCTGCTCGGCTCAGCTGATGCTAAGCTCATAAATTGGAAAGTAGCAGACTTCTGTAATGACAATGTGCTGAATGTATTTGACCTGTGTCTGATGAGGAAAGCTCTCATTCAGCCGTTCAATATACCTGTTTCACTCAGTATTACTAAAACAGGTGGATATGCAGGAGTACACATAGTATGGAAAGTTTATAAAGATGATGGAAAGTACATTCTCTCTTATGATGATCAGAAGGGCTATGAAGCTACCGAGCCGATGATCGTTGAGATATCCGAAGCTGATTATAGCGAGATAATGTCTCTGAATTATGATTGGATCATTGACAAATACAACAAAACTCCACACGAAAAGGTAATTGACGGATTCAACTACAAAACAATTCTTTCTTATGAAAATGGAGACGAAAAAGAAACCAGTGCTGACATGGCTAATGTGCTTGTGAAACTGGAAAAGCTTCTGGATAAATATCTCAGCTCAACAACCTATGTTGAGCCTGATAAACGTACTACAAATGGTTCGCCATTACGCGTTATGGTAAATGACCTTAAACTATATTCCGGACCGAATGAAAGCTATCAAGCTATAACTTTGATCCCGAATGGAACACGGCTTCATGAATTGGGTTATCAGACGGATAATGATAAATGGCTGTTTACTGAATATAAAGGCCAGTATGGCTGGATAAAGACTATTGAAGATGATAACAGGACTGTTACGATTTATTTTGATGAGTATCTTGATAAGCCTGTCATTTACCTGTATCCTGAGAAGGAAACCGATGTTCATGTGGAGCTTGAACTGACAGAAGCAGAGCTCTCGACAACCTATCCCAAGTATAATAACGGCTGGGACGTAACAGCTTATCCCGACGGAAAGCTCGTGAACAAGGCAGACGGTACACATCATAAATATCTCTTCTGGGACGCAGTACACTGCCGTACAAGATTCGATTTCTCCAAAGGCTTCTGCGTTGCAGGCAGTGATACAGAGAGTTTTCTCAAGGAAAAGCTCGCATATATGGGACTGAACGAAGACGAAATGAACGAGTTCATCGTATACTGGCTGCCGTTAATGGAGCATAATAAGTACAATCTCATTACCTTCCAGGGCGATGCGTATACCGATTCCGCAAAGCTGAACATAACTCCCACACCCGACAGTATGCTGCGTGTGTTCATGGCTTATGTTCCACTTGAAGAATTTGTGAATATCGAACCTCAGCAGCTTGAGACCTTTGAGAGAAAGGGATTTACAGTCGTTGAATGGGGCGGCAGCAAGATACAATAATAGACTCACACACAATTAAAAACTCCGACCGTATGGTCGGAGTTTTTGCATATATTCTCAGGATTTCTCATATAATTCACTGACCAAATATCGAAAAAAGGAGAAAAAATATGAGAAAAACACACAGAAAGATAGTCAGCGGAGCACTGCTGTGCGGCTGTGCGCTGTTCACTCTGTACGGAGCTTCGCGTATTGCAGAAAGAGCCGAAAATGGTGCTCTGCCGACAGCACTGACAGACCTTGACAACGAGAAGCCGATAATCGTTCTTGACGCAGGGCATGGCGGATCAACTTAAACATAGTTCATATTTCAAACTATTTATTATTATCATAATCTTCCGTCCAGGGAGATGTATAGTGAAAGGATTGTTGTGAGAGCTAATTCGCCTATAGCGCATAGTGTTATTCAATAGAAGTTTGAAAACAAATGATTCGTTGACTTTATATGCTATAGAAGTGTATATTATAAAAGAAACAGTAGTATGTCTTCTTACATTAAACATACTACTGTTTCTTTTACTTTGTCTTCTTAGCTTAATGGCATTACCGTAATGGGCTTCCTTATTATGTATTATAAGCTGAATGGCGCTTCATTCGGACGAGCACCATTGCCCTGATTAATAATCATCAGTAAGCTTATGTGCAGCTTATTCGATAGATGTAGAATTAGTCTCAGTTGTTGTGGAATTATCTTGGTATTCATATTCAACATCCTTCTGCTCAATTCTCCAATCCTGAGCATCTTCATCGAATGCTATTCTGAATGTTACTTCGCCCTTTGATGGCTCATATACCTCATTTCCATCATTTTTAAATTTTCTATTCAATGTAAAGGAGCCTTCTGTAACATCAGATATATCTATCTGCTCATCTGTCCAATAATAACCTCCAAAATAGCCTTTACCCGGACAATACTGGTATAATTCACCCTCATACATGATGTAGGTATATGCACGATCCAATTTGCCGTCAGCAGGAAGAGTATCTGCTGTAAATGAAGGTCCGAATAATTCATAGTTATTTGTGTA
>NZ_FPIP01000009.1 GCF_900119075.1 Ruminococcus flavefaciens
GATCAGATTCAAGAAGTTTTCAGTAAAACGCGAACTTCAGATGCTTCTTGTATACATATGCCTTGTAGTTATTGCAAGATTTGTATACTTCCCGTTACATTTTGTTGACGGGGAAATAGGTACTCTAACGATTGGATTTTCAACTACATTGTCTGACATGATAAGTTTAATCCCGTTCTTTTTTCTCTTTGACAGATATGATGGATGGCTTATCAATATTATAGGGAACATAGTAATGTTTATACCTGTAGGAATAGTATGGCCTATCTGTTTTAGAAAGCTTGATAATATCAAAAAAACTGTGTTTGCCGGTATTTGTTTTATTATCTTTATTGAGCTTTCCCAGTTGTTATGTACAGAAAGACATACAGATATTGATGACGTGATATTAAATACAAGCGGTGTTTTGATCGGAGCGTGGATTATATTTGCTATACGAAAAAGTCGTAATGATGTGTCTTAGTGTAAAATATCTGAATGAGTGATAGCCGTGAGAAAAAGCCATACAGCCCATTCCAACAGCAGAAACTTCAATATCACGCAGTATTCTTGTCTTCATACGCTCGCCTCATTTGAAAAATCCCTTGACGCCGCCAAGCACGAGCTTGTTCGTCAGTTCTATGATCTCCTCGACCGACTGCTGTTTGCCTTCTTCTACCCACTGCCTGTAAATACCGAGAACCGAGTTGTTGACAAAGTTCAGCAGCATACTTTGCTGATATTCGGGCAAAGCACCGTATTTCTTTGAACTGCTCCAGCCTGCGTGATTGACCTCTTTTATCATACCGCTGCGGATATAGTGATAGGACTCGCTGCCTGCGCAGGTGATCTTCTCATAGGCAAATCCTTTTTCCTCTGAAAACAGGAAAAACTCACGGTTCACCTTGTCAAGCTCATCAGGCAGCCTGAAATTCTTGATACGCTCGATGTACTCCGCAGCATACTCCGACTGCAGTTCTGCAAGCAGATCATCAAGCGTGGGATAGTAAACGTAAAAGGTCTTTTTGTTTATCATCGCACGGCTGCAAAGTTCTGTTACCCTGATCTTGCCGTAGTCCATTTCACATATCATCTGCTCAAACACGCTTTTGATAGAGTCTATTGTCCTGCGCACCCTTAAATCTTCGCTGCCTGTCAGTATCATAGTAGTCCTCCCGTTTTAGTCAGCCGGATGCCATGCTCCGAGGTTTGCCTCCTGCTGTTCAAGCGTCATGTTGAAGAAACGCTTTCCGCAGTCAAGTGCTCTGATCTCAGCCATTTCATCGGCGGTCAGCTCAAAGTCAAAAATATCGAAGTTCTCTTTCATATGCTGAGGATTTGTTGTTCTGGGGAATACGATAGTACCCTCCTGGATATGCCAGCGTAAGATTATCTGCACATTGGTCTTGCCATATTTCCGAGCCAGTTTCGTGAATACAGCCTCACCGATAAGCCCCTTGTCACCGTGACCGATGGGATACCAGCTTTCGATGACGGTACCGTACTTTGCGATACGCTTTTTCAATGCGTTCTGCTGATAGTAAGGGTGGCACTCCACCTGCAATACAGAGGGCTTTATCGTGGCAGCTTCGCACAGCTCCTCAAGACGCTCGCTCTCAAAGTTGCTGATACCAATAGACTTTACCTTGTCTGCCTTAACAGCCTTCTCCATGTCCTTCCAGGCACCGAGATAATCGCCGAACTGCTGATGCAGCAGGAGAAGGTCGATATAGTCGGTACCGAGCCTGTCAAGCATCTTGTCGATAGCTGCAGCGGTCTTGCCCGCGCCGTATTCGTGCGGCCAGAGCTTTGTGGTGATCCACACTTCTTCACGGGGAACGCCGCTGTTCCTGACTGCCTTGCCGACGCTGCGCTCGTTCTGATAAGCGTGAGCCGTGTCGATGTGGCGGACGCCAATTTTCAGCGCGTCAAGTACCGCATTATAAGTAGCTTCTCCCTCCGGAATCTGATAAACGCCAAGTCCGAACTGCGGGATTTTCGTACCGTCATTCAAGATAATGTAAGCCTGCATAATTATACCTTCTCAGATAAGTTTGTTGTTTTTAAGCCACTTTTCAATAGTGGACTTTGCGCCTTTTACGCCACTGCCCGTGAGAGAAAGTCCCTCGCCGACATTTGCATATTTCTTTATGTCCGAAACGCTTTTGCCAAGTCCGCTGCCCTCGTTGGTGCAGAGCGGGTAGACCGTCTTGCCGTTCAGATCAGCGTTATCGAGGAACGTGAACACCGCCATCGGCATCGTTCCCCAGTAGTTGGGATAAGCGAGAATGATCGTGTCATAGCCGGAAACATCGGGCATCTCTTTCAGCTCGGGGCGAGCTTTTTCTCTCAGATGAGCCTTTGCTTCTTCGATACAAGTCATATAGTCAGCGGAGTAAGGCTGCACCATTTCGAGCTTGAAGCTGTCATAGCCTGTCAGTTCGGTGATGTGCTGTACTGCGATCTCAGTGTTGCCAACCTCCACATACTTCATCGAACCTCCGAAATAGTTTTCATCTGCTCTTGAAAAATAAATAACGATAGCGTTCATATTAGTTCCTCCTTTGCGATTTAGGTAACTCCTGTTCCTTATGTGCTTATTGTAGCATATTTATTCTGATAATTCAACGGGCAGTTTCATTTAAACGGTTACATATGTAACGGTAGCGTGAAAAGGTTACTTATCTATTTGAGAAATTAAAGCATGCTGTTTTCTGATATTCACGTCAATGTGTTTATCTGAATATAACAATAAGAGTAAGGCAGCCATTACGGCTGCCTTTAAATTATTCTATTTCAGTTTATTGTAATCCTTATCGGATACAGCTTCGCACCATTCCGTACTGCAATCCTCGCCCTGAATCTCAACCGCAAGATGTGCAAACCAACTGTCCTTAGCCGCACCATGCCAGTGCTTGACCTCGGCAGGGATATTCACAATATCGCCCGGATTTAATTCTCTCGCTTCCTTGCCATACTCTTGATACCAGCCACGACCGCCGACACAGATCAGCATCTGACCGCCGCCGCTTTTTGCGTGGTGGATATGCCAATTATTGCGGCAGGCAGGCTCAAAGGTCACGTTGTAGATCGGTATTTGTTCCGTGGAAACAGGCGCAAGATAGCTTTGTCCCACAAAGTAATCGCCATAGGGATTCGGCTCGCCTATGGGGAACATGATCTCGTTCTGGAACTTGTCCTTATCGGAAACGACAGGAGCGTTATCCGCATAGACTTCCTTTGCAATATTGAACACCGCCCATGCGTGCGGCCAGCCAGCATAAAAAGCAGTGTGAGTAATGACTGCTGCCATTTCTCTCTGCGATACGCCGTGATTCTTAGCGTTCTGGATATGATAGCGGATAGAATTATCCGTCACGCCCTGAGACATGAGGGCTACCACTGTGATAATAGTCCGCGTCTTCAGGTCAATATCGGTATTGTTCCAATTCTCACCAAACAGTATATCATCGTTGAAATGTGCAAAGTCGGGAGTGAACTCACCGAGAGTCTCTCTTCCTGCTGTCTGCACTATCTTTTCAGTCATTGTGACACCTACTTCCTTATGAATTCCTCGTCCTTGTCAGGTATGCCGCCCTCATCACTGACATATCGCTCCACCGTCATGTGAAGATCGTATTTGTCCCGAAGCTCTGTTATCTTCTGCATCATGGGCGATGCGTGGTGACGGTCGATAGCCGCCTGATCTGTCCATTCATCTATCAGCAGAACAGTTTCCGGATCATCAAATGAAAGATAATATTCATACCGCAGATTGCCGTTCTCATTTCTGATCACATCAACTGTTCCGCTTGAAGTCATCTCCTCTGCAAAGGCTCTCGCAGAGCCGCTTTTGCCAGTGTATCTGAGATTCACGATAATACTCATTGTATGCTCCTTTTATCAGATGCCAAGCGACTTAATCCATTCTTTCAGTTCGCTTACAGAAGCATTTGCACTGAAACGCTTGCCGTCCTTGATAACAGCACTATCGGACACGCTGGGGCGAAGTTCCTTTGCTGAGTTACCCATTCCGCTTCCGCCGGATGTTGCAAATAGAATGATAGTCTTTCCCGAAAAATCATAGGCTTCGAGGAATGTATTGATAATAGTAGGTGCTACATACCACCATATCGGGAAACCTACGAAGATCGTATCATAGTCAGCGATATTTGCATCTGTATCAGCGATAGAAGGACGGAAGGACTTGTCTTTCATCTCGACAGAGCTTCTGCTGTTCTTGTTCTGCCAGTTGAGGTCTGCGTTTGTATATGGTTCTTCAGGGCGTATCTCATAAATGTCTGCCCCTGCTGCTTCTGCGAGATTTTTTGCCAGTTTAGCGGTAACGCCGCTTGCTGAGAAATATGCTACTAATTTTTTACTCATAGTGATTACCTCCGTTTTTTTAATTTGAGAGCGTGACGGTAATATCGCCATCGCCCAATATTGCCTTCAGTTCTTTCTGTGTGATATTATTGATGTGACCAAGCTTTGTGAAATCCCATGTATTCTCGGCGTAATATATTGTGATCTTGTTGCCCTGATACAGAATAATGTCACCCGGTACTGTTGTGATCTTTTCATCATTTTTCGGTAAACTTTGAGGAAGATTGCCGACCTTTTCAAAATTGCCGTAATCGCTCATATCTACGGTAATATTGCCTTGCTTCAAAAGTTCTGTCAAAGCCTGAGCCGAGCTGTTATCTTCAAGAGTTGCTGTAAGCTCCGTACCATTTACTGATATTTTCAGCTTATTGTCAGACTTTTCTTCGTTCAGAGGAAGTGTGTCATACCACGCTTTTACATCTTCTTTTGTAGCACCCGAAGAGAAACGCCTGCCTTCAAGCTGATTGCCTATTGGCACAAGTGCCTTGATATTTTTCTCACTTGTGGCAATTCCACTGCTTGCAGATGTACAGAACGGAATAACGGTCTTATCCGAGAAATCATAACTTTCAAGGAATGTATCAATAATGCGAGGCTCCTGTCCCCACCAAATTGGATAACCGAGGAAGATAGTATCATAGCTGTCGATAGAAGCTATCGGGTTTGCTATCTCAGGACGAACCGACTTGTCGTTCTGTTCTTTGTTGGCGCGGCAGTTATCGTCCTGATATTTTATGTCCGCATCGCTGTAAGGCACAGCCGCCTCGATAACATAGCTGTCTGCATTTGTAATGTCTATCAGGTATTCAGCGATTTTCTCAGTGTTTCCGGTACGCGAGAAGTAGATAACAAGTGTATCATTGTCATAAGCGGTATTCGGATTTTTCAAAACTTCACGCCTCATCAGGCAGAGGTCATATACGTCCCAGCGGTCATCACCGTTCAAATCATAAGGCTTTCCTGTCAGATCTTCTTCCACAGGCTTAGCAAGAATGAAGCCCTGCAAATTTCGTACATCCTGAATCGTATATGTTGTTTTTTCTGTCGATGCTGAAACAGCATCTGCATCTGCTGATGTTTTTATCGTACCGCTTGTTGTCATCATAGCTGATACAGCGATAACTGTTGATGCAAGTATAGAAATCAGCTTATTCATAAAGCACCTCCGTGTTCTATGTTCCATATGAGGTTATCGAGCTTATCAAGCACAGCCTGTTCCTTGTGTATCGTATCGAGCAGAGCTTTTCGTGTTTTACGCAGGATACGAACCTTTTCGGCACAGCAACAGTTGTTCTCACAGCGTTTGAGGAATGACTCAACCTCTTCATCTGTCATACCTGAGCTTTTCAGTAAGTCTGCAAGCTCCTTATTGGTTATTTCGGGTATTGTCACCTTCATTCGATCACCTCCGCAAAAAACAAAAGAGTACAGGTTTATGTCCTGTACTCAGTATAACATATATTTCTCAATATGTAAAATGCTTATATTTCATACTTTGGTATGCTTGGAATGTATACTTTTGATGTATTCAAGGAATTTGCCTGCCGCACCTGCATATGGGCTCAGTTTCTTCCAAGCAAGTACCGATGTCATGAAAAGTTCTGGTTTCAGCGGACGGAATGCAAAACGTGCAGGATCAAACATATCCACTGCTCCCTCAACTGCCAGAACACAGGCAATGCCACGTTCTGCAAGCGGTGCTACATTGTCGATCAGATTAAAGGTTGCTACAATATCAAGCTCAGAAACCGGATATTTAAGCCATTCTTCTATCTCTCCGCGCAGAGCATTACGGCTCGTCACCACAAGAGGAAGTTCTCTGAGTTGTTGCCGTGTGATAGCCTTCTCGGTCGAAAGTCGATGATTCGCAGGAAGAAGAACGCCCCATACTTCCTTAGTCGGAAGACGCAAATAATCGAACTTCTCTATATCTATCGGCTCCAACAGGAACCCGAAGTCAAGCAGACCGTGTTCAAGCCTTTCCTTAATAAGGTCGGCTGTTCCTGTAATTATCTCAAAACTCACAAGCGGATAGCGTTCACGGAAATGCTCTATCAGTTCAGGAAGAACGCTTGCTGCCTTTAGTCCGCCGCTGCCTACGGAGATAACTCCGCTGATTTCCTCCTGTTCACGGAACTCACTGTCTATCTTGTTCATCAGCGACACAACTTCCTCTGCACGTCTGCGGAGCATAACGCCCGAATCGGTCAGCGTGAGTCGCTTGCCTCTGATGAATAACGTTGTGTGAAGCTCGTCCTCAAGCTCCTTCATCTGACGGCTGAGTGTTGGTTGTGTCACATGAAGTACCTCGGCGGCTCTTGATATGTTCTCCTCACGGACTACCGTCAGGAAATATTCCAGTAATCGCAGTTCCATTGGTTCGCCCCCCCTTGTAAGCGGTATATAGGCTAATTATACCATACAACAAGCAAAAGGTCAATCGAATCATCCTTCAATTGCTTATTAATATTGAATCCGCATCGAAAGGCTTTTCGCTGTAAGCAATTATGACCGCAGCAAGCAGAGGACTTTTTCTATATCGAGTTTATGGTGATATATAGCCATTTTTTTATTTGAATGTTAATGCGCCCTATCTACAGTACAGGCTGCAATCAACGAAAAGAAGTAATTCACGACTATCTCAAAATCGGCGATTTTACGCTGTTTCAGGGCGATGCAGAGATGTACTTCAAAGCTAAGTCCGAGAAGCGTGAATTCCATAATTGGCGTGACATCCGTGTAAACGTTTATGTCTGAGCCGATAGAATAGTTAATAATAAGGCTCTCACAGTTTCGGCTGTGAGAGCTTTTTTGTGGGGTGAAATATGGGCGTTTTATGTAAAATGCGTTTTTACTTGACACTTGACTTTTTCGCATCCATATAGTATAATTATCATAAACCTGCGTATAATTGAATTTAGAGTGTATCACAAACCTGCGTATTCAGGAATTTACAAGCAAACTAAAACATGCGTATTATGGAAATGAGGCGTTATCATGATACTGAAACGTAAAATGTATGACAAGCTGCTGACTCTCAAAAACGAGCTGAACGGTAAAAAAGCCTTTCTTATCGAGGGTGCAAGACGTATCGGAAAGTCAACGATATGCGAGGAATTCGGCAAAAAAGAATATAAGAGCTATATCCTCATAGACTTTGCCAAGTGTCCCGATGAGGTCAAGGACTACTTCGTGAAGCACATGAACGATCTTGATACGTTCTTCATGCTGTTATCCATATATTATGGCGTGAAGTTGTATGAGCGTGAGTCGCTTATCATCTTTGACGAAGTGCAGATGTACCCGAAGGCGAGAGAGTGCATCAAGTACCTTGTTGCTGACGGCAGATACGACTATATCGAAACAGGCTCGCTCATTTCTATCAAGGAGAATGTCAAGGATATCGTCATTCCCTCGGAGGAGCGTCATCTGAGTATGTATCCGCTGGATTTCGAGGAGTTCTGCGATGCTTTGGGTGAGGAGCAGATATGCGGTTATATCCGCAAGTGCTTTGCTGATAGAGTTCCCCTTGAAAATGAGCTTCACCACAAAGCGATGCTCCTGTTCAAGCAGTATATGCTTGTAGGCGGTATGCCGCAGAGTGTTATTGCGTTTCTTGAAAGCAGGAAGGATTTTGACAAGGCTGATATTGAGAAGCGTGACATTCTCTCGCTGTACCGCAGTGAGATCTTGAAAATAAGCCGCAAGTACAGGAGCAAAGTCCTCACCATATTCGATCAGATACCCGGTCTGCTCTCTCAGCACGAAAAACGTGTCGTTTTCAATGATATTTCAGCAGGGAGCAAGGCAGACCAGTATGAGGAAACGTTCTTCTGGCTGTCAGATTCGATGATCTCCAACGAATGTTTCCTGTGTAATGACCCGAATGTCGGGCTTTCAATCAACGAGAACAGATCGTATGTAAAGTGCTATCTTGGCGACACGGGACTGCTCGTCAGTCACGCCTTTGACGAAAACGAACTGCTGGAAGACGAAGTCTACAAGCAAATACTCGGTGACAAGTTGAATATGAACGAGGGTATGCTCTATGAGAACGCTATCGCTCAGATGCTGACAGCAAACGGTCACAAGCTGTATTTTTACACGCAGTACAATGCTGAGAAACACCGCAACGACATCGAGATCGACTTTCTGATATCAAACAATAGCAAGCTGAAATACAAAATGTTCCCGATCGAAGTCAAGTCGGGGAAGAAGTATTCGATAGAATCGCTCAAACGTTTCAAGGAGAAGTACAAAGCTCGTATAGGTGAGTGCTATGTGATACATCCACGAAATCTCAGTTTCAAGGAGGATATTGTTTGCATACCGCCTTATATGACGATTTGCTTATAACAAAAACACCGCCGTTCAGGGGCTGATCTGAACGGCGGTTAATTATTTTTTTCATATCCATCTAATATGGTCTGCAAATGGCCTTTGAAATCAGAAATAAGTTTAGAAGGAGAAACAATTCGTAAATCATCATATCGGAATTTTGCCAGCCAACCAAAGAAAATATCAGATTTCTGAATCGGAACCATAAAACTAAGATGATGTTCATCGTAATCAATGAAATTAACCTGCTTACCGAATTTATCTATCATTGCTCCCTTAAGTTTTTTGGACACTACAAAGTTGACAGTGGTAAGCTTACCATCTTTAGATCCGAACATTTCAAATATTGATCTTAAATATTTCTCCGCATCCAAAACCTCTTTTTCTGGATCATAAAAGTCGCTTGACATATCAAGTTTATCATTTTCCTCATCTAAAACAGATAATCCATATATTCTGTCAGCCCTGAAATTGAATATTTTTATATCGTTTGATTCGTATTTTTTCCCGCAGATCAGATAACACTGCGAATTATCCCATATCAATTTATATGGTGAAACAGTATGTATACCGTCACGTTCACCGGGGTCAAGAGGAAGCTGTACATTGGTTTCAGGAAAAACTTTTTTATAGTCATCATCTGTTTTTACAGCATACCATAGTTCTCCTGCCTCATCATATTTTGCATAGCTGAATGTCAGTTTCTTTTTTTCCCTTATTGCTTTATGAATGCATTCTATGTTTTTTATACATTCCTCGTTAATGGTCTTATTGCGCAAGACAACATCTATGTCGTGAGAAAGGTCATCAAATCCTTTCATATTCGTCATTTGTTTTATGTGTGTGATGAGTTCTTCCGCCTTTTTTGCGCTGAGAAAACTGGAAGAACATATTACGTCTGCAAGCAGCATGAGTTCTCCGCTGGAAAAACTTTGTGGTTTGTAAATATAGTGACCATTTTTATTATGTTCGATACCTGCCCCGAGTTCTTCCAGCGCTTTGAGATCATTATATATTATCTGCCTGTTTGATGACAGTTCCTGTAGGTAATCCTGTAAATGAGCTATATCTATTTTTTGTCCGTCTTCACCAAATTCACGAAGATACTGCATGATAGCTATTATTCTTTGTCTTGATTTTCTTTTTCCAGCCAAATTGCTCCCCTCCTTTTTTATTAAGTATACCATAAGAAAAGTTTGCTGTCAATCTAAATGTATTAAATTCAATATATTATTTGCGTTAGAAGAAAGATGTGTTAAATTTAATACATCTTTAGCTTGAGATAAATGCTGGGCTTATGTTATAATTGAAAAAAATATGATCAAAGGAGAGATAAAGATGAAAAAGTATCTTTCGGATATAATAGACAGGCATGAAAAAGGACTGTATGTATGTAGACTTCCAACCGGATATGGAAAAAGCTTTTCTGTTGAAAAAGTTATCAGAGATATACTGGCAGATGCTTCGGATGACAGAAAAATTATTTATCTGACATCATTAAAAAAGAATTTGCCAAAATCGTTCGTTGATTCTGATGATGTTCTGATTTTGCGTTCAAATCTTGATCAGGTAATGGATATACTCCCGGAATTAGAAGTACCGGAAGTCTTTAAGACCCCAGCGTATCACAAAACACTTAGAACAGCCGAAAAGCTCAGCAAACTCAGGAAAAATAATACGTTCGATAAAGAATACATAGACTCTGTTGAAAAGGAACTTATAGAAAGCGAATCATTATTCAGGCATGAATTACAAACACATCTTAAGCAGACATTTCATAATAAGACTGCACGGCTTGATGCTATACGAACACAGAACAGATATCGCTGGATAGGAGAATTATACCCTGCTGTTTTTACAGATATAAAGCAGGTACTTATAATGACGATGAAGAAGTTTTTGAGTAAGAATTCTGTTATCATCGATCACAGCTATGATTTTATTACTGCCGAATTCATGGAAAACGCTGTTGTATTCATTGATGAGTTTGATGCAACCAAAGCCGTTATAACAGATCATCTTATCGAATGTGCATTAAATGTTTCCAATGATTATCTTGACCTGTTCAAGGCAATATTTTATGGTTTCAGGATAGAAAGCATACCAGCAAATCTGCAAATGGCATTATCTTCTGACGAGCATCTATCGGATGATATAAACACGATCATGGAAACAGGTGAAAAACTAATTCACGAATTCCGATTGGATCTTAGTTACAAGATGAATAACGAGAGTATTGACAGACATCAGAATTATCTGTTCAATGATGGCAGTTTCCACACCGTATTTGAAAGAGGGAAAAAATATATCCGTTCTGCTTATGATGAAAGAAGCAATAATGTACTGATAACTACAGAGAGCAAAGAGGATTATAAAGTAAACAAGACCAATAACGACCTGGTCATTTTCAGTTTGCTGAGAAATGTCCGTTCTTTTCTTTCCAGATTTCGTTTACTTGTATTCAAATGGGCGGAATGCTACCGTATGATCGTAAATTCAGGCCGTTCTGATGAATACGATGAGTTTACCAAAGAAAATGCCATAAGCACCATTCTTTACTCGATAGGACTTAATAAAACTCATCAGGCACTCCTTATGAACGAATGCTGTCGGATATCGTCTTTCAGAAGAACTCTTATTCCTGAACGTTCACACTATACAGTCGGATTTGAGATATTTGAATTTAAAGACAGCGATGAACACAATGAATCAACTGAGATAAATTATATCAAAGTTTATGATACACCCGAAAAGATTATAAGGTATATAAGTGAAAGAAATACGGTGTTTGCGATATCAGCAACGGCTGATATGCCAACAGTATTCGGAAATTACGATCTTACATACCTTAAAGAAACGTTGGGAGAACGTTATCATAAGCAGGACGAAGAACTCAGCCGTCGTGTGGATGATTCATTAAAGCGTAATTACAAAGCATATACAGATGGCAGGATCACTATACATTCTGAGACATTGAATACATCCTGCAACGGTGAAATAAAGGAAAAGTGTGATGAATTTCTTTCATCTGACAATGCTAAGCTTGCGGCAAATATCATTTCAAATATAACTGATGATCATTATGCTCAGATGCGCTATTGCAGTATCCTTCGGGTTATGCATGGCTTCTTTGAACATAATGAAATCCGAGCACTGTTGTGCCTTCAGAATGCGCTGCCTTCAGCTGATGCAAAAATGAATGAAGATCTGCTGTGCAGCTTATTCGTGCTTGCCGCTTCAGACCTGGGCAAAACTGCAAATGATAATGAGATTTGCATATTGCGCACAGCAAATTTCGATAATGACAAGGATGCTGTTCTCAGTGCACTTAGCAACGGAGAACGAAGATTTGTTATGTCGTCGTACAGCACCATCGGTGCAGGGCAGAATTTACAATATTCGATAAAGGATAAAAGCGGTTATGTTGAGCTCTGCGAATGTGAAAATGATAATGACAAGAGGCATTTCTCGGCAGATTTTGATGCTCTGTATCTTGGCAGTATAACTAACCTTACTGTAAATACCTATTCTGAAGGAAACATAACAAAGGAAGAACTTCTGAAGATGCTGTTTCAGACAGAATCCTTGTATTATAACGGCGAGTTAAGTTATGATAATACGGACAGAATGGTAAAGCTTGCGTTCAATTCGTTTTCAGGAAATTATGATAATAACTGTAACCTGCTGTATAAGACAGAGAGTATGAGAAACTATGTTACACTGCTTACAGTGCAGGCAGTCGGAAGAATGTGTAGGACCTATCTGAAACGTCCTGATATTTACCTGTACGCCGATGATACTCTGCTGGGAAAGCTTGATGTGTCGCTGCTTGAAAAATATAGTTCTTCACCCGAAATTGCAGCTATTACAAAAGAATGCAGAAAGCTCAGCAAAAAGTATACAGTATCGGAAGACAGGGTACTCAATACTGCTGAAAGGATATCCACTTATGGAATGAGAACCATAAGGCAGATGCTTTCAAAGAACTGGACACAGGAAAGCATGGAACTCTGGGCGGCTATCAGAGAAACCGTACTCAGATATCCGACAGCATATAAAGAACTCGCCGTACGAAATGAAATTATCAGGAAGTTATATATCACATCGGGAGAAGCGATAAACAGATACATCTATTCTCAGTATTCGGATTTCAATAATGTAGTAATTGATTTCACCTGCAATGTTGTCGGATTTAAGAATAGTGAAAGAGCTAAGATCATGGGAGAAGGAAAAGAACGTGTTACACTGACAATGTCTGAAGAGGATTCGGGACTTACTTCGCTCATGAAATACGCTCCACTGAAAAAATTCTTTATTGATTCTGGATATGCGGTAAAGTTTGAGAAGAACCTGTATATTATGAGCCCTGTGTTGTATCACAACATCTATAAAGGCGCCCTCGGTGAAGCAGCAGGAAAGTTTATACTTAAAAACGAGCGTAGGATCGAGCTTTCTGATATAACTGATCCTGATAAGTTTGAGTTTTTTGATTATCTTCTTGCACCTGATATATATGTAGACTTCAAAAACTGGAAATACACCTATGTACAGGATAAAGAAAAAACAAGAGCAGAAATACTTGCTAAACTTGATGCCATAGGCGGAAAACGAGTATATGTAATCAATATGACCGGCACACATAACAGCAGACCTTGTATAAGTCACGGTGGGAGGATCGTAGAGATCCCGGGTCTTATAGATAAAAACGGAAATGTTGACAAAAGAATGCTTGATATGATAAAGGAGGATATGTAATGGCTCATGGTATACTTTTGAACAGATATACTGTTGAAACAAACAATGGTGCAATAGATAATGATTATGATATATTCAGGATATCTGGCAGTTCCGATGATTATATGAAATCTAACATACTGGATATACCAAATACTGAATTCAAAGCCTTATCGGTACAGTATACCTTCGGAAAAGTCGCTTTTGTTTTATTTACTAAAGGAAAAGTTGAGGAAACTGCGTTTAGAATTGCTATTCAGGAAAGGTTTAAAGATAATTGTGTTCAGAAGATAGATATCACCAATGAAGAAGAACGAAAAAATTGTTATCTTTATGATAATGTACTGGTGCAGCTTTTTGCTAATGCGATAAGAACACCGAAGAATGAGATATTCTCATACAATAACACTACAGGAAAGCTGTATTATATACCGGCTAAATGGAAAAAGAAGGATAGCTTTTATTGTATTGAGATCAAATTTGAAAAAGGCAATATCCTCAAACTGCATGTCCGCTCATTCAGAAAAAAGAGTGAAAAAGATACTACTACCGGGCTCATATTTGACCCTAAAAGCGGTGAACTGCGAAAGAAACTGTCATCAGATAAAAATGTGACAGAATATATTCAAAAAGGGTTTAAAAACTCAAAAAACACTGTTGACTTTCTTCGTTTCAATTCCAAGGAGGATTTTTATCATTCAAAGCTGGGGATACTGTATCGTTTCCAAAAAGATATAGAAGATGAATACGGAAAGTATTTCACGCTGAAATCTGAAGAGTTGGAAAATACCTATGATCATGAGATAGCACGAACCGAAAAAGGTGAGCAGCTGTACCTGCATTATGGTAGACTGCTGAATAATGAAGTTAATATCTCTGATGAAGTAAAGACGATCGAATCTGTAAAAATAGTCGAAAAAATAAGTTATGAACTCAGCAAATTTTACGGGATCAGCACCACTTTTGGCGAACTATCGACCACAGGGAATAATATCCGTATAATACATGACGCTGACTATTATAAAGACAATAATATCACAGATCCTCACAATGATATCTCTAAGGATATAGTTGTTCAGCATATGGTAGTAGAAGAAAGCAAACATTCTGAATTATCACAAAAAGGTAATAATCCTTCTGCTGACATAAAGAAGATAATTCAGGAGCTGATAATCAAACAGGATATAAAAAACAGCAGGATAACCTGCTTTGACTGGAAAAGTCTTGATTTTGAAAGAAGCGTTTCCTTTATTTCCTGTGATGAGATCAAGCATGATAATAATATCAGATCTAAAAAGCAGGACAAGGAATATGTATACAAGATAATACACATTTCACCCGACGGAGAATTTGATCTCAGAGCGTTTAACACCAAAGATTTTCTTGACAATAACGATCTGCATATTATAAACGTATATGAGGACTTGAAAAACAGATATGCCAGATATCCGGATTCGATGGAGGGGATCATGGTGACTGATAATGACAACTATTCAGCAATAGTGAAAACTGCCTGTACAACATTACCGAATATAAATGCAATAGCTGAAAGTCTTGAACAAAAACCGTTCTCTAAGGAAACTATCGTTGATGCTGTTTCTGCTTTTAAAGAAGAGATGCCTGAGTATAGTGATTATGCTGATTCAATTTTTGAAAAACTTGCGGCAGAAGATGAAATCAGTTACAGATATGCAAATTCGTGCCTTGATATCAGGAAAAACAAAAAGGCAGGTTCAGCTTTGAACAGGTTTATCTATGCAAATTATGGTATAAGGATAAATCCTGAAATAAAAAACAAGGATAATGAAGAGGAATACTATCTGAAAAACATCTGCAATATAAGATACTGTTATGAACAAACATGGGATAATAAAAAAGCATTGGTTTACTTTGTGGGTCCCAAAAGAAGCAGTTTACAGCAATCGGTATATAATGGCTGTGTTATACGAAAAGTGTATTCTGACAATGAGCTTCCCGACACCAAAAAGTTCTTCCCACTAATGTCTGTTGAGTTTGTCAGAAATGAACAGTATACTGTTATACCGTTCCCGTTCAAGTATTTAAGGGAATATTCTGAGTAGTATACAATTATTCTTATTCTGAATAACAGGTGCTACTTTGTAATAACTTCAGAAATATATAATTCAATTATTGACATCCCAAAAGAAAGTAGTTAAATTAAATGCAAACTATTAAACAAAACTCCATGCAAAATCTATGCATGGAGTTTTGTTCTATAAAAAAGTTTTTAAGAATACCATTCAATACATTTTTGCCTTGCATAAAAATGATTTTCCTCGATCTGCTTGGATTCAAGTTTTCAAAAAGATGCTTGTCTTGATCTTCTTTTTTGAAACATTCATTTTTATGAAATTCTATTGTAATATGCCTCCAGCTTTTCCTCACATATCTCCAGAATCTCCGCCTTTTCCTCCTCTGTCAGATTTCTCCACACAGTCGGTTCGACTTCAATGATGCCGAGAGTTTTGGTATGACGCAACATCTGCATATCTTCAAAGCGTTTGAACGGATTGGAAAGGATATTCCGCTGAGCGTCCTTGTCGGTGAAGCCGCCTTTTGCAAATATGCTGTTTGGCTTCTCTACTACAAGTCCCGAATTTCTGCGTTCCTCATAAAAACTGCGGAAATATGCGGAGATATCATCGAGCTTTACGCGACCTTTGTTGTCTGCATTGGCGAATATCGCTTTCAGCAGGACAGGCTTATATGAATAGCTCATATCCATCTGCCCGACCATTTCCATAAACAGCTCCTTGCGGTTGCTGTCGTTTATAATCTTCCAGCCATTGTCTTTTGCGGCAGCTTCGAGCGTTTCCTCGGTGAAGTATTTAAGCTGCTTATGCTCGCTCATGGGTACTATCAGATCGGGGATGATCTTCCCCTCACGGATATATCTTTCAACTGTTTCGGACTGCACGTCCACACGGCGGATAAACTCCATCTGAGATATCATTCCAGCAGCTTCTTCCTGCCAGTTGAAAACATCAACGGCTTCGTAGTCGGTCACACTCACGGGATAGTCTATCAACGCTTCCGGCTTTTCGCCTCGTTCGTATAATGCTTCATCGGCAGCACGGTCTTTTCCGAGAACTGTCTGTCCGGGTCGATACTTTTTCAGCTTGAATAATCTGTGCAGAGAATAGGGCATATTGTACTGGCTTGCGTTGTCCACGAAGTCAAATACCATGAGAAAATCCTTGCCGTCTGCAAGTCTCATGCCACGACCTAACTGCTGAGTGTACAGCACCTTAGACATAGTGGGACGAGCCATGAAAAGCACTTCTGTTTCGGGACAGTCCCAGCCTTCATTGAGAAGATCACAGGCACACATAGCCTTGATCTCGCCCTTCTGAAACTTTGCAAGCATCTCTTTGCGTTCTGAGGACTTCATATTTCCGCTGACTGCGGCGGCAGTAACTCCTCGCTCCCTTATCATTTCCGCTATCTGCTCGGCGTGCTTTACACTTGCACAGAAAATGACAGTGCGCTTATCGCTGACATACTCCATGAAAGTATCCACGATCAGCGTATTTCGCTCCGGAACGAATATCTTGCTTTCGAGGTCACGGATATTATACTGAACGCTGTTGAAGCGCACCTTTGTCAGGTCGATATTTGTATGTATTCGGATACAGCGCACCGGCACCAGCTCGCCTATCTCAACGGCAGTTTGTATATCAAGTTTATGTGCGGTATTCTTGAATATTTCTATGATGTCCTTATCGTCAGCACGTTCGGGAGTAGCGGTAAGTCCCAACGTGAATTTCGGCTTGAAATATGCCAGCACTTTCTGGTATGTGTCGGCAGAAGCGTGGTGTGCTTCGTCGATTATCAGATAGTCAAAATCGTCGTCCTTGAAACAATCAAGGTTCAGTGCAACACTCTGGATACTTCCGCAGACGATAAAAGCGTCCTTCTCCTTGACAGCATCTCCGAACTTGCCAACAGAAACGCCCTCCCACAAACTTTTGAAAGTCTCATAAGCCTGATTTACAAGCTCTATCGTATGTGCGAGGAACAGTGTGCGTTTGCCGAACCGCTTTGCATCGCTGACTGCGGTAACGGTCTTTCCCGTTCCTGTTGCATGATAAAGAAGTGCGATAGTTTCATGACGTTCACGCATTTTTTCAAGAGACTTCAAAGCTGCAAGCTGATGCTCTTTCAGCTGCAAATTCTCGGCATTGATCGTCTTGGCACGCTGTGTGGGAAGATAATCTGCTATCTCACGGAACAGCGGGTGCGAACCGAGAAATATACGCAGTTCGTCCTTGACAGTATCGGGCTGTACCTGTAGTTGTCGCACTGCCCAACGGTAAACGTCCCAGCCTTTGAAGATCATGCTGTTCTGTTTGAGCAGGTCGTCATAGAACTTGTTGCGTGACACGACCGACGGGTTATGACTTGCTTCATCGTCGATCTCGATAGCGATACGCTTTCCGCCGTTTTCAAGGAAGAAATCGGCATAACGGTCATTCTGATAAATGTCGGTGAAGTGGTACTGCGGATAAAGAAACGCCGCTTTTTCTGCACCGAAAGCATCGGAGAAAAGTTCTATGAACAGGTTTTCGGGAGCGCTCCCACTTGGCGTTACAAGTTTTTCACTCATTTCCGTCCTCCACATACTCAAGGTATATTTTCTTTTTGAAGCCACCACGCTTTTCAGCCTTAGACTTACGGACAGCTTCAAGCTCAGATACCGACCATCCTCTTGCTTCGGCGATAGCATACATAACTTCCAGCATATCAGCCAGTTCTTCTATGTTCTTGTCAGCCTGATACTCGGAACATTCTTCGTTCAGCTTTTTGTCAAGCTCGGAGAGATATTCGTCATCGGGAAGTGTGTGAGTTACGGGTATTTTGCCAGCCTGTTTGATGATCTCTGGTATGTTGTCACGGACGAGTTTGTTATGTACTGCTCTCATTTTATCACGCTCCCAAAGCAAAAGCTATTATTTGTTTAAATTATACCATTTTACATACCGTATGTCAATGAATAAAAAGCTATAATTCCAGTTGTTTCAGTAAAATCTCCATATGAAGCAAGGCCCCCAGAACACTCTGAGAGCCTTGTTTCAGCTATATGTTAGTAGATCGTCTGTTTCGTCAGAAAAGCTGCCCTGAATCAACGTCTACCTTGATAGCAAACTTGTTTTGAAAGTGCAGTTCCTCAACGATGATAACAGCGGTATTATCAGGAGCTTTCCTGAGCGAACCAACAAAGGTTATCTGTCCGCCCTTTGAGTAAAGGAAACTAACCGACTTAGCATTTTCGTCAAAGGCGAGGCAGGTGAATATATCTGTCTCGACCGTATCAACACTGTTGCGTTTTGGCTGGTCTACTGCGATGCTGAATTTGCAGTAGCTGTAATCCTCCTCGGTTAGAATGTTCAAATCGGTAGTGATACGTCCTGTCATCATAATTCTATTCAGCATATCAAAGCTCCTTTCAGTCCTCATCTGAACACTCATCAAGTCCGTGCATAAGCTGAATATAAACGCACTCGGCACGTTCATGTTCCTCGCCGTCAGTAGACATCATTAGTCCAAGAAAATACGTCTTCGCTTCCTCATAGTTTGTCCAGACCTCACGCTTACCATTGCAGACAGTAGTGACTTCGTTTGTTATCGGCATTGCCAATTCAGGTGTTTTCAACATAGCTGTGTACCTCCAGAAGTATTATTTTGAATCCATTATATCCGATAAAACTACCGGAGTCCAGCGTTGTGGAAGGATTGTAATAATTCTTGTGAAATGCGCAGCAAAATGTGGATTTTTCCCAGTGCAATGCGCTGTAATGGCGATTGACTTTTTCCCCGCTATGTGATATTATATTATAAACTACAGCACATTGATTGTGAGGTGAAATGCTATGGGACAATATTACTGCTGGGTGAATGTCGATAAGAAAGAATACTTATGTCCTGCTGATTTTGATCTTGGGAACAAACTCCATGAGTCAATGAATGCAGACAATGCTTTGCTTCGTGCCCTGTGGGAACTCCTCTCGGCTGAGTGGAAAGGCGACCGTCTGGTATTCCTCGGAGACGAATGCCACGCTCTTGATGAAGTGTCAAATGAGGTGCTTGATATTCTGGTAAAACATCAGGCAGAAAGCGACATTTCAGGCTACTTGTTCGACAATGTTTATGAAACATACCGGAATGTAAGTGGTCTTTTCAAGTCAGCGGAAGAATCTGTCCGTGATGAAATAGCTTTTTATCTCAATGTTGTGAGATCAGATCCTCCGATCAGTCCAAATGTTTATGGTGTAGATATCAACGATCCATACAGAGGTTTATTTCTCAGAAACGGCAAATCGTTCAAGTATATCATCAACCACACGAAGAAGGTATGCTATTCGCATGAAGGAACAAAGATCCTTCTGAGTGATAACAGCAAATTAGATCATGCAGATCCGCTTCCTGTTCTTATGGCATACGGCGGCAGAAGATGTGATATCGGAGAATGGCTCGGAGATATAATTGATGTTAGTGATACGTTGCCGAAAGATTGTAAACTGTTAACTGAGATCCATATTGATTGATAGCGCAGGAAATCGGGTGCTCTGACAGCTATCAGCAAACGGTTTAAGGGGACAATATTTCAGTGACAATAGAAAAAGATCAATCAGGGACAGGAATTGCTTTTTCCTGTCCTTTTTTCGTTCTTGTTAAAGGAAGAATTGGGACAGTCACAAGCACTTCCCACACATTGTTCTCACAGGTTTCTGTATTACAATGTGCAGAGCTTGCTGGGTGTGATTTTTGGCCTTGTAGGCATCATATTTTTTCTGACTGTTTCTGACTGATTGTTCTAATTTTTTGCTCTTGTTTACTCAGGGGTATGGGGAAGTTTCCCTCAGCAAGCATCGTGTATTGTTTTCACAGTTCTTGTGGACACAATACACCGAGCTTGCTGGGTGTGAATCTGAGATTAAATTTTTGTTTTCTTCTGGACTGTTTAGCTCGGTCGTTTTTTTCTTTTTGATGTTCGGGTTCCAAGGGGGGGAAACCTCTTGCAAGCTATGTATCGCAGCATTCAATTTTCCAAAATTGTAATGCGGAGATACCGAGCTTGCTGGGAAAGCTTGGTTATCTTTTGTGGCAAGTTTTTCAATGCAGATATTGCCTTATCAGAGGTAATGTGATATAATATGGAAAAGCTTAAAAGCAGGTGAGCATATGAGTAAATCCATCAGTGTTGAATATTGCAGCTATTTTTGCAAGCATCGTCATTCTGAATTAAAAGATGGTTGGTTACCTACTTGCGATGCTTATCCAAATGGAAATCATGCTTATGAAAATTACTTGTTTGAATTTAGAAGAGAGTGTGCAAATGGAATCGGTTTTGAGCCAAATGAGAATGCGACTGCGGCTTGGTTTCAAATGAGGAGAGAACGTGATCCGTGGATAAAAAGTATGCGGCACTATTTACAGTATGGTGATCCAGGTGAATGCTTGTTCTGCCACTCAAATGCGATTCATGTTTATAGCGATGAACCTCTGACTACCATTGTAACATTTGTATGCTATGGTTGCGGCAGGCGATACACTTTTCAAAGTGATAAAAATCAGTATCTGAACAATCGAAAATTACGATACATCGGTAATAATTCTCTGTTTCCTTTGACATTCGGAAAGATATATGTATGTAACTGGATTGAAGAAGGAATGTACTGGATAACAGACGATAAAAATGAAGATTACTTATATCCTCTTTATGTATTTGAAGTAGAATAAATAGCATATGACATATATTTATAATTACACTTCTCCGCTCGGTATTATCACACTCGCCAGCAACGGCGAATCACTCACAGGCTTATGGTTCGACGGGCAGAAACACTTTTCCCATAAGTACATATCTGAAAGCACCGAAGCGGAGCTGCCGATATTCACTCGGACCTGCAACTGGCTCGACATATATTTCAGCGGCAACATTCCCGACTTCACACCGTCTATATACTTGAACACAACGCCGTTCCGTAAGGCAGTCTATGATATACTGCTCACGATACCCTACGGACAAACCATGACCTATGGCGAGATAGCAAATATCATCGCAAAGCAAAATGGTGTGGAGCGTATGTCCGCCCAGGCAGTAGGCAGTGCTGTGGGACATAATCCTGTCTCGATTATTATCCCGTGTCACAGAGTGGTCGGCGCAGACGGAAGTTTGACTGGATACGCAGGTGGTCTTAACAAGAAGATAGAGCTGCTGAAACTGGAGAAAGCATTATAAAAACTATTCAAGCATCAAGGGCTATACTTGATGCTTTTTCATTTTTCCAGTGCAAATTACACCGGGGAAAACTGAAATTCGACCTAAAGTTCGTGCGCAATGAATCTGGAATTTTACTATTGTTGTGCGCTATAATATTATCAGCCGATGGAGTTCGGCAGAAAAACAGAAATATAAAAGATAGAAAGCAGGGGAAGTACCTGCTATGGAGTGACAAAATGACATCTGAGAAAAATAAAAAGAATGTCACACAGAACGCAACCAAACAGGAGATCGGGGCAGCACTGAAGCTCATCGGACTTCTGTACGAACAGGGTGAGATACCCAAACACGTTTACCGCAATATCTGCAACGAGTATTACGGCAAAGGCCTTGACAAGGTTGCTGATGCGCGCTATACTATACCAAACGCAGAAGATAAGGAGGCGGTATGATGTACGGATATAATGCTGTGGCTGTGCCGAAGAATGTGGTCATCTACGCAAGAGTTTCCACCGAGCATGAGGCTCAGCTTTCGGCTCTGGAAAATCAGCTGGACTGGTACAAGCCGCTATTGGAACAGCATCCCGAATGGACGCTTGTGCGCAGTTATGTTGACGAGGGTATCACGGGAACATCGGCGAAGAAACGTCCGCAGTTCATGCAGATGCTAAACGATGCAAAGAACGGCGACTTCAATCTGATACTGACACGTGAGGTTTCACGTTTTGCACGAAACACGGTGGACACTCTGCAATACACCCGTGACCTGAAAAGGCTGGGTGTGGAGGTGTTCTTCATCAACGACAACATCAGGACTTTTGACGGTGACGGTGAGCTTCGTCTGACCATAATGGCAACGCTTGCACAGGACGAGAGCCGAAAGACTTCTATCCGTGTGAAAAGCGGACAGCAGACATCTATGGAGAACGGCGTATATTACGGCAACGGAAATATCCTCGGGTACAACAGGGTCGGGAAAGAACTTGTTATTGATCCCGAACAGGCTAAGACGGTGCGGAAGATATACGACTGGTATCTGGACGGTATGGGCGTCAGGCAGATACAGTTTGAGCTTGAAAAAGAGGGTGTACTCACTGCTATGGGCAAGACCAGGTGGTACGAATCCAACATCAGCAAGATACTCAAGAACCCGTTCTACGCAGGCATACTGGAGTACCACAAGCAGTTCACTCCCGACTTTCTTGAACAGAAGAAGATCAACAATTTCGGTGAGATAGATCGTCTGCGAGTTGATGGCAGACACGAACCTATCGTTACGCTGGAGGAATTCAACAGTGTGCAAGAGATAATGGAAAGTAAAAGGCTGAAAAATCCTGCCAATAAGACAGGACGCAAGGAAAAGGGCAAGAAGCCCGTTTCGGACGTATGGTGCAGGCTGTTGGTATGCTCCTGCGGATGCACATTCAACCGCAAGGTATGGCACACCACATCAAAGGGTACGCAGTACGGGTATATGTGCTACTCGCAGATACGCAACGGCACTATACGGACAAGGCTGAAAAAGGGACTGCCCACGGACGGTATCTGCACCTCGCAGATGATACCGGGTTGGAAGTTACATTTCATGGCGAAGAACCTGTTCCGTGAGTTTCTGAGGAACACTGACAGGATACTTGATATCGCCGAGGAGATGCTTGAAAAGCATATCGACGATGAAGAGGTCGTTGAGGATAATACCGAACTCATCGCACAGAAAAAGGCAGAACTTGACAAGCTGGAAAAGCGTCTGAACAAACTCATTTCCATGAGGGCTGACGATGAGATAACCAAAGAGCAGTTCATGAACATGAAGTCAGAAGTCGATGCGCAGATAGCTTCTTTGCAGGAGCAGATATGCGAGCTTTCGCCCACGGAGAAAGTCACAGAGACAAGTGATGTTCCCGACTACAACGAGCGTATCACTCTGTTGAGATATGCTCTTGAACGGTACACTAATTTTGACTCCGATGAGGATATACCCGAGGCAGTTATCGAAGCATTTGTAGAAAAAATAGTGGTGAATGAGAACTCCTTCGATTGGTATCTGCACTTCTCGGACGATGACAAAACTCCGAAAACGTGCAATGTGGATGGCAACAAAAAAGCCCATAAAATCGAGCTTTTCGGGGCATCTTATGCGCCTGCGTTGGTGGAGGGCTGCTCAGGCTGCAATCAGCGAAAATAAGTAATTCGGAAATATACTCAGATTGGCTATTTTACGCTGAATCTGGACGATGCTAAAGAATACCTTTACGCAAAGTCTACGAAGCGTAGGATACTAAGTTGGCGTGATATTCACGTTAATGTGTTTATCTGAATAAATACAATAAGGCTCTCACAGTCGAAATGTGTGGACTTTTTTCTTATGATAGTTGAAGCATAAAAGTAAGCCCTGCCCCAAACGGGGCAAGGCTCTTATTACGAATTAGGTCTGTACCGATATAATGTAAATACATAAAGCATAACCGCCCATGAAGGGCGGTCGTCAAATTAGTTTTTTCTTATTTCTTTTTAATGAATTCTTCCATTGACATCGGAGTTTCTTTTGTAGTCGATACATATGCGTAGTACGAAAGAATATTGGAAGCGTCCACAGCATTGATACTGCCGTTGCGGTCAACGTCTGCGGCAAGCTTCTGATTCGCATCGAGGTCGCCATTCTTATTGGTGGAGGTCATGGCGTAGTATGTCAGGACCTCAGAAGCGTCAACCGCATTTATCACCCTGTCATTATTTACGTCGCCAAGCTTATACTCAGTAGTTTCATCAGGGTTAGCCTTTGTTGTGACAGTAGTTGTAGTGGTTGGCGTTGTTGTCGTAGTTTTTTTCTCGCCGAGTATCCTGATGTAGCCGTTGTATATACCCTTAGTGAATACATAGGTCATCTGAAGTTTTCCTGCCTCGTCCTTATGACTGTTTATAAAGGTATCAGCTACTATGCCGTCGTCTGTATACGCCAAGCCTATGGGATAGACTTCACCCTGCTCAGCATTTTCGGGAACTATAAAATCAATGGTGAATAAACAGCTGTGATTCAGCAGAGTATCCTCGGCATATGCATAGAATGCCAGCTGTCCGTCTTCGATCTTTGCCGAGCCTGTAGTGAAGCCGTTTAATCCTTTGCCTGGTGTTATGAACTTACCTGCTGAGTTTTCTTTGACAGTCAGACGAGTGTCATAAAAAACGTGGAACTTGATGTAGCTGACCGGTTCCGTTGCGCCTGTAATACTGAAATAAACTCGCTGGACCTTGCCCTTTGCATATTCGGGGTCAAGTCCTATCTTATCGAAATAGAGCATAATGCCGCCATCATAATCCCTGGGATCTATCTTCGGAGTATTCCAATCCTTCGGCTGTACCCAGCGAGTTCTGTCGTAGGGGACTTCCATGTCGTCCTGTTTGTCAAAGGGATTATCTGATATCGTATCAGACGTATCAGCGACACTTTCTGCTTCGGTGAGATCTGTTGAATTTGCTTTTATGATGCTGTCGGGAAAGCAATAATAAAGCGATAAGACCAGTGCAAGACTTGTTATTAATGATATAAAGCGAGTCAAAAGTCTATTTTTCATAATGGACCTCCTGTTACACGGCAATTCAGTAATAACAGATTATCATAATTTCTGCAATGTGTCAATACCTTTCTTGGAAGAATATATGCATAGAATAAGGCAATCCAACGGACTGCCTTGTTGTAATGCTAAAATACGTTTTTCTGTTCTGATTTGTCCCTTACAATTTATTTTAGAAATTATATCAATCTGTGCAGTGCTATGTGCAGATGCACTGCACAGATCAACATCGGAAAAGAATTATAACATCAGCTATTGATGTGTATGGATCAGTAAAGCCACTTTGAAGCAAATGTATCTGCAAATGAGTCTTTATTCTTTGGAAGAGCAAATACAGAGGTCTGAAGCTCTTCAAGGTTCATTTTCGGCTGTATTCCGTATACATGATAGTCGAAATACTGTACCATTTTCTCGACGTCTTCTGCTATGACTGCGTGACCTGATTTATGGATATTTATAGCAAGATGATCGCTGAGCCCAACATAATCCCACACGTGCTTCATACCGAGGTAAGCCATCCATACTGACGGAGCATTTACCCAGTCCTCGCTTTCGCATGAGCCGATTATAAACAGATACCTGTCAGGATCACAGCAGAGAGAGCCCAGCATATGCTGATCCATCGGGAACTGCTCGGCGTTTTTGAACTCCATGAATCTTCCGTTGAACCAGCCCTGCTCGCCCGAAGCCTGTAGGCTTCCGAGAGGCTCGTTTTCCTTATATGTATAAGATGAAGAACCGCCCTTGCTGGAGAAGTCATAGGTCTTTCCCACTGAGCTGTAGCGATACAGTGCCAGACCGCCTGCACCCGAGCATGAGGGAGCACACATCTTGATACGTGTATCGAATGCTCCGCATACAGAAGCTGCCTTGCCGTATCTTGAAACTCCTGTAACGATAGAGCTGTCAGGATTGATGTTCAGCTCCTTTGCTGCTCCATTGTAAAGAGCGTCGAGTATTCTGCTGATTCCCCATGACCATGCCATAAGATCGCCTGTCTGCTGATCCCAGCTGTTACCGTAAGGATAGAGATCATAGAAAGCACCCTTGTGCTGGTTGTTATCCTGTGCAGTTCCCGGAGCGCTGAACATTCCGTCACTGTCGTAGGTTATAACTGCATAGCCGTTTGAAGTAGCGGTGCTTTCAGAAATACCCTTGTGCATACCAAGGATAACAGGAGCTCCGCCCTCATGGCGGACATTCTTAGGAAGATTTATAACTGCCTTGAATGAAGCTGTCTTGCCTGTGCTCTTGCGCTTAACGTTGACAGTCATGGTGTTTCCGCTTATGCTATAGGTAGTTTCATCATCGGAGCCGTCTATCCATTTGCCGTACATATAATACTCATACATACAGCTGATCTCGCTCTGACGCTTCCACCAGTCGTCGGTGGATTCTACCTTTGAACCGTCCATAAATATGAAAGGATCGGGAATATCCTTTGAGCTTTTCAGCTGATTTACAGCGGGGAAGTTGTAGCTCTTTTCAAAAACAGGCTTTTCTGTGACAGTTTTTTCGGCCACGGTGAACTCTTTTATCTTACCGATTATAAAGCTCCGGAGCTGGACAAGGTCTGCTACTTCTGCCTTGCCATTCTGATCTATGTCAGCGGCTTTCTTTATGTTATTATCCTGGAAGCCGTTTATGAGTCCCTTTCGCATGATAACTTCATCAAAGGAAGATATCATCTTATCGCCGTTGAGGTCTCCGTAAATAAACTCTGGACTGCTGTTACCCTGCGTTGCAGGCTGAGCTGGCTGTGTCTGCTGCTGATCATCAGAGGCTTTTAAATAGCCCTCGATCTGTTCGAGCCAGTATTTGCCCATCTTCTCATAGCCGCCTGCGTTGGGGTGAACTCCGTCCGCAAGGTCCTTTGAAGCATCTATTACGCTGTGGATATCGGCGTAAATAACGTTTTTGCTGCTGTAGTCATTTGCAACTTTTTTTATGAGCTCATTGTATTTTGCAATATCGCCGTTTGAATTGCCGCCCCAGCCTGAATTGCCTAAGTCGGGGATAGTAGTCAGGAAAATCTTTCCGTCTGACGGCATATTTTCTCTAAGATAGTCGAGGAGCTTGTGCAGACGTTCCTCAGAGCCGTCAAGATGACCGTTTGAAACATCGTTTGTACCTATCTGAAGAAGTATTATATCGGGAGAGTACTTTTTTATATAATCTCCGCCCTGCATTGTCTCAAGGATACCGTTGAGCTGACCGAACCAGCCGCCCGGCAGGTTGGTTATGGTATAGCCGCTGTATCCTGCGTGATTGTCGTCGTACTTGACACTCTGACCGTTGTAATTGAAGGAAGCGCTGTCCTTTCCCTCAGGTCCTACGAGATCAACATTTGTGTAGCCCTTTTGCTGCAGAAAGCAGCTGAGATACTTTCTGTAGCCGCCCTCGTCAGCCATACCGTATGTGATAGAATCGCCCAGAGGCATGATCTTGATGGTGTCGGCTGCTGAACTCTGCCTCGGTGCAGGGGGAAGCAGGCTTAGTGTAGAAATCGAAAGTGCAAGAGATGTGCCGATTCTGAGAAAACGTTTTATTGTTTCCCCGACAATAAAGTGCTTTTTCATAAGTACCTCCCAAATAAAATTAATTAAATGAATGTGTGCTTTTTGTTTCCCCGCCTTTTGTTTTTATCAAGGCAGAATGCATAATTTTATTATACAAAATATAACATAATTGTGAATTGCCTTTGACAACAATATACACTAATCAACCGCAAATTGTAAAGAGTTTGTGAACAAAAGAGCAATTTTTGGTCAACAAGCAGCAATAATTGGCGATAAAAAGGTAATATATTGATGTTATATGCAAAAATATATCAAAATTGTTACTGCATAAGCTGGATTTGTAACAAAAAATCCATATTCAAATCGTGCTAACAATATCATTTTCGGGTCGGATTGGGCATAGTTATATTTATTTCTTAACTGCTCGTAACTTCTGAAAAAATACTGACTATCAGTGCACTTAATTTAATTAATACACATTGGGTGGATAATATCAATTAAGAAGATAATGTATTTGATCAACATAATCTGACAGGCTGAATTAAAAAACATATTGGCAAATAGGAATATGTGTACTATAATAAACGTAAACTCAATTTTGTCAAGTATCATATCCAAGATTTTATTGGTACATCAATATTTATGAAATAGGAAATTTACTCGTAATTCGGGAGGATAACATTATGGATAACGTTTCAAAAGCAGTGGAGCTGTTCGGTAAAGGATTTAAGTGTTCACAGGCAGTATTTGCCGCTTTTTCGGAGGAGTTCGGCATCAGCGAAAAACAGGCTTTGCAGATCGGTGCCTGTTTTGGCGGCGGAATGAGCAAGGCGGAGGTCTGCGGTGCCTGCACGGGGGCACTTATGGTTCTCGGTATGAAGTATGGGCAGTACGATATTGATGACCTTGAAAGCCGTGCTGCCGAGAGCGAAAAGGCGTTGCAGTTACTTGAGAGGTTCAAGAAACGTAATGGTTCATATATCTGCCGTGAGATACTCGGCTGTGATATTTCTACCGATGAAGGCAGAAATTTTGCGAGGGCAAATGGACTGTACGTAAAATACTGCACCGAAATGGTACGCACTGCAGCAGAGATAACAGCTGAAATGCTGGAAGAAGATAAGTGATTCTTGCGGTATGTCCGGCTTTGAAAGCTTACCGCGGCTATCCGTTCACGGAGGTAAAAATGAAGGTCAGATATCTCAATTTCGGTGAAAACAAGGTCAAAGGGTATAAGGCATTATATGGGGATAAACGAATAGAATGCTTCTACACCGATTCCTATAATGACAAGGCACTTATGGAAATTTCCGACAGGGTATTTATAGTAAAAAAAGGCAGGCTCACCAGAATAAAATAATTTAGTGAAATAGAATGAAGGCGGCTTTAGAGCCGCCTTCATATTTTATGTGAGCTTGTTTTATTTGCTTTTACAGTATTTATTGCAGTTATTTGGAGTGTTGTAAAAAACTGAAGTTATCAGTTTGCAGCTTCAAGTCTGCTTTCAAAATCTTCAGGGGTAAAGCCTGATACTCTGATCGACATTATGTAATCATCATTAATTCTTCTGACATAGTTTATGTGATTCTGATCAAAAACGGTGTAGCTTGCTTTGATGTAGCTCTTGCCGCAGAGTTCAACAGTTTCGGGAGCACTTATATCAGTTGCCTCAATATCAGGCGAGAAGCTCAGCTCATTGCGCTGCATGAATTCTGCTGCGGTAATATCGGGGGCATCTGGGTATCTGAGTTTTGTGTTAAAGAACCATACATCGACATACTTTACATTTTCCATATCCTCGCCATAGCAGGCAGAAGCGTCCAGTGTGCCTGTGAAGTAGGTCTCTTTTTCTACTTCGCTCATGAATCTTGTGGGCATGATATAGTGAGTATTAAGATCGTCACTGTTCAGGAAATGAACATTTTCGGGTATAGTAATCTTTATGCCTGCAAATTCTGAGGTATAGACGTTCCCGTTGGATATTCCTGCGGAAAATGTATTATTCTCAGCAGTTCCGTTTTCAAGCTGAGCAGTATTTGTGTCTGTTACCTGAGCTTCTTTGTTATTTGTCTCAGCAGAGACAATAGTGGTATCATTTGTTACACTTGTGACAGTAGTTTCTGACGGTTTAGCAGAGGTGAGTTCTGTTGTTATTTCTGCAGAAATAGCTACTGCGTTTGGTTTATCGGCTGGTGAAGTAGCAGCATCGGGGAAAGAGACATTGTCCTTTCCGCATGATGTGAGTGCGCAAAGTGTGACTGCAAGTGTGATAATAATTGACTTTTTCATAATTGTTACTCCTTTATATGTATAAAAGGTTAAAGGCGGAGTACAATATTCCTTGATTCCGTACAGGCAAGCGCCCTTCGGGGCGCTGCCATCTAAACATATTATATACTGATTACCAGAGTAGGTCAAGTATAATAAGCATATATAATGCTTATTTCGAATACACTTGAAGGCAGGTGATAAAAATGAATGATAAAATACATACAAAAAGCAGTTTCAAAACGGCTGATATCGAGCGTTTAAAAAAAACTGTCACAGAGAAGATAGAGAAACTCGTAAACCGTCAGGTGAAGAGAACAAACTGAACCCAAAACTATTGAAACAAGGAGGTGAGGTCAATGCCAAAGGTGGCTATATACTGTCGTTTATCCATAGAGGATAAGGATAAGTCAGATAACGATGCAAGTGCAAGTATACAGAACCAGAAAGCCATGCTTCGCGACTACTGTCACGAACGAGACTGGGAGATATATGACATCTATGTTGATGATGGCTACAGCGGCATTGACCGAAGCCGTCCCGAATTTAACCGTATGCTCAGGGACTGCGAGAAGGGTAATATCGACATAGTGTTATGTAAAGACCAGTCCCGTTTTTCCCGTGATACCGTGGTGATAGAGCAGCTTATCAATGATAAGTTCCTTGAGTGGGGCATACGCTTCATTGGAGTCGCCGACAATGCCGATACTGACAGCGAGAGCTACAGTACCATGAGGCTTTTTACCTCTGCATACAACGAAATGTATGTCAAGGATATCTCCGCGAAGATACGTCGGACTCTTGCCTATAAGCGTGAGCAGGGGCAGTTCATAGCCTCTTTTGCTCCATATGGTTATATGATTGATGCAGAGGACAAGCACCATCTCGTCATCGATGAGGAAACCGCGTCTGTTGTAAGGCAGATCTTCGATATGTATATAAGCGGAGCAGGTTACCGAGCGATAGTATTGAAGCTTAATTCCGATGGCATCGTCAGTCCCACGGAATATAAGCGGCAGAAAGGCTCAAAGTACGTCAATCTCAACGCTGATACCAGTAATTCCCGTGGGCTTTGGACGCAGTCCACTGTCGCAAGGATACTGGCAAATGAGATGTATACAGGCACTCTCGTTCAGGGCAAATCTCACCACATCAGCTACAAGAACAAGAAGCGCAAAAAGGTAGAGCAGGCAGACTGGATAATGATACCTAATACCCATGAAGCTATAATCGACGCAGAAACATGGGCGCGGACACAGGTGCGGCTCCGTTCAAATGGCAGAGTAGGGAAGCGTTCGCAGGAGCTTTCGCCGTTGTCAGGAAAGGTGAAGTGTGCTGTCTGCGGCAGACCTATGAAGCGCAATGTCTACTACAACAAGGCTAAGACTATTAAGTACTACGGTCTGCAATGCGCAACCTACAAGACAGGAGCTATGAATTGTACAAATAAGAAAAGTATAAGCGGACTTGTCCTCGAAAAGAAGATACTTGACGAGCTGAACAGTATCGTCGAGCAGTATTGTCAGGCGGATAAGATACAGTTAAGGGATATTTACAGCGAACAGCTCAAACAGCTTGAAGCTGACCTTGCAAGGCTGAATGAACGTCATAGCTCCGCAGAAAAACGTCTTCTGGCTATGTATAAGGACAAGCTTGACGGAGTTATCTCCGATGAGGATTACTCCTTGTTCCGTCAGAATCTCAGTGATGAGGAGCATGAGATGTCAGCGAGGATAGCCGATACCGCAAAGCATATAAATGAATGCCGTGAACGTATCAGGAATACCGAAGGACAGAGGTCTATAATAGAAAAGTATACTCATTTTGACAAGCTTGACCGTAATATCGCCGACGAATTCATTGACTATGTCGAGATAGGGGAGAGCAGTGAGAACGGCGAGCGCGAGATACATATTCACTGGAAATTATAACGGTATGCTGTAATGCGGCATACCGTTGTTTTTTATGTATATATCAGGGTGTGCAGTCTTGAAGGAAGTCCTTTAAAACTAATGCCATAGAGTTTTTAGCTCTATGGTTTTTTGCTCTTGACAAATAAAAAATACGTGATATAATATATGTACAAACGGCTATTTTAAGCCATAAATACGACTTGATTTAAGTTGATTCGCCACATGGCGAATCAACTTAAACATAGTTCATAATTAGCACTGAAAGCTCCCTGAGTGGGAGCTTTTTATCTTTAGTTGTTTTATATGTGTCAGACGAGCTTAAAAATAGTTCAAAAAAGTAATAAATACAATGATAGAAAGATTCCGTATGTAGTGCAAAAGAATGAAAAAAGTGTGTATTAGTAATAAAATTGTTGACAAGTATCGGGCAATATACTATAATTATTTTATCAATTTAATTATAGGAGGAAAATAATGAAAATCAAAAAAATAATAGCTTTTTTTATGTCTTCGATAATGACGCTGTCGGCATTATCATTGTCAAGTTTTAGTTCGTATGCAGAAACTGATTCCTTGATAGAAATGAAAACAGAAACAAATGACTCGGGAATACAATACGAAGGATTGTTCGGGTCAATGCTTTCAGACGAGATAAGTGAGTCTGCTGAGAAAAAACAGGGAATTCTTAATTCTGACTATGCTATTTATAAGCTTGAGTATGATGAGAATGTAAAGTCTGTTGAAGTCGGTTATCGCGCTAAAAACGACTGTACTCTTTTTGTTGGTTTTTATAACGACGAAGGTACAGAGCTTATTACTTCTGTTACTAAGGAATTGAAGGCAGACAGCAATGGCTTTGCAGAAGTGTATGCTCCGTCTGTTCTTCCGGATTATTTCCTTATAAAGGTGTTTATGGTAGACAGTCAGTTCCTTAATCCGTTGACGGATCCATTTGTTTACAATAAGTGTACTTTCCAGATGCAGGAAATACTAAATAAAACTACAGAAAATTTTGAAGAAAATGATATTGTAAATTTAGACGAAAAAAACAATAATAATTTTGTTGTTCTTCAGGAGGGGGTAAATAAAATAACTCCCACAGATTCAACTGATATTTACATAGGCGAAGATGAGAACGGAAATTATATATTTGAAAATGCTGTTGATATCGCAACTCTGCAAAAAGGAGATAAAGCATTTGTGACCTGTTCTCCTGATATGATAGCGTTTAAGGTTAAGGAGATAAAGTCAGATGGAGAAAAAACTATTGTATCTCATGAAGATGTTCAAATTGATGAGTTTATTAAATTTTTGAAGGTGAACTCTGATGAATACACTGGTGAAAAACATATAAAAGATACAACAAATGAGGAGCAGGTAGAGCATAGAGAGCAATTACCACAGCCTTTTTCACCGAATTCAGATTCTGATGATCCGTATTTATTAAAATTACCAACGATTAAATCGGAATTATCCGCTACAATTGATGATTACATATACAATAGAAACGATTTTGAAATAAACAGCAATTCTACAGGTGATTATGGTACTGTTTCTTTAAAAGAAGAAGGACATATTGAATTATATTTTGAAGCTGAAAAAGGAAAAGATGTATTTTGCAGCGCAACAGCTGATGTAAAAGTGGAAGTTGAGGTCAGTATCGGCGTTAGTTTTGAGTTGTTGAGCTTTCCAAAATTTGGTACAAGGTATCCGGTTTTTCTGACAGGTTTTGTAAATATTTATTTCTATCCTAAGTTTACGGTTACTGCACAGGGAGAAGGCGTAGTAGGCTATGAAAGAGAATTTCACCTTAACTGTGACACTAAAAATGGAATAGATTATTCAATAACAGATCCTGTTACAAAGAAAATGTATGGCAAAGTGACAATAGAATTGGCGATAGATCTGTCATTTGAGCTTGATGTCGCCATATTTACTATTTTTAAGATATCACCTCGAGGAGGAATCAGGGCAGAAATAGAGAGTGGTTCTGAAGTTTCAAAAGGCGAAAAAATAACTGGTCATATAGATTCTGAAAATGTTAATATAACAAAAGAAGAACCATATGAACGACACGATTGCGAAGCTTGTTGTGATGTAAAAATATCATTTTTTATTGAATTGGATATAGTATTTTGTATAGAAATATTTGGTGTAGATGACTTAGGCGTTGAATGGATAATACATGTTCCTATTTGGGAATCTGCCCCTCTTCAATTCTATATAAATGAAGAGGGAGTTCATAAAGGTGAATGTCCGAATAAAAGCCATAGAATAATTCTCAATGTATATGATATGGGAGAGGATAAGGGAACAAAAGGAAAGCCTGCAAAAAACGCTATGCTTTCTATAAAAACTGATGATACAGGCTATATGTACATTGAAGATGATAAAGGTCAAATAATCAAAACAAATGATGAAGGACAAGCAGAAGCATGGATAAAGGATGAAATATTGAAAGATGAAATGACAGTTGTTATGGCTCAGGATGAAAAAGGCAATAAAGGTTATGTTGCTGTAGGAAAGTATTTTGATAATAAATTAAAGAAACCGAATTCGTTTGATATTATAATCAATAACGTGGCCCCCGAAACTCCTAAAGAGTTTTACTGTGGAATTGATCCATCTAAATCAAAAGTGCTTATATTTGATTTATCTAAAGGTGATAAATTTGATAAGGAGAATCGTTGTATAGTAAAGAATACAAGTAATGGACAGATAAAAGTTCCGCTTTCAAATTTTTATGTTGATTATTTTAGTAAAAATGAACTTGAACCTAATTCAAGATATGTTTATTTTACAGAAGAAATAGCTGATAAATATTCAAAAGCCAAAAAAGTTAAATATATAATTGATGAGAATGGAGAAGTAAGATTTGAAGGAAATGGATATATAAAAGCTACTATTCTTCAAGAATTATCAAAAACTAAGGAAATCAAAAAAGCGATAATCGGGTCAGGCGTGAAAACAAATTGTATGTTAAAAGAAGATGAGACAAATGAGGAGGTTTTATACGGTTTCAATTTAAACAATTTTAAATTTGCAGATAACAGTATAAGAAAATCGCCTGTGGAAGAATTATGTTTTAATGGCGATAATGGTGAATTTATTATAGATAAGTTTGCTTATAATAATGAGTATATCCAAAAAGTTGAGTTATCTTTATTTAAAACAATAGGCAAAGACGCATTTTACGGTTGCATTAATCTTTCTGAGATAAATATGCCGTCAAGTCTTGAATTAATTGATGACAGAGCATTTGCCAATTGTAAAAAGCTTGAAGAAATTGAACTGAATCAAGGATTGCTCAATATCGGAAAGAGCGCATTTAATGGTTCATCTGTTATTTCGGTTTATGTGCCTTATACAGTAGAAAACATCGGTACATGGGCTTTTAATAACACACCGCTAAGAAAAATAGTTATTCGCAATCGTGATTGTATATTAGGCGCTTCTTTTGTTCCGGAAAACACTGTAGTATATGGTTATATGAATTCAACAGCTCATAAGTATGTAATTAACAACTCGAGTTATAATCTGAAATTTGTTCCTTTAGATCCGGAAACTCCTGATACTGTAACTCCTAAGCCTATAACAACGGTAAAAACAACAACTGCAGTTACTTCAACTTTTGTAAAAACAACCACAACCACGGCAGCAGTAGTGACAACACAGGTAGTACCAGATTCAGAGTGCGTATTTATTGCAGTAAATGACGACAAAACAGTCAACGGTTCTACTGATGAGCTTCTTGACAGAGAGAATGTAAGGTTCTTTGACCAGCGGACTGCTAACGGCGACGGAGTGGTTTCATTCTCGTATTTACCTGATGAAAATGAAAAATGGGCGTTTATCTTTGTAAGTGAAGCAATAAACGATACCATAACAAAGGCATTTGGAACTCCTGATGCTCTTAAAATTACAACATATAACGTTGCACCCGGAGTTAAGGGCGACGCTAACGGCGACGGAGAGATAGATATGTCAGACGTTGTATTGATAATGCAGGCACTTGCAAATCCAAATAAGTATGGTATAGAAGGTACGGATCCCAAGCATATTACTGTAAGCGGATTTGGATATGCTGATTCTGACGGAGACGGTCTTACTGTAAATGATGCGCTTCGTATTCAGCAGTATCTTTTAGGACTTATTCCTTCTTTGACTTAATATTTAAAACTCCGACCGGTTGGTCGGAGTTTTGGCATATATAGTGTGATTTTCTCATATAATTCACTGACCAAATATCGAAAAAAGGAGAACAAGATAAAACCTCAGAGCTCTGCTTTGCGGCTGTGCGCTGTTTACGCTGTACGGAGCATCGCGTATCGCCGAAAGGGCAGAGAACGGCGCTTTGCCGACAGCACTGACAGACCTTGATAACGAGAAGCCGATAATCGTCCTTGACGCAGGGCATGGCGAATCAACTTAAACATAGTTAAAAAGCTATTGAAATAGAATAAGTTGATAGTTTGACAGCATTTTGTATTAATTATTGATTGAATATTACAGGAATGTAAATTTTGACCGCAGGATATTGTACAGGCGTTATTTTTGTGGTATAATTCCGTATAAGTCGAAAGACTAATGATATAAAAGGAGTAAAAAAATGAAAATCAAAAAAATCTTATCTTTTGTTACGGCACTTACTATCTCATTTGGGGCAATGCAGATAGTAAACGATTATTCACCAGACATTATCAATGCGGCTGAAAGTGATGACTTTGAAAGATTCAGCGTGCCTGATGAGGGCTATACGTATGATGAGCGTTTTGAGTTTAAGATCTACAGCGATCATGCAGAGTTGGATTTTGCCAGAAGCTATAGTAAAGAGGAGCTGATACTTCCCGAAACAGTCAAAGGTGTGCCTCTTACAGTATTGAGTGATGGTTGCTTTATGGGATGCAAAAACCTAAAAAAGGCAATTATTCCTGATAATATAAAAGCCATTGGTGATTTAGCTTTCGGTAGCTGTGAGAATCTTGTGACCGTAACTATCCCTGATAGTGTAAAAACTATTGGTAATGCAGCTTTTAGGGGCTGTGAGAATCTCGAAACCGTATCTATTCAGGGTGAGATCGAAACGATAGGGACGGAAACATTTGCAATGTGTAAGAAATTAAAAAGCGTTGATCTCCCTGATAGTTTAAGGGAGATCAAAAGTGAGGCATTTATGCACTGTGAAAGTCTTGGATCCATAGAAATTCCTGAAGGTGTATTATCTATTGGTGAAGACGTGTTTAAGTTCTGTTCTGATCTGAAAAAAGTCATTCTTCCTGATAGTATTACGGAAATAGGAATAGGGACATTTTTATCCTGTGACAATCTTGAATCGGCAGTACTGCCAAAGAATTTAAAAAGTATAAGTGATGAATTATTTATGCATTGTATGAAACTCGAATCGGTAGAAATACCTGAAGGTGTTACAAGCATAGGAAAAAGTGCATTCTTCTTTTGTAGAAATCTTAAAGAGCTGTCCCTTCCGAACAGTCTTGAAAGAATAGATGAAGGCGCATTTGATATGTGTGATAACATTGCTTCTGTAACTATACCTGAAAAAATAGATAGTTTAAATTTGGATTCAAGGAATTTTGATTCGCTTACAGTTCTGAATCCTGAATTTGATTTTACATCTTTACATGGTTCTTATTATATTGACCTTATTTATGGCTATGAAGGTTCTTCTGCACAGGCATTTGCTGAGGAAAATGAAATTGTTTTTATTGCGCTTGGAGATGAAAATGCCAAGAAAGTTATAGTTGATAATGTGACATACGTTGTTTTCGATGATACTGCATTGGTTTTAAAATGTGATAAAAATGCAAAAGGTACTATCGTTATTCCTGATAAGGTTGAAGACAAGCCCGTTACATTTATTGCGGCAAGAGCATTTGAGAAATGTAAAGATATTACCTCAGTAACTCTACCGGATGGTGTTTTAAAAATAGGTAGTTATGCATTTGATCATTGTACTGCACTTGAGAGTATAAATATACCTGACGGCACTGCATATATAGGTGATTTTGCATTTCGCTGCTGCGATAGTCTTACATCTGTGGAATTCCCTGATAGTATCGAAATAATATGTGAATATGCTTTTGTTTTTTGTGAAAAACTCGAAAAAATAAAACTCTCCGGTGGTATTAAAGAAATAGGAGATTCAGCGTTTAGAGAATGTAGTATTAGATCAATAGTGTTTCCTGAAAGTGTTGAGTCGGTGTATAACAGCACATTTGGGGATTGCAGCAATCTCACATCAGTTACCTTTTTAAATCCACAATGTAAAATATGGGAAAATGATCGTAATTATCTCGACTCAGGAAAGGAACTCGATCATTGTGTGATAAGAGGCTATAAGGGTTCTACTGCAGAGGAATTTGCAAACAAATTTAATATTAAATTTGAAGCAATAGATGAGGAATCTTCCTCCGAAACAGCAGATAAGCCTATGAATGGCGATGCAAATGGCGACGGTCAGTTAGATATGTCTGATATTGTGCTTATTATGCAGGCGCTTGCAAATCCGAATAAGTACGGAGTAAACGGAACTGATCCAAGACATATTACTTCAGAAGGATCTAAATGTGCAGATACAGATGGAGATGGCTTGACGGTAAATGATGCACAGCGTATACAGCTTTATCTCTTAGGTAAACTCAAATCTTTAGATTGATATTAATAAATCTCCTGCCATATGGCCGGAGATTTTGCATATATAGTGTGTTCCGCTCATATAATTCAGTGACCAATTATCAAAAAAGGAGAAACCTGTATGAGAAAAACACACAGAAAAATAGTCAGTGGAGCTCTGCTTTGCGGCTGTGCGCTGTTTACGCTGTACGGAGCATCGCGTATCGCCGAAAGGGCAGAGAAAGGAGCTCTGCCTGCATCGCTTACTGACCTTGACAACGAAAAGCCCATAATCGTGCTTGATGCAGGGCACGGCGGCATAGACGGCGGCTGCACGTCGGCGGAGGGCGTACCCGAGAAAGGCATAAATCTGGACATACTGCTTCGGCTTCGCGATCTGCTGGAGATAAACGGCTACGAGGTCAAAGTGACACGAGACACCGACAGGTCTATCCACGATGAGGGCATAGTGGGTATCGCGGAGCAGAAGAGCTCCGACATGGACAACAGGCTGGCGATCTTCAATGAAACGGACAACGCACTGTGCCTGTCCATACACCAGAACCAGTTCACGGACGCAAAATACAGCGGCGCCCAGATGTTTTATTCCAACAGCAACAAGAACAGCGAAGCCCTTGCACGTGCGCTCCAGAGCCGATTCAGGGAGCTTTTGCAGCCTGATAATAACCGAGAGATAAAGCTCTGCGGCAAGGAGCTCTTTCTGTGCTATTACAGCGAGAATCCCACTGTAATGGCGGAGTGCGGATTCCTGTCTAACCCCGAGGAGGCGGCTATGCTGTGTACAGAGGACTATCGTGAAAAGGTGGCGTTTACGCTGTATACAGGCATAAGCGACTTCGTGAACCGAAAGAAATAGTAAAAAAGGCAGCTTCGGCTGCCTTTTTATGATTGGTAGGATAACTTTAACTTGCAGAAGTGACATATGTCATTTTTTTAGTGACAAATGTCACTCAAAAAGTGACAAATGACATCTTTTCAAAGTCGCAGGAACGTGATAGAATAAGAGCATACCACAGAGGTACGGAAAAAGTTCAGGCGCCGAATATTATTCCAACAGACAAATTACATTTATCAAATCAATTTTATTATTTATTAGGGAGAGATTGTTATGCCAACAAGAAGAACATCATCAACAGGAATCAAAAGTGTAAGTTCAAGACCTGCAAGAGGTTCATCAACAAGACCTGCCGGCAGTTCAACAGCCGGTGTAAAGGAGAAGGAAAATACCGTACTGGGTTATGGTATCAATGCATTAAAGGCATTATACCCAAGTATAGAGTATACTCGCCGCACAAATCCTATTCTTAACGTAAATTACAGATCAAACGACACAGTTAAGGAAGAAGTATATTCGATACAGGATTTTCACAAGGATGCGAGCGAATCTCTGGAAGAGCTTTCCGAGAAATTTACTAATAATTCATCTTTAAATGTTTTATTTTCAGGCTTCAAGGCTGACTTTAATATTGGATTTTCAAACAGCAAAAACAGCACAAAGGAAAATGTCTATCTTAAGGCTTATGGAGTAAAATTTACTTATCGTGAACTGATGAATAAATTTGATTACAAGAATAATCTTGACAGTCAGTTTGCTAATGACTTGAATTCTTCAATGTCGCCAAAGACTTTATTTGATATATACGGAACTCATCTTATCGTTGGCGCTTTATACGGCGGACGTGCGGATATCTGCAATACTACTGAAAAAAGCAGCGATGAAACCGCGGAAGAATTAAAGGCAAAGCTGGAAATAGGATATAAAGACATTGCGAGCGTATCAAATAATACCGAGTGGACAAAGACCATGAAAAGTGTTATGTCGCGTACAGATTTCCATGCTTCGTCTATTGGCGGCGACGGCGATCTGAATAATACTTCTATGGATAATTTCAGCAATGATTTTCAGAGATGGCTGAAGTCCATCACAAAGGCAAACAGTGAATTTTGCAGTATTTATGATCGCGATTCTCTTGTTCCTGTCTGGGATCTTGCTGCTTCTTCAAGACGCAGCAATGAACTCAAAAACTATTATGAGTCAGAGCTTTCTAAACTGAACAACACAATTGCTTCAAACGATTCTTATATTACTGAGCTTATAGTTGGTACAGGTAGTAGTTATGGTGACGCTTGTGCAGCTATCACGGCAAAAAGCGATGAATATCATATTCTTGATCTTGATATGAATTATAGCTGCCATTCGGGATATTACATTTACATTGGTTATAAGTTAGGCTCTAAAGCAGATGCTATTAAAGATATTCAAGGCTTATATTGCACTAAGGTAAGTGAAACAGAGCATGATACCTTAAATAGTAAGAACGGTGCGACATATACTCGCGTTACCGGTTCTTATTACGGCGATCTGAATAGGGGTGTCAAGGGTACGTGGATATATCTGTACACATCAAAAAATGCAAATAAAAAGCCAGTACGCAGAATAAATGCAGCTTTGGCTGAAAATGTAAAAGCAACCGATAATTTAGGTACAACTGTTACATGGTTCGACACTACTAATCAAGCAAGCATGAACAGAGGAAGTAAATCCGGAAAAAAGACATTTGTTTACATGAAGCGCTGATAGTATATAAATCAAGCCCCCGTATATAAACGGGGGCTTCGTCTTATGTATTTTTCTCGGTCTCTTTTATCTTGCCGTCGTATGGACGGAAGCAGATGTTAAGGTCAACATCGCCTTCAATACCGGGGACTCTTCCCGTATTGGAGTACTGCCATATCTTGAAGTCATAGTAGTAAGAGGGCTTTTCAGCGTACTCGGCGAGCCAGAAGTCGTAATCCTTTATCCTAGGCAGGTCAAGCTTGTGCATGGCTGTTCCTGTATTCTGATAAACCATGGGAGTATATCCCGAGTCCTTTACTCTCTCGCAGAATGCCACACAGCAGTCCGCAAGAGCTTCAACGCTGACATTGTCGGTTCTTGCCGCGTCGTGAACTATCTCCCAGTCGTAAACCACGGGGTATGTTATCTTATAATCGGCAAGTGCGTCGATGACTGCGTCGGCTTCTGCTATAGCCTCGTCGGCGTCGGTAGCCTGCGAGTAGAAGTAAACTCCCACCTTTATGCCTGCGTCGAGAGCTCCCTCGATATTGCGCTGGAAAGCCGAATCATAGGTAACTATTCCGTCGCCGTATGTACGGTAGCCCACGCGTATGAACGCAAAGTCGATATCAGCCTGCTTTACCTGTTCCCAGTCAATCTCGCCCTGAAACTCGGAAACATCGACTCCCGTAGTGGATACCACCTCGCCGTTTTCCTTGTAATAGGCGTAGCCGTTGCGCATGGTGAGCTCGTCAAGGTTTATAGTGCTGGCAGGAACGTCCGCATAAACAGGGACGAAGACCTCGCCGTATGTACCGTCGTTCATGAGTATCTTCTTGCCGTCAAGCTGGTAGAAAGTCTCCTCTTTTTCTATTACAGCTCTCCTGCGTATGTCCTTTTTGACACTGGCATTTGCAGGGACTGCCTTATCTCTGCCGCGGATAAATGCCGCCCATATCAGCAGGAGCGTAAGTATCAGGATTATAACAGCTTCTACCAGAGCTATGCTCTTGAAGCGTATACGTCTTTTGTTGTCTGCCATTTTTATCTCCTTTATAGATTTTATTTGTCTGTAAGTATATAATATCACATTTTTCGCAGTTTGTAAACCTCAAAATTCTTACAATTTCGTCACTATGGGGCGTTTTCACTGAAAATTCATCTTATTTCCATTGACAAGCCCTGCCGTATAGTATAAAATTATTATTACAGAAACAATTTTATTACAGGAGAGATTATCATGGAGTACAAATACAAGACAAAAATGGTCTGTTCTCAGGAGATAAGCTTCAATATCGACGGGAACGTCATCACAAATATTGCTTTCCGCGGCGGCTGCAACGGAAATCTCAAGGCACTGTCGAAGGTTCTTGACGGCTGGACCGTTGAGCAGATAGAGGCAAAGCTCAAGGGCAACACCTGCGGTCAGCGCCCAACTTCATGCGCAGACCAGCTGTGCATTGCTGTACGTGAGGCTTATGAAGCACAGAAGTGAGCAGAGTTTAGAACTAAGAGCTAAGAACTAAGAAAGTAGGGCTGCTTTGGGCAGCCCTTGCGCTTAATTAGCCGAAATTCAGAACGAAAGCTGGTGAAAATATGCATGACAGGGATTTTTTAAGCTTATACATAAAAGTTGATAAATTCATAAAGGACGCTTATTCTTCAAACGAGGGTGTATCGGAGTATATTCGACAAATGGAGATTAACTGTGGAAAAGGATATACTTATGTTCAATCATGGCGAAATGACTACATCGAATTGAAACGTGTACGTTGGCTCAGAAACCAACTTGTTCATGACGATATTTTCGAGGGCGAAGAAGAAGATTATGATTGGCTTGAAAATTTCTATAACCGACTGTTCACAGCTGATGATCCACTGTCAAGGATACGTAAAGTTTCCCAAACAATACAACGTAAACCAGTTCAACAAACCACGCAGCCTCCAAAGCCAAGCACCAACCAGCAACTCTATAGGAAAACAGAAACATGGTATGGTTACAACTGGCATAGTAAGTCAAACTTAGAATATGTCCAGTTCAAAGAGGAAATACCGCCGCAGAAACGTCCGAGTTTATGGGAACGTATTATAAGATTCTTTTTTGGATAGATTTTGCTCATGCATATTTAAATCAGTCCGCGTCAGCGGACACCTCAATTATGAATTAAAAAAGGACGGTCATTGACCGTCCTTAATTTTATGCGTTGAGATAAGACCTTACCAGAACCTGCAAAAGCTCATCGCGGTCGATGTGACGGATAAGACTTCTTGCATTGTTGTAGGTCGTGATGTATGTAGGATCTTCCGAAAGAATATAGCCTACTATCTGATTTACGGGGTTATAGCCCTTTTCTGTGAGAGCGTCGTATATGATAGTGAGATTCTTTTTGAGTTCAGCTTCTTTGTCCTCATTTACGGAAAAAGTCATGGTTTTATCAAACATAATATCAGCCTCCCGCTGCTTGGAATACATTTATATATAGCAAACGGCAAAAAGTATTTGGCGTTTGCTATTTGCCGATACGCACGGAGCAAACATAAGTTTGCGAATGTGCGAGGCATTTTTTATCTTTTTATTATAATGAACGTCAAATTTTTGACGGTCATTATAATAATATTATACCCTAAAATCAGCGGCAATGCAAGGGCAGAACGGAATTTTTCCCGATTTGAACGAAATTCCCCGTTGAATTTAGGGATTTTGCACAGCCTGAGCACCGCGAAAAAAGTCATATTGCCCCGATGTTCCACAAAAATGTCAATTGTCTCCGTTATTGATCTCGCATACCGAGACTACAAAGCTGCCGTTTTTGAGTATAAACTGGCGGAAACGGCAGTTTTCGATATCGGTAATGATGTTTTCGCCGTCAAAGCTGAACTCCGCCGTATCCATAGGGTAGGAGATACCCACGCCGAGCGCTTTTACATAGGCTTCTTTGAGAGTCCACAGGCGGAAAAACAGCAGATTTTTCTCGCTTTCGGGAGCTTTTTCAACCATTTCACGTTCCTTTTCCGAAAAAGCCCGTTTCATAACATTTGGACGGAAATCGCGGACGTTCTCGCAGTCTATGCCGCATTCACGGTCCGAGACCATACAGGCGGCTATACCGCTTGCATGGGAGAGATTGTAGTGTACATCGGGATATTCCGCAAGGGAGGGCTTGCCCAGCTTTCCTTTGACGATCGGCGTAGCATCGCCGTATTCTATGCCCATTTTGCGGAGACACTCCCGAAGCATTTTATGCGCATGGCTGTGAAATTCGCGTTTATCCAAGTCTATCATTGATATCATAAGCATAATTATCACCGCTAATATTATATCATTTCGGCAGTCCGATTACAAGAGAAACAGTGACAAATGTCACTGAAAAAGTGACAAATGACACCTTGTGCACGGGAGCTTCTGATGGTATTATAATAGCATAAAGAAAGCTCATGCATTTCAAGGAGGGAAAATATGATAAATACAGAAATGGGTTTACCGCTGCTATTATTTTGTTTATTGCTTTTAATTATGATGATAGTTGGTCTTTGTATGCTTTGTGTTTCTAAAAAGTTAAGCGTAAGGATCACAGGTATAGTTCTTTTGGCTTCGGTTGTTATATGTGTTTTATTCTTTGCGGTGGTTATTTTTCAATTCATTGTAGAATTAATTATAGAGGGTGTTTTAGAATCATGCTTTAATGAGATACAGACCTGCGGTAGGATAGGCTGAAAGGAAAGTCAGGATATGATAATAATAATTATTATGCTTACAGCAATATGGATAGTGATAGATTTTATGGATAATTCCCCGACAGAATCAGAGAGCAAAGGAAATAACAGCGGCATAAAAGCCCTTATAATAGTTCTGATCGTGCTTGTGACCATGATAGCGGGAAGCTGGCTGATAATTAGCAGTGCAAAGAAGGAGTTTAATAAAATATTTGATTCCTGTTGTGGTACAGTGGAGGAAATAGGAAGAATAGGCTGAAAGGAGAGGATAATATGCTGTTTATCGTAATAACCCTTGTGATAATCGGGATATGGGTGGCTTTGGCATTTATTGATCCCTCTAAAACAGCAGAAGAGGACAAGGAGACGATCAAAAAGGCGGTCAAAATAGTGCTCATCATACTTGCAGTGCTGATAGCAGGGATATTGCTTATCCTGAATTCCTTAGCCAATGCAGCGGCAGATATGTTTTCTTCCTGCTGCGAAACAGCGCAGGGAGTGGGAAAGATCGGCTGACCAAACAGGCAATAGTTGCCGCAAATGCGTAAAAATAGCACAAGCTCTTTGACCGAAACACGCATTTTTGTTGAAATAGCGGACATTGTCCGCTATTTGTATTATGGGTATTGACAAACAATGTCGTTTGTTGTAAAATATATTATGTCTACTTATATGATTTATCATACCTACACTATAATAAAGTAAAGGCGGAAAGCAAAAATGGGTTTATTCAAGAACATTTTCGGTGCGAACGCTTACTCCAACCGCGAGCTCAAGCGTATCGAACCTATTAAAAATAAAGTCCTCGATCTGGACGAGGAGTATCAGAAACTCTCCGACGCAGAGCTCAAGGGCAAGACCGCTGAATTCAAGGAGAGACTGGAGGACGGCGAGACTCTCGACGATATCCTCCCCGAGGCTCTTGCTACCGTAAGAGAAGCCGCTTGGCGTGTACTCGAGAAGAAGCCTTACCCAGTACAGATTATCGGTGCTATCGTTCTTCATCAGGGACGTATCGCCGAGATGAAGACAGGTGAAGGTAAAACTCTCGTTGCCTGTGTTGCTTCTTATCTTAATGCTCTCTCAGGTCTGGGCGTTCACGTCGTTACCGTTAACGACTACCTCGCTAAGACACAGGCTGAGGAAATGGGCAAGGTACTCCGCTGGCTGGGACTTACAGTCGGCTGTATCCTCCACGGACTTAACAACGACCAGCGCCGTGCAGCTTATAACTGCGACGTAACCTACGCTACAAACAACGAGCTGGGCTTCGATTACCTCCGTGACAACATGGTTACCCACAAGGAAGAGCGCGTTCAGCGTGCTCCTAACTTCGCTATCGTGGACGAGGTAGACTCTATCCTCATCGACGAGGCTCGTACTCCGCTTATCATTTCCGGACGCGGAGACAAGTCAACAGACCTTTATGCTATCGTTGACCGCTTTGCAAAGACACTTACTGCTACTACAGTCGTTGAAATGGACGACAAGGTAGACCAGGACGCTATCAACGATACCGCTGACTATATCATCGACGAAAAGGCAAAGACCGCTACTATCACACAGCGCGGTGTTAAGAAGGCTGAGGAGGCATTCAGAGTCGAGAACCTTATGGATTCCGAGAATATGACTCTTCTCCACCACATCAATCAGGCTATCAAGGCTAACGGCGTTATGAAGAACGATATCGACTACGTTGTCAAGGACGGCGAGATCATTATCGTTGACGAGTTTACAGGCCGTCTTATGATGGGACGTCGTTTCAACGACGGTCTCCACCAGGCTATCGAGGCTAAGGAAGGCGTTAAGATAAAGAGCGAGTCAAAGACTCTGGCTACTATCACCTTCCAGAACTTCTTCCGTCTTTACACAAAGCTCTCAGGTATGACAGGTACTGCCATGACCGAAGAGGACGAGTTCAAGGAGATATACAAGCTCGACGTTATCGCTATACCGACTAACAAGCCTGTTATCCGTATCGACCATAACGATCAGGTATATACAACAGAAAAGGGCAAGTATGCTGCTATCATCGAGAAGATAAAGGAGTGCCACGACAAGGGACAGCCTATCCTCGTTGGTACTGTTTCTATCGAAAAGTCAGAGCTCCTCTCCGCTATGCTCAAGAGAAAGGGCATCAAGCACGAGGTACTCAACGCCAAGCAGCACGCTAAGGAAGCTGAGATAGTTGCTCAGGCAGGTAAGTACGGCGCTGTTACTATCGCAACCAACATGGCAGGACGTGGTACCGATATCATGCTGGGCGGTAACGCTGAGTTCCTTGCAAGAGCAGAGCTGAGAAAGCGCGAGATACCCGAGGAGATAATCACCGAGGCTATCGGCTTCGCTGATACAGATGTACCGGAAGTTATCGAAGCAAGAAAGCTCTACCGTGAGCTTTATGATAAATTCAACGCAGAGGTAAAGGAAAAGGCTGTTGCAGTCAAGGAAGCAGGCGGACTTTATATCCTCGGTACAGAGCGTCACGAGTCACGCCGTATCGACAACCAGCTCCGCGGACGTTCAGGACGTCAGGGCGACGAGGGCGAAAGCTGCTTCTTCCTCTCGATCGAGGATAACCTCATGCGTATCTTCGCAGGCGACCGCCTCGAAAACCTTATGAAGACTCTCAACGTCGACGAGAATACTCCTATCGAGAGCAAAATGCTCACAAAGATAATCGAGTCATCACAGAAGAAGGTCGAGGGACAGAACTTCAGCATAAGAAAGAACGTCCTCAACTACGACGACGTTATGAATACACAGCGTGAGATAATCTACAAGCAGAGAGCTCAGGTGCTGGACGGTGAGGATCTCCACGAGAGCATTCTCAAGATGATGGAGGATCTTATCAGCTCTACTGTTGATACCTACCTTGTTGATGACGAGGTCAAGGACGACTGGAACATCGTTGGTCTCAAGGAGCACTTCCTCGGCTGGCTCATCGGTCCTGAGGATCTCACATTCACTGATGAGGAGCTTCAGGAGGTATCCAAGGAGGATATCGTAAACGCTCTCAGCACCAAGGCAGGCGAGATATATCAGGCTAAGGAAGAGGAATACGGCTCAGAGATCATGCGTGAGCTCGAAAGAGTTATCCTCCTCAAGGTCGTTGATACAAAGTGGATGGCTCACATCGACGACATGGAAGAGCTCAAGAAGGGTATCGGACTCCGTTCATACGGTCAGAAGAACCCTGTTATCGAGTACCGTTACGAGGGCTTTGAGATGTTCGACGCTATGGTCGAGGCTATCCGTGAGGATACTATCCGTATGCTCCTTACTGTCAAGCTCCAGAGAAACGAAGCTCCCGAGCGTGAGCAGGTGGCTAAGCCTGACGCTCCTAACGCAGGAGCAGGAGACGGCAGCTTCTCCGACGAGCCTGTACGCGCAAAGAAGATCGGCGATAATGATCCATGCCCATGCGGAAGCGGCAAGAAGTATAAAAAGTGCTGTAAGGCAAAGGATATGGAAAGCAAGTGATACCATTACCGAGAGGGGGCGGCTATCGCCCCTTTCGGCATGAAAGGCTTTTTTCAAAGAGAAAGAAAGGTTTTATGAGGTGACATTATGAAAAAGTATATTCTTCCCGTTGTTCTTCTCGCGCTTTTAGCCGGCTGCGGTAAGGTAAAGGATGTGTCTGAGACAGACAGTCATATCGAGATAGTTTCGGGTACTGCTTCTTCTACGACTAAGGGAGCTGCAACATCTGAGACTGAGACTACTACGGATGATGACGGCAAAAAGACCACCACTACCAAAAAAGCCGGTGAAAAGATATCGGGAACTACTACTACTGCTGCCAAGGCAACAGGACGAGTTGTTACAAGAGCTTCGGGCGGAAACAGCGTAGTCCACGGAACTACAAGAGTTGTTCCTACAGCTCCGAGAACTACTTCAAGGACAACAACTTCTGCTTCTTCAACACATCAGCCTGCTACAGAGCCTGCAACATACGATCACAAGGACTACAGCTCAGTGACATTTGATTTCAAGAGCGACAAGCCCGATAAGATCGAGGTTATCCGTCCTTACAGCGACGGCAGGAGCCGTTCCTGTCAGACTCTTAACGTTGATACAACTGAGATAAAGGAAGAGCTTGAAAAGAACTCCAACAAGACTATCAACGATTTCCTTGAAAAAGTAGACTTCGACGGCGACGGATATCCTGACCTCTTTGTAAAGGAAAAGGAAGACGAGCTGAATATATCGGGCAAGTACTTCAAGTATGATCCCGACGAGGGCAAGTACACAGTATGGGAAGAGCTCAATGCTCTTAAGTTCGAGATAAAGAAGGACACATCTTCAAACAGACTTGTAGTTCTCGACAAGAAAGAGGACAAGATAGAGTACGAGAAGAAGTCCTTTGAGTGGAATGCACAGAACAAGCTTGTGCTCAGGGAATATATCCACCAGTATACAAACAGCGGCGATATTCTCATCGACTATATCAACTACGATGAGAACGGTGCTGAGATATCAAGAGAGACTCGTGACAGCGAGGGCAATCTTATAGGTGAAAACAATCAGCCTACATCAGAAGAACCAAATGAAGAATAACTATCTGCACTTCGGCTTTGCTGAATAACAGAAGCGGGCTGCGCCGACATGGTGCAGCCCTTTGTTTGACATTGATAAAATGGAGATATTATTATGAGCAGATACAGTGCATTTGCGCGTTACTATGACGAGCTTACTGCGAATATCGACTATAAAAAGCGGGGAGAATACTTCCACAGTATCATCAAGCGCTTCAAGACCACAAAGGAGAATATCCTCCTCGACCTTGCCTGCGGTACGGGAAGTATCTCGGAGGTAATGGCAGGCCTTGGCTATGACGTCATAGGCGTGGATTACTCAGAGGAAATGCTGGGCATAGCTATGGACAAGAAGTTCGACAGCGGACTTGACATACAGTATATCTGTCAGGATATGCGTGAGCTGGACCTCTATGGTACGGTAGATGTGACTGTATGTGCTCTTGACAGTATCAACCACCTTGCAGGTCTTGACGACGTGAAAAAGGTGTTCAGTAGCGTGGCTCTGTTCTCGGAGCAGGACGGGATTTTCATCTTTGATGTGAATACTCCCTACAAGCACCGCGTTGTGCTGGCAAACAATACCTTTACCTATGAGACGGAAAACGTCTACTGCGTCTGGGAGAACACCCTTGATATCGACACTCTTGAAGTCAAGATGAATCTGGAGTTCTTCGAGAGAGAGGAGAACGGGCTTTACTCACGAAGCTCCGACAGCCTTTCCGAGAGAGCGTTCAGCGAAGCCGATATCGAAAGGCTTCTTGACGAATGCGGCTTTGAGGTGCTGGGCAAGTACGGCGACGATACATTTGAGCTGCCGAGGTCTGATTCGCAGCGTATAGTCTACGCTGCAAGATGTATCAGAAACGGGCAGAAAAAGTGAAAGGACAAGGAAAATGGGTAATTTATACAGGGCAATTTCAGCGGACGGTTCAGCTTTTGCAGCTGTTCTTGACGCTAAGGATATAGTTTCGGAGATAGAGCGCATACACAAGACCTCCGCAGTCATCACAGCAGGTCTTGGCAGGCTTACCATAGGCGCTTCACTTATCGGTTATATGCTGAAAGGCGAGGAGGACAGCGTAACTCTCCGCGTGGACGGCGGCGGTCCTTCGGGACAGCTTGTGGCAGTTGCCGACAGCAGGGGAAACGTAAAGAGCTGCGTGAACAATCCTGTTGTGGAGCTTCCACTGAATGCGCAGGGCAAGCTTGACGTAGGCGGAGCAGTCGGCAGGGACGGTACTCTGTCCGTTGTCAAGGACATGGGACTTAAAGAGCCATATGTAGGCGTTATCCCTCTCGTATCAGGCGAGATAGCCGAGGATATCGCGAGCTACTATGCTACCAGCGAGCAGATACCCACGGTTTGCAGCCTCGGAGTTCTTGTGAATCCAGACCTTACAGTAAAGGCAGCAGGCGGCTTCCTTGTACAGCTCCTGCCATTTGCAGACGAGAAGTGCATAGACACTATCGAGAAAAACGTTGCGAAGATACGTCCCGTATCGGCTATGCTTGACGAGGGCATAACTCCCGAGGAGATAGCAAATATGCTTCTTGAGGGGCTGGAGCCCAATGAGCTTGATACTGCCCACCCTGTATACAAGTGCGATTGCAGCCGCGAGCGCACCGAGCGCGTACTCATAAGCATAGGAAAGGACGAGCTGAAGTCCATAGCCGACGAGGGCAAGGACACTGCGGTAAGCTGTCATTTCTGCGGTAAGGAGTACGTTTTCACTCCCGACGAGATAAGAAAGCTTATAGGTGAATGAGCATGATAACAGCGATTTTTGACCTTGACGGAACTCTTGCCGACACTATCTGCGACCTCGGTGATGCAGTGAATTACGGACTGGAAAAGCTGGGCTGTCCCACCCATGACTATGAGAGCTACAAGCAAATGGTGGGAAACGGCGCGAAAAAGCTCTGTGAGAGAGCTCTTCCCGAGGGGAAAAAGGATAGGTCAGCGGAGCTCCACGGCTTGTTCAGGGAGTATTACAGCGCCCATTATCTTGACAAAACAAGGCTGTATGACGGCATAAAGGAGACTCTCGAAAAGCTCCAGAGCAGGGGAGTTGTCCTTGCAGTCGCCACCAATAAGCCCGAAGATGTTGCGAGGGAGATAGTATGGGAGCTTCTTCCCGATATTGATTTCGTAAAGGTGCTGGGCGGCGTGGACTACAGGCCGCATAAGCCCGACAGTGCAATACTTATTGAGATATTTGCGGCTCTGCCAGACGCGGAGAACCGCGTGTACATGATAGGCGACAGCAATGTGGACGTTCAGACTGCGAAAAATGCAGGGATCACGAGTATCGGCTGTGCGTGGGGATTCCGCGGACGTGCCGAGCTGGAAGCCGAGGGCGCGGACTACATTGCGGAAAGAGCTTCTGATATTGCAGATATCATATTGAAATAATAGTGTAGGGGACGGCGTCCCCGACGTCCCGAAGTTTACCGTTTTATTGAACGCCTTGCAAGTGAAGGCGTCCCTTAATGTGATATTAAAAAAAGCCGCTGCAATTGCAGCGGCTTTGCTGTTTATTTCTCAGGTTCAAGAGTTGTCACCTTATGGAGCAGATACTCCTGTATGCGCAGGGCGTCATTTGCGGTGATACCCTTGCTTGAAGTATCAACGTCGGCATTGTCCGAGCCCTTGGTTGTCAGGTGCTTGCTGTCAGTACCCTCCAAGCCGTACTTGTTGGGGTTGGCAAGTGCCTGCATTATAAGTACAACGTCCGACATATCCACAGCGCCGTCGCAGTTGGCGTCGCCGTAAACTCTTTTTTCATTGCCGTCCGATGTAGTTGATGTAGTGGTGACAGATGAAGTTGTTGTTTCTGAAGTTGTAGTAGTTGTTGTTGTGGAAGATGTAGTCGTAGTTGTTGTGGTTGTGTCAGGCTCCTGCTTTTCAGCTATCGGAGCCATGCTTGGAACACCGTCGCCCCACCAGTCCCAGCGGTCAGCGGTACGGTACTTGTTTATCTTATCTCCGTTTGCAGATGTCCATGTGAACACGTTGTCATAGAGGTGTCCCTCATAGTAGTAGAACTGCGCCATTGCACAAATCTCGTCAGCGTAGGTAGCGTAAGCGCCGTCGTCCTCAGCCTTTGTGCACCAGCCCGTATTGAAGCCCTTGAGACTGTTTCTTACAACCTGATAGTCGTGCATATCCTGCTCGTCTATGCATATCTCCGCAAAGTGGAGTATCTTTCTGATACCCATGTGATTGGAGATGATACAGTCATAGAAGTTTGACTCTGTAAAGGAATACTGGAACATCTCGGGGACGTTGTCCTCGGGCATGAACTTTGGATCGCAGTCCTTGAAAGCCGTAACAGCGGTCTGCAAGGTGCCGTATGCGTGGGCGGAGTTTACTCCCCAGCCGTCCTCATAGGCGGTCTCGTGGTCGGAGCCTATCTTGCCCTCGCCGAGAGTGGACTCACGGGAGCCCAGTCCCAGAAACAGAGCATACATTTTCTCGCGGTCGGTCTGTCCAAGACGTGTGGAAATGAGGTCCCAGTGCTCGTCAATTTCCTTGTAGAGAGCGTACTTGACCTCCTGAACGGTCATTTTGTGGTTGATAGCGCGTATCTCTGCTGTAGAAGCGTCCGCAGGAGTATTTCTCTCGCCGAAATTCAGCGGATTGCCAACGCCCTCTTTCTGGATGTCACGGGAAGTATCGTGGAGGGGCTCGCAGGTCTCTCCTGCATAGCACCATTCCTCAGCGGAGGCGTAGAAGCTCTTATCGCCGATATTGGCAACGGTAAGCGAAGAAGCGCTTATAACAGCCGCTGTGAGAAGTCCGCAAAGTTTACTAAGTTTCATACCTGTCACCTCAGAAATTGGAGCCGTTCCAGCCCCAGTCGTTGGTGCTGGTGTACTTCACGTACACACGGTCTGACGGTATGCCGATATTGTCTGTGAGAATACCTGTGATGTGGCTTGTGAGAGTGGTCAGCGCATTTGAAGAAGCGCTTCCGTAGATAGATACCTCCACCATAGCGGCAGGAGCGCTCTCGCCCTTGAACCACAGGTCGTACTCAGGCTCGATACCCACCATGAGCCAGCCCTCTGACTTGCCGGGGATAGCTGTGATAGCGCGTCCCATAGCGGATTTGATAGATGTTTTCTGCTCCTCGGAAACGGATACGTTGGTCTTGACGTTGATGAATGGCATAATAATTTCCTCCTCATTGTTTTTTAGCCTTTAGCCATTAGCTATTAGCCGTTAGCATGTTGTATAGGGGACGATGTCCACATCGCCCCGATATTATGATGATGTTAGTTGACGGGCTGATGTGGGCATCAGCCCCTACAGGATAATTTTTCCTGCGCTGAATTACGGTTCATATTTCTATAAGTCCCTCTGAAAGCATTTCCTGAGCCGCAAGCATTACGCCCAGCTTGCCGCTTGTGTAGGTTATGCCGCCCTGCATCCATACTGCGTATGGCTCGCGGAGGGGAGCGTCTGCGGAGAGCTCGATAGAAGCTCCGTTTGTGAAAGCGCCTGCCGCCATGATGACCTGACTTGAATAGCCGGGCATATCCCAAGGTTCGGGAGTTACGAATGAGTCAACGGGAGCGCCCTTCTGTATACCGCGGCAGAATGCGCAGAGATGTTCCTCGTCGCCAAGCTTTACAGCGGTGATGATATCTCCTCTCGGCTCGTCCTTGCGGGGGGAGCACTCAAAGCCCAGAAGTGTGAACAGCTCGCTTGCAAAGGTGCAGGTCTTGATAGCATTTGCCACAACGTCTGGAGCGAAGAATATTCCCATGAGCATTTCACGGTTCATGCCGAGAGTACAGCCTACTTCCTTACCCATGCCAACGCAGGTGAGACGATAGGAGCACAGCTCTACAAGGTCGGCACGACCAGCGATATATCCGCCTGTACGGGCGATACCGCCGCCAGCGTTCTTGATAAGGGAGCCGATGATAACGTCAGCGCCTACAGCAGTAGGCTCTCTGTCCTCAACGAACTCGCCGTAGCAGTTATCGACCATTACGATAACGTCGGGATTGCCTTTCTTAGCGGCATTTATCATTTTCTCAATATCGGCAATAGTGAAAGCTCCGCGGAGAGAATAGCCCCGTGAACGCTGTATGTAAGCCACCTTTGCGCCCTTTACGGCTTCGGTTATCTCATCCAGCTTGGGAGTACCGTCAGCGTTCAGGTCGACCTGTCCGTACTCCACGCCGTAGTCCATGAGTGAGCCGTTGCCCTTGTCGCCGCTTATGCCGATGACCTCTTCGAGAGTATCATAGGGCTTGCCTGTGATAGAGACAATTTTGTCGCCTGTGCGGAGAACTCCGAAAAGCGCAACGGAAAGAGCGTGAGTGCCCGAAACGAAGTTGAAGCGCACCAGAGCGTCCTCAGCGCCGAGAGCCTGTGCAAATACCTTATCGATGACCTCACGTCCCATATCTCCGTAGCCATAGCCTGTTGAGCCGTAGAAGCAGGGCTCGCTGACCTTGTTGTCGGAGAATGCCTTGAGGACCTTTGCACCGCAGTATTCGGCGTTTGAATCTATTCTTGCGAAGGCTTCTGCGCAGTTCTTTTCTGCCTGAGCGGCAAGCTCTGCGAGCCTGCTGTCGAAGCCGTATAAGTCGTTTATCTTATTATTCATGTTTTATCCTTTCGATTAATTTGGGGCTGTTTGTAGGGGACGGCGTCCTCGACGTCCCGTTGAGGGAACGCCCTCACTTGCAGGGCGTTCCCTCTTTCAAAACAGTCCACCGGACTGTTTTGAAATTCACCCTTTGCGGAGCGCTTTGTAACTGCGGGGCTTTGCCCCACACCCCACAAGGGCTGTCAGCCCTTGACCTGACCAAAGGAACACAGTCCCTTTGGAATCCCGTTCATAGATTTATAAAGTTATTGCGTTAAATTATGATTTTTCATACATAAATTATATCCGTTTTTAGCGCCTGTGTCAACGCATTTTCGCGGAAAAGTACTCAGACCTTGTAGCTTTCCGCCTCTTTTATGAGCTTCACGTCCACAAGTGCGTCGATGAGAGTTCCGTTTTCTGCGTATTCCTCGGAGAATATCTTGCCGTCCTGTCTTATCCTGCCGAGAAACGCTCCCTTGTCGTAGGGGATAAGGAGCTTCATGCGCTTTGCGGTCTCGGGGAGGTTCTTCATTATGCATTGCAGGAGCTTATCGAAGCCCGTGCGTTCCTTGGCGCTTATCATAACGGTGTGGTCGTCCTCGAAAACAGTGTCCGTAAATGGGGCGGCGTCAGCCTTGTTCATGACGTATATCTGCGGTATTCCCTCACAGCCCAGCTCATTCAGCAGGCTTGCCGTTACTTCTGCCTGTTCCTTTATCTCGGGAGAGGAGAGGTCCTGCACATTGAGGATAATATCCGCCGCCGCAGCTTCTTCAAGAGTTGACTTGAAGGCTTCGACCAGATTATGGGGAAGTCTCCTTATAAGTCCTACCGTATCTATGAGCATGACGCTTCTGCCGTCGGGGAGCTCTATCGAACGGGAGGTGATATCCAGCGTTGCAAAGAGCTTGTTTTCTGCGAGGACTCCTGCGTCGGTGAGTGCGTTGAGCAGTGTGGACTTGCCAACGTTTGTATAGCCAACTATAGCCGCGCAGAGAACGCCGTCCTTTTTGCGGCGTGACCGTGAGAAGTTACGGTGCTTTTTCAGTTCCTCAAGCTCTGCTTCAAGGTAGCTGATACGCTTGCGGATATGGCGCTTGTCGGTCTCCAGCTTTGTTTCACCGGGACCTCTTGTGCCGATACCGCCGCCAAGTCTCGAAAGGGCAGTACCCATGCCCGTGAGACGGGGAAGTCTGTACTTCTGCTGAGCAAGCTCAACTTGCAGCTTGCCCTCTTTTGTACGGGCTCTCTGAGCGAAAATATCCAGTATCAGCGTAGTTCTGTCGATAACCCGGACGTCCAGTATCTCCTCGATATTGCGCACCTGAACTCCCGTAAGCTCGTGGTCGAAGATGACAAGCTCTGCGCCGAGGGCTTCGAGCTGTTCTTTCAGCTCTTCCAGTCTGCCTGCCCCCATACAGGTGGCGGAGTCGTAGGCAGGGCGCTTCTGTATTATAGAGCCCACCACTTCTGCGTTTGCAGTGGTCGCCAACTCTTCAAGCTCGGCTATAGAGACCTCGGCGTCAAATTCGCCTGTATCAACGCAGGCGAGGACTGCTTTTACGGGAATGTCGTCGGTCTTGTTTTCGTACATATGGTACTCCTTGTCAGATTATTTCTCGGCAGTAAAGCTCAGCGTTTTCGGAGCGTATAAGCTCCGAAAAGCAGGAATTATCCGCAATAAGCCTGAGCTTTTGCGCTTTTGTGAGCTGTTTTATGCGGTATTCCAGCTTTGAAGCGAGACTTCTGTCGCCGCAGCTCCAGAGAGCTTCAAGGGACAGGAATTTGTGGGAGCGCGTGAACTTTGCGCCTTTGGGAGTTCTGCGTTCATGCTCGTCCATTCTGCGGTCAACGTCGGTGGTTATGCCCGTGTAGAGCAGGTCTCCCTCGCATTTTATGATGTAAACGTAGTACATCGGGAGCTATTTCAGACTTTGCACATGAGAGCTACAGCATGAGCGGACATACCAAGCTTTTCGCCTGTGAAGCCCAGATGCTCCTCGGTTGTAGCCTTAACGCTGATCTGTGATACGTCGCAGCCGCAAACCTTGGCGATATTCTCGCGCATAGCCATGATATGTGGAGCAAGCTTAGGAGCCTGAGCAATGATAGTAGCGTCGATGTTGCCTATTTCCCAGCCCTCGGCTCTTATCCTGCGGCAAACCTCAGCCATGAGCTTCATGCTGTCGGCGTCCTTGAAGCTGTCATCGTTGTCGGGGAAGAGGTGACCGATGTCGCCCATAGCGAGAGCGCCCAGCATGGCGTCCATTATGGCGTGGACGAGAACGTCAGCGTCCGAGTGACCGAGAAGCCCCGTAACGTGAGGTATCTCGATGCCGCCGAGAATGAGCTTTCTGCCCTCCACCAGCTTGTGAACGTCGTAACCGTGACCTATTCTGAACATATTTTTCTCCTTTCGATAAGTAAGTAGAAGAATTACAGTAATTTTTTGCTTAGCGCATGAATGGGATTCCAAAGGGACTTTGTCCCTTTGGCGGAGTGACTCCCCACACTGTGGGGAGTAACCCCACAGTTACAAAGCCCCTCGCAAAGGGTGAATTTCCAAACAGTCCGGTGGACTGTTTGGAAAGAGGGAACGCCTTGCAAGAGAAGGCGTTCCCTTAAAGGGACGTCGAGGACGCCGTCCCCTATAAATGCGTGTTATGATGTGGCTTTTGTTTCAACAGCCGTTTCTGCTTCATCATGGGATTTTCCGAAAAGCAGCTTTAAAATTATCGGCGTAACGATACTCGATACGATTATGAGCAGTATTACTGCCGTAAAGTAGGACGAGTCGATTATGCCGAGCCCCAGTCCCTTGTTTGTGATGATGAGGGCTACCTCGCCGCGTGTCATCATGCCTGCGCCTATTTTCAGGCAGTCTATCCAGCTGTACCTGAAGCATTTCGATGCAAGTCCGCAGCCGATGACCTTGCTGAGCATAGCTACCAGAACAAAGCCTATTGAGAACACTATCATGCTTGAATCAACGGTGCGAAGGTCTGTTTCAAGACCGATACCTACAAAAAACATAGGTGCAAAGAACATATATCCGTTGATATTTACGCGGCGGTCTATGTACTCGGCATCGCGGACGTTGCAGAGGATTATTCCTGCGATATAAGCGCCTGTGATATCGGCGATACCGAAGTATTTCTCGGCAATATACGCCATTATGAAGCAAAGGGTTATAGCGATGATAGGTATACGTCTTGTGTGAGCGTGTCTGTCATCGTAAAACTTGAACACCTTGTAGATAACGAAGCCTATCACCAGTGAAAGCACAAGGAAAAGCAGTATCTTTCCCGTAACGATGAGAGTATTGCTGTCGGGATCCTTGAAGCCGAGTACAAAGGTGAGGACGATGATACCGATAACGTCATCGATTATAGCGGCGCTGAGTATGGTCTGTCCCACGCGGCTTTTCAGCTTGCCCATTTCCTTCAGCACCTCGACGGTTATGCCGACGGAGGTCGCTGTCATTATACAGCCGATGAACACCGCCTTGAAGAACTCGTCGGAGCCAAACTCCGAGAAGCCGTAAACGCACATATAAAGCAGACTTCCGCCGATCAGCGGTACTAAAACTCCCACGCAGGCGATAAAGAACGCCGCAAATCCCGATTTTTTCATTTCCTGAAGGTTCGTTTCAAGTCCTGCCGAGAACATAATGAGTATAACGCCTATCTCAGCCATTTGCTTGATAAAGGAAGTAGGCTGCACCCAGCCCAGCAGACAGGGACCGATAAGCAGTCCTGCGACTATCTCGCCCACGACCATGGGAGCTTTCAGCCGTCTTGCAAGAAGTCCCGCACCCTTTGCGCAGATGAAAATTATCGCAAGGTCCTTCAGAATCTCATAAGTTGCCATTCATATTCATATCCTTTCGCAAATAAAGGGAGCACAAATGCTCCCATATACATTTATTATACTATGAAACCTTGCAGTTGTCAACTTTTTTGCGGTTCTGACCGAAAAACAGCACTTTTTAGCGAAAAACCGCAAGAATTGGGTTGCAAATATGAAGATGATGTGATATAATAGCTTAAATTAACTAATTCACACAGTAATCAAATTTATGTAAGGACGGTCAATACTATGAAAAAAATAATTTTATCGGCATTGACGCTGACACTGCTTTGCGGCTGTGCTTCGCTGGACAGCGACTATTCCGAGCCCGTTATGCAGGAAATGACAGAAACTATCTCAGCTACAGACACAACAACTACAGCTCCCGAAACTATCGCAAACACTTCTGCCGACGGCAGTATCAGGCTTGAAAGAGGCGTTTACGAGATACAGGAGGCAGAGGAGATGAACCCCGACCTGACATATGACAACAGGTTCAAGGGGGAGTTCTGCGTATTCTTCGATGAAAGCCATGGGGAATACTGGAGCGCATACGACGGCAGGATATCAAGCTTTACCTGCGAGCAGGCAAAGGACAGCATGACCTTTCACGAGACGAATGTATGGGAGAATAGCGCCGATCCTATGAGCGCCAAGTTTGAATTTACCTATGCTGTCGGAACAGACCATGATTTCCGTCTCAGTGATGAGGGGAATATTGTGTTTGATTCCTACGGCAGATTCATGTTCTCTCTGGTGAAGCGTCCCGACCTTGAGCCTGATACCTTTGACGCAACGCAGTATAAGAGCGATTATGTGCTGTCGGATCACGGCTGGCTTGAAGCAGGGGCTTATGCCTATAAAGGAAAGATATTTTCCGAATGATATCATAGTTGAGAGCTGAAAGCTGAGAGTTGAGAGTTAAAAAGTCGCCTTTGACGTCGCATTTCAGATAATGTGAGCGAAGCGAACACATAAACTCTTAACTCTGCACTTTCAGCTCTCAACTTTTTTTAAAAATCGCTTGACAAGCTCTGAATGAAATGATATAATATTTGAGTATCGTGTGTAAACAGGTACTATTATCCTTGCCCGCAGTGAGTTGTCGGGCATGATCCCAGAAGGAGGTGTGCTAAATGGCAAAGGTATCCGCTAAGTATGAAGTAATGGTTGTTTTCAGCCTCAAGAACGGCGAGGAGCCTATGAAGGCTCTCGTAGAGAAGTTCAAGGAGAGAATCGAGCGTCACGCCGAAGCTGTTGAAGTCAACGAGGATTGGGGTAAGCGCAAGCTTGCATATCCTATCGAGGACGAGACAGAGGGCTACTATGTGATCTATACATTCCAGTCACAGCCTGATTATCCTGCTGAGCTTTCAAGACGTCTCAACATCGCAGACGGCGTTCTTCGTTCACTCGTAACAGTTGTTGAATAATTCTACTTCATTATTTAGGAGGCGCTCAGATGAATAAGGTAATTTTAATTGGAAGGCTTACTGCCGATCCTGAGCTGAGACAGACTCAGAGCGGTATCGCTTCTTGCAGATTCACAGTGGCTTGCGACAGAAGATTTGCCGACAAGAACACAGGTGAGAGACAGGCTGATTTCATCAGCTGCACCGCATGGAGACAGACTGCTGAGTTCGTATCAAGATATTTCAATAAGGGTAAACTCATTTGTGTTGAGGGTACTCTCAGAAATAACAACTATCAGGATAAGAACCACCCGGACGTTACACACTACACTACAGATGTGCAGGTGGATAATGTTGAGTTCGTAGGCGGCAAGGGCGAAAGCGGCGGCAACGGCGGCGGTTATAATAACGGCGGCTATAATGCTCCCCAGAACAATTACAATAACAATTATTCTGCTCCTCCGCAGCAGGCAGCTCCACAGCAGCCCGCAGCTAATGACAGTATGTCTTACGGCAACCTCAGCGATTTCGAGGAAATACTCAGTGACGGCGACGTTCCGTTCTGAGTGAACTAACTTTACTTTATTACGATAGGAGGAAAAGTCATGGAAAAGGAAAGAAATTCCCGTCCTGCGAAGAAGCCACGCAAGAAGGTTTGTATGTTCTGCGCTGACAGAATCGAGAAGATCGATTATAAGGATCTCGCTAAGCTCAGAAAGTGCATGACAGAGAGAGCTAAGATTCTTCCAAGACGTGTAACAGGCACTTGCGCTTACCACCAGCGTGAGCTCACAGTTGCTATCAAGAGAGCAAGACACATCGCTCTGCTTCCTTATATCAGCGACTAATTCATAAATTCAAGGGAGGCATTAAGCCTCCCTTTTTGCATATTCATATTTTGACGTTTTATCATATGTATCCGCTCCTTACGGCATCGTTAAAGGAGCGTATTCAGGTCTATCGGTCGATATTCTGTACGGCGAGCTCTTCGTCCTTGCGGAAGAGAAGAGATATACACCATACTGCCGAAATTGCTACGAGAATGTAGACTGCACGGCTGATGACGCTTCCTGCGCCGCCGAAAAGCCATGCTACCATATCAAACTCGAAAATACCGACCAATCCCCAGTTTATTCCTCCGATTATCAGAAGAATAAGAGCTAATTTGTCCCACATATTGAGAACACCTCTTTGTTCGGGAATTACGGCGCAATGCGCCGACGACCACTGATTTCGGCTCATGCCGCGTTTCAGCGGTACAAAGCTATTATCGCCGCTTATCCCGTGATTATTCATTTTTGAAGGAGAAAATTATGGTTTTGGAAAATATCGCATTATTTGACTTTGACAAAAAAACATGGATTCTCATTGCAGCCGCAGCAATTGCAGCACTGCTGCTCATTCTCTATATCTGCGTTCATTTCAGCAAGGGCAAGCGAAAGGGCAGAGCTGCCGAGCGCAAGGTGGGAAAATTTATCAAAAAACTGGGCAAAAAAGACCATATCAGGATAATAAACAACGCCTATCTGCCTCTTTACAACAAAGCCTGCGAGGTGGACCACCTCGTTTTCGGACGCTTCGGAGTCCTTGTTGTGGAGACTAAGGGTATCTCTGGCAAGGTAACAGGCAGCGGCAAGAACCTCACCCATACCATAGGCAGCAAGACGCACAAGCTCTACAACCCTCAGATGCAGAACAAAACTCATATCGACAATGTTGTACATCACCTGAAAAAAGGCGGCTTCGACAAGGTGCCCGTTACGGGAGCAGTTGTCTTTTCGGCAAATGACATCGAGTTTCCCTCGGAGATAGGCACCGACCTCAAGGGACTTGAAAAGCTCTACTGCTCTCTCAGGGACGCAGGCTGCAATCAGGACGTGCTGTATAACTATTTCAACGATATGCAGGTACGCAATCCGCTCAAAAAGGCGTGGATAAAAACACGCAAGAAAAACGACTGATACGTCAAAGAAAGGAGTTTACCATGAAGATAAAACGTTTCATCGCGTTGGCAGCGGCAGCCCTCTTAGCCTTTCCCTCGGCGCTGCGCACGGAAACATTACCCTCACAGACAGCGATTGCAGCTGACATAAGCTCGGTAACGTTCAACAACTTCGACAGCCGCATAAACGGCGGAGAGCCTATCCGCGGCGTTGATATCTCCAGTATCATCTCCCTCGAAGAAGCAGGCGTGAAGTTCTACAACGACAACGGTCAGGAGCAGGATATCTTCCAGACTCTTGCGGAGCACGGCGTAAACTATATCCGCGTAAGGATATGGAACGAGCCTCACGACGACAACGGCAGCACCTACGGCGGAGGTCATAATGACCTTGAAACTGCTGTAAAGATAGGCAAGCTTGCCGCTGACCACGGAATGAAGCTCCTTGCGGATATCCAGTATTCCGATTTCTGGGCAGACCCCGGAAAGCAGACACGCCCCAAGTACTGGCAGCCTCATGACCACAACAAGCTCAAGGGCGAGATATACAACTGGACGTCATGGGTAGTGAAGTACCTCACGGAAAACGGCAGCGATATCGGTATGGTGCAGATAGGCAACGAGACCAACTGCTTTTTCTGCGACGAGAAGGATATGTACGAGATATGCGACCTTTTCTCCAGCGGCGAAAAGGCTGTCCGTGACTATAACAAGAATATCCTCATCGCTCATCACTTCGCAAATCCGGGCAGCGGACATTTCGACTGGTATGCGCAGGTAATGAACGAGTGCAAGCTGGATTATGATGTTTTTGCCTGCTCGTATTATTCCTACTGGCATGGTTCGCTTGAAAATATGCAGAAGGTACTGACAGGCATCGGCAACAAGTACAACAAGTACGTTATGGTGGTTGAGACTGCCTATCCTTATACAAACAATGACGGCGATAACTTCGGAAATACCGTAACATCAAGCACCAAGGACGTTGACCTGAGATATGATATCTCGGTAGACGGACAGGCTAAGGCTGTCACCGATGTTTTCAAGACAGTGGCAAACTGCAACGGACACGGTATCGGCGTATTCTACTGGGAGCCTGCATGGCTGGGAGTTCCCGATATCTCCAAGGGCGAGCAGCAGAAGCTGTGGGACAAGTACGGCACAGGCTGGGCTACATATCATGCAAAGGGCTACGACAAGGACGTTACGGAGTCGGGCGGCTCTTCATTCGATAATCAGGCGCTTTTCGACTTCCACGGCAAGCCTTTGGAATCACTGGACGTATTCCTCAACATCTATCCTCAGAAAAAGCCTGTTGTAACAACAACAACTACCACGACCACGACTACAACTACTACCACCACAACAACTACATCAACGACAACCACCACTACAACAAGCATAACGACTACGACATCAACAACTACTGCCGCGACTACGACAAAAGAACCACAAACTGTCACCGAAGTACGCGGTGATATAAACCATGACGGTGTTATTGACAGTTTTGACCTTATTGCTTTCAGAAAACTCATTTTGACTGACAAAAAGCCGTTGGTACATTATGATTTCAACTCTGACGGCGAAGTCGGAGTTGCCGATCTTGTAAAGCTCCAGAGATTCATACTCGGCTATAAGGACGATGATTTTATAATGGTCACGCTTTATAACAGGAATACATGAAAAAATCCCCCTCAATATGAGGGGGATAACTTTTTATCATACCATTTGTGACATATCGTAAAGTCCTGCGGGCTTGCCCTTGATGAACATAGCCGCATTTACAGCGCCCTCGGCGAATACCATTTTTGAAGCAGCCGAGTGGGAAAGAGTGATGACCTCGTCGTTGCCTGCGAAGATAATGTCATGTTCGCCCACGATAGTGCCGCCGCGGATAGAGTGCATACCTATCTCGGACTTTTCACGCTTCTGACGGCGTGAGTGGCGGTCATAGACATAGTGCTTTGAGTTATCAAGCGTTTCGTTGATAGCGTTTGCAAGCATTATTGCAGTACCGCTTGGAGCGTCTATCTTCTGGTTGTGGTGCTTCTCAACTATCTCAATGTCAAACTGGTCGCCCAGAATTGAAGCAGCCTTCTTTGCAAGCTCAACAAGGAGATTGATACCCAGCGACATATTGAATGTGAAGAACACAGGTATCTGATGTGCAGCGGACTTTATTTTTGCGATCTGAGCGTCGCTGTAGCCTGTAGAGCCGATAACAAGTGGAGTGCCCGTTGACAGGCAGTACTCAAGAAGTCCGTCCAGCAGAGCAGGATTTGAGAAGTCTATTATAACGTCGGGCTTAACGGGGAGCTGTGCAGGAGTCTCAACGATAGGGAAGTCTGCGTACTGCTCGGTGTAGATATCAACGCCTGCAACTACTTCGCAGTCCTCGCGCTCCTTGACGCAGTAGTAGATGTTCTTGCCCATTTTTCCGTTAGCGCCGCAAATAGCGATATTGGTCATTTTTCTTTCTCCTTTACTTTAAAATATAATTCCGTATATAATGTAGGGGAGCCCGCCCTCGGGCTCCCTCCACTACAAGATAATATTCAATTATTTGACAAGTCCGTGCTTTGCAAGCGTAGCCTGAAGCTTAGCTCTGTGCTCGTCGGTCATCTCGCAGAGAGGCAGACGACATGGACCTGCGTTCCAGCCTATCATGTTCATAGCTTCCTTTACAGGGATAGGATTTACCTCAATGAAGAGGTCGTTGATGATATCAAGGTACTTGAGCTGGAGCTTCATAGCCTCTGTGAAGTTGTTATCGAGGCAAAGCTGTACCATATCGTGCATTTCCTTGGGGATAACGTGGGAAGCAACGGAGATAACGCCCTTGCCGCCCAGTGACATTACAGGAACTACCATATCGTCGTTGCCGCTGTAGATATCGATATCGTCGCCGCAGGCAGCTGCAAGCTTTGCAACATAGCTGATATTGCCGCTTGCCTCCTTGATAGCAGCGATGTTCCTGTGCTTGGAAAGCTCCTTAACGGTGGCAACATCGAAGCCGCAGCCTGTTCTGCTTGGAACATTGTAGAGGATTATCGGGATATTTACCGCGTCAGCGATAGCTGTGAAGTGAGCGATAAGTCCTTTCTGAGTAGCCTTGTTGTAATAAGGAGTAACATGGAGCAGAGCGTCTGCGCCTGCTGCCTCAGCCTCCTTGGAGAGCTCAACTGCGTAGTGAGTATCGTTGCTGCCTGCGCCTGCGATAACAGGAACTCTGCCTGCAACGTGCTTTACGGCGAACTTTATGCAGTCGCGGTGTTCGTCATCTGTCATGGTAGCGGACTCGCCTGTAGTGCCGCAGATAACGATAGCGTCAGTGCCCTTGGCAATCTGGTCGTCGATAACACGGCCAAGCTCGTCGTAGTTTATAGAACCGTCGGCGTTCATTGGAGTTATAATAGCCACAGCTGCGCCGGTGAAAATGGTATTCTTCATAGCTTTATTCCTTTCATAAAAGTGGAATGTAGGGAACGCCGCCCTCGGCGTTCCAAAGACATATTATTACAGTAACAGGGCGATGTGGGCATCGCCCCCTACATCAGTGTTATGATTACATATGTAGGGGACGGTGTGCTCGACGTCCCATAATATTTACACATACAGCGGAACGCCGAGGGCGGCGTTCCCTACAAATATATTCATTGCCGTAAGCGATAGCAGACTTTGATATATATATCAATAGTCAGCGAGTTTACGAGCGTCAATGTGGAAGCCTGCGGGGGCTCCCCACTTAATCAAAATAGCCCTTTGCTGCAAGGAGTTCAGCAAGAAGCACACCGCCGCCTGCTGCACCTCTGAGAGTATTGTGTGAAAGGCATACGAACTTGTAATCGTACTGTGTATCCTCGCGGAGACGTCCTGTAGAAACAGCCATGCCGCCCTCGAGGTTTCTGTCCAGCTTAGCCTGCGGACGGTCATTCTCCTCGAAGTAGTGAATGAACTGCTTTGGAGCGCTTGGGAGCTGGAGTTCCTGAGGAACGCCCTTGAAATCAGCCCAGAGCTTGAGTATCTCTTCCTTTGAAGGCTTATTCTCGAATGTTACGAATACAGCAGCTGTGTGTCCGTCTGAAACAGGAACACGGAGGCACTGTGTTGTGATGTTGGGAGCTGTAGCCTTTACGATCTCGTTGCCCTTGATCTCGCCCCAGACCTTGAGAGGCTCCTGCTCGGACTTCTCTTCTTCGCCGCCGATGTATGGGATAAGGTTATCCACCATTTCAGGCCATGTTTCGAAGTTCTTGCCTGCGCCTGAGATTGCCTGATAAGTACAAGCCAGAACGTTCTTCAGACCGAACTTTCTCAGTGGGTGAAGTGCAGGAACGTAGCTCTGGATAGAGCAGTTAGACTTGACAGCGATAAAACCTCTCTTTGTGCCGAGACGCTCACGCTGAGCCTTGATTATCTCGATGTGCTCGGGGTTTATCTCAGGCACTACCATAGGAACATCAGGTGTGAATCTGTGTGCGGAGTTGTTGGAAACGATAGGGCACTCAGCCTTAGCGTAAGCCTCTTCGAGAGCCTTTATCTCGTCCTTCTTCATATCAACGGCACAGAAGCAGAAATCTACCATGCCTGCTATCTTCTCAATATCGTTTGTTGCGTCCATGAGGACCATGTCCTTCATAGCTGCGGGCATAGGAACAGCCATCTTCCAGCGGCTGCCTGCTGCCTGCTCATATGTCTGACCTGCGCTTCTTGGTGAAGCTGCAAGGACCTTGACATTGAACCACGGGTGGTTCTCCAGCAGAGTTGCAAATCTCTGTCCTACCATGCCCGTTGCGCCTATAATACCTACGTTGTACTGTTTCATACTTACCTCTCCTTGAAAAAATTTTCCATAAAATAACAAAAACCGGTTGCAAACCGGCTCATCATGCGTTATAATAGAAATGTTGACATATCAAAACGAAATATGCCGATAGCTCTCCATCAAAAGCATGATGACAGCTGCAAACCTGTTGAGTGTGCAGCCAGAGCTGAATTTACCAAAGACAGCTCTTCGGCGGCATTGCCTTTCGCTGAACACCATAGGACAGGTGGTCCCGTGCACAGGTACTATTCGCAGCCGCGCCTCTACCTTGTAACTATAATAGCACTTAAATCAGCTATTGTCAATACATTCTTGAAAATTTTTGAGTAATTAGCAATTAGAAATTAGTAGGGAACGCCGCCCTCGGCGTTCCTCTGTAGGGGCTGATGCCCACATCAGCCCGTAAAATACGCAAATAATTTTGCGGGGCGATGTAGGCATCGCCCCCTACAATCTGACGTCTAATAGCTGAATCGAAGGAGATATTAACCCGAATGGAACTTCTTAAATCCGATTTTTACTATGAGCTTCCTGAGGAGCTCATCGCTCAGACTCCCATAGAGCCTCGAAACGCCTCCCGAATGATGTGCGTTGACCGCAAAACGGGAGCTATAACTCACGACCACTTCTATAATTTATGCGAACACCTCAAAGAGGGTGATTTGCTGGTAATGAACGACTCCCGAGTTATCCCTGCAAGGCTCTACGGCGAAAAGATAGGCAACCAGACCTTTATCGAGTTCCTGCTGCTGGAGCAGAAAGGTGACAAGCGCTGGGAGATAATCTGCCGTCCGGGCAAAAAAGCCAAGGTGGGAACACGCTTCTCATTCGGCGGCGGCAGGCTTGTAGCCGAGGTAGTCGAGGTAAAGGACGACGGCAACCGTATAGTTCAGTTTGAGTGCGAGGGCAACTTCTTCACGGCTCTCGAGGACGTGGGACAGATGCCGCTCCCTCCGTACATAAAGGAAAAGCTGGAGAACCGTGAGCGCTATCAGACGGTATATTCCAAGGAGCTGGGCTCTGCGGCGGCACCTACGGCAGGTCTGCATTTCACTCCCGAAATGCTGGACGACCTCCGCGCAAGGGGCATAAAGACCGCATTTGTGACGCTTCATGTAGGACTTGGCACATTCCGCCCCGTCAAGGAGGACAACGTCCTTGACCACAAAATGCACAGCGAGCATTATTATCTCCCCAAGGAGACTGCTGACCTGATAAATGAGACAAAGAAAAACGGCGGACGAGTTATCGCCGTTGGTACGACGACCTGCCGAACTTTAGAGAGCGTAGCCACTTTTTACGGGGATATCTCCGAGCACGAGGGCTACACAGACATATTCATTTACCCGTCCTATGAGTTCAAGTGCATAGATGGACTTATCACAAACTTCCATCTTCCCGAAAGTACGCTCATCATGCTTGTTTCGGCATTTATGGGCTACGACAACACTATGAACGCATACAAGACGGCTGTTGCCGAGCGCTACCGTTTTTTCAGCTTCGGCGACAGTATGTGCATACTATAAATATTTGATTTGAGGAGTAAGAAATGGCAGAAATGGAACTTTATGATTTTTTCAAGGGAATAATCGATTCCGAGGAAGGACCTATAGTCCTTTGCAATCTCGATTACAGGGTGATATACGAGAATCCTGCGGCAGAAAACTACTATGCACCTGTATCGCCGCTTACAGGCAGGCTTCTTTCGACGGTAATGAACGATGAGCAGATGAGCAAGGTAGTCATGAGCGTGGAGTGGTTCAAGGAGGACAAAAAGAACAACAAGGTGTTCGCACTGCACGACGAGAAGCATAATATGGATATGTACATACTTGCCATCAGGAATACAAAGGGAGAGCTCCTCGGCTTCTACGGACGCCGTGAGGACAGGACTCCCGATTCAGGCAAGGAGTTTGATCTCGATTAAAAATCAGCAAAGCTGATTTTTGATCGGTTGAGAGTTCAGAGTTAAGAGTTGAAAGTTATGGTTTCGCCTGCGGCGACAGGATCTAAATAGTGTGAGTGCTGTAAATAGATTAACTCTCAACTCTCCACTCTCAACTCTGAACTTTGCGTTTTATATAATATAATGATATAAAAAATTAAGAGGAGCGACTATGTTCACACTTTTAAAGACCGACAATAAAGCAAGACGAGGTACTTTCGAGACAGTTCACGGTACCTTTCAGACGCCCTGCTTCATGAACGTGGGTACAGCCGCCGCTATCAAGGGCGGTATATCCTCCGTTGACCTTAAAGGGCTTAAAACACAGGTTGAGCTCTGCAATACCTATCATCTGCACCTGCGCCCCGGCGACCATGTGGTGAAGCAAATGGGCGGACTCCACAAGTTCATGAACTGGGACAAGCCTATCCTCACCGATAGCGGCGGATTTCAGGTGTTCTCGCTGGCACAGCTCCGCAAGATTAAAGAGGAGGGCGTTTACTTCGCCTCCCATATCGACGGACGCCGCATTTTCATGGGACCTGAGGAGAGTATGCAGATACAGTCGAATCTGGGTTCGACTATCGCTATGGCGTTCGACGAATGTATCGAGAACCCGTCCCCGTACAAGTACGTAGCGGCTTCCATAGAGCGCACGACGCGCTGGCTCATACGCTGTCAGGAGGAAATGGCTCGCCTGAACAGCCTGCCCGATACCATAAACAAGCACCAGATGCTCTTCGGCATCAATCAGGGCTCCACATTTGACGACCTGCGCATAAAGCACATGGAGGACATAGCCAAGCTTGACCTTGACGGCTACGCTATCGGCGGACTTGCCGTAGGCGAGGCTACCGAGGAGATGTACCGCATAATCGACGTGGTAGAGCCTTATATGCCCGTATACAAGCCCCGTTACCTCATGGGCGTGGGAACTCCATCGAATATCATCGAAGCCGTTGCAAGGGGAGTGGATATGTTCGACTGCGTAATGCCCAGCCGTAACGCCCGTCATGCAACAGTGTTCACATGGAGCGGCATAATGCACCTTGGCAACAAGTGCTATGAGACAGATCCCCGACCTGTGGACGAGCAGTGCGACTGTCCTACCTGCCGCAATTTCAGCCGTGCCTATATAAGACATCTTTTCAAGGCGAATGAGCAGCTTGCAGGCAGACTTGCCGTACAGCACAACCTGTATTTCTACAATACTCTTACCGAGAAGATAAGAGAAGCCATTGACGAGGACAGATTTGAACAGTTCCGCGGCAAATACTCGCAGCTTCTCGCAACAAGAATATAAGAGCTCTGCTCTGAAAAACGGAGATATTATGGAAACTTTTCTTTTTATTTTAATGTTTGCGGTCTCTGTCGCTGTGACCGCTGTCTTTTTGCATGAAACAAAGAGCGACATAAATGGCAGTGAGCTTGTGAGCAAAAGGCTTGCCGCAGTTCGCAGGGTATCTCTCTGTGCTGCTCTTGTGCTTGCTTTCATAGCTGCTGCGGAGCTCCTCCACATAATAAATATGGGAGCTTATTCGGGAGCATTCGCCGTTCTCGGCTCTATGGCAGGCATTTCGGCTCTTGTCTGTACCATGAACAAGAAGCGCAGATATCACTCGGCAGTATGTGTCGTAAAGGCAGTCCTCATCGCAGCGGTGCTGGAGACTACTCTGTTCAATGCCCCTACATTCCGTATGTGGTTCGGCAGCTATAACAGCGTTTACTTTTCCGCAGAGGAATGTACTGACGGTACTGATACCAATTTCCGTGCAGATACGGGAGAGCTTGATGTACGCGGCGACAGAACGTCGGTATTCACTCTTGAGGATATAAATTTCGAGGTGGCGGACGTTTACGTTGACCTTGATTTCGATACCCGTACCAAGGCGGCTGTGGTGTCTGTGGACGCTATGGACGAGACCTGTGCCGTAGACTACAGACCTGCGATCGCAGAGGGCAGACCTGTTATAAAAAGACCTCATTCACAGTACATACAGCTCCATCTCTCGGGAGACGTCAGCAAGCTTAAAGTGGCTGTATCTCCCTTTAACAGCGGAGCAGTCTCCATAAAGGGCATAGGCTTGAATCAGCAGATACCCATGAGCGTATCATGGGCGAGGCTGGCGCTTATAGTATTCGGCATAGTTTTCTGGCATCTCATGCGCAGCAGCAAGACCATGCAGCAGAGTATCACCAAAAACAAGCGCATTTTCCGTTTGGCGGCAGTATTTATAACGGATATCGCCTGTATCGCCGCAGTTGTTGTGACATTCGTAAAGCTTGACAACTACTCCATAACCGACATAATGAAGCGTCCTAAGGGCAATCAGATGACTGAGGAACTGGTGGAAGCCTTTGAAAACGGCAGTACGAGCCTGCTGAAAAAGCCAAGTGATGAGCTGAATGAGTTCCCGACTCCGTATACAGGCGACGCCCGTGACAAAGCTAATTTGGAGTATGAGTGGGACCACGTTTATTTTGACGGCGAGTACTACAGCTACTACGGCATAGCGCCTGTTGTGCTGCTTTTCCTGCCGTATCACAAGCTGACGGGGTATTATTTCCCTGATTCGATGGCGGTGCTACTGTTCGCGCTCATAGGCATTATCGGTCTTACCAAGCTTTACAGGGAGTTCCTGAAGAAGCTCTTCCCGAAAACACCCACGGGCATAGCCATAGCGGGACTTATAATACTACAGGTGGCAAGCGGTATATGGTTCAGCATAGGCAGACCTGAGTTCTATGAGATAGCTATGTCGGCAGGCTTTGCGACGCTGACATGGGCGGTATATTTCATGCTGTCAGCCAACATAATCGGTACGGAGAAGCCGATACTTTCCCGCACAGCCGTATCGTCGCTGCTTTTTGCCGTAGCGGTTCTGTGCAGACCTACTCTGGTGCTTTACTGCATTACCGCAGGCGCATTCATGCTCCTTGCAGCTTCAAGAGCGGCAGGCGCAGTCAAAAAGGGCAAAAAGCCCGAGGACAGCTCGCGGAAGTTCCGCTATATCCTTTGTGCGCTGCTGCCTATGGTCTGTATCGGAGCAGTGCAGATGTGGTACAACTATGACCGTTTCGGCTCGGTATTCGAGTTCGGCATACAGTACTCGCTGACTATCAACGATTTTACCAAAACCCAGTTCCACAGCAGACTTTCACTTGTGCCGATATATAATTATATGTTCAATCCGCCGGTATTCTCCATGGCATACCCGAATATCAGCACGGAATTCCAGTTCCTCAACGCAGGCGGCTTCTTTTATGCAGACCTGCCCTCGACGCGCAATACCTCGGGACTGTTCTTCATTGCACTGCCTATGTTCGCGTATCTGCTGTCATTCAAGGCTCTCGGGCAGCTCCGCGGCAGGAGAAAGAAGCTCCTTATGGCGTTTTACATCGGAGTACCCTGCCTGCTGATACCATTCGGCATAATCGCTTCTGTATGGGAGAGCGGCTATGCAGTCCGTTATATGGTGGATTTCGCATGGCAGTCGCTTTTAGGAGCATTTGCGATAATGTTCTTCCTCTATGGCAGACTTACGGACAAGACCAAAAAGGAGCTGGTATTCGGTTTCATGTGGTTTGCAGCGATGTGGGCTCTGTTAGTGGGAGGAGTACAGGCGTTCAATCAGGCGTTCCGCTTTGACGCATACGACCTGAGCTATCCTGAAATGGCATACGACGTACAGCGCATATTCGCATTCTGGAACTGATATAACATTTGTAGTGGCGGATATTATCCGCCCGATTAAGGGGACTCCCGTTCGTGGGTTCAATATACAATTACAAAAGGAGAAAAATTATGGTTTCACAGGAAGAACTGGAAAAGGTACGCGAAATATTCCGCGGTGACAGATATGCTACAGAGACAGGTGCGGTTATTGACGAAATAGACGACCACTACTCCAAATGCAGTCTCGTTATCAACGAGCACCACAAAAATGCCATGGGCGGTGTAATGGGCGGAGTTTACTTCACCCTTGCTGATTTTGCCTTTGCCGTTGCTTCAAACTGGCAGCAGCCGGGTGTTGTGGGACTTAATGTTGACGCTTCTTTTATTGGTGTCCCCAAGACCGAGCGCATAATCGCCGAGGCCAAGCTTATCAAGGACGGCAGGACTATCTGCTGCTACAATGTCGAAATAAAGGACGAGCTCGGCAATCCTATAGCAGCCGTTCAGTGCGTGGGTTTCCGCAAGGTTTGATTTACAGCCCTTAGACGTTAGCAAAAAAGCCATGAAGCTTTCGCTTCATGGCTTTTTTATACTTTTTCGGATTTTCTTGCGGCCTTTTTCTTCTTTTTGACCTCGTACATTTTGTCGTCAGCCATTTTTATGACGCTGAACAGGGTATCATCTTTCTGAGCCACAGTAATGACGCTGCCGATACTCGCAGAGATGTCATAGGGCTTCTGTATCAGTTTATTGAGGCTTTCGAGTGACTTGTTTATCTTTCTGCTGAGAGAATCCGCAGCGCTGTTATTGGCGTTTGGATCGAAATATACGAACTCGTCGCCGCCGAAGCGCGCGCAGATACAGCCCTGACCGCAGCAGCTGCTGATAGTATTTGCAAGGCGCTGTATAGCGAAGTCACCCTCATTGTGACCGTAGTTGTCGTTGATGTACTTCAGACCGTCCATGTCGATGAAGCTAATCATTATCTGCCTGCCCTCGGCAACACACTTGTTGAATATATCGTCTGCATGGTTATAGAAACCGTTCCTGTTATAGATATTGCACAGCGGATCGATGACGTACAGACGCTTCAGCTCGGCGTTTACCTTGTTGAGGTGGAAGAGCTTTCGGATATTTTCCAGCGAGTTGCTGAGTATCATGGTCAGCGTATGGCAGAGGAGACTGTAGGTCGGGAATTCGCTGTTTGTGAATATGTAATAGCCGAGACAGCGGTCGCTGTAATGCAGGGGCAGGAAGTAGTTCACGCAGCCGCGTTCCTCGAAGCCTTCGGGGAACATTTCGTTGCTGTGGAAACATTCTACCTGTCTGCGTTCGCCCTTGTCCCAGATAAGCGGAGCGCTCATACATTCCGAGAAATATCCTGAGGTCTCCGAAGCACTGTCGGAGGTGTAATCGTCCTGCCAGTCCTCGCTGAGACAGAGAGTGAACTTCTCACATTCAAGCTCGCCGATAAGGTCATTTATAACATCAAAGTACTGCTCTGGAGTGAAAGCTTCTGCAAGACCTGCCGTAAGGCGGTTTATCATGTGGATGTTGTTGTTTGTATCCTCGGATTTGCGGTAGGTGACTTTCTTGTACTCCACCAGCTCGTCTGTGCCGGAGCATTTGCAGCCGCAGCTTTCGCTGAGAGCTGGCTCGGCGTCGAGGATAGTGCTCTTTGGCTGAGGGATACCGTCGATGACATTGGAGAGTATCTCCACAGATTTATATCCCACATCATAAAGGGGACATTTTACAGATGTGATAGCAGGGCTGGAATTACGTGCGCTGAATGTATTGTCAAAGCCTGTTACGATTATGTCGTCGGGTATCTTGTATCCGAGCTTTTCCAGTGACGAAGCTACCGTGAGAGCCATACTGTCGTTTGCGCATATGAACGCGTCGGGGAGGGGGAGTCCCGATTCCACAAAGGCGTCCACAGCCATTTTGCCGTCATAGCTCTTGAAATCGCCGTAGAATACGCGCTTCCGGTCAGTGGTGAGACCGTTTTCCTCCATAGCGCTGACAAAGGCGTCATAACGGGATTTTCCGTCGGGGTTGCCAAGAGGTCCCGAAACGTAATTGATTACCTTGGCGCCGTGGTCCCTGATAATATGGTTGACCAGCTTTTTCATGACGCCGAAGTTGTCTATGCTTATATCATAGAAATCCGAGCATTCGTGGTTCTCGAAAACAACAGCAGGGATATTTGCGGCGAGGACCTTTCGGAAAATACTGTTTCGCATTTCAGTGTCGCCGAAGGTGTTGGTCATAAGGACAGCGCCGTCAAATCTGGTATAATCGATAAGGTCGTATATACTGCTCTCGCCGATGTCGAATGTGGCACTGCCGACCATGCCGCCGAAGCCTGCAACATAGGAGACATTCATGTTGTGGCTGTAGGCGTAGGTGCTGATGCCCTTGAAAACATTGTGCTGGTATTCTTCATCGAGTCCCGAGACCACAACAACTATTTTTTTAGTTTTGTTTTTATCCATGATATCCCCTCTTTTATCCTGAAATAAATGTGTAAAAATCTATTTATTAATATTATAGCACTTTTGTTACAAAAATAAAGTCTATTATGTTAAAATCCTGTGTGCGCCAAAATTTTTGTAGGAAGTGACATGAAATTACCACATTGTTTGTGCATAAAGCTGATTTACAGCGAGTTTAAACAGGGTATGATGATACCAACCAATTATAATGGTTATATTATAATAATAATGTGGCATAAAAGTGACACCGGAAAGCACACTTTGAACATTAGATAATGCCGATAAATAGCTAAAAAACAATAGTGTCTAAAAATCACGTCATTACGTGACCGAAAATGTACAAAAAAAGCAAAAAATGAGCAAGGCAAAAAATTCTTAGCAAGAATTGACTTGAATAGTTCACAGAAATGTAATAAAATGATAACAGAAGCTGAGGAAAAGGAGGGACGTGAGACAGAATAGTGTCTCAACGCTTTGACTTAGCGAGAAAAGGGAAAAATCATTTTTTAGGTTTTATCAATTTTAGAAAGTGAGGAATGATCAACATGAAAAAAGGCGCATTCAAGAAGATCGTCAGTGCAAGCTTAACAGCTATGATGGTCGCTTCAAGTGTACCTTCGATCCCCGCAGCAGTTGTTCACGGTGCTGATCAGCAGCAGAGAGGCAACATCGGCGGATTCGACTATGAGATGTGGAACCAGAACTATACCGGTCAGGTTTCCATGCAGCCCGGCGCTGGCTCATTCACCTGCTCATGGAGCGGAATCGAGAACTTCCTGGCTCGTATGGGCAAAAACTACGACAGCAAAAAGCAGAGATACAATCAGATAGGTTCTGATATCACTCTTACTTATGATGTTGAGTACACACCAAGAGGAAATTCGTATATGTGTGTATACGGCTGGACAAGAAATCCTCTTATGGAGTACTACATCGTAGAAGGCTGGGGCGACTGGCGTCCACCCGGAGATCAGGCTGAGAGAAAGGGTACTGTAACTCTCGACGGAAACACATACGACATTGCTAAGACAATGCGTTACAACCAGCCATCTCTTGACGGTACTGCTACATTCCCTCAGTACTGGAGCATCCGTCAGACAAGCGGTTCAAGAAATAACACTACAAACTATATGCAGGGTACTATCCACGTAGGCAAGCACTTTGACGCTTGGTCAAAGGCAGGTCTCGATATGAGTGGTACACTGTACGAGGTTTCTCTTAATATTGAAGGCTACCGTTCAAACGGTTCTGCTAACGTAAAGAAGATCGCTGTTTATGAGAACGGACTTCCAAATGGCCAGACAGGACAGACTGGTTCAACTGGCTCAACAGGAACTACTCCAACTCAGACTGTAAAGGCTGACTCTAACGGCAATTACTTCACAAATACTTTCGAGAGCGGCGCAGGCGACTGGTCAGGCAGAGGAAGCGCTTCTGTTACTACAGATTCTTCCAATTACTATGACGGCAGCAAGTCACTCTTTGTATCAGGCAGAGAGAATGAGTGGAACGGCTGTGCTATCCCACTCGATTCAGGCGCATTCGTAGCTGGCAACACATACAGCTTCAGTGCTGCTGTACTCCAGAAGTCAGGCAGCCCGGCTACTATCCAGATGTCACTCCAGCAGGGCGACGGCAACGGCGCTTCTTATACACAGATTGCTGAAGCAAGCACAAAGAGCGGCGAGTGGACAAAGCTTGAGAATACAGAGTTTACAATCCCTGCAAACTCAGGCGATATGATCCTTTACATTGAGACTCCTGAGAGCTCAGGTGACCTCTTCGACTTCTATGTAGACGCAGTTCAGGTTTCTGAAAAAGGCAAGAAGTCCTCAGTTGTAACAGGTCAGGGCAAGGTTGACAGCTCAACAGGCAGCACAGGCTCAACAGGCAGCACTGGCAGCACAGGTTCAACAGGCTCAACCGGTTCTTCAAGCAACTACACAGGTGTTCGCAAGCACCAGAACCTTGATTATAAATATGAGCAGGGCGGCAACGGCTTCAAGGATTACATGGGACCATACTTCCGTCTCGGTACTTCCGTAAGCGGTTACGAGATCGGCAACTCACAGGCTCAGCAGTTCATCAAGAAGAACTACAACTCTATCACCTGTGAGAACGAAATGAAGCCTGATTCAATCGTTAAGGGCGTAAATGGCGATAACGTAAATATCAGCCTCCAGTCTGCTGACGCTATCCTCAAGTTCGCTGAGCAGAACGGAATCGGTGTTCGTGGTCATACGTTCGTATGGTACAGCCAGACTCCTGAAATGCTCTTCAAGGAGAACGGCAGCTACGTTTCCAAGGACAGAATGAACAAGAGACTTGAGAGCATGATCAAGAATACATTCTCACAGCTCAAGTCCAATTATCCTAAGCTTCAGGTTCACTCATACGACGTTTGTAACGAGCTCTTTGAGAACGACGGCGGCGGAATGAGAAACTTCTCAAAGTGGAAGGACGTATACGGCGCAGGCAACTATGACTTCGTAGTTAACGCATTCAAGTATGCAAGACAGTATGCACCTTCTGAGACAAAGCTTTACCTCAACGATTATAACGAGTATATGTCCAAGAAGACAAACGACCTCGTTAATATGGCTAAGAACGTAATGAAGGAAGGCGACTATATCGATGGTATCGGTATGCAGGCTCACCTTGCAGCAAGCTATCCTTCAGCAAGCGAGTTCGAGACAGCTATCAAGCAGTTCGAGTCACTCGGTCTTGATGTTCAGATCACTGAGCTCGATATCACAAGAAATCAGAGCAATCAGGGCCAGCTTTACAAGCAGATATTTGAAGTTGCTATGAAGCACGCTAAGAACATCTCCTGCGTAACTCTCTGGGGTACAACCGATGAGAGAAGCTGGAGAAAGAGCGAGAACGGTGGTTCACCACTTCCATTCAGCAATTATCAGCCTAAGGATTTCTATAATGACATCATCGGTCTTACAAAGACAATTGCACCTCCTTCATATGAGGAGGAAGTAGTTACAACAACTCAGCCTACAACAACAAAGCCTGTTAATGTAACAACTACAACAGCAGAGCCTGCTAAGCCGGTTGACCTCAAGGAAGTTCTTAATTCTAAGGTTTCCAAGTGGGGCGACGCAAACGCAGACGGCACTGTAGATATGGGCGACGTTGTACTTATCATGCAGTCACTTGCTAACCCGAATAAGTATGCGCTCAAGGATACAGCTCTCCTCAATGCAGACGTAAATGAAGCAGGTAACGGCGTTACAGCAAACGATGCTCTCGCTATCCAGAAGTTCCTTCTTGGTACACTCTCCAAGCTCCCTGAGAGCTATTCAGACAATATCAAGACAGTAACAGCTCCTGCTACAACAACAAAGAAGGTTGAAACTACAACAGCTAAGCCTACAACTACTAAGGCTACAACAACTAAGGCTCCTACACAGCAGCTTAGCGGCAAGACATACAGCGTTAAGAATGGTCAGAACCAGTTCAAGGGCGACAGCGATGGCTACAGCTATGAGATCTGGCTTGATCAGACAGGCGGAAGCGGTTCAATGACACTTGGCAGCGGCGGTACATTCAACACAGAGTGGAGTGCTCAGGTTTCCAAGGGTAACTTCCTCGCTCGCCGCGGTATGGACTTCGACCGTACAAAGAAGGCTACAGATGTAGGTAAGATCACTCTGGATTATGCTGCTGACTACTCAGCAAGCTCACAGGGTAACTCAAGACTTTGCGTATACGGCTGGATGACAGATCCGCTCGTAGAGTACTATATCATTGAGGACTGGGTAAACTGGTGTCCACAGCCACAGGGCGGCAGCAAGACAGTTACTATCGACGGTGCTCAGTACGAGATCTTCACACTCGACCACTATGGTCCTACAATCCTTGACAACCAGTCACGTAACTTCAAGCAGTACTTCAGCGTTCGTAAGTCTAAGAGAACATCAGGTACTATCACAGTATCAGATCACTTCAAGGCATGGGCAAACGCTGGCTGGAATATCGGTAACCTCACAGAAGTTGCACTCAACGTAGAAGGTTGGGAGAGCAGCGGTAAGGCTAACGTTTCTAAGCTTTCAATCGACGTATCAGGCGGCGGAAGCAGCCAGACAGGTCAGACAGGACAGACAGGACAGACAGGTCAGACAGGACAGACAGGTACACAGGTACAGGCTGGCAAGAAGCTCTGCGCTATCTCATTCGATGACGGTGCAAGCGCTCAGTCAACAAGCGATCCCGGATACAGAATCATCAACGCTCTTGCTGAGAATAACATGACAGCTACTTTCTTCAACGTAGGAAGCTGGATCAAGACAAATGAGCAGATCAAGTATGAGTATTCAAAGGGCATGGAAGTTGCTAACCACACTCAGACTCACCCACACCTCGGTCAGATGGGTTCACAGCAGATCAGAAGTGAGTGGGAGCAGTGCAACAGCAAGCTCAAGAGCATCATCGGCACTGATCCTTCAAAGCTTATGAGACTTCCTTACCTCGAGAGCAACGGAACAGTTCAGTCTGCACTCTACGATGTACCGCTTATCAGCTGTGCAATCGATACTAAGGACTGGAACAACGCTTCCACAAACGATATCGTAAATACAATCAAGCAGGCTGCGCAGAACGGCTCACTTGAAGGCGCTATCGTACTCTGCCACGAGAACTACGCTACAACAGCAGCAGCTATGGAGCAGGTTCTTCCTTGGCTCGCACAGAATGGTTACCAGAACGTAAACATCTCTGATATGGCTAAGGCACACGGCAAGACACTTGCAGGCGGTCAGGTTCACACACGTGCTTAATCGCTAAGCTAAATAACAATGTGCCGATCGCAGAATCGGCGGTCGGCACACTTAATTAAGATTTCTCCAAATTTTAATATCCCCTGAAAGGCAGTCGGTGCAAATCGACTGTCTTTTCATTTTTATAGAAAAATGATATAATATTTTGTGACCATATTATACTCCCATGCGTGTGTATAGTGAAAGGAGCTGATGAAGATGCAAAAATGCGGCTGCGCTCGCGAGGCGGTCGAGAGATACGGCGATATGCTGTACAGGATATGCCTGCTTTCTCTGAGAAACACTGCCGACGCAGAGGACGCTGTGCAGGAGACATTTATAAAATATGTACAGAAGTCTCCCGATTTTAGCGACGGCGAGCATGAAAAAGCATGGCTTATCACTGTAGCCACAAATAAATGCCGTGATATGCTGAGATATCGAACAAGACACAAAACCGAGAGTGAGGAACTTCTCAACGGTTATGCTATAGAAAAAGAGGAAAGCGGAATACTTGACGCTCTTATGGAGCTCCCCGAAAAGTACAAAACACCGCTCATGCTCTTTTATATAGACCAGTACAAACTCGACGAGATTTCGGATATCATGGGAATAAGTCTTTCCGCAGCTAAAATGCGCCTGTCAAGAGGGCGCAAGCTGCTGAAGGAAAAATACAGAAAGGAGTATATGTAATATGGATAAAAAGCTTAAAAATGCGGCAGATAAGATAAAAATGCCGGAGGATATGAAGGCTCGCATTATAAATGCAGCCGAGCTTGCGGAGAAGAATCGCGTAAATACAGACAATGACGGATACATCGACGTAGTAAGCTCCGCTGAGCGCGTTGACCCGAGAAGAAACATAATCCGTACTATCATCGCTATTGCAGCCTGTGCAGTGCTTGTGGGCGGAATCGGAACTACAGGCTTCCTGCTCCACAGACAGAATAGCACTCAGATGTCAGGCAGCGAAGTCTCAGAAACAGAGTGCAGAAGCTGTCCCTTCGGAGATTTCAGCGAATTTGATTACAGATTTGAAGCAGGCGACGGAAAAAATGGCAGATACTCACCCGAAACCTACGCAAAGCTCTCTGACTTCCTCAATAAATTCAACTGGGGCGAGGAGCTGACAGAATACGAGACAAGAACGGAAGAGCAGGACGCAAAGGTATACCATATCAAGTGGACAAGATGCGATACACCGCCGGTTGATTGCGATATCTATATTTCTGTTGACGGCTTTGTGACCTATCAGGAGAGCATGATGGGCTTTGAGTCAGGCGCTATGGAGACTATAGGCAGCAAGTGCTACAAGATAGACTTAGATGCCTTTGACAGGGGAGTACAGGAAATTCTGGCTCAGGCAGACGCTCCAACACCATTCGGGGATTTCAGTGAGTTCGAATACAGCTTGGATGCACAAGACGGTAAATTCGGCGAATACTCAGCAGAGACATATGCGAAGCTGTCTGACTTCCTCAATAAGTTCAACTGGGGCGAGGAGCTGGATATGTCAGAGGCGGAAAATGACGACGAAACTGGCTTACAGGATCTGTTTTACGAAAAATATACTATAACATGGACAAAGGGAGATACTCCGCCGGTTAATTGTAATATTCATGTGTCGAAAACCGGCTATGTCCTTTACAACGAAGATATTGAGTATTTGGAAACAGATGAGGATCATTTTATTGAAAGCCGTAGTTACAGGATAGATTTTAACGCATTTGACAGCGGTATACAAGCGATAATTGCCGAGGATGCAAATTACGTATCACCATTCGGTGATTTCAGAAAGCTCGATTATACTTTTAATGCAAATGACGCCAAATACGGTGAGCTTTCAGACGATGTCCGTGCAAATCTTTCCGATTTCCTTAATAACTTCAACTGGGGCGAAGAGATATCTGATGATCAGCTTTCAGAAGAAGAGAAAAATCGATCACAAATGAATCTTCATAGTCTTGAATGGAGAAGCGAGGATAAATTATACGGTCTTGCCGTTATGGAGATAGGATATGCAGTTTATAACGTACAAAAGGTTACTTATGTGAAGGGTTACGGAGAAGTTATTGAACCCGAATCCGTACAGCTTTACCGTGTTGATTATGAAGCCTTTGACAAGGGGATAACGGAGATACTTGCAAAGTATAAAGCCGAAGCTCCCACAGAAGTTTTTGAGAGGGCAAAGCTGTACTATGCTACCGCAGACGGTCTTACTCCGATAAGCGATGAAGGTGTGATCGGTCTTGATGATTTTCTTTTAAACGACTTCAAAGAAATGCTTCAACCGACAAGATCTGATGATATAGTTGGGGGATTAGTGTATGGAGTTGACCTGGTATTCAAGCTTGATGATAATAAAATGCGAACTGTGGATTACTTTATTTACATGGATGGTTTTGTGGAGTGCAATGAATACAAGACTGATGAAAAAGGTGAAATGCAGCCTAAAAACACTGAAAACTATCAGATAGACGTAGATAAGCTTGAATCCGTGCTTAAAGATGAAATTGGCGTTGAGCTCCCCGAGTACAGACAGATCAACATCAATAAAGTCGATTGATATATCTAACTATGGACAGATAAGAACAACAGAAGGATAAATAAAAACCGCACATCGTAAGATGTGCGGTTTGTTTTACCTTAATGCATAAAGCTTTTTGAAATCCGTAGGCGTACAGTGCTTTATCTCCTTGAAGATACGGTTGAAGGTGGTCAGGCTCTTGAAGCCCGAACGCATAGCCACTTCCGTAATAGGTATGCTCGGGTCGAGCAGGAGAAGCTCTGCTGCCTTGGTACGTCTTGCATTTATGTACTGCAAGTATGACATTGAGTTATACTGCTTGAATATACGCGAGAAATGGTATTTGCTGTAGCCTGCAACGTCGGCAAGCTGCTCCAGAGTGATATCGTACATGAAGTTATTGTCGATATACTTGAGAACTGTACCGAACTTTTCACTGTACTCGTCTATCTTCTCGTCGTCGCAGTCCATAACTATCTTCTGCTGCTCCAGCTGATATTCGCGGAGTGCCATAAACAGCTCGATGACCTTGACGTATATCTTAACGTCAGCCAGCTCGGACTTTGAGTTATACAGCGACAGGATATCCAGCATTGTCTTTTTAGCCAGTACGTGAAGCTCCTTATCCATATCACCATTGATAAGGACAGGTGCATTCAGCGAACGCATAACAGGCTCAAGAGCGGATATCTCGCCGAGTATACTGTTATCGCACTGGAAGATTATACGTCTTCCCGGGATAGCGGGCATACTGTGGAGCTCGCCGGGCGGAATGATGAGAACATCATTCTCGGGTACGAGATAGTCCATAGCGTTGACAGTTACGGTGTATTCATTTTTGATAGGCATAATGAGTTCGACTGCGTTATGCCAGTGCACGGGGTACTCTTCGTTCTGGACATTATCATAGAGCATGGCATATTTTTGAGTGTCATACTCAACGGTCTCAAAGTCACCCGAAAGATGTTTTATCATGTATATCGCCCCCCCTCTGAGGCTCGTTTTAGCAATGGTGTTGACCAAATATTGCTGTCTTTTTCATGCGTTTATCTATTGTGTTAATACCATTATAATCTATATGCCGTATTTTGTAAATGCTTTTTGTATAACTTTGTGAAAACTATACAAATAGACCAACCAAATTTTGCGCAATATGGAAAGAGCGATTGTTAGTATAAAAACTGCTTTGTAAAGGGCATAATACGTCAGTACGACAAAAACCCCCGATGACCGCATATCATCGGGGGAAATGAGTTTATTTTACTGCTCCGGTGTATCTTCACCGTCAAACTCAGAGTTTGTATCAGTATAGTACTGAGTATCTTCGTCGTCGGTGTGATCCTGAGCGTCTCTGTTTTCGTCGTAGCTGTATACGTAGTCGCCGTTATCTGAGCTGTCCTGTGCGGGAGCTGCGGGAGCAGCAGCCTTTGGAGCAGCCATCTTGCCGCCGAGGAAGCCAGCCAGCAGAGCTCTGATGTCAACGCCTGTAGACGCTGTAAGACCATCGGTGATCCTTGTGGTGGAGTCGATGATGTCGCCAACCAGCTTGCTGGAATTGCCTTCGCCGTACATTGTGATCTTGTCGACCTGCGACAGAGGAGTAGCGGCGTTCTTAACAACTTCTGGGAGAGCCTTGAAGTACATTTCAAGCACAGCAGCCTCGCCGTACTTCTTCATAGCCTCAGCCTTAGCGTTGATACCCTCAGCCTCAGCAAGACCTTTCGCGCGGATAGCGTCCGCCTCAGCCTTACCTACAGCAGCGATACCTTCAGCCTCCTGCATTTTGGCGTACTTCTGAGCTTCAGCCTCAGCCTTCTGAGCCTCAGCCTCCTGCTCACGCTGGAAACGATCGGCTTCAGCCTCTTTCTTCAGCTGATAGAGCTTAGCGTCGGCTTCCTGCTGAGCCTTGTAGCGGTCAGCCTCAGCCTTCTTCTTGATCTGAGCTTCGAGAGCCTTTTCTGTTACCTCTGCCTCGCGAGCCTTGAGCTCAACGTCCTTTTCGGAAGCAGCGATATTAGCGTTAGCCTTTGAAACCTCGATAGACTTACGCTGCTCTTCCTTCTGGATCTCGTAAGCAGCGTCAGCGATAGCGAGCTGTGTATCAGCTTCTTTTTTGAGTTCAGCCTGACGGATAGCCAGTTCGTTGTTCTTCTGAGCGATCTCGGTCTCAGCGAGTATCTTAGCGTCGTTGGCTTCTTTCTTAGCCTGAGCCTTGGCGATCTCGATCTCCTTTTCAGACTCAGCTCTTGCGATAGCAGCCTTCTTCTGGATCTTTGTGGTGTTGTCGATACCGAGATTCTCGATAAGGTTCTGGTCGTCGGTAAAGTTCTGAACGTTGAATGAAACAATTTCAAGTCCCATTCTGTTCAGGTCAGGAGCTGCGTTTTCCTGAACCTTCTCAGCGAAAGCCTTACGGTCGTTGACCATAGCCTCGAGAGACATCTGACCAACGATCTCACGCATATTACCTTCAAGAACCTCTCTTGCAACCTTTGCAACATAAGCTGTGTCCTTGTTAAGGAAGTTCTCAGCGCCCAGCTTGATGAGCTGAGGATCGCTGCTGACCTTAACGTTTACGTTAGCGTCAACGTTGATGTTGATGTAGTCCGCAGTAGGAACAGCGCTTGAAGTCTTTACGTCAACGGCGATAAGCTGTAACTTCAGCTTATCCACACGCTCGAAGAAGGGAATGCGGATGCTTGCCTTACCGATTATGATCTTCTTTCTCAGACCTGAGATGATGTACGCAGTATCCGGCGGAGCCTTTATGTAACCTGTGAATATTATAATGAGTAATAGGATGATGCCGATTCCGGCAGGGATTACGATTCCCCAGTTGATGTTGTCAAACATATAAACCTCCATATCATACTAAAAATGTGCTTATGCGGAGCACTTGTTTTACAGCGTTCGACTTATCTCGACCGCATGATAGTATTATATATTATTTTTATGACTTTGTCAATATGCCACAAATCATTACAGCTTGTATAGATATAAACTTGCATTTATGCATAATGCACAGAAGATAATATCACAAAAACAAGTTCATATGAACCTTTTAAATAGTTTCAAGAACTCAGAACTGTAGCTGTAGCCCGATTTTATCCTCTTCGGCTAATTATTACAGTTTGATTACAGTTTTCGAACACATCTCCTCTGCGAAATATTGACATAAATATGTATATACAATGTGATTGACAAAAGGCTGACGAAGTGGTAAAATATTATAGCATGACATCTGCGGCAATAATATATAAATTACTGCCGCAGTTTTTGTGCAGGCGTACAAAGATAAGGCTTGACGGAAAAAAGTGTGCATTTCTGCGACATTTATATTACGAGAAGCTTATCGGCGGAAGGAAGTGAAGCTGTTGATAGAGCCCGAACATTGCACGCTGATAATAGAGAGGTACTACCGCGAGATATTCAGCTATTGCTACGCGAAGCTCGGCTACAGCTACCATTCCGCAGAGGACTGTACACAGGAGGTGTTTGTGGTATTCTTTCAGAAGCACGAAAAGCTTGAGGATACCGACAATATAAGACTATGGCTGTACAGGACGGCAGACAACGTAATAAAGACGTTCCTGCGAAAGAGTCCCCCTGCGGTCAGCCTCGAAGAGAGCGCTGAGGCGATGAATATCGCAGACAGCGGCGGATTTGACGACACAGACGAAAGCCTGCTGGACATTCTCGGGCCCGACGAGCGAAAGCTTCTTGAGCTCTACTACGACAGCGACTACGGACAACGAAACGAAGCGGCAAAGCGGTTGGGATTGTCCCTGCCCGCACTCTACAGAAAGATACACAAGATAAAAAAGAAGCTTCGCGCCGCAGGAAAAAGGTCCGCGGACGCTATCATGGATAAGGAGTGATACCGTTGAAGAAAAAAGCTATCACAGATAAGCTTTCTGATAAGAATATGCTTGACGATCTGCAAGCCCTTCTGAATGAGGAGCTTGCCAAGCCGTTAGAGGAGCGTGATCTTGATGCCATTGAGAAAATCACCAACGCTATGGTCGATATTAATGACGAAGAAATTCCGCAGCCTGTTCCAGCGGAGAAAGTCCTCGCAGAGGCAGCGGCAAGAAAGAAACGACACAGGATCGTACTGCTGCGCAAATGGGCGGCAGTCCTCAGCGCCTGCTTCGCGCTCTGTATCGGACTCAACTTCTACACCCTCAGAACATACGGCTCAAACGTATTTGAAGCAATGATAAATATGGCAAGATCGGGCTTCAGTATAGACACCAGCCAGCTCAGGGACATTGATCCTGCGGCTCCTGTGGCAGCTTCTACCACAGCTACGACTGCGGGTATCTATACTACTACGACCACAGTTGCCGCAACTCAGGTGTCAGGAATGTTTACAACTACAGTGCCGGGCACATATGCAACTGCTGTAACTGCTACAAACGTTCCTGCTTCTACGACAACTGTCCCTGTTCCCGCAGGCGACAGCCCTATGGCAAATATGCTTAGCAGATGTGATGAGGAAGCAGTCGGAATGGCTGAGGAGATGCTCACCAAAGCCGAGACCGTCGGTATATATCCGTGCTATCCGACTCAGCTGCCCACGGACTTCGGCAGCATGACCTGCACCGATTTCCATAATGAGAAGCTCAAGGACTCAAACGACTGCTATTTCACATTTGAGAATTCAGCTTCAAAGATAGATATCACCGTTGAGGAATACTATTCCGAAGAGCTCCTGCCGAATGTTCTCGTTCCCAGTGATGATGATTCCTATGATATATTCAGGGGCAAAGAGATAAGCGGCTTTATAATGGGCGATTCAAGGAAATGTACAGCGGTGTTCGTTTACGGCAATACGGTCTATACTCTCCACGGCTCGGGAGTGAACTACAACGAGCTGGAAGTAATAGCTGAAGGCTTTGTTCCGTATCCCTCGGAATTCATAAAGAAGTGAGGGCGGCGGAATGAAGAAGAAATACATTACAGCTGCCTTTTTAGGACTGCTGCTTGTGGGCGCACCTGTACAGATGAACGCTGTATCGGTGGATAACAGCTACTATGAGCAGTACCAGAGGGCTATCGGACTAATTGAAAAATGCTCTGTAAGATGTTCCTCAGCAGGCAAAGGGCTTCTTGAGATATCTGCGAAAACTCAGGTATCAGGCAAGATGAACGAGGTCGGCTTCAAGAATATAGTTGTACAGCGAAGCAGTGACGGAAGAAACTGGCAGGACGAAGTGACTGTCGGAGACAAAACGGCGAAAAATACCAAGTATTACAATCTGGACGGCTATGCCGTAAATGTTCGGGGCGGATACTATTACAGAGTGGTCTGCGTTCACTACGCAAACGGAGCTCTTTACGGCGAAAACGAGGTATTCACCCAGACAGCGGAGAATACGGCTTCGGGCGTATGGGTAGATGAGAAGCCTGTTACGACAACATCAACTACGCCGACCACCACCACAACAACAAAGGTGACGACTAACACAAGGCTTACGACCACCACAAGAGTGACAACAACTGTGAAAAACACAGGTGTGACTACATCAAAGATGACCACGTCGGCTTCAGAGACTATGGTCAAGAGGGCGACAGAGACAAAGAGCGCAGCATATGCTCGGACTTCGGAAACGAGTACCACAAAAGCTGCTGCGGCAACTTCCACAAAGGCTGTAGGAGCCAAAAGCGTACCGAATACAGGCGATAAGCCGCCTGTAATGACGTTTGCGGCACTTTGCAGTGCAGGAGCAGCGGCGTTGTTCCTGCGTGATAAAAAGAACGGACGGAGCTGAACCAAGGGGGACAAACGGTAAATATGCTGCGGCAGCTTAGCGCTCATCTGCACGGGCGTCAGGCATATGCGGTATATGACAGCTTCAAGAATCGGCAAATCAAATATTTAATCTATCCCTATCCGCAGCACTCGGACGGGGATTTTTTTGTCTTGACTGCGTTGACAATGCAGTGTAAACGCTATATAATTAATGTAGATAAATCAAAATTTAGCGTAATTACTTGTGGAATCCATGAATGGGATTCCAAAGGGACTGTGTTCCTTTGGTCAGGTCAAGGGCAGACAGCCCTTGTGGGGTGTGGGGCAAAGCCCCACAGTTACGAAGGCGCTCCGCAAGGGGTGAATCAAAAAACAGTCCAGTGGACTGTTTTTTGAGAGGGGACGCCCTGCAAGTGAGGGCGTCCCTTAACGGGGCGATGTGGTCATCGCCCCCTACAAATGTAAATTATGATTTAAGGGGGTTATGTATGAAGCTTATCCATTTATCAGATCTTCACCTCGGCAAGAGACTGAACGAATTCTCGCTTATTGAGGATCAGGAGTTCATTCTCCGCGAGATATACAGCATAATATCAGAGGAGCGCCCCGATATCATCGTTATCGCAGGGGATATCTACGACAAGCCCGTGCCCTCTGCGGAGGCTGTTAAGCTCTTTGACGACTTCCTCACAAAGGCGGCGGAGCAGACAAAGCATATCTTTGTCATAAGCGGCAACCATGATTCTGCGGAGCGCATAGCCTTCGGCTCTCATATCATGGAGAAAAGCGGCATACATATGTCGCCTGTGTACGACGGAAATATCGTACCTACTATATTAAGCGACGAGTACGGAGACTTCGGCGTGTATATGCTGCCATTTATCAAGCCTGTCAGCGTAAGAAGGTTCTTCCCTGATACTGAAATAGAGACCTACACCGACGCCGTGAATACCGCAGTTGACGCCATGAATGCGGACTTTTCGCGGCGCAATATCCTTATTACTCACCAGTTCGTTACGGGAGCTCAGAAAAGCGACTCCGAGGAGATATCGGTAGGCGGTACAGACAATGTGGACAGCTCCGCATTTGACGGCTTCGACTATGTTGCGCTGGGACATATCCACAGTCCCCAGAATGTGGGCGACGAGAGGATACGCTACTGCGGAACTCCGCTGAAATACTCATTTTCCGAGGCGAATCAGGAGAAGTCCGTAACGGTTGTGGACTTCGGTGTAAAAGGCGATATCACCGTAAGAACAGTCCCTCTTGGACCTCTCCGTGATATGCGTGTAGTGAGGGGCAGCTTCGACTGCATATGCTCAAAGGAGTGCAGCTCCGCAGGTAATACCGAGGACTATATCCATGCAGTGCTAACCGACGAGGAGGATATCCCCGAGGCTATGGGACGGCTCCGCGCTGTTTACCCCAATATAATGAGCCTTGAATACGATAACCGCCGCACAAGGAGCTCCCACGGCAGTATCGAGACAGCCGACGCCGACAACAGGCTGCCTATCGAGCTTTTTGAGGAGTTCTACAAGCTTGCCAACGGCGGCGAGATGTCAGAGCAGCAACGTGAGCTTGCTCAGTCGCTGATAGAGAAGATATGGGAGGAAGAAGCATGAGACCGATAAAACTTGAAATATCAGGCTTCGGACCATATGCCGAAAAAACGGTCCTTGACCTTGAAGCTCTCGGAAACAGCGGACTTTACCTTATCACAGGCGATACGGGAGCAGGCAAGACCACCATATTCGACGCCATAACCTATGCGCTGTACGGCAGTGCCAGCGGCGTGAACCGCGACGACGATTCTATGCTTCGCTCGAAGTATTCCTCGCTGGATACTCCGACGTATGTGGAGCTGGTTTTCGACTACGCAGGCAAGCGCTACATCGTAAACCGCAACCCGTCCTATACCCGACAGGCGAAGCGCGGCGGCGGTGTTGCACAGCAGCCTGCAAACGCCGTTTTTACATATCCCGACGGCAGGGCAGTTTCGGGCAAACGGGACGTTGACGCAGCAGTTGCCGAGGTCATAGGGCTCAGCGAAAAGCAGTTCAAGCAGATAGCCATGATAGCGCAGGGCGATTTCATGAAGCTCATAACCGAGGACACCACACAGCGCCGCGAGATACTGCGTCATATCTTCAAGACCAAGAATTACCAGACATTGCAGGAGGCGTTGAGAGTTCAGAGCAGTACATTGAAAAGCGGCTGTGACAGGCTCCGTGAGGGCTTGAAGCAGTACATTGAGGGCATAGTCTGCGCCGAGGACGACGAGCTTGCTTCCGAGGTGGAAAAGCTCCGCGAGGAAATGCCGCCGTTGGAGTATATCACAGATGTGATGAACAAGCTCATAAGCCGTGACAAGGCTCAGTCTGAGGTGTGCGAGCGCGAAAGCGAGGAGCTTGACAAGAGCCTTGAAGCCGTAAGTGCAAGGCTTGCAAAGGCAGAGGAAAAAGCACGTATAGAAGCTGACCGCGACCGCACATCCAAGGAGCTCAGTGAAGCTCAGCAGCGCCAGAAGCTCCTTGCGGACAAATACGAAACGGAAAAGGCTCGTCAGTCAAAGGTGACTGAGCTTATGGCGGAGTTGGCGGCTGTAGAAGCTGAAAGGGCGGAATATGAACGTGCGGCTGAGCAGGAGAGGCTCCTTGCCGAGGAGAAGAAGTCCCTTGGCAATGCCGTATCCGAGCTTGACAGCGCCGCCGCCGAGAAAGCCGCTTCGGAGAAGCGGCTGGAAACGCTGAAAGCAGAGCTTTCAGCTCTCGGCGGCACAGGCGAGAACAAGGCGAAGCTGGACGCGGAGCGCGAGAAGCTGAGCCGACGCAGCGATGAGCTGTACAGGCTGGCGGAGCAGATAACGGAATACGAAAACAGCAGCACAGAGCTGAAAAGGGCAGCCGCCGAGCTGAAGGAGCAGAGCTCCGAGCATGACAGGTTGGTGAAGCAGTGCGAGCTGCTGACGAAAGAGATATCGGAGCTGAAAAAGCGCCGCGGCGAGCTTGAGAGCTGCGGTGCGGAGAAAGAAAAGCTCCTGCGCAGCGAGGAGAGCCTGAAAAGCAGAAGCGCTCAGCTGAGAAAGCTGTCCGCGGATATAACCGAGAGCGAGAAGCGCGGCAGCGAATACGAGGAGGCGGCGGAGCTCTACAGCGAAGCCGCAGAAAAGGCGAGCCGACTTGCAGCCAGATATGAACAGGGCTACAGAGCCTTTCTTGACGACCGTGCAGGTGTCCTTGCAGAGCAGCTCCGCGAGGACGAGCCCTGCCCTGTGTGCGGCTCACGGGAGCACCCTGCGCCTGCGAAAAAATGCACCAATGCCCCCACAGAGGCGGAGCTGGAAAAGCTGAAAAAGCAGCTTGAACAGGCGCGGAGCTTCGCAGAAAAGCGCAGCGCTGAAGCTTCTGCCGCAAGGGCGAAGGCGAATGAACTGGAAAAGACATTGACATCACAGGTGAGGGAGCTTCTTGACTGCGATATGGCAGAAGCCGCAGAGCACTGCGCCACGGAGCTGCAAAGCAGTATCGAGCAGCTCAACGAGCTGGAAAAGAAGCTGACAGAGGCGGACAAGCTCATAGCCGAGCGCGAAAGGCTGGGGCGCGAAACGGAGTCTGCTGAAAAGCAGCAGACAGGCGTTATGGCGGCTGTTGCGGAAACAGACCGCAGTATAACGGAGCTCCGCAGCCGCAGGGATACCCTTGACGGCGGTGTGAAGCGGCTTCTCGCGGACGCTGAGAAGAAAGCTGCTGAGGTCATGGAGGGCGTCGCTTTTGACGATGTTCGTGAGAAAATAGCCTCGGAGCGAACCCTGCTGAATGCGAAAATTACGGATATTTCCGCGAAGATAGCCGAGGAAAACCAAAAGGCTCTCCATAAGGCGGAGCTTGAAAAGCTCATACCACAGTCAGAGCAGCTCATCAGCCGCCTGAGTACCGAAATCACCGAGCTTACCGTGAAAAAAGCGGCTTCCGATACGAGACTGGCGGAGCTGGGGCGTCAGCTTGCGGAGCTCCGCGGCAGACTGCGTTTTGAGAACGGCGAGAATGCCGAGATATACGCAGCGTCTCTGCGAAAGAAATGTGCTGATATAAAGGCGGCTTACGAAGCGGCTGAAACTGCCGTAAACGAGGGCGAAAAGTTGTGCTCGGGAATTGCAGGCAGACTGAAACAGCTTACGGAGCAGCTTGCGGACTTCGGAGATCTTGACGGTGAAAAGGAAACTGCCGAAAAATCGCGGTTCACAGCCGAAAAAGCAGCCCTTACTGCGAAGCTTCGCCAGCTTCACACAAGGCTGACCATAAATAAAACAGCCCTTGCAAACATCACCGACGGCTCTGCGGAGCTCTCGGAGCTTGAAAAGCGCTATGCATGGGTGAAAAATCTCTCGGATACAGCCAACGGAAAGCTCTCCGACCAGAGCAAGCTCATGCTGGAGACCTATATCCAGACCGCCTATTTTGACAGGATAATCCGCCGAGCTAACCTGCGCTTGAAGGTAATGTCCGACGGGCAGTACACCCTCAAAAGGCGTGAGGAATTCGAGGACAAGCGCACTCAGGTGGGACTTGACCTTGACGTTATCGACCATTACAACGGCTCGGTGCGCAGCGTGAAAACCTTGTCAGGCGGCGAGTCCTTCAAGGCTTCGCTTTCACTGGCACTGGGACTTTCCGACGAGATACAGTGCTCCGCAGGTGGCATACAGCTCGATACCATGTTTGTGGACGAGGGCTTCGGCTCGCTGGACGACAATTCCATAGAGCAGGCGGTCTGTGCTCTTGCAGGTCTGTCAGAGGGCAGACGTCTTGTGGGAATAATCTCCCACGTACAGGCGCTGAAACATCGTATCGACAAGCAGATAGTAGTCCGCAAGGACAAAAACGGCGGCAGCAATGCGGAGATAATAGTTTAGAGCTGAGAGCTGAGAGTTATGAGCCGCTTGCGGCGGCATCGGCTCTCAGCTTTTCTTATATAGAGCGCTGCTATAACAATATTTTTACTTTGTGCATTTTATCCAAATTATTCCAAATCTGTAAGCGGAAAATCCGCGTTTGCAGGGGGATATTACGGAAGATACTTGTAATTATTTACAAATTTTAGAGGCGGACTATCCGCTTTGTTGATTTTTGCTTAATGAAATGCTATAATTATATTGTTGAATTCATTTTTTCTTAAAAAACAACGCATAGAACTACCCTATGGAGTGATAGCAAAATGAAAATGACAAAATGTCCCGAGAAGCATCTCTACGATGCTGATAAATATGACAGCTGCCCTGTATGCGCTGAAAAAAATGAGCGCGGAAAGACTCCGAAAAAGGCAAAGGTCGTAAAGGTAAGAGCTGTCAAGGCTCGCCAGTCGGCAGAAGCAGAGGTAAAGCCCGCCGATACCAAGCCTGCACCAAAGGCAGAGCAGAAGCCAGCTGAGACCAAGCCTGCACCTAAAGCAGAGCAGAAACCAGCTGAGGTCAAGCCTGCGCCTAAAGCGGAGCAGAAGCCAGCTGAGACCAAGCCTGCGCCAAAGGCAGAGCAGAAGCCTGCTGAGACCAAGCCTGCGCCAAAGGCAGAGCAGAAACCAGCTGAGGCCAAGCCTGCGCCCAAGGCAGAGCAGAAGCCAGTTGAGACCAAGTCTGCTGTTCATGCAGAGCCAAAGGCAGAGCAGAAACCAGCCGAGACCAAGCCTGCGCCCAAGGCAGAGCAGAAGCCTGCCGATACTAAGCCTGCACCCAAAGCAGAGCAGAAGCCAGCCGAGACCAAGCCTGCGCCTAAAGCAGAGCAGAAGCCAGCCGAGACCAAGTCTGCTGTTCATGCAGAGCCAAAGGCTGCCGAGACCAAGTCTGCTGTTCATGCAGAGCCAAAGGCTGAGCCGAAAAAAGAAGCTGTAAGCGAGAAAAAGCAGAGCAAGGCTGTCCGTACTGACGACGGCGACGAGCTTGCGCAGAAGATAATGGACTCCATTCCCGAGTCCGAAAAGGAGAAGTTCAATGCTGACAAAAAGCCCGATATTCTCCATGATAAGAAGAAAATAGACACTTCTCCCGCTCCCGTAAAGCTGGATAAGGAGAAGTTTGGTGATAAGAAGTCCGAAGCTCCCAAAAAGGAAGAAAAGGCTGAGGAAAAGAAGCCCGAAGCTCCCAAAAAGGAAGAAAAGGCTGAGGAAAAGAAGCCCGAAGCTCCCAAAAAGGACGTAAAGGCTGAGGAAAAGAAGCCCGAAGCTCCCAAAAAGGAAGTAAAGGCTGAAGAAAAGAAGTCCGAAGCTCCCAAAAAGGAAGTAAAGGCTGAAGAAAAGAAGCCCGAAGCTCCCAAAAAGGAAGTAAAGGCTGAAGAAAAGAAGCCCGAAGCTCCCAAAAAGGAAGAAAAAGCTGAGGAAAAGAAGCCCGAAGCTCCAAAAAAGGAAGAAAAAGCTGAGGAAAAGAAGCCCGAAACACCAAAAAAGAAAGAAAAAAAAAAAGAAAAGAAGCTCGAAATACCCAAAGTATATGAGCATCACAAAAATGACGACGATGATTATGAGAAGTACGGCGACCTTATAAACGACGAGAATATCGAGATAGACGACGTCAACAACATGGCTATCGACAAGAACGGCACTCTCGTTAAGTATGTTGGTACTACCGAGTCTATCGTTATCCCCGAAAAGGTCAAGGTGGTAGGCAAGTATGCTTTCCGCGGCAATGAGACCGTGAAGAAGATAGTGATGTCCGACAGTATCCGCGTTGTGGATAAGTTCGCATTCTGCCACTGCTTCAACCTTGAAGAGGTGGTATTCTCCAAGAATCTCGAATCTATCGGCGAAAATGCCTTCCTCAAGTGCCTGAGGCTCAAGGAACTGAATCTGCCCGAATCTGTCAAGAAGATAGGCAAGGGCGCTTTCGGACGCTGCAACAGCCTTGAAAACGTGGTTCTTCCTGCTTATCTCCAGAGAATAAGCGACCTCATGTTCTTCTCCTGCAAGAGACTGAGAAGAATAGTTATCTCAGGTTCTGTTGAGGACATCGGCAGCGCGGCTTTTTCAGAGTGCTACAGCCTCAAAAAGATAATCATCTCCAATTCCGTTACTGCCATAGGCGAGAGCGCATTCTCATGGTGCAGGTCTCTGGAGTCCATAACTATCCCGCCGACTATCAAGAGCATAAGCAACTGGGCTTTCTACGGCTGTCAGAATCTTATGGATCTCAAGATAAGCATGAACACCAAGGATATCAAGGAAGACGCCTTCTGCGGCTGCGAGAGCCTCTGCAATATCCAGATAATGGAGTTCGAGGACGAGAATATCCCACTTGAAAACATTAAAAAAGGTCACAAGCAGACCATAAAGATACTTAAACAGGTCAACCGCAAAAAAGCTGAGCGCTATGCCAAGGAGCACGGCTTCAGTACACTGTTTATATGAAAGCAAAAACCGAGAGCATAACATAAACACTTATATAGAAGATTATAGTTAATTATGGGGGAAACCTTTCTGAAGAAAGGCTTTCCCCCATACCCCTTTCCAAAGACTTTTTTAGCTGATTTTTTCTCATATAGGGCTCGCCCAAAATAAAAAAACCCCGGAAAAAAAACAGAGCGAGCCCTATATGAGAAAAAATAAAACTGAAAGTTTTAGGGAGAGAGTTTGAGAGAAGCCCCTTTTTCAAAAGGGGTTCTCTCAATAATAAGCATAAAACTTCTTTATAAGTATCATGGTTATCTCTCGGTTTTTTACATTATAGAGGGAGTGAAGAAAAATGAAACTGTCTTAATTGAACTTTTTTTGTTTCCATGTTTATAATATACACCCCTTTTTTGTAAATTATCATATTGCAAAGTGAAAATGCTCGGAAAGCTTTGTGTGAAAAAGCTCGAAAATATGAAATACAGGGAGATTATCTGACAGTAATGTGAAAAGAATGAAATATTTTTCCACGAAGCACTTGACAATCATTTTTATAAGTGCTATAATACAAACATCAAATAAATGCGATGACGGAGAGAAGTAGCGCAGGATTTCGTTCCCAGAGAGTGTGGGCAGGGTGAGAGCCGCATATCAGAGTCTGTGTGAATAACACTCCCGAGCAGCAAACCCAAAGGGTGCCGGATCAAGTGGCAAGTTCCGAAGAGGGCTGTGTGACTGAAAGGGGCAGCGTGTGTTTTAGTGACATTGCGTGTAAATGGCTCAGAGATCAAACGGTATTCGAGTAGGGGAGACGTATTCCGCACGTTACAGCGGCTCAAAAGTGATCGCTTTTGCGGTAATTCAGGTGGCACCACGGGTATTATGCCCCGTCCTGTAGTTTCAGGACGGGGCTTTTTGTATTTATGCTCGTCCTGCATAATATATTCTTATATATTGAAAGGAAGAACACTTATGAAACACATCGACGTAAAGGAGATAATCTCCACAAAGGACTATGTAGGCAAGGAAGTAACAGTCTGCGGCTGGGTACGTACATCGCGTAACTCCAAGAGCGTGGCTTTCGTTGAGGTAAACGACGGTACATCACTGAAAAACGTACAGGTCGTAGTTGACAAGGGCGACAGCGACTACAAGGAGCCAAGAGTTGGTATGTCCGTAAAGGTAACAGGTACTGCTGTTGAGGGCAGAAACGAGACTGTCGAGATAAACGCTGTTCCCGAGGGTATCACCGTACTGGGCGACGCTCCTACAGATTATCCTCTCCAGAAAAAGGGACACACACTTGAATTTCTCCGTACTATCCCTCACCTCAGAGGCAGAACGAATACATTCAATGCAGTATGGCGTGTACGTTCAGTGCTTGCTGCTGCTATCCACGAGTACTTCCAGACACACAACTACGTTTATGTAAATACTCCCCTTATCACAGGCAGCGACTGTGAGGGCGCAGGCGAGATGTTCCAGGTAACTACTATCGGCTACAGCAAGGACTACAAGAACGAGGAGGAGTACTACGCTAACGACTTCTTCGGCAGAAAGGCTGGTCTTTCCGTATCAGGTCAGCTTGAGGGCGAAATGGCTGCAATGGCTATGGGTAAGATATACACCTTCGGTCCTTCATTCAGAGCCGAGAATTCCAATACTCCAAAGCACCTTGCCGAGTTCTGGCACGTTGAGCCTGAGGTAGCCTTCGCAGAGCTCGACGACGTTATCGAGATAGCTGAGAATATGCTGAAATACGTTATCCGCAAGCTCCTTGATACCTGTCCTGACGATATGAAGTTCTTTGACGCTCACTTTGAAAAGGGACTTATCGCTCGTCTTGAGGAGCTTATCTCCCACGACTTTGCAAGAGTAACATATACAGAGGCTATCGAGCTTCTCAAGAAGTCAGGCGAGAACTTCGTATATCCTGTAGAGTGGGGCTGCGACCTCCAGACAGAGCACGAGAGATACCTCTCCGAGAAGGTATTCAAGAAGGCTGTATTCGTAACAGACTATCCGAAGGAGATAAAGTCATTCTACATGAAGCAGAATCCCGACGGCAAGACCGTTGCGGCAGTTGACCTCCTTGTACCGGGCGTCGGCGAGATAATCGGCGGCAGCGAGAGAGAGGCTGACTACGAGAAGCTTATCGCTGCAATGAACGAGAGAAAGATGAATCTCGACCTCTACAGCGACTACCTCGACCTCAGAAAGTTCGGCTCAGTGCCTCACGGCGGCTTTGGTCTGGGCTTCGAGAGACTTATCATGTATACAACAGGCATGGCAAATATCCGCGACGTAATACTGTTCCCGAGAACAGTCGGCTCTATCAGATAATTCAGCCATAAGCACTTGTAGGGGACGCCGCCCTCGGCGTCCCGCAAAAAAATTTTATATTGGAACGCCGAGGGCGGCGTTCCCTAATTAAAAACGTGCAGCACAGAAAGCATCAATGGCGCTGTTTTCTGTTAAATATATCTTAATGTAAAGGAAAGTGATCTCTATGTCAAAAAAGCTGTATATCCCCAAGGACTATAAATCAGTCCTCACACTGAGAGAAACTCAGCACGCTATCAAATATATCAAGGACGTATTCCAGCAGGCTCTTTCATTTGCTCTTACTCTGGACAGAGTATCTGCTCCCCTTATCGTTAAAAAGGGCAGCGGTATAAACGACGACCTCAACGGCGTTGAGCGCAAGGTCGACTTCGATATCAAGGAGATCGCCGCAGAAGCAGAGGTAGTCCAGTCACTTGCAAAGTGGAAGCGTATGGCACTCTATCGCTATGGTTATAATCCGGGCGAGGGTATCTACACAGATATGAACGCTATCCGCCGTGATGACGATACAGATAATACCCACTCAATTTTCGTTGACCAGTGGGACTGGGAAAAGGTCATCACACGGGACCAGAGAAATATCCAGTTCCTTAAGGATACTGTAAAGTCACTGGTAAAGGCAATCGCTTATACAAAGCGCAAGGTAAGTCTCCGCTATCCACAGCTTGCAGCTAAGGTATGCGACGAGCCTTACTTCATTACAACTCAGGAGCTTGAGGATATGTATCCCGACAAGACAGGCCACGAGCGTGAGCGCCTTATCACTAAGGAGCACGGCACGGTATTCCTCATGGGTATCGGCGGCAAGCTTGCCAGCGGCGAGAAGCACGACGGCAGAGCTCCCGACTATGACGACTGGGCTCTCAACGGCGATATCCTCTTCTGGGACGAGGTGCTTGACGATTCACTGGAGATATCCTCAATGGGTATCCGTGTTGACGCTGAGTCACTGAAAAAGCAGCTTGCAGAGTGCGGCGCAGAGGACAGAATGCAGTACAAGTATCATCAGATGATAGCAGACGGCACACTTCCGCTCACTATCGGCGGCGGTATCGGACAGTCAAGACTTTGTATGTTCATGCTTGAAAAGGCGCATATCGGCGAGGTTCAGTCCTCAATTTGGCCAGATGACATGATAGCAAAGTGCGCAGAAAACGGAATCACACTGCTTTGATATTATAAATCAGAATTTAGCGTAATTACTTGTGGAATCCATGAATGGGATTCCAAAGGGACTGTGTTCCTTTGGCGGAGTGACTCCCCATAAAATGGGGAGATGTCGCGAAGCGACAGAGGGGACGTACCTGTTAGGTCAGAGGCAGCGCCTCTGGTAGGGTGTGGGGCAAAGTCCCACAGTTACAAAGCGCCCCGCAAGGGGTGAATCAAAAAACAGTCCAGTGGACTGTTTTTTGAGAGGGTGACTCCCTGCTGTGCAGGGAGATGTCAGCTTTGCTGACAGAGGGTGCCGAGCCCGATTAGGGACGCCCTGCAAGTGAGGGCGTCCCTTAACGGGGCGATGTAGGCATCACCCCCTACATTGGGACGTCGAGGACGCCGTCCCCTACAAATTTAAATTTTGATTTATGCAGAAAAACCTCCCGAAAGACAGATCCTTTCGGGAGGTTTTTATTATTACGGATAATAATAGTCCAGCAGGAGATTCACCACCATGGAATATGCGCGGATACCGTCGTCTCTGCCGTTCATGCGGATATTGGTATCTATCGCTGCGGTGGAGGCTTCGCTGACTGCTTCGGTGGATATGACCTCCTTTGAGGCGTTCTCTTCCCAGTAATTCTCAGGCATGAATCTGAACCAGTCGCTGAGGACCTCGTCTGAGATATACTCCGAAAGAGGCATAGCCGTTTCTATCTCGTTCTCCCAGACGGCATTATGTACGTACTCAAGAGCGTCAAGGTAGCCTGAGTACTGAAACTCCACATTATCGCTGCCTGTAGCCGCGGCAAATGAGATAAAGTTGGCTTCGTCCTCCTGTATGAAGCCTTTAAGATGAGCAAGCTCATGGCAGACCGTTGAGGGCAGATTCGCCCTTACCATGTCGTCGTTGTAGTTGGCTTCGATAGTGTAGGGGAGATATATTCCCGTCAGATTGGACTGGCTCATGAAGTATGAGAACTGTATGGGCTTTGCCTTGGGATAATAGCCGCGGAGCTGAGGGTATTTCTCACTTGCACGTTTCATGGCTGTCCGTGCTTCGCTGTTGAAATCGCAGGTAAGAGTAAAGCAGCCCTCGTCGTCACGTGGAACTTCCTTTGCAAGCTCATTGCACTTTTTTATCAGCGCCCCGTAGAGCTCCGTTATCTCCTCGTCGGTGTGCTCGTGGGAGTCGGGGAAGTACTTCTCCGAAAACGGCGTACACTGATACATTATGAAGCAGTTCATGGTCTCGGTAACGGTGACGTAGCAGATTATCCACAGGACGAATGTGCCTGCAAATGCTGCTATTTTCTTACGTCTGCCCTTTGCGAAAATGAGCAGGATAAGAAACAGCGGTATGCCGAATATTACAAGAGCTACAGCGGCGACTGTCAGCATTTCTCCCAGCGAAAATGGAAAAAGTCCGCTGACAAAGGATATGCAGTCCGATATGTGGGGGAATATTTTTGTGACGTAGAAGTCCGCAAAGGGACGACTGAAACGTGCGATAATGTTTATGATTATCATTAGTCCTATTAGTATCAGCGGAACGCTGTATCGTTTTTTCACGGCTGACCTCCCGAAAGGATAGTTTTTCTTTAAGTATAGCACAAAATCACATATTTGGCAACAAATCAATAAAAAACAGTTTTATGAAAATAATCCCAGTACTGTATTTGCTTATTGAGAATATGAATGGCTAATGGCTGGGGCGGATATTATCCGCCCATATGCCACTGTATACTTGCACAAATCTATCGAAATATTTTGTGCAGGCGTACAAATTTCGGCTTTTTTTGCGAAAAAGGTGAGAGATTTCAAGAGCATAAACGTCTAATTAATAGAAAGAAGAAACCATCTCTATCGTTAATATACATTCAAAAGGAGGTCATCTTATGAAAAAAAGGCTATTATCAGCTGTTCTTGCAGCTGCTCTTTCAATGACAGCTCTGACGGCAGTCCCGACTGCTGTGACAGCAGAGACCGCTCCTGAAACTGCGGCTTCGGAAGAAACTGCCCAGACAAAGAATTACTGGATATTTTATAAGAATATCGACACCTCGGAGATAGACACGATCGTTTCTCAAAAAACTCACGATTATCAGTACTCGCTGTATGATACTGTAAGCGACCAGAGAGAGATCGAGAAAATGGTCACAGATTATTATAAGAGAATTCGCCTTGATATGCTGAAGGAAGCCTTCGCAGAGAAGTCAGCAGAGATACTCAGCGAGCTGGGTGTTGAGCCCTCCGCCGCATGGTGCAGCCAGTTTACCCCGTCTATAGTATGTTCTCTCACAGACGAGCAGTATCAAAAGGCTCTGAATTCTGACATAATAACCGAGATAAACCTCTATACACCGCCTGACCTCCAGCCTGTCACTGACATTGCAGACGCTCTTGAAAAAAAGGAAGAAATCCTCAACGCCTACACCCGCAGCACCGACGGAAAATCTCTCTGCGATGATTATGTTAAGTTTGATGTTGTATTAAACGCAGGCAAGGACAACAGGACCGACTATCTTGTGGTCTACGGCTTAAAGAGCAAGGACGATATAAGCAAGGTAAAATCACAGCTGGATAGGAAGCATTTCTGGGAGAACCCCACAATGGAGCTTTACAGCGGCGTTAGTCTCTATGACATTGCAAAAAGTCAGGGGAACCGTATAACACCTGTCATTTTTGTGGAGGACGAAGCTCTTGGCTGGGCATTTCCCGTATCCGTCAAGGAATACTCAGAGCAGGTCGGCTTTGACGTTTCTCCATACATCATAAGCCTCGGCGACGGCAACGGCGACTATAAGATAGACGCTGTTGACGCTTCAGAAGCTCTGAGCCTTTACTCAAAGGTGCAGACCGACAATGGCGGAGCTTATACTGCCGACCAGCTCAAACACCTTGACGTTGACAAGGACGGAGCTGTGAACGCCCTCGACGCGTCGGCTATCCTGTCCTATTATGCATTCACAGCAACAGGCGGCGAGGCTTCTCTCCCTGATTTCCTTAAATAAGGGGTAATCGTAAAAGTCGTTTTACCTATGAATGGGATTCCAAAGGGACTGTGTCCCTTTGGTCAGGTCAAGGGCTGAAAGCCCTTGCAGGGTGACTCCCCACAGTGTGGGGAGATATCGCAAAGCGACAGAGGGGCTGGGGCGGTTAGCCTGGGGCAGCGCCCCGAGATACGAAGGCGCTCCGCAAGAGGTGAATTCAAAAACAGTCCGGTGGACTGTTTTTGAAGAGGAGACGCCCTGCAAGTGAGGGCGTCTCCTTAAATGATATGTTTTTTTGACAAACTGAAAACCGCAGGCATAGCCTGCGGTTTGCTTTTACTGTACGTTAGCAGTTGTGGTTGTTGTGGATACTGCTTCTGTTGCAGTCTCTGCAGAGGTCTCCGAAGCCGACTGCTCTATGGTTATCTCAGCAGTCTTCATCTCCGAAAACTTCATGGTCAGCTTGTTGTTTGGCATTTCAAAGCCGCTGAGCAGACCGTCCTTGTCAACTGTGAGAGTGTAGTCTCCGCCGTCAAGACTGCCGCTTATTTTCAGCATACCGTCGCTCTCCTCGCCGCTGAGCTCCGCAAGCTTTGCGTTGTCCTCAACAGCCTTTATGAGATTGAGCATCATTGCCTTTACAGGCACTGCCGACTGGGGCACGGAAAAGCTGAGCCCCTTGTAGGAGGCAAGCACATTTCCCTCGCTGAATTCCAGCTTTACGCCGCTGAGAGTATTTGGCTGAGAAAACTCTATCTCCCATACGCCCTCACCGTAGCGCTTTATCTCGCCCTCGGCTTCAAGTCGGTCAAGAGTTATGCCCACAACTGCCGAAAAAGCATTGCCGAGACCGTTCTTTCGGGAACTCCCGCCCCCTGTCGGCACAGCGCAGGCTGCAAGGCACAGCGCCATAGCCATAGTCAGTACGAATGTGAATATCCTTTTCATGTTACCAGCTCCAATCAAGTAATGAAAATACATTTTCACATCCGACCGCCTTTTATACAGTCATATTTCTCTTCTTTTCCTTTAGAATACTGAAAGCGTCGGAGATATTGCTGATGATATCCCTCGGCAGCATAGCCTCCATGCCCAGCTTCTGAGCTGCCTTATCGCCTGCAAGTCCGTGCATATAAACGCCAGCGCAGGCTCCGTCGAATATGCCGCAGCCCTGTGCTACAGCAGCGCCTATCATGCCTGCCAGCACATCGCCGCTGCCGCCCACGCTCATACCTGCGTTGCCTGTGTGGTTAGCGGCTGTGGAGTGGCTGTCTGCCACCACAGTGCCTGCTCCCTTGAGGACAACGGTTATGCCGAACTGCTCAGCGTACTTCTCAGCGGCAATGAGCCTGTTTTCAGCTATCATCTCCGTGTCGCAGCTGAGAAGCCTTGCCATTTCGCCCATATGGGGAGTAATGATGATGTCCGTGCGCTTCTTCATTAAAATATCTATGTCCTTAGCTATGCAGTTTATTCCATCTGCGTCGATAATTACTGGACAGGGAGCATTCTGAGTGATGAATTTGGTGAGCTCGATAGTGTCGGGAGTTACTCCCATGCCGCAGCCGATAACTATCGCGTCAGCCTTTTTCATGGCTTCTTCAAGGGGCTCGCGGCTGGAATCATAGAGCATATAGCCGTAATCATCGCTGTCAAGCTCCAGAAATGTAGCTTCGGGAGCAAGTACGGATACGGTGTCTATGCACTTCTCAACAGAAGCCAGACGAACCAGTCCTACGCCGCTGCGGAGAGCTCCCAGCGTGGCAAATGCCGCAGCACCGCGCATTGAGGAGCTGCCTGCGATAACAAGGACAGTTCCGAAATCGCCCTTGTGAGCATCTCTGCTGCGCTTGGGCGGATATGAGGCAAGGAAATTTCTCTCGATACGGTAGTATTTCCTCTCGCCGTCAAGTATTCTCAGCGCTTCTTCTGGGATACCGATGTCCGCAACTGTTACCTTGCCGCAGTATTTCTTCATGGGGAACTGTGACATTCCCGACTTTATAAATCCGAAGGTGATAGTCTCGTCAGCCTTGAATATGCCCACGGCTGCCGTACCCGAGGAGCTGTTTCCGCCGCTGGGAACGTCCACCGCAATACGGTAAGCTCCCGAGCCTATGCCGAAAATGCCCATTGTGTCCTTGTCAAGCTGTCCGTGGAAGCCTGTTCCGAAAACGCCGTCCACAAGGACCTGTGCGCCTACGACAGCGCCTTTGATAAGTCCCATGCGGTTCTTCTCGGCAAGGAGTATGTCATCGAGGGGATTGTGCTCCTTTTTGCCGTCGGAGCTGTCCGAGCTCTTGGGCTGTATGGTCATGTAGTCAAGCTCCGCCGCTTCGATAGCCGCCTCAACATTGCCGCTGCGGAAGCCCTCGATAAAGGTTATGCGGTCACGGGGCAGTCTGCTGAGCATTTCCTGCGCCAGCGGAGTTTTGGGAAGTCCGCCTATATGGATAATAGTTATCCTGTAGCCCTTGTAGACAAGGATATCCGCCGCTGCGAAGCAGTCTCCGCCGTTATTTCCCGTACCTGCAAGGAATACTACCGAGCAGTACTCGGGCTTCAGCTTTGCCTCTGCGGTGCAGTAATTCTCGATGAGCTCTGCAAGCTTTCCGCCTGCGTTCTCCATGAGCTGTCTTTTGGACACGCCCAGCTTCTCGGAGCGCTCTTCGAGTCTGCTCATTTGCTTTGGTGTAACTATCTGCATATAAATGACCTCCCCTTTAGCGTTTTACGCCGAATTTTTTATACAATTCCTGTTACTGCTGCTTAGTTCTCAGCTTTGCAGGAAGAGCTTTCTTTATATTTTCGAGCATTCTCTCGTCGGGTGCGAAGATAAGTCTCGCCGAGCCAACATTTTCGTCGGTAAAATCCGCATAATACTCATGAGAAGCGATGTTGTCCGTAGCAAGGATAACGGTCATGTCTGCGGATTCCTCCATACCGTCGTTATATTTGCCGAAGTCGGTGAACTGACGGATATTTGTGGAAAGCATCTCGCGGCGCTTCTTCTTGGCGATTATCTTGTCCACGTCAAGCTCGCCGTTGGTGAAGGTGTACTCGTACTCGACGTAGGTATTCTGTACGAAATGATAGGTGCCGTAGCCTGCTGCTGCCGCAAGTACCAAGCCGAGCAGGGACATGATAGGATTGCCCAGCTGGAGCACAGAAAGACCTGCAAGCGCCAGTGTGAAGAGGATACCCACGATTATGAACATGATACGCCTTGTTTTATCAGAAGCTGTCTCGTTCTTTTTTACAAGCTGTTCTGCAAAATTATCCATTATTTTATCTCCATTCATATATTTTTTATTAAAGCTGTACTTTATATCATAACATATTTTTATGAAAAATTCAACTGCCAATGTGAAAAAATCATGATTTATGTTTGTAGGGACGAGTTACGCTCGCCCGTCGCCAGAATAATATGTAGGGGCTGATGCACACATCAGCCTGCTTATTTTAAATCGTGTGCCACGGGGCGATGTGGGCATCGCCCCCTACAAATAGGTCATTTATAACAAATTCGGCGCTTGCGGGACGTCGAGGACGCCGTCCCCTACATTTTTCAATGGGCGGATAATATCCGCCCCTGCATCGGCGTCACGCTGCTTCCGTCAGTTCGGACTTCACTCATTATGCGCTGTAAGCGATGTACAAGCATGGACTTTGATATCAGTGAGCGAGTTTACGAGCGGCACCGTGGCAAGGGTGCAGCGTCACGCTGCTTCCGTCAGATTGCAACAAATCGCTCCAAAAAATCCAAAGGCTTCATCTTTTTTTCACAAGTTTGCAGTAAACTGAGATTTTTTTTGAAAAAGGCTTGATTTTTTTGGATTTCAGCTATATAATTGATGTATAACCCGATGACCGAGAGAGTAAGTATGTACCTGTTTCCTCAGAGAGGGGCGCAAAGGTGAGAGCGTTCTGTTACAGTCCATACCGAAGTTCACTTGCGAGGGGCAAAGCGGAAGCGCTGCTGTATGCGGTGTAGTAGGCTGCGACGTAGGTCTGCGTTAAAGACAAGAGAGTGTCGGCTCTCCTGACAATGGGTGGTATAAAAGCAAGGTTTTAAGTCTTGTCCTGTTGGACAGGACTTTTTTATTTAGTCACGACACAAAATAATTTGCAGGGGCTGATGCCCACATCAGCCCGTCCTAATGAGATCAACACCAACGTGGCGATGTGGGCATCGCCTCCTACACACAAAATCATTCTGAGGTGAAAAAATGAAAGAACAGCTTGAAAAAATCGAAGCGCTGGCTAAGCAGGAGCTTGATTCCTGCACAGAGATAAAGGCGCTGGACGACCTGAGGATAAAGTTCCTCGGCAAAAAGGGCGAGCTCACTGCTATCTTAAAGCAAATGGGCAAGCTCTCCGCAGAAGAAAGACCTGTTATCGGTCAGCTCGCCAACAAGGTTAGAGCAGACATCGAAGAAGCTCTCAGCAGCAAGCTCGCTTCACTGAAAGCAAATGCACAGGCTGCTAAGCTGGCAGAGGAGAAGATCGACATCACTCTCCCCGGCAAGCACGCTCCTTTCGGAAAGCTCCACCCGCTCACTAAGGTAGAGAACGAGATAAGAGAAATATTCATCGGCATGGGCTTCAACATCGCTGACGGTCCCGAGATCGACGACGATTACCATGTTTTCGAGGCTCTTAACCTCCCTCCCGATCACCCTGCAAGAGATACTCAGGATACTTTCTATATCGAGGGCACAAACGAGACAGTTCTCCTCCGTACACAGACCTCATCTGTACAGGTCCACGTTATGGAGAACCAGAAGCCCCCTATCCGTATCATCTCCCCAGGACGTGTTTTCCGTTCAGATGCTGTTGACGCTACACACTCACCTCTCTTCCACCAGATAGAGGGACTCGTAGTTGACAAGGGCATCACAATGAGCGACCTCAAGGGCACTCTCGAAATGCTCATGAAGAAGCTCTACGGCAACGACTGCAAGCTCCGTTTCCGTCCTCACCACTTCCCGTTCACCGAGCCAAGCTGTGAAGTTGATATAAGCTGCTTCAACTGCGGCGGCAAGGGCTGCTCAATGTGTAAGGACGAGGGCTACATCGAGCTTCTCGGCGCAGGCATGGTTCACCCAAAGGTACTGGAGAACTGCGGTATCGACAGCAATGAGTATTCGGGCTTCGCATTCGGTCTCGGACTGGAGCGTATGGTTATGGGACGCTACGACATTAACGACCTCCGTCTCCTCTATGAGAACGATGTGAGATTCTTAGAGCAGTTCTGATATATGATACGCTGATATTTGATCAAGATCGCTGCCGCTTCGGCAGTTCGGATAAACAATGTTATGGTAAGAAATATAACAAAATTTTTATTCAGCAAGCAGATAGAAAGAGTGGTAGGCGGAATAGCAATACAGCTGCTCTTTCTGTTCCCGATCATCTTTATTCACGAGATCGACAGCACAATAGGCAAAGCATTACTTATTATGTTTATTGTATCGCCTTCTGTGATCGCCGCCATGGCAATTATAAATGCGAAAAGAAAATATAAAAAGCTGCTCGGTGTTCTGGGAGTGACCAACGAATCTGAATTAGATTATTTCCTCGAACATTCTGAACATCTTAAACATACTTATACCTTCCTGAATAACGGTATGGTCGTCAATTTCACGAAACTGGAGTACTTTTATATAAGAGATATCCAGAAGATGATAAAAGGCTCTTTCAATGTGTACTATAGCTCGCAAAACCCGGAAATGGGCTCGACCACGGAAACAGTCACAGTATATGAGATAAAGATCAGCCTTAATAAGCATGACAGGCTGCCGCGTAAATTCAGACTAAAATATGAAAGCTTTATAGAGCGTGATGCGGTATTTTTAAATCTGGCAAAAGCTTATTCGGAATATGGTGATCCCATTGATATCGTAAAGGATCAGGATCAATTAAAATGAAAGGAAAAAAGATATGAATTTATCTATGAAATGGCTCGGCGATTATGTTAAAGCCGATATGCCTATAAAGGATTTCTGCCATGCCCTCACAATGAGCGGCTCTAAGGTAGAATGCTACGAAAAAGAAGGAAGCAATATTTCCAACGTTGTAGTTGGTAAGATACTCTCAAAGGGACCTCACGAAAATGCTGACGCGCTCTTCGTTTGTCAGGTGGACATCGGCGCAGAGGCTCCTATACAGATAGTTACAAACGCTAAGAACGTCAAGGAGGGCGACCTCGTCCCCGTTGCTCTTGACGGAGCTGTTCTCCCCGAGGGCAAGATAAAGAAGTGCAAGATGCGCGGAGTTGAGAGCTTCGGTATGTTCTGCGGACTTGATACTCTCGGTCTCACAGCTCACGACTTCCCCTATGCAGATCCAGAGGGCGTTTTCGTCATCGAGGAGGACTGCAAGCTTGGCGAGGATATCCACACAGCTATCGGTCTGGACGATACTTCCGTTGAGTTTGAGATAACCTCAAACCGCCCCGACTGTCTCAGCGTTATCGGTCTCGCAAGAGAGACTGCCGCTACCTACGGCACAGAGCTCAAGGTAAAGGCTCCCGAGTTCAAGGGCGTTGACGGCGATATCAACTCAATGCTGAAGGTAGATATCATCAACAAGGAAAAGTGTCAGAGATACTGCGCAGGTATCGTCAAGAACGTAAAGATAGGTCCTTCACCGCGCTGGATGAGAGAGAGACTCCGTGCAAGCGGCGTTCGTCCTATCAACAACTTCGTTGATATCACAAACTACGTAATGCTTGAATACGGTCAGCCTATGCACGCTTTCGACCTTCGCTATGTTGAGGGAGCTCATATCAATGTCCGCAACGCCAAGAACGGCGAAAAGATAATGACTCTCGACGGCGTTGAAAGAGAGCTCACAGAGGATATGCTGGTAATCGCTGACGAGAAGAAGCCCGTTGCCGTTGCAGGTATCATGGGCGGCGAGTACAGCGGTATCATGGACGACACCACAACTGTTGTATTCGAGTCAGCTTACTTTGAGCCTACACAGGTAAGACGTACATCAAAGGCTCTCCGCCTTAAATCAGACGCTTCATCACGCTATGAAAAGGGCGTTGACAGACTTATCTCCATGACCTGCTTAAAGAGAGCATTCCAGCTTGTTGAAGAGCTTGGAGCAGGCGAAGTCCTCAACACAGTAATCGACTGCGACTACACAGACAAGACTCCTGCAGCTGTTGATTTCAGCGCAGAGTGGATAAACAATTTCCTCGGCACTGATATCTCAGAGGCTGACATGATAAAGTACCTCGAAAGACTTGATTTCAAGGTAGAAAACGGCAAGGTAATAGCTCCCTCATTCCGTATAGACATCGGCTGCAAGGCTGACGTTGCAGAGGAAGTTGCCCGTATCTACGGCTACAACAATATCCCCTCAACTGATTTCCGCGGCGTTGCAAGAGCAGAGTTCACAGAGGAGCAGAAATTCGTCCGCACTCTCAGAAATGCGGCGGTTGCTCTGGGCGGCTACGAGATAGCTACCTACTCATTCGTATCGCCTAAGTACTTCGATAAGATAAAGCTCCCTGCTGACAGCAAGCTCCGTAAGGTAGTCAAGATAGTTAATCCTCTCGGCGAGGACACCAGCGTTATGAGAACATCTACTATCCCCTCGATGCTGGACGTTCTCTCATTCAACTACAACAACCGCAACGACAAGGCTTGTCTCTTTGAGATAGCTAAGGAGTACCTCCCTGCACAGGAGGAGAAGCCCTTCATCAATGGCGATACTCTCGCAAACAGCGGCAAGCAGAAGCACAAGTACAGCTATTCTCTCCCCGATGAGCCACAGAAGCTCACTATCGGTATGTACGGCGGCGACGCTGACTTCTACACCCTCAAGGGCATGGTAGAGCAGCTCCTCGCAGAGCTCAAGATAGAGGACGTTGAGTATATCCGTGCAAACGACAGCGATGTATTCGACGAGAAGTACGCTCTCCACCCCGGCAGAAGCGCAGTTATCCTCAAGGACGGCGCTCCTCTCGGTATCATGGGCGAGGTTCACCCCGAGGTTCAGGAGACCTATGAGATAGGCGTAAAGACATACGTTGCAAAGCTCAATATCCCTGAGCTCATGGCAGCTGCCGCTGAGAAGATAACATATCAGCCCCTGCCAAAGTTCCCTGCAACTACACGTGACCTCAGTCTCCTTGTGGACGAGGATATGCCTGTTGCAGAGCTTGAAAAGGCTATCAAGGGCGCTGTCGGAAAGATCCTTGAAAAGGTAACTCTCTTCGACGTATACCGCAGCGACGACATGAAGAAGAACGGCAAGAAGAGTATCGCTTACTCTATCTCAATGCGTTCACATGAGGGAACTCTCACCGACGAGCAGGCTGACGGAGCTATGAAGCGCGTGCTCAAGGCTCTCAGCGCTATCGGAGCAGAGCTCCGCGGCTGATATCGAATCATTGCAATAACCGAATAAACTACGCAGGGGCTGCCATTGGCAGCCCTTGTTTTGTGGGGGCGGAGTTTAGCTGTTCGACGAAATGAATACGTTACCAAATAAACGGGCGACGGGACGTCGCCCCTACATTTTTAGCTCTTAGTTCTAAGTTCTTAGTCCTGACATCAAAGGCATAATCCCGAAGTCCTCCGAATAAACTTGAAGTATCAAATATCGGAGGTAAGACCATGCAGGACAAGACTGTAAAACAAAACCACAATATGATTCTCGAAAACCGCAAGAGCCTGAGTATTTCGGGCATAACCGACGTGGACAGCTTCGACGAGAGGGAGATAATCCTCTATACTCAGCTGGGGGAGCTGACCATTCAGGGGCGCGAGCTTCATATCGACGCCATGAGCGTCGAAACAGGGGACATGACCATAACAGGCGACATATGGGCGCTTATCTACGGAGACAAGGATAAAAAAGGTCCCATATCCGCACTGGGAAAGCTGTTCAGATGACTATCCCCGAGACCTATTTCACCGTCAGCGAGGAGCTTCGGTTATTCGGGCTTTCATGTCTTATGGGAGCGGCTGTCGGCGCAGCTTACGATGTTCTGCGCGTACTGAGACTTACGCTGCCCCATAACAGCTGTCTCGTGGCAGCCGAGGATATCGGCTTTTTAGGGCTGTACGCCGTGGTACTGACGGCTTTTTCAAACGCTGCTGCAAGGGGAGAGATGCGGCTTTATTTTGCTGTTGGCAGCGTTCTCGGCTTTGCGCTGTATTTTTTTACCGTGGGAAGAGCAGTCAATGCCACTCTGCGCAAGCTTTTTTCTGTTGTCGGAGCTGCTTTGAAGTTGATTTTCAGACCATTAGGAGCATTTTTTGCACTTCTTCGTGCAAAAGCTAATGTTAAATTTGTAGGAAATCTCCAAATTATTGTTAAACCACTTAAAAAAATAAAAATAGTATTGCTAAACAGGCGGCTTCTGTTGTATAATAAAATGGCAAATAAAAAGAGAAAGAACGTGAAAAGCGTTGCGCAAAAAAATGAAACACGAAAAACAGAAGAAAAAAGGTCTGTTCAACGGCGCTCTCGTTAAATTAGCCGCAGTTGCCGTGTTTATCGGCTGTGCTGTACTTATCGTAACTACCAATAAGGACTGCGAGACCAAGGAAGAGCAAATGGCGAGGATACAGACTAAAATAGACGCATATGAGACCGAAAATGCCGAGCTGCAGCGTGTCCTTGACAGTGATGACCTCAAAGAGTATATGGAAAAGGTCGCACTTGAGGAGAGAGGCTATGCCTATCCCGACGAGCGCAGATTCTACGACACGACAAGGGATTAATAGGATCCGAGCGATCCATAAAAAGGAGTTATAAATATTTATGCAGCTGGAAATAGGTAAGGTTTACAATGGAAAGGTCAAGGGTATCACTCAGTACGGAGCTTTCGTTGATATCGAGGGCGGCGGTACGGGTATGGTGCATATTTCCGAGATCGCCAATACATATGTAAACGATATCCGCGAACATCTTACAGAGGAGCAGGAAGTCAAGGTCAAGGTAATTGGCATCAACGAGGCAGGTAAGGTCAGCCTGTCCATTAAGAAGGCTTCCGAGAACGGCGACGCACAGCCACGTCAGCGCCGATTTGACAAAGGTCAGGGCAAGTTTGACAAGGGCGATAAGGGCGGAGAAAAGTTCGATAAGTTCGACAAGGGCGAGCGCAGTTTTGATAAGGGCGAAAGGAATAACGAACGTCCTCAGCGCAGCAAGCCTGTTATATGGGAGCCGAAGAAGCAGATACCTCCGTCAGAGATGACATTTGAGGATATGATGTCACGTTTCAAGCAGACCAGCGAGGAGCGTATGTGCGACCTCAAGCGCAGTACCGACAGAAAGAACGGTACAAGAAGAAAGTAAGGCAGGGCCGTCCGTTTAGGGCGGCTTTTTTGTACTTGCTATTTTTTTAGTTTTATGATATAATACTTATAAAACAGCGTAAAGTTGAGAGATGAGAGTTGAAAGTTATGGTGTCGCCTATGGCGACATTATTTGAATAATATGAGCGAAGCGAATACATCAACTTTCAACTCTCAACTCTTCACTCTCAACTTTCAACTAAACCGATAGGTGATCTAATGGACGAATATATGAACGAGGAACTGCGCGAAAAGCCAAATCACGCGCACTATCCCATATGCCGCGGCAGGCTCTCGGATATTGAAAAGCACAGCCATCAGATATTTTTTTATACTCTCATTGCCTGTGCGTTAATGGCTTTCTTTTCTATCCTCTGCGTACCTATGCACGTTATCGGCTGGCTGCCCATGATTTTCAACAGCGAGGAGATAAGCAAGGGCGCTTTCAATGTCAGCTTTGGATTCGGCTTTGCACAGGTGCTGTGCTGTGCGGCTATAGTTGTGTTCTCAGCGCTTAACCTGGGAAAACGCAAGACTTTTGGCATTGTATTGTTTGTGATATATATGGTCCTGACGATAAGCTCGGTATTCTTTACGCTTACGGGCTTGGATGTCATAACTACTATTATCGGCATTATGGGAATGTACTACTGCCGCGGAGTTTTCAGAGACGGCAAGGATTACCAGCAGCTCTCAAAGACTGAGGGCTTTCCTATGTTCAGCGTCGTTTTAGCTGAATATGATGACCAGAAGGGGAAAACGAACTTCCTGCACACAAAGAGCGGAAAGGATTATTACGATTCGATGAATCAGCAGAGCGCCGCTCCTGCCGCATCTGTACAAAAGTCTCAGAGCTATGTCAAGCCGCAGAACCCACTTGGCAATATGCCCGAGCTCAATACGTCGGGTATGTCGCGTTCAGGCGCTTCTGAAGGCTTGTTCAAGCCAAAATCAGGAAAAGAGGGGACTATTTCTTTCAGTCCGTTAAAACTCAGATAAGGGGGACATACTATGTTTGCAAAGGTTTCAAGTCTTGGACTTTTCGGGCTTAACGCCTTTCCTGTAGATGTAGAGATAGATATCAGCCGCGGAAATCCCATGTTTGAGATAGTCGGACTTCCCGATACTGTCGTAAAAGAGAGCCGCGAGCGTATCCGCGCTGCACTGCGCTCATGCAGTATCAGCTTTCCTGTGGCTTCTGTCATGATAAATCTTGCTCCCGCAGATACGAAAAAGAGCGGCTCGGTCCACGATATGGCGATATTTATGGCTGTGCTCCGCGGTATGAGAATGATAACCGAGGATACCGACGGCTGTTCGTTCATCGGTGAGATATCCCTCAACGGTGATATCCGCCGCATAAACGGGGTTCTCCCAATGGTCATGCTTGCCCGTGAAACAGGCATAAAGTCGGTATTTGTGCCTGCTGAGAACGCAAAGGAGGCTTCTGTTATCGACGGCGTGGATATTTACGCTGTCCATAATGCAGAGGAGCTTATCCGTCATTTTCGCAATGAGGAGCTTCTCACGCCCTGCGAGCACTATATACCGCCCGAAGCGGCGTACAACGAGCCGCTGGACTTTGCTGACGTAAGAGGTCAGCAGTCCGCGAAAAAGGCTCTGGAAATAGCCGCGGCAGGCGGACACAACGCCCTGCTCATAGGCTCGCCCGGAAGCGGCAAGAGTATGCTTGCAAAGCGTATGCCGTCAATACTTCCGCCGCTGACCTTTGAGGAAGCTCTTGAAACTACGAAAATACATTCAATTTCGGGATTACTTACTCCCGAAATGCCCATAATAACAAAAAGACCTTTCCGCTCGCCACACCATACCATATCCTCGGCAGGTCTTGCAGGCGGCGGAACAGTTCCTCACCCCGGCGAGGTGTCCCTTGCTCATAACGGACTTCTCTTTCTGGACGAGCTTGCGGAGTTTGACCGCAAAACGCTGGAGATACTCCGTCAGCCATTGGAGGACAGGAAGGTTACTATTGCCCGTGCCTCGGGTACGGTGACTTATCCGTGTACGATAATGCTTATCGGAGCTATGAACCCATGTCCCTGCGGATATTACGGACACCCCAAGCGCAAATGCATATGCCCGAAAAATAAGGTAACGGGCTATCTCTCCAAGATATCAGGACCGCTTCTTGACCGCTTTGACCTCCATATCGAGGTAGCTCCCGTGGAGTTCGGCGACCTTGCTTCAAAGGCAAAGGAGGAGAGCTCCGCAGATATCAGAAAGCGCGTTGTAGCGGCAAGAGCCATACAGGAGGAGCGCTTCAGGGATACGGGTATCACCTGCAATGCACTGATAACTCCTGATAAATTGCAGGAATTCTGTCCTATGGACGAAGCGGCTGAGAAGCTGATGAAGAACGTGTTTGACAGACTTGGTCTCAGCGCGAGAGCATATGACAGGATATTGAAGGTAGCTCGTACTATCGCGGATATAGACGGCTCTGAGGTCATACAGAAACAGCACGTTGCCACAGCGGCACAGTTCCGAAGCCTTGACCGTAAATACTGGAGCGAGTGATCATTATTTGTAGGGGACGCCGTCCTCGGCGTCCCGTGCCTAACAATAAAATGATGAATGAAACGCTGTAGGGGCGGATATTATCCGCCCAATAAGGGGACGCCCTCACTTGCAGGGCGTCCCCTCTCGAAAAACAATTCACCGGATTGTTTTTCGATTCACCCCTTGCGGAGCGCTTGATAATTGCGGGGCTTTGCCCCACACCCCACCAGAGGCGCTGCCTCTGGACTCCGCCAAAGGAACACAGTCCCTTTGGAATCCCGTTCATGGGTTCAGCAAGTTATTATTACAAAGAAAAAACAAGGAGAAACAATGAAATCGGCATTCAAAAAATTACCCTCGGGTAAGCACAGTATCGACGGAGGTCTGCTGTTTGCGGTGACGCTGTGCGCCGCTATCAGTACTCTGCTGATATATTCTATCACACATAATAAGGTATTGGAGACCGTTGGCTCAAGCTACTGGAAAACACAGGCTTTTTCCATGGCGGCTGGTATCGTGGCTGCGGTAGTCATATCGTTCATAGACTACCGAAAGCTTGTAAAGCTGTGGGTGGTATTCGTTCCCGTGGCACTGGCGCTGACCGCCCTGACCTTTACATCTCTCGGCTACAGGCGTGAGGGCGCAGACGACCAGGCGTGGCTGAACCTCGGATTTATCCAGTTCCAGCCCTCGGAGGTGCTGAAGCTGGCGTTCATACTGACCTTCGGCTATCATCTCTCCCGTGACGAGGAGGAGATGAACAAGCCCCTGCATATGCTTCTGATACTGATACACGGCATGATACCCATTGGTATCGTCGGCTTGCAGGGCGACTACGGAACGGCTATCGTTTTCGCAGGCATATTCGCATTCATGATATGCTCTGCAAAGATATCGTGGAAATACCTCGTTGCAGCGCCATTTGTTGTGGCGGCAGGCGTAACGGCAATGTGGTTCTTTGTGCTCAGCGAGTTCCACAAGAAGCGTATACTCATACTTTTCCACCCCGGAACAGATCCCGAGTATATCGAGTATCAGCAGGATTTAGGTCTTGCGGCTCTCAAATCGGGCGGAGTCTTCGGCAAGGGACTTTTCGGCAAGCCTGACGATTACATCACCGTTCCCGAGATACACAACGACTTCATTTTTACCTATGCAGGACAGGTTTTCGGCTTTATCGGCACTGTGGGACTTGTTATTATCCTCGCCTATATCTGTCTTAAGATATTCGGCGACAGCCGCGTTTGCCGCGACCATCTGGGAAAATTCATCTGCATGGGCGCGTTCGGACTTATCCTTACCCACTGTATCATGAATATCGGCATGGTGCTAAAGGTAGCTCCCGTTATCGGAGTTCCGCTGCCGTTCCTCAGTGCAGGCGGTACGGCTATGATAAGTATGTATGCGATAATCGGACTGGTGCTCAGCACCTACAGCCACAGAGCTGTCAATTACAACGTTTTCTATGACGAGGACGAAGATGACTGAGAAAGGGCGCGAAAGCGCTCTTTTTTTAGTTTAGAGTTGAGAATTGAGAGTTGAGAGTTGCAGAAGCGGCATTTGTGTGAGAAGTAAGTAGAACTAAGAACTAAGAGCTAAGTAGTGGCTGATAATATCCGCCACTACATTCTCAGTTTTGCTAAATGCCCCTCTATACATACGCCGGAAAGCCTGCTTTTTCAACGTAAATGCATTGAATATGAATTGATTTAAAAATAAAATTGTAGCACTGCATAAAACAGATACTGATGAGTTGTACAAAACCAACACAAAAGCCTTCCTTTATCTCCAAAATGTGTGGTTTTGGTTGACAAAACGTTATATATGGAGTAAAATAATAGTATCTATAATTATATATGTCAGAGTGTATACGCTTTCCGTTCAGAAAGCTCGGGATACGCGGCATACAGGCAAAATCAGGGCAGGGAGGACTGTATATGAAGAAAACCAAGAAGACTGCTCTTATGGCTGCTGTACTTACCGGAGCTGCTATGCTTGGCGGCTGCGACCACGGCGGTGATGATGTACAGATAGTTTACGGACCGCCTGTGACAGAAGCAACTACGACTGCTGCAGAGCCCATACAGACAGAATACGGCGCTCCTGTGGCTGAGGAGGTCACAACAACTGCGACCAAGCCTGTGACGGTACCTGCACTTTATGGACCGCCTCCTACGGAGAGTTTTACCACTGACGCAATTGCCGAGCCCGAAACAGATAATAAAGATATAGAAGAGGAAACCGTGCCGTATTCTCCCGATAAGGACAAGATACAGCTGGTATATGGGCCGCCCGAAAGCTTCGGCGAGTAGAAATGCACAATAAGGAGTGAGATTATTTGTGCACGCCTACAAAGTTTGAAGCGAATGAGAAAAACTTATATGTTTCAGTGCATTTATTATATGGCACTGTATTTTTGGAGGACGTGATTCTATGAAAAAGTCATTGCGTACTGTCTTCACTGCGGCTATGTTCGCGGCAGCTAATTTGTCTGCGCTTCCTGTCTCAGCAGAGGAGCTTGCTTCTGATGATCAGTGGAAAACGATAGGCACTGATGATGCAGAAATGAACTGGTCGGGCTGGGACGATTTTGATTATCTGGCAGGTCAGGATCAATATAGTGTGTATGGTGCTCAATCCTTCTTTGGCGAAAACCGAAATAATGATAACTGGAATAATTACAGCTGGACTGTTCCCGCACTTGAGGATTCTGATGTTACCACAACAGTTGACGATGATGAAAAAACAACCACGACAAATTCGTGGAATTTCGATTTTTATACAACGACAACTACTACAACTGTAACAATGCCCCAGTTGCTTTACGGTGCACCCTATGTTCGCAGATATATCGGCGACATAAACATGGACGGAGCGATAGACAGCTTTGATATGATAGCCCTTAGAAAGCTGCTTGTCAAGGGCTATGGACAATCGCCTGCTTCTGAGAGCTATTCAGACCTTAACGGCGATAAAAAGGTAAATATGGCTGATCTTATCCTGCTGCAGAGATACCTGCTGGGCAAGGTGAACGAGCTTATAGGCGGTGAGGGATATCTCGGCTTTATGGAAAATGTTGATATTGAGAAGATAGGTTCGGAGGAGCAGAACGGGAATGTTACTACAACTACCACATCGTTCTACGATCCGAGAGAGGATATAGTTGTAAGTCTCTACGGCATAAAGCCTGCAAAGGATATCATAGATCAGGCTATCTGGCAGACCAAGGATAATATAGATATAAATCTTTCTTCGGAAGATGAGAAATAATAAACTATGCAAATTATTGAGAGGAGTGTTCCAACATGAAAAAAACAATTCACACGCTATTGACTGCGGCACTTTTTGCAACAGCAAATCTGTCTGCTGCGCCTGTTACGGCACAGGAGAGCCCAACGCCTGCACCGCCTCCTGCGGCTGCTTATGATCCTGAAATGGATCAGATACAGGACGTTTACGGTCCGCCTCCGATCACTACCGTTGATCCGTCAGCTCTCGTAGATGTGACAACAACTACGACGCAGCCCGTTTACGGTACTCAGCCTACAATAAATCTTAACTCGACAACAACTACAACAACTACTGAGGATCTGATGAGACTTACAACAACTACTGTAGAGATACTCTATGGTCCTGTTGTTCCCCGCAACCGCCTTGGCGACGTAAACGAGGACGGCGACGTGGATATTTTCGACCTTGTAGCTCTCAGAAAGCTTCTTGTAAGCGGACAGAGCCGCTCATTCTATTCGGATAACTATGCCGATGTCAATTTCGACCGCAAGGTAAATATGGCTGACCTTGTACGTCTTCAGCAGTTCCTCCTCGGCAAGATAGACAGCCTTTACGACGGTCAGTGGGACTTCATGAGGGGAAAGACCATTGAGACCGTAACTGGAAATAATGAGCAGGATATCGAGACTACTACCACTACTACTACATATAATCCCGGCAAGGTGACTACTGTTACTCTTTATGGTATCGCTCCTGCAAAGAGTGTAAATGCTCATTATATCAATCCTGATAAAACTACACATACTACTGCGGAGCCACAGACACCGCAAGAGGAGAACTAATATATGCTCAACGAAAAAATGAAGCTTGAACACCTCAGACAAATGAGGGATTACCGCCAGAAGCTCATGAAGGAGCCTCAGCTGAGAAACCTTTTCCTTGAGCTGACAGTGCGCTGCAACGAGAGATGTCTCCATTGCGGAAGTCACTGCGGCGATGTTACCTCAGACGAGCTGACAGTTGAGCAGTACAAAACCTTCCTCCAGCAGGTCAAGGAGGACATGACCACCAAGGGCAAAATGCTTGATATCACAGGCGGAGAGCCCCTGCTCAGAAAGGATTTCTTCGATATCATGGGTGCTGCCCATGAGCTGGGCTTCGAGTGGGGCATGACCAGCAACGCTACTCTCATCGACGACAGCGTTGCCCGTGACCTTAGAAGAACAGGCATGGCTACTATTTCCGTAAGTATCGACGGTCTTGAAGCTACTCACGACGAGTTCAGAAGAACTCCAAAGGGCTATGAGAGGGCTATGAACGGTATCGAGAGCCTTATCCGCGTAGGCGGCTTCGAGAGCATTCAGGTCACTACCGTTGTTACTCACAAGAGCATAAGCGAGCTTGACGAGCTCTTCAAGATATTCAACGAAATGGATATAGACTCATGGCGAGTTGTAAACATGGAGCCTATGGGACGTGCAAAGCAGCACCCCGAGCTCATACTTACTCCCGATGATTACAAGTATCTCTTCGAGTTCATCAGAAACAAGCGTATCGCAGGAGAGCCTGTTTGCTACGGCTGCAGCCATTACCTCGGCATGGAGTACGAGCGTGAGGTACGCGACTGGTACTATCTCTGTACAGCAGGACTTTACACAGCAAGTATCACCGCAAACGGCGATATCGTTGCCTGCCTCGATATCGAACGCCGTCCCGAGTTTACACAGGGCAATATCCTCACTGACAGATTCAGCGAGGTCTGGAAGAACAAGTTCCAGGTATTCCGCCGCGACCTTGCAGACGATAACGAAGTCTGTTCAAAGTGCGAGCACAAGGAATTCTGCCACGGCGACGCTTATCACAGCTGGGACTTTGACAACAACAAGCCTCAGGTATGCTTCAAGGATATCCTTTTCTGACGATATCTGTCATGATATATTAGGTATAGAACAAAAAAAGTACGGAAACAATAGGTTTCCGTACTTTTTCGTTATTGTGATGTGATTAAAGCATTGAAGCTCTCAGCTCTTCGCCGCTGAGCTTTGAAAGATATGCAGGAGCGATATCGAATGCTGTCTTGCAGCCTGTAGCGCCCTCAGCCTTGAGTCTTGCAAGTGCTCTTGCATAGCAGATAAGTACGCTTGCTGTGAACTCAGGATTGGACTCAAGCTTAAGTGAGTACTCTATCATCTGGTGAGTCTTTTCGCCGTCGCCTGTGAGACCGCTTCTCATTACGAAGCCGCCGTGAGGCATCTTGTTGTGCTTAGCGTTGAACTCCTCTTCGCTGATGAAGTTTACTGTTGTATCGTACTCGTCGAAGTAGTTCTTCATTGTCTTGATGTCGTTCTCTATCTTAGCGAGGTCAGCGCCCTCCTCGGGAACTATCCAGCACTCTCTCTTGTGCTTCTGACGTGTTGTGAGCTCAGGCTGGCTGCCGCTGCGTACAGCGTCCATAGCTGCCTCTATCGGGATAGTGTACTGAATGCCCTTCTTAACGCCCTCAACGCGGCGGATAGCGTCGGAATGTCCCTGACTTACGCCCTTGCCCCAGAATGTGTAGCTCTTGCCGTTGGGGAGTATGCTCTCTGCGTAAAGTCTGTTCAGTGAGAAAAGACCGGGATCCCAGCCGAGGGAGATGAATGCAAGGTGACCGCTCTCCTTTGCAGCCTTGTCAACGTTTGCGAAGTGCTCGGGGATACGTGCGTGAGTATCGAAGCTGTCAATAACGTTGAAGAGCTTAGCCATTGCGGGAGTCTGCTTCGGAAGGTCTGTAGCGCTTCCGCCGCAGATTATCATAACGTCAATATCATTAGCCATTTTCTCAGCGTCAGCTATGCTGTAAACCTTAGCGCCTGCTGTGAGGGGCTTAACTGTTGATGGATCGCGGCGTGTGAAGATGCCTGCAAGCTCCATGTCGTCGTTCTGTCTGATCGCAAGCTCAACGCCTCTGCCGAGGTTGCCGTAGCCTGAGATGCCTATTCTTACTTTAGCCATAATAAATTCCTCCTTATATTACTGTGCTCGCCATTGAACACAGCCTAATGACATTATATCACCTTTTTTCAGAGTTGTAAAGCGGTAAATCAAAAAAATAACAGCTTTGCTGTTATTTTTTTAGCCGTCAGCCCTTAGCCATTAGCCTGTAGGGGGCGATGCCCACATCGCCCCGTGAGCATCTTATGACTTTTAACGGGCTGATGTGGGGGACTCCCTGCTAGGTATCAGCCCCTACAATGTTTGATTACTTTTTTATCGCAGTTGTTGCTTTTTAAGTGCTGATATGTTATAATTGATTCAGTTTATAATGGAGGTACATTATGAGAATAAGACACAAACCATGGGCAAAGCCAGAGCTTGAGGCTTGTCCCTTTTACATAAAAGAGCCTGCTCAGCAGAAAGGACACTGGACTGAGCTTTTTCCGGAGCCTGAAAAGCCCCTCTATGTGGAGCTTGGCTGCGGCAAGGGCGGCTTTATATCGCAGGCTGCTCCTGCGCACCCCGAGGCTAACTTCATAGCTATGGATATCAAGAACGAAATGCTCGTCCTTGCAAAGCGCAAGCTTGAAGCCGCTTACGAGGAAAAGGGGACAGCTCCCGACAATGTGCGAATAGCTATCCAGAATATCGAGCGACTGGAGCTTGCGTGGGACGAAAACGACCGCGCAGACCGTATCTATATCAATTTTTGCAACCCGTGGCCAAAGGCTAAGCACAAGAAGCGCCGCCTTACTCATACCCGTCAGCTGGTGAACTACAAGAAGTTCCTCCGCGGCGAGCTGTGGTTCAAGACCGATGATGACGAGCTTTTCGAGGAGTCCTTTGAGTACTTCGAGGAGGCAGGCTTCAGGATAAAGTACAAGACCTACGACCTCCACGCAGAGAGTCCATATGAGAATTTTGTAACGGAGCATGAGAAGATGTTCTCTGATGAGGGCAAGAAGATAAAGTTTCTCATCGCAGAGCCCATAAGGGAGGAAAAATAATGGAATTTCAGAAGGATTTCGGCATTATCCATGTTGAGGGCGGCTCCATGAAGACCGCAGGCAAGGGCGACCTGTCTGTTACCGAGGACGTTCCTCAGAATATCCGCACAAAAATCGATCCCGTGACCGTTGCCAAGACCGCTGCAAAGGCTGCTGCTCTTACGGGACTTGTGCTGCTCAAGCATAAGATGAAAAAGAAGAAAAAATGAGACATCTGGTGAATTGAGAATGTAGGGGCGGCGTTTCGCCGCCCGTTGCCATTTATCCGTTATCTTAATGCGGGCGCCGAAACGGCGCCCCTACAGAAAAAAGCGCAGAAGGTATTATCCTTGCTGCGCTGTGTTTTTATAGTATCCATGACATTTCTATACGATATCCTCGGGGGGCTGATTTTATGCCACTACCATTTTTTTCTTGCCCTTTTTGTTGCGCGGATACTCCTGTATACGGCTGATATAGTCGGTATTTACTATCTGCTTGTTGCCGTTTTTGTCCTCAAGCTCTATCCAGTTGTCCTCGATTTTTGTAACAGTACCCGTAACGCCTGTTGAGGAGGCTGTAGATATGATAACTTCCTTGCCGATATAGTTTTTTATAAGCTCATTCATGGTAAAAACTCCTTTTTTTCTTTTGATGCGGTTGTTTCGTGCGATCTTTGCCTGCATGATACGCCTTGCTCTCTGAGCAGGTATCACAAATAAGATGAAAAATATTATAAACCAGAACCACCAGTTGTTCATCAGATACCTCCTTGCGTATTGAATATAAGCAGCTGATATTACTGTTATAGTTAAATTATAGCACTTATATGCGGCGTTGTCAAGAATTGAGAATGCAGGGGCGCCGTTTCCGTGCCTTTAGCCTTTAGCTGTAGGGGCGCACACTGTGCGCCCCTGCCTGATGAAACAGCCCGAAAAAACAATGCAAAGGGTCGGGCGAACGATGTTCGCCCCTACAAATGGTTCATTAAGTCTTTCCGAGATTTGCGGACTGCCAAAGGCAGTCCCTACAGGCTAATGGGTAACGGCTAAGGGCTCGGGCGGATAATATCCGCCCCTACTATGCACTAATCACTAACAACTAATCACTGAATTAGTAAATAAATAATTATAATATGAAATCACTGGACAAATCTTTCACAATGTGATATAATAGATGTGTTAATTGATAAGCTACCCTTTAATTCGATCCCGTGAGGTCGGCAAGGCGCGTTCGTAAATACTGTAACTATAACTATAACTATAGCTATAACTATATGTATGCTCCCTGCCGCGGCGGGGAGCATTTTTTGTTGAATGGAGTGCCGCCTATGGAGCAGAAGCGCATTATAATGGACGATAAGGCAATTGCCCGTGCTATCGCCCGTATCTCCTACGAGATAATCGAGAGGAACAAGGGCACGGAGGACCTGTGCGTGGTGGGTATCTTCTCAAGGGGAGTCCCTCTTGGCAAGCGTATCGCCGATAAGCTCTCGGAGCTTGAAAAGAACGAGGTCCCTTTCGGTGCTCTGGATATCACGCCCTACCGCGACGACAGCAAGCACGGCGGCGCTGATGAAAGAACGGATATCCCTTTCGACATCACAGATAAGAACGTGGTCATCGTTGACGACGTTATCTTTACGGGAAGAAGCTCCCGTGCGGCTATAGACGCTCTTATAAAGCGCGGCAGACCGCGCTCCATACAGCTTGCGGTGCTGGTAGACCGCGGACACAGGGAGCTTCCCATACGTCCCGATTATGTGGGCAAAAATCTCCCCACCTCTCACAGCGAGGTGGTCAAGGTCTCTGCCATGGAGATAGACGGCAGCGACGGAGTAGCGATATACTGAATATACTTACTAACAGAAAGCGAGGAATCTATGTCATCTATCCTGATAAAGAATATCCGTGCAGTTGATAATGCTGTGGACATTACAACAGACGTACTAATCAAGGACGGCGTTATCGCTGAAATTGGCGAGGGCATAACAGCTTCCGCTGAGCAGACCATTGACGGAACGGGACTTGTGCTCATGCCGTCACTGTTCGATATGCACGTACATCTCCGCGATCCCGGCTTCACCCATAAGGAGGACGTGCTCACAGGCTGCGGTGCGGCTCTGGCAGGCGGAGTCACAGGCGTTCTTGCAATGCCGAACACTAAGCCGCCCTGCGATAACCCCGAGACTATACGCTACATCATCGACAAGGCAAATGGTACGGGAGTTGATGTTTATCCCGTGGGCTGTATTACAGGTGGAATGAGCGGCAACGGTCTCTGCGACTATGAAGCTCTCAAAGCCGCAGGCTGCATATGTATCTCCGACGACGGACGTCCCGTTGAGAATGCGGAGAATATGCGAAAGGCTCTTGAGCTCTCCAACGAGAACGGTCTGTTGGTGGCTTCACACTGCGAGGACCTGAGCATTATAAACGGCGGTATCATCAACAAGGGCGAGACCTCCGCAAAGCTCGGTGTCAAGGGCATGGACAGAGCTTCAGAGGACTACATAACCGCAAGAGAGATGATACTTGCTTCATCAGTTAATGCGAGAATACATATCTGCCACGTTTCCACAGAGGGCAGCGCGGCTATGATACGCTTTGCAAAGTCAAGAGGAGTAAAAGTCACCTGCGAGACTGCTCCCCACTACTTCATGCTGACGGATAAGCTGCTGGAGAAGCGTGACGCGGACTACCGCATGAATCCGCCGCTGAGGACTCCCGAGGACGTCAAGGCTATAATCGAAGCCGTAAAAGACGGCACTATAGACTGCATAATCACAGACCATGCGCCCCATGCCGCAGAGGAAAAGGCTGACTTCGAGAAGGCTCCCAACGGTGTTGTGGGACTGGAAACATCACTGGCGGCAACACTGACGGCTCTCTATCACACAGGGGAGATAGACCTGCATAAGGTAGTTGAGCTCATGTGCGTGAATCCCCGTAAGATACTGGGACTTGACATACCGAGTATAAAGGTGGGCAGCACTGCCGACCTTGTAATAGCTGACATAAATAAAAAATGGACAGTTGAGCCCGAGAAGCTCCACTCGAAATCGCATAATACAGTTTTCAAGGGCATGGAGCTCACAGGAAAGCCTCTCGTTACCATATCAAAGGGCGAGATAAGATATAATGAAATGTAATTACAGGAGGAGAAACTATGTCATTTGACAGACTTATCGACAAGATAATCGAAATGAAAAATCCTACGGTGGTAGGTCTCGATCCGAAGCTGGAGTACGTTCCCGAGTTTATCCAGCGCCGCTATCTGGACAGCGACGGCTGGACATTAAAGGCTGCTGCAAAGGCTATATTCGACTTCAATCAGGCTATCATCGACGAGATACACGATATCGTGCCTGCTATCAAGCCTCAGGCTGCTTACTATGAGATGTACGGTCACTACGGTATCAGAACTCTTGAAAAGACTATCCGCTATGCAAAGCTCAACGGTATGTTCGTTATGACAGACGGCAAGCGCAACGATATCGGTGCTACTATGGAGGCTTACACAAACGCTCACCTCGGTACAGTTACTATCGGCGGCAGCGATATCGAGCCATTCGGCGCTGACGCTCTCACAGTGAACGGTTACCTCGGTACAGACGGCATAGCTCCTCTCCTTAAAGTCTGCAAGGAGCGCGACAAGGGCATCTACGTTCTGGTAAAAACTTCCAACCCCTCATCAGGCGAGCTTCAGGACATGAAAATGGCTGACGGACGCACTGTATACGAGTGCATGGGTGATATGTGCGAGAAGTGGGGCGAGGATACACGCGGAAAGTACGGCTACTCCGCAGTAGGCGCAGTTGTAGGCGCTACATACCCCGAAATGCTCACAGAGCTCAGACAGAGACTTCCCCATACTATGTTCCTTGTTCCCGGCTACGGCGCACAGGGCGGCGGAGCTGAGGGCCTGAAGGGCGGCTTCGACGAGAACGGTCTGGGAGCTATCGTAAACTCCTCACGCGCAGTAATGTGCGCATACAAGAAAGAGGGCTGCGACGAGCACGAGTTCGCAAAGGCTGCAAGAAGAGAAGTTATCCGCATGAGAGAGGATATCTGCCAGTACATCAACTTGAAGTGATTAGTGCTTAGAGCTAAGAACTAAGAGCTAAGAACTAAGAGAGGTGCAAGAATGGAAAACTACAAGAAGCTGATAGTTTGGCAGAAGTCAATGCTGCTTGTTAAAGAGACATACAGACTTTTGCGCTTCATGCCTAAATATGAGAATTATTCATTGTCGGATCAGATGCGGCGTTCTGTTGTATCAATACCTTCAAATATAGCTGAAGGTGCAGGGAGAAACTCATCAAGAGAATTTGCACATTTTCTTTCTATCGCTCGTGGTTCAAGATATGAGCTTGAAACACAATTACTTATATGTATTGAATTGAATTATCTTTCAGAGGAGCAATGTAAAGAAGCATTTGCTCTGATAAATGAAGTCGGTACAATTCTTAATGGCTTCATAAAAAAATTAAATCTCCAATAACTAAGGTCTTAGCTCTTAGCTCTTAGATCTTAGTTCTTAGATCTTTTTTATACAATGGCGTATGGAAAAGATAATAAGCACCAATAATACGACCTCTAAAAACTAAAGGGAGGAATTTACAATGTCATTATTCAACATGGGAGAAAAAGCTTACCTTATGCTTGCCGACGGACAGGTGTTCGAGGGTAGGAGCTTCGGTGCCAAGGGCACTGTCATAGGTGAAGTCGTATTCACCACGGGAGTTACAGGCTATCAGGAAACTCTCACCGATCCCAGCTACTACGGACAGATAGTCACACAGACCTTTCCCCTTATCGGGAACTACGGTGTGAACTCTCAGGACAATGAGTCCGCAAAGTCCTATGTATCGGGATATATCGTTAGAGAGTGGTGCAACGCACCGTCAAACTTCCGCTGTGAGGGCAACATCAACGACTTCTTAAAGGAGCACAACATCGTCGGTATCAATAACATCGACACCCGCCGCCTTACCCGTACTATCCGTGAGGTCGGCGTTATGAACGGCGTTATCACCACCGAGGACGTTTACGCAAAGAAGGACGAGCTTCTCGAAAAGGTCCGCGCTTTCACGGTAAAGGACGCTGTAAAGGCTGTTACCAATACCGAGACTCTTACCTATGAGCCCGAAGAAAAGAAGCTCCGCGTGGCGCTCTTTGATTTCGGCTACAAGCGCAATATCAGACAGGAGCTTTTAAAGCGCGGCTGTGAGGTAATTGTAGTACCTGCCTATACAACTGCCGCAGAAATAAAGGAGCTTGCTCCCGACGGCATAATGTTCTCCAACGGCCCAGGAGATCCTGCCGAAAATGTTGAGATAATCGAGAATATCAAGGAGATACAGAAGCTGGGAATTCCGATATTCGGTATCTGTCTCGGCCATCAGCTCATGGCGCTTGCCAACGGCGGAAAGACCGAGAAGCTGAAATACGGCCACAGAGGTGCAAACCAGCCTGTTATCGACCTTGAAAGCGGTCTTACCTACGTTACCAGCCAGAATCACGGCTATGCAGTAGTAGGGGACAGCATTGATCCGTCGGTAGGTCATGTTTCCCATATAAATGCAAACGATAAGACCTGCGAGGGCATACACTATACCTCAGTCAACGCAAGAACAGTTCAGTTTCACCCCGAAGCACACGGTGGACCGCTGGATACAGCGTACTTGTTTGACGATTTTGTTGAAACAATGAGTAAGAAATAATTCAGTAGGGAACGGCGCCCTCGGCGTTCCGCAAAAGTGATATATTAAAGGAACGGCGAGGGCGCCGTTCCCTACAATACTACTTACTACTTATTTGGAGGTAATAGAAATGCCACTCAGAAATGATATAAAAAAGGTTCTTGTAATCGGCTCAGGTCCTATCGTTATCGGACAGGCTGCCGAATTTGACTACGCAGGCACTCAGGCCTGCCGCGCACTTAAACAGGAGGGACTTGAAGTAGTCCTCGTAAACTCCAACCCTGCTACCATTATGACCGATAAGGCTATGGCAGACAAGGTCTACATCGAACCCCTTACACTTGACGTTATCAAGCGTATCATTGAAATAGAAAAGCCCGACAGTCTCCTGTCCACCCTCGGCGGTCAGACAGGTCTTACACTGTCCATGCAGCTCGCAGAGGAAGGCTTCCTCGACAGCCACAATGTAAAGCTTCTCGGCGCAGACCCTGAGACTATCCACAAGGCTGAGGACAGACAGGCTTTCAAGGACACTATGGAGAAAATAGGCGAGCCCTGTATCCCGTCAAAGGTAGTTGAGACCGTTGAGGACGCAGTTGACTTCGCACAGGTGATTCACTATCCCGTTATTGTCCGCCCTGCATTTACTCTCGGCGGAACAGGCGGCGGTATCGCTCAGAACGAGGAGGAACTCCGCGATATCGCTACAAACGGACTTCGTCTTTCGCCTATCACACAGATACTTGTTGAGAAGTGCATAAGCGGCTGGAAGGAAATAGAGTTTGAAGTTATCCGTGACGCAAAGGGCAACGTTATCACAGTATGCTCCATGGAGAACTTCGATCCTGTAGGCGTTCACACAGGCGACAGTATTGTTATTGCGCCTGCTGTAACTCTCAGCGACAGAGAGTACCAGATGCTCCGTACAGCGGCTATCAACATCATCAAGGAGCTTAAAGTTGAGGGCGGCTGCAACTGCCAGTTCGCACTTCACCCAACAAGCTTCAAGTACGCCGTTATCGAGGTAAACCCAAGAGTTTCACGTTCATCTGCGCTGGCTTCAAAGGCTACGGGCTATCCTATCGCAAAGACTGCCGCTAAGATAGCTATCGGCTACACTCTCGACGAGATAATCAATCAGGTAACAGGCAAGACTTATGCCTGCTTTGAGCCTGCACTGGACTATGTTGTAATAAAGTTCCCGAAATGGGCATTCGATAAGTTCGTTTACGCAAAGCGTACCCTCGGCACTCAGATGAAGGCTACAGGCGAGGTAATGGCTATCGGTACAAGCTTTGAGCAGGCTATGATGAAGGCTGTCCGCTCTATCGAGCTTGGCATGGACACCATGAACCTGAAAAAGCTTGAAAAGCTCTCCACTGAGGAGATACGCGAGAAGCTCCACGTTATCGATGACGAGCGCTCATTCTGCGTATTTGAGGCGCTGAAGCGCGGCATAACTCCCGAGGAGATACATGAGATAACCATGATAGACAACTGGTTCCTCTATAAGCTCCTGAATCTTGTAGAGCTTGAAAAATGGCTCAGAGAGGGCGAGCTCACAGAGGAAAAGTACGATATCGCAAAGCAGTACGGCTACCTTGACAGCACTATCGAGCGCATATCGGGACAGAAGTGCCCCAAGCACAAGAGCGCCGTTTACAAAATGGTCGATACCTGCGCAGGCGAGTTTAAGGCTGAGACTCCTTACTTCTACTCCACATTCGACGAGGAGAACGAAGCAAAGCAGTTCATCGAGCGCACCGACAAGGGCAAGAAAAAGGTCATCGTATTCGGTTCAGGTCCTATCCGTATCGGACAGGGTATCGAGTTCGACTACTGCTCCGTACACTGCGTATGGACTCTGAAAGAGCTTGGCTACGAGGCTGTTATCTGCAACAACAACCCCGAAACCGTTTCAACCGACTTCGATACAGGCGACAGACTTTACTTCGATCCGCTGACAAAGGAGGACGTTCAGTCCATTATCGAGACCGAGCAGCCCTATGGCGTTGTTGTACAGTTCGGCGGACAGACAGCTATCAAGCTGACACGCTATCTCTCAGATATGGGAGTTCGTATCCTCGGTACTTCTGCTGACATGATAGACGCCGCAGAGGACAGGGAGCGCTTTGACGAGGTGCTTGAAAAGTGTGGTATACCGAGACCTGCGGGACATACAGTTATGAACACAGAGGAAGCTCTTGCAGCGGCTAATGACCTCGGTTATCCAGTGCTTCTTCGTCCGTCATATGTTCTCGGCGGACAGAATATGATAATCGCTCACTCCGACGCAGACGTAAAGGAGTATATGGGCATCATTATGAGCCACAACATCGAAAATCCTGTACTCATCGACAAGTACATGATGGGTACTGAGGTCGAGGTCGACGCTATCTGCGACGGCGAGGACTTCCTTATTCCCGGTATCATGGAGCATATCGAGCGTGCAGGCGTTCACTCTGGCGACTCTATCTCAATTTACCCTGCTCAGCACCTTTCTGAGCGTATCAAGCGCATAATCGTTGAGTATACAAGGCTTCTCTCCAAGGAACTCAACGTTATTGGTCTGGTAAATATCCAGTACGTCGTATACAATCACGAGGTATTCGTTATCGAGGTAAATCCACGTTCTTCAAGAACTGTTCCTTATATCAGCAAGGTTACGGGAATACCTATGGTGGATATCGCTACAAAGATAATGTTCGGTGCAAAGCTCAAGGATATGGGCTATGAGAGCGGACTTTATCCCGCAGGCGACTATGTTGCTGTTAAGGTCCCTGTATTCTCATTCGAGAAGCTGACTGACGTTGATACAATGTTGGGACCTGAGATGAAGTCCACAGGTGAGTGTCTCGGTATCGGCAGAAACCTCGAGGACGCACTCCTCAAGGGACTTATCGCCGCTGGCTTTGACCTGAAGCGTGAGGGCGGAGTTCTTATCTCTGTCCGTGACAGCGACAAGAGGGAGATACTTCCTATCGCGGACAAGTTCGAGCGTATGGGCTTCGAGCTCTATGCAACATCGGGTACACAGAGCGTTCTCCACAGGAACATGATAGCGGCAAACCTTGTCCGCAAGATTTCCGACGGTGAGCCAAACGTTGAGACTCTCCTTGACAGCGGCAAGATACATTATGTAATATCAACTTCCGCAAAGGGAAGACTTCCCGAGCGCGACAGCGTTAAGATGAGAAGAAAGTCCATAGAGCGTTCTATCTGTAGCTTAACTGCTGTGGATACGGCGAAATCGCTGGTAAAGGTGCTTGAATCGGGCAGAACTATCAACGACGTTGAATTAGTTGACATCACCAAGATATAAACCTGTAGGGGCTGGCGTCCTCGACAGCCCACAGCAGGGGCGGATATTATCCGCCCGAAGCTGTTAGCCGTTAGCCTGTAGGGGCGCACAGTGTGCGCCCGTGACATACACGCTTTTGTAGGGGCGACGGGACGCCGTCAATACACAAAATAACATAATACACTTACGGGGCGATGACCACATCGCCCCATACACTTCTTTTCTCAAAAGATACGGGCGCACACTGTGCGCCCCTACATTCTCAACTCTCAATTTTCAATTCCGAAAGGCGGTATTATGGATCACTTCAAGCTATGTTCAAACTACGCTCCCGCAGGCGATCAGCCACAGGCTATAGACAAGCTGGTAAACGGTATAAACTCGGGCAAAAAGGAGCAGATACTCCTCGGCGTTACAGGCTCGGGAAAGACCTTCACCATGGCAAATGTCATCGCCCGTGTGAACAAACCTACTCTCGTACTTGCCCACAATAAGATACTTGCGGCACAGCTATGCTCGGAGTTCCGCGAGTTTTTCCCCGAAAACGCTGTGGAGTACTTCGTATCCTATTATGACTACTATCAGCCCGAAGCCTACGTGCCAAGCACTGACAGCTACATCGAAAAGGACTCCTCCATAAACGACGAGATAGACAAGCTCCGTCACTCTGCTACAACGGCTCTTGCGGAGCGCCGCGACGTTATCATAGTTGCCAGTGTTTCATGCATTTACTCCCTCGGTAGTCCTGAGGAGTACCGTTCCATGTGCGTTTCCATACGTCAGGGCGCGGAAAAGCCCCGTGATCAACTCATTGCGGAGCTTGTGAAGATTCGCTATGAGCGCAATGACGTAGCCTTTGAGCGTAACCGCTTCCGCGTCCGCGGCGATGTTGTGGAGATATTCCCTGCAATGTCAACGGATACGGCTGTGCGAGTGGAGTACTTCGGCGACGAGATCGACCGTATCTCCGAAATAAACGTGATAACGGGGGAGGTCAAGGCGGTAGTTTCCCATGCGGCTATCTTTCCTGCTTCACACTATGTTGTGGGCGATGAAAAGCTTGAATCTGCTCTCACTGAGATAGACCGTGAGCTTGCGGAGCGTATCGATTATTTTAAGCAGAATAACAAGCTCATAGAAGCACAGCGTATCGAACAGCGCACACACTACGACATGGAAATGCTCCGCGAAGTCGGCTATTGCAGCGGCGTCGAGAACTATTCCCGTGTTCTTGCAGGCAGACCTGCGGGAAGTACTCCGCTGACTCTTATGGACCACTTCCCCGAGGACTTCCTCCTTATCGTGGACGAGAGCCATGTTACTCTGCCGCAGGTAAGGGCTATGTACGCAGGAGACCGAGCAAGAAAGACCACTCTTGTGGATTACGGTTTCCGTCTGCCCAGCGCTATGGACAACCGTCCGCTGAATTTCGACGAGTTCAATGCTCATATTCATCAGGCTATCTATGTCAGCGCGACTCCGGGACAGATAGAGCGCGAAAAGACCGACACTATCGTGGAGCAGGTCATTCGTCCTACGGGACTTGTTGATCCTGAGATAATCGTAAAGCCTACTCACGGACAGGTTGACGACCTGCTCTCTGAGATAAACGAGCGCGTTGAGCGTCATGAGCGTGTTCTGGTCACAACTCTCACCAAGAAAATGGCAGAGGACCTGACCTCATATTATGAGAAGCTGGGTGTAAAGGTGCGCTATCTTCACCATGATATCGATACTATCGAGCGTATGGAGATAATAAAAGACCTCCGCGAGGGCGTGTTCGATGTGCTTGTGGGAATAAATCTGCTCCGTGAGGGACTTGATATCCCTGAGGTAAGCCTTATAGTCATACTGGACGCCGACAAGGAGGGTTTCCTGAGAAGCGAGACCTCACTTATACAGACTATCGGACGTGCGGCGAGAAATGCTAAGGGACAGGTCATCATGTACGCCGACAGCGTTACGGGCTCTATGGAGCGTGCTATCACCGAGACCGAGCGCCGCCGCTCTCTGCAAATGGCGTTCAACGAGGAGCACGGTATCGTGCCGAAAACTATTATCAAGGACGTTCGCGACGTACTGGAGATAACCTCCAAGAACAAGGTGGAGGAAAAAACGAAAAAGAAGAAGCTTTCCGCAGCAGAGAAACAGCGCCTGATAGACAAGCTCACTGTGGAAATGAAGAACGCTGCGAAGCTGCTTGAATTTGAGCACGCAGCGTATCTCCGCGATAAGATAAAGGAATTACAGGAAAAATAATAATTTTGCGCTGTAAAACTATTATTTGAGCCATTAGCTATTAGCTTTGCAGGGGCGGCGGAAGGGGAGCCCCCTTTGGCGGAATCGCAGGTTACCAAATATGAGCCGTTACTTTACGGCTCGGTAGCCCGCTTTTTCCGTTAAGGGGAGCAGCCTAATGCCGCCCTTGCTTTTTTCGTTAAGAGTTATTATTGGTGCGTTTATCTCCTATGTACAGTGCTATTGCTGCAATCAGCAGTGGGAGCGTACCTTTTCCGTATGCCGCCGCAGCTGCGGCGGCAAGGGCGATAAAGCTTAGCTTTATCGCCGCAAGTACGGTCTCTGCTTTGCTTTCGTGAGCTGAGCCTGCGGTGAATTCCGCTATTATGGCTCCGCCGTCAAGACTGCGGTAGGGGAGCATATTATATGCCGCCGCCATAAGATTCAGCAGGGGAAAAGTTCCGCCGCAGCCCGTCAGCTTCATAAGAATATACATAATAATATTAGCCGCAGGTCCTGCAAGAAGCACGAAAATACTGCTCTTTGCGGATATCATGCGGCTTTTTTTCCTTTCCATGCGGATACCGAAGCCGCTGAGCTCCACAGAGCCGATACTTCCGCCCACAAGCATAAGAGCAGCAATGTGCCCTGCTTCATGGACTGCGCAGACCGTGTAGAAAGCCAGAACAAGTCTGCTGTCACGGAGCAGGAATATCAGCGCATTGAACACAAAAAATGAAAAATAGACGCGAAATGCGGCTTTTCCAAGTCTAAAGCTTATCAATATAGCTCAGGATATGGTCAATTGGGTTGGTTATGATGTTTTTGTCCTCGGTCACAAGTCCGCGGAGCTTGGCAAACACAGCTCCGGTAATATCGGGATAAAGCATATTTCCTGCAATAAAAAGGACTCCGAGCAGTATGCATATGACTGCTTGTGTAGCTATGATATCGTCGGCACGGTTTTTCCGCTTTCTGTCGTAGGACTCAATAAGCGCTTCAGTGCTGTCCTCGCTGTTATCTTCGAGGATATCCTCGTTTTCCATACTATCACCTCTGTAGATAAATATGCGGAAAAAATCGAAAAATGCAGAAAAATCCATGTTTTTTTCGCTGCTTTGAGCTAATAATACTTTTGCGGAGTTATTCCGCACTTAAAATCAGAGGTAAATGCTTATGAAAATAAACACTTCCGCTGCATTGCTGACTGCGGCTGTCATGCCATGTACGGCAGTTTATGCTGCCGATAACACTAAGGTAGGCTACGGTCAGGGTACGAATGTTGACGAGAACAACCGTCCCGTAGACGCAGTGCAGTTCAACAGCCGATTCGGCGACCTTGATGCCTTCGCCCTGTCGGAGGACGATAAAAGAATAATCATCACCTTTGATCAGGGCTATGAAAACGGCTATACCGCTAAGATACTTGACACACTGAAAGAAAAGGACGTTCAGGCGATATTCTTTCTGACAGGTCCTTATGCACAGACGGAGCACGACCTTGTTCAGCGTATGATAGACGAGGGGCATATCCTCGGAAATCACGGCATGACTCACGCAAGTCTGCCAACGCTCTCCGATGAGGACGCAAAGAAAGAGATAATGTCGCTTCACGACTATGTCATGGAAAACTACGGCTATGAGATGCAGTATTTCCGCTGCCCATGCGGCGAGTACTCGGAAAGGGCTCTTGAGACCGCAAAGAACTGCGGCTATAAGACCTTGTTCTGGAGCAGTGCCTATGTGGACTGGAATACAAACTCACAGCCGTCGCCTGCGGAGGGGCTTAAAAAGCTCGGCGACGCGGCACACGGCGGAGAGATACTCCTGCTCCACTCAGTCTCGGCAACAAATGCGGAGATACTGGGACAGTTGATTGACGACTTTCGTGCTAAGGGATTCGAGGTATAAAAAACGGGGACACTAACCGCAACACTTATATAGAAGCTTACAGTTAATTATGGGGGAAACCTTTCTGAGGAAAGGTTCTCCCCCATACCCCTTTCCAAAGACTTTTATCTGGTTTTTTCGCAGATAGGGCGCTTTTTAAATAAAAAAAAACCGCAAAAATGCAGATGCGCCCTATCTGTGAAAAAACAAAACGAAAGTTTTAGGGAGAGAGTTTGAGAGAAGCCCCTTTTTCAAAAGGGGTTCTCTCAATAATAATTATAAAACTTCTATATGAGTATCATGGTTATGTGTCCCCGTTTTTGCTGGCGAATATTATCCGCATATGAGCAAATAGGTTTTTTATACCGCAGTTACTTCCTGAAAATCTGAATGGGATTCCAAAGGCGGCGCCTCGCAAAGGGTGACTCCCTACAGTGTAGGGAGATGTCCGAAGGACAGAGGGTGCCGGACACGATTAGTGTCGCCTTGCAAGAGAAGGCGTTCCCTTGAGTGGGACGTCGAGGACGCCGTCCCCTACATTTATGCTAATCTGCCCTTGATGATGATAGTGCTTACGCCAGCCTGTGCCGACCACTCGCCTGTATCTTCGTTCTGGATAAACTGTGCCGCAGGAACGGTTATCTGACCGTCAAGGCTTGTAAATACTCCCGTATCGGGATCGTAGGCGTAGTTTGTGCCAGAAGCCCATGCTTCGCCGTTGAACTCAGCAGTAAGCTCGCTGAGCGCAGGATCAAAGGTGTCGCTGAAAACAACATCAGCAGAAGCCTCAACAGGAACTGCGCCGAAATTCTGGATAACAAAGGTGTAGGTCACCTCGCCGTTTTCCTCAACAGCCGCAGGACTGAGGGACTTGCTGATCGCAAGGTCAACGCCCTCGGCATAGGTGATAGTCTCGGAAGCTGTGATATTGCTGATACCGTCGCCGCTGACTGTAGCTGTATTTACTATCTCAGCATTTTCGCCGAGAGGTGCGAAGCTGTTTGTCTCAGCTGAATATACCAGCATAGCATTGCCGCCTGCGGGTACGTTGATACCCGTAACGGTAAGGGGCGAAACTGAGGTCACAGTGGGTGCTGCCTGCTGCACTCCGTTTACATAATAGGTCAGGGAGCCCTCATTGTAGGTCAGCGGTACGGCTGTGCCGCTTTCTCCGAAGCTGTATTCGCCGAGGTTATCTGTAACGGTAAGGTCTCTGAAACAGGAAGAGCCTGTATTCACAAGGCTGATGATATAAACGACCTCGCTGTCTGCGGTGTAGGTGTCGGAAACAGCGCTCTTTGAAGCTGAAAGAACGTCGATTATCTCGCCTGCGGTTATATTAGAGCTTGTAACTGTGCCGTTATAGGACAGTGTAGCCTGATTGAAAAAAGTAGCCATATAATTATCCTCCATATGGCGGAAGCTCCGCCGTACTAAGGGAGGGAGATTTCCCTCCCTCATTGATATTATATGCCTGGCGGAGTTTTTAGTGATTAGTGGTTAGTGAGCAGATATTACAGTGAAAAGGAATTCGTGTTTGCAAAAAAAATAAAAAAATGCTAAAATAGTGTTACACTTTCCTACAGGGCTGCGTTACTATAGGTGAAGACGGATCCAGTCTGAAAAAACAGCAAAGGAGAATGCATATGACCGATAACGAGATATTAACGCTTATGCGGGATACTCCGCCTCAGGGGCAAAAAGCACTTTTCGATAAATACTACAGATATGTCTACACTATTGTACAGAGAATACTAAGAGGCTTCGGAAGTCCCGACGACTGCGACGAATGTACCATAGATGTGTTTGCTTCGGTGATGATGAAGCTGAAAGGCGCAGAGATAGGAGCTCTGAACTCCTATATCGGAGCTGCGGCGCGTAATGCTGCTATAAGTATGCGGAGAAAGCTTGCCGCAAAAACAGGGCTCAACGATCCCATTGATGATGAGAATATGGCTGAGATTGCCGAGGATACCGATGTAGCGGCTGAGGCTGAAAAGAACGAGCTCTCGGAGCAGCTCCTCAAATGCATATCCGAGCTGGGCTATCCCGATTCGGTCATTATCATTCAGAAGTACTACTACAGCAGGAGCTCAAAGGAGATAGCAGAAATGACGGGCTTGAACGCGGCAGGCGTGAGAGTTCGCTGCGGACGGGCTATGAAGCGATTGAAGAAGCTCCTTGAAGAAAACAACATCACCCTGTAAAGGAGGATAAATATGAACAGCAAAAAGAAGATAATAGATACCTTGCAGAATGCGGACAAGGCTTCTGTTGAGAAGCTCATGGCTGAGGAAACAAAGAAGAACGAGATATATGCAAAGGTAATGGAGCGCGTTTCGGACGGCTCTGAAGGCGGTTTTGCGGAAGAAGTAAGCGGTGTTGAGCATTACGACAGAAAGATAAGCATGACGCGCATAGCTTCAATAGCGGCTGCGGCAGTTCTTGTCACAGGCGGAGTCCTTGCAGGCTTTAAGCTTATGAAGAACGACAGGCTCAATAACAATCACAACAGCAATATAGAAAGCACTACTGAAACAGAGAACACTACAAGAAACGAAGTTCCTTATGAAATAAACAAAAATTCGATACAGCATATTGTAGGTCGTGACTGGAGCTACCATAAATTCTCATGCGATTATGAAATAAGAAGCAATGAGTATGACACCTCCACTAAATCTGAGCCTTATACTATAAAGGGCTCCTGTAAGCTGGATAATGATTCAAAAACAGGCTGGAACAGAAACGAGATAATTTATGACGAGCCCGACCACGAGGAGAAAATAAACAATCTCATATATGAGTACTCATTCAATGGGTACAGAATATACACAAATGAGACCTATGAGGGCGATATAAAAAATAAAAGGTACGATGTAAGCTTTGGCGCAGACAGCGAAGAAATCAATCTTGATAAGCTTCCGCGTACTTACGGCTGGCTTTGGTCTTTTCTTGATGATACAAGCAAATGGGACATAAAAGATGACAAGACGGAAAACGGCAGAAGAATAGTTACTGTTGAGGGCGAGTGCGGTCATGACATTGTGACAAACGGTGCAAGCATGAAGTTTACTGCTGATATTGATGCAGAATCAGGCATAGTTCTTTCCGAGGTATATAAAAACTTCAGCGAAGAGGTCGTATATGAGGTAAAGTATACTAATTACAAATTCGATGATGAAGCTGAAGCGCCTATGGCTCCTGCTGAGTTCAAGCAGTTTGTCCTTGACGGAGGATACGATAAGTACAGACATTCTAAGTATGATCTTGAAGTCCTTGACGGCGTATCGCCTGCCACAACAACTGTAGCATATACGCCTGTGACCGGGACTATAACCACCGAGGCACACCCTGTTCCTGATGAGCTAACAGGTGATTTCCTCCGTGAGAGAAGCCTTAACGCCACACATTACTATGATAAGTTCTCGGCGGAATGGACCACATCACGCCAAACGAACTACGGCGATGAAAACGGACCTTTCTATGCTGATTGTCAGGGTACCATAAAAATTGATAATACCACCATGACAGGTGAATATAATCGAACGGAATTTGGAACAGACGGAACCCCATATGACTATACGCATTTTTACTTCCTTAACAATATCTATATAACAGCTGACGACTACATCGGAACTGAATATATAGCATCTCATAAGGGCGCTGAATACAAAAGTATCGACAACGAATTTTTGTGGTGGTGGACTAAGCCAGACAGAGTATTATTTGAATATTACGGCGGCTTTAAATATATCTGCATGGATAATGAAAGAGAAAGAAAGTATGACGAGATAGATGATATTATCAACGAGTCTGAATGGACGATAACAGGCGAAAGATATGAAAACGGCAGACGTATAGCAAGCGTAAGCTTCAGCTATGAGCAGCTCCATGAAGGTCAGTATGAACCCATGATAATTACAGCCGATGTTGACGCTGAAACAGGAATCTGGCTTGCAAATGAGCTTTACTACATGACTGATTCAGGCGAAAAGGGAATGCTTCATAGCAGCTTCAAGGCGATGAATTATAAGTTTGACGACGAAGCAGAAGCTCCCATGAGCAAAGACGAAGTAATAAAGTATCTTGATGAAAACGAATTCAACTTGGTACAAGCTCCGAATTATTGAGCATAAAGCGAAAGGCTTCCCAAAAGGGAAGCCTTTTTCATATATTATCATAGTCCAGACCGTACTGGTCGGCGTAATAACGCGCCTTCGGTTCATTTGCCGCAAGGTATTCTCCGCCGTATTTGTAGCAGGCTACCTGAACCTCTGCCGCCTCCTTGTCGCCGTTTGCAGCGGCTTTTCCGAAGTATTCGGCAGCTACGGCGAAGTTCTTAGCCGTGCCCCAGCCGTTGGTGTAGCAGTAGCCTAAAGCCTTCTGCGCCGCGGTATTTCGCTGAGCTGCGGCAAGCTCAAACATATCCTTTGCCGAGATCGTGTCCTGTGCAGTGCCCACGCCGTTGCACAGACACCAGCCGTAGGAGTACTGTCCGTTGGCGTCTTTCTGATTGGCAGCTTCTTTATACCACTTCACAGCTTCGGCGGTATCCTTGCTCACGCCCCAGCCGTTGAATAAGCACTCACCGTAGTTGTACTGGGCTCTGGGCAGACCGCCCTCCGCAGCCTTTCTGTAGCATTCAGCCGCCTTGAACTGGTCTTTTTCCGTGCCGCTGCCGTACATATAGCAGCCGCCCAGGTTATTCATTGCGTCAAGGTCGCCCTTTTCCGCAGCTTCTCTGAACATATTCGCGGCGGTTATCTTGTCCTCTGGAACTCCCGTACCAGACTGATAGCAGCAGGCAACATTGTAAGCAGCGCCGGCATGACCTTTCTGTGCAGCCATTTTAAGCCAGTATATAGCCTTTTCGTTGCTCTGCTCGATACCTGTGCCGAGGAGGTACATATTTCCGAGAGTAAACTGCGCTTCTGGATCGCCGTTCTGAGCGCGTTTCATAAGTCCGTTGGAGGTGCCGTCCTCTATCGGGATACCGTAGCGCTTGGAGTAGTATTCCGCACGTCTGCGGTCAGCATTGAGGCCGTTTCCGCCTATGATATAGCAGCGGATAAGAGCCTTCTGCGAGTCGTAATCGCCCTGCTCGGCAGCCTGCTCGTAGCGGTGGGCGGCTTTCGCAAGGTTCCTGTCAGTGCCCTGTCCGAGATAGTAGCAGTCCGCTAATTTTTTCTGGGAGCTGCAATCGCCGCGGTCAGAGGACTGAATGTACCAGTGTATAGCCTTAGCGTAGTCCTGACTGACTCCGCGTCCGTAAAAGAAGCATTCGCCAAGATTGAAGCAGGCGTCGTTGTCGCCGCCCTGAGCTCTGCGGAAGAGGTCCTCGATAAGGGTAGAACCGCTGACGAAGCTGCTGCTCTGAACGTCCGAGCTGTCGGGGAGTACCTCTCCTGCCTGCCAGCCTAAAGCCGCAGCTATGCTCCGCGCGATGAGCTCCGCCTTTTCCTCGTTGAGGTATTCGCAGATATCGGTCATGGCACGCTGGATAACTTCCTCGGCGCTTTTGCTGCCGTTTATAACAGCGGCGTTCTCACTTATGAATATCTCGCCGACGTCCTCGCTGAGAGCCACAAAGAAAGCCTTGTTCTCCTTGGATAGCTTTGGTGCAAAGTCGGAGAAAGCCGAGCAGAAGCGCTTGTGGTCAGTAAGGATATTAACGCCGAAGCGCTCTGTGACCTGTCTGACAGCGTCAGTGGTCTCTGCGAAAAGTTTGCCGTCCATTAAAGATGTTCCTCCATTATAATCTGGTATTGGTGTTGAATTTAGCCTTGATGATACGGGTGTTCAGCTGTGTGAGCAGAGAGCGCTCCAGTATCCTTTCGGCGTTGGTGAATGTGCCTGATTCAAGGGCGGCAAAGCCCTCTGTGACAAGCTCCTCGGCGCGTTCAAGGTCGTGCTCGTGGTTAAAGACATAGTAGGCGAGCACACGTTTTGCATTGGGCAGATTGTCATCGTAAATAACATTGCCTATCTTTTGAAGCAGCAGGTCGGCGTTTGCCTTGTTGGGCTCAACGTCCGAGAAGTAGTATATGAGCCAGTAGTATTTCAAGCCGTCCTGCAAGATGAAATCGCGTTCGCGCATTCTCTCCATTACCATATGGGAGGGCTGCCTCATAGCCTCGGTATTGCCTGTTTCGGCGAGATAGCCCATGTAGACCATGTAATACTGCTCCTGCTCAACAAAGGTGGGATTTTTGAATCCCAGTTCGCTGACAGGTTTCAGGTCGAGAGCAGAGAAGGTCTCGCCGTGTTTGAGTCTGCCGATGAGCTGTTCCACATAGCCGCCCAGTCTTTTCATGACGATAAGGTGCACGTATACCGTTATCAAAACGTATTTCAAGCTGAAAAGCAGCATAAAGCAGGCGAATCCCACTGCAAAGTATTCAGGAATGGTCTTTCCGCTTTTGAAAATGAGCTCCCGAAAAGCAAAGCATATTGCGGAAGAAACTGATATAAGGACTATTCCCTCGATGATATTAAGATAGACCGAGTCCTTATCATTGAAGCTGTCTATAGGTTTTCGGGTATCACGAAGAACACTGTGCTGTATCAGCGGGCTCTTCTTCGTGTATGAAAACTTCCACTTATCTTCTTCCTCTAAAATGAAAGAAAGCCCGAAAAACGACACCATTTTTACCCGGAATCTGAACAGGGGCGCGAATAAAAAGTCGGCAATGAGCAGTATTATATCCTTGGTATACATCGCAGGTAAAGATGCCATGAGAAATATACTTACAATAGTTTTGACAGACATTGCTTATCCTTTCTTACTGAAAAAGCTTATCCATATATGTTATGAGCTCGGATCTCATGACTGAGCTGTAGGAAAGATACCAGCGTCCGTCCAGCTCTACGAATGCGCAGCCGTTTCCCACGAAATCGTGTTCCTCGTTGCCGTCCTTGTAGTAAACGAGACCGCAGTCAGAACCTGCCGTAAACTCGGTGCTGAGAGTCTTGTTGAAGTCCTTGAGTTCATTTTCTCCTGTAGCTTTCAGAGTATCCTCGGCAAGGGAGGTAGTCCACTTTTCAGGGGGCACATCGGACTTTTCTGCCATTATCCTGCGGATATTCCCCATGGACTGCTTTATGGCGTCAATGACTGCCGAGCGCTTGAAAACCACCTGCGGATTCTTGCCGTCGAGGAGGTCGGTCGTGCCTATATATGCGTGATAAGCCTCTATTTCTTCCTTGCAGAACATATCATAGACCGCGTCGGCGTTGTTGGTGAGGTACGCATTGTAGTAAGCCTTAGCGGCTTCAAAGCTGCTGCCGAAGCCCGTTTTGGGTTCAGCCTTTGTGGGCTCTGTGGCTTTTTCAGCAGGCTTTTCAGCGGCGGCAGTAGTTGTAGTTGTTTCAGCAGCTTTTCCCGATGTAGTGGTTGCAGCAGTTGTAGTGGAAGAGCTGTCCGTGGACTTCTCTGTATCTGTAGTTGTAAAAGCCTCGTCAGAGGAAGTGGCTGTTGTGGTCTCAGAGGACGGCGATACAGAAGAAGAGGTCTTGCTTGAGCAGCCATAAGCTGCGGCAGACAGTATGACAGCTGTTGCAGCCGCCATAATGCGTGAAGTGATGTTCATATTTATCTCCTTAGAATTTATATATGACTATTATAGCTCTAAATCGCAAAAACGTCAATAGGGGAGAGAAGTGAATAGTGAGCAGCAGGAGAGGATACTATCCGCCCGAGCCATTAGCTTTTAGTTTTGTAGGGCGCACATTGTGCGCCCGTGTACTACCATTCATGATCGTTTCGGGCGAACACTGTTCGCCCCTACATAGCTCTTAGTTCTGCTAATAACTAAGAAAGGCGGACATAAAGTCCGCCTGTTATCAATAATCCTTTTTCTTTCCGCAGACCTTGCAGGTCTTTGAGATGAGTTTGAAATCTCCGCCGCAGTATACGCATTTTCCTGCGGTCTTGCGGCTTGCAACTACAGTCTCGTAATAAGCTGGGAAGTGTACGGCATTCTCCGCAAGATTGCTCCATGCGATGTTCAGAAGCTTCGGACATTCCGTAAAGCCGCCGCTTATCTTCTTGACAGAGGCAGGGATGCTTATCTGCTCAAGGTTGGTACAGCCGCTGAAATCTCCGATAGCTGTAGTTCCGGGCGGTACTGTAAAGGCTCTTAGACCTGTACAGCCGCGGAATCCGTCTACGCTGAGGACTCCTGCGGGTATCTCGACATTTCGCAGAGATACGCAGTTCTGGAAAGCAGAGGCGCATATGGTCTTTATGCCCCTTGACAAGCCCAGAGCCGAAAGAGCTGTGCAGTTTGCAAAGGTACATTCCTCGATAACGGATACTCCCTCGGGGATAACGACCTTTTCAAGCTTTTCGCAGCCCGAAAAAGCGTATTTTCCGATAATCGAAACATATTTCGGTATCTCTATGTTTTCGAGATTCTTACAGCCCGAGAACGCAAATGCACCTATCTCGCCGATACATTCGGGGAATTCGATAGATACAAGGCTTGTACAGTCCGCGAAAACGCAGTCTGCGATACGCTGCATATGAGGCGGTATCACGATACTTTTAAGGCTTGTACAGCCGCGGAACGCCCAGCCCTCTATATCTTTGAGGTCGTCAGGGAACTTTATCTCTTCAAGGGCAGTACAGCCGCGGAATGCATATCCGCCGATAACTTCGACCTTATCGTGAAGTATCACGCGCTTGAGAGTCGTGTTGTTTTCAAAGGCGTTTTCGCCTATTTTATGCACCTCGGCAGGTGCAGCCACCTCCTCGGCGCTGCCCTTGTATGCGATAAGAACTCCGTCCTTGACTTCAAAGTCGGCGCTGTGCTTCTTGACAGCCTTGACCTTTTTCGCCACGTTCTTGTGCTCTGATTTATACCTGTTTATAGCCTTTATTACTACAAAAGGCGTACTGCAGTGAGGACAAACCCAAGCGTCCTTCTGATTATCGACCTCTACGGTCTTTCCGCAGCTCGTGCAGATAGCATTTACAGTTGCCACATCCATACCCCCTGTTTCGTCATTTTATATTATTATTGTAGCATTTAAAGCTGTGAAAGTCAATAAATACAGCGCAAAACTCACAGATTATACATAACGGAGCACGTTTGTTTGTTGGAAATGCCGACCAAAAAATGAACGATTTGTTGCCCTTTGTAAACTTCACTTGCATAAAGGTTGACGAAATGATATAATTATTACATAATGCATATTAGGAGGCACAACATGAATGTAAACGACAAGATACACGGCTTTGCCGTTACAAGGACAGCTCCTGCCCCATGCAGCGGCTCGGAGCTCATAGAAATGCGCCACGAAAAGACGGGCGCTCAGCTTGTATGGCTGAAAAACGACGGTGAGAACAAGCTCTTTTCCATAGCTTTCAGGACTCCGCCCAGCGATGACACGGGAATATTCCACATACTGGAGCACTCCGTCCTCGGCGGCTCAAAGAAATACCCCGTAAAGGAGCCCTTTCTGGAGCTGATGAAGGGAACTATGAACACCTTCCTCAACGCCATGACCTATCCCGACAAGACCGTATTTCCTGTTTCAAGCCGAAACGACGCGGATTTCATGAACCTCGCAAGGGTATATCTGGACGCAGTCTTCGATCCTGCCATATACTACAACCCCAATATTTTCAGGCAGGAGGGCTGGCACATCGAAATGCGCAGCGAGTCCGACGAGCCAGTTTACAAGGGCGTTGTGTTCAACGAGATGAAAGGCGCTCTTTCCTCGGTATACAGCCGAATGGAGACCGAGATAATGGGAGCTCTCTTCCCAGATACCTGCTACCGTTTTGAGTCGGGCGGACTTCCCGAGGCTATCCCGAATCTGACAAACGAGCAGTTCATCGAGGGACACCGCACCTACTATCACCCTTCAAACGCCTACATATACCTTGACGGACCTGTGGATATCGACGCTGTGCTGAAGCTCATCGACAGCGAGTACCTCAGCCGCTTTGATAAGCGCGAGGTCCGCAGCGAGATACCTGCGCAGAAAGCCGTTGCGCCTGCTGTTAAGAAGTGCTTTTATGAGATAACTCCCGACGAGGAGGAAGCCAACCACACCTACCTTGTTATCGGCAAGGTGCTGGGCAGCTGGCAGGACCGCGAAAAGATAACTGCGGCTTCTGTACTTGCGGAGGCGCTCACGGGCAGCAACGACGCTCCGCTGAAACGCGCTCTCCTTGATACAGGGCTTTGTCTCGACGTATCTCTTGAAGTGAGCGACGGCATTTTACAGCCCTTCGGCTGCCTGTGCATAAACAATACCGACGAGGAAAACTGCGAAAAGCTGAAAGAAACAGTCCGCAGCGCAGTTACCGAACTCTGCGGCAAGGGTATTGACCGTGGGCTGCTGACGGCGGCTCTTAACCGCCTTGAATTCAGATTCCGCGCAGGCGGCGAGCCGAGAGGTCTTACGCGCAATATTTCCGCACTTTCCGCTTGGCTCTACGGCGGCGATCCGCTGCACTATCTGGAGCTTGGCGAGGTCTACGATTCGCTCCGCAGCAAGGTCGACAGCGGCTATTTCGAGGAGCTTCTGAGAGAATGGCTCCTTGATGACAACGGCAGGGCGGAGCTCTATCTGCTGCCGTCCCGAACCTACGGCGAGGAGCAGAAGGCGGCAGAAAAGAAGCGTCTTGCGGCTGTAGTTGACGGTCTTTCCTGCGAGGAGCGCTCCGTTATAGTCGAGCAGAACAGACAGCTTGATGAATGGCAGCAGTCCGTGGATACTCCCGAGCAGCTTGCCACAATGCCGCACCTTGCGCTTTCCGAGGTAAGTCCCGAGCCGCTGCACTTCGACACCGAGGAAACAAATGTGAACGGCGTAACTGTTCTGAAGCACACTGCACAGGATAAGGGCATCGCGGCTCTGAACCTCTATTTCTCGCTGGCTGACTGTAACGAGACACAGCTCTCCGCCGCAGCTGCGGCAGCCGAGCTTTTCGGCGAGCTGTCCACAGCAAAGAGTTCCGCGGCTGACTTACAGCGCAGGATAACAGGACTTCTCGGAAGTATCAATTACGGCGTCGATGTGTTCTCTAAAAACGGCGTTTCCGACAAGTGCAGCCCCTATTTCGCAGTAAAGGCGCGTTTCCTCGAAAAGAACACCGAAGAGGCACTTGCCCTTATCGCGGAGATACTCACCGAGACTGATTTCAGCGATATATCGGCAGTTACCGAGCTTCTCAAGCAGACCGACGAGAACTACAAGCAGAGCATTATCGCCAACGGTCATACCTACTCCATGGGACGTGTCCGCGCGGCGCTGTCTGCGGAATCCGCAGTGAACGAGCTGGTATCGGGCTATGAGGGTTACAAGAGACTTCACGAAGCAATAAAGGCTCCCGAGAAGCTGACTGCGGAAATAAAGGCTCTCAGCGGCAGAATGATATGCACAGCAAGGCTGACCGCCAGTGTTACGGGAAATGCGGATATAAAGCCACTCCTCGAAGCTCTCCCGACAGGTACTGCGGCTGAGCAGAGCGATATGAGCTTCAAACTGGATATCCCCGAAAAACAGGGAGTTATCATACCAGCGGGCGTATCATACTCCGCAATGGCTTTCCCTGATACAAACGCAGATACAGCGGTGAGAAAGGTGCTTTACCGTGCACTTTCCCTTGAATATCTCTGGAACGAGGTTCGCGTAAAGGGCGGAGCCTATGGCACGGGAGCTTTCATAGCGCCCTCGGGTGAGCAGGCGTTCTTCTCATACCGTGATCCGTCCCCTGCGGCAAGTCTGGATATTTACAGGAAGTCTGCGGACTTCATTGCTGATTACTGCGGCGGAGCTCCCGATATCACCCAGTATATCATAAGCACTATCGCCAAGGAGGAGCCCCTCATGTCCGACGGCAACAGGAGCGCCAAGGCTGACGGCTTGTGGTTCAGGGGCATTACCGATGAGGAACGTGCCGACGAGAAAAAGCGTATGCTCGGCGTTACTGCGGAGCAGCTCCGCACGGCAGCCGAAACTCTCAGAAGCTTCGGAAATGTGTGCGTAATGGGCACAGAGGCTGCAATGGAAGGACTTGACCTTAAAAAGGACAGTCTTGCATAAGTGAAAAAGCCCGAAGGCATTTGCCTTCGGGCTTTTCTTGTCATATGATTATACCGCTGAAATGGTCTATTTCATGCTGGATTATCTCCGCCTCGAAATCACGGAAGATATCGCGGCGGCGCTTGAACTTCTTGTCCATGTACTCCACGGTGATTATGCGGTGACGGGTAACGGGACGGACTCCGCTGAGAGACAGGCAGCCCTCCTCAGTGTCGTAGGTCTCCTTGGACTTGTCCACTATCTTCGGATTTATCATTGCGATGTACTCGTCGCCTATGAGTGCTACAAGTATGGTCTTGTGAACGCCTATCATATTTGCAGCCATGCCCACGCAGCGCTCCTCGTTTGCCTTTACTGTGTCCAGCAGGTCACGGACTGCCTGCATATCGGCTTTTGTGGCAGGCTCTGATTTTATGCTGAGGACAGCTTCGTCCTTGACTATGTCTTTTACCATGAAAATCTCCTTTCCAATGAAAAACGGGACAGTTACGTCCCGTTATTTTTATTAAAGTCCAAGATATTCCTTGAAATTGCCTGCAAGCATTTTCTGATTCTCTTCCTCTGTGAAGCCCAGCTTCAAAAAGCGCATGAACTCGTCCTCGTGGCTCCACATTGGGAAGTCAGAGCCGAAGAAGCAGTTTTCAACGCCGTATTTTCTGATGATATGTACGGCTCTTTCGGGAGAAAGGAATGCAAGAGAGCTGCTGAAATCGAATCTTACGTTTTCAAGTCCCGGCAGTATCTCCTCGGCTTCGCTCCACTGCTGATAGCCGCCCAGATGTGCCGCCATGAGCTGGAGCTTCGGGAAGTTATCGTGTATCCTCTTGATACGGTGAGGAGCCGAATAATCATATCTTGCGTCTCCGCAGTGTATAAGCAGGGGGAGCTGTCCCTCTATCTGCTCATAAATTTTGAATGCCTCGGGAGAGTCAGCGTTGAACTTCTGAAAATCGGGGTGGAGCTTTACTCCGTGGAGCCCGAACTTCTTTATCTGTTCGATGTCGGCTTCGATATTGGCGGAATCCGCATGGGTAGTGCCGAAGCCGTAAAAGCATTCGTGCTGGTCGCATTTCTTTGCGATAAATGTATTTATAGCGTCTGTCTGTCGGGGGGAAGTAGCAGTGGAGCACACAAGGTATTTTGATACTCCTATCTTGCTGCCTGCCTCAAGAAGCTTGTCTGTCAGACCGCAGTTGTTCATCGGTATGTCGTAGAAATGGCCGATACTTTCAGTAGCCGTTTCGGCTATCTTGTGAGGGAAGATATGGGCATGAGCGTCGATTATCTCATATTTTCCATAGACCTCGGGATTCATAGATACATCTCCTAATTACAAATTCAATGAACATTATACTCTATCTGCGGATAAAAGTCAAGGCGCTGTTTACTGAGTGTAACAGCGCTATGAAGCGGAAAATCGCCTTTTAACCTGTAATAAGAAATTTATATAATTGAGAATCCTCAATTACTTCTCTTCAAGGCGTCCCTTAGCGGCGCTGTCCTTCTTGACGTCGATACGTTCAAGGACTATCTCGCGTCCTGCGATACGGAAGCCTATCTCCTGATAGAAGCTTACGCGGACGTCCAGAGCAAGGAGATACGCACGTTTTCCAAGTCCGTTGAAGAACTTGGCGAGCCATTTGAGGAACTCCCTTGCGTAGCCCCGTCCACGGGCAGCCTTATTGGTAGCAACCTGTCCGATGAGGACGGTGCTGCCGATATCGAAAACTGCCGAAGCCGTTGTGGAATCACGGTAAGTGAAAACTCGGCTTATGCCGTGGCGGCAGCGGTGTGAAGTATCGGTGTACCACAGTGAGAAATCCGCGATATTCGGGAATCCCTCGCTGAGTATCTTGTATACATCGGGGAGGTTGGGATTGAACTCAACGTGCTCCTCGATAGCTTCAAGTGGCGTATCATCGGGGATAAGCTCGAATATAGTACGGTTCAGCACCTGATAGCGGTCAGGTATCTTTATGCCCTCCAGTATCTTCTGGTCGCCCTCGATACGGAACGGCACGTTCATGCTGACAAAGAGGTCTATCTCCTCATTTGGCTCTAAATCGCCGTCTCCGCAGATGATAAGGGTGGAGTTTATGATGAACATGAAGCCCACGCCTGTTTCGTCGGTTATCTTGTAGAAGCGGCAGAATTCATAATTGGGACCGTATGCCCGCATATACGCCAGCATTTTCTTGCCCGACAGAGTCTTATTGAGCAGTACGCGGTCAAGCTCGTGCTCGTGTTCGATAAGTGTTATCATATCTCATGTATCCTTCCGATGAGTGCTTTTACCAGCTTATAGGAGTTCTCCATGTCGGCGTATTCAATGACCGACGAGGGGGAGTGGAGGTATCTGCAAGGCAGGGAAACGGCTATAGTACGGACTCCCTTGCCGCTTATGTGGATAGCTCCCGCGTCATTGCCGCCTGCTATCATGGTCTTGGTCTGGCAGGGGAAGCCCTGCTCCTTTGCGATATCAAAGGCAAGACTGTAGAGCTCCTTGTCGTAGATAGTGTGTCTGTCCATGAATGAAACTACAGGACCGCCGCCCAGTGCGCAGACGCGCTTAGCTCCGCTTGCTCCGTCGATATCGGCAGCAGTTGTTGATTCGAGGACTACAGCATAGTCGGGAGCAACTGCAAATGCAGATGCAGTCGAGCCGCGGAGACCTATTTCCTCCTGAACGTTGAAAACAAAGTATGTGTCGTATTCAAGCTCCTCGTGGAGAAGCTCTATCATCATTGCACAGCCTGCGCGGTCGTCGATAGCCTTAGCCTTTATGCGGCGTTCACCCAGTTCAGTGAACTCGGAATCGAAGTAAGCGCAGTCTCCGAGAGATACATATTTCTCGGCTTCTTCCTTGTCGTCAGCTCCGATGTCTATGTAGAGACTGTCGGTCTTGGGAGCCTTTTCGCGCTGCTCCTTGCTGAGATTATGAACGGCTGTAGAGCCTACAACGCCGCTGATACGGCTTTTGCCAACGCGGACCTGTCTGCCGATGACAACTGAGGGATCAATGCCGCCAACATTGCCGAAGCTGAGAGTTCCGTCGCTGCGGATATATGTCACCATGAAGCCAACCTCGTCCATGTGGGCGCATATCATAAGCTTTTTTTCGGGAGTCTTTCTGCCCTTTTTAAAGCAGATGATACTTCCCAGATTGTCCACTCTGTACTCGCAGACGTCCTTTATCCTGCTGATTATAAGCTCGCGGACAGCGTTTTCATCGCCCGAAACACTGTCGGTGAGACACAGCTTCTTAAGCAGCTCTTTCATCACTTGTCCCCCCTTATGTATGCAGCCAAAAGCTTTGCGGTCTGCTCCACGTCTGTAAGGTCTATGACCTCAACGGGAGTGTGCATATTGCGGAGAGGTATGGAAACTGTGCAGGCTTTGGCGCCGCAGCGGTTCACGGAGAATCTGTCCGCATTTGTGCCTGTAAGTCCGCTCATTACCTCGATCTGATAGGGGATATCAGCAGATTTTGCAGTATTTATAAGTTCTTCGCTTATTTCTCTTGAAAGTGAGGGCGAAATGCCTATCATAGGACCTTTTCCCAGATAGCCGCACTTGCTTTCCTCCTCGCCAATGGCGTATGCGAAGCTTACGTCCACCGCAAGAGCAATATCAGGATTTATCTCAAAAGCGCCGATTTTTGCGCCGCGCTCGCCAACTTCCTCCTGAGTGGAGAAGAGGACTGTCACATTATACGCAAGGTCGCTGTCCTTGAGAAGCTCCAGTGCATAGAGGATAGAAGCAACTCCGCAGCGGTCGTCAAGAGCGCCGCCTGTGATACGGCTGCCGATCAGGTCACGGCAGGTCACGTCAAAGGTGACGGAGTCCCCGAGAGAGACCAGCTTTTCAAGCTCTTCCTTTGTAAGTCCCGTATCTATGGCAACGTCGTCCATTTCGAGGACTTCGCTGCTGCCGCTGGTAAGGTGAGGGGGTACAGAGCATATAACTCCCTTGATATCGCGGCTTCCGTGTACAACTACGGGCTGAGCGGGGAGCAGTCTGCGGTCAATGCCGCCGATGTTGCCTACTTTGATGAATCCGTCGTCTGTGATATAGGTCACAGCGAAGCCTATCTGGTCTATATGAGCGTCAAGGAGCAGAGAGGGGAGACCTTCCCTGTGAACGCCGAATTTGCCTGTAACATTGCCGTTTATTATTTCTGCGTCGGGACAGTATTCACGGAGCATTCCGAGAGCAAGCTGTGCAGCCTTGCTTTCGCTGCCCGAAGTGCTTGATATTTCAGAGAGAGAAACGACAGTTGATCTGATATCCATGTGGAATTTCCTTTCATAAAAGTATCAATATACATTATAACAGAGTTTTGGAGTTTTTTCAATAGTTTTTTAGCTCTGAGAGCTGAGAGTTTATGCTGAATTTCAGTTTGGTATATATGCAAAAAGAGCAGCCGCACCAGCGGCTGCCTTTTAACGGTGAAACTAATTCTTTTCCTTTATCCTCATAGCTCGCATTGCGTTGAGTATGGCTATTACCGAAACTCCCACGTCTGCGAAAACTGCCAGCCACATATTTGCTATGCCGAGAGCTCCCAGCAGGAGCACGATGAACTTTACTCCGAGAGCAAAAATGATATTCTGGTATACTATTTTCAGCGTTCCCTTGGAGATATCCATAGCGAGAGCTATTTTTTCGGGATCGTCGTCCATGAGAACGATGTCTGCGGCTTCTATTGCCGCGTCAGAGCCCAGAGAGCCCATTGCAATGCCCACATCTGCCCTTGAGAGCACAGGTGCGTCGTTTATGCCGTCGCCTACGAATACAAGGCTTCCCTTGGGGGACTTTTCTTCAAGGAGCTGTTCTACCTTTTCAACCTTGTCCGCAGGCAGGAGCTCGCTGTAAGCCTTGTCGAGACCGAGCTCCTTCATAGCCGCGTCTGCCGCCGATGAGGAATCTCCCGTAAGCATTACAGTCTGCTTTACGCCTCTTGCTTTCAGGCGTTTTATGGCGCTTTGTGCAGACTCCTTTACCTTGTCGGCTATAACGATGTGACCTGAGTACTGTCCGTTGTCGGAGATGTGCACCATAGTGCCTGCCTTGTCGCAGTGGACTATCTCTACGCCCATTTTGTCCATGAGCTTGGAGTTGCCTGCACATATCTCATGGTCGTCGATGACTGCCTTTATGCCGTGACCTGATATCTCCTCGTTGGAGCTTATCCTGTTTCTGTCGGTCTCCCTGCCGTATTTCGAGGATATTGAGTGAGCGATAGGGTGGTCGGAGTAGCTTTCCGCATATGCCGCAAGCTCAAGGAGTTTATCCTCGTCTATACCGTGGGGGTGTATCTCGTCTACCTCGAAAACTCCCTTTGTGAGAGTTCCCGTCTTGTCAAAGACTATTATCTCCGCATTTGCAAGGACTTCAAGGAAGTTGCCGCCCTTTATGAGTATGCCCTTTTTGCTTGCTCCGCCTATGCCGCCGAAGAAGCTGAGGGGAACGGATATCACCAGCGCACAGGGGCAGGAGATAACAAGGAAGATGAGCGCTCTGTGTATCCACATCGCCCAGTTGCCGCCTGTGACAAGGGGCGGGATAAGTGCAAGAAGAAGTGCGGATATTACTACGGCAGGAGTGTAATACTTGGCGAATTTTGTGATGAAATTCTCTGCTTTTGCCTTTTTTGAAGCCGAATTTTCAACGAGGTCAAGTATTTTTGCAACGGTGGAGTCCTCGTATTCCTTGGTGACTTCGACTTTAAGCACACCGCTCTGATTTATACAGCCGCTTATTACGCTGTCGCCGACTCTGACGGTGCGAGGAACGCTTTCGCCTGTAAGTGCGGAGGTATCCACTGAGGAAGTACCGTCGGTCACTATGCCGTCAAGAGGTATCCTCTCGCCTGGCTTTACGACGATGAGCTGTCCCTGCTCTATTTCCTCGGGATCAGCCTCGACTAATTTGCCGTCCACTTCGATATTGGCGTGGTCGGGACGTATATCCATGAGAGATGCGATGTTTTTTCGGGACTTTCCAACTGCAACGCTCTGGAAAAGCTCGCCTATCTGATAGAAAAGCATTACCGCAGTAGCTTCGGGGTATTCCTTTACCGCAAGAGCTCCGACAGTTGCCACAGCCATAAGGAAATTCTCGTCGAAGACCTGACCGTTTTTGATATTGCGTATGGCTTTCCACAGTACGTCCCAGCCTATGATACCGTAGGGAACAAGAAATGCCGCAAGCCTTAAAAGGCTTTTTTCTTCAAGGGGCAGCAATGCGGCGATTATCAGGAGAATACCTGCCGAGATTATCCTTATCAGTATGTTTTTCTGCTTTTTGCTCATAGCTTTTATTTCAGAACTATCTCGCAGTCGGGCTCTACCTTTTTGCAGAGCTTGACTACCTTTTTCATGAGCTCGTCAAAATCAGTGCCGTCGGGAGCCTTGATAGTCATTTTCTGCGTCATGAAGCTGACAACTGCGTCCTCTACCTCGGGGAGGTCCTTTATAGCGTTTTCCATTTTTGCTGCACAGTTAGCGCAGTCCAGATCGATAAGCTTGAATACCTTTTTCATAATAATTATCCTTTCGTTATATAAAATTTATTCCATTATATGTTCCATACCCATGCCGAGTATATGCCTTACGTGTTCATCTGCAAGGGAATAGAATATGGTCTTGCCGTCCCTGCGTGCTCTTACCAGCTTGTTGTTTTTGAGCACTCTCAGCTGATGTGAACAGGCTGTGGGGGTGAGGGTGAGAAACTGGGCAAGGTCGCTTACGCAGAGCTCCTCGGATTCAAGCAGGGCATACAGTATCCGTATCCTTGTGCTGTCGCCGAAGACCTTGAAAAGCTCCGCAAGGTCGTAAAGCTTTTCATCGGCAGGCATTTCCTCGCTCAGCTTTTTGGCTTTTTCATCTGTAATAGCATAATATTTCATATCCGTTTTTTCTGTCACATTTGCACTTCCTTTCTGATAATTCACTCCAAACGATTGAACACTTGAATATCTATTCATATATTAGCATATATTTTCCTGCTTGTCAAGGGGTATTTTATTTTTTTATGATATATTTGAAATTTAGAACTGAGAGTTAAGAATGTAGGGACTGGCGTCCTCGACAGCCCTTTAGGAGACGCCCTCTCTTGCAGGGCGTCTCCTCTAAAAAAACAGTCCGCTGGACTGTTTTTTTATTCACCTCTTGCGGAGCGCCTTCGATTCTTGGGCGCTGCCCAAACCTGCCAGAGGCTCTGCCTCTGGACACCGCCTAAGGAACACGTCCCTTAGGAATCCCGTTCAGGTTGTCATGAAGTAGTTTGGGTACCGATTTTTCTACTCACTAATCACTGACCACTAAGCACTAAAAACTCCGCAGCGCATATAATAAAATGTACCGCAATATTGCTGGCTGCGCAGTCTGAGCAGTCAGGGGTGATACTTTTGACGAAATGTATACTGGATATGCCGTCCTACACATACGCTGTCAAGGGACAGCGCCTGCTGAGACAGCGCGGTTATCCCTGTGCTATAAAACGGCGCAGCAAGGACAGCGAAAACGGCTGCGGCTATTCGCTGTACGTGGGAGACCGCTGCGGCAGGGCAGCAGAGATACTCGACAGCTATTCCGTGCCCTATACCATAAGAAGGGACGGTGCTGACGATGATGATAAACTTTGACAACGCCGCCACCACCTACCCAAAGCCGCTGAGCGTGAGAAAGGCGGCTGCCGACGCCATAATGAGCTTCGGCGGTAATGCAGGCAGAGGCGGACATCAGCTCGCCATGCGGACCTCCGAGGCATACTACAATGCCCGTGAAACAGCAGCGGAATTCTTCGGGGCAGAGCCCGAGAACACCGTTTTTACCCTAAACTGCACCTATGCGCTGAATATGGCTATACAGGGCGTTATGTCACAGGGCGGACATCTTATAATCAGCAGTATGGAGCATAACTCAGCGGCTCGTCCTGCCGTGGCTCTTGCGCTGAAAAAGCAGATAACTCTATCCGTAGCCGAGGTCTATCCCGACAAGGAGCAAACGATTGAGAGCTTCCGCAGGCTTATCCGAAGCGATACCAAGGCTGTGGTCTGTACTCTTGCAAGCAACGTCACGGGACAGCTCCTGCCGTACCGTGAGATAGGGGAGCTCTGCCGTCAGCGCGGAGTCTGCTTTATCGCGGACGGAGCGCAGGCTTGCGGCATTTACGATATAAAGCTGTCTGACGGCATAAATATACTCTGTACCGCTGGGCACAAGGGACTCTATGGCATAACAGGCACGGGACTTCTCATCACAGACGGGAAATACCCTATAGCTCCCATAATACAGGGCGGCACGGGCAGTGAGTCCCTCAGCCTTTTTCAGCCGACTATTCTTCCCGACAGCCTTGAAAGCGGAACTCCCAATATCATAGGAGCAGTCACGGCAGGCGAGGGGATACGCTTCATAAAGGGGCGCGGTATCGACAATATCCGTGCCCATGAGGAACGGCTCTGCCGCAGGTTCATCTCGGAGCTTAGCCCTGTAGAGGGTATCACGATCTATCGTGACGAGGGGGCGGAGTACGTACCCATAGTGTCCTTCAATGCCTATGGTATGGGCTCTGAAGAAGCCGCGGCGATACTTGGTGAAAAGGGCTTTTGTCTCCGTGCAGGCTACCACTGTGCGGCTCTTGCCCACGCCACACTGGGCACCAAAGGCGGAACTGTCCGCTTTGCTCCCTCGGTGTTCAATACCGAAGCAGAGGTGCTAAAACTTGTATATTATGTTAAGATATTGAAAAATTTACAAAATTCTTAAAAAACTATTGAAATTATCTGAATTTGTGGTACAATATTAATATGCAGTATTGTGCAGTCAGCTATGAGGACGCGAGTCCTCATACTTACATAGATAAACTATAAGATAAATATGTGTAATTAAACGCAAATCCCCGGGGGGGTGTATAGATGTCCATCTTTTTTCAAAATAAGTTCTTCAAGTCGTCGCCGCAGGAGATACTGGACGCTTTTCTCAGCGTTATCAGTACCTTCAAGTTTACCGACGTTATCGACGTAGTTATCCTTACATACGTTATTTACCTGCTTCTCAAGCTTATCCGCGAGACTCGCGCAGGACAGCTCGTAAAGGGTATCATGCTTCTCGTTGCAGGCTATTTCATAAGTATAGCCCTTGAGCTCAAGGTAGTCAGCTATCTGCTGGAAAAAACTCTCAGCATGGGCGTCCTTGCAATGATAGTCCTCTTCCAGCCTGAGCTGAGAAGAGCTCTCGAAAAAGCAGGACGAACCAAGTTCGGAATAAGGCTGTTCGGTCTCGGACAGGACAACGACGAGATGAAGCAGCGCTGGAATCCTGCTATCGAGGCTATCTGCGATTCATGCGTTGAGCTGTCGGCGACCTTCACGGGCGCTCTCATAGTAGTTGAGCGTCAGGTAAGACTTGGCGAACAGATAGAAACAGGCACTATCCTCAACGCCACACCCAGCAAAGAGGTGTTCGGCAATATATTCTATCCGAAAACACCGCTCCATGACGGAGCTGTCATCATGCGCGACGGTATTATCCTTGCGGCAGCCTGCTTCCTCCCGAAGCCTGCCAAGGACGCTCTCATCAACAAGAAGCTGGGCTCGCGCCACAGAGCCGCTATTGGTATGAGCGAGAATTCCGACGCTATTGTTATCGTTGTTTCGGAGGAAACAGGACAGATATCCGTAGCTCTCAACGGCAATCTTACCAGAGATTATACCCGTGACAAGCTGAAGGCTCTCCTCGAGGAGCAGCTTTTCAAGGATAAGACGGAAATATCTATCGGCAAAAAGAAGCTTTTTTCTTCGCGCTCCGAAAGGAGGAAGAAAAAATGAATGAAAACAGAAAACGCGGCATAAACGAGACCACAAACAACGCTACACTGCTGCTTATCGCTATAATTTGCGCTGTTGCGGCGTGGTTCATCGTAGCTATGACCATATATCCTTCGGAATCCAAGACTATCACCGATATCCCGTTGATAATGGATATTACAGGTACTTCTGCCGCAGAAAACGGCCTTTCCATTACCAACAGGAACGTTGAAAAGGTAACTGTAAGCTTTGATTGCAGCCGTACCAACTACAACCGTATAAACGCTGACGACATCAGAGCCTATGTGAATTTCGACAATATCACAACAGAGGGCAAAAAGACTCTCACTATTCAGGTGGATTCCGACAACGGCGTGGAGCTCACAAACCTCAAGGTCTATCCCGAGACTGTTGAAGTTGAGCTGTACAAATTTGAGATAAAGACCATAAACGTCAAGCCGAAGCTGACCAATGTTACCCTTGCAGAGGGTAAGGTATTCGGTGATATAAAGTGCCAGCCTGAGGAGATAACCATTACAGGTCCGTCCTCAAAGCTCGCTCAGATAGCCGAGTGCTATGCGGTATCCGAGAAAACTCTCACTGACCTTGATACAAGCTACAGCGGTCTTAACAGCGACAGGCTGGAGTTTATTGACGCTGAGGGCAATCCGCTTATTGATACCCAGTTCATCACCACCGATCCTGCTACTGTAAACATAAGTATGCAGGTACTGACTCAGAAGACATTGCCGTTCAAGGTAAATCTTAAGCTGCCGCAGAATTCAGACTTTGATAAGGACAGCCTCAAATTCGATATAACTCCTGCCGAGCTCACTATCGCTTCGGGTTCATCAGATGTTACTCTTACTGACGATCCTCTGGAGATACCGATCTCGCTGAGTGCTGTTGATATAGGCTTCTCAAAGGATTACAACATTGAGAATATGCTGTCGGCAAAGAATGTTATAAATGTATCGGGAATAGAGAATGTTAAGGTAACTCTCAAAGATGAGGGGCTCGCGTCCAAGGAGATAACTCTTGCGGGCGGAAATGTCAAACTTCTCCATGTTCCGAGCGACGGATATAATTATTCGATCGAGACTGCGAAGATAACGTTCAAGCTAATAGGACCTGCTGATGTGATAGACGATATCATAGCGGCTGACCTTGACGCTACCGTGAACTTCCTCGGTGAGGATACCTCAAAGAATCCTGACCTGTTTGAGTATTATGTTGATGTGTCATGCAGTACGCATAATAATGTATGGTGCTTCAATGCGCCAAAGGTCAATATCAGGAAAACTGCCAAGGAGGGCGCTGTAAAGCAGTCGTCTGCGTCGGGAAATACGTCCTCAAAGACAAATTAATGCGCATATCCGCTGTACGGAAGTACAGCGGATATTTTTTGTATGATAGCCTTAGTAAACAACTAAATCAACGTATATAGGGGAAAAACTTGCACAATGTCTTAGAGGCAGCAGCGGCTTACTGCAAAAATTTTATATAAAACTACGAAAAAACGACAAAATCTTGTATTTTTGTGCTTAACATCTTCCAATTTTATACAATATATGATATAATTATATTTATGATTTTATGGCTGTATTGTTCATAAATTATGCGAATAAATTACATAAACGCAGAAATACAGTCTATTATGCTTTCCGAGTCGGCTAAAAAAAGAGGAATGTGAGGCGCGGAAGGTAAATTTTGAAGGAGAAAAAAATGAGAGCAAAGAGAATTATTGCGTCTGTGCTGTCATTTGCCATGTGCGTCGGTGCTATGACCTCGGTCGGCGTCCATGCGGAGGGCAATTTGTCAGCAGGCGGCATTTCTGCTGGCATTATGCCAACGGTCACAGCCGATGATACAGGCGCGGCAGCCACTGCATCAAGCAACAAAGACACTGCAACAACTCCTGATGAAACTCCGTCTGCATCTGTTATAACCATAAAGCTTGGAGATGTCAACAACGACGGAAGTATCGACGCTTCGGACGCGTCAACTGTGCTCACTGCCTATGCAAATATCTCGTCAGGCAGACCTATCGGACTTACAGCGGCTCAGGTCGTTGCAGCCGATGTGGATAACAACGGAAGCGTCAATGCCGTTGACGCCTCAAGTATCCTGTCCTACTATGCCTACCGTTCGGTAAAGGGCAAGCGCTCGCTGGAGGAATACCTCAGCGCTCCCGATAAGGCTATGGAGGAGCTCAAGGCGCAGACGGACGGCACAACAACAACTACTACTGCAACTGCCACAACTACTGTTACTGCTGTAACATCAACAGCAAAAACAGCAGTCACAACCACTGTCACTGCACCAAAGCAGATACCGCTGACAAATCCCCCGACCTCATCGACTACTACAGCGGTAACTACCACAAAGCCTATCCCGATAACAAATCCTATAACGACTGTTTCAACTACTACAGCTCCAAAGCCGACAACTACCACTGTTAAGACTGCTGTAACTACCACTTCAACAACAGTTATTACGACCACAACAACGACCGCAGCTCCTACAACTACCACAACAGCTGCTCCTACAACGACCTCGACAGCAGCGCCAACAACAACGGCAACTGCTGCATCTACGACTTCAACTGCCACATCGTCAACAACTTCTGCGACAACTCTGCCTGTGTCAACTACAACGACTAAGGCTCCCGATCCTAACAAGGTGTCTGAGATAAAGCTGAGCAAGACGGAGATAAAGCTCACTGTGGGCGGCGACGGCGATATATCAATGGTCACTATGCTGCCGAGAACAGCTCCCGACAAAAGGGAGATATGGACAAGCTCCGATGAGAATGTTGCTACCGTAAACTTTGAGGGCTGGATAAGCCCTGTAGGCGAGGGAAACTGTACAATAAAGGTACAGAGCGTAAATAATCCGCTGGTTTACGGCGAAATAAATGTAACGGTAGTCGATCCCAACAAGGTCAGGGAGATAAAGCTCAGCAAGAGCGAGATATCCATACCTGTAGGCGGCAAGGACATCTCAATGGTAACTATGTACCCTGTCACTGCTCCGAATAAGGAGGAGATATGGGTAAGCTCCGACGAAAAGATCGCTACAGTTGACAGCGAGGGCCTGATAACGGGTGCAGCTGTTGGAAACTGTATCGTAACGGTATACAGCAGGTCAAATCCCGACGTTCATGCTTCAATAAAGGTAACTGTTACCGATCCGAAACAGGTATCAGAGATAAAGCTGAGCAAGTACGAAATGGATATTCTTGTGGGTACGCTTGATATATCCTATGTAACTATGCTCCCGAAGACAGCCGTTGATAAGACCGAGCTGTGGATAAGCTCCGACAACACCATTGCCAAGGTGGACAAGTGGGGAAATGTTTACGGAGTTTCCGCAGGCGTCTGCACCATAACGGTATACAGCCAGTCCAATACCAATGTAAAGGCTGATATAAAGGTAACTGTTCACAATAAGCCTGTTATTCTGACAACAACTACTACAACCACTACTACTACCACGACTACGACCACGACCACGACAACTACTACGACCACCTCAACATCAACAACATCTTCTACAACAACAAAGCCGCAGCCTGCTTCAAGCTCGACTACCTCTGTTCCTGAGCACCTTATTATGACGCGCAACGGCGCTACATATGTGGACGGTATCCTTATCGTAAACAAGACATACAGCGTTCCGAAGGACTTCAACGCAGGGGGCGGACTCAATGCGAATGCTCTTGCGATGTTCAATAAGCTCTCCGAAGATGCGGCTCTCCACGGACTGAAGATAATCTGTACATCGGGCTATCGTTCATACGCAAATCAGGAGCTCATCTACAACAACTACGTTGCTGCGGACGGTATCTTAAAGGCTGATACCTATTCCGCAAGACCAGGTCATTCCGAGCACCAGACAGGACTTGCTATCGACGTGAATTCAATAAGCTCAGAGTTTGCAGATACTCCAGAGTGCAAATGGCTTGAAAAGAACGCCCATAAGTACGGCTTCATTATCCGCTACCCAAAGGGCAAGGAGGCTTTAACGGGCTTCCAGTACGAGCCGTGGCATATCAGATACTTAGGCGTAGATACTGCCACCGCTGTTTACAACAGCGGTCTCTGCCTTGAGGAATACCTCGGAGTAACATCTTATTACAATTAACAGTTAAGCTGCCGAAGCGAATCTGCTTCGGCAGCTTTTTATATCAAAGCAGCCGTCAGCAGCTCCGTCATGTGTCGGGAAGCTGCTCACGGGAAAAAACTCCACCTCCTGACGACGCAGCGCATATTGCCGCTTACATTATATTATGCAGAAAAGGCAAAAAGGTACAAAGAAAAATCTTACAGTAATCATTGTCAGAATTGTGTAACCGCTCTGAAACTGTCCGTAAGCATTTCATAGCCGAACTGTATTCAAACCGAAATCGCTCTGTTATTGCAAATCGCGCCGCAGTGGGGTATAATATAGTCAAGGAAAAGGAAATAAACAAGAAAAAACCTTCATTGTTTCTCATTTTACTTCCGCGTCGACCTATACCTCCCGACGCGAAAAGCGGTGCCCGCACACCACCGCTTCATGAACACACCTTTCGGAAAGAAAGACCGCCGGCGCAATAGTGTTGGCGGTCCTCTTCTTTTTATAGTCAGCTTCGCTCACTGAGGTATATCCCTATCCTGTTGTTAAGGATATCTGCACATTCACTGCCTGTTTTCTCACCGTTGATAACAGCGGCACATTCCTCTGATATGATACTGTTTATCTCAAAGTTGAAATAGGGGGAGAATTTTGTTCTGAAAATGTAATCCCTTATCTGCTCAGCCTGCTCCTTTGTGATAGGAGTATCCTCCTGCCAGTCAGGGACGAATAATATTGAGTTTTCATTGTCGGCAGACAGTGACATATAATCGTCGTAGAAGCTCTTTATAACGGGAAGTCCTCTGTTTTCCTCATTCGCCTTGTGCTGATAATTTTTATCCTTGAGCATATAGGTGATGAATCTCCAAGCGCCTTCTTTATTGGGGGAATCCTTGCTTATGCCGTACAGCCATCTGCAATCGGATACAGAGCCGTTACCGTCCTCTGAGGGATATCCAACAAAGGTGACGGGTTCGCAGCCAAAGTCGTAGCATACGTTCCAAGCAACGCTCTGATTAAATGAGCCAATGTCTATTTCAGATATAAGAGCGCCGTTATTCTTTAATTCGTTCTGAAACTCATCGCTGGTATATGTAGTTGTATCGGTGCTGTATTTCATGTCAGCGTTTTCCCTGCCGAATCTGCCTGCAAAATCGAGAGCCTTTGCAAGCTCGGGAGTGTTGAAATTACAGGTATAACTATCGAAATCTACGCATTTTGAGGAGAGTTTGTTTGTAACAAAATCGCAGACTGCCTGTGCATTGCAGGGCTCGCAGTGCAGGAGCTTCATATTCTCTGGGAGTTTCTCATAAGTCTTCACCAGATCATCAATTGTCCAGTTTTCCTTGTTTTCTCCAACAAATTCTGTCTTTGCAACAGCTGTGTGCAGGTCAAAATTCGCAGCTATTGCAGGCAGCTTGCCGTTTGCCTCAAATCCGCTGAGGGCGTTTGGTATAAACTCATCTCGTGAAACTCCGCCGAAGCTGTCCATAAGCTCGTACATATCCGCAAAGACTTCCTTATGCACAAGCGGCTGCGTATATGAAGGGTTAAGAACGATTATATCGGGAGCAGTTCCCAATATAAGGTCCATTTGCAGCTGCCGCAGGGCGTTTGAGTGAAAATTGTCGTCCTCGCTGACGAGCTTTGAATAGTCGACGATTTTGAGTTGGTATGCTTTCTGACTGTTGTTGAACGAGATTATAGCAGGCACTACAAGCTTGTTTATCTCAGGCATACCGATAGTTATCTCATTGGTAGTCAGCATGTCCTGCTGAGTATCCCCGTCGGGCTCAGAGCTGCTGTCCTTGTTCTTACCGCAGGAAAAGGCAGCCATAAGGCTGAAAGCAAGTGTAAAAGCGATGATTCTTTTCATAAAAATACTCCTTTCGTATATAAAAGTCCAACTGCTTTTATAAGTAAGTGATTTCATAAGGCAAAAAAGACGAAAAAGCATACAGATTTGTAGAGTTCCACAAATTTGTATGCTTTATTTTGTGCAAAAAAATCGGCACGGATCGACCGTGCCGATATATTTTTATTTGGAAGCCTTTGTGTCAAGCTTTCCGAGAAGGAAGAGCTGTATCTGGAGAGCGTCCTCTGTGGTAACGCTGTTGTTTTTATTGACAACAGAAGCATTGCTGAGGCCCTGTGCTGTTATGTGGTTCTTGTCAGTACCGTTGAGACCGTACTTGTTGGGGTTAGCAAGGCTCTGCATTATGAGAACAACGTCTGCCATATCAACACCGCCGTCGTTGTTAGCGTCGCCCCATACAGCTGCATCAGTATGAGCATTGGGAAGTGTTGTTGTGGTAGTAGTTTTATTTCCCTCATTCGGAGCAGTTGTTACAGTGCTGCCAGCCTTGATCGTCACCTTGAAGGATATCTTTACATTGTAGCAGAGGTTATAGGAGTAGTAATAACCTGCATTGCTGTCTATATTTACAGTGTATTCGCCTGCGGGAAGCTTGATGAACTCCTTTTTGGGAACGCTCTTGCCGCTTCCGTCGGTGATAGTCACAGGCTCCTTATCACTGCTGACGGCGCGGATGCTCTTATCGGTGTATTCCATATTTGGGTGAGATGCGTCGATCTTTGAAACACCGTCGAATTTCAGACCTGAAAGATCAAGAGCCTCGCCCTGCCTGTAATTTGTCTTTGTAGGATATGAGATGACCTTGTTGAACTCATAGGTCTCATGTGTTGTAGGGATAGGAGCAGTGACCTTTACAGTAGTGGTAGCTGTAGTAGTTGTGGTAGTCGTTGTTGTTGTTGTCGGGAAAGGAGCAGATGTGCCGATGTAAACGCCGTTATCGTAGCATTCCTGACACACAGGGAAGCCGAGAGGTCCGTAGATAGCCTCTGATTCGGGTATCTCCTTGCCGCAGTGCTCGCACTTGACAGTCTTTACGGGAGCAGTAGTTGTAACTGTTGTGGTAGTTGCTGTAGGCTTTGTTGTAGTAGTTGTAGTTACAGGCTTTGTGGTAGTTGTGGTCGTCTTGTCAACAACTACGGGAGTACCGCCGCCTGCCTTGCCGCCGTCGAGATTGCTCTTAGCGCCTGATGAATAGAAGCCGTTCAGTGAAAGACCGTTCTTGCCGAGAGCAGTCTGGTGGTCGAGACCGATGTACTTGCCTGAGTCTGTCTGCCAGAGAGACTTCTCGAAGAGGTTGTACTTATTGTCGTCCCAGTTCATAAAGGTAGGATCAAGAAGTCCGCCTGTATCGCCTGAGTTGGGGTTGATGCACCAGAAGGTGTGGTTGATGTGGTTGTCTATCATGTAGTCACGGAGGAGCTCCATCCATTTCTGGTTAGCGCCCTTGTCCATGTGACCGCCCCACTCGCCGATAAGCAGGGGAGCGATGTCCTCCTTGTTGATGTAAGCCCATGTATCGTACCAGTAGTCGTCAAGGAGAGTCTGTGTTGTGAAGTCCTTGTCGAACCATGTCTGAGCATATACTGACGGGCCGTAGTCGTGAGGAGAGTAAACTATCTGGCTTGTTCCGCTTTCGGGAACTACAGGATATTCCTTAACGCCGCGGAGGTTTCCGCCCCACCATGCGCCGTGCCATTTCTTGTCCTCTTCTGTCTTGGGCTCCCATACGTCGGCTGTATCGAAGGTGTAGCCCTTTTCGGTCATAGGATACTGTTCGATACCCTCGATGAAGATAAGAGCGTGAGGATTTACCGCAAGGATAGAATCAGCGCACTTTTTAGCTGCATAAGCCCAGTTGTTCTCGTCCTTTGAGCCGTCCCACTTTGCGATATCGTCGGGGCATTTGTCGCCCTTGTAGCCTCGCTTGCCGTGAGGCTCGTTCTTGAGGTCATAGCCGATGAGAGTATCATCGCTTGAGTACTTCTTGGCAAGCCATGTAAGAGAATCTATCCAAACGTCTGTTGAAACGCCTGCCTTGCCATACCAGAGCTCGTAGTTATGACCTGAGTTGTTGGCGTCGGGGCTGTGGATATCAATAAATACCTTGATACCGTACTTCTTGCACTTCTGCATGATGATATCGAAGATCTCCATTGAGTTCTTGATAGTCTTGCCGTCGGACTCAACGAAGTCCTTGTTGATATTTGTGTAATAGCCTGCAGGAGTGACCTTTCCGTCCTCGCCGACCTCGTCAACGGGAGGAGTATAGGAAGCCTGCACCGAGCTTACGGGATTTGGCTTGCCGCCCATCCACGATACGAGAAGCTCTGAGGATATAGGCAGACGGAGAGTATTGATACCGTGGTCTGCGATACTCTGGAGCATATCGTCAACATCTCTTGCGTAGAGACCGTGAGCGCAGTTCTCGGAGCAGTTGAAGCCGAACCAGTTTGCACCTGTGATCCAGACCTCGTTGCCGTTCATGTCGTAAAGGCGGCTGCCCTTTGCATGGAGCCAGTCGTCGTTGTTGTCGTCAGCTGCAAGCGCCTTTCCAAGTGTATCGGGAGTCTGCATTGACGGATAGTAAGCAGCGCCTGAGACAGTCAGAGCTGCTGCGGCAGCAACAGCTGCCACTGAGCGTAGAATTTTGTTCATTTTTATTTCCCTCTCATAAAGTTATTTTTGCTGCGCAGCACCCTGAAGCTGCGCAGACAAATGCGTGTTTGAGCTTACTCTACAGGGAGCTTGGTGTATTTACCGAGCAGATAGAGCTGGATAGCTAAAGCGTCGTCTGTAGTAACGCCGTTGTTGCCGACAACGTCTGCGTTCTTCTGACCTTCCTCGGTCATATGCTTTTCGTCGCTGCCGCTGATACCGTATTTGTTCGGATTAGCAAGAGACTGCATTATGAGAACAACGTCTGACATATCAATTGTACCGTCGCAGTTAGAATCCCCGAAAGTGCGATTACTGACCTCGGGAGTTGTTGTTGTGCTTGAAGTCGATGTTGTTGAGTCTGATGTAGTAGTTGTAGTAACTACAGGCTTTGTTGTAGAAGTTGTAGTCTTTGAAGGATCAGCATTTACTGCCTTGCCGTCGGAGGTCTTTCCGCCGTCAAGGTTGCTTCCCTCGGACTTAGCGTAGTTTGTGTAGAAGTCGTTCAGTGAGATACCGTTCTTGCCGAGAGCTACCTGATGGTCGAGACCGATGTACTTACCGCTCTTGGTCTGCCAGAGAGCTTCCTCAAAGAGCTTGTACTTAGGCTCGTTCCACTTGATGGTAGTGCCTTTTCCAGCCTGGAATCCAAGGTCGTCCCAGAGTCCGCCTGTATCGCCCGAGTTGGTGTTGAGACACCAGAAGGTGTGGTTGATGTGGTGCTTTATCATGTAATCGCGGAGGAGAGTCATCCATTTCTGGTTCTCAGCGCCGTCCATATGGCCGCCCCACTCTCCGATGAGCTCAGGGCCGATGTCCTCTGCGTTTATGTATGCCCATGTGTCGTACCAGTAGTCCTTAAGGAGAGTCTCTTCTGTGAAGTTCTTGTCGAACCATGTCTGAGCGTAAACCGACGGACCGTAGTCATGGGGAGAATAAACTATCTGTGAAGTACCCTGCTTAGGCTTGATGGGGTATTTTCTTGCACCGCGGAAGTTACCGCCCCACCATGCACCGATGTAAGGGGAGTTGTCACGTCTGTCGGGCATACCCCAGTAGTCGCCCTCCATAGCTCCGCTCATTGACTGCTCAACGCCTTCAACGAGGATAAGAGCGTGTGGGTTTACATCAAGGATAGCCTCAGCACAGCGTGTAGCGGCATATGCCCAGTTGTTCTCGTCCTTTGAGCCGTCCCACTTGGCTGCTTCCTTGCCTTCCTGTCCCTTGCCGTGAGGCTCGTTCTTGAGGTCGTAGCCGATAAGAGTATCATCGTCCTTGTACTTGTCGGCAAGCCATACCAGTGAGTCTATCCACACATCTGTGGTAACTCCTGCCTTGCCGTACCAGAGGTTGTAGTTATGTCCGGAGTTGTCTGTGTGGGGGCTGTGGATATCGATGAATGCCTTGATACCGTGCTCCTTGCACTTTTTCATCATTATGTCGAATACCTGCATACTGTCAACAGGTGTCTTGCCGTCTTCAGCACAGAAATCAGCATTGATAGTAAATGCCGGGTCTGTGTTGCATGAGAAGCTGTTTACCGGATTGGGCTTGCCCTTCATCCATGAGACGATGAGCTCTGTGGAGATAGGGAAGCGGATAATGTTGATACCGCGGTCTGCTATCTCTGTGAGACAGTCGTCAGCGTCGGCGCTCCAGAGGTAGTGTGGGCAGGCTTCGTTGCAGTTGAAGCCGAACCAGTTAGCGCCTGTGAGCCATACCTCATTGCCGTTCATGTCGTAAAGGCGGCTGCCCTCTGCGTGGAGCCAGTCGTCGTTGTTTGTGTCAACAGCCTGTGCTGTCATGTCGTTTGTCTGACCAAAGGAAGGTGCTGCTCCCGTAATGGTCATTGCCGCAGCGCAAACAAGCGCAGCAGCTGTGCGTGTGAGTTTTTTCATGTTATATTACCCCTCTCGATATTTTCTCCGCAGATGTGATTTATAGTTTTTTCTGCGGAGCATAGTATACAATTATCCAGTATACTATAATCATATTTATTGTAGCATTTACACCTAAAAAAGTCAATAGGAAATGCGCACTTTACAGCTGTTTATGCATAAAATGAAATGTGTTGTTTATTAAAGTTAAATATAAAAAATATTTTAAGCCTACTTGACAAGTCTATAATGCAATGCTATAATTAAAAAAATTCAAACCGACGACGCGGAGATAAAGTTGATTATGCTTGTACAGAGAGCCTCTGGTGCTGAGAATGGGGCGAAAAACAGGTCAGCAAATGGACCGCTGAGGGTGCAGTCAAATGATCGCGGAGATGACATTCTATTGGCGGCGGTCAGAGTATTCTGCAACGTTAAGATGTGCGTTAATCATCAGGGATATGATAGTATCCTGTTAAGTGCACAGCTATGCTGTGAATCAAGGTGGTACCGCGGATAAGTATATTCGTCCTTGACAGACTAATCTGGTCTGTCAAGGACTTTTTTGTTGCCCGACAGACCGACGGAGGTGCTTTTTTATGAATTTTATGCCCGATCTTGAAACAATCGGCAGGATAGCCGAAAGCGGAAAATACGACATTGTCCCCGTAAGCTGTGAGATACTGTCGGATATCTGCACTCCTATCGAAGCTATCATGAAGCTCAAAAACGTTTCCACTCACTGCTATATGCTTGAGTCGGTAGCAGAAAAGGAAAAGTGGGGAAGATACACCTTCCTCGGCTATGATCCGAAAATGCAGATAACAGCTGTGGGAAGCGAAATGACTATCGGCGATGTCAAGATAACCACTGACGATCCCTCGATACAGATAAGACAGATACTTGCTAAGTACAGAAGTCCAAAGTTCGATTATCTCCCGACATTTACGGGAGGTCTCGCAGGCTACTTCTCCTATGATTTCCTCGCTTATACCGAGAAGTCGCTCCGTATCGGCGTGAACGACACCGAGAGCTTCAAGGACGTAGACCTGATGCTTTTCGATAAGGTCATCGCATTTGATAACTTCCGCCAGAAGCTCATACTCATTGCGAATATGAGACTTGAAGAGGGCGAGGCAGGCTACAACAAGGCTAAAATGGAGCTCATGCAGATGGCGGAGCTTCTCAGGAACGGCGCTCCCGTAAAGGAGCAGGCAGGCAAGCTCACTACCGATGTTACAGCACTTTTCAGCAAGGAAGAGTACTGTGAGATGGTCGAAAAGGCAAAGGGACATATCCACGAGGGCGATATCTTCCAGATAGTCCTCTCGAACCGCCTCAGCGCAGGCTTTGAGGGAAGTCTCCTCAATACCTACAGAGTTCTCAGAACTATCAACCCGTCGCCTTATATGTTCTATTTCTCGGGCACGGACGTTGAGATAGCAGGAGCTTCTCCCGAGACTCTTGTAAAGCTTGAAAACGGCGTTCTCCATACGTTCCCCCTTGCAGGCACCCGTCCGAGAGGAAAGACGGAGAAGGAGGACAAGGAGCTGGAGGAGGGACTTCTCCGTGACGAAAAGGAGCTTGCAGAGCACAATATGCTGGTAGACCTGGGCAGAAACGACCTCGGCAAGATAAGCAAGTTCGGCAGTGTTGAAGTTGAAAAGCTCCACAGTATCGAGCGTTACTCCCACGTTATGCACATCGGTTCGACGGTGCGCGGCGAGATACGTGAGGAGTTCGACGGACTTGACGCAGTAAGCGCTGTGCTCCCTGCGGGTACTCTTTCGGGAGCTCCGAAAATAAGAGCCTGCCAGCTCATCGCAGAGCTCGAAAACAACAAGCGCGGCATCTACGGCGGCGCTATCGGATACATTGACTTCACTGGAAACCTCGATACCTGTATCGCTATCCGCATTGCCTACAAGAAGAACGGCAAGGTCTTCGTAAGAAGCGGCGCAGGAATCGTTGCAGATTCAGTTCCCGAAAAGGAATATCAGGAGTGCATAAACAAGGCGGCTGCTGTTGTGAATGCGCTTAAAATGGCAGAGGAGGGAGACTTATGATTCTTCTCATAGATAATTACGACAGCTTTTCGTACAATCTTTATCAGATGATAGGCGCTATAGAGCCCGATATCAAGGTCATACGCAATGACGAGATGACAGTTTCCGAGATAGAGAAGCTCGCTCCCGACAGGATAATCCTTTCTCCCGGTCCGGGACGTCCCGAGGACGCAGGAATAATAATCGAAGCGGCTAAGACAGTGTGTCAGAAAATACCTACCCTCGGCGTTTGTCTCGGTCATCAGGCAATATGTGCGGCTTACGGTGCTGAGGTCACCTACGCAAAGGAGCTCATGCACGGCAAGCAGTCTGTTATCAGCTTCATGAACGACAGTCCGCTGTTCAGGGGCATAGACGAGGGAGCTCCCGTAGCGAGATATCACTCCCTTGCGGCAAAAGCCGATACCATTCCCGACTGCTTCAAGGTAACTGCTGTTGCCGACGACGGCGAGATAATGGCAGTCCAGCATAAGGATTACCCCATATTCGGCGTGCAGTTCCACCCCGAGTCAATAATGACTCCCGACGGACATATCATGCTGAGAAACTTTATCGAGCTTAGTAAGTAGTGAGTAGTGTAGGGGACGCCGCCCTCGGCGTCCCGTCCGTTAAACATATGAATGGTGGTGAGACTATGAATTACCTTGAGGAATTTTACAGCGACTTTGATGAGGACGGGCGTTTGCTCTCCCGTCACGGTCAGGTGGAGTACCTGACCACCATGAAGTACATTCACGACTTCCTCGGCGGAGCAAAGCAGGTCCATATCCTTGAAGTGGGTGCAGGCACGGGGCGCTACAGCATAGCTCTTGCCTGTGAGGGACATAATGTCACCGCTGTGGAGCTTGTTGAAAGCAATCTCAATAAGCTGAGGGCAAAGCTTGACGGCAGTGAAAAGCTTACAGCGATACAGGGCAATGCTCTTGACCTGTCAATGTTTACAGACAACAGCTTCGATATGACTCTGGTGTTTGGTCCGATGTATCATCTTTTCACCCGTGAGGATATGCTGAAGGCATTGTCCGAGGCGGTGAGAGTCACCAAAAAGGGCGGACATATACTCGTTGCCTACTGCATGAACGAAGCCGCTGTTATACAGCACGCATTTCTTCACGGCAACCTGCAAAAAGTCCTTGAAAACGATATGCTGACTTCCGAATGGCACTGCAAAAGCGAGCCAAAGGAGCTCTTTCAGCTGGTGAGAACAGAGGAGATAGCTTCTCTCGACACAGAGCTTCCTGTGGAGCGGATAAAGCTCATAGCGGCTGACGGAGCGGCAAATTACATCAGCGAATGTATCGACAGCATGGACGATTTTACATTTGAAAAATACATGGAGTACCACTTCGCTACCTGTGAAAGACAGGACTTGACAGGTGCTTCAAATCATACGCTGGATATCCTGCGTAAAATATAAACCGAAAGGAAAGATATCATGTCACAGTCAAAAGGAAGATTCGGCGTTCACGGCGGACAGTATATCCCCGAAACGCTTATGAATGCGGTCATCGAGCTTGAACAGGCTTACGACCATTATAAAAACGATCCCGAGTTCAACCGCGAGCTCACAGAGCTCCTCAATAACTACGCAGGCAGACCTTCTCTGCTGTACCGCGCAGATAAGCTCACAAGAGAGCTTGGCGGAGCTAAGATATACCTCAAGCGCGAGGATCTCAACCATACGGGTTCACATAAGATAAACAATGTTCTCGGTCAGGCTCTCCTTGCAAAGAAAATGGGCAAGACCAGACTTATCGCAGAGACAGGAGCAGGTCAGCACGGCGTTGCTACTGCAACAGCGGCGGCTCTCCTCGATATGGAGTGCGTAGTTTTCATGGGCGAGGAGGACACTAAGCGTCAGGCTCTCAACGTTTACCGTATGAAGCTTCTCGGCGCTGACGTTATCCCCGTAAAGAGCGGTACTGCTACTCTTAAAGACGCTGTTTCCGAGGCTATGCGCGAGTGGACTTCACGTATTTCAGATACACATTACTGTCTCGGTTCTGTTATGGGACCACACCCATTCCCCACTATAGTCCGTGATTTTCAGGCTGTTATCTCCCGTGAGGCAAGAGCCCAGATACTTGAAGCAGAGGGCAGACTTCCCGACGCAGTTATCGCCTGTGTAGGCGGAGGCTCAAACGCTATCGGAAGCTTCTATCACTTTATCCCCGACGAGGGAGTACGTCTTATCGGCTGTGAAGCCGCAGGCAGAGGTATAGACACCTTTGAGACTGCCGCTACAGTGAATACAGGAAGAATAGGTATCTTCCACGGTATGAAGTCCTACTTCTGTCAGGACGAGTACGGTCAGATAGCTCCTGTTTATTCTATCTCAGCAGGTCTTGACTATCCCGGTGTAGGTCCCGAGCACGCACATCTCCACGATATCGGCAGAGCTGAGTATGTACCTGTTACAGATGACGAAGCAGTAAACGCTTTCGAGTATCTTTCACGCACCGAGGGCATTATCCCTGCTATCGAGTCGGCTCATGCAATTGCTTACGCTATGAAGCTTGCTCCTACTATGGACAAGGACAAGATAATTATCGTTACGGTTTCGGGACGCGGCGACAAGGACTGCGCTGCAATTGCCCGTTACAGAGGGGAGGATATCTATGAGTAATATAAGATCAGCTTTTGCAAACGGCAAGGCTTTCATACCATTTATAACCTGCGGTGATCCCGACCTTGAGACTACCGCAAAGGTAGTTCGTGCGGCTGCCGAGAACGGCGCAGACCTTATCGAGCTTGGAATACCTTTCTCCGATCCGACTGCGGAAGGCCCTGTTATACAGGGGGCTAATATCCGCGCACTTGCAGGTGGAGTCACCACAGACAAGGTTTTCGAGCTGGTAAAGGAGCTCCGCAGAGACGTCAAGATACCTTTCGTATTTATGACCTATGCAAATGTTGTGTACTCCTACGACGCAGAGAGATTCATGGCTCGCTGCTGCGAGGCAGGAGTTGACGGTATCATACTTCCCGACCTTCCATTTGAGGAAAAGGAGGAGTTCTCAGCAGTTGCAAAGCAGTATGGAGTTGACCTTATATCGCTTATTGCTCCTACGTCCGAGAACCGTATCGCAATGATAGCAAAGGAAGCAGAGGGCTTCATCTACATCGTATCAAGTCTCGGAGTTACAGGCGTTAGAAGCGAGATAAACACCAATATCGGCGATATCGTAAAGGTCATCCGTGAGAATACGAAAGTGCCCTGCGCAGTAGGCTTCGGTATCTCAAAGCCCGAGCAGGCTAAGGCAATGGCAGAGCTGTCAGACGGAGCTATAGTTGGTTCGGCAATAATCAAGATACTTGAAAAGTACGGAAAAGACGCAGCACCATACGTTGGTGAGTACGTTAAGGAAATGAAAGAAGCTGTTTCTAAAGCATAATGTTTGTAGGGGACTCTGAGGGCAGTGTTCCGCTGTAGAGGTGGATATTATCCGCCCGATAATGGGACGTCCTCACTTGCAGGGCGTCCCCTCTCGAAAAACAATTCACTGGATTGTTTTTCGATTCACCCCTTGCGGAGCGCCTTCGTAACTGTGGGGCTTTGCCCCACACCCCACCAGAGGCGCTGCCTCTGACCTAACAGGTACGTCCCCTCTGTCGCTTCGCGACATCTCCCCATTTTATGGGGAGTCACTCCGCCAAAGGAACATAGTCCCTTTGGAATCCCATTCATGGGTTCATCAAGTTATTTGGTAGATTTAAAAATAAAAATGGAGGAACTTAAAATGATAAAAGAAGCAATCGCTAAGATCGTTGACAAGCAGGATCTTACATATGATGAGGCATATAAGGTAATTTCAGAGATCATGGCAGGAGAGACTACTCCTACTCAGAATGCGGCTTTTCTCTCCGCTCTTTCCACAAAAAGCACGAAGGCTGAGACTATCGACGAGATAACAGGCTGCGCTGCTGCTATGCGTGACGCGGCTATCAAGTTTGAGAACGATATGGACTTGCTGGAGATCGTAGGCACAGGCGGTGATAACGCTCACAGCTTCAATATCTCAACTACTTCCGCTTTCGTTATCGCAGCGGCAGGTATCAAGGTATCAAAGCACGGCAACCGCGCAGCTTCTTCACTTTCGGGAACTGCCGATTGTCTCGAAGCTCTTGGCGCTAACATCGACCTTGAGCCTGAAAAGTGCAGACAGCTCCTTGAAAGCGTGGGCTTCTGCTTCTTCTTTGCTCAGAAGTATCATACTTCCATGAAATATGTTGGTCCTATCCGCAAGGAGCTGGGCTTCAGAACAGTATTCAATATTCTCGGACCACTCACAAACCCTGCCTGCCCTAATCATCATCTTCTCGGTGTTTATGACAGCGTTCTCCTTGAGCCTGTTGCAGAAGTTCTCATGAAGCTTGGTTCAAAGAACGGTATGGTAGTTTTCGGCAAGGATAAGCTGGACGAGATATCTCTCAGCGCTCCTACTGCCGTATGCGAGTACAAGGACGGCTGGATGAAGAATTACGAGATAACTCCCGAGCAGTTCGGCTTCGAGCGCTGCACAAAGGACGACCTCAAGGGCAGTACTCCCGAGGAGAACGCAGCTATCACACGGGGTATCCTCGACGGCAGCATCAAGGGACACAAGCGCAATTCAGTTCTGCTCAATGCAGGTGCTGCTATCTATATCGGCGGCAAGGCTGAGACTATGGCTGAGGGCGTTAAGAAAGCGGCAGAGCTTATCGACAGCGGCGCTGCTCTTGAAGCTATGGATAAGTTCATCGCGCAGTCACAGAACTGAGGTGCAGTATGACTATTCTCGATAAGCTTGCAGACCATGCCCGTGAGCGCGTGGCTGAGGCTAAGAAAAAGCTCTCCCTTGACGAGGTAAAGTGCCTTGCACTGGCGCTTCCGAAGGGCGGTTTTGAGTTTGAAAAGGCGCTGAAAAAGGACGACATCGCATTTATCTGCGAGTGCAAAAAGGCTTCGCCGTCAAAGGGAATAATTGCTGAGGACTTTCCCTACTTACAGATAGCTAAGGACTACGAGGCGGCAGGTGCTGACTGCATATCCGTACTCACCGAGCCTAAATGGTTCCTCGGCAGCGATGAGTTTCTCCGTGAGATAGCTTCAAGCGTAAGTATTCCCTGCATACGCAAGGACTTCACCGTTGACGAGTACATGATATATGAGGCAAAGCTGCTCGGCGCTAAGGCGGTTCTTCTTATCTGCTCCATTCTCTCACAGCAGCAGATAAGCGAATATATCGGCATTTGCGACCGGCTGGGACTTTCTGCTCTGGTAGAAGCTCACGACGAAGCGGAGCTTCGGGCGGCTGTTGCCGCAGGAGCACGCATCATCGGCGTGAACAACCGCAATCTCAAGGACTTCTCAGTTGATACAGGCAACAGCCGCCGCCTGCGGGAGCTTGCTCCCGCAGATGTGAGCTTCGTATCCGAAAGCGGCGTTCAGTCCGCAGAGGATATAAGGCTTCTCCGTCAGGCAGGGGTGAACGCTGTGCTAATCGGCGAGACTCTCATGCGTGCGGCTGACAAAAAGGCAAAGCTTGCGGAGCTGAAAGGATAATATGGCTAAGATAAAAATGTGCGGACTTCGCCGCGCTGAGGATATCGAGTATGCAAATATGCTTCTGCCCGAGTATATCGGCTACGTATTTGCAAAAAAAAGCAGGCGCTATGCAGCGCCCGAAACGGCTGAGAAGCTCACCAAGCTTCTCAGCACAGAGATAACTCCCGTGGGAGTATTTGTTGACGAACCTATTGAAAATGTTATCGCTCTGGTGGAGAGCGGTACTATCAGAATGGCACAGCTCCACGGAAACGAATCCGAGGACTATGTTGCTGAGCTCAAAAGCCGCGGCATACCCGTGATAAGGGCTTTCAAGGTCAGCTGTGAAGCCGATATTGACGCCGCAAGAAATACCTGCTCGGATTATGTGCTTCTCGATTCGGGAAGCGGCTCGGGAGAGACCTTCGACTGGTCGCTCATTAAAAATGTGGGCAGGGATTACTTCCTTGCAGGCGGACTTACTGCCGAAAATGTAGGCGAGGCTGTGAAAATGCTGAGCCCATTTGCGGTGGACGCAAGCTCCTGCCTCGAGACCGACGGCTTCAAGGATTTCACCAAAATGAGAGCCTTTGCGGAGGCTGTCCGCTGAATCAGGACACGCTCTCTATTTTTATACGGAGTTTTTTTATGATTTTCTTTTCAAGACGCGAAATGTAGGACTGCGATATGCCAATGCTGTCTGCTACCTCTTTCTGCGTCTTTTCTTTTCCGTCAATAAGCCCGAAGCGCATTTCCATTATTTCTCGCTCACGGTCGCAGAGCTCCGAAACTGCGTTGCGCAGTATCTCACGCTCTGCTTCGGTCTCGATGCCCTTGTTTACTATGTCATCGTCAGTGCCGAGTATGTCCGACAGGAGCAGTTCGTTGCCGTCATAGTCGATGTTCAGCGGCTCGTCTATGGACAGGTCGTTGCGGTACTGTGAGGACTTCCGCAGGAACATGAGTATCTCGTTCTCGATACACCTTGAAGCATATGTAGCCAGCTTGATATTTTTGGTTGGGCAGAATGTGTTCACAGCCTTGATAAGCCCGATAGTTCCGATAGATACAAGGTCCTCTATACCTATGCCTGTGGACTCGAACTTCTTGGCTATGTACACCACAAGGCGGAGATTATGCTCTATGAGAATATTACGCGCTTCGGGATCGCGTTGGGAGAGCCGCGCGAAAACCTCTGTTTCCTCTGCCCTCGTCAGTGGCGGCGGCAGGGTGTCCGAGCCGTTTACGTAGAATACCTCTCCTGTGAAGTGCTTTTTCAGGAATGTCTTTACTCTTTCGATGATGTTCATTGTTTTTCTCCTTCTTTGCTATATTTTCAGCAGCTTCGGGTTGAATACCGCCTTTCCGCCGCATTCTCCGAAGCCTATAAGTGCGTCCACTGCCTTGCGCTCTCCGCTTTCGCCGCTGCATATCAGCACCTCGTCGGGGCGGAACACAGGGATAAGTCCGCTGCCCGAGACAGCAGTGCAGGGGAGCAGTCTGAATCCTTTGGGCAGCAGTGATATGTCCAGCTCCCTGCCTGTGAGCTCCGAAAAGCTCTCCTCGGAGCAGATTATCACAGGCGAGCCTGTGAAATAGTCCACAAGGATATTCCCCGTGTCAGCAAGTCCGCTGAGGTTCAGTATTTTCTTGCCTGCGCGGACATATACCCGATAGCTGCCTGCGGGAGCTTTGTCCGTCATTATCCGTATGAGCCGCAGTGCGAAATACAGGGCGGCGGTGGTTACTATAAGTATCAGCAGTGAAAAATCTATGTAGAAGCTGCCGTTGCGGAAGTGCATGAAACGTGGCTTCAGCAGGGAATAGACTCCGTAAACTGTGCCTGCAAGGACAAAATTTGCGGCGAAAAAGGCGGAAGTGTTCAGAAACAGCCGCTTTTTGCCTCTTATGCCGAATGAAATAATGACTATGCTCACTGCCGCCGCAAGCTTTATCAGCAGTGGCAGCAAAGCTCCCATATCAGGCAGAAGTATAGTCAGCGAGAACAGACTGCCCCAGACAGCTCCCGATATGCAGCGTCCTGTTCGCAGGGGCGAGTGGGTGAGACCTGCCGTTATCCGCAGCAGGAAGTAATTCACATAGATATTCAGCACTATGAGTACGTCGATATATATGGTCTCCACATAACACCTCCCGATAGTATTATAATGCAGACAGGCTGCGAAATATGTCAAAGTGTGTCAGTGCGCTGAAAACAAAAAGGCAGAAGCTTCATCGAAGCTTCTGCCATTACTTTTTAACTTATTTTAAAAACGGAAGTGCTGCTGCACCAAGTATCATGATACCTGCAATTACAAGTATCAGTATCCTCATTGCTGTGGATTTCTTCGGTCCTGTGCTATTGCTCATTTATATCACCTCTCAGTGTCTTTTCTTCATGCGCTTTTTGCGGTTGGGTATGTAGTCGGAGTAGAGCTCCGATTTTTTCTTGTTTCCGTATGCCGTCTTTTTACGGTCAAATCTCGGCTTGTCGTCAGGACGGCGGTTTCTGCGGACGCCTAAGTCTCCGCCCTTGTAGAGCTTTACCTCTACCTTGTTGCCGTTTATCTTCATTGAGTCCGTACTGTCGATGATGTACTCGTACTCAGTTTCGGGAACTTCTACAGTGGTGTGCTCGTCGAAGATATCTATCTTGCCGAAGTCCCTGCCTGTCATGCCTGTTGCGTCAACGAGAGCTCCGAGGATAAAGTTTGGAGCTATGCGGCGGTTCCTTCCGATGTTTATCACTATCTTGACCGTCTTTGCACCGCTGTTCCTGCCCTTTTTCAGAGGCTTTGCGCTTTCAAAGTCGGGGAGCGCTTCTGTCTCGGCGCGGAGCTGCTTTTCGAGAACTCTTGCGGCGGCTTCGCGGTAGTCTATGCCCTGTGAAGCAAGCCTGTCAAGGATATCATATGCGTTGTGTCCTGCCTGAGCTTCGGTTATCTCCTTTATCATGGACTCCTTTTTCATGGCGATGATATCGGACTTTTCGGGGAGGGGCATTTCCCGTATCTCGGCGTGAGTGTACTTCTCGATAGCGCGGAGGTCAAAAAGCTGACGTCTGCCGCTGATAAGTGTATAAGCCGTGCCTGCTCTGCCTGCGCGTCCTGTTCTGCCGATACGGTGAATGTAGTACTCGTTGTCCTGTGGCAGGTCGTAGTTGAACACCGCGTCAACTCCGCTGACGTCGATACCGCGGGCGGCTACATCGGTAGCAACAAGTATCTCGGTAGCCTTGTTCTTGAAGCTGTTCATGACCTGTGTACGCTGTATCTGCTTCATATCGCCGTGAAGTCCTGCTGCACGGAAGCCGCTCTTGACGAGTTCCTCGGTGAGCTGGTCTACCATGACCTTGGTGTTGCAGAAAACCATTGCTGAGGCTGGTTTGTATGCCGCAAGGAGAAGCTTTAAAGCGTCGGTCTTGCGTCCCATAGCAACTTCAAAGTAGAACTGCTCTATGAGCTCCACTGTTTTCTGTGCGGACTTTATCTTGATATGTACGGGATCGTTCTGGTATTTCTCGGTGAGAGCCATTATCTCCTTTGGTATTGTTGCGGAAAAGAGAACGGTCTGTCTGTCCTCGGGAACGTCAGCAAGTATTGACTCGATGTCCTCGCGGAAGCCCATGTTCAGCATTTCGTCAGCCTCGTCGAGAATGACTGTGCGGATATTTTCAAGCTTCAGTGTCCTCCTGCGGATATGGTCCATGACACGTCCCGGAGTACCTATGATTATATTTGCGCCGCGCTTCAGCTCGTGTATCTGTTTTTCCATGCTTGCGCCGCCGTATACTGCGGAGGTCTTTACGCCCTCCTTGAATTTGGCGAATTTGCGAAGTTCCTCGGCAGCCTGCATAGCAAGCTCACGGGTGGGGCAGAGGATAAGCACAACTGCGCACTTGCGGTCGGCTTCGGTTATGCTCTCTACGGCAGGGATACCGAAAGCGGCAGTCTTGCCCGTACCTGTGTTGGAGCGTCCCACAACGTCGCGCCCCTCGAGAAGCAGGGGGATACTCTGCTGCTGTATCTCTGTCATCTCCGTATATCCCAGCTCGTCAACGGCACGGAGAAGCTCCTGCGATAAATTCAGTTCATTAAAATGCATTTTGTTACCTTTCTTTCTTCACTCATTAATTACAATACTCTTTATAATAGCATAAAAACGAAAAAAGGTCAAGTAAAAAATGACGACCTTTGGTCGCCATTTTTAGTTGAGAGTTGAGAATTATGGAGAACTAAACACTGATCACTTGGCTCTCCATTTGTGGGCTTTTTTCAGTATTTCAGCTATAAGTCCGCTTTTCAGCTCCGTGTATCTGTTTCTGTCGTCGGGATACTGCCTTGCAAGCTTTTCTTTCAGCTCTGAGTACGCCTGCGCCTCAGCCTTATGGCAGTTAAGATAATCACGCATATTTATGTAGTTGTTCCACGCTTCGGAGTCATAGATGACCGTGTGGATATGGTGAGTTCTGGAGTCCTCATCTCCGCAGACGTAGAGATACTGGTCGGGGACGTCCTGTCCGCGGAAGATGAAGCCGTTATCTTCAAGAACACCGTTCAGCCCAAGTATATCGTTGAAGTCATGAACTCCCACAACTATGTCTATTATGGGCTTTGCGCATATGTTTTTTATAGATGTACTGCCGATATGCTGTATATCGACTGCCGTATCTCCGAGTATTTCACGAAGCTGCGCTATAGTCTGCTGTGCAGTCACTTCCCATTCACTGTTATGTGGCTCTACAGCGACCGTGCCGCGGCGAAGTCCGAGTTTCATATTATTCTCCTGATACTAAAATGTGTCGGCAGATACCGACACATTGATTACGAATTATTTTGTGAGCCAGTCTGTGCCAAAGCGCTGTGAAAGCTGGTCGCAGAACACAAGCGCGGTTATGCTGTCCGCAACTACTCTTGCACGGTGAACGATAGCAGGATCGTGACGTCCCTTTATCTGCAATGTGGTGTTGTCCATAGTGCGCATATCTATTGTCTGCTGCTCCTTGTAAATTGACGGAGTAGGCTTGATGGCAGTTCTGAAAAGTATTGGCATACCTGTAGTTATACCGCCGAGGATTCCGCCGTTATTATTGGTAGCAGCTGTGAGCGTTCCGTTTTCTGTGCGGAAGTTGTCGTTGCACTGGCTTCCGCGCATATCAGTAGCTGCAAAGCCTGCGCCGAACTCCACGCCCTTGACGGCAGGGATACCGAAAAGCGCATGAGAAAGAACGCTTTCGATAGTGTCGAACCACGGCTCGCCAACGCCTGCCGGAACTCCCGTAACTATAGTTTCAAGGCGTCCGCCAACGCTGTCGCCCTCTTCCTTTGCGGCTGTTATTGCCGCCTGCATAGCCTGTGCCTTTTCGTCGTCAAGCACTGCGAACTCCATAGTATTGAGCCTGTCGATATCTGCGTTTATATCCTCGAATGAGCGGTCAAAAACTCCGCCGCAGGACAGGATATGAGTTGCTATCTTTATGCCCTTTTTGCGGAGAGCGCTTATTGCTACAGCGCCTGCGGCAACTACTCCTGCGGTTATCCTGCCCGAGAAGTGTCCGCCGCCGCGGAAATCCTGAAAGCCGTGGTACTTCATCTGTGCTGAGTAATCTGCGTGTCCCGGACGAGCCTTGTAGGCAAGCTCGCCGTAATCCTTGCTTCGTGTGTCCTCGTTCTCTATGATGAAGGTTATGGGCGTACCTGTGGTCCTGCCGTTGAAAACGCCGCTGACTATCCTTACCTTGTCGCCCTCGCGGCGTGGTGTGGAAAGAGCTCCCACAGACTGGCGGAGCTTCATTTGTTGTGCGATGAACTCCTCGTCGACCTCTATGCCTGAAGCTAAGCCGTCAAGTACAGCTCCGATAGCTGTGCCGTGGCTCTCGCCGAAAACTGTTATTGAAACGCTTGAACCAAAGGTGTTTTTCATGCTTTTCATCTCCCTGAAATGTGTATGATTTCTTACATAAATTATAGCACTTAGCAGGGGAGGTGTCAACACGGCATTTCAACGATTTGCAGGCGCAAAGCGGTAAAGTTAATGGTTATTTTGTATAGCTTCAGCACCGCCTTTTTGGTCAATTCTACAGCATTGACTTTGCCCGTATATCGTGATATAATCAACAAAAAGGGGTATCTGACTTTTGGAGTTGATAGTATGGACATAAGAAAATTTTATGAGGGTAATGAGTTTGAAGCCTATGAGTACCTCGGCGCTCACGTAAGCAATGAGGGAACGGTGTTCCGCACCTATGCGCCCAATGCGTCAAAGGTGTCGGTGATAGGCGATTTCAGCGAGTGGGAGGATATCCCCATGAAGCCCGTTGAGGACGGGCGGTTCTATGAACTCTGCGTTCCCGAGGCTAAGGAGACTATGCGGTATAAATACCGTATCTACGACAAAAAAGGCAATTTCATCGACCACTGCGATCCCTACGGCTTCGGTATGGAGCTTCGTCCGGGGACTTGCTCGGTGATTCGTGATATCACAGGCTTTGAGTTCAGCGATAAGGAATGGCTGACCAAGCGCTCGGTATGCCTTGACCAAGCGCTGAATATCTATGAAGTTCACCTTGGCTCGTGGAAAAGGCGCTCAGACGAGGACGAGGAGGGCTGGTTCAGCTACAGCGAGATAGCCGACGAACTGATCGACTATGTCTGCGAAATGGGCTATAACTACATCGAGCTCATGCCCCTCAGCGAGCACCCCTGCGACGAGTCGTGGGGCTATCAGAGTACGGGATTTTTCGCTCCTACCGCTCGATACGGGACTCCAAATGAGCTTATGGAGCTGGTGGATAAATGCCATAAAAAAGGCATCGGCGTTATCGTGGACTTCGTGCCTGTTCACTTTGCTGTTGACCACTACGGGCTCACTGAATACGACGGCACTAAGCTATATGAATACCCCAGCGACGATATCGGCTATAACGAATGGGGAAGCCGCAATTTCAACCACTCCAAGGGCGAGGTGCGGTCTTTTATCCAGTCTGCGGCAGATTACTGGCTCAGCGTTTATCACTTCGACGGTCTGCGTATGGACGCCGTCCGCAATATGATATACTGGAACGGCGATGAGCGCCGCGGCGAGAACAAGAATGCTATCCAGTTCCTCAAATCCATGAACAGCGGTTTGAAGGCAAGGCACGATACAGCTATCATAGCCGCCGAGGACTCCTCGTCATATCCGAGAGTGACGGCTCCCGTATTTGCAGGCGGTCTGGGCTTCGATTACAAGTGGGACCTTGGCTGGATGCACGACACGCTGGAGTACTTCCAGAGCGCTCCTATGTACCGTTCGAGAGATTACCACAAGCTGACTTTTTCAATGCTGTATTTCTACAATGAGCGGTTCATTATGCCCCTGTCTCACGACGAGGTTGTCCACGGAAAGGCTACTGTGGCGCAGAAAATGAACGGTCAGTATCAGGAGAAGTTCCCACAGGCAAGGGCGCTTTATATGTACATGATAGCTCACCCGGGCAAGAAGCTGAACTTCATGGGCAGCGAGTTTGCGCAGCTCCGCGAGTGGGACGAAAAGCGTCAGCAGGACTGGGATATGTTGAAATATCCGCTCCACGATTCCTTCCGTGAGTACATAAAGAAGCTGAATACGATATATCTGGAGCACAGTGCGCTCCATTATGACTATGACGCTACAAATTTCGAGTGGTCGGACTGCAATGCCATTGAGCGGTGCGTTTATGCCATTCGCAGGAAGTCTGCTGACGGCGATATACTGGCAGTTTTTAATTTCTCGGACTGGTTTCAGGCCGGTTATTCCGTGCGTATCGGCGAGGAATACAAGGCGGAGCTTCTGATAGACTCCGACGACCAGCTCTACAGCGGCACTACGCCCCACGTAAGTACTAAGTTTTCCTGTGAAAATGGCAGGCTGAGCATGGATATTCCGCCTTTCAGCGGAAGAATGTTCCTTCTTACGAAATAATACAAAGAGCAGGGGAGTTCCTCTGCTCTTTTTGTTATAATATTATTTTTTTGCATTTCCCTTGATTTTGCTCCGCCAGTGTGATATAATATTATAGTAATTTTATGCAGTGGTATCGAAGTGGTCATAACGGACATGACTCGAAACATAGTAGTTTCTGAGCTTGCCACACTTTGATTTATCCCTGTTCTGCGTGGTTTCGGCGGTGTTCACAGTTGCGTTTGCAATTGGCTTTCTCGCAGTTTTCTCGCAGTTTTATAGTTAAATTAAATACGCAGTGGTATCGAAGTGGTCATAACGGACATGACTCGAAATCATGATGCCCCTTGAGGGACGTGGGTTCGAATCCCACCCACTGCGCCAAAATGGTGAATCAATTTAGATCCCAAGCCAAAAACTCCCGATTTTTCGGGAGTTTTTTTGCTCCGAAAGAGAAAAATTTTCAAGGTGAAGCCGTAGATCCCAAACCATAAAATTTGGATTCGAACCCTTCCAGGGAGCCTTTTCAGGGCTGCTTTCGAGGTCATCAGGAGCAAAAAAACGGATAATCCATCCCAAAAGCAGAAAAAATAACATAGAATTTTCAAGCGATTTTAAAGCCGATTTTGTTGGTTTCTCACAGAAGCCCTACTGAGTCGGCTTTTGTTTTATCCGACAGCTGCTGAGTGGGAGCTTACTATATAAGCTTGTATTTCTGTTTTTCAGTTTATTTTGAAAAAAGCTTGATTTTTTTTGAATTTAAGAGTATAATAATATCAAATCACGATTTGGTAAATCACGATTTGATATGTTTGCTCGAGGTGATAATATGTTTATTGGCAGAAAGCAGGAATTACAGTTCCTTGAGGACAAGTATAACAGCAAAGGCGGACAGCTGATAGTTCTTTACGGCAGAAGACGTGTAGGAAAGACAGAAACCCTTCGTGAATTCTGTAAAAATAAGCCGCATATCTTCTATTCTTGCAGAGAAATATCTGATAAGCTGCAATTGAGGAGCTTTTCTGAAAAGCTCCTGCGAGAGAAGATACCTGCTGCAAGCTATGTAAAGGAATTTGCTGATTGGGAAACTGCGTTCAGGAATATTACGGAATTGCCTTACGGCGATAATAAGAAATTACTCATTATTGATGAATTTCCGTATATGTGCAAGAATAATGAGAGTATTCCTTCAATACTACAGAATCTATGGGATGAACTGCTCAAAGACGAGAATGTTATGATCATTTTGTGCGGCAGTGCCATGAGCTTTATTGAAAAAGAATTGCTTGCTGAGAAAAATCCGCTTTATGGCAGAGCTACAGGGATTTATAAGATGGAAGCGATGGGCTTCTATGATGCTGTGCAGTTCTTTCCTGATTATACAGATAAGGAGAAAATTATTGCATATTCTATCTTAGGTGGCATCCCACATTATCTGGCACAATTTGATCCGGCGATGTCGCTTGATGATAATATAAAAAAGAATATCCTTACAAAAGGCTGTATTCTGTATAGTGAAGTTGAATTCATTCTGAGGCAGGAGCTGCGCGAGACACCTCTGTATAATTCAATTATAGAAGCTGTTGCGCTCGGCAATACAAAGCTTAATGATATAAGCACCAAATCACTTATTGATGATACATCTAAAACAAGCGTGTATCTTAAAAATCTTATTGAATTGCAGATAGTAGAGCGTGAATTCTCTGTTAACAACGGAACAAAGGAACGTGCTAATAATAATCGCGGACTATATCGTCTTACCGATAATTTTTTCCGCTTCTGGTACGCATTTGTGTTCACCAATATCTCAGAACTCGAAGGCGGAGATGTAGATGGTGTGTTTGAATATGCAATAAAACCGCAGCTCCATGAATTTGCAGCTTTCGGATTTGAAGATGTTTGCAGAGAATATACCAGAGAGATGCAGAAAGACAATAAGCTTCCATTCAGATACAAACGAATGGGACGCTGGTGGGGCAAGACTACAGTTCGCCGTAAGGATACTATCGAGGTCAAAGAAACAGAGATAGACTTGCTTGCTATTTCTGAAAAATCGGATAAGTACCTTGTGGGAGAATGCAAGTTTAAAGGGAAGCCTTTCAGTTACAGCGAATATCTTGATACTATCGCTAAACTGTCTCCGCAAAAAGAAAAAGCAGAGTTTTATTACTATCTGTTTTCCGAAAGCGGATTTGATGAAAAGATCATTGCAGAAGCTGAAAAAACAGATAGGATCAGATTGATAACAATAGAGGATATAGTAACAAGATGATAATTATTAAGGAGGCTTTCGAGCCTCCTTTTTAAATATAATGCCTGAAAGGTATTAGTCGGTTCTGCACAGTTTCAACTCCGAAAAATAGGTGGTTGTGGTGATTACCTTCGGGAGAAAAAAACGGTATAATGTAGCTGAGACAGGAGGTGGCAGAAATGCCGACAGTAACAGTTATACAGCCGAAAGTCGCAGATGATGCACAGCGCTTACTTCGAGTAGCTGCATATTGCAGAGTATCATCGAGCAGCGACGATCAGCTCAATTCATATAACTCTCAGCTTACATATTATAGCCATAAATTTGAGAAATCAGAAACAGAATGTCTTATTGACATATATGCTGATGAGGGAATCAGCGGAACTTCCGAGGAAAATAGGACGGAGTTCCTTCGTCTTATAGATGATTGCAGGAAAGGAAGAATAGACCGAGTTTATACGAAATCTATCAGTCGCTTCGCCCGTAACACAAGAGACTGCTTGAAAAATATCAGGGAACTGACATCACTTGGTATCACTGTTATTGTACAATATCCGAACCAAAGTATTCAAATATAAAATTATTGAATATCATGGTGACTCGCGAAATATACCGCTTCTTCCTGATCTGGTGTACAATTTATATTTGCCGAGTGAGGTCTGTCATGATTGTAGATCACTGAAAAAGTCAAGATATAAAAATGCTATTGGAGTTTAAAACTTCCATTGTTGAGCAGAATGGAATATAGGTGTATTAGAAGCTGGGACTCAATTTATATGTTGCATTTCAACTTAATATTTTGTTTAGAGTTAATACTTTTTGATATTTAGGATAGGGCTAACAGCCTTTGAAGTATTGAATTTTTAGTGAGAATGTGATATAATTAACTTGTTATTTTTATACATAAATTATAGTATTTTTTATCGGCTAAAATACAGTATGCCGTAAATGGTCAGTATTTTTAGGCATTTAACAGCTATTGTCTTTTTCAATATAATTGTTTATTCAATTATATTTAGCTTGTAACTGCATTCTTAGCATTCGGAATTTATTTGTTTCAGACGCAGGATTCCGTAGAAGATATTGAATATTATGATGGAGATCTATGCAATAGTCTTTATAGATTTCATAAAATGCGATACTATGAAGGAGATATGCTTTATCGAGCAGAATGCCTTCGTAAAACGAACAGGAGGTGATATGAAAATGATGAAGAAACTGAAATATTGTCTTTTTATTTGTTTGGGTGCTTGTGTAATGTTTGGATGTACTTTGTTTGATGCCATTCTTGAAGATCCTGACGATAATAAGCCGGGAAATCCGGAAATGCCAACTTCCAGTGTTTCAACCGATGTTTCATCTGTGACAACAAAGGTCACAACCAGTACGGCGATTGTAACAACTACCGTACCTGATACAACATTTCCAGCAGATGAGGTAGGCAAGCTTTCATACGAATATGATAATCTCGGAAGACTTGTGAAAGTTGTTCATGACGAGAAGAATTATATTGAGTATGAATACGATGCAAACGGTAATATCACTAAGATTATTAATGTAGTTGACGGTAAGAAAACAAGTGAAAACTAATTGTTCATGTTAATGCAAAAACGAAATGAGGAAATTATTTATGAAGCCAATTTTGAAAAGGATCATTAGTCAGGTGACGGCCATTGTAATGGCTGCTGAGTTTGCCGGACAAAATGCTCAGCCTTTTATTGATGCTCATGCTGAGAGTGACAGCGGCGGAAGTAAAGTTTCAGCCGTGCATTCGACAGATGTGAATAAAGGTGAAGAAGCAGCTGCTGCATCAGAAGAAACAAATGCAACTTCAGAAACTGCATCAGAGTTTGAGGATCTAACGATTTCTTCTGATATGACTCTCTCAAAGAAAACAGAGGTAGGAAATCTTGTAATATCAAGCGGAACACTTAACTTAAATGGCAACATACTTATTGTTCATGGTGATGTAACAGTCAATAATGGTTCTGTTGTTTTATCAAAAGGTCAGCTTATATGTGAGAATTTTACTATGAATTATGGTACTCTCATCATGACCAATGCCAATGATAGTATAATTGTAAATAAAAATTATGCGTTTAAAGGCGGAAACGCACAAAGTAATCGGATGACCGCCGGTTCCATAAAGGTCAAAGGCGATTTTTCTGTTTCTGGCGGCGATTTTTATCCGTCAGGAATTCACGAGATAGAATTAAATGGTGAAAAAGGGCAGACGTTTTACTCTGTCAGGAATTTAAACATTCTCAGGATCACTAATACCAGCGAAGATGGTGTTACGTCGTCGTCACCAGTCAATGCCAATGAAGTCATTGACACAGGATGCAAGATACGTCTAAGCGGAGCAGGAGATCCTGTACCTGCTATGTCCGAAGATACAACTATCGATGGAGATTTCTATCTTGTTTCGGGTGATCTTGACCTTAACGGACACAAGCTTACTGTAAAAGGAAATCTCATACAGGCAGGAGGTAAGGTGATCCCCAACGGAGGAACACTTGATGTAAAGGGCGATTACAGGATCCAGTCAAAGACAGTAAATGATAAAAATGAAACAACATACGGATACAGTACCGGATATCTTGTCATGACAAATGATAAGGATAAGGTAAATGTAGACGGCAATTTCATAACATCATCAAATAAGGATCATAGTAAATGCCTTACAGCAGGTACTCTTACTATTGGCGGAAACTTTACCCAGAATAACAATAACGGATATAACTTCCATGCCAGCGGAAGTCATACAGTAGCGTTCAGTGGAAATAAGGAACACACCATATATTTTGCAAATCAGTATGGATCAACAGACTCATGCTTCTCAAAACTTGCAGTAGGGAATGAGACACTGGTAATAGCAGAAGGAAGAAGAGCGCCAGTAGTTACTGAAGTTACAGAAGAAAAGGGAACAGTAAAGGGCTACATAGATATATGCGGCGCAACCAAAATACCGAGTGAATTCAAGGGAAGCATTCGAGTGATCGAGGATCGTACTTTTGGAAGCAAATTGCATATAACAGGAAGCTTTGTGAATGAGGTGCCTGTAACATTCAATGAGGATTTCACTTGTGACGGAAATCTGAATATGTCAAATTACATGGCAATAAATAAGTGCGAGGTAGCTTGCGGAGGCAGCTTCACAGGAGAATACTACGGAAGACTGTTTATGAATGAAGCAGAATCCGTGCTGAGAGTTAAGGGCAACTATACATTTGGTTCAAGTTACAATTCATCAGGAATTAATAACGGAACTATATATATAGGCGGAAACTGCACCAT